>NZ_CP160097.1:0-15908 GCF_046895345.1 Corynebacterium aurimucosum | reverse complement strand
CTCATCTCCTGGCGGGACATCGATGAACATGAACTCATCATCTCCGACGAGTGCTGCCTGCCTATCGACGCGCTTGGGGATAGACAGTTCAACCTCAAAGGGTAAGGGGATTCCTCCGTCTTCTGCACGCTCAGACCATTCAAGAGCTGAGCCCTGTCGGTCTAAGTCTGTGACGGTCACAGTCTTTCCCCGGTTGGCAAAAACCGTGGCAAGGAACATAGTTGTGGTGGTCTTGCCGACGCCACCTTTGGCGTTAATGGCGGTAATGATCATGTCTTCTCCTAGGTGGATGCGTCCGTTTACCATTTTACAGGTTTCAGTAAATACGTCTTTACAGCTTTCCAGGCATACGGTTATACAGTTTGCTGTAATCTCTAAACGTGCTGGCAGTTGGGGTTTTAGTTTTCTTTATCGTCATGCTCGGCAGATAGTCCGGCGAGCATGACGCGGTAGAACTCGTTTTCAATGCTCTTTTCTTCAAAGTCTGCTGCGACGTGTTCCCAGTGGTATTCCTCCAACTGGGGAAGCATCGCGGTAACTGCCATCTTGAGGTAGAAGCCGCGACTGCGGCCAGTGCGGGCGCATAAAGTGTCTAAGCGCTCGATGATGTCTTCTGGCATCCGTACAGATACCACTCGCCCTGACTTGTGGGGTCCTTGAACCATAACCGGCAGTCCTTTCATCTCTTAGGTAAACAATGTTTACTGTTTGCTTTGTGGCAGTACAGATTTTTTCGCAGCAGCATCGAAACACTGTGTAAACATTGTTTACCATAGGTTCGGAGCAGACGAGGAAGAGGACGGACTTTTATTAAAGTTCCGGCCCCTCGTTGCTGGGGGCGTTGTCTAGCATGGAGTAGAGCGCTTGCGCTCTAGTCGGGCAAGGACAGAGAAGAAAAAAGGCAATTGCTACGACGACTCTGGTTGTGTCAGGCAATCGCTAGCGGTAACTGCAAGCGTTAGAACGCGACAATCACACGGGGCAAGGAAGTCGCACATACGACTTCCACGGCAGCACTAAATCCGTGAGCACAGGAGTCCCGCTAAGCCAATGCGAACGCCGCCCCAACCTCCGAGGAAAGACGGGCGGCGTTCTTTGCCAACGGGGCGCACAGGGAGCAATCGAGGGGTACATGATTCGCCCCCCTTTGCCAGCACTACTGACTAGCTAAAAGCATAGCGTTGCACTCACCATCCCGCAGGCCTACTGATTCGAGATGAGCTTCTCATAGTTGGCGAACAATAGCTCTTGGCGCTGACGCTCAGTAGTCAGTTTGCGGGATGCACCAAATGCTTTGTCTACTTCTCGATCAAGTGCGTCGTGTGCCTTGATGAGCTCAGGTGCCATGGCAAGCTGGTTGCAGTGCTCAGCTAAAGAGCGTTCTGGATGGAGTGCGCGGGCATCGAGAACCTTAACAGTCGTCGGGGCCATAACTGCTAAGCATATAAGCTCACCTGCTGACTGCCCGCCCAGGCAAGCACTGTAAATCTCCTCTCTGCTCGGGCGGATGGATATCGCCTTTGAAATTCACCCCCTAATTTCTGAAAAATTCAGCACATAGGCCGTGCACACCCTCCCGATAAGATCAATCCCACCCCATGGAAAGGAGAAAATGTACATAGCCATCATCCTGGCTGCACTGATGTGCGCCACCGCTCTAGCCATCCAGACACTACGCTACGAAGTCCCACACGATCATATGCGATTCACCTCAATTGGAGGCAGCATAAGCGCAGCAATGATCCTTGTCCCCTCCTTCCTTTTCACCCAGGCCGGTCTCTCGCGAGAACTGGCCGCACTGCTCATCTCCTTCGGCCTACTAGCCTTGTGGATTACCATTTTCGGACTCCGCCTAAACGCAAGAACTAGCAGGTAAACCTGCATAACACAGAACATATGCTTTAGCATATGGCGGAACATACGCTATAACATATGCCTAAACATATGTTCCGCCATATGGCAGGACTCGCGGGCGCACGAATACGCAGATTCCCGCCCGCAGTAGAGAAAAGGAGGGCTACGGGCTCAGTGTGGGAGTATTGCGAAACCTTCGCGCGCCCATTAGCCTAAAAAGTGACAGCACAGTTCATCCCTGAATTGCGGCTGCACAATAAAAAGGGCCCCAACGAGTGCCAGCTCGTTGAGACCCTCGGGCCTAAAGACCCACGTGAAGCATCGCGGTAACGAGCTTCACGATTACGGTCACAAGAACTATGACCTTGGTAGCCACATCTAGCCAGTCAAGCTTGGTGGCATCAAGGTCTTTTCTTTTGCGACCGGGTGTATCCAATGAGTGTTTACCCATTGTCTACCTCCCTTTACGTCGTAGGGTTGTCCGCTCGCCTGAAAAAGGCGCGCGGGACAGACCACGTCACGCGCGGGCCTTACCGCGCACCGACGAGGAAGTCACGCCCACGCCCCACCACAGGTGGCGGGGCATGATTGTGAACCGGCACTAACGTTAGCAGCCACCCCTGACGAGACCTAGAAGCATGATTTCACCCCTGCCTTTATAAAAGCCGTCCATGAGGGGAAACCCGTACAGTGCTACTTGCAGCTGCACTCAACACCGCTAATTTCTCTGCCTGTCACCCTATCTAGACGCACGAAAATGCTGGCAGTGCTACATAACTGCCGACATATGCTTTAGCATATGCCTAAACATATGTCCCGCCATATGGCAAGACATATGACGGGGCTCATGGGCGCGCTGATCTACCATCACGGCTGCACTACCCTAGGTGTTTTTCAATGCTCGATACACCGTAGGACGGGTTACCCCAAATTCCCGCGCTAGTGCTGCCTTTGACTCCCCTGCCAATATGCGCCGTTTAATCTCCGCTACTTGCTGCGGGCTAAGAGCGGGTTTGCGGCCTTTGTACTTTCCGGCCTTTTTCGCCAACGCAATCCCCTCCGCCTGGCGCTCGCGGATAATGGCCCGCTCAAACTCCGCGAAGCTACCGAGAATTCCGAGCATTAAATCCGCGCGCGGATCGGACGTGTCTTTCGCAAACGCGAGATTCTCATGCAGGAAAGTAACAGTCACACCCTTGCCGGTAAGTTCATCAACAATACCGCGCAGATCTGTCAGCGATCGGGCGAGACGGTCAATCGACGACACGACAAGTTCGTCACCGTCTCGCACGTACGCCATACACTCGACAAGTCCAGGGCGGGCAGTCTTGGTGCGGCCGGAAATCCTATCTTCAAAAAACCGGTCAATCCTGCCGGAAGCATTGAGTAGTTCTTTCTGGCGCTGATTATTCTGCTCCACCGTGGAGACACGGATATAGCCCACCCGCTGCCCATGCGAACCAGAGTCATTGACCATTAGTCTTCGCTCCGCGAAGGTTTAAAGGCGGCATTCTCTTGTTCTATGACTGCATCACGATACGACTCGATTGCATCCGAGAGGGCATAAAGCTGAACACCGTCGAGGCCATCAGCGTCAGCAAGCAAGGATTGTACAATCCTGCCCAACGCCTGCTGCCCCGACGAGAGTCCACCATGCAGATTTTTCACCCGCGCCAACGCGGGTACAGAGTCAATATGACTTTCAATATGGAAACCGTCAGACGATAACATCACACTCACCACTTTCTGTAAACATAAGGCTTAGACCCCGCTAGACACGTGTAAAACAATGCTAGGAACGGCCCTATTTTACAGGAAACATTCTGCCGCACACCGGCGTAACAATAGGGTGTACCCCAGGTGCCCCTACCAGCGCCCGCAGTTGAAGGCTTCACCTACCAAATGGTAAAGTTAGCTATATGCGAACCAGTCAGCGCTCCGAGATCCTGGAAGCTGCCCTCCGCGTCATGAACGCAGCGGAGGGTGGCGACATTACCCTTGACGCAGTGGCCCACGAGGCCGGGCTCACCAAACCGGGATTGCTATATCACTTCCGCAACCGCGACGTACTGCTCGCCGCGATCGTCGACCACGCTGCGGCCAACGTCGAGAACGACATGACTGCCACCCTTGGCAAGCCCCTCGAGAACGCCAACGCCACCGAGCGGCTCCTGAGCTACGTTCACGTCGCCGCCCACGGGGCCGCCAAGCGCGCCGAGTTCATCATCTGGGGCCAAGCGACGTATCGGCCCGAACTCACCGAACCGTGGACTACGCGGATGGGCCGCTGGCTCGAACTCCCGGACGATCTCGACGCCGCCACCCGAGCCAGGCTGACCACCGCCCGACTCGCCGCCGACGGACTCTGGGGCGCCCAGGCCACAGGTGTGTCCACCCTCCACGGCGCGGATCTCGAAGCCGTCGTCTCCAGCATTCGCTCCCTGATCGAAGGAACAACCCCATGAAGCAGTGGTTCCTGCTCGCTGGCGCCATCACTACCGAAGTGGCGGCGACGCTGTCTCTCAAGGCGGCGCTCAATCACCCATCCTGGTACATCGTGGTTGCTGCCGGATACATCGGCACTTTCGTCTTCCTCACCTTCTGCCTGCGCGAAGGAATGCAGATCGGCGTCGCCTATGGCATCTGGGGAGCCAGCGGGGTCGTGCTCGCCGCCGTGCTATCCGCCGCGATTTTCGGTGAACCTCTGACCGCTGTGATGGGTCTTGGAATGGTTGCGATCATCAGCGGTGTCCTCACCGTCGAACTCGGCTCCCAGAAAGCTCAGCAAACCGCAGCCCAGGAAGCAGGAGTCAACTCATGAGATGGATCTTCCTCGCAGGCGCCATCTTGTCCGAAGTCGTCGCGACCATGTCGCTACGAGCCTCCGACGGTGGCCGGGTGAAGAAATGGTTCATCGGCGTCATCGCGGGGTATCTCGTGGCGTTCGTCGCCTTAAGTCTCGCCTTGGCCGACGGCATGGCCCTTGGCGTCGCCTACGGCATCTGGGCAGCATCCGGCGTAGCTCTCACCGCGATCCTCGCCCGGGTCATCTTCCACGAACCCCTCACCCGAACCATGGCCCTCGGCATCCTCCTCATCGCCGTCGGAGTTCTCACCGTTGAACTCGGCGCCAACTTGGCGAACTGACGCATTTCCGCAGGTAAACCAGGCAGATTGGTGTGCTGCACCACGAGGCGCACAGACAAAGGCTCCCCAATGAGCGCCTGTGGGCCTAGCGTTGTGGATGTGATCACCTGTGTCGTCCACTACACCATCGACCCCGACCAGATCGCAGCCTTTGAACAGTTCGCCCGCGCTTGGATGCGGCATGTCGACGAACACGGCGGCACCCACCACGGGTACTACCTACCCGCGGAAGGTGTGAGTGACCGTGCGGAATCCCTGTTCAGCTTCCCCAGCCTGGCTGCCTACGAGCAGTACCGCACCTTGTTCGGCACCCACTCGGACTTCATCGCCGCTGACCGGATTCGAGACGAGTCCGAGTGCGTCCTGCGGTACGAGCGCACCTTCATGCGGCCGCTCCTACCCCAGGGACACTGAAAGGGACTCCGGCAGCACGCTCGGCACAACCCACAACGCCGCAGGTCAGCGCGTACAGATGGGTGTACCCGCATGGCGCATATCAAGCCGCCATGTTGCCACGAGATCGTCATTGAACCTTACGACGCCTTGGCTACTGGAGCCATTGCCACCTCACCGACTGTGACATGGGCGTTTTGATTAAAGGAGTCATACCTCCTCACTAAGATTTCCAGCCTGCATGCCTTAGCTCCTCTTTGTCCCCCGCAGCAGGAGGAAGAATGCTTAATCTCACCATCATCCACACCTGCCCTCAACGGGTTAACCCCTCCCAGCGTGTTCACAAGGCTACAAGGAAGCGCAGTTAGGCTACGGAAATAATTGACTCCGCATCGCCCACTAAATTGTCAGCGGGAGCTTTCAGGACCATTCCTCATGCTATTTTCCTCTTCAACCACCAGAGCAACATGGTTGGCCGGAATTCGTCTCCAGAACACCAGCCCCAAAACATAAATCACTAGCAACACACATCCCGCAGCATTTGTGAGCACCTGGCCCTGCCCCTCTGTCAGGGCGGAACAAATGAGATATATAGCAATGAACAAAATTCCAATTGCTATATATCTTTGTTTCACTCGCCTGGGCATACTTTCAACCTTTCCATCATTTGAAACATTCAACACCTAGAGCCAATCTCAAGAGTGATTATGGAACCAAGGTGTCAAATCTGGAAACTAATCGATTTACCAGGATTCACTTCCCTATGGGGTACTGTTCATGTGCTTAGGACAAATGGATTTCAGCTGTTTGCGGCAGGGCTATTTACGGCGCGGCTTCAGCACCTGGAGCCATTTCAGTGGCGCGCTATTATACAAGATGGCAGTCGTATAGATGCGGGCAGAAGCCCGGATCACTATGAGAGTAAGGGCGAACATGAAAAGCATTGATAAACTAAATTGCAAGCTCGTCATGTTGCCTGCCGCATATTGCAACGGTGCGTGACCAATAGAAAAAGGCGGAATCCACGCTATGATCCGCATCCAGGTGCTATCAAGCTGGGTAAAGAAAACCGTGGGAGTGTAGAGGACCGCGAAAATAAGCAGCATGATGGGCGACTGAGTGGACTGAAGGTCTTCGGTACGCTGCACCATCGCTCCCGCTGCAGCATAAAGCGAGGAAAAGAACGTAATGCCCAATACGAAGGCAACCAACAGCGCAGGGGCGATACTCCAACTGAATTGGTTATCCCCCAAGATTCCCGAGACTTTAAGTGCGATGGCTCCGCAGCCAATGATGATTCCCGTCGCTACAGTTCCAAACACGACATTTCCTAGAATCTTTCCGGCCAGGAAGTCGGTCGGCTTCACAGAAGCTACGATGAGCTCAATGATTCTAGATGACTTTTCCTCCGTGACGCGTGAACCCACGCTATTCGCAAAGAGCGTGAGCGCCAGCATTAGGATGACGATACCGATGAGAGCTGCCCAGACATTCCACTGATTTCGGTTTGCCCTATCGTCGTTATCTGCTTCTAGATAGTGTTCTGTAACAGAGAGCATCGGAGCTGACGCGGCCAGCTGCGCAGGGCTAACGCCTACGGTTTCCAATGCTCGATACAAAGAAATCTGCTGCGAAACAGTTTGCGCTAGCGTCTCTAGTTCCGAGAAAGCAGTGCCCTTGTGTATAAAGTCAAGAGTATCGCTGTCCAAGAAAAAAGCAGCTGCCGCGTCACCGTCGGTGACCATCTGCCGGCCAGCCTCGGCGTTAGCGACTGAAATGGCTGTAAATCCAGTTCCCTCGAAGATGGTGGGGTCAATGTTGGACACGGCAACGGTCTTTTTAGCAGCTGCACCAGGCGAATTGAGCTGATGACTGCCAAACATGATTCCACCCACGAGTGCCACGAGAACCAGTACGAGGGTGAGCATAATCCCCTTGCTTCGTAGAGAATTCCGGATCTCTCGGCGAGCAACCGTGGCGATAATATGGGGCGAAGAATAGTTGGTCATGACACGTACTTCCTGAATAGATCTGCAAGGTCGGGCACGACCCGATAGAAACCAGTGACGACTCCCGCCGCCTGAGCAGCACAGAGCAGGGGCTGAACATTGTCTTCCCCAGGCAGCTCTAGGACCACGCCAGTACTGTCTTCCGACACCACGGAAACTCCCTCGGGATACCAACCACGAGCTAAAATGTCTACGCGGTAACGCAGCGGCCCTTGAGAACGCAAGCTGCTTACGGTGTCCTCAGCCACCAGCTTGCCCCCGGCCAAAATGCCAATTCTGTTGCAGATACGCTGCACCAAGTCCAGCTGATGCGAAGAAAAGAGAACGGGAACGCCGCGTTGGGCGTATTCGGCAAGGATATCGCCCATGGCATTCACCGCCAGCGGGTCCAGCCCAGAGAAAGGCTCGTCGAGGATAAGTAGGTCGGGTGAATGCACCAAAGCCGCGGCCAGTTGCACTTTCTGTTGGTTACCCAAGGAAAGAGAATCAAGCTTGTCATGGGCGCGTTCTACCAGTCCTAGTCGTTCCAGCAGTTCAAACGCATTCGCACGCGATGTGGAAGCGCTTATCCCATGCAGCTGAGACAGGAACACCAGCTGGTCAATAATACTTTCCTTGCCATAGAGCCCGCGTTCTTCCGGCATGTAGCCGATGCGCTTACGCAGGTCTGCATCGATGGGCTTTCCGTCGAAGAGCGCTTCTCCGGACTCCGGCAGGAGCACACCGATGATGATACGCATCGTCGTAGATTTGCCCGCGCCGTTGGAGCCGACGAAGCCGTAGATATCCCCCTCGTTAACATGCAGAGATAAATCGGAAAGAATCTTTTTGTCACCAAAACTCTTGTGGAGACGTTCGACTGCCAGAGTAGAAATGGAACCTTCATCCTTTTCGTAATAGAAGCGGTAAGCGACGCTGGGCACTAGGACAGGAGAGTATTAACAGACTCGCAAATACCGTTAAGCTAGGAATATCAATCCTATGGCAATAGCGACAGTGCAAAAAAGAACAGCCACCACACGCCCAGCAGAACCAGAAGTACCAGCATCTCAAGCAGAATGGTAGGAGTGGGAGCGGCACTCCGATAACGCAAGGTATGTGCACCCGCAGGAACGATGTCCACGCGCCCACCCAGAAAGTATGCGGCCAAAGCCGTGAATAGTGCAGCCACCCCGAAAGCCGGCTGCTTACTAATGCCCGCCGCTGCCACTGCGGTGAACACCAGCGGGATACCCAGATGGAGGTAGGACACCGTTTCGTGGAAACCTACCTGAGCACGAATGAATACGATCGGGACATCATCTTTCTCACGGTAAATAATTGGTGCAGCGAGACCGAATGAGATGCCAGCCAAGAACCATGCAACCAGTGGGAATAGCATACTCGACCCCCACGCCATGATTTGTCCTAAGCACATGAACAGTACCCCATAGGGAAGAGACTGCAACAGCGCGTGCGAGCGGAGGGCTTTGAGTTCTGCCAACGCTTGAACGCCGTGCAACCTCGGTGTATGGACTCGTGCGATCGATTTTGGTAACCGGTTGAGACGCGGGTAAACGGCAAGGATGACCAATATGCAGGCTAACGCTGGAAGCATCAACGCAGCATTGAAGTAAACAAGCCCAAATGCAAGTGTCAGTAAGCCCGGCCCGCTCAATAGCGTGGCTAGGAAGAAGTCCCGATAAAGCAGCTTTGAGTCAGCTGCGATGGGAGGCTGGGACCATGCATGCCACGACTGCGCCAGTGTCTGCACGGCGATGACCGACATCGAAAAGGCAGCCGCCACCGCGCCAGGCCATTGCAGTGGCATATCAGAAGACGCAGTACAGCTAAGCATTACCACCACGATGAGGACGAATTCTACGGAGCGCTCCATGCGGTCAGCTTCGTGGCCATAGCGAGCCCGCAGCAGGTGCGGTAGAACTACGAAAGCCATTCAATTCTCCTGGGCTTAAGGACAATTCCAGACAGCTCCAGAAACCTTTTGAAGGGATACTCGCCTAGCACGTCAACTGGAGCACCCTCTGCAACCACCTTGAGCTGCGAAAAAACCTTGATTTCCTCCAGGCGGAGACTCAACTGAATGTCCTGCGTGGATAGTACAACGTGGGTGCCAGCTTCGCTCAAGCCCTTCAGGATGTCGAAGATAATCTCTTGCGAGACGGCATCCACAGTCTCCAGTGGCTCGTCCAAGTACAGCCACTCCGGGCGCTCCATTAACAGTGTGGCCAACGCTGTCTTTTTATAGTTTCCCGCCGAGTAGGTGGAAATGTTTCGGTCGAAAGCGCCATCAATAAGCAATGCGGAACACAGCTCCTCCGCACGCCCCTTTGGGTCCGCGATGTTACGCATTGCACCCACCCGCCACAACAGCTCCACCGCGCTGAGTTCTAGCGGAATATTAGGGTAGTCAGGCAGGAATCCGCCACCGCTATTTCGGTGCAATTGCTTTAAATAAGTGGTCTTTCCAGACCCGTTGACGCCGATTAGGCCAGTAATCATGAGTATGAATCATAGCGAGCTATTGGCCCTGCGAATGAAAACATCCGCAGGGCCAACTTTTTACCAAGCTTTCGGTGCGTTAACGAAATTCAAAATCAGGATTCCGCCAAGCACAGCGCCGCCAATTACCCAAGGCATAGTAAGCCCTCCTTTCGTGTTTATACGTCAGTGAAAGAAATTCACCGAAAGATACTCTACACATAGAGAAGAGCGGAAAAATAGTTAACAATCGTAAAATAAATCCAATAATTTCAGGCGCGCGGCTCCGCAAACAAACGAGAAACGAGCATTAAAAATAGAGCACGGCCTAACGCCGACTCTTCTGCGCACGCCGCTGTGCTCGATTGAGCGTAGGGGCTGCTGCGACGGTCTGCGCATCCATCACATCCGCAAAATCTCGAATAGCCGCAATCAGGTCATGATGCTCCACAGAAACCCCAAACTCTCGCCCCACAACCAAATCATGCGTGAGTTCACGCACCACCCTCGTTGCATCAGACAACTCCTCCGAGCGCGTCCGAAGCGTCAACACGGCCTGGGTTCGCGCCTGCTCTAGTGCCGCCTGATGCTCCCGCTCGCGACGCTCGCGCGACGCAGCTGCGCGGCATGCACCCGAGCAAAACCGCGTCTGCCGCCCACGTGGATCCGTCCGTTGGGGGATTGGTTTGCCGCACCTTTCGCAGACTTCTTTTTGGGTCGCCATGCCCCCACTTTATCGCACGTGCGATAAAACCTGCCAGGCACTAAAACGCCTGGTCACCCGATGTCACTAAGAGTGCATATAGTGTGTGTCTCCCAAGCCGCTTCGCGGCGTGGGCTCGGGCCGGTTCCTCCGGCCCGAAAATCAGGCGACAGACCGCCGCAAGACTGCCCGGTGGGCCAGCAACATATTTGGACACATTCCGCCCCGTCTGCGCTTGTCAGGCCTGCAGGGCAGTGTGACGGCTTCACACGGCGCGCTGTGTGTCCGTCTAAGCGATTAAAGACCCGGCGGCGGTACCCACGGAGGGGCAGACGCTTCTAAGCGCTTGAGCGCGCGAGGACTGAACCGGGGCAACCGAGCCGGACGGCTCGGGCGGCAGCTCGACAGTGGGCTTTACGGCTTGCACCACGCGCTGGTTTACGGCTTGGGACGTTTTCAGGAGGGTCTTTTTTGGGGTCAGGAGGGGTCAAAAAAGGGGGCCATGCCCTACTCCGTAGGGGGAACCGTTCCCGCTGACGGCCTGACACATTTTATTTTTGCCCCTTTTTTTCGACCTCTCGGAAGGACGATTCCAGCGTTCTGTAGCGCACGATTAACTGTGCTCCTGGAGCATCGAAACTCGGCCATTGCTTCGGCTATAGTCGGCCATTCTCCGGTCTCTGCGTTCGCCTTGAGGAACCAACTAGCGATAGCGAATTGGTCAGCTGTTGCGCTCACCTTGCGACGTTCATTCGCCGCCGCCAGGGTCGTGCGAGTGCGTTGTGCATACTCGCTGTCAGGGTTAGCCCATCGCTTCGCGTTCGAGGTCTTAGCGCCTTTGCGTCCCATCGTGGCGAGAGCTTTGCGGCCTGCCGAGGACTGTGCGACGGTCATGCGCTCAGACTCGACGGACTTTCCGGCGTAGACGTAGCTGCGTACTCGTCGCGCCATGGAGTCTAGGTCTCGCACACTCGGAATCTCGGAGGGGCGTAGTCCTGCGCCGATTTCCTGGGCGGTCTGATACGCCGTGAGGTACGCGTCGATAATGGCGCGATCGGTGAGCCGTTTTCCCTGACTTTTAGCTCATATCCGCTGCGCAGAGCATGCCTAAAAGCGGTTTCGTCGCGCATGGCAATGCCGGGTTCTGACCAGTAAACGCGGATTCCGTCAACGATGTCGCTGGGGTGAGCCGCCGCGTTCTCGTCGGCTTGGCGAGTGCTGCGCGCAGCAGCTCGGGCGGCTTCGATGCGGGCGCGTCCGCTGCTCATACGCTCCTCCTGGTGAGTGCCGCGTACTGCGTCTAAGAGGTCGCGCACGCGATGAATATGGGTGTACCCAATTTGGGCGTGAGCGTTATGGCTCTTCGTCTTCTTCCTTAGTGAAAGTCGCACCTAACTCTTGTAACCGCTCTTTCTGTTGCTGTGTTAGCCCTAGGTTGTCCTCTGGGAGAGTGGTCTCGTACAAAGTTGCAGTTTCAAGAATCGAAAGGTCTGCAGGAGTTCCCGATAGGTTCGCTCCGCTCAGATCTGCACCGCTCAAATCGGCATTCTCTAGTCGCACTAGCTGAAGCTGCGAGTGTCTCAAATTTGCGTTTCTTAGATTCGCTCCGCTTAGCTTTGCGCCTATTAAATATGTGTTGCTTAAGTCTGCTCCTTCGAGGTTTGCTTCACTAAAGTTTGCACAATTAAGCCAAAGCCCGCTCAAGTTCTGTCCCTTTAGATCAAAGCCTTTAAAAGGAAGCTCTGGAGTGAAATGGTCTTTATTGTCTGCGGAGGAATTCGTAGTTGTTGACTCGGGGATGGGTATGAACTCGCCAGTTCTTAGACACTGGGGTGATAAATCAATTGGTGTCGTCACTTGAGATCGATCGCGAACGTATCGCAGATTTTCGAGTCGCTCTGCTGTATCTGCTTGAGTATTAGCAAAACAAATCTGCGCTATCGCAAACAGGGCGGTCACGAAGAGCGACACCCCAACGTTGCGGAGCCATTGACTTTTGGTAATCAATCCCCGAAAGCCGCTGAGACATTTAGGACAAGCAAGCGAAGCGCCACTTGCGCTTTGTGCGACATCTTTCTTCTGTTCGGAATGATTCTCTGTAGAGGATCCCCTATCTAGTGCATTGTGTTCTTTCGGGGAAATGTCTTCTGGTGCGGTTTCTTCGCTAGGTGTATTTTTGCCGGAACCCATTCAAAAAGAATATGTCTAATGTCGGGGTCTAGGCGCGCGTTGTCGTTGATCGAAGGTAAGGGGGTGAAGCGGTGGCTGGCATTGTTCGTGAAGCCCAGGGCGCGCACCTGTGCGCGTTGTTTATCAAAGCCCACGGGGATACTGGAGACTACGAGTACGCGCTAGACGCTGCCAACAGCGCCGCCAAGCATCTGCAGGTAATACAGGCGGAACTGCCTGCCACTTCCCTACTGGCCCGCGACGCTGGAAGGCTCGCAACGCTTGTGTGCGCCACACAGCGGAACCTGTCTCAACAGCGGTCCGCAGATAATTCAGTCGAGCTTCTCGATTTAGCCGCCAGCCTCAAAGATCGGCTAGAAGGCACGCAATAAAGGAAACTCCCCAATCTTTCCTCACCATGGTGATACTAACTGCTGGAGAACTCCTTCTGAGTCCAGAGCTCAGCAGCCAAAGGGAAGGTTTTCTTCACATGAGGTTTTATCTAACTGCCTAGCGGCAGGGGAACCGTATATTGCCTACGGCCTGATACATTTATTTCTGAGACGTCCGACGTCCCCGAGGAAGAGTGATTCCGGCTTCTTTTAATGCCCTAGAGACGGTCGGCCGGGAAACGTTGAACTCTTTCATCGCTTCTGCTGAAGTTGGCCAAGTTCCTGTATCTATGAATGTGGTCTCGAAGTAGTTAGCGATGTCTCGTTTGCTAACTCTGCTTTTAGCTGCGCGTCGTGAATTTGCACGCTGGAGATTCTTCCTTGCTGTCTGAGCGTATTCCCCGTCTCTGTCGGTTTTCCAGCGTTGTGCGGCTTTCTGGCCGCCTCTGCGTCCCATGGTGGCTAGTGCTTTGCGTTCACTGCTTGTAGCTCGCCCTGGAGCGCTAGAGCCGCTATAGGCCTCGCTCTTGGACTGGGTGACGTACCCGCGCACTCGCCTAGCCATGGTTTGGCGGTCACGCATGGGTGGCATCTCGTTGTCGCGTCCTGCGCCGCCGTGGGTGTGCGCGATGTTGTAAGCGTGTTCGTAGGCGTCGATAATTGCGGCATCGGTGAGGCGTTGGCCTTGTTGGCGCAGACGGTGACCAGTCTTAAGTGCGTGTCTAAAGGCTGTTTCGTCGCGTGCTGCGGTGCCTGGGATAATCCAGAGCACTCGTACCCCGTCGATAAGCTCGGGGTCGTACTGGTCGAGACCATCAGCGATTTCTGCGTCTACGTCCTGGGCTAGGGCTTTGAAGGCTTGGGCCTGCTCACGTCGAGATTTAACTGCGTTGATTAGTTCCCTGCCGGAGGAAAACTGTTGACGCGGGGTGGGGTTGAACTGGTCGTGTCCTGCCATGTCCCTTACCTGCTTTATCAAGTCTCCAAGCCGCATCACTCGGTTGTGCTGTCTGTACCAACGATAAGCGGTAGGAGCTTTGCCCGTGTAGAAGGGGTTGCGGCTAAATCGGTGGGAAAAGTGCGGGTCGTGGTCTAATAGCTCGCCTAGTACGCGTGTGGTTGCTGCTAGCAGCTTCATCTGTGCAGATTGACCATCTCGGTCAGCGTAGACGGGGTCGATAAGCCAGATGAACTGTGCTTTGCCGTTAGTCGGGTTGATTCCTACCCAGGCTGGCCCGATGTTGTGGGCGATAAGTGAGCGCACCACGTCGCGGACATAGGGGTTCAGGTCTGCGGGGTCGCCGCCGGCTGTTCCTATCTGGTCTACGTCGACGACTAGGACGGCGGCGTACTGCTTATTGGTGAGCATGGCGTACTCGCATCGTCCTAGAGCATCGGTGCCGAAGCGGTACATGCGTGGGGAATTCGTGCCGTCGGGTTTACGGATGTATGTCCTGGAGAAGTCACGTCCGATAGACCCGTGGAGTACCTCGCGGCCTAGATGCTCGCGGAGTTGATCGCGGTCGCTGGCGGATGCTGGGGTGTTATCCAGTCCGCCACGGTCTATTTCGACACGGGTCGGCGTTTTAATGTGCGCAAAGTGCGCTTGAGTAGGTAAACTCATGGTCATGCTTTCTCCCAGGTTGTGCTGGGTGATAAGCGAAAGTCATCGGGTTGCCGCCCGGTGGCTTTCTTCGTTTTAAGATGTCTTCCACCAAGAGTAAATGACATCAGTGTCATTCATTAGTCATGACACGCGAGAAATACGCCTTTTACCTGCGATTACATATAGCTATCCCTATGTAACCGCTTTGGTCTGTGTAGGAATACCTGCGCTTTTTATCAACCCACGTGCTCATGCATATCCTCCAGTGCTACGTTGATGCCCTTTCGTATTGCTCTGTTTAGAGCTCATGCAGCAGCTTGAATGCAGTACACGCAGTCAGTCTTGAAAAATAACCCCAACCGACTTGGACCTCGGTTGGGGTTATCGGGTCTACTGGCCCACGTGAAGCATCGCGCTAGCAAGCTTCACTGTTGTGGTCGCCCCGCTCGCCAAATGCAGAGGGAGCAGGTCCTAGTGACGCGGCCTTTTCTTTCTGGTGGCGTCCCTCCCGAAGCAATGTGCATACAGTTATACAGGTTTACAGCACCTGTATAACCATAAACCTGTAAACCCTTATTTATTGTTGTGGACGTATTCTTCGAGGTAGGTGCTGACAATCTCGCGGATGGTCACACCTTTTTTCGCGGCGATGATTTTGAGTTCGGCGTGAAGGTCGCGATCAATTTCGACGGTCATCTTCTTGACGTAGTCGCGGCCGGTGGGTTGGTGGAACGCGCTTCGTACTGTTTTCTTCTCCGCTGTCGGGGTCGGCTTTACGGATCTCTTCGACGAGGTTCGCGGGCCTTGCTGCGCTCTGGCGCGTTCTTTGCTGGTGCTCATTTCATCATCTCCATGAGTTCGTCTGCGACCTGTTCATAGCCGTGCATGTCTGGTCCTGGGCAGTAACCGAAAGCTAGGTGCATGTCCTCGCGTAGCGGGATTTCGGTTTTAAAGTGAGGCATTTGCTCTGCGTCGAGTGCTTCTCGCGCAGCGTCAAGGGCACTGGTGCCCTTCCTGGCGAACGTCAGCAAAACTGCATGCGGTGTCCCACTGACTGCGTCGCGCAATTCCCACACACGGGAGAGGTCAGCTGCGGCAGAACGAGTCGGAAGGATGATGAAATCGCTGACAGCGATTGCTGCTTCGATAGCGCT
>NZ_CP160096.1:0-2712101 GCF_046895345.1 Corynebacterium aurimucosum | reverse complement strand
CACAACAAAAATTAACCAAACGTTAACCCTCTTGCGGCGGCCCGAACAACACTACCCAACAAGCTCAACCAAAGTCAAACCCGCCGAACAACCATTGCCCGAACATCTACCACCAGTTAACCTCCCGGCTACCTCGCGGCGACCCCGATAAATATACGCACACCCCCAACAAACAACAAATCCCCAGTTCATCCGCGAGATTGAACCGGGGGAAACGTCGCCAAGCACGGCGCCTTAGTAGAGCTCTTCCTCCTGAGTGCGCTCGATCGTGGCCCCCAAGGCCTGGAGATTCTCCACAAAGTTGGGATAGCCGCGATCAATGTGGAAGACATCGTGCACGGTGGTCGTCTCATCCGCGCACAGTGCAGAGAGCACCAACCCGGCGCCAGCGCGGATATCGGAACTCCAGACATGCGTCGAAGACAGACGCTCCTGCCCGCGGATGACTACGTGGTGTCCATCAACTTGGGCGTCGGCGCCAAGGCGGAGCATCTCATCGACGAAACGGAAGCGCGATTCGAAGACATTCTCCGTAATGATGGAGGTGCCTTCCGCCACGGCGGAAAGACCAATAGCAATAGGCTGAAGATCCGTAGGGAAACCGGGGTACGGCAGGGTTTGATAATCCACGGCGCTCGGGCGACCATCCATGCGCACCCGGAAACCGTTCACATAATCCTCAACGTCAGCGCCGGCAGACTTGAGCTTTTCCAGCGGCAAGTGCAGGTGCTTAGGAGCAATGCCACCCACCGTAATATCACCGCGAGTCATCACAGCAGCGTAGGCCCAGGTACCTGCAACGATGCGGTCGCCGATAACCTCGTGCTCTGTTGGCTGCAGCTTGTCCACTCCCCGAATGGTGATGGTGGATGTCCCCTCCCCAGAGATATCGGCTCCCATCTCCTTGAGCATCGTGCACAAGTCGACGATCTCCGGCTCGCGGGCGGCATTGTGGAGTTGAGTTTCACCATCAGCAAGCACGGCGGCGGTAAGAATGTTCTCCGTCGCGCCGACGGAAGGGAAATCAAGCCGGATATTTGCCCCGTGGAGACGATCAGCTTCCGCCACCACAGCACCGTGTTCGATGCGTGTGCGCGCGCCCATCTTCTCCAGCCCGGACTGGTGCATATCCAAGGGACGGGAACCGATTGCGTCACCGCCCGGCAATGCCACCTTCGCGTGACCGCAGCGCGCGGTCAACGGTCCCAGCACACACACGGAAGCGCGGAATTGGCGCACCGCGTCGAAGTCCGCGTTGGAGTGCAGCTCGGCCGGGGTGGTGATGCGCACGGTGTGGCCATCAATCTCCACGGTGCAGCCAAGGCCCTCAAGGACCTTTCGCATTAGGGGGACATCGAGAATCTCAGGACAGTTGGTCAGCGTGGTGGTGCCCTCCGCCAACAGTGCCGCAGCCATCAGCTTCAGCACACTGTTTTTAGCACCGTCAACCTTGACGGTGCCCTGCAGGCGCGCCCCACCGGAGACAATAAATTGGTCTTTCACGCCCACCCAACTTACCTACAATCAGGGCAACGCGCCTATACGACGGGCCGCATTAACCGCCTCATAGCGAGTATGCGCACCCAATTTGCGCATGACAGAACGCAGATAGGACTTCACAGTTTCGGCACCAATGCCCATCTCCTCGGCCGCCTCAACGTTGGTATGGCCAAGGGCGACGCAAGAAAGAACATCGAGTTCGCGCGCGGACAGCTTGGTGGACTGCTTCACACGGACCGGAGAAACCATCTGATCACACAGCGCCTCAAGCTCCTTGCGAAGGTCTTCATCATTGACGCGATTAGCCAGCATCCGCAGCTTGGAGTGCGTCGAGCGTACCTGCTCCCATTCGGCACCGTTCATCACATGGCCGCGCGCGGCACCACCCTTACCACCATCGGCCCGGCGCAGTGCGGAATTAACCGCCAAATCCTGCTCGAGGCAGCGGGCAGTCATGGTGACCTCCTCGATCACCTTGTCACCCAAGCGCACCGGCGAATGAACACCGACATAGAGGACTCCGCGGATCTCACGCTGAACGGTAACTGGGACCGCCACGATGGAGTGCAGGCCTTCGTCTTGGATATAGCGATCATTCTCATGGCTAATCGTGGTAGCGCGGGTGTAATCGGAAACACCAACTGCGCGGCGAGTACTAACAACGCGCCCGCCGACGCCCACGTTCGCGTCAATCACCAAGTTCTGCAAAGCCGGGGTCCGCAGACCTACCCACTGGGTAATCTGCAGGCGATTATCCGGCAGCAAGGTTCCGTACATCGTGACGGGGATTCCCGTTGCAGTCTTCAGCGACGAGAGCGCTGCGCGTACGGCTTCGTCGTCATCCTTGAGTCGGTGCGGCTCCATGAGACTCTCTCTTACTCGGGGGTAACCAGCAGGTGCACCCACATTCCCCGCCTGAAACGGGGGTAGGTGAACACTATTTGCGAAGTATAACCGGCCGACGGGGGTAATTCTAAATCACGGCTCGCCCTTCTCTTCCACCCCGAATCCCACATGCGATGCCCGAATGCTCGGTTCAGAATTTATATACCAATCAGTCTACTATTGGGGTGTAAGGTGTCTGCTGTACATCAGAAGTTATTTTCAAGGAGTCCACATCGTGGCTGTATATGACAACATTCTCGAGACCATCGGCGGCACTCCGCTAGTCCGCCTCAACCGCCTAACCGAAGGCCTCAGCGCTGAGGTCCTCGTGAAGGTTGAGTCCTTCAACCCCGCAAATTCCGTCAAGGATCGCATCGCCAAGGCGATTGTCGACACCGCCGTAGAATCCGGCGAGCTGAAGCCCGGCGGCACCATCGTCGAGGCCACTTCCGGCAACACCGGTATCGGCCTGGCGCTCGTCGGCGCAGCTCAGGGATACAAGGTTATCCTCACCATGCCGGAGACCATGTCCAACGAGCGCAAGGTTCTGCTGCGCGCTTATGGAGCAGAGATCGTTCTCACCCCGGGCGCTGCGGGCATGAAGGGCGCCGTAGAGAAGGCCAATGAGATTATCGCCGAAACCCCCAATGCCATCCTGGCTTCCCAGTTCGCGAACGAAGCCAACCCAAAGATCCACGAGGCAACCACCGGTCCTGAAATCTGGGAGGACGCCGAGGGCAAGGTTGACGCCTTCGTGGCTGGCGTCGGCACCGGCGGCACCGTCACCGGTGTTGGCCGCTACCTGCGCTCTCAGAACCCGGATACCTACCTCGTAGCCGTAGAGCCCTCCGATTCCCCTGTTCTGTCCGAGGGCAAGGCTGGCCCGCACAAGATTCAGGGTATTGGCGCCAACTTCGTCCCGGAGGTACTGGACCGTGAGATCCTCAACGAGGTTCTCACCGCAACCACCGAGGAGTCCGTGTCCACCGCCCGCAAGCTGGCCACCGAAGAGGGGCTGCTGGTTGGTATCTCCTCCGGCGCCAACGTCTCTGCAGCACTCAAGCTGGCTGCTCGTGACGAGTTCAAGGGCAAGACCATCGTCGTTGTCGCTCCGGACTTTGGTGAGCGCTACGTCTCCACCATTCTCTTCGAGGACATCCGCGAAGCTTAAGGAATAGTCAACATGGCTCTCCGCGGGACGTCGCCAAGCACGACGCCGTGATGAGCCTCCGAATAAAAGCGCCCTCTGTGCTAGGGGGCGCTTTTTCTTTCTGGATAGGATGGTTCGCATGCACATCTTGAAGATGATTCGTGAAGACCTCGCCAACGCGCGCGAGCATGACCCGGCCGCGCGCGGCGACGTCGAGAATGCCGTGGTTTATTCCGGCCTCCACGCTATTTGGGCGCACCGCATCGCCCACCGCATGTGGAAGCATGGCTGGCGCGGCCCCGCACGCATCCTGGCACAGGTAAACCGCTTCTTCACCGGTATTGAGATCCACCCTGGTGCCACCATCGGCCGCCGTTTCTTCATTGACCACGGCATGGGCATCGTTATTGGTGAAACCGCCGAAATCGGCGATGGCGTGATGCTCTATCACGGTGTCACACTCGGCGGCCAGGTGCTCACGCAGACCAAGCGCCACCCAACGATCGGGGACAACGTGACCATCGGTGCCGGCGCCAAGGTACTAGGCCCCATCACCATCGGCGAAGGCTCCGCAGTAGGCGCTAACGCCGTGGTAACGAAGGATGTGCCCGCGTATCACACCGCTACAGGTATTCCCGCGAAGAACCGTCCTCGCAAGAAGAATGAGCGCATCAAGCTGGTGGACCCGGACTACTACATCTAAGGGTCCCAGAACCTGTCCTTAGAGGCTGCCCTCACGCTTAGTCAGACGCTGGTATTCAGGGTTCTTCTCAATAAACCGCGCCACGGCACTGCACGTTGGGATGACTTGGCGGCCTACCGTCGAGGCATCATCCAACGCCGCCTTAATGAGCGGCTTGGACAGGCCTTGGCCTTGAAAGGCCTCAGAGATTTCCGTGTGCGTGAACTCGCGCGTGGTTGCGGAGTCACTGTATTCGGCAAAACCCGCTTCCTCGCCATCGACGGTAATAACGAAGCGGGATTTATCGGTTTGGTGCGCAACTGAAGTAGTCATGCCGCCCATTAAACCAAAAAATGCACCAAAAAAGCCCCCTCCGAAAATGGAGGGGGCTATCTTGTGGCCAGAGCCAGGATCGAACTGGCGACCCCACACTTTTCAGGCGTGTGCTCTACCGACTGAGCTATCTGGCCAGAAGCCACTAGGACTTCGGCGACCCTGACGGGACTTGAACCCGCGACCTCCGCCGTGACAGGGCGGCGCGCTAACCAACTGCGCCACAGGGCCATTTTTAGTTTTCTCTTGTGCGCTGGGCACGAATAAGTACTTTACACACAGCTAGAGAAGCACAGCAAATCACCACGTCAGACTCAGTTTTACCGTGCACTAGACCCCGGTATACAGCCCACCCCACAGCACCTAGACCTATAAGCTTTCCTGCTCCACCGGCAGCATGCGCCAGCAGGAATAATCGCTGACGGAAACAAAACGACGCAAGCCCCGAGGCTTGTTTCTCTAACAATGCCTCGAGGCTTGAATATGGCGACCCTGACGGGACTTGAACCCGCGACCTCCGCCGTGACAGGGCGGCGCGCTAACCAACTGCGCCACAGGGCCATAGATATTTACTTGTGTGCCAACACAAAGGTGTTGGTACCCCCAACGGGATTCGAACCCGTGCCGCCGCCGTGAAAGGGCGGTGTCCTAGGCCGCTAGACGATGGGGGCCCGTTGCCTTGAGGCAACTTTGTAAAAATATACTGGAGACATCCTTACTTAACCAAATCGCCCCGGCAGAAAGGTGAAAAACTATGACTGACCAGCGAGATACCTGTTCCTGCCATGAGCCGGGTGTACACGGCTACAACTCCGATAGCGAACAGAAAGCGAAGTATCTAGCCCGCCTTAAGCGCATCGAGGGTCAGACCCGAGGCATCCACCGCATGATCACAGAGGACCAATACTGCATTGACATCATCACGCAGATCTCAGCGGTGACCTCAGCGCTCGAGAACGTCTCCTTGGCGCTACTGGAGGACCATATAGAGCACTGTGTAGCGGGAGCAGCCGCGGAGGAGGGGCAAGTAGCCACAGAGAAGCTAGAGGAGGCCATGCGGGCCATCAGGAAGCTCGTCAAGAGCTAGCAATCCCCTGCATGCCCCTGCAGCTTTTAAGCCCTCACAACGATGTAAAGAGCCGCCCGAAGGCGGCTCTTTCTGTGGGCCCTGCGGGGCTCGAACCCGCGACCTGCGGATTAAAAGTCCGTAGCTCTACCAACTGAGCTAAAGGCCCAACGTCCACCCATCTTAGTAGGTGTCACTAAAGAAAAGGAAATGGCCCTCACCTCCAGCGGTAAGGGCCACTTCCTAGCAGGGATGCGCACTTAGCCGCGCATGTCACCCTTCTCCATGAAGTTCACCTGGAAGTCAAAGGCGGTCTTCAGATCGTGCGGGGTGTGCTGGAACTTATTCGCCTTGGCACGCTCGAAGTACTCCTCCAGGAGCGGACGGTAGTCCGGGTGCGCCACGGCGATAACCTTCTCCACGCGCTCCTTCGGGGCCAGGCCACGCAGGTCCGCAACACCATACTCGGTGATGATGACCATGGTGTCGTGCTCAGTGTGGTCGGTGTGGGACACGAAAGGCACGATGGCGGAAATAGCGCCGTCCTTTGCCACCGACGGGGACACGAAGGTGGAGATGTAGGCGTTACGGGTGAAGTCACCCGAGCCGCCGGTACCGTTCATAATGCGGGAGCCGGAGACGTTGGTGGAGTTAATGTTGCCGTAGATATCGCCCTCAATCATGCCGTTGGAGGAGATCAGGCCAACGCGACGAATAACCTCCGGGTGGTTGGACACCTGCTGCGGGCGCAGGATGATGTGCTTGGCGTAGCGCTCCGCCTCAGCGTTCATCTTGTCCGCGTACTCCGGAGAAAGGGCGAAGGAGGTTGCGGAGGCGACGGTCATCTTGCCGGCGTCGATAAGATCCAGCATGCCGTCCTGGATAACCTCAGTGTAGGCCTGAATGTTTTCGAACTTGGAGTCCAGCAGGCCGGCCATCACGGCGTTCGGAACGTTGCCCACGCCAGACTGCATGATGAACTTGTCATACTCCAGGCGGCCGGCAGCAACCTCGCCCTCGAGGAACTCGATGAAGTTCGCAGCGATCTTCTCAGAGACCTCATCCGGGGCCTTGAACGGAGCATTGCGGTCCGGGGCGTTGGTCTTGACTACAGCCACGACCTTCTCTTCCGGGATCTCGATGTAGGTGGTACCAACACGGTCAGCCGGCTTGGTAATCGGGATCGGCTGGCGGTTCGGCAGCTTCTCAATCCGGTAGATATCGTGCATGCCCTCAAGGTTGAGGGACTGCCACTCGTTGATCTCAATGATGATCTTGTCGGCGGCCTCAATGTATTCGAGGTTATTGCCCACGGCGGAGGAGGGAACGATATTTCCCTTCTCATCGATTCGAACTGCCTCAATAATGGCGACCTGGAAGTCGCCGTAGAAGCCTTCCTCCACCTGCTGACCAGAGTGGGAGAGGTGAATATCCTGGTAGAGGGCAGAGCCATCGTTGAAACGGCCGCGCAGTACCGGATCAGAGTTGTACGGGGAGCGGAAGCGGATGGCGTTTGCCTCAGCCAGCACACCGTCGCAGTCCGGGGCGGTGGAGGCACCGGAGAAGACGTCGATCTTGAATTCCTCCCCCGCCTCGTGGGCCGCCTTTGCCTTTTCCGCGATAGCGGTCGGCAGGGCCTTGGGGTAGCCAGCACCGGTAAAGCCGGAGATTCCCACACGATCACCGTGGTTGACGAACTGTGCGGCCTCGTCAGCGCTCATCACGAGCTTCTCAAACGGCGCGTATGCAATTCTCTCAGACATGAGTCCTCCTTTTATGTGCAGAAACGACCTACGTTACGGTCCTTTCCTATTAGTTACATGCACCACACTAGCGAATCAGAAGCGGATTTACCGCACTCTGCCCCAAACCGTGTGCACCCCTCACTTTCTTCATCAGAATTTGCCACCCCGGGCTCTTTCCGCGCACAATTGGCGGCGTGACTCTTGCAATCGGAAAAATCCAGCTCAACTCCCCCGTTGTCCTCGCCCCCATGGCCGGCGTGACCAACGTGGCTTTTCGCGTGCTGTGCCGTGAGCAAGAGATTGAAAAGACCGGGACTGTCTCCGGGCTCTACGTGTGCGAAATGGTCACCGCGCGTGCCTTGGTAGAGCGCAATCCCAAGACCATGCACATGACCACGTTTGATCCCCAAGAACAGCCGCGCTCGCTGCAGCTGTACACCGTTGATCCGGAGTACACCTACAAAGCAGCCAAGATGATCGTGGATGAGAACTTGGCCGATCACATCGATATGAACTTTGGCTGCCCGGTACCAAAAGTCACCCGCCGCGGCGGGGGTTCTGCCCTTCCTTATAAGCGCCGCCTGTTTGGCAACATCGTCGCCGCTGCAGTCAAGGCAACTGAAGGCACGGATATTCCAGTCACGGTGAAGATGCGCGTCGGCATCGATGAGGAGCACAAGACACACCTCGATGCCGGCCGTATCGCCGTGGCGGAAGGAGCCGCAGCAGTTGCTTTGCACGGGCGCACTGCCGCCCAGCGCTACTCCGGTCACGCCGACTGGAATGAGATTGCCCGCTTGAAGGAACACTTGGCGGACACCGGCATCCCGGTCTTGGGCAACGGCGATATTTTCAAAGCATCAGATGCACACGCCATGATGGAGCAAACCGGGTGCGACGGCGTCGTGGTGGGCCGCGGCTGTTTGGGCCGCCCGTGGCTTTTTGCGGAACTCTCCGCCCACCTGCGGGGTGAACCAGTACCGGAAGAGCCCACGCTAGGCGAAGTCACGCGCATCATGCTCCGCCACGCAGAGCTTCTGGCCCAGCATGAGGGCGAGACTCAAGCCAGCCGCGATATTCGCAAACACATTGGCTGGTACCTGCGTGGCTTTCCCGTGGGCGGCCAGGTACGTGCGGGCCTTTCTCGCGTCAATTCCTTGGAGGATCTGCGCGAACTGCTGGCGCCGTGGACCGATTCGCCTGCGCTTGCCGACGACGCCGATGGTGCCCGCGGCCGCCAGGGCTCACCCGCCAAGGTAGTCCTTCCCGAGGGTTGGCTCGATGATCCGGAGGATGCCACCGTGCCGGAAGGCGCGGAGATTATGCACTCCGGCGGCTAACCGCGATTATTCAAACTTGTAGTTCGACAGGCACTAGACCAATAGTTCAGCTAAAGTACGTGGCATGCGCGCTGCTTACCGTGAACAGTTGGATAATTTTTCTCATGATCTCATCATCATGAGCACGACCGTCCATAAGCTGATGGCCCTCGCCTCCCAGGCGTTAATCAAGGCCTCCCTGCAACCGGCTGAGGAGGCTGTGTCGCTGCGCGATGAACTGGATGAGGTGCGCTCGCGGTGCGAAGACCGCGCGGTCTCCCTGCTAGCCTTGGAAAATCCGATGGCCAAGGATCTCCGCCAAGTCATCTCTTCCATCTATATTGTTGAAGACTTTTATCGCATGGGCCGCCTGTCCCAGCACATTGCCACGAGTGCCCGCCGCCGCCACCCCGAGCCGGTAGTACCAGCAGACATCATGGGCTACTTCGAGGAATATGCGCGCCTTGTTCTCGATATGTCCGCGGGGCTCAAGGACATCCTCATCACCCGCGATCCGGAGCTAGCCCTTCGGTTAACCGAAGATGATGATGCCGTCGATGACATCAACCATCACCTGCTACGCATGCTGACCCAGCGGGAATGGAAGGGAACGGTGCGCCAAGCTGTGGAAACCTCGCAGCTATCGCGTTACTACGAGCGTTTCGCCGATCATTGCGCTGCCGCTGCCGGTCGCATTATCTATCTTGCAACGGGCCTGGACCCGGACCGCTATATGCGCAAGCGCGATCAGGAGCAACGCGAAGCCGAGCTGGAAGCCCGCATGGCCGAGCTAGAGCGCCAGTTCCATCATTAGATGAGGCTCATGCTCGAAATAGCTGCCGTCCACCGCTAGTAACACCTAGCTCATCCTAAAAGCACAGAAGCCGGCGCCCACTCCTAGACCTTAAACAGTCGAGAGAGGGCGCCGGCTTTCGGCACTATGGCACTATCGGTGTTTAGCCAAAGCGGCCGGAGATGTAATCCTCGGTGTCCTTCTTGGAGGGGTTCTCGAAGATCTTAGTGGTGTCATCGAACTCGACGAGGTGGCCCGGCTTGCCGGTGGCCTCCAGAGAGAAGAAACCGGTCTTATCGGACACACGGGCTGCCTGCTGCATGTTGTGGGTGACGATAACGATGGTGAAGTTTTCCTTCAGCTCGTGGATGAGGTCCTCAACAGCCAGGGTGGAAATCGGGTCAAGTGCCGAGCACGGCTCGTCCATGAGGAGGACTTCCGGTTCCACGGCAATCGCACGGGCGATGCACAGACGCTGCTGCTGTCCACCGGACAGGCCGCCGCCCGGCTTATCCAGACGGTCCTTAACCTCATCCCAGAGGTTGGCGCCGCGCAGAGACTTTTCGGCGACTTCCTTCAGCTTCTTCTTGTTCTTCTCGCCGGAGAGCTTCAGGCCGGCAACAACGTTGTCCTCGATAGACATCGTGGGAAACGGGTTAGCCTTCTGGAAAACCATGCCGATGGTGTTGCGAACGGATACCGGGTCAACCTTGGCGCCGTAAATATCTTGGCCGTCCAGGAGGACCTCGCCCTTGACATAGGCGCCGGGGATGACCTCGTGCATACGGTTCAAGGTGCGCAGAACGGTGGACTTACCGCAGCCGGAAGGGCCGATGAAGGCGGTCACGGCCTTCGCCGGAATTTGCATGTTGACGTTCTGTACGGCGTGGAAGTCACCGTAGTAGATGTTCACGTCATTGAGCTCAAGCTTGGACATGAGTAGTGCTCCTATGGGGGTAGGTAGAAAGTGAAGACGGTTACTTCTTGACGGAGAACTTCGCCGAAACGATGCGCGCGCCAATGTTGAGAATCGCGATGAGGACAACCAACGTGAGGGCCGCGCCCCACAGCTTGTCCAGAACAGCCGGATCAGCGCCGGACTTGTACATATCTAGCATCATCAGTGGCAGCGAAGACTGCGCGCCCTTGAGGGCATCCCAGTTGATGGAGGAGGTGGAACCCACCAACACCAGCACCGGCGCGGACTCGCCCATGATGCGGGCCACAGCAAGCATGATGCCGGTCACGATGCCGGAGAGGGCGGTCGGCAGAACGATGCGAGCGATGGTCTTCCACTTCGGCACGCCGAGTGCATAAGAAGCCTCGCGCAGGTCCATCGGGACAACGCGGAGCATCTCTTCGGTGTTGCGAACCACGATCGGAATCATCAGGAGCACAAGCGACAGCGCAACTGCCATACCGGAGCGCTTGAAGCCGAACAGCGTAATCCACATCGCGAAGATGAACAGGGCCGCCACGATGGAAGGAACACCGGACAGGATGTCCACCATGAAGGTGGTGAGGCGGCTCAGCATGCCACCGCGGGAATATTCCACCAGATAGATCGCGGTAAAGATGCCGATCGGCACCGAAATGACGGTCGCGATGATGGTTTGAACAAAAGTACCGATAATGGCGTGCAAGGCACCGCCACCGGCTTCGGTATCCAGAATGCCGCGCTGGGATTCGGTCCACCACTCGGGGCTCAGGACAGCGCCGGAACCGCGTGCGATGAGCTCGAAGAGAACCCACAGCAGCGGAATCATGGCGATGATCATCGTCGCCCACACGAGAACGGTGGCGATGGTATTCGTGGTCTTGCGGCTCGAGGAAATATCCAGGAAGGTCGGGCCGGAAGATGCCGGGACAGAGTTGGAAGTAGTAGTCGTAGTCATCTCTGAGCCCTCCTTACTTGCTCTTCACGATGGAACGGGCAATGGCGTTGACCAAGAAAGTCAAAAGGAACAGCATGAGGCCTGCCGCGATATAGGCGCCGGCACGCATCTCATTACCGAACTCAGCGGCCGCCAAGGCGATGGCGGTGGCGAAGGTGGTACCGCCATCGAACAGCGAAAAGCGGAAGTCCACCAACGGGGAGACAACCATGTACAGCGCCATGGTCTCACCCAGTGCGCGCCCCAGCCCCAGCATGGAGCCGGCAATGTAGCCGGACATACCGAAGGGAAGGACCGTCATGCGGATGACTTCCCACCGAGTAGCGCCGAGTGCCAAGGCAGACTCGATCTGTCCCGGAGGGGTCTGCACGAAGACTTCGCGAGCGGTAGCCGCGATAATCGGCAGGATCATTACAGCTAGGACGATGCCACCGGTAAGAACGTTGCGGCCCGTGGCGAAGTGCGGGGAGTTGTCGTAGACCTTGAACAGGAAGAAGCCACCCGCCCAAGAATGAACCCACGTGTAGAAACCGGACAATGCTGGTCCGAGAACCTGCCAGCCCCAGAGGCCGTACACGATGGACGGGACAGCGGCGAGCATGTCGACGAGGAAGCCCAAGGGCTTGACTAGCTTGGCCGGTGCGTAGTTCGACAGGAAGATGGCGATACCGAGTGCGACCGGCATCGCGATCAGGAGAGCCACGATGGAAATCAGCACGGTGTGGCCGAACATCGTCGGAATACCGAACTTCATAGCATCGGTGTCATTAGTTTCCCAACGCTCGCCGTAGGTGAAGAAGCCCGCGATGCCACCTTCATTGACAGCCAGGGAGGGGACCGCTTGCCAGATAAGGAAGGCTGCGATGGCAGCGATCATCACCGTGATCAGCGTCGCGGACGCGGTGGACAGGAACTCAAAGACGCGATCGCCGGGGCGCTTCACGCCGGACTTAACGGCGGGTGTAGGGGTAGCGTCCGCGTCGGACGCATGCACGCTAGGGCGAATCGCTGAAACGGCATCCTCCTTCGGGGACGACGCTGTGGTGAGATTGTTGTCTGCCATGAGACTAGGGAATCCTTTTCAACGGAATCAATGAAAAATACGGGACACGCCACCGCCCCCAAATCGCTCGTTAAGGGCGGATTGGGGGCGGAAGTGCGTGTTCAAACGAAAACTACGGGGACTTCAATACCCTCGCAGTAAGCGCTGTTACTGGATGGCCTCGACGGCTGCCTTCAGGCGGTCCAGGTGGTCACCAGCAACCGGGATGAAGCCGGCCTTCTCCAGCTCCTCGGACTGATTGTCCAAGACGGTGTTGAAGAAAGCCTTCACCAGAGCGGAGGTTTCCTCATCGTAGCCAGCAGAGCACACGATGTTGTAAGTGGTCAGGATAAGCGGGTATGCACCCTCGTCGTTGGAAGCGAAGAGCTTCTCAGAATCAACGACCATGTCGTGCTCGGAGGCGGTCTCCTTGAATGCAAGGTGGTCCAGAGCAACACCAACAGACTCGGAGTTGAGCTCAACCGGGCCGTTACCGAAGTCAATCTTGGCAATCTTGACACCGTCGGCTTCCTTCTGGTGAGCGTAACCAGCCTCAACGTAGGTGATAGCACCCTCGATGGAAGCAACCTGGTCAGCCACACCGGAGGAGCCGTTGGCACCCTCACCAACAGCATCCGGGAACTGCTTGCCCTCATTGTCCCAGTTGCCGGTAGCGGCGGTCAGGAACTTCTGGAAGTTGTCGGAGGTACCGGACTCGTCAGAGCGGAAGATAACGGTGATGTTCTTGTCCGGAAGGTCAGTGCCCTCGTTCTCAGCCTTGATGGCGTCATCGTTCCACTTGGTGATTTCGCCCTTGAAGATCTTGGCCAGGGTGTCGGTGGAGAGGTTGACCTCGGTGTCACCCAGGTTATAAGCGATAGCGACCGGACCGATGGTGGTCGGCAGGTGCCAAGCATCGTTGCCACCGCAACGCTCCTTAGCAGCCTCAACCTCGCCCTTGTCTTCCTTCAGAGCAGAGTCGGAACCAGCGAAGTCAACGGTGGAGCCGTTGAATGCCTTCACACCAGCGCCGGAGCCGGAGGAAGTGTAGGAGAAGTTTGCATCCGGGTATGCATCCAGGAATGCCTTCTCGAAGACGGACATAGCGGACTTCTGGGAGGAAGCGCCCTCACCAGACAGGTCGCCGGAAACCTCTGCGGCATCGGAGCCGCCTTCAGCGGAACCGGAGTCGTTGGACTCGGAGCAAGCGACGAGAGCGGTGGAGGTGGCGGCGACGATGCCGAAGATAGCGGCAGTGCGCTTGAAGTTGCGGATCACGGGAAACCTTTCCGGTGCGGATACAAGAGAATGATTGTCCGAGTAAATCGCCCTCCGCCGTCCTCTTAAGGCGGGCACGATTAACTCACGGGAAGTAAAGCTATATCTGGTGGGTTAACCCCACAGGGATCAAGAGATGAACAATCGGTGAACTTGTACCAAAAGGCGGTGAGGCTAGTCACTTTTCGCCCAGACGCAGTGTTCCTCTGCAATCGAGAAGCCCAAACGCTCATAGGCCTTTACTGCAGGTTCGTTGTCCGCCTCGACATATAAAATGACCTTGTCCGCGCCTTTTTCCATCATGCGCTGCAGCCCCGCAGTGAGCAGTGGCCCACCGAGCCCACGCCCGCGGTAGTCCTCACCCAGCCCCACAACATAGACCTCACCGAAGGCTGGGGTGCCCTCCGCATGCCATTTCAGCCAGTGAAAACCGGCCATTGCTGGGACACTGTGCGCACCACCGTGCGAATCCCACAGGAATAGCACGTCGGCAGGATCAAACCATTCGGCTTCCATCCCGCGATGTAGGCGCTCCAGGTCCCAGCCCCCTTGCTCCGGATGCCAGGAAAAAGCCTCGTTGTTGGTGCGAACCCATTCCGCCTCAACATGTTCACGTCCGAAGCGCTCCACCGATTCGGTGTACGTGTGAATCTCTAGGCCGTCGACCGTTGCGGACGCCTCCTCCACTGCGCGTAGGTCCTGGCCCTCAATAGCCATGACGAGCAGGCGCCTGACGACGTCCATCTCATTACGCTTCGCCAGCACCTGGGCGGCCGGGAGGTTGCCATGCGCCCAGATCTGGGGGGAGGTTGGGAGGGCGTCGACAAGCGCCTGCCCTACCCCTCGCCCACGGTGTTCCACACCGACAAAGAGCTCCACTGTCTGCCCGTCGAGGGCAGCCACACCGAGCACCTCGTCGCCCTCGATAGCGAGCAGATGGCGGTGGCCCAGGCGGTCATCCCGCAGCCCGATGAGAAACTGCTCTGAGAAAGGCGCAACACCATCGTGTGTTTCGGCCGCTGCAGCACGTTCCTCCACGCGCTGCGCGAGATCTAGATTCTGCGGCACAGTATTGGTCTCTATATTCATGCTTCCCACCCTACGTGCGGTAGTAATAGAGGGGTGACCGTCATCTACCTCAGCCGCAACCTCGTACGTCTTGCCGCCGTCGCGGGAGTGGTCCTGACCGCATGGCTGGCGGATTCAGCAGTGGCGATGCATGCGGAACACACCGTGGCCCAGCAGGCGAAGGCCAGCTCCCAGCTGGAAAACACACCGAATGTGTATATCGGCGGAGTCCCCTTCACCTTGGGCGCACTCACCAAGGAGATCCCCTACCTCGAGGTTAAGTCTTCTGACGTGGAGGTTCCCAAGCTCGGGATGGTCAATGCCTCGACTACTCTGCGCGACATCACGATCCGCCCCGAACAGCTCTTCAGCGGTGAACTGGAAGGTTCACCGGTGTCGACCTACACACGCAGCATCAGCCTCGACGGCGTGGCCTTGGGCCGCATGCTGGGCATTACTGACCTGTCCATTGCCAATCCCGATAACATGTCCCCCACCGGCGGGCCCTCGGCCGAAGCTGAGCTCACCGGCACGCTACCAGGAGACAACACCAAGTCCACCGCGACGGTAACGCTGCGCCTCGTGGGCCCGGAATTTCGTATGAGCGTCTACGGAACCGATGATGAACGCCTCAAGAAGGCTTTCGGTTTGGTCTTGGATACCCGCCAACTCCCCCTGCCTTCACAGGCCACATCCGTAAAACTGCACGGCGGCTCCATCACCTTCGAGGTGCAGCGCCGCAACATCACGTTGAAGACGGCGCAACTCTCACCGCTGGAGATCGACGGCTCAGAAGAAAAGGCCGTCGAGGATGCAGCGCAGAAGGCACAGGACACGGCCAACGAAGTGGGCAGCGCACCAACGACTCCGCCGAGTTGGCGCCAGAACTAGTTGATTCGAATGAGATCCCGCAGGATCCTGCGGATGCTGCGGTGCGTAGGCGGGGTCGGGTCGATGGGCGCGAATACCTCCAATGCGTCCGCTTCCGATTCCAGGTGGACCTCCGTGAAAGTGCCCTCCGACTCCCCATCCGCTTGGAAGCGGTGCGGTTTCGGACACACCAGATCCACCTCGACGGCGTCCTCGAAGTGCAGCGTGCGAGCATCCGTGACCTTGTTGAGCCAGTGGCGGTGATCCACACCGAAGAGGTGGAGCACGCCGACGAGACCATCAATACCGCCAAGGTCTGACACCCCGAATAGGCCAAGGCCTTGGTCGAAGGAGTTGCGCGGATTGGTCACCACGGGCAGTGGGCCGAGGAAAGTCCACGGGTTGGTGTTGGAGGTGAACATGACGGGTACGTCATCAGCCGCGAAGGTTTCTCCCGAACTCGAGCGCGCACGCACGCTAATGCGCGGTGGGCGGATGCGGGCGCGCTGATAGGCCTGAAAGGCCACGGCCAGATAGCGCAGCGGGGTGGCCGCAAAGCCCATTTCCCGAGCTCGATCCACGCGTGCCAAGACGTCAGCATCCAGCCCGAAACCAGCATTAACCGCAAACCATCTGTCATTCCACACACCTAAGGAGACAGTGCGGCGCGTATTGTGCTCCAGCATCCGTGCCAGCACGTGCGCTGCCTCGACCGGGGTATTGGGGAAACCAAGGGCGCGAACGAAAACGTTGGCGGAACCAGTGGGGATCACTGCGAGTGCTGGAATCTCTTGGGGGCTGGGGCGCTCTGCGGAATCTGCAGGACCCAGCAGCCCGTTTACAACCTCATTCACCGTGCCATCGCCGCCAAAGACCAAGATGACATCGAAGTCTTCCCGCGTCATGCCGCGCACCATATCCTGCGCGTGCCCTGGGTAGTGCGTGAAGCGGGCCAGCAGCTGCAGCCCCTCCACGTCCCGAATAACGGGCAGAACCTCGCGGAAAAGGGCCGAATTCTGGCTCGTAGAGTTCGGGTTTGAGATCAGCAAAACGCGCATGACTCCCAAGACTACTGGAGCCTAGTGGTTTCCGTGATGCCACCACGACTACGCTGGGGCAGCATGAGCGAACAGACTAATAGTGAAAACCAGACGGAAAATACCCACCCGGAAAACACCAAGATCGACGGCAACGCAGCCGTTAACCAAGCTGCTGAAGCGTGGAAGGATGCTGCCTCCCGCAACATCCCTACCGTTGATGTGGCTGATAACCCCCTGCCGGATGAGACGGCAAACCTACGCCAAGGCCCGTCACTGCACGATGGCCTCCTGGGGCTTCTCCCCCTCGTCGGTGTCTGGCAGGGCGAAGGCCAGGCTCACAGCACCGACGGCGAACAGTACGCCTTTGGCCAGCAGCTCATCATCGCCCACGACGGTGAGAACTACCTGACCTACACCTCCCGCACCTGGAAGATCGATTCCGAGGGCAAACCGGTGGGCCCAGATGTCCGCGAGTCCGGATTCTGGCGTATCTCCCTCAAGGACGAGATTGAGATGACCTACACCTCCTCCAACGGCATCAACGAGATCTTCTACGGCTCGCTGTTCAACGAGCGCGCCTGGCAGCTGGAATCTGCGTCCACCATGGTCACGGAAACTGGGCCTACCAACCTCGGCCCCGGCAAGCGTATGTACGGCCTCATGCCGAACAACAACCTGGGCTGGGTAGATGAGCGGCTTGTCGACGGCGAAATGCGCCCCTTCATGTCCGCCGAGCTCACCCGCGTGGCAGGCTAATCAGCAGGCGAGCTAGCTAACGCTAGCTCGCAGTACGAGGGAATCTAGCGCGCCAGGGCGGCGTCGATCAGCGCGCGTATTTCCTCCGCGTTCGCCGGCGCCTTGAGCTTCTTGCCATCGAGGCGCGTCACGCGCACCGCCGTGCGCACTGAAGACACAAGCCACACCGAGTCAGCTTCCTCGAGGTAGCGCAGGTCAAGCTCCTTCGCCTTGCAGCGATAGCCTTGCTTGGAGGCGTATTCGAACAGCGCCGCCTGCGTGGTGCCGGGCAGAATTCCCTTGCCCGCAGGCGTGCGCAGCTTCATTCCCTTGACCGCCACCACGGTTGAGGTGGCGCCTTCCAGCACCAGTCCCGTATCGGGATCAGTAAAGATCACATCATCGAAACCGCGCTCGCGGGCCAGCCGCAGTGTGGCCATGGTCGCCGCATAATTCAGCGTTTTCGCCGGCAGCTCCTCCGCTACTTGCCACAGGCGCGGGGTGCTCATCACCTTGACGCCGGTAGCGCGCTGTGTCACAACCGCTTCTGAAACCTCCTGAACCACCACCCAGGCCGTGGGCACACCGGTCGAGGCGCGGCCCCGGGTATAAGTCCACGTGCACTTGGCTTCTAGCGACGAGCCCTCCTCTCCATCCGCGCCGACGGGGCCATAGAAGTCCGCGATGGCCAGCTCAGTGGCTTCTTGCCACTTGTGCATCGGCGGCTCCGGCAGATCGAGCGCGCGGGCGGAATGCCGGAAGCGCTCCGCGTGGCGGTGAAAATTAGCGGCCTTGCCATTACGGACGAGGAGGGACTCGAAGATCCCGTCGCCGCGCGTCACCGCGGCATCATCCCAATAGACCAACGGAAGGTTCGGCATATGACGCCGCACCGACCCTCCAAACGGTTCCACAACGTAGATGACCGGCTCTTTCCTGCGCTGAAGGCTCATAGACCCGATTATGCCCTACCATCGGAGGGCGTGAGTTACTCTTCGCCACTTCTTTCCCGCCCCGGAGCCACTGAGTTCCAGGGCAGCACGCTTGTCGATGTCTCCGGGGTCCCCTGGCACTATGGAAACCCCCTCGTGGAGCAGCGCGCGGTAGAGACAGGTTCCGCCATCATCGACCGCTCCCATCGCCGCGTCATCGCGGTGTCTGGCCCCGATGCCCGTGTCTTCCTGCATAACCTGCTGAGCCAGAAGCTCGACGATGTAGACAGCGGCTTTTCCGCAGGCGCTCTTGACCTCAACATTCAGGGCCACGTCCTACACCACATGGATCTGTCCTTCGACGGGGACGCCTTCTACCTCGACGTGCCCACAGCACAGTTCGAGTCTTTGCGAGATTTCCTTACCACCATGGTGTTCTGGTCCCAAGTCACCGTCGAGGAAGCAGACGCGGCGGTCATCACGGTTCTGGGACAGTCGCTGCAGAAGCCCTCGGCGGCCTTGGTCGAGCGTTCTGTGCAGTGGCCGGGCTGCCCACGCCAGGATTTCCTCGTGCCGCGCCAACAGCTCGATGCTGCCGTAACAGAGCTGGAGAAACAGGGCGGAAGCCTAGCGGGTCTCATGGCTTATACCGCAGAGCGAGTGCGCGCACGTGAGCCCGAACGGGCTGCTGACCTTGATGAGAAAACCATCGCCCATGAGGTCCCACAATGGATCCGGCGCAACGACGATGTTCCCGCATTCGTTCACCTAGAAAAAGGTTGCTACCGCGGACAGGAGACAGTAGCGCGCGTAGAAAACCTCGGCCGCTCTCCCCGTTTGCTGGTGATGCTTTACCTCGACGGGTCCGCTCCAGAGCGCCCCGATAGCGGCGCCGACATTACGCTCGGGGGACGGCGCGTTGGCCGGCTCGGCACCGTGGTGGAGGACTGCGATTATGGCCCCATCGCACTTGGTCTGATTAAGCGCAGCGCTCTCAACAACGGGGATCTGAACATTGGCCCTGTGGCGGCATCGGTTGAACCAGATTCCATCCCCACTGATGAGGGCCCCAAGGCTGGGCGTGCCGCTGTGGACCGCCTGCGCGGAAAGTAGTGGCGAATTACACATTCGCCTCTTCTCCGCGGGCTACAACCCTTTTCGACGCAACGCTGGGGGGTAGTTCGGAATTTTTTCGTCACACAGGCTATGGTGTCTTACAGGAACATACACATATCTGACTAAGACGATGGGGCGGCCAAGAATCCCTGGACCGCCCTACACACCTCAAGGGGGTCATGCACATGGGACGCGGACGCGCAAAGGCAAAGCAGACCAAAGTTGCACGCCAGCTGAAGTACAATTCGCCCGAGATGGATCTGGATTCGCTCCAGCGTGAACTCGCCTCACAGAACTCCAAGCGGTCCCGCGATGAGGACGAGGACCCATATTCGGAGTACGCGGACTACGAGGACTATGCGGATCGCTGGAACTCGGACGAGTGGGATGAGGATGATTCCGACACACGCTAAACGCGTGGATCACTTCCCCACCGTGCACAGCACGTAAGCGAAGGGCCGGCAAGGCTTCCTCTCAATAAGAGGAGGAAACTGCCGGCCCTGTTCCTTTCCTAGGACCTAGAACCCTGGGTGCTCGCCCGTCATAAGAACGCGCGGCTCGCCTTCTTCGGCAACGCGGACGGTGCCCAGCTCCCATGCTTCAACGTGGCGGGCAGTCATCATGGCCAGTGCGCGCTCGCGATCCTCCGGCGCAACGACGGCGATCATGCCGACGCCCATGTTGAAGGTCTTCTCCATCTCTTCGAGCGCAACCTTGCCCACCGAGGAAATGGTCTTGAAGATCTGGCCCGGAGTCCACGTCGAGCGGCTCACCTCAGCGGTCAGGCCCTCCGGGATGACGCGCTCCAGGTTGCCAGCGAGGCCACCGCCGGTGACGTGGCAGAAGGTGGACACCGCGCACTCAGAGACCAGGGCCAGGCAGTCCTTGGCGTAGATACGGGTAGGCTCCAGCAGTTCCTCACCGAGAGTACGGCCCAGGTCTTCCATATAGCCGTCAAGCGGCAAACCAGCCTGCTCTAGGAGGACGTAGCGCGCCAAGGAGTAGCCGTTAGAGTGCAGGCCAGAGGACTTCATAGCGATCAGGACGTCGCCGTCACGTACCTTGTCTGGTCCGAGGAGCGCATCGGCCTCCACCACGCCAACGGCGGTGGCGGAAACGTCGTATTCATCCTTGCCCATGACGCCTGGGTGCTCCGCGGTCTCACCGCCGAGGAGGGCAGCACCAGCCTGGACGCAGCCCTCAGCAATGCCCTTCACAATCTCCGCTACCTTTTCCGGCACAACCTCGCCCACCGCGATGTAGTCCTGCAGGAAAAGCGGCTCGGCTCCGCACACGACGAGGTCATCCACGCACATGGCGACGAGGTCGATGCCGATGGTGTCGTGCTTATCCATGGCCTGGGCCACGGCCAGCTTGGTACCCACGCCATCAGAGCCAGCTGCGAGGACCGGCTCCTTGTAGTCCCCCAGCTTGAACAGGCCGGCGAATCCGCCGAGCCCACCCATCACCTCGGGGCGGGTGGCACGCTTGGCGTGGGGGGTAATTAGCTCTACTGCGCGGTCGCCTTCCTCAATGTTGACGCCGGCGGCAGCATACGTGTTCTCGCTCATGAGTGACTTAGTCCTTATTCCTTAGTTTGTCGTCGAGCCCTGCAGGGTGCGCACGGCCTCAGCATTCGGGTTTCCGGCGGGCAGTCCGAGTGGGTACTTTCCATCGAAGCATGCGCAGCACAGTTCGTTCCGTGGCTGTTGGGTAGCCGCCACCATCTCATCGGTGGAGACGAAGCCCAGCGAATCCGCACCGATCGCGGTGCAGATGGTCTGTGCTACTTCTTCCGGATCATCGGAGGGGTTGGCATTGGCAATGAGCTCACCTGGCGAGGCAAAGTCGATGCCGTAGAAGCATGGCCACTTCACCGGCGGGGAGGCAATGCGCACGTGAACTTCGGCAGCGCCGGCTTCCCGTAGCATCCGGATCAGTGCGCGCTGGGTGTTACCACGCACGATCGAATCATCCACCACCACGATGGACTTGCCTTCGATGACCTCCCGCAGCGGATTGAGCTTGAGACGAATGCCCATCTGCCGCTGGGACTGTGTGGGCTGGATGAAGGTGCGCCCCACATAGGAGTTCTTCACCAAGCCATGCGCAAAGGTCAGCCCGGATTCGCGGGCATATCCCACGGCGGCCGGGTTGCCGGACTCAGGAACGGGGATCACCATGTCCGCATCGGGTGCCGGGTACTGACGCGCTAGACGACGCCCAATTTCCACGCGCGTAGCGTTGACCGAACGGCCCTTGATATTGGTATCCGGCCGCGCCAGGTAGACATATTCGAAGACGCAGCCGTGGCGCTGAGTTTCTGCAAAGCGCTCGGAGCGAATGCCCGTCTCATCGATAGCAACGAGTTCGCCCGGTTCGATCTCCCGAATAAATTGCGCCCCGACGATATCGAGCGCACAGGTCTCACTGGCTACCACCCAGCCCGTGTTGAGCCGGCCGAGGGCAAGCGGGCGCACGCCATGCGGGTCACGGGCGGCGTAGAGGGTGTGCCCGTCCGTAAAGGTCAGGCAGTACGCACCTTTCACGGTGGGCAAGAACTGCAAAGCGGAATCGAACACGCTACTGTCTTCGCTCACGCCATCAGCCAACAAGATGGACAGGCACATGGAGTCCGAAACGGACTCTTCCTGCGGTTTGATGAGCCCGCGTTCCACAGCCTTGGTGCGCAGCTCCTGGTAGTTCACCAAGTTTCCGTTGTGACCGAGCGCGATGTCGACGCCGCTGGGCGACGTCCCAAACATCGGCTGCACATTCGACCATTCCTTGCCACCCGCAGTGGAATAACGCGTGTGGCCGACGGCCACGTTTCCGTGCAGTGAGGTGAGGATGGATTCATCGAAGACATTGGAAACTAAACCCATGTCTTTGAAGACAACAATGCGGTCATCATCCCCGACCGCGATGCCGGCGGCCTCTTGACCGCGGTGCTGGAGGGCGAAAAGTCCGAAGTAGGTTAGCTTGGAAACCTCTTCTCCTGGTGCCCAAACACCGAAGACTCCGCATTCTTCGCGGGGCTCCGGATCCAGGCTGGGATCCGTAGACAGGGGCTTAGTCATGCTCTGGACGTGTTCAGCTACCACGGCGCTAATCCTAGCCGTTCCGGCCAGTGGAAACTAACGGAATCACGGGCAGGCAGCCAGCGATCTCGTGAGAACGGGAGCCGGAGGCGTCCACGCGGCCGTCGTGAAGCGCCTGCTCCCAGTCCAGGACACCCGTGGCCAGCTGCAACCACGTATGGGGATCCGTCTCCACCACATTCGGAGGAGTACCCCGGGTGTGCCGAGGCCCGGCGATACACTGCACTGCCACGAATGGGGGGACCCGCAGTTCCACGGAGTGGCCCGGCGCATCCGCCTCCAACAGGCGAGCTGTGGTCCGAGTGGCTTTCGCAAGGGCCGGGCGACCTGGTTTTTCCACCCCTTCAGGGTCACGGATCCACTCCTCCACCGCTTCGACAGCAGCGCGGGTGGTGGCGGCATCAACAGCCTTTTTCATACGGTCAGCACGCTCCCTGATACTTTGTTATCCATGTCACCAACCATGCCACCAAGCTCCTCGGAAGAAAAGAAGCCTGTCCCAACCGGCAAGTCTCCCTCCATCACGCTGCGGTTTATGGCCGCCCCGACAGATCTCACTATCGCCGGCGCCCAAGGTATCGGCGGCGGCCGCGTTCTGGAGTGGATCGATAAGGCCGCCTATGCGTGCGCGGTCCAGTGGTCGGGCACCTACTGCGTGACAGCCTACGTGGGCCATATTCACTTCACTCGCCCAATCCCTTCGGGCCACTTGGTGGAGGTGCGCTCACGAATCGCGATGACCGGGCGATCCTCCATGCACATCGTCAACGAGGTGCTCTCCGCTGACCCCCGCGATGGCATTTTTACCCGCGCGTGCGACTGCCTGGTCATCTTCGTGGCCAAGGATACCGAGACCGGAAAGTCGATGCCCGTTCCGCCGCTGATTCCGGACACCACTGAGCACCAGCGTGTGTGGGAGGCAGCAGAATCCCGCATCGAGCTGCGCCAAGCCATCGAAACGGAAATGGAAAAGCAGACTTATGATGGCCCATCCGATGCACCCCGAATGGTAAACCGCTTCTTGGCCAAGCCCACCGACGTCAACTGGGGCGGCAACGTCCACGGCGGAACGGCCATGGAATGGATCGACGAGGCCGGAGCCGCCTGCACTATGGAGTGGTCGGGAGAGCACACCGTAGCCGTTTATGCCGGAGGCATTCGCTTCTACCGGCCGATCCATATTGGAGACTTAATCGAGGTGGATGCCCGCATGATGCGCACGGATACCCGCTCGATGCAGATGTCGGTCCACGTGCGCTCGGGCAACCCGCGTGGTGGCCGCGAGCAACTGAAAACCGCCATCCACGCCACCGTCTCCTACATGGCGATGGACGCCGACTGGCAGCCGCTAGCTGCCCGCCAGTTCACTCCACGCACCGAAGAGGATAAGCGCTTGTGGGAGCACGCCGGCATCCTCCGCGGATTGCGCGGCAAGTACTCCCCGAAGCCGCTGGTGGTGGCACCACAGCACCAGCACGTAGATTAGCCCGAGGCTCACCCACCACCCCACGCTGCTTGGCGCTAGTGCCGAGGGGCTAGTCCAATGGCTCGACGTGGCACGCCACGTGGAGGGAGCTTGGGTCCTTGGCCTTACGCAACGCAACGGTGCGGGCTCCGATCTCACTGTTTGTGGCGACGCTCGGAGCCACAAACACTCCCGTGCTCGCTGGAAGAATGACGGGCTTGTAGAAATCCGCACTGATGCGAACAGCACCCGGAAGGGTGCCGTCGAGCACCGACAGCATACGGGCGTGCGTGTACATTCCATGCGCGATGGGCGCGGGGAAGCCGAAGAGCTTGGCTCCCACAGCGGAAACGTGGATGGGGTTCTTATCGCCAGATGCCGCCGCATAGACGCGAGTGCTCTCGGCACTAAAGCGCAGCGTTGCCGTGGGGGTTCCCACCTCATCGCCGGGGAAGTCGAGGAAACGCTCGGCCTCCGGGCGCGTTCTCACTTGCCGCGGGGTGTCCTTGGTGAATTTCGCGCCTTGGCCTAGGAAGACCGATGTCTGGCGCCAGATCTCCTCACCCTCCACGCTGTAGATGGTCACCATATCAATGACCAGCCCCTTGCGGTGTGGTCGCAAGTTTTCCGCATACACGGTGATGTCGCAGCTCTCGTCGACGTGCAGCGGGCGTTTCTGCTCGATGCGGTTGGACAGGTGCACCACGCCCACAGCGGGGAAAGGAAAGTCTTGGGCGGCCATCACCTTGATGGCGAGCGGGAAGGCCAGCGCGTACAGATAAGTAGCGGGCAGCTCGTTGCCCAGACGCAGGCTCGTGGCTTGGCAGTAGCGTGCGAGGTGCTCGGTGTCTACGCGCACTCCCGCGACCCGGTAAGCAGTCTGCGGGTCGTCGACCTTGCGCTTGCCTGCTCCCAGCCCGGGGATGGGCATCGCGCCTACCATCAGGCTGCGGTAGAGCGCAGGAAGATCTGGAATCTCGTTGAGTGTGGTGACGTTCATTTAGGCTCCCATGAGGTTCTGGCCGCAGACGCGGACGGTGTTGCCGCTTACCGCCGCGGAGGCCGGCGAGGCGAAGAAAGCGACGGTCTCGGCGACGTCAACAGGCAAGCCGCCTTGCTGCAGTGAGTTCAGGCGGCGGCCGATCTCGCGCGGGCCAGTCGGCATCGCGGCGGTCATGGCGGTCTCAATGAAGCCCGGCGCCACGGCATTGATGGTGGAACCATTCTCGGCGAGGACGGGACGCAGGGCGTCGACCAGCCCGATGATGCCGGCCTTGGTGGTGGCGTAATTCGTCTGGCCGCGGTTACCGGAGATGCCGGCCATGGAGGACACACCGACCACGGCTGCACCCGGCGCGAGGGAGCCAGACTCCAGAAGGTTTTCGGTGATGCGCACCGGCGCCAGAAGGTTAACGGCCAGGACAGCATCCCACTGGCCTTCATTCATATTGGCCAACAACTTGTCTCGGGTGATACCGGCGTTGTGGACGATGACATCAATAGCTCGGCCATGGCGCTCTTGCGCGTGCTGGGCAATCTTGTCCGCGGCCTGAGGGTCAGTGACGTCGAGAGGAAGCGCGGTGCCCTTGACCTTGTTCGCGGTTTTCGCCAAGTGCTCGCTGGCTTGCGGGACGTCAATGCAGATGACGTTGGCTCCGTCGCGCGCCAGCACTTCCGCGATGGTGGCGCCGATACCACGTGCCGCGCCGGTCACCACGGCAAGTCGGCCGTCAAGCGGTTGCTCCCAGTTCTGTGTTTCGCCGCTGCGCGAGTGAGAATCCTGCTCTCGGGCGCTGACTCGTACAACCTGCCCGTCCACGAAAGCCGACTTTCCGGAAAGGAAGAAGCGGACCGTAGACTCCACCTCTGCGGTGGCCGCGGGGTCTACCCACACCAGGTTCACAGTGCCACCCTTGCGCATTTCCTTGGCCAAAGAACGGGTAAAGCCTTCGAGGGCGCGGGCGGCAATCCGGGAATCAATGGTATCTGCCGCCTCCGGGGTGGTGCCGACAACTACCAAGCGCGCACACGGCAGAAGGTTACGCATCTGCGGGTTGAAGAAGTCATAAAGCTCACGCAGCTGTTCGGGCGTGTCTAGACCGGTGGCGTCGAAGACGAGGGCAGCGCGCTTCGCCTCTGCCGAAGAGTTGATGACCTGGTAGTCCACGGCTAACTGGGAGCGCAGGAAGTCTGCGATGCGCCCCTGACCGCCGATGACAATGGGACCGTCGAGCGCCGGTTCTCCTATCTTGTGGCGGCGCAGGGGGTGCCCCTGCGGTACTCCTGCTTTGGCGGCGAGGGGTGAGTTGATGAGCTTCTCAGCAATTGTGACGTGCGGCATGGTCTGGCGTGTTCCTTTCTCGATTCTTCACAACCTTGCGAGCATTGTTCGATTGGTTGCAAGGTTAGTTAATTAAGTGATAGAACTAACAATATCACTTTAGTTGTGATGCGAAATAAACAGTCGGGTTGCTACCCCCTCCCACTGGGACGATTCGCACAAGACCACTCGCGAAGGAGTTTTCAATGACCAACCCCCCGCACCGCGTAGCCATCCTGGGTGGCAACCGCATTCCCTTTGCTCGCTCCAATAAGCAGTACGCTCAAGCGTCCAACCAGGACATGCTTACCAGTGCGCTGGATGGCCTCGTGGCACGCTACGGGTTGCACGATGAACGCCTTGGCCTCGTGGCAGCCGGTGCAGTTCTTAAGCACTCCCGCGATTTCAACCTCACCCGCGAATCCGTCCTCGGCTCCGCCCTCGACTCCTCGACGCCAGCTATCGATATGCAGCAGGCCTGCTGCACTTCCCTGGCGGCAGCAATCCACGTCGGCGATGCCATTGCCCAAGGGCGCATCTCCGCCGGCATCGCAGGAGGAACGGACACCACCTCAGACGCCCCGCTGGCTGTCAATGACACGCTCCGCCGCACACTGCTCAACCTCACCCGCGCCAAGACCGCCGCGCAGCGCGCACAGCTCGTCGGCTCCATCCGCCCATCGCAGCTGGCTCCGGAGCAGCCGCAGAATGGCGAACCCCGCACTGGGCTCTCCATGGGTGACCACGCCGCCATCACCGCCCGCGAGATGAACGTCAGCCGCGAAGCCCAGGACAAGCTGGCTCTCGCCTCCCACCAGAACCTCCACAAGGCCTGGGAGGAGGGCTTCTTCAATGACCTCACCACCGGCTTCCTCGGCGTCAACCGCGATACCAACCTGCGTCCGGACTCCTCCCTGGAGTCCTTGGCCAAGCTCAAGCCGGTCTTCGGCAAGCGCGATGCCGAGCAGCACGGCGCGCAGGCCACGATGACTGCAGGCAACTCCACGCCGCTGACCGACGGCGCCTCCGTCGCCCTCCTCAGCTCTGAAGAGTGGGCAACCGAGCACAACATCGAACCCCGTGCCTTCCTCGTGGACTCGGAGACCGCGGCGGTCGACTTTGTCCACGGCCCCGATGGCCTTCTCATGGCCCCCACCTACGCGGTCCCACGCCTGCTGGAGCGCAACAACCTGTCGCTACAGGACTTCGACTTTTACGAAGTCCACGAGGCCTTCGCCTCCCAGGTACTCGCCACCCTGTCTGCATGGGAGGACGAGACCTACTGCCGCGAGCGCCTCGGCCTGCAGTCTGCGCTGGGCCCCATCGACCGCGCCAAGCTCAACGTCAAGGGCTCTTCCCTAGCAGCCGGTCACCCCTTCGCCGCCACCGGCACCCGCATCCTCGCCACCACCGCCAAGATTCTTGAGGAAAACGGCGGCGGACGCGCCCTCATTTCCATCTGCGCCGCCGGCGGACAGGGTGTCGCAGCCATCGTCGAGCGATAAGCACTGCCCTCTCAGAAAGGACCCCCATCATGGCACTCACCAAGTCTTCCTCAGACAAGAAACCCGTCTCCCCAGAGCTCAACAACCAAGCCACCACCGATGCACCCAAGGCGGAGGCCCGCAGCCCGCACCGCCTGCCCACCACCCCCAAGCCTTCCGTCGCCACCGAACTTGCCGCACTTCTCGACGGCCCCCATGCCGCCTTCCGCCAGGAACTGCGCACCTTCCTTAATGACCCGGAGCTCTTCCCGAAGCCCGACCTGCCCATGGCAGAGCAGCGCCAGCACACCTTTGACAACCTGTCCAAGGTTCGTGACTTCGGCGGGTTCAATCACGGCCTACGCAGCGCACACGGCGGCGCCGGCAAACCGAACCTCTCCACCTTCACCCTCGAGGGCCTAGCTTGGGTTGATGGCTCGCTGGCCATCAAGTCCGGTGTGCAGTGGGGCCTGTGGGGCGGCGCGCTGGATCAGCTGGGCACCGAGCGCCACCTCGACTGGATCACGAAGGCCGCCAGCCTGGAGCTTCCGGGCTGTTTCGCCATGACCGAGCGCGGCCACGGCTCCGACGTGCAGTCTCTAGAAACCACCGCGACCTTTGATCCCGAGACCGATGAGTTCATCATCAACACCCCCTCCGATTCCGCGGTGAAAAACTACATCGGCAACGCCGCCAAGGACGGCCGTGCAGCCGTCGTCTTCACCCAGCTCATTACCCCGGACAGCGATGGCCGCTCCCACGGCGTCCACGCCATCATCGTCCCTATCCGCGATGAAGAAAGCAACGAGCTACCAGGCGTCACCCTGGGCGATCATGGCCACAAGGGTGGTTTGGTGGGCGTCGATAATGGCACCCTGCGCTTCGACAACGTCCGCGTGCCGCGCGAGAACCTGCTCAACCGCTTCGCCGATGTGGATGAGAACGGTAAGTACTCCTCCCCCATCGAGTCCAAGAACGCCCGCTTCTTCACCATGCTGGGCACCCTCATCCGCGGCCGCATCGGCGTATCCGGCGCAGCAGGTGCCGCCACCGAGGCCTCCCTGGATATCGCCATCCGCTACGCCAACCGCCGCCGCCAGTTCGAAGGTGCCACCGGCGCGGAAAAGCGCCTCATCGAACACCGTCAGCACCGTCGCCGCCTGCTCATTCCGCTGGCCCGTACTTACGCACTGCACCTGCTCTACAACCAGATTCTGGAGCGCTACCAGGAACAGAACGACCAACAGGAGTCCGGCACCTGGTCTGTCACGGAACCGACCGAGGAGCAGAAGTTTGCCTCCCGCGAGATGGAATCCCTAGCTGCTGCCATCAAATCCGCGCAAACCCAGCACGCTACCCGCACCATCCAGGAATGCCGCGAAGCCTGCGGCGGCGCCGGCTACATGTCAGAGAACCGCCTGACTACCTACCGTGCCGACTCCGATGTCTTCGCCACCTTCGAGGGCGATAACACGGTGCTCATCCAGATGGTGGGCAAGAATCTGCTCACCGCCTATGGTCGTGCGATGAATGACATGAGCCCGTGGGACACCGTGAAATATGCGGCCTCCACCGCCACCGATGTGGTTCGTCGCCGCTACGGCTTCACCACCCGTCTGCAAAGCCTGGTGGACCGCGTGAATCCTTCAGAGGCCTCGCTTTTCGACGCCACCTACCAGGCCAAGCTGATCGACGACCGCGCCCAGTCCATCCTCTTCTCCCTCGTGCGCCGCATCCAGCCAGCCCGAAAAGCCGATAAGGTGCAGGCCGCTGCCATCGTGGACCAGTGCCAGGATCACCTCATCGCCGCCGGCTGGGCCCGTGTGGATACCTTGTTGGTCCAAGCCATGATTGAGGCAGAGGAACGCCTTGAGGACGGTTCGCTGGCACGCCAGGTCTTCGAGCAGCTGCGTCACCTCTTCGTCTTCGACACCTTGGTTCAGCACGCGGGCTGGTACCAGGAGCACAACCTGATTCCGGCCGGCCGCATGAAGGCCGCCCGCGCTGCTATCAACGACCTCGTCGATTCGCTCGCACCATGGTCCGTCGTACTCGTGGATGCCTTCGGCGTTCCGCCTGAGGTACACAACATCCCGATGCTCACCGAGGCCGGTGTGGATCCGCTCCACGTCTAGTCACACCACGCATGTTGAGGGCACTTCCGCCATTTGGCGGGGTGCCCTCCCTGCTTTCAACGACTGTCAGTATCGCGCATCTACCATCCACAGGCATGACCACATCACACTCCATGTTCTCCAGTTCCTTCCCGCCTTCCGAAGACATCTTGGTCTCCGGAACCCTTCGCAACGACATCTCGCTGCATCTGTGCCACGGCCATTCACGCCAAGACATCCACAACGACTTCATCGAGCTTCTCGACGATCCCTCCGAGTGGACCCGCACCCGCAAGGACCCGTTCCCAGAAGATTTCGACGCCATCATCGACGAAGTTGCCGCTGAGTACGCACAGAAGGTCACAGAGAAGTCCGCAGACGCACAGCGCCTCGACGCCCTCCGATACGAGCTTGCGCAGCGCAACCTCGCCTTCAGTTTTGACGAAGGCTGGGACGCCTCCGACGGCGCTGAATGCGGCGCTGAACAGGCAGAAGACGAGGGTGCTGCAGGCTATGTTTATTGCCACATGCAGGACGTCGACCGGCTGATCCACACCGGCGACCTCTTCTTCGGCTTCGGCACCATGAAAACTGACGATGAACTCAGCACGGCCGAAGCCGTGGGCGAAAAACTCATCGAAGCGCTGCGTGCGGTTGGTTTCAACCCCACGTGGGATGGCAACGCTAACGCACGCGTGCTGTGCCAAGGCCTAGTTGTCGAATTTCCCCTCGCGGATGACCTCACCAGCTCCGAATAGGCACCTTCCATAGCGCCCATCAAGCTAGCCCCCTCACATTCGGCTAGCTCGCAACAACCATCCAGATGGCTACCATGTGCACCACCGCCGCGGCAATCGTCGCGGTGTGGAAGTGTTCGTGGTAGCCATACCAGCGTGCGTTGCGCCCTGGCCATTTGAAGCCGTACATCAACGCACCCACTGAATAGACCACGCCGCCGGCAAAGAGAAGCCACACCACGGCCGGCCCCGCGGACTGCCACAGGTTTGGCAGCAGAGGCAGGATGAGCCATCCCAGCACCAGGTAGACCACCACGTCCAGCCAGCGCGGGTGATTAATCCACACCAAGTTCAAGACAACCCCCATGATGGCGCCCACCCAAGCAGCAGTCAGCATCCACAGCGCCTGGGTCGGCTCTAGAACGATGGCACACAGCGGCGTGTACGTCGCGGCAATAAAAACGGAAATGGTGGCATGGTCCGCCCGGCGCCACCATTGCACCGCGCGCATGGATACCCACGGCCAGCGGTGGTACAACGCCGAGACCGTAAAGAGACCCACCACGCCGACGCCGTAGACCGTCACCGCGAGCCCCTGCCACCACGGCAGTGTCATCCACGCAAAGGTAATCAAAACCGTCGATGCAATCAGGGAGGCAACTGCCGCAAAGAAGTGGCCCCAGCCGCGCGTCAGTGGGCGCGGGCCGCGGTCCGCCATCCAGTACGTGCGCTGGATGAGCTGCTCTATCGTGCTGTTTTCCTGCACGGAGCCTTCTTCAACTGGAACTTCTTGCGGGGACGATTTTTGAGCACTGGGGGCGTTCATAGTGGGGGCCTTGTCTTGCCTGAGATGCGGGTCATGCGCATAACGCATTCACTCCCAAAACTTACGTATCCGTAACTATACGGCCGCGCACTGTGGCAGACAAGGGGGCAGCGAAAGTTTCCTCCAGTTTTTCTTCCACTATTTGCAGCACGAGGGCACTGGCCACGTAAACTACCCACATTATGCTTTCCTTTGTCTCACGCTCTCGCCGCGCCGCGGCGCTGTTCGCGGCTGCCATGGTGGCGCTGGGGGCGGCGTCGGCAGGCATCGGCTCTGCCTCCGCCCAGTCCAGCACCATCGGCGAGGTTTCCTCACGCGCGACCAACCCGCAGCCCTGGCTCGGTGACAAGGCCTTCATCACCTCAAAGCGCCACATGGGTGGCAACCACTGGGTGGTGGACGTATGGTCCCCGGCCAACCGCGCGGTGATTTCGAATAACGTCCTACTCCCTGAGGGCGATAAGCCGCGCCCCTCCTTCTACCTGCTGCCCGGCGTAGAGGGCGGCCAAGCGGGCATGAACTGGATGACCCACTCCGATATCCGTCATTGGGCCATGGGCAAGAACGTCAACGTCGTAATGCCGCTCGGCGGTGCCTACTCTCTCTACACCGATTGGAATGCCGAGGACCCCATCCTGGGCGTCAACAAGTGGAACACCTACATGACCGCTGAGTTGCCCCCGCTGATCGACGCCGAATTCCACGGCACCGGCCGCGATGCCATCGGCGGTATTTCTTCCACGGGCGGCGCCGCACTCGACATCGCCGGTCATGCCCCACAGCGCTACAAGGCCGCGGCCTCATACTCCGGCTGCCCGGTACGCTCCGGCGCGATTGGCTTCCCCACCTCCACCGCGATGATCGCCTACGGCGGCGGATCCTCCTTCAATGCCTGGGGCCTGCCGGGCTCCCCGCAATGGTTCGAGCACGACCCCAACGCCAACCCTGGTCGCCTGCGCGATGTCGAAGTCTTCGTGGGCTCGGCCTCCGGCACCCCGGGCCCCATCGATGGGACCAACAACCCCGCCCAGTGGCTCGGCCCCCGCGCGGTAGAGATGGTGGCTAACCAGTGCTCGGAGGAATTCACCCGCAACGCCCGCAACGCTGGGGTGCGCGTGAACCGCTACTTCAGCCCCCAGGGTTCGCACACCTTCAACCTATTCTCCCACCAGATGAAGCTGAGTTGGGACCAGACCATCGCCCGCACTATCGGCGCCTAAGTTTTGACTGGTTGTCGCTTCACTGCAGACGCAAGCCCCCTTCATCACCACGACCACGAAATATACCCACTGTAGGATTTGATTCCACTAACCCTCAGCTAAACAACTAGATCTTCAAGGTTCACGTTTGCCCGAAAAAAGGGATTGACGCATGTCAAGATTCTGCGGTAAAATTTTGGTTAATAGTTCAGCCCGCCCGGTTCCCTTCGGAAACACGGAGTGGGCTGGATCTCTATTTGCGCAGTCTCGCCAACACTGTCATCGTGGCAACACATCCCACCTCTAGATTGGCTTTTCATGTCTTCTACGCTCAAGCCAGCAGCGACCATTGGCGAACACATTCTTCGCCTGCAAAGCCGCGGCATGAAGATCGACAGAGCTTTAGCTGAACAATGGTTTTCACACGTCAGCTACTACCGGCTTTCCGCCTATTGGTATCCGGCTAGACAGTTCACTGAAGACGGAACTAGCCGAATTAGCAGCTTCGTCGATGGTACTGACTTTGCCGACGTCGTCTCCTTATATGAAGCCGATCGGAAACTCCGTACCCTGATTCATGATGGTATGGAGCGAATCGAGGTTGCGATGCGCACCAAGCTCGTCGAGCTACTGTGTACTCGACACCCCAATGATCCTACTTTCTATCTCCGTTCAGACGACTTTCGGCCAAACTTTGACCACGTGTCGTGGCTGAGTACAGCGTACGGTCGGCTTGCGAGAGCGAAGAAGAGCGACGCCGTGAAGCACTACATTGATGAATACGGTGGACAGTATCCCATGTGGGTTGTGGCTGAAGTGCTCGATTTTTCGGACATTTCAAAGCTCTATGCAGGCTTAGGATCCAACGATCAACGGTCAATTTCGGAAGCGCTGAATATAAAGATCAACTTCTCTAGTTTGAATAGGAATCAGAAGCAAAGACTTACGAAGAAACATCCGCTGGCGAGTTGGCTCGAACAGCTAACTGTCATTCGGAATACATGTGCCCACCATGGAAGGCTGTGGAATCGTTCATTTGCTCCGGCTCCAACTGAGGTTATCCGGAACAATGGAAACCTACACATCCTTCCAGAGAATCAAAGTGAGAAGCTATTCGGCGCTTTGATAATCATGGCGCATTTACTGCGGACTGTGTCTCCTGGAACCACGTGGCCTGAAAAAGTAGTGGCCTTGTTAAATGGACACTTCCTCACCAATCCTCTTGTCGAAAAAGCCAGTATCGGTATTCATGGCAACTGGGATGAAGAAACAATTTAAATGACTCGGAAAAGGAAAAGCCCGGCCGAAGCCGGGCTGATGCAGCGTCAACGCTGCTGAGCGGAACTGCGCGTTTTACTCCACGACCGAGTTAGCACCCACCGCGTGACCGAAGAGGTCCGGCAGGGTCGCCGCCCAAGCTTCGCGCAGCTCCGAAACAGCGATGGACTCGCCGCCCAGCTCCAGCTCACCGTTGTCGGTGGTCTGGCCGATGACGACGGCCGGAACGCCGCACTCCTCGGCGCGCTGCAGCAGCATGTCGATGCGGTCAGCGGTCGTTGCCACGAGCACGCGGGAGGCGGACTCAGAGAAGGCAGCCACGAAAGCATCCTCGTGAACCTTGGACAGGTCCAGGCTCAGGCCTACGCCGCTGCGCTTGGCCATCTCGAATGCGGTGACCGCAAGGCCGCCCTCAGAGAGGTCGTGAGCTGCAGTCAAGCCCTCGTTACCTACGAAGAAGTCTGCGAGGCGCTTCTCATTAGCCAGGTCCACCTGCGGCGGCAGACCGTTGAGTCCCTTCTCTGACTCGTGACCTTGTTCACGAGCGCTTACCTGCTGCCAGATGGAACCACCGAACTCATCCTTGGTCTCACCCAGCAGCACGAGGACCTCCGGTTCCTCTACGAGGCCGAGCTCGTTGCCGATGGACGTGTGGACGTCGTCGATAACGCCTAGGACGCCCACGACGGGCGTCGGCAAGATCGGCTCCTCGCCGGTCTGGTTGTAGAAGGAGACGTTGCCGCCGGAGACCGGGATGCCGAGTTCCACGGCGCCGTCGGCAAGCCCATGCACGGACTCGCGGAACTGCCACATCACGTCCGGGTTTTCCGGGGAGCCGTAGTTGAGGCAGTTGGTAATGGCGACCGGGCGTGCACCAGTGACAGCGACGTTGCGGTAGGCCTCCGCCAGCGCCAGGCGGGTGCCCATGTTCGGATCCAGCTTGGTGTAGCGACCAGAGGCATCGGCCGATACCGCGATACCGCGGCCGGTCTCCTCGTCGATGCGCAGCACACCAGCGTTCGCGTGGTGGGACTGCACGGTGTTGCCGCGCACGTAGCGGTCATACTGCTCGGTGATGAAATCACGGGAGCACAGCGCCGGGGAGGCAACAAGCTTCTTCAGCGCCACGGTGAGGTCCTGCTTCTCGACGCCCTGAAACTCCTGCAGCGCATCCTGCCACTCCGGGCGGGCATAGGGGCGGTCGTAGACCGGGGCCTCGTCCGCGATGGTGCCGGCCGGGGCGTCCACGACGACCTCGCCCTGGTGGCGGATAATGAGGTGCTTGCCGGTGGTAACCTCACCGATCTCAGCGCAGGTGACATCCCAATGCGCGCAGATCTCCTTGAACTTCTCCACGTTCTCCGGGGTCACCACGGCACACATGCGCTCCTGGGACTCGGAGGCGAGGATCTCTGCAGCGGTCATATCCTTTGCGCGCAGCGGGACGTTGTCCAGGTTGATCTCCATGCCGCCATCACCGGCGGCGGCCAGCTCGGAGGTGGCGCACGCCAGGCCCGCGCCGCCCAAGTCCTGGATGCCCACGACGATGCCGGACTTGTACAGCTCCAGGCAGCACTCGATGAGGACCTTCTCCGCGAACGGGTCACCCACCTGCACGGCCGGCAGCTTGCGCTCCGCGCCGTCCTCGAAGGTGTCAGAAGCCAGCACGGACACACCACCAATGCCATCGAGGCCGGTGCGCGAGCCGAAGAGCATGACCTTGTTGCCGGTACCGGAGGCAAAAGCGAGCTTGAGGTCCTCCACCTTCAGCGTGCCCACGCACAGCGCGTTGACCAGCGGGTTGCCCGCATAGGACTCATCAAAAACAGTTTCGCCGCCAATGTTGGGCAGGCCCAAGCAGTTACCGTAGTGCGAAATACCGCCAACCACGCCAGGCAAAACGCGCTTGGTGTCGGGGGCATCAGCCGGGCCGAAGCGCAGCTGGTCCATCACGGCAATCGGGCGAGCGCCCATCGCCATGATGTCGCGGACGATGCCGCCGACACCCGTGGCCGCTCCCTGGTGCGGCTCCACGTAGGACGGGTGGTTGTGGCTTTCCACGCGGAAGGTCACCGCGTTGCCGTCTCCGATATCCACCACGCCGGCGTTCTCACCGATGCCGGCTAGGATCTTGGAGCCCATTTCCTCAGTCATGGTCTCACCGAAGTAGCGCAGGTGCGTCTTGGAGGACTTATAAGAACAGTGCTCCGACCACATCACCGAGTACATGGTCAGCTCGGCGTCGGTAGGGCGGCGGCCCAGGATCTCGCGGATGTGCGCGTACTCGTCATCCTTCAGGCCCAAGTCGCGGTAGGGCTGCTCCAGCTCAGGCTGCGCGGCCGCCTGCTCGACGGTGTCGTTGTGTACGGTCATTGTTTCTCCTTATAACCGTCGGCGCGGGTTAAGCGACGACCTTGAGGGCGGACACAAACAAACCCAGACCGTCGGTGGACGGGCCGGTGAGAAGATCGATGGCATGTTCCGGGTGCGGCATCAGACCGACCACGTTGCCGGCCTCGTTGGTAATACCGGCGATGCCGTTGATGGAACCGTTGAAGTTATCGGTATAGCGGAAGACCACGCGGCCATCGCCCTCCAAGCGCTCCACGGTCTCCGCATCCGCCTGGAAGCGGCCCTCGCCGTGCTTAGCCGGAATCAGGATCCGCTGGCCCTGCTCAAACTCGCTGGTCCAGGAGGTCTGCGCGTTCGCCACCTCGAGGTAGGTATCCACACAGTGGAAGTGCAGCCCCTGGTTGCGGGTCAAGGCGCCGGGCAGCAGGCCGGCCTCCGTCAAAATCTGGAAGCCGTTGCAAATGCCGAGCACCGGCATGCCCTTATTCGCTGCTTCCACCACCGCGCGCATGACCGGGGCCAGCGCAGAGATGGCGCCGGAGCGCAGGTAGTCACCGTAGGAAAAGCCGCCGGGAACAACGACGGCGTCCACTCCTCGCAGGTCCTCGTCCGCATGCCACAGGGACACGACGTCGGCGCCGGCGGTGCGGGCGGCGCGGGCCGCGTCGACGTCGTCAAGCGTGCCGGGGAAGGTAATAACGCCGATCTTCATTACTGGATAACCTCGTAGTCCTCGATCACGGTGTTCGCCAGAAGGGTGGACGCAACCTTCTCGAGTTCCTCGGCGCTGACCGAATCATCGACTTCAATTTCAAAGCGCTTGCCCTGGCGCACGTCGCTGACACCAGCAACCCCCAGGCGGCCCAGCGCGCGGACGACGGCCTGACCTTGCGGGTCCAAAATCTCGGCCTTGGGCATGACATTGACAACTACACGAGCCATGAAAATTCTGCCTTACTGTGCGTGAGTATAGGTGCCCCGCCAGTCTATCCCGCCAGCGGGAAAGATTCGGAATCTTTGGGGGTGGTGAATTCAAACCAAACGGCTGAAGAATTCTTGGGGAATCCCGGCTTAACCCCCAGCTCGCGCGTTGTCCTCCGGTATCCCGTGGCGGCGAAGGCAGGTAGAACCAGATGCGTTGTCATTTTCTCGCTGATTAAAGGAACCTCTCATGCGCCTCACACGCATCGGCTCTCTCGCCATCGCTGCATTAGTGTCTACCTGCGTCGTTGTCCCCCAGGCCGGCGCCGCGGTGGATGGCTCCACTGCCGTCATCTCGGAGGTCTATGGTGGCGGCGGCAACAAGAACGCCCCCTTCACCAACGACTTCATCGAGCTCTACAACCCAACGGGTTCCGCCATCGACCTCACCGGATGGTCCGTGGAGTACTTCTCCTCCAAGGGCAACTCCGGTGGAAAGACCGCGCTTAACGGTTCCATCCCGGCTGGCGGCTACTACCTCATCCAGGAAGGTGGCGGCGGCGAAGGCGATCCGCTGCCCACCCCGGATGCAGAGGGCGGTCTCAGCATGTCCGGCTCCAAGGGCTCGGTGAAGCTTTACGACGCCTCCGGGGCCGAGGTGGACCTCGTGGGGTACGGGACGGCGTCGCTCAGCGAGGGCTCCCCTACCTCTTCCTTGAGCAACACCACCTCCGCGCAGCGTGATGACGTCGGCACCGACACCGACGACAACGCCGCCGACTTCTCTGCGGCTGCGCCAACACCGAACTCGGGCGGCGGCGCAACCGCGCCGGAGGACCCGCAGCCGGCCGAGCCGGGTTCCACCGTCACCATCCCGGAGATCCAGGGCACCGGCGCGGAGTCCCCGCTCAAGGGCCAAAACGTCACCACCCAGGGTGTTGTCACCGCCGTGTGGCAGGGTGAGAAGTCCCTCAACGGTTTCACTATCCAGACCCCGGGCACGGGTCAAACTGCGCCGACCGAGGCCTCTGAGGCCGTCTTCGTCTACACCGGCGGCACCGGCTTCTACCCAAAGATTGGGGAATCCGTCGAGGTCACTGGCTCCGTCGATGAGTACTACGGCCAGACCCAAATCGCCCTAGCCCAAGGCTCCGTCCTCGACACCGCACTCGATCCCGTCACCCCGCTGTCCCTCGACGCCCTACCCGAGGGCGACGAGGCCCGCGAAAAGCTCGAGTCCATGCTGCTCAAGCCCGGTGTACACACGGTGACCGACAACTACGGCCTCAACCGCTACGGCGAGTTGGGCCTGGCCCCGGGTACGGAGGCGCTGCGCCAACCTACCGATATCGTCTCCCCGGGTACTCAGGAACAAATGGACATGGAAGCCTCTAACGCGGCGAAGTACGTCATCTTGGATGACGGCTCCACGCGCGACTTCTCCCGCGATGGTGCATCCACGAAGCTGCCCTACATCATGCAAAACGGCTCGGATGTGAAGACCATCCGCACCACCAACCAGGTTGAGTTTGCCGACTCTGGCGTCATCCTGGGCTACGGCCACGAGCAGTGGCGCTTCCAGCCCACCACCATGATTACGGGTGATTCCGCTACCGCGGACCTGCCGATTACGTGGGACCCGGCCCGCCCGGAGGCTCCGCAGGTCGCTGGTGATTACACCGTGGCGGCGTTTAACGTGCTGAACTTCTTCATCAACCTAGGTGAGGACAACGGCGCGAAGTCCTACAAGGACCGCTTTGGCAACGGCGTGGGTTCTGACAGCGGTACCTTCCGTGGCGCGTGGTCTGCCTCCGCATTTGAAGACCAGAAGGGCAAGATCCTCACCGCGCTGGAGGGCCTGGACGCCGATGTCATCGGCCTGTCTGAGATTGAGAACGCCGCGAATACCGTGGGTGGCTCCTACGACGATGCTGTGAAGTACCTCGTAGATGAACTCAACACCCGCGCGGAATCCGAAAAGTGGGATTACGTCAAGGCCCCGGCGAACTCCGCGGCGGACACGGATGTCATCCGCACTGCGATCATCTACAAGAAGGACCGCGTCCAGCCAGTAGGTGAGGCCACCTTGCTGGAGGACGAGCGTTTCAAGGGCACCGCCCGCACCCCGCTCGCCGCCGAGTTCCAGCCCGTCTCCGACAAATGCACTGCTGAGGGCCCGGATTCCTTCGTGGTGGTCACCAACCATTTCAAGTCCAAGGGTTCAGTGGCTAAGGGCGACGAGGACACCGGCGACGGCCAGGGCAACAACCCCAACGTGCGCAATGCCCACGCCCAAGCTGTCCTCGATGGTTTGTCCAAGCAGCCACAGTGGCAGGAGAAGGCCACCTTCGTCATGGGTGACTTAAACGCTTACTCCAAGGAAGACGCCATCTCCGTCTTCCGCAACGCCGGCTACACCATCCCGGTAGAGGAGCTCAATGCACAAGAGGACTGGCAGGACGTGGCCTCCTACCAGTTCTCCGGCCGCCTCGGCTCCCTGGACCACATCCTGGCCAACGAGCACGTCGACGCCCAGGCCGCGCAGACGTGGAACATCAACTCCGATGAGCCCATCGCCATGGAGTACTCCCGCCGCAACTACACCGGCGGGGACGTCTTTGAGTCCGATAACCCGTACCGCTCCTCCGACCACGATCCGGTCAAGGTGGGCTTCAACCTTGCCCAGGTTTCCCGCTCTGCTGTCGATCTTAAGGACTGTGACAAGACCGAGGACCCAGCGCCGTCTGACGACGCCCGCGGCATCAAGTCCGTCACCATTGACGATAACGGACATCTCATCATCACCTACACCGACGGCACCACCGAGGATGCTGGCAAGGTCGTCGGCGCCGATGGCAAGGACGGTAAGGACGGCGCCGACGGTAAAGATGGCCGTGGCATCAAGTCCGTGACGACCAACGACAAGGGCGAGGTGGTCGTCACCTACACCGACGGCACCTCTGAGATTCTCGGTACCCTCGCCGACGCGAAGGGCGACCAGGGCACGCCGGGCCGCGATGGCTTCGATGGCGCACCAGGCCGCGATGGCGCAAACGGTAAAGATGGCAAGGACGGCCGCGGCATTAAGTCCGTGACCACGGATGCCGACGGTAACCTCGTCATCACCTACACCGACGGCACCTCAGAAACCGTCAAGTCCGGCGACAAGCCAGCCGCCCCGGCAGGTGGTTCCTCTGTGAGTGAGCGCTGCTTGCCGACGGTCCTCGGCCTCACCATCCCAGCAGCCCTCGCCATTCCGTTGGCTTTCCTCGGAAGCTTCGGCGCAAAGCTCAACATCCCAGGCCTTGAGCCAGTGAAGAAGCAGATTGAGTCGCTCACTCGCAATTTCCCGCGTGAGGCTCAATACGCCGCTGGTGGCATTGGTCTGCTGGCAGTCCTCGGCATCATTGCTGCTGCCTGTGCCCCAACCGAGTCTGAATAGAGCGCTCTCCTGAGTTTAATGTGTGCGTTTTGTATGTAAGCCTTGGACTCAAGGTCATTTTTCTCCGAGCTTAAGGGACATTTCGCGTGGATTTAGGAGCGCCCGACCCAGCCTTTTCTTACACCTAGGCTGGGGTTCCATTCGTAGTCGATGTGGGCGTCGTATGTGGCTGGTCGCCGTCTGGGTGGCCGCGCCGTTTGAGTTCTTCTTTCGCCCAGGCAGCGCGTGGTGCCTTTTCTCTTTGGCGTCCGAAGTCTTGTTACTTGGCTAACTCCAGTGGCGCTACAGGTTCTTCGGTGTGGGTGTCAAGCCACCGGTCTGAAGGGTCCCAAGTTTTGTCCGTCATGGATAAGCTTTAAAGTCATGCCCGGAGACAACACGTCCATATAGCTCCCGCGGAGAAAACCAACCCCGACTAACCCACCCACGAGGTTGACAACCTATATAGGATCCCCAGCGCAGCCGGCCAGTCGGACCCGATGAAACAAGAGGCTACCCCCTATTTGAGGGGGCACGAGGCAACATCAAACCGCCTGACGGTTGCACGGCCCTTTTCGATGCCTCATAATTCACTGCAAGGTGAAAGGGACTTACCTCAGCTCACCCCACACATCATCATCTCTCCCCTGCAAAGGACACCCATGAAGTTCTCTCTTCGGAAATCTACTATCGCAGCAGTAGTGGCTGCAATAACGTGTCTGTCCCCCACCGTAGCAAATGCTCAAACCCAGGCATTTCACGACTCTGTGGTGGGCGTGTCAGAAACAGGCGAGGAGCTATTCCTGCCAATTGCAACTGATAACGATGACCTCAACTCTGGCACAGAGGCAGTTGGACTTTCCGGATTTCCAAACACGGCGACCTCCCAAGACCGCGATACCACGGTAGGGACTTACTCGATTATCGGTACCGATGATCGGCAAAAGGCGGCTCCCAACCCGGCTATCGTCCAGATCCAGCGAGACGGCTTCAACCATTGTACTGGCTGGATGATTTCACCAGATACTCTCATTACGGCTGCCCACTGCCTTTACGACGTAGATGAGCAGAGATGGACTCCAAAGCTCATTTTCCGTCCATCAGATTGGAGCCAGTGGTCTTATACCTTTGCGTCCCAAAAGTGGGTATCCGCAAAATACCCCACTACCGGGTCCGCCGATCACGACTGGGGAGTTGTAAAGTTTGCAAAGCCGATTTCTTCCAGCTGGTTTGGAATTAAACCGAGCGATACTTCTTCCGCTTTCTCCGGGCAAAAAGCAACTGTCACCGGATTTCCAGGAGAGAAGGGGAATAGCCTGATTCGCGACTACGGACAACTGTGGACAATGAGCGGAATCCTTCAGCCAGGAACCCAAACTCGACTCTGCTATAACTTAGACACCACGGGCGGACAAAGCGGCTCGCCAGTTTATACCACAGACAACGCTGCCATCGGCATTCACACGCATGGCATCAGTCAGCTTGGCTGCCCTGAAAACAGTGCCCTACGTATCAGCCCAAGCATGCTAAATACCTTCAATGACATTAAGGAGATCCAAAACAATGCAACCACAGATCCCGGTTCCAGCTCAGGTTCGAGCTCTCATTAATAACCCCAGTAATCTTCTCGGACTCATTGGTACCGTTCTGGGCATTATTTCCCTAGTTGTTGCAATCACTGTCGGCCAAGGTCTCCCCAACGACGGGCAGACCAAGCCCAATGCAGGAGAATCAACGATTAAAGTTGTAACCTCCAGTGGTAACCCGGCAGGCGAATGTAAGCTTATTGGTCTTTCGCAGGAAAAGGTACACACGACTAATGCCAATGGCGTGTACTTCTACGCGTTGGAACCTGGTTCGCATACCATCAACGCATCTTGTTCGGGGCTTTCCAGCCTTTCTTCCGCGCGAGCGCTCAAGGGTAGTCAGGAAGTAACTGTCAATGACGAGCCGGTAATGGTAAAGGTTGTTGTTAAGTAGATTGGCCCTAACTTTCTTGGTTCTAAAGAGCTAAGAGAAACACGCGTGTGCCCCAGGAGTTTTTTCCCTGGGGCACACGCTTTTCAATGAACCACGCCCAGTTAGAGAGGGAACCGTACCGTCGTACGCGCCCGTATGGGAAGCTGGCGCATTTTATGACCGCAGTAAAACAGCATTTTCAAACAAATGAACGCTTTTAAACCTCTGCCCCAAGAGCACCAAACGCTTATCTGCATGTGTTTGCGCGGGCAGATGGCTGTAAACGCGTAAAGACCCCATCACCTTCAATGCACATCGCGATGATCTGTTTGAAGCTAGCCACAAGAACTGGCTTTTCCAAGTAAAAGTTGACGCAACACCACCGAGCCGTGGAGTCTCCGACTTCCCCATGTTGTACCGAGTACGCGCTAGAAAAGAAAAAGAGGTTGGTGGGCTATTCGGCGTGCGTGAAGACGGAATAGTTCGCAGGTCGAGCGCCTGCAGCCACGGCTCGCTCGGCAGCCTTGAGGAAATCAGCAACTACCTTGCGGTCATCGAGGTTGCGGCCGGAAATCGATAGGCGCACGGTATTGCCGCGCTCAGCGGAGCGTTCCGCGGCACGGATGATGTTGCGACGCCACCACTTGGCCGAACCAAAGCCCTCACCGAATGACAAGTTGCGGGCCTGGTGGAGCTCGCCGGTGCGCAGGTCGTGGATGCCGCGGGTGGAGGCCGCAATGTCGAAGTCGAATTCGGGAAGAACCTCCAAAGTTCCCTCCGACATGCGCCAGCGCGGGGGTGCGAAGATAGTCGGCGCAAAGCCGATCTTGGCCATCTGCCGCGTCGCCCCCTTGAGACGCAGACGCGCCTCGTGTGCATCCAGGTTCGCGAATTCCGCGCGGCGGCCCTGCACTGCTTGATCAAAGCCGTTGAGGATAAGCACTCGGCCGGCCTCCGCTTGTTCGCGCAACCACGATCGCGTCGACTCATCCTTAGCTAGATGCCAATTGCCGTCGATGTGCGGCGCCACGAGCAGAGACACCGGGATATCCGCTTTATCGAACTTCTCCAGCAGGTCAGCGGCCTGCCTTCGGGTGTCGTCGAAGATACTGGAAATCGAAACCAGAAGGTGGCCATGCATAAGAAAAATTATCGCACAGCCACCGCCCCGGCGCGCGCCGAGGGGGATGCCGCACTCCCCCACATGGGCGGCTTAGGACGCCGTATGGTTAATTAGCCACACAGCGCAAGCGGAGCCTAAGACTCAACTCCCGTGGCCTGGTTAATCAGCCACGCGTACTCGAATGCCGACTGCCGCCACTTGGCGTAGCGTCCGGACACACCACCATGGCCAGCGGCCATCTCAGTCTTGAGGAGGAACTCGCCGCCGGTGGCGACGTCGCGAAGCTTGGCTACCCACTTAGCCGGCTCCACGTAGAGCACGCGGGTGTCATTGAGCGAGGTCAACGCCAGAATATTCGGATACTTCTGCGGGGCGATGTTTTCATACGGCGAGTAGGAGGCCATGTAGTCGTAGACCTCCGGGTCGTGGTACGGGTCGCCCCATTCTTCCCACTCCACCACCGTGAGCGGCAGCTCCGGCATGAGAATGGAGGTCAGTGGGTCCACGAAGGGCACGTTGGCTTCGATGGCCTTGAACCTATCCGGTGCCATGTTCGCCACCGCGCCCATGAGCAGGCCACCGGCGGAACCACCTTCCGCCACCAGCTGCGAAGGCGTGGTCACCCGGCGCGCGATAAGGTCATCAGCCACCGCGATGAAATCGGTAAACGTGTTCTTCTTGGCCAGCATCTTGCCGTCGTCGTACCAGTTACGGCCCATCTCACCACCGCCGCGAACGTGCGCCATGGCAAAAATCATGCCGCGGTCCATAAGAGACAGACGGAAAACCGAGAAATACGGGTCCATATTCGCCTCATAGGAGCCGTAGCCATACAGCAACGTCGGGTTCGGCTGCGTGCGGTCCAAGTCCGCGCGGTGCACGATGGACACCGGCACTTCCGTCCCGTCCGGAGCCTTAGACCACACGCGGTAGGCCACGTACTTATCCTTGTCATAGCCGCCCGGAACTTCCTGCTCCTTGAGCAGCGTGTACTCCCCCGTAGCCACGCGGTAGTCAAAGAGCTGGGCCGGCTGGATGAAGGAGGTATAGCTCACGCGCAGCACCGGCGCATCCCACTCCGGGTTGCCGGCTACACCGACGGTGTAGAGCTCCTCGTTGAAGTTGAGCTCGCTTAACGACGTCCACCCCTCTCGCACGTCCATCACCGCCGCACGACCGATGCCGCCGCGGCGATAGCCCACGACGATCTGGTCGCGGTAACAATCCACGCCCTCGATGCGCACGGTGTCATCATGCGGCATGAGCACGGTCAGGTCACGCAAAGAAGGCAGCTCATCAGCAACCGGGCAATACCCCAAGGCAAAGTTGGGGCCGGTGGCGTTGTGCGTGACCACCCAGTAGTCGGTTCCTGCCACCACGGCGTGGTCGACGTCGTAGTCCACGCCCGTTTCGCGCTCCCAGAGGCAGCGGAACTCCCCCTCCGGATTATCCTGCTCGAGCACCCACGCCTCATTCGTCGTCTTCGAGCCGGAGACAATCATGATGTACTTCTCGCTGCGGGTCGTGCCCACGCCGATGCCGAAGCGCGAATCCTCCTCGCGCATGACCACGACGTCCTCCGACTGTGGGGTGCCAACGCGGTGGCGCCACACGGTGTCCGGCCGCCATGCGTCATCCACGGTGGTGTAGAAGATGAATTCCTCCCCAACCCATGTCGCACCGTAGAAGATGCCCTCCAGACGATCCTCCAACAGCTCGCCTGAACGCAGGTCCTTGATGAAAAGCTCAAAGCGCTCATCGCCGGCCACGTCGACCGAATAGGCCAGCAAATCACCGGAATCGCTCACCGAGGACGCGCCTAGGGCGAAGAAGTCGTGGCCTTCGGCGAGCGCGTTGACGTCGAGAAGCACCTGCTCCCCGTCGGGAGCGCCTTCCTCCGGGATGGTCGGCGGGGTCCACGGATCGGAGCCTTCCGCCACCGGGATGCGGCAGCTGTAGCCGTACTCCTTGCCCTCCTCGGTACGGCCGTAGTACCAGTACTTGCCGCGGCGCTGGGGCACGGACATGTCCGTCTGCTTGATGCGGGACTTGACCTCAGTGAAGATGTTCTCCGTCAAGGTGTCCAGGTGTGCGGTGCGCTCTTTGGTGTAGGCGTTTTCGGCCTCCAAGTATTCGCGGGTCTCCGGGGCGTCTTTCGCGCGCAGCCACTCGTAATTATCGATGAAGCTGCGGCCATGGAACTCACGGGTGACCGGGCGTTTCGCTGCGTGTGGTGCGTTCATTCAGCCTCCTTAAAAAGTGGTTCCGGACAGGCGTTCAAAAGCCTCAACATAACGCGCGCGGGTGGCCTGGACAACGTCATCCGGCAGGCGCGGCGGCGTGGACTCCTTGTCCCAGCCGGAGTCGGTGAGCCAATCGCGCACGTACTGCTTATCAAAGGAAGGCTGGACCTTGCCTTCCTCGTAGGTATCGGCCGGCCAGTAGCGCGAGGAGTCCGGGGTGAGGACCTCATCAGCTAAGACCAAAGTGCCGTGCTTATCGACGCCAAACTCGAACTTCGTATCCGCCAAAATAATGCCCTTCTCCTCCGCCAGCGCGGCGGCTTCGGCATAAATGCGCAGGGTGGCTTCGCGCAGCTGCTCAGCTCGCTCGCGACCGAGCTTCTCGACGACGACATCGAAGGAGACGTTCTCATCGTGGTCGCCCTGCTCCGCCTTGGTGGCCGGGGTAAAGATGGGCTCGGGCAGGCGGGAAGCCTCGGTCAGCCCCTCCGGCAACTCGACGCCGCACACGCTGCCAGATGCCTTGTATTCCTTCAGCCCGGAGCCGGTGAGGTAACCGCGGGCGACGCACTCGAAGGGCAGCATGTCGAGCTTCTGCACCACCATGGCGCGGCCGAGTACCTCTTCGGGGATGCGCTCATCATCGAGCGGGCCGGCGAGGTGGTTAGGGAAATCAATGACGTCGAAGAAGAACTTCGAGGTCGCCGTAAGCACACGGCCCTTGTCCGGAATGGCGGGCTCCAGGGCGTGGTCGTAGGCGGAAATGCGGTCGGAGACGACCATGAGCAGGGTATTGTCGTCGATTTCGTAGATATCGCGCACCTTGCCGGAGGCGATGTGGGCATAGGAAGAAAGTTCTGGACGCATGACATACATCCTAGACCCGTCTAGACTGCTTCAAGATACATCCCAAGCATGAGGAGTTAAGCCTGTGCACTCTCGCATGATCTCCCTTTTGACCTCCGCTGCACTGGTGGGCGGTGCCCTGAGCGTGCCGGCGGCGCAGGCTGCCGATATCTCCGTGCGCGAATCTGACCACGGCCAATGGCTGTGCACGATGTCGGCCTCAGCTACGGATCGCGAGCTAGCCCGCGACGTCCGCGCTGGATATATCGCAACGATTAAGACCACCTCGGAGCAGATTCAAGCGCAGTTCCCGAAGTTGGACTTCTCCGCGTATACCTCGCGCGATATCCGCAAGGCTCCGGGCTATGCGGCGACGGTGGCCGCGCTGGGCAAGGCCGGCTACACGGGCGCGGATATGCTCATCATCCTGGTCGGCGCCGCCGCTCCGGAGGCGCTCGTAGCGGATGAGTCGGTGCTGCTGCCGCAGGACGCCGAGTACTCCATCAATGCTGCTGCCGCCCGCGCAAAGAAGGGACCGGCGCCACTACTGTCGACGGGTAGCGATTTCAGCCCCAAGCTGCGCGCCGCTCTGGCAGAAAACCAGGCACAGGAGAAAGAAGCCGTTGACGCCTTCAACGCAGCGCAGGTGCAGTCTTTCGCTGAGTGCGTCGAGGAACTGCGCAGCCGCGGTGCGCAAGAAGGCATCCAGCCGGTGCCGGAGCTGCCCATTCCGGGCAAGACGACGCAGCAGCAAACCTCGTCCACGGGTGCTGCGGTTCTCGGCATCATGGCGGTACTCACCGCGCTGATGATCGGCGGTTACCTTGCTTCCAACGGCAAGTCCCTCGGCGGCTTCGAGCTGCCGGTGCTCCGCATCCCCGGGATGGCCTAAGAGCTGGTGACGGGTGGGGCCGGCCCCCGATGGGAGGTCGTTTCGATCAAATAGGGGCTAGAAAATTGAGCCCGCCCTGAGATCGAGCAACCTTAATTGATCGAAACGTACATGGACCGGGCCAGCGCGGTACGTTTTCGTAAATAGAGCCTCAAAAACTCACGTTTGAGAGGGCTTGTCTGCGAAAACGTACCGCGCCGGGTCGTCCCTTCACAGGGGATCCCCCCGGCCGCGTGAGCTAGAGGATTTCGCCCGGGGTGTAGGCGGCGGCCTGCGGGTGCTGGTCAGCAATCGCCTTGATGCGGCCCAGAATCTGGCTCACCTGCGACTCGGCAGCACCGATGAAGGCGTGCTTATCCGACAGCGCGGCCTCGAGAGCGGCGGCATCGAGCGGCAGGCGCTCGTCGGCAGCCAGGCGCTCAATCAGGTCCTGCTCCCCGCCATTCTCGCGCATGTTGAGTGCTACAGCGACGGCGTTTTCCTTGATGACCTCGTGCGCGGTCTCACGGCCCACGCCTGCGCGCACCGCCGCCATGAGGATGCGGGTGGTGGCGAGGAAGGGCAGGTAGCGCTCTAGCTCACGGTCGATCATCGCCGGGAAAGCACCGAATTCTGCCAGCACGGTGAGGAAGGTTTCGAACATGCCGTCAATGGCAAAGAAAGCATCCGGCAAGGCAACGCGGCGCACCACCGAGCAGAAGACGTCGCCCTCGTTCCACTGCTGGCCGGACAGGTCCGCCACCATCGTCAGGTAGCCGCGCAGAATGACCTGGAAACCGCCGACGCGCTCGCAGGAGCGGGCATTCATCTTGTGCGGCATCGCAGAGGACCCAACCTGGCCCTCCTTGAAGCCTTCAGTCACGGTTTCGTTGCCGGCCATGAGGCGGATGGTCGTCGCCAGTGAGGAGGGCGCAGCACCAAGCTCCACCAGCGCGGAAACAGCATCGAAGTCGAGGGAGCGCGGGTAAACCTGGCCCACCGAGTTGAATACGCGGGAGAAGCCCAGGTGATCCGCAATGCGCGTTTCTAGCGCCGCGAGCTTGTCCTCGGATCCGCCCATGAGGTCAAGCATGTCCTGCGAGGTGCCCATCGGGCCCTTGATGCCGCGCAGCGGGTAACGGCTCAGCAGAGACTCCACGCGCTCGATGCCGAGCAGGAGCTCGTCGGCAGCCGAGGCGAAACGCTTACCCAGGGTCGTGGCCTGGGCGGCGACGTTGTGCGAACGGCCGGCCATCACCAGCGTCTGGTACTGTGCGGCGCGCTCACCGATGCGGGAGACCACCGCGATGGCTTTATCGCGGGTCAGCTCCAAAGAACGCAGTATCTGCAGCTGTTCCACGTTCTCCGTCAGATCACGCGAGGTCATGCCCTTGTGGATGTGCTCGCAGCCGGCCAGAGCGTTGAACTCCTCGATGCGCGCCTTGACGTCGTGGCGCGTCACGCGCTCGCGCTGGGCAATCGAGGCAAGGTCGACGTTCTCAACCTGCGCCTCGTAAGCGGCGATAGCCGCAGCTGGGATGTCGACGCCGAGATCCTTCTGCGCCTTCATCACCGCAATCCACAACTGGCGCTCCAGGATGATCTTGTGTTCTGGGGACCAGATTTCAGCCATCTCGGGGGAGGCGTATCGAGCGGACAGGACGTTGGAAATGTTCTTCTTTTCAGCCACGTCGCTCATTATTCCACGCCTCGCCCCAAAGGAGGCATTATCAGCGGATTAGATGCTGATCTGGCCCTTCTCCGCTGGGAGTGCGATGTCTGTGCGGAAGAAGCTGCCCTCCAGCTCGATGCCGCCGAGAATCTCGTAGGCGGCAGCACGGGCATCGGCGAGGGTGGCGCCGCGACCGAGGACGTTGAGGACGCGCCCACCGTTGGAGACGTAGCCGCCCTCCCCCGTAGTGGTGCCGGCATGGAGGATCCGGGTGGGGTCATCCAGGTCCGGCGAGGTAATCGGATCACCCTTGCGCGGGGAGGCCGGGTAGCCCTCTGCGGCCAGCACCACGGTAACGGCGTAGCCCTCTTCCCACTCCAGCGGCGCAAGTTCCGCCAGCTGTCCAGTGGCGGTGGCATTCAAAACCTCACCCAGCGGAGGCTTCAGCAAAGCGAGCACCGCCTGTGTCTCCGGGTCTCCAAAGCGGGCATTGAATTCCACCACGGCTGGGCCTTCCTTGCCCCACGCCAGGCCGGCGTAGAGCAAGCCAGAGTAGGGAGTGCCACGCTTGACCATTTCCTTGGCCACTGGAACACAGACTTCGTCGACGATGCGCTGGACCCCGTCGGCAGGCAGCCACGGCAGCGGGGTGTAGGCACCCATGCCGCCGGTGTTGGGGCCTTCATCGTTGTCATAGGCGCGCTTGTGGTCCTGTGCCGGGAGCAGCGGGACGACAGTTTCGCCGTCCACCAAGCAGAACAGGGACACTTCGGGGCCGTCGAGGAAGGACTCGAGCAGCACTGGGTTGCCCACGGCATGAACCGCATCGACGTGCGCGCGGGCCGCGTCGCGGGACTCGGTCACCACGACGCCCTTGCCGCCGGCCAAGCCGTCGTCCTTAACCACGAAGTGCGGGCCGAAACGATCGAGGGCGGCCTCGATGTCCTCATCGCTGGTGCCGGGGGCGAGCTGCTCCGCGCGTGCGGTGCGCACGCCGGCGGCCGCCATGACATCCTTGGCAAAGGCCTTGGATCCCTCGATCTGTGCCGCGCTTGCCGACGGCCCGAAGACCGCAATGCCGCGCTCACGCAAAGCGTCCGCCACGCCTTTCACCAGCGGCACCTCCGGCCCGATGACCACCAGATCCGCGTCAATATCAACCGCCAGCTCCGTCATACGCGCAGGATCGTCCACCTGGGAATACTCCGGGTGAATGGTGGCTTGCTTGGCATGTGCCGGGGAACCCGGGGCGATGTGCAAATCGGTAACAGAGGGATCAGATTTAAGGCCAGTGAGCAGGGCGTGTTCGCGGCCGCCCGAGCCAATAACGAGAATGCGCATGCCGTCTATCTTAACTGGCGGTAGCCTAGGGGCCATGTCTTCCGTATTTACAAAGATCATCGAGGGCGAGCTGCCAGCTCGCTTTGTCTACCGCGACGAGAAATGCGTGGCATTTTTGTCCATCGAGCCGCTACGTTATGGCCACACCTTGGTCGTGCCAGTCGAGGAGGTCGATAAGTGGACTGACCTCGATTCTCAGACTTGGGCGCACCTCAACGAGATTGCTCTAGAGATCGGTGGCGCCATTAAGACGGCCTTCGACACCCCGCGTACGGGCTACATCATCGCCGGCTTCGACGTGCCGCATACCCACATCCACCTCTTCCCCACCGAGAAGATGGAAGACTACGACTTCGCCAAGGCCTTCGCTGCCGACGCCACCGACCCCGCCGCCATGGACGAGGCCGCCGCGCGCATCCGCCAGCACCTCGGCACGGATGAGGATGGCCGCCGCAGCAACTAGGCGCTAACTGCCGCTCGTCGGCGCCTTGGGGAGGCGGACGGTAAAGACCGATCCGCTGCCCAGCTCAGAGTCCACGGAGATTGAACCGCCGTGCTGCTCGACGAGTGATTTCACGATGGCCAAGCCCAAGCCCGAGCCACCCGTATCGCGGGTCCGTGAACTATCCGCACGGTAGAAGCGCTCAAAGATATGGGCTGCATCTTCGGGGGAGATGCCCTTGCCGTCATCGGCGACGTCGATAAGCACGTTCTCCTCATCATCCCGCAAAGTCAGCGTCACCGATGCCTCGTCACCACCGTGACGGATACCGTTAGATACCAAGTTGAGCAACACTTGGTGCAGGCGGTCCGCGTCACCGTTGACTATCGGAATCTCGGAGGCTTCATTGTTGACGTTGATCGTGCGGCCAGAAAAGGCCGCGCGTGCCGAAGAGCCCACGGAAAGCACGAGCTCCAGCATGTCTACCTCGCGCATATCGAGGCGCGATCCCTCCGCACGCGTCAGGGCTAGCAAGTCCTCCACCAGCAACGACATGCGCTGCGACTCGGCATCGATCTTGCTGAAGACAAATTCCGGATCTTTAGTCGCCCCCGAACGGTACAGCTCCGTGTAGCCGCGCAGGCTGGTCAGCGGCGTGCGCAGCTCGTGGGAGGCATCGCCGACGAAGCGGCGCATCTGCTGCTCCTTTTCCTGCGCATGGACGACGGAGTTCTGCAACTGTCCCAGCATGACGTTAAGCGCCGCGGCGAGCTGGCCTACCTCGGTATGTAGCGGCCACTCTGGCACGCGCTTGTCCAGGTTGCCGGCCGCGATTTGGGAGGCCGTTTTCTCGACCACGCGCAGCGGCCGCAGCGCCCGGTGGATCAGCCACATACCCACGAGCGCGATAATGAGCATGACCAGCGCCGCGATGATGACCTGGACTATAGCGAGGCCTTTCAGAATGGAGTTTTCCGTCGTCATGTCTTTAGCGACGACCACCACGGAGCCATCCGTCTTGAGCTGCGCCACGGCACGCCATTCGGTTTCGCCTTGAATTGAGCGAACGGTGCTAGGTTCACCACCAACGACCACCGAACGAGCATCCGGCAACGCCGCCGTCGGCCGCGTGGTTACCACGGAGCCATCGGGATAATACGCCAGTGCTACATAGTCCGTCGGGGGTCGGCGGCTCCCGTCCTGCGGCGTGTAGAAAGTCGCGTCGAGATTGCTGGCCCAAGAACTCAGGGCATCATTCAGCTCGGTGTCCACGCGGGTGTAGAGCACGTTGCGCATGATCGACGAGACCGCCAAGGAGGACATAGCCAGGCCCAGGCCCGAAACCAGCACCATCAAGACGAGCAGCCACGTGCGCAAGGGCAGCGCTTTAGGTCGCTGCATGCGCCGGCGCAAGGCGCTATTGAGCACCGGCGTGGATCCGGAATCCGGGTTCGCGGTGGATTCGCTCATAGTGAAAAAGCCTACGAGCGCGGTGTGCGCAGCACATAACCGACACCACGGACGGTGTGGATGAGCGGAGTATCGCCGGTATCAATCTTGCGGCGCAGATAAGAAATGTAGGACTCAACCACGTTGCCATCGCCGCCAAAGTCGTAGTGCCAAACGTTATCCAGAATCTTGGACTTGGACAGCACCACCTCGCGGTTCTGCATGAGGTAGCGCAGCAGGTTGAACTCGGTGGGCGAAAGCTCCACGATCTCCCCTGCCTTGGTGACCTCGTGGGTGTCATCGTTGAGGGTGAGGTCGGCATAGGTCATGGTGGCGTCACCGTTCTGGTCATCCACCGTGCTGCCGCGGCGCAGGATCACGCGCAGGCGGGTGATGACCTCTTCCAAGCTGAAGGGCTTGGTGACGTAATCATCCGCCCCAATGGTCAGGCCATGGATTCGCTGATCCACGCTGTCTTTGGCGGTGAGGTAGAGGACGGGGCCGTCGAGGCCTTCCGCGCGCAGCTTGCCCAGCAACTCAAAACCATCCATGCCCGGCATCATGACGTCCATGATGTAGGCATCAGGGTTGATCTCCCGCGCGATGCGCAGGGCTTCGTTGCCGGAGTTGGCGCTGTGCACGTCGAAACCTTGAAACTTCAGGGAAACAGTAAGTAGTTCAACGATATTGGGCTCGTCATCGACGACAAGTACCTTGACGTCCTTTGAATCATCCATGGTCCCGCTTTGGTCCTTTCTCCGCTGTTCCTATGACTAGGTGGCGTGGGGGTTTCTCATTCAAAGTGAGAAGTATTGCACTACGCCTTCCCAGGGTACTGAGCGGAGTCTGGACGTGCGCTGTGAACAAATCAGTCCCACACGAGATTACCCAGATCCAGCCCTTCTGCCTGGGCTTGTGCTTCAATCAGCTGACGCAAGTAGCCGGCATTACCGCGATAGGTCTCATCGAAGCGCGGATCCTCGCAGTACATGCGAGCCAAGATCACTTGCTTGGACCTCGACACTGGGTACCACTGAGCAATGAGGTCGCGGTGCTTGTCAACGATTTCCTTCGCCCCCTCGCTGCCCGGTTCAAGCCCTGCGTTCGCGGACTCCTCTAGCTCGGCCGCAAAGTTTTCATGATCCACGGAGAATCCTTCCCAATCCTTCTTCCCCATCGATTCCGCAGCGGCCGCACTCGCCGCCCATTCTTTGCTGTCTCCCCACTTCTCGCGGGCTTCTTCCTGCAGTTGGGGCCATGCATCACCCAGATTGCGCACTTTTTGGCTGGGGCTTAGGTTCTTATCCATTTCGGTCTCCTCAATCAGTCTTTCCACTGCGTACAACATCGCATCGACGTCGGCTCGCCGCTTCTGCAGGGCCTCGTGTTGGGCGCGGAGGCGGGGCAGGGTGGCGGACGAGGGGGCGTCGAGAAGCACTGCGATGTCTTTCAGCTCAATCCCGACGCTGCGATAAATCAGGATGTCCATCCCGCGCTGCACATCGTCTTCGGTGTAGAGGCGGTGATCACCCCCGGTGCGCCACTGGGGGCTAAGCAGGCCGATGTCATCCCAGTGCCGCAGGGTGCGGGTGGTGACTTTCAAAATGCCGGCCACATCGCCGATGCTGTAGTCGTTACGCATGTCGTTGAGCCTAAAAGTTCACGTCGCGTTAAGTGCAACTCCATCCACTCGGCAGGTGTTTTTGCCTACGATAATGAAGCATGACGCAAGCCTCGAAGCGCACTGACCGCCTCACCGTGGCTGCTTGGGCCCTGTGGGATTGGGGTTCGGCCGCCTTCAACGCAGTGCTCGTGACGTTTATTTTCTCGGTCTATCTCACCGATTCGGTGGGACAGCAGATTGACTCGCAGTTCACCCCGGCGCAGTGGCTGTCGTGGTCCATGACGGTGGCGGGCCTGGTGATCTTTGCGGTGACCCCCGTGATGGGGCAGCGCTCGGACCGGTTGGGCACGCGGCGGCGCGCGCTGGGTTTCTGGTCGCTGCTGACCTTCCTGGTCATGGCCAGCCTGTTCTTCATCCGCAACGACGCGCCAGTGTATTTCTGGCTCGGCCTCATCGGCCTAGCGGTAGGTTCGGTGACCATCCAATTCGCGGAGGTCAACTACTTTGCCCAACTCAACCAGGTGGCCACCGAGGACAAAGTGGGCCGGGTATCTGGTCTGGGCTGGTCGGCAGGCTATTTCGGTGGCATCGTGCTGCTGCTCATCTGCTACTTCGGCTTCGTCTCCGGCGAGGGCGGCGGCCTAGGACTATCCACGGAGGGCGGCTGGAATATTCGACTCGTGGCGCTGCTTTCGGCGGCGTGGTTTGGACTGTCTGCCATCCCCGTGTTGCTGCGCGTGCCGGAGATTGCCCCGTCGGGTGAAGCGGCGGGCGGTGTGGCGGAGTCTTACCGCGAGCTGTGGCGGACGGTGCACACGCTGTGGCGGGAGGACCGCAATGCCTTTGCCTTCCTCTTCGCTTCTGCCATCTTCCGCGATGGCCTGTCCGCAGTGTTTAGCTTCGGCGCCGTGCTGGGCGTATCCGTCTATGGACTTTCGCCTGGCGACGTCCTCATCTTCGGTGTTGCCGCCAACGTTGCGGCCGCGCTGGGCGCGGTGGCGGGCGGGCTGATCGACGACCACGTGGGCCCCAAAGCCATCATCCTCACCTGCCTGGCCATCTTGACGCTCATGGCCGGCATCATGTTCGTGGCGCAGGGGCCGACGGCCTTCTGGATCTGCGGGCTCATCCTGTGTCTCTGCGTCGGACCGGCCCAGGCCTCCGCCCGCGGCTTCTTGGCGCGTGTGGCCCCGCCGGGGCGCGAAGGCGAGATGTTTGGCCTCTACGCCACGACCGGGCGGGCCGTGGCGTGGTTGACGCCCTTCCTCTTCGGTGTCTTCGTCTCACTGTTGGGCCAGGGCGACCGGGGAGGCGTGCTCGCCATCGGGCTAGTCTTGCTCGTTGGCGCGCTGGTCCTCATCCCAGTCAAAGACCCCGCGAAGGCATAACGCTTTCGCGGGGTGGAACCGCAGGGTGTAGGTCCCTTTTAATGTGCGGCGCTTAACGCCGACACATTAAAAGTCCTGCGGGCGCGGAATGTTGCGCAGGTTGGACTTCGCCATGGAGAGCATCTGGCCCACGCCACCGCCGAAGACGGTGCGGGTTGCCGCCTTAGAGAATCCGAGCAGCTGCTCAAAGGTCAGCGTCGGCGGCAAGGAGAGGGCGTTGGGGTCCGTGACGACGTCGATAAGCGCAGGCCCGTCGTAGGCCAAGGCCTCCTTGATGAGGCGCGGCGCGTCCTTCGGATCCTCGATGCGGAAGTGCTTGATGCCCGCACCCTCCGCAATTTTGGCGTAGTTGACGTGCTCGTGGTCGGTCTCATGCTCCGGCAGGCCCTGGACCAGCATCTCCAGCTTGACCATGCCGAGGGAAGAGTTGTTGAACACGAACATCTTCACCGGCAGGTTGTGCAGCTTCACCGTGAGCAGCTCGCCCATGAGCATGGACAGCCCGCCGTCGCCGGAGAAGGTGATGACCTGGCGGTCCGGGTGCGCCGCCTGCGCACCGATGGCCATCGGCAGGGCGTTGGCCATGGTGCCGTGGCGGAAGGAACCGATCTGCTCGCGCTTACCGTTCGCAGTAATGTAGCGCGCGCCCCACACGTTGCACATACCGGTATCGACGGTGAAGATGGCGTCTTCATCGGCCTGCTGGTCAATGAGGTCGGCGATGTACTCCGGGTGGATCGGCGTGTGCTTCTCGACGCCGGAGGTGTAGGCCTCAACGACGTGATGCAGCTTGTCGTAGTGCTTCTTGAGCATCTTGTCGAGGAAGGAGCGGTCCTTCTTTTCATCGACGTGCGGCAGGATGTTCTCGATGGTGGCGGCGACATCGCCCGTCACCGGGTACTTGATGCGGGTGCGGCGGCCAATGTGGGAGCCATCGATGTCGACCTGGGCCACGTTGGCATCCGGCAGGAAGTCGTTATAGGGGAAGTCCGTGCCCAGCAGGATGAGCAGGTCTGCCTCGTGGGTAGCCTCGTGGGCCGCGCCGTAGCCGAGCAGGCCGGACATGCCGACGTCGAAGGGGTTGTCGTACTGGATGTACATCTTGCCGCCCAGGGCGTGGCCGATGGGAGCCTTGATCTTCTCGGCCAGCGCAAGGACCTGCTCGCGCGCGTCCTTGACGCCAGCACCGACGAAGAGGGCGACGGTCTTGGCCTCGTTGATGGCCTGGGTCAGCGCGGCGGCCTCTGCCGGGTCCGGGTAGACAACCGGACGGCCGGAGGAAATCACGGAGGAGGTGAAGGTGTCCTCTTCCGCCTCTTGAGTGGAGACATCACCCGGGATAACGAGGACGGACACGCCCTTGCCGGCCATGGTGCTCTGAATGGCATGGTGCAAGACCACGCCTCCCTGCTCAGCGGAGTTGACCATCTCGCAGTAGCCGGAGCACTCCTGAAAGATGGCCTCAGGGTGGGTTTCCTGGAAGAACTTCGAGCCGATCTGGCGGGAAGGAATGTGGCTGGCTAGGGCAAGGACCTTGGCGCCGTTGCGGTGGGCGTCGTAAAGCCCCTGAATAAGGTGCGTATTTCCCGGGCCGCAGGAGGCGGCGCACACGGCGAGGTTGCCGGTGGTGAGGGAATCCGCCTCAGCGGCGAATGCCGCGGCCTCTTCGTTGCGGACGTGGACCCACTCGATGGAGGACTGCCGCACCGCGTCCACGATGGGGTTGAGGGAATCACCGACAAGCCCATAGATGCGCTTAACTCCCTGGGCTTCCAAGGTTTCTACGAGTTGCGTGGCGTAATTGCGTGCCATGTTGTACCTCTCTAACTTTTATCGCTAACGGACCCCAGTGTTCTCCCTCCCGGTGGTGTTTCGCCACCATAAAGCTGCCTTCTCACGTCACGCGCACTTTGTGACTTTAACAACAAGTCAACATTCAAGACTTTGAAACTGTAACGACCGTTCGCTATAGTTTCGCAGCATGACAGACGTTCACACGAAAGCCTCCGCAGAGGCCTTAAGCACCTCAGCGACCCGACGGTGGATCTTTTTTAGTGTCATCTCCTTGGGTCTGCTCATGATCGGCTTGGACAACTCGATCCTTTACACTGCCCTGCCGGAGCTCTCCGAGCAGCTGCACGCCACCTCGCTGCAGCAGCTGTGGATCATCAACGCCTACGCGCTCATGCTCGCCGGCCTCCTCCTAGGCACCGGCACGTTAGGTGACAAGATCGGTCACCGCCGCATGTTCGTCATCGGCCTGTGGGTCTTCGGCATCGCTTCGCTGGCCGCCGCACTCGCCCCCGGCGCGTGGGAGCTCGTCGCCGCTCGCGCCTTCCTAGGTCTCGGTGCGTCCATCATGATGCCCGCTACCCTGGCGCTGATTCGCCTGACCTTTGAGGATGAGATTGAGCGCAACACCGCCATCGGCATTTGGGGCTCCATCGCCGTCGTCGGCGCGGCGGCGGGCCCCACGGTAGGCGGCTTCTTGCTCGAGCATTTCTGGTGGGGATCGGTCTTTTTGGTCAACGTGCCCATCGTCATCATCGCGCTCATCCTCACCGCCTTCCTCGCCCCGCCTAATGTGGCGAACCCGGCGAAGCAGTGGGATTTCTTGTCTTCCCTTTACGCGCTGATCACGCTGGCTTCGCTGGTGCTCGTCATCAAGTCTGTCGCCAGCTCCCATCTCAACGCCATGCTTATTGGCGGCGCGCTGGCTGCCTGTCTCATCGGTGCCATCCTCTTCACTCGCCGCCAGCACAAACTGAAGGAGCCGCTTCTCACCTTCGATATCTTCCGCTCGCCCATCTTCAGCGGCGGCGTGTTGGCCGCAGCCGGCGCCATGTTTGGCATGGCAGGGCTGGAAATGACCACCACGCAGAAGCTGCAGTTGGTGGACCTCTACTCCCCGCTGCACGCTGGGCTCATCATTTCCCTCATCGCGATTGCGGCGCTGCCGATGTCCGCGCTGGGCGGGGCTAACCTGCACCGCTGGGGTTTCTTGCCCATCATCGCTGGCGGCTTCCTCGCCATGGCAGCGGGCATTGGCGGCGTGGTGTGGGGCGGCACGCACGAGGTCTTCCCCGCATACCTGGCTGGTCTGTTCATCACTGGCCTCGGCGCGGGGTTCGTGATGTCGGTGTCCTCCACTGCCATCATCGGTGCCGCTCCTGCGTCACGCTCCGGCATGGCCGCGGGTGTGGAGGAAGTGTCCTATGAGTTTGGCACACTGCTGTCGATTGCGGTCACTGGATCAGTGCTGCCAATGCTCTACAAGAGCGGACTGCCCGAGGACATCCAGGACTTAGGCATGGAAGCACTCCACAACCCCGCACTCGCGGAGGCCGCCGGCGCCGCGTATAACGACGCCTACCTAGCCACCGCCGCTGGGCTCGGCGTAGTCATGCTCATTTTTGCCGCGGTCACCGGCTGGTGCTTCCGCAGCAATCCAACCTCAGGAGGTGCCGATGCCCCGCGTTAGTAAAAAGGTCGAGGCGCTCGAAAAAGCGCTCGCCATCATCGAAGAGGATGGCGTTCACGCGCTGACCTACGATTCCCTGGCCACCGCCACAGGCATGAGTAAGTCTGGGCTCATCTACCACTTCCCCACCCGCCACGAGCTGCTCATTGACTGCCACAAGCTCTGCGCGGAGCGCTGGGAGGAAGAGCTCGTCGGTCTCTCCGACGGCAAGACGGCAGACCAGCTGAGCCCGCGCCAGCGCTACCGTGCCGCGCTGGAGTCCATGGGAAAGAATGACCCGCTCATTGAATTGCTCATGTCCATCCACTCACAGTCCCATCCGGACTTCCAGAAGGTGTGGAGGGACGTCGACAGGCGCTGGCTCCCCGATCCTGCCTCGGAGGATGAATCCGTCGTGCTGGCTTCAATCATCGCCGACGGCCTGTGGGTCCACGATCACCTCACCGACCGCCCCCTACCGCCGCAAAGGCGCCGCGCGCTTATCGACGTCGCCTTGGGCCACCTCGCCGAATAGGCCCGAAAAGAGAGAAAGGGCCTTGAAAAAGGCCCTTTTGAGCTGGAGACGAGACTTGAACTCGCAACCTACGCATTACAAGTGCGTTGCGCTACCAATTGCGCCACTCCAGCACCGCGGCTCATCCGCTATGGGGAATCGTACCTGAGCCCACCCCATGGACGGAAAGCCAGGGTGGTTGCACTGCGAAAAAGCGGCCGTCAGGGGCCCGAAAAGCACTGGCAGGTGCATAAATCCGCGGCAGTTACTAAAGTGCTGACTTACCGAACCCAGAAGTGTTGTTGAGGTCTTTCTTTTCCGTGTCTGTTCTTTCTTCCTTGCGCCAGCGCCTGCTATACCGGTCGGCTCCGGTCGCCACCATCGACGCCGCTAAGGCCGCACCGCCGCCCTCCCCGCTCGCCCCTGTTGATCTCACCGATCCGGCCCAGGTCACCGGCGTCATGGAGATCGCCGCGCGCGTCGGCGAAATCCTGATTGCAGCGGGCTCAGCCAATACCGACGTGCAGGCACAGATTCACCTCGTCGCATCCTCCTATGGCCTGCACTACTGCCACGTGTCGATCCTGATGAACACCATCACTATCCACACCGCCATCGGCACAGCGCCGGATCGGCACAACCTCCACGTCTTCCGCGTGGCGCCGAGCATCGCCGTGGATTTCACCAAACTATCCGCCGTTGACAGGCTCATCCGCTCCATCCATTCCGGTGCTACGCCACCGGCAATGGCGGAGAAGATCTTGGATGACATCGATGCGATGAAGAACCCCTATTCCAAGACCACCATCGTCAGCGCGTGGGGTGCCATGGGTGGATTCATCGCCGTGATGCTGGGCGGTGACCTTCTCGTCGGTGTTGTCACCTTCCTCATTTCGGCACTCATCATGGGCACGAATATGTTCCTCGCCGGCTACCGGCTGCCGCCGTTCTATCAGAACCTTGTCGGCGGCCTGCTTGCCGTCATTCCCGCGGCCATCCTCTACAACGTTTTCGCGCGATTTGGCATCCAGATGCTACCCTCCCAAATCATCGGTTCCGGCATCGTCGTGCTGGTGGCGGGACTAACGCTCGTACAGTGCCTCGTGGACGGCATCACCCGCGCACCCGTGACCTCGTCCGCGAAGTTCTTTGAGGCTCTCATGTCCACCGGCGCCATCATCGCCGGCGTGGGCCTGGGTATCCAGGTGGCGTCGTGGTTGGGCTTTAGCCTTCCCCCACTAGCCACGCTCGCCCCGCCCGTCTATCACCAAATCCCACTGCTCGTACTGTGCGGCGGCATCGGCTCCGCCGCCTTTGCGCTGGCGCTGGGAGCCTCCTGGTCCGAGGTCACCATCTCCGGTCTCACGGCCGCCGCCGGTATGGTGTTCTACTACTTCCTCGTCGTCTTCTTGGGCGTCGGGGCCGTCATTGCCTCGGGCATTTCTGCCGCAGCGGTGGGCTTGGCCGGCGGCCTACTCTCCCGTCGCTACATGATGCCGCCACTCATCACTATGATCGTGGGCTATACGCCCATGCTTCCAGGCCTGACGTTGTACCGCGGCATGTACGCCATGCTCAACGAGCAGCTCATCACCGGCCTGACCAACCTGGCCAGCGCCCTCGCCATCGCCGGTGCACTTGCCGCCGGCGTCGTCTTCGGCGAGCGAGTCGCCCGCCGCCTGCGCCGCCCGCAGTACTTCCGCCCCTACACCGCCTTCAAGCGCCTAGGCACGTTCTCCTTCGCGCGCGCCACCCGCCTGGCGCAGCGCGCCCGCATTCCCCGCGTACCCCTGTCTCCCTTCGCCCCGCGCCACAATCTGCCGGCCCCGCCGCCGCAATATGGGCCCAAACCACCGACGCCCGCACAGCAGGCGCGCTTCCAGCAGGGCGATGCCATCACGGACATGTGGCCCGTTACCACGCAATTTCCGGCGCAGCGCCCCACCTACACGGTGCCCGGCAAAGATGACCCGAGCGCCCCAACGAAGTCGCAATAGCGTAGAATAGCCGGTCTGAAAGCTTTCATACTTCATCCCAGGAGGACTCCGTGCCACCAAAGGTCACAGATACCCAGCCCGCGGCTGACCAGACTCACGCAGTAGAGGAGGAGACCGCCCGCTCCGCGCGCCGCGTTGTCGCCACCTATGCGGAGGATTTCCTCGACGGCGTGACCCTCATGTCGATGCTGGGCGTCGAGCCAGAAGGCTTGGTCCACCGCAAGGTGCTGGCCGAGCAAGCCGATGCTGCCCCCAAGAAGAGCAGCAAGAAGGCCACGAAGAAGGCTTCTAAGAAATCCACGAAGAAGGCGACTAAGAAGGCCACGAAGAAAGCCACCAAGAAGACAACTAAGAAGGCCACGAAGAAGGCAACTAAAAAGGCCGCAAAGAAGGCCTAGCTATGTCCGGGCGCACCAATAGCTTCGTCGTCGTTGCCAATCGCCTGCCGGTGGACCTCGAGACCGCCGCCGATGGCACCCGCGAGTGGAAGGCATCCCCCGGCGGCCTCGTCACCGCGCTCTCCCCGGTCTTGGAAGAACACCAGGGCTGCTGGGTGGGATGGCCGGGCGTAGCCGACGAAGCTCCCGAGCCCTTCACCACGGATAACGGTGTCCTCCTTCACCCGGTGCGCCTGACACAGGAGGATTTTGAGGCCTTCTATGAGGGCTTTTCCAACGCCACCCTGTGGCCGCTCTACCACGACCTCATCGTCACCCCCGTCTACAACCGCGACTGGTGGGATGCCTACCGCGAGGTCAACCTGCGTTTTGCCAACGAGGTAGCAGCCGTCGCCGCAGAGAATGCCACGGTGTGGGTGCAGGACTATCAGCTCCAGCTCGTCCCCGGCATCCTGCGCCAGCTACGCCCCGACCTCACCATTGGATTCTTCCTGCACATTCCCTTCCCCTCCCCGGATCTCTTCCGCCAGTTGCCGTGGCGTGAGGAGTTGGTGCGGGGGCTTCTCGACGCCAACCTGATCGGCTTCCACCTCGAATCCAACGCCCGCAATTTCTTGGAGCTGGCCCGCACCCAAGGGCTGGACGTAGAAGGGGAGGTCAGCACCCGCGCGGTCACCGCTCGCATCGTGACCGGTAGCGGGCATTCTGTCGGGGTAGGCGCTTTCCCCATTTCTATTGCGGCGGGTGAATTCGCTGACGGTGGCGATGCGGGGGACGTCGCCCAGCTGCGCGCTGAGCTGGGGAACCCCAAGCACGTCATTTTGGGTGTGGACCGCCTGGATTACACGAAGGGGATCCTGCAGCGCCTCACCGCCTTCGAGGAGCTCCTCGAGACCGGTGCGCTGGACCCACACGAGGTAACCTTCGTCCAGCTGGCTACTCCTTCGCGCGAACGCATCGACCATTACCGCGCCACGCGTTCAAAGGTGGAGGAGGCCGTGGGCCGCATCAATGGCCGCTTTGGGCGCCTCGGCGCGCCGGTGGTGCATTACCAGCACAGTTCCGTACCGAAGGACGTCCTGCGGCGTTATTACCGGCTCGCGGACATCATGCTGGTCACGCCATTTAAGGACGGCATGAACCTAGTGGCCAAGGAATACGTGGCCTCCCACGGCGACGGCACAGGTGCACTCGTGCTCTCCGAGTTTGCGGGCGCGGCAGCAGAGCTTACCCAAGCCAACCTGTGCAACCCCTTCGACATCGAATCCATCAAGCGCGCCCTACTCTCCGCGGTCAAAGCACTGGAGGAATTCCCCGAGACCATGCGCGAGCGCATGATTGCTATGAACGAGCAGGTGTGTCAGCACGATATCGCGCTGTGGTCGCAGTCCTTCCTCGGCGCTTTGGACCAGGAGGAAGCATGATGCGGCGCCGGCTCACCGCTGTGCTCAGTACTGTGCTGCTTGCGCTTGGCCTAGCTGGATGCAGCTCCGCTGAGGAGGAACCTGCCCCGCGCGGCGATGACCGCATCGTGGGCAAGGATTGGCAGGTCATCAACCTCTACACCTCACCGGACGCTCCTTCCTCCCTCCCTGCCGATACTGCACACGTGCCCCATATGAGCTTCGGTGAGCACACCGCGGTGGGCTCAACTGGCTGCGTACCGTTTACCGCTGAGGTGTCCTTCCACAAGGATGACAAAACCTCCACGATCTGGGAGGGCGATATCATGCGGGTGGAGAAAGCCACCTATGAAAGCCCACCGCGAAGCGGCGACTGCGAGGGCTCAATGCAATGGGCTGATTCGCTCATGCGCAACCTCATCGCCGAAGGCCATGAGTTCGACTTTGCGCTTAACCCCAACAACCAACTCGTGTTGACGCTGCGCACCGACAAGGTGGATTCACCGATTATCCGCATGGCCGCGCTATAGCTCCGAAGTTTCAGCGCTAGGGTGGGGAGCATGATTGATGCTCTCGCCGCCGCCGAACATTTAGCGGTTGTTTCCGACTTCGATGGCACCTTGGCCGGCTTCGCGCGCAACGCCTACGCAGTGCGCCCCGAGCAGCGCTCGCTGGATGCTCTCGCTGTCTTGGCGCAGCTACCTAACACCACCGCGGCCGTGCTCTCTGGGCGCCACCTCGACGGTCTGAAACGGGTATGCCCGCTGCGCGAGCCGGTGCTTTTTGGCGGCTCGCATGGGGCCGAATCCTCGTGGGAAGAATCCGCGCTCACCCCGGAGATGGAAGCCCACCTGACCAAGAAGGAAGCGGAAATCAAGGAGATCATCGCCCGCCACCCCGGCGCGGAACTGGAGATCAAACCCTTCCAGCGGGTGCTGCACCTGCGGGCGCTGGAGTTGCAAGACCCAGACGCGGCTGCCGCGGCCTATGCGGAGGGCGCCGCCCTAAGCGCCGATGGTTTCCCCAAGACTGCGGGCAAGTGCGTCGTCGAATTCTCCGCAACGCAGGCCACGAAGGGCACGTGGCTTGAGAAGCTGCGCCAGCGCGTCGGCGCCACGGCAGTGGTCTTTGTAGGGGATGACACCACCGACGAAGACGGCTTCGCTGTACTCAACCAGCCGCCGGACCTCGGCGTCAAGGTCGGCGAGGGAGCAACGCAGGCAGCTTTGCGCGTGCCCGATATCGCGGCGGTGACGGAGTTCCTCGAAGAACTCGCCGCCGCCCGCGCGCAGCACAGCGCTTAAGCCCCAGCCGGGGCCACGGTCCGCCCGGGCTGGAAGGTGGTCTCCAACAACACGCGCGGCACCTCTCCGCGCCCATCGATGAGGCTGGCCAGCATGCGCCCCGCCGCCGCCCCCTTTTCCTTGTTCGGCTGCACGACGGTGCTCAGCCCCAGCGCCAGGGCCGGCGCGATGCCATCGAATCCTGTGACGGAAAGCTGCCCGGGAACCGCGATTCCGTGATCGCGGGCATAAGCCATAACGCCGAGCGCCATCGAATCCGTCGTGCACAACACCGCGGTGAGATCCGGGTGCTTAGTCAGCAGCTCCTCCGCGGCCGCATAGGCCGTGCGCGAATCGTTGATGTGGCGCGTCACCACGGGGATGCTTGCGGGATCGAGGCCCGCGGCTGCAAAGACATCGAGCGCACCCAATACACGTGAGCGCTGCACGTGCATATCCGCCGCGGCCAGGTGTGCGGCCGTCACTTCGCCGTCGAGGCGTTCGCGGTGTAGTCGGATGGCAAGGATACCGATGCGGGTATGGGAGGCGTCGACAAGCGCCTGCGCCGCCGGGGCAATCGCTGCGCGGTCATCGATGCCCACGAAGGGCAAGCCCGAATCCGTGGGCTGATCACACACCACCACCGGCAAGCCACGGCGCTGCACGGCGTCGAGGTAAGCATCACCCGCCGCCACGGAATAGACCACGAAACCGTCGACGGCAGCCGACCCTACGAGTTGCGCCGCCTGGGCGTCGTTGGGCGCGCCGGCGGTATCCGGCCCGGCAGGGATGAGAGTCAACGTCGTGCTCGCCCCCGCCGAGGCCTCCGCCATGCCGGCGAGGAAGTCCACAGAAGCCATGTCCTCGAAGGCATAGGAAAGGTGCTCGGTGAGCAGAACACCCAGTGAACCTTGGCGGCGCGTGCGCAAGCTGCGTGCGGTGGGATCCGGGCCTGTGTATCCACGCTCAGCCGCGGCGGCGAGGATGCGCTCGCGGGTGGCAGGCGCCAGCTGGTCCGGCCGGTTGTACGCGTTGGACACCGTGGTGGGCGAAACCCCAAGTTCGGCCGCTAGGGAGGCCAGCGTCGTGCTGCGTTTGGACATGACGGCAACATTACCCTTTTTCAACTCATTATCATTTGACAACAATTTTCACTAAACGTAGAAATAGGGGCATGACCACTTCCCTCTCACGCCGTGCTTTCCGACGTCCCACCGCTCTCCTCTTCGCAGCCACCCTGGGCGCCGCTTCGCTCACCGCCTGTTCTTCCAGCGGCGATAACGCCGATGGCGGCTCGGATGCCGGTTCCGACAAGGAGACCATTCAGGTCGTCGCCTCGACCTCCATCTGGGCTGATGTGGCCCAGGCGGTCGTCAACACCGCGCAGACCGACGTGAACATCGACGTTCACCCCATCGTGAGCGGCAACAGCGTGGATCCACACCACTTCGAGCCCACCGCCGCGGACATCGCCCGCGCCAACGAGGCTGACGTCATCATCGCCGGTGGCGGCGGTTACGACGCCTGGCTTTACCAGGCCGTCAAGAACCAGGACCAGATCATTCACGCGCTCCCGCTTACCGCTCACGATCATGGTGGCCATGACCATGACAAGCATGATCATGGCGAGGAACACGAGCATGATCATGAAGAAGGGCACGACCATGCGCACGACCATGACGAGCGTGCGCATGACCATGCGCACGAACACGGGCATGACCATGACCACGCTCACGAAGGCGACACCGTGACCATGGACGAGGCCAAGAAGATCGCCGCCGAGCACCCCGAGCAGGTCACCAACATCGATGGCAACGAGCACGTGTGGTACGACGCCGCAGCCATCGAGAAGGTGGCGACCGAAGTGGCCGAGCTCGTTAACGAGACCAACCCAGAGGCTAAGGCCACCGCCGATCCGCTAGTCGAGCGCGTGGAGGGCCTGAAGGCACGCATCGAGAAGCTCCCGCAGCGCAACTACGCGCAGACCGAGCCCATCGCGGACTACATCTTCAAGTACACCGACAGCACCGACGCCACCCCGGAGGGCTACCGCAAGGCCACCGTCGCTGAGGGCGAGCCCACCGCCGCCGATTTGGCCCGCTTCCTTGAGGACATCAAGCAGGACAAGATCGACCTGCTCATCTTTAACCCACAGACCGAAACCGACATGACCAAGCGCATCCGCGCCGCCGCCGAGGATAAGAACATCCCGGTGGTAGAGATTGGTGAAACCCCGCCGGAGGGGACCAACTTCCTCGACTACTACGAGGAAGTCGTCAACGCACTCGAGGCTGTGTAAGTGCTCATCTCTTTTAAGAACGCCGCAGTAGAACCGCTGTGGTCGGACATGAACCTCGCCGTAGACCGCGGCGAGTTCATCGCCGTTTTAGGCCCCAACGGCGTGGGCAAATCCACGCTCCTCGGCACTATCTTGGGTACCCGCCAGCTCACCGCGGGCAGCGTAGATATCAACTGCCGTGTGGGCTTTATCCCGCAGCAAAGGATGTTCCCTCAGGACCTGCCCCTGCGCGCCCGAGACCTCGTGTCGCTGTCCCTGGCGCATGGCACGCTGCGCAACCGACGTCCTGCCCGGGGGCGCGTGGACGAGCTCCTCGCCGAAGTCGGTGCCACCGGCATCGCTGACCGCCGCGTGGGCCAGCTCTCGGGCGGGCAGCAACAGCTCATCCGCCAAGCCCAGGCCCTAGCCAACGACCCAGAGCTCATCCTCGCGGACGAGCCGCTCTTGTCCTTGGACCCGGCGCGGCAGCAGGCGACCGTCGAGAAGCTCAATGCGTGGCGCCACGAGCGCGGCACCTCCGTGCTCTTCGTTACCCACGGCATCAACCCGGTACTAGGCGTGGTGGACAAGGTGCTCTACCTCGCGCCCAATGGCCACATCTTCGGCACGGTCGATGAAGTCATGCGCTCTGAGGTGCTCTCGGAGCTCTATGGCTCCTCCGTGACCGTCCTCAACGTCGATGGGAGGCTCATCGTTGTCTAAGTTCATCGAAGATACCCAGTACCTGCTGGGTGTTGACTTCGTGCAATCCTCGCTCATCGCCTGCGCCCTGCTCGGAATCCTGTCCGGAGTGATGACCTCGCTCATCGTCCTGCGCCAAATGTCCTTCTCCGTGCACGCCACCTCTGAGCTCGCGCTCATGGGCGCGGCCGCAGCTTTGCTCTTCGGCCTCAACATCGGCTTTGGCGCGATTGCTGGCGCCATCGTCGCCGCCATCATCCTGGCGGTGCTGGGACTGAAAGGCCAACAAGACAGCGCTATCGGCGTGGTCATGAGTTTCGGCCTGGGACTCTCGGTTTTGTTCCTGCACCTCTACCCCGGCAACGCCAAAACCGCGATGACGCTACTGACAGGACAAATTGTCGGTGTCTCCTCCGCGTCGGTGTGGCTGCTCGCCGCGACGACCGCCATCATCGTTGCCGTGGTGGCTCTGTTCTGGCGCCCGCTGCTCTTCGCTTCCGCGGATCCCGTCATGGCTCAAGCCGCCGGCGTGCCGGTGAAGTCTCTGGCGGTGTGTTTCGCCATCCTCGTGGGCCTGACGGCCGCACAGTCCGTACAAATCGTCGGTTCCCTGCTCGTCATGGCGCTGCTCATCACCCCGGGCGCAGCGGCGGTACAGATTACCTCCTCCCCGCTGCGCGCGGTGGTGTGGTCCACCATCTTCGCGGAGGTCTCCGCCGTGGGCGGCCTGGTCCTCTCCCTGGCGCCGGGCCTGCCCGTCTCGGTCTTCGTCACGAGCATCTCTTTTGTTATTTACCTGGTCTGCCGCGGCATCGGCTGGGCTCGCAGCCGCAAGGCCGTCCGCGACGACGTCGCCGCCCGCCGCGCCTCCCAGGAACACTTCCGCGCCGCCACCGATCGCGCCGACGCCGAGACACACCACACCTCGACGCACGATGAGCACTGCGCGCATCAGGATTAGGCTAGATGCGTGACTTTGGAACGCCGTAGCCTCGAATTACAAGACCGCACCCGCACGTACCTCGTGTACCGCCCGAATGATGACGTCGATCGCCAGAGAGACCTCCTCCTGTTCTTCCACGGCTCCCTGCAATCCGCGAACGTCATCCGCCGCTTCACTAACGGCACGTTCGATGACCTCGCCACCCGCCACGGCATGCTTGCGGTCTACCCCACCGGCGTGGAACAGCACTTTAACGATGCCCGCGCCACCCTGCCCGTCGCCGCGCGCGAGCTGGGCATCGATGACGTCGCCTTCACGCGCGCCATCCTCGACGAGCTGCGCGCGGAGCAGGAGATTAGCCGCGTGTTCCTCTGCGGCTTCTCCAACGGCGGGCAGATGGTTATCCGCTTGCTCTTCGACGCCCCCGGGCTTGCCGATGCCGCCTGCATCTTCGCCTCCACTCTCGGCGCCGGCGCCAACCATGCGCCCACCAATCCGGACTCGGCGTACCAACCCACCCCGGTCATGTTCGTCCACGGCACGGGCGACCGGCTCGCGCCCTATACGGGCGGAACGGCGGGCATTGACCCGAAGCGCACCCGCGGTGCCGTCACCGGCGCGCAGGAGAACGCCGCACGCTTCGCGGAGCTCAACCATGCCGCCGGCCCAGAGCGCACCCACCTTTTCCCCGACACCGTTGTCGACCGCTGGGAGCCGGCAGACGCCACCGGCGCGCCGGTCGAGCTCGTGAGCGTCGAGGGCATGGGCCACGTCATCCCGTCGGGCAACGAGCTGGACCCACGCCTGGGTAAAAACACGGATTCCTTCATCGCTGCCGAGCTCGTGGAGGAATTCTTCGGGCTCTAGACTGCACGTGCGCCCCATCGTGTCTCACTCCACTCAGCCCCAACCTCGGGTCGAGGCCGTTCGTAGGTGAGCGTCGAGAAGCAATAATTGTGGATTACCGACCAGTGCTTTGGCGATTCCTAGACGCTGTTTCATACCGAGCGAAGCATGCTCGCAGGAAACACTGTGGTGCAATGAAAGGCCTACAAGGGATAAAAGATCCTTCAGTTCATCATTCAGTGAACCTTGTTGTAGTGGTCGGCAATGTCGTTGACGATCGCGTAGAGGTCGCGTTCCATCGCGTAGGTTTTCTTTTCTCGCGTACTGACTAATCACACTTGCGACCCGTTGTTATCTAGAGAATTATTACGTCCCAGCATGATGTTGCACACGTCTGTGCATGTATCTACTCTCGATGTCACGGTTTGCTGGCGAAGATTCTTCAAGTTACCCGCAGCTGAATCTGTACAAGGTGAAAACGGCAGGCAAAGGACCGAGTTGTCCTCGTCTCTAAACCGTGGAACCCCAATCCTCCAGAACCTTGTATTCGGCACACGCACGCAATCTGAATGTTCAAGATGTGAAGTACTGGCCAGCAACCAAGAAGTAAAGATCGCCATCCAGCTTTCTCGGCCCTGAATCTAGCATCCGGAGGCGTAGAGAAACTCACGCAACGACTGAAACGCCAGCGTCTGTGTCACGTCGCGCAGCTCAAGGAAGAACCCATCTTCTGTAATTTCAACAATCCGCGCACCGGGGATGGCTGCCACAATCGGCGAGTGCGTCACCACGATGAACTGCGCACCCGCCTCCGCGGCGCGATGGATTTCCGCCATGAGCGTCATCTGCCGCACGAGCGAAAGCCCAGATTCCGGCTCGTCGAGGATGTAGAGCCCGCGCCCATCAAAGGAACGCTGCACGACGTCCATGACGGACTCGCCATGCGACATCGCGGTCGAACCAACGTTGTAGTGCGCCTCCGCTCGCAGGAAGTAGCCGTCCTTGGGCGCGGTACCTAGCCGCAGGCTCGCCCACCTCCGGAGGGGATTGATGGGACCGGCGGAGCGCTGCACACCCCATATCCCACCGCGCTCAGGAAAGCCGTACTCGAAGGCAATGCCCTCGGCGAGCGTCGACTTTCCTACCCCGTTGTCCCCGGTCAGCACGGTCACCGGCGCACGCAGGTCCAGTCCTTGGCGTCGCAGCGCCACGAAACCAGGAACGGAGGACACCCACTCAGGTCCGTGGCCGCCGTCCAGCGCGGCATAGGCGTCGACATAGAAGTCTCTCATTCGCCCTCCCCAATAAGAAACGCGGCGGTCCCCAATGGATCGGCAAGGAACTCGCGCGCGGCGTGGACAGCTTCCGTCGCTTCGGGAGCGACGGGCGCAATCCCCTTGTCGCCGAACGCGTAGACGGTCGCGCCTTGCATGCTGAGGAAGACTGGCGAGTGCGTCGCGAGGATGACCTGCGCGCCCTGGGCGGCGAGGCGCTCGAGCTGCGTGACAACCTCGACCTGCCGGGGATAGGACAAGCCGTCTTCCGGCTCGTCGAGAATGATCATTCCGTCAGAATGGAAGCGTCTCTCGACGAGGGCGAGCAGACCCTGGCCGTGGCTGAGAAACGGCAGGTCACTGAGCGGATCGGGATTCTCCGGGCTGTGGATCTGGTGGTGATACTCGCTCAAGTTGAGGAAGGTCTCGCCGCGCAAGAAGTACACGTCGCGCGGGTTGTGCGCCCGCGAGCAGATGAGCCACTCGGGATAGTCCTCGTCGCCGGTGGCAAACCGGGCGTGGCGCGAGCCGCCCTCGGGATTGACGCCAAGCCCCACGGCGATGGCCTCGAGCAGCGTGGATTTTCCGGCGCCGTTATCCCCCACGACGACGGTCACGGGCGTAGGCAAACGCAAGGCGCCGCCGGGCAGCGCTGCGATGAGCACGCCCAGGCGGCGCATGTGTTCCGGCACGCCGGGCAGTCCCTCCCCAATAAGCTCCGGGACGGGACGCACACTCGTGAGGAACATGGCGACGAAAGCGTGAGCCTACTTCTGGGCCGCGCGACGCTGGCGGGCGAACTCGGAAAGCACCGCACCTGCCGCCACGGAGGCGTTGAGGGATTCAACCCAGTCGGTCATGGGGATGGACATGATGGCATCGCAGTTCTCGCGGACGAGGCGCGAAATGCCTTTGCCCTCAGAGCCGATGACGATGACAACGGGGTCGGTGCCACCGTTGTAAGTATCGAGGGTGTGCTCGCCTCCCGCATCCAGGCCAACAACCTGGTAGCCGGCCTTCTGGAAGTCCTGGACCGTGCGGGTCACGTTGGTCACGCGAGCCACCGGCAAGCGCGCGGCGGTGCCGGCGGAGGTACGCCAGGCCACCGCGGTGACGGAGGCGGAGCGACGCTCTGGGATGATGACACCATGGCCGCCGAAGGCCGCGACGGAGCGGATGACTGCGCCGAGATTGCGCGGGTCGGTGATGTTATCGAGGATGACGAACATACCCGGTTCCTGAGCATCGCGGGCCCGATCCATCAGGGCATGAACGTCGGCATACTTGTACGGCGGGATCTGCAGGCCAATGCCCTGGTGCATGCCGTTGCCGGTCATGCGATCCATCTCGTGACGCTGGACCTCAAGAATCGGGATGTTGCGGGTATTGCACATGGCCACTGCCTCCGACAGGCGGGCATCATTACGCGTGCCCTGCACGATGTAGAGGGAGGTAGCAGGCACCTTGGCGTGCAGGCACTCGATGACCGGGTTGCGGCCAACGACCATCTCCGCGGTCTCCTTCTGGTGGCGGCCCGAATTGCGGCGCTCGCGTTCCAGCTTCGCCTTGTGCTTGGCGTGGTAGACGCGGTCCTCCGCCTTGGGCGTAGGGCCCTTGCCGGCCAGGCCCTTGCGACGCTGACCACCAGAGCCCTTCGTAGCCCCCTTCTTATTGGACTTGCGGGCGCCCGCGCCGCCGCGGCCATGGGTACGTGCCATAATTCTTCTCCTTTGTTGTCCTCGACTTCTGTGCTGTCCTTGGCCTTTGCCAAGGACGGTTAATCCGCCAAGGACCAGGTGGGGCCGTCGGCGGTGTCGGTGATGGTAATACCCGCAGCTGCAAGGCGGTCGCGCACGGCGTCCGCAGTAGCCCAATCCTTTTCTGCGCGGGCGGTAGTGCGACGCTCCAGTTCGGCACGGACGAGGACGTCCAGTGCTGCATCAGCGCCGCTCTCTTCGCCACTATCTTTCCACTGTTCATCCAAGGGATCAAAGCCAAGAACCGCGGCCATGGCGCGCACCGCCCCGGCGAGGCGCTCGGCTTCCTCCCGGTTGCTTTCACTGAGCGCCTTATTACCCGCGCGCACGGTGGTGTGGATTTCCGCCAGCGCCTTCGGCACAGCGATGTCATCGTTCATCGCCTCTTCGAAAGCCGGGGTCCACTCGCCCTTTTCTACGTTTTCAAACTTGCCCACGAAGTCCTCGATGCGGCGGTAGCCGGCCGCAGCTTCGGTCAGCGCTGCCTCGGAGTATTCGAGGACCGAACGGTAATGCGCGGAGCCCAGGTAGTAGCGCAGCTCCACCGGGCGGACGATCTCCAACATGTTGGCAATGGAGAGCACGTTGCCCAAGGACTTCGACATCTTCTCGCCGGCCATGGTGACCCAGTGGTTGTGCATCCAGTAGTTGGCGAACTTATCGCCCGCCGCATGGGACTGCGCGATCTCATTTTCGTGGTGCGGGAACTGCAAGTCCAAGCCACCGCAATGGATATCGAACTCGCTGCCTAGGTAGTACGTGGACATGACCGAGCACTCCAAGTGCCAGCCCGGTCGGCCACGACCCCACGGGGTGGGCCAGGATGGCTCGCCCGGCTTAGCCGCCTTCCACAGAGCGAAGTCCTGGGGGCTGCGCTTGCCCGCGTTGTCTGTTTCGCCCTGTTCCATTTCCTCGACGCGGTTGCCGGACAGCGAACCGTAGTCCGAGCCTTCCGTGGCATTCCACGCCGCGACGTCGAAGTAGACGGAGCCAACACCGTCTTCGCCAGGCACGGCATAAGCAAAGCCGGCGTCGATAAGCCGCTGCATGTACTCCACCATCTGGGTGACAAAGCCCGTCGCGCGCGGCTCCACGGAAGGGGGCAGAACTCCCAGGGTGTTGTAGGCCTTGGTGAACTCGCGCTCATAGGTGGATACCCACTCCCACCAGGGGCGGTTATTCTCAGCGGCCTTAGTGAGGATCTTGTCATCGATATCGGTGACGTTGCGCACGAGTGCCACGTCATAGCCTTGCGCGCTAAGCCAGCGGCGCAGGATGTCGAAGGCAACGCCGGAGCGCAGGTGGCCAATATGCGGCTGGGACTGCGGGGTGGCACCGCACAGGTAGATCGACGCGTGGCCGGGGCGAACCGGCTCGAACTCACGTTGGCTGCGGGTGGCGGTATCAAAAATGCGCAAAGTACTCACCTGGCCTAGTCTAATTGACTCATCCAGCCGGCAAGTTCAGGACGCCTTAGGCGCGCCAGACTACGGCAGTCGCCACGGCAGCACGGCCCTCCTTGCGTCCGGTGAAACCAAGGTGATCCGTCGTCGTGGCCGAAACGGACACAGGGGCACCAAGGATTTCGCTCAGCACGGACTCGGCTTCTTTGCGCCGCGGGCCCATCTTGGGGCTCTGACCAACCAGTTGTGCCGCAGCGTTGCCGATAATGAAACCTTCCTTCTCCAGCAGCTCGCGGCACTCGCGCAACAACTGTGCTCCGGAGACTCCGTCGTACTCTGGCCGGCCCACGCCAACGAAGGAGCCGAGGTCGCCGAGGCTGGAGGCGGAAAGCAGAGCGTCGACAAGCGCGTGGCTCACCACGTCCCCATCGGAGTGGCCCTCGCAGCCATCCACGTCCTCAAAGAGAAGGCCTGCAATCCAGCAGGGTTTTCCGGGCTCGATCTGATGGGCATCGGTGGCGATTCCCACGCGCGGGATGATGGGGTTAGTCACTAGGCACCTCGAAGATGGTCGGTTCGGCCTCATCCGTCACGGCCTTCGCCAGGACGAGGTCGATGGGAGTGGTGATTTTAAACGCGAAGGTATCTCCCTGCACGGTCTCCACGCGCTCGCCGTGCCATTCCATGAGGCTGGCGTCATCCGTGGCGACAAAGTCAGGGTCCTGCGCCCAATAGTCTAGGTTGGCGCGGCGCAGCGCGGCCAGGTTAAAACCCTGCGGCGTCTGCACGGCACGCAGGCGGGAGCGATCCGGAGTAGACAGCACCGTGGTCCCCTCGACTTCTTTGATGGTGTCCGCGACGGGAAGGACCGGGATGACCGCGGTGGCACCGTCGAGCACGCGCTTGGCGACGCGCGCGATCATCCCCGGCGGCGTCAACGCCCGGGCGGCGTCGTGGACCAGCACCACGGCATCCTCATCTGGGATGGCTTGCAGGCCCGCCCAGACGGAATCGGCGCGCTCACCCCCGCCGTGGACGATGCGTACGGGCACATCAGAATCGATGCGGTCGAGGATGCTGGCGGCATAATCCTCCATGGCGGGGCTGACGAGAACGATGACTTCATCGACAAATTCCGAGGTAATCATGGCCTTCACGGAGCGTTCAAGCAGGGTGCTTCCGCGCAGCTCCACGTAGACCTTAGGAATGTCAGCGCCAAGGCGCGTTCCCTGACCGGCCGCCGCGACGAGGGCGATCACGCGGCGGGTATTAGTCTTCGTCGTCGAAGGAGAGGTCATCGAGATCGACGTCATTGTCAATGTCGGTGGTGATGGACTTGTCCTCGACCAAGCCGGCGGCGCGGTGGCGCTCGATGGTGGCGTTGATTTCCTCCATCATGGTGTCCGCCTTCTTGTCATCGACCGGCTTGGCTAGGGAAAGCTCACCGACCAGAATCTGGCGGGCCTTGGCAAGCATGCGCTTCTCACCGGCGGACAGGCCGCGGTCCTGATCGCGGCGCCACAAGTCACGCACGACTTCTGCCACCTTGTTGATATCGCCGGATGCAAGGCGCTCTTGGTTGGCCTTATAGCGGCGGGACCAGTTGCCGGCCTCCTCCACGTCTTCTTCGCGTAAGACGGAGAAGACCTTCTCGAGGCCTTCCTTGCCCACAACATCACGCACGCCCACCATCTCAACGTTCTTGGAGGGCACACGAACCACGAGGTCGGATTGGTTGATCTGGAGGACGAGATACTCGAGCTCCTCGCCGCCCATCTCGCGCGTTTCAATCGCCGTAATCTTGGCGGCGCCGTGGTGGGGGTAGACGACGACCTCTCCGACCTTAAATTCCATTGCCACTCCTTATGAAGCCTTTGAGACGGTGCCCATCGTGCGCTCTCGGCGTACTCTCAGTGGGCCGCATATACAGGGTATCTACTCTAGCACGCAGTTTTCCGGCACTGCTCCCCCACCCAGGCCCGTAGAGCAGCTCGCTTTACACCACGATGACGGCCAACATAAAGCGCGGCTACCCCCGGTTTACCCAAGAGGTTTGTCGGAAACTGTGTGCTTTTACTGCGGAGGTACTAGGCTAAAGCGTTGATAAGCTTTGTGATCGCAATTCAATGGAGGACACTCACAGTGCAGTCCCTGAAGTCCGCCGCTCGCTGCGGTGCCATCATGTCAGTTACCGCCCTCTCCGCGCTGGCCTTGGCGTCCTGCTCGGCCGGTCATGTTGCTCAGACCGCGGAAAAGGTCATTGCTGTCGACGGCGCATCCGCAAGCACCGAAGATGGCAAGGTGGCCGTGCGTGACGTCACCATTCAGGTTGAGCCGGACACCGGTGAGACCTCCCTGAAGTTCGTGGCCGTCAACCAGGGCTACAAGGTCGACGACGTCGTCCTCGAGTCCGTGAGCGTCGACGGCCAGGACGTACCACTGGAAGGCGCAGAGCCGCTTCCTCGCGATCACGCCCTCTACGCTGATTCCCAGACGAACCTGGACCGTCTCCCGAAGGACGGCAAGGACAAGAACATCACCTACGTGGCCACCACCCTAGAGAACGACGGCTTCGCTTTCGGCGGCGCCCGCCCGGTGACCTTCACTTTTAACACCGGCACCATCGAGGTTGACGCCACCGTGTCCGCCTCCCCGCTGCAGTCCGGTGACTTTGACCGCGACCCGCAGTCCACCGAGGGCTACGCCGAGAACAAGTAAGCCTTTTCTTCATAGAAAACCGCCCCAGCCGCCAAAGTTTTCCCGCCCGAATCACGGGCTTCAACTTTGGCAGTTGGGGCGGTCTGCGTTTAACGCTCCTTAGCGAACGCAGAAAACTCTTAAGCTCGCGAGGATGCCGTAGCCATCACAAGCAGAGAGTTAAGAATGCCCAGAGAGGACAGGGCAGCCGGGATGAGAAGAAGGTTCGGTGCCTGCGGGCCGCCGTACTTCACCATCTCATCCATAACCTGGTTGAGCGGTTCCGGGTAGGTAGCGGCGGAAGCGGCCGGGGCGCCAGCTACAGCCAGGGAGGTAGCAGCGGTCAGAGCAACGAGGGTACGACGAATCTTCATGGGGTCTCCTTGAATAGTGAGGTGTGGGGGTAAGTGAACTGGACTAGGACAGCAGGTTCGACAGGAAGCCCAAGGAGGACAGCGCCGCCGGGACGAGGATGAGGTTCTGAGCCTCATAGCCAGCGACGTTGGTGATCTCGGTCAGAACAGTGGCCAGCGGCTCAGGAGCTTGTGCGGCAGAAGCAGCCGGGGTGCCAGCGAGGGCGACGGCGGCAGCAGCGCCAGCGGCGACGAGGGTACGACGAATCTTCATGGAAATACCTTCTTGTTGTGAGAAATCGGACGGGGATAAAGAGGGGGCAGGCACACACAAGATGTAACCTGGCTAACACTGTAGCGCCTCTGTGCATATCGCGCGCGATGAAAAGGGTGCGATCCTGCCCGCGACGTGAATGTCCACACCACTTACTAGAGTGATGGGCATGGCAAAAAAGGTTCGTCCCGTCCACACGTGCTCTGAATGCGGCTTCGTCTCCCCCAAGTGGCTTGGCCGCTGCCCCGAGTGCGGTTCATGGGGAACGTTGCAGGAAACCGCGGCGTCAGAAAGCAGCACCGCGGCCCAGGCCGCTGTGTCTGGACGCCGACCAACCGGCCTGACACCAACGAGCCCAGCGGTTCCGATTACGAAGGTGGGCGCTGCCGCCACGAAGGCCCTCAACACTGGCATCGGGGAGCTCGATCGCGTTCTTGGCCGCGGCATCGTTCCCGGTTCGGTGGTGCTCATGGCGGGTGAGCCGGGAGTCGGAAAATCCACTTTGTTATTGGAGGTCGCCTCCCGCTGGGCGCAACTGGGCCGCACCGCCCTCTATGCCACGGCCGAGGAATCCGCCGGGCAGGTCCGCGCCCGGGCCGAGCGGACCGGGGCCTTGCACGAGACGCTCTACCTCGCGGCCGAATCGAATTTGGATGTCGTCTTTGGTCACGTCGAACAGCTCAAGCCCAGCCTCCTCATCGTGGACTCCGTCCAAACCATGCACGCGGCCGGGGTGGAGGGCGTAGCCGGTGGCGTGGCACAGTCGCGCGCGGTGACCGCAGCCCTGACCACGCTGGCCAAAACCACCGGCATCCCCATCCTCCTCGTCGGACACGTGACCAAGGACGGCAACGTCGCTGGCCCGCGCGTGCTCGAGCACCTCGTGGACGTCGTGTTGAACTTTGAAGGTGACCGTCAATCCTCCCTGCGTCTGCTCCGGGGACTCAAGAACCGCTTCGGCGCCACCGATGAGATGGGCTGCTTTGAGCAAACCGCCGCCGGCATCCGGGAGGTGGCGGACCCTTCCGGTCTCTTCCTCTCCCACCGCGGCAGCACCCCAGACGGTTCAGCGGTGACCGTCGCCATGGATGGCGTGCGCCCCATCCTGGCGGAGGTGCAGGCGCTGACCGTCGACCCCGTGGCGAAGAACCCGCGGCGCGTGGTCACGGGGCTCGATGCCAACCGTGTCCCGATGGTGCTCGCCGTACTGCAGGCCCGCGCCGGTGAACGCACCAACGATAAGGACGCTTACGTGGCCACGGTGGGCGGCATGAAGATCCAAGAGCCGGCGACGGATCTTGCCGTAGCGCTCGCCACGTGGTCTTCCTTGCACGAGCAGCCGCTGCCACCGAAAACGGTGGTCATCGGTGAGGTGGGCCTGGCCGGCGAAGTTCGCCGCGTACCGAACCTGGACCGCCGCTTGGCAGAAGCGTCCCGCTTGGGTTACCGCTACGCCATCGTCCCGCCCGGAAAGGTGGAGGTCGGCGGCGGCATACAGGTGCGCCAAGCCGCAACCCTGAGCGAGGCGATTGCAGCGCTTAAAGCAAGTTGAACGGCAACGCTGGGGAGTAGTTTTCCCCGATGACAGTATGCAGGAAGTAAGCGCCCGGCTCGGCTTCCTCGCGCTCGGTGCACTTGCCCGACTCGGAACGCTTGCGGGACCAATCCGCCTGGAAGTAGCGCGTCTCACCGGACTTGAAAGTCTGCTTGCCGGTTTCCACTGAGGCATAGCAATCGGTATCGGACCACACGCGTTCGTTGGAGCCCATCTTGTAAACCTCGAAACGCAGCTGCTCTTCATCGAGATCGATAGAGCAGTCCTCCGTCGTCGGGTTGAATACCTCCAAGTAGAAGGTTGGCATCTTACCGGCGGGGACGCTGTCCTCGTTGGTCTTGGCCATCACTTTAAGGTCCTGGAGGGAACACGTTGTCTTGGATGGATCAACGGTGAGCTCAGCTGGCTTTTCCTCGGAGGTCGGTTCTTCTTTGTCCGTCTCCCCCGCCTCGGGCTCGGTGGATTCCTCAGACGCGGTGGACTCGGTCGTCTCCACCGCCGAGGTTGCATCCTCCGACGGAGTCAGAGTTCCCGACGCCGCCGCCTGCTGCGACTCGGCTCCCGGGTCCTCCTTCGAACCGCTAAAGAGCGCGGTAGCAGCCCAAATAAGGATGACCACGAGTACCAGAATCGCCACGAGCGCGGCGATGCGGCGACGCAGGTAAATCTCTCGCGGCAGCTGCTTCGGGGTACGGGATGGCTCAGTCACAGCTCTTAGTTTAAGGGGACTAGAGCCCAACCCGGGCCAGCCCGGGGCCGCGTGTCTTGAGCAGCGACTTCTATGCGCTTAGTCCCGCCCAGTGCCCGGGCCAACCGTCGAGCCTAATGAACGCCGTGCAGGACGACGGTCTCCACGCTGGAATCCTCTAGGAGGTAGCGCAGGCCGACGATGCCGAGCGTGCCGGCGTCGAGAAGCTGGCGCGCAGCCGGAACGTCAGAAATGATCTGGGAGACTGTCTGCGCGGTATTCTCGCGCTCAAAATCGGCGAGTTCCTCGCGGCCATCACGCTTGGCCACCATCGAGGCAGCGGCCACACGCTCAATGATCGGACGCTGCAGGCCCGTCGGCAGATCGCCGCCCGCCAGGAAGTCCGCGGCTGCGCCCACCGCACCGCAGGACTGATGCCCCATCACCACGAGCAGGTTGGCCTTGAGATTCTCCAGGGCATAGTCCAGCGACGCCATCACCGCGCTGTCCAGGATGTGACCGGCGGTGCGGATGACGAAGGCATCGCCGAAACCAATGTTGAACACGTGCTCAATAGGCGCGCGGGAATCGGAGCAGGCCAGCACGATGACGCGTGGGTCCTGGCCCTGAGTCAGGCCAGCGCGCAGCTTCGCGTCTTGGTTAACGTCGATGAGGTTACCCGTCACCAGGCGGTGGTTACCTTCCTGGAGGGCTTCCCACACCTTCTGTGGGTTTTGAGGGACATCTACTAAAGGCATGATTCTTACTCTAGTCCCCACCGCCCTACACTGAGATGCCTATGGATACCCAAGCTGTCGTGGAATGGTTCGATGCCCATGAGCGTCCCCTACCGTGGCGCGCGCCGGGTACCTCGGCGTGGGGTGTGCTCTTAAGCGAGGTCATGAGCCAACAAACCCCCGTCGCACGCGTGGCCCCGCAATGGGAGGAGTGGATGCGCCGCTGGCCCACCCCACAGGACCTCGCGGCGGCCTCCAAAGCGGATGTCCTGCGCGCGTGGGGCAAGCTGGGCTACCCGCGCCGCGCGCTGCGCTTATGGGAGTGTGCGAAGGAGATTGGTGAAGGAGCGGTCCCGGGGGACGTCGACAAGCTCTTGGCGCTACCGGGGATCGGTGAGTACACCGCGCGTGCTGTGGCCTGTTTCCATTTTGGCCACAACGTTCCGGTGGTGGATACCAACGTCCGCCGCGTCTACGCCCGCGCCGAGGAGGGGCGCTTCCTTACCCCGACTCCCGCAAAACGCGAATTGACACAGGTAGAAGCCCTGCTTCCGGATGAGAACGGTCCGCGTTTTTCGGCCGCACTCATGGAGCTCGGCGCGCTGGTGTGCACGGCGAAGAACCCCGACTGTGCCGCCTGCCCCATCAAGTCCACGTGCGCTTGGCAGCTCGCGGGCTGTCCGGAGCCCAGCGAAGAAGAGACCGCGCGGGCCAAGAAGCGCGTGCAAAAGTTCACCGGCACGGACCGGCAAGTGCGAGGGCTGCTTCTCGACGTCCTCCGAGGCTCACCCCACCCAGTTACCCAGGCCGACCTGGATGCGGTATGGCCAGACGCGGCACAGCGCTCGCGCGCACAAGCCTCACTGCTCGAGGACGGGTTGATGGATGTCAACGACGAGGGTTTGTTCCACCTGCCGCACTAGGCACATGTGAGAAGTCGATGAGGTGGCCGAAGGTCCAGTCACGGTCGGTCAACAGGCGCGCGAGGATAAGCCCACAGCCGATGGCTGCCACGGCCATCGAGGCGGTAGCGAAGTTGCTCAACGCCTGGTCCATGTTACCCACGTTGAGGTGATAGACAGTGCGGAACATGGAGGTGCCCGGGATCATGATGACGGACGCGGGCACCGTCGTGGTGATGCGCGGTAGGTGTGCGCGTGTGGAGGCCACCGCACCCAAGAGCCCGACGATGAGACCACCTACGAAGGCGCCGACGTAGGCCGTGGCCCCGACGCCGATGAGGAGCAGGCGCACAAGGTTGGCCACCGTTCCCACCGCGGCCGCCACGAGCACCATCCGGCGCGAGGAGTTAAAGAGGAACGCGAATCCAGAAATGCCCAGGAAGCTGGCCGCAGCAGCAGCCAGGTACCACACGGGCGCATAGTCTGGGATTCCCGGTTCCGGAGTGAGCTCCGTGGTCCAGCTGACCAGGGCTACGGTAAAGGTCGCAGCGGTGATCACCGTCAACGCATAAGTCAGGCGGGATAGCCCGGCTTCGAAGTCGAAGCGCGCAAGATCAATGAGCGCGGAGAACAGAGGGAAGCCGGGAATGAGGAAAAGTACGGCGGCCACATAGCCCGAGGAAAACTCCGACGGGTCCGCCACCCCGGCGGCGGCTACGGCCTCGGTGGTGAAGAAGTACACGAGGCTAGCCACCGTCCCGGCCGCCACGATGCAGCCCAGCTGGTGAACGTGCTTGCCGTGCAAGAGCGCGCGGGTGAGCTGGCCGCAGAAAGCAGCAAGAGCCACTAGGAGAACCGCCAGCGGCGTGAAGAAGTTCAAGACCGCGAAAGAGGCGCACGCAATAGCTGCCGCTGCAGCCAAGAGCCAGCGGTTCCACCGCTTGACAACCGTCGACTCGATGGAATCAAGCATCTCCGTGAGCTCTTCCGCCGTAATGCCCGCGTACAGCTTGTGGTGGGTGAGATCCTCCAGCGCCTCAATCCGGGAGGCGTCAACGGCCGGCGAATGCTGCTGGGCCACCACGGTGCGGAACTCACGTCCGCGGTGAAACGTGCACGTTATCTGGGTGACGCCAACGTTGGCGTCGAGCCGATCAAAGCCGAGCGCGCGGGCGGCACGTTTCATGCCGCGCAGCACGCGGTAGCCCGACGTTCCCGCGCCCATGAGCATCATGCCTAAGCGCAAGACGACGTCGGCCTCGTACCCCATACGGACATAGTCGCTGTTGGGGTGAGATGTCATTAGCGCCAGCGTCCCCGGAAGTTCAGGCCGCCGGGCAGGTTGACCCACATGCCGCCGCGGGAGTTAAAGGTCACGGGGCCGACCTTCGTCGACATCGAGGCACCGGAGCCGGAGAGGTTGATCCAGCTATTCTTTCCGGTCTTCTTGCGCTTGCGATAATAAATGCCCATGCGTGCTAGCTTAGCGCGGATGCGAACCACGACGCCGCAGGCTACTCTAAGCTTTGTGCGAATAAAATCCCTGTTAACAGTGCTAACGACTGCTGCAGCCGTGGTTCTGGCATCACCCTCCGCCCACGCGGTGGAGCCGGGCAGCGTCCAATCGGCGTCACCGATAGAACAGCCTGGCGTGAAGGCCACCGCTATCTCTTATTCCTCCACCCTCATGAATGGCGCGCCCACCACCGTAACCGGGATGGTCTACGAGCCCTCTGCACCATGGAACGGACCAGGCGAGCGACCCACCATCGTCTACGCTCCAGGAACTCGCGGGGCGGGCGACCAATGTGCACCGTCGCGAGCCCGCTTCGACACCAACGGCACCCGCCTTGACCAGCGCTATGAAGCTGCGGCCGCGCGCGTCTATAACTACGCGGCCTCCCAAGGAGTGCGCGTGGTAGTCACGGACTACATCGGGCTCGGAACCCCGGGGCACCATTCTTATGTCAACAACGTCGAGGAGGCCCACGCGGTTCTTGACGCCGCCCGCGCCGCGCTCCGGCTCGCCGGTGCTCCCTCCGATTCCCCCGTGGGATTTGTCGGCTATTCCCAAGGCGGCGGTGCAGCTGCCGCTGCAGGCGAATACGCCGCTAGCTACGCCCCCGAGCTCAACGTCAAGGGAACCTTCGCCGGCGCACCACCGGCAGACCTCTTCGAGGTGATGCAGGCGGTCGACGGCTCAGCGCTCGTTCACGTGTTGGGCTACGCCATCAATGGTTTTGCGGAGCGTAGCCCGGAGTTCTCCCGGGAAATCATCGATGAGATGACTCCGCGCGGCCACACATTCCTCGCCGACGCCGCCACTTTTTGTTTGCGCGAATCGATGTCTACCTGGGGAAATATTCGCACCAGTGAGCTGACCGCGAGCGGCGAGTCCTTCACCGAGCTCCTCCGCCGCAAGCCGGTGGCCTCTCGAATGCTGCACGAGCAGCGCCTCGGCCAGCGGGCTCTCAACGCCCCGATGATGGTGGTCAACTCCCCGACCGATGACATCATCCCCTACCAGCAAGCACGCCGCATGGCCCACGACTTCTGTGCTGCCGGCGGGACCGTCTACTTTGAGGACGCCTGGGCGGTCAACGTGAACCCAGGCTCGGGCACCAACCATGCCGCCCCCACGGTCCGCGCGGTTCTGCAGGGCACGAACTACCTCATCGACCGCTTCCGCGACGTCCCCGCACCGTCAAACTGCCAACCTGCCGAATCCTAGAATCGCCCCCTGGCGCCGCCATCCATCTTCATTTAATTGTCAATAAGCGCCGGCGGGGATAGGCTGAGTGCATGGCACACGAGCACCACGACCACGATCACTCCAGCACGCCGCTGCGCGCGCTCTTGATTGCGCTCAGCATTACCGGCACCGTCTTCTTCGCGGAGCTAATCGGCGGCTGGTTGGCGGGTTCAATGGCGCTGATGGCGGATGCGATGCACATGCTTTCCGACGCCGCTGGGTTGATCATCGCGGTGTTAGCGGTGTTGGTTGGGCGTCGACAAGCATCAGCCCAGGCCACGTACGGCTACCGGCGAGTAGAGGTGCTTGCTGCGCTAGCGAACGCGGTGATGGTCCTGGCGATCTCGGTGTGGATTGTCGTCGAGGCGGTGCGCCGCCTGCAGAGCCCAGCTGAGGTACAAGGAACAACGATGCTGATCATCGCGGTGATTGGCCTTGTGGCGAATGCGCTATCGGCGTGGGTGTTGCACCGGCACCGCGAATCCTCAATCAACGTGGAGGGCGCGTTCTTGCACGTGCTGGTGGATATGCTCGGCTCGATCGCAGTGATCGTGGCGGGCGTCGTGGTACTGACCACGGGGTTTGTGGCGGCGGACGTGATCGCCTCCCTGGTGATCGCGGCGATGGTGCTCCCGCGCGCCTGGCAGCTCATGCGGCTCTCGGCGAGCGTGCTGCTCGAGCAGGTCCCGGCGGACTTCGACGCCAGCGTCATCGAGCCCGCGCTGCGACAGATCGAGGGTGTTGCCGACATCCACGACCTACACCTGTGGAGCCTGGACGGCGTGAACGTGCTGACGACCGTGCACATCGTGCGCGACGGTACCGTCGAGACCGGCCCTCTGTTGGATGCCGCCCAGCAAGCCCTGCGCGAGCACGGCATCGAGCACTCCACCATCCAGATCGAGCACCCGGAGCACGAATCCCACGAGACGGTGTGCTGATTCCCTTCTAGCCCGGCTTAGGTCATGAGCGGGCGAGCAACGTCACTCCTAACACTGCTACCTGGTACTTTTCGGCGGTGGGGTGGGATTGTTCCGCACGAAACTGAACCAAGTCAAAAGGGCGTCCCGCAAAAGGCATCTGGCAAACGGCATCTTTGGGTCTAAAAACGCCATCTACAAGGCGTAAAAGGCGTTTTCAGCCGTGAAAACGCCTTATGACAGATGCCTTTTGTCAGACGCCTTTTACCAAACGCCTCCATCATCCAGGTCGAGCACCCGGAGCACGAATCTCACGAGACGGTGTGCTGATTCCCTTCTAGTGGTGGGCGGGCCTTCCCGCCCACTGGGCCTTCCCGCCCACTGGGGCGTGCCTCCCACCGCGGCTGGAGGACACACAAAGAAAGCCCCGAACCGCACGCGGTGTCACACGCATGCGGTTCGGGGCTTATTCCTTATGGGTCCAGCACGGGGCCCAAGTCAGCGCTTAAAGCGGCTGGCTAGCACCGGCACCTGCCGGCGGCGGGTTGCCGTTATCACCATCATCGTTGTGGGATTCCTCAGCGGAATCGCTACCAGACTCGTCGAGGACGTCCGGGGTGACGGTGTCAGGACCATCGGAATCCGGACCGTGGGACTCCTCATCGATCTCGGTGGCGAGTTCCTCATCGGCCTCACGCACGGCGGTCTCCTCGAGCTCATTGTCGAAGGTGTCCTCCGGCAGCGGGCGCGGACGCGGCGTGAAGGTGAAGGTGGCGGAAGAGTTGTCCTTGGACTCGCCGTCCCAGCCTTCAACGTCCACGGTGATGATCTCACCCGCACCGATTTCGCCGAAGAGGATCTTCTCGGAGAGCTGGTCCTCAATCTCGCGTTGGATGGTGCGGCGCAGCGGACGTGCACCCAAGACCGGGTCGAAGCCGCGCTTGGCCAACAGGTCCTTGGCCTTCTGGGTGAGTTCGATACCCATGTCGCGCTCGGAGAGCTGCTTCTCTACGCGGGCGATGAGCAGCTCCACCATCTCGACGATCTGCTCCTGGGTGAGCTGGTGGAAGACCACAATCTCATCGATACGGTTGAGGAACTCTGGGCGGAAGTGCTTCTTCAGCTCGTCGTTGACCTTGTTCTTCATGCGCTCGTACTGCGCATCGGCGTCATTCTCCGAAGAGCCGGTGAAGCCCAAGCCCACGGCCTTGGAGATGTCCTGGGTACCCAGGTTGGAGGTGAAGATGAGCACGGTGTTCTTGAAGTCCACCACGCGGCCCTGCCCATCGGTCAGGCGGCCATCCTCCAACACCTGCAGAAGGGTGTTGTAGATCTCCTTGTGGGCCTTTTCGATCTCATCGAAGAGCACCACGGAGAAAGGCTTGCGGCGAACCTTCTCGGTCAGCTGGCCGCCCTCTTCGTAGCCAACGTATCCCGGAGGAGCACCAAAGAGGCGGGACGCGGTGAAGCGATCGTGGAACTCACCCATATCGATCTGGATGAGGTCATCATCCGAACCGAAGAGGAAGTTGGCCAGGGACTTCGACAGCTCCGTCTTACCCACACCGGAGGGGCCTGCGAAGATGAAGGAACCGGAAGGACGGCGCGGGTCCTTCAGGCCGGCACGGGTGCGGCGAATGGCGCGGGACACGGCCTTGACGGCATCGTCCTGGCCGATGATGCGCTTGTGCAGCTCCTCTTCCATGTTGAGGAGGCGGTTGGATTCCTTCTCCGTGAGCTTGAGCACCGGAATGCCGGTCCAGTGCGCGAGGACCTCAGCGATCTGCTCCTCGCCGACCTCGGCGATTTCCTCCAAGTCACCGGAGCGCCACTGCTTTTCCTTTTCCGCGCGCTCTTCACCCAGCTTGCGCTCCTTATCGCGCAGTCCAGCGGCCTTCTCGAAGTCCTGGGCGTCAATCGCAGCTTCCTTTTCCTTGCGGACCTCTGCGATGCGATCATCCACTTCGCGCAGGCCCTCCGGGGCGGTCATGCGCTTGATGCGCATACGGGCACCGGCCTCATCGAGGAGGTCAACAGCCTTATCCGGCAGGAAGCGGTCATTGATGTAGCGGTCCGACAGGGAGGCTGCAGCCTTCAACGCTTCATCGGTGTAGGAGACGCGGTGGTGTGCCTCGTACTTATCGCGCAGCCCCTTGAGGATCAGGATGGTGTCATCGAGGGAGGGCTCTTCCACCTTGACAGGCTGGAAGCGGCGCTCCAAGGCGGCATCCTTCTCAATGTGCTTGCGGTACTCATCCAGGGTGGTGGCACCGATGGTCTGCAGCTCGCCGCGGGCCAGTTTCGGCTTCAGCAAGGAAGCAGCATCGATAGCGCCCTCGGCGGCACCGGCGCCGACCAGGGTGTGGATCTCATCGATAAAGAGGATGATGTCACCGCGCTGGTTAATCTCCTTGAGCACCTTCTTCAGGCGCTCCTCGAAGTCACCGCGGTAGCGCGAGCCAGCCACCAGGGAGCCGAGGTCCAGCGAATAGAGCTGCTTATCCTTGAGGGTCTCCGGGACCTTGCCGTTAACGATATCGAGGGCCAGGCCCTCGACCACGGCGGTCTTACCCACGCCGGGCTCACCGATGAGCACCGGGTTGTTCTTGGTGCGGCGGGACAGCACCTGCATGATGCGTTCAATCTCGGAATCGCGGCCCACGACTGGGTCCAGCTTGCCGTCGCGCGCAGCCTGGGTAAGGTTGCGGCCGAACTGGTCCAGTACCAGGGAGTTGGAGCGCTCGCCGGAGCCACCCGGGCCGCCACGGCCACCCTGGCCAGCGCCGGCACCGGCGCCTACCGGGCCGGGGCCACCCTGGGACTGGTTGCCTTCTCCCTCGTTGCCTTCATAACCGGAGAGCAGCTGGATAACCTGCTGGCGCACGCGCGGCAGGTCGGCGCCCAGCTTGGTCAGGACCTGGGCAGCCACGCCGTCACCCTCACGGATGAGGCCGAGCAGCAGGAACTCAGTGCCAATGTACTTGTGGCCCATCTGAAGACCCTCACGCAGGGAGAGCTCGAGAACCTTCTTCGCGCGCGGGGTAAATGGGATGTGGCCGGTGTGCGGCTGAGAACCTTGACCAATAATCTCTTCCACCTCACGGCGGACGTCCTCCAGCGAGATACCCATGGACTCCAAAGCCTTGGCTGCTACACCTTCGCCTTCGTGAATAAGCCCCAGGAGGATGTGCTCGGTGCCGATGTAATTGTGGTTGAGCATGCGTGCTTCCTCCTGCGCCAAAACAATGACGCGGCGAGCACGGTCAGTAAACCTCTCGAACATTACCTCTTACCTTTCGCTGTAAATGTGTCATCCACTCTAACGCGCGGGGCGGACACTCCATTCGCGAATTCCGCACCCCCCTTCTCAAAAACCTCGTTTCCCCAGGTAGAACCACTGTACGCCGGTAGCGAACAGGTGGCGGGAGGCGTCGCCAAGCGCCTGCGCGCAAGCCTTAAAGTAAAGTAACTCTTCAGTCAACACTGGTTACATCCCCGCGGGAAGGAGCCTCCCCCGATGCAACAGGCACAGCACGGCACCCTGCTTATCGACGATCTGATTGGGCACTCCCGCCTCCTCGAGGTCTCCGAAACCGTCACCCTTGGCCGCCAGGGGGACTTCCTACTGGCCTCCGATGATCCCGCCATGCACCGCACGTTCCTGCAGGTGTGGTCCAACGGCTCACAGTGGTTCATCAAGAACATCGGCAGTTTCATCGCCGCTACGATCCAGCCGCCCGCCGCCTGCGGCTTCGGCCGCACCCTCATCAGCCCCGGCAGTATTGAGGTTCTGCACCCGGGAACCTCCACACTCTATTTCTCCACTGCCACCATGAGCTACGAGTGCGAGCTCACCGTCATGCAGTCGCTGCGCAGCCCACAGCCCAGCCTTCCACCGGATGGACCGTTTACCACCCACGTCTTCGAGCCGAATGAGGAGCAATGCCTGCTGCTCAAGACCCTCGCTCAGCCGCTCCTCGACAACCCCGCTGCGGAGCCACGGGTGGTCGTGAGTAGTCAGCGCGAGCTAGCAGAGGCCCTGGACTGGACGGAAAAGAAAGTAGAGCGCAAGATTCAGACGCTGGCGGAGACCTTGCAAAAGCTCGGCGTTCCGCAGTTCCAGCCGGGCCAAAAGATCTCATGGCGCATTGTGCTCGCCCAATTCGCGGCCGCGCACCCGCACTACTATGCGCACCTTTCATAACAATTCAGCATTATTGTTTTAAGCCGCTCACCGGTGCTGTTATTCTTTGTCTGATTCTGGCCCCTATCTATTTTTATCCCCTTCTATCCCTCATCTGTCCCTCTGCAAGGATCTGACAACCAATGTTCGCCTCCGTCTCTCCGCGCGCGCTAGCTGGACTCGGCGTAGCGCTCCTCGCGCTGTCTGCGTGCGCGACGAACAAAGACACCGCGGAGGATGCGCCCAAGTTCACGGTCACGGGCCAGACCACCCTGTCCCAGCACGAAGACGTTCCTGTCGAGGGCACCGATTCCGAGATCCCAGAACCCAGCGAACCTTCGCACCTGCGTCAGGAGGACGGCACCTACCTGCTCACGAAGAAGGAAGCGGGCCCAGGAGTGGTCAACGAAATCGTGGCCACCTACTCGGGCGTGGAGCCCTACGGTTTCCAAACCCTGCGCGTTGAGCTGGACAACCGGCGCTACGACGGGACCATCGGCGGCTCTGCCCCGACCGGCGTACTGCAGTGGGCCACCGGGGGTGCCCTTGTCCTCAGCGTGCAGGCCACGAACTTGAGTGGGGACGAGGCAGATCTGGATAACAATGCCGAATGGCAGGTGGCGCTTCTCGACGACACCCAGTCACACCACCTCAAGGAGGGCGAGGATTTCGTCGTGGACTGTGAGTCCGGCGAGTGCACGCTGGTTGCTCGGCTCACCGACCCCGGCGACTTCGTCGCAGAGATCAGCATCCGGCAGGCCGGTTATGAGCCTTTTGTCATTCACCAGCCCATCATCGTCGCCGCATAGCCATGAACAGCCAGCCCACCGCTTCCGGTCTGCCTTTGGATCTTGAGCCCGAGCTCAGCGCCAAGGGCTACTCGCAGTTCCACCAGATCGGTGCGGGTGGCATGGGCACCATCGTCTTTGCCCGCAAGGAAAGCTTGGACCGCGAGGTCGCCATCAAGGTCATCGCGCAGCATGCGGCCGAGGATGATGAGGAGGTCCGCCGCTTCATGGCGGAGATGCGCACCGTCGCGGCACTCGAGCATCCGGCCATCGTGCCTATCTACGATGGCGACATCACCCCGGGCGGCGTGCCTTATTTCATTATGAAATTTCTGCGCGGCCCTAGCTTGGAGGCGCACATTAACCAGCGGATCTTGGACAATTCCAAGTTCACGGTGGAGGAAACCGTGCAGCTGCTCGCGCCCATCGCACAGGCCCTGGACTACCTGGCGGCCCTTCCATCGCCGGTCATTCACCGCGACGTCAAGCCCGCGAACATCATCGCCGATAGCACGCCTTCCCCCACGGCCCACAGTGATAACGAGGGCTGTACCGTCATGCTGGCGGACTTTGGCATCGCCATCAATGAGGACACGACGCGCTTGACCCGCGAAGGCCTGCGCGTGGGCACGGATGCCTACATGGCGCCGGAGCTCTACCCCACGCAGTTGGTCAAGCAGCCACCGCAGCCGACCGCCGCCAGTGACCGCTACTCGCTCGCGCTCATCGCGCTGGAGATGCTCACTCTGGTTAATCTGCGCCGCGCCACCAGTCCCCAGCAGTGGGCGCACAGCCGTGTGATACCGCAGTTGACCGCTCATAATCTGGCGCCTGGCGACGCTCCCCTCGCCCCCGCCCTCAACACTTTCTTCGCCTCCGCGTTGAACCCGGATCCTCAGCAGCGCTTCGCCACTGCATCGATTATGCTCGCGGAGCTGAGTGAGCTGGCGTCCGCGCCGCGCCCCGCAGCCCCGGATGCTGCCGCCGGCCCTGCTACGCCACCGGCCAGCCCCCACCACGAGCGCGCCGAGCAGCCGCGGCGTCGCCATCTGAGCATCCTCGGGGGCGTGCTTGCGGCGGTGTTGCTGTGTCTGGCAGTCGCCGGCGGACTAGCGCTGTACGGCGCGGGGTGGGACGAGCACGACGAGGTTCTGGCCCAACAATTTCCACAGCTATTGCCGGAGCACCCTGGCCGCGCCCCGTGGCGCAACCTCGACTGCCGCCCCGCGCTGCCGGAAGCGGGGCAGCAAGCTCGAATCGTGTGCAGGAGCGACGACCTCACGCTCGTCGCAGCTGATTTCGGCACGGAGGACAACCGTAACTCCATCATGCCGCGCCGCCTCGACGTCTTAGTCCAGGATGCGTGCAGCATCACCTCGGCGGAAATCCCTCACCAGCCGGGAACGTGGGGAGTGTACCCCTCGGGAGTCTCCGCGCGTTTTGCTCTCGTTCTTGCTGGTCCGCATGCCCACGAGGACCGTTTGAGCTTGCCCATCTGTTAGCCCACCCTGGCGGGAGCGCTGTGTCACGCCCATGGACACGGTGTCGCCTTTAGAATGAGGAAGATTCTTATACCTCACCGTCTACCTCCTCCACGAAGGATTTCTCTCACCGTGACTACGCTTCCTGAATTTTTCACTACCCAGCACCGGCTGCGCGAGAAGGCTGTCTTGGACCAAGGGGCGGGCTCCTCGCTGTTTCTCGTGGAAGATCCCTCGCAGGACGAACTCCTCGTAGAGATTTATGGTCCGGAGCACCGCGGCGTGCTCCGCCAGTCCGGAATCGTTGGCCAGCTGCAGCACAGCGCTATTGCCCCCGTCGTGGGCACGGGCACGATGAACAATGGTCAGGAGTTTTTTGTGCGCCGCAGCCTGCCGGGCGAGCAGCTGTCGAAGTACACGTCGTCTGGCATCGGCGCCCACCACCTTTCCCAGGAGGAGGCTCTCGCCGTCTTTGCTCCCTTGGCCGACGCCACGGACTTCCTTATCCAGCAGGGCCGCGCTGGCTTTGCTCTCCGTGCGCTCAACCCGCGACGCATCATCCTCACCGATAACCGCTCGAACGCCTTCTTCGCCTCAGTCGGCCCAGCCACCGCTACCGACGCCCCCACTGCCTCCGCGAAGGAGGTCATCGACCGCCTGGCCCAGCTCGTCTCCGCGGCCTACCCAGGCTTCCGCGCTGCGGCCGCCTACCCCTCAGCCGCCGCCGTTATCGACGCCGTGCGCAGCACAAACACCGACAGCTCGAGCCCGAGCCCGGGCGCGGCCCCGTGGCAGTCAGCTCCGCAGCATACCGCTGCCCCGCAGGAGGACTGGGCCGGGCCGCAGCAACCCCAGCAACCCCAGCCTGGCTATGCTGCCGATCCCGCGGAGTCATCACCCACCACGCGCACCTCGAAATCGAAGGGCAAGGTCTTTGCGGGCTTGGGCGTGGGCCTTCTTCTCCTGCTCCTGGTTGGTGGGCTGCTGTGGTTCTTCTTGGGGAGGTCGGCGTGGTCCGACTCAGAGCAGGCGCTTGCCGACGGCCACCCCGGGCTCATCAGCTCCCGCCCCGGCGACGAAGGCTTCAACGGCGCCACCTGCGAATCCCGTGCTCCGGAGGACGGCCAAGAGGCGAAGATTACGTGCGTTGGTGACGGCGTGAGCTACTCCGTGGCGCGGTACAGGGACGTCACCCAGCGCGAGGCCGCCGGCCCGACGCAGGGCGCGCAGGAACTATCCAACGGACGCTGCACCGTGTACAGCTACGACATTTCCGATTCCGAGCCGGTGTTCTACATGAGCGCCGAGGACTCCGCTGACGCCGTCCTCGTCTGGGGCGAGGACGCAGAGGACATCCGCCTCAACCTGCCGCTGTGTTAAACCGCGCACTTAATCCGCGCGCTTAAGCAGCGGTGCTATCACCGCAATGGCGATGCCGGCCACGCCGGCAAACAGGAAAGCCCAGTGCGTTCCCTGCGCCGTCGCCGCGGCCGGGCTTAGCCCAGCGGCAGCGCCAGCCAGGGTGCCGCGGGTGAGGAAGACAACGAGCAAAGCCGTTCCCGTCGCACCCGCCAACTGCTGGAAAGTGTTCATGATTGCCGAGCCGTGCGAGTAGAGCTTCTTCGGAAGCGAGGACAGCGCAGTGGTCATCAGCGGCGTCATCATCAAGCACATGCCGAGGGAGAAGATCACGTGCATACCCACGACCATCCACACGGCTGAGTTCTCACCCAAGGTGGCCATGAGCCACAGCCCGGCCACCATGAGCAGCGACCCGGGAATCATGAGCGGGCGCGGGCCATAGGAATCGAAGAGCCGGCCCACAATCGGAGAGAGGAAGGCTTGGAGGATGCCGCCCGGCATCACCGCCAACCCCGTGGCAAAGGCCGTAGCACCCAGTGTGGTTTGCAGATAGATGGGCAAGACCGTGACCATTCCCAGCATGAGCCCAAAGGACAGGAGGAGGATGATCACCGCGAGGGTGAAATTGCGCACACGGAAGGGACGCAGATCCATCAGGGCGCGATCCTCCAGCGCCAAGCGCTGCTGCCGACGGATGAATACGGCGAGCGCGATGACGCCCACCACGGTAACGGCGATGTCCACCCAGCCGTCACCCTGCAGGATCTTTTCCATCGAGGACAGGCCGTAGATCAAACCGCCAAACGCGAAGGCGGAAAGGACGACGGAGAGGCCGTCGAGCGGGGTATCACGGTTCTCCCCCACATTGTCCAAACGCCACAGCCCGGCGACGAGAATGAGGGCGATGAGCGGGACCATGGCCCAGAAGATAACGTGCCAGGTGAAGTGGTTGAGAATCGCTCCGCCGACGGTGGGGCCCAATGCCGGGGCCACGGAGATCACCACGGAAATGATGCCCATCACCGTGCCACGACGCTGCGCTGGGACCAGCGTCATGGCCACGGTCATAAGGGTAGGGATCATCAAAGCGGTTCCGCCAGCTTGAAGGACGCGGCCCACCAGCAGGATGAAGAAGCTCGGTGCGAGGGCCGCCACCACGGTTCCGGCCAGGAAGAGCCCCGCGGACGCAACGAAGATCTGGCGCGTCGTGAGCCTTTCCAGAAGGAAGCCGGTGGTCGGGATAACCACAGCCATGGTGAGCATGAATCCCGTCAACAACCACTGGGCACTCGTGGCAGGAATGGAGTAGTCCGCCATAATGGCTGGTAGCGCAACGGAGAGCGAGGTCTCGTTGAGAATCATGACCATCGCTCCCAGCACCAGGATGCTGAGGGTAGTTATTACCTTCGAAGGGATTTCAGCGGACATGCGGCCGGCTACACCTTTCAACTTTTCTATTTTGGGTCTTCAGCGCTGCTACTCACATCGTCAGCGCCCAAGAGACAACACGTGAGCGATTTAGTGTATTCCTCTGGTGGCCGGGGGTGCCACACGAGCCAAATGTGAACCCTCGTTGGGTGGCACTCCCCGGAATCTCAGCAGGCGCGTTAGGCCACACGGCAGTGTAAAGGTGACAGCGCCCTCCGTACTACTCAAAGCTCTAAAAGCTACTGCCTAAAGTTACAGAAAGGCCTCTGGATGCAGCGCGACCTCCTTGTCACTAACTCCGCTGGGGAGCGCGCCGTCGTGCGCCCAGGTCAGCAGCTAGTGGCAGGCCGCGCGGGGGACTTCCCGCTGGCTCCTGATGACGCCTCCATGCACCGCCACTTCCTCCACTTCTGGCAGCAAGAGGACAACTGGATGGTGAGTAACGTGGGCAGCTTCCTCGCGGCGGAATTATCCTCCCCACACATCCGCACGCACGGCCCCATCAGGCTGCCGCCGCAGGCTACCGCAGCCATCCCCAAGGGCACCTCGCTGCTGTGCTTCACGACGCCCAGCGGTTCCTACGAACTCACGCTGACGCGCGCCCCGCACTGATCTAGCGCTGCCCACCTTTCTCTGACACGAGTGCACGCGCGGCCGGGTCCAGGACGACGACAGCGCCACCGTCTTCAATGCTGCAGCCAAGCCACCGATAGTCGGGCTCGTCTGGCCAGCCGGGATCGGCGTTATAGGAGCAACTGAAATCATCTTCCATGAGGTACCCACGGTTGCCGCCCTCCATGGGCGCGAAGTCATAGTTCTTGTAATACTCAAGAACTTCCATTGCCCGCGCGCAATTCGTCCCGTTTTCTTTGGCATAGACATACTCGCCATTGCCGAGGTCCCCACAGATGGTTCCGGTCATAGCTTTCCCTTCCCCATCTGGCTGCGGTGGGAAGGTATCGGAGTAGTACTCACCATCGTCTTTCACTGTGAAGTGGTGGCCATCGATCTTGACCGTGAACTCATCCTCATTCACGGATTCAAACGTCACACCGTTCATCGTGACGGTGTTCCCTGCTTCTAGCATGGTGGGCGCCGCGGCGTCTCCGCCCATTTTCACATTGGGATAAAAGCCCGCGTTCGCATCGAAGTTGACGGAGTTAGAAAGCCAGAACGGCTGCCCGGTCGCCGGGTACAGGGGCGGATCAGCGAGCATTACGCTGCACCCGATCAAACCTTGATCTTCAGTAACTGTGCAGGCCACACGGTCATTCGGGCTGCTCACTCCATACACCGTGGAGGTCGCGTGTCCCAAGTTGGTGGCGATGAAGTCTTCCTTATCTAATTCTTTAAGGCCCGAGTCACCTTCCTTGTCCTTCGCGGACGTCGGAGCCGGGCTCGCTTCCGTAGATTCAGTGTTATCGGCGGAAGTCTCGGCGGTGGAGGTGTTGTGGAATTGCGGCTCACCGCTGGTGGAATCCTCGGCAGCAGAACACGCTGCCGCTGTACAGGCGATCAGTGCGAGGGGCAGGGCATTCAGAAGCTTTGTCACACCTGCATTTTCCCATGGATTGGTCAATCCTGCGGCTAGCCGCAGCAACTTTCCCTCATTGGGGGCTGGAGGCGCAGCAATGAGAAAACCCGAAAACCCGCGCAGCCACCACAGTGGCGGGCGCGGGCAGGTGGAGGCTAGGAGAAACTAGTGCTCCGGCTTCACGATCGGGAAGAGCACGGTCTCGCGGATGCCCAGGCCGGTCAGCGCCATGAGCAGGCGGTCCATGCCCATGCCAGCACCGGCTGTCGGCGGCATGCCCTGCTCCATGGCGGCGAGGAAGTCCTCATCCAGCACCATGGCTTCCTCATCACCGCCGGCGGCAAGGCGGGCTTGGTCCTCGAAGCGCTCGCGCTGGATTACGGGATCCACCAGCTCCGAGTAGCCCGTGGCCAGCTCGAAGCCGCGCACGTACAGGTCCCACTTCTCCGTCACGCCCGGCTGGGAGCGGTGCTGGCGGGTCAGCGGGGAGGTCTCAACCGGGAAGTTCTTCACAAAGATCGGGCCTTCGAGCTGGTCCTCGCAGAGCACCTCCCAGATCTCCTCCACCAGCTTGCCGTGGCCCCAGCCGCCGTTCTTCGGGACGTCGAGCCCGATGACGTCGGCAATCGCCTTGAGCTCCTCGACGGTGGAGTCGATGGTCACTTCCGGCTGGCCGGGGAACTTGCGCTGCAGAGCCTCGTTGAGGGAGGGGTACATTTCAATCTCCGGCCACTCTTCGCCGCCGAGGTCATACTCCGTGCCATCCGCCAGGGTGACGGTGGTGGAACCGAAGACTGCGCGGGCCACCGACTGGATGGACTCGCGAATGGTGCGAGCACAGTCGCTGTAGTCGCCCCATGCCTCGTAGGTCTCCAGCATGGCGAACTCCGGGGAGTGGGAGCGGTCAACGCCCTCGTTGCGGAAGTTGCGGTTGATTTCAAAGACGCGGTCAATGCCGCCGACAACAGCGCGCTTCAGGAAGAGCTCCGGGGCGATGCGCAGGTACAGGTCAATGTCCAAAGCATTGGAGTGGGTCACGAACGGGCGGGCCGCCGCACCACCGTGGAGGGTCTGCAGCATCGGGGTTTCGATCTCCACGAAGCCCTGATCTTCCAGGTAGTTGCGCAGCGCACGCATGACCTTCACGCGGGTCATGGCATTCTTGCGGGCCTCCTCGCGCACGATGAGGTCGTTATAGCGCTGGCGGACGCGAGTTTCTTCGTTCATGTCAGCGAAGGAGACCGGAAGCGGGCGCAAGGACTTCGCCGCCATGGTCCACGTGGAAGCCATGACGGAGAGCTCACCGCGGCGCGAAGCAATGACGCGGCCGCGTACGGAGATGAAATCACCCAGGTCAACGTCAGACTTCCACGCGGCGAGGCGCTCCTCCCCTACCTCCGCCAGCGACAGCATGGCCTGTACCTGGGTGCCATCACCATCCTGCAAGGTGGCAAAGCAGAGCTTGCCGGTATTACGCATGAAGATAAGGCGGCCGGCGATGGCTACCTCGACGTCAGTCTCCTCACCCGCGCTGAGGTAGGTGACGCCCTCTTCCGCGGCCGGCTCTTCGCCCTCTGCAACGACCTGGAACTGCTGGCGGAGATCCCGCAGGGAGATCGTGCGGTCCACGGTCACCGGATAAGGCTCGGTGCCGGACTCCAACAGTCGGGCGCGCTTCTCGCGGCGGATGCGCAGCTGCTCGGGGACGTCAGTAACTTCAGTATTCTTCTTCTCGCTCACGGTTGTCTAGGGTAGTCGATCCCCATACGCTGGCGCGATCCCGGTTCACAGAGTGTTCATCTAGCCGTTAGACAGCATCAACCGCGCGGCCATCTCAACCGTATTAACTCAGTGCGTCCGTTGCGACATCCCCGCGCAACCAACGAGTTCGATTTTTGGAGCATATTTTCATGACACTCAACGGCCGCAATCTCTTGGCTAACATGTTTACCTCTTCTCGTTCTTCTCTTACCTGCACCTACAAGTGCGGTAATGCCTGCTTCGGCGAGTGCGAGAACACCTCCGATAACCCTTACTTTGGTGACCAGTTCTCCCGCCGCACTGCTCTGCGCGCCGGTGGTCTGGCCGTCGTCGCCGTCGGTGGCTCCTCTGCGCTGGCTGCGTGTGCCGCGCCGGATGACAACGGGTCTGCGGCTGGCAGCTCCTCCAACAAGACCAGCGAGGTCAAGGGCTCTGACATCGAGCTCACCTCCGCCGAGGGCATGCACTTTGAAGCCGTGGAGGCCAACACCAAGGATGAGGTCGTCATCCCCAAGGGTTATGAGCAGTCCGTCCTGATTGCCTGGGGTGACCCGGTCATCGAGGGCGCGCCGGAATTCGACGTCAACAACCAGACTGCCGCGGATGCGGAGAAGCAGTTCGGCTTCAACAATGACTTCGCCGGCCTCATCGAGCACCCGGATGACAAGAACCGCATGATCTACATGTGCTCGCACGAGTACACCACCGAGCCGATGATGTTCCCGGACTACGACCCGGAGAACCCTACCGAGGAGCAGGTAAAGATCGGTTGGGCTGGCCACGGCCACACCATCCTCGAGGTCTCCAAGGTGAAGGGCTCCGGCGAACTCAAGCGCGAGTTCGGCCCGCTCAACCGCCGCATTACCGCTACCACCCCGTTCACCCTGGTGGGCCCCGCTAAGGGCACCGACCTGGTGAAGACCTCCGCCGACCCGAAGGGTGAGAAGGTCCTGGGCACCCTCAACAACTGCTCCGGTGGCGTGACCCCGTGGAACACCATGCTCTCTGGCGAAGAGAACTTCGACCAGTATTTCGCCGGTGGCGATGTCAAGGATGAGAAGGCCGCTGAATCCCTCAAGCGCTTCGGCATCGAGGAGGGCCCGTCCGAGCGTAAGTGGGAAAAGTACGATGACCGCTTCGACGTGACCAAGGAGCCGAACGAGCCGAACCGCTTTGGCTGGCTCGTGGAGATCAACCCGCTGGACCCGAAGTCCACCCCGATTAAGCACACCGCTGTGGGCCGCTTCAAGCACGAGGCCGGCAACATCCACATCACCAAGGATGGCACCGTGGTCTGCTACTCCGGCGATGACTCCCGCTTCGAGTACGTCTACAAGTTCGTCTCCTCCAAGAAGTACAAGGAGGGCGACCTGAAGCACAACATGACCATCCTGGACCACGGCACCCTGTACGTGGCCAAGATGGAGGGCAACTCCCCGGAGAAGGAAATCGACGGCTCCGGCGTCCTGCCGGAGGACGGTGCTTTCGACGGCACCGGTGAGTGGGTCAAGCTGCTGACCTCCGATACGGAGAACAACAAGTTCGAGTCCCACGTGGACGGCATGTCCGCCGAAGAAGTCGCCGTCTTTACCCGTGAGGCCGCCGATAAGGTGGGCGCCACCAAGATGGACCGCCCGGAGGACGTTGAGGTTCATCCGGAGACCGAGAAGGTCTACATCGCGCTGACCAACAATAAGTACCGCGGCGCCACCGGCGAGAACGCTAAGAAGAACAAGGAAGACGCCAAGGAATGGGCTCCGGTCAAGGAGAACAAGAACGGCCTGGTCATGGAGCTCGAGGATGACCACGCCGGCGAGAAGTTCACCTGGAACCTCTTCCTGGTCTGTGGTGACCCGCGTGAGGCCAGCACCTACTTCGGTGGCTTTGATAAGGAGAAGGTCTCCCCGATTTCCTGCCCGGATAACCTGGCCTTCGACAACCACGGCAACCTGTGGATCTCCACTGACGGCAACGCGCTGGACTCTAACGACGGCCTCTACGCCGTGACCACCGAGGGCGAGACCCGCGGCGAGCTCAAGTGCTTCCTCACCGTCCCGGCGGGCGCGGAGACCTGTGGCCCGATCGTCGACGATGACCGCGTCATGGTCAACGTTCAGCACCCGGGCGAGTCTGATGACGCCACCTTCGACAACGCCACCTCCCACTGGCCTGATGGCGGTAAGTCCACCCCGCGCCCGGCCGTGGTTGTGGTGTGGAAGAAGGGCGGCAAGATCGGTACCGAATAAGGCACCGACGTTGCGTAGTGCGCACTCTTAGGCGGTGCGCAGCTGCGCCTCCAGCACCTCCTGTGCAAAGTCCCACAACGGGGTTGCAACGCCAGCTTTGACGCCCATGCGTCGGATCGCTCCGACCTGGGCGTCTAATTCGTTGGGAAGCCCCTCCTTGATATCGCGCTGCATCGAGGACGTACTGTCCGGGTGCTGCTGGCGGGCGAACTCCATGGTCTGTTCCACCACGTTCTCCGGCAGCTTCACGCCGAGTGCGCGCCCGACGGCCTCGACTTCCCGCATGAAGGCCTCAAGCTGGCCGGGGATTTCCTGGCAGAGGTAACCAATGGGCTTATCCACCAAGGCGCCCAGAGTGCCTGTCGGGGTGACGAACATGGCTTTCGACCAGACGTCGACAAGCGCGGCGTCGTGGAACTTGCTAGAGGCACCCGCCTCCTTCAGCGCGACCGACAGTTCCTCGCCCGTACGCCGCAGTGACTCCGGGGCGTTGGCACTCAGCGGACCAAAGGCCAAAGCCAAGGGCCCCGGATTGCGCTTGATCTGCGCCGGCCCCAGGCGAGTGGCATAGACGCGAGCGACACCAGCGAGGATGTTTTCCTCCCCGAATTCCTCGGCCGCCACGTACGGAATCTCGACCGAGTTGTGCGTGGTCACCACCGGGATTCCCTGCAGGGCCTCGCGGTCCTCCGCACTACCAAAGGTCTCGTTGCCCGGCAGCGCTTTCGACGCGATAATCGCCACGTCCAGCCCACCCAAGAGTTCTTTGACCTCGGCAAAGGTTTGGGCAGCTGGGACCTTAATGACCTCGGTGGTGGTGGGTTCCGCGTGGGCGTCGATCAACGTCACGCCCGTCTCCCCCAACACCCGCAAGGTCTCACCGCGAGCGACGAAGGCGACGTCGTGGCCCGCTGCTTTCAGTTTTCCGCCAAAGTATCCGCCGATGGCGCCGGCTCCCAGAATTCCAATCTTCATGCCTCCAACCTAACTGGTGGAGACCTGCGCCACAGACTTTTATCCGCGCTGTTCTAAGTTACGGAAGCCAATGCCCAACGGCACACCCGCGTTATCAATGAGCCGCACCCCACCCACGGTGGCGGCGATAAAGAGACGGGCATCGCCCTCTGCTGGGGCTTCACCCAGGTCGCGTCCGCGCAGCTCCACGTACTCCGGCTCGACGCCCGCGGCGGCCAACACTTCACGTGCCACACGGACGACTTCCTCGGCTCCGGACTCCGCCGCGTACGCACCGGCGGTGAGTGCCGCCGACAGCGCGCTGGCTTGCTCGCGGGCCTCTGGCGCGACGTCGGCGTTGCGCAGGCTCATCACCACGCCATCGGGCATGCGCACCGAGGGCACGCCCTGCACGCGCGCTGCGATGTGGAGGTCAGTAAAGGCCTGCTGGGTGGCCACGAGCAGCTCGTAATCCTTCTCCCCTATGAGCACATCGCTGGGCCCCAGCGCACAGGTCAGCGCCACAATGCGGGTCAGCTCCGCGCTCACGTGCTCCATGCCGTGATCGGGTGCGAGGACCCGCGTGCGCTGACTCTGCTCGCCGTAGCGCCACACCACGTCAACACCGTCGAGGGCAGAGATGTCCGTCGCCGGGTCCACAGCCACGACGACCACGCCGCCGCGCACGCGTTGGGCCGCCTGTACCAGGGCAAGGTGCCCGGCGTGGATGTCGCGGCCCAGCGGTACCAACACCACGCGCTTGCCCGTCTTGCGGTAAGCGCTGCCGACCATGCGGATGCGCTCAATGTCCTCCACTAGGAGTTGTTCTGCCACGGCGCTTCCTTTCTTACTGCCCACAGTTCCAGTTCTTCAATCTTCTCCTGCCCGCCCACCATGCGGGCGACGTCGCGGTAGTTGCGCGCCATGCCCAGCTCCACGGCGGCAGGATAAGCATCGATGATGTCCCCGGCGTCGAGGTCGAAGGCGCCGCCCATATAGTTTTCGATAATCCCCGCCTTTATCGCCGCCCACACGCTGAGTGCACCAAGCATCTCCGCGTAGTACAACCGTGCGGCACGTTCGGCGCGCTGCTCCTCCGGCACCGTTTCTGCGGACTGGGAAATCTCCGATAGCAGCAACCCAATGACGGTCTCCGCCACCTCATCGAGGGTGCCCACCGCGTAGGAGTCGCCCAGGGGAGCTGCGGCAATCGTCAGGCACCCGCGCGTTTCCAGCTCATCAAGGGCTTCCACCCCAGCCAGCAATGAGGTGTGGATGACGATTTGCTTGGGGCGCACGTGCTTGGCGACGTCTCCCACAGCTGCCTCCAGCTCTCTCGCCGTTGCAGCGATAATCAGTGCATCGAAGCGGTCCAACTGGGCGGGGTCCTCAAGGCTCTCGATGGTATGGCCCGCCCACTCGAGGCGTCGCGCGAAGTTAAGGCCGGCCCGGGAGCTACCCCAGACCGCCACCCGCATGCGTGGTGCCTTCATCTACTTCTTGTCGCCCTTGTTCTGCTGTTCCTGCTGACGCTTGCGGCGTGCCATGAGCTCCGCCACGGAGACCGCGCCCTCGCGGTGCTCATCGCTGCGGCGGCGGCCACGGGTGCTGGTCTGTGCGGTGTCTGCCTCCGGCTTGCGGTGGCGGTGGTGCGGCTGGGCCGGGGCAGAGTTCTCCTTGACGTGCTGCCCGCCCGCGGCACCCTGGTTCCACTGCACGGCCTGGAAGCTATCGGTCTTGAACTCCGGTGCCTTTGGCTGGGGCTGTGGCTTCTCAGTCTTCGGCTGGGGTTGAGGCTTCGGCTGCGGCTTCTGCTGTGCCGCCTGCGGCTGAGGCTGTGTTTCGGTCACTGGGCGAAACGCCGAGGGACGGTTCTGAGAAGGCTGCGGCGCGCCGAAGGCCGATGGTGCTGGGCGGGTGCCCTGCTGATCTGCGGGTTTCCCGGCGGGCTGCTCGGCTGGCTTCTGCGTGGGTTGCTGAGCAGGCTTCGCGGCTGGCTTCGCCGCCGGCTGCTGGGCGTTGGCACGGGCGTTATCCGCCAGCAGATTGTCCAGCGGGTTGCTCACCGGGTGGGTCGGCTGCGAGCCGAGGCGGCCTGCGACGGCGTCGGCAGACGGCGCGCCGCCGGACTTCTGGGTGAAGTTCACGTTGGGGGCATCGCCGCGCTCATCCACGCCAGCGCCGCCAGCCTTGCGCTCCAGCTCCTGGATGCGGCGAGCCTCCGCATACAGGGCGGCCGGCTCGTAGACCCACTCGCGCCCGGAGATCTCCTCGATCTGGGTGCGGATGGCTTCCAGCTCCGATCGGATCTCCGCCAGGACCTTGCTGTTATCCGCGCTCGAAGCACCGGAAGCGGTCAAGGTGGATGCGGCATGGGCGCGCTCCACCGCCAGAAGCTCCTTGGCCTCATGGGCCTGACGGCGATAGCGCACCACCAAGAAGAAGCCCAACACCGCGGCCCACAGGGCAGCCAGCAGGGCAATCTTCAGTGCGTTCGCCGAACCCGAAATCAACATGACCAGGCTGGCGATGACCGCGAGGATGACGAGGATGATAAGCCCAATAGAACCAGCATCCGTCTTCGAACCGTCCTGGGAAGACTCCGCCGTTGTCGGTGGCTGAGAGTCCGGCTGCGCAGAAAACTGGGTGGTCGGGCGATCATCCGGGGCCGACTCGTACTGGGGATCAGGGGCGTGGTGCGGGCTCGTCATGCCCACTAACTTACCGCTTGTGCCCCATCAGTTGGAGGTGGCACCTCGCAGTGTCGCTCCAACACCACTCCGGCAACACACATCGCGGCACCGCCCAGCGCCGAAGACACCACCCCGGCCAGGTCACCAGCCGCAGCGACGAGCTCACCGGCGCGCGGCACCACGTAGACCGCCATGCCAGCATAGGCCCCGCCCACGATGGCCCCGGTCCACGCCGAGGCTTTGCCGACAAGCAGGAATTGCGCGATGGTCATGGGATTGAGCTGCGAGTTATCCAGGCCGATACCGTGCTCGTCCTCCTTGGCACCGCGCACCTTGAGCGTCAACAGCACGCACACCAGCGCCATAGCCCACAGAGAAATCGATACGGTTGCCGGAATGGCCAGCATGGAGCCATAAAAGCGGGTGGTGAGGGTGGCAGCCGCCGCAGCCACGAAGAGGGCGGTGCCGACAAGCGCGCCAATCGACGTCCTCGTCATTACTCCCCCAGTTCCTTCACCGCAGCGACCTCGTCCTCATCGAGGTCGGCGATGAGCTCGCGCACCGGGGTGCCGTTGAGCTCCGCGTGCTCATCCGCGGCCAACCACGGCACGAGCACGAAGGCCCGCTCGTGAGCATAAGGATGCGGCAGAATAAGCTCCGGATCTTCGGAGGTCACGCCGTCTATCTGCACGACGTCCACGTCCAGGGTGCGAGGACCCCAGTGCCGCACCCGCACACGCTCAGCGGCCTCCTCCAGCTTCTGGCCACGGCGTAGCAGCTCCAGCGGGGTGCAGTCCACGTCCACGATGAGCACCGCGTTGAGGAATTCATCTTGGTCGGTCACGCCCCACGGCGGGGTGGCAAAGACTGGAGAGGCAGCGACGGTCTCCTCAGCAAACTCGTCAAAGACGGTCTGCAGCAGCGCGCAGCGGTCTTCCATGTTGGAGCCGATAGACAGCACGGCGCGCATTAGCCTGCCATCCTCTTTCGGGAGCGGCGGGCCACGACTGCCACGTCCGCGAAGGTGCGCGGGATGGGCGCCTTCGGCTTGTGGATGGTCACCTCGATGGCATGGAGAATCCCGAAGCGCTGCATCGCGGTCTCGGCGACCTCCTCAGCCACCGTCTCGATAAGGTCCCGGGAGGGGCCCTCGACGATGTCCGCGGCGACGTCGGCAAGCTCGGCGTAATTCACCGTGCGGGACAGGTCATCCCCGATTCCCGCGGTGTCCAACCAACAGGTGATATCCACGATGAAGGGCTGCCCCGTCTTCTTCTCTTCCTCGAAGACGCCGTGGTAGCCAAAGCACTCCAGGCCGGTGAGTTCAATGCGATCCGCCATGTTTTATGCCTTTCCCAAAGAAGTGGACACCACTGTTCCGCCGTCCGCGCCGTTGGCGTAGCTGCCGGAGGCATGCGCGCCGCCGGTGTAGGCCGCGCCCGCGTTCCAGGCCGCGGCGACATCCACGGCATCGCGCGAGACTTCCACCTCGTGCACGCGCACGCCCCACGCACCCATCTGCGCAGAGATGGCGGTGACGGCCGCGGTGGCCGGGTCCGCGAGCAGCGGGCTGGACTCGGCGCCGCGATCTTCCCGGATGGCGGCGAGGAAGCGCTTGCGGGACGCGCCCACCAACAGCGGGAACTCGCCCTGGAGGAACTCCGGCAGAGCCTTGAGCAAAGCCCAGTTATCCTGCGGGGACTTGGCAAAACCCAGGCCCGGATCCACGACGATATTGTCGTGGCTAACACCGGCCTGCAGGGCGTTATCAGCGAGCTTCGCCAGGGACTCGTGGACATCGCGCACCACATCCCCGCCATGGTCGGCCACACCGGCGGCCGAGCCGAACTGGACGGTGCGCCAGTGCATGAGGCAGACCGGCAGGCCGGTTTCGGCCATGGTGCGGTACATGTCCGGGTCGGCCGCACCACCGGAGACGTCATTGATCATGTCCACGCCGGCCTCCGCAGCGGCTTGAGCAACCGAGGCCCGCATCGTGTCCACCGAGGTCTTAATCCCCTCCTCGCGCAGCGCCTTGATGACGGGCACGACGCGGCGTTCTTCCTCCTCGGCAGCCACGCGCACCGCACCCGGGCGGGTGGACTCACCGCCGACATCGATCATGTCCGCGCCGCAGGCGACAAGGTGGCGGGCGTGGGTAAGTGCATCGTCGATGTTGATCCAGCGCCCGCCGTCGGAGAAGGAGTCCTCGGTGACATTGACGATGCCCATGACCAGCGTGCGGCCGGGAACGGTGAGATCACTGACTGCCATTGCTGCTAGCTCCTAATCAGGCTCATGACCTCCGCGCGGGAGGCCGCATTCTTCTTGAATCCGCCGCGCACCGCGGATGTCGTCGTGGTCGCCCCCGGCTTGCGGATACCGCGCATGGCCATGCACAGGTGCTCGCACTCGATGACGACGATGACGGACTGCGCGTGGAGGACCTCCACCAGCGCATCGGCGATCTGGCTGGTGAGGCGCTCCTGGACCTGCGGGCGCTTTGCGTACATGTCCGCCAGGCGAGCCAGCTTGGACAGGCCGGTGACGTGGCCGTCGGAGCCAGGGATATAGCCGATGTGCGCCGTGCCGTAGAAGGGCACGAGGTGGTGCTCGCAGGTGGAATAGATGGGGATATCGCGCACGAGGACGAGCTCTTGGTGCTCCTCGGCAAAGGTCTTGTGCAGGACCTCGGTCGGGTCCTGGTGGAGACCTGCGAAGACCTCGGCATAGGCGCGGGCCACGCGGGCCGGGGTCTCGCGCAGGCCCTCGCGGTCGGGGTCCTCGCCCACTGCGATGAGCAGCTCGCGGATGGCTGCTTCGGCGCGCTCGTGGTCGAAGTCGCGCTGCGCCGGGATGTTATCGCTCATTGGTGTCGCCATCCTTGTACGGGTTGTTGCGGTGTTCATGTTCTCCCCAGCCGGGAGCGCCCCAGGCGTGCTCCTCCGGCTTGGCGTGGCGGCCGCGGCGTTCCGGTTCGCGTGGCTGCGGCTGGTGTTCTGGTTGGGGCTGGGATTCTGGCTGCGATGCGGCGGCATCCGGCACACGCGGAATCTCTTGGGTGTCCTCGTGGCTGGGGCCAGCCTGTTCTGGGGCAACAGTTTCTTCCTGCGCCCCATCGCTGACCGCTTCGTCTGCGCTGAGCTCGCGACCGGTGGGCTCGGTGATATCGGACTCGCCGAAGAAGGTATTGCCCTTCTCCGGATCCACGTAGTCACCCGCGTGCTGGCCGAAGCTGAAGCCAATCTCCTCGACCGATGCCTCCGATGTCGCGGCGGCGGCCTCGTCACCGTTTTCCTTCGCGCGTTCGAGCTCCGCGTGGCGGCGCTCGCGGGCGGCACGGGAGGCGTCGAGAAGCGTCATGCGCTTCGGCAGCTCCTCGCCGCGCTCCTGGGCAAGCTCGACCGGGGTCTTTACCGGCTCGCGGCCGGCCTGGCGCGGGAAGCGAGCGTCCTCGTTCGGGAAAACGTCGAAAGCCTCGCGCGGCTCGATGCCCTCGAAGATGCCCTCGAGGTCCGGGCGGCGCAGGGTTTCCTTCTCCAGGAGCATCTCGGCGAGCTTATCCAGGTAGTCGCGGTGCTCGGACAGGATGTCATAGGCCTGCTGGTGCGCGCGGTCCAAGAGGTAAGCCATCTGCTCATCAATCTTGGCGGCAATGGCATCGGAGTAGTCGATGGTCCCGCCGCCACCCATCTGGCTGAAGGGATCGCCCTGCTCCTTGCCGTACTTGACGGTGCCTAGATCCGGCGAGAAGCCGTACTCAGTAAGCATGGACCGCGCAATCTTGGTGGCGTGCTCGATATCGGAGGAAGCACCGGTGGTCGGTGCGCCGAAGACCAGCTCCTCAGCGGCACGGCCACCCATGGCGAAGACGAGGCGCGCGAAGAGCTCATCGCGGGTATACATGCCCTTGTCATCTTCCTGCGCGGTCATGGCGTGGCCGCCGGTGCGGCCGCGGGCCAGGATGGTGACCTTGTAGACGCGCTCAATGTCCTTGAGCGCCCAGGCGGCCAAGGTATGACCGCCCTCGTGGTAGGCGGTGACCTTCTTTTCATGCTCGGAAATGATCTTGCCCTGGCGGCGCGGGCCGCCGACGACGCGGTCGGTAGCCTCTTCCAGCGCATCATAGGTAATGACGTTGCCGCCGATGCGGGCGGTGAGCAGGGCGGCCTCGTTGAGCACGTTGGCCAGGTCCGCGCCGGACATGCCGGCGGTGCGCTTGGCCAACTGAGCCACGTCGACTTCCTTGGCCAGCGGCTTGTCCTTGGCATGCACGCGCAGAATCTGCTCGCGGCCGGCCAGGTCCGGGTTGGTGACCGGGATTTGGCGGTCGAAGCGGCCCGGGCGCAGCAGCGCCGGGTCCAGGATGTCGGGACGGTTGGTGGCCGCGATGAGGATAACACCCTCGCGGTCACCGAAGCCGTCCATCTCCACGAGCAGCTGGTTGAGGGTCTGCTCGCGCTCATCGTGTCCACCGCCGGTACCGGAGCCGCGCTGGCGGCCCACGGCATCAATCTCATCAACGAAGATGATGCACGGGCTATTTTCCTTCGCCTGCTTGAACAGGTCGCGCACGCGGGAGGCACCGACGCCGACGAACATCTCCACGAAGTCGGAGCCAGAAATGGAGTAGAAGGGCACACCGGCCTCGCCCGCCACGGCACGGGCCAGCAAGGTCTTACCGGTGCCCGGCGGGCCGTAGAGAAGTACGCCGCGCGGGATCTTCGCGCCGAGGGCGTGGTAGCGCTCCGGATCATCGAGGAAGTCCTTGATTTCCTGCAGCTCATCCACGGCCTCGTCCGCACCGGCCACATCCGCGAAGGTGTTGGTCGGCATATCCTTGGTCAGCTCCTTGGCCTTGGAGCCGCCAATGCCAAACATGCCGCCAGCGCCCTGCTGCATGCGCGACATCATCCAGAACAACAGCGCGAAGAGCAGCAGCATCGGCAACAGGAAGCTAATCATCGAGCCGATGAAGGAATCCTGCGTGACCTTCGTTTGGTACTTCTCAGCACCGGAGTCCTTGACCGCGTTAAAGACCTGCTCGGAGGCGCGTGCCGGGTACTTGGCAATGACCTCCTCGATGCCCTCCTGCTCTTCCACCGTCACCGGCTTCTTGAGCTTGAGGCGCAGTTGCTGCTCGCGGTCGTCGATCTGCGCTTCCTCGACGTTCTTGGAGGTCAGCTGCTCCATGGCCACCGAAGTGTCCACCTGCTTGAAGCTGCGGGCATCGTTGGTAAAGAACGTGAATGCGTACAGCAGGATGAGAACCAGGCCCGCGATGGAGCCGTAGCGGATGATGTTCTTGTTTTTCATTAACTACCTTGCACAATTGCGGCTTAAAGCGCCGGACAAGAATAAAGATTAATCGTTGCTGTAGACCGCCGGATGCAGCGTACCTACATAGGGCAGGTCACGGTAGCGCTCGGCAAAATCCAGGCCATACCCCACGACAAACTCGTTGGGGATATCGAAGCCTACATCGAACAGGTCAAGCTCTGCCTTAACCACCTCTGGCTTGCGCAACAGGGTGACCACTTCAAGGGATCGTGGCTGGCGGCCCTGCAGGTTACGGATAAGCCACGACAAAGTCAGGCCGGAATCAATGATGTCCTCCACGATGACCACATCGCGGCCCTCGATATCGCGGTCCAAGTCCTTCAGAATGCGCACAACCCCCGAGGAGGAGGCCGAGTTGCCGTAAGAGGAGACCGCCATGAACTCCAGCTGGGACGGGATAGCCAGCTTGCGGGCGAAATCCGTCAGGAAGAAGACCGCGCCCTTGAGCACGCAGACCAAGATGAGGTCATCGTCGGCATTGCTGTATTTCTTGGACACGCGATCCGCCATCTCTTGGATGCGCGCCTGAAGATCGTCTTCGGTGATGAGAACGTTTTTGATGTCCTCTCCATAAGGATGGGCGGGGACGGCTAAATCATGGTTATCGTGCACGTGAGCGCTCCTTTGCTGACCGAGGCAATAGTGACAGTTTGCCACCAACGCGTGCGACTTCCAACCTTGTACCTTTCTTTTCCCCACGGACGGCGACGGGGCCTTGGCCATGCCACTGCGTGCACAGGGCATCGATGCCGCGCACTGCCTCGCGCGTAACCTCCACTCCTTCCACGCGCAGCCACGCGGCGATCGCCCGGCGGCGCTTCGGTTCTGGGAGAACGGCCAGCTCGGCGCAGTCGGTGGTGGGGTGGGTGCTGAGGAGGACGTCGTCAAGCGCGGCGTCGTGGGCTGCCTGGGCTAAGGCCGGGACGGGGTCACCGCCCACGATCTCCTGCAGCCGCGGGAGGATCTCGCGGCGCAGGGCCACGCGGCGGAAGGCTCGGTCCTGGTTCTGGGGGTCCTGCCAGACCTCCAGCCCCAGCTCCGCGCAGGCGGCCTCGGTCTGGGCGCGGCGCACGCTCAGCAGGGGGCGCACAACGCGCACGCCCTCCACCTCGGAGCGCTCGCGCATGCCCGCGACCTTCCCCCGCAGGGCACCCAGCAGCAGGGTTTCGGCCTGGTCATCAGCGGTATGCGCCACCGCCACCTCACCCCAGGGCGCGAAGGCACGGTACCGGGCGGCGCGGGCTTCGGCCTCCACGGAGCCTTGCTTGCCGACGTCCACCCGCAACACCTCCGCCCCCGCCCCCAAGGCGCGGGCCTGCTCGGCAGCCCGGCGCGCCTGCGCGGCCGAGCCTTCCTGTAAGCCGTGGTCGACGCAGAGCGCTGTCACCTCGTGTCCTTCGGCCACGAGAGCGGCGGTCAGCGCCAAGGAATCGGCCCCGCCGGACAAGCCCACGGCGATGGCGCGTGGCTGCTCACCGACCACGGCGCGGGCGGCGACGCGGCACGCCAAAAAGTTGGGGCTTCTGCGCGGCCAAAAAGGTTTCTTAGAAGTCATGGAGGGCAGCGGCGAGAGCATCTTGGGCTTGGCGGGCGGAGGTGACTTCGCCGTCGTTGACTAAGAAGGCGAAGGCGTACACGCGACCCGACTGGCCCTGGGCGGTGCCGGTCAGCGCGGAGGTTCCCGTGAGGGTGCCGGTTTTGGCGCGAACGTACCCGCGGGCCGGCGAATCGGGGTAGCGCTGGTAGAGCGTGCCCTCACCGCCGGCGAGAGGCAGGTAGCCCAACAGCGGGCGCAGCTCCTCGGTGGCTACGGCCTGGTCCATGATGTGGGCGAGTACGTCGGCGGGGATGCGGTTATCGCGGGACAGGCCGGAACCGTCTTTGAGGGCGATGCCGCTGATGTCGATGCCGTGGCCTTTAAGCACGTCGAGCATGGTTTTCGTGGCGCCCTCGAAACTTGCTTCCGCGCCCTGGCTGACGGCCAGCTCGCGGGCGATGGCCTCCGCCATGACGTTATCGGAATCCTTCACCGCTTCCTGGGCGCGCAAAGCCAACGGCTCAGATTCTGTAGCTGCGATGACCTCGGTGTTCTCGGGCGCTGAGCTCGTGTCCGCCTTGTCGGTTCCCAGGCGGGAGGCCAACGCGCGGGCGACGTCGAGGGCCGGCTCGTGGGAGCGCGGAACGTCGCCGGTCTTCTCCCCAATGCGCCCACCGTAGAGCATGGCCGGCTGGATGGGGGCGACGAAACCGCCGTCAATATTGTCATCATCCCAGCCCGGTGCCTGGTCGGGCCCGGCCCAGATGGACGTGTCGATGGAGACCCGCGTGACGGTATCCATCTTCTGCTGAATCTGTTCCGCCAGCTCATCGAGGCGCTCGTCCGTCAGCCAGACATCGCCGGCGGCCTTGATAACGATCTCGCCCTCGTGCTCACCTGCGACCACTTCGGTGGTGAGGCGCTCTTCTTCGTCGAGCTTGAGCGTCGCTGCGGCGAGGGTGAGGACCTTGGTGGCGGAGGCCGGGGTCAGCGGCTTTGCGGGCTCGCGCTCCCACAGCACGTCCTGGGTGGTGGTGTCGATGATCTGCCCGCCGAAGGTGGCTAGAGCCTTGTCCTTGCCCAGCTCATCCAACCTGGCTTTGAGCGCGGCGGCGTCAATATCGCCGGGCTCGACGGGCTGGACCAGTGTTGTGGGTTCTTCCTGCTTGTAGGGCTGGCCGTGGTCCAGGTGATCGTAGGTGCGCTGGATTTCTACGCCCAAGGCGGCCGTCGCCGCGACGGCTCCCGCCGTGACGAGGGCCGCAGTACTCCACCAGACATGCTTAGCTTTCATCGCCCTTTAGACTAGCGCGGTAGACTAAGCGGAGCACATGCCAACCTATTAGTTATGGAGGATTCAGCCGTGAGCGTTGAAGTAACCATCGAGATCCCAAAGGGCTCCCGCAACAAGTACGAGATCGATCACGAGACCGGCAAGGTCCACCTCGACCGTTACCTGTTCACCCCGATGGCCTACCCGGCTGACTACGGCTTCATCGACCACACCCTGGGTGAGGACGGCGACCCGTTGGACGCGCTGGTCATCCTCCCGGAACCGGTCTTCCCCGGCGTTGTCGTTGAGGCTCGCGTCCTCGGCGTGTTCAAGATGACCGACGAGGCCGGCGGCGACGACAAGCTGCTCGCCGTCGTCGATGACCCGCGCTGGGAGCGCTACCAGGACATCAACGATGTAGAGCAGCACATCAAGGACGAGATCGAGCACTTCTTCACCCGCTACAAGGACCTGGAGCCGAACAAGGAAGTTACCGGCTCCGGCTGGGGAGACAAGGCTGAGGCAGAGAAGATCCTCGAGGAAGCGAAGGCTCGCTTCAAGTAAGCCGCCGCTTCCGTGCGTCAGCAATCGCACAATCAGGTACGTTTTGGTAAATAAGGGCTGAAAACCTACCAGTTTTTCGCCACTATTTGCGAAAACGTACCTTTTTCGTTCCGGGGGGAACATTGATTGAGATTTATCGGGGACGCGATGTCTCCCGCGGGGCTCGGCGCAAGGGAGCCATCAAGATTGCGAATGGTTTTTACCTCTCAGAGGAGCCCACACCGCTTCAGCTAGCACAAATCATGTCACGTGAATGGCCTGACTTAGCGCTTGACGGCTATTCCGCCGCGCGCCGGTACTTAGAACAGCCCCTTCAATTCCCGCTCGAGTTTATTCGCGACTCCACTCTCCCATCGAGCACGTTCTTTCACAGCAGGCGGGCGCGGCCCAAGGCGCTGGGCAGCATGAATGGGGTGAACGTGTGCAGCCCGCTGCAATGCATTGAGGCGATGGCGCAGGAAGATGCCGTGGCCTTCATCGAGGCCTTCTTTGCTGGGCCGCATGGGCGTTCGCGCATCGAGACCGAGCAGTTGGACTTTCGCCGCCTGCCCAAGCACACGCGTGAGGTACTGGAGAAGGCCATCGTCGGGGCGGATAGCAAGCCGGAGCGCGACCTGACCAGGGGCCTCGAGCCGCACGTCAAGGTCCGCAACAACGTGCGGATTGGCCCCTACCGCTGGGACTTGGTGCTAGAGGAACACAAGGTCGCCATCGAGGTGGACGGCTATGCCTACCACAAAGGCGAGAACCGGCAGCGTTTCGAGATCGACCGCCAGAAGCTTAACGACGCCATCCAGCGCGGCTACCGGCCCCTCCACTTCACAGCCGCCACGATCGAGCATCACCTTGACGTCGCGGTTCACCAGGTTCTCGCGGTCATCAAAGGGCGAGGCGAGCTGGTTCCTCCACCGTGGAAGTGGCATCACTACTGGCGGTGGGAAGGCGAACGTTGGGCAGGCTAACGTTGCGGCTCGATGGCCGCAACGTACTTAGGAGCCGCATTGGGAGGCGAGCCAGCCGTCGAGCTGGGATTCGGGAGCATCGGGCGCGATGGGATCTTCGGCGAATTCCTCTCCGGTGCGCGCCTTGTCCTTGGCAGTGGTGAGCATGAGCGAGCGGCCATCAGGATAATCCAGGACCACGTTGGCGGAGGCGTAGCCGGCAGTCGGCTCACCGAAGGTGCGTACGTTGTCCAGCCCGCGGAAGGCCAAGAGGGTGGCTTCGGCGGAGGAGGCGGTCTCACCGTCGGTCAGCACGGCGACGGGGACGTCGAGCTTGCCGCCCGACGTGGTGGTGGGCGTACCACCGCCGGTCACGGAGTTTCCGTCGATGACCACGTCAGTTGTGCCCATTCGGCTGACGAAGGAGAGCGCGGTGCCTTCCGGTAGCAGGGGGCTTAAGCCCGCATACATCGGCCCCATGTCGCCGCCGTCATTGCCCCGCAGATCCACCACGGCAGCGCAGGCCTCCGGGTGGGCGGTCAGACCCTGAGCAAGCGTGTCGGCATAAGCCTGGCCGTCATCGTGGCGGCCGATGGAGGGCACGGTCGCGCGCAGGACGCCGTCCTCGAAGGAGACCGAAGGCTCGATGTTTTCGGCGGCCTTTTCCTTTTCGGTGCTAAAGACCTTGGAGTGCTTGCCACCGGCCGCGTTGATGGCGGCATCGAGGAGCTCGGCGTTCGTGGGGTCCTCCTTGAAGGCCTCGCGGGCGCGCTGGAATTCCTCACTTTCGCCATAGATTCCGGAGAGCGCTGCGGTATCCACCATCGCGGTGTTGATGCGCTTCTCGCTGGCATTGAAAAGGAAGTAGGGCTTGCCCAGCAGCGCCCCGCCATAGGAGGGGCCGAAGAAATACACGGCCGCGACCACGGCGATGAGGGCAACAAGAAAAAGTCCACCGAAGATTTTCAGTACAGTTTTCATTCTTTCCTTCCTCCCGTGCGCAGCACGTAGCCGCGCAGGGGTTCCGCAAGGACAATGGCCACAAGCGTGACCAGCCAGCCCACGGCTAGGAATCCGAAGGCCATGAGCAGACGGCCAAGAACATCGACATCACTTTGCTCGACGCTAGAGAAGAACATCAGCGAGGCGATCCCACCGCCGAAAAGGAAGCCGAAGAAGCTTAATCCCACCACGGGCCCCATGATGGTCAGAACACCGGAACGGAACTGGAAGCCGCGCGGCACGCCCATGAGATCCAGGGAGCGGATGAGCTCCTTGTCCTCAAAGATGCCGGAGACCTGCCCCAGAATGATGGACATGGTGGTCAGCGTGAAGCCGAAGATGAGGGTGAGCAGCACGCCAGTGGAGATGTCCTTGAACACCACGTTCATCCCCGGGTCCTCTTTGAGAACCATGGCCAAGGCATCAGAGCCCAAGGGGGCGGCAACGAGGAAGCCCGCCAAGTAGCCGAAGAACGCGATGGCCGCACTCCGCTTCCATGCCGGGCGCGCATTGCCCGCCACTCGCTGGCAGGCCACGAAGTGCGCGGTGCCAGGAAAGAGAGACATGATGTGTGCGCCGAGCTGCAAGATAAAAGGGGAAATGAGGTTGATGCTCATCACCATGCCAAACATGACGACGATGACCATGGCGGTCGGCGGGCCCGCCTTCCCGGAGAGCAACACACCACCGATGCCCGCGATGATGAGGAAGACGATGACGCGCCACCAGCGATAGGCCGCGGGCATCTGGCGCTTGGCCACACCCAGGGGGCTCACGCGCACGCGCTGCATGCCGACGAGTGCCGCACCGATGGCCAATACAAAGAGCACACCGGCCACGGCCAGATAACCCCACCACGGGAGGAGAATCTCGGATACAGCAATAGAACGCATCTGGAAGTCCACCTGCGTAAAGACCGGCGCGATGAGCAGGCTGATCAGCCCGCCCAGCACGATACCGATGATGGCTTGCAGGCCCGTCTCCACGATGGCCATGCGCTCCACCTGGCGGGAGCTCAACCCTAGAAGGCGCAGGGTGGCCAGGCGCTGCTCTCGGCCGGAGGCTCCGAGGACGGCGGCTTGGGCTGTGAGGTTAAACAGCGCCGGAAGAATGAAGGCGCAGGCCAGCAGAGCCAGGGCAAACCACGGGTAAAGGAAGGCCTCCATCTCGTTTCCGAAGGCCTCTTTCAAGGCCGGTGCCGCCTCCTCCACGTGCTGAGCGCGTTCCCAAAACATCCACGTACCGCCCGCAACGAGGAAGGCGATGGCAGAACCTACGGTCAGGCTCGCAATCGCCAACACGGAGACGATTCCGGTGCCCGAGCGCGCGCGAATGGATTCGCGCTGCAGGTCAAAGACCAAAGTCGCGGTGTTCATCGAATCACCTCGAGGCGGCGGTCATCGTGGATGATGCCATCGCGAATCTCCACGCGGCGCTGCATCCAGTCGGCCACCTTCGGGTCGTGCGTGACCATGACCAGGCTGGCACCCGACTGGCGCACGATGGTGGTGAGCATCTGCATGACCTCGTGGCCGGTGGACTGGTCCAGCGCACCAGTCGGCTCGTCGGCGAAAACGACGCCCGGATTGGCAACCAGCGCCCGCGCAATAGTCACGCGCTGCGCCTGACCGCCGGAAACCTGCGCTGGGCGGCGCTCCGCCAGACCACCTAATCCCAGCTGGTCCAGCAGCTCCATCGCGCGCTTGCGTGCAGCACCGCGCGAAGCACCGTTGAGCATCGCGGGCAGTGCCACGTTATCCACGTTGCTCAGCTCCGGCAGGAGCTGGCCATCCTGGAAGACGAAGCCGAAGTTGCGCAGGCGGAGGCGGGAGCGGGGGCCGTCGCCAAGCGCGGAGAGCTCCTCATCTCCGTAGCGCACGCTGCCGTGCGTGGGGGTCAGCACGCCGGACATGCAGTGCAGCAGCGTCGACTTACCGGAGCCGGATGGCCCCATGACCGCCACGAGCTCGCCCGGTTCAATGTCGAGGGAAATTCCGGCGAGCACCGGGCCGCCGCCGAAATCCTTGGTGATGTCTGTCAGGGAAAGTGTTTGTGCCATGTCTCTCATTTCACCGTCTCAGGCCCGCTTAAAGAACAGCCCTAGCGTTGCTCTTTAAGGTAGTGCCAGCACTACCCCTGCCGCAGGGGCGGACCACTATGCTGGGCCTGTGTTCCGAAGAAAGCCCCAGCCCACCAACCATGAGCAGCAGCAAGCGGAGAAGATCGCGCAGCTGACCGCCTCGCGCCGCGCCATCGCGGACGCCTACGAGGTGGAGCGCGCCCGCATCGAGCGTGACTTGCACGACGGCGCGCAGCAGTACCTCGTGGCCGCGAGCATGAAGTTGGGAGAGGCACTTCTTGATGCTCCCGCACCCCTCGCCGAGCTCCTCACCGCCGCCAAGCAGGACGTGGACCGCGGCCTGCATTCGCTGCGTGCCACGGTGCACGGTATCCACCCACAGGTACTGCAGGATCACGGCCTGGTGGCCGCGCTTGCCGACGTCTCCTCCTCCCACGGCCCCCACGTCAGCGTCTACGCTCCGCATCCTCTTCCTAAGCTCTCCGCTTCCGTGCTGGCCTGCGGCTACTTCTTCGGCACTGAAGCTTTAACCAACGCAGCGAAGCACGCGCCCGGCGCGCCGGTCTCCGTTTTAGTGACCGCGGATGCCTCCTTAAAGATCACCGTGGTGGATGAGGGGCCGGGTGGTGCGCAGGTGAAACCGGGGCACGGCTTAGCAGGGATGGCCGAGCGCCTCGCCGCTTTCGGTGGGGAGATGACGCTGAGCTCTCCCCCGGGCGGGCCGACGAGGCTGGCATGCTCGATTCCTCTTCTTCTCGATCGCGGACAGTCAGGAGTGTAAGAAATGAGTTTGAGAATCGTGGTAGCGGATGATTCCGCCATTCTGCGCGAGGGCCTAGCCGGCCTCCTGGAGCGCCGCGGGCATTCTATTGTGGGCCAGGCGGACTCCGCGCCGGCGCTCGAGGCGGTGGTGGACAAGCTGCGCGATGAGCTTCCGGACATCGTCATCACGGACGTGCGCATGCCGCCGGGCATGGGCGATGATGGCTTGAAAGCCGCAGTGAACTTAAGAAACGCATACCCGGGTTTACCCGTCATGGTGCTCTCCCAGTATGTGGCCCCGGCATACGCGGTGGAGCTCTTCGACTCCCCCGATGCCGGCACCGGCTACCTTCTGAAAGACCGCGTCTCCGAAGTGCGGGACTTCCTCTCCAGCTTGGATGTGGTGGCCCAGGGTGGCACCGTCATCGACCCCACCGTGGCGCAGGCTTTAATGAGTTCTGGGCGCAGCGGCTTGGGCGAGCTCACCCCGCGCGAGCGCGAGGTCCTCGAATTGATGTCGCGCGGCAAATCCAACAAGGACATCGCCGCCGAGCTCGTCCTTTCTTCCGCCGCCGTGGCCAAGCACGTCTCCAATATCTTCACCAAGCTGCGGTTGGACCCCAGCGAGGACAACCGCCGCGTCAAAGCGATTCTGGAGTACCTCTCCGCGCACCGCTAAACCGGCCGCTGCCGTTTTGACCCAATACTCCACACGGGTAGCAGCTGTATGATTTCGCTCCTCGAGCACATTATCTTGACTACGTTCACGGTAAATAAGGCCCAATTTTTCGCGCCGCGATTTTTCGGCCTTATTTACCGTGAACGACATCACCCCTCGCACACTCACACAAAGAACCGGTGCCACATCCACGGCGGGTCCAGATACCGTTTCGTCCCTTGTGCCACCCCGCGCACCTGCTCCACCACCTTGTCCAAATGATGCTCAATCGTGGTCGCGGTGAAGTGGAGCGGCGTGTAGCCGCGATGCACCACATCATTCAACTTTTGGCGGTCAAGCTCGAACTGCCGGCGGTTTTCCCCGCGGTGATAAGCGTAGCCGTCGACCTCTATGGCAATCTTGTGTTCTTCTAGAAGGAGATCCCACCGATAGGGACCAATTTTCGCGTTGTTGAGCACTTTAAAGAAGGGCTCCAATGCACGAGTAAGAGCTCGCTCGGGCACACTATCCGCACCGATGACTGCTTTCTCTAACACCCGCCGAGTGTGTTGTGGGAACCGCCGAAAGTCCATGGAGAGCAACTTCAGCCGTTTTTCCGCGTCCCTGCCAGACAAAAACGTTTCTAAGAACTTCACCGCATGCTTTTCTTCTATGGCCTCCACCGCTTGCAGTGGATTGCAGACGTTTATCCCGTCATAGGGGAATACCCCCTTTGGGCGGGCACGGCGACCGACATAAAAGCGCGTATCCTCTAAGCCTTTTTCGCGAATGATCTGCAGTGGAAAGCCAGGCTTCCGCTCAAGAAGCACCATCGCTGCGGAATATCCGTCCAACGCACTGTCTGGCCAATGCCGGCTGAGCACCTGCGCTAGCTCGTATGCCGTTGGCTCACGCGGTAAATACAGCCCCCGCGTAATTTTGATCGCCTCACCTTTGGCCGCTGCTGCTGAGCCTGCGCGGCCGACAATCTCCTCCATTTAGCCCCTCCGATTGATTACCCCACCCCGTACTCCTCACAGTAAAGTGCCCCCACCAGTCCCGCAAGAAAACCCCGTAAGCTGGTGCGCATGCAGAACGTACAACCCACTGAAGTACCCGAGAACGCCCAGCTTATCGACGTCCGCGAGGACCACGAATGGAACACCGAGCACGCTCAAGGCGCCACCCACATCCCGATGGGTGACCTGGTTGAGCGCCTCGACGAGATTGACCCAGACCGCGATATCTACGTCATCTGCCACCTGGGCGGGCGCAGCATGCAGGTCTGCCAGTACCTCGAGCACGCGAAAGGCTGGGACGTCATCAACGTCGACGGCGGCACGGACGCGTGGAAGGCCCAAGGTCGCCCCATGGTTTACCCCACTCAGTAGTGGTACCATTTACGGTACCATTCAAGTGTGGTATCCAAGATACAAAAGATCCTCACAAATAGGCACTTCATGAACCTCGCAGACAAATACACCTACCAAACCGCGTGGTCCGAAGAGGATGGAGAGTTCGTTGCCACCGTCCTAGAGTTCCCCTCCCTGTCATGGCTCGACGCCTCTGCAGCCACCGCTGAGTCCGAGCTGCGCAGCATCGTCGAAGAAACCCTAGAAGATATGCAACGCAACAATGAACACATCCCGGAACCATTCGGACAGCGAAGCTACTCGGGAAAGTTCAACCTCCGCATACCTCAGTCACTTCACCGAGACCTGACCATCGAAGCAGAACGGGAAGGCGTTTCTCTCAACACACTTATTGTGCAGAAGCTAGCCTCAGCCTGAAACTAATGGGCCATAACCCATGATTTAAGTTTGCTACGGTAGGCGCGTAGTATCGTCGGCATGCCTACCTTTAACTCCGTATCGATTCCCACTTCACTCCTAGAGTCCCCCTCCTTCCAGCTGGAGCGCCTCCGCCGCCGCACCCGCGAAGGCGTCGAGGCCGCATTGCAAACGAAGCGCACCACCCTGCGCGAGTACTGGGTTCTCACCTGCCTGGTTGCGGAGGCCGCATCCTCCCAGTCCGCGCTGTCAGAAACCTTGGCCATTGACGCCTCCGACATGGTGCGTTTGCTGGATTCCCTGGAGTCTCGCAACTGGGTCAAGCGTGAGCGTGACTCCAAGGACCGCCGCCGCCAAATCATTGCCTCCACCAAGAAAGGCGTGAAGGCCCATAAGGAGCTTGCCGTTTTGGTAGCGAAAGCCGAGGACGAAGCCCTCGACGAATCTACCAACAAGCAGCTCAAGCACCTGCGTAAGCTGGCCACCGCCATCATCGCGGCGGACGCGCCTGCTGATGCTGAAGGCAGTGATGCTTAAATGACGGAGCCCGATAATCTTCCCAGTACTGGGGGCCGCCACGCCCTCCAGGCGGACAAGCCCGAGAACCCAGCAACGCCCAAGGTTCCCGCGCACTACCTCCTAGGCTCCGAGGCCGCACCCGCGCGCACCCTCTGGGATATCGTTCAAACCACCGCCGAGCACTACCCCGAGGCCGCGGCGCTGGACGACGGTGAGATCCTCACCTACGCCGAGCTGCTTGCCGACGTCTCCGCTTGGGCCACCGAACTCCACGCCAGCGGTGTGCGCCGCGGCGACCGCATCGGCGTCCGCATGACCTCGGGCAAGCGCGAGCTCTACCTTGCCATCTTGTCCACGCTTGCTGCCGGTGCGGCGTATGTTCCTGTCGACGCCGACGACCCCGATGAGCGCGCCGAGATGGTCTTCGGCGAGGCTAACATCGACGGTGTCTTCACCGACGAAGGTTTCCGCATGCTGCGGGAAGGTGGGGCGGCGCGCCCCACGCTCGACGAAAAGGACGGTGACGACACCGCCCCCTTCGAGGAGCCGCGCCCCGAAGACACCGCGTGGATCATCTTCACCTCCGGTTCCACGGGCAAGCCCAAGGGCGTGGCCGTCAGCCACCGCTCCGCGGCCGCCTTCGTGGATGCGGAGGCAGCCCTCTTCCTAGCCGATAACCCGCATGGCCCGCTCGGCCCGGACGACCGCGTCCTCGCCGGCCTATCCGTAGCCTTTGACGCCTCCTGCGAGGAAATGTGGCTGGCCTGGGGTCACGGCGCCTGCCTGGTTCCTGCCCCGCGCTCCCTGGTGCGTTCCGGCATGGACTTGGGCCCCTGGCTCATCCGCCGCGACATCACGGTGGTCTCCACCGTGCCGACCTTGGCCGGCCTGTGGCCCGCGGAGGCCTTGGACAATATCCGCCTCCTCATTGTTGGCGGCGAGGCCTGCTCCCAAGAGCTCACGGACCGCCTGGCCACCGAGGACCGCGAGATGTGGAATACCTACGGTCCCACTGAGGCCACCGTCGTGGCCTGCGCGCAGCGTATGCTGCCGGGCAAGCCCGTATCGATCGGGCTGCCGCTGAAGGGCTGGGATCTGGTGGTCGTCGACAAGCACGGCGTTCCCGTAAACATCGGTGAGATAGGCGAACTCGTCATCGGTGGTGTGGGCCTGGCTGCTTACCTGGACCCGGTGAAGGATGCGGAGAAGTACGCGCCGCTGGAATCGATGGGCTGGGAGCGCGCCTACCGCACCGGTGACCACGTGCGCTTGGAAGAGGACGGCCTGTACTTTGTGGGCCGCGTCGATGACCAGGTCAAGATTGGCGGCCGCCGCATCGAGCTCGGTGAGGTGGAAGCTAACGTCGCCGCGTTGCCGAACGTGTACAACTCCGCCGTGGCCGTACAGAAGACACCGGGCGGCGAGTCCGTACTCGTCGGCTATGTCTCCCTGGATGACCCGGATGCCGGATTCGACCACGAAGCCGCGCATGCCCGCCTGGCGGAATCCATGCCGGCAGCGCTCGTCCCGCGCATCTGCGTCATGGAGGAGCTGCCGATTCGCACCTCCGGCAAGGTGGACAAGAAAGCCCTGCCGTGGCCGCTGCCCGGCGTGGGCGTCGAGGCAGACGGCCTCAACCCCACCGAGCAGTGGTTGGCGGAGCTGTGGGTGGACACCCTGGGTGTTTCCGTCGAGGACGTCAACGCTGACTTCTTCTCTCTCGGCGGCACCTCGCTGGCCGCGGCGACCCTGGTCGGCCGCATCCGCGAGCGCTTCCCCACCGTGGCCGTGCGTGACCTCTACGACCACCCGCGCCTGGGCTCCCTGGCGGAGCAGCTTTCCGGTGCCGAGTCCGTCGAGGACGCCGGGCCCGCACGCGAGGTAAAACCCGTCGGCGCCGGCACGCGCATCGCGCAAACACTCATCCAGATCCCCGTGATGACGCTGGCCGCCACGACGTGGCTGGCCTGGCTGCTGCTGGGCTCCAACCTGGCGAACCTGCTGGGCGTGGAGTGGGCCATGACCACGCCATGGTGGCTGGTCATCCTTCTCCTCGTCATCTTTGTTACCCCCATCGGCCGCATCCCCATCGGTGGTTTCGGCGCGCGGCTGATTACCGCCGGTATTAAGCCTGGCGAATACCCGCGCGGCGGCTCCACGCACCTACGCATTTGGGCAGCGGAGCGCTGGGCCGATGCTTCTGGCTCGCGCTCTATCGCGGGTGCCACGTGGGTCAACAACTATGCCCGTGCGCTGGGCGTAAAGATGGGTCGCGGAGTGGACCTGCACTCGCTGCCGCCTGTGACAGGCCTGCTGACCTTGGGCAAGCACGCCGCGATTGAGCCCGAGGTCGATCTCTCCGGCTACTGGCTCGACGGCGATGTTCTGCACGTTGGTGCCATTGAGGTCAAGGAAGGCGCTCGCGTGGGCGCGCGCTCGACGCTGCTTCCTGGCACCGTCGTGGGCAAAGACGCCCACGTCGAGGCGGGCTCCACCGTCACCGGGCGCAAGAAGATCAAGGACGGTCAGCGTTGGTCCGGTTCGCCCGCGAAGAAGGTGGGCCGCTCCAAGCATCGCTTCCCCTCACACGCTCCGAAGCGCCGCCCGTGGTGGGTAGCCATCTACGGTGCTACCTCTATCTTGCTGGCCCTCCAGCCCATCGTGGCGTTGGCCGTGGGCGCAGCCGTGGTCGTTGCCCTCATCGCGGTGACCGAGGGCTCTGCCTTCGTCGGCTCTATTTTCTTCGCCCCGCTGGGCGCGCTTGCGGCATTCGCCACCTTCATGCTGCAGACCTGGCTGGGCGTGCGCCTCCTGTCGCTGGGCATCAAGCCCGGTGTGGCGCCGGTGCGCTCCGCCAAGGGCTGGCGCCTGTGGGCCATCGAGCGCCTCATGGACGAGGCACGCACGCAGCTCTTCCCCATCTATGCCTCGCAGCTCACCCCAGCGTGGTTACGTTCGCTGGGCGCGACGATTGGCAAGGACGTGGAGATTTCCACGGCCGTCATGGTTCCCAAGCTCACCGAGGTCAAAGACGGCGCCTTCCTGGCGGATGACACCATGATCGGCGGCTATGAGCTCGGTGGCGGCTGGATGCTCACGGGTGAGACCAAGGTGGGCAAGCGTTCCTTCGTGGGCAACTCCGGCATCACTGGCCCGGGCCGCAAGCTGTCAAAGAACTCGCTGGTCGCCGTACTCTCCTCGACGCCGAAGAAGACCAAGTCCGGTGCCAACTGGTGGGGTTCCCCGCCGGAGCGCATGCGCCGCGTGGAGGCCCACGTGGACGGCGTGGAGGGCGAGTCCCTCACCTACAACCCGGGCTTTGGGGTCAAGGCCGCGCGCGGTGCGATTGAGACCATGCGGCTGCTGGCGCCGATGACCTCGGCCATGTTGCTGGCGGGAACCTTGGCATCGCTGTACGCGCTTGCCGACGCCCTCGGCATCGCCGCCGCCTGGGCCCTCGGCGGCCTCATCCTCATGGTGGCGGGCGCCATCGCGATGGCGATCACCGTGGCGGTCAAGTGGATCTGCGTGCGCACCCAGACCGCTGGCGATCACCCGCTGTGGTCCGCCTTCGTGTGGCTCAACGAGCTGCAGGACACCTTCGTGGAGGCGGTCGCCGCCCCGTGGTTCTTCACCCACACGTATGGCATGGGCGAAATCAACCAAGGCCTGCGCGCGCTGGGTGTGACGATTGGCCGCGGCGCCTGGATCGATTCCTACTGGTTCCCGGAAACCGACCTGTGCTTTGTGGGCGCTGGTGCCTCCGTCGGACCGGGTACCGTGGTGCAAACCCACCTCTTCCAAGACCGCGTCATGAGCCTGGACACCGTGACCATCAAGGCCGGTGCCACCCTGGGCTCGCACTCGGTGGCGCTGCCCGCCTCAGTCATCGGCAACGTGGCAACAGTCGGCCCCGGCTCCTTGGTGATGCGCGGCGACCAAGTCCCCAGCAACTCCGAGTGGCAAGGCAACCCGATTGAGCCCTGGAAACACTGAGAGGGTTTGCTCCTCAATACTGGTATCCCCCGCTTTTCGTTGTACACACCCGCATGCAGCGCTAAGCGGGGGTTTCTATGCCATCTACACCATTTACGTACAGAAAAAGCACTGCGTGCTGACCCAGCGGGTGTTATTCTGAAAATGAAACTGAAGCAAGTTCAAGCCACGGTTTCGGTCTCACACTACCCCTCTAACTCGCAAGGAGTTCAACAACAATGATCGGCACCCTTCTCTCTTCTTTCGGCCTCTACAACATTCTCACTCGCTTGGGCCACATGGCAGAAATCCCGGCCATCGAGAACCTCGTACAGTCCTTCCACGTTTAATCTTTCCCCACATCATTTTCTAATTCTCTCAAGGAGATTTTTCTATGGGCACCGTAGCAACCATCATCAGCTCCATCATCGGCTCCGTCGCTAGCGCCGTTAGCCTTGGCCTTTCTTCCTTTGGCGTGTACTCCCTCTTGCTGGAAACCGGCCGCATCGCGCCGATCGTTCAGCTTGAGGCCCTCTTCTAAACCCGGCCAATACCAAAGCCCTAGCCCACTTGTTGTTGGGCTAGGGCTTTCGTGTTATTCGAGGACGGGGCCAAGCCCCCCTTGCCCCTCGAAATACGCTAATTAATCACCGATCTGGTCGCGGCCGCGCTTCACAATCTTGTCATCCACCTGGTCAACGAGCTCGTGGTCCTTGTTGGTGTACTCAAACTTGGAGAGCACGTAGCGCATCGCGTTGATGCGGGCACGCTTCTTGTCGTTGGATTTAATGGTGATCCACGGAGACTCTTCCGTATCGGTGTAGCGGAACTGCTCCTCCTTGGCGCGGGTGTAATCATCCCACTTATCCAAGGACGCTAGGTCCATGGGCGAAAGCTTCCACTGACGGACGGGGTCAATCTGGCGAATAGCGAAGCGAGTGCGCTGTTCCTTGCGAGTCACGGAGAACCATAGCTTAGTCAGGGAGATACCCGAGCCTAGGAGCATGTTCTCCAGCATCGGTACCTCGCGCAGGAACTCTGCGTGCTGGGACTCTGTGCAGAAGCCCATGACGCGCTCCACACCGGAGCGGTTGTACCAGGAGCGGTCGAAGAAAACGATTTCACCGCCGGACGGGAAGTGCTGAATATAGCGCTGGAAGTACCACGACGTGGACTCGCGCGGGGAAGGCTTCTCCAGCGCCACGGTGCGCGCACCACGCGGGTTGAGGTGCTCGTTGAAACGCTTAATGGTGCCGCCCTTACCCGCGGCATCGCGGCCCTCGAAGAGGATAATATGGCGCTGGCCGGTTTCCTTGGTCCAGTTCTGCCACTTCAGCAGCTCAATCTGCAGGGCGCGCTTGATGGATTCGTATTCATCGCGCGTCATGCGCTCCTCGTACGGGTAGTTCTCGCGCCAAGTCTCGACAGGCGAGCCATCCGGCATAATCAGCGAGGGATCATCTTCATCAGAGTCATCGACGACGTAGCCGTCGGTCTGCGCAAGGTCGATCTCGGGGAGTTCGTCGTCTTTAATGTCAGCCATACCTTTAATTCTATCTAGGAAGCAGACATCTGGCGCGATAAAAGAAGTTGTAGCCGCGTGATTTACCCCCGTATGCCCGATGGGCGGCAGCATCCGCCCAGAATGTACGTTTCTAACAATTAGTGCCCCCGAAAGTCGAAGATTTGGGGGCTTAAATGATCGTTCCGTACCTGCCGCGCGTACGCGTTGGTACGTTTCGCACACAAGCCCATGAAACCGCCTGATTTCGGGAGCTTATTTGCGAAAACGTACCACGCCACCGAGCTGGCCGAACTCAGTCCGGCGGCCCAGTCCTAGGCATCCGTCCGACGGCGAATTTTAGAAATGCGAAACCCCGCTGCCCACAAATGGGTCAGCGGGGTTAACGCTTAGTTCTGCGTGAGCAGCGTGCTGTTTAGAGCAGGCCGATCAGCTTGGAAGCGCCGGAAGCCATGTCGCCCAGGTTGTACAGAACAGAGAGGATATCGCCGATGATACCGGTGGAGGAAAGGATTCCCATTGTAATTCTCCTTGGAAATTAAAGGTTTTATGTATGACGTGCCCTAAGGCACGTAAGGTTTACTTGGTGGAGGACATCCAGTCGAACTGCTCGGTCTTAGGAGCAAACTCGTAGGAGTCACCCTTCTGGACAGCGCCAGCGATGGTATCGAAGACGCCAGCGAAGCCCTGGAACAGGTTCTTGATACCGGATGCGAAGTCAGCGAAGTTACCGAGCTGCTCGCCGATGAAAGAAAGATCCATTGTGGTCTCCTCTTGTGAAGTCCGGGTCAAGAGATTGCCCGGAGGGGGTTTGCGGTTTTGCAGACACCCTCAGCGGGCGTCACACGAAACTATTTTGGCACACCACTGAAACATTGCAAGTGGATTCGCGGGTGACTTTTTGAGCACAGCGCTTCGAAAATCAGATTCACTTTTCAGGTTATTTATTCACCTTTTGTTAACGCAGCCAGCAACAACGCGCCTAACTGCAGAAATAGACAGCGCCCGAAACGAAGGCTCAGGAATTCTTCATTGGAACGTAACGTTAGCCCCCGAAACCACGATTCATAGGCTCGCTTTACAAAGTAAACCCGCGAAATATTTTTCGCAGGAGCGCTCCAAATTACCCCTATTTGGGGTGGCATAAGGACACAATAGGGTCTCGAGACAAAGAAAGCTCCCCACGGTCAACCGTGGGGAGCTCGTAATTTGCTAGGGGCTGAGGCGACGAAACGCCTCAACCCGGGAAATCGCTTCAGGCTGGGAAGCTAAGGGCTAGAAGCCCATACCGCCCATTGCGTCAGCGTCCGGCATGCCAGCGCCTGCACCGGCCGGCTCCGGCTTATCAGCCACAACCGCCTCGGTGGTCAGGAACAGGGCTGCGATGGACGCAGCGTTCTGCAGCGCGGAGCGGGTGACCTTCACCGGGTCGTTGATGCCCGCAGCCATCAGGTCCACATACTCGCCAGAAGCGGCGTTGAGACCCTGACCAGCCGGTAGGGAGGCAACCTTGTCAGCGACAACGCCCGGCTCCAGACCAGCGTTCTGAGCAATCTGCTTCAGCGGAGCAGAGAGTGCCTCGCGCACGATCTTGACGCCAGTAGCCTCGTCACCGGTGAGGTCAGAGAGGGAATCCAGAACCTCAGCTGCCTGCAGCAGAGCCACGCCACCACCGGCGACGATGCCCTCTTCTACGGCAGCCTTAGCGTTGCGCACAGCATCCTCGATGCGGTGCTTACGCTCCTTGAGCTCGACCTCGGTAGCGGCACCAACCTTGAGGACTGCCACGCCGCCGGCCAGCTTGGCCAGGCGCTCCTGCAGCTTCTCGCGGTCGTAGTCGGAGTCAGAGTTCTCGATCTCGGCGCGGATCTGCTTGATGCGGCCGTCGATCTGCTCCTGGGAGCCAGCGCCCTGAACGATGGTGGTCTCATCCTTGGTCACGACAACCTTGCGGGCCTGGCCGAGGTACTCGATCTCAGCGGTCTCCAGGGAGAGGCCAACCTCTTCGGAGATGACCTGGCCGCCGGTGAGGATAGCCATGTCCTGCAGGGTGGCCTTGCGGCGGTCGCCGAAGCCCGGAGCCTTCACGGCAACGGACTTGAAGGTGCCGCGGATCTTGTTGACCACGAGGGTGGACAGGGCCTCGCCCTCAACATCCTCAGCGATAATCAGCAGCGGCTTGCCGGTCTGCATGACCTTCTCCAGCAGCGGGACGAGGTCCTTGATGTTGGAGATCTTGGAGGAAACCAGCAGGATGTACGGATCCTCGAGGACTGCCTCTTGGCGCTCCATGTCGGTAGCGAAGTAGCCGGAGATGTAGCCCTTGTCGAAGCGCATACCTTCAGTGACCTCAAGGTCAACGCCGAAGGTGTTGGACTCCTCAACGGTGATGACGGAGTCCTTGTTCACGGAGCCGTTGCCCACGGTGTACATAGCCTCAGCGATCTTCTCGCCGATTGCCGGGTCAGCAGCGGAGATACCTGCGGTGGTAGCAATCTCTTCCTGCGTCTCTACTTCCTTCGCAGAGGAGAGCAGGGAGTCAACAACCTTCTTGGTAGCGGCCTCGATGCCGCGCTTGATGCCCATCGGGTTGGAACCAGCAGCTACGTTGCGCAGGCCCTCACGCACGAGAGCCTGTGCCAGAACGGTAGCGGTGGTGGTGCCATCACCGGCGACGTCGTCGGTCTTCTTGGCTACTTCCTTGACCAGCTCTGCGCCGATCTTCTCGTACGGGTCCTCGAGCTCGATCTCGCGCGCGATAGAGACACCGTCGTTAGTAATGGTCGGGGCACCCCAGGACTTCTCCAGGACGACGTTGCGGCCCTTAGGGCCGAGGGTGACCTTGACGGCGTCGGCAAGCGTGTTGAGACCACGCTCGAGGCCGCGACGTGCCTCTTCATCGAAGGCAATGATCTTTGCCATGTGTTTGTGCTCCTTAAGCTTTGTTGAGGACGACACTCACGTCTGATCTATGACGGACGCCCGCGACGGCACGGCTGGCGAGTGTTCTCCAGCCCCAACCACATAGATGACTCTGTTTATTTCTGGCACTTGCCATGTGGAAGTGCTAGCGACCATTCTGGCACTCAGCCCCCGCGACTGCAAGGTTCAACACGAACGGGCGGTGCATAAGCACCGCCCATCAAAGTAAACTGCCCATTAAATCGGACTGCCCGTCACAACGAAGTCTCTGACGCGTTTAAGACGTAGCCTTCTTCGCCGTCCACTTGTAGGCCGCAGCAATACCGCCAACAAAGAGGATGACGCCGATGAACTTGGCTGCCGTCCCGCCCTCGAAGATCTCCAGCGGGGACTCGCCCGCCGAGGCCGCGATAATGCCCGCGTTGACCACACCAAAGAGGGACTCACCCACGATGAGGCCAGTAGCCAGCAACGTACCCATGCGCTTGACAAAGTCCGGCTTGGACTGGCGTGCTGCCCAACGGTTGTAGAAGTAGCCCAGGAAAGCACCGATCGGCACCACAATGGTGATCGCCGCCGGCAGGTACATGCCCATACCCACGGCCAGCGGGGACAGGGAGTACTTGTCGGTGAAGTGGCGCAGGCACTCGTCCACGATGATGATGACGGCACCAATCGCCGCGCCCAGGCCAATAAGATCCCACGGCAGGGAGTTATCAAAAATACCGGAGGCCACCGAGGACATCAGTGCGGCCTGCGGTGCAGCCAGCGCATCCTCGCCAGCGCCCTCCATGCCCTGGAAGCCAAAGCCGGTGAGCATAACCTGCAGAATCGGCGGAATCACCAAGGAACCGAAGAGAACGCCAATGATGAGCGCTACCTGCTGCTTCCATGGCGTTGCCCCAACCAGCTGACCAGTCTTGAGGTCCTGCAGGTTGTCATTGGAAATAGTCGCAATGCCGAAGACAATGGCCGCGGTAAACAGCGTGTAAGCCACCAGCGAGAGCGGCTCCGCATCCGTACCGCGGGTCACGGCGGCAATCAGCAGCGCGGCCGCGATGACCGCGATGATGCCAATAGAGGAAATCGGCGAGTTAGAGGCACCAATCAGGCCCGCCATGTAGCCGCACACCGATGCGATAACGAGGCCCACCAGCAAGGTGAAGAGCACGGAGACAGTGATCAGCACGCCCATGTGCTCGTGAATATCGGTACCACGCACGAAGTTCCACAGCAGAAGTCCAATCGGAATCATCAGGACCAAGATGGTGCCAATGACATAGGGCGCTGGAATATCGCGCTCCTCCACGGCCACGTGTTGGCCATCCTTGCGGTTGCGGGAGGAGGCGAAGGACTCGGCCATGCCCTTGACAATCGGGCCCGTAATCTTAACCAGCGTCCACACGGCCGCGATGGCCATGGTGCCCACGCCGATGAAGCGGATCCTATCGGAGAAGACCGTATCGACGGTCTCCATGATGGCGGCCGGATCTCCCAGGCCCTCACCACCGGTGAGGATGGGCAGCAGGATGAGGTAGGAAATAACCACGCCGACGAGCATGGCGATACCCACGGCCAATCCCACGAGGTGGCCCACGCCGACCAGCGCCAGCGAGAGGGAGGTGCCCAGCGTCGTCGCACCCGAGCCCAGCTTGAAATAGGTGGCCACCTCAGAGGCAGCCGCCTTCATTGCCGCAAGCAAAGCCATAACCGCGGACAAGATGCCGCCAAAGACGATGACGCGCAGGCCCTTCGCGTTCTCCTCGTGGGCGGCTTCGCCGTCCTCACCGGAGCTATCGCCCACCTTGAGGACCTCGGCCGCGGCCACGCCCTCCGGGTAGGGCAGGTCCGACCCCGTCACCAGCGCGCGGCGGAGCGGGATGGAGTACATCACGCCGAGCACACCACCGATGGCGCACACCGCGGCGGTATCAATGAAGGAAAAACCCTGCCAATAGCCCACCATCACCAGGCCTGGGAGCACGAAGATGATCGCGGACAACGTACCGGCTGCCGAGGCGATGGTCTGTACAATGTTGTTCTCTTTGACGTTGTGCCCGGCAAAGCGGCGCAGCACCGCCATGGAAATCACGGCGGCGGGAATGGACGTGGCAAATGTCAGACCTACTTTGAGGCCGAGATACACGTTGGCGGCAGTAAAGATCAGAGTGATGAGTCCACCGATAATAATGCCGCGCAGCGTGAGCTCGCGGAGAGTGGACTGGGAACCTTCGGCGGTCGTCGTCGCCATGTCAGGTCCTTTCTAAGGAATAGTTACTAGAACCCGGAATATATTACTCCCTACTTGTCGATAGACCGATTCGGGGATACGAGTAGGTTGGAGGGCATGACCAAGATTTCTGAGTTTGTCAGCAACGACCGCGATACCATTTTCCAGCAGCTCAAGGAGCTCGTCTCCTTCAATTCCGTCCACAACGAGCCGGGTCTAGAGGAGCAGACCGCGAAGGCAGCGGAGTGGGTTCACGCCGCGCTTGTCGACGTCGGCTTCACCCCCGAAGCCATCACCACCGCTGATGGTTCCACGGCGATCGTCGCCAAGCGCCCCGGCAAGGAGGGCGCGAAGACGGTACTGCTCTACTCACACTATGATGTCGTGCCCGCCGGCAACCCGGAGGCCTGGGACTCCGATCCTTTCACTCTGACTGAGCGCGATGGCCGCTGGTACGGCCGCGGCGCCGCGGACTGCAAGGGCAACGTCGCTATGCACCTAGCGGCCCTGCGCGCACTCGACGCTCACGGTGGGACCGACCTCAACCTCACCGTGCTTATTGAGGGTTCCGAGGAACGCGGCGGCGAGGGCCTGTCCGCACTCATCGAGGAGCGCCCGGAGCTCTTTGCTGCCGACGCCATCCTCATCGCCGATGCCGGCAACGCCAAGGTGGGTGTGCCGACGCTGACGACCTCCCTGCGCGGTGGCTCCCAGATCAACGTCAAGGTCTCCACCCTCCACTCGGCTGTGCACTCCGGCCAGTTCGGCGGCGCGGCTCCCGACGCTGTCAAGGCGCTCATGCGCGCGCTGGATTCCCTGACGGATGAGTATGGCCGCACGACTATCGACGGCGTCGATTGCGAGGGCACCTGGCCGCTGGCCGAGGGACAGGACACCGCCTACAGCGAGGAAAACTTCCGCGCCGACGCGCAGATGCTTGAGGGCACCGAGGTCATGGGCGCGAAGGACCCGGCCGGTGCCACCGCCATCGCGGATATGATTTGGGCCCGCCCGGCGGTTACCGTCACCGGCTTTACCTCCACCCCGGTGGCCGAGGCCGTCAACGCCGTGCCCGCTACCGCTGAGGCCAACATCAACCTGCGCACCCCCGCCACCATGGATCCCCGCGCTACCGCGGAGGCCGTGGCCGAGCACCTGAAGAAGCACGTCCCGTGGGGCGCACACATCGAGGTCACCATCCTGGAGGCCAACCTCGGATTCGAAACCGATCCGGCAAAGCCCGCCGTGGCTCTGCTGGGTGAGTGCCTCGGCGAGGCTTTCGGGGCCGAGACCATCACCCAGGGCATGGGCGGATCCATCCCGCTGACCGTGGAGCTGCAGGAGAAGCACCCGAATGCCGAGATCGCGCTCTTTGGCGTCGAGGAGCCGCAGTGCACCATCCACTCCGCCAATGAGTCGGTCGACCCGAGCGAAATTGAAAAGATCGCCATCGCTGAAGCGCTCTTCCTCCAGCGCTTCGCCTAGGCACCAGACCAACGCCCCGCCACAGGATCCGCCGGGCGTTGGTCTCCCTTCTCCTCAGCTAGGCAGTTGGCGAGGTGGCGGAACGCCAACAGGAGACGCATATATAACTGTATGAAACGAAAATGTGAAAACTGGGATTTCAAACTGTATCGTGAGCACTAGTGAACGCCCGCCAGTGCGGTGGGTTTAGCTCAGTCCCCCGATAAGGAAAGGACGCCACCGCAACCTCGTGCTCACTCTCTTTTGCGCTTTGGTAATCGCCACCATTGCTGCCCCATTCCTCATTTTCTACCTTGGCCGCCGCGCCTTCGGGCTCTTGGCAATCGCCCCTGCGGTCGGCTTCTTCTGGGTACTCCAGCAGCTCACTACTGGCACGCTACGCAACGGCAACCAGCTGGCTTATGACCTCAACTGGATGCCCGCAGCACACCTAAATATCAGCTTCCGCATGGATGCGCTTTCTGCGTTATTCAGCCTCATCATCCTGGGCGTAGGCGCGCTGGTTTTGCTCTATTGCTGGGGCTATTTCGACCACTCCCGGCGCCGCCTCGCCCTCTTCGGTGGCCAGATGGTGGGCTTTGCCACGGCCATGTATGGCTTGGTCATTTCCGATAATTTCCTGCTGCTCTACGTCTTCTGGGAAATCACCTCCCTGCTGTCTTTCCTCTTGGTGAGCTATTACGGCGAGCGCGCCTCGTCACGTCGATCAGCGCAGCAGGCGCTCATGGTGACCGTTCTGGGCGGCCTCGCCATGTTAGTGGGTATCACCCTCCTCGGCCGCCAGACCGGTGCGTGGTCTTTCAGCGGTATCGCCGCCACCGACGACCTCGCCAACACCCCCTACCTCACCGTGGCGATCGTGCTCATTCTCTGCGGTGCGCTCTCCAAGTCCGCCATCGCCCCGGCCCACTTCTGGCTGCCCGGCGCCATGGCCGCGCCGACCCCAGTCTCGGCTTACTTGCACTCCGCAGCGATGGTGAAGGCCGGTATCTACCTCGTCGCGCGCCTTGCTCCCTCGGTGCATGACATTCCTACCTGGCACCTCGTGGTCATCCCCCTGGGCGCCTTCACCATGCTGCTCGGCGGCTGGATGGCGCTCAAGCAGCGTGACCTGAAGCTGGTTTTGGCTTATGGCACCGTCTCACAGCTGGGCTTTATCACCGCCATCATCGCCATCGGATCCCGCGAGGCCATGCAGGCAGGACTGGCGCTGACCTTCGCGCATTCCCTCTTCAAGGCAGCGCTCTTCATGATCGTCGGTGCTATCGACCATTCGACGGGAACGAGGGACATCGACAAGCTTGCGGGCCTGGGCAAGAAGAACCCCTCGCTGTATGTCCTAGCTATCCTCCCCGCGATGTCCATGGCGGGTATTCCACCGCTGCTGGGCTTCGTGTCCAAGGAAGCCACGCTGGAAGCCATCATGGGCGAGGAGCTGCTCGTCGGCATGCCGCGCAACATGCTACTCGTTGCCGTCGTCGTCGGCTCCGCGCTGACGATGGCCTATGCCCTGCGCTTCTTGTGGGGTGCGTTCTCCTCCAAGGGGCAGGAAGAGCCTTCGGAGGCAGTGGCACACATGCACGACATCGGCCCCTTCCTGTGGATCCCGCCGACGGTGCTGACCTTGCTCACCATCTTCTTTGGCCTGCGGCCGCTGCCGCTATCCCACGGCATCACGCAGCACCTGGACAACACTTTTGGGACGGAGCAGGCTTCCGAACTAGCCCTATGGCATGGCTTCACCATCGCGCTGCTGCTTTCCGTGGTCATTGTCGCCGCCGGTTTCCTCCTGCACTGGCAGCGCCAGGCGCTCACGAAGGCCCAGTTCACCTACCCGGCCCTGGGCTCGGCAGATGATTCCTACGACGCCGTGATCAACGCCCTACGCCAGCTCTCCCTGCGCATCACCGCCTCCACCCAGCGCGGTTCGCTGCAGTTCAACCTCACGGTCATTTTCGCCACGCTCATGGTGCTGCCCATCGTCATGCTCATCAACGGTGATATCACCAACGTGCGCATGATCGTGGCTGAGAACCCTTGGCAGGCCATCGCTGCGGTGATCATCATCATCGCCGCTGTCGCAGCCACCGTGCTGGATAACCGCCTCTCGGGCGTCATCCTCGTCGGCGTGACCGGCTACGCCTTGTCTTTCATCTTCGCGCTACAGGGCGCGCCGGACCTGGCGCTGACGCAGCTCCTTGTGGAGACCATCATCATGGTGCTCTTCATGCTGGTACTGCGCCGCATGCCGGCCAATACCGAGTGGAAGCAGGATCCCAAAACCGGTCGCTTGCGCGCCTGGCTGGCAGTCGGCGTGGGCCTGGCCGTCACCGTGATCGGTATGTTTGCTATCAACGCCCGGCGCGAGGAACCCATCTCCCAATACATGCCGGAGTTGGCCAAGGAGATTGGCCACGGCGCCAACACGGTCAACGTCCTGCTCGTGGACCTGCGTGCGTGGGATACCTTTGGCGAGATCACGGTGCTCGTCATTGCCGCAACGGGCATTGCCTCGTTGATTTTCCGCACGCAAAGCTTTGCCCGTGCCTCCCGCCGCCCGACCTTGCAGGTCACCGGGCGCCGCTGGCTGGCTGCAGGCGTGGAATCGGAGAAAGCGCTCAACCGCTCGCTCATGGTGGACGTGAGCACCCGTATTCTTTTCCCCTCGATGATGGTGCTGTCCCTGTACTTCTTCTTCGGCGGCCACAACGCCCCCGGCGGCGGTTTTGCCGGCGGCCTCGTGGCAGCCTTGGCGCTGATTCTGCGCTACCTAGCTGGCGGCCGCGAGGAGCTCGAGGAGGCGCTGCCACTCGACGGCGGCCGCACCATGGCGGTAGGCCTGCTGTTCTCCCTCAGCGCCGTCATCACCCCGATGCTCCTGGGCTATCCGCCGCTGACCTCTGGGTACACGAAGATCGGCGTACCGCTCATCGGTGATGTTTCCTTTCCGTCGGCGCTAATTTTCGATGCCGGTGTCTACCTCATCGTCGTCGGCCTCACGCTCTATGTCTTGTCTTCCTTGGGCGCCAAGCTCGATGAGGAAGAAGAGATGCGTAAGCAGCGCGCCCGCGACCGCGCCCGTTCCCTGTCACGCCGGGCGAAAGAGAAAGAAACCACTGCCATCGCAGAGAAAGGACACGCCTAATGGATGCCAACCTCATGCTCCTGCTCGCTGCGGGCGTGCTCTGCGGCGCCGGAGTGTACTTATTGCTCGACCGCGCCATGACCAAGATGCTGCTCGGCATCTTGCTGCTGGGCAATGGCGCGAACCTCTTCATGCTCATGGCTGGCGGCAAGGCGGGATCACCGCCAATCGACGGCCGGACCTCCTTGCCCTATGGCGAGGACATCGCCGATCCACTGGCCCAGGCGATGATCCTCACGGCCATCGTCATTTCGATGGCACTGACCGGCTTCATCCTCACCTTGGCCTACCGCCAATATCGCTACCGCACCGCGGACGTTATTGAGGATGACACCGAGGATGCCGCCATCGCCGCGATTGCCTCACGTCCGGGCAACGCCTCGGCTGCCCCCGACCATGACGCCTCCAATGACCCGACCACCGGCCGCAACACCAAGGAAGGCGATAAATTTGGCCCCGAATTCTTCGAGGCTCCCGTGAAGGAGGCCACCGATGAGTGAGACCATCTCACCCCTGGTGGATCTGCTGCTGCCCTATATCAGCTACCTGATCCCCCTGCCGATCATCATCCCGGCCTTGGCTGCCGCGCTAGCGATGCTTTGTGCACGCAATGCCAATGCGCAGCGCCGCATCGCTTTCTTCTCCCTGCTCACGCTCGCCACCGTGAATGCCGCTCTGATTTTCATCGCGGATACCACCGGCATTCAAACCCTGCAGGTGGGCGGCTGGGACGCCCCGGTGGGCATCACGCTGGTGGCGGACCGTTTGTCCACGGTCATGCTCTTTACCTCCTCCGTCGTCCTGTTCTCCGTCATGTGGTACGCCATTTCACAGGGCGTGCGCGACGGCACTAAGGACGAGCCGGTGGCGACCTTCCTGCCCACCTACATGCTGCTGACCATGGGCGTGAACGTGTCCTTCCTGGCCGGTGACTTGTTCAACCTCTACGTGGGCTTCGAAATCTTCCTCGTGGCCTCTTATGTGTTGCTCACCCTCGGCGCATCGCCTGCGCGTGTACGGGCGGGAGTGGGCTACGTCATGGTCTCCATGGCCTCCTCGCTCATCTTCGTGCTGGCCTTGGCTTATGTCTACGCCACGGTGGGCACGATGAACATGGCCCAGATTGGCATCCGGATGGAGGATATCCCGGCGGGCACCCGCTCCGCAGTGTTCGCCGTGTTGCTCATTGCCTTTGGCATTAAGGCGGCCGTCTTCCCGTTGGATGCCTGGCTGCCGGACTCCTACCCCACCGCACCGTCCCTCGTCACCGCGGTCTTCGCGGGCCTGCTCACCAAGGTTGGTGTCTACGCCATCATTCGCGCGCGTACCTCCATTTTTAGCGATGGCGGGCTGGATGGCCTGCTCATGTGGGTCGCGCTGGCCACGATGCTCGTGGGTATTTTGGGTGCTATCGCCCAATCGGATATCAAGCGATTGCTGTCCTTCACGCTGGTCAGCCATATCGGCTATATGATCTTCGGCGTTGCCCTCGGAACCGCGCAAGGTTTGTCGGGTGCAATCTTCTACGCCGTGCACCACATTCTGGTCCAGACCGCGCTTTTCTTGGTTGTCGGCCTCATCGAGCGCCAGGCGGGCACGTCCTCGTTGCGGCGCTTGGGCTCGTTGATTTATACCGCGCCCCTCATCGCTATTTTGTACTTCATCCCGGCCATGAACCTGGGTGGCATCCCTCCCTTCTCCGGCTTCCTGGGCAAAATCATGCTGCTCCAAGCCGGCGCGAACGAGGGCTCGTGGATGTCCTGGGTCCTCATCGGCGGCGCGGTGGTCACCTCCCTGCTCACCTTGTATGTCATGGTGCTCGTCTGGGCCAAGGGCTTCCTGCGAGACCGCGGCGACGCCCCCGAGGGCAACCTCGCCATGGTGCGTCCTTCCCCGCTGGGCGAGGTCACCGAGTACGTCGAACTGGAAGAGCGCGACGACGTCGGCCGCGTGCCCTTCGGCATGCTGGCCTCCACGTCCCTACTCGTCATCGCTTCGGTGTCGATGTCCTTCCTGGCGGGCCCCATCTCCGGTGTCACCACCCGCGCGGCCACCTCGGCGCAGGATGATTCCATCTACCGTTATGCCGTGCTGGGTGATTCCGCCGAGGCCCCGACGCGCCACCTAGACCCCGCCGAGCGCTACGAGGAGGGCGCGGATTCCCGCAAGAACCGGAGCGAGCCCATCCCGGATCCGGAGCCGGTGGCGCCGACAACGAGGACGTCGCCAAGCGCCACGCCCGCTCTGCCCACCACCGTGAGCAAGGATGAAAAGGAGGTATCGCGATGAGATTTGCCGGGATTAAGCACCGCTTCCGCCCCTGGTTCATGGTGTGGATCATCGTCATGTGGTGCATGCTCATGGGCGAGGTCACCGTGGCGAACCTGGCAGGCGGGCTGCTTGCCAGCCTGTTCATCGTCTTCGCGCTACCGCTGCCGGCCATGCCCGTGGCGGGAATTTCGGTGAGCTGGGGCAAGCTTTTCATCTTCATGGCGCAGTGGTTTGTGGAGTTGATGGAGGCTTCCATCAAGGTTGGCTGGCTGGCGGTGCGCCCGCAGGAAGTGCCGAAGACCGCGATTGTGAAGTTGCCGATGCGCGTGGAGAACGAGTTCGTTCTCGCACTGGCGGTGAGCTTGTATAACCTGCAACCGGGCGGCACGGTATCCGATATCGATATTGCCAACCGCATGCTCACCATCCATCTGCTGAACGCCGATTCTGAAGCCCACTTGGAGCGGGAGATCGCGGCGGTGTGCAAGCTGGAAGCCGATATGATTGCCATCTTCGAAAGGAGCCACCCCTGATGGATACTGACGTGTATAACATCCTGCTTACCGTGGCCGCGGGCTTCCTTGTGGTGGCCTTCCTCATCACCACGTGGCGCATCGTCATCGGCCCCAACTCGCTCGACCGGCTCATCGCCATGGACGGACTCGTGGCCATGTTCCAATGCGCCCTGGCCACCTATATCTGTTGGACCTTGGACACCACAGTCTCCAACGCGATGCTGGTCGTGGCGCTCCTCGGATTCATTTCGACGGTCTCCGTTACTCGCTTCAGGAAGAGGGATTCATGAGTTACGCACTGATTGCCGATGTCCTCTCCATCATCCTCATCCTCGTCGGCTCGATACTCATTTTGGCGGCCGCGATTGGAGTGGCACGTTTTGGGGACACGATGGCGCGCGTGCATGCCATCGCCAAACCCCAAACCACTGGCCTCATCTTCACCATTCTGGGCGCCATCATCAAGGTGACGGGTTCGGAGAGCTTCAGCGTGGCTGAGCGCGGCGACTTGGGCATCCTGGTGCTGCTTGTCCTTTTCGCCATGATCACCAGCCCGGTGACCGCACAAAGAACCACGCGTATCGCTCGCCGCGAGGGCCTGTACGGCACGCCGGATTCGATGCTGCGCAACGAGGCCCCCGCCGCGCGTTCCATGCGCCGAAAGTAAGGACACGGGCCCCTTCTCCCAGGAAATGAGGGAGCATTAATATAGGCTGCAAAAGGCAATAATAGGTGCTCATTCGAGGAGAGTCGACGTGAAGAAGCTGCAAGGCGTACCAACGATATGCGCTGTCCTCGCACTGGGCATCGCTGTGATGGTGTACAAGTTCAGCCAGTTCGATGGCCCCCACTCCTTCACCTATATCCTCCCCTTCGACCTCTCCATCTACCGCATGGCGGGCGAGGACCTCAACGCGGGCGGCCTGCTGTACGACGCCCCCTATATCTTCCAATTCCCCTTCACCTACCCGCCGTTCGCGGGCCTGCTGTTCAAAGTTTTGCCCTTCTTCAGCAAGGGTGCGCTGACCATTATCTGGCCCTCACTCATGTTCCTAGCGGTGCTGGCGATCGTCGTCATGATTTTCCGCGAGCGGGGCGTGAAGGTGACCCCGGCGGCCGTCCTGGTGGCGGTGCTGCTGACCGCGCTCACCCCGGCAAATGAGGCGATGCACGGGTCGCTGTACTACGGGCAGGTCAACGTCTTCTTGATGCTGCTCGTAGCCTTGGATTTCCTGCCACTCAAGCACCGCCTACCGGGCGTGGGAATTGGACTGGCCGCGGGCATCAAGCTGACCCCGGCCTATATGGGGCTGGCCTTGCTCTTTGAAAAGCGCTGGTGGGCCGCCCTGGGAGCGGTCATCACCTTCTTGGTGACCGTGGTGCTCGGTTTCCTCTTCGTACCCGATGCGATGGATTTCTGGACCGATGCCATGTTCAACTCTTCCCGCGTGGGCGAGCACGCCAACCCTGGCGCGAAGTCGCTGCGCTCGCTTATGTTCCGCGAGCTCGGTATCGATGGTGGCATCTGGTGGCTGCTGGCGGTCATCGTGGTCTTCGCGCTTACCTGCCTGGCGCTGCGCACCGCATACCTACGCGGCAACCGCTCGGCGGCCTTCGCGCTAACGGGCCTGAGCACCTGCTTGGTTTCCCCCTTCTCGTGGTACCACCACTTCGTGTGGACCATCCCCTTCGTGGTCATGGTCTTCGTATCAGTCAACCAGGCTCTGAGCGCGCGCCTGTCCGGGAAGTTCGGCGAGCAGCTCGCCGGCCTTGCCTCCGTGGCGGTCCTATTCGTGGTGTCGCTGCCGTTTATGTCTGTGCCGGTGTGGTTCACCATGTCCACGGCCAACCTCGACGCGATCGAATCCTTCCAGCCGTGGGCGACCTCGCTGTGGACGCTGTCTTGCATCGTATTTATCGCCGTCTACGCCGTGTGGGGCTTCATCGCACCGCGCAAGCGCGTGGCGGAGAAGAGCTAGGGGGCGTTTCGATCAAATAAGGGGGCAAAACCCGCCTGTTTTGGCGCACTATTTGATCGAAACGTCCTCTTGAAGGCGAGACAGCTTCCCACAAGTACTTTTCGATCAATTAAGGCCCTGAAAACCACCAGTTTTCGGGCCTTAATTGATCGTTCGGTACTCGCCCTAAAGCGGCAGGAGCTGCTCCATCTCATCCGCGGTGGCCTTGACCACCTTCTGCCAGCTGCCGGTCTCCTCATACAAGCGGCGCTGGCGCTCATAGCCCGCCCCAGAATCGATGATCTCCTGCACCAGCTGCAGCTCCCGAGCGCAGCCCAGCTCTTCTGAGAGCGGGGCTAGCTCCACCAAGAGATCCGCCAGCTCATCCTTGATCCAGCGCTCATCGGTCTCGCGCGAGGTGATGACCAGCGCGTCCATGCCATAGCGCGCACCGCGCCACTTATTCTCCGCCACGTGCCAAGGCTGGAGCGTTGGCAGCTTTTCGCCCGCATCGATCATGCGGTCATAGTGCACCACCAGACAATGCGTGAGCGCCACGATGGCGGAGAGCTCGCGGAGGTTGGAGGCGGCGTCGGAAATGCGCACTTCCACCGTTCCCCACTTCGAAGCCGGGCGGACATCGAAGTGCATCGAGCCGGTGTGGTTGATAACTCCCGAAATGGCCTGGTCCCGCATATAGGCCTGCCACTGCTCCCAGTTTTCAAACTGGTAGGGCATGCCCGCGGTGGGCAGCTGTTGGTACAGCATCGTGCGGTTCGAGGCGTAACCGGTATCGAGTCCCTCCCACCCCGGCGAGCACGCGGAGATGGCCAGCAGGTGAGGGTACTTCGTCATCAGCGCATTGATGATGGGCCACACGCGCTCCTCGTGGCTAATGCCAACGTGCACGTGCGTGCCCCACAGCAGCATCTGCTGGCCCCAGTACTGGGTGCGGTTGATGATTTCGGAGTAGCTCTCCTTCGCGGAGACGGGGTTCTTCCGGAAGTCCGTGAAGGGGTGCCCGCCCGAGGCCCACAGGCGCACATCCATGGAATTGGCCGCTTCACGCACTGCGCTGAGCGACGTCTGCAAGTCCCCCATCGCCTCCGGCACCGTCCGGCATACCCCGGTCACCAGCTCCACCGTGTTCTGGAGGAACTCCTTTTCCAAGTGGATGTCGGGGTGGGCGGCGTGGACGCGGTCAATGAGCTCCGCACCACGCGGCACGAGGTCCCAGGTCACTGGGTCAACGAGGGCAACTTCCCACTCAACCCCCAGCGTGGGCTCGGGCGAGCGGGCAAAGTTCTCTTCCGGAATGTTCACCCGTTCATCCTATCCACCAACAGGGTGAATTTAATAAGTTTTTATTCCCTAGGCCTGGGGAACGGCGAGGACCACGACGACGGCATCGCCCTTGGTGTAATCCCCGGTCAGCTCGGCCGGGTACGGCGCGATGGCTTCCGCCGGAACATTGCCGCCGTAGTACTGGGCGGCGACTTCCTTGGCCAGGTTCTCGGCGGCGGCATCACCCTGCGGGAAGAAGATGGTGGTCTGCGGTGCGACGAGGACGTCACCGCTGATGTTGCCTACCTCAGCCACCTTGAACTTTTCGGTCTTGAGGCGCTCTGCCTCGTCAGCGGCGTAGTTGGCGCGGCCGGAGTTGTTGAAAACGTTGACGGGGATCTCCGCCTGCGGGCGCTCAGAGTTGCCTACGGCGGCGCCCGCCTCAGCATTCTCTTCGCGGTTCTCCTTGTGCTCCGCGCCGGCCTGGTCGGCGCTCTCCGAGTCGGCGTCGGCATCAGCCGGGCGCTCGTGCTCGGCGGCGTCCTTGTTCTTGTCGGCTTCGCCCTCCGCACCGCCGGTGACAGCATCGCCTTCAACGCCACCGGGGGCGGGACCGGAGACGGCGGCGTCGTTGGCGGGCGCATCCTGCGCGGTGTCCTCGGAACCATCCGAGGTCATGGCGTACAGAGCCCACATGCCGAGCATGACGGCCACGGCGATGAGCACCATGGCAACACCACGCAGCGGGAGCTTGCTAGCGGAGGCCGGGGCGGCGGCAGCCGAATCGGAATCGGCGGCGTGGCGCGCGCGGTCAGCGGACGAGGCAGAGTTTTCCGGATTCACATTAGTCACACTGGCAACTCTAGTATCTATGGGCCTCAGTCCGGTGCATTGTCGTGTGCGGCGCGCCGGACGTCCTCGCGGGCGTCGCGAAGCCGGCGCAAACGCGTCACCAACAGCGGGTAGGAAGCGTGCGCGGCGGGGTTATCAAGGAGCACGTTGAGGCGTTGGTGATAGCGGACCGGAGTAATGTCCAGCTGCGCACGGATGGCCTCCTCCTTGGCGCCGATATCGCGCGGGGCGTGGGCCTCGAACTCCAAAATCGCGGCGTCTAGGTCTGACAGGGAGTGCATGCTTAGACTGTATGCCATGACTATTCGTCCCATCGTTATCCACGGCGACCCGGTCCTTCACAATCCCACCGAGCCGGTCACCGAAGCCATCGACTCCCCCGAGCTGCAGGAGCTCATCGCGGACATGCACGAAACCATGGATGCCGCGCACGGAGTAGGCCTGGCTGCCAACCAGATCGGCGTGAACAAGCGCCTCTTTGTCTACCACTGCCCCGACACCGACGGGCCAGATGGCACCGAGCTTCCCGAAGGCGGCATGCGGCGCGGCTGCGTGATCAACCCGGTGCTGGAGACCTCCGAGATTCCGGAAACCATGCCGGCTGACGACGGCTCCGAAGACGAAGGCTGCCTCTCTGTTCCGGGTGAGGGCTTCCCCACCGGCCGCGCCGACTGGGCGCGTGTGACCGGAAAGAATGAAAAGGGTGAAGACATCTCCATCGAGGGCTACGGTTTCTTCGCGCGCATGCTGCAGCATGAGACTGGCCACCTCGACGGCTTCGTCTACACCGACGTGCTCACCGGCCGCTACAAGCGCCAGGCCAAGAAGGCCATTAAGCGCAACGGCTGGACCGAAGCCGGGCTTACCTGGCTTCCGGGCGAAGACGAAGATCCCTTTGGACACGACGACTAATGTCCCGCATCTTCCGCTCCGATTCCGTCCAGGTGGGCGAGCGCGTGGTGGCCCGGCGCGATTTCGGCGGCGTGCACAGTGATGTGATTGGCCACGTGCTCAGCCTGGAGCCGCTGGTCATCCGCCCGCAGGAGGTCGGTGGCTACCCCTCTTCGCTCGACGCAGTGGAGATTCCGCCGGAGCAGCTCAAGATTATTAAGCGCCTCTCCCCGCGCACCGTCCGCAACTCCGATATCCGCGCCGTCGAGGTAGCCACCGCGGCTGCCTTCCCGGGCAAGGAGCACACGTGGACATCTGATGGCCAGTGGCTCCTGCGCGCAGGTGATGGCGTGACGGGCCGCTCCAATTCGGCGGTGCCGCTGGGCCCGTCTGCGGGTTTCTTGCCGGTGCCTCTCGAAGAGATTGAAGCCTTCTACGCGCGCCACGATCTTCCTGTGCGCTTGGCCATCCCGGAGCGCATCGGCAAGCCTGCCGAGAAGCTCGTGGCGGCGCAGCCCGAAGCCTGGGAGCTCGAACCGGAAATCTTGGTGATGGTCCGAGACCTGGAGGAGCTGCCGGCGCTTTCCGACGTCCACTTCGTCGTCGACAAGCAGCCCGATGCCGAGTGGCTCGACCTTTACCACTTCCGCGGCCAGGCGCTCCCGCCGCTGGCGCTGGAGTACCTGCGCAGCCACATTGAGGGCACGATGGGCTTCGGACGCCTCCTTTCCCCTGCTGGTGAGACCATCGCGATCACGCGCGGCACGCTCACCGAATCCGGGGACGGCACCGTGTGGCTGGGTTACTCCGCCGTGGAGGTGGCCGAAGGCTGGCGCCGCAAGGGCCTGGGCACCGCGCTGGGCGCGCACATGCTGGCCTGGGGCAAGGCACAGGGAGCGGAGAAGGCCTACCTGCAGGTCGTGGCTCATAATACGGCGGGAATTCGCCTCTACGAGAAGCTCGGCTTCCTCGAGCAGCACCGCCACCGTTACGCCCGCCGCCTGCCTCAAGTACCCTAAACCACATGCGCATCGCTACCTGGAACATCAACTCCGTTCGCACCCGCGCGCAGCGCGCGGTGGATCTTCTGGCCAAGCACGACATCGACGTGCTCTGTCTGCAAGAAACCAAGGTGGCGGATGCGAAGTTCCCCCGCGAGCCTTTTGAGGAGGCCGGCTACCACGTCACCTGCCACGGGCTTAACCAGTGGAATGGCGTGGCCATCCTGTCCAAAGACGAGCCGGAAGAGATCCAGACCTTCTTCCCCGGTCAGCCCGGTTTCCACAAGGACCCCGCTAAGGAGCAAGCGCGCGAGGCCCGAGCGGTTTCCGCGCGCATCCGCGGGATTGAGATGTGGTCCCTCTACGTTCCCAACGGGCGCGACATCACGGACCGGCACTTCGACTACAAACTGGACTTCCTCTATTCGTTGGCGCGCTATGCGGAGACCCGCGCGCAGTCGAAGCTCTTGCTCACGGGCGACTTCAACATTGCCCCGCGCGATGAGGACGTCTGGAATATGTCCCTTTTCCGCGGCAAGACGCACGTCACCGAGCCGGAGCGCGCGGCCTTCCAGATGTTGGAGGAAGCCGGGCTGGTGGAAGTCACGCGCCGCTTCACCGAGGCGGAGCGCTGGACCTATTTTGATTACAAGTCCCTGCGTTTCCAGAAGAACGAGGGCATGCGCATCGATTTCCAGCTGGCCAGCGAACCCCTCGCACGCCTCGTCCAAGGAGCGCAGGTGGACATGGTTGAACGCGCCGGCGACAAGACCTCCGACCACGTGCCACTAATCGCGGATTTCGATGTCCCCGATTTCGCGTCAGTGCGCTAGCCTGCCATGAACCTCAACATCGATCTCTCCGTCTGGCAGTTTGTACTGCTGCTTATTGATTACGGCATCAAAATCATCGCCATCGGCGTGGTCCCCGAGGGCCGCCGCCCCTCCAGCTCCACTGCCTGGCTGTTGGCCATTCTTGTGCTGCCCATCGTGGGGCTGCCGTTGTTCTTGCTCATGGGCTCGCCCTATATCAACCGCCGGCGCCACCGCATCCAGCAGGAAGCCAACGCCCTGCTTAACGACGTCACCGCCTCCACCCCCAACCACCCCTCGGGCCGCCTCTCCCCGGAGGTGGAATCCCTCATCCAGCTCAATCGCAACCTCACCGGCCACCCAGCTCTCATTGGCCACAACAAAGGCCTGCACGCCTCCTATGAGGAAGCCATCCTGGCCATGGCTCAGGCCGTCGACCGTGCTGAGAAATACGTGCTCATTGAGATCTACATCCAGTCCTGGGATGAGGTGACCGATGTCTTCTTCCAGTCCCTCGCGCGCGCCCGAAAGCGCGGCGTGGAGGTCAAGCTGCTGCTAGACCAGATCGGCAGTTTGAAGTACAAGGGCTATTTCACCCTGGGCAAGCGCCTCACCGAGATTGACGTCGACTGGCGGCTCATGCTTCCGCTGCAGCTGCACAAAGGCCGCTTCCGCCGCCCGGATTTGCGCAACCACCGCAAGATCGTGGTCATTGACGGCCACACGGGCTTCTTGGGCTCGATGAACATGATCAAGCGTGAGTACAAGACCAAGGACCGCGCATGGATCGACTACATGGTCGAGATGACCGGCCCAGTGGTGACATCCTTGGCCTCGGTGTTCGCGGTGGATTGGTACCTGGAATCGGAGGAGCAGCTGTCCTTGGATATGCAGCCCTATGACGACGCTATGACGGCGGACTCCAACCACCTCCAGTTGGTCCCCTCCGGCCCCGGTTACACCACGGAACCCAACCTGCGCATGTTCATTTCGGTGGTGCACCACGCCAAGGAGAAGCTCATTCTCTGCTCGCCCTACTTCATCCCGGACGAGTCCCTCTTGGAGGCGGTCACCACCGCGTGCTACCGCGACGTCGAGGTAGAGCTGCTCGTCTCAGCGAAGGCAGACCAGTTCATGGTTAACCACGCGCAATCCTCCTACTACCAAGCACTGCTGGAGGCCGGCGTACGGATCTTCCAATTCCCAGAGCCCTTCGTGCTGCACTCCAAGTTCATCCTGGCGGACCCGAACCTTCCGGAGCGCGACGCATTGTGCATGTTTGGTTCCTCCAACATGGACATGCGTTCCTTCGGCCTCAACTATGAATCGACCATGTTGGTGGCCAAGGGCGACCTCATCGAGGATTTCACCCGGTTGGCCAGGAATTACAAGAAGGTCTGCCACGAGCTCACCCTCGAGGAGTGGAACGAGCGCGGCGTGCTGCGCCGCTACGTGGACAACATCATGCGTTTGTCCTCGGCCCTGCAGTAGCAAGCACATGTGGCACCACACCTCGCTGCAGTAGGGCTGCATGGGTCCGCACATGGTTTCAGTCAGAAGTCTCTAGTCAAACGGTTCCAGTCAAACGGTTCCTCTGGGGGCAAACAAACCTTCTGCGAGGCGGTAGATGGTTCGTTTGGGGGGCAAACAAACCATCTGACTAGAACCATCTCTGAGGATGGCAAGAGCCTCGCCCTGATGTACTCGCCGCGCGCGTGGAGGATGACAAAAGGCATCTAGCAAAAGGCGTCTCTCAAGAGGCGTTTTTGGTCCTAAAACGCCAACTAGCGCCCGCAAAAGGCGTTTTCAGAAGCAAAGACACCCTTTGACTGATGCCTTCTGCAGTGCGCCGTTTGCAAGATGCCTTTTGTTAGATGCCGTTTGCAAGGCACCAACTGCGTAGCACACTGTGCTCGGTGTCTTGTGACGGTACCCGTTTGCTCGGTGGCTTGTGCTCGGTGGCTTGTGCAACGTCCTCGTGCACAGCGCCGCGCTAGGCGGCGCCGCGGGACAGCCGCGTGGACGCCACAAGGCCGCATAGCGAGATGAAGCTGCAGCACACCATTCCGATGGCCATGGTCAGCGCCGCATTTAAGCCCCATCCCATGAGCGGGCTGATGGCGCTGGCTAGCAAGGACTGACCAAAGCCCATGATGGCGGACACGCTGCCCGCGCGCGGGCGCATGAGGCCCGTGGCCAAGGCGGTGGCGTTGCCCATGATGAAGCCGGTCGGCGCCACGCAGGCAAAAAGTACGATGAGGCAGACCCAGACCGGAGCGCCGAGCGACACCGATAGCAACAAGAGCACTCCGCAGACAAAGACACCGGTCACGCCGATGCGCAACATGACCGCCGGGGAGAGCGAATCCATCGCCCGCGAATTCACCAGCGTGGCCGCGAAAAGGCCCACGGAGTTGATGCCGAAGATCAGCGAATAGCCCAGCGGTGAAAAGCCCCACTGTTCTTGCACCACGAAGGCTGAGGCGGAGATGTAGCAAAACATGGAGCAGAAGCCGAAGGCCATGGTCACCAAGTAGCCCCACACCCGGGCATTGGTCAGCACCGCCCAGTAGTTGCCCGCCACCGTGCGAAACAGCCCGGCGCGGGAGCGCCCGCCCGCGGTTTCCGGGACGATGACAACCGCCAGTACCAATTGCACGGCATGCAGCCCGGCGAGCACCCAAAAGATGCCGCGCCAGCCCAGCGGCTCCGCCAGGACGCCACCGAGCACCGGGGCCACCGCCGGCGCGATACCTTGCAGTGCCATGAGCAGCGAGTAAGCCTTAGCAGCCGCCGATCCGTGCACAAGGTCAGGAATCACCGCGCGGGCCAGCACCACGCACGCTCCCCCGCCAAGCCCCTGCAGTACACGCGCGGCCACGAGCACGGTGGCCGTCGGAGCCATCGCTGCCAACACGGAGGCCACCAGCGCGAGGGAGGCACCGGCGATGAGGAGGCGCTTGCGCCCGATGGCGTCGGACAGCGGGCCCATCACGAGCTGGCCGATACCCATGCCGATGAAGAAGCCCGAGATGGTCAGCTGCACCATGGCCCGGGTGGTGCCCAGATCGGAGACAATCTCCGGCATCACCGGCAAATACATATCTGTGGCAAAAGGCGCTGTTGCGGACAACAGCGCCAATGTAGCCAGGAGTGGATAGGGGATCACGCGTCGCGATTCTCCAGAACAATCACGCCCAGGATCCACAAGACCGCGGCCCAACAGAAGAAGACGAGGGCCTCAAAGCCCACCGATGACCAGGGCGCGTTCTCATCGACATAGCCCAACGCCCAGTTCTGGAAAGCGGTAAAGGGCATGAAGTGAATGACCTTATCGCCCACAGCGGGGAGCAAGCGCACCAAATTTTCAAGACCCATGTACAAGATGAGGGAAATCGCCACCGTGCCGGCGGTCTGCCGTAGCAGCAAGCCCAAACCTTGGACGAAGACAACCGCGCCAAACGCCGCGACCGGGAATGCCCACAGCATGTGCTTGCCGTCGTCGCTAGAGAAAGGCTGGAAAGCCTCCGCCGCCGATTCATTCGTCGTCATATCCGCCAACACGAAGATGTACACCAGGCTCAAGAAAGCAATGATGGCCGCAATCACGCCGTAGAGCAGCAGCTTGGCACAGGCCACGGTCCAGCGCTTCGGATTAGCCATGAAGGTCAAAGATTGCGTTTTATAGCGGTACTCCGTGGTCACCACCATCGCGCCCTGGATCATCATGATCGGCATGCCCATGAGCAGGATGATGGAGCTCAAGGCCCGCTCCTGCAGCGGGCTAATTCCTAGCACGGCTTCGCCCGCGTTGAGCGAATTCAGCAGCGTCCAGCCCGTCACGATGAGAATGATGAGGGCTGTGGTCCACCAGAAGGACTTCGTCGTGCGCAGCTTCGTCCACTCCGAGTGAACAGTATTGAGAAACATTAGCGCTGTACCCCTTCCTGCGGTGCTTCCGCCTGGTACTGCACCGCGCGTTCCGTCATAGCCACATAAGCCTCTTCCAGCGAGGCGCGGTGGAGCGTCAATTCCGTCAGCGGCACACCCGTGGAGTAAGCCAGCTGACCCACGTAGTCCGTGGTCTGGTGAGGGATCACCAGCGTTGGTCGCTGTTCCTCATCGGCCGACTCGTGGTAGGAAATTCCGGCCTCCTTGAGCGCCGAGCCGAACTCGCGCAGGTGTTCCGAGCGCACGATAACCGAGGCACTGGAGTTTTCCTTCACAAAGTCATAGGTGCGCTGATTGGCCAAGAGCCTGCCACGGCCGATCACCACGAGGTGGTCCGCCGTTTGTGCCATCTCCGCCAGTAGGTGGGAGGAAATGAGCACCGTGCGGCCTTCTGCTGCCAGCGCGCGCACGAGCGAGCGCACCCAGCGAATGCCCTCCGGGTCCAGGCCATTGACCGGCTCATCCAGGATCAGCACGCCCGGGTCTCCCAGCAATGCGGCCGCCAGGCCGAGGCGCTGGCCCATACCGAGGGAGAAGCCGCCGGCCTTCTTACCCGCAACATCAGCCAGACCCACAAGCCCCAGCACTTCATCGACGCGAGAGGTCGGGATGCCGTTGGCTTGCGCCATCCACGTCAGATGGTTGGCGGCGGTGCGATTGGCGTGGACCGCTTTGGCGTCGAGAAGCGCGCCCACCTCACGCAGCGGGTTATTCAGCTCACGGTAGGGCTTGCCGTGCACCAAGGCGGTACCAGCGGTGGGCTTGTCCAAGCCCAGGATCATGCGCATCGTCGTTGATTTTCCAGCGCCGTTTGGTCCCAGAAAGCCGGTCACTTGTCCCGGCTCCACCTGGAAGGTGAGGTCATCGACGGCGCGGACAGACTTGTACTGTTTGGTCAGTCCGGCTACTTCAATCATGTCCTACAGCGTGCCACAGGTTCCCGCCGCGCGCCTGTATCAGCTGCCGTTTTCTTCCCAATACTTCAGCAGCCGCGGTAGTGCTTCCCGGAAGGGAGCCAAAAGCTCCAGCTCTTCTATCTGGTTAAAGGGCACCCAGCGCAGCTCAGCAGATTCTTCGTTGGCGGTCGTGGCCAAGCGCTGCCCCGAAAGAGTCCGCGCCAACACCGTGGTATAAGTCCAGCCTTCCTCGAAGGGCCCGGCGGTAACGAGCGAGCCTAGAACCTCGACGTCCGCCGGCGAGATTCCGGTTTCTTCCTCCGTTTCCCGCAGCGCGGCCTGCTCCGGTGACTCCGGCTTATCCCGCGCCCCGCCCGGGATTCCCCAGGTCCCACCGTTATTCGTCCACGTAGCGCGATGCTGCAGCAGCACGTCATCCCCCGCCACCAAGAAAAGGCCAGCAGCTCCGAACTTGCCCCACACCGGCACCCCGCCCGGACCTTTAGACCAGCCATCACCGGAAAGCTCTGGGTTAACGCGTGTACACATGCCTTATACGATACGCGAGAATTAGCCCACGCCATCCTGCCCCAAATCATCGCGCGATGGGGTGTGGGGCGCTATCCTAAGGGAATGACCGGCCCGGCCACCGAACTGCGCGAGCACTCCCCCGAATCATGGGGCGATCATTGGCTCGATGAGGTCACCGAGCCTGCTGCCCCGGCTTTCAGCCGCCCCACACAGCTGGCCATGAGTTCCTTCTCCGGCCCAGCGCGCGTCCTCCGGCGCCTCTACAGTTTCGCCGCCACCACGCCCGGCAAGCTGTTTACGGTCACCGTCATCCTGACCGCGGCGCTTGCGGCAGCCGGGTTTTCTATGTCTTCTTCCTCGGCCGCGCGCCACGATGACCTGGATACTCTGCTGACCTCCACGGAGCCGATGTCGAATGCGGCGCATCACCTCTACACCAACCTGTCTCTGGCCGATACCGTGGCCACCACCGGCTTCGTGCAGGCGGGCGTGGAGCCGGAGGTGAACCGCAACCGCTATAACGAGGCCATCGATGCCGCGTCCGTCGCCGCCACGCAGGCCATCGTGGGCACCTCTGCGGAGGATGAGCGCGTGCGCGAGCTCGTCACCTTTATCCAACGCAAGTTGCCGGTGTACACCGCCCTCGTGGAAAAGGCTCGCGTTAATCACCGCGCGGGCCACGCCGTGGCGAATTCCTATATGTCCAATGCCTCAGCGCTCATGCGGACCCAGATCCTCCCCGCCGCCGCGGAGCTGTTCACCCTGACCTCGGAAAAGGTGAGCCAGCAGCAGCAGCGGCTGACCCGGCCGCAGTGGGTGCCGCTGTCCGGGCTGGTGGCCGCGCTCATCTTCCTCGGCTTGGCGCAGTGGTGGCTGTGGCGGCTGACCCGCCGCCGCTTCAACCGCGGTTTCGTGGTAGCCACGGGCCTGTTGTTCCTCGCGCTGGTGTGGGCCTCCGCCTCCAACTTCGCCACGTGGGCCTCGGGCCACCAGGGTTTCGAGACGGTGTCGCGCCCCTGGGACTCACTGACTGCCTCGCGCATTGAGGCCCAGCAGATGCGCACCTCGGAGACTCTCGCGCTAGTCTTGCGCTCCTCCGAGCAGGACATGTCCGTTCACTTTAGCTCCACGGTGTACTCCGTGGACCAGGCCCTGCGGGACTATGAGCAGGCGCTTAACGACGACGACTTCCCCTCCTCCGATCCCTCCCTGATTCCCCGCGCCAAGCAGGCAGTGGAGGACTGGACATCCACGCACGAGAAGTTCACCGAGGACCTTGCCATGGGCGACTACGATGCTGCCCTCTACCAGGCCACCGCCATCGATCCGGATGGTGACCCGACCGCCGCCAGTGCTTTCAACGCCGTGGATAGCTCCTTGGCAGCGCTCATCGATCAAGCCCGCGATGCCATGCGCACCTATCTGGTCCAGGGGCTCAATGCCATGACGATGGTCTCGACCGGCGTGCTCCTGGCCACCTTTGGTGCGATTATTTCCGTGTGGCTAGGTATTCGTCCCCGTCTGCAGGAGTACCTGTGATGCGCCGCCGAAACTCTCAACGCTTAGCATGGACCACAGCCTTGCTTTTGCTCAGCAGCGCCGTGGCGCTCAGCGGCTGTGAGCCGGAGCCGCCCAGCGCGCCGGATCCCATCCTGCCCTCCACCGCGAACCTTAATTCCACGCCGGGCCCGCCGCTGCCGGAGGATGCCATTATCGAGCCCGCCGGCAGCGGCGAGGTGTCCAAGCAAAGCGATGCAGAAGCCTACGGCTCCTATCGCCCGGACGATAAGACGCCGGAGGAGCGCGTGCCCGATATCCTGGCGCGCGGCCGGCTTATCGTGGGTGTGGATCGCTCCAATAACCTGCTCAGCTACCGCGATACTGCCAGCGGCGAGGTTCGCGGCTTCGAGGTCGATATTGCTCGCGAAATCGCCCGCGATATCTTCGGGGATCCCAACAAGGTGGACTTCCGCTTCGTGGAGGCTTCCGAACGTGCGCGTGCGCTCAATGATCGCACGGTGGATATCGTCATCCGCACCATGACGATTAGCTCCAGCCGCCAGCGCGAAGTCTCCTTCTCCATTCCCTATATGCAAACCGACGCGCGTTTGCTGGTGCTGAAGAACTCCGGCATTGAGTCCATCGCGGATACCGCTGGGAAGACCTTGTGTGCGACAAAGGGTTCCACCATGGTGGACGCGATACGCACGCACGCGCCTGCTTCCGACATCCTGGAAACCCGCGCCTGGGGCGATTGCCTCATGGCCCTGCAACTGGGGCAAGCGGATGGCATCGTGGTGGATGATGCGCTGCTCTCCGGCATGTTGGCTCAGGATCGCTACACCGAGATTGTCGGTGCTCCCCTCGAAAGTCAAAACTATGGCGTGGCCGTGCGCAAACCCGATGGCACGTATGATTCGCGCCCGCTTATCCGCCAGGTGAACTCCACGCTGGAGCGTATTCGCAAGGACGGGACCTGGCAGAGGCTCTTCAGCACGTGGTTGGGAGATTATATGGATCAGCCGGTGCTCCCGGCGCCTAAGTACCTCGATGAGACCCCACCCGCGACGGAATCCCAGCCGAGTTCCCCAACCAGCAACCCACCCGGCGAGAAGAAGGAGGGACACTAATGTCGCACCGCTTCAGCGAGGATGAGCTCGATCACCTCACGCCCGAAGAGCACGAGATTGCGGAGCCCGAAGCTCCTGCCGACGCCACGCAGGCCGTCCGCTTCGATCCTTTCGCCGATGAGGAGGACGGTCTCTCGGAGGATCACCTTCTCAGCACCTCGCCTGCGGAACCAGGTGATCCGGGAACAGCAGCCTCCGGCGCCGACAACACGGAAGCCTCCGACCGCACCGCGGCCGTACCTTTCGATCCTTTCGCTGACGACCCCGACGAGGATGATCCCACCGCCACTGGCGCCGTCCTCTCCCCCGCCGGTCAGCCCGGCACGCACGGCACCGCGACGAACAAGCCTGGCGAAGGCGAATACGTCGATTCAGACAATATCGCCGCGCTCATCGAAGAGCTGGGGCAGCTGCGAGATCGTCGCAAAGCAGAGGACCCTTCGCAGGCTTCCCACCGCCGCGCGCTCGATACCTTCCGCCAGCGCCGCAGTACTAAGCGCACCGACCGCGAAGTGGCCGATGGCATGGCCACCTTGCCCTTCGTCGTCCCGGATGATCCCACTCAAGCACTCATCGATCCGCAGGATGCGCCCCGCGCCGCCCCGCCGCAGCTTAAGCCGGGTGACATGGTGGCGGGCCAATACGAAATCCTCGGCGTGCTGGCGCATGGCGGGCTGGGTTGGATCTACCTGGCCAATGACCATTTCGTCTCCGGGCGCATCGTGGTGCTCAAGGGCATGCAATCCACCAACTCCGCCGAAGAGACGGCGACTGCAGAGGCGGAGCGTGAGTTCCTCGCGGATATCACGCACCCGAATATCGTCAAGATTTTCAACTTCATCGATGATCCCCGCGTTCCCGGCGGCTTCATCGTCATGGAATACGTCGGCGGACCTTCGCTGAAGCAACGCCGCAACGACCAAGCCAATGACCGTTTCCCGGTCGATACGGCCATTGCCTATATCTTGGAAATCCTGCCCGCCCTGGATTACCTGCACGCCCGCGGCGTGGTCTACAACGACTTAAAGCCCTCCAACATCATCGTCACCGAGGACCAAGTCAAACTCATCGATCTGGGCGCTGTCTCCGGGATCGGGGCCTTCGGCCACATCTACGGCACGCAGGGGTTCCAGGCACCGGAAATCGCCACCCAGGGCCCCTCGGTGGCCAGCGATATTTATACCATCGGCCGCACCCTGGCCTGCCTGACGTTGAAGCTGCCGGTGGAGGATGGCGTCTATAAGCCCGGCCTGCCCTCCCCCACTGAGGAGCCGCTGCTGCGCCGCTACCTTTCTTTCTACCGCCTGCTCTTGCGCGCGACTGATCCGGACCCGGAGCAACGCTTCGCGTCGGTCTCCGAGCTGCGCGACCAGCTCTTCGGCGTGCTGCGCGAGGTCATCGCGCTCCGTGATGGCATCCAGCACCCAGCTCAGCACTCTGTCTTCTCCCCACAGCGTACGACCTTCGGCACGAAGCATCTGGTCTTCCGCACCGACCAGCTCATCGATGGCATCGACCGCACCGTCCGCATCACCGCCCCCGAGGTGGTCTCCGCGCTGCCCATCCCGCTGGTTGTCCGCTCTGACATCGGAGCCCCGCTGCTGCAGGGCTCCTCCTATACCGAGCCGCAGGAAGCGCTGGAAACCCTGCGCCAGGCCATGCAGACCCCGGAGTATGAAGAGTCCGCCGAGATTCCCCTCGGCGTGGTGCGCGCCATGATTGACCTAGGCTATATCGGCCAGGCCCGCGAGTGGCTGACCTCGATCGAGGAACGTTTGGGCAAGGATTGGCGCTTCCACTGGTACTCGGGCGTGACCGAGCTGCTTTTGGATAAGTACCGCGAAGCACAGGCACACTTCGCGCACGTTCTCGACGTGCTGCCAGGTGAGGCTGCACCGAAGCTGGCCATCGGTGCGGTCAACGAACTCATCCTGCAGCAACTTGGTTTTTCGGAAGCCGCGCTGATCGACGCCTCCGTTGCCCGCGCCTGCGCCAACCTCACCACCTCGCTGGCGGATTTGCCCAATGATGCTTTTGAGGACCAGCCGGGCATCTGGGACCACATCACTGATGATCCGGCCCACCTGCGTTTCAACTCGCTGCGCCTCTACGGCATCGTGTGGGCGACGAACCCGACGACGGTCTCCTCCGCCTTCGGCTTGGCCCGCCAGCTGCGCGCCGAGCACCAAGTTGAGCTCGCCGTGGCCACCTTGGATAAGGTCCCCAATGCCTCGCGTCACCACCGCATGGCCCGCTTGACCACGGTTTTACAGCTCATCGTGCATGATCTCTCCGAGTCCCGCATCCGGCGCGCCGCCCGCCGCCTGGAGGAGATTCCGCAGAACGAGCCGCGCTTCCTGCAGATCAAGATTGCGGTCATCTCTGCCGGGCTGACCTTCCTGCGTGAATCAGACCTCGATGCTGCGGCCTCCCCCAACGATCTTTTCGAGTTCCCCTTTACCCAGCGCGGCCTGCGCTATGGCCTGGCGGATACCCTGCGGGCACTGGCCCGCCAGGCTCCGTTCGCCCGCCACCGCTACGCGCTGGTGGACCTAGCCAACAAGGTCCGCCCAGTCACGATGTTTTAGTACAGGCCCGCCTCCCGGGCCATGGCCGCGATACCCGCGGACTTCTGCGCGATGGCCAGCTCCTCGTTCGTCGGCACCACGAAGACCTTGACCTGCGATTCCGCGGTCGAAATCATGCGTGGCTCCTTCGAGCGCACCAGGTTGGCTTCCTTATCGAAGTCAATGCCGTACATGTCCAGGTTATACAACGAATCCTGGCGGACCTCGGTATCATTCTCACCCACGCCGGCGGTAAACGTAATCGCGTCCACGCGGCCCAACGCAATCATGTACGCACCAATGAAGCGGCGCAGCTGGTGGATGTAGATGTTATAGGCCAGCCAGGCGTCTTGGTCCTCGTTGTTGATGCGCTCGCGCAGCACGCGGAAGTCGTTGACACCCGCAATGCCCTTCACACCGGAGCGCTTGTTCAGAAGGTTGTCGATCTCATCGATCGACATCCCTGCCTCACGCGAGAGGTGGAAGATAATACCCGGGTCAATATCGCCCGAGCGCGTGCCCATGGCCAGACCCGCCAGCGGGGTCAGGCCCATCGAGGTATCGATCGGGCGGCCGTTGCGAATCGCCGCGGCGGAGGCACCGTTGCCCAAGTGCAGCGTGATCTGGTGGACGTGCCCCGGGTCGCGGTCAAGAAGCTTCGGTACCTGCTGCGAGACAAACTCGTGGGAGGTTCCGTGGAAACCGTAACGGCGGATATCGTACTGCGAGGCCACATCATTGTTAATGGCGTAGAGTGCTGCCGCCGGCGGCATGTGGTTAAAGAAGGCCGTATCGAAGACCGCCACGTGCGGGATTTCCGGTAGCAGCTTGCGCGCCACGCGGATGCCGTCCAGGTTGGCCGGATTGTGCAGCGGTGCGAGCGGAATGAGGTCCTCGATCATGGACTCGATCTGGTCCACGATGAGCTGCGGCTCGCTAAATAGGCGCCCGCCGTGCACCACGCGGTGGCCCACGGCGATGACCTCGACATCCGTCGGGCCTACACCGTGCTCGTGCATGATGCCGAATGCGCGGTCCAGACCGAAGGAGTGGGTGGGAATCTCCAGCTCTTCCTTGTATTCCTCACCGCCCGTCTTGACGGTCACCGCACCCTGCGGCTCGCCGACCTGCTCCACCAAACCCGAGACCAGCGGGGCATCCGTGGCCGAGCTCTCCGGGTCCACGAGCTGGAACTTTACCGAGGAAGACCCCGAGTTGAGAACGAGTACGTACGCCATCTACTTCACCCCTGCCTGGATAGCGGTGATAGCCACCGTGTTAATGATGTCCGGAACGGTCGCGCCACGCGAGAGGTCATTGACCGGCTTGTTCAGACCCTGCAGAATCGGACCCACCGCCAATGCACCACCGGTGCGCTGCGCCGTCTTATAACCAATGTTGCCGGCCTCCAGGTCTGGGAAGACGAAGACCGTGGCCTTACCTGCAACGTCGGATTCCGGCGCCTTCTTGGCTGCCACGCCTGGGTCACAAGCAGCGTCGAACTGCAGCGGACCATCCACCGCCACGGAGGAGTCAATGCCGCGAGCCACCTCGACGGCCTTGACCACCTTCTCCACGTCCGGGCCCGCGCCCGAGGTGCCCGTGGAGTAGGACAGCAGCGCCACGCGCGGATCCAGCCCAAACTGCGCTGCGGTCTGCGCGGAGACAATAGCGATTTCGCCGAGCTGCTCCGGTGTCGGGTTCGGGTTCACCGCGCAGTCACCGAAGGCCCACAGTCGGCCCGGCATCACCATGAGGAAGATGGAGGAGACTACGGAGGCCTCCGGCTTGGTCTTAATGATCTGGAAGGAAGGCTTAATGGTGTGCGCCGTGGTGTGCGCCGCGCCGGAGACCATGCCATCGGCCAAGCCCTTGTGCACCATCATCGTGGCGAAGTAGGACACGTCCTTCATCGTCTCGCGCGCCTGCTCCAGCGTCACGCCCTTCTTCTTGCGCAGCTCCGCGAAGTCCGCCGCAAACTCTTCTGCCAGCGGAGATTCCAGGTGGTTGATGATGTCCACGCTGGACAAGTCAATCCCGAGTTCCTGGGCGCGCTTCTCGACGTTCCCGTCACCCAGAATCGTCAGCTTCGCCACCTTGCCCTTGATGAGCTCACCGGCAGCCTCCAAGATGCGATCATCTTCGCCCTCCGGCAGCACGATGTGCGCGCCAATCTCGCGGGCCTGATCCAAAAGCTGCTTCTGGAAGAGCTCAGCGCTCATATAAGGTTCGATCTCTTCCAGGGAGGAAATCGCACTGGGGACTGAGGAGACGTCGTCAATCGCGCCCACCACGGTGGCGCCCACCGAGCGCGCGTGGTTCAGCGCCAGTTCCGCGGCGCGTGCGGGTGCGGCGGAAATCAGCACGAAGGGCAGGCCCAGGGCGGCGGCGGCCTTGGCATCAAAGTCCATAACGCCGGTGCCCTGGAGGACCAGGTTGCCCGTAGGGGCATTCTCCAGAACTTCGCTGAGCGTGGTTCCCAAGTCATCTACCAGGGCGAAGGTGGCCCCTAGTTCCTGAGCCACAGCAGCAACGTCCAAACCGTCGAAGCCGCGCCCAATGACGCTGATGAAGGCGGAATTCCGTGAGGACTTGGCGGTCATGAGAAACCTTTCTCTGCTTAAAAAGCGTGTACCCGGGCTCACATAGTGGGGCACACAGTGACACTATGACACTTTCACAGTACGGGAACGCACCTCTTCTCGCCGCCGACCTACCACTTTCCATCAGCAACTCCCCAGGCCACTGGCACCTCACCCGAAGGCAAAGTGTGCTATTCCACAGAAACTTGTCTCCCGTGAGCAGCCCGGAGTAGGCTCCTAACCAGGATTGTTACTTCGGGCAAGACCTAGGCTCCCCACTCTTAGCCGCGTGGGGATGGTTCGCTATGAACCATTGTGGCCTAGGTCTTTTGTGGTTTTTAGCCACAGCGCCTGACTACTCTCGAAAGGATTCTCATGTCGACAGAGACTCGCTCGGCAGCCGAAGCCATCTTGGATGGCATCGGCGGGGCGGACAACATCACCTCTTTCACGCACTGCGCCACCCGCCTACGCTTCGAGCTGGCTGATGCCTCGAAAGCCGATAAGGAAGCACTCGAATCTATCCCCAAGGTCATGGGTGCTGTGCCCCAAGGCGGGCGCAACTACCAGGTCGTCATCGGCGGTGACGTGGCCACCGTCTATGACCAGATCAACGCTCTCCCGCAGATGAAGAATGCCGGCGGTGCCGATGGCCGTTCCAATGACGATGTCAAGGCCGCCGCCCGCGCCAAGTCCAAGGGCAAGCTGCCATGGATGGATACCTTCTTCGAGTATCTCTCCGATTCCTTCCGCCCGATTCTGGGTGTGCTGCTAGGCGCTTCCCTGGTCATCGCCTTCGCATCGGTGCTGGATGCCTTTGGCGTCGTGGACTTCCGCTCCCCGGACAAGCCGGCCTCCTGGTTCTTCGTGGATGCCATGTGGCGTTCAGTCTTCTACTTCCTGCCGGTGATGGTGGCTTATAACGCCGGTAAGAAGCTGCGCATCGACCCCTGGGTCCCCGCCGCGATCATGCTCGCACTGTTCACCCCGGAGTTCCTCGATCTCTCGGAGAATCCCGCGGTCCAGTGCGTCACCAACGACACCCTCGGTGCAGAGCAGTGCTCCATTGAGATTTTCGGCATGACCATGCAGCTGCAGGACTACGGCGGAAACGTCTTCGTCCCGCTCATCATGGCTGCTGTTGCCGCGCTCTTCTACAAGGGTTTCCAGAAGATCATTCCGTCCGCGGTGCACATGGTCTTCGTCCCCTTCCTCACCATGATCGTCCTCATCCCGCTGACGGCCTTCCTCATTGGCCCCTTCGGCGTATGGGCCGGTAACGGCATTGGCGCCGGCCTGTCCTGGATGAATGACAACGTTCCGTTCGTCTTCGCCCTGGCCATCCCGATGCTCTACCCGTTCCTGGTTCCGCTGGGCCTGCACTGGCCGCTTAACGCCCTCATGCTGGTCAATATCCAGACTTTGGGCTATGACTTTATCCAGGGTCCAATGGGCGCATGGAACTTCGCCTGCTTCGGCGCCACCGCTGGTGTGCTGGCTCTGTCCATCCGTGACCACGACAACGTGATGCGCCAGACCTCCGGCTCTGCTCTCCTGGCCGGCCTGCTCGGTGGTGTGTCTGAGCCTTCCCTCTACGGTATCCACCTGCGCTACAAGAGGATTTACCCGCGCATGCTGGTGGGCTGCTTCGCTGGTGGCCTGACCGTGGCTCTGCTGACCCTGGGCACGAACGGCATTACTACCGATGCCTTCGTCTTCACCTCCCTGCTGACCATCCCGGTCTTCACCCCGATGGCCAAGTACGCCATCTCCATTGCGGTGGCCTTCTTCGTGGCCTTCCTGCTCATCCTCTTCACCGACTACCGCACCCCGGAGGAGCGCGCTGAGGCCAAGGCCGCCCGCGAGGCAGCCGAGAAGGCCGAGCTCGACAACGCCAACAACGCTGACAACGCCGCGCTTGCCGACGCCCCCGCAGCCACCGCCACTGCCGGTGCTGCTGCTGGCGCCGGTGCCGCCACCGCTACCGCTACCAAGGCAGATGCCCCGGCCAAGGCTGCTGAGCCCGCCGCTGGCACCACCACCGACATCGCTTCGCCGTCTAGCGGCAAGGTTGTCCCCATGGCTGAGATCGATGACCCGGTCTTCTCTGCTGGAACGCTCGGCGATGGCGTCGGCATCGTCCCTGAGGGCAACGACGTTTACTCCCCGGTGAGCGGCACGATCGTCAGCGCTATGAAGTCCGGCCACGCCTACGGCATCAAGACCGAGGACGGCGTGGAGGTCCTGGTTCACATCGGTATCAACACCGTGAAGATGAAGGGCGAAGGTTTCGCCCCGGCCGTCAAGAAGGGTGACACTGTCAAGCAGGGCGAGCTGCTTGCCACCGTTGACTTTGCCAAGGTCACCGAAGCCGGCTACGACACCACCATCGTCTTGGCCGTGACCAACACCAAGGCACTGTCTGCCGTCACTCCGGCTGGCCTCAACCACGCCGCCGCTGGCGATACGGTCATCACCACGACCCGCTAAAACACCCACTAGGGAACCTTTAGCACGCCTTCAATGAACCCTGACTAAGCTGGCTCGATGTAATCACCATCGTGGCCGGCTTTAGTCGTTTTGTACCTCAACCGGCTAGCCTCATCCGGCTAGCCTTAACAAGTTAACCTCAACCAGAAAGGTGCCTTGTGCAACTGCTGCGAGTATTCAATAACAACGTCGTTCTCGCACGGCGCGGCGCGGAGGACGTCATTGTCACCGGCCGCGGCATTGGCTTCCAAGCCAAACCTGGCACTGAGGTTGACCCGGCCAAGGTGGTGAAAGTCTTCGTCCCGGATACCGGCCGCGACCCGGACCACCTCGCCGCCATGATTGCCGGTATCCCCGGCGAGTACGTGCAGCTGGTCATCGATGCCATGCATTCCGTCGACATGTCTGAGGCTCTGCGCAGCAAACTCACGCTCGTCGTGGCGATTGCGGATCACGTCCACGGCGCGGTTTCCCGCGGCACCGCAATCGCCTACCCCTTAGAGGCTGAGGTCCGACATCTCTACGCCGAGGATTTTGCTCTGGCGCAGGACCTGCTGACCGCCATCAACAGCGGTCTGCACAAGCCACTAGCCCCCGACGAGGCCGTGGCCATCACCCTGCACTTGGTCAACGCCGGCTTCGCGGTGGGGGATCTCTCCGGCACCTACCGCATGACGGGCCTCATCCAACAGATCCTGGCCGTCATTGGATCTCACAACGACACGGAGCTCAACAGCGAGGACATCTCCGTCGCCCGCTTCATCACGCACCTGCGCTACCTCTTCGTACGCATGGCGGAGCACCAACAGCTCGACTCCGACGACCGCCAAGTGGCCACCGCCATCTCCGCCCGCTACCCCGATGCCGTCGAGACCGCCCAGATGGTAGCTAACCTGATTGAGCTGCGCCTCGACAGCGCTTTAACCCCCGATGAGGTCTCCTACCTAACGCTGCATATCGCGCGCTTGGAAGATGCTTCAGTCTAATGAGTCCTAGTCATCGGCGGAGCGAATCAGCTTTGGGTCGACATCGACAACCGGCTCCGGCACCTCAATAACCTCAATGTCGGAGACGGCAGTGGCGGTCGGCTCCACCGGCTGAGATTCAGCATGGACAGTTTTATCAGCATTCGGCCCTACAGTAATCTTTCCCGCCGCCAGCGCCGCCCTGTCACGGGCGGTCTCAACGTCGTCGGCAGTCGTAGCCACCATCCCCATACGTCGACCTGCATACGCCCACGGCTTACCAAACAGACGCACATCCGTCTCCTCGTAGGAGAGAGCAGTGTCGAGGCCAGAGTAGGAGACATCATCAAGCTCTGCGTCCGCGTGCAAGATAACCGCAGCACCGGGGCTGACCAATGTCACGTCAATGGGAAAGCCCAGAATCGCACGGACATGTAGCTCAAACTCAGAGAAGCGCTGTGTATATCCAGTCAGCATGGCGGTATCCAAAGGACGCGGAGAGACGGAGGAGAAATACACCTCATCACCCGCAACAAAAAGCTCAACGCCGTAGACGCCACGCCCACCCAATTCATTAGATATACGCGCCGCAACAGAGCGTGCGTTCGCCAGGGCGTCCTCACTCATCGCCATGGGCTGCCAGGACTCCACCAGGTCACCCTTCTCATGGCGGTGACCAATGGGCTCACTGAACCACGTAGCCATCTTGCCCGTAGCCGGGTCAATGGAGCGCACAGCAAGCAGCGTGACCTCATAATCAAAGTCAACGAAGCGCTCCACCACTACGCGCTTATACTCCGAGGACACGTGTCGCACCATGGACCAGGCCTCCTCCACGTCCTCTTCTTCCTTAAGAAGGATGTGGCCCTTCCCGGAGGTCGTAATATCCGGCTTCACGATGCACGGCAGCCCCAACTCCCCCACTGCCTCCTGCAGCTGTTCAGCGGACTCAGCAAAGCGATAGGCAGTGACGGGGAGGCCGATGCTTTCAGCTACCTCACGCACGCTCTCCCGGCACTGCGTCAGCTCACAGGCCCGCGCCGTCGGCACGACGGTAGTTCCGAATTCCTCAATGCGCTTCAGCGCCTCCACCGCGACGGTTTCCACCTCTGGGACCACGTAGTCTGGCTTGATCTTCTCAGTCAGCTCCCACACCTTGTACGGGTCCCTAATGTCTGCGATGTAGCTAAAGTGCGCAAGCTGCTGCGCGGGTGCTCCTGCGTAGCGGTCCACGGCGTGGACCTCAAGCCCTAAGTTCTGAAAGGCAATTACCAACTGCTTGCCCAGCTCACCCGCCCCCAAGAGCAGCACCTTGGTGGCGTTTCCTGTCAAAGGGGTTCCGATCTGGCCTGCGATGTCGCCTACGGTAGTCATTCTCGAATTATCGCACACTTTTGGCACTGCCTTGCTTGGCGACGTCCCGCCAGGTTCCCACCATCCGGTTCTAGAGTCTTTAGCAACACCAAAATAGTAAAATCGTCCCATCCCTCTCCACGTGGTGGTTTAGAAGGGCGGGACGATGAGCGCGCTAGACTGATTGGCGCCTTACTGATCTTGCATGACGTCGTGGCGCACGATGGTCTGGTCACGGCCGGGGCCGACGCCGATGTAGGAGATGCGGCATCCGGAGAGCTCCTCAAGGCGCAAGACGTAGTCCTGTGCTTTCTGCGGAAGCTCCTCGAAGGTTTGGCAACCAGTGATGTCCTCATCCCAGGCCGGCATGGTCTCAAAGATGGGCTCGGCGTGGTGGAACTCAGACTGGGTCAGCGGCATCTCGTCGTAACGCTTGCCATCGACGTCATAGGCCACGCAGATGGGAATTTCCCCAATGCCGGTGAGCACGTCCAGCTTGGTCAGGAAGTAGTCCGTGAAACCGTTGACGCGGGTGGCATAGCGGGCAATGACGGAGTCATACCAACCACAACGCCGCTTGCGGCCGGTGTTAACTCCGATTTCACCACCGGTGGTCTGCAGGTACTCGCCCCACTTGTCGAAAAGCTCGGTGGGGAAAGGACCAGCGCCCACGCGAGTGGTGTAGGCCTTAATAATGCCCAGGGAGGTAGCAATGCGCGTCGGACCAATGCCGGAGCCCACTGCAGCGCCGCCGGCAGTCGGGTTCGAGGAGGTCACGAACGGATAGGTGCCGTGATCCACATCCAGCATGGTGGCCTGGCCGCCCTCCATGAGGACGTGCTTGCCTTCATCAAGAGCTTGGTTCAGTTCCAGCTCAGCCTCAATAACCATCGGGCGCAGGCGCTCGCGGTAGCTCAGGAAGTACTCCACAACCTGGTCCGGCTCAATGGCCTTGCGGTTGTACATTTTCACCAGCATCTGGTTCTTAATGTCCAGGGCGGATTCAACCTTCTGGCGCAGGATGGATTCATCGAAGATGTCCTGCACGCGGATGCCGATGCGAGCAACCTTGTCGGCATACGCCGGACCGATACCGCGGCCGGTGGTGCCGATGGCGCGCTTGCCTAGGAAGCGCTCCTGCACGCGGTCCAAGGTCTGGTGGTACGGCGCCACGAGGTGGGCGTTGGCGGAAATCTTCAGGCGCGAAGCGTTAGCGCCACGGGCTTCAAGGCCATCGATTTCATCGAAGAGGGCCTCCAGATTAATCACCACGCCGTTGCCCAGGACCGGGGTGGCGTTTTCAGAGAGAATGCCGGCGGGAAGGAGCTTCAGCTCGTACTTCTCGCCGCCGACCACGACGGTGTGGCCGGCATTGTTACCGCCGTTGGGCTTAACTACGTAATCGACTTTGCCACCGAGGATATCGGTAGCCTTGCCCTTGCCTTCATCGCCCCACTGGGCGCCGACGATGACGATCGCTGCCATGTTTGGTGTCACTTCCTATTTATTGAAGTCAAATACGCACCTACTTTACCTGCCATGGTGGTGCAGCGGTGAGATTGTGACATGCTCGTCAGGAATTGATGTGTTGGCAGCACGCGGCACAGCCCACTGCAGGTACAGCACTAACCCGTTTAGACGGTTTCGGTGGCCGAGTCGTTGCTGTCAGAGTCCTCGTTATCGAAGTAGATCGTGTCGTTAGTGAACATCAGGCGCGACTTGTCTGGAGTGCTGACGATGATGCCGTCGTCAACAACCGCAATCTGGGCTTCGATGTCACCGATGCCAATTCGGTAGAGCCCGTTGCCCTCGATCTTTGTGCCGTTCGTCGGAACTTCGTCGTCATACTGGGTGAACTCAGTGCTGCCCTCTAGCGGCAGGAAGGTCACCAAGTTGAATTCCATGCCCTCCGGCATTGGGGTCTTGGCACCCTTGATGGCCCAAGTCCCGCCGTCGCCATGCGCACAGTCAATGGCGTTGTTTTCCTCAATAATGCCGCAGACCATGTTCCAGCCCTCGGCGGAGATAGTGAAGAGCTCTTCGCCGCGGAGGTCTTCTTCATCCTTAGCCAAATCTGCGGACTCAGTCGGTTCCGAGTCCACGTCGATGAAGAAAATGTCGGAGTTCACACCATCAAAGGAGTTTTCCATGGACGTGGCTTCGGTCCCTGGGCGCTTGTTTACTTTGCCCTCGACACCGACGATGTCGCCATCGGTCTTGGACTCATAGGTATAGCCCTCACCGTCCTCCTCTACCTCTAAGGAAGAGGACGTGATGTAGAGAGCATCCTCGTCCCTGAGATCGCCCCTGGAGAAGAAGACGGGGACTTTGACATCCTCCCCATCAAACTCGCCTTCCAGCACCACGTAGCTGAGGAATTTGCAGGGATCGTATTCATCCTCACCGACGCTTACGTCCTCAAACTTCTCGGTGGAGCCCTTCACATAGGCTTCTTCATTCTCCAGGACCTTGCTGAGTTCGGTGTCCTCGAGGTCTTTATCCTCATCGCAGTTAGCGTTGGCGCTTGAGGAGGTTGCACTGCTGGACGTCGAGGTGGCCTTAGAAGAAGTAGTCGTCACAGAACTCGTCACGGACTCGGCGGCAGCCTCGGTGAATCCGGGCTCCTCAGCTTCCGTCAGGGAACCGCCGATGAAGCTGCACGAGCTCATCAAGAGACCAGCGGTGGAAACAAGCGCAAGGGTTGTCATACGAGCGGACATGGTGGTTACCTCCAGCAGTTAGACAAAGAAGAATTGAGTGGAAAAGTTGAGTATTAAGAAGTTTGGTGTTGCCTTGGAGCCTACTGGCGGAATGTGACGTGCACTACTTTTCTGGGGAAAGCTCCGCTGCTCGTGCGTCGCTTAAGGCGCTTTTTAGCCAAGCTCTGCCGACGCTTCTATGCTTCTTGTATGATCTGTGCACTTTTAGACTGCGGTGGCCACCTCACCGACGCTCACACCACTGCACTCACTGAGACTGCCCGGCGCGGAATACGTATCGAGCACTTCCGCGTCGCGGAGGTCCCCAGTCGGCAGGAGCTGAAGGCTATTGATTCCTTAGCCAGGGAGATCCTGCCAGAGGACCCCACCCCTTCACTGGATGAGATTGCCGCACAGCCGGACGTGAGCCATCTCGGCGCACCGGGGCCAGCACCGCAAGCCCCATTCCTGCACGAGTCGCTGCGCATCGTGGTGATCGGCAACGATGCTGCGCTTAGCGCCGTACTGACCCGCATGATGCGAGCGGATTACCTGTGGGCCGAGGTGGGCTACGTCCCCACCGAGGAGAACTCCACCGCGGCGATGAATTGGGGCCTGAAATCGAGCGAAACGGGCCAGCGCCGCCAGGGTCTCGGCGACCAGGTCGCCGTTATGGAGGAGGCACTCTCCTTTGCCATGACCGCGCCTGTCAAGCCGGCACCGCTCATCCGCAATGATGCGGGCCTGGCCGTGGCGGGTTCGGCAACGATTGCGGAGTGGTCGAACGAGGAAATCACCGGGGAAATCATCGTCGATGATGCCGTGCTGCTGCGCGCCGACCGTGAGAAGGATGTTTTCGGAGCGAAGCTCGTGCCGATGACGGATGCGCCGGGCATCGTGGCGGCGAAGGCGGTGACGAGTTTTGAGGCGGACGCAGCACCGCGCCGGGGGCTCTTCGCCCGCCTGCGCAAGCCTGCCCAACCTGGGCAGCTCGACCCAGCTAGTGTCGTGCAAGGCCGGGCGGTACAGGCTGGCGGGCCTTCGCTCAGCGTCAGCGTTGATGGAGTCCGCGCCAAGCGGCCGGTCAAGCGCGTGACGTTTTACCGTCACCTGCGGGATCTGCAGATAGTGCGGCCCTAGACAGCACGCCTGAGTCTTGGTTTTAGCCCCTAGTCCCCTTCCCAGACCTCCGGCGGGTAGGCCGGGTGCTTGGAGGTGGGTACGAGCTGCGCCACGGCTGACTCGCGGGACATGCCACACACCATGAGCAGGTCCACGATGATGGAGCGCGTCTGTGCCAGCACAGCATAGGCGGAGAGTACGGCTTCCTCGCCGGCGATGTCCACCGAGCAGCGCGCACCCAGCTGGCGCAGGCGGTTGACTATTTCCGGAATTGCTTGGGCTTCATCCACGCGGCGCTCATGCGCTGTTTGGTGGGTATAGAGGTCGGAGAGCTCCATCGTGATTTCAGCAAGTTCGTCGATGATCTCAACTTGCTCGGCGGTGGCTTGGTCGCCGTCCTCGGCGAGAACAAGCGCACGGCGGGAGAGCACGCGGGTGCCGCGGACCATGTTGTCAACAGGAGTGAGGATGCGCTCCAAGGAGCGCACGGTGCGCTGCGTGCTCCACAGAAAGGGTGATAGCCGTGCGGTTTCCGCACCGCCCTTGGTGGCGTTGAGCATGTTGTTGATGTCATCCTGCGTGCCGCGCACGGCGTCGCGGGCCTCAGTGATGGTTTCGGGATCATTTTCTTCCAGCCCCTTGGCCACGTCGGAAAGGACCAGGGAGGTAATGCCTAAGACCTTCGAGACTTCCGAGCGCCCCGCGCGCAAGGGCGAGGAAGGAATCAGCACGATCATCGTCAGGCCAATGACCGCACCGATGATGGCGTCAATAGCGCGGGAGATTCCGCCCATTTCTTCCGGCGGAAGGATGGTGGCGATAAGGATGGCGGCGATGACGATTTGGTTGCTCACCAGCTGCGAGCCTGTGACGAAGGAACCAATCACCAAAGCAAGACCAATGATGATAGTCATGTGGATGGGGCCGGTCCCGAGGGTATCGACAAGCAGCGTGCCCACCAGAACACCCACGATGCCGCCGATGGACATGTCCACTGCGCGCTTAAGGCGGTCACTGCCCGATAGGCCGAGGATGATGATGACGGCCATCGGAGCAAAGAAAGGCTGCTCGTGGCCGAAGAAATCATGCGCAACATAGAAGGCCAAACCAGCACCTATCGTGCACTGAAGCATGAACACGAGCCGGTTGCGGATACGGGTGAGGCGCGCCTTGAGGGACTTATCCACCAACCGCAGCTGCTCGCGGGTAGTTTTGCGAACGCGCTTGACGGTACTTGACGAACTCGACGATGACTCTTGCGCTTCCATGACTCCGGTATTTTACGCGTTCTGGCGGCGGGCTTGGACGAACAAAGCCACCCCTCGTGGGTGAGAGGTGGCTTGTTGGCATGTGATGACGCCGCTCAGCGCCGGCGGCTGCTCAGCAGCGTCATCCAGTTGGTGTGGGTTTACTTAGAAACCGTCTTGCCCACGGAGTGCAGGTCGGTGCAGGCCTCAACCACGCGGTCAGCCATGCCCTGCTCAGCCTTCTTCATGTAGGAGCGCGGGTCGTAGACCTTCTTGTTGCCAACCTCGCCGTCGATCTTGAACACGCCGTCGTAGTTAGCGAACATGTGGCGTGCAACCGGGTTGGTGAAAGCGTACTGGGTATCGGTGTCAACGTTCATCTTGATGACGCCGTAGCGCAGAGCCTCTTCAATCTTTTCCTTCTCGGAGCCGGAGCCACCGTGGAAGACGAAGTCGAAGGGCTGGGAGCCTTCCTCCAGGCCGAGCTTCTTCACAGCAACCTTCTGGCCCTCATCCAGGACCTCCGGGCGCAGCTTCACGTTGCCCGGCTTGTACACGCCGTGGACGTTGCCGAAGGTAGCGGCCAGCAGGTAGCGACCCTTCTCACCGGTGCCGAGGGCATCAACAGTCTTTTCAAAGTCCTCCGGGGAGGTGTAGAGGTTCGCGCCGGCCTTGGCCTCAACGCCGTCCTCTTCACCGCCAACGACGCCGATCTCAACCTCGAGGATGATGTTGGCGTTGTGGGCCTTCTCGAGGAGCTCCTGTGCAATCACAAGGTTCTCATCGATCGGGATAGCGGAGCCATCCCACATGTGGGACTGGAAGAGCGGAAGCTCGCCGCGGTCAACGCGCTCCTGGGAGAAGGCGATCAGCGGGCGCACGTACTCGTCCAGGACTTCCTTCTGGCAGTGGTCAGTGTGCAGCGCAACGTTAATGCCGTAGTGCTGTGCAGCCTCGTGAGCGAAGGCAGCCAGTGCCTTGGCGCCGGCAACCTTGTTCTTCACGGACAGGCCGGAACCGAACTCCGCGCCGCCGGTGGAGAACTGGATGATGCCGTCGGACTCAGCCTCGGCGAAGCCGCGGAGAGCGGCGTTGATGGTTTCGGAGGAGGTGCAGTTAATTGCCGGGAATGCGAAGCCGCCCTTCTTGGCGGTATCCAGCATCTGGTTATAAACCTCAGGGGTTGCAATAGGCATGAAATTCCATCCTTTGGAGTTGCTGTGCAGTAAGCCGTGCCGTCTCACAAACCAGCGAAACAACACGTTCCAACACCCAAGTATGCCTGTTGTTGTGGTTTTCCGCCGCGAGATGAGATGTGACCTCACTTAAACAGCGCTGCACGGGCAGGATAAGACCCCGTCTACCTGGGAAAATGGACCTTCTAGTTGGATTCTGACTTGTACTTCACAATCCGGGTGCAGGCCTCCAACAACATCCAACCGGACAACTGAACGGACAAATCGCGCTCAGCCACGCGGATAATGCCCATCTTCTGGCTCAGAGAAGAGGGCCCGAAACCGTAGTTATGAGGCAGCTTCGCATCCGCGGTCCAATCGGAACCGAAGATGGGCAAGCCGTCTACCTCTAGTCGGTGTTCCCACACGGATTCCGCAGAGGCCGTCACAAGGCGAGCAGCCAGCTTCTTGGTTGCGCGGTTGGCCGGGGAATCGCCCGGCAGACGGACCGCCACGTCCGCGAGGTAACGGGCAAGGATGCCTTTGAAGAGGCCGCCGTCGCCGTCGCCAGTCTGCCAATCGATGACGCCCGTGTACGTCGCCATGCCAGTGGCCACCGCTTGGACTAGGCCACGGATGCGCGTGGTGTAGTCCATCATGTCCGCAGCGAGTTCTGCCTCGTGGACGGAGTCGATATTCTCCACGGAGCGCAGGCCGGTCTTCTCCCGCAGCGCCAGCACGATTTCCAAGCAGGCACCGAGCACCACGCCCTGGCAGTAGGGGTGGATGTTGCGGACGATCTCCTGCCCATCCATCCGCATGCGGATGCCGTCCATGACGAAGCCATCGTCGTCGATCAAGTGATCGTAGATCCAGTCCACGATGTGGCGGGCCTCGTCCACGCGCCCCATCCGGGCCAGCATGATGGCGCCCGGACCGTTGGAGGGAACGTTGAGGAAGGTCTCGCCTTCGCGCCAGGGCAGCACGCCGACCTGGGTGTCGATGCCATCGCGGATGTTGTGCTGCAGGGCGCCCAACTTCTTGTAGGGGCGCTGCTTCTTGAGCTCACCAGCGCGGCCGATGGCCAGGGCCAGCCAAGCTTTGTCGTCGTAGTAGCGATTCTTCGTCAGCGCACGGAGATTGCGCACATGGATGCCGCGGATGGTGTCAGCGATGCGCGCGCGGCGAGCTTTGGTGTTTTTGCGCAGGGCCGCGTCAACAAGACAGTCCAGATAATGCGCCTGCCACCAATAATGCCAGTGCACAAAGAGTGATTCCTTGGTGGTGGGTGGCCAACTCACCACGGCAAGGTTGGTACGGGGCAAGCCCCACACGGCCTGCGCGTGGCGCTCATTGATGGCTGTTTCCGCAAGGTCGGCGCGGTGGGACCATTTCTCTAACACTTTTGTCTCATCATTCTCACAATGTGAATTCGTTACCTAGATGTAAACACAGTGCGCGGGATCTCACCAAGCTTTTGATAAATCGGCGTGCTGCCGAATCCATGCATGCATGGCGATGCCCGCAGCCACGCCCGCGTTGATGGAGCGAGTAGAACCAAATTGCGCGATTGAGCAGGTCATTACTGCTGCGTCCTGGGCCTCCGGGCTGACGCCTGGGCCTTCTTGTCCGAAGAGGAGCAGGCAGCGCTCGGGCAGCTCCGCTGTCTCTAGGGGGACACACCCGGGGGTGTTATCGATGGCCACAACGGTCAGTTCCTGGTCCGCCGCCCAGGCCATTAGCTCAGTAACATCCGCGTGGTGCATGAGGTGCTGGTACCTGTCGGTGACCATGGCGCCGCGCCGGTTCCAGCGGCGGCGTCCCACAATGTGGACGGTGTCGACGGCAAAGGCGTTGGCGGTGCGCACCACGGTGCCGATGTTAGAATCGTTCTCGAAGTTCTCAATCGCGATGTGCAGGGCGTGCCGGCGCTTATCGATATCCTCCCGGATCGCCTCGCGCGTCCAGTAACGGTAGGCATCGACGACATTGCGGCGATCCCCCTCCGCGAGCAGTTCGGGATCGTATTTCTCCGCTTCGGGGCCTTCGGGCAGCGGGCCTTCCCACGGGCCAACACCGTGGCGGCCCTCGTTCCACTCGGTGGGGCCTTTGGCTGCCGCCTCTTCCTCGGGCTTAGGCAAGGTCGAGATCCTCAAGGCCCAGCAGGTAGCGGTACTCCAGGCCCTCGGCGGCGATGGCTGCGCCGGCATCGGTGTTGCGGTCCACCACGGTGGCCACGCCGACGACCTCGGCGCCTGCCTTGCGAAGAGCCTTCACGGCGGTCAGCGGCGAGTTGCCGGTCGTAGTCGTGTCCTCGACAACGAGCACCTTCTGGCCCTCGACGTTGAAGCCCTCAATCTGGCGCTGCATGCCGTGCTTCTTGGCCTCCTTGCGGACGACGAAGGCGTCGATATCGCGACCATCGGCATGCATGATGGACAGCGCAACCGGGTCCGCGCCCATGGTCAGGCCACCGGCGGCGGCATAATCCCAGTCAGCGGTGAGCTCACGCAGCAGCGAGCCAATAAGGCGCGAGGCCTCGTGCTGCAGGGTGGCGCGGCGCAGGTCCACGTAGTAGTCGGCCTCCTTGCCGGAGGACAGCGTGACCTTGCCGTGGACGACGGCCAGCTCCTTCACCAGTTCTGCTAGACGTTGCTTCTTCTGCTGATCCAGGCTCATCGCTCGCTCCTTAAAGTCTGTGGCTGTTCGGCCGTGAAAAATCCGCCCTGTAGTTTACCCTCTTCCCGCACGGTTGCCCGCGACTAGTGCTGGTGCTCGGCTGTGACACCTGGCTGCGGCGCCTCGCCGCGGCGGCAGGCTGGCGGGTCTAGTCGAAGATGGAGGAGCCGCCATCGAAGCGGCGCGGCAGGCGGGCCTGATTGTTTTCGTGGGTGGGGCGCTCGTGGCCATCGGCAATCGCGTCGACTTCATCCGCACCCAGGCTGGAGTGGTCAATGGTGCCGCGGGCCTCGCTGGTGGTGCGGCTCGGCATGACCACCGGCTCGGTGGGGCGCTGGATGGTGGGGGCGTCGAGGGAATCATCGCGGTCCGGAACCGCCGTGGGCCCGGTGGGTTCCGGCTGCGGAGGTTCCGGGATGTCGCGGCTGGGATCCAGCTCATCGACGCGCAGGACCTGAGCGGCTTCGGAGCGCGGTGGAAGAACGCGAGCAGCATCGGCGAGCAGCGACAGCGGTTCGAGCAGCTCTTCCCACTCAGCGCTGCGGGCCTGCCGGGTAGTTTGGGCCAGCACCCACTCCCCTTCCAGCCACACGGCAGTCACCGCGGCGGGTAGGCGGCTCAGCGCCGCGGTGACGCGGGTATCGATGAAGCGCTGGCCCACGCCAGCATCGGAGGAGAAAACCTCGAAACCTTCCTCCTCACGCACGTACAACAGATCCTCGGAGAGGTTTTCGATCTTCTCGCCTGCTCGGCGGAAATCCACCACGATATCGGAGGCCGCGCCGGTGCGCATAGCCATGACGGGGATAGCACCCATATCGAAGAGCAGCGTCTCGTGTCCCCGGACAGTTCCGGCGACGATGTCGCGGGGTTCGTGGCCGCGGGCGGCAGCGCCGCGGGTCCACTCATCCGCCAGGTAGGAATCATACTTGAGGTATTCCCAGCCGCGCTGCTGGCCAAAGGCCTTGCGCTCACGGCGGGCACTGCCCGGCACGAGGTACTTGGCGCGCTCTGCGCGCTCCGCAAAGCTGGGTGCGGCCGCTTGCGGTTCGGCGGCCGGTTCCGCAATGGGCTCGGCGGCCGGTTCTTCAGCGGCATCCGCAGTTGGCTCGGTTGCCGGCTCAGCCACGGGTTCTGGCTCCGGCTCGGTGATGATGTCGGGCTCTGGAGCAGGCTCAGGCTCCTCGGCGAGCGCAGGTTCCTCGGCGAGCGTGGGCTCTGAGGGGGAATCAGCGGTGAGTTCAGACTCAGCGGAATCGGCCGCTGCGGTGGGTTCGTCGGCGACATTCTCGTCGGTGGAGAGTGCGGCGCGCTGGCGCTGGTCCAGCCAGAGCACAATGAGACCAGCCGCGAGCGCGACGGCGGCGAGGGATAAGAGTACGAAAGGCATCACTGCCTGACTCTAATCGCCCGGCGCGCTCGATCTGCGCTGACGCGCTGGTCACGCGCGGATTCTAGACGTGCTCGCGGTCGCCGCGCTCAACCGGATTCTTCGGGTTGGCTGACCACTGCGACCATCCACCCACGAAGTGGCGCAAGCCGGTAAAGCCCACGTGTTCCAGCACGGCGATCGTAAGCGCGGAGTGGTTACCGGATCCGGAATAGATAATGGCGCCGTTCACGTTGTCCTTGGTCACGCCGTGTTGGTCGAGGATCTCCAGAATCTCCTCCTTGGACTTCCACACGGTGATGTCCTGCGTGTGGAAGAGGCGCTCCGGAAGATTAACCGCGCCTGGGATGTGGCCGGCCTTCAAGTCGAGGTTCTCGCGGCGGCCGGCGAAGCGGTTGCGCGTGCGAACGTCGAGAAGCAGGCCCTCATGGGCCTTAACCTCATCGATGGTGACCGTGGGCATCGACCCCGACTTCACTTTAAGGTTCGAGGTCATGCCCAGGTTGCCCGGACCGGTAAGCGTGGGCATCGCCTGGGCACGCCAGTTGGACAGGCCGCCGTCAAGAATGCGGACGTTGCGGATGCCCGCCCAGCGCAGCGTCCACCACGCACGGCCGGCGAAGAGGCCGCGGCCTTCGTCGTAGACCACAACCTCGCTATCCTCACGCAGGCCCCAGTGATCGATCCACTCTTGAATCTTCTCGGGCTTCGGGAGGGGGTTGCGCCCGGCCTTGGAGCCCGGCAGGCCCACGAAGGCTGAAGCGGCGTCGGCGTACTGGGCAGTCGGAATGTGGAGGGAGGAAAACTGATTGAAGGCCTCGCCTTCCCCTGGTGCCCAGAGGGAAGCGAGGATGGTCGTCTTATCACCGCGGTAAATCTTCTCACTCAACTCGTGAGGGGAGATCAAAATGCTCATGTCCCTAGATCATAGGGGCATGAGCGGGTGCTGGCGACCGGTGAGCGCGGTGAGCGCGGTAAGCGCTCATCGCGCTTACCGGTGTAGGCGGAGCCTTAGGCGGTGCGGGCAGCTAGCTCGAGGCGCTCGCCACCGTCGGCGACGTCAACGTGCACGGTATCGCCGTCCACGATGTCGCCGGCCAGGAGCTTCTTGGCCAGCTGGTCACCGATGGCCTGCTGGATGAGGCGGCGCAACGGGCGGGCACCATAGGCCGGGTCATAACCGCGCTCGGCCAACCACAGCTTGGCCGCGTCGGAGACCTGCAGCGTCAGACGGCGGCCGGACAGGCGCTCGGCCAAGCCCTTGAGCTGGATGTCCACGATGCCGGAGAGCAGATCCGAGGTCAGCGGCTCAAACATCACCACATCATCAAGGCGGTTGATGAACTCCGGCTTGAAGCTGCGCTTGACCGCCTCCATGACCTCCTCCTTGGTGCCACCGGCACCCAGGTTCGAGGTCAGGATGATGACCGTGTTGCGGAAGTCCACGGTGCGGCCCTGGCCATCGGTCAGACGGCCTTCATCGAGCACCTGGAGCAGCACGTCAAAGACATCCGGGTGGGCCTTCTCGACTTCGTCGAAAAGCACCAGCGTGTACGGACGGCGACGCACCGCCTCCGTGAGCTGGCCACCGGCGTCATAGCCCACGTATCCCGGAGGGGCACCGACGAGGCGAGCGACGGAGTGCTTCTCACCGAACTCGGACATATCGATGCGAACCATGGCGGATTCATCGTCAAAGAGGAAGTCCGCCAGAGCCTTCGCCAGCTCCGTCTTACCCACGCCAGTGGGGCCCAGGAAGAGGAAGGAACCGGTCGGGCGATTCGGGTCAGCCACACCAGCGCGGGCGCGGCGCACGGCGTCGGAAACCGCGGTGACGGCTTCCTTCTGGCCCACCACGCGCTCACCCAACACGGACTCCATGTTGAGCAGCTTCTCGGTCTCACCCTGCAGCATCTTGCCAGCCGGAATACCGGTCCAAGCGGAGACAACCTCCGCGATGGTATCCGGAGTGACCTCCTCGGTGAGCATGGTGTTGTGCTGCTGCTTCGCCTTCTCCTCGGCGGCGGCCAAGTCCTTCTCCAGCGGTGGCATCTTGCCGTAGTTGATCTCGGAGGCCAAGGCTAGGTCACCATCGCGCTCCGCAATCTCTGCCTGGCGGCGCAGATCCTCGAGTTGTTCCTTGATGGTCTGCACATCATCGATGGCCTTCTTCTCATTGGCCCAGCGGGCCTTGAGTTCACCGAGCTTCTCGCGCTCATCAGCCAGCTCCTGCTGAAGGGCAGTCAGGCGGTCCTTCGAGGCGGCGTCCGACTCCTTCTTCAGGGCCAGCTCCTCAATCTCGAGGCGGCGCACGATGCGCTCCAGCTCATCGATCTCCTGCGGGGAAGAGTCAATCTCCATGCGCAGGCGGGAGCCTGCCTCATCGACCAAGTCGATGGCCTTATCCGGCAGGAAGCGGTTGGTGATGTAACGGTGCGAGAGCTCAGCGGCAGAGACTAAGGCCGAGTCCTGGATGCGCACGCCGTGGTGCACCTCGTAGCGCTCCTTGAGGCCACGGAGGATACCGATGGTGTCCTCCACGGAGGGCTCAGCGGCGTAGACCTGCTGGAAGCGGCGCTCCAGGGCGGCGTCCTTCTCGATGTACTTGCGGTACTCATCAAGGGTGGTAGCACCGACCAGGCGGAGCTCGCCGCGGGCCAGCATGGGCTTAATCATGTTGCCGGCGTCCATGGAGCCTTCACCGGTGGCGCCAGCGCCCACGATGGTGTGCAGCTCATCGATGAAGGTGATGATCTGCCCATCGGAAGCCTTAATCTCATCGAGCACGGCCTTGAGGCGCTCCTCGAACTCGCCGCGGTACTTCGCGCCGGCGACCATGGAACCGAGATCCAGGCTCAGCAGGGTCTTGCCCTTGAGGGATTCCGGTACGTCACCCGCCACGATGCGGCGGGCCAAGCCCTCCACGATGGCGGTCTTACCCACGCCGGGCTCACCGATGAGCACCGGGTTGTTCTTGGTGCGGCGGCTAAGAACCTGGACCACACGGCGGATCTCCTGATCACGGCCGATGACCGGGTCAATTTTCCCTTCGCGGGCACGGGCGGTTAAGTCCGTGGCGTACTTCTCCAGGGCCTGGAACTGCTCCTCGGGGTTCTCCGAGGTCACCTTGGCTGCGCCGCGCACGGAGGGGAAAGCGCCCTTGAGCGCGTCGTAGGTAGCACCACGGGAGGTCAGAAGCTCGGCGGCATCCGACTTCGAGCCCGCAATAGCAGCGAGCAGGACCTCGGTGGAGACATATTCATCACCGAGCTCGCCGGCCAGCTCCTGGGCGCGGGTGAGGACGTTGAGGGCGTCGCGGTTAAAGTTCGGGTTCGCCATGTTGGCGCCCTCGGCCTTCGGGAGGGCGCCGATAAGCTGGCGTGCCTCCTTGAGCACCGTCTCCGGATCCACACCGGTGGCCTTGAGCACTGGGGCGGCGATGCCGTCCTTCTGCTCGAGGATGGCTGCTAAGAGGTGTGCCGGGCGGATGTCCGGGTTACCGTTGGCGGAAGCCGTCTGCAGTGCTTGCTGCAGGGCCTCCTGAGTTTTAGTGGTGGGGTTAAAAGAACTCATTGTTGTGTTTCTCCGTTTCTACCGTTTATCCAAACCTCCCTGCGGCTACAGCAGGGAAGGAAGCTTCACTGTCTATAACGCTACAGAACTTGAGTCTGTTCCACTCAACTAGAACTTTTTTAAAACCAACCACCCCCGACTGGGTTGATAGGGCTTCACTCAAGTTTTTCTTCTGCCCGCTTGGCAGGCCATAGGTATAAGAAAACCGGCCCCTCCGCCCTGCTGGGTGCAACGGTGCGGAGGGGCCGGTGCCGTAAATGCTTAAGCCGACTGAGAGGCTTGTGGTTGCTCCTCTGGAAGGTCGTAGGAAAAGGAAGCGAGAACCACGGCCGTAACAAAGTAATAGAGGGACCACTTCTGTTCGAGGTCGATATCTCGAAACCCACCCATCGACGCCAAGTGGCACATGCCGTCAGCACCGGCCCACAGTGTGAGGTTCTTGATATAGACCAAGCGATCCTCCGGCGCATAGCCGGCCTCTCGCAGCGCCTCACGGGCAAACCGCATCAGCAGCGCGAAGGACTCACCCATCTGGGTTTGCTCCTCACCGTCCTCACTCAACGGCACCACGGAGCCGGAGGCAGCAGCAATGCAGGCGCTATATCGTTCGGGGAAGGTCACCGCATAGTAGAAATAGGCCACCGCAACGCACAGGAGCTTGTCGACGGCCGATGCCCCCTCCGGCAGCCGCTCCAGCAGGTAGAGACTGTGGGCTTCAAGCTCGCAGTCGGTTTCCCACTCAACGGATTCACGCAACACGAAGTCATTGTCCACCAGCGAAGCAACGAAAACATCGGAGACACCGAAATACTCGGCCACGTTCTCAATGGTCACGTACTGCAGCCCTTCCCGCGCTGCCAGCTGGATGGCACGTTCCTTAACAGCCATGCGTGCCCGCTCTGTGGAAAGTTCCTGCAAGTCCTCAATCGCGGAGATGTCCAACGAAATATCGCGGTCCGGAACAAACCCGGCGAGCAACGCGCGATACTCCTGCATCGGGCTACGCAGATCCGGCATCTCCAAGAACTCTGCAGCCTTGAACAGGGTTCGAATTAGTGCTTTACACACTTCACGGAGGTTAAAGCGTCGCACCACCGAGTGCTGGTGCCGCAGCACACCCAAAACACTCAGGTGCGCCATACCGTGGACGGTAGCCAAGGTGGCCACGCTCAGCCGCGCCACCGTTTGAAAGCACACATCGCTTCCTACCTTAAGCTTCTCCTCGGCCGCGATGAGCGAGATGTTTTCATAGATCAGGTCCAAGGTGCGGTTGTGGGATAAGTTTCCCCGCAAAAGAGCACACCATTCCTCCTCGTAGACATAGGCCTTCTTCTCAAAGAGGTAGCGGAACAGCTCCGGCTCGCGCTCGGCGTACTCGTAGTAGGCCTCAATAAAAGTGGTCAGCTTAGTAAAAAGATCGGCGTAACCAGGAGCAGCGTCGAGCGTTTCCTCGAGGAACTTAACTTTCCGCTCAGTTACGTAATCAGGAAGCGCGTGCACGATTGCCTCGCGATCAGGAAATTCCGCGCGCACCTCAGCGACGGGAAGCTCTGCCAGCTTGGCCACGGATTCCACGGTAATAGCCTCATCGCCCTCGGCCGCCCCGATATGCAGCGCAGACTCGAGCATAAGCCCACGAGGTGAGTCTTCATAAAGAATATGCATATGGATTCCTAAGTCTGCTTACACTGAGCAAAAAAGAAAAAGAGAGGATGGGAGGGCGCCACACTGACAGCTTCCTGAATTTTAGCCTTTCCCTTAACAAAAGAGCAATGCAAGATTAAATCCATTTCGCACTAGCATTCAGGCCTTGCTTAAGACGAGAAAACCCTCAAGCCATAAGGCTGAGGGTTTTCACGTGCTAGCAGGTCAGCGTCTACTTCTCTGAGCCGACGTGTCCGATGCCTTCCTTGAAGATGGTGCCGCGCGGCGGCATCATCCCACTGAACTTGAAGACGAGGTAAATGACCACCGCGATGCCCAGGGAGATCCAGCCGAAACCAGCGGTGAAGCCGTACATGACGGCCAGCGGCGCGATGATGGTCCAGGAAATCTCGAAGGGACCGAAGCCAATGTAGGCCATGCCGTACTCCGACAGGGTGCCGGACTTGAGCTTCGGATCGACGATCTTGAGGATCGCAATACCGGTGGCCACGGTAGCCGTGGCCCAGCCCCAGCCAAAGATGCCGCGCTCAATCCAGCGCTCACCGAAGAACTCGGCGGGGAACCACATGAGGAAGAAGACGCAGTAGATGGTGCCCAGAACGAAGAGCAGGAGAAGAGCCTGCCAGTAGGCCGCGACGGCAGCCGGCACGATGGCCGCCACACCGAAGGCGATGAGGTAGTCGGTGGCCGCACCGGACACCGAGCTCACCGTGTCCTTATCCAGGTAATCCTTGGCGCCCACCATGTTCATCACGGCACGGAAGAGCAGACCCACGACCATAGACATAGCGAACAGCGGGATAGAAACATTCTCCCACACGGAGGAGATTCCCTTGTTGATGCCATAAGCGGTCATCACGGTCAAAGCGATAAAGCCAACGTGCAGGGTGATGGGCTCGATGGCAGACGGGTTGGTGGTAGCGCGGCCGAGGGATGGGCGGTCCTCCAGGCGCGAGATGTAGCCGCGGCGCAGTTCCTCCGGAAGCTGCTTCGGCACGTGCGAGACCTTGCCCTTGCGAATGCCCCAGTTACCGGCGACGATACCGCCAATGATGGCGGCCAGCGTACCCACGGTGGCGGAGGTAAAGCCCAAGGAGGACGCCGCCTCAGCCCCCACACCTTCCAAGGCACTGCCGACAGCCGCTGCGGTGCCGAAGCCACCCGTGAAGCCAACGGGCAGCATCATGCCGAACCAGTCTGGGGTATCAAAGGTTGGCTTGAACAGGAGAAGACCCAAAACAATGAACAGGCCCCACTGGCCGGTGAACATCATGGTGGAATAGCCCCACATGTTACGAGCGCCCTTGCCCATGTTGCCGCCCATCTCCATAGAGAAGGCCATGGAGGCAAAAACCACGGCGATGAGCAGCGAAGTGTAATCACCAAGATTCTCGGAGAAACCGATCCAGCCCAAGACATTAGGGCCTAAGAGCAAGCCGAGTAGACCTGCCGTGATGGGGGCAGGCAAGAGCAAGTCCTGGAACACGAACTTGATCTGGTGGCGCAAAACGTTGCCGATAACCATGAGCAAGGAAATCCAGCCCACGTCGGTCATGATTGTGTACGCAGAGAAATCTTCCATGCGAAAACTTCCTTCCATGCCGCACTCGGCGGCGTCCTTGAGACGAGACTCACCCTCTTTCGGGAAATGAACCGTTGATTACACTACAACCCCCTCCCCACTTTTCCACCCCTGGCATATAACCCTAGGGTGATGTTCCTCTACCCCCAGGGGCTAGGATGGGCGGGCATGAGGGAACTGGGTGAGCACCTACGCAAGCACGCGGAAGACTATCGCGATGCAGTACACAGGCACTTTTTCGCCACCGTAGCCGAGTCCCGCCAAGTCTTTGCCCTGTCGATGAAGGACACGCACCCCTCCATGGCCCCGGCGCTGGCGTGGGTGCTGGAGAATGTGGAGGACGGTGAGGTACAGGGGGACGTCGCCCAGCGCCTGGCACGGATGGGACGCGATCATCGCCGCCTCGGTTTCCCGCCTGAGGTCTATCCGAAATTTGAGGCATCGTTAGTGCACGGCTTAGAGGTGCTGGGGCTCACCCCGTATCAGTACGACGTCGCCACGCGCACTATTTCCCGCGTGTGTTCCATCATGCGCAGCGCCGCCCAGGAGGCGGATGCCGCCGGCACTCCCCCTGCTCACAGCGCCCAGGTCGTGGCGGTGGACAAGCCCAACCGGAACACCGCTGTGGTCCGGCTGGAATCCGGCATGGCGCTGAACTACCGCGCGGGCCAGCACGTACCGGTGACCTCGCAGCTCACGCCGGGAACCTGGCGCCCGCTGACCCCGGCTGCTCCTGCTGATGATCCCGGGCAACTGATTTTCCATCTCGCGCTGGCCGGTGAGGCCTCCTCCATGCTGGCCAAGGCGCAGCCGGGTGATTGGTGGACGCTAGGCATGCCCGCCGGTGAGCCGCCGCGACTTGATTCCGGAACCACCCTCATTTCTTTCGGCACGGGGTGGGCAGGTGCCCGGGCGCTGCTTCTCGACGCCCTGGAGAACACCCTCCCCTCCGGTCTCCAGGTCTATGCCGTAGCACCTTCGCCGGGCGAGCACTATGACACGGAATTTCAGGCCAACCTGCAGGCTTTGCTTCCGGAGCTGAAGCTGCGCCACATCGTGCGGGAAGGGCAGGACCCTTGGCTGCTGGGGGCGCAGCCGGCTGCCCACGGGTTTAAGCCCGTGGTGGCCAAGGAGCCGATGGAACCGGTGCTCGCTGAAGGGACTGACCGCCGCTTTGTACTCATCGGTCCGGCCGACCGCGTGGAACTAGCGCGCGCGGCCTTGCTCGCGGGTGGTGTCGCGGAGAAGGCTATCACCATGAATAGCTGGCAGCGTGGCCACGAGTGGGCGGCCTCCGCCGCGGAGCTCGACGGCTGGGGCGATGACTGGGAAGCCTGGGCGGCGTGGAAGAAATCCCAATGGGCCTAAGCGCTATAAGCGCTTAGACGTGCAAGCGGAGCTTGGGCATGCAAACGGAGCTTAGGCGTCTAGGACTGGGAGGGATTCGCGGACCTTCGCCACGGTATCTGGCTCCACCTCGCCGTAGAGGATTTCCGGCTCATAGCCGACTTCGGCAAGACGTGTGCCATCCGGTGCCACGAGGACGGAATGACCAATTCCGGTGGGCCCGGAGGTCTCTCCCGCCTTAGCCTTACCACCGGGGCGGGCTTGGCCTGCGGCCAGAATATAAGCCGTGGAATCAAGCGCGCGGGCCGCACTCAGCAGGCGCCATTGGTCCAGCTTGCCCGGGCCATCTGCCCAGCTGGTGGGCACGACGATGAGCTGAGCACCCTGGCGGGCGAGCTCCTTGAATTGCTCGGGGAAGCGGATGTCATAGCAGGTGGCGACACCCACGGTGAGCTCCCCGGCATCAAAGACAACGAGCGATTCGCCGGGCCGGACGGTGTCGGATTCCTTGTACTTGAAGGCGTCGTAAGTGTGGATCTTTTCGTAGCCACCAAGGACGCCAGGACCGGCGAGGAGCGCGACGTTGGCCACGCGGTTAATGGTCTTCTCACCACGCTGGACGGTATCCGCCGGGGCGAACATTCCCAGCACCACATACACGCCGAGTTCTTCTGCCAGCGCGCGCACGGCGGTGGCGGTGGGGCCATCAAGCCCTTCTGCGTGTGTATCGAGGCGCCCGGAGTCGAAGCTCTGGGTGGTAGCTTCCGGCAGGACGATGAGCTGCGCGCCGTTTTCCGCGGCTTCCCGGATTTTGTCGAGCGCTACTGTGAGGTTTTCCTCGACGTTTCCGGTACTGGTCAATTGAACTGCTGCTACCTTCATGCGGCCCACGGTAGACGAGCCCGGACTACTTATCCACAGATTTCGTGCATTCGCGGTTGCCGCTCTTTACGGCGATTGGACAGTTAGCGCACTCTCGATGCTATGAATCACCTCGACATCGACCATGCTGCCCTTCAGGAGATCCGTTCCCTCTTCGCCCATGCCTCCCCCACCGCCTCCACTTCCTTGCTAGAACCCCCTCGCACGGCTCGCGCGCTAGCCCTTCTCTGCGCGCGGTGGGAGGAGGTGCGCAGAGCCAGCGAAGGGGCTCGACGGGCGCATTTGGAAGAGCTAGAGCGCTTCGTGGGTGTGGCCCAGAGTCTTGATGTAGCGCTTTCCGCACGCCTGGAGGGAAGCCAATGAGCGCGTCGGCGGCACTGCGCGCGGAGACTAATCGTATCGAGACTTTCGCGTCTGAGCTTGAACTTTACATTGATGATGCACACCATAATTGGGCAGACCTAGCGCTATCCGGAGCTGCTGCCGATGCCGCGCGGCGCGCATTGCAGCGCGCCACCGACACGCTGTTAGAACCCGCGCAACAGATGCGCCTGGCCGCGCGGATCCTGAGCCTCTATGCGCCGCTACAGGAGAGAATTGAACAGCTGCGCGCACGCGCCCTGCAGCTCGCTGCGGTTCCCGCTTTTGCTGAGCCCGCCAGCGTGGTGCTTGGGCAGTTGGATGCATTGGCCGACGTCCTCGATTGGGCCTGCGCCCGCCAACTAAACGCCTTATGCACTCCGGAGATGGCCCAGCCACCGAGCCGCTTGGAGGATTTCAGCGACCTGACTCTCACTGAGCTGCACCAGGTCCAGCTGACCATGGCTAGCGAGGAGGTTCGCTCCCTGGCTGCGGCTAACCCGGACCTCACTGTGTTGGAGGCCAGCCCTGGGCGGTTAGTGGCGCTCGTGGATCCCGAAGGCATCGGGACCCACGCTGCCCAGGTAAGTACGTTTGTGAGCGGGGTAGGTTCTTCCGAGACAGCGAGCTGGCCCACCGCCGTGGAGCGCGCCCGCGCCATCGCGCGCGCCACCAACGGGCCCACGGTGGCGTGGATTGGCTATTCCGCCCCGGCCTCGCTGCCCCGCGCTGCACACGAGGACCCGGCGCGCCGCGGAGCTGCTGAGCTGGGTCGCTTCCAGCGCGCTTTGCGGCAGCGCTTTCCGCACGCGCAGCATATCCTCCTGGGCTACTCCTATGGCTCTGTGGTGGTGGGCAAGGCGGCGCAGCAGGACTATGTTGCGGATGACATCGTGCTCGTCGGCAGCCCGGGCGCTTCCGTGGATAGCGCTTCGCATCTGCACGGCCGGGTGTGGAGTGCGCGGAATACTGAGGACCCCATCGCGATTGCCACGGGGCCGCGCGGCGGAATTCACGGCCCCGATCCCTCCTCCCCGCCCTTCGGCGCAGCGGTGGTGCCCGGCACGAGCAGCCTGCCGGGGGATCATGGTTCCTATTGGAAAGACCCCGCATTTCTGCAGGGTCTGAGCATCATCGCGCGACGCTTTTAGAAGAGGCCAGCCTGCTCCTCAGAGTAGGACACCAGCATGTTCTTCGTCTCCTGGTAGTGGGACAACATCATGAGATGGTTCTCGCGGCCGATACCGGACTCCTTGTAACCACCGAAGGCGCTGTGAGCCGGGTACACGTGGTAGTGGTTGACCCACACGCGGCCAGCCTGAATTTCGCGTCCGGCACGGTAGCAGGTGTTCTGGTGGCGCGACCACACACCAGCACCGAGGCCGAAATTGGTGTCGTTGGCAATCTGAATGGCTTCCTCGAAGTCCTTGAACGTGGCCACGGAGAGCACCGGTCCGAAGATCTCCTCACGGAAAATGCGCATGTCGTTGGTGCCGCGGAAGACGGTCGGCTCAATATAGTAGCCGTTCTCTAGGCCCTCCACCTTGTTCACATGTCCACCGATGAGGGTCTCCGCACCTTCCTTCGGGCCGATCTCGAGGTATTCGGTGATCTTGTCCATCTGCTCCTGGGAAGCCTGCGCGCCCATCATTGTTTCGGTGTCGAGCGGGTGGCCGATCTTGATCTTCTTCACGCGCTCTACGGCCAGCTCCAGGAACTCGTCCGCGATGTCCTCGTGGATGAGCGCGCGCGATGGGCAGGTGCAGACCTCACCCTGGTTGAGCGCGAACATGACGAAGCCTTCGACGCACTTCTCCAGGTAGGCATCGTCCTTGTCCATGATGTCCGCGAAGAAGATGGACGGTGACTTGCCGCCGAGCTCCAGGGTGACTGGGATGACCTTGTCGGCGGCGGCCTTGTTGATGATCTTGCCCACCGGGGTGGAGCCAGTGAAGGCAATCTTGGCAATGCGATCCGAGGTAGACAAAGCCACGCCCGCTTCCTCACCGACACCGTTGACGATGTTGAGCACGCCCTTGGGAAGGAGATCTCCAATAATTTCAATAAGCAGAAGGATCGATGCCGGGGTTTGCTCGGCCGGCTTCATCACAATGGTGTTGCCCGCGGCCAACGCCGGGGCAATCTTCCACGCCGCCATGAGCAGCGGGAAGTTCCACGGGATGATCTGCCCCACCACACCCAGCGGCTCGTGGAAGTGGTAAGCCACGGTGTCCTGGTCAATCTGGGAAAGGCGCCCCTCCTGAGCACGAATCGCGCCGGCAAAGTAACGGAAGTGATCGACAGCCAGCGGGATATCAGCAGCGAGGGTCTCACGCACGGCCTTGCCGTTCTCCCAGGTTTCCGCGACGGCGATCTTTTCCAGGTTCTCCTCGATGCGGTCCGCAATGCGGTGCAACAGGAGCGCACGCTCGGCCGGGGTGCTCTTACCGAAGGTTTCGAAGGCTTTCTCTGCGGCGTCGATGGCCAGGTTGATGTCTGCTTCCTTGCCGCGGGCAACCTGACAAAAGACCTCTCCGGTAACCGGGGTGATGTTGTCCATGTATTCACCGTCGACCGGCGGTACCCACTCGCCGCCGATGTAGTTGTCATAGCGCTCACGGAAGTTGACGATGGCGTCTGCGGTTCCGGGGTTGGCGTATAAAGTCATGGTCATCGCACCTTTCTTAGTTTTCCTTTGTGTTTCCATCGGCTTTCCCATTCTTAGCGATAGGTCACAGTCAAAGATCGAACGTGATAAGCAACACAGCTGTGGCTGCGAGTGTAGCGCTAATTTTTGACAAACTCACGTTTTCTACAAAGAAAGCATTTTCTTCTGGACGATTGCCGCCAGAAAAAGTGCCCGAGTTGCCAAAGTTTCACGGTCCAGACGAATTTTGAACAAGAACTTTGGCAACAAGGGCACTTGTTAAGCAAAGAGCACAGAGATTCCGGCCGAGCAGACTGTAGATGGGCCCAAAACGAAAAGAACCCCCTCCGCGAAGGAGGGGGAAACTTCTAGCTGTCGCGGCGTCGATTACGGCGAGGCGTCCACATCACCACGGAGGTCGAACGCGGTACGTGGACCAGTTCACCGCGCGATGGGCGGGCCTGGCTGCGCAGGCGCTCAACTTCTGCCTGCAGTTCATCGCGCTCGGCGGCGAGGCGGTCACGCTCCGCAGTCAGCTCGATGATGGATTTAATACCGGCCAGGTTCACGCCATCGTCCTGCGAGAGCGCCTGAATCTTCCGCAAGAGCTCGATGTCGCTTTCGGAATAGCGGCGCCCGCCCCCGGAGGTGCGGGCTGGGGAAACCAGCCCCATCCGGTCATACGTGCGCAGGGTTTGAGCATGCATGCCGGACAGTTCCGCAGCCACGGAGATGACATACATCGCCTTGGGCTGCGCCGCATCACTTCGGCTTGTTCTGTCCTTGCTCATCTCACACCTCCTTTAGCGCGCTACCGTGTTGCCGGCCCAACCGGCACGCGGATCAAAGCCGGAGTCCTTCTCCGCCTGGGCATAACTGCGCAGCGCCGAGGAGGCCGCCGCATCCAACGTGGAGGGCACGGTGACCTGCACGGTCACCATGAGGTCACCGGCCTTGCCGCCGCGCTTGGCCACGCCGCGGCCCTTCACGCGCAACGTGCGGCCATCTGGCGTGCCCGCGGGCACCTTCACGCGCACAGGCGAATCGAGGGTCGGCACCGTAATGGTGTCTCCCAAGGCCAGCTCCGCAAAAGACACGGGGACGGTGACGTGCAGATCATCGCCTTCCCTGGTGAATACCTTGTCAGGCTTGACCGTGACCGCCACAAAGAGGTCACCGGAGGGAGTGCCATTCGGGCCAGCTTCGCCTTGGCCGGCGAGGCGCACCTTCTGACCGTCAATCACACCTGCGGGGATACGCACCGTGATAGAACGGGTGCGATGCACCGTTCCGGAACCGGAGCAATCCGGGCACGGGTCCTCGGCGCGCTGGCCAGTGCCATCGCAGTCAGCGCACGGCGCCGAGAAGCCGAAGGTACCGCGCTGCTCAGAGGTAAAGCCTGTGCCGTCGCACGTTGAGCACGTCGTCAGCTTTCCGCTCTTCGAGCCGGAGCCGTGGCACGTGGTGCAGGGAGCTTCGCCACTGAGCTGCAAGGGAATGGTGGTTCCCTTCGCTGCCTCGCGGAAGTCGAGGGTTATTTGCGTTTCGACGTCGGCCCCCCGCGACGGCCGAGCTGTGTGGCCAGCACCACCGCCGCGGTTGAAAACGCCACCGAAGATATCCCCAAGACCGCCGCCTTGAGACGCTCCTCGAGCGGATCCCCCGAAGATGTCGGAGAGGTCGAATTCTTGCGCACCCGGTCCACCCATGTGCGTGGATCGAAACCCGCCGGGAAACCCGGCGCCTCCTCTCCGTCCAAAGCCACCGCCGCGCATCATGGCTTTGAACTCGTCATAGTCCTTGCGGGTAGCTTTATCAGAAAGCACATCATAGGCCTCTGCCACCTGCTTGAATTTTTCCGCCGCCGCGGGGTTATCCGGGTTGGCGTCGGGGTGGTTCTGACGGGCCAGCTTGCGATAAGCCTGCTTAATCTCTTCGGCGGTTGCGGACGAGGAGACCCCCAGATCCGCGTAATAATCCTTGTCTGCCCATTCTGGCTTAGCGTTCACTGGGCATCTCCTCCTTTCAGGAGAGTCGATAAACGGTTAAGTTTTAAGATTTTTTGCTAAGTAAAAATGCTAATTAAGTAGTGAAAAGAAGAGTGGCGCCAAGGAACACTGAGCCCTGACGCCACCTGCGATGCCTATTCTGCGCTATCCGAGCTATCCGGACTATCAGCTGTATCGGCTGACTCGGCGGGGTCGGCGATAATCACCATAGCGGTGCGCACGACGCGTTCGCCCACCGTGTAGCCACGGCGCAAGACCGTGCCGATGACCTGTTCATCACCAGTCGAGAGGTCCTGGACTGCTTCGTGCACCTCGGGGTCGAAGGCATCGCCCTCGGCGCCGAACGGGATCAGCTGGTTATTAGTCAGCACGCCCGTGAGCTTGTCCGCAATGGCCTTGAGCGGCCCCTCGTTGAGGTCACCGTGTTGGCGTGCGAGCTCCAGGTCATCAAGGATAGGCAGGAAATCTGCCAGGACCTTGGCCTTGGTGGTCTCGATCACGGCCTGACGGTCGCGCTCGGTGCGACGGCGGTAGTTGGTGTACTCCGCGTTGAGACGCTGCAGATCCTCGGTGCGCTCAGCCAGCTGAGCCTCCAGGGAGTTCTCAGCGCTGGCGTCCTCATCAGCGATGTCGTGAGCGGCATCCTCAACCGCAGCCTCTGCCTCAGCGGTGCCCGCGGTGGCAGCATCAGCCTGTGCCTCAGCAGCCTCATCCACGGCGCCGTCGGCCGAAGCAGCCTCTGCGGCGGCAGCCTCCGCAGCCTCAGCGGAGGTTGCCTCGGGGTCGGTGTTGGCCGGGTTGCCCGGGTCCTGAGGGGAGGTCATGGTTTACTTCTCCTTGTTCTCGTCGTCCTCGTCAACAACCTCGGCGTCGACAACGTTCGGGTCACCAGCAGCGTCGCCGGCAGCAGCGCCCTCGGCGCCTGCCTCAGCAGCCTGGGCCTCGTACAGGGCCTTGCCCAGCTCCTGGGACTCGGTGCCAAGCTTCTCGACGGCCGACTTAATCGCCTCAATGTCATCGCCCTTCAGCGCCTCATCGACGGCATCGGCGGCCTCAGTCACGCGGGTCTTGAGGTCCTCCGGCAGCTTGTCGGAGTTCTCGTCCATGAACTTGCGGGTCTGGTAGGAGGTGGATTCCGCCTGGTTGCGGGTCTCCTGCTCCTCGCGGCGCTTCTTGTCCTCTTCGGCGTGTGCCTCGGCGTCCTTGACCATGCGGTCGATCTCCTCCTGGGACAGGCCAGAACCATCCTGAATCTTGATGGTGTTTTCCTTGCCGGTGGCCTTGTCCTTAGCGGAGACGGAAACAATGCCGTTGGCGTCGATGTCGAAGGTGACCTCAATCTGCGGTACACCGCGCGGTGCCGGAGCAATGCCACCGAGCTCGAAGGAACCGAGCAGCTTGTTGGCGGAAGCCATCTCGCGCTCGCCCTGGTAGACCTGAATCTGCACGGAAGGCTGGTTGTCATCAGCCGTGGTGAAGGTCTCCGACTTCTTGGTCGGGATGGTGGTGTTGCGCTCAATGAGCTTGGTCATCACGCCACCCTTGGTCTCGATACCGAGGGAGAGCGGGGTGACGTCGAGAAGCAGCACGTCCTTGACCTCACCGCGCAGGACACCTGCCTGCAGAGCCGCGCCGACTGCCACAACCTCGTCCGGGTTAACGCCCTTGTTCGGCTCCTTACCAGTCAGTTCCTTCACCAAGTCGGACACAGCCGGCATACGGGTGGAGCCGCCGACGAGAACCACGTGGTCAACCTCGGACAGGGAGAGACCAGCATCCTTGATGACCTGGTTGAACGGGGTCTTGGTGCGGTCCAGCAGGTCCTGGGTGATCTTCTGGAACTCGGTGCGGGACAGGGTCTCATCCAGGAAGAGCGGGTTCTTCTCAGAGTCCACCGTGATGTACGGCAGGTTGATGTTGGCGGACTGGGAGGAGGACAGCTCAATCTTGGCCTTCTCAGCAGCCTCACGCAGACGCTGGACAGCGCGCTTATCCTTGGTCAGGTCCACCCCCTGGGAAGCCTTGAACTTATCGACGAGCCAGTCGACGATGCGCTGATCCCAGTCATCGCCACCCAGCGCGTTATCACCAGCGGTAGCCATAACCTCGACCACGCCGTCACCGATCTCCAGCAGGGAAACGTCGAAGGTACCGCCACCCAAGTCGAAGACCAGGATGGTCTGCTCCTGCTCGCCCTTCTCCAGGCCGTAGGCCAGTGCAGCGGCAGTCGGCTCGTTCACGATACGCAGGACGTTGAGGCCTGCAATCTGGCCAGCCTCCTTGGTGGCCTGACGCTGGGAGTCCTCGAAGTAAGCCGGGACGGTAATAACGGCGTCGGTAACATCCTCACCCAGGTAAGCCTCGGCGTCGCGCTTCAGCTTCATGAGCGTGCGGGCCGAAATCTCCTGCGGGGTGTACTTCTTGTCATCGATATCGATGGTCCAGTCGGTGCCGATGTGGCGCTTGACGGAGCGGATGGTGCGGTCAACGTTGGTGACCGCCTGGTTCTTCGCGGACTGGCCGACGAGGATTTCACCGTTCTTAGCGAAAGCCACGACGGACGGGGTGGTGCGAGAACCCTCAGAGTTGGCAATAACGGTGGCCTCGCCACCTTCCAGTACGGATACGACCGAGTTGGTGGTACCGAGGTCAATTCCTACTGCGCGTCCCATGATCTTTTCTCCTTGCTTGGTTGGGTTTGTTCTTAAGTTGATAATGCGCGACTCAACTTCTGCCGCGTTCAGGGTTGAACTCTAACAGAAGCGGCACCCGATGTCATCCAAACCTGAGCGCCGGTCACTCAACCTACACAACGGAACCAACAACAAAGTTGTTCCCATCTGACTCAACTTTCTTTTTCACCCCTCCATTCCCCCAGCTCATCGGCACCTCACCAAGTGGAAATGTCATGCAACTCACAATTCTCAGGAAACGGGGCTAGCCAAACGTGACATAGCCGCCCCCGTGCTGGAATGAGTGATAAGGATTTCATATACTGTCCGCACATTCGACGCGACACATCATTCAGGCCCTCACCGTCGCACTTGAAGTACCCATTGAAAAAGGGACACGGATTCGATGATTTCTCCTGTGCTGCGCACCCGTCGTGCTGGTGATCGCCCGCCGGTCCACCCGGCTTAGCCACCTGACCTACCCACCACCAACACAGAAGGAATCCCCATGACAAACGCTCACACCCCCGTGCCCGAATCCACCGACATCGACGCCGCGCTGATCGACGCCGCCGCGGCCCAAGCCCACTCCTGGCTCGCCTCCACAGCCGACGAGCAGGACCCGGCCACAGAACAACTCGCAGACTTATTGCGCAACCCGGACGGAGTGGCCTTCACCATGGACTTCGTGGACCGCGTCATGCGCCCCGAGGATGACAAGGTAGCGGCCCACGCACTCAAGTCCGTCACCACCACCTATGACGCGTCCTTCCTCGGCCTCATCAACGGCTCCCTCGTAGGCCTGGGTGGTTTCTTCGGACCGATCCTGCCGAACCTGGTCATGCCGCTGGCGCGCATGCGCATGCGCCAGATGGTGGGACACCTGGTGCTCGACGCCGAGAGCGATGCCCTGAACAAGACCTTGGACAAGGCCGCCGAGTCCGGCGAGCAGCTCAACCTCAACCTCCTCGGTGAGGCGGTGCTGGGCGACGACGAGGCGCGCTCCCGCGCCGAGCGCACCCTCAAGCTCATCAAGAACCCGCGCGTGACCTACGTGTCCGTCAAGGCTTCCTCCATGGTGGCCCAGCTCAACCCGTGGGATATCGAGGGCTCCCTGGTCCGCCTCAAGGAGCGCCTACGCCCGCTGTACGAGGCCGCCGCGCGCCGCCCCGACAAGGTCTTCATCAACCTGGACATGGAGGAGTACCACGACCTCCACCTCACGGTGCGCCTGTTCACCGAGCTGCTCAGCGAGCCGGAGTTCATCAACCTCGAGGCAGGCATCGTGTTGCAGGCCTACCTGCCGGATACCTTCGATGCCTTGGCGCACCTCGCCGAGTTCGCGAAGAAGCGCGTGGCCGAAGGCGGATCCCACATCAAGATTCGCATCGTCAAGGGAGCGAACCTCTCCATGGAGCACGTCCAGGGTGAAATCCACGGCTGGCCGGCAGCTCCCTATTCCACCAAGGATGAGGTGGACGCCAACTACTACCGCCTGCTCGATTACATCCTGCGCCCCGAGTTCGCCGACTGCGTGCGCATCGGCGTGGCCACACACAACCTCTACACCGCGGCCTTTGCCTACAAGCTGGGCACCAAGCGCGGCGTCATGCGCATGATGGATTCCGAGATGCTCCAGGGCATGTCCCCGGCCCAGCAGACCGCGGTCCGCAAGGCCTTCGAGGGCCGCCAAATCCTCTACACCCCGGTGGTGCACATGGAGGACTTCGACGTCGCTGTGTCCTACCTGGTGCGCCGTTTGGAGGAGAACTCTGCGCCGCAGAACTTCCTCTACGCCCTCTTCGCCCCGGAGGATCAGGCACTGAAGGACCAAGAGGAGGTCTTCCGCGAGGCCGTCGCACAGCGCTGGGATACCTTCGCCGGCCCGCGCCGCACCCAAAACCGCCTGGAGGAGGCAAAGCAGGCAGCCGGCCGCCAGGCACCGCGCACCGGGCGTTTTGCCAACGAGCCGGACACCGACCCGGCCCTGGAGGCTAACCGCGAGTGGGCGCTTAAGGCCCTGGCCACCGACCCGGGTGAGCACGGGGTGGATGAGGTGACGGATGCGGGGGTCGTCGACAAGCACGTGTCCCGCGCCGCCGAGCTCGGCGCCGAGTGGGGTGCGCGCCCTGCCGAGGACCGCGCCCGCGCGCTCGAGGCCGTGGCCGATGAGCTGGCCAACCGCCGCGGCGAGTTCATCTCCGTCGCCGCCTACGAGGCCAACAAGACCGTCACGCAGACTGACCCGGAAATCTCCGAGGCCATCGATTTCTGTACCTACTACGCGCAGTCCGCGCGCCTGCTGGAGCGCTACTCCGCCGAGTTCACGCCCCACCGCGTGACCGTGGTGACCCCGCCATGGAACTTCCCGGTGGCTATCCCCACCGGCGGCATCGCGGCGGCACTCGCCGCAGGTTCCGCCGTCATCATCAAGCCCGCGCCGCAGGTCGTACACTGCGCGAAGCTCGTCGTGGAGGCTTTCCGCGCCGGCTTGGAGGCACAGGGCCTCGACCCGAATCTGGTCCAGCTCGTCTTCACCGACGAGGGCGACGCCGGCCGCGCGCTCATTTCCCACGCCGACGTCGACGCCGTCATCCTCACCGGTGCCTCCGATACCGGCAAGCTCTTCCGCTCCTGGAAGCCGGAGCTCAACATCATGGCGGAGACCTCCGGCAAGAACGCGCTCATCATCACCCCGTCCGCGGACCCCGACCTGGCCATCCAGGACCTCTACCTCTCAGCCTTCGGCCACTCCGGCCAGAAGTGCTCGGCCTCCTCCCTGGTCATCTTCGTGGGTGCGGCCGGCGAATCGCAGCGCCTGCGCTCGCAGCTTGTCGACGCCGTCAAGACCCTCATCCCTGGCCCCGGCTACGAGATCACCACGACGATGAACGGCCTGGCCGAAGCCCCCAGCGAGAAGCTGCTGCGCGGCCTGACCCAACTGGAGCCGGGTGAAAAGTGGCTGGTAAAGCCGGAGAAGCTCAACGAGGAAGGCACCCTGTGGTCGCCGGGTATCCGCGATAACGTGCGCCCGGGCTCCTGGTTCCACGTCAACGAGTGCTTCGGCCCGGTGCTTGGCATCATGCACGCGGAAACCCTGGAGGAGGCCATCGAGTGGCAGAACTCCACCGGCTATGGCCTGACCGGCGGCATCCACACCCTGGATAACGACGAGATCGATTACTGGCTCGAGCGCGTCGAGGTGGGCAACGCCTACGTCAACCGCGGCATTACCGGCGCGATTGTCCAGCGCCAGTCCTTCGGCGGCTGGAAGCAGTCCGTCATGGGCCCGGGTGCCAAGGCCGGTGGCCCAAACTACGTGGCACAGTTCGGTACCTGGGCCGATGGCGCGCTGCGCCCCTTCGACGTCGATATCACCCAGCCGGTGGTGTCCCAGCTGCGTGCCTTCGGCGATCTGGGCTTTTCGGAGGAGGATACCGCCTGGCTGTGGCGCGCAGCAGAACTCGACGAGCTGGCATGGCAGCAGGAGTTCGGCCGCAAGCACGACCGCGCAGGCCTTGTCTGCGAGGCCAACGTCTTCCGCTACCGCCCAGTGCTCACGCCGCTGCAGGTACGCATTGCCTCGGACGCCGCGCTTCGCGATGTCTCCCGCCTCGCCCTCGCCGCAACCCGCACCGGCTCCCCAGTGCGCTTCAGCGCCGCCCCGGAAAAGGCCGCGGAACTGCGTGATCTGGGCTTTAAGGTTGACAGCGTGTCGGCGGATGCCTTCGCCCGCGAGGTCGCTCGTCTAGAGTCCGGCCGCGTGCGTGCAGTGGGCTCTGTCGAGCCGGGCGTCTTTGAGGCGGCAGTGGAATCCAACTCCGTGGTCTTGGATCAGCCAGTGCTGGCTGATGGCCGCCGCGAGCTGCTGCCCTTCCTCCTCGAGCAGGCAGTTTCGGTGACGATGCACCGCTTCGGCATCATCCGCCAGGTAAGCAGCATCCGCGCATAGCTCGTTTCCTGCGCTCATATGAGAAGATGTAGCGCATGACAAACAACAATGATGACGGTGCCCGCTCGGGCACGTCCTCCACGGTCTCTGATGCGGCGGCGTCCGCCGCCGCAGAGCAGTCCGCTGCTGCGAAGCCCATTAGCGAAGAAGCCACGCTCCCGGTGTCGAAGACCGATGACAAGTCCCGCGTCCTCGGGCGCGACGCCATTTCCTTGGCCAAGGTGTGCCTGATCTTCATCATCGTGGTGGCGGGCGTCGGCCTGGCTGGCTACCTGCTGAAGTTCATCTGGGTAGGCCTGCTACCGGTCATCCTGGCCATCCTGGTGTGCACGGTGCTCTTCCCCGTGACGAACTGGTTGCGCGCGCACAAATTCCCCCGCGCGCTGGCCTCCATCACCACGTTGCTGGGCTTTTTGGCCATCATCGGCGGCGTCTTCGCAGCGATGGCCCCGGTGGTCTCCTCCCAGGGCGCTTCCTTGGTCAATCAAGCTGAGGGCGGCTTGAACAAGCTCGTCGATATGGCCAAGAACCTGCCCTTCGATATTGATGCGGCAAAGGTCCAGGAAGTCCTCGATGACGCCATGACCTTCATCAAGGGCCAAGCTTCCAACATCGCCACCGGGGTGATTTCCGGCGTATCGATGGCCAGCTCCATCGCCATGGCGCTCGCCATCATGCTCTTCGTAGCTTTCTTCATCCTCAAGGACGGCGATAAATTCCTGCCATGGCTGCGCACCTACACCGGCTACTCCGCCGGCTGGCACGCCACCGAGCTACTGACTCGCGTGTGGAACACGTTGTCCGGCTTCATTCAGGCACAGGCAGCCGTCGCAGCTGTCGACGGCCTCCTCATCGGCCTCGGCCTCTGGGCTCTCCAGGTACCGCTGGCCCTTGTCATCGGCGTGGTGACGTTCTTCGCCAGCTTCATCCCGGTCATTGGTGCTGTCACTGCGGGTGTTTTGGCCGTCATCATCGCTCTGGTCTCCGATGGGCTGACGAAGGCCTTGCTCGCCTTGGCGCTCATCATCATCGTGCAGCAGGTGGAGGGCAACGTCCTCCAGCCGATGCTGCAATCCAAGGCCATGGGCCTGCACGCCGCCATGGTGCTGCTCTCCGTTACGGTCGGCTCCGCCTTGGCCGGCATCATCGGCGCCTTCCTGGCTGTGCCGGTGGCTGCCACCATTGCCGTGGTCTTCCGCTACCACCAGGAGATGGCCAGCCTGCGTGCCGGTGAAATCGAAGCTAAAAACATTAATATTTCCACGGCCGAGGGCCATGCGGACGTCATGGAGCTCTACGAGAACCTAGAGGCCAGCGGCACCCGCTAGCCACACAACCGGCGCATGGCTCTAGCCCCGGCCGTGCAACTGCCCTAGTTGCCAAACTTCTCCCCCATCACCCGCGGCGGGAGCAATGGTTTTGGCAACTAGGGCAGTTTTCGTATGGAGGGCCTAGTCCGAGGACACCGTGCCGAAAGCGGCGGCCAGTTCCTCCGCTGCGCGATCGAGCACCGAGGCCCACGAGCCATAGGATTCCTCATTAGCGGTATCCGAAACCTGCTTGAGCAGCGTGCACGGTACACCGAACTTTCGACACACCGCCGCGATGGCGTAGCCCTCCATGTCACACAGGTCGGAATCCTGGGCAAGGCGCGTGCGGGTCGGGGTATCCGAGATGAAGGAATCACCCGTCGCCAGCGTGGCGGTCGGCAGCTTTCCGGAGGTCTCGAGCTCGATGACCTCGGGAAGGAGGTAGCGGGAGACATCGCTGAGCACCTCCAGGTGGAAGTCATGCTTGCGCACGTGGGAAACCTCGAAGACGCCTGAGAGATCGTCGCGAAGCGCGCCCGCAGTACCGATGTTGATAACCCGCTCCGGCAGTTGCTGTGCCGAGGCCAGCACCGTGGTCAGCTCGATGGCGGCGGGAACCGTACCAATACCGGTGATGAGCAGCGGCGCTCCTTCGGGAACGTGTGTGGCTTCAGCATCCACGGCGGCGACGAACAGTGTACGACCAGACAGATTCTCCATGCCTGCGAGACTACCCGCTGTCCCGAGGAATGCTCTCCACAACTCTGTTCTGAGCGGAGCAGCCGCTTGTAGCGTCTGGAACCACACCGAGACCTCAGAAAGGAGAACGCCATGTTCACACCACGAGTTTTCGCCGGAGCGGCACTCCTATGCATGCCGCTCATCGCCTGCGCCACCCCTGAAGAAGCCCAGGCCAGCCCCGTAGTCTGCGAGGCCGGGAACGCCCAGGCGGCTTTCGATAACAACGTTGCCCACGTTCCTCAATGGCATGGCCACGAGTGGGCGCTGGTTGATTCTTCCCACTTCGATCCTTGCGCGGCCTTAAGCTGGCAGACCATCTCCATCAAGGGTGCCACGGCCTCCTCGCCGCACCACATCATGCTCTTCCACTATGGCGAGTACCTTGGCACCGCCACTGCTGAGCCTTATGGTTTCTTCCCCGACGTCGAGCGCGTGAATGACGCCGAGATCGCCGTGACCTACCACTGGCCACAAGATGGCAACGCCAATGCCGCACCGACGGGTACGTCAAAGGCCAGCTTCCGCTGGGATGAAGTCCAGAACACAGTCATCATGAGCGGCGACGTTCCGCCTAGCTAAGATAAACCGTGCGCCTCAAGGTGAGGCGCGCATTCTATGGAAGGAACACCAATGCTCCGGTCTGCTTCTGTCCTCGTGGGTGCTGCACTCATGTGCCTTCCCCTCGCCGCCTGTTCCCAGGACGAGCAGGGCGAGGTGGACACCCCGATGTTTAGCGCGGTCCTCAACAGCCCGGCGAGCGTTGCTGCCGACAGCCCCACAGAAGAAGCCGCGAGCCCGGAGCCAACGAGCAACCAGGCACCTGCCCCGAAGACCGAGGAACCAGAGTCCTGCGAAGACATTGACGCTGAAGAGGCCTATCAATCAGGCATTGGCACCATCGCACCGTGGAATGGCTTCGGTTGGGGGCGGCCTTTCTCCTCAGAGTTCGACCCTTGCGCGGATTTGAGCTGGCTAATCATTGCCATCGAGGGTGCCACGGCCTCCTCGCCGCACCACATCATGCTCTTCCACAAGGGCGAATATCTCGGCACCGCGACTGCCGAACCTTATGGCTTCTTCCCCACCATCGAGCGCGTGAATGACGCCGAGATCGCCGTGACCTACCACTGGGCCCGCGAGGGCGAAACCACCGCCGGGCGCACCGGCGAAACGCATGCCGGGTTCCGCTGGGATGAAGGCCAGCAAAAGGTGATCATGAGCGGCGATGTTCCGCCCGTATAAAACCCTGTCTCACGGGGACAAGACGGCTAAAGTGTGACACGGCTTCCTGTGGAAGCCGTGTGCGTCGCCCCCGTCTTAAAGGAGTTCCCTGCGTGACTAATAGCAACCCCTGGGCCCCGCCAAACAACGAGGGCCCGGAACGTCCTGCACGCTCGGGGAGCATCGTGATCATCGCCCTTATCGTGCTCCTTGCGGTCATTGCGGGTGTCACGTGGTTTCTGATGTCACGCTCTTCCTCCGACACGACGGAGCACGAAACCCGCTTTACGCAGGTGGCCCCGAACACCACCACAAGTGCTGAGTCCGGCTCAACAAGCAGTAAAACCCGCACTACAAGCGTTGAGACGAGCACTACGAAACCTGTGACGTCTAAGAACAAACCTCAGGACAGGTGCGGTACAGCAGCTGAGAAGACTAGGGACGGTATTCCTCGCCCGATGACGCTGTTGTGCAACGACGATTGGCTCTACCTCGCCACGGAGAACAGCTCCTCCTTTTATCTCTTCACCTGGGGCGGCACGGAGTGGACTTCCTATAAGAACGACGATGTCGATGACACCTCGTCAATTAAGTGCTGGGATGCTGACCGCCTCAAGGCAGACAACGCCCCGTCACAAATCATTGACGACATCCCTCTCTGCACAGACAGCACTGAGAACGTAGAAGCTCAGGAAACCTGCGATGGCCGCTACATCCTCATCGTGGACTCCCTCCTCGTCCCTTATGGCGAGTCACCGCAATCCGAGATCGACCGCGTGAAGTCCCACTACGCTGGGATCAACATCATGCCGGGAACGGCGTGCAGCTCGCTGCGTTCGGAACACGAAGGAAAGCAGGTCTATGCGGCGTATTACGACGCCGGGCACAGCGTGGATGAGGTCTGTAAACTCAAGGCGCGGTACGGTGGCAACGCCCGTTCGCTCAATAACGATGCAGACTTCAGCGACCCCTGCTAGGGCAACAACTTAGTTTGGAAAGGATTTTTCGCCTCGTGGCACACTACAACCTCTATAGCTCCCTCAACCTTGACCCTTCCGCTGATTCCGCGGCATTGGCCTCGGAGATCGAACGCCGCCTTTCCACGACGGACCCGTCCAACGCCGCGCTTTACGACGAACTCTCCACCGCCCACAGCATCTTCTCCCGCCAGGACCGCCGCGAGCAGTATGACCGAGCACTCGCGGATCCCTTCGGCCCCGAGGTGGACGTCGCCCGCATCCGTGAGATCGCCAACTCCGGCTCGGGCGTGCAGATCATGCCGCAGCCTTCGAGCGCCCAGGCTTCCGGCTCCTCCAGCTTCAACGTTGATTTCTCCTTCCCCGTGGAGCCCTCCCGTCAGCGTGCCCAGTCGATTCAGTGGTGCATCGTGTGGGGTCTGCTGGCCTTCATGTGGATCATCTCCACCATTCGCGGCCTCGGTGCCCTCGCGGAGGTCGGCAACGCCAGCAGTGTTGAGCTTCTTTACGGCGCTGATGACTACGTCGACGAGGCTAGTTCCGCCGGCGCCTTCTTCTTCATGGTCGCCGGCGGCACCCCGGTCTACCTGATGATTGCGGAGTTCATCTGGTCCTTGCGCAAGACCTTGGGCCGCAAGCAGGCCGAGAAGAACGTTTAAAGCGCCACAACCCGCGGCCATAAAGCCGCGGGTTAGGGGGGCTAGCGCAGGCGCTGGCCTACAAAGCCGGCGGCAAGGGTGTTGCCGCTGGACTGATCAATGAGCAAGAAATTGCCCACCGCGCCGCGAGCGGCGTAGTCCTCCACGGGAAGCTCCGCCTGCGTCTGGACGGTGATGTAGGCGATGTCATTGAGTGCCGCGGACTCTGGGGCCTCCACATCCGCCACGCCATCCAGGTCGAGGATGCGCTCCACCGATGCCACGCGCGCCTTGACCAGCGCAGCACCATAACGCAGCTTCACCATCTGTCCCGCGCGCAGCTCCTTGTCCGTGAGGACAACAGCGGTGGCGGCGAATTCGCGCACCTCCTCCGGGCGCTGTGCCCCGGCAATGAGGTCGCCGCGAGCCAAGTCGATGTCATCGGCCAGCCGCAGAACCACGGAGTCGCCGGCCCACGCGGCCTCACCTGAGCCAAGCGGACCATCGGTGGTATCGATCGCGGTGACGGTCGAGGTGCGCCCGCCCGGGAGCGTTACCTCATCCCCCACCGCCACGTGCCCGGCCTTCACACGGCCGGCATATCCGCGGTAGTCACTGGCGTGCTCGCGAATGACGTACTGGATAGGGAAACGGAAGTCCAAGTCATCGGCGCGGCCGGTGGCCACGGGGACGGTCTCTAGTGTTTCGAGGACCGTCGGCCCCTCATACCAGTCCATGGTGGCGGAGCGTTCCACCACGTTATCGCCCTTCAGCGCGGAAATCGGGATGGCCACCGAATCGGTGATACCCAAGCGCGCGGCGAGTTCGGAGAACTCCGTCTCAATCGCACGGAAGGTGGCCTCGTCATAGTCCACCAGGTCAATCTTGTTCACGCCCAGGATAACGTGGCGCACGCCCAAGAGCGCAGCAACGTTGAGGTGGCGGCGGGTTTGTTCGACGACGCCATTGCGGGCGTCGACAAGCAGCACCACCACCTGGGACGTGGACATACCCGTGACCGTGTTGCGCGTGTACTGCACATGACCTGGGGTATCGGCGAGGATGAAGGTGCGCTTATCGGTGGCGAAGTAGCGGTAGGCCACGTCGATGGTGATGCCCTGCTCGCGCTCGGCACGCAGGCCGTCGACAAGCAGTGAGAGGTCCATGCCGTCGAAGCCGCGGTCGGCAGAAGAGCGCTCCATGGACTCCACCTGGTCCGCGAGCACGGACTTGGTGTCATAGAGCAGGCGGCCCACGAAGGTGGACTTGCCGTCATCGACGGAACCGGCGGTACACAGGCGCAGGGTATCGCGCTGTTTAAGGGCGCCGACGTTCGGCGCAAGGGTGGTGGTCGTCATCAGAAGTAGCCTTCCTTCTTGCGGTCCTCCATGGCGGACTCGGACAATTTGTCATCGGCGCGGGTGGCACCGCGCTCGGACAGGGTGGAAATGGAGATTTCCGCGAGCACCTCATCAGGCGAGGCGGCGGTGGATTCCACGGCGCCGGTGCAGGACATATCGCCCACGGTGCGGTAGCGCACGGTACGGGTCTCCAGCGGCTCGTCCTCGCGGGGGCCGCCCCATTCACCTGGTGTCAGCCACATGCCGTTGCGGTTAAATACCTCGCGCTGGTGGGAGTAATAGATGGAGGGAAGCTGCAAGTTGCGCGCGCCGATGTATTCCCAAATATCGGACTCAGTCCAGTTAGAAATGGGAAAGACGCGAACGTTTTCGCCGGCCATCTTGCCACCGTTGTACAGGTCCCAGAGCTCCGGGCGCTGGCGGCGCGGATCCCAACCGCCGAAGGAATCGCGGATGGAAAAGATGCGCTCTTTGGCGCGGGCGCGTTCCTCGTCGCGGCGCGCGCCACCCAGCACGGCGTCGTATCCGCGCTCAGCGATGGTCTCCACCAGCGGCACGGACTGCAGCGGGTTGCGGGTTCCGTCGGGGCGCTCCTGGAGGTCGCCGCGATCGATCCAGTCTTGGACCAGCGCGACGTGCAGGCGCACGCCGGTTTCCTCGACGAGCTGATCGCGGAAGTCGATGACCTCTGGGAAGTTGTGGCCGGTATCCACGTGGATGAGCTCGAAGGGCACGGTCGCGGGGGCAAAGGCACGGCGGGCCAGCTCGAAGACGACGACGGAGTCCTTGCCGCCGGAAAAGAGCAGGCCTACCTTGTCGAATTGCCCGGCGACTTCGCGCAGGATGTGGAGGGATTCGTTCTCTAAATCTTTAAGGTGTGGTGAAAGAGTCATTATTCGTGTAACCCGCATTCTGTCTTGCCGTCAGCGAAAATACGTCCGGAGCGTGCATCCTCGCCCTCGCCTACCGGGAAGGTCAACGGCGCGCAGCCGATGGAGCGATAGCCCTGCAGGGTGAGAGGGTGGATGATGAGGTCGTGTTCCTTGATGTAGGCGTCGGTGTCGTCGAGGTCCCAGGTAATAATCGGGGAAATCTTCAGCCGTCCCGTGCGGTCCAGGCTCAGCGCCGGGGCGGTAGCGCGGTGCTCGGAATCGGCACGGCGCAGGCCGGTGACCCACCCGACGTAAGGGTCCATGGCCATGTTGAGCGGCTCCACCTTGCGCATGCGGTTATAGGCCGCAACGTCGCGCGCATACAGGCGCGGGCCATAAATCTTGTCCTGCTCCTCGGGGCTGAGCAGCGGGCGCACCGTCACCAGGGGCAGATCCGCATAGCGCTTGGCGACGTCCCCCGCCACCTCCAGCGTCTCCGGAAAGTGCCAGCCGGTATCGATAAAGAGCAGGTCGGCATCTAAGTGGGCGCGGTGCACGAGCTCGGCCAGCACGGTGTTTTCCATGGACATCGTGACGGCGAGCCGGCCCGGCGCGTGCTCGGCTGCCCATTCGGTGATGGTTTCGGCGGAGGCATCGTGGAGCTTATCGGCCCACTTGTCGACGAGTTCCTGGTTGCGCTGAGCCACGGCAGGCTCGAGCGGCGCGGTGTCGCGGGTCCCTTCGGGGCTAATGCTGGGGTCGCGGTAGTCGCCGCGGTCCAGCAGGTTAATTGCTTCGGTCATGTCTCCTCACATTAAAGGGAGGCGGGCCTGTGCGCAGCCCACTAAGGGGTGCGAGGGCTGTGAGCTTGGGTACTAGGAAGAATAAAAATTAGCCAGAATGAACCGAGCGGACTAGATTTGCAGACTAGACAGTCTATTTTCACCGAACTGAAGGGGTTCTCATGCAGCGTGTAGCAATTATCGGGGACAGCCCCGCCGCGCTCTCCACCGTCGAGCGGCTCATCGGGGCCGGGCTGTGCGTGGACCTTTACTGCGAACGCCCTGCGCCCTTCGGTTTGCTGCGCCGCTTCGCCGGGCTCTCCGGCGCGGAATCCGTTGCTGAGCCGTGCCCGAAGGGGACAACCCCGCGCCTGCGGCTCATCGGCAACGTGCGCGTGGGTTTCGGCCCCGAGGCAGATATAAGCCACGCGGACCTCAACCAACTCGCCGCCTCCGGCGACCGCCACCTGGTTTTGTTGGAGCTCATGGCCCGCGGCGTAGCTATCACGACATGGGAGGGGCTGTGCCACCCCACCGCCGACGTGGAAGATTGGGCCACCGTCACGGAACAGGCCCAACGCGCACCGGTGTGCTTTTAACCGTCCTCGCGCTTGGGCTTGTTGAGATCCTCAAGGGTAGCTAAGCCCAAGGAGCGCAGGAGCCCTTCGACCGAGTTGATCTCGGCCTCCACCGCATACAACCTGTCAGCTTGCAGCGCTGACAGTTGTCCGGCTTTCTCCAGATACTTCAAGCGTGGGTAGCGCCCTGCCAAAAGCGTTCCCCAGTAGACGCGCAGATCTAAGATCTCCTGGTTTCCTGGCACCGATTCGCCATTGTGAAACGCCATGATATCGCGCAGTTGTTGTTCAACCATGGACAAATCCATGTCTGCGCCGGGAGCGCCCTCATCGGAGGAATAGGTTTCCTCGCCATGGCGCAACGGGCGGCGCTCTTTGTCGTAGAAGCGATGCAACGTCATGGCATCTGCTGCCAAAACGGGATCGTTAACCGGAAGAGTGGGTGCATCCTCGTGCCCCAACAACTGCCCCCGCGACATCCTGATAAACGTACGCTGGTGTTCCATTCCTGGCGCGGTGCATTCCAAACCCACGCCATAGGATTCCAAATCTTCCTGTTGGAACATGTATCCCAGGTAGCGAGCATGTGGATTGATAGAAAAGTCTGCGCTGGACGCTCCTGGCAAGTGGAAGTCCACCTGGCGGATGTAGCTGCGCACTCGCGCAACCTGTTCTGGGCTTAAGTAGAGATCCTCATAGAGTGCTCGTGACATGGCGTACTCCTAAAGCATTTGCAGGCGGTCGTAGCTGTCGGTGTCTTCGAAAAAGCCACCGCGCCCGTTGCCCACAATGTCGAAACGATTAACAACTTCGATGCGGTCAAGCCACTTCGCAGAGCGGAAACCGGTGGAGGTCTCCAGCCGCAAGCGCATGGGCGCGCCGTTCTTCACGGGAATCTCGCCGCCGTCATAGCCAATTGCAATGAGCGTTTCCGGCTGGCGAGCCTCCACCATGGGCATGGACTCGTAGTAGTAGGAGCCACTGTAGTTATCGTCGTCGCGAGTCATGTTCTGGAAACTGTGCACGACGACGTCGGAAGCCCCGTCCAATGGCTTGACCAAATCCAAGAGCTGCGCCAACGGAACGCCTTCCCACTTTCCCACAGAGGTAAATCCTTGAACGCAATGGTGCACCGTATTTTGGGAATACCCAGCTGAAAGTCGGCGTAGGTCCTCCAAGGTCAGACGCATGGGCTTTTCGACGAACCCACCAATCTCCAGCACGTAGTCCTTTTCAAATCCATTACAAAGGAGCGCCATGTATTCCTCGGTACCGGGTGGCATTCCCGAGGCCCGGTGATGCGGTGCCTTGGTGACCTCTGAATCGGCGTACACCCCGCGTTGGCGTGAAGGAACCTTCGCGCGCAGGAAACGGGTGAAGGGGCGCACCACGACGTTATGCAACGCGGCAACTGCCATCGGGCGCTTAAGGGAGGTCTTCGTGGCCCAAATGTGGACAAAGACAATAAGCATTATGCCCATGGTGAAAATGATGCCGCCGGCTACCGGCTTATCGGCATGCCCAAAGACCATCTTGGATACCTCGTGACCGTATCCATGCATGATCACCATACCCACGTGAATAACGATGAAGACAAGGTAGGCTACAAGCCCCCAAAAGTGCAGGGTGCGGATGACCTGACGGCCGCCCATCGCCTTGGAAATCCGAGGGAAGTGATTATTGATAGCAGGCGACTGGAACATGCCGGTGAGGATCATCCACATTGGCAAGATGAGGACAACAAAGCCATAAGAAAGCTGTTGGATTGCATTGAACGGGTACCCGTCCATCGCGCCGGGGATTTGGAAGCCCAGGTAGTGAACTAGATCATCCCATGCTTGGGCAAAGACCCCCCAGCTTTCGGGCCAGTAGCGGCGCCACTGGCCGGTAGCCAGCAAGAGCCCCCAGTAGATAACCAGTAGGAGCATCCACCCCATCACTGAAATGAAGTGCCAATAGCGGCCTTGACCCAAAGCACCATAGCCCGGAAGGGAAACGATTGGACTGTAGTTTTCGTATTCGCCGGAGACTGGGAAGTACTTGCGCTTGCGCTTTTGTTTGATAGAAAACTGCGCCCATTGTTTGCCTAGGGGCGTGTGGATCGAACGATGCAGCTTAGGAAACGTGCCTAGGATTTCGATACCGCTACGGATGAACAGCGTGACAAAGAGGATATTGACAAAGTGTTCGATACGTAGCCAAACGGGAAATTCAGTCAACATGATTAGTCCTCAAAACCTTGATCATCGGGGTAAGCAACGAGCACGCCATAGTCCAGCGCCCAGTACACAACGAGGTAGGCGAGACCGCACAGTGCTGTGGTATTCCATGCGGCGGCGAGGTACACATCGGCCCCGTTCCATACCCATGGCGGGGTGCCGGCGAGACCGCCGAAAAACAGAAGCAGCGCACCCACAGCGGGAATGAGTCCGAAATCCCACACACGCCACGGCGTCACGGCACCAAGAACAACAACGACGGCGCACAATGCAACGAGGAGATAGAGGACAGTTTCTTGCTCGGGGAAAATCGAAAACTCGGCCCGCGCCACATACCAGGCCAATCCCCCTTGCAGGGCCATGATGGCCACTATCATGGCGCGGGTTAGCTTTGGCAGGTTGATGCGGATATAGCGGAAGAACGGTGCACGCTCTTTGCCCGGCTTGACGTGCAAAGAGATGTCATGAAGGTTTGGGTCAACCGATGAAGGTATGGCAGACATGAGCTATTTCTCCTATCGCGCCCGCTGCGGTCCGCAGGCGTGCTGCGCCCGTGACCATTGCTGGGCACTCGTGTCCAGATGACTCGCTACCGTCACCTGCTGGCAACGCCTGCCCTACCGGAGATTGGCAACGCTGGAGGCAGGCTGGAGCTCTTCTCAGCTCCCTGAAACTCAGTAAACCCCACACCATGAGCTACGGCGAATATGGACACCTGTTCAAGTTGCACCCACGCCTACTAGCTGCGGTTTAGACAAGCGTTCATAAACCGTCCGTTTGTCCCATTTATCGCACGCGATGAGGCGGTGTTTAACTTGGCAATGTCGAGCTCAACGCTATTTTCTACCCTCATCCTCGCGCTCAATTCGCTACGCGCTTCAAGGGTAGCCACGCTCCGGAGAAGCATCGATGTACCACCCACACTATTCTTGAAAGGACATGCTTCTTAAATGTCTGCCATGGTCATTTTCGGGCTCATCGCCTCTGTAGCACTGCTTTTCGCCTTCGCAATGCTCAACCTTGGGAAATGGACGGTTGATGACTACCCGTACCAAATCCTCAACTTCATTGGCGCCGGATTCCTCGCCGCCTCAGCCGCCACGCCCTTCAACGCCGGCGTCTTCTTCACTGAACTCATCTGGTCCCTCTTCGGCCTGTATGGAATTATCCGCATCTACCTAGACCGTAAGAAGACCACTGCCCAAAGCTAGGGCTCACCCGGCCCGCTTCCATTTTGACAGAAAGAATCACCTCCATGAGTTTCGCTTTCGAAATCGGCATCATCGCCGGCATCCTGTTCGTCGTGGCCTACGGCCTGCTCAACTTCCGCGTCCTAACAGCTGATTCCCCGCTGTACCAATCCCTTAATTTCCTCGGCGCGACCGGATTCGTCTACACCGCCATTTCTCCCTTTAACCCTGGCCTGTTCATTGTTGAGACAGTATGGGCCATCGTCGCACTTCTTGGTCTCTGGAAGATTTTCATGAAGAAGGACCCCAGCCAGGCTCGATAAAACCCTCGCTGCATGCGAGCACTAGACTGAAGGCCCATCACACACAGGGAGCACGATGTCTAGAGAAGATGCACAGCCACAGCGCAGAGAACTCATCCTGGCTGCGGCCCTTAACACTATCGTTCGCGAAGGCGTTGCCGGGCTATCTTTACGGGCGGTCGCCGCCGAGGCACACGTGGCGCTCGGCTCCATTGCCTACTATTTCACCGATAAAGACGGCCTCATCAACGCCGCGTTTCAGGACTTCACGCACCGCTCGGTGACTGATTTTCGGGAGTTCTACGAAGGCGTTTCCACCCTCGAAGAAGCCCGGGCCGCCACTGTTGACATGCTCTCGGCTACCGCCCGTTCACGCACCGATATCATCCTGGGCAGCGAACTCTACTCGCTGTCGCTGCGCCGCCCGCGCCACCGCATGATCCTTCTGGAGTGGACACGGGCGTGCCAAAAAGTCCTGTCCACATATTTTGATGAACCCACCACGCTGGGGCTTGATGCCCTCTACGAAGGAGCAGTCCTCCACCACGCTATGCGCGTGGGAGAAACTTCGACGCAGCGGATCGCTCTTGCAGTTGAGCGCCTAACCACACCGGAGTCATTCATCTTGCACACCCCACACGCGTTCTAGCGCGCGGTCCCGCGCTGTAGCGCTCGCACGGGGTAACGGATAGACTTTTGCGGTCAATGCCCTTCAGCGGCCCAGCGCAGCAACCGCGCGGCCGCCAACACGCACGAAACGCTGGCACATGGAACTCGTTCGCATCCTTCTATCCCGCTCCAAGCCGTACACCGGCTACGTCATCGCGGTGCTGCTCCTCCAAGCGCTCTCCACCGCGGCTACGCTCTACCTGCCTTCGCTCAACGCGAAGATCATCGACAGAGGCGTGGCTCAAGTAGACATCGACTACATCTGGCGCACCGGCGGCATCATGCTCATCGTGGCCTTCGTCCAAGTTAGCGCCGCCATCGCCGCCATCTGGTTCGGCTCCCGCACCGCCATGGGCCTCGGTCGCGACCTGCGCTCCGACATCTTCCGCCGCGTTACCCGCTACTCCGCCGAGGACATGAGCAATTTCGGCACCGCCACCCTCATCACCCGCGGCACCAACGACGTCCAACAAATCCAGATGGTCTACATGATGATCCTCAACTTCATGGTCACCGCGCCGATCATGTCCATCGGCGGCGTCATCATGGCCATCCGCGAAGACGCCGGCATGTCCTGGCTCGTCGCGGTGTCCGTCATCGTGTTGCTCGCCGCCATCTCCCTCATCATCGTCCGACTCATGCCGCTCTTTCGCGCCTGGCAAGGCAAGCTCGATGTCATGAACGGCACCCTGCGCGAGCAAATCGCCGGCATCCGCGTCGTCCGCGCCTTCACCCGCGAGGAGCACGAATCCGAGCGCTTCCGCACCGCCAACCGTGACCTGACCAATCTCTCCCTCAAGGTCGGCCAGCTGTTCATCCTCATGTTCCCCATCATCACCGTCATTCTCAACGTGGCCACCGGCGCGGTTCTCTGGTTCGGCGGCCACCGCGTGGACGAAGGCCTCGTGGAGGTCGGCTCACTGACCGCCTTCCTGCAGTACCTTCTGCAGATCCTCGCCGCGGTCATGATGGGCACCTTCATGGCGATGATCCTCCCGCGCGCGGTCATCTGTGCACGCCGCATCACCGACGTCCTCGAGCACGAGCCCTCCATCACCGAGCCGACCCACCCCCGCACCCCGGAGCGCTCCGCGGGCGTGGTCGAGTTCGACGACGTCACCTTCCAGTACGCCGGCGCCGAAGCGCCCGTGCTTCACGACGTCTCCTTCACCGCCACCCCCGGCACCACCACCGCGCTCATCGGCGCGACCGGTTCCGGCAAGACCACCGCGCTCTCCCTCATCCCGCGCCTCTACCTCCCGACGAAGGGACGCGTGCTTCTCGACGGCACCGATATCGCCGACATGGCGCGGAAGGACGTCGTCAAGCGTGTCGGCCTCGTGCCGCAGAAGCCCTACCTGTTTAGCGGCACCGTGGCCTCCAACCTGCGCCTGGGCGCGCCGGAGGCCACCGATGAGGAGCTGTGGAACGCGCTGCGCGTGGCCCAGGCGGACTTTGTTGAAGACCTCGACATGCACATCTCCCAGGGCGGCACCAACGTCTCCGGTGGGCAGCGCCAACGCCTGTCCATCGCGCGCATGCTGGTCGCCCGCCCGTTGGTGTATCTCTTTGATGATTCCTTCTCCGCGCTCGACGTGCTCACGGATGCCGCGGTGCGCTCCGGAATGCGCGAGTACACCGCGGAGGCGACGACCATCATCGTGGCGCAGCGCGTGAGCTCGATTGTGGATGCCGACCAGATTCTGGTCATGGACGCCGGGCGCGTCGTAGCCCGCGGCACGCACGGGGAGTTGCTCGAGTCCTCCGAGACGTACCGCGAGATTGTGGAATCCCAGAAGACCTCGGAGGTGGCATAAATGGCTGAGCAGGATAACGCTACCTTGAATGATGACACCACTGCCGAGATCGAGGAGAAGACCGGCGAGAACGCCCCGCGCAAAGCCAAGAACTTCTGGCCCTCCGCCAAGCGCCTCTTTGGTCTCCTCGCGCCGTTCAAGGCACAGCTCTGGGCGATTGCGGCGATGAACCTCGTATGTGTGTTCCTCGCCGTGGCCGCGCCGAAGGTCATGGGCATGGCCACCGACGTTATTTTTTCCGGCGTCATCTCCCGCCAGCTGCCCGCTGGTGTAACCAAGGAGCAGGCCATCGCGGCGCTGCGCGCGGGTGGGCAGGAAAAATTCGCCGACATGGCCTCAGCAATGGACTTGCACCCCGGCTTCGGCATTGATTTTTCCAAGCTGGGCACGATTATTGGCATCGTGATTGCGATGTACGTGGTGTCCTCGCTCTTCCAGTGGTGGCAGGGCTTTTTGCTCAACTCTCTGGTGATGAAGGTAGTCTTCGACCTACGCGAGAACATCGAGGCCAAGCTCAACCGTTTGCCGCTCAATTACTTCGATACGCAATCCCGCGGCGACCTTCTCTCGCGCACCACCAACGATGCCGATAACATCCAGTCCGCCCTCCAACAAGCCATCTCGCAGCTGTTCTACGACCTGCTGATGGTCGTGGGCATCACGGTCATGATGTTCACCGTGTCCTGGCAGCTGGCCCTCGTCGCGCTGCTGGCGCTGCCGCTGACTGCGGTGGTGATTGCGGTCATTGGCTCGCGCGCGCAGAAGCAATTCAAGGCGCAGTGGAAGGCCACCGGTGACCTCAACGGGCAGGTCGAGGAAGCCTTTTCCGGCCACGATCTGGCGACTGTCTTCGGGCGCATCGATTCCATGACGGAGGATTTTGATAAACACAACGATGAGCTGTTCCGCTCCGCGTCGCTGGCGCAGTTCCTGGCCGGAATGATGATGCCGATCATGCAGTTCATCTCTTATCTGTCCTACGTGGTCATCGCGGTGCTGGGCGCGCTCAAGGTGGCCTCCGGCTCGCTGACGTTGGGTGGCGCGCAGGCCTTCATCCAGTATTCCCGCGAGTTCAACCAGCCGCTGGGCCAGCTGGGCGGCATGATGCAGCAGGTGCAATCGGGCGTAGCGTCGGCCGAGCGCGTCTTCGAATTCCTCGACGCCGAAGAAGAACCCGCCGAGGAGCCCACCTCCCGCTTGGGTGGACGCGCCAAAGGTCTCGTGGAATTCGGTGACGTCAATTTCTCCTATGACCCCGACTCCCCGCTCATCCAGGACCTTTCCCTGCGCGTCGAGCCCGGCCAGACCGCGGCCATCGTCGGCCCCACGGGTGCTGGAAAGACCACGCTGGTCAACCTCATCATGCGCTTCTACGACATCGATTCGGGCACCATCCGCCTCGATGGCATCGACACCGCGGAGATTTCCCGCCACGAGCTGCGCTCCCAGGTAGGCATGGTGCTCCAAGACGCCATGGTTTTCGAAGGCACGATCATGGACAACATCCGCTACGGCCGCCTCGACGCCACCGACGAGGAAGTTATCGCCGCCGCGAAGGCCACCTACGTGGACCGCTTCGTCCATTCCCTCCCCGATGGCTATGACACCAAGATTGACCAGGATGGCGGCGCGATTTCCGCCGGCGAGCGCCAGCTCATCACCATCGCGCGCGCTTTCCTGGCGCAGCCGGCGCTGCTCATCCTCGATGAAGCCACCTCTTCCGTGGATACCCGCACCGAGGTGCTCGTTCAGCAAGCCATGAATGCGCTGCGCGCGGACCGCACCTCCTTCATCATCGCGCACCGCCTCTCCACGATTCGCGACGCCGACCTCATCATCGTCATGGAAGAAGGCCGCATCGTCGAGCAAGGCACCCACGCAGAGCTTCTCGACGCCCACGGCGCCTACTGGCGCCTCCACCAGTCCCAGTTCCGCGAAGACTAACGCGCCGCAGTTGCGCATAACGCAGAGCTAGGACGCCACGCCCCCGGCGCATCGCCGTTACTCGACGGTAATGGACACTGTCGGGGCCGAGAACGTATCACCCGTGAGGTTCGCCAGCTCAAGGGTGACGTCGCTTAAGGAAAGGTGCTCCATGAGGGCGTCGGGAAGCTCGGCGTCTGGGACAGGATTCGGCTGGGGTATGCCGAGCTGAGCGAGGACGGCATTGATATCGTCGCTGGTGAGATCGGCCGCGACGGGCACGGTGCGCGCGCCTTCGACGGTGGGGGTGGCGGTCAGCGAGGTCGCCACGATGCGCACTGAACCCTCCACTTCGGTCAGGGCGTCGTCGGTGGTGAGCAGGCCATCGCCGGCGTTGCCTGGCAGCGTGATAGCCAAATCGCGCACAACGAGGCGATCCCCAGTCAGTTCCAGTACACGCACCTCCCCGTCGCCAGTGGGCATTGTGCCCAGTGTGGCTTTCACGTTCCCCGTCAGCGTGACCTCATCAGCCGTCACGGTGGAAAAGTAGGGCTGCGCCGGGGCGACCTGCGCGCTCACGCCCGTCGCGCTCACTGCGAGGGCCGCCACGGTAGCGATGACTACTTTCCGTGAGCGCGAAGGGCGGAGCCGGTGCTTAACCATCGCTAGGCTCCCAGGCCAAGGTCAGCGCGCCACCAACGATGCCGAGCACTGAGCCGATGAGGAAGCCACCCAGGTTGGAGGTGGGAAGCGCGATTACGGCCACAATGATGCCCAGCACGCCCAGGTACGTCGCAGTGGTGGGACGGAAGCACGCGCCGAGACCAAACATGACGAGCAGCGCCCCGATGAGCAGCGTGGACACACCCGATACCGTGGAAATCATCACGAGTAGATCCGAAATCTGCACCGTGAAGTAGGCCGGCATAGCGATGACGATGCCCGAAAGAATGAGCAGCAGCCCCGGAATAAACGGCCGCCCGGCGCGCCACGCCGTGAACCGCGCCCACACCCCGCCTGTGGCTGCCGCGGGAGCTACAGCCTGGTCGACATCGAGAGAATCCGGCGCTTCTGCTCCATGCCGCGCTGCGTCGGAATCCCTAGCATGATCAGCAGACATTGCCGCGGCCCCGCTCCACAGAGACGCCCACGTTCTTCGCTGACAAGGTCTTCGCGCCGATGGAGGTGGCACGGACGTCGTCGGCAGTCAGCGAAACCTGCTTGGCATAGAGGCCCCACGTCCCCGGGTCGGCGGACTGAGACAGCTGGCTGGCGTCGATGCCCACGTTCGCGTCCTGCATGACCAGCGAGCCCTCGATATTCGACGCACCAACGAGGAGACCAGTGGCCTCCACACTGTTATCGCCCTTCGCCTTGAGCGCGAGCGTGGACTCCCCTACCGCAGGCAGGTCAGTGGTGACATAAAGACACAAATCCGAGGCCACGGCGTGTTCCATCTTCAGCCGCGCGGTGGGAACATCCTCCTCGCCCTTCTTGTCGCTATCCACAAACAAGGAAAAGCCATCGCCTTCCAAGTGACGAATGTTGACGTTGAAGAACGTACCCGAGAGCGCCAGATTCGCCGTCAGACCGCCCTGCGCAACCGCAACTCCGGCCACTCCGAATGCTGCGAAGCCCGCAACGAGGCCCACCGCGGCCTTCGGAACATTGATTCTGCCCACAACGCCTCCTGAATTTTTAGCCCTCAAGATGATAGCTGAATCCTGACTCACTGATTTAGGCGGCGAGGATTTAAGGTAGGAGGCACGCACAGCAGCAATCAAAGGAGCGCTCATGTTCGGCTGGATTGCCATCGCCGCATCGGTCCCGGTGTGGCTGTACTTTTTCTACCGCCTCACGGCGCTGTTTCGGTTCATCCGCTCCGGCGGGCCCACGCAGCTGAACCGCACCGACCGCCCCATGGCGCGCCTCGGCCGCGTGCTCATCGAAGTCTTCGGCCACACTCACTTCAAAGGCCGGCCGCTGGTCAACGCCGCGCACTGGCTCGTGATGGTGGGCTTCCTCTTCGGCTCCATCGTGTGGTTCGAGGCCTATATCCAAACCTTCGCGCCCGATAAAGGCTGGCCGTGGCTCAGCGACTGGCCGGTGTACCACTTCATCGAAGAGGTCCTCGCGATCGGCACCGTGCTCGGTATTTGCTTCCTCATTGGCGTGCGCCTAAAACTCGGCCATACCGACCGCGGCAGCCGCTTCTACAACTCGCAGGTCTTCCCTGCACATCTAGTGGAGGCCATCGTGCTTCTCGAGGGCCTCGGCATGCTCGCCGTCAAGGCCGCTGCGATCGACACATATGGCGGTGGGTCCCCGTGGGCTGATTTCTTGACCATGCGTGTGGCGGGGGTGATGGGGGCGTCGCCAAGCATGGTGCAATTCTTTGCCCTGGTGAAGCTGCTGACGGGCCTGGTGTTCATCGCGTGCATCGCCCACTATTTCCAGTGGGGCGTGATGTGGCACCGCTTCCTGGCGTTCTTCAACATCTTCTTCCAACGCAACGCCGACGGTGAGAAGGCGCTGGGCGCTCTCCCCACGCCGGACTTGGAGGACCTCGAGCCGGGGAGCTGGAAGATGCTTCTCGACGCCTCCTCCTGCACCGAGTGCGGCCGCTGCCAGGACCTGTGCCCCGCGTGGAACACCGAGAAGCCGCTGAGCCCGAAGAAGCTCATGATGGACCTGCGCCAGGGCGCGCTGGATAATTACAACCCACACGAAGGGCTCAACGTGCTGGCGATGGCGGGCACGATTGATGATGATGTCCTGTGGTCCTGCACCAACTGCGGTGCGTGCGTGGACCAGTGCCCGGTGGACATCGAGCACATCGACCACGTGGCGGACCTGCGCCGGTTTAAGGTGCTAGCGGAATCCGACTTCCCGTCGGAGCTGACCGGGCTGTTTAAGAACATGGAGACGAAGGGCAACCCGTGGGGGCGCAACGCCTCGGAGCGGCGCACGTGGATCGATGAGGCGCGCGCCGATGGCATCGAGGTGCCGATCATCGGCGAGGATGCGGAGGATTTTTCGGACCTGGAGTACCTGTTCTGGGTCGGTTGCGCGGGTACTTATGACGACAAGGGCCGCGCCACGACGCGCGCCGTGGTGGACATGCTGCACACCGCCGGCGTGAAGTTCGGCGTGTTGGCCACGGGCGAGACCTGTACCGGTGACCCGGCGCGCCGTGCCGGAAATGAGTTCCTGTTCCAGGTGATGGCAGAGCAGAACGTCGCCACGCTTAACGACGCCTTTGCCGGCGTCCCCAAAGGCCAGCGCAAAATCATCACGACGTGCCCGCACTGCTTCAATACGATTCGCAACGAATACCCCGACTTCGACGGCCACTTCGACGTGCTGCACCACACGCAGCTGCTCAACCGTTTGGTGCGGGAGAAGCTGCTGGTCCCAGTGCCGCGCTCCCCGGAGGACCGCAAACCGGTGACCTACCACGACCCGTGCTTCCTGGGCCGCCACAACAAGGTCTTCGACCCGCCGCGTGAGCTCGTCGAGGCGACCGGTGCATCGCTGGCGGAGATGGACCACAATCGCGACGAGGCTTTCTGTTGCGGTGCCGGTGGCGCGCGCATGTTCATGGAAGAAAACCAGGGCAAGCGAGTTAATGAATTCCGCTCGGAGCAGGCCGTGGCGACCGGTGCGGAGCAGATTGCGACGGGCTGCCCGTTCTGCAATGTCATGCTCACCGGTGGCGTGAAGTCCATCGCGCCGCAGACTCAGGTCAGCGATGTGGCGCTCATGTTGCGCGACGCCATTGCCCCCTCCGGCGACCTCCCCGCTCCGCGCGAAAAGGCCTTCCTCGATACTCCCCGCCGCGAGCCCGTCCCAGAAAAGCCCGCTCCGGCACAGCCTTCCAGCCCGGCTACACAGACAGAAACGTCAGCGCCGAGTATGCCAAACGCGGTCGCAACGCCAACGCCTCCTGCCGCGCCGAGTGCACCGCAAGCACCCGCCGCACCGAGCGCACCCGCAGCGCCATCTGCCCCCAGCACGCCGAGCGCACCGCAAGCACCCGCCGCGCCGAGCGCACCGCAGGCGCCATCTACCCCGGCTGCGCCAACGGCTCCCAGTGCACCGCAGGCGCCAGCTGCACCACATGCCGCAGGAGCTCCAACTGCTCCTACGGCACCGAGTGCTCCCAAAACACCTACAGCACCGTCCGCACCAAACGCGCCCGGGGCTCCATCTGCAAACACTCCGGCGCCGAACGCCGCCGCTGCACCGCAGGCACCAGCGAACGCCCCCGCAGCACCAACCGCTCCCCAGGCACCCGGTGCACCATCGACGCCAAACGCCGCAGCTGTACCGACTGCCCCGGCGGCGCCCAAGGCTGCAACAACACCAAACGTTCCCGGCGCTTCGGCGGTGCCAGCAGCGCCGAGCACGCCAACGACACCTCAGGCTCCAGCCACCCCTTCAGCGCCGCCTACGCCCAGCGCTCCTGCGGCCCCGAGTGCACCGAACGCAGCCGCTGTACCAACCGCGCCGGGGACTCCCCCCAAGGCTGCAACAGCACCAAGCGCGCCGACGGCGCCATCAGCAGCAGGCGTTCCCGCTGTGCCAAGCACGCCGCAAGCACCCACGGATACTCCTTCGGTACCGAAGGCACCGCCTGCACCGAGTGCACCAAACGCGGGCTCCGTGCCGAAGGCTCCGGCTGCGCCGCAGGTTCCGGAGGAAGGGGCGTCGGAAAGCGAGGACTAGTGCGACGTCGGCCACATCAACGCCGCGCAAGGTAGGCGTGCCTGATACCCCACAGGTACGCTCTACTCCATGCAATCTGACGTGACCTACGTCCTCGCTTCGGGCGAAACCAACTACACCAACTCGCTGGTGTCCTTCGCATGGATCATGGCGGTAGCGCTGCTGGCACCGTTGGTATCCCATGCCCTAGGCAAGAAGATGCCGGCCGTGGCACTGCTTATTTTCTTCGGCATGCTCATCGGCCCTTCGATGTTGGGCTTGGCGCACGAAGACCCCGGCATTGGCATGCTCAAGGAGCTTGGCGTGGGTGCACTGTTCCTCCTTGCGGGTTTCGAAATCGACCTCGCCGCCCTGAAATCGAAGGAAGCCGCCACAGGGCTATCCACGTGGCTCATCTGCGTAGTGGCGTGTGGCGTCGGCGCCTACTTCCTCATGGATGACATCCCCAGCGCCATCGTCATGGCCATCGCTTTGACGTCGACTGCTCTGGGCACCATCACTCCGATGCTCAAGCAGGACAAACTCCTGGGCACTCGAGTGGGTGATTCCGTGGTTATCCACGGCGCGATCGGTGAGGTCGCGCCAATTACTGCAATGGCACTCCTGTTGGGCTCGCGCTCCACGTGGACAACGATGCTGATTCTTCTCGCCTTCATCGCAATCGCGGTCACCGTGGCCGTCATGCCCTTCGCCATTACCACCCTCATGCCGTGGTTCAAGGATGCCTTCATCTCCGGGGCGGGCTCCACCAACCAAACCATCATGCGTCTCATCATCCTGATGCTGGCCATCCTCATGGCGGTGACGGCGGTATTCGAACTCGACATCGTCTTGGGCGCCTTTGCAACGGGCATCATCCTCAACCGCATCATTCCCGATGAGTTCCATAAGGGCTTGGAAAACCGCCTCGACGTGGTTTTTTATTCCATGCTCATTCCCGTCTTCTTCGTGGTCTCCGGCATGGCGATTGACTGGAACGTCATCATGGACGAGCCCATCAAGGTCCTCGGCATCCCGCTGCTCATCCTGGTAACCCGTGGCCTGCCGGTGTTCCTACGCGAAAACCTTCACCAGACCGGCTCCAACGTCGAAACCACCCGCGAGCGCATCCAGGTTGCCCTCTACGCGGCGACCGGCCTGCCCATCATCGTGGCGGTGATGACGCTGGCGGTGGATTCCGGCATCGTCGATAGTGAAACAGCCTCCATTTTCATCGCCGGCGGCGCGCTCACGGTTGCCATTTTCCCGTTCCTCTCCGGCCTCGTGCGCGAAAAAGAACCCGCAAAGGAAGAGGATTAAGGCTGTTAAAATAGCCAATGTGAATAGTCCTTTCAGCATGCGGCTTTCCGACGCCGAACGGACCGACGCCGTCAACGACCTCGCCCAAGCACTGGGTGAAGGCCGCCTCACCATGGATGAGTTCGAGGAGCGCACCGACGCGGTGATACAGGCAACCACGCGCCGCGAACTGGCAGATGTCTTCATGGATATCCCCACCAAGGCCACCAGCGAGCTCAAGATCTACTCCCAAGGTGAGGTGGCCCGCGCCTACCAATCAACTCGGAAACCCCGCTTAGCCACCGCGCTGGTTGGCTCGCTAGGGCTCTTTTTCGGCTCGATCGCATCCTTTGCCGCCCTATCCGGCGTCACCGCCGCACTCACTGGCACCGGCCTGCTTTTCCTCATCCCTGCGTTGTGGATCATGCTCTACGTGGCCAAGGTGGGGCCGGAGTCCTGGCACCGTCCGTCGCCGCGACAGATCGAGCGCCAGCGCATGCGCGAGCTGAAGGCCGCCGGCGCTGAAGAACGCGCGCAGATGCGGGCGTTGGAGCAGGCGCAGTGGGCGGAGAGGCGTCGCCAAGCAAGTGAAATTACTGGGGATGCGATGAATCTGGCCAAACGCAAGCTGGAACAGTGGAACCAGAAGTAACATATCCGGCATGACTCAGAACCGGATTTTTGATCAATCCACCAAACTACAGGGCGTTGCCTACGATATTCGCGGCGAGGTTTCCACGGAGGCCGAGCGCATGGAGCTCGACGGGCACAGCATTCTGAAGCTCAACACCGGCAACCCGGCGGTGTTTGGTTTCGATGCACCGGATGTCATCATGCGCGACATGATTGCGGCGCTGCCGACCTCCCAGGGCTACTCCACGTCGAAGGGCATTATCCCGGCGCGGCGCGCGATTGTGACCCGCTATGAGCTGGAGGATTTCCCCAGCTTCGACGTCAATGACGTGTACCTGGGCAACGGCGTCTCCGAGCTGATTTCGATGGTGACGCAAGCGCTGCTTGACGACGGCGACGAGGTTCTCATCCCCGCCCCTGACTACCCCCTGTGGACGGCGGCGACGTCGCTGGCGGGTGGCACACCTGTGCACTATTTGTGCGATGAGGAGGATGAGTGGAATCCCTCCATTGAGGATATTCGCGCGAAAGTAACAGAGAAGACCAAGGCAATTGTGGTCATTAATCCGAATAACCCGACAGGTGCCGTATATTCGCGTGAAACGTTGCAGAAGATCGTGGATGTGGCGCGTGAATATAACCTGCTGATTTTGGCGGATGAAATTTATGACCGCATTCTGTACGACGGCGCGCGGCACATCTCGATTGCCTCGCTGGCCCCGGACTTGCTGACGATTACGTTTAATGGCTTGTCGAAAGCCTACCGCGTGGCCGGCTACCGCGCGGGCTGGATGGTGCTGACCGGCCCGAAGTCCCATGCGCGCGGCTTCATCGAGGGTTTGGATCTGCTGGCAGGCACGCGCCTGTGCCCGAATGTGCCGGCGCAGCACGCGATCCAGGTGGCGCTGGGTGGGCGGCAGTCCATTTATGAGCTCACCGGCGAGGGCGGCCGCTTGCTGAAGCAGCGCAATATTGCTTACGAGAAGCTCAACGAGATTCCTGGTGTGTCCGTGGTGAAGCCGATGGGCGCGCTGTATTGCTTCCCGCGCTTGGATCCAAACGTGTATGAGATTCACGATGACTCCAAGCTCATGCTGGATATTCTGCGTGCCGAGAAAATCCTCATGGTGCAGGGCACCGGCTTTAACTGGCCCACGCCGGATCACTTCCGTGTGGTCACGCTGCCGTGGGCGTCCCAGCTGGAGAACGCGATTGAGCGGCTCGGCAACTTCCTGGTGAGCTACCGCCAGTAGCCCTGCTTCCCACGATCGGGCAGGCGTAAAGAGGCGCCCTCGCTGCCAAAAGCATTCAGGCGCCTCTTGGCTCAAACGCTAGCAGTCGGGTGGGGCGGGACTTCCCGGCTCAGAACGTGTGGATGTCGGTGATTCGGCCGGCTTTGCGGTCTGGGCGCGACGGCTTGTGCTAGGCCCCGCAACGGTGCTTACTGTGTCTTGACGGTTTTCGTGAATACGCCGGGCGCGTGATGCGCGGTGCGGATGTACCGGTTCCCGCGGATCGCGAGGGCCAGCCGGCACCCATTTAATCTTGCCGTTTTCCCGCACGATGCGACCACGGCCCGGCAGTCCGTTAATAGCGTTGTGGTATTTGCACAGCGGGGTGAGGTTTTCGGGGTTCGTCTCGCCGCCGTTTCTCCATTCCTTGATGTGGTGTATCTGGCAATAATCAGCCCCACACAAGCAACGGCCCCAGGCACAGGTTGGTTGTTCCCCACTTGCCATGATGCGCTGCTTCTCCGAGGCAACCCGCTGGGTGCGGTGAAGTTCCACGGGGCCTTTGACACGGTCGACGAGCATGACGAGTCCTTCTTCGGCGAACTCCCGCTCGATAAGTTCTTTGCCCGTAATCTTGGCGCCGTTGGATAGCTGGATCACGATATCCCCGAGGTCAGGCGCTGCACTGGAGGCAGATGCTGTGGTGTCGTTGCCGGGCGTCACATCGCTGCTGCCAGCACGTGCATCGTGGCCGGCATCAGCAGTAGGTGTATCTGGCTGGCTGGAAGCAGGAGTGGACGGTGATGCGTCGGCGGGCTGGCTGGAAGCAGGAGTTGCGGCTGCAGAGGACGCTGTTGTGCAGGAAAGAGGTGCCGAGGAAGGCGCGTTCGATTCTGCGGAGTCGGGGCGCGGGGTGGACGGGTCGCCCAAGCGGCCCAAGATTGTGGCGTACTCGGGAAGCTCCATGACGGCGAGGGTTTGGGGAACGGGGCGGGCGAGGCGACCTTCGCGAAACGCAGCCGTAAACGAGCCGACGGGATCGTCTTCGTCGATGTTGGGACGCAAGTCCTCGATGAGCGCCGCCGGGGCCGTGAGCGTGAGCTTGGACAGCTCCTTTCCACGGCGAATTGTCACGCCAGGCTTTGGCGCGGGCGGCGGGTTGAGCTCAGCAATGCGCTTGCGCGCATAGCGGGCAACGGTCTTTTCATCACCAGCGATACCGCACAATTCAATGCGCAGATCCCAGGCTTCGCGCTGCTGCTTCAACCGGCCCGCGAAGCGCTCAATGAGCAGCAGCGTGGGCAGGTCGTGTCCATTAGCGCGCGCCGCCGAAACGGCGCGCGCTTGTTTGCGGGTGAAGGAGGTGGGGGCAAAGTAGACGTCGAAAAGCGCCAGCAAGGAGCGTGCCACAGACTCCGGACCCCACGCCCGCAGCTGCTCGAAGCTGAGCCCCGCAACGCCGGCGACGAGCTCGATGCCCGCCGCCTGGCTGCGAAGATGCGCTTCTACAAGGTTCATGCCAGCAACGCTAAACGCCCCACCCGCCTCACACAACGGCACCGCCGCCAGCCTGTGGATAACTTGTTGATCGCGTCATCATTAGTTTTCTTTTTAATGAAACTCATTCACAATGATGGGCATGACTAACCTAAATCCGTGGCGTACGGGGCTCATCAGCTTTCTTGCGCTCACCGCCCTGATAACGCTTGCGGGTTTGTTTCTACTGCGCCCCACCACCCCAACATCCGAGCACACCAGCGCCGATTTCTTCGCTACCTATGCGCTCAATCAGCCACAGGTCACCGGAACCGTCGACCGCGTCGATCACCATCTTTGCAGCGACCCCCACGCCGGCCAGGCCTTCGACGAAGCCCCGCTGATTCCCGCCGCGAGCGAGGACACCGGCTGCACCCGTGCACTGATAGAACTGACCTCCGGCGAGGACACGGGGCGCAAAACCCAACTCATCTTCCACGGCCTGGCCAGCGACCCGACCTTAAACCAGGGCGATGAGATAATTCTTACCGTCTCCAGCGACGGCACCTATGCCTTCGCTGATTTTCAGCGCAGTGGAAGCCTTGCGTTGTGGGCTATTATCGCGGCCCTTGTCATCGTTGGCTTCGCTGCCTGGCACGGGCTGCGCGCGCTGGTGGGCCTTGTAATCAGCTTGGCAATCGTGTTTTTCTACCTCATCCCCTCCCTCATCGAGGGCCATTCGGCGCTACCGCTGGCGCTCGTTACCTGCGCGACCATCCTCTTCCTAGCCGTTCCTCTCGTGCACGGCGTGAACTGGAAATCAGCCTCCGCCCTGGGAGGTGCATTGGTGGCGCTAGCGATTTCGGGGGCGTTGGGGTGGGCGTCGATAAGCAGCACAGCGTTAACAGGCTCGAGCTCGGAGGATAACCTCAAGCTGCTGCTCTACATGCCAGGCGTTTCCGTCGTGGGAGTGTTGCTGTGCGGGTTCATCATTGGTGCGCTCGGCAGCCTCAACGATATCGCGGTGGCGCAGGCCTCCACCGTGCGCGAGCTCAACGCCGCCGACCCCACAGCCGGGCCCGGCGCGCTTTTCATGTCAGCCATGAAGGTGGGCCGCGACCATATTGCTTCCATGGTGTACACCATCGTGCTGACCTATACCGGCGCGGCGCTGCCGCTGCTCATGCTCATCACTGCGGCGCAGCGCCCAGCACTGCAGATTCTCTCCAGTGACCTCGTCGCCACGGAGGTTCTGCGCTCCCTGCTGGGCGCGATGGCCTTGACACTAGCGGTGCCACTGACCACCGCGATTGCGGCGTTTACTGTGCCGGAAGGACGCGGCCGAGTGCTTCCACAGTCCAGCCGGCCGCGCGCCAAGCATCGACGTTGAGAACGTTGCGACCGTCGATGATGTGACGGCGGGCCACCAGCGCACCGGCCACAGCCGGGTCGAGGTCACGGAATTCCTGCCACTCGGTGGCGAGGATGACCAGCTCGGTGTCCTTGAGTGCCTCGCTTGCCGACGCCACGTAATTCAACGTCGGGAACACCTTCTTAGCGTTCTCCATACCCTGCGGGTCATAAACCGTCACGGCGGCTCCCGCTAGGGAAAGCGAACCGGCCACGGAGAGTGCTGGCGAGTCGCGGACATCATCGGAGTTCGGCTTGAACGCGCAGCCCAGCACGGTGACGCGGTGGCCGAGGAGGGAACCGTCGAAGGCTTGCTTGGCCAGGTCGACGACGCGGTCACGGCGGCGCATGTTGATGGCGTCGACCTCGCGCAGGAAGGTCAGGGCCTGATCAGCGCCGAGCTCGCCGGCGCGCGCCATGAAGGCGCGGATATCCTTTGGCAGGCAGCCACCGCCGAAGCCCAAGCCCGCGCCGAGGAATTTGCGGCCGATGCGCTCGTCGTAGCCGATGGCGTCGGCAAGCTTGACCACGTCCGCCCCAGCAATCTCGCAGATTTCTGACACGGCATTGATGAAGGAAATCTTGGTGGCCAAGAAAGCGTTGGCGGAGACCTTGACCAGCTCGGCGGTCTGCAGGTCCGTCACGATGAACGGGGTGTTCTGCGTCAGCGGCTGGGCATAGACCTCGCGGGCGACCTCTTCGGCGTTACTTACACCGTCGGCGAGCCCTGCCTCGCCGACGCCGAGGACGATGCGGTCCGGGGTGATGGTGTCCTTGACGGCGTAGCCCTCGCGCAGGAACTCCGGGTTCCAGGCAATCTCCACGCTGGCGCCCTCCGGGGCGAGTTCATCAGCCATCTCCTGCAGCTGTGCCGCAGTGCCCACCGGGACGGTGGACTTGCCGAAGATGATGTGCTCGCCTTTCAAGCGCGGTACCAGTTCGGTGATGACGGACTTCACGTAGGTGAGATCCGCAGCGTAGGAGCCGTGGGCCTGCGGGGTGCCGACGCCGAGGAAGTGCACGTTGGCGAACTCCGCGGCGTCATCATAGCTGGTGGAAAAGTCTAGGCGGCCGGCCTCGATGTTGCGCTCGAGTACCTCCGGCAGGCCAGGCTCATAGAACGGCACGCGGCCGTCCTTGAGAGCTTCAATCTTGTGTTCATCAACATCTACGCCGAGCACCTCGTGGCCGAGCTCCGCCATGCAAGCGGCGTGCGTCGCGCCTAGGTAGCCGGTACCAATCACAGTCATACGCATAACCGGGAATTTTAGGCGCGGTTGACCTGAAGCGCGCGGCGAGAACGAAAAGTTTAACGGAAGTTCAGATAGGACTTCGACGGCGTCGGTCCGCGCTGCCCCTGGTACTTCGAGCCCAGCGCGCCGGAGCCATACGGAGCCTCCGCCGGCGAAGACATCTTAAAGATAGCCAACTGGCCCACCTTCATCCCGGGCCACAGGGTAATGGGCAGGTTAGCGGTGTTAGACAGCTCCAGCGTGATGTGGCCACTGAAACCTGGGTCAATAAACCCTGCCGTGGAGTGCGTCAGCAGGCCCAAGCGTCCCAACGAGGACTTGCCCTCGAGGCGGCCGGCCAGGTGCGCCGGCAGGGTGAACTTCTCCAACGTCGCGCCGAGGACGAATTCACCCGGGTGCAGGACGAAGGCATCGCCGTCTGCCACCTCGACCTCGCTGGTGAGGTCCGGCATCTCTTCCTTGGGGTCAATGTGCGTATAACGCGAGTTATTAAACACGCGGAAGAATTTGTCCAAGCGCACGTCGATAGAAGAAGGCTGGACCATCTCGGCGTCATAAGGCTCAACGCTCAAACGCTCTGAACCATCGGCGGAAATGGCGGCACGAATGTCACGATCAGATAGAAGCACGGCTCATAGTCTACCTCCCCACTGGGCCTTTTATGGCCTCGGCCGACGGCGGTGCTAAGCTTTAGTGCGTTGCACCACGTGCAGCGTGCCGACGTAGTTTAATGGTAGAACTGCAGCTTCCCAAGCTGCTGGCGCGGGTTCGATTCCCGTCGTCGGCTCAAATCCCAATCTCACAGCCCGCTACCTGCGGGTTTCCCCACGACCAGGCAGTTCCCCATATAGGGGCACACCAGGTCACAGGCGCAGACATGCGCACTCGGGGGTGCAACTGTGGGCACGCGGTGGGCACGCGAGAATCACACCCCTCTCCCTTAGGAAAATCCCCCACCAACCAGTACGGCTACCGGGACTGTAGCTACGCCCGCCCGAATAGGCATTAAGGCTCACCCAACACCCAATCCGACCACGCAGTGCGCGGACCTTAGCGCTCTACATTGAGAGCCCCATAGCTGCCTTCACACCGTCGAACACGAGCTTGCGGATGGGGACCTCTTGATACAGATTGGCGTTGGCCAAGACGATAATGAGACCGCCCTAACCTTACTCGCCCAGGGCGTAGAGTTCTTTAGCTGCGTTTTCTGACCCCCGGGCGTTTTGAGTGCAGCGCCGATCTATTACGGGGGTTCTCCGCACGGTTGCTCAGCCATCCTCGGCTCGCACTCCCCACCTTGAAATTCTCCATGAAAGCCCCTACACCGGCGCGAAGCATAGCTTCGAGATGGGCGCTGTGCGCTATTAGTGCAACGTCGGATGCTTTAATCCGAAAGATTTCTGCGAGCTCTTTGGTTGTGCCGTAGACATTCACCCACACCCCTTACAGCCCTGTTTGGGGCGATACCTTCCTTTTGACATCTTTAACCATGTTTATCTATATCTGTCCACATTTGTCCACATTATTCCATCCGAAACGCTATGCTCCCAGTATGAGTACAGCGCCCCGAAAAGCACCCGACAAAGTAACCATCGAGATCGCCTCGCTCCTCAGGGAGCACGCCGCCCGAAGGCAAATGACCCAACGACACATCGCTGCCTCCACCGAACTATCCACAAGCCAAACCAGCCGCTACCTACGCGGCGAATCCAGTCCCAACATCCACGAATACGTTGTACTTTGCGAAGCCGTAGGCGCACACCCCGACACCCTGCTAGCACAAGCACTCCACAACATCCGCTGGCGCGAACAATACGCAGACGGCGACGAGCACGCCGTCCCAATCGAAGGCAAAATCCGCTACAATCTCGACCCTAGAAACTTCCCACCCGCTGACCCGAAACGATAAAAGTCGGGCCACCACTTAGAACAAAGCTAAATGGCGGCCCTCCTACCTACTGGCCAAACAGCTCGGAGACTGAAAGACCGGCTATTAGCTTAGCATCTCGTGGGTTAAAGAATGGAACCAGGCGCTTCCACAGGCACTCCACACCGACAGAAATCGCAGTTTCATGAGCAAAGCCCCAGTCTGCAAGTGGGAAGTTGAAGCCATCAGTGACACACACTCACACCAGGCGGGCGAGAACAGCCCTTGACCAGCTATAAAGACTGAAGCTACTTCGGCGTCTACGAAGGATGCTTGTGCAGTGGTTGACAGCAGGCAGCGGGAGCGATCGTCAAGGAAAACAAGAACCTCCATGCGGGTGGAGTCAGCTAGGTAGAGGTGGGTGATGGATGCTTGCCAGCTTCCCTTGGGCATGGCTGCTTCAAAGCGTATGAAGGAGCTTTTGGGCTTCTTTTTCGGTTCTGGGGTAATGAGCCCTTCCTTGCTTAGGATGCGGCAGATCATTGAGGTGGAAGGGACCCTTTTCCTTCTTGTTGTAGATGGTAGGCAATGGTTTCTGGGCCTGCGTCGATTCCGTGGCGGGGGAGTTATTTACGGATGATGATGTCTTTGCGCAGGGGTCTGGCACGGCTTGGGGTGCACGGGGCGCAGGATTTTAGTGCGATGGCTTCGGCGCCGCCGGTGTCGTAGGCGTTGAGGATTTGGTAGACGCGTTGACGAGAGGTGCCGAATTGCTTGGCTACTTTTGATGGGCTGCCGCTTTTGGTCACGGACTGCTCGGACAATGGCGAGGTTGCGGTTGGGACTGTTCATGGTGTCAAACTTGTCCCGACTCACCTGTCAAGCATCATTCGACACGGTAAGGGTGGGCTTAGTGTCAATTTTGCCGCGACTCATCTGTCAAACATCAGGACTGCCCTTGTAGGAACAAGGTGTCAAATATGTCGTGAACTCGGACACCGTCGTCGGCTCCACATTTCCCCAGCTCAGGTTGGGGTTTACTTCACTCCACGACACGTGTCCACCGGTGCATCTAAGCTACAAAGCATACGGAAAGGAGTCCCAGTGTCCGCGCCTATATTCACCCCACGCACAACCGCTGAGCTGCAAAAAGAACGCGAACAGCTCCTTCAGGACCTTAGCCCTCGAACCATCGATGAGCTCCGTGCATTGCGCGCAATTGATGAAATCTCCATTGCTGACGAGGAAATTCTCACGCGCTTTGAAGCGCTCGCATACGTCATCGGAGATTGATCCTTCGCCATGGATGTAACAAAAATCCCAGTTTCCCTATGGACGGTCACCGCTTCCGTGCGTGTTTAAAGGATGTAGTTGAACTTGTGATTGGGGGAATTCGGCGTCGAGGTTCTCCGAGAGCTCGGCCATACCGTCCCAGATATAGCTCCAAATAGTGGACCATCGGCGCCCGCCGAATGGTGACTAGCTCGCCTCGTCGGCGGCGCGAAGCAGCGCCGCATAAACGCCACCGCGGGCCAGTAGTTCGGCGTGGGTGCCGCGCTCGACCACTTCGCCGGCGTCGAGAACAACGATTTGGTCGGCGTCGCGAATTGTGGAGAGTCGATGCGCAATGACTAGGCGGGTAGCCTGCGCGCCGAACACCGCTTCCTGGATGGCGCGTTCGGTTTCGTTGTCGAGGGCCGAGGTGGCCTCATCGAGGATGAGGACCTGTGGTCGGCGCAGCAGCGTTCGTGCAAGCGAGAGGCGCTGCTGCTCACCGCCGGAGAAGCGGTAACCACGCGAGCCCACGAGAGTATCCAGCCCGTCGGGAAGCGCGGCGATGACCTCGTCCACGCGCGCGGCGTTAAGCGCCGCCCACATCTCTTCCTCGCTGGCGTCCTGCTGTGCAAAGAGGAGGTTCTCCCGCACCGTGCCGTGAATCAGGTAGGTCTCTTGGGAAACCACGCCGATGACTGCCGAGCGTTGCTCGGCAGGAATGTCGCGCAGGTCGACTCCGCCTAAGAGCACTGAGCCTTCCGTTGGGTCGGCCAAGCGCACCAGAAGGGAGGCCACCGTGGATTTGCCGGAACCGGTATGCCCCACAAGTGCGGTGGTGGTGTGGGCGGGGATGGTGAGGGAGACGTCGGCAAGCGCGTCGGTGTCGGTGCCGGGGTAGCGGTAGGAAACGTGCTGGAGGGTGAGGGAGGCGTCGGCAAGCTGGGCGGGCTCGGTGGCCTCCTTAAGTTCGGGCTCCAGATCCAGGTACTCAAAGATGCGACTAAACAGCGCCATCGCCGCCACCCACTGCGCGCCCACGTTGAGCAGGCCAGTAATCGGGCGGAAAATCTGGGTCTGCAGAGTAGAAAAGGCGATGAGCGTGCCAATCGTAATCCCCGGGCGCAGACCAGCCACCAGGTAAATTAGCGCCGGCATCACGCCGAAAATGATTTGGGTCAGCGCCATACGCCAGCGCCCGGCCAGCTGGGACTCGAGCTCTAAACGGATGAGGGAGCGGGAGGTCTTCTCAAACCCATCATAGACGCGCGACTGCGCGCCCAACGTGGCCGCCAGACGCATGCCGGACACGGACAGGTTCTCCGAAATGGTCTGCTGCAACGTCGCCTGCGCGCGGCTGTTTTTCTCCATGAGGCTGCGGCGCAGCACGGCGGCGCGGCGGGTGAGCCACACGGCGGGCGGCAGCACCACCAGGGACAACAGCGAGAGGGTGGGCGAAAGCGCCACCATCGCCACCAACGTGGCCACCGTCATGGTGAGGTTGCTAGCCACAGAGGTCGCGGTGGTGGTCACCATGCCGCGCATCGCCGCGATGTCATTGGTCAGGCGGGATTGGATCTCGCCGCCCCGGTTATTGGTAAAGAACTGCAGCGATTGGCGCTGCAGGTTGGCAAAGACCTGCGTGCGCAGCTCATGCATGATGGTATGCCCCACCCGCGCGGATAGAAAGGACTGGATGACGCCGATGGCCTGGGAGACCACAGTGATGGTCAACATGCCGCCGACCAACCACAACAGCAGCGTGGTGTCGTGCTCAGGAATCGCCTCGTCCACGGTGCGGCGCATGAGGAAAGGCTGCACCACGGTCAGCCCCGAGGTGGCAATAATCAGCGCAACCACCAGCAGCAGCGTGCCGCGGTGCGGGGTGAACAGGCCGGCGACGCGACCAAATTTCACTGGGTGCTGGGCCAGCTGATCGACGTCCGCCGGGTCCTTCACCGCGGTATGCATCGGCCGCGTCATGATTTAACCGCAGGTAACGATGGGCTGCGGGCCATAGACCGTGGTGGTGGTCTCCCGGGAAATCTCTTTGCCGGAAAGATCCTTAATAATGCGCGTATCGGAGGTGGTAAAGCCCGGCGCGCCAGACGACGGCGAGCAATCCTCGCTCACAGACTTTCGCTGCGGCTCGGTCTTGGCCCAGCGCCCGTTGTTGATGGACTCAACCTCGACAGTCTTCACACCCTTGAAGCGCACGGTGATGTCGCTGCCAAAGTCGGTCTCAATGCGCACCGGGTGGTTCGAGGTGTTCTTGAACTGCAAGTCAATCGCGCCTTCATAGACGGTGGCCTCGCGGCCGGCCGGGTAGCGCGAGATGTAATAGGAGTGCGGGGTGTGCGCGGTATCCTCCATGCCCGCGAAGTAGGCCGCGTTGTACAAGGTGGTGGCGAACTGGGAAATGCCGCCGCCCACGGCCGTGCCGGCGTGTCCGTCGATGATGATGCCGGATTCCACGTAGCCCTGCGCCGTACCGCGCGGGCCGGTGTAGCCGTTGAGGGAGAAGGTCTCACCCGGGTTAACCACGGCACCATTGACCTGCTGGGCCACTAGGCGAATATTGGTGCCGGAGGCCCCGGAGAAACCACCGGTGGAAAACTCCGACACGGTCTCATCGAAGGTGGCCTTCTCTGCCATCTCCGTGGTGAATTCCGCGGGGTCCGGCTTATAGTCGGCGTCCCATTCGCGGTCGTCCTCGCTGCTCACGCGATCCTCGAAGCCCTCGAGGGTCTTCTCCCAGTCGATGATGGAGCCATCCACCGAGGGCGTGATCTGCTTGTCGTTGCCGCTGAAGGAAATCTTGGCGTTGGTGCCGGGGACCTCGGAGCCTTGCATGCGCTCTTGGAAGAGCTCGCGCGCGCGGTCTTTGTCCACCTTGAGGCGCAGCTCGCCGTCTTCGGCAGCGATGGAGACAAACTGGGAAATCTCCGGCTTGCGCAGGGTGCCGGCGGTGTTGTTCTCGCCCTTGAGCGTGAGCGGGTTATCCAGTGCTCGGGCGGCATCCCCGGTGCGCATGGCCTCAATCGCCTCATCATTAATCTGTGGCTCCACCACCATCGGCTCGACGTCTACGCCCTCGGGGTCGAGCCAGTGCTTAACGACGCCCTCGTGCAACTCTCCCTCTTCCACCGCTTGGCCGAGCTTGGGCTTGGTTTCTTTGAGGGAGCCGTCGATAAGCTCTAGGTTTCCGTCCTCCGGCTCAATCTTCAGATCGTTGCCAACGCGCTCGAGCTCCCCTGAGAGCTGGTCCTCATCGACGTCCACGGCGACAGGGATTTCCTGGGTGGGCTTAATGAAGCTGTACAGGCGCGAGAAGGGGTTCAGGGAAGCGTCAGGAATGCCGTCGACGGCTTTCTGATAGTTCAGGCTGAGGCCGGAGTCTTGGGGGATAAGCTGCGAGCTTTTCTCCCCGGCGCGGATTTCCACAGGCTGGGCCGCGACGTCCCCGAGTTCCTGCTCCAGCTTCGACACCGCGGCGGTGCGCTCCATGCGGGAGATATCCACGCCGCCGACCGACGTCGCGCGCGGAACCTTGTGCTGGTTGGCCATCACATCCCACGCATAGGCGATGCCGGCGATGAGTATCAGGCCGACGAGCACGCCAAGGGTGACGTGAAGCCCTTTGCGCCGCTGCTGCCTGTGTCCGATTGCCTTTTTCACGTGTATGAGATTAACGTCTGCCAGCTAGTTTTTACTAGTCGCCCTCCTGCTGGGCCACGACTTCCGCGGCCGCATCAATGACCGCGTTGATGTCCTCGTCGGTGGACCACAGCGGCATATCGGCCCCGGCGGCGAGGGCTGCGGCCACGGCCTCCGGCACGCTGAAGTTCTCCGAGATGGAGGCCATTCCACCCAGGTCATCGGTGTAAATCGTGCCCTCGAAACCCAGCTCCTCGCGGGCCAGCTGGTAGGCGTGCGGGTTGAGAGAGGCGGGTTCCTCCCCCAACCCAGGAACCACGAGGTGGCCCATCATGAGGGCTGCTTCCGGGGCTTGCGGGAGAGCTGTGTGAAAGGGCACGAACTCATGGCCATATAGCTCTTCCAGCGGCGGGGTGACGGCCTCACCCAGGTGTGTGTCCCCGGAGGCACGCCCGTGACCGGGGAAGTGTTTGAACACGGCCTTGACACCAGCCGCCTGCAACCCGCGGGCAAAGGCCGCGCCATACTCACCTGCGGCCTCCGGATCGGTGGAGAAGGCGCGATCACCGACGACCTCGAGGTCTCCCCCATCCACGTCGAGCACCGGGGCGAAGTCCACCGTCACGCCGTGGGCGCGTAGGCTCTGCCCAATCTCCGTGGCTAGGGCCTCGACCTCCTCCGGGCTGTGGCCCTCCGCCATGGCTTGCGGGGAGGGGTAGTCGCCCAAGATTTCGGAGAAACGCTGCACGCGCCCGCCCTCGAAATCGATGGAAACTTCAAAGTCACGGCCCATCTCCTCGCGCAAAGCGTTTACTCCTCGCGGGCCATCGCTGAGCAGCTCAGGGTCGGCCCAGCTCGGGATAAAGAGTCCGCCCACGCCAGCTTCCAGCTTCGCGCGGGCATCCTCGTAGTTCAGCGCCGGCGGCATGAGCTTGGCGGCGGCGCGGGCCCGGATGTCCTCGGGCGCGGCATCCTGTGGTGCCGCGTCGCCCGACGCGACGCCGCTGGGCGCGGCGCTGGTTTCGCTCGGCGGGGCGTCGGAAAGCACAGGCTCCTCGCTACACGCGCTCAGCGCACAGGCAGCACTCAACAGGAGGGCGGGCATTGCTTTTCTCATGCCCACCAGTGTGCCTGAAGCACCCGCGCGGGCAACACCTGGTTGTTAGGATGGCCACATGAATAACGGAGAGACCATGCTCATTGCCTATGACGGCTCCGACCGCGCCGACCGCGCCCTCGAGTACGCCGCGCGGCTTCTGCGCCCCACCGACGTCGAAATCCTCACCGCGTGGGAGCCGTCCGCACGCCAGGCCGCCCGCGCCGTCAGCCGCACCGGGCTGCACCAGTCCACGGTCTCGCCGGAGAGCGTGGAAGATGATCCGGCCTACGAGGAGGCCCTCGCCATCTGCCGCCAGGGCATCGCCAAGGCGGAGACCTTGGGGCTGCGGGGCCATGCCCACCTGGTGGAATCCGTGACGACGATTCAGAGCGCGATTGTCGACGCCGCCCAAGAACTCGACATCGACGTCATCGTCACTGGCACCCGCGCGCTCACCGGCTTCCGCTCGCTGTGGACCAATTCCACGGCGGAGTACATCGTGCGCAACGCCGGTCTCCCAGTCTTCATCGTGCCGCCGGAGAACGACGATGAGGACGACGCGGCAGAAAGCGACTCCTAAAGGCAGCTTTTAGCTGCTAGAATCTGGCGCCATGGCATTCGACAGCGATTCCCTCAACAAGCGCACTCTGGGCCCGGCCCTGGGCAGCGCGGTCGTCGGCGTGGCGCTGGGAGTCGTGACCATCCTGGGCATCGCGCAATTCTCGCAGGCCGATGCCGTGCCGAACGATAACTCCGTCAAGGCCTCTGATGCCGTGATGGGCGGGCCGGAGTACGGCTCCCGCGAGTAGCGTGCGCGCACGCATCGGGGGGCTTGTCTTTTTAGCCCTCGTGGTTCTGGTGCAGCCGTGGGGGTTGACTGCTGCTGATACCAAGCACGATCTGGTGGCCAACCCGGCGCGTTTCCTGGCCGGCGCATTGCATGCTTATACCGACACCTTCACGCTTGGCCAGCTGCAGAACCAGGCCTATGGCTACTTGTTCCCGCAGGGTTTGTTTTTCCTGCTGGCGGACCCACTTCCGGATTGGATAGCGCAGCGTGCCTGGTGGTTCCTGGTCTTAGGGGTGGGCTTTCTGGGCTTCTTCCGTGTAGTCCGGTCAGTGCTTCCCACCGCGCCGGGCTATGCCGCGCTGATGGGCAGTCTGCTCTATGCGCTCTCCCCGCGCACGCTGACTACGCTGGGCGCGATTTCCTCGGAGACCTGGCCGGTCATGCTCGCCCCCTGGGCGTTGCTGCCTTTCTTGCGAAAGGGCGAACTGGACTGGCGGGACGCCGCGCCCTCAGTAGTGGCGGTGGCCTGCATGGGCGCGGTCAACGCCACGGCCACGCTGGCTGCCTGCCTGCCGGCGGGCTTGATTCTGCTGTGGCGGCGCGCGGGCAAGGCCGGCCTGGCCTGGTTGGCCGGATGCGCTGCGGTGTCCGCGTGGTGGATTACCCCATTGCTCATCCTGGGCCGCTATGCCCCGCCCTTTACGGAATTCATCGAATCTGCTGGCGTGACCACGCGCTGGCTCAACCTGGCGGAAATCCTGCGCGGTACCACCAGCTGGGCTCCCTTCGTGGATACCGAACGCGTCGCCGGCAATGAGCTGGCCACCGAGCCGGTCTTCGTGCTGTTTAGCATCGGCGTTGCTGCCTTAGGGCTAGTGGGCTTGTCCCGCCTGCCACGCGTGTGGAGTTTCATGCTGCTCGTAGGCGTAGCCGTGCTCGGCACGCATGCCGCGTGGTACCTCGATGCGCTCGATGGCCCGCTGGCCGCGCTGCGCAACGTGCATAAATTCGACCCGCTGGTGCGCATCCCGCTGGTACTCGGCGTGGCCGCGATTGCCGCCCGGGTGAGGTTGCCGCGGACGTTGGCCCCGGGGCGTCGTGAAGCAGCGGGCCTTCTGGTGTGCCTCGTGGTGGTGGGCGCGACCGCCCCCGCCTGGACGGGCCGGCTGCTGCCGAAGGGGGCCTACGAGGAGGTCCCGGCCTATTGGCACGAGGCCGCCGATTTCATGAACAGTCTGGATACGCGCGTACTCATCTACCCGCCGGCCTCCTTTGCACGGCAGGACTGGGGCTGGACGCGCGATGAGCCAGCACAGCCACTTCTCGACGTCCCCTGGGCCGTCCGCGACGCCATTCCCCTCATCCCGCCTGAAGCCATCCGTGGCATGGACGGTGCAATGGCGCAGATTTCGCGCGACCCTGCCACGGCACCCCTGGTTTTGCAGCGCCTCGGTATCGGGGCCGTCGCGGTGCGCCACGACCTGATTTCTGGTTCTTCGGCCCATATCCCAGGCGAGGTCCACACCTTCGGGGAGGTCGATGTCGTCGTCTTCGACCGCGACCTCTCCATGAACGTGACACCTGCGGATCCGCCGCGTGTGGCGGGCGGTGGGGAATCGCTCGCGCTCCTTTCCGGCCCTCACGAGCTCGTCTCCTCCAACGCCGATATCGTCACCGATACGCCCACCTTGCGTGACCGCAACTACGGCACGCTGACCGGCCCGGTTTCCGCACCGCTGGCCTCTGGCGACCCATCGACGGTGCGCAACCGTCTGCGCGATTACCCCTCCGCCGGCCCGCTGACCCAGGTGGTGGAGCACGATGGCCGAGTCACCGCATCGTCCTCTGCCTCAGATGCCTCCGCCTTCGGCGGGGCCAACCCGGCGCGCTCTCTCACGGCGGCCGTCGACGACGAAAATTCCACCGCCTGGTGGCCAGCGCCTGGTGATTCTGGCTGGTTGGAGCTGCATTCTACGTCTCCGTGGTCCTCGCCGACGCTGCGGCTGATGACCACGGGCACGACTGAGGTGACCATCCACAACGGCGACTCCAAGGTCACCGTCACCATGGAGGCCTACCGCGCCCGCGATATCCGCGTGCCCGGCGCGCAGGCCTCCACCATCCGCATCGAGCCGCAGCGCCGCACCGGAATTGCGGAGGCGTCCATCGTGGACCAGCCCACCCCGCGGCGCCTCGTCACCGTGCCTGATACCTCGCCGGAGGCCGAGCAGTTCCTCTTCCAGCAGGACAACGAACACATCCTCATCCGCTGTTTCACCGCCCCGCGCGACATGACGGTGCGGGTCTCGGGTGAGAAGACAGTGCTTATCGACGGCTCCCCCCACGCCCCCAACACCACCCTCAATCTCTCCGCGGGACAGCACCTCCTGCGCACCACCGGCGATTGGGCAGCTCTGACCGATGCCGCGTCCTCCCTGCCCGATCCCCTCCCCGCCTCCTCACACGCATCTTCTGCGGACTCAGCCACTTCTTCTAACCAGGAAGCCGCCGCAGCCGGGCCCTCCACCGCCTCTGGCTATACCCCACTCGCCTCCGACGAGCCTATCGAGTCTGCCGACCACGATCGCCTTCTCATCACCGGCCGCGCCTTCAACGAGGGCTTGCGCGGCGAGCTGCGCTCCCCGAACACAGCCGCGGTCTCGACGCCAGGTTCGGCACAAAACTCAGCGTCGGCCTCGACGCCGGCCTCCAACTCGGAACCGCTGGCCCTCGAACCGCGTTCCATCGATGCGGACACGCAGGCCTTCCTCATTCCCGCCGGCGCTAGCGGGACCTTCCACATGTCCTTCGCGGCTGACCGCGCTTATCGCGTGGGCTTGGGCCTAGGCGGCGCGCTCGCCGCGCTGACCACCGCGCTCTGCCTGCTCGTCATGTCCCGCGGTCCCCGTTCCCACGCCACTGTCCCTGCCTCATCCGCGACTTACGCAGCGCACGATTCAGCCGCAACCGGCCCAGTCGCCGATGCCGCCCTCCCGGCTTCCCAAACGGCCTCCCCCGCCCATGTTGCCCACTCGTCTCTCTCGGCGCGTGTCCTTCTGGCACTACTCATCGCGGCAACGATGGCGCTCGTTGCGGGTCTTCCCGGTGTGGCCGCCGCTGCCGCGGCGTGGGCTATTACCCGCTGGACCACGCTGCGCCCCGACTACCTGGCGGGCGCGCTCACCTTGGCCGCGGGCGCGATGCTCGCCCGCGCACCTTGGCCCGCGGAGGGCTACGCCGGCGATTCGCTGCTCGTGCAGCTACTCTGCGTTGCGGCTATCACGTGCGCCTGCCTCCCACCCCGCCGCACCTCTTAGGGACGCAGGCGCGCTGTACATAGCTGTCCGCCCCTGCTGCTTCCTTCCGGGCCGCTGCTTTCGACGCGGCCCCGCTACGCATGGTGCTCCGCACAAGGAGCCTCTCAAAAGGCATCTCACAGACGGCATCTTCAGCGCTAAAAACGCCACCTAGAAGGGGCAAATGGCGTTTTTAGGAGCAAAGACGCCTTTTGACTGATGCCTTTTGTCAGATGCCTTCTGCGAAATCGGAGGCGAAGCCAAGGAGGCTAGTTAGGAAGCAGAATCAGTCGATCCAGCGGCGCTGGCAAGGGATCCGGACCCCACGGTAGCGGAATGGGAAGCGGAGCCGGCAGCGCTATCTGCCTGGCGCGGCAGAGCTCGCGGAGTCAGCGGCGCGGCGCGGCAGGGAACGCGGAACGGCGATACGACCGCGAGTAAAGGCGAAGGAGCGGATGAGGTCGCGGCCGGGGACCTCGACAAGCACGTAGGTCGCGGCAGACAGCACACAACTAACGACCACCGTAAAGGCCAGCACCACCGCGAAATCCCCGGCTGAGCCGGAGAAAGCAGACACGCCCAAGAGCGGGAAGGCAATGGCCAGCACCGCCACATGCCACATGAACACCCCATAAGACCAGCGGCCCAGCGCCCGCATCCACTCAGAGGCCAGCCAGCTTTCGCGAGGCGCCAGCGCTACCGGCACCACGATGCAGGCCCCGCACACAGCACCCACCGCGATGCGGCGCGCAAACTCGCCAGGCTCAGGATGCACCAAACCCTGCGGGCCGAACCACTCGCGGCTAGCCAGCCACACGCAGCCCGCGGCCACGGCCCAGCAAACGGGCCGCACGATGCGCCCGGCGCGCAGGCGCACCCGCGCGGCCTCGGCCTCTGCGGCCAGCATTCCCACCGCGAACCACGAGAAATACGCCGGCGGCCAAATCTGCGTGTTGATATCGCCGGATTCATACCCGGCCACAAAGGGCAGGAAGCCCCAGAACAAACTCAGCACCCCCGCTCCAGCAATCAGCGCAACCCGCGGGCGCGCCGAGAACTTATCCAACAACCACGCCAACAGCGGCAACACCGCATAAAAGGCGAACTCCACGCACAGCGACCACAATTGCGTTAGCCCGGGAACCAGCCCATCAGCGATATACAACTGCGTGCCGGTCAGGTTGGTGATGATTTGCGGGAAGGTTAAGGGCGAGGCGTCGGGAAGCAAAGCGAGCACCGCCACCACACACACCACATACAGCGGTGCCAGGCGCGCCACGCGGGAAAGAAGATACTGCCCCGCCGTGTGCGCATGCCGTCGACGCCACAGCAAGAATCCACTGAGCACGAAGAAGACTGCCACCCCATAATCCAAGCGCTCAGCCCAAGCCCAGCCGGTGGCCGTCTGGAAGGACACGTGCGTGACCACGACCGCCAATGCTGCCAGTGCACGCACGCCTTCGAGCTCAGGGAGAAAGCGCATGGCCCACTACGATACTATTTCTGCAGTGAATCCCTCGACCGATCGGAGCTGACGTGTTCCTTCGCTCCCGCCTAGCGCAGGTGACGATTGCCGCCGCGGTATTCCTCATACTCGGGTCCATCCTTCCGCCGCTGTATAACAACCAGTCCCGCCCGCTGCCCAGGGACCTCGACATCACGGTCCGCGCGGAACAGGACGGGGTTGAGTTCACCCGCCACACCACTACCGCCCCCGCGGAGAAGGATTCGGTGGCCCGCGCACAATCCACCACCACGCTCACCTTGGAAGGCGACACCGTCGCGCACATCACCGAGGAATCCCTACTCAACCGCGAGTCCACCTACCCGCTGGCGGGGCCGAACACGACACAGCACATCGAGCTTTCTGCCTTCGACGTGCAGATGGAGGACCGGGTTGAGCGCGATGGCATAAGCTACTTCTTCCCCGCCGGCGCAGAGCAGCGCTCCTACCCTTTCTTCGATCCACTCACCCAGGATGCGGAGCCCATCGATTTTCTGCGCGATGAGAAGCTCGACGGCATCCCGACCTACGTCTTCCACCAGGATGTCGCCCCGGTTCCTCTCGCGGAGGTCTTCTCCTTCGACAACCAGCGCTCCGGCCCAGCGGGCGATTTCTACTCGTCTGAATCTCTTGAACGCTATAACCTCAAGCCGAAATCACACGTCATCCTCGAGCCTTTCTACGCGGTCAGCCGCACGGTGTGGGTTGAGCCTACGACGGGAACCATCGTCAACGAGGAGGAACACCCGCGCATCTTCTGGGCTACCGACGCGCGCCAGGCCCAGGCCATGGTCGACGCCGATGACACACAGGAGCGTGCGCTTCTCGACGTCCCCCTCTCCTGGTCCGAGTCCACCCGCACCGAACGCCTCGACTCGGTTCGCGGGGTCATCGACACGGTCAAGATCTTGAGCCTCGTGGGCTGGTTGGGCAAGGCCATCGGCGTGGCGTTGTTGGCAGTGGCGGCCGCGATGTTTATGCGCCGTCATTCGGCGCAGAGCGCATAGGCACCCGTGACTTCGTCCCGGGCTTCCCTTGCGGTGCGCGCCGCCCTCGGCGCGTGGGGTTTAGTACTCGTGCTTGCCGTGTGCTGGCCCTTCGTGCTGCCCGGCGAGTTCCTGTGGCGCGACATGGTGCTGCTTGACCGCCCGGCCCTCAGCGCCGCCGCCTTCGGCGCCGGTGATCTTCCCGCGCGCAATGCTCCGCAGGACGGCGTGCTGGCGATGGTCGGCGGGGCGTGGCTGGCCAGGGTTTTTATCCTCGGTTCGGCGAGTGCCTCGGCGTGGGTGGCGGGTCTATGGGCGTGCCAGCGCCCACAATTCAGCCCGTGGGCCGCAGCTGCGGCGATGGCGTGCGCGGTGGCCAATCCTTTCGTCATCGAGCGCCTCTTGCAGGGCCAGTGGTCCCTGGCGGTCGCGGCCTGGCTGGCGCCCGTGATCGCGTGGGGTGGCTTAAACTGCCACCCGCGCGTGGCGTGGCTGGCGCTGTGGGCCGCGTCCTTGACGCCCACCGGCGGGCTCTTCGGGGGCCTCATCGCGGTTGTCTGTGAGCGCGAAGGGCGAAAAAGGTGGCTCTTCGCATGCGGCTCACTGCTGCTGTGGCTGCCGTGGTTGGTTCCAAGCCTCGCGGCCGGACTTCCGGTCGCCCACGGCGCCCCCGCCGCCCAGGCCGCGGCCTTCGCCCCGCGCGCAGAGGCCTATGTGGGAGTGGTCGGCTCGCTGCTTGGTTTCGGCGGCATCTGGAACGCCGCAGCGGTGCCAGCCTCCCGCGAGCATGGCTTCGCCTTGGCGGGGCTTGCTGTTGCCGCCCTCGCCGTCCTGGGCGCTGCCCTCCTGCCCCGGCGCGAGCTGCGCCCGCTAGCGGCCCTGGCGGTTCTCGGCATGGGCCTGGCGATCCTCGGCGCGCTGGCGCCCGGGCTTACTGCGTTCGCCATCGAGCACATCCCCGGCGCGGGCCTGTTGCGCGATTCCTCCAAGCTCAGCCTGCTCGCCCTGCCGCTGGCCGTGGCGGGCATCGCGTCCCTGCGCCAGCTTCCGGCCGCGCTCGCCCTGTGTGCCTGCCTGCTCCAAGCCCCCGATGCCCCGCGGGAGCTCGCCGTGTTGAAGCCACGTGAGACGGGCATCGACCGCCAGCTCGTCGACGACCTCGACGGCCGCCTGACCTTCTTCACCGACCGCCCCGCCATGGTCGAAGTCGACGGCGGCATCGCCCTCGACCCCTACTCCAAGGCCGCGAACAAGCTCGACTCCGGCGAGCTCACCGTCGACGGCGTGACAGTGGATGAACCGTCGCCGCGCTACCTAGCGGCCGCCGAAGCCTGGACCAACCGCGACCTCAACCGGCTGGAAGAGCTCGGCGTGGGTGCAGTAGTCGAAGCGGGAAGCATCGTCACCACCACGAACGCCCAACCGACACCCGCCCCGTGGGTTCTTAGCGCCGCCTGGTGCGCACTTCCGCTTCTAGCAACTCTTCGAAGCGCGCGCCGGTTTTCTCCCACGAAAAAGTAGCCGCTAACTGGCGCGCCGCGTTGCCCAAACGGTGGCGGAGGGAGGGATCGTCGACAAGCGCGCGCACCGCCGGCGCGAACTCTTCCTCGCGCTGCACCAGCACACCGGTCTCACCGTCGATAACGCTGTCTTGCAGGCCAAACGCATAACCTACCGTGGGAACCCCATGTTGGGCCGCCTCCATGACTGCCAAACCCCAGCCTTCTTTACGGGAGGGCATAAGGTGCACATCGGCACGCGCGAGGAGCGCATGTTTATAGTCCTCGGTGACCTGACCACGGAAGCGCACGCGCTCCTCTACCCCGTGGGCCCGGGCGTACTCGCGCAGCTGGGATTCCCACCAGCCGGAACCGATGACGTCGAGAATCGCGCCCGGAATCCGCGCCACGGTGTCCATGGCGTGCTCAATCTGCTTGTGCGGCACCAGGCGCGACAAGGTCACCAGGTGGATATCGGCCTCGGGCTCCAGCGTGGGTACGTGCTCCGGCAGGGGGTCTACGCCGTTTTCAATGATGTGCGCGCCGTGGATCCCCAGCTTCTCCAGGTCGCGCTTCGAGGCCTCCGAGACCGTCACCCATGTGTTGTGGCGGTAGAGCGCGGGGACGACGCGAGATTCCAGGAACCAGCCCAGCCGCGCCAGCACGGGCCCGGCCACCGGCCACTGCTCGCGGTGGCAGTGGTGCGTCAGAATCACCACGGGCGCGCGGGTAGCCAGGCGCGCGAAGAAGGGGATGCCGTTGTGCGTATCCACCACAACGTCAGCGCCGCGCAAAGCGCGGCGCCCCAATAAAATCGACAACAGCGCGCGCGGGTACACGCTGAACTTGGCCCCGGCACGCGAATAGAGCACGCCGTTGCGGCGCTCGCGCTTGGCGGCGTTCATGTGGCGCGCGGTGCGGAAGACCACCTCGTGGCCTTGGGCGGCCAGGTATTCGCCCACACGCTCAAGGTAGCGCTCGGAACCGCCACCCTGCGGGTGGGTGGAATCGCGCCAGCATAAAAGAAGGATTTTCATGACGATGCTTTAGCCTAGTGGGTTATGAAACGCACCCGCGCCTTAGCCACCCTGCGCCGCTCCTGGCGGCTGCTGCGCTCCTTCCGCTTTGAGCAGACAGCGCCCGCGATCTTTTATAGCGGTCTGGCTGAGGACACCGCCGCGCTTGTCGACGCCCTCTCCCGCGACCATTCTTTGTCCCTCACCGGCGCGCGCGTGCTCGACGTCGGGGGCGGGCCCGGCTATTTCGCTTCCGCCTTTGCCCAGCGCGGGGCCAGCTATGTGGGGCTAGAGCCGGACGTGGGTGAAATGGCCGCCGCCGGCATCTCAGTGGCCCAAGCAGTGCGCGGCGATGGCACGTGCCTGCCTTTTGCGGATAACACTTTCGACATCACGTATTCCTCCAACGTGGCCGAGCACATCCCAGACCCGTGGGTGATGGGTGAGGAAATGCTGCGCGTGACCAAGCCCGGCGGGCTGGTGATCTTGAGCTACACGGTGTGGCTGGGGCCTTTCGGCGGGCACGAGACCGGCCTGTGGGAGCACTACGTGGGCGGCGAGTTCGCCCGGGACCGCTATACCCGCCGCCACGGCCACCCGCCGAAGAACGTCTTCGGCTCCTCGCTCTTCGCGCTCTCCGCACGCGAAGGCCTGGACTGGGCGCGCGGCGTGACGTCGCAAGGCTCGCAGCTCCTCGCGGCCTTTCCGCGCTACCACCCTGCCTGGGCCTGGTGGGTGACCAAGGTGCCGGTGCTGCGGGAGTTTGTGACCTCCAACCTGGTCATCGTCCTGCGCGCCTGATGGCTGAGTCAGACTTAGTCGAGGCGCCTGCGCAGAGAAGCCAGCCAGAGCGCCACGCCCACGGCCGCGAAGTACACCAGCGCCCCATCACGGCCCCAAGGCGGGAATAGCGCCACGTCCTGGCCGGTAGCGAAGACGCCGTTGAGGAAGGGCAGCCAGCCGGTGAGGCGCGCGCCGCCGGGGATGAGCCACAGCGCGTTTTCTACCAAGAGCGCCCAGACCGTCAGCGCCGCGATGCTCAACGCCGGGGAGCGCAGCAGCCGGCCCAGCGCCACACCGTAGCCCACCGCCAGCCACGCGTACACCGGGCCGAGAGCCACCATGCGCAGGCCCGCGAAGAAGTTCACCTGCCCATAGAGCACCGGAAAGAACGTGGGCAGGAGCAGCAGGCACAGGCTGACGCTGAGCAGTGTCGCGGCCGCCGCGAGCGCGCCCAGGAAGCACCAGCGGGCCAGCTGATCCAGCCCTGACCACGGCGCCGCCGCACGCAAGACCCGCGATCCGGCGGTGGCCTGCGCCCACGCCCCCAATGCCGCAAACACGATGCTACCCAGGTAGATGGGCCAATACGCCGCATTAGTAGTGTCCACGGACTGCGCCTGAAGGATGCCTCCCGCGGACTGGACGTGCTCCGCCACCGCTGCCACCCCGAAGGTCACCGCCAGCGTTGCCACGCCTTCATGCCCGTGCCCCTAGCTCCGGGATCAGCGCCGCCACGGCGGATTCGAGGTCGGGGGCGCCGGTGGAGGCGATGACGTCCTCAAGGGAGCCGTGGGCAAGAGCCGTGCCCTGGCTGAGGATGATTACCGAGGCGTCGGCAACCTCGGTCGTGGCCTCCACCTCGCGCAGGTGATGCGAGGCCACGATCACGCAGCGCCCCTCCTCCGCCCACGCGGCAAGCAACTCACGCAGCCACCACACGCCCTGGATATCTAGGCCGTTGAGCGGCTCATCCAGCACAATGTTGCGCGGGTTTCCCGCCAAGACGCTGGCGATCCCCAGGCGCTGGCGCATGCCCAACGAGTAACCTCCGATGGGGCGCCGCGAGGCCTCCTCGAGCCCGACGGCCCGCACCAGCGCCTCCGCCTTTTCCACCGGCGCGCCTGCGAGGGCGCACATCCACTGCAGGTGGCGCAGGCCGGTGTGCTGCGGTGAGAAATCTTCTGCGCTCAAGTAGCTGCCCACGTGGCGCAACGGATAGTCGGTACCGCGCAGCTCCCGCCCGTCCACCAGGACCCTGCCGCCGCGCGGGCGCAAGCTTCCGGAAAGGCAGCCGAGGAGCGTCGACTTTCCGGTGCCGTTAAGCCCCACGACGTAATTGATGCGGCCATCAGCGAAGGTGCAAGAAAGGTCGCGCACAGGCGCGGCTGTGCGGCGCGAGCCATACCAGTGGCTCAGGTTGTCAACGTCAATCACGCCGCCGCCTTAAAACGCGCCCGCGATGGGCAGGCCCACCGCATCGATGCCGTTGCGCAGCGAGTTCGTGGCCAGCTTCCAGCGCCCGTCGAGGTAGCGGAACTCCACCCGCAACGAGATCGTGGGACGCCCGGCCGAGCTCGCGTTGAGCGTGGCACTCGCGGTGTTCCCCTCCACCGTCAGTGGGCCGCTAATCCGCTTCCAGCCCAGCGGCGGACGGAATATCCCCAGGTTGTAAATGGTTCTCGGCACCACCGTCCCCGGCAGCCCAGCCTCGAGGTTGTGTGCCTTGTCCGCATCGGATCCCGGCGTGGCCACGAGCGCGTGCAGGACGCCGTTAAGGTCATCGAGCGTCGGCTCCGGGTTAGTAGCCGCAAAGCTCGCGCTGAAATCCCCACTGGGGTACCAGCCGGTGTTGGGGTCCTCCACCGTCTCATCCACCGCCTGCTCTGGCGCTGGGTCTGCCGCTTGATTCTCCTGCGGTGCCGGTTCCAACGCCACAGCGGGGGCGTCCTGCGCAACGCTTGGCGACGCCGCGGACGCCGCCGTTGTTGGTGCCGTTGTTGCCGCAGCCGCCGGCGCTGCGGAGTCGCTGCTCACGGGCACGCTCGGTTCGGCTGGCTGCGTCATCGCGGCACCCTGGGCTGCCGCCTGTTCCCACTTGCCTTGGCTGAGCTGCACGCCGAAACCCAAGACCAGCGCAGCGGCGACGCAACTGCTCACCACAGATACGCCAACCGTGGGCCAGCTGATCCCACGTGGGCGGGCCTCCATCACGCCGTCCGGCACGCCGCCGGCAACGTCACCGCTCTCACCGAAACTCATTGAGCAGCCGCGGCCGGCTTGGTCAGCACCACGCCGATGGCCTGCAGGTTGTCGCTGTACTTGTTGAACACCGAACGCATCGCGAAAACGCGGCGGCGGGCGTCGGGCATGCGCAAGACGTTAAAGGCGATACGCGCCACGCCCAGCACACCCTCGTCCTGCAAGTTGCGCTTGGCGCGCAGCAGCGCCATATCTGCATAGTGGCGCTCAGTCACCTCGAAGCCAGCCTCCCGTGCCACGCCGTCCCATTCCTTTGTGGTCAGCGGACGGGCGTTGACGCGGATGGACGTGGCCAGCGCGCGGCGGATCTCGAGCTTCTGGGCGTCGTCAAGCGTGTCCGGCTCCAGGCACAGCTCATGGATGACATACCTGCCGCCCGGGCGCAGGATACGGAACGCCTCCGCCATGATCGCGGCCTTCCCCTTCTCGCCGTGCATGGTGAGCATGGCTTCGCCAAAGACGACATCCGTGCTGTTATCCGGCAAACCCGTGGCCTTGGCGTCATTGACCACCACGGTAGCCGAGGAAGCGCCGGCGAGGCTGGCCTTCGTGCGCGCCACGGCATCAGGATCCTCGTCCACGCCGGTGTAGCTGCGCGGGCCTTCCGCCACGATCTGGCGGGCAGTGAGCCCGAGTCCAGGGGCCAGCTCCACCACGTCCTTGTCTTTCAGCTCGGCGGCGTCGATTAGCGTGGTGGTCATCTCCAGCCCGCCGGGGCGCAACACCTTCTTTCCCAGGCGGGCGAGGAGCCAGTGTCCACCAACCTCGGAGTCGGGACGATCGTGCATGGGCAAAGAAGAAGTTGTCATACACCCAGAATATGCGAGACTTTCTCCATTTAAAAGGTTACCCTAACCTTATTGTGGCCAACCTAACATGCCAGAACGCGGCGACGCCCCGCCACCGCTGGGTGGAGGGGGCGTCGGAAAGCAGCGGCGCGGAAAGCGGCGTTAGGAGGCAGCCTCAACGCGCTCCTTGAGCGCCTTGAACTGGTCCCACACCTCAGACGGCACGCGGGAGCCCAGGAAGGTCAGGTACTCCTTGTTGTCTTCCATGTCGCCGGCCCAGTCGGCCGGGTTCACGGCAAGGGCCTCGCGGACGTCCTCGATGTCGAAGTCTAGGCCGGTGAGGTCGATATCCTCCGGGCGGGCGGTGTGGCCCACGACGGTCTCGACGGCGTCGACGTTGCCCTCGATGCGGTCCACAATCCACTTGAGAACACGGGAATTCTCGCCGAAGCCCGGCCACAGGAAGCGACGGTCCTCGCCACGGCGGAACCAGTTGACCAGGAAGATCTCCGGCATGCGGTCGCCTCCCTTTTCACCCATGTCGATCCAGTGCTGCAGGTAGTCACCGGCGTTGTAGCCCATGAACGGCAGCATGGCCATCGGGTCGTGGCGCAGGGTGCCGACCTTACCCTCAGCGGCAGCGGTCTGGCCAGAGGAGAGCAAGGCGCCGATCATGGTGCCGTGGTTCCAGTCAAAGGCCTGGGTCACCAGCGGGACGGTATCCGCGCGGCGGCCGCCGAAGAGGATGGCATCAATCTTGACGCCCTTCCAGTCATCAAACTCCGGAGCGGCAGACGGGCACTGGGTAATCGGCACGCAGTAGCGGGAGTTCGGGTGCGCAGCCTTGGTGGTGGAAGCCGGGGTCCAATCGTTGCCGTGCCAATCGATGAGGTGCTCCGGGGCCTCGCCCATTTCCTCCCACCAGACATCGCCGTCGTCGGTCAGCGCGACGTTGGTGAACAGGGTGTTGCCCGGCTCCATCGTCTTCATGGCAATCGGGTTGGAGTCGTAGTTGGTGCCCGGCGCCACACCGAAGAAGCCGTTCTCCGGGTTGACGGCGTACAGGCCGTCCTCGCGCAACTTCATCCAGGCAATGTCATCGCCCACAACCTCAGCCTTCCAGCCCGGGATGGTCGGGGTGATCATGGCCAGGTTGGTCTTGCCGCAAGCAGACGGGAAGGCGGCCGCGATGTGGTACTTCTTGCCCTCCGGGTTGGTGAGCTTGAGGATGAGCATGTGCTCTGCCATCCAGCCCTCTTCCTTCGCCATCACGGAAGCGATACGCAGCGCGTAGCACTTCTTGGCCAGAATGGCGTTGCCGCCGTAACCGGAGCCGTAGGACCAAATCTCCTTGGTTGCCGGGAACTGCGTGATGTACTTCTTCTCGTTGCACGGCCACGCGACATCCTCCTGGCCCGGCTCCAGCGGAGCACCGACGGAGTGCAGAGCGTGGACAAAGTCGCCGTTGTCCCCGATCTTGTCCAGGGCCTGCTGGCCCATGCGGGTCATGATGCGCATGGAGAGCACAACATAAGCCGAGTCAGTCAGCTGAACGCCGAGCTTGGGGTCCGGATCGCTGATGGGGCCCATGCAGAACGGCACGACGTACATGGTGCGGCCCTTCATGGAGCCACGGAAGGCCTCGGTCATCTCTTCCTTCATGGCTGCCGGCGGGGCCCAGTTATTGGTCGGGCCTGCGTCCTCCTCAGTCTCGGTGCAGATGAAGGTGCGGGACTCCACGCGGGCGACATCCGACGGGTTCGAGCGAGCCAGGTAAGAGTTCGGGCGCTTCTCCTCGTTGAGCTTAATCAGGGTGCCCTTTTCCACTAGCTCGGCGGCGAGGCGGTCAGCCTCCTCCTGGGAGCCATCTACGAAGACGACCTCTTCCGGCTGGAAGAGCTCGACGCTCTCACTGATCCACGAAATAAGCTTCTCGTTCTTCGTGGGCAGTTCACCTACAAGGCCCTTAATAGTTGCGGTCATCTCACATTCTCCTGTGGTCGGTGTGGCCAGGGTGTTTTATATCGCCGAAGGTTTCCCCTATCGACGTTTCACCAACCAGAGTACGGATACTGGTGATAACAGAACGTGTAATGCCCGCCACCCCGGTTATATCCACCCAGCTCATGCCGACTATGTCGAGGACAGCGAAGTGTGAAATATGACACCCACCGCCCTCAATCGCCCCCATACGGGGGCTCTGTTTCTAAGCATCACTCATCCAGTACGCCCGTCCTATTACCCCCGCGGAGCCCTGATCTGTTTCCACCTAGGCGCCCTCCACCCTCCACGGCGCGGCACGTTGCCCCTCACCCCTGCTTAAGGGAACAATGTCAACTGATGAATAGTGCAGACTCCTCCCAGAATCCCGCCGCGCAGATGCCTCACGGCCGCGGCCTCCAGACGGATTTCAACGCCGAGTTCAACAATGATTTGGACTACCCACGCCTCGGCAACGTGACCTTCCGTCGCGGCACCCTCACTGACAACCAGAACGCCCTCTTCGAGGAGCACTGGCCACAGTTGGGACGCCTGCTTGCCGACGAACCCCTCGACATCCCCGCCTGGTTCGGCCGCGAGGGGGCCAAGACCATCGTGGAGATCGGCTCCGGCACCGGAACCTCCACTGCTGCGATGGCCCCGTTGGAAAAGGACACCAACATTGTTGCCGTCGAGCTCTACAAGCCAGGCCTGGCCAAGCTGCTGGGATCCATCGTGCGCAACGATATCGAAAACATCCGCATGGTCCGCGGCGATGGCATCGAGGTTCTCATGCGTATGTTTGCGCCGGAGTCCTTGGATGGCATCCGCATCTTCTTCCCGGATCCGTGGCCCAAGGCCCGCCACCACAAGCGCCGCATCATCCAATCCGGCACGCTCAACCTCTTCGCCTCCCGCCTGAAACCCGGCGGCGTGCTTCATGTGGCCACCGACCACGCCGGCTACGCCGAGTGGATCAACGAACTCGTCGAGGTCGAGCCTTCCCTCGACTACAAGGGCTGGCCCTGGCCGGAGTGCCCCATCCTCACCGACCGCCAGGTCATCACCAAGTTTGAGGGCAAGGGACTAGACAAGGAACACGTCATCACCGAGTACCTGTGGGAGAAGAAATAATGGCCGGCACCTACCTTCTGGTGTGGGATGCGCCCAACATGGATATGGGGCTCGGCGCCATCCTCGGCGGGCGCCCCACCGCCGCCTACCGCCCGCGTTTTGATGCCATCGGCCGCTGGCTGGTGGAGCTGGCCTTTGACAACGACGCCACCCCCGAAGCCGCCGTCTTCACCAACGTCACCCCCGGCGGCGCCGACGTCATCCGCCCCTGGGTCGAGGCCATCCGCAACGTCGGCTTCGCCGTCTTTGCCAAGCCGAAGCTCCACGAGGACGATGATGTCGACCCCGACATGGTCGAATACATCAAGGCCAACCGCGAGAACCTCTCCGGTGTCATCGTGGCCTCTGCCGACGGTCAGAACTTCCAGCACCTGCTGGAACAGCTCACGGCTTCCGGTGTGCCCACCTGTGTCCTCGGCTTCCACGAGCACGCCTCCTGGGCGCTGACCCACCCCGACATCGAATTCGTCGACCTCGAAGACATCGACGGCGTCTTCCGCGAACCGCTGCCCCGCGTTAACCTGGACAACCTGCCTCCAGGCGGCGCCTGGCTGCAGCCTTTCCGCCCGCTGTCCGCGCTGCTTCCGGACCGCGCGCCCGAGCACAGTTAGGAGCCGCATGTTTTATTCCTGGGGCCGTTTTTCCTATGCCCACCGCAAGGTCATCCCGCTTATCATCGTCGGGCTCATCCTCGGCCTCTTCTTCGGCTTCGGCACGCGCCTGGAGGAGCGCATGAGTCAGGAGGGCTGGGAGGACCCGGGGGCGGCGTCGACAAGCGCGGCACAGATCGAGCTGGAGACCTTCGGACGCGACAATTCCGGCGACGTCATCCTGCTTTTCGATGCCCCTGACGCCCACGCCGCCGAGGCCAAGGCCTTTCTGGATGACCTCAAGGCGCAGTACCCGGAACAGATCGACTCCGTCACCAGCTACTTCGATAAGCGCAACCCGAACCTCATCACGCAGGATCACTCCACGGCCTTCGCCGCCATCGGGCTGAAAGGCGACGGCGAGCAAACGCTCAAGGACTTCCGCGCCATCGAAGATTCCCTGCACTCCAGCGACCTGCCCGTGCAGGTAGCGGGCGCCACGGCCGTGGCCGACGCACTGGATGAAGGCATGTCCAAAGACATCTCCCGCGCGGAGAAAGCCGCCCTGCCGCTCGTCGGCCTGCTGCTGTTGATTGTCTTCGGCTCCGTCGTGGCAGCCTTCATGCCGCTCGTCGTGGGCGGGTTGTCCATTCTGGGTTCTCTGGGCATCCTCTCGATCCTGGCTGGCTTCCAGCAGGTCAACGTGTTCGCGCAGGCCGTGGTGACGCTGCTGGGCTTGGGCCTGGCCATTGACTATGGCCTGTTCATGGTTTCGCGCTTCCGCGAGGAGCTGGACAAGGGCCGCGATACAAAAGAGGCGGTGGCGATTACTACCGCTACTGCCGGCCAGACCGTCGTCTTTTCTGCCGCAATGGTGGCCGTGTCCCTCTCCGGGCTCTTCCTCTTCCCGCAGGCCTTCCTCAAGTCGGTGGCCTATGGCTCCATCTCCGCGGTCGGCCTGGCCGCTCTGCTGTCGGTGACGGTGCTGCCCTCGCTATTTGGCATGCTGGGCCCCAACATCGACAAGTGGACCGTGCGCAAGACCTCGCGCCGCGGGCGCCACATCGAGGACACGTGGTGGTACCGGATGCCGCGCTGGGCCATGGGCCGCGCGGGCCTGATGACCACCGCCATCTGCGCCCTGCTCATCGCGCTGACCTTGCCGGTGCTGGGCGTGAAATTCGGCGGCATCAACGAGACCTACCTGCCGCCCAACCAGGACGCGCGCGTGGCGCAGGATCAGTTCAACGAGCAATTCCCCTCCTTCCGCACCGAGCCAGTCAAGCTCGTGGTGAAGAACGCGACCAACGAGCAGCTTGTCGACGTCGTCATGCAAGCCCGCTCCATCCAGGGCCTTACCGAGCCGATGGGTCCGAAGACCGCGACCGTCGACGGCACCACCGTCCTCGGTGCCGGCATCCAAGACCGCGAGGACTACGCACGCATCGTCCACGAGCTCGAAAACATCGAGGCACCGGAAGGCGTGGAGCTTTATGTCGGCGGCACCCCGGCCATGGAGGTCGAGTCCCTCGACGCGCTCTTCGATACCCTGCCCTGGATGGCCCTCTACGTGGTGCTGGCCACCTTCATCCTCATGGCGCTGGTCTTCGGCTCGTTCATCCTGCCGCTCAAGGCCATCATCATGACGCTGCTTTCCCTGGGCGCCACGCTGGGCATTTTGACGCTCATGTTCGTCGATGGCCTCGGCTCCGGACTGCTCAACTTCACCGCCGGCCCTCTGATGAGCCCGATTCTGGTGCTTATCATCGCCATCGTCTTTGGCCTGTCCACGGACTATGAGGTCTTCCTGGTCTCGCGCATGGTGGAGGCCCGCCGCCGGGGCGCTTCCACGGACGAGGCCATCGCAGCAGGCACCGCACACACCGGCGGCATCATTACGGCCGCGGCGCTCATCATGATTGTGGTCGCAGGCGCCTTCGGCTTCTCCGACATCGTGATGATGAAGTACATCGCCTTCGGAATGATTTTTGCACTGCTTATCGACGCCACCATCGTCCGCATGCTCCTCGTCCCCGCCGTTATGCACTTGCTGCGCGAGGACAACTGGTGGGCACCGCGCTTCCTCACCCGCCTGACCCATCGCCTCGGCGGCGAGAACTCCCCAGCCGCCGAGTCGGTGCCTGCCGCCCCAGTACTGAACAACGAAGAAGCCGCACCGACTGAACAAGCTGCGCCGTCCCCCGCCGTTACTACCAAGCGGGACGAGCCGCGTTCTTCGACTGGGTCCACCGAGCAGGCCGACGCTCCCCATTCCCCCGTGACTCCGGCAGAACAGGTCGAGGAGGCGTCGCCAAGCACGGCGAACGAAGCCGCCGTACGCGGGGACCGCAGTGCCGACACCGACGCGGAGCTCATCCCATTCTCCGAGCTGGTCAAGCGCCTCAATTCCACGGATGGTCGATGAAAAAGAACTGGCTAACCTGGATAATCTCCCTGCTGATTCTGGCTGCGCTGGCGTGGTTCTTCCGCGACCAGCTGGACTTCATCTCCGAGGGACTGCGCCGCTTGCGCCACGCCGAACCTTTCCCCGTGGCGCTGGTGGTGTTCTTCGCGCTGCTCTCCATCGCGGGTATGGCGGAAGTGATGAAGCGGCTCATCGGCGCGGGCGGCGTCACGGTGCCGCTGCGCGAAACCTACGCCATCACGCTGGCCTCTAATGCCTGGTCCACGACCTTGCCAGCGGGCCCTGCCTTTTCGGCCTTGCTCACCTTTCAGGTGCAGCGCCGCTGGGGCGCGTCGGTGGCGCTGTGCAGCTACTTCCTGTTTCTATCCTCGATCATTAGCTCGATGTTCCTCGCGCTCATTGGCCTGGGCGGGGTGTTTTTCCTCAACGCAGATATGGCTCTGGGATCGCTGATCACCACGGTTGTCCTCATGCTCGCAGCACTCGGCGGTATCTTCTGGCTGACCTCGCACCCGGTGACCCTCGAGCGCTGGCTTCGCAAGCTACGGCCCGGCCCGAAACGGGACCGCGCGATTCAGGAGGTCCGCAACCTCGGCGAGGTCCACCTTTCGCGTGGCCCCTTTGCTGTGGTTGCCGGGGCGTCGCTAGTTCACCGCCTGGGGGATATGGCCGCGCTATGGGCTTCCGTGTGGGCGGTAACCGGGGAGATTCCGTGGCTGCGCGCCGGTGCTGACGACACCACCCTGGCCGGCGTTGCACTGGCTTTCCTCGCCGCGAAGCTGGCTGGCTCCGCGCAGGTCACCCCGGGTGGTGTGGGCACGGTGGAGGCCGCGCTCATCACCCCGCTGGTGGCGACAGGTCTGACCGTGGTGCACGCCACCTCCGCGGCCATCATCTACCGGCTTATTTCCTTTGCGCTCATCACTATCATTGGATGGGTCATCTACTTCGCCCACTACGCCCGCGATGGCTTTTCTTACGCGGCGCTGAACCGGAAGGAATCCTAAATGCGCGTTGCCCCGCTTATCGACGTCCTCGCTCTCGCTCTCTTCGCCATCCTCGCCCGCCTGGCGCATGGTGGCCTGAGCTTTAGCTCCTGGGTTGATGCCTTCTGGCCGTGGACCGTGGGCGCGCTCGTGGGCTGGGTCATCATCATGGCAACGAAGCTGAGCGGCCTGTGGAAGGAGGGCGCCGTCGTGTGGCTGAGCGCCGTCATCGGCGGCATGGCTTTGTGGATGCTGGTCAACGGCCGCCTGCCGCACTGGTCCTTCCTCATCGTGGCCACCGTGATGTCCGCGCTGTTCTTCTTTGGCTGGCGAGCCATCGCGGCTTTTGCATCCCGCTCCCGCGCCTAAGGTTTGTGCTTGAACTGCCAATTCGCCCTACACGACGCCGGGGACCTGCTTTCATTTTGAGCATCCGCTGAAGCCCAACGCGTCACGACTACTCTCCGGTCGAAGTGGCGCATTCACGCCGTGCGGTTGGACGTTTGAACTGGGAGTTTGGCGTTCCGGTTGCGGGGTGATTTAGGCCGTTTTAGGGTGTGAGGCATGAAGTTGGGGGACTTACTCGGGGCACTTGCTCGCGGCATGCACGTCGTGTCCTTGTGCGCCGGCCACACGCGCGAGGAGATGCTCGCGCTGGGGGCGACGACACGCATGGCGCGGCAGCTCGAAGGACTTCACCGCGTTTATTTTGGCCAGACTTCTTTCACTGCCAAGCAGCGCCGTGCGCGGGAGACGGACCATGCGCTGGATACGCTGCTGCAGATTGAGCGTCATGTGGCACGCGTCAAAAACTCACGCCAAGCTTGGGATCTGCGAGTGGAATTGTGCTCGACCCCCGAGGGCGAGATTGCGCGCGTGGCGAAGCTACGACTCTCGGAACTTAAACCCGAGCCTAGCCCCGGCGTCCGCGTGCGGCGTGGTGCAACCGGTATGCATAAGCTCATCATCACGGACCGTCCGCGCGCGATTGCCAATCTGGTGGGCACGCTTAAGGCCACCTCCGACGACCTGCTGAAGGCCGTCCACGAAGTCTTTTCCGGCGGCGGCGCACCGAAGCCAGCCTTGCATGCGCACGTGATTGTGCGACTAGAGCAGCTGGACAAGATTGTGCGCGGTGAGGGCGACGATATTATTCTGCAGGCAACTGACGGCGGAACCATGACCGGCGCTGAATTTCTCCGCACGCAGTTTGCCGAGCGAGGCTTTGTCTCGCTCTTCCACCCGGTCGAGGGGCCGGTGAATCTGTATCACGGGAGCCGTTTTGCCAACGATAAACAGCGGCTCCTGCTCAGCGCAGAACATCCGACGTGCGCCTGGCTCGGCTGCACACGACCAGCCGCGGAGTGCCAGATGCACCATATAAGGCGCTGGCAGGATGGCGGACCGACCAACCTCGACAACCTCGTGCCGCTATGTAAATATCACAACGCCATCAATGATGATGACCCCGCCCGACCCACATATCGCGGGCGCATCGACCGAGTTGAGGGCCGCATGGCATGGCTGCCTCCCGACGGCGCTCCACCAATCCCCATCCCCAGCCCGGTCTGGGATTAAAAAAGCCCCTCCACAAGGAGGGGCTAGAAGCGTTGACTTACTTCGAGCTCAGGGCGCCAACGTTCACGCCTGCCTGGTTGAGCAGCATGATGACGAGATTGATGATGTCGCCACCGAGGTCAAGAACGCTAGAGAGCATTAGGTTTCTCCTTTGATTGAATTCCTAGACTTTATGCCTATCGTACGAAACCGCCCCAAACGTTACGTTCCGTGCCAGGGGCTCGCGGCGGAGGCTTAGGTCGCCCAGTGAGCATGCATCCCGGGAGTAGCTAACACGAGGCAGTTAACCCCAGGACGCTAGAGCGGGGAGATGGTGTGCTTCTTGGGCAGGTCCTTCTCCTGCTTATCGGCAAGCTGGCGCAGCGCGCGGCGCAGGGCTAGACGCGACTCGGAGGGCTTAATCATGCCATCGAGGTAACCGCGCTCCGCGGCGACATAAGGCGCGGTCATGGTCTCGTCGTAGAAGTCCATGAACATCTTCTTCGTCATGGCGCGCTGCTCCGGGGTCTCGGCAGCCTCGAGCTGCTTGCCCGCAATCATGACCACGGCGGCGGCAGATCCCATCACGGCGATCTGGGCCGTCGGCCACGCCAAGTTGATATCACCGGTCAGGTTCTTCGAGCCCATCACGGCGTACGCACCGCCATAAGCCTTGCGCACAATCAGCGAGACCTTCGGCACGGTGGCCTCCACCACGGCAAATGCAAACTTCGCGCCACGGTGAATCAGACCAGCCTTCTCCTGGTCCACGCCCGGCAGGTAACCCGGCGTATCGACCACGAAGACCAGCGGAATGTTATAGGCATCGCAGATGCGGATAAAGCGCGCGCCCTTATCGGCGGCATCCGCGTCGATACAGCCCGCCGAATGCATCGGGTTATTCGCCACAAAGCCCACGGCCTTGCCGTCGATGCGCCCAAAGGCGGTGATGACGTTGGGGGCGTAGTTCTCCTGGATTTCGATGAGCTCGTCATCGTCGCCAAGCTGCGTGAGCAGGTCCATCATGTCGTAGCCGGCGTTCGTGTCATCCGGCATGAAGGAATCCAGCTCAATGTCTTCAGCCACCTCGTCATCAGTAGGCGCATCGAAGACCGGGGACTCGTCGAAGCAGGTCAGAGGCAAATGATCCAGCAAGTCGCGAACCAGGTCAAAGGCCTCATCCTCCGAGGGCACCACGACAGACACGTTGCCGTTGAGCTCCTGCTGGCGCGCGGAACCCAAGTCGTGGGAAGAAATCTCCTCGCCCGTGACCTCCTTGATCACGTTCGGGCCCGTCACGTACATCTCGGCCTCACCATCGACGGCGATGATGAAGTCCGTGGTCACCGGCGCATACACCGCGCCACCGGCGGACTTGCCCATCATGATGGAAATCTGCGGGCTGCGGCCGGACAGCGGCAGCTGGCGGCGGGCAATCTCGGAGTACATGGCCAGAGACGTCACCGCATCCTGGATGCGCGCGCCGCCGGAATCCTGAATACCGATGACCGGGCAGCCGATCTTGATGGCCAGGTCCATGATGTCAGTGACCTTCTTACCAAAGGTCACGCCCACGGAACCGCCGTACACCGTCTTGTCGTGGGCATAGATGCAGACAGGGCGGCCGTTGATGCGGCCGTGGCCGGTGACCACGCCGTCGGAGTAAATCGCGTCCGGGTCGCCGGGGGTCTTGCCCAGGGCGCCGGTTTCGACGAAGGAGCCTTCGTCGAGAAGCGCGGCGATGCGTTGGCGCGGAGTCGAACGCCCAGCTTCGTCGCGGCGCGCCCGGGAGCGCTCGCTGCCGGGGTCTTGGGCACGCTCGAGGCGCTCGCGTAGGTCCGCTAGCTTGTCAGCGGTACTAGTCACTTCCGAATCTTCTCCTCGATCCATTCCTCCATGTGCTTGCCCACGATACCGATTGCGGGCTCGTCGGGAACCGCCAGGTGGTCACCCGGCAGCTGCACAATCTCCAGATCCTTCACGATAACGCCCCAGCCGCCGTCCGGGTTAATCTCCGCATAGGCCGGCTCGAGCTCGATGGCGCCGTCATGCATGCGCTCGGAGCGGAACAGGATGACGGGCACGCTTACCGACGCCCACCTTCCCATATCCAGCGAGCCCAAAATCTGGTTATCCACGAAGGACGCGCGCTGGTGCTCCAGCACGCCGGCAGACAGGCCATGCTCGGAGGCGTCGGTGGAGCTGAGGAATTCGGCGAGCATGGCCATGAGTGCATCCTCGCCCACGGTCTCCAACATTTCGTAGGGCGGCTCGAAGTCGAGGCCGTAGGTCTTCTTAGCGAAGGCGGCGTAGCGGCCCCAGCGGGCCTTGGTCTCCTCCAGCGTCTTCGGTGCCGGGTTAGCCGGCTGGGTGGTATCCAGCAGAGCGATGAAGGCAACCTCAGCAGTATCCTCGCCGCGAGCTTGACGTTCCTGCAGCTGGTAGGCCACCTCATAGGCCAGCGCGCCGCCGAAGGACCAGCCGCCGAGCACGACCTTGCGCCCGCGCGCGTAGTGCAGGATGTCCTCGATATAGGCGGCAGCGCGATCCTCCAGGCTGCCCTCGATGCGCTCCACGCCGTAGACCGCAACATCCGCCGGCAGGCGGCGAGTCAGCGGCTGGTACACCACGGTCGTGCCGCCGGCCGGGTGGAACATGAAGACGGCAGGGCCATCGGCCTCACGCAGCACGCGGATATTGCCCTCGACCTCAGTCTCCAGGCCCTCGCGGACGAGGTCCGCCAAGTTCTCCAGGGCTTCGGCTTCCTGAACCTGCTGTGCGGTGACCTCGATGCCGGCGCGCTCGGTGAGGCGCTCGGCAATCTTTGCGGTGACCTCATCGCTGACCTGCGGCAGCGCAGAGGTCACGCCAGCCGCGGCCTTGCCCGTGAAGGTGGCCCAGGTACCAAAGACCATGCGCTCGGAGGCATCGCGCGGTGCAACACCTACGCCTTCGCCGTTCTCGTCCATGCCGCCGCTTTCGCCGTTCGGCTTATCTGCGCCGCCCTTCGCGCTCACGGTGGTGTCGTTCGCGCCGGTGTGGCCGGTCTCGGTGAGCGCGAAAGGTGCGTCGGTGCTCGCGGTTCCAGCTTCAGCGGCCGCGTCAGCCGGTGCCTGTGCGGCAGCACCGGGCTGCTCGGACACGGCCTCCTCGACCATGGTGATGACGTCGGCAAGGGAGGCGTCGCGAAGCGCCTGCACCTGCAGCGGCGGGATCTGGAAGTCGTTCTCCACACGGTTCTTAATGCGCATACCCATGAGCGAATCCAGGCCCAAGTCAATGAGCGGCAGCTCGCGCGGGAGGTCAGAGACGTCGTAGCCCATGGACTCCGACACGATGAGCGCCAAACGCTCCTCCACGCTTTCCTTCTCCGGGTCCCAACGCACGGCATCGGCGCCCACATCGGGGTCAGCGAACTTCGGCGCGGTGACCGCCTGCGGCAGGCTCGGCTCCGCCGTCGGGGTGGGTTCGGCAAGGTTGAGGGTCGAGGCAAAACCTTCCGCAACGAGCTTGGTGGTCGCTCCGTCTACGTAGTGCACCGCCAGCGACAGTCCACCCAGCGTGCGGCGGACAATCGTGGTGACCTCGCCCTTCGCGGGCAGGTCGAGGTGCTCCTCGCTCGCCGCGATGTGAGCGCCCGGGGTCACGGCCTCGGCGGCAGCCTCCAGGATGGCCAGCGCGCTCGGTGCCTGGTCGGCGTTCGTGGAGAACGCCACCGCGCCCTCCGGCAGCGTCACGCGCGCACCCGGCAGGCCAGATACGCCCGACGAGGGACGAGCGTTGGTCCAAAATCGCTGGCGGCGGAAACGAGTATGGGGGGCGGCGACAAGCGCGCCGGAGCCAAAGACCTTGGTGTAGTTCACCGGAGTTCCCGCGACGTAGAGCTTGCCCAGCAGGTCCAGCAGTGACTCGGTGGGGTCTACCTTGCGCTTCAAGCTGTAGAGCAGCTGCGCATCCGCCTTGCCCGCGGCAAAGGCGGTGGACATCAGGCCCATGAGCGCAATCGGGTTCGGGGAAATCTCCACGATCTGCATGTGGCCCGCCGCGAACGCTGCCTCCGCCGCGTCCTGCAGGTAGACGGGCTTGCGGGTCATGCGGATCCAGTAGTCCTCATCGTGCAGCACCGTACCGGGGCGGTAGACCTTGCCGCGGTCGACGGAGGAGAAAAGCGTCGTGTGCAGCGGGCGGGTCTCGATGCCAGCGATTTCCGCATAGAGCTCACCTAGGAGCGGGTCGACGGCGGAGGTGTGACCCGCGCCCTTGACGTTGAGCGCGCGGGCGAACTTGCCCTCGCCCTCGAGGCGCTCCACCAACGCGAGGACCTCCTCGCGCGGGCCGCCCACGGTGGTCATGCCCGGGCCGGTGTAGACGGCGGGCTCGATGGAACCAGGCAGGGCGTCGATCTCCTCGGCGGAGAGCTCGACGACGGCCATGGCACCCTGCTGGTCCTCCGGAAGCGAGGCCTCGCCCTCGCCCATGAGGCGCGCGCGGTGGCAGGCGATGAGCATGGCGTCGGCCGCCGTGATGCCGCCCGCAGCATAGGCCGCGCCGATTTCACCCATGGACATGCCGATAACGCCGGCCGGGCGCACGCCGAAGGTGGCGAGCAGGTCCGTCAGCGCAATTTGGATGGCGGTGATGGCCACCTGCGCGGTTTCGGTGTTATAGGTCTGGGCGTCGTCGTGCACCAGCTCCAGGATGGACCAGCCGGATTCGCGCTGGACGATGACGTCGAGCTCCTCCAAGCGCTCCTTGAACAGCGGCGAGACCTCAATCATGTCCTTGGCCATCTTGCGGTGCTGGGAGCCGAAACCGGAGTACATGAAGACAGGTCCGTGCACCGAAGGGGAATCTGCCGCAGCGATGCCCACGGAAACGGTTCCCTCAGCCACCTGGCGCAGACGCTTGACGGCCTCCTCGCTGGACGACGCCACGATGACCGCACGCGAGCGCCCATGGTTGCGGCGCGCAAGGGTGCGGGCCAGGGAGAGCAGGTTCGGGTTCTCCGCTTCGATGTAGTCCGCCAGGTGGGCCGCAGCGGCAGCACGACGGGACGGCAGCAAGCCGGAAACTGGCAGGGCCACCGGGTGCCCCTCACCGATGGCGACCTGCGGGGCATCCTGGTGAGTCAGGCCGCGGTAATCGGTGAGGACGACGTGCGCATTGGTGCCGCCGAAACCGAAGCCGGAAACACCAGCAATCTTCTGGCCGGAGTATTCCGGCCACTCGCGTGGGTCCTCAACCACTTCGAGGTGCTCGGCGTCAAAGTCGATATAGCGGTTGGGGCCCACGTAGTTGATGTTTGGCGGGATAACGCCGTGGCGCATGCCCTCGATGACCTTGATGAGGCCCACCACGCCGGCGGCGGACTCGGAGTGGCCGATATTGGTCTTGGCGGAGCCCAGCAGGGTCGGGTTGGCGGCCTGGCGGCCCGGGCCCAGCACGCGGCCGAGCGCGGTGGCCTCAATGGGGTCACCGAGGATGGTGCCGGTGCCGTGGGCTTCGACGTAGTCCACGTCCTGCGGGCGAATGCCGGCGTCGGCATAGGCGCGTTCGAGGACGTCGACCTGCGCCTCCGGGTTCGGGGCGGTCAGGCCGTTGGAGTGGCCGTCGGAGTTGACCGCGGTGCCTTTGATGACGGCGTGGATGGTGTCGCCATCGCGTTCGGCGTCCTCGAGGCGCTTGAGCACGAGCACGCCCGCCGCGTCGGAGCGGACAATACCGTCGGCATCATCGGAGAAAGCGTGAATGGCGCTGGTCGGCGAAGTCACACCGAGCTCACTGAAGCCGATGGACGCATGCGGGGAAGCCAGGATGTTCACGCCGCCGGCAAGAGCCGCATCAGCCGCACCAACGCGCAGATCTTTCACCGCCTGGTTGACCGCTACGAGGGAAGCGGAGCAGGCAGTGTCCACGTTGAGCGATGGCCCGCGCAGGTCAAAAGCGTAGGACAGGCGGTTGGCCACGATCGCCGAAGACGTACCCGTCATGGCATAGGGATGCATCTCGGCCGGGTCGGCGGTAATGAGCATGCCGTAATCATTGTTGGTGGAGCCCATGTAGACACCGGTGGCGGTGCCGCGCAGCTGGTTGGCGGGTACCCCGGCATCCTCGAGAGCCTCCCACGCCACCTCCAGGAGGATGCGCTGCTGCGGGTCCATGTTGGCTGCCTCCAGCGGGGAGAGGCCAAAGAACTCGGCGTCGAAGGAGGCGATGTCCTCGATGTAGCCGCCGTCGGTGTTTTGCTGCTCCATCTTCTCGCTGGTAATTGGGTCGGAGGAGTACTCCGACCAGCGCCCGACGGGCAGTGGACCGGTGCCAGCGCGGCCCTCGACGAGCATGGTCCAGAACTCGTCGACGTTCTTGGCCCCCGGGAAACGGCCGGCGTAGCCGATGACGGCGATGTCCCCGCCCGCGAGGGAAGCAGAACGCGGCGAAGCCCCACGCGGCGCGCTTTCTGCCGGGGCGCCGGCTGCGCCGTTGACAAGGCGCTCTGCCAGCTGCGCAATGGTGGGATACTCGTAGGCCACGGTGGGCTCGAGCTTAATGCCGAGGAGGTTTTCTAACTCACCGGAAAGGACCACTGCGTCACGCGAGGACAGCCCGAAATTCTCCAACGGCTTGGTGTCCGTGATTTCCTCTGCCGATAGGCCGGTGGTCTGCGCAACCCAGGTGCGCAGCCAGCCACGAAGCTCTTCAACGGTCATAAATCTCTAGCTTTCTTACGCGGGCTAAAATTATCTAAGTATGCGGTCGATTTTGCGCAGCACAAAAGCGCGCACATCGATGCGTATATAGGGGCTATCGGACGATTATCCCACTTTGTTAACTTGGGTTTCATAACCGACATACCCACAGGCAGCGGCAACCCCCGCCCCGCAGTAGCGCGGGAACGGGGGTTGAACGGCGTGGGCTTTAGGAAGCGAGGTAGCTCTTCTTCGCCACGCGGCGGGCAATCTTGCCCGAGGAGGTGCGCTTGATCTCGTTTGCGTTAAACCACTGGATAACCGCCGGGGTCACGCCGTGGTTCGCGGAGACCGCGGAGCGGATGGCTTCGGAGGCGGCGGCGTCATCGGCCGGGTTGGCACCGTCGGCGCGCTCAATGAGCAGCACGAGTTCCTCGGTGCTGCCGCCCTCCACCGAGAAGGCCGCGATGGAGTCCGCGCGCACGTGACCCGAGGCCTCCTGCACGGTGCCTTCGATATCCTGCGGGTAGTGGTTACGGCCAGCCACCACAATGAGGTCCTTGAGGCGACCGGTGATGTAGAGCTGGTTATCCACGATTGCCGCCAGGTCACCCGTGGCCAACCAGTTGTTATCCTCCGGAGCATTCGGCACGCGGGATCCCTCTTTCAGGCGCTCCCCCAGCGAGTTGTGGAAGGTCGAGGTGGTTTCCTCCGCACGGTCCAGGTATCCGGCGGCGCGGTTGTCACCGTGGAGCCAGATTTCGCCCACGCGGCCATCCGGCAGCTCGGCCTTGGTCTCCGGGTCCACAATGGTCAGGTGCTGGGCCACCACGCTCTGGCCACAGGAGGCATAGGCCACGGAGTCCGCGGACTTCTCCACGATGACCGCCTCACCCTGAGCCAAGCGCTCGCGGTCGAAGTGGGAAATGAGCGGGCGCTCCAGGGTCTGCGGCGTGGTGACAATCAACGAGGCCTCCGCCATGCCATAGGACGGGCGCAGGGCATCGCGGCGCAGGCCAAACTCTTCCTTGCCGAAGGTCTCCCAGAAGGAATTCACTGCGGACTCCGTGACCGGCTCCGATCCGATCACGATGCCATCGACATTGCTGAAGTCCAGCTTCTCTCCCTCGGCCGGGGCGCCATAGCGCGCGGCAAGCTCGAGGGCGAAGTTCGGAACCACGGCATAGGTCCCCTGCAGCTGCTCATCGATGGGCTGGCGCTTGAGCTGGTCAATCCAGCGCTTGGGCTGCTGCACGAAGTCACGCGGCGTCATGATTTCCAGGTTGAGGCCCAAGATAGTCACGAAGGTTGCCAGGATGATGCCCATATCGTGGTGCATCGGCAGCCAGGACACCACGCGCGCCGGCAGCTTGATCTGCACCGCGGTGAAGATCTGCAGCACGTTGGTCATGATGTTGCGGTTGGTCAACAGCACACCCGCCGGGGTGCGGGTGGAGCCGGAGGTGTACTGCAGGAAGGCCGGGTGGTCCACCGGCGCGGTCTGCAACGCGGCCAGGGCCGCCTTGCCCTCCTCGGTCTCCAGCGGGTTCACCCAGCTCTGCGCCAGCGAATCCGGCAGGGAGTCGATGGAAATGATACGCGGGCGCTCAGACGCCGGGCGGTCCGCGAAATAAGCTCGGTTAGCCGCAGCTGAAATGTTGTTGGTCAGGACGATCGACGGGTTGGCATCGCCGAAGACTGCCCGCAGGTGATCAGTGTGGCCAGGCTCGTTCGGATCGTAGAGCGGAAGCGGCGTCATACCCGCGTACATCGCGCCCAAGAAACCGAAAATGTACTCGGGAGAGTTGCCCGCCAGGATGGCCACGCGATCCCCCATCTTGCCCACCTGCTGCAGGCGCGCTGCCACCGCCTTGATGCGGGTATTGACCTGGGAGCGGGTGATATCACGAGGGGTGCCCTCCGGGTTATCGGTATAGACCCACTGGCGCATGACCGGGCGATCCGGGATTCCCGCCTGCTGCTCCGACGCATAGACGTGTTCGGCGAGCCCCGCCAACGTGAGGTGAGGCGGCAGGGCAATGTTGCCCTTCTCGTCGAAGAACTGGCCGATCAAGGCTTTCAGGTCCATGTGGGAAAGCTCCTTCGTAGGGTAGAGAGGGGACGCACCCCTACTTCACGTACTTTTGACATTGAAAATATCAGAAGAGATGTGCCGAGCGTTACATGGCACGCGGTGGAGGTGGGGTACGGGGGCGTCGCCAAGCACTACTGCGCGTCGATGGTGTCCTTCGCCCACTGCGTGACCCACTGATTGGCCGTGGTGCCTTCGATGACGTCCGGATTGTAGGCATACAGGGCATGAACACCGTTGGCGTCGATGAGATCACGCGCGCGTTCGAGCCCGTTGCTGACATCCAGCGGGGCATCACAAATAGAGTCATTCGGCGCACAGATTTGGAAGGTGCGGTCCGCCAGCGCCCCGAAGCCATTGGCGCGCTCACCGCGCATGGTGGCGCCCGGGACGATGCCCTGAATCAACGTGGAAACAGGCTGCAGAGCAATCTCAGCGCCCACTCCACCGACGTGCGCGCCCGGGTTAATGCCCACGCCGTCCTGGCGTCGCCCGTCCGCGATGAGTGCAACGCCCGCCACGCTCTCTGCGGGCACGGGCCCGTTGCCGCCGCCGATTCGGTCCGCCACGTCACCCGCGATGACCGCTCCCTGCGAAAAGCCGCTCAGGATGAACTTCGTGTTCGGGCAGGTCTCGTGCATGTAGGTCAACTCACCCTCTAGGCGCGAGGTACCCTCGTTGCGGGAATCGTCATAGCTCATCTCGTGCTGCGCGTTGATGTTCTTAAACTGCGCGGTGTACGGCAGCGTCCACACCTTGACGTCCTCGGGAACGTAGGCCTCCTTCAGGGGATTCGTAATCGACAGCATGAAGGAGTTCGGGTTCGCCCCCGGGTTGATCGGATCATCGTCCGCAGCGGATTCCCACGTTCCCGGCGCGGAGATGAACTCCACGCGCGGGCACCAGTCCGGTTGCTCGGGGCTCGTGTCCCCCTCCTCCTGGGAGGGGGCTGGCTCCACCAGGTTTCCTTGCTCTCCTTCCTCGCGGGTGTTGAGGAAGTGGACCGCTCCCCCACCAATCACGGCTAGGAGAACAACGACGGCAAGGACGGTAAGTGTTTTACGCATGAAGAAATTTCTACCTTTAAAAGGCGCGGGATTGGCTGGAAAATCCCTGCCACGTTACTGAGCGCAGAGCTTGTTACCCTGCTCGGTGATGAGCTGGACGACGTCCTCGTGGCTGAGTTCCGTGCGGCCCTGCTCGATGAGCTGCCCGGCCACAGCCGGCACGGTGACGGCATCGCCCTGGCAGGAAGCTTGTGCAGCACCCACCAGTTGGTCTTCTACGCCGTCGACGTTCACGCCTTTCTCAGCTACTGCAGCCAGAAAGTCCTGGTCCGGGCCTTGCGCGGGCGCGGGCGTTGGGATTTCGGAGATCTCGTGCGCACCACGGTCTTCCGGCTCCTCGCCTGGCGTTCGCTCGGCCGATGCGGAGCCTGAGGCGGATGCAGAGCTTTCCGACGCCTTGCTTGCCGCAGTTTCACCACTCGCCGCCGAAGAGCGCTCCAGCGGCGCCACGGAGGTTTCGGTGGCATCGCCCTCGTCGACGGTGGCGGAACCGCAAGCGCTCAGCAAGGTGCCGGCCGCAAGCAGCACCGCCGCACCAGCTGCTGCGGTGGATCGGGCAGAGAAAAGACGCATGACAGTCCCTACTTCTTATCCGCCTGGACCTGGCCCATAACTTCACGGATGACGCCGTGCTGGAAGGACTGAGTCAGTCCGCCTGCCGGAATGGAGGCGTAGTCCTTGGTGGGCCAGCCAAACTCGCCCTGCTCCCAGCCGTGCTTGCCCCACTCATCAAAGATCTTGCCCTTGAGGATGTAGTGCGCGCCGGAATCCATGGACCAGTAGATGTTGCCGTGTTCGAATTCCTGGAAGAAGCCGCCGTTGACGGCCTTCTCCTCGCCCACCGGGTAGCCCAGCTCGGACTCGGCAGCCTTCAGTTCCTTGTATTTCGCGCCGATAGCGCCGTGCACGATGTGGGTGGAGCCATCCGGGCTGCGGGTCAGCACGCCGTTCTCGAAGTCCTGGACCTCGCCCTCGCCAACCTTGCGCGGCTCGGACACCGGGTACTTGAGGTCGCCACCCTCGAAGCCGTTCTTACCCCAGGCATCGAAGAGGTCCTTCGAAATAGGCCAAGCGCCGGTCTCCGGGGTCCAGTAGATGGAACCGTGCTCGAAGTGGACGTAGCGGCCGCGGCCGTCCGGGGTCTTTTCCTCGCCGGTCTTCGGGAAGCCCAGCCAAGAGGTCGGGCCACCGAGCTCGGAGTAGCGCGCACCAATGCGGCCAATCACGGCGTGGGCGCCGGTCTCCGGGGACCAGTACGCGGTGCCGGCCTGGAAGTCCTGGGCCTTGCCGCGCTCGGCGACGTCATACTCATTGTTCACGCAGTTACCAATGATGCCGGACTTGGTGGCCTCCGCGATGGCACCGATCGGCGTGCAGTCAGCGCCGCGGTCACTCTTGTCCAAACCGAGGGAATCGGCAATGTAGGGCCAAGCCTCAGTCATCTCAAACTGCCAGTATTCCCAGCTGTGGACGCCAGTCGGGCGGAACTTGACCACCGGCTCCACACCAACGCGCTTGGCAGAGTCAACGAAGGTCTGGGTGGACATGCGGGAGATGGCCTCCAGGCCCACGCCGGCCATGTTGGCCTGGCCCTTGGCCACCGAACCGATCTGGCCGTAGTCATCCTTGCCGTTACCGGCGGAGACATAGACCTTCATGTCCTTGAGGTTCTCGATGCCCAACTTCGGATCGTGGTCAATCCAATCCTGGGAGTAGAGGTCACCCCACATGTTGGTGGAGGTGAATCCGCCGGCGTCAGCCTGGGCGGCGGTGATAGCCTCCGGCATACCCATGGTGGTGGTATCAAGGTAGCCCGAGAAGGAGCCGACGTACTTAAAAGCCCACGGGTTGCGCTCAGCCAGGTTCATGGCGGCGGTACCGCCCATGGAGATACCAGTAACGGCGCGCTTGCCATTGGAACGGTAGCCCTTCTCCAGAATCGGGATAAGCTCCCGCATCAGGAAGGTCTCCCACATGTAGTGCGTGCCGTTGTCTTCCTTCTGCCAGTCGGAGTAGAAGGAGGACTCGCCGCCCACCGGCATGATGAGGTTGACGTTGCGGTCGGCGTACTGGGAGAGGATGTTGGTCTCGATAGTCCAGCCGGACTCGTCATCGCGGGCACGCAGGCCGTCCAGCGCCCAGACCTCCGGGAAGGTCTTGTCCGGGCTGGAGTACCAGTCACGCGCGAGCTGGATCTGTACGACCTGCTCCTTGTCCGGCATGGCAGCAGACTTGATGTAGACCTTGAGGTGGCGGTTGGTTAGGTACTCAACGCGGGAGACGGATACGCCCTCCGGCAAACCCTCGATCTTCGGGTACTCCGTCTCCACCGGGGTACGCTGCGGCGGGTTAGACGGGGCAAAAGAATCGGAGAGGTTGGAGCTGCCCAGGAGATCAGTAATACCCTCAGTCGAGGAGCTGGACGACTGCGCGTTTGCAATAGGCAGCAGCGCAAAGCCCACTGCCACAGCGGTGGGCAGTGCGGCGATGGTCAGGCCCTTGCGGGCTGCAGACGGGGAACGCAGGCCGGAATCCTTGGCGGACCGGCGGGGCTGGGTTGACGCAGTGTTCGGCATTGAAGAGTCCTTGGTAGGGGTAAATCGAGATGAGGGCACGCGATGCCGCGAGCGGGCTCCGCAGGTTCCCCTCCTGCGGAACTCGCCGCCGCACACGTGGTGAGCGGTCTAATGTGTTCTCAAGTTTAAGTTTAACTTGAGACTTTCGCTAGGGGGACACGCCCAGCAAACCAATGAAAAAGCCGCCGTGCACAGCGGCACGGCGGCTAGGCAGTAGGTGCTTACCAGGCGTTCATAACGTTAAGCACCTGCGGCTTGGAGCGTTCGAGTTGGTAACCGAACTGCTCCCAGTTGTGAAGACCTTGGCCCGGGTAGTCCGTCTGCAGGCGCACACCCATAGCACGGGCCTTCAGCTCCCACAGGCGGGTGGTGGCGTTGGCAAAGCCCTCCAGCGCCACGCCGGCCGCGATATGCTCCGGGCGGTAACGCTGCTGGTCCACCGGACCCGGAATACCGGAGGCGGCGGAGACATAGACATCCGTTCCGTTCGCAGCCAGATCCGGGATCAGGTTGAAGGGATCATTGCTGAAACGCTTCGGGTTGATGATGGAACCGTACATGGCGTTGATGTTGAAGCCGCCGGCGTCGAGAAGCGCCAGGCGCATGAAGGTCTGGGCCCCCGGCAAGGTCGTGGTGAGGTAACCGGAGTAGGACAGCGCCTGACGGAACTGCTCTGGGTGCTTGCCCGCGAGGGTAATCGCAGCGGTAGCACCCATGGACAGGCCAGCGATGGAGTTATTGTTGCGGGCCACGCCGAAGTTGCCCTCAAGGTAGGCCGGAAGCTCCTGCGTCAGGAAGGTCTCCCACTGGTAGTTGACCGGCTTGACCAGATCGTAGGTAGCCGGACCGTTCCAGTCCGCGTAGAAGGAGCCCGCGCCGCCCACCGGCATCACCAGGGTGATGTTGTGGTCCACGTAGGTGCGCGCGGCGTTGACGTCATTGACCCACGCGTTTGTGCGATCGGTGGCGCGCAAACCGTCGAGCAGGTAAAGACCCGCATTGCCGCCGTTTTTAGCGGGCTGGATCTGCACCGGGATGTTGCGGCCCATTGCCTGGGACCACACGTCGCAGCGCTGTACCCAGTAACCGACGCGATCCCATTCGCAGACGCCGGTGGCGTCGCCACGCAGCCAGTCACGGTGAGCGGCGGATGCTTCTTGTGTACCCGCGGTCACGACCAGGCCCAGAGCCACAGCGATGGCTGCCACCACTGAAAGGACCCGAGTCCGCAGGCCGGAGCTTAGTGAACTCATGTTTCTCCTTAACGTTTTTACTGCCACTGGTACATCGCCAACACGCCAGCGATAGTTACAGATCAATAACAGGAATCTTTCGTAGCGTAACGCACCCTGGCAATTTTCGCCTACCCATGGGGGTGCTCCCCAGCTCACACCAAGCTAATGGACAGGATAATCGCTGGGCTCATCGGAGAGCATGAGGGTGCGGCCCGAGGTCAGTGAGAAGGTCAGGTTCTTGAGGAAGCGCTCCCGCGTTAGGGGTTCACTGTAGGAAGCGATGAGCTCCTGCACTTCCGGGCTTGCCAACGCAGCGCGCGCCTGGCGGGTCTTGTCCTTGTCATACCACGGCGGGAGGTACTCGATGTCCGCGCCCGTCAGCGCAGCCTGCCACTCCACGTCGAGGTGCTTGTCGTGGCCCACGCGCCCGCCTTCCTCACGGGGCATGCGCGCCGCCAGCGGGGTGGCCAAGCCGATAGTATCGAGAACACGGACATTGAGCGGCGCGTTCATGGACGTCATGCCCAAGTTCACCAGGTAGACCGTCGGCGGCTCAGTGCTACCCGGCTCCCGCGGAACGGTGAGCCAATTGAGAAGGTCCTTCTCCTCATCCTCCACATAGATTGTGGCCAGGGCATCTCCCTCCACCAGTTTCTCGCCGGCCTCTTCGTAGCCGCGCATGAACTTCATCCCCAGGTAGTCTTTAGCCGAGCGCGGCGGGTAGCCCGCCTCGCGGTTGGTGGCATAGGTCCAGAAATCGCGCTCGTCCACGATGGACAGGGGCTCTTCATACGCCTCCCAGTCCGTCGGATGCCCGCGCAGCACGACGACAACAGCCCACACCGCACAGAAACCTGCCGCAAGCGCGGACACCAGCCCCTTGAGCGGCAGCACGAAAACGGGAAGGAGCGCGGCGAAGAGCGGCAGCAGCAGCATGCGTCCGTGCATGAAATCACCGCCGACACGCAGTACGTAGAGCACGTGGATCACCGCGGCCCCGACCATCAGGTAGGTCACGGTCGTGGAGTTGCGCAGCGCTGCCGGGCGCAGCTGGGCGCGGAAGGTCCACAGCGCCGCACCCGCCAGCACGAGAACGGGCAGGTACAGGGCATAAGGCCCTATAAAATCCTGCAGGTAGTTCAGGCCGCTGTCCCACGCGCTTGACGACGCCGACTTAGCCACCGCCGTGTGCGGCGTCAACAGGCCGTAATAGCCCATACGGAAGAACTGGTAACCCGCGGGGATGGGTAGGGCCGCTCCGAGGATGCCAAGCCAGACTTTCCAGTTGCGGTGCGCTGCCAAGAGCAGGAGGCCGGCAAGGCCTCCGTAAAGCGCGAACTCCGGGCGCACGAGCCAGGACAAACCAGCCCACAGCGCGAGCCAATAAGCACTAGTATTCGTGCGGGATTGCACCCAGTGCTGCAGCAGCGCCCAGAGGCCGGCGAGGTAGAAGATGGACAGTCCCCATTCCAGCCCGGAGGTGAAGAAATCACGGGCCGGAGGTAGTGCGAGGTAGACCAGCGCGCCGGCGGGAGCCACGAGTGGTGCAGGAAACTGGCTCGATCGGTAGAAGGCCCGCGCCGTGGCCCACGCCCCCAGCACCATCGCCGCGACTGCCAGTAGGAGGCCCAAGTTGACGGCGATGGATTCCAGCGGGGCGTTCGTCAGCCAGCGCACGAGCAGGATGAGGTACTGCCACAGTGTGGAGGTATTGGCCTCCACGCGCTCGCCGACATTGAAGACGGGGCCGTTGCCTTCCTCGAGGTTGCGCACCGTGCGCAGGACGATCAGGCCGTCGTCAGAAATCCAGCGGCGGGCGAAGCCACCCCAAAACGAGAAAACTCCGATCACGATAACCGAGGCCAACGCGCTGAGCGCGGCCACGGTACGTGTATCGGATTTTCGCATGAGGAGAGAGTTTAGCACTTGCCTTGCCCTGTTCCCGATCGGCGCTGGCTAGCCCACCATTACCGGCATGATGTACACCGCCATGGCGATGCATGCCAGCCACACCAGAGCCAGAATCTGGAGAACGCGGTCCTCCAAGGCGATCTCGTCCGGGGCGCCGCCATTGCCGCGGTCCACGTCGGCGGCATAGCGCAAGATGGCAATGGTAAACGGCACCATGGAGATTTGGTACCACACGCTGGCCGGGCCATCAGACTCGTTGGAGAGCTGGAATCCCCACAGGGAGTAGGACATGACAACTGCGGTGGCCGCCAAGGTCCACACGAAGCGCAGGTAGGTGGGCGTATAGCCCTCCAGGGATTTGCGGATCTTGGCGCCCGTGCGCTGCGCTAGAAGGATCTCCGAGTAGCGCTTACCCGAGGCCATAAACAGGGAGCCGAACGCGGCAACCAGCAGGAACCACTGGGATAGCTCAATGCCCGCGGCCACACCGCCGGCCATGGTGCGCAGCATGAAGCCGGAGGACACCAAGGCGATATCGATCACCGGCATGTGCTTCCACCCGAAGCAATAGCCCAGCTGCAGGCCAATGTAAATGGCCATGACGATGGCGAGCTCCAGGCCCGCCGTGGCCAGGAAGGACAGGCCAATCGAACCGATGATGAGCACTGCCGCCATGACATAGGCCAGGCCCACCGGCAGCACGCCCGCCGCAATCGGGCGGAAGCGCTTCGTCGGGTGCGCGCGGTCAGCCTCTACATCGCGGGCATCGTTGATGAGGTAGATGGAGGATGCGCCCATGCAGAAGACGATGAAGGCGAGGAGGACGTCGAGAAGCACGCGCGAGTGGAATAGCGACTCCGCGCCCGCCGCCGCAGGAGCGGCCAAGACCAAAACGTTCTTGACCCACTGCTTGGGGCGCAAGGCCTTCACCATGCCATCGGCGAGGTTCTTCGGCGGCTTGCGCTTGCGGCCGGTATCGATGCCAGAGGTGTGCGGCTCAGAGTGGAAGACGCTCTGTCCACCGTCATCGACGCGGTTTGGTCGTTCGCTCATGCGGTCTTCCTTTCATAGCGGTGACATGCTTCCGCGGTGGCGGCTCCCAGCAAGGCGCCGAGTGCCGTATCGGATGGGTAATGTACCCCGAGCACCATACGCGAGGCCATCATGACCGGCACACCAACGAGTGGTGCCGGGGTTCCCAGAACGTGCGCGGCACCCACGAGGAACGCGCTTGTCGACGTCGCGTGGGAAGAAGGAAAAGACAGCTTAGACGGGGTTTTCACACCTACCTTGACGTAGTCGTAATCCGGGCGTTTGCGGCGGACAATGCGCTTGATCACAACGCTGGCCGCGTGCGCGGTGAAAGCGCCCACGCCAACAGCCACCCACTGGCGGCGGCGCGCCGGCTTCTGGTAGTTCACGGCGGCGCCCAGACCGGATAGAGCCAGCCAACCCAGGGCGTGCTCGCCGAAGTGGCTTAAGCCCCGCGCGGTGGGCAGAATGCCGGGGGCATCGAAGGCCACGTCCTGAATCTTCTCGAGGACGTGGGATTCGGCGATGGACAGCTTATTGGGCATCGAAGACCTTTCGCCAGGACTCGCGGGAGGTCAGCTCCGGCAGGGCCGCGCGGTACTCGGCGCGCAGGTCATCGAAGTTCTCCTCGATTTCCTTGAGCAGCTCGCGGGTGGACTTCACCAGCTCGAGGGCCAGCTCGCGGTCGCGCTTACGGAAGGCCACGCCGGTGCCGCCCGCGGTGGAAACGGTGGCGGAATCGACGCGGGAAAGCGTGAACCAGCGGGCCTCCTCCGGGGTGAGGTTAAGCTGTGGTGCCTCGTGGTGCGCTGGATCTTCCTTGGTGACCAAGTGCTTGGCGGACTTGATAAGCCACGGAATCTTCTTGATCTTGCCCAGGCGGCCGCCGATATTGCGGGTGGGCACGCCCGGCGCGCCAGTGGGCGCGGGCAGCTGATCCGCCGAATCGATAATGACGGCGTCTGGGAATTCCTTGCGGATTGCGGCGATGCGCGGCAGCGAGGACTCCAGGATGTCGAAGAGCTGATCCGGGCCGGCCAGGAAGTCCTTCATGGCCTCCAGCTGGATGGCCATGGTGGAGTACTCCATGCACATGGTGTGCTTGAGGGTGGATTTGAAGATGGACTTGGTAATCCCGCGCGCATCGCCCTCGTGGTAGAGGGCCGCCACGATGAGGCGGTTGCGCAGGTGGAAATAGGCCTGCCAGTCGATGGCATCGTCCTTATCCGCCCAGGCCATGTGCCAGATGGCCGCACCCGGCCAGGTCACCGTGGGGAAACCGTGGGCGGCGGCGCGCAGGGAGTACTCGGTGTCATCCCACTTGATGAACAGCGGCAGCGGCTGCCCAATGCTCTCCGCGACGACACGCGGGAAGAGGCACATCCACCAGCCGTTGTATTCCACGTCGACGCGGCGGTGCAGCGCGCGGGAGTCATATTTCTTCGGGTCGAGGTGGGACTGCGCGTCACCGATGGCGCGCAGCGGGTACTTGGCAAAGTCGTGGTCGTAGACGGCGTGCTCGGCCGCACCCCACATGAAGTCAGCGCGGTTCACGCGCTCACCGGTGGTGCGCAGCTGGGAGCGCTCCTGCAGGTTGAGCATCTGTCCGCCCACGATGAAGGGCTTGGCGGCGTAGCGCGCTGCTTGGACCGCACGGAGGATGGAATCCGGCTCGATGGCGATGTCATCGTCCATGTAGAGGATGTAGGGCGAGTCGGTATTCTCCAGCGCCTCGAACATGATGCGGGAGTAGCCACCCGAGCCGCCCAGGTTGCCCTGGCGGAACTCGCGGAAGCGCTCACCGAAGTGCGCCACGGCCTCGTCGTAGCCCGGCTCGTCCGCCGGGTGCTGGTTGCCCTGATCCGGCATGAGAACGTAGTCGATGATGCCATCCACCACCGGGTCCTCCGCCAGCGCCTGCAGTGCCGCGACGGCATCGGTGGGGCGGTTGAAAGTCGGAATGCCCACGGCAACACGCTTCTCCTGCGCCGGGTACTCGCTGCCGTCCGGCAGGAGCTGCGGGTTCGGGGCGTGGGGGGCGCACCAGGAGGCGTCGGAAAGCACGGTGTCCTTAACGGCGGAGGCATCGAACCACAGCAGGCCGCCGTCCTCGAAGTTCTTCAGGGGCAGCTCGAACTCGTGGTGCCCGGTGGTCACCACGTGGTTGGCCACGGCGATGCGCTGGCCGTCCTGCTTGGAGCGGTACAGGGAGATGTTGGTCTCTCCCTCCACGTCCATGACCAGCACGATGGACTTCAGCTGGGACCAGCGGCGCCAGTAGGCGGCCGGGAAAGCATTGAAGTAGGTCTCGAAGGAGGCCTCTTCGCCGGCCGGGATGGTCACGGAGGTGCGGCCGCTCCAGCTGAGGCGCTCGCGGTTCTGCTCGGACTCGATGAGGTAGAGCATGCGGACGTCGACCGGCTCGCCGCGCTTGGGCAGCAGGATGCGCTGTACGGGTTCGTACGCAGCAGTATTGTTGGCAGTCACGATATCTTCGGTTCTCCACACAGATTTTGACAGTATTCAGAAACCAAGATTAGTGGTTCAACACTGCTGCGCTGAGTTCCCACGCGGCGAAACGGCAGGAGGCGAACCGAAAAGCGAGTTAAGCCGTGAGGGCAGCATCCTCCGAGATGGGCTCGATACCCAGGCGGTTGAGCATGTAGAGCACGCGGGCGCCGAGGTCGTCAGCCAGCTCGCGGGTCTCCTCTACGGTTTCTACCGTAGCGATATCCCAAATCTTGATGTCCTTGCCGACTTCGTGCGGCGCCAAAAGGAAATCGACCTCGATGGTCACGAACTCGTGGCCGCAATTGTCAGAGGCTCAAGAGAGTGTCGAATCGGAGGGAGATTGAGAAAGTAGAGAACAATACTGACTAATTTTTCGCTAACTGACAACTATTAACTCTGTACAATAAGAAGGATACTCCTCATAGCAACACATGATCAGAGTGTCTTTCTTCCTATTTCAGTCAGCTCAAAGAGTCGACTTTAGCGAACCTCTTCCCAACTGCTCCCCAAGTGAGATAAACGCCGGCACAAACAAGAAATGCTGCAAAAAGAACGCCAGCAAGGGAAAACGAAACCTTCAGAGAAATCCCCGCCATCACATGCCCCAATGAGGAACCAAGGATGGGCCTGACCCCCGACGTGTCTACTTTCCGGGGGTCAGGCCCCAAGCCCACCCGTGGAGTTCACAACCTATATAGGAACACCCCCGACGGTGAATTGCCCGTCATCCTCATTCCCGGGACCGGGTCGTCGAACAGCTCATCGGTACCGGTGCCTCGAACCACGGGCCCCGGGCGCACAGCGCAGCCGATCGCTTTGACGTCCACCCCGAGATGCGCCACGGATACTCCCGAAACGCCGGCAAAACGAACGCGCTTGCCTGGGAACAGCAGATCTCCGGTTCCATGCTGCTGAATGAGCTGACCATCGGCGACATCACTCGACCGGGCGTTCGGTACACCTTCCTGGGCACGCGGCACGACAATGCCGTGCTCCCCCACTAAAACTCCTTCGTGCGGGAACCCGGCGTCACCAACATCACCGTCCAAGACGTGTGCCCCGCCCACCGCACCGAGCACTACGGCTTCAATTACGACCCTGTCGCCCAGGGCATCGTCGAGGACCCGCTGACCGGGACGGCGTGGCGGGACCACTGCACCGGTACCGGACCGGAGCGATAGTCCTCGACGGACGAGGATCAGGCGCCCGGGGAGCCTCCCGTCCGGCACGTCCACGACTCGGCGTAGCGGCCGCCCTTCGCCAGCAATTCATCGTGCGTGCCCCGTTCTGCGACCGTCCCGTCCTCCGAAAGCACGACGATGAGGTCGGCATCGCGGACGGTGTGCAGGCGATGGGCGACGACGATCACGGTGTGATCGCCGCGCAACGCTTCCATCGTGCCGACAATCGCCCGCTCAGTGGCCGCATCCAGCGAGGACGTCGGCTCGTCGAAAAGCACCACCGGGGAATCCTTCAGAAGCGCCCGGGCGATGGCGACGCGCTGCCGCTCGCCTCCCGACAGCAGCGTCCCCTCCTCCCCCACCGGATTATCCCACCCGGAAGGCAGCAGCTCCACGATGCGGTCCACCCCGGATCGCCGGGCGGCCTCGCGCAAGCGGTCTCCGTCGCCGGGCCCGGAACCGAATCCGGGGTCGGCGAAGACCACATTGTCCCGCACGGACGCGTCGAAGAGGAACGTCTCCTGGAACACCGGGGTCACCAGCGAGTTCACGCCGTCGGTGCCGATCCGAGGCAAGGGCACCCCGCCAATGAGGATCTCCCCCGAGTCCGGATCATGAAACCGCGACAGCAGCCGCATGACCGTCGTCTTGCCCGCCCCCGAAGGTCCCACTATGGCGACCAGCGCTCCCTGAGGCGCACGGAAGCTGACGCCGTCGAGGACCTTCTTCTCCCCGTACCCGAAGCTCACACCGCGGAACTCCACGTCATGCCCATCGGGCAGCTCCGGTGCGGCAGGCTCGGGAAGGGCGGGGATCGCCCGCAGGTCACGCAGCGCAGCCAACGTGTTGCGGCCCGCGCCGAAACCGCCGGACAACGCTCCCGCCGTGGTGATCGGTCCGGTGAACTGGACGACCACAATGAGCATCGACGCCAAATGCGCCGGTGACATCCCGCCCGTCGCGGCGACCGCCACGGCGACGACCACCGCCGCCGTGAACACCGCATGGACGACCGAGCCCAACCGTCCGATGGCCGCGCCTTGCGTCGACGTCGCCTTCGCGAACGCATCGTGTTGGGCCTGGATCGCCTCATCCACCATCGCGTCCGCCGCCGAACCGTCGCCCGCGGCGCGAATCACCTGCTGGCCGCGGGTGAACTCGATCAGCCTGCCGGAGACGGCAGCGACGGCGTCAGCATGCGCTTCGTCCGACTCCCCGCCGACTCGGCCAATGGCCCGGTAGGCGAAGAAGAGCACCGGCGCCGACGCGACGAGAACCAACCCGACGCGCCAATCCACCGCCAGAATTCCGAGAGCGATGACGGTCGGCGCAACCACAGCAGCGATGACGGGCCGCAGGATCACGTGCGGCACGGACGCCGCGAACGCCATGCCCGACGACGCCATCTCCGAAAAGCGGCCGGCCGTGGACTTGGTGACGTACCCGAGTGGCAACGTCAGCACGCGTTCGCCCAGGGAACGCAGCAGGGACGACAGCACCGCTGCGGAATTCGCCCTGCCGACCGTCCCCGCGGCGAGGGACAGCACCGCATGGGCGGCCGCGAGGCCGGCGATGACGCCGGTGAAACGCCACGCCGTCGCATCATCTCCCACGGCCAGAGCCGACAGCAGCGGCAGCAGCGCGACGAACGCCGCTCCCTGTGCCAGCGCGGCAAGCGCGGCCAACGCAATGAGCCACGCCAGCGTCATCTTCGAGCGCCGATCCGTCATCGACCACAAGTCCCGGATCATCGGTTCCCTGCCTTTTCATCGTCTGCTTCAGTGCCCCGCGGGGCGGATGGTTCGTCGTCGAGCGCGAACGCGCGCCACAGATCCCGGTAGCGGCCACCGCGCGCAAGCAACTCGTCGTGGGTGCCCGCCTCCGCGACCGCTCCCCCATCGAGAACGAGGATGCGGTCGGCGTTGCGGATCGTGCTCAATCTGTGCGCAATCACGATCACCGTCCGCGAACGAGCCAAACGCTCGATTGCGGACTGAATGAGGGCCTCGGAAGCCGGATCCGCGTAAGCGGTTGCCTCGTCGAAGATGAGCACCGGCGCGTCCGTGACAATCGACCTCGCGATGGCCACGCGCTGCGCCTCACCACCGGAAAAGGTCACGTCGACGTTGACCACCGAATCCAGGCCCTTCGGCAGCGCCGCGATGACCGTATCGAGGTTCGCGAGCTTCGCGGCCGCCATGATTTCGCCGTCGGTGGCGTCTCTCCTGGCCAGCCGGATGTTCTCCCGCAAGGGCAGCGTGAGCAACTGCGGATCCTGGAACACCACCGACACCGAACGGTGCACGTCGCGCACGGCGATGTCGCGAAGATCGTCGCCGCCCAGCAGCACCGAGCCTTCGACAGGGTCGTGGAAACGTGCCAACAGCCGGGCGACGGTGGACTTTCCGGAACCGGAGGACCCCACCAGCGCCGTGAGGGTCCCCGGTTCGAACGTCGCGGACATCCCGTCGAGGACCCGCGGCCCATCCCCGTAGGAGAAGACCAGGTTCCGAACCTCGAGCGCGCCCCCGCGCGCGGGCACCGGCTCGGCGGGCTCGGCGATCGGCGGCGTGCCCAGCACCTCCGCGATGGACTTCAGGGCGGCGATCCCTGCGATGATGGGTTCGGAGTTCATAGCCACCCGCACGATCGCCGCGGAGAGTCCAAGGCCGAGAACCAGCCCGGCGACGAGACCCTCCGGTTTGCCGCCCGCGGTGTCCCTCAGAGCGAGGCCGGCGCCGCACACCACTGCGAGGACTGTGATCGGGGACGTCACCACGTCGATGAGCCCGAGATAGATGTTCGACTGCCGGGACCAGGCGGACCACGCGCGGACGAACGACAACGCCGCGGCATCGTAGCGACCCGCGCCCTGGTTGGCGCGTCCGAAGGACTTCATCACCGGGATACCGCGCACCAACTCGATGACCGCGGCCGTCACTCCTTCGGAGGCTCGCTCGTAGTCGCGCTGAAGACCGGCTCCGCGCGAAATCATCACGCCCATCAGGGCGAAGGTGACCAGCACCGGGACGACCGCCACCGCCGCGATCCGCCAATCGACCGCGACGAGCGCGATGAGGGAAAGCAGGGGAACCAGCACCGCCACCACGGTCTCACCGACGGTGTGGCCCATGAGCTGGTGGACAGCCGCGACGTCCTTCTCAACCGACTCGATGATTCCCGACGAGCGCCGGGCGTCCAGCCAGCCCAACGGCAACTTCCGGATGTGGGCGACCAGCCGGCGCCGGAGGTGGAGCTGCAGGTCATTATCCGCCCGGTGCGAGAGCATGCCGGCTGCGCCGTCCGCAGCCATTCGCACCGTCGCGGCGACGACGATGACAACCACGGCCAACCACGTCCGATGCACCGGGGCCTCCGGGTACGTCATCGCGATGTCGATGATGCCGACCAGCGAAGCGACGGTAGCCACCGACGACAGGACGGACAACGCGACCACCGCACGCATCCGGGTCCGGATCGGGGCGAGCAGCGACCACGGGCCGACGGTCCCGTCCACGGCGCTCACTTCCTCGCCTCCCCGATCGCGCTTTTCTTCGCGAGAGTGCAGAAATACACCATGCCGGCGCGTGAGGCTCCGTCCAGCTTCAGCCCGTTGGCTTCGGCGAGGTCCTCGAGCTCGCTGCCCCGGAACACCCGGTGGCCCATCTTCTCCATGACGGCCATGTCGACCCGCTCGTTCACGTCGGGATCCTCGACGAACGTCTGCACGTAAGCGATGCCGCCGTCGGCGAGCAGCCCGGAGACCCTGCCGAGCGCGGCTCCCGCATCCTTCATTTGGTGGAGCGCGCCACACACACAGATTTCACAGGCCCCGCCGGGCTCTCCCGCGAGCGGCGTGAGGATGTCGGCAACGTGGAATTCCGTCCGGGCCCCGAGCCCGTCGGCGGCGGCGGCGCGTTCGCGGGCGATGCGGATCGCATTGGGCGACAGGTCGTAGCCGACGATGTTCGCCCTGCGATAGCGAGACTCAGCGGCGAGCGTGCGGGCGAGCCACCCGGTTCCACAACCGAGGTCGAGGACCCGGGCCGGCGCATCCGGCCCGGGATCCAGCGCACGGAGCTTCCGGTACACGGCAGCGGCGTCCATCGGTTCGCGCGCATAGCGGCTTAGGAACCTCGGCTGGACCTTGTCCTCGTAGGCCGCGAGGAGCCTGCGGTTGTTCTGGACGATCTGGGCGATCGACTTCATTTGGTTCTGTCTCCGGGTGTGTGGGCCGCGTCCACGCGGCGGTTTCGGGTTAGATGCTCGGATTCGCGGGCCGTCATGCAGACTCCCCCGGCCTCGTTTTCACGGCGATGCCCCACGCCGCGAGCACGGCGATACCAAAGAACCAGGCCGCGCAGACCACCAGACCCGCAGCCCCGGTGCCGTTGACGGCCTCGCCGGCCGCGGATACGGGGGTGTGCCCGGCGATTCCGCGCAGGAGGGGACGGAAGTGGTCGGCGGGCATGAGCACCGTGTTGACGAACATCGCAACGATGATTAACGGGATGAGGGCCACGGATCCCTGGGGGCTGGTGATGGAGAACGCGATGTACGTGCCGGTGCATGCGGCCGCCGCGGCAACCATCGCGCCGGTCACCGTGATCCTCCACCACCAGGACACCTCAGGGGGGCTGTCGGAAAGCAAGGCGGCCACCGCCGCGACGACGACCGTCATCGCCATGATCCGGATGAACTCGGCGATGATCCGTGCGGTCGGCACGGCCGCGTACGGTGCCGGCATGGTGATCAACCGCTCGTGGAGGCCATTGCTGCGTTCAACGAACACAGTGGACGATCCCGTGATGGCCAAGATGAACGCCCACGTCGTCACGACCAGGATGACCGCGTTCGGGAGTTCGAACTCTCCGGTGAGCTGCCTGACCAGGCCACCGAACATGCGGTTGACGATGAACAGGTACACGAGCGGAGCAATGAACGTCATGAACCAGAAGTCAGGGCGCCGCAGCCAAGTGTGGACGATGCGCCGCAGATGCACGAAAATGGCGTCGATCATGATTCGCTCCTCAAGGTGAACCGGCGGATGAACAGGACGATTCCGACGACCGCCGCGACACCGAGCCACAGGGCGGCCTCTTCCCCGGCGTGATCCGGGAAGGCGCCCGGGGACGCCGCCCTGATCACCTCGATCACCGGCGAAAAAGGCATGTGGCGCACGATGTCGCGCAGGGAGCCGTCCAAAGCGGTCGCCGGAATGAACGCGGTGGAGAACATGAGCAGCAGCATTTCCAGCGCCTGGATCGATGAGGCTGTCGACACCGGGGCGGGCACCATCAGGATCACCCCGTCCGTGACCAGGGACAGGACCGCGGCGGCGAGCAGTGACCACAGGACTGTCCACGCGACGTCACCGAGAGCCATGTCGAGGCCGCAGGACCACGCGACGACCAGCAGCGCCGCGATCGACGCGGACATCCGCAGCACATCGGTGGCGAGCCTGCCGGCGACATAGCCGCCTGTGGCCCCGGGCAACACGCGCACGCGGTCAACGAGCCCGGATTCGACGTCCTGTCCCACCGCCATCGCCGACGCCGCGGCGGTGAACATCGCCGCCTGGAACAGGCAGCCGCCGAGCACGAAACGCAGGTACCCGAAGCCGGATTGCCCTGCCGAGTACCCAAACACCGCGTACAGGCACAGCAGGAAGAGGGGAGGAACGACGAACATGGAGATCAGCGACGCGGTGTTGCGTCGCAACAGCAGCAGATCCCGACGGAGGAACGCCGCGACCGACGTCGCACTCATCGCGCCGCACCCCCTGCGTTCATCGATATGAATACCTCGTTGAGGGTGGGCGGCGACACGCTCAGCGAATCCGGCAACGCGTCCGAGGCCTCCATCGCCTGCGCCACCGCCTCGAGGACCTGCGGTCCGGGGTCGACGTCGAGGGACACCGACTTCCCCGCGACGCGGGCGCCGTCCAGGCACGTTCCTCCGAGGCAGCGGGCGAACGCCTCCGCCTCGGCGGTGGTGGCAAAGGACACGCGGAGCACGTGCGACCCGAAGTCGCGGCGCAATTCCTCCGGCGTTCCGCTGGCGACGATGCGGCGGTCCTTGAGCAGATGGACGTGGTCGGCTAGTGCCTCCGCCTCTTCCAGGTACTGGGTGGTCAGCACCAGGGTCATTCCGTCGTCCCGCAGTTGCCGGATGAAGCCCCACAGCTCTTCGCGGCTGACCGGGTCCAGCCCCGTCGTGGGTTCGTCGAGGAACAGCAGCCTGGGCACGACGCACAGCGACGCGGCGATGTCGAGGCGGCGCCGCATGCCACCTGAATAGGCCGACGCCAGCGTCGAGGCACTGTCTGCGAGCGAGAATTGCGCGAGCAGTTCCGTCGCGCGGGCGGCCGCGTCGGCGCGGTCGAGTCCGCGCAGACGCCCGAAGAACTCCAGGTTCTCCCGGCCGGTGAGGTTCTCGTCGATCGCCGCGAATTGGCCGGTGGTGGCAATGTCGGCGCGCACGCCCGCCGGGTCCTCTTTCACATCGCGCGAGAAGATGCTCACCTCGCCGGAGTCTGCGGTGATGAGCGTCGACAGGATTCGGATGAGGGTGGTCTTGCCTGCGCCGTTGTGGCCGAGGAACGACACGATCGACCCGGCGGGCACGGTGAAACTCACGCCGTCGAGCACATGCTTGCGCATCCGGGCGCCGCGCTTTCCCTTGCGCCCGCCGTCCGGCGGAGCACCTGCCCCGCCTTCGGGCGCGGTGCCGGCTGTGCCCGCAATCGGGTAGCTCTTCGTGAGGTCGCGGACGACGATCGCCGCACCCCGTTCAGCTTGATCCGTCATCGTTTCTCCTTTTCTTTGGTGTCGCAGTGGGCCGCTGCCGGCAGTGGCCCCGTGGTCGGGTTGTCATGCGGCGTTTCGATATGGATGCCTGCATCGCGGGCGAAGGCGAGGACCGGTTCGAGGAGCCGGGGGTGGCTGACGAGATCCCGGCACCCCGGCGCGACCGGCTTCCCCGCGACCGACGCAACGGTGGCGGCGGCAATGGCCGCGGTCATTTTGTAGGAACCCGGGCCAGTTGCCCGGACGACGGTTGTCTCGGCCGCCGACCCCGCATCGCCCGCGCCGGCGGAGGACAGTGCGATGACCAGCTCGGCGGGTTGCGGAGTGCCGTTCGCCCGCGCCTTCCGCGACGTCACGGCCGCCCCGAGACGGGCGAGCAGACCGGAGACGACGGGCATCGCGTACAGTCTCGACGTGCGGATCTTCTCCACCGACTCATCGGGGAGAACATCGAAGGCGACGTGGTAGGAAAATCCGAGGATCGAGGGGCACACCCCGCGTACGACGTCGATGTCCGGGCATTCGTAGCCGATTCCGCTTTGCGACGACACCAGGTTGCGCCGCACTTCGACGATGGCGCCGCCGAGCATCGCGCGGTATCCGCCGCGAATGGTCCGGAGCATCGACTCGACCGACACGGCCCCGGATTCCTGGTCGGCGCCAATTCGCAGATCGACCCGCACATCGCGGACCTCTTCGGCCCCCGCAGCGCAGGCCCCGAGCATCAACAGGGCCGTCGACAAGCCCGGGCACAGGCCGAACCCGGTGAGCACGGGAACCCCCTCCCGCCGAGCATCCCCGTCGAGGGCCATGATTGCGCGGCGGGCGTCGATCGAATCGTTGACGTCGGTGTACCCGGTGCCTGAGTCGATGCAAGCACGGGCGAGTGAGTCTGCATGCACCTCGAACGGGCCGATGCCGGCTTCGGCCAACCGAGTCGCAGCCGCCACCGCCTCCGCATGGACCCGGCCGTACGGGACGAGGACGTCCCGCCGATTCTCGACGAAGGTGATCCCCTTCTTCGTCTCATCGGCCTTGTCCCGAAGCACGTCGCTGATGGTCCGGATCGTGTTCACTGGTACCTCTTTCGGTTGCCGGCGCCATGCCGGTGCCGGGCGGACCGGGCCCGCATGGCGCGACCCGGAGGATGTGTCTGAAAGGTTGAAGCAACTGGGTGGGGCGCGTCTCCGTACAGGCTCGGAAACGCTCGCGGGCTCGGGGCCCGCCGGTTCCGGGTGCCCGTCAAGTCACTGCGGACACCAGGGCGGCAACGAAGGCCGCGGCGGACGCTGCGGCCGCGAAACCGTCACGCACTCGCCAGGGGTGATCGGTGCGGAAGGTACGTCGCGGATGGCGGCCGAAGTTGCGCATCACCAGGGTCAGGGACAGCTTTTCGGCGCAGCGCACGGCGCTGACGAACAGGGGAAAGGCGATGCGCGCGGGCGTCGTCGCGCGAATGAAACCGGAGCGGAAAGACTGCCCCGGTCGCATCGAGCGCAATCTAATCGCCCATGTCAGCTGGGGGATTTCGCTGCGCAGGAACGCCGCGATGCTCACCCCGGAAATCGCTATGGTGCACCATGTGTAGGGCACCCGGAGGCGTTGCACCATGGCGTCGAAAAGCTCCTCGACGCGCATACACGCGGAGACCAGGACCGTCCCCGCAAACACGGCCGTCAGTAGCAGTCCGTGATGGATGCCGTGGCGGACAGCCTCCGCCGGATCCCCACTGCCGTAGAACTCGGAGCGCCACCCGAGCAGGCCGAAGAACACCCCGATCAACAGGACGAGGAGGACCTTCCCCGCCGTCGCCCGAACGTCGCGTTCCGCGATCGCAGCGAGTGCGAGGAACGCGACCCCCGTCAGAGCGAGAACGGCGTCTCCGCCGGAGAGCAGCCCGGCGACGAGGACGAGCATCACCGCCGCGACAATCGTGATGGCGTTCAACCCCGCGCGCCTTCGAGCGGCGGATCCACTGGTCCAGGGGCTTTCGTCCAAGGACGTCCGTGCGCCGGCCGCGGGCAGTGCGCGATCCCGCCGGGACGACTCCGGGGAAGCCGGCACGTCGGCTGCGGGACCGGACCAGGCGACCTTCCCTTCGGCGACGATGCTCGCCCGATCCGCCCACGTTCGCGCAGCACGGCGGTCGTGGCACGTGAACACAACGGTTCCGCCGGCCCCTGCGTATTCCGCTAGGGCATCCAGTACGATGCGCGAGCTCGGCGAATCCAGATGCGCCAACGGCTCGTCGAGAAGCAGCAAACGGCGATTGGCCGCCACCGCCAGGAAGATGCCCAACCGTCTTTTCTGTCCGCCCGACAAGACGAACGGCGAGACGGGGTCAAGTGCCCGGGGGCACAAGGCTTCCCGCAGTTTCCGCAGCTCATCGGCGCCGAGTGGTCCGTGCGGGTCCGTGCCGGCCAGCGCGGAGTCGATTTCCGCGGCGACGGTCGCGCGGGTGAACTGGTGCTCGGGGTTCTGGAACGCCAACGACGCGAAGGCGTCGGGGACGCGCCGGGCGGACGCGCCGTCAATCCGGAGGTCCGCTCCCGCCTTCATCTGGCCCGACAGCACCGCCAGCAAGGTGGACTTACCGGCTCCGTTGGCACCGACTAGGGCATGAATCTCGCCCCGTTCCAGTGTCAGATCGGCCCCGTTCAGGATCCGCTCCCTGCCCCGGGCCACATGGGCTCCGGTCAAGGCCAGCAGTGGAACGGCGTCCGCCTCCGATTCCGGATCGGCGCCATCCCCGGCTCCCCGGGGCCTTCGCCGCCGGTCCGGACTGAGACGGTCCGGTGCCCCCGTGCCCGGCGTACTGGTGTCCGGCGCTCCGGCGGTCGCGGCCGACGTCGCAATGCCCTTCACCGCGATGCCCTCCGGCGCTCCGTGCGCGGCGACGCTCCCGTCCGCATCGAGGATTGTCACCGTGTCGACCCACCCGTCGAACGGGCGGAGGTCGTGCTCGATGAGCAGGATGACGCGCCCCGGGGCCCGCAAATCACGGATGGCGGCGAACAGCGACCGGCGACCGTCCTCGTCGACGTGGGCCGCGGGCTCGTCGAAGATCATGACCTCCGGCGCCCTGGCCACCGCACCGGCGATGGCCATCCGCTGGCGTTGCCCGCCCGACAAAGCCCACGGATCCTTCTCCGCGAGCTCTGACAGCCCGAGCTCTGATAGGGCCGCGGCTGATCGCTTGGCGACGATGCCGGCTTCCACGAGGGAAAACTCGAGGGCCATGGCCACGTCATCGACGACTCGGAGCGTGAGCACCTGCGTCGCCGGGTCTTGCCCGACGAAGGTGACCCGGTCCCCGTCCACGGGGCGTTCGGTGCCGTCGGCATCGACGATGTGCACGAATCCGGCATGGTCGATGGGGATGTGCGAGGGAATCAGTCCAGCGATGAGGTGGGCCAGGCTTGTCTTTCCGCATCCCACGGGTCCCGTGATGGCGTTGATCGTGCCGAAATCGAAGGAGAGATCCACCATGTCGGGTGCCCATCGCCCATCGGCGTGCCGCACGCCCGCGCCCCTAACCCGTAACCGGGCCGGGGCCGTCCCGCGTGTCGCACCGGCGCACGCGGGTGCTCCGCCGGTCACCGGGTGACCCCGCGGCTGCGAAGCCCCTTTGCGACGGCAAAGCCCAGGACCAAAAACACCAAGCTCGATGCCAAGGCTACGGCGAAGCTGATCAGGGTCATGGGCGTGGTCGGCGAGTCGACGCCAACTGCGCGCGGGGCCATCGTTCCCATCAGCGCGGAGAACAACATCGCCGACGCCACGAACTGGGTACGCGTCCACCGCCGGTACAGGGTGACCATGAATGGAAGCTCGATGAGCAATCCTTCCATGATCAGCGCCCCGATCGCGGCGACGCCGAACGGGGTGGTCGCCGCGGACACGACGCCCATGGCAAGGCACGCAATGAGGCTCGCGCCAGGCTTGCGGACGACGATGAGGGGAACGACGCACTGCAGGAACCACAACCCGAGCGTCGCCGCGACGAGATAAACGTGGGCGATGCCGGCGAACACCTGCAGGTAGGTCAGGGGCACGACGACGAGAGACCCCGCGACGCCGATCGCGGCGGCGACGAGCATATCGCGGGTGGATGGTCGGCCACCCGCTGCGACCGGTGCGACGCGTACCAACCGCCCGTCGTCCGTCTGCGACGACACCGCGTCGCCGTCGCCCGTCCCGTCCGGGCCCGCGTCCCCGACTCCCCCTCCGGAGAGGGGTTCTCTGGTCGATCCACGTTTTCTGTTCATCGTCGCCGCCTCGCTTCCGTTGCCGATTCCCGATCGGGAACATAACTTGAAACAGTATTAGGTTAGGCAATCCTTATCAACTTATGCCAGACTCGAATTATTGACTTTGCCCCCGCCCATTACGTTGTTAGCAGTTCCACCTCAGGGCACCGAAGATTCATAGCCTGGCCACCCGATTGGGCGGGTTATGTTTATGTCCGTTCCCTCCGTCCGAAAGGACAGTGGAACTAGTCGCTGGCTTCGGTATGGCTTATTCCTGTCCCTGTCTGAAAATGATCCGGGGGTGATGCCGCCGAAGGCAGTGACATACTCAAACTGCTAATAGGAACCTGACCCAGCCCGAGCGGTATGAGGTCTCACAGTAATGTGGATGCCAGCGCAAGTATGTCCGACAACCCCAGCGATGAAGCGTAAATAGTCCAACTTCTAATTCATCGCTAGGAGGCATACACCCATGGCCTATGACTTCGTCATTGGGGTGGACGTCGGCAAATACTTCCACCACGCCTGCGTCCTTGATCCTCATGGCAGGCAAGTCCTGTCCAAACGCATCAATCAGCATGAAGGCTCGCTACGCAAGCTCTTCGGCCAATTCCTCGCCGACAACGCCTCGGTCCTTGTTATTCCCAACAACATCGGCCGGTTGACCGTCGCAGTCACCCAAGACATGGGGGCAGATGTTCGCTATCTACCAGGGCTTGCGATGCGACAGCTCTCTCGCATCCACGTCGGCAACTCCAAGACCGATGTACGCAACGCCTACGTCATCGCCCATGCCGGTCTTAACCTTCCAGATTCCCTGCGCAGTGTCGACCGCGTTGAGGAAGTCTTTATCCAGCTGATTTAGGCCGTGACAGCGGCATCCTCCGAGATGGGCTCGATACCCAGGCGGTTGAGCATGTAGAGCACGCGGGCGCCGAGGTCATCGGCCAGTTCACGGGTCTCCTCCACGGTTTCCGCCGTGGCGATGTCCCAGATCTTGACGTCCTTGCCGGCTTCATCGCGCGGCACCTCGCGGCCGAGGTAGACAATGAAGTCAGGGATAGTCACCAGACGCAGGTCCTCGACGTAGCGGTCCGGGTGCTCCGCCATGCCGCGCTCCTGGAGCACGTGGGCCATGTGGGAGTCAGGGTCGTTTTCCGGGTGGGCTACGGCGGCGTCCACCAGCAGCGCGTTACCGGCATACTTCTTCGTCAAAGCCACGGCTGCCTGCGCCAGCGCATGGTCGGCACCTGCCGAGAAACGCACGTGGATGCGGTGGGTGCCGAAGTGCTCGCGCACCTCGCGCTCCACCATCACGGGAATGAACTCTTCTAAAGTCGCGCCAGCCTCGTGACGCTCAATAGTGGCATCGAGGAAGGAGTCAATCTCCTGGGCAGTGTACTCGTGGCCATAATCTGCGTGTAAATCCTGGCGCAACGTATCGAAACGGCGGGCGTTCGGGGAAGTCATCTCTAAACTCACTTTCTGTTCGCCTATTGTTAACCTACTGTTAACCTTAAGTGATTGTTGGCCAGACCACAAGTTTTTATTTTCTTTGGTCTAGTTCCGCACGCTGGCACAACCTCCCCATAAACGGCCAAAGGCCCGCCGGGTGTTCCGGCAGGCCTTCTTGGATTGTTCCTTCTTCTTATCGGGAATGCGCGTTGCGCGACTGCGCAGCTTGAGGTGTTCCTCGAGCCGCTCCGGGGACATCTTCCACATGCTGCGGTCTGCGCGCTTCTTCTTGCGCTGCGCCATGCCGTCACCTCCTTCCATCGAGGTGTTTCAGCATAGCGCGCCACGCTGCGCTACCGGGAGCGGCCGGGCCAGCGCCGTGGCCTAGTGACCGCGCTCCTGCGTGATGGCTTGGCCATCACGGAAATAGGGAGCCAGCTTGTTATCGAACATGCTCAGCGCGGAGGCAATAGCCATGTGCATGTCCAGATACTGGTAGGTGCCCAGGCGGCCGCCGAAGAGGACCTGGTTCTCGCGGGCCTCAGCGGCAGCGAGCTTGCGGTAAGCCTCCAGCTTGGAGCGGTCCTCCGGGGTGTTGATCGGGTAGTACGGCTCATCACCCTTCTCCGCGAAGCGCGAGTACTCCTTCATAATGACGGTTTTGTCCTTGGGGTACTTATCGGCGCGCTCCGGGTGGAAGTGGCGGAACTCGTGGATGCGGGTGTAGTCCACGTCCGCATCGTTGTAATTCATCACCGGGGTGCCCTGGAAGTCACCGGTCTCCAGCACCTCCATGTCGAAATCGAGCGTGCGCCAGCCCAACTCACCCTCAGCGAAGTCGAAGTAGCGGTCCAGCGGGCCCGTGTAGACCACCGGCGCGTTTGGCGACGCCTCTCGCAGCTCCTCGCGCACGTCGAACCAGTCGGTGTTAAGGCGGACGTCGATAAGCTCGTGCTCCGCCATCTTCTCCAGCCAGGCCGCATAACCATCGACAGGCAGGCCTTCGTAGGTGTCGTTGAAGTAGCGGTTGTTGAAGGTATAGCGCACCGGCAGGCGCGTGATGTTGCCGGCCGGCAGCTCCTTCGGATCGGTCTGCCACTGCTTGGCGGTGTAGTCGCGGATGAAGGCCTCGTAGAGCGGGCGGCCAATGAGCGCGATAGCCTTCTCCTCCAGGTTCTGCGCCTCATCCACGGCGAACTCACCAGCCTGCTCCTTGATGAGCTGGCGCGCCTCATCCGGGGAGTAGTAGCGGCCGAAGAACTGGTTAATCAGGCCCAGGCCCATCGGGAACTGGTAGGCCGTGCCGTCATGCATGGCAAAGACGCGGTGCTGGTAGTCAGTGAAGTCGGTGAACTGGTTGCAGTACTCCCACACGCGCTTATTCGAGGTGTGGAAGAGATGCGCGCCGTATTTGTGGACCTCGATGCCGGTCTCCGGCTCGGCCTCCGAATAGGCGTTGCCGCCCAAGTGCTCGCGGCGCTCCACGATGAGCACTTTTTTGCCCAGCTGGGAGGCTGCGCGCTCGGCCACGGTCAGGCCGAAGAATCCAGATCCAACAACGATGAGGTCATATGCAGTCATGGGCATCAGCTTAAAGCAGTAACGCGCATAGAACGGCGGGTGACACCCAAGCGAGAAAACTCGCGTGTCACACCCCCTTTCACTCCAACACCTGACGTAACATCTGTCCCGTTAGTTAACTTTTTGCGCTTCTCTTAACCTTGTGGCGCACACCATCCTAGGAGTAACAGTGCACCTCAAACGTCGTCTTGTTCCCGCGAAATCGACGTGGTCCACGCCGATTATCGCCACGGTCACCTCGATCGCTGTGGTTGCTGCCGCAGCCGTGGGCGGCCAAACCCTTATCCACACCCAGGAAGCAGGCAGCGGGCCCATCGAAGTGAGCTCGGCCTCCGAGTCCTTTGGTTCTGGCGAAACGGTCGTGGTGGATGACCCGGCCATCGCCGCCCAGGGCGAGGGCGAAGGCCCGCGCGCGGTCAAGCAATTCCACCGCGATGAGACCTTCTCCTCTTTTGCCGTGACTTGGAAGGGCGCGCGCGATGTCGCTGCCTTCGTCCGCGCCAAGCAGCCAGACGGGTCCTGGTCCGAGTGGTACGACATGGACTCAATGTCCTACAACAACGATGATCCGAACGCCACGAACGGCACCGAGCTCATCTTCGTGGGCGATACCAACGACGTGCAGGTCTCCATCAACAATGTGGATCTGGTAACCGGGTCGAATCTGGACGAAGAGTTCACCGAAACCCCCGTTGAGGACGCCGCGCTTGACGACGCCTCCTTCAACGTCGGCGACATCGCCCCCGTCGCTGAGGCCGAAGAACTTCCCGCCAATAGCGACGTGGAAGGCCTCGAGGCGGTCTTCATGGACGGCAACGCCCAGGAGGGTGAGGTCATCGAGCCAACCGCTGAGACCGATGGCATGCCGCGCGTGGTTTCGCGCGCCGGCTGGGGCGCGAATGAGAACATCCGCTGCAAGGGCGCCGACTACGACGACGGTGTGAAGGCCATCGCGCTGCACCACACCGCGGGTTCCAATAACTACACCCGCGCGCAAGCAGCCGCGCAGGTGCGCGCTGCTTACCAGTACCACGCCCAGAATTTAGGTTGGTGCGATATCGGATACAACGCGCTGGTGGATAAGTACGGCACTATCTACGAGGGCCGCTACGGCGGTCTCGCTAAAGCTGTGCAGGGTGCGCACATCGGCGGTTTTAACAAGAACACGTGGGGTATCTCCATGATCGGCAACTACGAGACTGCGCAGCCGACGGAAGCCCTCTTGGAATCTGTCACCGACCTTGCCGGCTGGAAGGGCGCCATTTCCGGTGCCGATCCGACCTCCCGCGTCTCCCTTCGCTCGGAGGGCTTCAATGGCTCGCGCTACCCAGCAGGCGCCTCTGCCCCGGTTTATGGCCTTTTCGGTCACAGCGACGTTCACTTCACTGCCTGCCCGGGGCGCTACACCATCGCCCAGTGGCCGAAGATCCGCCAGGCGGCGCACAAGAAGTACCTCGCCATTAAGTCGGGCGCGTCTGGTTCGACGTCGACAGACTGGGGCAGCGGAAATACCTCTACGCCAGACTCCTCTGGCTCCACGCCGAACGGAAACGCGCCGTCTGCTCCCGCACCGGTTGCCCCGGCACAGGAGGCAACGTCCTCGCTGGGCGATACTGAAATCCCGATGAGCACCATCACCGCGCTAGTCGGCCTGGCTGGCACCCTCTTCGCCATCATGTATGCCCGCTCGGACCAGCAGATTGACACGGACCAAACCGTCAATGGGCTGCCGGTGGAGCAAATTCCTGGCATCGTGACCAAGGTGCTATCCCTGAGCAAGAACGAAGGCCTGAAGCAAACGTGGACGGCAGTTCTCAATGCCTTCGGCCCAGCACTTGGCCTGGCAGTTGGCGGTCCGGATGAGTCGGCAGGCATCATCTACCAGCTCTTCCAAAACGGCATCGTGCTCAGTTCCGAAGACACCGGTACGCACGCGCTGGTGGGACGCATCGCCAAGGAATGGGCCTCCGGCAACAACTCGGCAACGCTCGGCTTGCCGACGTCCGACGAAGTCCCCACCGGCCTCGGCAAGGAAGTCCGCGTTCAGTTCCAGGGCGGATCCATTGTCTACAACCCGGAGACTGAGCAGATTCAGGTCTTCACGGACTAATCCCCAAACATCCCTAGCCGCGTTTAGCTAGGGGTGCCGCCGTTGTGTCACTCATTGCTTTCAGTCACGCTTCGACGAGGTGGGCCGTCGCCTAGCGTGAGCGTGTGGGATCGCCGATGTGGCGGGAGCCACCCGGTGGCTTCCGCTTCGGCATTGTTGAGGGTTTAAATATCCGGTGGCGCTCCGCCCAAGACGCCCCCAGTGACCTGCTGCTTCAACGCCGCTTGCGCTGCCTGATACGCCGGCTGGGAAGTAATCGGCTCCGCCCACGGTGGTACATAATCCACCCCGCCCCGCAGCCTGAAAACATAACCAGCACCCGTCGGCTTATCCGGATCATCATCATTGATGCCGTTGTGATAAGCACACAACATCGTCAAATTTGGTGGATCCGTCGCCCCACCCGCCTTCCACGGCACTAAATGATGCACCTGACAATAATCAGCCGGCTTATTACACCCCTCACGCGCACACGTCGGATGCTCCGCACTGGCCATGATCCGCTGCTCAAACCCAGCCAAACGCCGCACCCTGTGCAACCACACCGGCCCAATCGTTGGATGCACCAACGTCACATACCCAACCTCAGCAAACTTATAAGTGACAAACTCCCGGCCAGTCATCCGCCCACCATTGGTGAGTACTAGCTCAATATCATCGCCCTCACCCCGCACAATCCGTTCCAATTCATCCAAGGTCACCACCACATTGGTAGCCACCGCAGGCTTAGAACCACCATGCGCCTTATTAAAGAACACCTGACCTGCCGCATCCAACAAATCAGCCGGATTAATCGACTCCAATGTCCCGCGCATCTCACTAATGCGCAACGCTGAATCAGTAATCGTCAACGAATGCGGACCCGACGCCCGATACGTCAACCTCACCCCAGGTTCAGGCACCCGCCGCGGCCGCAACTGCTTCAACCTCTCCCTCGCCACCTTCGGGATACGGTCTGCTGGAGTCTCCGCCAAGCGGACACGCAGATTCCACGCATCCAACTCTTTTTTCACCTTAGCGGTATAGGACTCAATCAAACTCAACGTCGCCACATCATGCCTGTGAGAAGCAGCAGCCACACGAGCTTGGCGCTGTTTGCCCGTAAAACGCGTCGGCCCAAAATACACCCCATACAACCCAGCCAACTCCGCAGCATCAGCCCTTGATGCACCACGCGCGCGTAAATCATCCACACTGCCTACCGCAAGCCCCACAAGCTCCAACCCCGACCTGCGATAGGAGAAATAAGTCTCCAAATCCCCCATGCGACAAAGATTAAAACACCACCACCCACCCCGCAACCGGAGGCAGAAAACCCTCAGGTTCCGCCACAAATAGGGCAGGTAGCGCGGGGTTTCACGGCCACAGCAAAGCGGGGTACAGCAGTGCTAGAACCAGCGCTCGAGGACCTTTGCCACGCCTGCTTGGTGGTGCGCTAGCGTCACCGTATCTGCGGCCGCCGCGACATCCGGGTGAGCGTTTTCCATGGCAACACCGCACCCAGCCCACTCAAGCATCTCGATATCGTTAGGCATATCGCCAAAGGCAATGATCTCCTCGCGGGCGATACCGTGGTGCTCAGCCAGCCATTTAATTCCACGGCGCTTCGTCACGTTGGGGGCCGCCACCTCGAGGATTCCCTCGGACATCGAGTAGGTGACGTGGGCAAGCTCGGAATCGATGTGGGGAGCGATGAGGCTGTAGAGCTCCGGCGCGGAGAATGCGGTGTTGCGAATCAACAGCTTCACCGCCGGCCGGGACACCAACTCCCCCACGCTAACCAGCCCAAAGCCTTCGAAGAGCGCGTTCTCCGAATAGTGCGACTCAACGACGAAGAGTTCCTCAACCGGGTCCATAACCGAGCCTCCCGTGCGTTCCGCACCGAAGCCAACGCCGCCGTGGGGCTCGAGTACCTTGGTCGCCACCTCCACGATTTCCGCGAGGGCCTGCGGCGAGAGCTCGTGGGCGGAAAGCACGCGGTCTTCCGCCGAGTCATAAATCACCGCGCCATTTGATGTCACGCACACTGGGCGCACGGTCAGCTGCTCCAGCACGGGCATGATCCAGCGGAAGGGCCGGCCAGTTGCCAAGGCGAACGCGCTGCCCGCAGCTACCGCGCGGGCCACTGCTTCGCGGTTTCGACGGGGAACTCGGTGGTTCCGGTCCAATAAGGTGCCGTCGATATCACTAATGATGAGGCGCGGAGCGCGGTCCGAAAATACGTCACTGGCCATAGCCCCGAGTCTACGTCAGGGCGACACGCTCAATGGCGTGCCCGCAACGCGAGTAACCACCACACCGTCCGCCACAGCGCTAAAGCCCCGCCACCGCGTTGCACCCAGCCGCAATCCGTCACACCTAAAACGACGAAAGCGGCCGCCACGAGAATGCTCGTGACGGCCACCTCTTCGTGCAAAGACGCCTGGTTAGCTCTTAGGCGATAACGTCATCATCATCAACGTCTTCCCAGTTCAGGGAACGCTTGATGGCGCGCTTCCAGTCGCGGTAGAGAGCCTCGACTTCTTCCTTCTCGCGCTGTGGCTTCCAGACCTTGAAGTCTCCCTGCTGGGAGCCCAGCACGCTGAGGTCATCCCAGAAGCCGGAGTCCAAGCCGGCGGCAAAGGCCGCACCGGTGGCGGTAGTCTCCACGTTCTTCGGGCGGTGAACCTCCACGCCGAGCATGTCTGCCTGGAACTGCATGAGTAGCTCGTTCATGGTCATGCCGCCGTCGACTCGCAGCTCGGTGATCTCCACACCGGAATCAGCAACCATGGCGTCAGCGACGTCACGGGTCTGGTACGCGGTGGACTCCAGGACCGCGCGGGCCAGGTGCTTGCGGTTGGCGTAGCGGGTCAAGCCCACGATGACACCACGAGCGTCCGGGCGCCAGTACGGAGCGAAGAGTCCGGAGAAGGCAGGAACAATGTAGACGCCGCCGTTGTCCTTAACCTCACGCGCCATGTTCTCGATGGAGGCGGAGTTCGGGATGATCTGCAGGTTGTCACGCAGCCACTGCACCAAGGAACCACCCATGGAGACGGAACCCTCGAGCGCGTAGACAGGACGCTCGCCCTCGCGCTGGAAGCACACGGTGGTGAGCAGGCCGTTCTCAGAGAACTTCGGGGTGGTACCGGTGTTGAGCAGGAGGAACAGACCGGTGCCGTAAGTGTTCTTCGCGGAACCCGGGCGGAAGCAACCCTGGCCGAACATGGCGGCCTGCTGGTCACCCAAGATGGCGCGAATCGGTACACCGGACAGCGAGCCGCGCTCGCGGACAGTACGGAAGTCACCCAGGGACGGGCGGATCTCCGGGAGCATGGAGGTCGGGATCCCCATCTCCTTGCACAGTTCCTCATCCCACTCGAGCTTTTCGATGTCCATGAGGAGCGTACGGGAGGCATTGGTGACGTCGGTGGCGTGGAGGGCCTCTTGACCGTTGTCGCCGTCGGCACCGCCGGTGAGGTTCCACAGCAGCCAGGTATCGATGGTGCCGAAGAGAAGCTCGCCGGCCTCAGCGCGCTCACGGGCGCCCTCGACGTTATCGAGGATCCACTTCACCTTCGGGCCGGCCGGGTAGGAGTTGATAATGAGGCCGGTGCGACGACGCCACTTGTCCGCGCCGTCGTCGCCGGCGAGTTCCTTACAAATGTCGGTGGTTCGGGTGTCCTGCCACACGATGGCGTTGTAGACCGGCTTGCCGGTGTTCTTGTCCCACACAACGGTGGTCTCACGCTGGTTGGTGATACCCAGAGCGGCGATGTCTTCAACGTTGATGTCGCCGTTGGCCAAGGCCTCACCCACCGCGCGGCGGGTATTGCTCCAGATTTCCTCTGGGTCATGCTCCACCCAGCCCTTCTCTGGGAAAATCTGCTCGTGCTCGAGCTGGCCGACGGACACCTGCTCTCCGTCGTGGTTGAAAATGATGCAACGCGTGGAGGTCGTACCCTGGTCAATCGCTGCAACGTAGCTCTTGGTGGACATAAGTTTCTCCTTGTCGGGGGTGTTTTAAAGGGCTATGGATAGCAGGCCAACGGCGACGGCCGACAGCATCGGCGCGACGACCGGAACCCAGGCATAGCTCCAGTTTCCAGTGCCCTTGTCCTTGATAGGGAGGACAAAGGCGTACATGATGCGGGGGCCGAGGTCACGGACCGGGTTGATGGCATATCCGGTGGGAGTGCCGAGGGACAGACCGATAGACACGATGACGAAGGCAACGCCGAAGTAGCTCAGCGGGCCAAGCTCGCCACCGGTAGGACCAAAGGCGATGAACATGAGCAGCACAGTGGTTGCGATGAACTCCGTCACTGCGTTCCAGCCGTTTTTCGGGTGCGCCGGGTTCGTGAAGAAAATACCGCCGGTGTTCTTGTTGGCTCCGGTGACGTTACCGGCTTCGTCGACATTGTTGGCGTCGAAAAGCTGCTTGAACGTTGCCCACGCCAGGAAAGCACCGAGCATGGCGCCCAAGATCTGACCCAGGAGGTAATAAGGCACAAGGCTCCACTCGAGAGAGCCATTGACAGCGAGCATGATGGTCACCGCCGGGTTCAGGTGACCGCCAGAGGGGTCCGCGATGCTAGCGCCCAAGTAGACGCCGAGGCCCCAACCCATTGCGATAACGATCCAGTCTGCACCGCGCGCCGCGGAGGTGCGGAGGTTTACAGTCGCGCAGACGCCGTTACCCAACAGGAGCAGCACTGCCGTGCCAAGGAACTCCCACAGGAATGCATCAGTTCCGGTCATAACTTGTCCTTTCTCTTTTGCCTAGACCAAAGGCCCAGCGAGAGACAGCAAACGTCCTCGCTGGGCCCCGTGACGCTTAGGCTTCTTCCTTAGTGGCTCGTGCGCTGCCAGCGCGCTCGAGAATGTCATTTGCCTCACGGTCGGTGAGGGCAGCCTCGGCGGCAAGCTCCGCCTCGGTGTGCTGCTTGAAGTGGCTAACCTCGCGCTCAATGTCGCTCTGGTCCCAGCCCAGCAGTGGCGCGACGAACTCAGCAATAGGCTGAGCAGCGGCAACGCCTCGGTCGGCGAATTCGATGGCTACGCGCAGGCGACGAGACACGATGTCGTCGATGTGCAGTGCACCCTCGTGGGTGACGGCGTAGCGGGCCTCAGCCCAGATGTAGCTCTCAGCGCCCGGAATCGGCTCAAGGAGGGAGGCGTCATCGGCGGCCGGAGCCAGTACTTCGCTGATGAGCGAACCGTAGCGGCCAAGCAGGTGCTCGATGCGCTTCTCGTCGAGGTTGTAGCGGCGAGCAAGCGCCGGAACCTGGTTGGCCAAAGCGTGGTATCCGTCCGCGCCCAAGATCGGAGTGCGCTCGGTGACGGATTCTGCCACCTTGAAGCCCAGTTCCTTGGCGGCCAGGTCCACCGCGTCCTTACCGATGACGCGGTAAGTCGTGTACTTACCACCAGCAACGGAGACGAGGCCCGGGGCTACTCGGGCAACGGCGTGGTTGCGGGAGAGGTTGGTGGTGGAGTCGGACTTACCGGACAGCAGCGGGCGCAGACCGGAGTAGACACCAACGATGTCCTCGCGGGTGATCTTGTTGCGCACGCGCTGGTTGACCTGGTCCAGAATGTAGTCGATATCTGCCTTCGTCGGAGCCGGGTCCGGCAGGGACAAGCCCTTTTCCCAGTCAGTATCGGTGGTGCCGATGATCCAGTACTCGCCCCACGGAATGACGAAGAGCACGGACTTTTCGGTGACGAAGCACAGCGCGGCATCCGCATCGAGGGCATCCTTCGGAACCACGATGTGCACACCCTTGGAGGCGTGAACGGTGAACTTGCCCTCCGCGCCGGCCATGTCCTGAATCTTGTCGTTCCAGACACCCGTGGCGTTGATGAAGACCTTGCCCTTCACGGTGGTCTCGCGGCCGGTCTCGAGGTCACGGACCTTTGCGGCGGTGATGCGGCCGCGGTTGTCCTTCTCGAAACCGATAACCTCAGTGCCGGTGCGCACGCTTGCGCCATATTCAGCGGCGGTACGCAGGACGGTCATGGTGTGGCGGGCGTCGTCGACAAGCGTGTCGTAGTAGCGCACGCCACCGACGACGGCATCCTCCTTGAGACCCGGGGTGACCTTGAGCACGCCCTTGCGGGTGAGGTGCTTCTGCATCGGGACGCTCTTGGCACCACCCATGAGGTCATAGAGGGTAAAGCCGCCGAACATCATGACGCGCTCCCAACCGCGGTGGGTCAGGGGGAAGATGAACTTCAGCGGCTTTACCAGGTGCGGGGCCAGGGTCGACATGTTGAGCTCGCGCTCCTTGAGGGACTCCGCAACGAGGCGGAAGTCAAACATCGCCAGGTAGCGCAGGCCACCGTGGAACATCTTGGAGGAACGCGAGGACGTTCCTGCCGCAAAGTCTTGGGATTCCAGCACGGCCGTCTTTAAACCGCGGGTGGCCGCATCCACCGCAGCACCAGCGCCTACTGAGCCGCCGCCGATGATGACGACGTCATAATCCTCGGTGGAGTAGTCGTTCCATGTCTTTTCAAAATACTCAGGGTTGAAGCTGTTAATACTCGTCGTGGTCATTGTTGACCGAGTCTCCTCTCTCGCTGCACGGCGCCAGAAAGCCCTGCCCTCGTTGACGGTATGCGCAGCATATTGTGCTCATCCACCACGCACCCAGTGTGCCGATTCCTCGACTAATTGCTCGGATAGCGGATGAAGAAGAAGTTTTCTCCCACCGCCAATGCTATAGATCACCCGATTTTCCCTCTGGAGACGCTACTCACACGTAAGTTTCCGCGCCGTAACCTGGAGTTACTCAGCCCTTTCATAGGTTGACAAAATAAAATAGCACCCCCTTCCGGGGGTGCTAACGGACGTTAAGGACTAGTTGCAAGTCCAGGGTTTCCAACCTTATTTTTTCTCCTGCTGCAGGCGCGCCATCGCCTCCAAAACTTCTGCCATGCCGAAACGTTCCACGGAATAGGTCACCGCTTGGGCAGCCTTAATCACCTCAATGGGAGCTGTTTCCAGCGCCACCATGTGCACAGCGACGCCTTCCCCGCCCTCCGCAAACGTTTCATCACCAGGCTCATTCGCAAAGAATAGAAGGTCCGCAGGCTCGGCTCCGATCCTCTTCGCCACAGCTGCCAGCCCCTCGGCGGGCGAGGACGCCGTGACCACCACACCCCCGGGGGCATCGTTAAACTGCACCCCTTCAGCCGCGTCTGAGCAGGCAATGCGCCAACACGTTTGGGGAAGCTCACCAAAAGCAGCGGCGTCGAGGACCTCACCTTGAGGCGAGAGCACAACCAGCTCCTCCACCTGCGGGTGCAACTGCGCCAGCGCTTCCTGAAGCCGCTTCGAGATTTCCCCGTTCTCCATGCTCAGCGCACTCTGATCCGCCACAATCACCCGTGGCACAACGGAGTACTGGGCCTTCACACGGTGCGGCAAGCGGGAGACGATAATGCGCGATTGCGTCGCCGCAGAAAGCAGCCCCTGCTCCACCACGGAACCGGCGAAGATCTCCTTGCTGCTCGCAGTCATCGAAGCCTGGGCTTCCACCACATCGGACTTCAGTTGCGCCATAACCTCCGTGACCTTGTCGCGGCCTTCCCCGACGCCGCGCATGGCTTCCTCGACCACCGAGTTGAGGTTCTCCTTGATCCATTCCAGAGTCTCCGGGGCAGTACGCGGGCGGTCTTTGCCTTTCTCAGCAGCTGAGCTTTCAACCTGTGCGCCGTCGTTTTCCTGCGTGGCGTCGACGTTCTCGTCGCCAAGCTCTGCTCCCGATTCTCCGGAATCAGCCCGTTTCATCAGCGCCATCCGGTCGCGCATGAGCTCCACGGTGGCCTCGGAGATGCGGTCCTTGAGGCTGGTCAGGTCATCGCGCAACCGGCGCACGCGGTAGCGTTCGGACTCCACCTCGGAGTCCTGGGCCTCGGCTTCCTCCAGCGTTGGCGCGCCACCTCCCTTGCGGGCGGGCACCCAGAACTCCCCGGCTGGCATCGGTCCGAACTCCGCCTCATACTCCGCCCACAGTCCCTCCAGGGCCTCCTGCATCCGGCGGCGCACCTCCGCGATATCCGCGTCGAAATCGCCCGTCGTGTAATAAGGCTCCAAAGCTTTAATCAGCACCGGCGTCTTCGTGCGGCCCAAGTGCTTCTTCTTCCCCTTAGTCCAAATACGCTGGGAGCCAAAGATAACCTGCGGAATAATCGGCACGCCCGCACCATGCGCAATACGCGCCGCGCCGTTACGCATGCTGCGAATTTCAAAGCTGCGGGAAATCGTTCCCTCCGCGAAGACCCCCACGAGTTCCCCACTCTTGGCTAGTTCGATGCCTTTGACAATCGACGCCCCGCCATCGATACGGTCCACCGGGACATGCCCCATGACCTGAAAAAGCTGCCCGGCCACCGGCGCCTGGAAGATGGAGGCCTTAGCCAAATAGCGCACCAAACGGCGCTTGCGGTAAGCCAAGAAGGCCCCGAAAAGGAAATCCATGTAACCCGTGTGGTTGCACACGATGACGGCCCCGCCCTGATCCGGGATATTCTCCTCCCCGGACAAGCGCATCTTGAGCCCCTGGGCCAGAGTCACCCCGCGGCCGATGTGTGTGATCTGCCGGTAAAGGAAGTTAGTCACAGCGCTCATGGTGCTCCAAACAGCTAAGGCCCCGCCGTTGAGAGCAGCGAGGAGGGACAAGAGAGGGCGGCGCGCGAAGCCCCGCGCACCGCGTTCTTCTAGGAGTTTACGGGGTACAGCACGTCCTTGCCCACGAATGGGCGCAGGGCCTCCGGAACCACCACGGAGCCATCTGCCTGCTGGTGGTTCTCCAGAATGGCTACGAGCCAGCGGGTCGTAGCCAAGGTGCCGTTGAGCGTGGCGGCGTACTGGGTCTTGCCGTTCTCATCGCGGTAGCGCGTGGACAGGCGGCGCGCCTGGAAGGTGGTGCAGTTCGAGGTCGAGGTGAGCTCGCGGTACGCGCCCTGAGTGGGCACCCACGCCTCGTTATCGAACTTGCGCGCCGCAGAGGAGCCCAAGTCTCCGCCCGCGATATCGATGGTGCGGTAGGGCAGCTCCATCGCCGCCAGCATGTCCTTTTCCATGTTCAGGAGCTTCTGGTGCATCTCCTCGGCGTCTTCCGGCTTGCAGTAGACAAACATCTCCAGCTTGTCGAACTGGTGCACGCGCAGGATGCCGCGGGTGTCCTTGCCGTGCGAACCTGCCTCGCGGCGGAAGCAGGAAGACCAGCCTGCATACTGCAGCGGGCCCTTGGACAGGTCGATGATCTCTTCCTTGTGGTAGCCGGCCAGGGCCACCTCAGAGGTGCCAACCAGATAAAGATCATCCGCCGGCAGGTAGTAAACCTCATCCGCGTGCTGACCCAAGAAGCCAGTTCCCTGCATAACGTCCGGGCGCACGAGCACCGGCGGGATCATAAGGCTAAAGCCAGCTTCACGAGCCTTCTGCGCAGCCAACATCAGCATGCCCAGTTGCAGGAAGGCGCCGTCACCAGTGAGGTAGTAGAAACGTGCGCCGCCGACTTTGGCGCCCCGCTTGACGTCGATAAGCCCCAGCGTCTCACCCAATTCCAGGTGATCCTTCGGTTCGAAGTCGAACTGCGGCTTCTCACCGACCTCCTCGAGGACGATGAAGTCATCTTCGCCGCCCGCCGGAGCACCCTCCACCACGTTGGAGAGCTGGTACTGCAGCTCCGTCACCTTGGCCTCGGCCGCGGCCGCTTCCTCGCCGGCCGCCTTGACCTTTTCCTTCAGCTCGTTGGAGCCCTCCAGCAGCGCGGGGCGCTCCTCCGGAGAAGCCTGGCCAATCTTCTTACCAAAGGCCTTCTGCTCCGAGCGCAGCTGGTCTGCCTTCACAATGGCCGCGCGGCGCTGTTCATCGGCGGCGAGCAGCTGGTCCACCAAAGCAGGGTCCTCCCCACGGTTTACCTGGGAGGCGCGGACGACATCGGGATTTTCGCGAAGAAACTTGAGATCAATCACGCCGGATAGTCTAGCGCACGGCCATACCTTTGCGCTGGTCATAACCAGCGCATTATCATCAATAATATGGCACCTCACATTATTACCGACGGCCCCGTGCCCAAGCACGCTCAGCTGCGGGATATCCTCTCCGAGCTCTGCCGAACCACCCTCAAACCCGGTGACATCCTCCCCGGCGAACGCATTCTCGAAGAAACCTACGGCGTTTCCCGCATCACCGTGCGCCGCGCCATCGGTGATTTAGTGGCCGAAGGCCGCCTGCGGCGGGTGCGAGGCAAGGGTACCTTCGTGGCTCCGAACCCACTCGTCTCCCGGCTCCATTTGGCATCCTTTTCCGATGAGATGGGCTACCAAAAAGTACAGGCTTCCTCGAGAATCCTGCTGGGTGAGCGCAGCACCGCACCCAACGAGGTGTGTGATTTCTTCGGCACAGAGACCACGGTTGCACACACCCACCTGCGGCGCCTGCGCTTGGGCGATGGCGAGCCTTATTCCATCGACGATGGCTGGTACAACTCCGCCTTCGCGCCGACGCTGCTAGAAAATGACATCTACAACTCCGTCTACGCCATTCTGGACAGCACCTTCAAGGTCCCCATCACCGAGGCCGAGCAGACAGTCACCGCGGTGGCGGCAGAGGAAGACATCGCCGAGCTTCTCGACGTCCCCCCGAACACCCCACTTCTCCACATCACCCGCCTCGCCCGCTCGGGGGACCGACCGGTTGAATGGTGCTCCTCGGTCTACCGCACTGACCGCTACCGCCTTACGACCCACGTCTCCCGCACGCGTATGTAGCGGCGCGCCGCTCCGAACGGCGCCGGGCGGGCTAGAAGCTAGGGCCGCTAAGGGAGTAGTATGAGGAGTTCTATGAGCACTTCATCTGCATGGCGCTCCGCCTCCGCCATCCGCGTCGTCCTCGTTGCAGCCGTGGCCGCGGCCGTCTTCATGGCCTCTTACGGCCTCTTTAGCGGCGAGCCAACCGGCACCGATTCGGCCGGGAATGACTCCGCTAGCTCCAGCGCCAACGGCAGTCAGGCCGCCGATCCTTCTACCGCCGACGGCGAAGCTGCTCCCTTCACCACCGCCTCCGCTGGGGCATGCGTGACCTGGGACATCGCTCCGGATGGCACCGCCACCGGTTTTGAGCAGATCAGCTGCGATAAGCCGCACCGCTTCGAAGTCTCGGCTCGCGAGGATCTCAGCGCCTACCCCACCAGTGAGTTCGGCCCCAACGCCACGCGCCCCGACATCACACGCCAAAACGCCCTGCGCGATGAGCTGTGTGAGGCACCCACGGTGAGCTATCTCAATGGCAAGTGGGACCCTAACGGGCGCTATGACATTGCTTCCATCCTGCCCCCGGCCGCATCCTGGGATCAGGGTGACCGTACCTTGCTGTGTGGCCTGCAGACTACCGACGCCAACGGCGTACCGCAGGAATCCACCGGCAAGGTCAGCGAGGTGGACCAGGCGGTCGTCGCCAAGCCCGGCGAATGCCGCAAGGTGGATGATAAACAGGTACTCAATACCGTTCCCTGCCAGGAACCGCACCAGATGGAGACCGTATCCGTCATCAACCTGGCCGAAAAGTTCCCCAATGGCTACCCCAGCGATGAGGACATGGATAAGTTCCTCTCCGAAACCTGCACCCAAAATGCCATGGATTACCTGGGCGGCGAGGAGAACCTCTACCAGTCCACGCTGCAACCTTTCTGGGGCGCGATGAGCCGCGAGACCTGGGAGAGCGGATCCCGTTCGGTGAATTGTTCGCTGATCCACATCAAGGACGGTCACTTCTCCGAGATCACCGGCTCTGCCACAGGGGGACGCGAGGCCCTGAGCATTAACGGCGCCCCGCCGACCGAGCAGCCGAAGCGCAACCCATTGCGCGAACCGAATGCTCAGCCGGGCGGCGAGAACGCCGAGCCAGCTGGTGCAAACGACGCGCCCGCCACCCCCGAAGCTGCGGCTCCGGCCCTCTAAGCCCGGCCATTGAACAGGAAATAGCCACATGTACGAGGTCAGCGAAGAACGCTTCGAGGAACTGGTCGGCGAGGCCCTGGATAAAATTCCGGATCGCTTCGTTGATCAGATGCGCAACCTGGTCATCCTCGTCGAGGAAGAGCACCCAGAGAACCCTGAACTGTTGGGGCTTTATGAGGGCGTCATGCTCACGCAGCGCACCGCTTCACACACCGGCTACCTGCCGGATACCATTTCCATTTACCGGCAGCCTCTGCAAGCCATCAGCAACTCGGAAGAAGAGCTCGCCCACGAAGTCATGGTGACCGTCTTCCACGAGGTCGGGCATTACTTCGGTTTCGAGGAGGACCGCCTCCACGAGCTCGGCTGGGGCTAGGCGCCTAGCGTGACCACACCGAAACCTACCGTGGCCGCGAGAAACTAAACCTCGGTATCAGCCCAGCGCTTGAGCATCCACTGGCCGAAAGGCTGGCCCTGCGGCTCCATGAGGGTAAAGCGGCAGTTCGGCATGTAGCCGGTATAAGCAAAGTCTGGGTCCACGCCGCAGGCATGTCTCGTCACTACGCGAATGGCGGCGCCGTGGCTGACGACGACGATGTCTTCATCATCCTCCAGCTCCGCAGCGAGATCCTCCAACACCGGTTGGTAGCGCTCGAGCACATCCACGTAGCTCTCACCACCAGGCATCCGAGCGGACTCATCACCGTCGAGCCAGCCGCGCAGTGCCACCATGTATTCGCGGTGGGTGTCCTCGCTGCCGCTCATTTCATGTTCACCGGCGAAGACCTCGTGCAAGCCTGTACGCACTTCCACGGGAACAGTGCGCTCATCGGCGGCTTCGCCGAAGGTGCGGGCGGCCAGCATCGCGGTCTGCTGGGCGCGCAAGGCAATGGAACACACAAAGCGCACACGGCGGCCCGCGCACAGTTCAGCTAACTCGCGGCCGACATCTTCCGCTTGGCCGCGGCCGCGCTCGGTGAGCTCGGCACCTGGGGGCCGGGTATCCATAACGCGGTCAATATTGGAAAAGGTCTGGCCGTGGCGCAGGAGGATGATTCTTCCGGTCATGCTTCACCACACTATTGGCCGGTGCGCGCCTGCGCTACCCATTCATCGGCTTCTTGCAGACGCGCCAAGTTTCGTGGGGCCTCCCCGAGCGCCACCGCGGAAGGCCAGGAACCAACGAACACGACGTCCTCCGCCCGCAGCCACAGTGCCCGCAGAGCCTCCGCCACCGGCTGGTCCTCAATGTGCCCGATGAGATCGGCGTGGAAGCGATAGTTACCGAAGACGGTGTGCAGCGGGCGGGATTCGATGCGGGAGAGATCCACCCCGCGATGCGCGAATTCCTGTAGGGCCCCCACTAGGGAGCCGGGCTCGTTGGGCAGGGTGAAGATGACGGACGTCCTGTCGTTGCCGGTCCGTTCGGTCGGCTTTCCGGCCGGTCCCACGAGGACAAACCGCGTCGTGGCTCCCGCGACATCTGCCACGTTCTCCGCAAGAGAATCCAGCTCAAAGACCTCCGCTGCGCGGGCAGGAGCGGCAGCGACATCCACCTCCCCGCGCGCCACGGCCTGCGCCGCCGCGCCATTCGACGCCGCCGGAACATACTCCACGTCCGGCAAGTTCTGCTCCAACCAACCGCGCACCTGCTGGTAGGCCACAGGGTGCGTGGAGAAGGTGTGGAGAGTCTCCGAGGACGTGCCGGGGCGCACCAGAATGGAAAAGGACACTGGCAGGTCTACTTCACGGTAGATCTGGACTCGGGAGCCGTCGGCAAGCGCGTCAAAGGTGGCAGTCACCGGCCCATCCACGGAGTTTTCGATAGCCACGCAGGCATAATCCGCCGCACCAGTGCGCACCGCCGACAGCGCCTCGGCCGGGGAGCTCACCGGCAGCCCCTCGGGGGAATCAAAATCTGCGGCGAAGTGCTGCATCGCCGCTTCCGTGAAGGTTCCAGCGGGCCCGAGGAATGCGATCGTGGTGCTCATGACAGCAACTTTATCTCAGACAACTACTAAACTGAGCCGCCATGGAGAGCACCGAGTTCACTCTGGACAAGCTGCGCGAGGATCTATCTGGCCTGAGCCCTGCGGAGCACGGCTTCACGTACCTCGACCTCGAGCGCCGGCCGCAGGCGCACGGGCGCTTGAGCGGCTGGATTCTCTCGGTCAAGGACCTTAATGACGTCGCCGGCATGCCCACCACACTCGGGCATGCCGAGCGCGCCTACGTGGCGGAGGAGACCGATCCTTTCGTGCAAGAGCTTATCGACGCCGGCGCGCTCATCATCGGCAAGTCCGCAGCACCCGAGCTGGGCCTGCGTGTGGACACCGAACCTGTAGGCCTGCCGCACCCGGATAATCCGCTCTACCCGGGCCATACCCCGGGCGGCTCCTCCGGCGGGGCGGCGGTCCAGGTGGCCCGGGGCCTCATGCGCGCTGCGCATGCCTCCGACGGTGGCGGTTCCATTCGCGTGCCGGCTGCCGCCTGCGGTGTCGTCGGGTTTAAACCCGCCGGCGAGGATCTCTCGGTGCAGGGGTTTATCACGCGCAGCATCGCCGATACCGCAACACTGCACGGCCTGACCCCGCGTGCCCGGCGCGCTCGCATCGGCGTGCTGACGGATCCCCTCTTCGCTCAAGCCGAGGTGGCCCCGCACATGCTGCGCGCGGTCGCAGAGGCCACCGCCACCTTTGAAGGCGCGGGTTTCGAAACCGTGGCTATCTCCCCCTATCCCCAGGCCACCCGCACCTTTGAGGCCTTCCAGCACATCTTTAGTCGCCGGCTGGCCGGCCTTGACTTCGCGGAGGGTTACGCGGAGTGGATCCGTGCGAAAGGCCGCCGCGTTACGGACTCCGAATTTGCCGCGGCCCGCGCCCACGCCGCGCAGCTGCCGGAAATGCTGGCACAAGAGTGGGAAGTCGACGCCATCTTGAGCCCCATGCTGGCCTTCGATCCACCCCGGCGCGGGCACTTCCTGGCGCTGGAGCACCAAGCCAACTTCGATGAGCAAACGCGGTGGTCACCGTGGGGATCGTTGTTCAACGTAGCGCAGTTGCCCGCTATTTCTGTGCCCTGGCCGGTGCGCGATCACCCGCCGGTGGGCGTGCAGCTAGGCTCACTCACGCTTGACGAGTCCTCCCTTCTCGGCCTCGCCCAGGTGCTTCACCCATGACCGCGCGCTCACGCCTGCGCGCGGAAATCCTCATCGTCCTCACCATCACTTTTGGTATCTCGGGTGTGCGCGCCGTACTGCGGCTGACCGATTCCCTGCTCAACCCGGCCCCGCTCAACGAGCAATCGGTCACCATCAACGCCTCGCAGTCGGCGACTTCGCTACTGGACCTTGCCTTCCAGCTCTGCAGTGCCGCCGTACTGTGTGCCTGGGGAGCGCTTGCCCTTTATTTGATTTCTTTTCCGCCCCGCCCACAGTGGCGGGACGGCCTGCACGGCGCGGCGTTGGCGGCGGTAATCGGGGTACCGGGTCTGGCGTTGTATTACATAGCGCTGCACTTCGGCTGGACCAAGGAGGTGGTCCCGGGAGCTTTCGATACGTGGATTGAGATCCCGGTGCTGCTCATCAAGTCCTTCGCTAATGCCTGGGCGGAGGAACTGGTGGTGGTGTACTGGTTCATGATCAGGCTCAAGCAGAGTGGTTGGGCCTTACCCGCAACGCTGGCCGCCTCCTCTATCTTGCGCGGTTCTTATCACCTCTACCAGGGAGTTTCCGCCGGCTTTGGCAATATCATCATGGGCTTGCTTTATGGCTGGTATTTCCACCGCACGGGCAAGGTATGGCCTCTGGTCATCGCGCATTTTCTTATCGATGCCATCGCCTTCGTCGGTTACGCACTCCTCTTCGGTGCCTAAGCGGTGCCCGGGACAGCGTCGCGCCGAAAAGACCACCACCGCGCCCTGTGGGATAGGTGGGGCGCAAGTGGTTTCGCGGTACAGTGTTCCCCATGACCTACCAAGGACGCGATCCCGAGCGCGAAGCTCGCCGTGCTGGCGAGCCCCACGGCACTCCCCGCCGCGCGGGCTCCGCTGATTCTGCGAGGCCTTCCCGCCCCTACGACCCGGCTGGCCCGCGCGCCTCACATGCCTCCGGCCAGGACGCGGGCGAATTTGTCCTTGGTGCTGATGGGCAGCCCTTGCGTGATCGCTACGGCCGTCCGGTGCGCCGCCGTCCATCCACACAGCGCAGCACGCCGTCTCATAATTCCCCACGCACCCAGCGCCCCAGCCCGCGTAGCTCACGGCCAGAGGAAACCCGCTTCGACGTCGACGCCTACATGGCCCAGCACTCCCCCGCTCGCCCAACGCCCCACCAGAGCGCGCCCACCCGGGAACCTGCCGCCAGCGCATACCGGCGAAGCCCCGACGCACCGCCACGCAGCTACTCCCCACAGGCTCCCTCCCGCGGGCGTTCCGCGGGACGCCCACATAGCCGCCGCAAGAAGGTCAACCCGGCCAAGCAAGCTTTCGGTTGCTTGGGCTGGCTCGTCGTCATCGCCCTCGTCTTCATGGTGGCTTTTACCCTGTGGACGGATTCACGCCTCACCCGCATCGATGCCCTGCCCACCGAGCAGGTGGCGCAGACCTCTGGGACGAACTGGCTGTTGGTGGGCTCAGACTCCCGCCAGGGCCTCACCGAGGAACAACAGGCGGAGCTAGGCACCGGTGGCGATGTGGGCGTCGGCCGCACCGATACCATCATGCTGCTGCACATCCCCAGCTCCGGAAAGGCCGAGCTGGTCTCCATTCCACGCGATAGCTATGTCGACGTGCCAGGCTTCGGCATGGACAAGGTCAACGCCGCTTTCACTTACGGCGGCCCGCAGCTGCTGACCCAAACCGTGGAACAAGCCACCGGCCTCCACATCGATCACTATGCGGAGATCGGCATGGGCGGCTTGGCAAACGTCGTGGATTCCGTCGGCGGCGTAGACATCTGCGTTAAGGAGCCCATCAACGATCCACTTGCCGGCATCGACCTCCAAGCGGGCTGTCAAAAGCTCCGCGGCCCAGACGCGCTCGGCTATGTGCGCACCCGCGCCACCGCGATGGGTGACTTGGACCGTGTGGAGCGCCAACGCGAGTTCTTCGCCGCGCTGCTGGATAAGGCAACGTCCTTCTCAACCATTGGCAACCCCTTCAAGGCCATCTCCCTGGTTAACCACACTGCAGATTCCTTCATCGTCAACGAGAAGGATCACGTGTGGCACCTTGCCCGCGTGGCACTGTCGATGGCCTCAGGTGTGGAGACGAAGACTGTGCCGATCGGCGGCTTCCAGGACACGGTCGTGGGCAATGTTGTCCTCTGGGATGACGCCGAGGCCCAAGCCCTCTGGGACTCCCTGCGCTAAGACTCCGGCCGGTCATTTCGATCAAATAAGGCTCCAAAACCAAGGGTTTTGGAGCCTTATTTGATCGTTTCGTACCCACACCTCGGGGCGAAGGCACCGAAGTACTAGCGCAGCGTCACCTGACGGGACTTGATGTTCTGCAGCTGCTTGCGCTCATCGGCGTCGAGGTTAGCGTCGTTGGAAATCTCCTTCTCCAGCGCCTTGTTCACGCGAGACAGCTCTGCCTCGTAGGAGTCGTGCGCAACCTCCGGGTCGAGGTCGAAGACCGGAGCGATGAGGCCGTGGGTACGGAAGACACCGGCAAACTTGGTGTTTTCTCCCAGGTTGAGCTCACCGCGAGCGGCGATGCGCGCCAGCGCATTAAGGAAAGCATTCTCGTCATCGCACGGGCGGACCCAGCGGATATGCGCCTTGCCGCCACCGGCATTAGCCCAGAAGGCGGTGCCGACAAAGCCCTCGGCCTCCTGGCCCACCTGGTAGGACTCGATGACGGAATCATTGGCGCGCTGCAGAGCCTGCGCCATGTGCGGCGGGACCTGCGCGCCCTCCGGCATCCACCACGCGAAGTCCTGGTAGACGTTGATCTCCAGCTCGGCGTCCTCCTCCAGCAGCTCCTTGAGCTCCGGCTGGGAGCCATCAGCGGCAGTGGACTCAAGGGTGGAGCCCGGCGCGTTGTTCTTCACCCAGTTCAGGGCAAAAGCCAAGTCGCGGCCCGGGTTGTGAGTGTGGGACTGTACCTGCAGGCCCACGAAGGCCTCTCCACCGGATTCCTCATCACGGATGAGCGCCGCGGTAGCACCGGGCAGCACGGTGGTGACGTAGACATCCTTGTCAAAGCCCTTGACGGACAGCTTCGCCGTTGCGGAAGGAACAAATTCCTGCAAAGCGACGAGGCTAGCCTCAGCGGCGAGCCCGCCAAAGGGGCGGGGGTCCTTTTCCAGGGCAGCGCGCTCGGCGGCGCGGGCAGCGAGCTTAGCTTGGCGGCGGGACATGCCCTCCGGCAGCTGTTCGTTCTTCTTTTTCTTCTTGGCCATACTGAACAACTTACCTGTTCATTACAGCTCAATGGCATGCAGGGCCACTTCTGGCTGGTTCGTGGCGAGAATATCTACCCCGTTGGCCCACGCCCACTTCATGTCCTCGGGTTTATCGATGGTCCACATGTACGTGGGCAGACCATGCGCGCCGATGGCACCAGGTTGGAGCTTGCCGCGCAACAGCGACATACCTAAGCCAGTGGGCTGGGATAACAGGATATCCGGGCGGTTGACGTGGCGCTCCCAATCGCGGCGCAGGTAGATGCGGTCGACGTGCGGGGCGAGTGCTGCCATTCGACGAATGGCCCGGTGGGAAAAGGAAATCATGTGGATCCGGGGGTCGTCGAGAAGCCCTGCGTAGCGCAGCCGCAGCACCATCTGTTCTTCGAGGATGTCGCCTTGCCCCGAGGGATGCTTGGTCTCAATGTAGAGGTGGTGCTTCTTATCCCCGAGCATGTCGAGGAGTTCGTCGAGAAGCAGCATGCGCTGGCCACCACCAATCTTCAGGCGGCGCAGCTCCTCCCATGTCATCCGAGACACTCGTCCTGAGCCATTCGTGGTGCGGTCCAGTGTGGGATCGTGATGAACCACCACCTTGCCGTCGCTGCTCAGGCGGATATCGCACTCGATGCCATGAATGGGAAGTTCGAGCGCTTTTTCAAAGGCAAGAGGGGATAGCTCCGGATATTTCCCGGAGTATCCCCTGTGGGCGACAATCTTCACTAGTCGAAGATTTCTTCCTTGATGGTGTTGAGGGTGTTGAAGGAGTTCTCGAAGCGCTCCTTCTCGTGGTCATCGAGGGCCAGCTCGATAACGCGGTTGACGCCGGAGCGGTCAACGATGGCTGGGGTGCCGATGAAGACATCCTCGTGGCCGTACTCTCCCTGCAGGTAGGCAGAGACCGGGAGGGCGACGGCCTGGTTCTGGATGACCGCGCGGGTGATGCGGGCCAGGGCCATGCCGATGCCGTAGGAGGTGGAGCCCTTAGCGTCGATGATGTGGTAGGCAGCGTCGCGAGTGTCCTCGAAGATCTTCTCGATGCGCTCGTTGTAGCCCGGGTCCTTTTCAGAACGGTGGGACAGGGAGACACCTGCGATGTTGGCGGAGGAGACGACCGGCAGCTCGGAGTCACCGTGCTCACCGATGATGTAGGCGTGGACGGAGGTCGGTGCCACGTCATCCATCTCAGAGAGCATGTAGCGGTAGCGGGCCGAGTCCAGGACGGTGCCGGATCCGATGACGCGCTGGTGCGGGAAGCCGGAGGCCTTCCATACTGCGTAGGTCAGGAGGTCCACCGGGTTGGAGGCGACCAGGAAGATGCCGTCGAAGTCATTCTTCATGACGTCCGCCACGATGGAGTTCATGATCTTGACGTTCTTGTCCACGAGCTGCAGGCGGGTCTCGCCGGGCTTCTGAGCGGCACCGGCGCAGATGACGACCATGGAGGCGTCCTTGCAGTCTTCGTAGGTGCCCTTGGTCACGCGGGTGCGGGACGGGGCCCAGACGACGCCATGGTTGAGGTCCATGACGTTGCCCTCGAGCTTCTTTTCGTCGATGTCGATGATGGCCAGGTGATCAACAGTGCCCTGGTTGACCAGAGCGTAGGCGTAAGCAACTCCAACGTCGCCAGCGCCGATGAGTACTACTTTGTTTCCAACATGATTTCCCATGACTCCTATTGTGCCCCTCATGTCCGAGTTTTGCTCGTTATGCGCCCGAATTCACAGGTTAAGTAGTCCGATCTCACATTTTTATGCCCGATTGGGTCTGATCGGTGACATCACTGCACGTCCACCCCAAAGCTGGTTCAATGGCCAGCATGCGTCAACTTGCGCGCCGCATCGCCCTCAAAACCGCCCGCACGGGACTTCAGGCAGCCATCTTTTCCTTGGAGCTCATCAGTGATCTCACCCCCGGAATGCGCATGACCGGCAGGCGACGCCTGCCGCAAAATATGTGGCCCGGGCTCTTCGGCGCCGAAGTAGCGACCTGGGCAGCCGTCTCCCCGTCGCTATTGCCACGCCCGTGGTGGGTTACCGCTGCCAACGTGGCCATCGGCCAAGGCGCGGGACATCTCGCCGCCACTACCGCGGCTTTCGCAGCCAAGCGCGCCTTACGCCACGCGGGCCGGCGCCCCCAGGATCGGGTCGGCCCCACCACTCGGCGCTATTCCTACTATTTACTGGGGCTCGGAACCTTCATCGCAGGCATACGCTCCCTGCGCAACCAAGCAGAGCAGGCCCGCCTCGTGGGCAAACTCAATGACCGCGGCCCGCAATCCGCCGCACTAGGCATGATGGTGGGTACCGCAGGCTACGGCGCCTTGCTCATCGTAGGGGAGGCGGCTCAGCTTACCGTCACTCAGCTTTCTCTCCAGGTGCAGCGTTGGCTGCCCCGGTGGATTGCCTGGCCCCTAGCCGGCGGCGCGGTGGGCTTCGCCGCGGCCGTGGCCAGCGACCGCATGGTCTGGCGCCGGCTGCTCCGCAAAGCCACTGTCCAGGGCCTTGCCCTCAACAAGCTCGTCTATCCGGGATCTGTCATGCCATGGGAGCCGGAACGCTCGGGCAGCCCATGGTCCCACGAGCAGTGGACGGCTGTCGGCTCACAGGGCCGCGTTTTTCTCGACCGCGGCCCCCGCGCCCAAGACATCAAAGAGGTCATGCACTTCGACCGGGCGCGCGAACCAATACGCATTTACATCGGCCTCATCCGCGGCCGTGGTCCGCACGCCGCCGCCCGCCACGCGGTGGCGGAGATGGACCGCACGGGGGCCTTCCACCGCGACACCATCGTGCTGCAGATGCCCTCCGGCTCAGGCTGGATCAATAATTATTCGGTCAGTGGCTATGAATTCCTCACGCGCGGCAATTGCGCCACCGTGGCCTTGCAATTCGACTACCTGCCCTCCATGTTTTCCTACCTGGTGGATAAGAACCTCTCCCGCACTTTTGCACGCGAGCTCATCGCCGCTGTTCACGCCCGCCTCACGCTCTTGCCCGAGGACAACCGCCCCAAGTTGTATTTAAGCGGCGAATCCCTGGGCTGCTATGCCATCGTGGAAAACTACGAGACGGTCGAAGATTTGCTCGCGGCGTGCGATGGCGCGGTATTCACTGGGCCGCCCCGGATGACCAGTTTCATGCGACGCCTGCACCGTGAACGCGGCTCCTTGGAGCGCTTGCCGCTTATCGACGGCGGCCGGCACCTCCGCTTCGCCGCTGTCCCCGCCCATATGGAGCACGATGCCTTCGGCGAACCCTACGGCCCCTGGGAACGCCCGCGCGTGGCGGTGGGCCAGCACGCCTCTGACGCCATCGTGTGGTGGGACAGCAAGCTCATTTATGCTCGTCCCAACTGGATCCACGAGCCCACCCCGCAGACCTTGTACGCAGATACTTTTAAAAACCTGCGCTGGCATCCGTTCATCACCTTCTGGCAGGTAGCACTGGACCAGATCAACTCGCTCAACGTGCCGGGCGGCCACGGGCACAACTACTTCGAGGAAACCTTCTGGTACTGGGATTCCGTCCTCGGATCCCAAACCCGCACCCAGCTCACTCCGGAGCTAGCTGAGCGCATGCGGGACTTTGTGGAGCGCGACCAGCTCAACAAACCTTCCGACTTCCGCACGCATGTGCGCAAACAACTCTAGCCGCACGCACGTGCGCTCACCATGTTAGCCGCACTTCACGCCGGTGCTGTGGTGCGGGCAGTAACCGTTGGGCACCTTGTGCAAGTACTGCTGGTGTTCGTCCTCGGCCAGGTAATACTCTCCCGAGTCTGTCTCGCTGAGGAGGGTGACTTCGGTGGTGGTGGCGCCGAAGCCGGCGTCGGCAAGCTTGCCTGCGTAGGAATCCACAAGCTGCTGAATCTCCTCGCGTTCCTCCTCAGTCTCCGGGTAGAACGCCGAGCGGTACTGCGTGCCCACGTCGTTGCCCTGGCGGAAGCCTTGAGTCGGATCGTGGGCTTCCAAGGCCTTGACCACAAGGTCGCGCAGGCTCACACGCTGCGGGTCATAGGTAACCTGCACCGCCTCCGCGTGGTTGGTTAGCCCACGGCAGACCTCGTAGTAGGTCGGGTTAGGCGTGGTGCCGCCCGCATAGCCCACGGACGTCGACTCCACCCCCTCGGTTTCCCAGAACATCTTCTCCGCGCCCCAGAAACAACCGATGGCGATGATGAGGGACTTCTGCCCTTCCTTCCACGGTCCAGTAATCGGAGTGCCTAGCACCGCATGGGGCTGCGGGTTGTCCAAAACCGGCTCGGCGCGCCCGGGAAGGGCGTCCTCCGCTGCTACCAGCTTGGGTTCTGGTTTGAAAAGAAACATGCTGGGTTCTCCTTCGCTTAGTGTTGTCCTCCCCTTATACTCCGCTGCGCTGCCCACAATCCAGGTTTTTGTTCACGGCCTCTCCCATAGAAAAATTATTGTGGCCAAATTCTCATCCGGCCCCTACCATGGGGCCTCGTACCCCAAAGAAAGGATGAAACAAATGGCTGTTTACGAACTTCCGGAACTCGACTACGCATACGATGCCCTGGAGCCGCACATCTCCGCTGAGATCATGGAGCTGCACCACTCCAAGCACCACGCTGGCTACGTTGCTGGCGCTAACGCTGCGCTCGAGGCTCTGGAGGAGCAGCGCAACGGCGAAGCCAATGCTGACGCCATCCGCGCTCTGTCCAAGAACCTTGCCTTCAACTTGGGTGGCCACACCAACCACTCCATCTTCTGGAAGAACCTCTCCCCGAACGGTGGCGGCGAGCCCACCGGCGAGCTGGCTGAGGCTATTAACCGTGACTTCGGCTCCTTCGAGAAGTTCAAGGCTCACTTCTCCGCCGTTGCTACCGGCCTGCAGGGTTCCGGCTGGGCAGTTCTGGGCTACGACCACGTTGCTGGCCGCCTGATTATTGAGCAGCTGACCGATCAGCAGGGCAACATCTCCGTGAACTTCACCCCGCTGCTGATGCTGGATATGTGGGAGCATGCCTTCTACCTCCAGTACAAGAACGTGAAGGCTGATTACGTCAAGGCTGTCTGGAGCGTCTTCAACTGGGATGACGTTGCTGAGCGTTACGCTGCTGCCACCAAGTAAGCACTCTGGCCTCCTTTAAGGCCATATAGTTTCGACCGCGCTGGGTCCTCTTCATTGAGGCTCAGCGCGGTTTCGCGTTGTGACTCCCTCTACAGGCTTTGCGGAGGACCACCCAACCCCGATATCCAGACCGCAACTGCCCGATCCGCCAAAGTTATGCGCCGCCATTGCAGATCCGAGAGGGATCTTCGTCATATTGGGCAGTTGGCCTATCCGTTAAGGCACTCCGCCGCCTGGGAGCACCAGTGCCAGGCTGCCACACGAGATCTCCAGCCCTGAAGCACTCCGCGCGTTGGCGGCCGCGCTGCCGTTCGATCGCTAGTCAGCGGTGCGTGCCACAACGAAATCCTTGAAGTGCTCCACCGGCGGGGCATCATCGCCCTCGCGCCACACCAAACCCAGCTCGCGGTAGGCCTCTGGTTCTAAGGGAATGAGGTTGCGGGCTTTTATATACGGGTCATCAAGCGGCAGCAGGGCCGATCCCAGCCCGGCAGCCACGAGGCCGGCCACGGTAGTCAGCTCCATGGATTCGAAGACGAGGCGAGGGCTAAAACCGGCCTCGCCCGCCAGGGAATCGAGAAGCATGCGGGTTCCATAGCCCGGCAGCATGCCGATGAAGGGTTCATCGCGGAAATCTTCCATGCGCACATTGTCTTTTCCTGCCGCCCAATGCCCTTCCGGGACCGCCAGGCCGAGCCTTTGCAGCTTGAGCTGGTGCCAACCCAGCGGGCCTGGGTTTATAGGTCGGGGACCAACCAGCGCTAGGTCGGACTCGCCGGCCGCTACTCTGTCCACCAACTCCCGCGCCGCCCCCTGGTGCAGGCGAATATCCACGTGCGGATGCCTGGCGCGATAAGCCTTGAGTAGCTCCGGGACCATCCACGTACCCAGGGAATGCATGAAATCGAGGCGCACGGTACCGCGCTCCGGATCCATGAGTCGGGATACGGCATCGCGCGCGGCGGCTTCCGACATGAGCAGCCGCCGCGCGTGTTCCACGAAGGCCCGGCCGCGGGCATTAAGCCGCAGGCGCCGGCCGCTGCGCTCAAACAGGCTGGCCCCCACTTCTGCTTCGATGCGCTGCACCCGGCGGGTCAGCGCGGATTGGGAGAGCCCGAGCGCGTCGGCAGCCGCGCCGACGAGTCCTTGCTCAGCCACGGCGACAACACCGCGCACATCCTCCAGATTCATGCACACCCCGCATGGTTTAAGCACTTTTCGGACATTTTACACATAACCCACGCTAGGTCATGCTTGATGCATGACCAGAACGCGGCGCGCCACCATTGCCATGCTCTTCGTGGGCCTGGCAATTTTTTCTTGCCTCTACCCCACACAAGCCATGCTGCCCACCCTGGTGGAGGACATGGGCATGTCCCCCACGGAAGCCGCCATGACCATTTCGGCAGCCACCGGCACACTGGCCATCTGCGTGATCCCCGTGTCCATCATCTCCGAGCACATCGGACGCGGAAAACTACTGCTCGTCTCCACCATCGCGGCCACGCTCATCGGCATGCTTGTTCCGCTAGCGCCCAACCCGGAAATTCTCATCGCCACCCGCGCGCTCCAGGGAGCCGTCATCGCCGGCGCACCTGCTACCGCCATGGCCTGGATTTCGGAGGAGCTAGAAAGTTCCTACGTGGCCCGCGCCATGGGTTTGTACATCGCCGGCACCACCATCGGCGGACTGACCGGCCGTCTCATCCCGACAGGGCTTCTCGAGCTCACGTCCTGGCGCTGGGCCCTGGCAGGCTCCAGCCTGGTCACACTCATCCTGGCCATCATCGCAGCGATCTTGCTGCCCTACCAACAGAATTTCACCCCGAAGGAGATCCACTTCCGCTCGGAGCTGCGCGCCATCTTCCGCCATGCCCGGGACACACGCCTGATCCCCTTATTCATCGTGGCCTTCGTGGCGATGGGCACCTTCGTCTCCCTCTATAACTTCTTGGCTTTTAGGCTCATCGACCACTTCCACCTCTCGCCGGGCTTGGCCGGCTTGGTCTTCCTCTTCTACCTCACCGGAACCTGGTCCTCGGCGCGCGCTGGCCGGCTGGTGACCCAAGTAGGCCACGCCAACACGCTTCTACTCTCCTGCGCGCTCTTTGCCGTGGGCATCGCTCTGTGTATGGGTTCGCTGATCCCCACCCTGCTGGGCATCGTGTTATTTACCATCGGCTTTTTCGCCGCACACTCCACCGCCTCGGGCTGGGTCGGACACATTGCCACCCACGACCGCGCGGAGGCCTCCAGCCTCTATGTCTTCTTCTACTACCTGGGCAGTTCTATCCTGGGCGCGCTGGCCGGCGCGCTCTTTGACTCCCTGTCGTGGACCGGCTTCATCACCGTCTATGCAGCCCTCGCAGCGGGTATCGCGGCGCTGAGTTGGGCCGTGAGAAAAACCGGATAAAATCGTGTTTTATGGATAAGTGGTCACCGCGTACATGGCACCGGAAAGCATCCCGCCCGGTCAGCCTGTGGATGATGGTTTTTCTCCTCGCGGGCGCGACCCATACTTTTATTCCGAACTACCGCTGGGTCCTCATCCACCTCTTCACGCTCGGCATCCTCAGCAACAGCATCGTGGTGTGGTCCCAACATCTCACCGAGAAGTTCGTGCAGCTCAAAGTACCTCTTTCTGCCCGCCCCCGGCAGCTCGCACGCATTTATCTGCTGAACACAGGCGCTATTTTCACCCTCGTAGGTCAGATGCTCGTCGAAGCCTGGGAACGACACTGGCTGCTTACGCAGGTGGGTGCCACACTCGTTGCGACTGCCGTGGCTTGGCACGGCGCGGCCCTCTTTGCCTTATGGCGCCGCGCGGAATCCAAACGATTCCGCCCTGTCGTTGCTGCTTATGTGGCCTCCGCCTTCTTTCTTGCCGTGGGCGCCACCCTGGGCGCTTTCCTCGCGACGTATCCCTCCCATCCGCGCCTACTCATCGCCCACGTGGCTGCCAATATTGGCGGCTTCGTGGGCCTTGCGGCAGCCGGCTCACTGACCATCTTGTTCCCCTCCATCTGGCGCACCAAAGGAATCAATCCGCACATGAGCTTAAGCTTCACCCTGCTGGGGCTGGGCGTCATCGCTACTGCGGTGGGCAGCATCTGGAATGTTCCGCAGGTCGGTCTCATCCTCTACTGCCTGGGCTGGGCGCTCAGCCTGCAGGGCTGGCTCGTCAACGCCCTCACCGTGGTGCGTGATCCGCGTGGACGCATTAGCTTCCCGGCACTTTCCGTGCTCTTTTCCTCTTTCTGGCTGCTCGGCGGTCTGATCTATTACACCACCCAGCACTTCTTCTCCAGCGAGCCAAAGATTCCCATGCTCGCGCTCGTCGTGGGCTTTGGCGCCCAACTGCTCATCGGCGTCATGGGCTATATGCTGCCGACCACGATGGGCGGCGGCCCCTCAGCGGTGCGGGCTGGCCTGCGCGAGTATAACCGCTGGGGACTCGGGCGCTCCGCCTTCATTAACGGCGGACTCGCCCTGTGGCTGGCCACCGATAGTTCCCTCACCATGGTTGCCGCCTCCCTGCTCTGTCTTGGTTCCATGGCCATCTTCCCCATCCTCACCGCCCGCGCGGTCAAGGCCCAGAAAGCCGTGCTGCTCAAGAAGGCCGAAGGTCCAGCCCCGACGAGCACCGCGGACTGGGACCAGGTTTGGGTGGCCCTTGCGGCGCTCATCATCCTCGGCGGAATCAGCCTCATCCCGTAGATCCCCAGACCTCGATCCCGCAACCTCCTGGTGGGAGGTGGAGCACCGGCACGCGCTTGGCGACGCCCACCTGCAGGTTGCGGGTTTCAGGTCTGGGGGTTTGCAGAAAAGGGGAGACAAGGCGGGCCAGCTAGGGCTCGAGGGGTCGCACTCCCGGCGCGCCATCGGCCATCCACTCGCGGACGGCGTGGGTAGCGCACACATCGCCCGCGTTGTAGCGCAGAATCTGCGCACGCGCGTCCGTGTCACCGGCGAGAGCGGCTCGGCGAGCATTGACGGATTCCTCGCCATCAAACTCTTCCGGCCATTCGAAACCCGCAACGGGGGCCACGGTCTTCAGACCTAGCCCCGCGGTTCCGGCAAAACTGCGCCTGAAGTGGACGAACATATCTACCCACTCCTTCGAGGAGATGAACTCTTCCACCTCCTGGAGACGGGGTGTAGAAAAACGTTGGGCGGATCTGCGCATCCAATGGTTCTCCCCGTGGGCGGAGTAGCAGTAGGCCGCGAAGGTCTTTCCCGCCGCATGTGCTTCAGCACGAACCCCCATGAGCCACTCCCAGAACTGTGCGAAATTCTCCGCTTCCGCGCGGCCACCGAGCGGCTCCCACGTCACAAAAGAATGGTATTCACCGTCCAGAAGCGCACCCCACAGGTAGGCTCCCTGATCCAGGTAGGCCTCCATATCGACATCAACTTCGACATCCGCGCGAGGAACGCTCACTTTGTCACGGCGCAACAGTGGGACGCCTTCACGCCAGGCAGCGGCAAGGGCGGAAGGGGCACCGAGGGAGGCATCAATAAGCCCTTGCACTGTCGTGATACCGCGCTCGCGATAGGGCTTCGCGCGGTCGCCCGGAAGGAAGAGCGAGATGTCATCGCGGGCTTCCAGCTCCTGACGGCACAAGGGCCAAAAGCGGCAGGAGACGCACTCTTTAACGCGGCGTGGGCCCGCTGGCAGTGGCTGCGCCAGCGCCTCATCGATGGCAAAACGCGAGGTATCCGTAACAAAAGCTTGGCTGCGATCCTGGCCAATCGCAGCGCCCCTGCCGGAATTCAGGCCTACTTCTTCCAAGCCCCGCGCGGCCAAGGCCAACCGGTAGCCATCGACGGCATGGTGCCGAATCTTGTACTTTGCCGGTAGCGGCTCACTCAACCCCAAACGATGGGTAGGCACAACCAGCGTGCGCGAGCTCTCGTGCGGGCGGGCCACGCGGTGATCAGAAACGATGACAGGACTGTATTTATCCCCATCCCGCACTAGGAGCTCCACGCGCACCATCCACTCGGAGGTGGAAAAGACGGCGTTGGTGATGTGCGTATAACCCCGCACAAGCGCTTCGAGCGTGGCTAGCGCCCGCTCGAAATCATCCCCCTCCAGGTCAATCCGGCGGAAACGCCCCGACCCTTTCCTGGGAAGGCGGCTGAGCGCAGCATCGATGGCGGCCGCGTGGCGCTCCGCGCGGGCTTGGCTCACCGCGGTGCGTGGGATCTCGGGATGCGCGCGGCGCTGCACTAAGCGATAACGGCAGCCCACAAGATCCGTGGCAACGAGCACATCCTTCACAGCAGGTGAGCTTAGTAGACCACCTTGCTAGAGTTGTAGCGAGACCCTAAAGATAGATAATAAAAGGACGTTTCAATGGGCATTATGAAAAAGATCCGCAAGGCCCGCCGTGAGGCCCGCGCTGAGATCAAGGCCGCTAAGACCCGTGCAAAAGCAGAGGTCAAGGCTGCGGATAAGGCCAAGCACCGCCAGCAAAAGCTGTTGGCTAGGCAAGAGAAGGCACTGATCAAGTCTGAGGAAAAGGGCTTGAAGAAGCGCCGCAAGCACGAGTACAAAATGGCCAAGAAAGAACTCGAACGCATCAAGCAGGGCCGTTTTAATAAGGACAATGTCAAGCGCTATGCCGGTGCCCTGCGCACCGCCGCACCGCTTCTTTTGCCCTTGATTTATCGCGGCATCACCGCCGCCCAGCGCGAGGTGGAAAAGAAGCGCGCACAGAAGGCCGGCGTCAGCGCTGAACAGCTGGCGTCCTTCTCCGGCCACGGCGCACCGCTCAAGGCCCGCACCGCGGGTATCCGCAACTCCCTCAAGGACGCGCAGCTTCCCGCTGGTTTCAAGCGCGACGTCAAGGAGCGCCTCAACGAGCTTGACTCCGCGATTGACAATGCTGAGTACATGACCGATCAGCAGCGTCAGCGCGCGCACCGCTCTATCTCCGGCGAGATTGACTCACTGAACGACGAAATCCAGGCCAAGCTGGGCGCTTAGCCTTTAGCGCGCAGACGTCCCCCCTTCAAGCCGCACTACCCTCCCCCAGGCGGAAAGGACAGCTAACGCGGCACATAACCATTGTTAAACCGGAATGGAGATTCATGGCCCGCCGCGAAATCACCCAATTTTTTGACGATATTGATAACAAACCTCTCAGCGAGGAAGAACTGGTCGTCATCCGCTTCAGCGTTGACGGCAAGGATTATCTTCTCGACGTATCCCAAGAAAACGCCGACAAATTCCACGCTGCGCTGGGCCCCTTCATCAAGGCGGCCCGTCACCCCGTTAAAAAGGACACCCGCCGCTATAAGCCAGCCGATGTCCGTGTGTGGGCCGCCAAGCACGGCTACCAGGTAGCTGAGCGCGGCAAGATCCCCAACGAGGTGATTTTGGCGTACCGCAACGCCAACAATCTTTAAAGAACGCCCTGCTCGCGGGCAGCAGCCACGGCGGAGGTACGGGAGCGCACGCCCAATTTATCGTAGATATGGACTAGGTGGGACTTCACCGTCGCCTCTGACAGCATCAGTTCCACACCGATCTCACGGTTGGAGGAACCCGCCGCCACCAGCTTCAATACTTCAAGCTCGCGCGGGGTAAGGGAGGTGCGCGGGGTACGCACGCGGGTCATCAGCTTATCGGCCACCACGGGCGAAAGCGCGGAATCTCCTTCCGCCGCCGAGCGCACCGCCGCGAGCAGCTCCACCGGCGGCGCATCCTTGAGCAAGTAGCCCACCGCTCCGGCCTCAATCGCACCAAGGATATCCGCGTCGGTGTCATAGTTGGTCACCACGAGCACCTTGGGTGGATTCTCCATGGAGTAGCGGATAGCAGCGGTTGCTTCCGCGCCGCCCATGACGCGCGTGCCTTCGATGCCCGCACCGAAACGCAGGTCCATGAGAAGAACGTCGATGCCACCCGCCTGGGCCGCGGACACAGCGGCTTCGGCTGTGGCGACTTCGCCCACAACCTCGATGTCCTCAGCCCCCTCGAGCACCGAGCGTAGACCTAGGCGTACGATCTCATGGTCGTCGGCAAGCAAGACCCTAATCACGGGCTTCCTCCTCATTGGTATGGCGTGGACAATTTCTTAATCTACATCGTTGTCTAAGGGCACACTAACTGAGACCGCCGTGCCGCTGCCTGGCGTGGATTCAATCACGACTTCTCCGCCGATTTCCTCTGCACGCCTGTGCATCGCCGATAGACCAATATGCCCTAGCCCCGCTGGCTTTTTCTCCACTGCCTCGACATCAAAGCCTTCTCCATTGTCCACGACGTCCACGCGCACCTCGTCCGGCGCATAGGTCACGGTGACCCGCGCCTTGCTGGCGTGAGCGTGCTTGACGACGTTCCCCATCGCCCCCTGCGCAATCCGCAACAACGCTGCTTCCACCTTCATGGGTAGCTGCTGCGCATCGCCCTCAACGTCCACGGATACATCAACCCCACCGGTAGCCGCAAAATTATCCGCCATCCTCGTCATAGCTGAGCCTAAGGAGGTTTCCGATAATGCCGCCGGCTGGAGCGCTGCAATCATAGCGCGCGCTTCATGGAGATTATCCGCTGCGGTACGCCGGGCGAGCTCAATGCGCTCTTGTGCTTTGGGGATATCCTCCAGGTCTAGGTCGCGGTCAGCGGCGTGCAGGAGCATTTGGATGGAGGACAGGCCTTGGGCCAGGGTGTCGTGGATTTCATGGGCGATGCGCTGGCGCTCAGCCGTCATGCCTGCAGTCCGCTCAGACTCCACGAGTTGCGAACGGGTCTTCACCAATTCCTGGTTCATACGGCTCAGCGCGCGGAAGGCATAGGTGATCGCGATTGTCACCACAGCTGATACCGCTGGTCCCATGATGCCGCCGAAGGTCAGCCCGCCCGGCACCTGCACCAGTACGGTCATCACCGTGGCCGCGATAACGCAGATGATGCCGGGGATCATCTCCAGTACGTAGAGGTACACAAAATACAGAGAGAACACGAGGTAGATGGCCGCGGGCGCCACCGCCATATCCGCTAGCCACAAGACCGTGAGGATGACCATCCAGCCATAACGTGCGATGCGCGGCAGGGTCTCTAAGTAGGCGGAGCCCCCGAAGTACACCACGGCAAAGGACACCAAGAGCACAAGGTTCAACACGCCTTGCCACAGAGGTAGGCGTACGGTGGTAAAAATTGCCACCACCAGCAGCGTCGCTGTCAGGACGTGGATACCGTTGCGCAGGGCATCCGATTCAACGGAGCGCTGGTCTAGTGTGGACGTCATGCGCCACAGCCTACTTCCCTCGTTTACAGCCTGCCTGATCGGCATCAGCTTCGCCGCCGCGGGATGCTCGGATGCAGATAACCCCACGCCCAGCACCCCAGCCGCAAGTTCGGTGCCACACACCGACGCAGGGGATGGCCTACCTATCGACGCCACGGCTGAAGTCAGCGACTGGGAAGACTGCCCCTATCTGGATACCCAATGGGTGGCCGATACGAACGGGCAGAGGATGACCCGGTGGGGCGTCGACAAGCGTTTTAGCACCCCCGCCTGCGTGTTCTGGTCCTACCCCGAGGATCCGCAGGCCACCGTCCTCATTCGGCAGATGCCCAGCGTGGAGGAGGCCCGGGCCGTCGTGGATTGGGCTGCACCGGTAGAGGACACGGAGCTAGCCGAGTTCGATGGTTGGTCAGGCGGTCGCGGGGCCTTTGAGGATCACACGGTCTTTGCCGTGCAAAAGGAGAACCATGCCGTGGTGGTGTGGTCGAACCAGCTGCAGACCCTCAAGCCCCAGCTCATAGCGCAGGAAGCAATCAAGAGCTTAGGTCTGTAAAGACCTAAGTGTGTAAAAGCCTAAACGGCGACGTCGTTATAGGGCATCTGCGCTGCCACCCAAGGGAAAATAACCTCCATGAGCAGGAAGAATACACCCACAGCCAGCGCCAGCGCCAGCACCGCCTTCACCGCGGTGGGGCCGGGCAACAAGTTCCAGAGTGCGCGATACATTAGTTCTCCTCCAAGACGGCGGGGCGGTCATTGTCATCTGTGCCGGGCGCTTTAGCCTCCCGGTCGGTCTCCATCGCGTGAATGATCATGCGCTCCGCATTGGAAAACTGCGGGTGGCACGTGGTGAGGGTGAGTAGGGATTCGCTGGGCTCAACCCCCTCCGCACCGGGGACGGGCTGGAGCACGCTGACATCGCCCGGCAGCGTGATATGGCGGCCCTGCACAGGCTGGTACTCCGGTTTGGCTTGCTGCTCTGGGCTGAAACAGTCGCCCGGGACACCATCAATGGGTAAGACACGGTAGGTGATCCACTCAGTTTCGGTTTCGATGACGATGGCATCACAGGTGTTTAGGTTTCCCAGATCATTAAAAGGGGCGCCCTTGCCCACGCGGTGTCCGGCGACGGCAAAATTTCCCGGCTCACCGGGCATCTGTGTCTCCGTGTAGCGGCCTGGTCCGCGCAACAGATCATCCTCGTTGGTGCCTTCAAGCACGGCGAAGGCGAAATCCGAGCCGAAGACCGGGATGTAGAGGCGGGCAAAGGCCTCACCAAGCTTCGGTGCATGCCCAGCCCCTCGGGGATTACGCCACTCCTCCTGTAGCCTCTCGTTGGCTTGGTCCTGCATTTGTCCAGACTTAATATTGGTCCAATAGGATTCATAAAAAGCGAAAAGTAGCAGTAGGACACCGACCGTCAGCATAAGCTCACCAATCACGGTACCTACGGTCGGTCGAGTGCGTGCAGTGGGGTGAGGCATACCAGCATCTTAGTCTCCCTGTAACGCGTAAGTGCCCCACCCCCCTGCAGGAAAGAGGAATAGGCGATGATCAGCATCTTCATGTACCCGGTCTCCGGAATCATGAAACTCTGGCACCTACTATTTGCTTCTTTCCTGGACGGTTCGATGGCGTGGATCCTCACCATCGTCTTCCTGGTGCTCACAGTCCGGGGAATCATCGCTCCGTTGAATTGGCTTTCCGTGAAGCAGGGCCGCATCGGCGCACTCATGCGCCCGGAGATGACCGAGCTCAACGAACGGCTCAAACAGTCTGATTCTGTCGATGATGCCGTCACTATCCTGACCAAGCAGCGCGAGCTCAAGGAACGCTTCCAGCACAACCCCATGGTTGGTTGTTTCCCGGTTTTCCTCATCATCCCAGCCTTCATCGGCCTCTACCAGGTGGTCCTTAGGGTCTCGGGCTCGGCGAATGAACCGGTGGGAATGCTCACGCTTGACGACGTCTCCTCCTTCCGCGCCTCCACCGTCTTCGGCGTCCCCCTCACCGATTTCGCCCGCGAGCATCACGACTTGATCTTGCCGATGCTCGTGGCGGCACTCGCGTTCACCTCGCTGAACACTCTTATCACGCTCTACCGCGGCTACCTCACAACTCTTTTCGATCAGAAGATTCCGCGCCGCTTGTTGTGGTTCATGGCGCTCACGGTCTTTCTCATCCCCTGGATGCTGTGGGCGGTAGCGTGGAACGGTCCCATCCCCGTGACCATCATTTTCTACTGGGGCTGTTCCTACCTCTTCACCTTGCTACAGACTTTGGCGTACGAATTCATCCTGCACAAGCGCTATCCCTTACCGGAAGCTGTCCACGAACAGCGGCGGGAGAGCATTCGACGCTGGCGGGCTAAGGAAAAGGAGAAAGAGAAGAAGGCCGCCAAACAGCGCCTCAAGGACAACCCTGCGTACAAGGAGGAGTTGGCTGCTGCCCGCAAGCGCCACTCTGCGATTGTGGCGGAGGCACGCAAAATTCTTAAATCGAATAATCGGCCGGAGGCGCCGACAGAAGCTGAATAGCCAACTGCTTCGCGGTGACGAGCGGGGCGACGTCACGGGTCAGGCGGGCGCCGGCGAGTCCGCCATCCAGGAAGATAAGAATCTGGCTCGCCTGTTCCTCTGAGGGGTAACCGTTCTTGGCGTTAAGCAGCGCCGTAATGGTGGAATGAATCCACGTCCGGTGCTCCACGCACGCGGCAACGATACCTCGCTCGGCATCGGTCTCCGGGCGTGGGTATTCGCCAGCTGCATTAAGGAAGTGGGAACCCCGAAACTCCATGGAGGGCTGTTCCTCGATTGCCTTGTCGAAGAAGGCAAGGATCTTGTTCTCCGGGTCTGTGACACCCTCGGTACGCTTTTGCCAATCTGCGCGGTATTCCTCATCGAGGGCCTCGACATAGGCGATGACGAGGGCATCCTTAGAGCCGAAAAGAGAATAGAGCGAAGCCTTTGCCACATCTGCCTCGCGCAAGATGCGGTCAATTCCAATGACGCGGATACCTTCAGTGGTAAAGAGCCGCGTGGCGGATTCGAGTAGTCGGCTACGCGGGCTCGGGCGATTGCGTCGCGACTTCTTTTCGGCCATTTCTTCTCCTCACATGACAAAACCGGTTCATCTATACAATATAGACAAACCGGTATGTATGCGAATTATTACTTCTTGCGGCCCGTAATGGCCCCCACGATCCACAGCAGGATACATGCACCGACGGTCGCAGTAATAATCATCAAGAACCAGCTATCACCAACACTCTTGTTAAAGAGCGCCAGCAAGCCGCCACCAATGAGGCCGCCGATAACACCAACGATAAGGTTGGTGAACAGCCCCTGGTCGCGCTTCATAATCTTCTCTGCGAGCCAACCCGCGATGATGCCAACAACAATCGATCCAAAGAAACCGAGACCAAGTCCCATGTCACTCACTCCTTCTCTCAACAGTAAATAGCTTTTATTTACGCACTTCCCACCGTACGCGCTAAAACATCAAAACGACCCGGGCCCACCATTTGTCCAATAAATGGGCCCGAATCGTTATAGCGGGGTTATGCGAAGGTTACTCGGAGTCCGGACGTACCACCATCATCGGGCAGGGTGCGGACTGCAGTAGCGCGCGGGAGGTAGAACCAAGCAGCATACCCTTGAAGCCACCTCGGCCGTGGGAACCCACGACGAGCAGCTGAGCACCCTCGGAAGCTTCCGTCAGCGCACGGACCGGACGGTCACGAGCGATAACCTTCTTCACCTGTACATCCGGGTACTTCTCTTGGAACTCTGCAAGGCGCTCGGTCAGCAGTTCTGCCTGCTCCTTCTCCACCTCAGCCCACTCCGCCTGGGCTGCCGAGAGGCCAGCCAGGGAAGCTTGAACCTGCATATCCATCCACGTGTGAACGGCAATCAGCTCTGCGCCACGGGCATCCGCTTCCTTGAAGGCGTAATCAGTTGCCTTCTGGGAGACCTCGGAGCCATCGACACCGATGACGACAGGACCGTACTTGGTGGACTCCGTGACGTGGTTATCCTCACGGACTACGACCACGGGGCAGGAGGCATGGGAGACCACGGAAGCAGAAACCGAACCCATGACCATTCCGGAAAGACCGCCCATACCGCGGGAGCCCATAACAATCATGGTGACGTCCTTAGACATCTCCAACAGCATGTCGATCGGGGAACCTTCAGCCACGGTGTGGCCAATCTTCAGATCCGGGGCAACCTTGTGGGCCTCGGCGCGGGCCTCCTCAATCTTCTCAAGGGTTTCTGCCTGGAGGTCGTCGAAAAGCTCCTTCGGCGGGACCATGCCTTCGGCGTAGAGGAACTGCGGCATCGTATAGCTCGATGCGATACGCAGTGGGATACCCCGCTTCACCGCAGTGTTGGCAGCCCAGCGGACGGCGTTCTTCGACGCTTCCGAACCATCGACGGCTACGACGACAATGTCTTCCTTTGCCATGACCTTTCCTTTCGAAGTGCTTACACTTCCAGTCTAATACCTATTATTAGACCTGTGGGGTGGTCGCAGCATCTGCGTTGGCCGGGAAGAGGATGTTGTAGGCGGCCACGGCAATGTCACGAATGACGGCACCGATACCATTAGAGAAGAAATCGATGACTGGTGCGAGAATAGAGTTAAAATCCATGGGACAAAGAATATCGCAAAAAGGGCGTGGCGCAACACCACTTCCTATCCGCGATGGGCTAAACCCCACCCACGCCCGCGTGCTGGAAGGGCCAATCACGGCGTGGGACTTCGTGCACAACCTCATCACCACGCAGCGCCACCGGCACCCTGACGACAACGAGGCCGCGCTACAGGCACGCTTCGATGCCAACGAAGTTGTGCGCCAAGATGGTTCCCCCCTTCACTCGGACACCATCCTCGCCGCCAACGCCGTGGTGTACTTCTACCGCATGCCGGCACCAGAAACGCCCGTCCCATACGACATACCGATTCTCTATGAAGACGAGCACCTTTTGGTCGTCGACAAACCGCCCTTCATGGCCACCATGCCCCGCGCCCGCCACATCACGGAGACTGCCACCGTGCGCCTGCGTCGGAAAACCGGAAACAACGAGTTATCCCCCGCGCACCGCCTCGACCGTCTCACTTCCGGCATCCTCGTCTTTACCAAGGACCGCTCCATACGGGGCGCCTACCAAACGCTGTTTGCCGAGCGCCGCGTCACCAAGACCTACGAAGCCATCGCGCCGCTTGCCGACGTCTCCCCCGGCACCATCTGGCGCTCCCGCATGGAGAAGACCCCGGGGGAACTACAAGGACGCATCGTCGAAGGCGAAGTCAACGCCATCACCGAAGTCGCCGGCGTGGAGCCAGTAGATAAGGCCCCGTACGAAGCTATCCACGGGCCATTACCAGATATAGCGAGATACACCCTTAAGCCTCAGACCGGCAAGACGCATCAACTCCGGTTGCACATGCTCCAGGCGGGCATACCCATTATTGGTGATCCCATCTACCCCGTCATCTTCCCGGCAGAAGCCGAGGACATGCGGATTCCTATGCACCTAACGGCGACACACATTTCCTTTGTCGATCCTTTATCAGGAGAACTCCGAGAATTCTCCTCTCAACTACCACTTGAAACCCATGATTTGTTACGCCCGTAATTAGCACTCTGCAACCACTACAGGCTGCTTCGACTCACCTTTCGAAGGCCGCATCCTCGCTCTCACTTCCAAGCGCGCGCCCGGCCGCTTCCCACCACGTGTCCGTGTCCCGCGCGCCCTTCCACCCGGCAATATAGGCCACCGCCAAGCCTGCAACCGGAACAAGGACAGCGCCAATAGGACTGAACAGAGAAGCCACGACATCAATCACGTGGTCAATCTGGAGGAACTCAAACACCATGCCGTAGAGCTCAACCCGGCTATGCATGTCCGGGACGCGCTCGGCCACGGGGCCAATCACCGGATCGAGTCGGTCACGAATCGCCGGCCCGAACATTAGAAGAACGAAGGACAGCGCTGCAAACGCCAACTTCTTGCCAAGCTCCCGTGCGCCCGCGCGGTGGGGATGCGTGGCTAAGCCAACACGCCTCTTCCGCACTGACTCGTTGCCAACCGGAAGAAAGTCTATCCGCTTAAGACCATCACTGAGCCTTACCCGCGCTGCAGGACTACCTGCCTCAGAGGGATCTACAGTCTTGCCCGCGAAAAAGCCGCCGAAACCGTCCTCTTCCCACCCTGACGCCGGCTTCGCCCTTAAGACCAACGAATGTTCAACGTCCTTCACCCGCGAGACAACCTGCCCATCGCGTATAAGACATGCAGCCGGAAGCTTATCCGCCAAGCCACGGGGCGTAGAACACTGTGCAGCCCGCGATTGAATCCCGCCCGAAGAAGAAAGGCTTCCGGTGCCATCTGAATCCCTTAGGGCAGAAACTATGCTCCGTGCTGCAAGCAGTACATAGACGGTCGGGCCTGACCCCCGGAAAGTAGACACGTCGGGGGTTAGCTATGCTGCTTGGGCCAGTGTAGCTGATGTGAATGCTTCGAAGGTATCGGGGGCTAGAAGATTGCACCAGGAGTGCCGTCTGTGCGTGTTGTAGCGCATGCACCATCGGAAGACTTCTTGGCGGCAGGTAATGGGATTGTCAAAGACTTTCCGATCACGCAGAACTTCACGCTTTAGAGTGGCGTTAAACGATTCTGCCAGGGCATTATCGGCACTCGTTCCCACCGCTCCCATGGATTGGCGAACACCAAGCTGGGTGCAGTGGTCCCTAAATGCTTGTGAGGTGTACACACTGCCGTGATCAGAATGGAAAATTGCCCCTTTCAGGCTTCCGCGGACTTTCCTTGCATGAGATAAAGCTTCGATAACCAGCGATACCCGCATGTGATCGGCGAGTGCATGGCCGACAAGTTTGCGCGAGTAGACGTCGATGACCGTGGCCAGGTACATGTTCTTGCCTCCCTTACACGGCAGGTAGGTGATATCGCCTACGTAGACGTGGTTCGGCCTATCAGCTGTGAATCTGCGGCCTACTAAGTCTGGCATGACTCGGTGGCCAAACTTTCGTCTGGTGGTGATGCATCGACGGCGTTTAGTAAAGCCTTTCAGCCCCATGGATTTCATGATGCGTGCGACCTTCTTGTGATTTATCGGAGGAAAGTCCGTATCGTCGTTGAGACTTGCAGCGATGCGTTTAGCACCATAAAGCCCGTGCTCATCATCGAAGATGGTCTTGATTCTCGCACCAATAAGGGCATCGGAACACGTCTTTAACCTGCGTTTTTCGCGGGTGTTGGCCCATTTGTAGAACGAGGAGCGATTGAGCTTTAACACGTGGCACATCCGCTTGACCGAGTATTCGGTTCGATGGTCATCGACAAACTGGAAGCGGATTACCAGCGTGTCTCTTCGGCAAAATACTTCGCGGCCTTGCGCAAGATATCGCGTTCTTCACGAAGCTTAGAGACTTCTTTTTCTAGCTGACGGATCCGTTCAGAATCAGTCGTCGCCTTCGCCTTGTCACGCATGGTCTTCGTGCGGGCACGCTTGCCGGTGCCGTACTGCTTAAGCCAGGAATAAAGTGAGGAACGATTGACTCCAAGCTCTGCTGAAGCCGCGTGAAGTGAGAGGTCCTCATTGTTTTCGTAGAGGGCCACAGCATCACGTTTGAACTGTTCGGAGTACCTAGGCATGGTGGTAGATTACCTTTCTTCCCAACCCAACAGGGCTGGATATCAGGTGTCTACCAAACAGGGGTCAGGTCCGTCTTCCCCTCATAGGCAAGTTCCCACAGGTCCAATGTGTCGCTCAACCGCAACGCCCCCAGCGAAAACACTCTGTGCAAACAACATCAATAACCACGGCCTCAACTGTAGCTGACCCCGGCAAGGGAGTAGAACAATACAGCCTCGGACGAACGTGACTTTTCGGTCCGTGCTCAGAAGGCTCGGCCATTCAAATCCATCTGCCCAAACGTGGATGGCGATTCATGCTGGTCGGGTTTCCTGGTCTGGTGTTGGGATCTGGTGGGTGTGATAGGAGTCTGGGGCTACGCCTCTGGACAAACACACAGCGGGCCTTGGCCCCTCGTCGTTTGAAACGACGACGCGGCACTAGGACGGGTACTGGTTGGTAGTGAGGCGTAAAACGTGAAAAAAGGAGACCGTTAAAGCGTCTGTGGCTTTAACGGTCTCCCCTTTTGTTTTTATTGAGTTGTTGTTTTGTTTGGTGTCGGCGGTTTCTTACTCTCCCACAACCTCCCGGTTGCAGTACCATCAGCGTTAGCAGGCTTAGCTTCCGGGTTCGGAATGGGTACCGGGCGTTTCCCTGCTGCTATAGGCCACCGACAAACACTTAGGGCAAGCTGGTTGCTGGTGTTGTGTCAGATACTGTGTAGTGGACGCGAAGCGACAGTGTGTTTCTTGTCTTTATTTGTGTTTATATGTTGACACACTCAATTGTGAGTGTGTGTGTTTGTTTTGGTCTATTAGTACCAGTAGCCTTCACACCTTGCGGTGCGTCCAGGTCTGGCCTATCAACCCCATCGTCTTTGGGGGACCTCAAGTGAAACCTCATCTTAAAACAGGCTTCCCGCTTAGATGCTTTCAGCGGTTATCCCTTCCGTACGTAGCCAACCAGCGATGCTCCTGGCGGAACAACTGGCACACTAGAGGTACGTCCGTCCCGGTCCTCTCGTACTAGGGACAGCCTTCTTCAAGTTTCAACGCGCGCGGCGGATAGAGACCGAACTGTCTCACGACGTTCTGAACCCAGCTCGCGTGCCGCTTTAATGGGCGAACAGCCCAACCCTTGGGACCTACTCCAGCCCCAGGATGCGACGAGCCGACATCGAGGTGCCAAACCATCCCGTCGATATGGACTCTTGGGGAAGATCAGCCTGTTATCCCCGGGGTACCTTTTATCCGTTGAGCGACACCACATCCACAAGTAGGTGCCGGATCACTAGTCCCGACTTTCGTCCCTGTTCGACATGTCTGTCTCACAGTCAAGCTCCCTTGTGCACTTACACTCACCACCTGATTGCCAACCAGGCTGAGGGAACCTTTGGGCGCCTCCGTTACATTTTGGGAGGCAACCGCCCCAGTTAAACTACCCACCAGGCACTGTCCCCAACCCAGATCATGGGCCAAGGTTAGACATCCAATCCGATCAGAGTGGTATTTCAACAACGACTCCACACACACTGGCGTGCATGCATCATAGTCTCCCACCTATCCTACACAAACCGAACCGAACACCAATACCAAGCTATAGTGAAGGTCCCGGGGTCTTTTCGTCCTGCCGCGCGTAACGAGCATCTTTACTCGTAGTGCAATTTCACCGGGCCTGTGGTTGAGACAGCAGAGAAGTCGTTACGCCATTCGTGCAGGTCGGAACTTACCCGACAAGGAATTTCGCTACCTTAGGATGGTTATAGTTACCACCGCCGTTTACTGGGGCTTAAATTCTCAGCTTCGCAGCCAAAAGACTACTAACCGGTCCTCTTAACCTTCCAGCACCGGGCAGGCGTCAGTCCATATACATCAACTTCACGTCTTCGCATGGACCTGTGTTTTTGATAAACAGTCGCTTCCCTCTATTCTCTGCGACCCCACAACCCACCACCAGCGCAAAGACTGGTTTAAGTCATGTGGTCCCCCTTCTCCCGAAGTTACGGGGGCATTTTGCCGAGTTCCTTAACCACAGTTCACCCGAACGCCTTAGTATTTTCAACCTGACCACCTGTGTCGGTTTAGGGTACGGGCCATACATCCACATCGCTAGAGGCTTTTCTCGACAGTACTAGATCACCAACTTCACCCACATTTGGGCTACGCATCACGCCTCAGGCATTACGGTGTGCGGATTTGCCTACACACCACCTCACACGCTTACACCAACAATCCACTAAGCGGCATGGCTACTACACTGTGTCACCCCATCACTTGAACCACACATCAGGCCCCACGACATCAACAACCAACATGTTCAAAGAACACATCAATTATATCCGCGGTGGTTAGTATCAGTGCTTTATCATGGGCGCGGATATACGGGTACCAGAATATCAACTGGTTATCCATCGACTACGCCTGTCGGCCTCGCCTTAGGTCCCGACTCACCCTGGGAAGACGAACTTGACCCAGGAACCCTTAGTCATCCGGCGGGAAGGATTCTCACCTTCCAATTCGTTACTCATGCCTGCATTCTCACTCGCACACACTCCACGCCTCCTTACGGTAACGCTTCAACACATGCACGACGCTCCCCTACCCAAACAAAAAAGTTTGCCGCGGCTTCGGCGGTGTGCTTGAGCCCCACTACATTGTCGGCGCAGGACCACTCGACCAGTGAGCTATTACGCACTCTTTCAAGGATGGCTGCTTCTAAGCCAACCTCCTGGCTGTCTTCGCGATCCCACATCCTTTTCCACTTAGCACACCCTTAGGGGCCTTAACCGGCGATCTGGGCTGTTTCCCTCTCGACTATGAAGCTTATCCCCCACAGTCTCACTGCCGCACAACACAAATTGATGGCATTCGGAGTTTGGCTGACATTGCTAAGATTGTAGTCCCGCTCAACCAACCAGTAGCTCTACCTCCACCAAGCTAATGCGACGCTGCACCTAAATGCATTTCGGGGAGAACCAGCTATCACGGAGTTTGATTGGCCTTTCACCCCTACCCACAGCTCATCCCCGCAGTTTTCAACCTACGTGGGTTCGCGCCTCCACAGCATCTTACTACTGCTTCACACTGGCCATGGGTAGATCACCCCGCTTCGGGTCCAGGACATGCCACTTAAAACACCCCATTAGGATTCGGTTTCCCTACGGCTACCCCACACGGGTTAACCTCGCGACATGCCGCTGACTCGCAGGCTCATTCTTCAAAAGGCACGCCATCACACCATAAAAAGGTGCTCTGACGGATTGTAAGCACATGGTTTCAGGAACTATTTCACTCCCCTCCCGGGGTACTTTTCACCATTCCCTCACGGTACTCATACACTATCGGTCACACTGAGTATTTAGGCTTACCGGGTGGTCCCGGCAGATTCACAGCAGATTCCACGAGCCCGCTGCTACTCGGGCAACCCAACAACCCATGCATTGAAGCCTTCAACTACGGGACTATCACCCTCTACGGTAGGCGTTTCCACACCACTTCACCTAACAACAACACACAAGCAAACCAGTGGTAGCTGATTCACATTGGGGCCCACAACACCGCACACACAACCCCTACCAAGTATCACATGCACACGGTTTAGCCTCATCCACGTTCGTTCGCCACTACTAGCAGAATCATAAATTTTATTTTCTTCTCCTACGGGTACTGAGATGTTTCACTTCCCCGCGTAAACCCCCACAACAGCTATGAATTCACTGAAGGGTAACACCCCATAACAGGTGCCAGGTTTCCCCATTCGGACATCCTCGGATCAACGCTTTATTGACAACTCCCCGAGGCTTAACGCAGCCTTACACGTCCTTCATCGGCTCAGCATGCCAAGGCATCCACCATGCGCCCTAAATAACGAACACACAACCACCACCAACAACCACCACACAACAAGCAGCAATCATCAACAGTGGCGTGAACACACAAAACACAAAAAGAACAAAGAAATCACACAAACCACACACCCACCACAACAACCAACTATAAAAAGCCAGCTGCCACAAGGTAAAAAGCATGCGGTTTAATGCTCGCGTCCACTATACAGTTCTCACACAACACCCCACACAACCCAACAACCACAACCAACAAAGGCCTACACACGGTCATTACCATCATGTGGGTTATACAACCAGGGAACAATGCCCCAGACACCCAACAATGCACCACGTACTTTTAAAAAAAATGTTAGTCAACCATTCTGGTTAAGATGTATCTCCACCCGATTATCATTCGATGGCAGTAGAACAATCGCCTACATCAACCACCACACACATGAGAACAAATACTCACATGCTCATAGCACCAACTGGTGCTTAAAATTAAAGCTCCTTAGAAAGGAGGTGATCCACCCGCACCTTCCGGTACGGGTACCTTGTTACGACTTCGTCCCAATCGCCGATCCCACCTTCGACAGCTCCCTAACAAGTTTAGGCCACTGGCTTCGGGTGTTACCAACTTTCATGACGTGACGGGCGGTGTGTACAAGGCCCGGGAACGTATTCACCGCAGCGTTGCTGATCTGCGATTACTAGCGACTCCGACTTCATGGGGTCGAGTTGCAGACCCCAATCCGAACTAAGGCCGGCTTTCAGCGATTCGCTCCACCTCACAGTGTCGCTGCGCGTTGTACCGACCATTGTAGCATGTGTGAAGCCCTGGACATAAGGGGCATGATGATTTGACGTCATCCCCACCTTCCTCCGAGTTAACCCCGGCAGTCTCTCATGAGTCCCCAACCAAATGCTGGCAACATAAGACAAGGGTTGCGCTCGTTGCGGGACTTAACCCAACATCTCACGACACGAGCTGACGACAACCATGCACCACCTGTACACCAACCACAAGGGACACTACATCTCTGCAGCAATCTGGTGTATGTCAAGCCCAGGTAAGGTTCTTCGCGTTGCATCGAATTAATCCACATGCTCCGCCGCTTGTGCGGGCCCCCGTCAATTCCTTTGAGTTTTAGCCTTGCGGCCGTACTCCCCAGGCGGGGCGCTTAATGCGTTAGCTACGGCACAGAAGACGTGGAAGCCCCCTACACCTAGCGCCCACCGTTTACGGCATGGACTACCAGGGTATCTAATCCTGTTTGCTACCCATGCTTTCGCTCCTCAGCGTCAGTAACTGCCCAGAGACCTGCCTTCGCCATCGGTGTTCCTCCTGATATCTGCGCATTTCACCGCTACACCAGGAATTCCAGTCTCCCCTACAGCACTCAAGTTATGCCCGTATCGCCTGCACGCCCGAAGTTAAGCCCCGGAATTTCACAGACGACGCGACAAACCACCTACGAGCTCTTTACGCCCAGTAATTCCGGACAACGCTCGCACCCTACGTATTACCGCGGCTGCTGGCACGTAGTTAGCCGGTGCTTCTTATACAGGTACCGTCACTTGCGCTTCGTCCCTGTCGAAAGGAGTTTACAACCCGAAGGCCGTCATCCCCCACGCGGCGTCGCTGCATCAGGCTTCCGCCCATTGTGCAATATTCCCCACTGCTGCCTCCCGTAGGAGTCTGGGCCGTATCTCAGTCCCAATGTGGCCGTACACCCTCTCAGGCCGGCTACCCGTCGACGCCTTGGTAGGCCATTACCCCACCAACAAGCTGATAGGCCGCGAGCTCATCTTGCACCGAAAAAAACTTTCCAACCACCACACTAAAGACGGTTCATATCCGGTATTAGACCCAGTTTCCCAAGCTTATCCCAGAGTGCAAGGCAGATCACCCACGTGTTACTCACCCGTTCGCCACTCGAGTACCAGTGCAAGCACTGGCCTTTCCGTTCGACTTGCATGTGTTAAGCACGCCGCCAGCGTTCGTCCTGAGCCAGGATCAAACTCTCCACAAAAAAGGCCGTGAAAAGCCCAAACCTAGACAAACAGACAAACCAAACCATGCACCGCATCCGCACTGCACAAACAACACGAACACACCACACGGACTGGCTATCCAAAAATTACATAAAGAAAAAATCCATCAACCAACCCCCAACCCGACGGGGATATACAGGGAGCCGGTCACGTTAGAAGATTTTAAACAATACGCCCAAACAACTTATGTTATTTACAATGACGCCGCTTGAAAGAAAAGCGCCATCCGGCATACACCAACCGCAACACACATACAACGCATCACGGCCAAAACAAAAAATCAACCAACAAAAAAGTACATTGGCACACTATTGAGTTCTCAGACATCGTCACCACACAGCCATACGGCTCGCTTTAAGCGAAACGCAGTACTGCGAGTAAAGAAAATATTTGTTGTCAGGGCCTGTTTTCCTACCGCCTCTCTCCAAAAACCTCAGTTCCTGTGGGGCGCTGTCGGTCGCGCTGACTCATATAAAGTTACACACGACCCCAAAGAAACACAAATATCCACGTCATGGCGCATTTATGCCCACTTTAAAGTGCGCTAAAGCGTGCCTTTGACGCCGCGTTATGAACGGCTTCTAGGGGACGCCAAACCAGCCCATGAGGCCCGGACTAAAGACATTCACCTTCTTCGCCATCCGTGGGAAGCAAGCGGCCCACGCGGCATAGAGAAACACCATCCCAACCAGAGCCCACACCACGGTGACCGAGGATGCGATGAGCCAAGTGATGAGCAGGGCAGCAACGAGCGCGGTGAACGCTGCTGTGTAAATCCACGTGCCTTTATCTGTCACGGCGAAGCTCAGCAGCACAACCGCCGTGGCAAGCGCGACAATGGAATATCCGGGAAAGTGTCCAGTCCATGCCACCGTGAGCAGGTCGACCACCAATGCCACCCCGGCCGGAAAGGCTGTACACAGGAGCGTGACCCTGGCCCATCGGGTGCGCGGCACCCCGAAAGTGACCGCATCCTTCAGCGAACTACGGACTGAATCGGCGACTAACGGCAGGACAATCAAAGCGACTATGGTACCCGCGATGCCCACGCCTTTATCCCACAGTTTGCTCACCACGATGGTTATCGCTATTGCGATGGCTACACCGATCGCAGTCCACATCCACGCGCGGACCTGGGGACGCAACACAATTTGGGAGACCGGGGACGCTGAGAAGCAGCCCGTCGAAGAATCACCATCGCTGCCTACGATGAGGGAGCTCGCGGTCATGCGCGATGGCTCGACGCGCTTGGCCACGCAGAATATCCACGCTGCCGTTGGCGCGATGAGAGTCCACCACGGAAAGGCGAAGGGCGCGCTTACAAGAATGAGCACAAGCGTCAGGGAAGCATTGATTCGCCGGTGCCCATTCCACACCCGGGTGCTCAACCCAAAGGTCAAATAACGCCTGAAATCAGGCTGCGAAAGGTAAACCATAAGGACCATAAAGAGTGAGTAACCAATGGCCCACCCTTGCCCGCGGTCCATTCCCAGCACCGGAAGGACAACAATCCACAAGGCAAAAAAGAAGCTGTTCCAGCTCAGCGCCATATGTCTATAGAGCTTCATCATGCCTCCCCCAATGCCAACACTGCCTGTTCGAGGGATACCTCGCTGGCACGCAAACCCATTTCCTGGGCCATGTCGAAGACGTTGGTGGTGTGGTTGGGGCGGGCGTCGACAAGCGCGCGGTCTGCCACGGCTGAGGTTTCGCGCTCAAGGACCGGAAGCTGCAGGCGCCCCAGCGCGCGATCGAGGGCTTCGGCAGAGCCGGTGAGTTGGACGACGCCCTCAATGAACTCATCGATGGGACCCGATAGGGGGTTCTCCCCCATCAAAGCCACGGTATCGAGCAATCCGGATAGCTCGTTGAGGTGATGGGTGGAGACAATAATGGTGCGGCCATGCTCTTCACGCAGGACGTCATAGAAAACGTCCCGCTTGGCAGCGTCAAGGCCGAGATAGGGTTCGTCGAGAAGCATGTACGGCACCCCCGAAGCCACCGCGACGATGAAGCTTGCCGCCGACTTCTGCCCGCGGGAGAGGCCCGAGTAGTTCTTCATCGGCAGCTCGAAACGCTCCACCAATTCCTCAGCACGGGTCGCGTTCCACGTAGGCCAGCGCAAACTGGATACGGCGAAAACCTTCTTCACGTTCCAACCTTCCGGCAGGGGATTATCGATACCCATAAGCACAACCTTGTTGAGCACCTTTTCATTGTCGTAGGGCTTGTCGCCGTCGACCGTGATGCCGGAGCCGCCCAACTGCCCGGCGATTTTGCGCAGCAGGGTGGTCTTACCAATTCCGTTGGGGCCGACGAGGCCGTGTGTCAGGCCGTCGCCGAAGGTGAAGTGCGGGGTGGAAATCATGAGTAGAGTCCTCGACTTTCTGCAACAAGATCAATGAGGTCATGAAGCTGCTGGCGCGTGTAGCTCAAGCGCACAGCTTCGTCGATAAGCGGCGCGGCGTACTCGGCCGCAAATTCTTGACGCCGCCGCGCCCGGATGAGTTCGGCAGCACCTGAAGTGACAAACATCCCTATGCCCCGGTGCTTTTCGAGGATCCCCAGATCCACGAGAAGAGTTAGCCCCTTGCGGGCAGTAGCAGGATTGATGCTATGGAAGGCGGCAAGCTCATTCGTGGACGGCGCCTGGGCCCCCTCAGCAAGAGTGCCCTCAATGATGGCGTCCTCGATGAGCACCGCTATCTGACGAAAGAGCGGCTGCGCGGAGTTGTCCATGCAGTCCCCCTAGTTGGTTGGTTACTCATGTAACTAACCATATAACTGACCGGGCGACCTTTCAAGGTTTCCACCAAACACGTTTATTACCTGGGAATTTCATCAAGATTATCGACGTTTTGTGGCTAATGGGGCACACTGGACTACACCGGCCTTAGGCTGGAAGACCTCACAGAAGTGACCTAAGAAAATTAGTTAGAAGAAATAGAACGGAATTTAGGAGCCATGCTTGAACGAACACTTGTCTTCGTCGACACGTCATATCTACTCGCCAGTTTCTACAACTCTTGGGAAACGGGCGCCCGCGCCCAGCTAGAGATTGATTTACCCGAAGTAGTCAGCTCCCTTGGTTCCATGATTGAGAACCAAGTTGGCAACCGAATCCACCGCCAGTATTGGTACGACGGCATCCCCGATACCGGCCCCCACCGCTATCAGCGAGCTTTGCGCGTCTGCGACGGCGTGCAGTTGCGTACCGGCCAACTCATCGAATGGGGCGAGCGCCGCACCCAAAAAGCGGTGGATACCCGTCTTGTCGCCGACATGATCGTCTCCGCTATGAAGGACCAAGTCACGGACTTTGTGTTGGTCTCCGGCGATGCCGACATGATCCCCGGTGTGCAGGAGGCCGTCAATAACGGCGTGCGCGTGCATCTCTACGGTTTTGGCTGGGACTCCATGTCCTCTGCATTGCGCCATGCGTGTGATTCCACCACAATCCTTGATCCGCGCGAGGACTTCGCAGACGCCATGGAGCTCGAGGTTCTCGAAGGCCCGCTGCCGCCGACCATCCGCGAACCCCAGAATTCCGAGGACGGCAGCGAAGACGTGAGCGATGCCGCTAGCGAGCTCGCTCCGGAATGCGAAGAACCTACCGAGGCACAAGCTGCTTTCCCCTCCGCACCGAAGCCCGGGCCGGCCACTCCTTCTGCCGCGGCACAAGACGTAGCGGCCACGGCCGCTCACCCCAAGTCAGCAGCACCCAGCCTCCCCGCCGAGGACGAGGAACCCTCCCAGCCTAGAACCGCTACTCAGGAGCCTGCCGACGAAGAGTCGGAAGCAGGCACCGAAGCCCCGAAGCCTGCTCCCAAGCCGGCCGCACCGAAGCCGTCGATGATGGCACCGCGCCGCAAACTACGCTCGAAGTACGTTCCGCTCCCTGAAGAAGTGTGGAGCTCCGCTGGGTTCCAGTCCCCCTTTGATGTGGGACAGCAATATGCCTCGTGGTGGTTCGACAACGCCGCGAGCGCCGATCAACGCGACCAGGCTCACCTGCTCTCGGGCGGCGGGCTGCCACCGGAAATCGACCGCCCGCTGCTGCAGTTCGCCTGCGAAACGCTGCACGAGTACACGCTCACCGAAACCCAGCGCGTCAACCTGCGCGATGGCTTCCACTCGGGCATTCGCGGCGTGCTCATCAATATCCGCCGCCAAGATGGCTAAAACACCACAGGGACCTTTGAGAGCATAAGGTACTGAAACACTCAGGCCGCGCTGCGCGGCCCGCTCGCAAAGGCCCCTTTTCTATGCGGTGATATGCTCTGCGGTGGCTACTGCTTGCCCTCGGCGGTGTCCGATTCGGCGTTGACATCACTAGCATCAGCTTCGGCGCCGGCCTCAAGCGCTTGGTCGCTAGCGAAAGGGGAACCTTCGATCTCCTTATTCTTGGCCATCTCAGCGCGAATCTCGTCCAAGCGGGATGCGGCGGCCATATCGTGGCCCGCGGCCGAAATCTCCTGAATCCGGCTGCCGCCAGCTGCCTGGTGCAGCTCCTGAGCGCCGAGAGCATCAGCGTAGCGCTTCTCAATCTTGGAGCGTACCGAATCCAACGTTGGCGTGGAATCATCGGGCTTGAGCTCATTCATGGAGTCCAGGGCCTCAGCGTTCTTCTCCTGCATCGCCGCCTGATCAGCCTGGGACAGCAACTGGTCCACCTGCGCGAGCTGCTCCTTAAGGCGGGCCTCCGACTGCTGTTGCTGGGCCTTTGCCTGCTCGGCTGCTTGGGCGGCGGCCTCGTGCTGAGACTTCAGATTCGCCAGCTCATTTTCGACGGCGACCAGCTGGCTCGCCACAACCTCTGCCGCCTGGTTGTACTCGGCAGCCTTCTGCGGATCCTCGGAAGCATCCGCCAGCTCCAATGCTCGGCGGGTCTGGTCTTGGTAGTCCTTCTGGGTCTTCACCAAGCGATTAAGCTGCATTTCCAGCTGGGTTTTGCGTCCAATAATCTCCGCCGCGTGCTCGGAAATCTGGCGGTGCTGCTCCTTTGCGCCTTCCACTGCCTGCTGGATTTGGACCTTGGGGTCAGCGTTCTCATCGATCTTCTGATCGAAAGAAGCCATCACATACTTCCAGCCTTTGCTAAATGGATTTGCCATCGCACTCACTCCTTAGTGGTTCCTGCAACAGTATTTAATGCAGCTTTTATTGGTGGCCTATATAAAAAGACGCTTTCCTGCGAGTGTAGCGATACTCACAGGAAAGCGCGCGCGGCAGGCCCACCTGAGCCTACAGCGCCTAGGAGAACTCTTCGGGACTATTCCGCCTGTTGGCTCTCCACCTGGGCACGGACCTCATCCATGTCGAGCGCCTTAACCTGGCCAATGAGATCCTCTAGAGCTGCCGGCGGCAATGCACCAGCCTCACGGAAGACAAGGATGCCGTCACGGAACACCATCAAGGTAGGGATGGACTGAATCTGCAGCTTTGCGGATAGATCCTGGTTTGCCTCCGTATCCAGCTTGGCAAACGTGGCATCAGGGTGCTCCTCAGATGCCTTCTCAAAAACCGGACCGAAGCGCTTACATGGGCCGCACCATTCCGCCCAGGCATCAACGAGCGTGATGCCCTCGCCGGAGATGGTCTCCTGGAACGTGTCCTCAGTGATGTCAATCGTTGCCATGTCTCTTCCTATCTGTTTCGGGGAAATGTACCGGTTCTATCAACCCTCAACGGTACACAAGACTCAATTATTTCTTGCGCACATACCCCAGGGGGGTATATTCTTGGCAGTAGCATTAACCGCTAAGAAGAGAGAAGGATTCATCACCATGAGCACCACCACCTACACCGTTACCGGCATGACCTGTGGCCACTGCGAGCTTTCCGTCAAGGAAGAAATCTCGGAAATTAACAGCGTCACCGACGTCACCGCTGATCACACCACCGGCGCAGTCACTGTCACCGGGGAGGGCTTTAGCGATGAACAAGTCGCTGCTGCCGTCGCCGAAGCCGGCTACGAGTTGGCCTAAACGCCATGAGCACCAACCTCACCCTCGGCATCACCGGGATGACCTGCACATCTTGCTCATCCCGGGTGGAACGCAAACTCAACAAGCTCGACAACGTTGAGGCCACGGTCAACTTCGCCACGGAATCCGCCTCCGTGAGTTATGATCCGGCAACGACGACGCCTGCCGATCTTATCGGCGTCGTCGAAGGGGCGGGCTACGGAGCCTTTACCGTGGATGGTGAGGGAGAGGAGCCGACCAGCACGGCGGAGGACGCCCGTGAGAGCGAGGCTTCGGATATTCTGCAGCGCACTCTGCTCTCCGCGGCACTCTCGCTGCCGGTGATGCTGCTTTCCATGGTCCCCGCCCTGCAGTTTCAGCATTGGCAGTGGGCCTGCTTGATGCTCACGACACTCGTCTACGTCATCGGCGGCGCTCCCTTCCACCGTGCCACCTGGGCCAACCTCAAGCACGGCGCCGCCACGATGGACACCCTCATCACGCTGGGCACCACCGCCGCTTTTGGTTGGTCGCTCTACGCGCTCTTCTTCGGCGATGCCGGAATGCCCGGTATGACCATGCACATGACGCTACGCTCCAATGACGCGCAGATGGACCACATCTATCTCGAATCCGTCGGCATGGTTATCACCTTCCTGCTGCTTGGACGGTGGTTCGAGCTTAAAGCTAAGGGGCGCTCCTCCGAGGCGCTCACCACGCTGCTGACTATGGGGGCTAAAGAAGCCACCGTGCTTCGCGACGGCACCGAAACCCGCATCCCCGCCAGCGAACTGCACGTGGACGATATTTTTGTGGTCCGCCCCGGCGAGAAGATCGCCACCGATGGCGTGGTGATCAGCGGTCACTCAGCCGTGGATGAATCCCTGCTCACCGGCGAGTCAATGCCGGTTGAGGTTTCACCCGGCAGCACGGTGACGGGCGCTACCATCAACGCCTCTGGACGCCTTGAGGTGCGCGCCACCCGCGTCGGGTCCGACACCGTCTTGGCCCAGATGGGTGCGCTGGTCACTGCGGCCCAGACCTCGAAGGCCCCTGTGCAGCGCCTCGCCGACCGCATCGCTGCGGTTTTCGTCCCCATCGTCATCGGCATCGCTATCCTCGCGCTTTTAGCTCACCTGTGGGTCGGCGGCGTCGCCCCAGCATTCGTGGCCGCCGTCTCCGTCCTCATCATTGCCTGCCCGTGCGCCATGGGCTTGGCGACGCCCACCGCAATCCTCGTGGGCACCGGACGCGGCGCCGAACTGGGAATCCTCATCAAGGGCCCGGAGATTTTGGAATCGACGCGCCAGATCGACACCATCGTTCTGGACAAGACGGGCACCGTCACCGAAGGCCAGATGTCAGTAGCGGCGGTTCAGGCCGCAGCAGGGCACTCAGAGCAAGAGGTTCTCCGTCTTGCGGCCGCCGCCGAGCAGGGTTCCGAGCACCCCATCGCGAGGGCTATCCGCGCGGCTTACGACGGCGGGATGCCCGCAACCGAGGGCTTCCACGAGCTACCAGGGCAAGGGATCGAAGCAACCGTTGAAGGTACCCGCGTGCGGGTGGGACGCCCACCTGCGGGCTACGACGGCACCGGGACGCAAGTCGGCGTCTACGTGGCGGATGACCTGGTGGGGACCATCGAGCTACAAGACCGCGTTAAGAAGTCCGCCGCCGCTGCCATCTCCGCACTGCAGGACCTAGGTCTTACACCCCATCTGCTCACAGGCGACAACGCCGGTGCGGCACACGCAGTGGCGCGAGCCGTTGGCATTGATGATGCCAACGTGACAGCGGAGGTCATGCCCTCTGACAAGGTGGAAGCCATAACCCGACTACAGCAACAGGGAAAGACCGTGGCGATGGTGGGCGATGGCGTCAACGACGCCGCGGCACTCGCTCAGGCAGACCTCGGAATCGCGATGGGCGCGGGAGCCGATGTTGCCATCGAAGCGTCCGATATCACGGTGATGAACAACGACCTGCACTCCGTCGCCGAGGCAGTGCGGCTCGCGCGCAGCACCCTGCATATCATCAAGGGCAACCTATTTTGGGCCTTCGCCTATAATATTATTCTTCTTCCTGTGGCAGCGTTTGGCCTGCTCAACCCCCTATTGGCGGGGTTGGCAATGGCTCTGAGCTCGGTCTTTGTCGTGACCAATTCTCTGCGGCTGAAAAGCTTTACCCCCGCGGAGTAAGCTTAGCCTGCATGAATCGTCTTGATCATCGCTCTATCTCACGCACGGAGAGGCTCGACCGCCTTCCCGTCACTGGAAAACACAAACGTCTCCTCTTCGGCTCCGGCATCGGCTGGGCGCTCGACGCCATGGACGTGGGCCTCATCTCCTTCATCATGGCTGCTCTGGCCGTGCACTGGGGGATCACGCCGACCCAATCCTCTTGGCTGGCGTCCGTGGGCTTCATCGGCATGGCCTTGGGTGCCACCTTCGGCGGCCTCTTGGCCGATAAGTTCGGCCGCCGCCACATCTTTGCGCTGACCTTGCTGGTCTATGGCCTCGCCACGGGCGCCTCTGCCCTAGCAACGGGCCTCACACTCCTCATCGTCCTGCGCTTCTTCATTGGGCTCGGCCTCGGCGCTGAGCTGCCGGTGGCCTCCACGCTGATTTCCGAGTTCGCACCGCTCAAGGTCCGTGGGCGCATGGTGGTCTTGCTGGAAGCCTTCTGGGCCGTGGGCTGGATCCTCGCCGCGGTCATTGGAACGTTCGTCGTGGGGGCGTCGGAAAGCGGCTGGCGCTGGGCCCTAGTGTTCGGCATGGTGCCCGCGCTCTACGCTCTCTATGTACGCCTTCACTTGCCTGAATCAGTGCGCTTCCTGGAGTCGAAAGGCCGCCACGAGGAAGCAGAAGAGATCGTCGCGTCCTTTGAGGCCGAGGTAGACGATGCAGACATTGACCGCACGACCCCGGCACCGACCTACTCCGAGGAAGATGTCACCGCCACCAGCATCTGGTCGAAATCCCTACGCGGGCGCACGCTGGCGCTGTGGACCATCTGGTTCTGCGTCAACCTCTCCTACTACGGCGCCTTCATTTGGATTCCGTCACTGCTTGTCGCGGATGGCTTCTCCCTGGTGAAGTCCTTCAGCTTCACGCTCATTATCACTCTGGCCCAGCTCCCCGGCTACGCCGCAGCCGCCTGGCTCATCGAGTCATGGGGGCGCCGCTCCACCCTGGCTACCTTCCTCGTGGGCTCTGCGCTATCTGCAGGTCTCTACGGTTTTGCCAGCACCGAGGCCACGATCATCCTGGCCGGTTGCCTGCTCTCCTTCTTCAACCTTGGCGCGTGGGGAGCGCTGTACGCCATCGGCCCCGAGCTCTACCCCACCGCCCTACGCGGGCGCGGTACCGGTGCGGCAGCTGGCTTCGGCCGACTCGCATCGATCCTGGCGCCGCTTATCGTTCCGCCGCTCATCGCCGTGGCGGGAACGGGCTGGCTCTTCGTGCTGTTCGCAGCGGCCTTCGGCCTCGCAGCTGTAGCAGCACTGACCCTGCCAGAGTTCAAGGGCAGGACCCTTGCTCAATAGGGTCGCGCTCGGAGCGTGGGTCGCCGTCATGGTCGCGCTCACCACGCTTAAGCCCTTCTATCAGATTGGCTACCTCTGGAAACCGGAGAACCAGCGAGTTCGGGACCTGCGCTTGGTGCCGCTTGATGAGTTCTCCGGAGGCACCTGGTTTGGCCCGCTTTTTGAGTATGCGGGCAATACCGCCTTTTTCATTCCTTTCGGCATGCTCGTCTTCAGCATGTGCCGATCAATCAAGGCAACAGCCGCGTGGGGATTCGCGCTGAGTTTGGCACTGGAAACAGTCCAGTATGCCTTTGCGCTCGGACGCACTGATATTGATGACCTCATCTTCAATACGATCGGCGCGCTCATCGGCGCGGCATTCGCCCGGCTTTGTGGCGAGCGCTTCTTCCCGGTATGGCGATGGCTGGCGCTCGCCGCGGCTGCGGTCTTCCTGGTCTTGGTCATCCTCGGCCCACGGTTGGGTGACCCCAACGCCGTGGTGGACCTGTAATTTAACCGTGCGCCATGTTGACGAACTTGGAGTAGTGCAGCTGGTGTGCCACCTTCACCGTGTCGATCGGGCCGCCACGGTGCTTAGCCAAAATGATGTCTGCTTCACCAGCACGGGGATCATCGCGGTCTTGCGAGTCCGGGCGGTAGAGCAGCATAACCATATCGGCGTCCTGCTCAAGCGAGCCGGACTCACGTAGATCCGCCAGCTGCGGCTTCTTATCGGTACGGGATTCTGGACCACGGTTCAGCTGCGAAATAGCGATGAGCGGAACTTCCAACTCCTTGGCCAACAGCTTGAGCTGGCGCGAAAACTCCGAAACCTCTTGCTGGCGGGACTCCACCTTTTTGCCCGAAGACATCAGCTGCATATAGTCCAGCACAATGAGGTCTAGACCGTGCTGCTGCTTGAGGCGGCGGGCCTTCGAGCGGATTTCCATCATGGTGAGATTCGGGGAATCATCGATGAACAGAGGCGCATCCTGGATGCGGTTGAGGGTGTCATCGATCTTGGCCCAATCCTCCGTGGACACGCGGCCACCGCGCATATCCGACAGCTTCACTTCCGCCTCCGCCGACAACAGGCGCATAACGATCTCTGAGGCAGACATCTCTAGGGAGAAGACCACAGAGGTCTTGTTGTGCTGTAATGATGCCGAACGCATGAAGTCCATGGCCAGCGTGGACTTACCAACGCCAGGGCGGGCGGCGACGATGATCATCTGGCCGGCGCGCAGGCCATTGGTCAGGTTATCGAGGTCGATGAAGCCGGTGGGCACGCCGGACTCCACGCCGTTTTGTTGCAGGGCGGCGAGTTCATCAATGGTGGGATCGATGAGATCACTCAGCGCACGGTAATCCTCGGTCGTCTTCTTCTGCGCGACGGCGAACACTTCCTGCTGGGCACGATCCAGCACGGACTCAATCTCCATGTCTTCGGAGCCCTGGAAGCCAAGTTGGACGACTCTCGTACCGGCGTCCACCAGCTTGCGCAGCACCGCCTTCTCCGCGACAATCTCCGCGTAATAGCGGGCGTTGGCAGCGGTTGGCACCGTGGCCAACAGGGTATGCAGGTAGGGCGCGCCGCCGACGCGCTCGAGGTTGTTATACCGATCGAGTCGGGCCGCCACAATCACCGCATCAATGTCGGTGCCTGCGGCATAAAGGTCAATCATGGCCTGGTAGATGAGCGTGTGCGCAGGATAGTAAAAATCTTCCGGCTCCAGCTCTTCAATGACCTCCATGACCGTGTTCGGGCTCAGGAGCATAGCACCAAGGACGCCTTGTTCTGCCTCACGGTCCGCGGGCGGCTGACGGAATTCACCGTAACGCTTAGGCTCCTCCTGCCGGTAGGAGCGGCGGGGTTCCTCCTCTACCGGCTCCGGTGGTGGTGGAACCTGGTCATCATCAAAACTGGCATTAGTCATTGCTCATTAATCCCACCGTTCAATAATCCCACCCTGGCCGTGTGCCTGAAGTACTCACTCTTCTCCGCGCCGGACGGCCAAGCTTCGATGCAGTGCCAAGCGACAACCGCGCTTAGTACACAACAGTCTAGCTGAGGGTCAAGACACTACCCCTTGGGCATAACTTCCACAGTTACCCACAGAGACCTGTGGAATTCCCAGGTCAGCAAAAACAAAGCGTGCAAAGACAGAGGTCAGGGCTGTGGACAACTTCGCAACGCTGTGACCAGCGACGATTATTTCCGCTGGTCAAGGAAGGTTTTTCCCAGTGTGAAAATCCACACAAAACCGGTGGAAAAAGTAGGCCCCCAACTGGAAATCGCCCCTACCAGCGGGTTAACACCATGCGCCGTGAGTAAATTCACCGTTAACTCACCACCGAGTTATCCACAGATAATGCGCGTTATCCACAGTTTGAATCTGACCCTAAATCTCTATCCCCAAAAGCCCACAAAACGGCCTGAGACCGTGCTTCCTCTCACCACCTCACATAGTGGGAGGAGCACGGCCTCAAGCCTTGCTGTTGTCTTAAGATCACGTCCTGCGTACCGGCGCCGCGCCTCACACACGGGCGGACGGAGGGTGACCGTCGTGCGCCTTAATTCTTAGGCAGCGACGACCGAGAAGTTCACCTTGCCGATAACGTCAGCGTGCAGCTTCAGCTCGACTTGGTAGTTGCCGGTCTTCTTGACCAGGCCCTTGGGAAGCACAACAATGCGCTTGTCCAGCTTCGGGCCGCCAGCGGCGGCAACGGCGTTCACGATGTCCTCTGCGGACACGGAGCCGAAGAGCTTGCCGGACTCGGAGGTCTTCACCGGGACGTTAACGTCCTTGAGCTCCTCCAGCTGGGTACGGATCTCGCGTGCATGGTCCAGGTCGCGGATTGCGCGAGCTTCCTGGGCGCGCTTGATGCCCTCGATCTGCTTCTCAGCACCGCGGGTGGCAACGATAGCCAGGCCGCGCGGAAGCAGGTAGTTACGTCCGTAGCCGTCCTTAACCTCTACAATTTCGCCGGGGGCGCCGAGGTTCTCAACGGCAGCGGTGAGGATCAGCTTCATGATCCCTGCCTTTCAATTGAGTTAAATGAATACTTGCGTGACAGTCTTAGAACGGGGGTTCTGCATCCGCACCACCAAAGCTTCCTGCTTGGGGTGCCGAATTCCACGGATCGTTGCTCGGAGCCGACTGCTGGGACTGCTGCGGGGCAGAGGACTGGGACTGGTTTCCAGAGAAACCACCCTGGTTTCCGGAGAAACCGCCTTGGTTGCCGCCGCCGTAGTTAGCACCACCCTGCTGCTGGCCGCCGCCATAGTTGCCGCCGCCGTTGCCGGACTTGCGGTTAACCTGAGCAGTTGCATAACGCAGGGACGGGCCGACCTCATCGACCTCAATCTCAAAAACAGTGCGGTTCTCGCCCTCACGAGTCTGGTAAGAGCGCTGGCGCAAACGGCCAGTAACGATAACGCGCATGCCCTTGGTCAAGGTCTCCGCAACGTTTTCTGCGGCTTGACGCCACACGTTGCAGGTGAGGAACATGGCCTCGCCATCCTCCCACTGGGAAGTCTGCTGATTATAGCGACGCGGGGTGGAGGCAACACGGAAATTCGCCACTGCGGCACCCGCCGGGGTGAAGCGCAGTTCCGGGTCAGCAACGATGTTGCCGACAACCGTGATGTTGGTATCTCCCTGAGCCATGTCTCTACTCCTTAATATCGGTTACGTGGATTGCTCGAAACCCAGTATCCGCTATTTGCTGTCGGTGCGCAGAACCTTGGTACGCATAATGGAGTCGTTCAGGTTCAGACGGCGATCAAGCTCGAGAACAGAGTGGGATTCGCACTCCAGCTCCACGACTGCGTAGATGCCCTCTTCCTTCTTGTTGATCGGGTAAGCAAGACGGCGCTTGCCCCACACGTCAACCTTTTCGACTTTGCCGCCATCCTTGCGGACTGCTTCGAGGAACTTGTCTAGGGACGGGGTTACGGTGCGCTCATCCTGATTGGGATCCAGAATGATCATGACTTCGTAGTGACGCACGGACCTCATCACCTCCTATGGTCTAGTAATTGGTATCGGCCATATCACCTTTGCGGATATGGCAGGAGGGTCTGTTGCGTCAAGCAACCCTCACACAGTACCGCACTGACCGGCGGAAAAGGAAATCCCCTATCTCCTCGGCCGCAGCTAGTGTGTCGACGCGACAAAGATCGCCGAACCAGCAGGAATCACAGTGAGGAACAAGAGAGCCAGCAGCCCCAGCACAATGGGCCAGGTGCGGTCTTGAGAGCGTTGAAAAAGGTAATAGGCGCTCAACACGCAGATAAAACCCAGCGTGATGGAGATGATGCCCAGGATCGTCATAGTCATAGCGCAAAATCCCCCGCCAATGGATCCCTACCGCCGTGCGCAGCACGGACCTTATCTTCCGATTTGCCCCACATCTGACGGATGATCAGCACACCGATGGCAATGATGAAGCCATCACGAGTAATCACCGCGATATCCAGCATCTCGTGCGGCAGGCCCTTATTCTCAGCCCCAAGCATGTGCCAGGTAAGGATGGGCCAGAGGAGGGCGTCGGCAAGCGCCCAGCTAAAGATGAGGCGCCAACGTGGCAGGGCCAAGAGTGCCGGTACGACGAGCCACAGTGAGTACTGCGGCGACCAGACTTTGTTGAAGATCAGGAAGGCCATGATGATGAGGTAAATCATCTCGGCCACTCGGGGCGCCCGCGGCGCCTTGAGCCCCAAGATGGCAATCGCAGCGCAGCACGCCAGGAAGGCCACAAGTGAGAAGGTATTGAGGGATTCAGCCTCAAAGCCTACGCCCGTCACCCGGCTCAACAGCGCATAGATCGTGGTCCACTCCGCACCGCGCTCTTGATTGAGTCTGAAAAACTCGCCCCACGCTTCGGGGTAAGCCAGCGCCACGGGAAGGTTCACCACGAGCCACGTCGCAGCGGTCGCCACGAACATCTTGAAGAAAGGTGCCCAGCGCTTGTGGCGGATGGCCAACACCAAAAAAGCGCCCACGATAAACAGGGGCCACAGCTTAAACGCTGTGCCGAGTCCAATGAGGATGCCGGCGAGCCAGTTCTTACGCTTTGTCACTGCAAGAAGCGCGCCCACCATGAAGGCCACCGACGGGATATCCCAGTTCGTAAAAGCGTGAATAACCACGAGTGGGCTGGCCGCCATGAGGATGGTGTCCCATGCCCGGTTGCCCGTGAGCTGGAAGACCATCACCACGGTGCCGACCCACACGAGAGACATGATGAACGCGGTCAGTCCGAAGTACCAGCTGACATCTGCCATCCCAAGCCACTCGACGGCCGGATAGGTGCTGCGCGCCAGCCACCCGACGGCTCCCTGGAAGAGGCCGGCCAGTACCGGGTACTCCATGTAGCGGGTGAGATCGCCCTCAACCCAGGAATAGGCATAGGGGAAGCCCGGCTGATCAAGTCCGCGACCACCATAGAGAGGGACGATGTCGTTATAGCAAAAAGCCGTGTATTGGCGGTTGCCATCCCAATTCAGGCTGATGATGCCGTCCTCGCCCCGGCGACTGCCCGCACAGGTTGCCTTGCTTAAGAAGCCAAAGGCCAAAAACGTCCATGCCAGCGTGATAATCGCACGCAGGGGTGTCCACCACCCGGAATGGACTGAACGAGCAAAACGCCCTGTCGGCCCACCCAGAGCGTCAACAGCGCTGCGGGTCATAGATTCGGATGAAAGAGGAACTATCCGCGTAGTAATGTTATCGCTCAATCGGGATCACTCTCCTATTGTCCAAGAAGTTGGCCGAGGCCATCTCCATTGAGAATGTCATCGAGCGAAGGCACTTCAGGATCAGCGGGTTGCTCAGGCTGGGCCGGCTGTTCTCGGGCCTCGCCCTGGCCCCCATCTTGGTGCTCACCGCCCTCTGCAGGCGCTTCCTCTTCAGCCTCGGGGCTATGGTTCTCCGGGCTGGCTGGCGCCTGGTCCCACGTGGTGGTTTGGCTCGGGTCATAGACATACCCGGAGCCCCAGCTGCCGACACCATAGTGAATCGGGTAGGCCTGCGGGAAGGTCTGCTGCTCGACGTTTGCCAAAGATGTGTCCAAGATGGACTTCCAAATCTTCGTCGGTGCATCTGAGCCGTACATGATGCCGCCCCACTGATTAAAGATCGCGGAGGTGTTATCGGCCGTACCTACCCACACTGCTGTTGCCAGCTGCGGCGTGGAACCAACCATCCAGGCATCTTTGTTGGTGCCCGTATCACCCAGCTGCGTGGTACCCGTCTTAGACGCCGACGGACGTCCTCCGGCCAACGCACCATTCGACCATGCAGCAATCGGCTGCATCGCAGAAATAACGTTATTCGCCACGTTGGCGGAGACGCGACGCTCACCGCCATCGGTCGGGTTCTCGTAGAGGACCTCACCGGCGGCGTTCTCTACCTTCTGCACGAAGTGCGGCTGATGCCACACACCCTGGTTAGTCAAGGTGGCCATGGCGGTTGCCATATCGAGCGGGCGGGACTGGTACTGGCCCAGCACGATGCCTTCATACGGCGTTCCACCGTTCTCCGTCAGGGTCTTCTCAATCCCCGGCAGGCTGCGAGCAACGCCCAGCGCGTGGGCCATGTCCGCGGTGTCCTGCATCTTGTTGTCCAGATCATCCTGGAGGCGCAGGAAGGACGTGTTATAGGAGTTCTTCAGTGCCTCAGCGATGGAACAGCTTCCACAGCCGCCGCCCACGTTGGTCACGGTCTGGGAGCCAGGCAGTTGGTAGGGAGCGGAGGAGTAATAGGTATTGAGGTCAATGCCCTGCTGGAGGGCCGCGGCCAGCGCCATGATCTTAAAGACCGAGCCGGTCTGCAGCGGGGAGTTGGCGTAGTCCCAACCATTCGAGTCATCGCCGCCAAAGTAACCGCGCACAGCACCCGTTGCTGGGTCGATGGTCACGGCTGCGGCACGGGCGTCCTCCTGCAGCACGGCAAGCTGCTCGTGGGCGGCGTCAGTTGACGCGTTTTGAACGGTCATGTCAATGGTGGTGGTCACCTTGAGGCCACCGGTGGCCAGCTGGTCTTCGGTGATTCCCACGCGTGCCAACTCGCCGGTGACTTGGTTCTTGATGTGCCCATAAGCACCGGGCGCCTCGGTGTAGGCAGAGTACTCGCCCGGGTCACGCGTCTCTGGGAAAGCCATCTGGGAGCGTTCAGCAGAATCCAGCTCGCCCATCTCGACGAGACCATCCATGACGTAGTTCCAACGAGCCTGCGAGCGTTCCTCATCCACCCACGGATCCAACACGGAAGGGGACTGGATGAGGCCGGCGAGCATAGCGCCTTCCTCCACGGTGAGGTCCTTAGCGTCCTTGTTGAAGTAAGCGTTAGACGCGGCCTCGATGCCATAAGCATTACGGCCGAAGTAGACCGTGTTGAGGTAGGCGTTGAGGATTTCTTCCTTGGACCACTCGTTGGTCATCTTCACCGAGTAGATGAGCTCACGAATCTTGCGGACGTAGGAGTATTCGTCCCCCACCAGCGTGTTCTTCACGTACTGCTGGGTGATCGTGGAACCACCACCGGCAGTGCTATCGCCCGTGAGCTTGCCCAAGACAGCGCGACCCAATCCCGTGAAGGAAAAACCGGAGTTCGTCCAGAATTCGCGGTCCTCGGCGGCCAGCACGGATCCCTCTACATAATCCGGAATATCGTCCAGGGTTACCTGCCGCCGGTTGCCCTCGGGCGGAACCAGCTTGGCCAACTGCGTTTCGCCATCGCCGGCGACGATGGTGGAAATCTGACTCGGCTGCAGCTCCTCGGGCTCAGGGACGTCGTACTGCGTATATGCGTAGCCGAAGAGCAAAGCAGGGATGCCCACGAGCACGAATAAAACAGTGAGCACGATCCACGGCCAGCGGCGTTTAGAGCTGGACGAATGTCGTGCGCTGCGCGAGGGGCTCTTCCGACGTTTACCGGACTTTCGCCCAGAGGTTTCCTTCTCGGTCACTGATCCGTGTCCTCATCAATCCTGTACAGAAACTGTAAATATATGCAGCTTACCGGCGCGAACTGGGAAGCCAAAACTACCCTAGAGCATAGACCGTGGCGGCTCGAAGCAGATGATTCCAGCGGCACGCCGGACACACTTCCACGAAGTGCACGGTGAATTCGATTCCTTCGGCGGCTATCTCCGCGATTTCTGCTTCGCTCCGTGCGCTGCCTGCTCGGCGTTTCAAGGCATCTCCGTACACCCACCGGGTCAGCCGCATTTCCTCACCGCAGACTGGGCACGGCTTGTGCATGTCGACGCCGTGGTGCTTCGCCGCAGCACGGAGGAGAAAATCGGCATCGCATACCTCTTCGCGCCCGAGCTTCCCCGCACGAAGTTCACGCAGATGTTGCGCGCGCTCCCATTCATAGGAGACCTCATTGCGGTAGGCCACGGCTGGCTTTGCCTTTGCCGACTCTGCCTTAGACGGGGAATTCACGCCGGACAGTGTAGTGCCAGCGACGCCAACAATCTAGGCCCCGACTAAGCACTTCGTGATAGAAAATCTAATTTTTCAACCAGCTAACTACCGCCACACGCAATCTCTAGCTACACTTATTTTCCATGAGTGAAGAAACTATTGAATCCCCGGTCCCCTATGAGGATGCCTTGGAAGTCGCCCGTCAGATCCAGCCCGCGCTCAATAAGCTCATGCTCATTTTCCAGCGCACTACGGAGGGAACGTCCTTAACAACGTCGCAGGTCTCCATCATGAACCAGCTGCGCATGCGTGGCCCTTCCCGTGTCAGCACCATCGCCCAAGCAGAGCTCATCCGAATGCCTACCGCCTCCAACGCGCTGTACCAATTGGAGCGCCACGGCTTCGTGGAACGTCACCGCGATGAGAAAGACCGCCGCGGTGTCCTCGTCGCCCTCACCCAGCTTGGGGAATCCGAGCTGACAATCGTCTCCCGCCAGCGCGCGGCGGCTTTGGCGGAGATCCTCCGCTGGCTCGATCCGAAGGACATCGAGGACGCTGACACTGTGGTCAATCTGATCTCCAAGCTCGCTGACGTCTACCGTCCAATCATGGAAGGGAAATAGACCAAAAAGTGCCGGTAGAGCGGATTTTATTTTCCGGCATGAAGGGTCGATAATGAAGAAAACGACCCCGAACTTTTTATTGAATGGCTAAGAATTCTTCACACCCTGCGGAAGGGCCATGCTCCCCGGACGACCAGCTCCCTCCGCTCCGCGTCCTCGTGTCGTGGAGTCCTAGCTCCACCGGCACGGAGGCCATCGAGTTTGCCGCGTGGCTCGCACGTTCCACCTCCGTTCGGATTCGCGTGGTTTCAACCATTTCGCAGCCCCTCACCGTGACGTCGCTCAGCAAGCTCAGCGGTTCCTACAAGAAGTGGTTCAAGAAGGAACGCGCCACCTGCGAGCGCGCTGTCAAACAGGCCTTGAACGAAGCCGGGGTGGACAAGGAGCAGCTCGATAAAACTGTCTCCGTTCTCTTGGCAGGGCCCTCTCGCCCCCAGCTCTTGGAACAGGCGGCTAAGGACTTCAAGGCGAGCGTCATCCTCCTTGGAGCCAATCAATCCGCGCCGAAGGGCCGTTTCTTCTCGGGCTCTACCGCTGATGCGCTTCTGCATTATGCGCCACTGCCCGTGGGTTTGATTCCCCGCGGCATCAAATTGTCCAAGCACGGCGTTACCCGCATCAATTTCGCCTTTACCGACTTGGGTAATGCCGACGACCCCGCCCTGCTGCATGCCGCATGCATTGCGCAGCGCGGCGGAATCCCCCTGCGTATCCTGGCGTTTTCCGCCAAGGGGCTTGTCGACGTCCCCCTCGAATACTCCCCCACCTTTCCTTCCGATGCCCCCAATTGGCGTGAGCACTCGCTCTCGCTGTTGGACCGAGCCCACGATTTCATCGCGGAGACCTACCCGGAAGTGTCGGTCACAACGGCCATCGGCAGTGGCCATGGCTGGTCCGGCGCGGTGGATTCATTGAAGTGGAAGAAGGGCGACCTGCTCTGCTTGGGTTCCGCTCCCATGGGGCCCATCGAACGCGTCTTCATTGGCAGCACAGCCACCGAGCTGCTTCCCCACTTGGGCGTTCCAGTACTGGTCTGTCCCAGTACCTACGATAAAGAAGCACGTTAGACTGACAAACCATGGCAGCAGAGCACCCCGAAAACGATCTCACGTCCGACGCGGACTATACGAACCTGCCTCGCCCTGAGCCCCGCAGCTTTGACGAGCTTGCCGACGAACCCGATCCCCTCACCGTCGCCGAGGCTAATCGCCGTTCCTCGCGCCAGGCGCTGTGGTTTATGATTTTCATCCTCGTCGGTTCGGCGCTCTATGCGCTCCTCCTCGCGGGCCTCTTCAAGGTCGCCGGGACCACAACCAATTGCCTCCAAGCCGAGTATGCCGCCTGGCTTTGTACAAGGACCCAGCGCACCGTGTTCGCCACGACGACGCTGATCATCCCCTTCTTCGGCATGATCGGCTGCGCCGTCATCATGGTGCGCAAACTCAAGGCCTATGTGCGCTGGCGCGGCTGGATGGCTATCTTCTGGGTCATGGCCGGCAACTTCATGATCTGGTGCATCAACGATATCCAGATCCTGCTCGCCCCGGTTGTCGAAAACTAGCCCTGCGCCTGGGCGGCAGCCACCTCGGCACAATCTGGGCGCCCACAGTGCTGTGTCTCCACGTGCTGGATGCAATCATCGCAGATGAGCACCTGCTTGCGGCACGTGTCCTCATTAATGCAGTTATGGAAGGTATTCGTCCCCTTCCCACAATGCACGCAGTGGCCGAGCTGAATAAAGCCCGGATCCTCTAAGCCCTGGCCAAACTCGTGGTGCATGCGCTTGTCAAAGACGTACATTGAGCCTTCCCACAGGCCATCGTTGCCGTACTTCTCGCCATAGCGAACAATGCCGCCGTCAATTTGATAGACCTCGTTGAAGCCTCGGTTCTTCATCAGCGCGGAGAGGATTTCACAGCGAATACCGCCCGTGCAGTAGGAGACCACGGGCTTATCCTTCATCCAGTCATATTTGCCGGACTCGAGTTCAGCGATGAAGTCGTGGGTCGTGCGCACATCTGGCACCACTGCATTTTTAAATTTGCCGATTTCCGCCTCCATGGCGTTGCGCCCGTCGAAGAAAACAACTTCCTCGCCACGCTCCTCCACCAGCTTGTTAACTTCTTCGGGCTTGAGGTGGACACCACCGCCGATGACGCCGTTTTCATCCACCTTGAGCTCGCCCGGCGCGCCGAAGGCCACGATTTCATCGCGTACCTTGACCGATAGTCGCGGGAAGTCGTCAGCACCACCCTCGGACCACTTGAATTCCATCTTCTTGAATCCCGGGTACTCACGGGTTTCGCGCACATAGCGCTTGCACGCATCCATGTCCCCGCCCACGGTGCCGTTAATGCCGTGCTCCGAGATGAGGATGCGGCCCTTCAGCCCGAGCTTCTCGCACAGGGAGCGCTGCCACAGCATGATCGCGGTGGGGTCCTCGATGGGAGTAAAGCAGTAGTAGAGGAGAATCTTGCCAATAGTCACGCCCGCAAGTCTAGGCCTGCTAGTGGCAAGATCCCCAATCTTTCGGCGAAGTCTTAGCGCTTCTGGTACAGCGCGCTCTTGCGGGCAAAGACCGGGTCGGAGGTCACCAGAACACCTAGGTTGCGGAAGATGCCCTCATCCACCGAACCCAAGATGGTGGTGGTGTGAACATCGCAGCCCTGCAGCTCCTTGAGCGCCTCAAGCGCGCGGCGGGCGTTCTCGTCCTTCGCCGCCGATACCGACAGCGCGATGAGGACCTCGTCGGTGTGCAGGCGCGGGTTCTGGGAGCCCAGGTGCTTTGTCTTCAGCGTTTGGATGGGCTCGATGGATTCCGGGGACAACAAGTGCAGGTCATCATCAATGCCGGCTAGGTGCTTGAGTGCATTGAGCAGCGCGGCTGCGGAGCAGCCCAGCAACGGGGAGGTGCGGCCGGTGATGATGGTGCCGTCGTGAAGCTGCAGCGCGGCTGCCGGGCCTTGCGTCTCTTCCGCCTTCTGACGTGCTGGGAGCACAACCGGACGGTCGGTGGACTTGATGCCGGCCTTCGCCATGACCACGGCGGCGCGCTCGGACTGCGTGGTGTCGAGGCCGTTGCGGGCTTCCTCCACCAAAGTCTTGAAGTAGCGGCGGATGATCTCCTGCTGGGAGGCTTCGCGGCAGACTTCGTCATCGGTGATGCAAAAGCCCACCATGTTCACGCCCATGTCCGTCGGGGACTGGTAGGGCACGGTGCCGGTCAGACGCTCCAGCAGGGACTTGAGCAGCGGGAAAGCCTCGACATCACGGTTGTAGTTCACCGTGGATTCGCCGTGCGCGGAAAGGTGGAAGTGGTCGATGACGTTGGCATCGTTCAGGTCCACCGTGGCCGCCTCATAGGCCAGGTTCACCGGGTGATCGAGTGGCAGGTTCCAGATGGGGAAGGTCTCGAACTTGGCGTAGCCCGCCTGCACACCACGCAAATTCTCGTGGTATACCTGCGACAACGCGGTGGCCAGCTTGCCCGAGCCCGGCCCCGGCGCGGTCACCACGACGAGGTCCCTAGAGGTTTCCACGTAGTCGTTCTTGCCCAGGCCATCCTCGGAGACAATGAGGTCGATGTTGGCGGGGTAGCCCGGAATGATGCGGTGGCGTGACACGGTCAGCCCCAAACGCTCAAGGCGCTCGATGAAGGCCTCCGCCTGGCTATTGCCATCCTCAAGCTGGGTCATGACAATGTTATTGACCAAAAAGCCGCGGTCCCGGAAGACGTCGACAAGCCGCAGCACATCATCTTCGTAGAGGATCCCCAAGTCACCGCGCATCTTCTGGCGCTCGATGTCCTTGGCGTTGATGCAGACAAGGATTTCAACGTCATCCTTGATGCGCTCGAGCATCGCAATCTTGTTATCCGGAGTGAAACCGGGCAGCACGCGGGAGGCATGCATATCGTCGAAAAGCTTGCCGCCCATCTCAAGGTAAAGCTTCCCGCCGATTTCTTTGCGCCGAGCGTTAATATGCTCCGACTGCAGTTCAATATATTTTTCACGATCAAAACCGAGCGCGCGCCCCATAGTATTTAGGCCCTTCCGTTCAACGGGTAGTACCCGAAAAGTCTACAGCAGCACAGCCCCCGCGTAGACTTCCTGACATGCCTGAGGGACACGTTATTCACCGCCTTGCCCGTACACTCAATGCGGATTTCCGTCACGAGCCGCTGGCCGTGAGCAGCCCCCAAGGCCGGTTCGCTACGGAGGCCGCGCTTGTCGACGCCTCTCCCCTCTCCCTCGCCGAAGCCTTTGGCAAGCACCTCTTTCTCCACTTCGATGCGGATAACCCGCGCCACGTCATCTACATCCATTTAGGGCTCATTGGATCCCTGCGCTTTGAGCCTTCTGCCGATGTGTGGGGTCAGATCCGTCTACGCATTGATAACGGCACCACGGCCGCGAACCTGCGCGGACCGCAGTTCTGCACCCTTATTACTGAGGATGAGTACCAGGCCAAGGTGGCGAAGGTGGGCCAGGATCCGCTGCGCAAGGATGCCGATCCGGATGCCCTATGGGCCCGCGTCCATTCTTCGAAGCGGAGCATCGGTGCCATGCTCATGGACCAGGGCCTATTCGCTGGGGTGGGCAATATCTACCGCGCAGAAGCCCTTTTCCGCCAAGGGCTTTCCCCCTTCATCCCGGGCAAGCAGCTCGACCGCGCCGAATTCGATGCCATCTGGTCGGACCTGGTGGAGCTCATGGACTACGGCGTCGAGCACGGCCGCATCGACACGGTCCGCCCCGCGCACACACCGGAGGCCATGGGCCGCGAGCCCCGCAAAGATGACCACGGCGGCGAGGTCTACGTCTACCGCCGCGCCGGGCAGCCGTGCCATGTGTGCGGCACCGAGATCCGGGAACAGGTCATGCAGGGCCGCAACCTCTTCTGGTGCCCCACCTGCCAACCCGCACGCTAGGGTGTGGGTTATGCGCCCTGCTTATACCGTTGCCACCGTCCGTGCCGCTGAGAAGCGCCTGCTTAAACAGCAATCCCATGAGGATCAACTCATGAAGCTGGCTGCCGCCGCGGTGGCGGACGCTGCTTCGGTGATGCTGGAGGCTCGTCCCGGCGCGGTGCTCATTCTCGCCGGCTCCGGCGGCAACGGCGGGGACGGGCTCTTTGCCGGTGCGGAGCTAGCCGAGCGTGGGGTTACGGTCCATGCCCTGGTTCCGGAACGCTGCCACGAGGAGGCTCTCACTGCGTTCCAAGACGCTGGCGGCACGGTCCTTCCTTCCGACAGCGCGCTGCCCTCAGACAGCACGCCCTTAGGAAGCGCGCTGCTTATCGACGCCATCGCCGGTCTCGGCTCCGCCCGCGGATTGACCGGCACCGCGCTTTCGCTTTACCACGAAGCCACCGCTGCCGGGGCTGCAGTCTTAGCCGTCGACATGCCCACCGGCATCGATGCCGACACGGGAGTCTGCGCCGCGGATGCCGTTAACGCCGATGTCACCGTCACCTTCGGCTCGCCACGCCTCGGCCACGCGCTGGCCGCCGAATGCGGGCAAGTTGTGGTCTCCAATCTCTTCTTGCCCGGCGCGCCCTCCTTTGCCGAGACCCTCGCTGAAGTGGATAAACCAGCAGGCTTCATCGCTCACGAGCCCTCCGTGCCGACACCTTATGCGTGGCAACCGGGTGAACTCGATCTTCCTGGCGGGCGCGCTTCCCGCCCCTGGCCGGTTGGCTGCACCGGCCCCATCGTTGATCCCACACCAGGCGCGCGCTCGGATAAGTATTCCGGGGGCGTCGTTGCCCTGGCCGCCGGAAGCGATACCTACCCAGGTGCGGGGATCCTGTGTGCTACCGCGGCGATACGCGCTACGCCCTCGATGGTGCGCTTCATCGGCGATAACTCGATCACGTCTCTGCTGCCCGAGCTGGTCTGCCATCCCGATGTGGCCTCCGCCGGACAGGCCCAAGCCTGGGTCGTGGGCCCCGGCCGCGGTACCGATGCGGCGGCGGCCACCGAACTACGCAAGATACTGGCGCAGGACCTGCCCACCGTTATCGATGCCGACGCCCTCACGCTTCTGGCGCGCAACACCTCCTTGCGCCAGACAGTCACCGAACACCCGATGACCATCCTCACCCCGCATGAAGGCGAGTTCAGGCGGCTTTACCAGGCCACTTTCGGCTCTCCTACCGATGCAGCTACCGGCTGGAGCCGCGCCCTCCACGAGCTAGCCGAAGAGCTAAACAGCATCATCCTGCTCAAGGGCCGCCTGACCCGCATCACCGCGCCGGGCCAGCCTGTGTATTCCTTCAACGCCGGTCACTCCTTTGCCGCAACTCCCGGCTCCGGCGACGTGCTCTCGGGCATCCTCGGCGCGGTCATGGCCCAACTCTCCGCCGAAACCGCCACCGAAACCGCCGCCGCTATCGCCGCCCAAACCATCCCCGAGGTTCTCCACGCCGGCGCCATCCACGCCCATTCGGCGGCCATCGCGGCCGAGACGCCCGAGGGCTTTGCGCCCTGTTCTGCCTCCCAGATCGCGGCGGCCATCCCGCAAGCCATCGCGCGGCTCCTCAACGCCGAGCGCTAGATCCTTGTCTCGGCGCTAGCTCCACCACTGAGTACGTTTCGATCAAATAGCACCCCAAAAATTCGAAGATCTGGGGGCTTATTTGATCGATCCGTACTTAGCCTCCACCGTCTCGGTACGTTTTCGCAACGAAGCCCTAGAATTTTGCGATTCGCGGGCCACTATTTACGAAAACGTACCGTGGCGCGGCGCAGAATCCCGGACGCGGTGCCCACAGACTTACGCATGAGCCCACGCGGGCCCACCGCCACCGTGTCGCGGCGCAGCGAGGTGTTCTCCCACGGCCACGTCATTCCGGCCCATGCTGCTGCGACGGCGAGGGTCTCTGCCGCGATGTAGCCAGGCCAGGGACCCAGCAGGTTGATGATGGAGGGGCTTCCCGGCGCGTGGTTGAGGAAGCCATAGTTGCCGTCGGTCTTCGCATTGACTGCCATGGCGGTAGCCATCCATACTGGTGTGACCTTCACGGCGAAGCGATAGCCCTTCCACGTCGGCCGGTAGCCCAAGCCAAAGGTCAGCGCAAGCGGAACGGCGAGGGCCACGATGTGGAAGAACCAATAGGTGCCAAACCGCAGCCAGCGCGGGGAGAAGTAGTAGATGACGTCCGGGGTGATAATGGCCTGCGGGTTGAGGATGATGCCCCAGAAGTAGGTCAAGGTCAGCGCATGCTCGTTGCCGGTAATGAGGCCCAGCGCCAAGATGGGGCGCAGCACATCGCACAGGTGCAAAGGCAAAGACTCACGAATATCGAATTGCTTCGGGTCCAGGGAGATGACCGTCCACGCAGTACCCGCCACCAGCAAGGCCCAGCCCACCATCCGGCGGATAAAGGTCTCGCGGGAGGTTCCCTTGATTCTGCGAGCAGCGACGATAAAGACCCCGCAGGCCACCACGGTAATGCTCAACATGATCGCATGCAGCGCAGTCCACTGCTGCATACGCGGGTAGTCAGTTGGGCTTACTCGGGGCTTGCGAGGTCGAATCATAACGGGGTATTAATTTACCCCTTTGTATGAACATATGAGAGATAAGCGGGTTCCTACGCGGCTAGCTCGGAATATTCGGAGAGCTTTCCGTCCTTGACCTCCACCACGGTGTCGGCATAGTCAAGGAGGCTGCGGTCGTGCGTGATGAACAGTGTGGCGGTGCCGAAGTCATCGGTGACACCGCGTAAGAGCTTGGCAATCTCGCGGGAGAGTCGGGAGTCGAGGGCGGAAGTGGGTTCGTCGGCAAGCAGCACGGAAGGCTGGCCCATGAGAGCACGAGCAATGTTGACGCGTTGGCGCTGGCCGCCAGAAAGCTGGTTCATACGGCGGTTGCCAAAGCCCTCCAAGCCCACGAAGCTGAGCAGCTCGTCCGCCCGGTCCTGGCGCGGCTTACGGCCTTCCATGTGGTCAATGATGAGCAGCTGTTCGCGCGCCGTCAACGCAGATAGCAGGTTTGCTTGCTGGAAGATGAGGCCGCGGGAGCCGGTTCGCTCAACGGTGCCGGAGTCCGGCTCGATGAGGCCGGCGGCTACGGAGAGCAGCGTGGACTTGCCGGAACCGGATTCGCCGATGACGGCGGTGAGCTCGCCCGGCTTGACGTCGAGGCTGACATTATCCAGCGCCGTGACGCGGGACTCACCATCCGGGTAGCTCACCACGACATCGCGAAGGGACAGTGCGGGGGAAGAAGCAGTGGTAGTCATTAGGCATTGCCTCCTAGGGCGTCGAGCGGGTTGATTTTGGAAACGCGGCGGGTGGCCAGGAAAGCACCGGCGATGCCGAGCAGCCAGATCCCGAGCGCGGGAACGATGACGGTCGTCGCGGAGACCTCGAAGGGCACGGTGCCCTGGGCGGCAAGGCCGAGCAGCCAGCCGACGAGCGCGCCGACCCCCACGCCAATCGCCAGGATGATGGCGGCCTGCGCGATAGCATCCTTAAGCAGGTACTTCACGCTGGCGCCAAGGGCCCGCAGGATGGACAGGTCACGGGTGCGCTGGATAGTCCAGATGCTCAGGAAGGCGATGGTGACCAGCGCGGAAATACCGTAGAGGAAGGCCTGCATGGTCAGCAGCGAGCCGCGCTCCGAGCTATAGGCCGGAAGACCGGACAGGGCCTTGCTCATGGACACGGAGGTATCGGTGGACTCCTGGGACAGCACGGCTACGCCCACCATGTCCTCAGGAGAATGGGAGACCTGCTGCCAGGTTTCGGTAGAGACCCACACCACCGGGGAGTGGGAGTAGTACTCATCCTCAACCACCCCGTTCACGTCCAAGTCCACACCGCCGAGGGTGCCACGGGAGGGCGCGTTCATCTCTTCATCGATGGATTGGCTCAGGACCATCCCCTCCTCCGGAATCACGGCACTGGAGCCAGAAATCTGGGTGCCGGCGGGCAGGCCGATAACCGCCACGCCGCCGTGGCCCTCCAGCTTGGTCTGCGAAGTACCGAGCGGAATGCCCGAGACAGGGACATCCTCGGCGAAGATCTCCGACTCGGTGAAGGAGGGGTCTTCCGTCGAGAAGGTCACATAAGGAGTCTGCTCCCCGAGTGCCTCGAGGGCGGAGGTATTCTGCTTGGACAGGCCTTGGGTCAGGCCGGACAACATAACGAGCAACAACGTAATGAGAGCCACGACGCCGCCGATCAGGAAGAACCGACCGCGGGCGGTGACTATCTCTCTCAATGCCAGGAACATACTATTAATCCTGCTGTGGGCGGCGCAGAAAGTAATCGAGTAGCCAGTTGAACCTCCACTCAACCAGTTGGTTGATTCGCCCTCGACCAGCCAGCGGATAAGCTGGACTGCCGTGATGATGAGCAACAAACTGTGGACCGTGGGACTGCACGCCATGTTCGGTTTTCTCCTCGTCTTCGGCGTGCTCCGCGCATGGGCCGACGGCCGCCTCGACGCCCGCGCCCTCGGCCTCTCCATCGCACTCGCAGTGGTCTACACGGGATTTGCCGTCTTCGGCTCCCGCACCATCACCCGCCCCATCCCCACCACACTGTGGCTCGCCGCCCTGTGCCTGCTGTGGATCGGCCTCATGGTGCACGCTCAAGACTTCATGTGGCTCGAGTTCCCGCTGGTCTTCGTCTTTGTCCGTGCCCTTCCCTTCTGGCCCGGCATCGTTGCCAGCGTGGTGCTGTGGGCCGTCGCCGCATTCGTCCCCGCGTGGCTCCACCCGCAATCCTGGACCATAGCCGCGGCCATCGGTCCGTTTATTGGCACCTGCTTCGCCGTGGCCGTCTACCACGCCGCCCGCCGGGTTCAGGCGGAGGCGGCGCACCACGCGGCCGTCGCCAAGCAGCTGCGTGAGACCCAGGAGGAGCTGGCCGCCAGTGAGCACCAAGCCGGGCGCCTCGAAGAACGGGAGCGGCTCTCCCGCGAAATCCATGACACCGTGGCGCAGGGGCTTTCCTCCATCGTCCTGCTCAGCCGCGCCGCCAAGAAGACGTCTACCCAGCAGGACGTCACTGAACAGCTCGCGCTCATAGAGAAGGTAGCGCAGGATAATTTGGCCGAAGCCCGGCGCTTCGTCAAAGAGCTCGCAGCCCCTGCCTCCTCCATCGACGCGGAACTGCGCTCCCTCGTGGATGAGCTCCAAGCCCAAGCCAAGGGCCTGGGGCTGCGCACCCGCTTCGGGCTCAAGCTCACTGGCAGTGCGGACGTCCCCGCCGAGTTTTTCCACGTTATCTTGCGCGCCGCGCGGGAAGGGCTGACCAACGTCATGAAACACGCCGATGCCGACAAGGCCGTGGTCACTCTGGGCTCTTTCGAGGATGGAATCATCCTCGATGTCGTCGATGACGGCCGCGGCATCGAAGGGCCACGTGGCTTCGGGCTGACCGGCCTGGAGCAGCGTGTTCGCAGCGTCGGCGGCAGCGTCCAGGTAGAATCTTCACCCGCCGGCACCGCACTCGCGGTGCGAATCCCAACAGGAAGCAGCAGCAATGGTCAACGTGATGCTCATCGATGATCACCCCGTGGTCCGCGCCGGGCTGCGCGCAATTCTTAACGCCTTCCCCGACATCGAGGTGGTGTTGGAAGGCTCCGATGGCACGGCCGTCGAGCAGCTGACGGATGCTGATGCTCCCCATATCGATGTGGTCGTCTGCGATATTCAGATGCCAGATGTCGATGGTATCGCCGCCACCCGGCGCGTGCGCGAGCTCGACGGGCCACCAGTGCTCATCCTCACCACCTATGACACGCAGGCGGATATTCTGGCCGCCGTGGAGGCCGGCGCATTAGGCTATCTGCTCAAGGACGCCCCCGAAGAAACGCTTCACACCGCGGTGCTCGACACGGCTGCAGGCAAGCGCACCTTGGCCCCTGAGGTCACCAACCTCCTAGCGGAGCGCTTGGCGCAACCGGAGACCGCGCTGTCCGCGCGTGAACTGGAAATCCTGCAGGCGCTGTCCACAGGCGCTTCCAACAAGCAAATTGCCCAGCAGCTCTTCATCTCCGAGGCCACGGTCAAGACCCACTTGATCCACGTCTATCAAAAGCTGGGCGTAGAAACCCGCACGGCGGCTGTCTCCGCTGCCCGCGAACGAAAGCTCATCCAATAAATGTGTACTTACGATTGCATCGTGGTGGGTGGCGGCCAATCTGGCCTGGCCACGGGCTACTACTTGCGCCGTCAGAAGCTCGATTTCCTCATCCTCGATGCCAACGACTCCCCCGGCGGGGCCTGGCAACACGTGTGGGACTCACTCACGCTCTTTAGCGATGCCCAATCCTCCACGCTGCCCGGCTGGCCCATGCCTTCTTACCCGGGTTTCCCGCCGGCGTCCCACGTGGTGGACTACCTCACCCGCTATGAGCAGCGCTATGACCTGCCGGTCCGGCACGGGGTGGCGGTGGAGCGCGTGCTTGACGACGCCCCCTTCTTCCGCCTTCTCACCACTCACGGTGAGTTTCGTTCTCGCACCGTCGTGGCCGCGACGGGCACGTGGTCCGCGCCGTTCATCCCCTTCTACCCCGGTGAGTTTCAGGGGCGCCAGTGGCACACGGCAAGCTACACGGGGCCAAATCCTTTCTTAGACAGCACCAACAGCGGCCATACCAGCCGTGTGGCTGTTGTCGGCGCGGGCAACTCCGGTGCCCAGATTGCCGCCGAGCTAGCCCTCGCCGGCGTGGATACCGCGTGGTTTACCACGCACCCTCCGCGTTGGATGCCGGATGATGTGGACGGGCGCGTGCTCTTTGCTCGCAACCGTCAGCGCATGCTGGCTAAGCTGCGGGGCGAGCCGGACCCGGGCCCCGAAACAGAACTGGGGGATATCGTCATGGTCCCGCCGGTACTCAAGGCCCGCGATTGTGGGCTGCTGCGCGCGACCGACATGTTTTCCTCGCTGGACGAGTTGAACCGCGAAGGCTTCAGCGATCTCATCTGGGCCACCGGCTTCCGCCCAGCGCTACGCCCGTTCCCTGGGCTGTTGGCAGAAGGAAAGCCCACGGTGGAAGGTTTCTTCCCCGTGGGCTATGGCACGTGGACTGGTCCGGGCTCGGCCACGATTACCGGTGTGTCACCCTATGCACGGCAGGTGGCGGCGGACGTCGCCAAGCTCGTTCGCTCTTCCCGCTAGGCGCTAGAGCGCAACCATGGCGAGGAGCACCACCGCTGCCAGCGCAAGCAGGAATCCCAGGCGGCGCAGAATCTTCACCTGCTCGTCGCGCCCCATACGCGCCATGAGTACGGCGCCGAAAACAGAGCCCACGGTGTTGTATAGAAGGTCATCGACATCGCTAAAGCCCAGGGCAAAGATGTACTGGGCGCTTTCAATGCAGAGGCTGACTACGAGGCCGATCAGCATCGCCCCGCCCAGGCCCCAGCGAATCCTGGCACGCTCGCGCCCGGCCACGTAGATCGCCGCGCCCAGCGGCATGAAAAGAGCGATGTTTCCTATCAGATCGGTCCACGCGCCGTACCACACGGAGGCGTTCTCAAAACCACCAAAGAGCTGTGTATTGACCTGGCGTACCGCATGTGCGGAACCATCCACCACGCCGGGGATATCCATAAAGGGTTTGCCCACCGTCGCCAACATCACGACCACCAAGGACAGGGCCGTGACCAGGAAGGAATCACGACGCAGGTGCGGATATGGATCCGGCGCGGGCCGCAGCCTATTGCGCGGGTGTTGAGCTTCTATCCCAGTCATGCGCTTCACCCTAATGATGTTCTCTGGAAACCGGCTGAAGCAAAAGCCAGAAAACGCTGCTTCACATCCTCTGTACGATAGTGCCCATGAGCACACTTATTGTCACTCGCACGGAGTCTGGAATAAGCCATTCCTTCCAAGAGCAGCCCTTGCTCGGGGAAGGTGACACGGTCGTGGATGTGCAGTTTTCTTCCCTCAATTACAAGGACGCCATGGCCTTGGAGGGCGATAAGGGGGTCATGCGCATCGATCCCCTCGTCCCCGGCATCGATGTCGTGGGCACCGTGGCGGAGACTTCTGATTCTCGCCTGGGCCCCGGCCAGCTTGTCGTCTCCTGCGGCGATGGCCTGGGCGAATTCCGCCATGGCGGCTACACCACCCGCCAGCGCGTCAACGCTGAAGTCACCATCCCCGTGCCCCAGCGCTTCAGCGCGCACGATGCCGCCGCCATTGGCACGGCCGGGTACACCGCCGCTATCTGCGTAAACCAGCTGCGCACGCACGGAACCACACAGGGCCATATCCTGGTCACCGGTGCTACCGGTGGCGTGGGCTCCATCGCGGTCCAGCTGCTCAAGTCTTCCGGCTACGAGGTCACCGCCGTCACCGGCCGCGTGGAATCCCAGTCGGAGTATCTCACCTCACTCGGCGCGGATCACGTGCTCGACCGTGCAGCGCTGTCTGAGACCGGCCGCCCGCTGCAGAAGGCGCTGTACGACGGCGCCATTGACACCGCCGGCTCCACCGTCTTGGCCAATGTGCTGGCGCAGGTGCGCTGGGGCGGCGTGGTGGCGGCCACCGGCATGGCGGCCGGTCCGGACCTTCCTGCCTCGGTGCTGCCATTCATCTTGCGCGGCATCGTCCTGGCTGGCGGCAACTCCGTCGACGCGCCCCGCGAGGTGCGCGAGGCAGCCTGGCAGCTTCTCGACGAGCACCTCGACCTCGACATGCTGAACTCTATTACTGAGACGGTGCCGTTGGCTGATGTTGCCACCGCCGCTCAAGAGCTTCGCGCGGGCTCCCGACATGGGCGCACGGTGGTCGAGATTTAAGCAGGCGCAGGGGGCGGGCGCAGAGTGCCGCCCGCCCCCTTTAGTGGTGCACGCGGTGCGACAGCGATTCATCGTCGGTGCCGGGGGCATTACCCAGTTCGCCGGTGAATTCATCGTCGCTGCGCGCCAGCCAGATGGAGGACACCACCAGTCCGCCCCAGATGACGACGACGAAGAGGATGAAGAGCAGGATTGCGCTTGTAGTCATTGTCGTTCTCCTTTCTTAGTAGCCGTTACTTGTCGTCCGTAATCGGTGCGGCAGGCTTACCCGTGGCAAGCGGGTTCGGAGTGCCGGCTGGGCGGCCACCAACTGGAACCCCATAATCAGAGGTCTCCATGCCGTCCAGGTACTTGTTTCCGCGGAAGGCCACCAGCGGCATGAGGAAGCTGGCAAGCAGGATGATGCCCAGCACGGCCCAGCCATAAAGACCAATCTGGATGGTGGCGTAGCCCTCATAACCCTCGCGGGCAATGGTGAGGATTTCGTTAACGAGGAAGTAGACCAGCAGCAGCGGGGTGGCGATAAAAGTCAGGAACTGCCAGAAGCCGCCTACCTTGAACTGCGACACAGCGTTGAGGTGCTGCTGGATCTCGCGCCGGCGGCCAGTAACCCAGCCGACGACCACCAGGGCGCAGATAGCACCAAAGACGATGCCCAGGTTGTTGGTGAACTTATCCATGATGTCCAGCGTGACCAGCCCCGAGGAGGTGGAGAACAGGAAGCAGGACAGCACTGCCATGACGCCGCCCACGGTGATAGCGGAAACGCGGCGAGAAACATTGAACTTATCTGCCACGGCGGAGACTACAACTTCCATGATGGAAATTAGCGAGGTCACACCAGCCAGGAACAGGGAGCCGAAGAAAAGAACTCCGAACAATCCGCCGAGTGGCATGAGGTTGATGATCGTCGGGAAAGCAATGAAGGCCAGGCCGATGCCGGAAGAGGCCACCTCATCCACAGCCACGCCCTGCTGGGCGGCCATGTAGCCCAGGGTGGCGAAGACGCCGATGCCGGCGAGGACCTCGAAAGAGGAGTTAGCGAAGGCGGTAACCAGACCCGTGTTGGTGAGGTTGGTACGCGGCTTGAGGTAGGAGGCGTAGGTAATCATGATGCCGAAGCCAATGGACAGGGAGAAGAAGATCTGTCCGTAGGCGGCGATCCACACCGATGGGTTGCTCAGCACGGACCAATCAGGTGTGAAGAAGGCGTTGAGGCCCTCGGCGGCGCCGTCGAGAAAGAAGGCACGGATGACCAGGATGATGAACATGACGGCCAGGACCGGCAGGAAGATGGAGGTCAGCTTACCGATGCCCTTGTTGATGCTCGTGGCCAACGTGGCGATGCAGACGATCCACACGAGGATCATGACGCCAAGGATGGACGGGACGATGTGGCCTGAGTAGGTTGCCTCCGGCTCTGCCTGGAGGAAGTCACTCATGAAGTACGTTGATGGATCCTCGCCCCACGCCTGGGTCACGGACTTGATTGTGTAGAGCGCCGCCCAGGCAATGATGGCGGCGTAGTAGATGGCGATGAAGAAGTTCACGCCGACCTTGAACCAACCGATTCCCTCCCAGCGACTGCTGATACGGCGGAATGCTAGCGGCGCAGAACCACGGAAACGGTGACCAATGGCCAGGTCGAACCACAGGATGGGGATGCCTGCGGTGAGCAGGGCAACCATGTACGGGATGAGGAAGGCGCCGCCACCGTTGTCATAGGCAACGTAAGGGAAACGCCAAATATTACCCAGGCCGACGGCGGAGCCGATGGCGGCCATGAGGAAGACAAAGCGCGTATTAAAAGTATCGCGTGTAGAGCGAGTCTTATGCGGGGTTGATGTAGTCATGAGAGAACTTTCTTCTTGAGTAAATATCGTGCACGCACAAGACCGTAGGAATTGTTTATACGGGCCGCGTACGACGAGTATTAGCGAGAAGCTTAGCCTAACTGCCAACCTATAGGTACCGTTTTGAATATTTATTTCTGAAGCTTTACCTCTGCCTTAATTCCATGGCCAGAGGCCTAAAACCGCCACTGCCCCTCAACACTCTGCTCCCCGTCCGAAACATTGGGTCCCGGAAAGTAGCTGAGCGATGAAGGGCAAAGAGTGGGCGAAGAAGATGGTGAAACTAGACGTGCAAATCGCGATCCTGAATCCCCTTGGGAACGGCGAGCACACCAATGAGGGACACGACCGAAATAGCGATGCCGTAGGCGGCGATCGCCATGGAGGTTTCGTACCGCGTGTACAGCATCTCCGCGATCATCGGGGCAAAAGCACCACCGATGATGGAGCCAAAGGCATAACCGATGGACACGCCTGACAGGCGCACCTTCACTGGGAACATCTCCGCGTACATCGCCGATTGCGGGCCGTAGCTCGCGCCCAAAATGACACCCAGCAGGAACACAGCTGCACCGAAAAGCATGACGTTGCCCGAATCTACCGCCAAGAACACCGGGGTGATGTATAGCGCCAAGACAACGTAGCCGCCAATGAACGTCGTGCGGCGCCCCAAGCGGTCAGAAAGGTGGCCAAAGTACAGAGTTCCGATAAACCAACCGATCGACGCGACCAGGGCTACCGCGAGGGCCTGAGGGCGTGTATAACCCACCACCTTCGTGCCATAAGCGGTGAAGTAGGCAATGACGAAGTAACCAATAGCGTTGTTGGCGGCAAAGATGAGCGCACACTTAATGACGGTTCCCAAGTGCCCCTTGAACAGGACCGCGAGCGGCGCGGTGGACTTTTCCTTCAGCTCCTCCATTTCCGCGAAAGCCGGGGACTCTTCCACTGCCCGGCGGATCAGGTAACCCAGAAGAATGAGCACGACGGAGGACAGGAACGGGATACGCCAGCCCCAGGCGAGGAACTGCTCCGGGGTCAGGACGGCGGAGAGCACCAGCATAAAGATGGTGGCTAGGAACATGCCGAGGGGCACTCCTACCTGCGGGAAAGCACCAAACAGTCCGCGCTTGCCCTGCGGGGCGTGCTCAACGGCCAGCATCGCCGCACCACCCCATTCGCCGCCGGCGGAGAGCCCCTGAAGGATACGTAAGAGCACCAGCAGGATAGGCGCTGCCATGCCAATGGAGGCGTAGGTGGGCAGCACGCCCATCAGCATGGTGGCCAGGCCCATGCCGACCAACGTGACGACGAGGACCGGCTTGCGTCCGAGCCGGTCACCCAAGTGACCGGCCAGAATTGCGCCGAGGGGACGGAAGAGGAAGGAGATACCCAGCGACGCCCAGGAAATGATCTGCGCGAGCGAGGCACTTTCATTGGAGACCGGATCGAAGTACTGGGTGGCAAAGATCAGGCCGGCGGCCTGGGCATAGATGAAGAAGTCGAACCACTCAATGGTGGTGCCAACCATCGATCCGGCAAGCACGCGCTTGTGCTCTGTGGTAATTCCCGGCCCTTGGGCAGGCTGTTGGGTGACTGGTGCAGACATAGCGGAAGTCTTTTCTCTATGGGTGCAGAAGCACGGTGGATACAGTTAAAGCCAGTGAACTAAGGAGACAAATAGTGAGCTGGGCGCGCCCAAGGAACCGAGAACGGTCTATTTATCGCGGTTGTCGACGATCCTCTTGGCCTTGCCCTCACCGCAATCAACGTGGTCAGTGATTTCCACGCCGACGGTGATGCCGATGCGCTCCTTGATCTGTTTCTTCAGCCACTGGGTAGAGGCATCGATTTGATCAGGGGTGGCCTCCGAGGAATGCTCAACCACCAGGGTGAGGTGGTCCATGCGGCCGCGCTTGCTCAGCACGCACTGGTAGCGCGGACGAAGCAGACGGTCCTCGGTGATGATCTCCTCGAACTGCGACGGGAAACAGTTCACGCCGCGCAGGATGATCATGTCGTCGTTACGAGCGGAGATACGGTCGATGCGTCGCATCGAGCGCGCCGTACCCGGGAGCAGGCGGGTGATGTCGTGGGTGCGGTAGCGAATAATCGGGAAGGCTTCCTTGGTCAGGGAGGAGATAACCAGCTCGCCATACTCGCCATCCGGAACCGGCTGCATGGTCTCCGGATCGATGATCTCTGGGTAGAAGTGGTCCTCCCAGACGGTCAGGCCATCCTTGGTCTCCACGCATTCTTGGGCCACACCCGGACCCATCACCTCGGAGAGGCCGTAGATATCGGTGGCCGTAATTCCGAAGCCCTCCTCCAGTTCGCGGCGCATACCTTCGCTCCACGGCTCGGCACCAAAGACACCGGCGCGCAAAGAGGATTCGCGCGGATCCAAACCTTCTTTGCGCATGCGGTCGAGAAGGTTCAGCACGTAAGACGGCGTGCCCAGAATTGCGTCTGGCTGGAAGTCTTGCATGATCTGAATCTGGCGCTCCGTTTGACCACCGGAGGTCGGAATCGCCGTGGCCCCCAGGGCCTCGACGCCATAGTGGGCACCCAGGCCACCCGTAAAGAGTCCATAGCCGAACGTAATCTGAACCTTATCGGACTTGCGCAGGCCTCCTGCCCGCAGCGAACGGGCTACGAGCTCCGCCCAAATACGCACGTCATTCTCGGTATATCCCACAACGGTTGGACGGCCGGTGGTACCGGAGGAAGCGTGAATGCGGGAGATTTGGTTCTGACCTACGGCAAACATTCCGAAGGGGTATTCTGCGCGCAGCGTTTCCTTGTCGGTGAACGGGAACAGCGCAAAGTCCGAGAGTTCCTTGAAGTCATCCGGGTGGACGCCCTTCTCATCAAACGCGCGGCGGTAGTGCGGGACGTTGTAGTACGCGTGGCGAAGCTCGTTCTTCGCGCGCGCGGTCTGCAGCGCGATGATCTCATCGCGGGATGCGTACTCAATACCCATCTGGGGGCCGTGGTGGTCAGAGAAGATGTCAAACGTTGCGGTCACGTCATTTGCCTTTCATTTCGAGGAGAGGGAAATTCCACACCCCTCAAGCTCCATCGAAAGTGCTGCAAGAAGTTGGTTAGCTGGGACAACGCACAACATGTGCGAAACTTACTTACCGTTCGGTTGGGTAAGTCTTGTGACGTACACTACAGGCCAGTGTGGTGATAGACAACACAATTAGGCTAAGTTTTTGAAGCGCAACACATCATCGCAGGCCACGGCGGTTTCACAGCCAAAAGAAGCCCCACCCCCATATGGAGCCCCAACGGCGGAGCGAAACGCTCGCCTCCGACTAGCCGATCAGCTACTCGCCCATCGCGACTAGCCCATCGCTTGCGGAGCTAGGCCGCCAAAAACAACACGCTCAAAGGTGCTGGCCAGCTCCTCGGCATCAAGCCGCCCCTCCGGCTCATACCAATCGGACGTGGAGTTGATCATTCCGAAAATCATGCGGGTCAACAGCGGAGCCTCAATGTCGGAGCGGATAGCCCCCTCCTCCTGAGCAGCCTCCACCAGCGGAACCACGGAACGCGTCAGCGTACGGCGGCGCTCCAACGCGCTCCGCTCCACCTCGGAGTTTCCACGCAAACGGAGCAAGAGCGCGACAGACTTCGGGTCGGAGCACAGCACCTCAATCGAGCCACGCAATAGCCCGCGCACCCTCTCCCCCGCCGACACATCGGCCGCGGCCATCTCTTCCGCGACCGCCTCCAAACGGCTGAGCGCCTGCACTACCGTCAGTTCCAAGATCTCTTCTTTCGACGAGATGTGGTGATACAGCGCAGACTTGGAAATCCCCAATTCGCTCGCCACGTTATCCATCGACGTGGCGTCGTAGCCGCGGGCAGTAAAAGCACGAACAGCTGCACGAATGACATCTTCACGGGAATAACCGGGGCGGCCACGTGCCGCGCCCTGGACAGCGGATTTCTCATTCTTCACGCAGTCCATTCAAGCAGAGAGCCCCGAGCACCGTTAGACTAGTGAGCCACCACACCCCTTTTCGCTCCCTCGGCAGCACTGCGGAAGACCCTTCCCAAGGAGGAATTCCCATGAGCACCGAACACCCCACCCTCGCCCCCGGCGTCGCCGAAGGCCCCGAGTTCACCCACGTACGCGCCATGTTCGATGACGACCGCGCTACTGCGGAAATTGGTGCGAAAATTACCGCGCTGGACCACGGCAGGTGTGAAGGTCACTTCACCATCCGCCCTGAAATGTGCAATGGGCACGGTACGGCACAAGGCGGCTATTTGTACATGTTCGCCGATTCCATCTTCGCCGGCACCTGCAATTCCGGTGGCGACTTGGCCGTGGCCGCACACAACTCGATCCACTACATCGCCCCCGCCTTCGAAGGTGACGTCGTTGACGGAGTAGGAATCACTCGCCAAGCCTGGGGCCGCAATGGCGTCGTCGATGTCACCCTCAGCATCAAGGGAAAGCCCATCGCCGAATTCCGCGGCACATTCCGCGTGCTGCCCGCCAAGCCCCAGAATCGCAACAAGTAGGGCGCAGCTCACAAACATGGTTGACATAGCTCACACCTGCGCCATATACTGACCAACCAGTCAGTAAGTATTATTCAGCCGACACTGAGCAGAGAGGGAACGATTCCTCCCATGACCCCATCAGAGAAAACACTCGCCGCCGTCCCGGCCGCGGATGAAGCACAAGCCCAGCAGCGCTTCGACGAGCTCATCGCCGAAGATTCCCGCATCGAGCCCACCGACTGGATGCCGGCTGCCTACCGCAAGACCTTGACGCGTCAGATCTCCCAGCACGCACATTCCGAAATCATCGGTATGCAGCCGGAGGCCAACTGGATCACCCGCGCACCTTCGCTCAAGCGCAAAGCCATCCTCATGGCCAAGGTGCAGGATGAGGCTGGCCACGGCCTTTACCTCTACTCCGCTGCGGAGACCTTGGGCACCTCCCGCGACGAGCTGGTTCAGCAGCTGCTCGACGGCACCGCCAAGTACTCCTCCATCTTCAACTACCCGGCGCGCACGTGGGCCGACATCGGAGCCATCGGCTGGTTGGTGGATGGCGCTGCCATCTGCAACCAGGTTCCGCTCTGCCGCGCCTCCTACGCTCCGTACGGCCGAGCCATGGTGCGCATCTGTAAGGAAGAGTCCTTCCACCAGCGTCAAGGCTGGGAGATCCTCTACGAGCTGTCCCACGGAACCCCCGAGCAGAAGCAGATGGCCCAGGAGGCCATCAACCGTTTCTACGGCCCGGCACTACAGATGTTCGGCCCGCCGGATGATGACTCCCCCAACTCTAAGCAGTCCATGGCATGGAACATCAAGCGCTTTTCCAACGACGAGCTGCGCCAGCGCTTCGTGGACATGATCGTTCCACAGGCCGAGACCCTTGGCCTGCACTTCGAGGACCCAGACCTGAAGTGGAACGAGGAGCGCGGCCACTATGACTTCGGCGAGCTCGACTGGTCCGAATTCAAGGCCGTCATCAAGGGCGAAGGACCCTGCAACGTGCAGAGGATGCAGCGACGTCGCCAAGCGCATGCCGACGGCGCCTGGGTCCGTGAGGCTGCCGCAGCCTACGCCGAGAAGCACCACTCGGCTGATACCTCGCTCATCGCTTAACACCTAAGCACACTGCCCAACCAGCTTCGAGACCATAAGGAAGGTTCCATGTCCAGCTCTAACTGGCCCATGTGGGAGGTCTTCGTACGTTCCTCCCGCGGCCTCTCTCACGTCCATGCCGGCTCGCTCCACGCACCGGATGCCACGATGGCCCTGCGCAACGCCCGTGACCTTTATACCCGCCGCAATGAAGGCACCTCCGTGTGGGTTGTGCCCAGCGAGGCCATTGCCTCCTCCGACCCCGACTCCAAGGGAGGATTCTTCGAATCGCCGCAGGGTAAGAGCTACCGCCACGCTACTTACTACGACAAGTCTGAAGGAGTGCCGCACCTGTGACCGGATTTGCAGCCGCCGATTCTGCGACCAAGCAATCGCAGGGCAACGGCATCACCGCAGAAGACATCGCCGCTTCCGGCGCAGTCGCCCCCGAGGACACCGCACGCTATGCCCTCATGTTGGGCGATGACGCCCTCATCTTGGCCCAGCGCCTGGGCTGGTGGATTTCGCGCGCACCAGAGATGGAAGAAGACATCGCCTTGGGCAACATCGCCCTCGATCTCATCGGGCACGCCCGCTTCCTGCTGACCTACGCCGGTACCGCATGGGGCAAAACCGAGGATGACTTGGCCTATTTCCGTAACGAGGAGGAGTTCCGCTCCGCGCGCCTCGTCGAACAGGAGAACGGGGACTTCGGCTACACCATCGCCCGCCAGCTGCTCTTTTCCTATTACCAGCACGGGCTCTACACCGCCCTGCTGGAGTCGAAGGATGAGACGCTGGCAGCTATCGCGGCCAAGGCCATCAAGGAAGTTGAGTACCACATCGACCACGCCAACCAGTGGATTCTGCGTCTGGGTCTCGGCACCGAAGAGTCCCACCGTCGGATCACGGAGGGCCTGATGTACATGTGGCCCTACCTCGACGAACTTTTCGAGGACCTACCACTCCACGAGAAGCTGGCAGCAGAAGGCATCGCCGTTCTTCCCTCCAGCCTGCGCACGCAATTCGATGAGCGCATCGCCTATGTCCTGGACAAGGCAGGCCTAGCCATCCCGGATGTCAAGCAAGCCCGCTCCGGGCAGCGCACCGGGCGCTTCTCCGAGCACCGCGGTTTCATCCTCGCGGAGATGCAGTCCTTGGCGCGCCAACACCCCGGCGCGACCTGGTAAAGACAAGGAAAGGACCAAGGTTTCATCGTGTCCATCACAGATAAGTCCCACCCGCTGCGCCCCACGCAGCCTGACAACGCCCACGTGTGGGACGTCGCCGCCGAGGTGCCCGATCCGGAAATCCCCGTCATTTCCATCGCTGACCTTGGGATCCTCCGGGACGCTCGCCTGGAAGACGATACCGCGGTGGTCACGATTACCCCAACCTATTCCGGCTGCCCCGCCATGGAGCACATCACTACAGACATCACCACAGCGCTGACCGACGCCGGCTTTGCCAAGGTGCGTGTCGACCTCGTGCTCCACCCGGCGTGGACCACCGACTGGATGACGGAGACCGGCCGGCAAAACCTCAAGGACTACGGCATTGCCCCGCCCAGCGGTACAACCCGGGCCGCACCAGAAGGTCCTATCCCTCTCACGCTCGAACCGCCACCGGCCATCGAATGCCCCCACTGTGGCTCCCGCCGCACACGTAAGCTTGCCCAATTCGGTTCCACGTCCTGCAAGGCTCTCTATAACTGCCAGGACTGTTTGGAGCCCTTCGACTACTTCAAGGTGCACTAATGACCACGACCCCGTCTGCCCCTGCAAAGAAAAAGGCCACGTTCAACACCCTGACCGTGTCCGAGGTGCGCGCCCTGACCGAGGACTCCGTGGAGGTTTCCTTCGCTATCCCTCCGGAGCTCCAGGACGACTATGACTACATCCCCGGCCAATACGTTGCGCTGCGGGCGACCATCGACGGCCAGGAAGTCCGCCGCTCCTATTCCATCTGCGATGTGCCTCGCGACGGCGTGCTGCGCGTCGCCATCAAGCGCGACCGCGGTGGTGTGTTCTCCACGTGGGCCAACGACACTCTGCAGCCCGGCGACACCATGGATGTCATGAACCCGCAGGGCGCATTCACCTCGAAGACCCACCTGACCGGTCTGAACAATCCTGAGGCTGTCCGCGAGGAGCTGGAGAAGTTAGAGAATCCGCACCTCGTGGCCATCGCCGCGGGATCCGGCATCACGCCGATCATGGCTATCGCCCAGACCGTTCTCCACAGCTCCCCCGACACCACATTCGAGCTCATCTTCGCCAACAAAGGCGGCGGTGACGTCATGTTCGCCGAGGAGATTGGTGACCTCAAGGACAAGTTCCCCACGCGCTTTGCCGTGCACCACGTCCTGTCCCGCGAGCAGCGCGTCAACCCGCTCTTCTCCGGGCGCATCGATGCCGAAAAGCTTCAGACCTTGCTGGATAACGTCGTGCGCACCGACAACGTCAACGAATGGTTCCTCTGCGGTCCCTTTGAGCTGGTGCAGCTGGTTCGTGATGAGCTGGCCAGCCGCAACGTGGGCGAAAAGGATGTGCGCTACGAGCTGTTCACCACCGGCAAGCCCTCCGGAGACCAGAACCAGGCCGGACGCCACGTCGTGGTGGATCCGGAAGGCGATAACGTCAGCATCAGCTTCCAGCTCGATGGCCTCTCCGGCTCGGTTGAGTCTCCGGTTTCTGCCAATGAATCCCTGCTCAACGCGGCCCTGCGCGTGCGCTCCGACGTCCCCTTCGCCTGCGCCGGCGGCGTGTGCGGCACCTGCCGCGCCAAGCTGGTGGAAGGCGAAGTGGACATGGCAGAGAACTACGCGCTGGAGGCCGATGAGGTCAAGGCTGGCTACATCCTGACCTGCCAGTCGCGCCCCACCACGCCGAACATCGTCCTCGACTTCGACGCCTAGGAGAAACACCCATGATCGATTTACACCACGACGCCGAAGCCGGAATCGTTGAGCTCGTACTCAACAACCCCAAGGCCATCAATTCCCTAGCGGAAGAAGACCTCGCCGAGCTCTCCCGCTCCCTCGATGAGGCCGCAGAGCTGAACCCTCGCGCCCTTCTCCTGCGCGGTGAGGGCAAAGGCTTTTGCGCCGGCCGCAACATCAAGGGGCTCAATCCGCGCGAGGACGATGCCACCGCCTACCTCGCGGGCGTGGTTACCCCGGTGCTCAAGAAGATCGATAAATTCCCCGCCCCCACCTTCGCTGCGGTCCACGGCCCCTGCCTAGGGGTGGGCCTCGGCCTCGCCTTGGCCTGTGATGTCGTGTACGTCGCCGAGGACGCCAAGTTCGGCTCCCCCTTCGCCAACTTAGGTGCCACTCTCGATTCGGGAGGGCACTCCCTCTTCGTCGAACGCCTCGGCACACACCGCGCGATGGACCTCATCATCACCGGTGATCTCATCTCCGGCGCGGAGGCAGTGCGCGCGGGGCTCTTCTCCCGCGCGGTACCTGCGGAGGAGCTGCTGGAGTTCACCCGGGGCATCGCCCAGCGCGCAGCCCACGGCGCCACCCAAGCTTTCCTCACCAGCCGCACCCTGGTCCAGGACATCCGCGATAACGGCACCGGGCTGTGGGCCAGCGTCGATGCCGAGAACTCCGCCCAAGGCAAACTCTGCGATACCGAGGACTACTACGAAGGCTTTGCAGCTTTCAATGAGAAACGCCCGCCGGTCTTCCGCGGACGCTAAAACCTCCAGACCTTCTAGAACACACAACAGCTAACCCACCACAGCTAAGGAATCACATGACTGCATACCTGGTATCCGGCTTCCGCACTCCCGTGGGCCGCTACGGCGGCGCATTGTCCTCGGTTCGCCCAGATGATCTCATGGCCACCACCATCAAGAAGACGGTGGAGGAGGCCGGACTCGACCCCTCCGCGGTGGATGAAGTCATCATCGGCAACGCCAACGGCGCCGGCGAGGAAAACCGCAACGTTGCCCGCATGTCCTGGTTGCTCGCCGGGTTCCCGGACACCGTTCCCGGGATTACGGTCAACCGCCTGTGCGCGTCGGGCATGTCCTCGATTGCTCTGGCCACCGCCCTCGTGGAATCCGGCCAGGCGGATATTGTCATCGCCGGCGGCGTCGAGTCCATGTCCCGCGCCCCCTGGGTCATGGAGAAGCCAAGCAAGCCTTTTGCCAAGCCAGGACAGGTTTTTGATACCTCCATTGGCTGGCGCTTTGCCAACCCGAAGTTCGCGGAGCAGGAGAAGATGACCTACTCCATGCCGGAGACCGCCGAGGAAGTGGCAAATGTCTTCGGCATTAGCCGTGAAGACGCCGATGCCTTCGCCGTGCGTTCCCAGGAGCGCGCACTCGCCGCCATCGAAGCCGGCAAGTTCTCCCGGGAGATCGTGCCCGTCGAGGTCACCGACCGCAAGGGCAACATGACGGTAGTCGACACCGATGAGGGCCCCCGCCCCGGCACCACGATGGAGGTCCTAGCCAAGCTGCGCCCGGTGACCTCCCTGGGTGACGTCACCACGGCGGGCAACGCCTCCTCGCTTAACGACGGCGCCTCCTGCGTCATTGTTGCCTCCGACGAGGCCCTCAAGAAGCACAATCTGACCGCACGTGCCCGCGTTGTCGCCAACTCCGCGCGCGGTGTGCGCCCAGAGATCATGGGCACCGGTCCCATCCCGGCGACCCGCGATGTGCTGGAGCGCGCCGGCTGGGAGCTGGATAGCGTGGACGCCATCGAACTCAACGAAGCTTTTGCCTCCCAGTCCATCGCCTGCATCCGCGAGCTGGGCTTGGATGAGGACAAGGTTAATGCCTGGGGCGGCGCCATTGCGCTGGGCCACCCGCTGGGTTCCTCCGGTTCCCGCATCACGTTGACCCTGCTCAACCGCCTAGAGACGGACGGGCTGCGCCGCGGCATCGCCACCATGTGCGTGGGCGTGGGCCAGGGCACCGCGATTGCGATTGAGAGGGTGTAAATGACGACTGCCATTGAGATTTCAACGCGCGGCGAGAACGACGAGATTGTCGTCGCCAAGCTCAACCGCCCCGAGGTGCGCAACGCCATCGATGAGCAGATGGTGGCGGAGTTCCACGAGCTGTGCGCGCAGCTCGAGTCCGATCCCCGCATCCTCATCATCACCGGCTGCACGGTGGATACCCCGAAGGGCCCCCGTGGGATCTTCGCCTCCGGGGCGGACATCGCGCAGCTTCGTGAGCGCCGCCGCGAGGATGCCCTCCGCGGCATCAATTCCGGCATCTTCCACCGCATCGCCTCGCTGCCCGCCCCCGTCATCGCAGCGGTGGATGGCTACGCCCTCGGCGGCGGATTGGAGCTGGCCTTAGCCGCTGACTTCCGCGTGTCCACTCCTTTTGCCAAGTTTGGCCAGCCTGAAGCCGGCCTGGGTATCGCTGCCGCCGCGGGTGCCACGTGGCGCCTCAAGGAGTGCGTGGGCACCCCGCTGGCGAAGGAGATCCTGCTGGCCGGGCGCATCCTCAACGGCGAGGAGGCACTGGCCAACCACCTGGTCAGCGAGCTACACGAGCCGGATGCGCTTGTCGACGGCGCCCTGGAACTAGCCGGGCGCATTGCCCAGCAGGACCCGCTGGCCGTGCGCTTGACCAAGCAGCTCATTTCCATGCCTGATGCGGCGCACCCGGCGGTGGACAACATCGCTCAGGCCGTGCTCTTTGAGTCCCCCGCCAAGTTTGAGCGGATGCAGGCCTTCCTGGACCGCAAGAAATAAACCTTCCACTCACAAGGAGAGTTAAATCATGTCCCCAGTACTGCAGGTTCCTGCCAAGGTTGGTGTGCTCGGCGGCGGCCGAATGGGCGCCGGCATTGCTCACGCCTTCCTGGCCTCCGGCGCGTCCGTGACCGTGGTGGATATCAACGAGGATGCCGTGGAGGCCGCCCGCGAGCGCGTGCACAAGGCCATCCGCGGCTCCCTCGACCGCGGGGCGGAGGGCACCTTCGAATCCTGGGATGAGCGTCTCAGCTTTTCCACCGCCGCCTCCGCCTTTGCCGGTTTCGACCTCGTGGTTGAGGCCGTTCCGGAATCAATGGATCTCAAGGTGGCCGCTTTCCGGGATATCGCCGAAGCGGCCCCAGAGGCCGTCGTCGCCACCAATACCTCCTCGCTGTCGGTATCGCAGCTGGCGGAAAGCATCCCCAACGATGTCATCGGCCTACACTTCTTCAACCCGGTTCCGGCCTCCAAGCTGGTGGAAGTGGTTGTTGCCGAGTCCACCCCGGAAGCGCTCGTGGAGACAGCCAAAGGCTGGGTCGAGGGCTTGGGCAAGACCGCAGTGGTGGTCAAGGACGCCCCTGGCTTCGCTTCCTCCCGCCTGGGCGTAGCCATTGCGCTGGAGGCCATCCGCATGGTGGAGGAAGGCGTGGCCTCGCCGCGCGATATCGACAACGCCATGGTGCTGGGCTATAAGTTCCCCATCGGCCCGCTGGAGCTGACCGATATCGTGGGTCTGGATGTGCGCCTCGGCATCGCTGAATACCTCGAATCCCAGCTAGGTGAGCGCTTTAGCCCACCGCAGCTCATGCGCGACATGGTTGCCCGCGGGGAGCTGGGCCGCAAGTCCGGCAAAGGCTTCTACGACTATTCCGAGTAACCGTACTCTTCTCCGCCTGGCTCTGGCACCACAAAGCGATAACCCAAGCCGGGCTCTGTGAGTAGAAAACGTGGGTGGGCGGGGTCATCCTCCAACTTGCGCCTCAGCTGGGAGGTGTAAATGCGGAGGTAGTGCCCCTGCCCCTCAAAGCCGGGACCCCAGATCTCAGAGAGCAGGTCCTCCTTGCGCACCAAGCCACCGTGGGCGCGAAGTAGTGTGGTGAGCACGCCCCACTCGGTGGGTGTCAGATGCAGCGGCTCGCCACCTTTGGTGATGGAATGGTGCGGAACATCAATCACGATATCCCCGGCGCGAACCACAGCGATCTCAGTGCGCCTCACCGGACTCTGTGGGCTACCATGCCGCAAGGCCACTCGCACGCGGGCTAGAAGCTCCTCCATAGAGAAGGGCTTGGTCACGTAGTCGTCCGCGCCGCGGTCGAGAGCTGCGGCGCTAAACAGCGGATCGGAGCGCGCCGTCAGGATGATGACCGGTACCGCAGACCACCCGCGGATTCCTTCCAACACGACGGTGCCATCCATATCCGGCAGCCCCATGTCCAAAATCACAACGTCTGGCTGCTGCTGCGAAACCACCTGTAGTCCCTCTGCACCTGTACGCGCCTGGTGAACCTCGTAGCCACGAGCCTTGAAGTTAATACTCAACGTATTAAGTAGGCGGGGGTCATCGTCCACAATGGCGATGCTGGTTTTCTTCGTCGTCATTTTTGTTCTCCTCCCGCGACGGGAAACCGCAAAATAAAGGTTGCGCCCGGGGTGGCAGCCACCTCGATGCTACCGCCCATGGCCTCTACAAAGCCTTGGACAACAGAAAGTCCAAGGCCCACACCGTTGTCGTTGCTGGTATCACCCAAACGCTGAAATGCTTGGAACAGTTCCTTCTGCTTCTCCGGTGGGATGCCCGGGCCTTCATCGACAACGATCAGTTCTACCTGTTCGGTGGTGGTCTGGGCGCTCAAGGTAACGTCGCCGGTTGGTGCATAGCGCAAGGAGTTATCGAAGAGATTGGCCAAGACGCGCTCCATGAGCGCCGTATCCGCGCAGCACGTAACTCCACGCACGCTAGGGTCAAGGTGAATGCGCCCAATTTGCTCTCGGGAATGCCCAAAGGCACAGGAAGCGATGGCGCGATTAGCCACTTCGGCTACGTCGACGATGTCTCGGCGGGCGGTTATGGCGCCGGCTGTGAGCCGGGAGTAGTCCAGCAGGTTGGTTACCAATCCGGTAAGTTCCTCGATGCTCGCTGCAGTTTCTGCCAAAAGCATGTCCTGGTCTTCGGGAGTGAATTCAATGTCAGCGTTGCGCAACGAGGACACCGCCAACTTGGCCGTGGCCAGCGGGGTACGCAGGTCGTGGCTCACACTAGACAGCAGCGCTCGGCGCAACTCGTCAGCAGCGGCTATCGCATCTGCGCGCGCGGCCTCAGCAGAGAGCTTTTCGCGGCGAACAATGCCGGCGAGATAGCCCGCTACCACGGTGACCAGACCTCGGTCACGAGCAGACAATGCCGGGCCCTCAAGACGCAGCTGAACCGTGCCATCTGCGCTCGCAACAACGGTGTCCACTTCCTGTTCATGGCGCACTTTTTCGGGAATATGAAGGTGTTTCGAAGTGCGTTCGGGGGTAGCTGCGCGCCAGGTGGCAAGAACGTCACCGTTTTCATCCAGCAGCTCTGCTCTACGACAATTAAAAGCCTCCCCCACCTTGCGCATCACGGCATCCTTCGGAGAAGAATCCGCGCGGCGATTCAAGGCGGCGCGGGAAAACACCGTGAGTAACTCGGCATCACGCGCAGCAATAGCCGCGTTCGCACGCTCAATCTTGGCGCGGCGCACGAGCATGCCGACGGCCAGCGCAATAGCCACCATGACTACGGCGATCACGGCGTTAGCGGGATCAGCAATATCGAAGGTATGGATCGGCTCGGTGAAGAACCAGTTGACCGCTAGGCCGGAAGCCACCGCCACCACTACGGCCGGCCACAGGCCTCCCAGCAAACTGACAAGCAGGATGAGCGCAAAGTAGAACGCGGAACAAGTACCTGTTCCCAAATCCTGACCGTCCGCCTGCACCAACAGCGCAGTGAGCCCCACGAAAGCTAACGCTGAGCTAAGCCACGCGATGGCACGCTGCGGGAAGGGGCGGAAAGGATGCAGCATCCGTGTGAGCGGAAGTGGTTTTTCCGGGGGAAGGTTGACTATGTGGCAGTCAATCGAGCCGGATTCACGCAGCACCGTTTCCGCTACCGTACCGTGCCAGTGCACGCCGAAACGACGCCGCGGCGAGACCCCCACTACGAGCTGGGTGGCGTTGACACTCCGGGCAAAATTAAGCAGGGCTTCTGGGACGCTGTCCCCGGTAACCTGGTGCAGTCGTGCGCCCACATCCTGGGCTAAGGACTGCAGCCGGGCGAGCTGTTGCGCTGATCCCCCCACCGAGGAGGAACGAGAGGTGAAAGAATCACCGAAAACAACGTGGACCACGTGCAATTCCGCCGAGGATTTTGTCGCAATGCGCCGCCCGCGGCGGATAAGAGTCTCAGCATGGGCAACGTTTTGGATGGCCACAACCACCCGCTCACGCGCTTCCCACGTTTCGGTGATTTTCTGATCCGAGCGATAAGTGATGAGTGCCTCATCAACCTGATCCGCTAGCCACAGCAGTGCCAACTCGCGCAGCGCGGTGAGATTTCCCACGCGGAAGTAGTTGTTGAGTGCAGGCTCAATGCGTGCCTCACGGTACACGTGGCCGTCGCTCAGACGGGTGCGCAACAGCTGAGGGGAAACGTCAACAAGCTCGATCTCATCGGCAGCACGTACTACCTCGTCCGGCACCGTTTCTTGCGGTGCGATGCCCGTGATCTGCTTGATAACGTCGTTGAGACTCTCCAGATGCTGGATATTGAGAGTCGACATGACGTCAATTCCGGCGTCCAGAATCTGCTCAATGTCTTCCCACCGCTTCTCGTGAACCTCACCGCGCGGGTTAGAGTGAGCAAACTCATCGACGAGGACGATCTCTGGGTGCCGCTGGATAACCGCCGCGGTGTCCATTTCACCCGCGGAAATGCCCTCGACAGCGCGCCTCGGAACGATCTCCAGCCCCTCGCACAGGGCCTTGGTGTACGCGCGCCCGTGGTCTTCCACTACCCCAACGACAACGTCGCGGCCTTGGTCGACCAGCGTGTGCGCTTCGCTGAGCATGGCGCAGGTTTTGCCCGCGCCGGGAGCTGCGCCCAACAGAATCTTCAGGGTGCCGCGTTTGACCCGCATCGGGGGTGTCGTCGGTTCGGTCAACATTGCTTCATCTTATGAGCTGATCTTTATGAGCAGGGGGTAGGCGTGGGCAATGCAATGTTGAGTGTGGTCACATTTACAGTGTCCTCGCCCAAGAAACCCAGGCTGGCATGCTCGGTATTGTCTGCAATCAGCTTCTTCACGTCTTCGACGCTCATACCCTGTTCCCGGGCCACACGCGGAGCCTGCAGCTCCGCATACTCAGGACTGATGCCGGAATCCACGCCGGAACCGGAGCCGGTAACGGCATCGGCAGGCACCTGCTCCACTGATACGCCTTCGCGCTGAGCAACCTCCTCTCGGCGTTCCCGGATGGCCTTCTCTAACTCCGTGCTTGATGTGCCGTAGTTACTCATACCTTCCGCGCGGGCGAAGAAGTAGGGGCCATCTTCCAAGCCATCCTGAATCTGAGTGGAACCGACCAGGCATTCACCCTGGTAGATAAGGTTTCCCTCGGCAGATTTCGGGGTGATGCGAGATATTCCCCACACCGCGGCCGGATAGATCATGCCCAGCGCGACGACGCATAAGAACACGGCGACGAATCCGGCGATGAGATTACGCAGATAAACACGCATTATTGCTTCCTTTTTCTTTGCAGATTTTCTTTATAGGCCTGGAAGGAGGGAGACGACATGGTCGATAACCCAGATGCCGATGAAGGGGGTAATAACACCGCCGAGACCCCAGATGCCGAGGTTTCGACGCAACAGTGAGGACGCGGAGGCCGGCTTGTAGGACACACCCTTGAGCGCCAATGGGATGAGCGCGACGATGATGAGCGCGTTGAAGACAACTGCGGACACAATGGCGGACTCAGGGGAATGTAGGTGCATAACGTTAAGGCGCTCCAAGTGCGGCAACTGCGTAGAGAAAAGCGCCGGCAGGATGGCAAAGTACTTCGCCAGGTCATTGGCCAAGGAGAAGGTAGTCAACGCGCCGCGGGTGATAAGCAGCTGCTTGCCAATTCGGACGACATCGATGAGCTTTGTCGGGTCAGAATCCAAGTCCACCATGTTGGCAGCTTCCTTCGCCGCGGAGGTACCAGTGTTCATGGCCACGCCCACGTCCGCCTGGGCCAGCGCCGGGGCGTCGTTAGTACCGTCACCCGTCATGGCCACCATTCGGCCTTGTGCTTGCTCCTCACGGATGCGGGCGAGCTTGTCCTCCGGAGTAGCTTCGGCGATGTAATCATCGACGCCGGCTTCCTTGGCAATAGCTGCTGCGGTCAGCGGGTTGTCACCGGTCACCATGATGGTCTTGATACCCATCTGACGCAGTTCAGCGAAGCGCTCGGCCATGCCGGGCTTGACGACGTCACTCAGTTGCACCACCGCAATAACCGTGCGGCTGCCATCGGATTCTTCCACAGCGACAGGCAGCGGGGTGCCACCGTCTTGTGCAATCCGGGTTACGGAATCCTCGATCTCTTGCGGCCAGGTGCCACCTGTTTCAGTCACCCACTTGCGTACGGCATCGCCAGCGCCTTTGCGCAGCTTGCGGTGAGCCAGGTCGAGACCGGACATCCTCGTCGACGCGCTGAATGGAACGACCTCCGCACTCCGCGCTTCTGCATCTCCTTCGCTGGACAGGGAGTAGTTTTCAGTCAGCCAGGCCACGATGGAGCGACCTTCTGGGGTTTCATCCGCTAGGGAGGAAATGCGAGCAATCGCTGCAGCCTCGCGCTCGTCAACGCCCGAAGCCACAATCAGGCCGGTGGCCTGGCGGTTTCCGTAAGTGATGGTGCCGGTCTTGTCCATGAGGAGCGTGGCGACGTCACCAGCTGCCTCCACCGCACGGCCGGAGGTGGCCAGAACGTTGTGGCGAACGAGGCGGTTCATTCCGGCGATACCGACTGCCGAAAGTAGGGCGGCAATGGTGGTAGGGATTAGGCAAACCAACAGAGCGATAAGGGATAGTGGCGAAAGCTCCGCGCCGGTGAATAGACCCATCGGGGCAAGCGCAGCGACGGCGACGAGGAAGAGGATGGTCAGCGTGGAGAGCAGGATGCTCAGCGCAATCTCGTTCGGAGTCTTGCGGCGTTCCGCGCCCTCCACCAAGGCGATCATGGTGTCAACGAAGGTGGAGCCCGGTTCGGAGGTGATTTTGACCTTGATGGAATCAGAGAGCACCACGGTGCCGCCGGTCACGGCACAGCGGTCACCGCCGGCCTCGCGGACGACGGGAGCCGATTCACCCGTGATAGCAGACTCGTCGACGGTGGCGGCGCCTTCGATGACGTCACCGTCACCCGGGATGGTCTCCCCTGCTTCCACACGCACGATGGCACCCTTGGTCAGCTCGGACGCGGGGACCACTTCAATGCCAGAGTCAGTAATGAGATTGGCGGTGGCATCATCGCGCACAGAGCGCAGACTGTCTGCCTGGGCCTTGCCACGGCCTTCGGCATAGGCCTCGGCAAAGGCGGCAAAGGCAATGGTGAACCACAGCCATACCGTCACGACCCATCCATAAAAGCTGGGGTTGAGGATGGACCACACAGTGGTCAGTGCCGCGCCTACCCACACCACGAACATCACGGGGTTGCGTGCTTGGGCGAGCGGGGACATTTTGCTCGGCAGCGTTTTCAGCGCCGCAGCCGCGAGGCCACTGCTCTTCTCCGGAGCGTTGCGGTGAGGAGTCTTATCCGGCTCAGCGGTGATGGTGTGGGTTGTCATGATAGTGCCTCCGAAATAGGACCCAGGGTGAGGACAGGGAAGAAAGTGAGCGCTGCAACCAGCAGAATTACTCCGATAGTCAACAGCGAGAAGGTAATACCGGAGGTGGGTAAGCTGCCTGCGGTGGTGGCCTGGCGCTTCTGTCCTGCCAGGCTTCCGGCTAGGTAAAGGGCGAAGACGATGGGCAGGAAACGGCCCAACAGCATGGCCAAGCCCAAAGTGATCTGCCACCAGGGCTCAGTCACCGTCAGTCCAGCAAAAGCAGAACCGTTGTTATTCGCCGCCGAGGTAAAGGCGTAGAGAACTTCCGACAGGCTGTGGGCATTATCAGCCGTTCCCGGCGCACCGAAGTTGGTCGCTGAAGCTTCCACGAGCTTGCGCTGCGCCACGGAAGCGCCGACGCCCACGAGGACCAGAACCGGCATGGTGAGGATGTACAGGCTGACCGCTGAAATTTCCTTGCGGCCAATCTTGTTGCCCATAAACTCCGGTGTGCGGCCCACTAGGAGGCCACCGATGAACACAGCGAGGATAGCCACAACCAACAGGCCATAGAGGCCAGTACCCACGCCGCCCGGCGCGATTTCACCCAGCAGCATGTTGAGAATGAGCAGACCACCGCCCAGTGGGGAATAGCTATCGTGCATAGAATCCACCGCACCAGTCGAGGTACCCGTGGTAGACACGGCGAACAGTGCTGAGGCATCAATGCCTAGTCGCTGTTCGATACCTTCCATGTTGGCGCCTGCCAACTGAGACGCACCGCCTACAAGGGTGTGCTGTGCCCAAGTCACCAGAACAACCATCACGGTCCACAAACCACCAGCCACGCTGAGCAGCGTCCACGCGTGCTTCTGCGACTTGAGCATCACACCATACGTGCGGATCATGCAGAAGGAGATGACAAGCAGGGAGAAGATCTCCACCAGGTTGGTAAAGCCGGTCGGGTTCTCAAACGGGTGCGCAGAGTTGGCGCCGAAGATGCCACCGCCATTGGTACCCAGGAGTTTAATGGCTTCCTGGCTGGCCACGGGAGCACGGGAAATATCTACGCCGGACTCCGTCACCAGGTTCGAGCCAAAGGTTTGCATGGTTCCGCCGAGGACGAGCACGGTGGAGATGAATAGCGACAGGGGAAGCAGGATGCGGACGATGCCGCGGGTGAGGTCCACCCAGAAGTTGCCGATGAGGTGCTGACCATTCTCGGTTGCCAACGTATCGCGGCTATAACCCAAGTGGCCGATGCCGCGGATCAAGGCGACAGCAACACACATGCCCACTGCGGCTGAGGCGAAGTTTTGCACGGTCAGGCCCAGCATCTGCGAAGCGTTGGTCAGAGTGTCTTCGCCGGAATAGGACTGCCAGTTAGTGTTGGAGGTGAAAGAAGCCGCGGTGTTGAAGGCCATCCACGGCTCCACTGCGTCTTCGCGGGCGTTGCCAAAGCTTGGCAACACTGCTTGGAGCCGCTGCACTGCGTAAAGGACGAGGACGGAGGCCAAGCTGAAGCCCAGCAGCGCACGAGTGTAGTTCTTGGCGTTATGGCCCCGGTTGGGGTCAACCCGCAAAATTCTGTACACGAGGCGCTCGACAGCCCAGTCTTTTTCAGAGGTATAGGCACGGGCCATCCAGTTACCAAGCGGCACATAAGCCGCCGCTAGAAGGGCAAGGAGGGCAAGATACTGCGGTGCTACCGCCACAATGCTGGCGATCATGCGAAACGCTCCGGGTCAATAAGGGAAATGATGAGATAGGCCACGAGCGCGACAACAATGATGAGCCCGATGACTGCTGTGATGGTGTTCATGTTCTACGCGTCTCCGTCCATAAACTCGTTGATGGAGGAAGGACCGCCGAACACAAGGACCACGATCACGATGACCAGAATGTCCAACATGTGGGAGAGACCCCCTTGGGTGAAAGCGATACTAGGTGTGCCCAGTGCCCCAAAGCACCAAGCGCTGGTGCATAGTGCACCTGCCGAGCACTGACGTTAGGCCCGTTCTCCCTGGGACCTACCGGTTATTTGCGGCTTCTTTACGCCTCTCTACCCCGATTTTTACGCTTTATTTACAGCCGCCTTTACCCCCGCCTACTTAGGGTCAACGAGCGCATTCGTGATGCGTGCCGTGCACAGCCTTCTCCCCTCGTCATCAACGATGACGATCTCGTGGGAGCACAGCGTCTTGCCCAGCTTGATGGCGGTGGCCGTCGCCGTGACCAGACCCGCGCGCCCGGAAGCGTGGTGCGTCGCATTGATGTCCACGCCCACGGCGACCTTGCCCAGCGTCGAAGCATGAATCACCGCCGCCCAGCTGCCGACGGCCTCGGCGATGCAGGCCATGGCACCGCCGTGGAGCAGACCGAAGGATTGGGTATTGCCCTCGACCGGCATGGTGGCCACCACTCGCTGGGCCGACTCTTCCAGGATTTCAACACCCATCTTTTTGTCCAGCTCCCCCAGCTGAATCTTCCATACCTCTGCGGCCATGCTGCACTCCTTACTTGCTCCTAGAAATGTGACGCAGACTATACTAGCCTGTATTTACTGACCAACCGTTCGGAAACTAATGGAAAGGCCAATCTTTTCGCTATGACTGCAGCCCTCGTCCCCAGCTACCTCTCCGGCCAGTGGCTCATCCCGGACAACCCCTCACGCGTTGCTGACGTGCACGATGCCTCCACCGGTGACGTCGTCGCCAGGGTTAGCGCCGAAGGCCTCGACATCGCCGGCGCCATCGATTACGCACGCAACACCGGGCGCGAAGGGCTACAAAAGCTCACCTTCCACGAGCGCGCCCTCAAGCTCAAGGAGCTGGCGATCTACCTCCAGGATCACCGCGAAGAGCTCTACGAACTGGCCAACAAAGCCGGCGCCAACAAGCGCGATAACTTCGTCGATATCGACGGCGGCATTTCCACCATGTTCACCTTCTCCTCAAAGGGCCGCCGCGAGATGCCTAATTCCACCGTCATGCCGGATGGTGAGGCGGAGGTCTTCTCCAAGGACGGCTCCTTCATCGGCCGCCACATCTACACCTCCATCCCCGGCGTAGCCGTACAGATCAACGCCTTCAACTTCCCCGTCTGGGGCATGCTGGAGAAGTTCGCCCCAGCCTTCATCGCGGGCGTGCCCTCGATTGTGAAGCCCGCCACGCCGACCGGCTACATCACCGCGGCGTGTGTGCGCCTCATGATCGATTCCGGGATTCTGCCGGAAGGCAGCCTGCAACTCATCTCCGGCTCCGCCCGTGACCTGTTGGATCACCTGGATTACCGCGATCACGTGGCCTTTACCGGCTCTGCCGATACTGCGAACACCCTGCGCGCACACCGCAACGTCATCGAGGGCGGCATCCAGTTCAGCGCGGAAGCGGACTCCCTCAACGCTGCCATTCTGGGCGCCGATGTCACCGCGGATTCCCCGGAGTTCGACGCTTTCGTCAAGGCAGTCTTCGGCGAGATGACCTCGAAGGCGGGTCAGAAGTGTACCGCCATCCGCCGCGCCATCGTCCCGCACGCGCTTGTCGACGCCACCATTGAAGCCCTCAGCGCACGCCTGCGCGACAAGGTCGTCGTCGGCGATCCGCGCGATGCCTCCGCCACGATGGGCCCGCTGGTCTCTGCAGATCAAAAGGCGGACGTCGCAGAGGCCGTCGAGAAGCTCAAGGCCGGCGGCGGCGAGGTAGTCTACGGCGGCGAGGAGGCCAAGGGCGCGTTCTTCAACCCCACTATCCTGCGCTTTGCCGATAACCGCGCCCCAGCTGTCCACGACACCGAGGCCTTCGGCCCCGTCGTCTCCTTCCTGGGTTACGACTCCCCCGCCGAGGCCATCGAGCTCGCCGCCTTGGGCTCTGGCTCGCTGGTTGCCTCCGTTATTACGCATGACCCGCAGCTGGCACGCGAGTATGCACTCGGCATCGCCGCCCATCACGGCCGCCTGCACTTCCTCGACCGCGATGATGCGAAGACGTCTACCGGCCACGGCTCTCCCCTCCCGCACCTCGTCCACGGTGGCCCGGGCCGCGCCGGCGGCGGCGAAGAACTGGGTGGTGTGCGCGGCATCCTGCACTACATGCAGCGTACCGCCGTTCAGGGAACCCCGGACCACCTCACCGCTATCACGGGCCAGTGGCACCGCGGCGCGGCCGTGCAGCGCGTGACCCGCGCCGACGTGGAGAGCGGCCAGGGCACCCACCCCTTCCGCAAGGATCTGGCCACGCTGCAGATTGGTGACCAATTCGCCTCCGATCTGCGCCACGTCTCCCTCGAGGAAATCCTCGAGTTCGCGGAGAAGACCGGCGATACCTTCTACGCCCACACGGACGAGGAAGCCGCCACGGCCAACCCCTTCTTCCCGCGCCGCGTCGCACACGGTTACCTGCTGGTCTCCTGGGCAGCTGGACTCTTCGTGGAGCCGGCACCGGGCCCGGTCCTGGCTAACTACGGCCTGGAGAACCTGCGCTTCATCACGCCGGTGACCTATGACGATTCCATCCGCGTAGAGCTGACCGCCAAGCGCATCACCCCGCGCGTCACCGATGATTACGGTGAGGTCTGCTGGGACGCCGTGCTCTACAACCAGGAGGATGAGATTGTGGCGACCTACGACGTCCTCACCCTCGTGGAGAAGGTCAACACGACCTACGCCTAGCGCACGCTCTCTGCTTAAAACCGAAGCTGCGAGCCAAGTCACACAATCGAGGCTAGTTTCTTTTATCATTACTGTCATGAAAGAAACTACTTCGGATGAGAATTCCATCATCATCGTCGGCAGCGGCCTCGCCGGCATGGTCGCCGGCTATGAGGCCCTCAAGGGCGGCAAGCACGTCATTTTCCTGGAACAGGAAAACCGCAATAACCTCGGGGGCCAGGCCTTCTGGTCCCTCGGCGGGCTGTTTTATGTCGACTCCCCCGAACAGAAGATGATGCGAGTCAAGGACTCCGAGGAATTGGCCTGGCGCGACTGGGCTAACTCCGCAGACTACGACGCGGTGACAGAGGATGACCGGCACGATTTCTGGGGCGCGAAGTGGGGCCGCGAATACGTGCGCTTCGCCGCCAATGAAAAGCGCTCCTACCTCAAAGACCTAGGCCTCAACGTCCTGCCCACCATCGGCTGGGCCGAGCGCGGTTCGGGCGATGCCTCCGGCCACGGCAACTCCGTACCGCGCTTCCACCTCACATGGGGCACGGGCCCGGAGGTCGTGCGCGTGTTCCGCGAACCACTCCTCAAGGCAGAGGAAAAAGGCCAGGTAGAATTCCACTTCCGCCACAGGGTGGACGAGCTCGTCGTCGAAAACGACGACGCCGGCAATCCGCGGGTCGTCGGCGTGCGCGGCAGCGTCCTCTCCCCCACCAGCCAGGCGCGTGGTGAGGCGAGCCCGAGGGACGTCGTCAAGCACTTTGAGCTTCACGGCTCCGCCGTGGTCATCGCCACCGGTGGCATCGGCGGCAACCTGGAGAAGGTTCGCAAGATGTGGCCCACTGAGCGCTGGGGCGAATGCCCGGAGGAACTGGTCACGGGCGTTCCCGCGCATGTCGACGGCCGTGGCATAGACATCGCCCAGCAAGCAGGCGCCTCCGTGGTCAATACCGACCGCATGTGGGCCTACACCGAGGGCATGACCAACTGGAATTCCATCTGGCCTGGCCACGGCATCCGTATTATCCCCGGTCCGTCAGCACTGTGGCTCGACGCCGAAGGCAACCGCCTGCCCACCAACCTCTTCCCCGGCACCGATAACTTGGCGGCCTTAGCCCACATTGGCCAGACTGGTCACGGCTATTCCTGGTTCGTGCTCAACCAGGCCATCGTGGACAAAGAGTTCATCTTCTCCGGCTCGGAGCAAAACCCGGACCTGACGGACAAGGAGTTCAAGAAGCTCGCCGGCAAACTAGGTCCTGGCACACACGTGGCAGTCAAAGCTTTCATGGAGAACGGAATCGACTGGGTCGTGGAAGACAACCTGGAGGATCTTGTCGCCGGAATGAACCGCATTGCACCAGAGAGTTCCCCCACCATAGATGTGGCCCACCTTAGGAAAGTCCTAGAGGATCGGGATTCGCAGCTGGATAACCCCTTTAGCAAGGACGCCCAAGTCAACTACATTCGCGTAGCCCGCGGCTTCCTCGGCGACAAGCTCATCCGCGTTGCTCCCCCACACCGCATCCTCGATGAAACCAAGGGCCCACTCATCGCGGTGCGCCTGAAGTTCCTCACCCGCAAGACACTCGGCGGCCTGGAAACCAACCTGGATGGCCAGTGCCTGAACCCCGATGGAACAGTTCTTCCTGGGCTGTACGCCTGCGGCGAGGCCTCCGGTTTTGGCGGCGGCGGCATGCACGGCAAGAATGCGCTAGAAGGCACCTTCCTGGGTGGTTGTATCCACTCGGGCAAGCGCGTGGGCGAAGCGTTGGCGCGCGAATAGCACGGTTTTCTAATACTGTCGGGCACTATGAACCTCGCCAGGAACGTCCGCATCGACGTGGAGAATCCCTTCTTCACCACGTCCCGCTTTGTCGCCGCCCCCGCGGAAGTCACCGTGGGTGAAATGATGATCATCGTCCACGCCGCGCTTGGCCTCGAGCCCTCCCATCCGGGAATCCTCGTGGGTGAAGAAGGCACACCGATCGACGTCCTCACCATCATCGACCAGGACTTTTTCGAAACATTCCGGGAAGTAGCGCACTACCACCCCTCAGACGGCGCATGGAATATCAGCATCAGCGTGGCCGATAGCTCGCGCGTTGTCATGGGACTTCCCGCCCTCATCGCCGGTGAGGGCCCCGATCTCATGAGTGAGCTGGGCAGCGCCGAGGCGATGTTCAAGGTGGTCCTCGACGTCCAGGCCACCATGGCCTACATGGCTGTTCCCACCGAGAGCATGGAACGCATCTTCGCTCTCTTCCCCAACTACACCCTGGACCAAATCCATCAGCGCCTCACCACGTTCTTCCCGCCAGCCGTGGCACAGCGCCTAGCCACCATGGGCACGGAAGCCGCCAACCTGGAAGGCGGCACCAAGCCCGCGCTGCCTGGGGATCTCCCTCTTGATCCTTTCCGCTCCACTCCTTTCGAAGACATCCCGGTGCCGTCCTCGGAGATGCTGGAGGAATGGCGCGCGGAAATCCACGCGGCCTACCCGGAGCTGCGCCCCGACTACGAGCTGCCGGCGCTTGATGACGCCATCGCCGCCCACGTGGGCCAGCGGGTGCGCGAATACCTCGAGGTCATCGAAGAATTTCCGCGCCTCACCGGGGCCGGCTACCTGAAGCAGGCGGCCGTCGCCCGCCTCAAGGAGGGCCTCAACAGCCCCAATGATTTTGATGATGTCAAGCGCGAGGACTACCACCAACCGCTGCTGAACTTGCGGGGATTCCTCACGGACCTGGATTGGCTCAAGACCACAACGACGCAGATCAAGCTCACCAAATATGGCCGCAAGGCGATGAGCGATCCACTCTGGGCCACGCAGGTCATCATGCACAACATCCCTTATGCCTACGCCGAGCCGGAGGGGATTCCTCAGCTCTCCTTTGAACTAGTCCATTTATTCCGGGGGGAGTGGGAGTTCAACCCAGAATACGACTACACGCACGCCATCACCCGCGACCTGCTGTTCACGCTGGGTGTCATCGAAGATGACTCCACATTCCCCATCATCACCGATGGGTGCGAGGGCTTCCTCGGCGCGATCATCACTAAGGTCCGCCAGGAGCTGAACCAAGAGCTGGATTAGCCCTGGTTCAGCCCCCCTCCAGGCCGCATGCCGCTGCCTACAACTACCGCGAACAACTCACAACAACCTCGAAACAACTGCAAACAACCAGCAACAACCTGTCTGACCTGCTTTTTCACAACAAAGGGGAGCGCTAAACCAGACACAGTTGTTGGCAAAGTTGTTTCAGAGTTGTTTTTCGCGACACTCAAGCCTCAGAAAAACAACTTCCTGGGAAATGGATATCGAAGAGAGGTGAACCAGGCAAGGGATTTTTGAAAATTCACGCTCGAGGGAATGCGCACGTCCATGTTTGGGACTCAAAGAAGGAGCGCCAACCGCATACAACCAGCAATTTTGAAAGAAGGAATGAGTATGAATTCCACCTGCAGAATTGGACGTACCGTCATTTGCGCCTTAAACCCTAAAAGTCGCGCCGCCCCGAAAATTACATATGGCTACTTAATAGAAGATAGCTTTTACTAATGGCATGGACCGTGACACGCGCAAGGCCGTGGTCATGGATTTAGCCGATGAGCTGGGGAATTTAGTCGCGGCCTCCCCCGCCCTGGAGGAACAGCTCGGCGTGGGCCTTCCCCGCTTAGTCCGCACCGTCATCGGGTTGGACGAATCCGCGGCGCGTTCCGCGTTTGCGGACATGATGGACGGCGCACGCCTGAACTCGGTGCAGCTGGCCTTCATGAACCAGATCATCGGCGGGTTAGTCCACAACGGAATCGTCACTGTCGCGGAGCTCTTTGAGAGCACCTTACGACAACTATAGTTCCCCCTTCGACGCCTTTGACGGCAACGTGGCCACCATCCATGGCATCAAGGAGCGCCTAGAGCGCGCATTGAACACAGCGTGGATGAGGTGCCCCTAAGGCCGTTCCTGAGGCACCTCAGAGGCGGTGCCGGAGTAACCGCAGGAACGGCGCTTTCTTGGGGTGAGTTACTTCACAACGAGGTTGACCATGCGGCCCGGCACGTAGATCTCCTTGACCACGTTCTTGCCGGCGGTCAGCTCCGCGATGCGCTCATCTTCCTTGGCAATACCCACGACGGTGGCTTGGTCAGCGTCGGCAGGCACCATCACGCGTGCCTTGACCTTGCCGTTGATCTGCACCGGAACCTCAATCTCGTCGTCGACGAGGTACTTTTCTTCGAACTCCGGGAAGGACTCGTAGGTGATGGTCTCTTCGTGGCCGAAGCGCTTCCACAGCTCTTCCGCGATGTGCGGGGCGACAGGGGAGACCAGCTGGGCCAAGGGCTCCACAGCGGCGCGCGGAGCGCCCTTCGGGTAGGCCTTGGTCAGGTAGTTCACGTACTCGATGAGCTTGGCCACCACGGTGTTCAGACGCAGGTTCTCGTAGTCATCACGCACGCCGGCGATGGTGCGGTTGAGGTGCTTCAGGTCATCCTCGGAGAGCTCTGCGTCCGTCGTGCACAGCTCGCCAGAGTTCTCGTCGACGGCTAGGCGCCACAGGCGCTGCAAAAAGCGCTGCGCACCGACGACGTCCTTGGTTGCCCATGGGCGGGAGGTATCCAACGGGCCCATGGACATCTCGTAAACGCGCAGGGTATCGGCACCATAGTCGCGGCAAATATCATCCGGGGCGACGGAGTTCTTCAGGGACTTGCCCATCTTGCCGTACTCCTGGTTGACCTTTTCATCCCCGTAGTAGAACGCGCCATCGCGCTCTTCTACCTCGGCGGCAGGCACGTAGACACCGCGGGAATCGGTGTAAGCATAAGCCTGGATGTAGCCCTGGTTGTACAGGCGGCGGTAGGGCTCCTTGGAGCTCACGTAGCCCAGATCGAAGAGGACCTTGTGCCAGAAGCGGGCGTAGAGCAGGTGCAGCACGGCGTGCTCAACGCCGCCGACGTAGAGGTCAACGCCACCCGGGTCGTTGGCGCCGTGCTCCTCTGGGCGCGGGCCTGTCCAGTAGCGCTCATTCTCCAAATCACAGAAGATCTCATCATTCGTCGGATCGATGTAGCGCAGCTGGTACCAGGAAGAACCGGCCCACTGTGGCATGACGTTGGTGTCGCGGTAGTAGGTCTTCGGGCCATCGCCTAGGTCGAGCTCCACCTCAACCCACTCGCGGGCCTTGGCCAGCGGCGGCTGCGGGGAGGAATCGGCATCATCTGGGTCGAATGACACCGGCTTGTAGTCTTCTACCTCCGGCAGCTCAATGGGCAGCATCGACTCCGGCAGCGGGTAGGCCTGGCCGGCCTCGTCGTAGACGATGGGGAAGGGCTCGCCCCAGTAGCGCTGGCGGGCAAACAGCCAATCGCGCAGCTTGTACTGGATCTTCTCGCGGCCTACTCCTTGTTCCTCCAGCCACGGGATGATGGCGGCGATGGCCTCATCCTTGGACATGCCGTTGATATCCAGGGAATCGTTGGCGGAGTTTACGGCCTTGCCGGACTCCGTGTAGGCCTCCTTAGTGATGTCGCCGCCAGCAACCACTTCAGTAATCGGCAGCCCAAAGACCGTGGCGAACTCATAGTCACGCGTATCGTGCGCCGGGACCGCCATGATGGCGCCGGTGCCGTAGCCGGTCAGGACGTAGTCTGCGATGAAGATCGGCACCTGCTTGCCGTTGACCGGGTTGGTGGCATAGGTACCCAGGAAGACACCGGTCTTTTCCTTGTTCTCCTGGCGCTCCAGGTCGGACTTCGCGGCGATGGACGCGCGGTAGGCCTCCACGGCCTCCTTCGGATCATCATGACCGAAGGTCCAGCGCTCATCCACATCATCGTCATAAGGGATGGAGGAGAGGAGGGCGTCGACAAGCTCGTGCTCCGGGGCCAGCACCACGTACTCCGCACCGAAGAGAGTATCCGGGCGGGTGGTGAAGACGTCGATGTTGTAACCCTCGGCGTGGAAGCTGACCTCTGCACCACGGGAGCGGCCAATCCAGTTACGCTGCATGGACTTGACCTTCTCCGGCCAATCCAGAAGCTCCAGGTCATCGAGCAGGCGGTCCGAGTAAGCGGTAATGCGCATCATCCACTGGCGCAGGTTCTTGCGGAAGACCGGGAAGTTACCGCGCTCGGACTTGCCCTCCGCGGTGACCTCCTCGTTGGCCAGCACCGTGCCCAGGCCCGGGCACCAGTTCACGGTGGAGTTAGACAGATAGACCAGACGGAATTCATCGAGTGCCTGGCGCTGCTCTTCCTTGGTCAGATCCGCGTAGTAGCGACCATCCTTGGTGGTGCGCTTGCCCACCTCAAGTTCCTTGATGAGCTCAGAAATCGGGCGTGCCTTCTGCTGCTCCTCATCAAACCAGGAGTTATAGATCTGCAGGAAGATCCACTGCGTCCACTTATAAAACTCCGGGTCAGTCGAGGCCACCGAACGACGCGGATCGTGGCCCAGACCCAGCATGCCCAGCTGGCGGCGCATATTGTTGATATTCGCCTCCGTGGTGGTGCGCGGGTGCGTACCAGTCTGGATGGCGTACTGCTCAGCCGGCAGGCCAAAGGCGTCATAACCCAGCGTGTGCAGGACGTTCTTGCCCAGCATGCGGTTAAAGCGGGCATAAGTATCCGTGGCGATATAACCCAGCGGATGGCCCACGTGCAGACCCGCGCCAGACGGGTAGGGGAACATGTCCTGGATGTTCATCTTCTCCGCGGGAAGTTCCTTACCCTCCTCCGCGAGCGGCCCAACTGGGTTCGGCGCGTTGAACGTACCGTTGTCCTTCCAGTACTGCTGCCAGGCACTTTCAATCTGCGCGGCGAGCTCCGGCGTGTAGCGGTGGGTGGTGTTATCGCTCGGGTTAGTCATGGTTAGACAGTGTAGTCACCGCACGGACATCTCCCCAGTTAGACCCAGCCGGACCGTATTCCTGTTCTGAGGCACGGTAGTAACTAGGTAGCCTGCGCCGTCGCTTCAATCCGTTCAAGGCGCTTGCGTAAATCCACGATAACGTCGGCCTTGTTGTGAAAGATGTCGACGACAGAGCCCTCTTCATCAAAGGGAGGCTGGAAGATCTCCTCGTAGGCCACACCACCGTTGTGAACCAGCACATCTACCAGCATCTTGATAAAGCGTATTTGGGCAGCATTGAAAGACGTATTACTGAGCAGGTCTGCAAACTGCTCCCGGACTGCCGCCTCGTCAAGGCCCACCAAGCGGCGGATGAAGGCAGGAATGCTGTCCCCACCCATGCGCTCACGCAGCTTGTCGACGCTTTCCGTGGAGCCCCCACTTCCCCCGCCTGCCTGGGCTACCATCGCCTCCAGCGCTGCGACGTCCTCTGCGTTAAGCGTCCGTGCACTGCGCAATTTGATCATCGCCAGGTCGTTGGCATGCTCCTGCAGCAATTCGCGCAGGCGTTGCTCCAGTTGGGTGGGGTAGGAACCGGTGCCGGGCAGCCGCGCCGGCATCTCGTCATCAATCGTGAGCTCACCCATCTCATCTTGGATGTCGAGGGTGACGGCGTTGCGCTTTCCCTTGGGCACAAACTGAATGAGCGAACGCATGCCGATGCGGATGGTCTCGAGGTCCTCGACCGTCACGTTATTCCACCACTCCGGATCGAGCGCGCGCTCGAGGAAGGACCGCCGTTCGGCCACCATAGGGATGGTGGAGCTTACGGCCATGAGGTCATTCGCCATCCTCTCGACTCGTTCGCGCAGTGCCGCGAACTCCGGGCTGTGGTCGAGCAGCCCCACCTGGAGCTTCAAAATCACCAGGTCAAAGCGCTTAGCTGTCTCAGAGTCCTTCATCGTGTCCAGCGGCAAGTGCGCAATATGGCGGCGCAGCTGCTCAGCCTTCTCTTCACTTAGCTCATCCCACGCAGAGCGTTCGCGGTATCGCAACAAGGTTTCCTTGTCGCTGGGGCGGACCATGATGTGGCCTAGCGGTATAGACGCCGCCGAGGCGTGAAGGGAGTCAGCAAGCTCGGCGCGCATCTCTGGGGCCTTAGCGTGCTTATCCAACTGAGCAAGCAACCCCACGCGGGCATCAAAGAGCTTTTCCGACAGCGACCGTGGTCGGCCCGTGGCCGATTCACGGGCTTCACCCTTAAAGAACTCGTCCACGTTGCCGCAGAAGTCGAAGATGAGAAAGTGCGTCTTGTCCATCCCCGGGCCGAAGAGGTCCGGGCGCAGTCGCGTCCCTCGGCCCACCATCTGCCAGAACTTGGTGGGGGAGTAGACAGGCTTGAAGAACACAAGGTTGACCACCTCGGGCACGTCCACGCCGGTGTCAAGCATGTCCACCGAAATCGCGATGTTGACGTCCCCGTCCGGATCTGCGAAGTCGTCCAATGCCGACTGCGCATACTTCGTGTGCGTGGTAATCACGGAGGCTCCAGTGCGCGAATACTCCGGGAACGTAGCGTCAAAGACTTGCTTGATGAGCTCCGCGTGACGTTGAGTCCGGGCGAAGATGATGGTCTTGCCCAGTTGGTCGCCGCCCACGCGGATCCCGTTCTCCACCACGGTTTTCAGCACCTTGCGTATGGTGTCCTTGTTGAACAGGTAGCGGTTAATCTCCGCCGAAGAAACCTGACCAGGCGGATCCAAGCGCCCGCCGTCCTCATCGGTACCCCAGTCGGACGTGTCCCATGCCAGCTGTTCCTCCGGGGAAAGCTCGTCATAGGACATGCCCCGCCGCAGGAACAGCGAGTCCTGCCGAGCCGTCTTGAAGGGCACGAGGTTACCGTCTGCCACGGCTTCATCGAGGCTGTACTCGAAGGACGGGGTCTTATCCTCCATCTCAAAAAGCGCATACGTGTCATGGTCAATCTCGCTCTTCGGCGTCGCCGTCAGCCCCACTACGTAGGCATCGAAGTACTCCAAGATCCGCTTGAAGCGGTTGTACACGGAGCGGTGGGCCTCGTCCACGATGATGAGGTCAAAGTCGAAAGGCCCGAACCTCGCCGGCTTGTCACCGTCATCCCCGATGAGATTCATCATCGTGTTGTAGGTGGTGACATACACATCACCCACCTGCTCAGGATTCTTGATGAGGTTTACGGGTGTGGACTCCGCGTACATGCTCACAAAGGCTTTATGTGCCTGATTGACCAAAGCAGTGCGGTCTGCCAAGAACAGCACCTTGCCCACCCAGCCGGCCTGACGCAACAGCTTGGCGGTGGCCACGGCCACACGCGTCTTACCAGTTCCTGTTGCCATGACCAGCAATGCTTGGCGACGCCTCCGCGCCTCCAACGTCTCCGTCACCGCACGGATGGCCTCAAGCTGGTACGTGCGGGCGCCACCACCCGCAATCTCCGTATCAACCGGTGTCTCGCTCAACAGAGCGCGCGTGGTGCGCCGCCCAATCATGCGACGCAATTGCTGCGCGGTGGGGAAGCCCTCCACCTCGCGGGCGGGATAGCCCGCACCAGAACCAGGAAGGTTGGCCGCATCATCGATCAGGTCGATGTGATAACCATTAGTGCACAACATGACAGGCCGTATTCCGTATTCGCGCTCGATGCAGTCCGCGTACAGCTTCACCTGTTGGGAGCCCACGCTCATGGACTCCATGGACTTCTTCGCCTCGATGACGGCCAACGGTGTGCGGTCATCATCCCACAGGACATAGTCCGCATAACCGACACCGGACGTGTTAGGCATGCCGTGTAGCTCAAGCTCCCGGGTGACGGAGTCACCACTAAAACCGGCCACTTCCAGCATCGGGTCAATGAGCTGTCGGCGAGTCTCGGCTTCACCGATCGCCAAAGGCGCATCAGGCTGTGCTCCCGCCCCGGCGCGCTCGGCTGCGGCCGCTTCCTGCTCGGCTAGCTTCGCCTCAAGCGCCTCAATTTTGGCAGCAAGCTTCTCTTCTACCTGCTGTGCAGCCGCACGCTCTGCTTCGGCTTGTTCCTGCGCATCGGCGAGATCCGCCTTCGCGCGAACCTCCGCACTCCGCCGCTTGAGCTCGAACTGGGCCGCCTCACGAAGACGCTTCTCCTCCGCCTCGCGGGCCGCTTCCTGCGCCTCATCGAGCAGCAGCCGGTTTTTCTTTAGCTCCTCATCCTGTTGCGCCAGCTTCTTGAGGTAGGCGGCGGTCTGCGCTTGGGAGCGCCCAGCAACGTGGATACCTGAGGCATCAGCTGCGCTCTGGCCCAGCAGGCTGGTATCAAAGGTTGCCTGCGGGCCTGGCGCGGCCTTCGGGTTAGCCGAGTGATAACGCACCGCCCACGCCATAAGGTCATACAAATGCGCTACCACTGCCCGCGCCTTCTGCGGGGTGGCCGGCGCTTGCTTGCCCTCCATGTCATCGGCGTGCGCGGCGTCATTACCGCTCTTACGCAAGATGGTCATCTTGCGCAGAATGGTCTCGTTCTTCACGCACTGAAGGAAACCACGGTCCCTGGTCATCTCCGCCAAGCTGAGATACCGAGTATCACCCAAGCTCCGGAATGCCCAGATGTGGTTCACCACCCGCTCCAGTACCTTGCGCGCATAGAAGCAGGAAATCACCGGATCCGCATCCACGAACCGCTCTACTTTTAAGCACTCCTCATACGCCGTGGGCCAGACGTAACGCACAAAACCGAAGTTAGTGCTGCGGACTGGCCCACCCTGCACAGAGTTACGCCCAGGATTCGGGGGAGACGGGGGAGTAGGGGTCACCATAGAGTTCTCCAGGGACAAGTTTTCACATCGGGGACGTCTTGATTCCAGTAATTCTAAGTCACCGATCTAGGCCTAGCTATCACCATCACTGCGTTCCCTGGCCAAACGCTCCGATTCCCCCCTTGTTCTTTCCCCACACGCCACTAAAATCACCACTATCCCGTTGTTCAACTGCGAGCAGTTCCAAAGCTCACCAATTACCGGAAAGACTGTGACCATCACCGACCACAATCAACCCATTGCTCAGGTTGTTCCCATCTCGTGCCCCAATAACCGTATGCAGCAACTAGTAGCTGCCGGGATCTTGAGCCACACCCCGGCGCCTTACTCCCCGCTGACCACTACGGTTCCAGAGCCAAACAAGACGGACTCTCTGATACCTGGGAGAGATGTCGTCTCCCTGCTGGATAGAGAAGACCGCTTGTGATGCTTCAAACCCGAAATTTCAGCACCCGCGTGTACACGCCCAAAAGAGTCGAAAACTTAGCCACGCCGCGCCTTCTTTGCCACTTCCTTACGGGCATCCTTGAGGATCTGCGCAATGTCAGTTGCGTCTGCGGCATTTACGTCATAGGCCCCGGCAGCTTGGGCCTCAGACGCTAGCTCTCGCAGTGCTTTACGACGTTCAGTCCGCTGCTCATCCCGGTACTGCAGTAAGTCAACGAGCCGAACTCTCCTATGCCTGCCTCCTGAGGGACGCTCGAACGCTATCGACCCGTCCTCAAGTTTTTTCACCAGAGTCGGCCTACTAATACCCAGGAAATCGGCCGCTTCCTGCGTTGTGAGCAGTTGGTCTACAGGCGCAAGAGTAATGGCCTTTCCTTGCCTCATCGCCCGGACAACGTCTGCCAGCACGCTAAATGCTTCTTCGGGTAGATTTACCGTCTGCCCGTCGGGCCCCACAAGCGCAGCAGGCCCCTCCAGTTGGTCCAGGAACCTGCTCACGTCGAGCATTGCTTCTAGATCTTGCGGCGGGAGAGTCGTGTGAGGGCGATTCCGTACTTCATTCATGAGGCCATCATAGAGTAATTCGAAATATTCGAAAGGGCAAACACAGCGCCGAACTACTCAAAGTAATCCTCATCCACCTCGACTAGGGCCACGGTCCTCTTGACCTGCACACCCACGCCGTAGCGGATCATCAGTTCCGCCAGCCTGTCCCCGTCGATTAAAACGACGCGTGAGGCCACTGCATCCGCATACTCCTGCGCACTCGCAGAGAACTTCGCCGTAGTCAAAAACACCCCACGGTCCGCCTGCGCGCCCTGCAGCGCACCCACGAACCCCTGAATATTCGGCCGCCCAATACTCTTGTCCAGCCCATACCGCTTGGCTTGCACGTAAATTCGGGACAACCCCAGTGCATCCTGGTCAATGATTCCGTCAATGCCACCATCATTGGATAGCTGCGTGCGCGTGGCCTTACCTTGTGTTCCGCCATATCCCATGGCCATGAGCAGGTCCAATACCGTCTGTTCAAAGAACGCCGGCTCATTCTCATGCAACCGAGTAAGCAGCTCATCAGCCACAAACTCATTGTTGCGAGACACACCGGTTTCCACCTGCTCTACCGGATCCAGCTCACTCTCGGATTCTGGAAGGCCGCTGCGCTTATCGACACCCACATCGTCCCCAGCCTTACTTCCCCGATTCCGACCCCGCCACGTTAGTGCCGCTTCCGTCCCCGCAATCTCTCCCAAAAGCTGTTTTTCCGTCATCCCTTCCGGGTAGCGCGCCAACAGATCACGACCAAAGCCTGTAATTTGAAAGCGCGCCCGCGCAGGCGAGCTAATGGCATTCGCCTTCTTGAGGAATGTCAACGCCCACCCAATGCGGTTTTCAAAACGAGACTGCCCCGATGCAATGGTCTCAAGCCGTTCTTCGTCAGTAATGCCCGCATAAGACGCAGTTATCTCGATGATCTCCCTACGTCGGAGCTCAGCTCCATTTGCGTGAAGAGCTTCCAACACCGATACCAAATAGGCTTCCCATCTTTCGACAGCCATTAGAGCTCTCCTTGGAATGCTCGGGTGGATAGGGATTCTTGTAGTTTTTGAAAGAGATTGAGCTTCCGTCGCATAGAATCAGCCAACGATTTCTTGATGGACTGCTCGCGATTGAACCGTTCTAAAACAGTAGGATCGGCCACTTGGACCTCAAAAGCACCCAGCGTCTTGCGGTTTATTTTAGGAATGCTAGCCCGCCCTGATGAAGCTGCGGCATACGCCAAAAAGCGACTTGAACGTAGCTGCCAAACAATCCAATCAGTCTGCTTAATGTCTCTAGGAACCAGTGCATACATGTCCGCCGAGCAGACACCATCGTATGCAGCAACGCTGACTTTGTTCAGATATGGACGAATCTTCGAATAAAGAATATCGCCTGATTTAAATGCGTACTTCCCACTAGTTACCCCATCTTCTGCAGCGGACTTAACGCCCACAATTTCGTCCGAACCCGAATACAAATTATTTGGTGCAACATGCGGCATTGTCAAATACGGCTCGCTCGTCGGATCAACCTGACTTGAACGAATATCAACCAGCTCGCTAAGTGCAATTAGTTGAGGTTTTTGGTTGCTCATCGAGAATGGAATTGCACTCAACTCTGCCAATTGAGACTTCACGGCAGCGATTGATTCTGCAACAGCGTCCAAAATCGCCGCGATACGGCGCTGCTCGTCGAGGGGAGGGAGAAGAAACTTTTCTTCGACCACGTCTGCCTTAGAGATCCCTGGAACAGCCGCATGCTTTTGAAGCCGTCCAAGTCGCAAATCCTTTAGTAGCCAGTACAGCCATCGAGAGTCAACCTGTTCCTCAGACTTCGGAAATACACCGAATGCCGTATCAATAATCCAGCAGTTTCCGGAGGACCACTCTACGAATCCAGCACTGCCCTTCCTGCCGACTACAGAGACGGGCCCGACAAAATTGGCCTCTACATGGCTCCCAACTGAACCGGCAGAGCCAAACACTGGAAACTCCCCTGCGACACGTTCCTCTTTCTTAAGGGCTTTGCCATATTTCAGATGACACACATCCCCTAACCGCACCATCGGCCAGTCATGCTTTGCCCTGCTAGCCATGCTATTTCCCCTCGCTAAGCATTGCCTTGAGGTTGGCAAGGCCTTGGGTGATGTCGCGGTCGAGTTCTTCGATTTCGGCGATGATGTCCATGGGGTCGCGGGTTTCTTCTACCTCGAGGACGATCTCCTTGTAGCGGTTCATGGAGAGGTCGTAATCGGTTTGGGCGATCTCGTCTTTCGGCACGGTGAAGGAGTAGTCCGTGCGGGCACGCTCACGCTCGTCGGTGGTGCGGGAGTGCCAACGGGCGACAACGTCCGGAAGGTTATTGAGCTTGAGTTGTTCCTGGGTAAGGGTGACGGGTGTGGGGTCTTCGGCAAGCGCGGGATCGCTAAGGTCCTGGATGTGTGAGGCAGGGGAGGGGCCGAGCAGAGGGGCGTCAAGAAGCGGAATGCGCTTGTCATCCAGTGAGTAGCCATCCGCGGTGACATCATAGAACCACACCTCATCAGTGCCGCCAGAGTCCGTGCGGGTAAAGCACAGGACGGCGGTGGACACGCCCGAGTAGGGCTTGAATGCGCCGGAGGGCAGTTTGATGACCGCATCAAGGCGCTGATCCTCAACCAAGGTTTTGCGAAGGGCTTTGTGCGCCTTGGTAGAGCCGAAGAGGACACCTTCAGGGACAATCACCGCAGCGCGACCGCCCGGCTTGAGTAGCTGCAGGAAGCGGTGGACAAAAAGAATCTCCGTCTTCTTGGCCGTCGTCACCGACTTGAGCTTGGGATCGACGGCATCCTTATCCAGGCTGCCCGCAAAAGGCGGGTTGGCCAGGACAAGGTCAAAGGCCTCATCAAACATCGTTGGAAGCTGCTGCAGCGAATCGTGGTAAAAAATGTTGGGCTCTTCAAAGCCGTGCATGAACATGTTCATCGCCGCAATGCGCACCATGGTCTTGTCAAAGTCGAAGCCCGTCAGGCCCTCATTGGTAAACGTTGTGCGCGTGTCCTTGTTAAACAGGTCTGCGCGGTGATGGTGGACAATCCAATCATTGGCAGCCACCAGGAACCCGGCAGTGCCACACGCTGGGTCGATGATGCGCTGCTGTGGTGTGGGCTCCATGAGCGCGACGAGGAGCTCGATAATGTGGCTGGTCGTGCGGAACTGGCCGTTCGTACCCGAGGTGGACAGCTTGTCCAGCATGTACTCATACAAGTCGCCCTTCATGTCCTTGTTGGAGAAGTGCAGCTGGTCAATGAGCTCCATGACACGCGAGAGCGTGGCCTCAGACTCGATATCGAAGGAAGCGTTGGCCATGTGCTCCTGGAAACCCTTGCCGCCCATCGCTTTGATAAAAGGGAAGACCTTGTTGATGATGGTGGCCTTGCGGCGGGCAATATCGCGGTCCTCAATGAGGTTGCGCCATCGCAAGTCCTGCTGGCTGGCATCAAAGATATCCTCAGTCGCAGTCGGATCGCCCAAAGCCCGGCGCTTATCAATCTGGACCTGACGCTCGTCCAAATCCTTGATGAAGAGCAGGTAGGTGAACTGCTCGATGACGGAAACAGGGTTGGAAATGCCGCCGGACCAGAAGGTGTCCCAAATGCGGTCGACGTTGTTTTTGAGAGCGCCGGTAATCATGTAGTTCAGCGTAACTGCCGTAGGGAGCTATGTTCACCATTAGCCCGCGGTGGGGGGTTTGACTCTACATCTTCGTCAGACATACATCTTCGTCAGCGCTAAACTTGCTTCACTTCTAAACCTTCTTCACCACGGCAGGCTTGAGCTTCATCGCGCCGAAGCCATCAATCCGGCAATCGATGTTGTGGTCTTCCTGGCCGGTGCCGGCGTCGACGTTCAGGCGGATGCCGCGCACCTTGGTGCCAGCTTTTAGCGGCTGCTGCGCGCCCTTGACCTTGAGGGTTTTGGTGATGGTGACCGTGTCGCCGTCGGCAAGCGCATTGCCCACTGAATCCACGATGGTGAGGGCGGCTGCCTCCGCGGCCGAGTCGCTGGCAACAGCGTCGGTGGAGAACTCGTGCGCACACTCAGGGCAGACGATGAGCGGCGGCATCTCGTAGGTGTACTCGGAGGAGCATTCGGGGCAGGGCGGCAAAATTGCGGCCGAAGTATCAGACATATGGAAAGTTTAGCCTGCGTAGCGCGAAAAGATGATCCTTCTCTCATTTCTTTGATTGATACCCCGGTGGGGTATAGGCTTGGGTCAACACAATCGGACCCATTCGGAAGACTTATGAAACGCCTCATTTCTCTTGCTGCCGCCTGCGCCGCAGCCATCACCCTGTCCTCTTGCTCTACTGACAGCCCCGTACCGAGTGAAGCCTCGAAAAGCGCCGCTTCCAGCACCGACATCCAACAGGTGCCTGCCGAGGAGATCCTCGCCGAGTTCGATCTCGAAGGGTTGGATGGCCAGGAAATCGTGGACAAGCTGGACCGCCAGTCCAAGGACGAGCGCAATAGCGATCTCCTCGCATCCGTGCGCCCGAACGAGCTCATCCTCGCTACTGAACAGGGTCAGGCCTCCCTGCCGCTGCCGGAGGACAAGTTCTACGTCTCCATCGCGCCGTACATGACCCAGACCCATGACTGCTTCAACCACTCCCTGACCACCTGCACTGGTGAGCTCGGCAAGGAAGACATCCACGTCACCATCACGGATAATGAAGGAAACGAGCTGGTCAACGAGGACACGACGACGTTCGACAACGGCTTCATTGGCTACTGGCTGCCCGCCGACAAAAAGGGCACCATCACCATCGAGCAGGACGGCAAGACCGGCGAGGTTCCCCTGGATACCTCTGACGAAGGCGGTACCTGCGTGACCACGCTGCAGATGGCATAATCTGCCCATTCACTCACCACGGTGAATCCCACGTCCTGGGGTTCACCGTTTGTCGTTTTATGGTGTCCACGCAGTGCTTGCCGACGTCAACAGTGTTCTGGGCAAGTCCCCATACGGCCACTCCCTGAAGAAATCTCCGAGCAGGCAATTGACCACAACAAGTCCGCTGGTGTCGTCAACTCTGTTCCTTTTAGCCACGCCACCCCGTCGGCGCCGGCTTCTTGGGCGCAGGCGCTTACTGGGAGGACTCCTCTAGGCAGTCGTACAGAAAATCCATCAGCGTTGTGGCGTCGTCCGCGCGGAAGAGCTCATCGAGGGCAAGGTTGAATTCCAGCCTTCTCGCATTAGGGATATTAAGGGGCCTGACCCCCGGAAAGTAGACACGTCGGGGGTTAGCTATGCTGCTTGGGCCAGTGTAGCTGATGTGAATGCTTCGAAGGTATCGGGGGCTAGAAGATTGCACCAGGAGTGCCGTCTGTGCGTGTTGTAGCGCATGCACCATCGGAAGACTTCTTGGCGGCAGGTAATGGGATTGTCAAAGACTTTCCGATCACGCAGAACTTCACGCTTTAGAGTGGCGTTAAACGATTCTGCCAGGGCATTATCGGCACTCGTTCCCACCGCTCCCATGGATTGGCGAACACCAAGCTGGGTGCAGTGGTCCCTAAATGCTTGTGAGGTGTACACACTGCCGTGATCAGAATGGAAAATTGCCCCTTTCAGGCTTCCGCGGACTTTCCTTGCATGAGATAAAGCTTCGATAACCAGCGATACCCGCATGTGATCGGCGAGTGCATGGCCGACAAGTTTGCGCGAGTAGACGTCGATGACCGTGGCCAGGTACATGTTCTTGCCTCCCTTACACGGCAGGTAGGTGATATCGCCTACGTAGACGTGGTTCGGCCTATCAGCTGTGAATCTGCGGCCTACTAAGTCTGGCATGACTCGGTGGCCAAACTTTCGTCTGGTGGTGATGCATCGACGGCGTTTAGTAAAGCCTTTCAGCCCCATGGATTTCATGATGCGTGCGACCTTCTTGTGATTTATCGGAGGAAAGTCCGTATCGTCGTTGAGACTTGCAGCGATGCGTTTAGCACCATAAAGCCCGTGCTCATCATCGAAGATGGTCTTGATTCTCGCACCAATAAGGGCATCGGAACACGTCTTTAACCTGCGTTTTTCGCGGGTGTTGGCCCATTTGTAGAACGAGGAGCGATTGAGCTTTAACACGTGGCACATCCGCTTGACCGAGTATTCGGTTCGATGGTCATCGACAAACTGGAAGCGGATTACCAGCGTGTCTCTTCGGCAAAATATTTCGCGGCCTTGCGCAGGATGTCGCGTTCTTCACGAAGCTTCGAGACTTCTTTTTCTAGCTGACGGATCCGTTCAGAATCAGTCGTCGCCTTCGCCTTGTCACGCATGGTCTTCGTGCGGGCACGCTTGCCGGTGCCGTACTGCTTAAGCCAGGAATAAAGTGAGGAACGATTGACTCCAAGCTCTGCTGAAGCCGCGTGAAGTGAGAGGTCCTCATTGTTTTCGTAGAGGGCCACAGCATCACGTTTGAACTGTTCGGAGTACCTAGGCATGGTGGTAGATTACCTTTCTTCCCAACCCAACCGGGCTGGATATCAGGTGTCTACCAAACAGGGGTCAGGTCCAAGTGCTGCGTAGCCATTGCTCATCAAAAGGCCTGACGCCACAAGCCGTGCGGTTCGCTTGTTTCCATCGAAGTAAAACTGGCTACGCGTGGCAGAGCAGAAATAGGCCAACGCTTGCTCGACTGGGTTTTCAAGCCCTTGAAGGGAGACCAGCAAATCGGCATGAGCTTCACCCAATTCATCAGCAGGGTCGAAAGGGATGAACCCGCCATCCATGAGCCGCACTCCACCGCCATCTCCCTCCACATGGCCTTCACCACGGAAAAGGCCGGCATCGGGAGCCTCGTTCCTGGCTAGGACTGCATGGAGTGCGTTACTAGTGGCTTTATCCACCGCACATTCCTCTTTGAGGACCAGCTCATGGAGCAGGTTGAAAGCTTCTGACAAGTCCAAGATCTGTTGCTGTTCAGCAAGCGCCTTTCCACCCACCGTGACGCCATCGAGCAACGTACGGACTTCTGGGAGGGTAAACGTGTTTCCTTCCAGCGCGGCAGCGTTCCACACCAAGTCAGGAAGTTGCTTGGTTAATCGAAATAACGCACGGTCGGTCCCCAACTCCGAAACGTGCGGCCGCTCATGGTGCTCCCAGCTCACTCGGCTCGTTGCTCTTCTCATCACCTATGCCCCTCCGATGTAGTTTTCTGCGCACACATCAATGGCAAGCTGATGCGGTGATACGTAGTGTATTCCGGCTTCATTAGTTGCGCCGGTGAGCTCTTCACCAGCGACAGGCACGAGGGTGATTCCTCCGGATACGGGCTCAGCACTCGCGCGAATCCGAGTGGGCAACGAGGGCACGATGTCTGCTGGATTTGTGCACCAAATCAATGTTGATCGAGGTTTTTCTCCTCCACTGGCGCTATGCGCCGAGCTGCGTTGAGCTGCAAAAGCACCCGACATCGCCCACGGTTGCCCACTCGCATCAACCGCTGAAGCAAGCGTTATGGGATTTGACGGTAAGAAGTGGAGAGCCCCGTGGCGGCCATATGGGTTGGAGGCCCACGCGGCCCGTTCCATGAGAGCCTGGTAGCTGCCACCGACGGCCGCAGCGTCACCCCACTGCACAAAGCGGTCAATCCAGGCTTTAACGTCTGGTTCTTCGCTGCTGAGCTCCCCCAGGAGAACTCGGGCGGCTGTCGCGGCGGCGGCATCGCTCATGCGGTGTACCTGTACGGAAACCTCATACCCGAGCACGCGCATTACCTTCTCCAACCCGGCCAAGCTTGGTTGAGCTGCCCCACGCAACCACAGATTGAGCGTATTTCGTGACACTCCCGAGCGCCGCGAGATTTCGCTAAGGCTCAGCGGGCTTTTCTTGAGGAGTTGTAATGGGTCCATAGCCCCACTATAGCCAGCTGTCCTATGCTTAGGACACCTGTCCTACCGTTAGGACAATCAAGCCCTCTACCAGCGACATGGCAACAGGGCCCCACGGTGTCCTATGATGAAGCAAATGAGCGCGGAGATTTATTCACTTCCCACAACGCCGTTGGTCACTACCGACATCGCCGAGCAGGGTCCCCGGATTTCACTGCGCCGGGGGAGCAACATTCTCATGCTGGAGCTGCCGGCTACCTACCCTGAAGCGGACCTGACGGCCCCACGATGGGTAGTCAAGTCCCATTTCATCGATCGCCCCCACTCGGTGCGTGAATTCGCCACCGAAGAGCCGCTGGAAGTCGGCATCCCCGGGCCTTTTACCCGCATCGAGGTAACCCTGCGCGATGGCGATGAGGACCTCATCGAGACCGTCACCTTCACCGGCATCACCGATGAAGCACCCTTCATCGTCTATGACCGCACCACCCTCATCGCGCCGCAGGGCACGCTCGAGGATGCCGAGCCGCTGGGCATCTGGGCCGGCTGGGAAGTGGGCCCGCTGCCGGAGCAGGTCCGAGTGCCGCAGAGGGAACCGGTGGACGTCGCCAAGCACGGCGATTTTGAGTGGGACTTTGACGTCGCCATCCTGCCCAACGCCCGGGGCCTCGACAACGAGCCCGTGTTCACCAAATCGCCGCGCGTGCACCTCATTGCGGAAGGGGAGTGGCGCATCGATCTCACCTACGCGCCCCTCGGCGGCGAACAGGAGGAGATTTCGGAGCAGACCTTCGACGCAGGCATCGCCGAACCTTTCCCGGGTGACCTCTACGAAGACCCGTGGGTGGGCCGCTACAAGGTGTCGCTGTGGCACGACGAGCAGCTTGTCGACGTCCGCTTCATCTCCCTCGCCGAGGGCCTCCACATGCGCGCCACCAACGACGGCCCGCGCGGCATGGATTTCCGCATCATCGATGCCCTCGGTGCGCACTCAGCCTTCAGCTACACGCTGGCCTCCCCGCCAAAGAAGCCCATCGCATTGGAGAAGGGACTACGCACCTTCGAGGACACCGAGGTCTCGCGCCGCGAGGTCGTGGCCAGTGAGGCCGGCTATGAGCTGGAATTCGATGTTTGGCCCGAGGCCTTGTTTAGCCGCGTCAAGCGCATCGGCTTGGAACCCACTGAGCACTCCGATAAGCCAGTAATTTTCGCCGGCCAGCTCGATCAGGATGACATGTTCACCGTCCACTCGCCGCGCCCACTGCCGCTGGCGAAGTTCGTCACCATCGACGGCCGGCAGAAAATCAAGGAACTGGCGCGCACCTCAAAGACGACGCAGGCGGTCACCAGCCTCGCCGTACCCAACGCCGCGCTGGCCAACGCCGTGCGCAAGCAACCAACGGCTGAGCTCTTCCTCATGTGGTCCACGCTGTCCTACGAGGACTACCTGGATTCCCTCCCGGCGGAGGAGCGCGAGGCTCACCAGGCCCGCAGCTTGGAGCGGCGCATCGTCGAGTACGAAGCTTCCGCGTCCACCAGCCTCATCTATGCGGCGCTGGCCACCGTCCGTAAGTCCCCCTTCGTCAGCCGTGGTCTGCTCAATGGCGATGAAATCATCATTGAACAGAACGCAGAACCGCAGGCAGATTTAGTGGGCTGGGCCTGGCCATTGGCCGAGCCCACCGTAGCGCCCACCCAACTCATGCCCACCGAAGAGGGGTTTGAACTGCCCGCGGAGCTTGCTGAGCATGGCTCGCTGCTTGTCGATGTCCGCGAGCTTCGCGCCTCCTCCAACCTCGCCGCCCCTGCACGCCCCTCCAGCGCCTCCATCGTGATCACGCCGGAAGGCTCGCCCGCAGCTCTGGCCTCAAAGGACTGGACTCCGGAACAGCTGTGGGGCACCTTCCGCGCGCTCCACGTGCTCTCCCAGCGCAGCCCCAACCCCAAGCTGCAGGCGATGTTCGACAGCACCATCGATCGTCTGCGCGCCCAACCGGAGGCCGCGGTCCACGCCCTGGCGCGCACCGGCGTCAGCGTCAACCAGCAGGCCCGCTCGCTTGCGCGCACGCGCTTGTTCCACTCGCCGCTGGAGCCCACTGCCGAATCCGGCGTCGATAGCTACCTGGATCTCCTCCTCGATCCCTCCGCCAGCGAGAACCCCGAGCTCACCGCCGTGCGCGAGTCCGGCGCTGATGGACTGACCCGCCCGATGCTACTCAATGCTGCGACCATTCACAGCCCCACACCGCCCGTCGATGACCTGATGGGGGAGGCCGGCCGCGTCGCCGCGCTGCGTGAGTGCTTTGCCAACAACGGCGCCCTCGATGCGCTGGGCACCATCGAGCACCTGCGCAAGGACGCCACGGCACTGGCCTCGCTGGTGCAAAACGCGGGCGTTGACATGTCCGTCAACCACACCCTCATCGCGTTGGGTGCCTTTGCCAGCGGAAACACCGTCGACGAGCTCAACGCCGCTGCCTGGATGCCCTATATCTCCTATGCCTTCGCCCTGGCATCCCGCGCTGCGGCGAACGACATCATCATGGAAAGCCCGCTGCTCAAGGAAGACATGCCCATGCTTGCCGACGTCCTCCCGCTTGCCCCCCGCCTCTTCTTCTACGACCTCGTGACCGCCGAAGCGCTCTTCCGCGATCGCGATATGTAAGCACGTGAGGTGTGCCACAATAGGTGAGCATGAAGGTTATCTCCACGAACGTCGCTGTCCGCCGCCCGGAGCCGCATGGACGGCACGAGTACACGGGCATCGATAAGCAGCCCCGCCCCTTCCTGGACCTAGAGATTCCCGGGCCCAATTATGGTGACGGCTCCGGCGTGGTGGGGGATTCCATCGGCGACCACGCCCACCACGGCGGCGCTGAGAAGGCCGTGTATGCGGTGGCCCGTGAGGAGCTCGATTACTGGGAGGGCACGCTCAACCGCGTGCTGCGTGATGGCTACTTCGGGGAGAACCTCACCACCGAAGGGATTTCCTGGGCGAATATGCTGATCAACCAGCGAATTCGAGTGGGGGAGTGCGTGCTCGAAGTGTCTATCCCGCGCACGCCTTGTGCCACCTTCTCCGGCTGGATGGACGAGCCCGGTTGGCTCAAGTCCTTCACGGAGCGCGGTGATTGCGGTTCCTACCTGCGCATCATCGAGCCTGGCCGCATCACTCCTGGCGATGAGATCACGCTCATCGGCCGCCCCGACCACGACAGCATGGCCTTCGCCGCCAAGATGGGGGACAAGGAGCTGGCCCGGCGCGTCGTCGACGCCGGCTGCCTCGCTGCCGTCCACCACGACCAGCTGGTTAAGCGCCTGCAGCCCCGCGGCTAAAGGCGGTGGCGCGCTCCACCAGTTCGTCTTCAGGCCGGATTCCGGTGTAGAGCACGAACTGTTCAAGGGCTTGGATAGACATTACTGCCGCGCCCGTGATGCACACCTTGCCCAGGTCACGCGCCTTGTTCAGCAGCGGGGTCCAAGTGGGGCGGGGCACGACATCAAAGATGACCTCGGCCGCCTGGATAACGGCATCACTCACCGGAACATCGTTGGCCTCCGGGCCACCCTCCATGCCGATGGGCGTGCAATTAATCACCAGGCCCGGGCGCTGTTCGCCCACCTCAGCGCGCCACTCGTAGCCATACTTCTTAGCTAGCGCCGGCCCCGTGGTGGCATTGCGAGCGACGACGGTGACGTGGTCAAAGCCGACGTCGCGAAACGCGGCAACCGTAGCCTTCGCCATACCGCCGGAGCCCAGCACGATGGTGTCCAACGCCGTATCCACTTCGTTCGACTTCAGCAGGCGCACGATGGCCAGGTAGTCGGTGTTGTAGGCCTTGAGGTGGCCATCAGTGTTAACGATGGTATTCACCGACTCGATGACCTAGGCCGACGGGTCCATCTCATCCACGAGCGCGATGACATCTTCCTTCCACGGCATCGAAATCGCCGCGCCGCGCACCTGCAGTCCGCGCACGCCAGCGATGGCTTGCGTGATGTCATCGGTGGTGAAGGACTTGTAGACGTAGTTCAGCTCCAGCGCGTCATACAAGTAGTTGTGGAAACGCGTGCCCGTGTTTCCTGGGCGGCCAGACAATGGACAGGCACAACTGCGTGTCCTTATTCAGGCCTCCAGCAACAAGGCGCGGCGTTCCCTTAGATAGTGATTCCACCTCAACCATGCGGCCTAGTATACGGCGCTGGCACACGCCGTTTTCGACTTAGGCGACCGGCTTCGGCGTTTCCCAGAGTCCACCGCATTTCCCCAGACCTGAAACCCGCAACCTGCAGGTCGCCGTCGCCACGCGCTTGCCGACGCCCCAGCACCCACCAGGGAGTTGCGGGATCGAGGTCTGGGGGTTTGGCCTGGGCCAACTCAACCGAGTGGACAACGTGCAGGGGAGGGATCATGCTCTCGTCCCGTCCTCCAGCCGGGTTTTCCATCAGGCCGCCTGCCCAGCCACTGAAGGGCCGAGGAAAGAGGCACGCAAAAAGGACGAAACTCAATCAGCAGTTCGCAATCGAAGAAGGAAGTCACCAACACCCCCGAGCTGGCTAGCTCAAGAAGTCATCTTGGTATTGCCGCACCATTGAATCGAAGTCACGATCACGTTCAAAACCTAAGGCTTCCACTCTTGACACATCAAAGTTTCCCGGCCAGCTTGTAACGATCGAAGCAATACCCTCATCAGGCTTGTCACTAACAAGCTTTCTCGTTTCAGAGCCAGCTACACGCTCGAGCGAATCCAGCATTTCGCCAACCGTGACACAAATTCCTGGAAGATTCATAACCCTCCACGAGCCCAGTTCTGAGCCTTCAACTAAGAGTGCCCTTCCAAGATTACGAACTGCCACCTGCGGCGATGCAAGCCACATTTTCGTATCGTGCGGTACGGGGACCTCCGACGGCACACCGTTAAGAGGCTCACGAATGATCCCGCTGGCAAACGAGCTCGCGGCTGAATTCGGTTTACCAGGTCGCACCGAGATCGTAGGAAGCCGGCAAATGCGGGCATCCACGAAGCCTTTTCGTCCATACTCATTGACAAGTAGCTCTCCAATGGACTTGGTTGCACCATAGGTAGAGTCAGGCTGAGTGGCCCAGTATTCAGGCATTACTTGTGGAAGACTGCCCCCAAACACAGCAAGAGAACTCGTAAAGACGAACCGTGCAGGATGATCTCCCTTGGAGCTACGAGCATGACGCACGGCCTCGAGAAGACAACGCGTGCCATCTATGTTGACCCTCAACGCCGAATCAAAATCAGCCTCCGAACCACCCGAAAGCACGGCTGCTAGATGGATAACTGCATCAGTTTCTCCAGTGATTGCCTGTAGGACAGTCTCTCGATTGGTGATCTCTCCAACCACGGAGCGCACGCGCGGATCCGACACCCGGGCAGCAGCAAGATCAAATGAAACAATCTCGTTCAAATCAAGCTTGTCGTGGTCTGCCTCAGAAAGAAGTTCCTGAATAAGCAAGGTGCCGAGAAAGCCCGCACCTCCTGTGATAACGATGTTCATACTTGCTCCTTATGAAGAATGTAGTGGCCGCCAGCCCCTCACCCCTCTCGTACTGAGGATGCGCTTCGTCAGTCACTGACAGCCAAGAAATGGTACTGAAGACCATGGCATAGAAAGTGGGTTGAGTTCCTTCCGCAAGGGAGGAATAAGAAAGTCATAAACCGATTTCCTACACCAATGTACTGCGGAAGTGATGAAGCATTTCGCCAGAAATAGGCGTTCGAAAAACAAAGCAGAATTTATATTTAGCGCACGCGCATTAGTTTTAGGTAGACCCCTCTCAGCACGAGTGATGTAGAATACATTTAAAATCCTAGCATGAGTACCCTCACATGGAGTCTTTTATTCTTGTCAAAGGACTGAATGGACGGCACCCTTGCGGGCTTATTGCCTTTCACCAAGTTTCTGGAACCTAGGAGGATTTCTATTGTCCCCAACAACGCTCGTGCTGCTCGGCATCGTTGCGGTAGCTCTCATTCTCGTTTTAATCATCAGAGCAAAGACCCATCCATTTATCGCGATGCTACTTGTGTCTATCGCTTTGGCACTTGCAGCGCGCGTACCGCTTTCGGAAGTTGTACCTCTACTCAAAGATGGTATGGGAGGAACACTCGGAGGTGTCGCTCTTATTGTCACGCTTGGTGCAATGCTCGGTCGAATAGTGGAAGTTTCAGGTGGCGCTGAAGTACTAGCTCGTTCTCTTGAGAAAAACTTCGGTGAGAAGCGCGCACCATGGGCACTAGGCGCTGCCTCTTTTATTTTTGGTATTCCGGTCTTTGTTGATGTTGCGACGATCGTGCTCGTTCCAATCACACTTGCCGTGGCCCGACGAATGGGTGAAAAACCAAATATGCTTGCCTATGCTTTGCCTGTAGTTACTGCTTTGCTGACAGTGCATGTAGTTCTCCCACCGCACCCTGGAATCGTTGGCGCCTCAGAGCTGATGCAAGCTGATGTGGGCATGGTTCTTTTACTCGGTATGATTCCCGCTATCGTGATGTGGCTTGTAGGCCAAGTGTTCTCAGGTTTCATAGCCAAGAAGGTTTTTTCTCCGGTGCCAGCTGTTGATAGTCAAGCCGCCGGAACTACCGCAAACCAAGACGTCGAAGTTAATGATGAAGGGGCCCCGTCAGTGGGTCTCGTTCTTGCCACGATTCTCCTCCCTCTTGTGCTCATTATGGGTGGCACCGTATCCACACTCATGCTTGATGAAGGCACCGCAGTACGGGATTTCCTAGGCTTCGTTGGTGACTCTCCCATCGCTCTTTTCATTGGCGTGATATTCGCGATTGGGGTCTTAGGTTTTGCACGTGGCTGGGGCAAAGAACAGGTAGAGGACGTTGTAGCCTCGGCACTTCCTGCTACGGCGGCAGTCATCTTGATCACTGGCGCAGGCGGGACCTTCGGCAAAGTCTTGAGTGAAACCGGTGTTGCCGATGCTGTAGCTGATTTGCTGGTGTCCACGGGGCTACCAGTGCTTGTGCTGGCATGGTTGCTTGCAGCTTTTATTCGCGCAGCCCAAGGTTCCGCAACCGTTGCGGCACTTACAACTGCCCCATTAGTGGCGCCAATGATTGCCTCCCTGGAGCTTAATGGATTGCAAGTAGCACTGGTGACTGTGACTGTCGGCATCGGCTCGATGGCATTTAGCCATGTAAATGATTCTTTGTTCTGGGTGTGGAGCCGCTACTTCCAAGTAGATACCGCATCAGCGTTGAAGTCTTACACAGTGACGACAACGATCATGTCAATAATTGGATTCGTTGTAGTTGGAGTCTTGTGGCTAGTGCTAGGAGCAATGGCGTAATGGAAAGGTATGAAGAAATGAATTTTTTTGAGGCACCATCGAGGCGTCTTCTAGTACTTGATGACGATCCCACTGGCTCACAGTGCGTTTCAAGCGTCGAAGTGGCCTTCGATACTGATCCATCTATTCCGGCCGAGGTGCTACAGGACCGAGGTTCAACGTGTTTTGTCCTCACGAACTCGCGCGCCCTCGATGAAGACACTGCCGTAGAAATCAACCGCACAATGGTGGGATCCGTAGTCGAACGCTTGGAAGACTGCCGCGGCCTACATGTTGTTTCTCGCTCGGATTCAACGCTTCGCGGCCACGTAATTGCAGAGCCAAATGCAATTGCTAATGCACTTTCAGAGCACAGCATCGAAGTAGATGGCTTTTTGTTCTGCCCAGCGATGATTGAAGCAGGCCGATTCACTAAAAATGATGTTCACTTCGCCATAGTGGACGGAAAAGCACAACAAGTGGAAGACACTGACTTTGCGAACGACGCAACATTTGGGTATTCCCACTCGAACCTTGCAGACTTTCTTGAAGAGAGGTCTGGCGGGATAGTCCGCGCAAAGGAGTGTTTCTCAATAAGTCTCACCGATATCCGCGACGGTGGCGTAGAAACGGTCAAGGCAAAGCTCGTCGAGGCGAAGAATCGGCGCTGGATAATAGTGAATGCCACCGAATATTCCGACATGGATATCGTGTCAGAAGCAGTGGCAGAACTCGAGGAACAGGGCAAAGTGTTTGTGACTCGTTGTGGCCCTTCCTTCGTTCGCTCCCTAGCTGGGCAGCGAGACGCTCAACTGATTACTTCTGATACCTTAGAAATTGATCCATCGCGCACAGCTCATGGGCTCGTCGTTGTTGGCTCACACGTAGGGCTCACGAGCCAACAGCTTGCGGTACTTCAGCAGCGAAGCAAGCTCAATGAGTTTGAGCTGCAGGTTCCTAAGCTGCTCGATTCTGGAACTCGTGAGCAGCACATCGATGAGATTTCAATGCGTGTGAGAGAAGCGCTAGCGAGTTCCGATTGCGTCCTGTATACGAGTCGAGAACTGATTAGGACAGAGTCAAAGACTGAATCTCTCGCGATCGCACGACAAGTCTCTGATGCAGTCGTTGCAGTGGTGCAAGCATCAAGGGAAGCACGTCCAGCCTGGATCGTCGCCAAGGGAGGTATTACATCCCACGAGGTCGCGGCTTCGGGCCTCGGGATTCAGCGCGCAAAGGTCCAAGGTCAGTTTTATGAGGGGCAGATTAGCTTGTTTACTGCTACTAAAGCTCCCGAAGACGTGATCGGAGTACCGTACGTAGTTTTCCCGGGAAATGTAGGAGGTAAGGAGGCTTTGGCAGAGGTCGTTGAAAGGCTACGAGCTGCCACGACAGATGCCTAGGATTTCCTTTTCTCACTAAAGAGAAGGGCCACCCTTAGTCCGCATATCAAAAACTGCGAATCTATCCGATGGCTACATACACCGAAAGTAGATTACGTGGAAAATTTCACAGTACCTACCAACTTATTATTACACTCAAAGGAGTTTTAAGTGCGCACCACTCCAAAAGTTGCCTGGATCGGGCTCGGCGCCATGGGAGGGCCAATGGCCCTCGCAACCGCATCAGCTGGATTGAGCGTCACGGCATTTGACGTCCAGCCCTCTTCACTCGAATCAGTAGCACCTCAAGTGAGCGCTGCCTCTAACGCTCGTGAGGCTGTTTCTGGTGCCGACGTCACCGCGATTATGGTGGCAACTGGAGACCAGTTGCAATCTGTCCTATTCGGCGAAGAAGGAATTTCCCCCCACCTTTCTCAAGGTTCGGTAATTCTCATCATGGCTACAGTCGGCCCGAAGGCCATCGCACAAGCTGTTGATGGCCTTGCTGGTACAGGTGTACATGTCGTTGACGCACCAGTGTCTGGCGGCGTCGCACGAGCAAAAACAGGGGATCTACTGATGATGGTGTCTGGCGACAGTTCCGCTGTGGCCGTAGTTCAGCCACTTCTGGATGCAATGGCGTCAAACGCCCCCGTAGTCGGCAAACGTCCTGGCGACGGCCAGCGTTTCAAGATCGTAAATCAGCTATTGTGCGGCGTCCATATCGCAGCTGCTGGCGAAGCACTAGCTCTAGCGGATTCGATGGGACTAGACGTCTCCCAGGTGCACAAGGTACTTGGAACAGGAGCTGCAGCTAGCTTTATGTTTGGTGATCGAGGGCAAAGGATGGTTGATGAGGCCTTTGATGAGGTGCGTAGTGCACTCGATATCTTTGTGAAGGATATGGGACTAGTCGGGGAAGCTGCACGAGAAGTACACCAAGAAGTACCACTCGCAGTTACGGCGGAGCAACTATATATCAGAGGACATCGCGAGGGAGTGGGTCGTAAGGACGATTCGATTGTCTTTAAACTTCTACGCGGCGAACACTGATGAGTGCTGAAATCCACTAATTGAACGCTTTTCAAGCGTTCGCGGACGAGCACTAATACGACTGCATCTCGCTATTTAACGCCGCATCAGCTTTAACAAGGCTATCTTTGGAAAGATTTTCACCACAGGTGAGAGAAACACACTGCCAACAACCTCAGTGTTTAAGAGTTATCTAGCGCCTGAATCCCAATGAGTGGTTGGATAAGAGTTATCCAACCACTCATTTGCTGTCTGACGAATGGATAGCCTCTACAAGCCTCACTACGTTACCGAGAACTGGATCCCCGAATCAGGCTCCGGCATTCCCCGGCGCGATAAGGCCGGAGGCCCTTTTTAGGTCTATGTCCCTGACCATCTTGTAAGTAAGGCATGGAGTTTTCCCCAGAGCTCACCAGCCGGGCAGCACGTATCGAGCGAGAGATCTTGGATCTCAACCGTCATGCTGCTTCTGGCCAGTTGGAGTCTGTGGCCCGCTTACTCATGCGTTCTGAGGCGATTTCTTCCTCACGCATTGAAGGTATTGCGCCCAACGTCGACAAGGTTGTCCTCGCAGAACTCGCCCAAAAGGAGGAAGTCCGCGGCTTTAAGGAAAGCGCGGAAGAGGTTGCGCGTAACCTCACCGTTCTGTGTTCCATTGAGAAGAGCTTTGCCACCGAACCAACATCTCCATCGGCCTTCTTGAAAAGCTCCAAAGAGAGTTGATGGGGGAGAAGGGCTCTATCCCCACTGGTCTTCGCACTATTCAGAACTGGATTGGTGGAAGTAACCACACACCCATTGGGGCCGAGTTCATCCCAGCGCCCCCACGTCTAGTCCATGACCTCGTGGACGACTTATGTCTTTACCTCGATGGCGCTTCGCACGGTGCTCTCATCCAGGCCGCGATTGCTCACGCTCAATTCGAAACGATTCACCCATTTGCAGATGGCAACGGCCGTGTGGGCCGTGCTCTCATTCATGGGATTCTTCTGCGTCGCGGACTTACTGAATACACCATTCTGCCGGTATGCCTCGTCCTCGGTACGTGGTCCAAATCGAAAGCTACCTGCCTTTTCGCACCATCAAGCGTGGGAAAATCCTCACCATGAAGCGCACGTATAAGTGGGAGCATGTCGAGATTCCCCTCATCCGGAACTAGGCCGCAGTTCATTTTTTAAGAGCCGGTTTGACCGCTTCCGGAGTGCAATACGGCGATGGATACGAGGCCACGTGGGAGCTGCGCGCCGCGGAGAACTGGGTGACTGAACGTGTGTCGGTGAACGTTGAAGGCGACGGATGGGGGCGAAGCCTCGAGCTGTTTAGGTCCGAGCAAGGCGTGTGGTCGGCGGAAACCAATGAAGAGGGCGCCCAGCTTGAAGATCTGCCCTCCCCCGGTATCGTCCAGTCAGCCGACCTGAAAGGCGCACTCGATTGCGCTCTCGGTCTGTGCCCTCTCACCAACACAATGCCTATTCGTCGCTTGACGCTGCTTGAGACTCAGGTTCCGAAAACGCAGCTGATCATGGCTTGGATTGATATACCGTCCCTCCAGGTGATCGCATCAGACCAGTACTACAGCTCCGTCGATGCTGAAACTGTCCGATATGAAAGCGGAACACGGGGAGTCGACGTCGAGTTGGAGGTCGACGGTGGCGGCGTGGTCGTACACTACCCTGATCTCGCACGGCGGGTCTGATCCGGAAACATCTCTAACTAAGCTGGGCGGTATGAACGACCTGACCATCGCGCCTGGCCCAGGGATCCCCGGGGGTCTGGTCATCGTCGCCGCCGACCTGACGGAGCGGTTCGCGAAGTCGTCGGGACCAGGTGGCCAAGGCGTCAATACTACGGACAGCAAAGTGCAGCTTTCCGTCGATATCGCTACGTGCTCATCGCTTTTCGACGCCCAGCGTCGCCGCGTCCTTCACAACCTCGAACACCGCCTGGACGGCACAGTGCTCACCGTGAGCGCGTCGACGCAGCGCTCGCAGGTCCGTAACCGCACCGAGGCGCGAGAGCGCATGGCCGCCCTCTTGCGTGAGGCGCTCGCTCCGCTTCCTCCTCCGCGGCGCAGGACCAAGCCGACGCAGAGCTCGGTGCGACGCCGTCTCGAAGCGAAAAAGCGGCGCTCGGAACTCAAGTCCACGCGACGGCGGCCCCAAATTCCCTAGTTCGAACCATCCGCGTGCATATCCTCACGCTGACGGACCTGGTTCGGGTAACCGCTACGCTGAGACAGCTTGGACCGGTTGAATCCGCTCGATTTCCGAGAGGATCTTGTCTTCCGTCACGTCCAAGTCATATTGAGCCTGTAACCCGAGCCAGAACTGGGGGCTCATCTCGAAAAACTTCGCTAGACGAAGGGCCGTGTCAGCGGTTACAGCGCGCTTACCGTGAACAATTTCGTTGATCCGGCGGGGCGGAACGCCGATGGAGACGGCGAGCTTGTGCTGGGTGATCCCCATTCCTTTGAGGAAGTCCTCCATGAGGATCTCACCGGGGTGAACCGGAGGGAGCTTGTCAGTGGTAGTCAACGATCTCAACCTCCTCTGGCCCCGCGGCGGACCACCGAAAACAGATCCGCCACTGGTCATTGATTCGAATACTATGTTGACCCCTGCGATCGCCTTTGAGCGCCTCAAGCCGGTTTCCCGGGGGAATCCGTAACTCATCAAGAGTCTGCGCGTACCCAAGCTGGCGCAGCTTCCACAGACGCTCAGTGTCCTTGTCAGCGAACGACTGGATCATGCTTCACCCTATCCCCCATAACGCGAAGCATCAATAACGCTACACGTTAAATTTGAACTCCACGGTATGTTGTTGCAAAGTTACTATCTCGTTAGCCTGCAACAATCAGAAAACTGTAATTACGTCAGCACACAGAGAACATATGGGCGCATGGAAACACGTAAAGGTTTTGCGGGATGGCGTAGACGTCAACGTGAAGATTCTGAGAACCTCGCCGCCCACGTCGCTCCCGCGTTGGGTGGCAGCCGAACCACAAAGGATCAGTCGTCTTCTATCCCATCGACTAATTCCTGCAGGTCGCAGGACCTACGCGTAACCGTCAGTTCAGTACATTTTGAATAGTTCAGCACACGTTGTATTGTTCAGTACATGCTGACTATTGCTTCACGCCTCGACGTCATGAACCGGCTCGGCCGGGCCATGGCTGATCCGACGCGTTCCCGAATCCTGATGACCCTACTCGACGGTCCGGGCTACCCGGCCGAGATTTCGCAAAGCTTGGATCTGACGCGCTCGAACGTCTCGAACCACCTGTCCTGCCTACGCGATTGCGGCATCGTCGTCGCTAAGCCGGAGGGCCGTAAGACCCGCTACGAAATTGCCGATCCGCACCTCGCGGCGGCGCTCGAAGCGCTGGTCAACGCGACGCTGGCCGTCGACGAGAATGCCCCCTGCATCGACACTGAGTGCTCGGTGCCCGGCTGCGGCGAGAAAGGAACGGACGCATGAGTTCAGCATGTGGATGCGAACACGAACCCGCCACGGAGATCGAAGAGCTCGATCGGCCATGGTGGAAGGACCCCGAGCTACTGCTACCGATCTTCTCCGGCGTAGCCCTCATTACAGGACTGGCGCTGGACTGGTCCGACTTGGAGACGCCCGCAACGGTACTGTATTGGCTTGGCCTGCTGTTGGGCGCTTACACGTTCGCACCTGGAGCGATCCGGAACCTTGTCACGAAGCGCAAGCTCGGCATTGGCTTGCTTATGACGATCAGCGCGGTCGGCGCGGTGATCCTTGGTTTCGTCGGAGAGGCCGCGGCGCTGGCGTTCCTGTACTCGATCGCCGAGGCACTTGAAGATAAGGCGATGGACCGGGCCCAGAGCGGACTGCGGGCACTGTTGAAGTTGGTGCCACAGACCGCGACCGTGCTGCGCGACGGCACGGCGGTCGAGGTCACTGCGAAGGACCTTGAGGTTGGCGAGCTGATGCTCGTGCGCCCCGGGGAGCGGATCGCCACGGACGGCATCATTCGGTCCGGACGCTCCAGCCTTGACACCTCAGCGATCACCGGAGAATCCATTCCGGAGGAGGTTGCGCCCGGCGACGAGGTACCCGCGGGAGCGATCAACTCCGCCGGTGTGCTGGAGGTCGAGACGACCGCAGCTGGAACGGACAACTCACTGACCACACTCGTCGACCTCGTCGAGCAAGCGCAGGCGGAGAAGGGTGACCGCGCCCGGATCGCCGACCGGATTGCCCAACCCCTAGTGCCCGGGGTGATGATCCTGGCGGTGCTGGTCGGCGTGATCGGCTCGCTGTTGGGCGACCCCGAGACTTGGATCACCCGTGCGCTGGTGGTCCTGGTCGCAGCGTCGCCGTGCGCGCTGGCAATCTCCGTGCCGCTGACGGTCGTGGCCGCGATCGGCGCGGCCAGCCAGTTCGGAGTAGTCATCAAGTCCGGCGCGGCGTTCGAGCGACTCGGCGGCATCCGTCACCTAGCGGTAGACAAGACCGGAACCCTTACCCGCAACCAGCCCGAGGTTACCGGAGTGGTCCCGGCAGACGGATTCGATCGGGCGCAGGTGCTTTCCTTCGCGGCGGCGGTTGAGCAGCAATCGACGCACCCCCTCGCCGCGGCGATCGTGGCAGCGGAGCCCGACGCGCCCACCGCCTTGGATATCAGCGAGGAAGCCGGTCATGGCATCGGCGGCACCGTCGAAGGCCGACGGGTGCTGGTCGGCAGCCCCCGATGGATCGACGCCGGGCCACTGAAGGCGGACGTTGAGCGCATGGAGTCCGAAGGCCAGACCTGCGTCCTAGTCACCGTCGATGACGCTCTCGCCGGGGCGATCGGGGTGCGCGACGAGTTGCGGCCCGAGGTGCCCGATGCCGTGCAGTCCCTGCACGACAACGACGTGGAAGTGAGCATGCTCACCGGTGATAACACTCGCACCGCTCGGGCGCTGGCTGAAATCGCCGGAATCGACGACGTGCGCGCCGAGCTGCGACCGGAGGACAAGGCAAGCATCGTCGCCGAACTCTCCTCCAAGACGCCGACGGCGATGATCGGCGACGGCATCAACGACGCGCCGGCACTGGCGGGCGCAACGGTGGGCATTGCGATGGGAGCAACCGGCTCTGACGCCGCGATCGAGTCCGCTGACGTCGCCTTCACTGGCCACGACCTCCGGCTGATCCCGCAGGCGCTGCAGCACGCCCGCCGAGGCAGCAGGATCATCAACCAAAACATCGTGCTGTCTCTGGCCATCATCATCGTGTTGATGCCACTGGCGATCAGCGGTGTACTGGGCCTGGCCGCCGTCGTCTTGGTACACGAAGTAGCCGAAGTCATCGTGATCTTGAACGGCCTGCGGGCTGCACGAGCGAAACGCTGAGGCTGTAACCGGCAAGTCTTATAAGGGTTAAACCACGCGCCGAACGCACACACACGTTGGACCAGGCGAGTCATTCGAGTTCACCACCTGGTCCTTCTCGATGCGTGCAGGCACGGGAACTGTGGGTGAACCTAATAGTTCAACGGCCCGATAACGCTTGCAGATTCTTCACACGAGGTAGCGGAATGGACCGAGGCCGAACGAAAACCGGAGTTAGAGACAGCGCTCTTCAACATACCCCCAATAACGCGAAACGTCATTAACGCCTCGCGTTACACGTTGAACTTGAACTCGACGGAGTGTCGTCGCTATTTAACGTGTGCGAGGATCATTTCTGGACCCCACCCCACTCGCTGGCATGAACCTTGCACACAGCCACGGCGATGGTCCCGGTACGGCCTTGCCGACTGAGCGCCCGGCACCCCCATCACAGACGTTCGTGCTCCACATCCTTCGCTCAAAGCAGACTGCTATTCCGTAAACCGATGTAGTCACCCCTCCAGGACGGTAGCCTTATCAACCCAGCGAGCCAATAGACTGAAAGCCGCGAGCTGCTCCAACGCGACTTGCTCCTCACCACCGTCGTGTGGAACATGCATCCCGGGATTGCGGATAGCCGCGTACAAGCCCTCTGCAAAGGCGCGGGCGCCCCGATGTAGGTTCTCAAACGTCTTACTGCCATCATTTTCCATAAGCCGAAGGCGCGGCACATTACGCTTCGGATCATGGAGTGAAAACGCCTCATTGAAAAGTGCTGTTTCAGATATGTCTAGGCGGTTCAGTTTCGCTTGGGTCTCTGCATTGATGCGGATGGCAGCCTGCATCACGGCTTGATGGTAGTGCCCATGATTCCAGTAACCCTTGCCATTCTCCCACGCCCACGGATGCAGATTGGCTGCGTCTAAGTCTGGCGTGTTGTCTCCGAGCTTTTCAGCGAGTTCAGACCTACGTTCAAGCACTGTCTTGGCCCGGGAGGCTTGGTCCCTCAGCCAGCTATACTCCTTGTCCTGGACTGGGAGTCCTTGTCTCCACCCGGGAAGCGCTCGGTCAAGGATCATTTCAACGACGTGGGCACGTGCCGCAGCCTCAGTCGGCGATCCGCTCATAACGGTTCCAAGGTAGGCGATGCCCGGGCCCATGTCGGGGACTACCTTCTCTGTGACTTGCAGGAACGCGTCTATCTCATTGATCGCCCACTCGGGGTCTAGCTCGGCCATGCCTCCATTATGACGTATGGGGCTGACATGGCCGGAGAGAACTGTTCTGATACCCCAACCAGAAACACCCCTCGTTATTGCAGGCGCGCTAACGCGCGCCCACAATGGAAACCATGAGCGACGCCAACTTCATCATCCGCCAAATCACCTTCGACTGCCACGATCCGTCTAGGCTCGCCGAGTTCTGGGCGGTCGCAACCGGCTGCGAAATCGCCGCGGATTACGGCGATTTCGTGATGGTCGATTCGACCCCGGCGCTAGGGTTTCAGCGCGTTGAGGATCCCACGCCTGGCAAGAACCGCATGCATATCGACGTTGGCGGGGCGGAGCGCGAATCCTTGGTAGAGCGCCTCAAAGACCTAGGCGCTACCGAACTCACCACCCACGAGGCGCCGGGATTGGTGTGGACCGTCATGCAGGATCCGGAAGGCAACGAGTTCTGCGTGGGCAACCTCGGGGCCTAGCTACAAATTGAACTTAAACTCGACGGAGTGGCGAAAGAAGGCTACCTCACTCAGTTGCAAGCGATTCGAGAAGCCGAAAAGTGTGCCGCAAGGCGTTTCCTGCTCGGAAAGGCAGCCTCCGCAGGCTAGATCGTTCCGCGTCATGAAGAGCTAGCACCGCCGAAGTCCCCCTCAAGTCAGATTCGGACTCATTCTCACAGTCAGTCGCGGAACGAAAACCAACTTAGTACGGTCCCGACTGCAACTAAAACTGTTCCTGCCGAAACTAAATGCCATCTTCTAACCGCTGGCGAAGCACGACTTCCTCTTCATCGCTGAGCCCAGCGAGTCTTTCCCCCTGCTGTTCTTCTTCGAATCGCAGCGCATCCGCCAATGTTTCTTTCAACGGGCGAATCTGCAGGCCAGCTTCGTAGGCTGTGGCGCAATCGAGTAGCGCGATGTTGCGAAACTGTTCACCTGGTACCCACAATGGCAACGATTTTGGGCCCATCCACGGGGTTACATCATTAGCGAGAAGCAGTTCATCAGAGCAAGGTCGCTCCGTAGCCTCCGATGCGGTTAACTCACGCGAAATCTTGAACACATCGGACAAGGAAGTAGCAAACCCCGTGGCGTTAAAGGTTCCGAAAGTTCCAACTTCTGCAGACTCAACTATCCAGTCTGCAAGGTCTTTCACATCGATCATAGCGACGGGAAACGCCGGGTCTGGGACGATCACGTTCTCACCCGTGGGATGCGCGAAGCGCCACGGATAGTAACCACTGCGCCCTGTTTCGTCGCCGTAGCCGGCGATCAGACCGGGTCGAACTACCAGTACCGACCTATTTATGTTGCGATAAATCGTTTCGCAAGCAGACTTTGCGGCCGGGTACTGCCCCATGTTCTCCATGTAGTCAATTTCAAGCGGAGTGACTACGGAATCAGACTCGGAAGAAATACTTCCTTGGTCCTCATATACGCTGCTCGAAGACACAAATATACGATGCTTGGCCTGGAGTTTCGCCGCCGCATCCCGCGCATGCTTCGGCTGACTCGTCAGATCCACAACGGTGTCCCAAGTTTTCCCCGCAACCTCATCGTACGCACCGTCACGGTCACGGTCTGAACTCACAAATTCGGCTCCGTTGGGAACCTTCCCGTTACCCCGTGCAAGGCAAGTAACTTGATGCCCCCGCTCAACTGCCGCAGACGCAATGTGTCCTCCAAGGAAACCGGTACCACCGAGCAATAAAAAGTTCATGTCACTAGTTGTACACGAAACCTTCTCACACGTGACCAGTCCTAATCCCAGCGCATCCAAGCTGGAATAAGATGTCAGAGCAGGATTACCCCACCATCTGTCAGAGCTTCTTATTCGGCTAACCTACACATTGAACTTAAATTCAACGCAGACGACATCCTCAGCCTGCTCGACCTCGCAGACCGCCAGCTCGCCAGCAGCCGCTTTGACACGAAGCTCTCACCGCCTACCGGGCGCGCAGTTCCACGGGCACAGCCTTAAAGCTTGCGGATACGCTCTGCATCAGCCACGAGGTTTTGCGTGAGCTTCTCAGCTTCAAGCCCACTCAAGTCACAGCTGTCGAAACGGGCCAGCCAGTCGGCACGAATGGCGGGGGAGTCGAACCAGGTTGCGCGCTCAGCCTCAATATCCTCAATGCCGCTCAAGGTACGGCCGTCGCGGCTGCGGATCTCGAGGTCGTCGACAAGCGGGGCAATCGCTTGAAGCCCTGGGACGATGGCTTTAAAGCCCGACGTGTGGGAAACCTCATTGGTCCAGCGCGGGTAGCGGCTCACGCGCTGCGCCTCCAGGTAGCGCTGGACGACGCCCAGCCTGGAGACCTCCTGCGCCACCGCCAAGCCCACGATCCTCACGCGGAAACCCGCGGAGCGAAACTTGGCTATCTCACCCGCGATGAATTCCGGGTTAGACAGCGTGTTCTCAATGATGAGGGAGTGCCCGTGCTGCCGACCATATTCAATCAGCGAGGACATCCAATAGGGCACCGGTCCATTGGTGAGCACGTCCATGCGCAGGGGGTCGCGCTCCATGATCTCGTCGAGGGCGGGGTGCAGCTTCCGAACCTCATCGGAATCAAGGACCGCGTGACCATTCTTTACAGATTCAATAGCCGTTGATTTGCCTGACGCTGGCTGCCCCGCCACATAAATGACCTCTGGAACAGCCGGACCATGAGCATTCGACCGACCAAAATAGCTAGTTTGCAGAGTCCTTAGCCGTTGCTCCATGACCTGCGGATCAACGGGGAAGTCAGCGGCGGAAAGCATAGGCTATGCCGCTTTGTGCTCGGAGGAGAGGGCTTCAAGCCGCTGCGCAAAGAGAGCCGCAGCGGCGCGGATGGCTTCAATGTCGGTTGAATCAACACCACTGACCATGTCCTCTACCAGCCAATTCTGACGAATCCACCATTGTGATTCAACATCGTTGCCTGCTTCAGCGGCCCTAGTGAGGTAGGCAGCTTTCAGCGAGGACGCAACCTCCTTCATGGCGTCGAAGGCTGCGTACTCGATCTCCGGGACTTTGGCGGTGCTCATGGCGCTAAGAATAGCAGCGCCATGGTGGTTTTAGCCGTTGATGATCTGCGGGTACGCCAGGCCCTTGAGGCCCTCGGTGCCGAACTCCACGCCGTAGCCGGAGGACTTGATGCCACCGAAAGGCACGCGCGGATCCACGGCACCGTGGGCGTTGATCCAGGTGGTGCCAGCCTCCAGCTGCGCGGCGACGTCCAGAGCGCGCTCACGGTTGGAGGACCACACGGAGGAGCCCAAGCCCACGTCAAGCTTGTTGGCCTGCTCGATGGCCCAATCCAGGTCTGTGTACTTCACAATCGGCAGGGCAGGCCCGAACTGCTCCTCGACGACCAGCGGGTTATCCGGGTCGATGTCCGCCACCAGGGTGGTGGGGTAGAAGTAGCCCGGCGCGTCATAGTCCGGGTCGCCGCCCAGCAGTACGCGGGCGCCGGAATCCTTGGCGGCGTTGACGAGCTTGTCCACGATGTCGAACTGCTGCTTGTTCTGCAGCGGGCCGAGCACGTTCTCTTCCTCGAGGCCCACGCCCATCGGGGAGGCCTTGGCTACCTCGACGAGGGCTTCGCAGACGGCGTCGTAAAGCGATTCCGGCACGTACAGGCGCTTCATTGCCGCGCAGGTTTGTCCAGTGTTGATGAACGCGCCCCAGAAAAGGTCGCCGGCGATGGCGGCTGGGTCGGCGTCGTCAAGCACGATGCCCGCATCGTTACCGCCGAGCTCGAGGGTGAGGCGCTGCAGGTTCGCCGCAGAGGACTCGACGATCTTCTTGCCGGTCGCAGTGGAGCCGGTGAACATGATCTTGTCGATGTCGGCGTGAGTGGTCAGCGCTGCGCCTACCGCGCCGTCGCCGGTGACAACCTGCAGGACGCCTTCCGGAAGCACGGAATTAAAGACCTTGATGAGCGCCAGGACGGACAGCGGGGTGTACTCGGAGGGCTTGACGACGACCGCGTTGCCCATACGCAGCGCTGGCGCAATCTGCCAGATGGTGATCATCATCGGCCAGTTCCACGGGCCAATAGCACCGACGACGCCGAGCGGACGGTAGTTAACGGTGGCGGTGATGTCATCATCGACGGCGGTGTAGTTAGGGTGCTCGAAAGAAGCGGTAGCATTCAGCCAACCAGAGCAGGCACCGACCTCGAAGCGGGCGTTCGGGCCGTTGAGCGGCTTGCCCTGCTCACGGGAGAGCAGCTCCACGAGCGCCTCTGCGTTAGCGTCGATGGCGGCGGCGGCCTTGGTGAGAAGCTCGCAACGCTCTTCGTCGCTGAGCTTGGCAAAGTCCTTCTGGGCAGCACGTGCGGTCTCAACTGCTGCGTTGAGGTCTTCAACGGTGTTCTCTGGGGCGCGGCCAACAACCTCACCGGTGGCGGGATTGAGGATTTCGCGGCCGTTTTCATCCGTGATGGCGTCGAGCAGATCAGCGTAGGTGGCGAACTGAGTCATGAGATCTCCTTGTAAAGAAGTCGAGGGCCCCGCGAACAAAGCCCAAAGGAACTTTTGCTCGGTATGTTACCTGTACCACACGATGCCGCTTGACTCTGCGTGCATACAATTTGTCCACAAATGTGTGAGCTCTCACGATATGATCCCAGCTATGTCTGCTTCAGCCGTTGAGCATTTCGATATCGCGTCATGGCGCACCGCGTCATCCGAGTCTTTTGGCCAACTCGACGTGGACACTGAGGATCCCTCTTCCTTTCACGCCACGCTGCGTTCAACGAAGGTGGGAGATATTTCCCTCTTCGATATGTGCACGTCGCCCCACACGGTGAACCGATACAAGATTTCTACCGACGAGGCTCCCTTTTGCAAGCTCAGCCTGCAAATCACCGGATCCTCAACCATGAGCCAGGACGGGCGAACCTGTGAACTGCGCCCAGGGGACCTGGCTCTGTACGTAACCCAACGGCCCTACACTCTGCACTATCCGGAAGAGCAAAACACCCTCATCGTGCACTTCCCGCAGAGCTTTCTCGACATTTCACCAGCGCAGATCCAACGCCTCACCGCGAACCCCATCTCACGCTCACACGGCCTGGGTGCGGTGGCTGTGCCCCTCTTTGAACAGTTAGCCAAGAACCTGGATCTACTCAAGGGGCCACACGCCACGGCCCTGGTCCGCTCGGCTCTCACCATGTTGGTGTCGGTTCTCTCCTCCGACGTGGCCGGAGAACCCTCTGCAGGCACACTCCTGTTTAACCAGGCCATCGCCTACATAGAGAAGAACTTGGGCGACCCCGAGTTAGGCCCCAGCACCATCGCCCAAGCACTCTTCGTGTCCGTGCGCCACCTCCACGCCAAGTTCTCCGAGCAGGGACTCTCGGTAGGCAGCTATATCAGAACTAGACGCCTAGAACACATCCGCAGAGACCTCGTGGACCCGCGGTACTCCGAGGAATCAATCAGCCACATCAGTGCCCGCTATGGCCTGCACGATCCCTCGCACCTCTCGCGCATCTTCAAGGCGGAGTATCACAAGTCACCGAGTGCATACCGTGCAGCGGCTAGCGGTTAACGCAGGCGAGTTTGTCTAAAACGCCAATGCTGGCACCTCCCACCTAGGAGATGCCAGCATTGTCAGCGGCTAAATTAATGCACTAGTTATGCATTCGCGTACGGGTCGCGCATAGCGATGTACTGCAGCGAGGTGTACTCATCCAAGCCCTCGGCGCCGCCCTCGCGGCCCATGCCGGACTGCTTGACGCCACCGAATGGGGCAGCGGCGTTGGAGATGACGCCGGCGTTGAAGCCCATGAGGCCGAACTCGAGGCCGTCACCGATGCGCCACATGCGGTCGGAGTCCTCGGTGAACACGTAGGAGGCCAGGCCGTACTCCGTGTCGTTAGCAATCTCAATCGCTTCCTTCTCATCGGAGAAGGTCAGGATCGGAGCAATCGGGCCGAAGATCTCTTCCTGTGCCACTCGAGCATCACGAGGAACGTTCGTCAGGACGGTCGGGGCGTAGAAGTAGCCCTTGCCCTCACCCGGCTTGCCGCCGACGATGGCCTTGGCGCCCTTCTCCACGGCGTCGTCGACAAGCGCGGTGATGTTATCCAGCGCCTTCTGCTCCACGAGCGGGCCACAAGTAACACCCTCATCGAGGCCGTTGCCCACCTTGAGCTCACCGATGCGCTTGGCGAATTTCTCCGCGAACTCATCCGCAACAGACTCGTGAACGATGAAGCGGTTGGCGGCGGTGCAGGCCTCACCGATGTTGCGCATCTTGGCGCCCATTGCGCCCTCGACGGCCTGGTCAATGTCGGCATCCTCAAAGACGATGAACGGAGCGTTGCCGCCCAGCTCCATCGAGGTGCGCAAGACGTTATCGGCAGCTGCCTTAAGCAGGGTCTTGCCCACCGGGGTAGAACCGGTAAAGGAAACCTTGCGCAGACGGGAATCCGCCATGATCGGCTCAGAGATAGCAGACGCAGACTTACCGGAAACCACGTTGACCACACCGGCAGGAACGCCGGCATCAATCATGGTCTGTGCGAAGTACTGGGTGGTCAGCGGGGTCAGCTTGGCGGGTTTGACCACCATGGTGCAGCCAGCGGCGATGGCCGGTGCAATCTTGCGGGTAGCCATAGCCAGCGGGAAGTTCCACGGGGTAATAAGCAAGCACGGGCCCACCGGCTTGCGACGGGTCACCATGCGCAGGGTGCCCTCCGGCGCCGGCAGGGTACGGCCGTAGTCACGAACGGCCTCCTCACTGAACCAGCGCAGGTACTCAGCGCCGTAAGTAACCTCACCGTAGGACTCTGCCAGCGGCTTGCCCATCTCCAGTGTCATCAGCGCAGCGAACTCGTCCTTGCGCTCCTGCACCAGGTCAAAAGCACGGCGCAGCAGGTTGGAGCGCTCGCGAGTGGACGTGCGTGCCCACTCATCCTGCACGGCGCAGGCAGCATCCAAAGCCTTCTTCGCATCCTCAGAAGTAGCAGACGCAAGGGTGGCGATGACCTCACCGGTCGCCGGGTTGTCCACGTCGAAAGTGGAGCCATCGGAGGCGTCTACCCACTCACCGTTAATCAGCAAGCCAGTCGGAACCTTGGCCAGCAGCTCGTCAATATTGACCTTGTTGTTTTCACTCATGGTTCTTTTTTACCCTCCCAAATGGAATTTGTCTGCCAGTTGACGTGCCGCACCCGAAAGAAGTTGAACATCCGCTCCAACCAGGGCAAATGATGCGCCAGAAGCCATGTATTTCTGGGCTTGTTCAAGGTTGAAGGCGTTGACGCCTACCTTCTTTCCGGAAGCGCGGACGGCTTCAAATGTGTGATTGACCGCCTCGAGTACATTCGGATGGGTCTGCTGGCCCAAAAGCCCCATCGAGGCCGCCAGGTCCGAGGGGCCGACGAAGATGTTGTCCACACCTTCAACAGCCACGATCTCTTCCACATTCTCCACCGCGGTCGCAGACTCGATCTGCACTGTGAGGCTCACCGTGTCCGACGCGTTGGCGAGGTAGTTCTCCACGCCATTCCAGCGCGAAGAGCGGGCCAGTGCCGAGCCGACGCCGCGCACACCGCGGGGAGGGTAGTGCATGGCTGCAACGGCCGCTTCCGCTTCCTCGGCAGTATCAATCATGGGCACCATCAGATTCTGTACACCCAGGTCAAGGTACTGCTTAATAAGCGCAGTGTTGTTTACGGGCACGCGAACCACACGCGTGAGGCCATAGGCATCGGTGGCACGCAGTAGGGAGAGGATGGTCTCCAGACCATAGGGCGAATGCTCGCCGTCGATAAGCGTCCAGCTAAAACCAGCCGAGGCAATGATCTCCGCCGCGGCCTCCGAGCCGGAACAAATCCAGGCGCCAACGAGCGGCTGCTCGGCCTTCGCAAGAACGTCCGCGAAAGTGGGCGGCAACTTTACTGGAATCGGCATGTGATGGACCCCAACTTTCCATAGTCTGCGTGGACGGTATCGCCCGGTTCAACCCACATGGGCTTGGTGAAGGAACCGGCCAGGATGATGTCACCGGCGGCGAGACTATCGCCGTGCGCATGAAGCTTGTTGGCAAGCCAGGCCACGCCCATTGCCGGATGGTTGAGCACGGCCGCAGCCACACCGGTATCTTCAATCGACTCGTTGCGGTAGAGCAGTGCGGATACCCAGCGCAGATCGACGTCCGCGGGATCCACCGGGTTGCCGCCGTAGATCATGGCGCCGAGGGCTGCATTATCCGAAATGGTGTCGACAATAGTGCGGCCTTCCATCTCGATGCGGGAGGAGAGGATCTCCAGAGCAGGGACGACGTACTCCGTCGCGCGCAGCACGTCGAAGATACTGCAATTCGGGCCCTTCAGTTCCTCCTTGAGCACGAAGGCCAGCTCGACCTCGATGCGAACATTCGAGAACTGCGCATGCTCGATGGTGGAGCCGTTCTCATAGACCTGGTCTTCAAAGATGGCGCCGTAGTCTGGCTCGGTGATTCCCGTGGCTTCCTGCATAACCTTGGAGGTCAGGCCAATCTTACGGCCGACGAGACGACGCCCGTCTTCGATGCCGCGGCGCACCCACTCGCGCTGCACCGCATAGGAATCCTCGATGCTCATCTCCGGGAAACGGGCTGTCAGCAGCGGAACCATTGACCGGTCCTTTTCGGCCTGCGCCAGTTCATCTGCAATAGCGATGTGCTGTTTTTCATCCAGCATGTACTTCGCTCCTTAAGGTGTTGTAGAACGTATCTGTTCTGTTTAACAGGTTTGTTGAACCTGAAGGTTTCACGTGAAACGACAACGCGGCCCCGCGTTATGTGCGCTTGCTTCTCGACGCCACGGGGCCACGTTCATCAACCTGAGTACTTAAGCCGTTTTAGAGCTGGTGTCCCAGCTTGTACTCGCCCTGCTTCCACTCCGGCATTTCTTCTGCATCTTCCTTACGGGTGTAGGAGAAGCCGTCCGCACCAATAGTGGCCTCCAGTTCAGACTCGTCCTCGCGAGCGACCAGCGGCACCGGGTTGCCGTCCAGGTCAAGGACGGTGGAACCGTCACGGTACCAGGACGGAACAACCGGGGTTCCCCACCAGTCACGGCGCTGGTTATCGTGAACATCCCAGGTCACGACCGGGTTATCCGGGTCACCGGTGTAGTAGTCCTGGGTGTAGATCTCCACGCGGTGGCCATCCGGATCACGCAGGTAGAGGTAGTACGCGTTGGAGACACCGTGGCGGCCTGGGCCGCGCTCAATGCGGTCGGACTCGCGCAGCGCACCCAACTTGTCACAAATCGCGATGATGTTGTGCTTCTCGTGGGTAGCGAAGGCAATATGGTGCATACGCGGGCCATCGCCACCAGTCATGGCGGTGTCGTGCACCGTCGGCTTGCGGCGCATCCACGCAGCGTATACGGTTCCTTCCTCATCGCGGATGTCTTCGGTGGTGCGGAATCCGAGCTCCTCCATGTACTTCACAGCGGAAGGAACATCCGGGGTGATCTGGTTGAAGTGGTCGAGGCGAACCAGCGCGCCAGGGATGTGGGCGTCGTATGCCCAGGCAAGACGCTCGACGTGCTCTACCTCGTAGAAGAACTCGTACGGGAAGCCCAGCGGATCCTGGACACGGACGGAATCACCGATGCCCTTGACAAAGCCATCCTTGTTGCGGCGCACCTCGCATCCGCGCGCCTTGTAGAACTCCTCCGCGAGGTCCAGATCCTCCGGGGAACGGACGCGGAAGGAGAATGCAGCGACTGCGGCGACGGGGCCTTGGCGTAGCACGAGGTTGTGGTGGATGAACTCCTCGTAGGTGCGCAGGTAGATTTCGTTCTCGTTTTCCTCGGTCACGACGAGGCCGAGGGTGTCAACGTAGAACTTTCGAGATGCAGCGAGATCGGTAACGATGATCTCCATGTAGGCGCAACGCAGAATGTCGGGGGCCTGAATGTCAGCCATGATGGCTCCTTAGATAGAAGTAGTGGTGGGGGAGAAGAGAGTGGACGTCTTAGTCCTGCTTGCCAAAGACCGGGTTGTGTACCTTGTCCAGGTTGATGTGGACAGCCTGCTGATCGGTGTAGAAGTCGATCGAGCGGTAGCCGCCCTCGTGGCCCAGGCCGGAAGCCTTGACGCCGCCGAACGGGGTGCGCAGGTCACGGACGTTATTGGAGTTGAGCCACACCATGCCGGCCTCAACGTTCTGGGCAAAGTTGTGGGCGCGCTTCAGATCCGAGGTCCAGACATAGGCGGCAAGTCCGTACTTCGTGTTGTTGGCCAGCTCGAGTGCTTCTTCATCGGTATCGAACGGGGTGATGGCAACGACGGGGCCGAAGATCTCTTCCTGGAAGATGCGTGCATCCGGCTTGACGTCAACAAAGACGGTCGGCTGAACAAAGTTGCCTTCCTCGAAGCCTTCTGGGCGCTCGCCGCCGGCGGCCAGGGTGGCCTCCTGCTTGCCGATCTCGATGTAGGAGGTGACCTTTTCGTAGTGCTCCGGGTGTACCAGGGCACCAACCTCGGTGGTCGGATCGGAGGGCAGGCCCACCTTCACGCGCTTAGCCTGTGCGGTGTAGCGCTCCACGAACTCATCGTAGATATCCCGCTGAACCAGGATGCGGGAGCCGGCGGTGCAACGCTCACCGTTGAGGGAGAAGACGCCGAAGATGCAAGCATCGATCGCGGTCTCCAGGTCAGCATCGCTGAACACGATGGCGGGGGACTTGCCGCCCAGCTCCATCGACAGGCCCTTGAGGTGCGGGGCCGCGTTGCCGAAGATGATCTGGCCAGTGCGGGACTCGCCAGTGAAGGAAATCAGCGGAACATCCGGGTGCTTGACCAGCGGGTCGCCGGCGTAACCTTCCTCGCCGAAGCCGTTGACCAGGTTGAAGACACCCTTCGGGAGGCCGGCCTCCTCGAAGATGCCTGCCCACAGCTGTGCGGACAGGGGAGTGAACTCAGCCGGCTTGAGGACGACGGAGTTACCGGTAGCGATGGCCGGGGCGAGCTTCCAAGACTCCAGCATGAACGGAGTGTTCCACGGGGTAATCAGGCCCGCCACGCCGATCGGCTTACGGTTGACGTAGTTGATCTGGCGGCCGGGTACCTTGTAGGCGTCGTCAGCCTGGGCGACGATCAGATCAGCGAAGAAGCGGAAGTTCTCCGCAGCACGCTTGGCCTGACCGTTGGCCTGCGTGATGGGCAAGCCGGAGTCGAAGGATTCCCACGCGGCAAGCTTGTCTGCGCGAGTCTCAACAATGTCGGCGATCTTATTCAGAACACGGGCGCGCTCACGCGGCAGTGCCTTGGCCCATGGGCCGTTCTCAAAGGCATCCTTAGCGGCAGCAACCGCCTTGTCAATGTCCTCCGGCTTACCAGACGCGGCCTTGATATAGGCCTTGTTGGTTACCGGATCGAGGACCTCGAATTCCTCGCCGTCAATCGACGGGACAAACTCGCCGTTGATGTAGTGAAGAATCTTCTCTGGAAGGTCGGTGGGCTTAGCAGCATCGTTGTTGATAGCCATGAGTGCTTTGAACTCCTTAATCGTTTTTCTTGCGATAGGTGTTGAGGGTGGTCAGTCGGTGTTGCCTGGCCACTTTTTCTATGTAGGCGGGTTCGGCGCCAGCCTCGATGAGGCTGAGCAATTGCTCGTGCTCACGCGTTGACTCTTGGGCTCTCTCCGGCACGTAGCGAAACGTCGAGACGCGGTGGTATTCCAATTGCCTCCATTGGTCCACCACCAAGTCCTTCAACCTTTCATTCGGGCACTTGGAGAAGAGAACGCTATGAAATTCCTTGTTGAGCTGGGTGAATTCCTCTGGATCGTGGTGGATATCGAGCTCCCGCATTCGCTGGTTGATCTCCCGCGCTCGGGCAATATCCTCCGCATCGAGATACGGGGCGGATTGGGCCGTGGCATTTGCTTCTAGCGTGGCCACGATGTCCATGGATTCGTAATAGGCCTCGCGGTTGTAGGTAGTCACGCTGGCACCGACGTTGCGCTCGTAGGTGACCATTCCTTCCGCTTCGAGTTGCCGGATGGCTTCGCGGACGGGAACTACGCTGATTCCCAAGTCATCCGCGATTGCGGCCAACACGAGGCGGTATCCGGGTTCATACTCGCGAGTACGAATCTTTTCACTTATCCAGTTATAGGCCTGTTGAGACTTACTTTCCCCAGCTGTTAGTACGGGTTCCGTCATTGACCACCCGCCTTTCCATCACGGAACGCGATGTAGGCTTCCTTGTTCGCCCCGGTCGGCGGGAAAAGGCCATCCAAGCTGGCGCCCGTCTCCACCTGGGAGGCAACCCACTCATCCTCGTGCTCCTTGGCCAGGGCGGCCTCGGCGACCTCGGCGGCGATGTCGCGGGGGATCACCACGACGCCGTCATCGTCGCCGACGATAATGTCACCAGGAAGGACGGTGGAGTTACCGCAGGAGACCGCGATATCGCTATCCCACGGGACATGCTTGCGTCCGAGAACGCAAGGGTGCGCGCCCTGGGTGAAGACGGGAAGGCCAATCTCCTTGACAGCCTCGTAGTCACGCACGCCGCCATCGGTGACAACGCCGGCAGCACCGCGCACCTTAGCGCGCAGCGCCAAGATGTCACCGAGCGTTCCGGAACCGGATTCCTGACGGGCCTCGATGACGATGACCTCGCCTTCCTTGACGGTGTCGAAGACCTTCTTCTGCTCGTTGAGGCCACCGCCGTGGGACTTGAACAGGTCCTCGCGGCCGGCCACGAAGCGCAGGGTGCGGGCAACGCCCACCATCTTGGTTCCCTTAGCCTGCGGGTACACGCCTTCGATCACGGACTGGTTGATGCCGCGCTTGCGCAGCTGAGCGGACAAGCCGGCGGTCGGGGCCTTCTCCAAGGCCGCCTTGAGCTCGGGATCGAGGCCGACCGCATCCTTAGGAGGAAGGCCGGCGGATTCGCGGTCACCGTAGGCGTCCTCGCGCTGCTTATCATCCACGTAGGGCAGGTTGCCAAGCTGCGGATCGAAAGAGGCGGGGACCTCCTTCACGGTGGTCTTCAACCTGCCGGAGCTCACGCCTCCTGGCACGTCAACTTCGACCTCAACGACGTCACCAGGCTCGATGACGGAAGATCCAGCCGGGGTGCCGGTGAGGATGATGTCACCGGTCTCCAGTGTCATGTGCTGGGAAAGGTCGGCCACAAACTGGGCGAGCGGGAAGATGAGGTCTTCGTCGGAGGACGTACCCTCTTGGACAACTTCTCCGTTGACCCACGTGCGAAGGCGAAGGCCCTTGGGGTCGATCCCCTGGGCGTCGATAAGCTCCGGCCCAATGGGGGTGTATCCATCGCGGGACTTGGAACGGGTGTTGGAGCCCTTGTCCTGCACCTTGTAGTCATACAGGCCAATATCGTTCGAGGCCGTTACGTATGCAACGTGCTTCCACGCATCCTCGAGCGATACATTGCGGGCCGGAGTGCCGATGATGAGTGCGATTTCACCTTCGAAGGCCAGCAGTTCGGTTCCTTCGGGGCGCTCGACAATCCCGTCCGACTCAGCCAGCGTGCTCGTCGCCTTGAGGAAGTAACTCGGGGTCTTGGGCCAGCGACCGCGCTGTGCCGCGCGGGACTCAAAGGCCACATGGACAGCGATCATTTTGCCCGGTTTTACCGGCAAGAACTCAGGTACAGCCATGAAGAATCCTTAATTGTGAACAAATCCTTGCCCAGATCGTATATTATCCTTAGCACCACCGCAAGTGGTTCAACTCACACGCTTTTCCGTATATGGCACACCCCATGCCGAAAGGAATCACATCATGTCGCACACAGCTGTCACGCCGACAATTTCGACGGCCGAACGCCGCCGTGTCGTCGCCGCGACGACCATCGGTACCGCTATCGAGTGGTACGACTACTTCCTCTATGCAGCGGTGGCCGGACTCGTGTTCAACCACCTCATGTTCGGCCCGCTCGAAGGTGGGCTGGCCACCATCATCTCCTTCCTGACCGTTGGCTTGTCCTTCCTGTTCCGCCCAGTTGGCGCGTTCCTAGCAGGACACTTCGCCGACCGCTTCGGACGCCGCGTGGTCCTCATGGTCACGCTCATCGCCATGGGCGGCGCGACCACCCTGATTGGTGTTCTGCCAACCTATGAAACCGCCGGCATCTGGGCGCCGATTCTCCTCATCACCTTGCGCATCATCCAAGGCATCTCTGCTGGTGGCGAATGGGGCTCCGCGGTGCTCATGGCGGTGGAACACGCCCCGACTGACAAGCGCGGCCTTTACGGCGCAGGCCCCCAGATCGGCGTGCCCGCCGGCCTGCTGCTCTCCTCCGGCGTGCTGTCCATCATGAACACCATCGCGCCTGGCGACGCCTTCATGGCCTGGGGCTGGCGCGTTCCCTTCCTCCTCTCCTTTGCCCTCATCTTGGTGGGCTACCTCATCCGCATGGGCGTCGACGAGTCCCCAGTATTCGCGGAGATTGCGGAACGCGAAGAGGAAGAAGCCACCAACCCCATTGGCACGCTGTTTAAGAAGTTCACCCCGCTCGTCCTAGTCGCCGCCCTCGTCTTCGCTGGTAACGGCACCGTCGGATACATGACTACGGGCGGCTACATCCAGCGCTACGCCACCGACCCCGAGGGCCCCGTCGCACTCGACCGCGGTGATGTCCTCAACGCCGTGACCGTGTCTGCCTTCTCGTGGGCCTTGACCACCTTGGTCGCCGGCTTCATTTCGGATTACATCGGCCGCCGAAATACCTACCTCCTGGGATTCATCCTGCAGGGCATCGGCGCCGCCGCGCTCTTCCCCCTGGTCAACACGGGTAGCCTGGGGATGCTCTACGGTGCGCTCCTCTTCCTCACCGTCGGCCTGGGCCTGACCTACGGTGCACAGTCCGCGATGTACGCCGAGCTTTTCCCCGCATCAATTCGCGCCACCGGCGTCTCCATTACCTACGCCATCGGCTCGGTCCTCGGCGGCGCTTTCGCCCCCATGATTGCCGCTTCACTCGTGGAGGCAACCGGCACCACCTTCGCGGTATCGGGCTACCTCGTCTCCGCCTCGATTGTCGGTTTCATCTGCACCTTCATCCTGCGTGAGCGCAAGGGAATCGCTCTCGGCGCAGAGCACGAGGCCGAGCAATCTCAGGGGCACTTCATCTTTAGCCCGCGCTAGGCGACGCCCCTCCACCCATGCGCTCCCCTTTCTGCACAATCCATTGTGCGCGGGAAACGCATCATATATGATTCTCATATACGACCCAGCTCACATCCTCTTGACGCCTTGAACTGAGTCACCAACTCAACGAGCGAAGCTCACATAGAAGTGGGGGAGCAGCCGCTACCCCCATCACTCTCTTTGTTCTCGTCCACTACAACCGCTAACTAAGGAGTCCACAGTGCAGTTCCACCACAACGGCTACGTTTCGGAAGATCCCCGCGTGCACGAGCCCGCAGGTTTCGGCATCGATCGCGCCTCTGAGCTTCCCGATGAAATGGACGTTCTCATTGTGGGCTCCGGGCCAGCCGGCATGATCGCCGCAGCGCAGCTGGCCATGTTCCCGGACGTCAATACGCGGATCATCGAGCGTCGCCCACACCGCCTCGAGCTAGGCCAGGCCGATGGAATCCAGTCCCGTTCCGTGGAGACCTTCCAGGCCTTCGGCTTTGCCAAGGAAATTACAGAAGAGGCCTACGAGATCACGGAGATGTCTTTCTGGAACCCGGATCCGCAGGATCGGTCCAAGATTGTCCGTGGCGCTCGTCCAGTCGATGATGAGCAGGGCATCTCTGAATTCCCTCACCTCATTGTTAACCAGGCCCGCGTGCTGGACTACTTCGCCCGTTATGCGCACCGCGCCCCGGGCCGCATCACCCCAGACTACGGCTGGAATTTCGTTTCCCTTGAGGTAGGGGAGGGCGAGTACCCGGTGACGGTGCACCTCGAGGACGTCGACGGCAACCCGCGCGACGTACGCGCCAAGTACGTCGTCGGTTGTGATGGCGCTAAGTCGCGCGTCCGCAAGTCCATCGGTCGCTCGCTCAAGGGTGACCAGGCTAACCACGCATGGGGTGTCATGGACGTTGTCGTTGACACCGACTTCCCGGACTGGCGCACTAAGTGCGCCATCCACTCCCAGGCCGGTTCTATCCTCCACATCCCGCGCGAGGGCGGCTACCTTTGCCGCGTGTACGTTGACCTTGGCGTGGTGCCAGAAGATGACAACCACAAGGTTCGCAACACCCCGATTGAAAAGATCATCGAGAAGGCGAACGAAATCTACGCCCCCTATTTCGTTAACGTCAAAATGGTGGCGTGGCATTCCGTCTACGAAGTGGGCCACCGCCTCGTCGATGCCTTCGACGATAACGACGACGATCCGCGCGTCTTCCTTACCGGCGACGCCTGCCACACCCACTCAGCCAAGGCTGGCCAAGGCATGAACGTTTCGATGCAAGACGGCTTCAACATTGGCTGGAAGCTCGGCCACGTCCTCGACGGCCGCGCGCCGAAGGAGCTCCTGGCCACCTACCACGGCGAGCGCCAACCAGCCGCGCAGAACCTCATCAACTTCGACCGCGAATGGTCCACCCTCATGGCTACCCCGACCGAAGAACTCGATGATCCGGAGGCAGTGGAGAAGTACTACGTCGCCGCCGAGGAGTTCGCCGCCGGCATGATGACTCAATACGAAGAGAACCTGATCGTGGGCTCCACCCAGCACCAGGATCTCGCCACCGGCTTCCCAGTGGGCAAGCGCTTTAAGTCCTTTGAGGTCCTTCGCCGCTGCGATGCTTACCCTCAGCACCTGGGCCACCAGCACACCGCCGATGGCCGCTACCGCATCTACGCCTTTGCCGATGCCCCCAAGGCCGGCGAGAGCTCCACTCTGAGCGAGTGGGCCGAGAAGCTCGGCCCCATCCTCGCCAAGTTCACCCCTGAGGGCGCCGATGAGAACACCTACTTCGACGTGAAGGCCATCTACCAGCAGACCAACCATCACGACTATGAGATTCTTGACGCCCCACTGTTGTTCCGCCCGCGCAACGGCAAGTTCAACATTCCGAATTGGGAGAATGTCTTCAACGCTCTCCCTGGCGACAAGGACATCTTCGATGCCCGTGGAATTTCCCGCGACGGAGCGGTGGTCATCGTTCGCCCGGACCAGTATGTAGGCGCTGTTCTCCCTCTCGATGACCCATCAGCAGTCGAGGACTACTTCTCTTCCGCGCTCATCAAGCTCAAGTAAGCTCCACTCAAGTTCAACTAGCTTTACGCTTAGAGGGCCCAGCATTGTGCTGGGCCCTCTTTTTATGTCACCGCCAAGCCTTCACAAAGATGCTGGACCCACGAACAGAAAGAAACCTAGATACTGCCAAACACAGCACCTAGGTTTCACGTGAAACAACCACGGAGGAACGCTACTGCAAAAGGGTCCTATCGGACGTCGCTCCCTTAATCTTCGCAAACTCCGCCATGAGATCCTCCACCGTGAGCTTCGCCTTCTGCTCAGCGTCGGCGGAGTAAATGATCTCTCCCTCATGCATCATGATGAGGCGGTTTCCCACCTGCAGCGCCTGTGCCATATTGTGCGTCACCATCAGCGTGGTGAGCTGACCTTGTTCCACGATGCGCTTCGTCAAAGTGGTCACCAGCTCCGCGCGTTGCGGGTCGAGAGCAGCCGTGTGCTCATCAAGAAGCATCACCTTCGGGTTGGTAAAGCCGGCCATGAGCAACGACAGCGCCTGGCGTTGACCACCGGAGAGCAAGCCCACCTTCGTCCCAAGGCGCTCCTCCAAGCCCAGCTCGAGCGACTCTAGCTGATCCACAAAGACAGCCCGGCGCGCGGAATTGAGCCCCAGACCGAGTCCGCGCTTCTTGCCGCGCAGATAAGCGAGCGAGAGATTCTCCTCAATCGTCAGGTTCGGCGCTGTACCTGCCATAGGATCCTGAAAGACGCGCCCGACCTTCCTCGCACGCTTGTGCTCCGGCTGGCTGGTCACATCCTTGTTGTCGATCGAGATTTTCCCAGAATCCGGGGTGAGCCGGCCCGCAATCGAGTTCAGAAGAGTTGACTTTCCCGCACCGTTTGAACCGATAACCGTGACGAAGTCACCGGAGGCAAGCTCCAGGGAGACGTCGCGAAGCGCACGGCGTTCGTTGACTGTCCCCGGAAAGAAGGTCTTTGAGATCTTGTCTATGTTGAGCATGATTTAGGCCTTCCTTTTGCCGCGTACCCGCGTCATGCGAGGCACCAGGAGAGCAACAATAACCAGCAGCGCCGTGATGAGCTTCATGTCATTCGGGTTGAGGCCCACCTGGAGGGCGGCGAAAATAATGAGCCGGTAAATTACGGAGCCCAAGGCCACGGCCACCACGGCCAGCCACAGGCGCGACTGGGGGAGTACCGCCTGGCCCAGGATGACGGAAGCCAGACCAACCAGAATGAGTCCGATGCCCATCGAAATATCGGCGAAACCCTGGTACTGCGCGATGAGCGCACCGCACAGACCCACCAGGCCGTTGGACAGGGCCAAGGTCAGGATTTTGGTGAAATCGGTGGACACGCCAAAGGACGTGATCATCTGCTGATTGTCACCCGTCGCGCGCAACGAGAGTCCCAAGTCCGTGGACAGGAACCACACAATGAGCAAGCAGAGCAGCACCGAACCCACCGCAAGCAGACCCACTCCTGCCCAGGTTCCCATTACCGCGTCCAGAGGAGTAAATACCGAATCTTGCGAGAGCAACGGCACATTGGCGCTTCCCATGATGCGAAGGTTGATGGACCACAGGCCGATCATCGTGAGGATGCCAGCGAGCAGCCCGTCAATGCGGCCCTTCGTATGTAGAAGTCCTGTGATGCAACCCGCCACAAATCCCGTGGCGAAGCCAGCCAACGAGGCCACAAAGGGGTTGACCCCATTCGTAATGAGTACGCCTGCAGTGGCAGCGCCGGTAGTGAAGGAGCCGTCAACTGTCAGATCCGGGAAATCAAGCACACGGAACGTCAGGTAGACGCCCACGGCCATCACCGCATAAATGAGGCCTAGCTCGAGTGCACCAATCACAGCGTCTCAGCCTTATCGAGAATCTCCTTCGGCACCTCGACGCCCTGTGCCTTCACGGCATCCTCGTTAATGACGTAGGTGTACTCAGAGGCAGTTTCTACCGGGGTCTCGGCTGGGTCCTCGCCGTCCTGGAGGATGCGCAGCGCCATTTCACCGGTCTGGCGGCCCAGCTCCTTGTAGTCGATACCAATGGTGGCTGCAGCACCACCTTCGACGGCACCGGAGTCCGCAGCAATGACCGGGATGGTCTTGTCATTCGCCACCTTAATGAGCGAAGAGATACCAGAGACGACCATGTTGTCGGTCGGAATGTAGATGGCATCGACATCACCCAGTGCCTCCACGGCCTGGGGGATTTCCGTCACGGAGGTCACCGTCTGCGACTTCACTTCAATACCCTTCGGCTTGGCTGCTTCCGTCAGCTGCTCTACCTGCACCTTGGAATTCACCTCAGCGGAAGAGTAGACGACGCCCACAGATGTGGCGTCCGGCACCAGCTGGCTAATGAGCTCTACCTGCTCCTCGATGGGGGCGGCATCAGAAGTACCCGTGACGTTCTTGCCCGGCTTATCCAGCGCCTCCACGAGCTCCGCCTCGACGGGGTCCGTCACCGCGGTGAACAGAAGCGGCTTGTCCTTGATGGACTTGCTCATTGCCTGACCGGCTGGGGTAGCGATGGCTAGGTAGAGATCGTGGTTGGCGTTCGCCATCTGCTGGGAGATGGACACCGCGGTGCCTTGCTCGCCATTGGCGTTCTGAACATCCCAATCCACGTCCACGCCCGCCTCCTCGAAGGCTTCTTGGAAGCCTTCTGCGGCGGCGTCGAGGGAGGGGTGCTGAACCAGCTGATTAATTCCGATGGTGTAGGAATCTCCGCCTCCGGAATCCCCGCTGGCGCTTTCCGACGACGAGGAGCAGCCCACGAGGGCAACAGTGCTCAGAGCGATAGCTGAGAGAGCAGCAGCAGTTTTAGAGAACATAGTGGTCCTTTTCTACTCAAGAGTGACAGTAGTGACCGTTATTTAATCCTCTTTTCACCCTTTTAAGCAGCAGTTTTATGAATATTTTTCCCGCGCGGGGGTACTATTAGTCCTACAAAAGCTATAGGCCTACAGTTTTAGAGTGTTACATCACACCCTCTAGCTGCATGTTTCCTATATCACTTGCAGTTCCTTGGCCCCGTACCACCATGAGGCCACGGGGGTACCCGAATGACCTTTATCTGTACGGCAGAAGGTATCGGTGTTAGAGTCAATGATGTGAAGAACACATTTAACCTTTGGTGGTGGCGCGCGTAACCCGCGGGCCTCGTTCTTCTCCCATATTTAAGGCCCGCAGCTGCGGGCTTTTCGGCGTTTTGCTCTCTTGCGAAGCTCGCGGCAGCACTCACTATCGTTAAAGAAAGACACAGGATGCCGTATACAGCCCAACGCGAGGTCAGGTACATACCGGACGCCAGCGCGCTCTTTTATGCCCTCGCCACGCCGCAGGATTCCCTGCTCTTAGAATCCGCGGACATTGAATCCAAGAAGAACCTCACGTGCATTGCGATCACCAAGGCAGCGCTCAAGGTCGTATGCCGCGGCCAGGAAGTCACCGCAACGGCCTTAACACCAGCCGGGCACCTACTCTTAGATGAGCTTCGTCAGGACTTCCGCTCCAGGATGAGCCAGAACGGTGAGGGCAGCGCCACCTTTAGCTTCGAGCTCTCAACCGAGCACGATGAGCGCGCCCGCCTCCGCGCCACCTCAACCGCGGATATCCTTCGCACGCTGCAGTTTAGCCAGCTCTATTCCGGCGAGTCGCTGCCTTTCCTTGGTGGGGGATTCGCCTTCGACTATGTCGATACCTTCGAGGCACTGCCGCCGGTTCCTGATGGCCCTAACGAATACCCCGACTATGAATTTCTGGTAGCCGAGCACGTCCTCACGGTGGACCACCTGACGGAGACCGCGAAAATAGAGGGATGGGGCGTCGACAAGCACGCGCTCGAAGAAGAGCTGGACCGGGCCGTTGTCACCGTACCTATTACTCCAGAAGCCCCGGCACCGCGCGAGACCATTCGCGCACGCGCTTCCATTGATGACGCCGCTTTCCGCCGCCACGTCGAGCGCCTCCAAGACAACGTACATGCAGGCGATATCTATCAGGTCGTGCCCTCCCGCGCGTTCAGCCTCGACTGCCCGGATGCCTTTACTGCCTACCGCACGCTGCGAGAGACCAACCCCTCGCCGTATATGTTCTACCTGCGCGGTACCGAGCACGAGCTTTTCGGCGCTTCCCCCGAATCCAACCTGAAGTACACGGCCGCTGACCGGCAGGTGCAGCTCTACCCGGTCGCCGGCACCCGCCCGCGTGGTGCGACCCACGAGCTGGACATCCGCAACGAACTCGAGATGCGCACCGACTCCAAAGAGGTCTCGGAGCACATCATGCTGGTTGACTTAGCGCGCAATGACCTTGCCCGCGTCGCCGTCCCCGGCACCAGAAAGGTCGCCGACCTGCTCCAAGTGGACCGCTATTCCCGCGTGATGCACTTGGTCTCCCGCGTCGTCGCGACGCTGCACGAGGATTTCGACGCCCTCGACGCCTACCGAGCCTGCATGAACATGGGAACGCTGACCGGCGCACCGAAGCTGCGTGCCATGGAACTCATCCGTGAGACCGAAGGCACTCGCCGCGGATCCTTCGGGGGTGCTATCGGATACCTGCGCGGCGATGGATCCATGGACAACTGCATTGTCATCCGTTCCGCCTACGTCAAAGACGGCACGGCCGTTGTCCAGGCCGGCGCCGGAGTCGTGCGCGATTCCATCCCGCAATCCGAGGCCGACGAAACGGTCCACAAGGCCTACGCGGTGCTCAGTGCCATCGCCCAGGCACACAACGCTTCCCTGGAGGTCATCCGATGAACCCACACGTCGTCCTCATTGATAACCACGATTCCTTCGTCTACAACCTCGTCGACGCGCTCGCCGGCTACAACACCACCGTTTTCCGCAACACCGTACCGGTGGAGGAGGTCCTTGCCGCCCAGCCCGACATCATCATCCTTTCGCCCGGCCCCGGTCATCCCCGCGACGCCGGATCGATGATGCAGCTTGTCGACGCCTCCCTCGGCCGCATCCCCATCCTTGGCATCTGCCTGGGCTTCCAGGCGCTGCTCGAGCATTGCGGCGGCAGGGTTGAAGCCTGCGGTCCGGTGCACGGTTCCTCTGTTCCCATGACGCTGACCGACGCTGGCGCGAAGCACCCGCTCTTCCAAGGGCTCACTACTGATTCCGAGCCAGATAACCCGAACTACGTGGGCCGCCTGGTCCCCGTTGCGCGCTACCACTCCTTAGGCTGTGCGAACATTCCCGCCCAGATGCGCAGCCTCGCGGAGACCGAAACCAATATCGGCCCTGTCACCATGGCGGCGGAAACTCTCGACGGTATGGCCCTCGGCCTGCAGTTCCACCCAGAGTCTGTCCTCACGCCGACGGGACCCATCGTCATCGAACGCTGTATCAAACAACTTTCCTCTCTCCCCACTATGGAAGGAGCCAAGTAATGACTAATAACCACGCCCTCAAGACACTGCAGGAATTCCTCGACATTTCACATCCAACGCTCGAGCAAGCTATCGAGGTCTTTACCCCACTGACAGTAGGGGAGTACGACGACATTCATATCGCCGCTCTCCTTACCCACATCCGTACTCGCGGCGAAACCTTCGCCGATGTCGCCGGCGCGGCGCGCGCCTTCCTCAATGCCGGGCGTCCCTTCCCAGTCACCGGAAAGGGGCTCATGGACACCGCAGGGACCGGTGGCGATGGCGCTAACACCATCAACGTCACCACCGGCGCATCTCTCGTCGCCTCCGCCGGCGGGGTCAAGATGGTCAAGCACGGCAACCGTTCCGCATCTTCCAAGTCGGGTTCCGCCGACGTCCTTGAGGCCCTCGGCATCCCGCTCGACCTCGATCCGGACCGCGCGGTCCGCCAACTCGAAGCCTCGAATTTCACGTTCCTCTTCGCTCCTGCGTATAACCCGGCAGTTGCTCACGTGCAACCGGTACGCAAGGGACTCGGAATTTCAACCCTCTTCAACACCATGGGTCCGCTGCTCAGCCCGGGCCGCCCAGAGTTCCAGATCATGGGCATCGCCAATCCCGAGCAGGGCCAGCTCATCGCTGAAGTATTCAAGGATCTTGGCCGCACGCGCGCGCTCGTCGTCCACGGCGCGGGTACCGATGAGATTGCCGTCCACGGCACCACCCAGGTCTGGGAGCTTCGCGACGGCTCCATTAGCCACTACGAGCTCACCCCGGAGGACCTCGGCATCTCCCGCCACGAGCTCTCCGACCTCGCCGGCGGCAACGGTGAAGAAAACGCAAGGGCCCTCCGGGCGGTCTTCGCCGGTACCGGCAAGCCCGCCCACCACGACGCGATCGCCGCCACCGCCGGCACAATGTTCTATCTCAATGGCACTACCGATTCCATCCACGAGGGCGTCGCGCATGCCGACCAACTCATTAAGGATGGAACCGTCGCCGCATGGCTGAAGAAGCACGAGGAGGCGAACTATGGCTCTGCCGACCGTGCTTGAAGGGATCGTCGCCAAGCGCCGCACGCATCTGCCCGCAATCCGTGAGCGCCTGGCACACGTTGATTTAGCTGCTCTCCCGCGCTCAGAACGTTCCTTCTACGATGCACTCAACGGCACTAACCGTTTCATCATGGAGTGCAAGTCCGCCTCGCCATCACTGGGGCTCATTCGGGAACACTATGAACCTGGGGCCATCGCTCGCGTGTATTCGCGCTACGCCTCAGCCATTTCGGTGCTGTGCGAACCGGATCGTTTTGGTGGCGACTACGACCATCTGCAGACTGTGGCGCTATCCACGCACCTGCCTGTCTTGTGCAAGGACTTCATCGTTGACCCCATTCAGGTCTACGCTGCGCGCTATTTTGGCGCCGACGCCATTTTGCTCATGATGTCGATCGTCGATGACGACACCTACGCGGAACTCAAGCAGCTGGCAGATTCCCTTGGGCTCGATGTCCTCACCGAGGCGATCACCGAAGAGGAGGTCGCTCGCGCCACTGCCTTTGGCATCGACGTGATCGGAATTAACAACCGCAACCTCCACGATCTCAGCATCGATCTCACTCGCTCCGAGCGCCTCTCGCACCACGTCCCGTCTGGCAAGGTCATCGTCTCGGAGTCCGGCATCCGCGACAACCAGACGGTTCGCCGCCTGGGTTCTCACGCCAATGCCTTCCTCGTTGGCTCCCAGCTCACCGGCACGCCCGATATCGACCGGGCCGCCCGTGAGCTGGTCTATGGCCAGAACAAGGTCTGCGGCCTCACGACATGGTCAGCGGCTCAGGCCGCCCGTGCCGCCGGTGCCGTCTACGGGGGATTCGTCTTCGAGGAGGCCTCCCCGCGCAATGTTTCACGTGAAACCGCGCTCGATATCATCGCCCACGAACCCGACCTCAGCTATGTCGCGGTCTCACGCCGCACTACCGGTTGGGAGGAGTTGGCCATCGATGGCATCTCCGCCTTGCAGATCCACGCGCCTTACCAGGGGAGCACAGAGGCCGAGCTCGAATTCATTGAGTCCGTCCGCGCAGTAGCGGGGGAGCGCCAGGTGTGGCGCGCCATCGACATGACCGCACCACACGGCTCGGCCCTCGCCGCTGCGCTTGCCGACGCCGTCGACCTCCTCATTCTCGACTCGGGCGCCGGCGGCACCGGTACCTCCTTCGACTGGACAACTGTCCCGGACGAGGTCAAAGCAAAGTCACTTCTTGCTGGGGGCCTGAATCCAGAGAACCTCACCCAGGCGCTTCGCGTCGGCACCGCCGGATTGGACATCAATTCAGGGGTCGAAGTGAACGGTCGAAAAGACAGTGCACTCATCGCTCAGGCCTTCCATATAATTCGTCACTTTACGTATTAATCCCCAACCCGAGCCCTAGCAACAGCCCGAGACAAAAGGACTATCATGACCAACGATCAGGACACCAGGGAGACCATTCTTCCCGCCTACTTCGGTGAGTTTGGCGGACAATTTGTTCCCGAATCACTCATCCCAGCACTCGACCAGCTCGAGCACGCCTTCGTCGACGCCCAGAATGACCCGGCCTTCCGCAAGGAACTTGCCGGCTACCTACGGGACTACCTGGGCCGCCCCACGCCGCTCACCGAAGCGACCAAACTTGGCGGAAAGGCACGCATCTTCCTCAAGCGTGAGGACCTCGTCCACGGCGGTGCACACAAGACCAACCAGGTCATCGGCCAGGCGCTCCTAGCCAAGCGGATGGGAAAGACGCGCATCATTGCCGAAACCGGCGCGGGCCAACATGGCACCGCGACCGCTCTCGCCTGCGCTCTGCTCGACCTCGACTGTGTGATCTACATGGGTGCCAAGGACGTCGAGCGGCAGCAACCCAACGTCTACCGCATGGAACTCATGGGCGCCAAGGTGATTCCCGTGGATTCCGGCTCCGGAACCCTCAAGGATGCAGTCAACGAAGCTCTCCGCGACTGGACCGCCACCTTCCACGAATCCCATTACCTCCTCGGCACCGCAGCGGGACCGCATCCCTTCCCAACGATCGTCCGCGAGTTCCACAAAGTGATTTCCGAAGAGGCCAAGGCCCAGATGATCGAGCGCACCGGCGGGCTGCCAGATCTCGTCGTCGCGTGCGTCGGTGGCGGTTCCAACGCCATCGGCATGTTCGCGGACTTCATCGACGAGGAATCCGTCGAGCTCGTGGGCGCCGAGCCCGGGGGAGAGGGCCTCGATTCCGGGCACCATGGCGCCACCATCAATAACGGCACCATCGGCATCCTCCACGGCGCCCGCTCCTATCTCATGCGCAACGCTGACGGCCAGGTGGAGGAATCCTATTCCATCTCTGCTGGCCTCGACTACCCGGGCGTTGGTCCACAGCACGCGCACCTGGCGCAGACCGGCCGAGCCACATATGTCGGCATCACCGACGCCGAGGCCCTCGAAGCTTTTCAGCTCCTCAGCCGCCGCGAAGGCATCATCCCCGCCCTCGAATCCTCGCACGCCCTGGCCTATGCGTTGAAACGCAAAGATGAAGACATCACCATTCTCGTTTCTCTTTCCGGGCGCGGTGACAAGGACATCGATCACGTCCGCCGCACGCTCGACGCGCACCCCGAATTCAAGATCACGGAGGACAAATAATGAGCCGCTACGAGAAACTCTTCTCCAGTCTCGCCGCCCGCAATGAAGGGGCTTTTGTCCCTTTCATCATGCTGAGCGATCCCGACCCAGAAACCGCCCTCACCATCGTTCGCGCGGCCGTCGCCGGTGGTGCTGACGCGCTCGAACTCGGCGTTCCCTTCTCAGATCCGGTCGCCGACGGTCCCACGATCCAGGCCTCACACATCCGCGCCCTCGCAGGCGGCGCGACGGTAGATTCTGCCATCGAGCAAATCCGCACAATTCGAAGCGAGTTCCCAGACCTGCCCATCGGCATGCTCATCTACGGCAACGTCCCCTTCACTCGGGGGCTAGAAACCTTCTATGCCGAGTTCCAAGAGGCCGGCGCCGATAGCATTTTGCTTCCCGACGTCCCCGTTCGCGAAGGCGCCCCCTTCGTCGACGCAGCCGACCGAGCAGGAATCGATCCCATCTTCATCGCACCCGCACAAGCCTCCGGGAAGACCCTCGAGGGCGTAGCGAAGTACTCCAAAGGCTACATCTACGCGATCTCGCGCGACGGCGTCACCGGCACCGAGAAGGAATCGGAGACGCGCGGGCTCGATGAAGTAGTGAGCAACGTGAAGCGTTTTGGTGGGGCACCGATTCTCCTCGGCTTCGGAATTTCGACTCCCCAACACGTCGCGGACGCTATCGACGCCGGTGCAGCCGGCGCGATTACAGGATCCGCGTTAACAAAGATCGTTGACGCACACCTTGACGAAGATAATCGACCCACCGAGATGCTCGCTGCTGCAGTTACCGACTTTGTCTCGAAGATGAAAGCTGCCACTAAGCCCACCGAGCCCTAGTCAGGCCTCATCTGCACTTTGCCGGGTAGCGTTTCGGGCAACGATAGCTAAAAGTGAGATGTCTAGCGACCTAGAGCAGTCCGCCTCTCGACGGCCTCTTTCATCACGCTGCGCGCCACCGCGCACCCCGATGGAAGGGGCCGTTTCACGTGAAACCGTGCCCTAACCGAGTGCACAGGCAGTGAGCCTATCGGTGCCGAAATAAGCGACGGCCAATAAACCTCAGTCCACTTTCCCCATATGACTCCTTAATTCTCTGTGAGCTTCTCGATGCTTTCGCAGGCTAAGTGCTTAGAAGGGGATATCGTCGTACCCATTCGAGTAGCGTTCCGCAGGGTCCGTCTTGTCGAATATTTCGACCATCTCTCCGCCGTCCATCTCAACTTTCAAAGCTTGCGCCTCTTCGTGCATCTTGCGACGGTGCGCAACCACATCTTCCGCAATGGTCCGGGCCCACACCTTCGAGGCTGGTGCCAACGGGCCGGTTGCCTCAGTTACGGCCCAAGTTCCGTCCTCGTACAACCACACAACGTCACCAGTAACCGGGTCCAGGATGTAGAACGCCCGTCCATCTGTTTTCATGTTGTGGTGATGCTGGCAAAGAGCAACCAAGTTTGATGCATGCGTTGGGCCGCCATCGGAATAGTTAATCCGGTGGTCCAGCTGACATGTCCATGCCGGACGATTACATCCGGGCGCACGACAGGTACCATCGCGCCCCTCGACATACTTTCGGGTAAATTCAGAAGGCTGATAGCCATCGCACGGTCCTGGAGCTTCACTAAAGTCACGCGTCACTGTTTTCGACGCTGGAACCCCCTCGCCGGTCCACCCATGTCCCTGAACGTAGACTGGAGCCCCCTCCACGTCAGTAGCTTTGTATTCATGTACGACGACCTTTCCCGCCTCAGGCTGAATTTTGCCCGTAATGAGTAGAATCAAGGCATCCGCCATTGAAACGTCATGCTCTTTGGCGGCAAGCTTAATAGTCTCGTGGATTACGACGCCGACCTTGCTGTCCACCTCAAGCTCAATCGACGCACGCTCTCCCCGAGTAAGAAGCGAGTAGCGATTCTTTTTCCGCTTGTCCCGGAACTCGATTGAATCATCCAAGACTTTGGCGATGTCTCGCACTTTTCGCCGAATCTTTTCAGCACTGGGGAAGACCTGGTTCGGTTTAGTCGGCGTTAGCCACGCCGAAAGTTGACTGTCAATTTCGGCGACCACCGATGAGAGAGGGTTCCCGAGTTTTGCCATTACCTGATCGATAGCGACCAGGGCTTGCATATCGAGCAAGAACTCAGCATCTTGCAGAACCTTTACTTTCGGCAACTCACTGAGACGGATTAATCCCATGACATTCCGCGCCACATGCGCAGGAGACTTTCCTGCCTTTTGCCGTATACGCAAAAAGGCAGTATCTGAATCGGCATCGAGCGGCGGTTGGACACTAGACCAAAACTCGTACTCTATTCTCCGCATGAGTTGGCCCGCCATGCATTCTGGATCGTGCGGGTTTGAGTGAGAAAAGTACGCAGTAGGTACTGACGTTGAAGAGTTTGTTGTGGTTCCCACGGGTAGCTGCACCCCTAAAGTAGCCGAACAATTACGTTCCCCACTCCCACCTATAGAATACATGTTCTATAGGTTTCCCGCAAGAGTTGCTTTATTTTTTCACCGAGGCCTTTGATGGCAAAGTGCGCAATCAGTAGACCACGAAGTTTTCGCCAAAATAAACAAAATCCCCCTCCCAGAGCCAGAGTCCGAGTTAGCGATCTAGACGTATAGACCAGGGATGGAAAGCAGGCTAGGGAGGGGGAAACATCCAGCGTTTCACGTGAAACTTATGCCGTTGCGGGCTCCTCGTCGGCAGCCGCAGCGTCTGACTCAGCCTCTAGGCCGTCAATCTTGTCCCGCGCGAAACGATCGACGATCATCGCAATGGCGCCATCACCAGTAACGTTTGCTGCAGTACCAACGGAGTCAATTGCAATATAGGCGGCAATCATCAATGCCACCATCGAATCATCAAAGCCCATATTGGCTTGCAACAACCCGACCGCGACCATAACGGCACCACCCGGAACGCCGGGGGCGGCGATCATCATGATGCCAAGCAACAGAATGAAGCCTAGGGCCTTACCCAAATCAGCCTCCATACCCTCAGCCATGAACACAATCGCGAATGCATACAGCGTCAACTTGATCATCGACCCGGAAAGGTGAATCGTCGCGCAAAGAGGAATAACAAAGCCCGCAACAGGCTTAGAAATGCCATTCTTCAAAGTCGCATCCAAGGAAACCGGGATCGTCGCCGCCGAAGAAGAGGTACCCAGCGCGGTGAAGTAGGCCGGTGCCATGTTCTTCAGTGCGCTGAATGGATTCTTACCTGCAATGGCACCTGCAATGACGTACTGGAGCACAAGGTAAACCAAGGTCATAACGACTGCAAGCAGAAGAACCTTCGTGAAGGCGACCAACACCGTTCCGATATTCCCGTTCATACCTAGGGAAAGGAACATGCCAAAGATGTAGAACGGCAGAAGTGGGATAACGAAGCCCCAGATCACCTTGATGACAACATTCTCGAATTCCTTAGTGATCGCGTATAGGTTGTCAGATTTCACGGTGGTCATGGCCACGCCGATACAGAAGGACAGCAATAGAGCTGTCATCACCTCAAAAGGTGCAGGCATTTCGACGGTGAAGTAGGGTTCGAGAGCACCGGCATCAATGTCGGCGACATCCGTATTAAGCGTTTGTCCACCCAGCAAAGTGGGGTAGAGGGCCTGGGTCAGGCCATAAGCGACAAGGCCCGCCACAATAGTTGAGCCATAAGCGATGCCTGCAGTAATACCCAGCCACTTACCGGCGCCCCGTCCAAGGCCTGCAATTGCAGGGGCAACAAGGGCGAGAATAAGGACGGGGATGAAGAAGCCAAGGAAGTTTGAAAACAGGCCGTTGTATGTGGCGAAGGCCCTTCCGAACCACTCCGGGGCAAACTGGCTAACGATGATGCCCAAAACTATCGCGACGATAATCTTGAACAACAGAGAGTTGAGAACACTCTTGAATGTCATGATTGAGTCTTTTCTATGGTTGCTACCATGTCGGTTTTCTCGCTCGATGATAAGTACATTAATATCTACCAAGCGACACGAAATGTATATTACAGCAGGATGCGAATAATTTGAACCGGCTTTCTCGCCAGCTAGGAAGCCGGATAGACTAAGAGGCATGCTCGTAGTCGGAATCATTTTCCTCATCTTGGCCGCGGTACTTATTGTCGTCGGTGGCCTTGCCACGCTCCGCAAGCTTCCTGGAAATAGCGTCGTTGGCTTACGTCTCGCGGAAATCCGCACATCTAGAGAAGCCTGGGATAATGCCCATGCTGTCGCGGGCCCGTTCTGGTTCTTGGGCGGCGTCGCTTTAGTATTCGGTGGCATCATCGCATTGCGCGCGGAGGGATGGATGTGGCTTATCCCCGCGCTCACCTTCGTCGTGGCAATCCTCGCGCTATCCATCGGTTCAAACATGGGTGCCCGTGCCTCGTACCTGTGGAACCAGGCGCACAAAGGGGACGAAGGCTGCGGTGATTCCTGCAATTGCGGCGATGGCGGGTGCGGGGGAGAAGCGCCGACTGTCGACGTCTCCGCGGCCCGCGCAGCTGCGGCACGCGCCGATAACGTGGACAAGAATTAGCACCTACTTTAAAGCACAGTGGCGTAATCAATCGGTACAAATAACCACCACACGATTTTCGTCACATTCAAATAAATACGTTGCTCCGCCATCCATGGAATCCCACCACCATTGGCGGAGCCCTTTTCTTTATCCTGTGCCAACACTGAGAAGTGTGCACCAACACCATGGGAGAGCGAAGCGGTGCCGTGACAAGACACGATCTTCGGCGCACCATGGATCCCATGAACAAAGTTACAAACATCCGCACGTTTCGAATCATCGCTGCCGCCGCGCTCAGCCTCAGCATTCTAGGGGCAGGGGCTACTTATGCGCTTTCTAGCGATAACCGCACCGGGCACACCATAGCCGGAACAATCTATAGCGATGTCGGCACAAACTACGGTGCCTATGATTTCAGCGGCAGTAGGGAAGACGAGCTCCCCGTGTGGGATGGCAAACTCAGCTAGCTGCCCACCATCCTCCAGAACACACTCCATCAATCAGATAGAGTAATCAGCATGACTACATGTTCACGCCGTCTCTTCCTGCTTGGTACCGCCACCACTTTTGCCGGGGCTTACCTCGCCGCTTGCGGCAAGGAGCCTTCCGCAGAGATCGCTGCGACAGAAATTCCCGTCGGCTCAGCCATCATTGTGGACAAGGTGATTTTCGCTCAACCCACTGAAGGGGAGTTCAAGGCATACTCCCAGACCTGCCCACACCAGGGCTCCCTCATTACGAAGATTGAGGGCATGACTGCCACCTGCACTAGCCACTACTCCAGCTTTGACCTCAGCAGTGGTGAAGTTACCGGCGGGCCCAGTCCCAAACCGCTTACAGAGTACGGCGTAGAAAACAACGGTGGAACAATCAAAAACGTCTCCGCCTAGAGGCTATCCCCGGGGACGCAGGGGCTTGAAAAGATGTTTCACGTGAAACCGTGAGGGGCGTCTAGACTCGCTTCTATGATTGAGCGCCTTAAAAGACTCGACCCCCTCATCGTCCTCATCCTCTGCGCAGTCGTGATCGCAATTGTTCTTCCTGCGCGCGGAGGTTTTGCAGACGGCTTCGATGTCCTGACTAACATCGCGATCGCCCTTCTCTTCTTTCTCTACGGCGCTCGACTCTCAACGCGCGAAGCCATCAACGGAATCAAACACTGGAAGCTCCATCTCACCATTCTGGTGTTTACCTTCGTGGTCTACCCAATCATCGGCCTCGCGCTCCGCCCACTCACCGCGTTCATTCCTACCGATCTTTACTTAGGAATCCTCTACCTCACGCTCGTACCGTCCACGGTGCAATCCTCGGTTGCGTTTACGTCAATCGCCCGGGGAAATGTTCCCGGATCTATCGTTTCAGCGTCTGCATCAAACCTCGCTGGAGTTCTGCTTACTCCATTGCTGGTCATGGCACTCATGGGCGCCGGAGACGGCATCCATATCGATAGCTCGGTTTTCCTTGAGATTTCTGTCCTTTTGCTCCTGCCTTTCGTGCTCGGCCAGCTCACCAGAAAGTGGGTAGGAGAACTCGCAGCGAGCAAGGCCACGAAAGTGGTGGACCGTGGCTCCATTGCCATGGTGGTGTATGCGGCCTTCTCGAAAGGAATGGTCGACGGGATCTGGGCGTCGATTAGCATATGGCAAATTCTTTTTCAGATTGTGTTCTCCTCCGCGTTCGTTTTCTTCATGCTGTGGTTGACCAAGGTCGTGAGTAAAAAGTTGGGATTCAGCAGGGAAGACATCATCGCTATCCAATTCTGTGGTTCGAAGAAATCCCTGGCCACAGGCCTTCCCATGGCCTCGGTTATTTTTGCCTCCGGTGGTACCTCCTTGGGACTGCTCATCCTCCCGCTTATGATCTACCACCAGGTGCAGTTGATGATCTGTGCGTCTATGGCGGCTCGCTATGCGCGGGTAGAGTGAGAGCACATGAAAAAGCTTTATGTTCGCACCACCATGACTGTCCCGGAGGTCGGCACTGCCATTCACATCGCGGAGCTGGAGGAGATCAACGGCGAGGCGTGCTCCATGCTGCGCATGATTGCCCTCGCGCCGAATGACGCCATCGTCGGCGCTGCGACGCCAACCGCCTCGGTGGGTGATGCCAATATCCCACAGAGCGTGGTCCCACACCCCGATACCTACGACAAGTACCCCGACATCGACGCCGAGCTTATCGACGCCTTCCAGTTCCACTCCCTGTGGACCGAGGCCATCGCCCTGTACGGGGACTTCTAAAGCACCAGGTTCACCAACACCATGTACACGGCCGTGCCCCCGAAGATGGACAAGCCCGAGTTCCGGCGCCACAGGTGCAATACGGCGGTAACCACTGCGCCGACGAAGGGAGCGATAAGGCTCCCCGTCTCCTGGATCTGACTAAACAAGGTATAGGCCACAAGAACCGTCATCACACCCACGGGCATGGTGAATCCCAACATGCTGATGAACTGGCTTCCTCTAAGCGCTTTGACGAACCCGAAGGGCAACCAACGCAAGAGAACGGTCACTATTCCCACAGGGATCAGAACAGCGAAGATGCTGCCCAGAGTCACTCCGTCTGGCATGTCGTCTCCCTCCGCAGAATCAGCGCATTGTCGATACGCGGGGAGAAGTAGCGCACCACCAAGAGCACAAAATAGGCACTCAGCGCCACCATGAGCAGCTGACCGGGAAATACAAAGCCCGCGAGGATTCCCAAGGCCGCCGCTGACAGGGGGAGGGAGTAATCCTTGTTGTTCTGAAAAGAATCAATGGCAAGCACGATAAACAGGGCAACAAGGGCAAATTCCAAGCCCTTCACCGAAGGAGGAATGGCCTGGCCTGCCACCGCGCCGATGATACCGGAGCCGACCCACAACACTTGGCAGTACAGTTGCACCGCGAAGACGAAGGTGCCGCTTGGCTTCTCGTTGCGGGGAAAAGCGGAGAGGACGGCATAGGATTCGTCGGTAAGCGCGTACGTGGAATAGACGCGGCCGAGGCGACTCGAAATCTGATCGCGCGGGAAGGTCAAACCATAAAAGATATGCCGGAAGTTGACCATGAAACCCGTCAGCGCGGCTACGGCGGGCGTCACGCCGCCGGTCACCATGGAAATCGCGAGGAATTCCATCGAGCCAGCGTAAATAATGATGGAAAAGATAGGGGTCCACCACCAGTCAAAACCGGTCTGGACCATGAGCACGCCGAAGGCGAGGCCCAACGGCACCACCCCGACGGCGATGGGCATGCAGGTCCGTATTGCCGTGATGATCTCCGCACGCATGGCAGAGATGTTAGCGCAGAGGCAAACGAAGAGCGCTAATTATCTTCATCGATATAGCGCGGGAAAGTTGCAAACAGCGGAAGGGGCATGGCCTGCCGGCGCATGACATCCGACCACGTATCTGTAGAACCCGAGGAGACTACATCCTGGGGCAGGGCAGGGGCCACATACCAGTCGCCGCGAGCAATTTCTTCCTCGAGCTCGCCCGGTCCCCACTCGACATGACCGGCGAAAAGACGCATTCCCTCCACCAGTTCGGTGACGGCATCGGGGCCCACGCGCAGATCGACGAGAGCCACTCGCGGGGCAAGGCGGCTCAGCGAGGGTTGCTTCTCAATGGTCACGCCCTGCTTGGTTAGCGCCACGCCGATGGCCGCCTGCTGGTCGTGCGGTCCGCCGATGTAGAGGGCCTGCGGCTTAGCAACCACAGGTAACCACTCCGGCATGACATTGAAAACGGCGACTTCGGAGCGCTTAGTAAGGTCCACGCCATAGGTACGCCCGGCATGCTGCTCGGTGATAAGGATAACGGAGCGATTGTAATGGGGCGCGAGGACGTCGGGAGCCGCCACAAGGAGCTGGCCAGGGGCAGGATCATTGCGCTCGAGGGCGTTGAAAAGTCTGTCTGCGTACATCCCTATCTAGAATTCCACCACTCGCGCAGCTTCGCAATAGCAACCTCGCGCTCCAGCGGGCCTTCCTCGAGGCGCAGCTCCTTGAGATAAGACCAGGCCTTGCCTACTTCAGGACCAGGTTCAAGGCCGAGGATCTCCATGATCTCATTGCCGTCGAGGTCGGGACGTACGCGAGCGAGATCCTCCTTGGCGGCGATATCCGCGATGCGCTCTTCCAGCTGATCGTAGGTGCGCTGAAGGCGGCGGGCCTTGCGCTCATTGCGGGTGGTGCAGTCTGCGCGCACGAGTTTGTGCAGTCGCGGGAGTAGATCACCGGCATCGGTGACATAGCGGCGCACAGCAGAATCTGTCCACTGGCCATCACCAAAACCGTGGAAGCGCATATGCAGGTAGACCAGCTGTCCGATGTCTTCGGTTGTGGCCTTGGGGAACTTCAGCTTGCGCAGGCGCTTGCGCGTTAGCTTCGCGCCCACCACTTCGTGGTGATGGAAGCTAACCTTGCCATCGGTGGTATCGCGGGTATCCGGCTTGCCGATGTCATGAAGCAGTGCCGCCCACCGCAGAATCAGGTCGGGACCGTCCTCCTCTTGCTCCATAGCCTGGCGCAGCACGGTCAGCGAATGCGCGTACACGTCCTTGTGCTGCGCGTGCTCGTCGGGGGCCATGCGCAACGCCGGGATCTCCGGAAAAACATAATCCGCAATACCGGAGTCAACGAGCAGGTCAATGCCCTTCCACGGCGCGACACCGCACATGAGCTTATTGAGCTCCACTTGCACGCGCTCCACAGTGATGCGCTGGATTTCAGCAGCCATGTCGGCCATGGCATCGCGCACGCGCTGGGCGACGTCAAACTCCAACTGTGCCGCAAACCGCGCAGCACGAAGCATGCGCAGGGGATCATCATGGAAAGAAATCTCCGGCGCATCCGGGGTATCGAGGATGCGGTTCGCTAGGTCCTCGAGTCCGCCCATCGGATCGTGGAATTCACGGGTGCCGTCCGGGCGCAGCTCGATGGCCATGGCGTTGACCTTGAAATCGCGGCGCACGAGATCGCCCTCGAGGGTATCGCCGTACATGACCTCGGGGTTGCGGGACTGCCCGTCATAACTATCGGAACGGAAGGTCGTGATCTCAATCTGCTGGCCCTTATAAGCCGCCGAGACCGTACCGAAGTCAATGCCGGTATCCCACACGGTCTCCGCCCACTCTTCGAGAATGGAATAGACCACGTCGGGCCGAGCCGGAGTGGTGAAGTCGAGATCGTTGCCCAAACGGCCAAGTAGGGCATCGCGGACGGAGCCGCCGACGAGGTAGAGGGGGGCGTCGTGAAGCGCAAAGCGCTCCACCAGGCCGCTTAAGAGGCCACTGAGCCGGCTGACGGTAGCGTCCGCGCGGGCAAGAACGCCGATTAGCTGAGTGTCCTGAAAATTCACGGATCGAAGTCTACTACGATTAGCAGGGATGACTAAGAACACGCCAGGGTCCAAACGCCGCCGCCGGCGGGGCGCGGGCCACCGGAACCACCGCACGGGACGCCCCCAGCGCACGTCCACCAACCGCATGACCACGCGGGATGAGACCTCCGCAGGCGGACTCGTCGTGTCCGGATTGGCGGAGGCCGTCGACGAAGACGGCAACGTGGACCTGTCCCAGATCTATGTGGCGCTCATCGGCAGGCTGGACCGTCGCGGGCGCCTGCTGTGGTCCATGCCCAAGGGCCATGTGGAAAATGGCGAGGCCAAGGAACTCACCGCTGAGCGCGAGGTCTGGGAAGAAACGGGAATCCACGGCAAGGTCTTCGCGGACCTCGGCATGATTGATTATTGGTTCGTCTCCGACGGCGTACGCATTCACAAGACCGTGCACCACCATTTGCTGCGTTTTGTGGACGGCATCATGAATGACGAAGACCCGGAGGTCACGGAGGTGTCCTGGATCCCGGTCTCCGAGCTCATCGAACACTTGGCCTATGCGGACGAGCGCAAGCTGGCTCGCATTGCCCACGACCTCCTCCCGGATCTCGCGCGAAAGGAAGCTGCCGCAGGAAAGGCGACCCCACGGTGAGGTGGCGCGCAGCGGCGGCCATCGCGGCGCTGGCGGTGGGCTGCGCCGTCCCCGTGGCCCAGGCACAAACTCCCGACACTGGGATTACTGACTCCCACTATTGGCTCGGCTCCCGCGGTCCCGACGAGCTGGAGCTCAGCCTGCTTAGCGCAACGGAGGCGCGGGTAGGGGAGACGCTTAAAGTCCAGCTGCGGATCCATAACCCAACCGAGAGCGCCGTTGATGATTTGCAGATAACCTCCCGGCGCAGCACTGCCGTGAGCTCCACCACGGAGGCCCGTCAGGAGCTCGCTGCGGGATCCTTTCCTTATTATGGGGCGACACTCGGCGCAGGAAGGCTTGAACCGGGGGAGAGCCGCGAACTGACCGTGGAGGTTCCCACCGCGTTAGGAGATGACTCCACGCTGGCCATCACGGAACCTGGCGCCTACCCGCTCCTGTTCACGCTCACCGGCACCCGCGACGGCCAGGCGGCCAGTTTCGCGGAGGAGCGGACAATCCTGGATTTCCAAGGAGAAGAATCGGCTCCCGAAGACGAGAGCGAGCATTCCTTTTCGCTGGTTTATCCTGTCACCGCCGAGGTAGACGTGGTGCCGGGGGATACCGGTGGCGAGGAGCTCATCTTAGAAAGCGAGCAGCTGGCGGAACAGCTCTCCCCGGGCGGGCGGCTCGACCAACTGCTCGATGCCTACCTGCAGCATGATCTGCACGGTTCCGGCTGCATGGCTTTGGACCCCGCGCTTGTCGACGCCGCCGACCGCATGTCCGCCGGTTACACCGTCAACGAGACGCGCCCCTCTACCGCCAAACACGCCACTCGCCTGCGTGATTCCTGGTTTAACAGCGCCGATTCCGATCGCGGCACGCCCGGCGCGGGTTCCCGGGATGCCGCCGCGTGGCTGGAGAAGCTCAAACAGGTCGACTGCCGCATGCTCATGCCGTGGGCTAACGCAGACACCGATGCCGTAGCCAAAGTGGGCAATGAGTGGCTCACCCACGAGGCCGTAGAGCAAGGCACAGACACCATCGAGCGCATCCTCGGCGCCCCGCTCAGCACGCAGCTCACCGCGCCGGCCTCTGGGACGAGCGAGCATGCGATGCCCGTTCCGCTGTTGGTGGCGGATAATTCCGAGTGGGCAGGCAAGGCCGCCACCTTTGATGCCTCCCTCGGCGCACTCTTGGCCCAAACCGGATCGAAGCCGCAGACCACCGGGTACTCCAACCCGGAGCTGCGCTACGACTTCTCGATCGATTCGGAACAGGCGAGGGCGCTGACGGCGGGGGCGTCGATAAGCGTGGCGTCTGCACAAGAGGAGACCGTGGCCAAACTGCCGAATTACCAGGACCCTGCCGCCGCACGTGCGGTGATGGAAGCAGCGCAGCGGCTCCTCGATTCTGGGCGCCTCGAACCCCGCCCCGTTACCGCGCTAGAGGTGGAGGAGGGCAGTGGGAGTCCCGGCAGCCCCTACCCGGACCCTTCAGCCTTTCACGACGCCGAAATCACACAGGTAACACAGCAGGCACGCTATACCGACGAGTTGATGTCCATCATGGTCAACGACCCTGGTATCGCCATGACGCGCTACGACTTCACAGCACCTCTGCGCCACGATCTGCTCACGGCGCTCAGCGCGACCGGCCGCTCCAGCCTGCACGGCTTTCCGACTTCGGTGAAGCAAAGCCGCTCCCGCCTAGAGAAGAACGCGGATATGCTTCGCGAGCTGCGCGCCTCCGTATCCCTCATCCCACCGGGCAACGTGTATACCCGCGTCTCAGAGTCATCGCCGCTGCTCATCGTGGCGGAAAACGGCCTGCCGCTGCCTGTCGACGCCCACCTGGCTTATGACGCCCCCGACGGCGCCACGTTGAACACGCAGAACATAATTCACATCCCGGCCAAGGGATCCATTACCGTGTCCATGACCGCTGACCTGCCCAGCAACGCTGACCAGACGTCGCTGCGCCTGTGGCTTGCAACACCATCTGAGCACCTGATTTCGGATCCAATCGACATCACGGTGCAGACGCGTGCCGGTATCGTTAGCGTCTATGGAGTCGGCGCGATCGCCGCGCTCGCCCTCGTCCTAGCTGCCCTGTTCCGTCTGGGTAAGCGGAAGAAAAAGAAGTCTCACGGATAGTTTTCTCAATGACACATGAACCTAAGTCTGGTGCCCGTCGACGCATTGTCACGCCCTCGCCGCCGGCACCGGTCCCGGAAAAGCGCGCGCCGAGCGGCGTCGTCGCTGTCGACGACGAACTCGAGGACCGTTCGGGACTGAAGGGCAAGTCTGCCTCGGCCCCGAGTGAGTCCGGTGGCGAAAAGAACTCCGACGGCGCCGTCGTCCGCGCGACCGGCTCCATGGCCATTGCGACGTTGATTTCCCGCATCACGGGTTTCATTCGCAACGTGCTCATCGGCTCGTCGCTTGGCCCGGCCATTTCCTCCGCCTTTACCACGGCGAACCAGCTGCCCAACCTCATCACGGAGATCGTGCTGGGTGCGGTGCTGACCTCACTCGTGGTTCCGGTGCTGGTGCGCGCGGAAAAGGAAGATGCCGACCGCGGCGAAGACTTTGTCCGGCGCCTCTTCACACTGGCCTTCTCCCTGTTGGCCACGATCACGGTGCTTTCCTGTATTTTTGCCCCGCAGTTAACGCGCATGATGCTGCCGGAAGACGGCGAGGTCAATGCCGTGCAGGCGACCTCCTTTGCCTACTTGCTGCTGCCGCAGATCTTCTTCTACGGACTCTTCGCGCTCTTCCAAGCAGTGCTCAATACCAAGAACATCTTTGGACCGGGCGCGTGGGCGCCAGTGGTCAATAACATCATCTCGATTTCGGTGCTCGTGGCCTACCAGCTGGTGCCGGGCAGTCTGCATCCCGATGCACCCTCGCCGATCACGGACAGGCACGTGCTGCTCCTCGCGCTCGGTACAACAGCCGGCGTGGTGGTGCAATGCCTCATCCTCTTCCCTTATCTCAAGAAGGCGGGCATCAACCTCAAGCCGCTCTGGGGCCTGGATGACCGCCTGAAGCAATTCGGTGGGATGGCCATGGCGATCGTTGCCTATGTGGCTATTTCCCAGTTGGGTTACGTCATCACCTCCCGCGTGGCGGCGCATGCGGATGAAGGCGCGCCCTTTACCTACCAGCAGGCCTGGCTGCTTCTGCAAGTGCCCTATGGCGTCATCGGCGTCACGCTACTCACCGCGATTATGCCGCGTCTGTCTCGCAACGCCGCAGACGGTGACGTCAAGGCCGTGGTCCGGGATCTCACGCTCGGCACGAAGCTGACGTTTATCGCGCTGATTCCTATCGTCATCTTCATGACGGGCTTCGGCATCCCGATTGCCCGCGGCCTCTTCCAGTACGGCGCCTTCGACGCCGACGCGGCCGAACTGCTCGGCCTCACGCTGAGCTTCTCCGCCTTTACCCTCATCCCCTACGCCCTCGTGCTGCTGCACCTGCGCGTGTTCTACGCCCGCGAAGAAGCGTGGACGCCGACGTTTATCATCGCCGGCATCACGCTGACCAAAGTGGTGCTCTCCCTGCTTGCCCCACACGTGGCGGATTCCCCCGACCGCGTGGTCATCCTTCTGGGTACTGCCAACGGCTTCGGCTTCGTGGCCGGCGCGGTGATCGGCGGCTTCTTGCTCAAGCGCAAGCTGGGCAGCCTGGGCGGCCGCGCAGTCATCGCCACCACCGTGTGGTCGGTGCTGGCCTCCATCGTTGGCCTGGTCGCTGCCTACGCCTTCAACTACGGCATCAACTTCGTGCTCCCGGCCGAGGTTCCGCCGTTTGTGTACCTGCTCAAGCTCGCCGTCGTGGGCCTGGTCTTCGTGATCGTGACCGGCATCGTGCTCTCGCGCTCGGGTTTGCCGGAGGTCATCAACCTAGGCCGCCAGCTGCAGCGCATCCCGGGCATGTCCCGCATCATTAAGATCGAGCATGCCGAGGCCATCGAGGTCGAAGCCCCAGAGCAGCTGGAGTTCCAGCCGATCTTCAGCGTGGATGCCTTCAACTCTTCGCCGGTGCCGCCGCCGATGTCCGCCGGTATCGTGCGCGGACCCCGCCTCGTTCCTGGCGCCCCGGTCTCCGATGGCCGCTTCCGCCTCCTCAAGGACTATGGCTCTGCCCCGGGTACCCGCTTCTGGAAGGCCCGCGAGCAGGCTACCGGCCGCGTGGTATCGCTGACATTCGTGGACACCACGGGCGAGGCCCCCATGGCTCCGGCCACCCCGGCGGTAGCCGCCCGCCGCTCCGCGGAGGTATCCCGCGCCACGCGCCGCCTAGCGGAGATGAAACTGGATGCCATGGCGGAAAACATCGACATCCTGTCCTACCGCCAGGGCTGTCTCGTCGTGGCGGACTGGGTAGAGGGCACCTCCCTGAAGACGGTCTCGGAGGATGAGGACCTCGATCCGCGCGCCGTGGCCCACGCCTTGGTCCCGCTGGTGCGCACCACGGCTGCCGCCCATGCGGCGGACCTCGTGCTGGGCATTGAAAACCGCAACCGCATCCGCATCTCCACCGAGGGCATTGCCACCCTGGCCTTCCCCGCGGTGCTGCACAGCAACGCTGAGGAAACTGACCGCTCGGCGTTGGCCTCCGCAATCTCTCTCCTGGTGGACTCCACTAGCCCAACACCGGAGGTGCTGCAGGAGATCGCTGCCGACGCCGAAGAGGGCCAGGACTCCGATCTCGAGGACATCGCCCACCGCTTGGCGGCCTTCGCCGGCGACGGCGAGGACGGCGAGGAAACCCTCCAGGTACCGGTGGAAGAGACCCCGCGCAAGGAGGACCCGAGCCCTGCACCGGGCTTCGGCGGCCGCGGTTACTCTGGCTCCGGCATCATCGTGCTCGGCGTGCTGGCTACCCTCTTCGTCGTGGCGATGGCCGCGCTCAGCGTGTGGATCCTGTCCCATGTGGGAAATGAAAAGACTTCCCCCGTGATGACGAAGAGCGAATCGACTACTGAAACCTCATTCCCCAACGTGCCGCCGGTGCTCCTGAAAAACGTGAAGACCACCTCCGTTCCGGAGGGCAAGGAAGTATCTGGTTCGTGGTCCACGAAGAAGGCAGACACTGGACTCCTGCTCAGCATTGACAAGCCCACGCAACTCCGCGCGCTACCGCTTCAGCAGAGCAAGTCCACGGGCGCCAAGTATGAGGTCTATGGCGTTAATACCAAGGATTTTGACCCCACGGATCCTAAAACCGCAACGCTGACTGAACTCGCACACGGCACGCTAACGAACGCGCGCCAAGACATCGAGCTCAAGGAGAAGCCCGTGGCCTTCGACGGCGCCCTCATCGTCTTCACCGACATGCCCAAGTCCGGTTCCGTCACATTGAAGGAGGCCACCCTGGTGGGTATCCCCACCAACTAACCCACTACCTCACGCATTCCCCCAGACCTCGATCCCGAAACTCCCTGCGTGCTGACTCAGACGCACCACGCGCTTGACGACGCCCACCTGCAAGTTTCGGGTTCCAGGTCTGGGGCTTTATTGTTCTTGCGATTTCTTCCCTTTACAGATAAGACACGGAGCGTATAATTATTGTTGTCACGTCAACAATCTAGAGAACTGAGGAACCCCCATGACTATCACTGCAGGAACGTACGCACTGGACGCAGCACACACCACTATTGGCTTTGTCGCCCGCCACGCCATGGTCACCAAGGTGCGCGGCAACTTCAACGAGTTCGAAGGCACCCTGACCGTAGGGGAGAACATTACTGACTCCGCCGCCGCCACCGCCACGGTGAAGACGGCGTCCATCGATACCAACAACGCTGACCGCGATGCACACGTGAAGAATGAGGACTTCTTCGATGTTGAGAAGTTCCCGGAGATGACCTTCACCGCGACCAAGTTCGACGTTAACGAGGCAGGCGAGGGCACCGTCACCGGTGATCTCACCATCAAGGGCACCACCAAGTCCGTTGATTTCAAGGTAGAAGACACCGGCGTGGCCGAGGATCCCTTCGGCAACACCCGCTTGGGCTTCGAGGCTAAGACCTCCATTAACCGCACCGACTTCGGCATCGACTTCAACGCTCCGCTGAAGACCGGCGGCGTACTGGTCTCCGAGGAGATCAAGATCGAGCTCGAGGTCTCTGCCATCAAACAGTAAGCCATCAAGCGAGAAACCTCGCCGTAGGAAGTAGTTCTAAGTTGTTGCCCGTAATGCCCATTCCGGCACTGCGGGCAACAACTTTTTAACAACTGGAGGCACATCAATGGAGTAATAAACAACTCTAAAACAACTCCTCAACAACTCGCACAACGCTGTGGCCTGCACTTTTGAGAATTAGCCTGCGTCAAAAGCTGCCATATTAGTCAATAGTTGTTTATTAGTTGTTGCAGAGTTGTTTGAAACAACTCTGCTACACTACGGGGCCATGAGAGAGGACGAACTCGACTTCATCATCCAGGCACTGCGCTCGATTGAAACCGGCGCAACCGCCGATAGCCTGGAATCCGAGATTCTCGATTTTAAAGAAGACCCTGCAGTCCACCCACGAAATCGCAACCCAGACGCAACCCTTGTTGAATTCCTCATCGATGAAGCCGTGTGCTTTTCCAATGCCGATAACGGGAACGCTTTCATTGTGCTTGGAGTCGCAGACAAGAAATCTGGGCCAGAGGCATTTACAGGCACCCAGCGGGAACTGGACTGGCTCATAAGAAAGATCTTTGAAGGAACTCAGCCCAACATCCACGTCGAAGCAGAAGAACTGGAGTGGTGCGGAGCCCGGCTCATCGTTTTGCGCGTTCCCCGTGGCATCACGCTATATCAGCGTCCGAAGGGACAGGCAAGCAAGCGAGTTGGCACTCGCTGCGTACCGCTCACCGAGTATCAACGCCGCGCACTCTTTTTTGAACGCGCCAACCCGGATTACACCGCTCACCCCTCCCGGCGAGGACTTGAGGAACTCGATATGACGGCCGTCGACCAGGCCCGACACCTCCTAGCCCAAGCGAGGGCAATGTCCGGTTCCCAAGAACCTGTTCCCGCAACAGCCCGCGAACTTTTGGGAGAACTAGGGCTGCTCGATGGCTCACAAAACCCCACATACGCGGCCGAAATCCTTTTCATGCCTCCGGTATCCCAGCAAGTCACGGTCCGACATCTCCTCCGTCTTGTCCCTGGCGGTGAGCCGAGAACAACAGAAATCTCTGCGCCCCTCATCACCACATACTTGCGGTTGAAAGAGCTAATTCGAGTCAATGCCCAGCAAGAAGTGGAGCGGATCGCCCTTGCCACGGGTCAAGAAGTATCGATCAAGGCTTTCCCAGACACCGCTGTCGACGAGCTTGTCTCTAATGCCTTAGCCCATCGCGACTGGGACGCATCGGCTGCAGTAGTCATCGACCAATCTCCCATAGCCTTCTCTGTATGGTCACCGGGTGGTCTTCCCACAGGTGTACAACGCGATCGAGTTCTCACAACACAATCAATTCCCCGCAATCCCCGCCTTATGACGGCGTTAAGGATGCTGGGGTTAGCAGAGGAATCCTCCCGTGGATTCGACCGCATGTGGGCATCCATGCTGTCAAGTGGTCGCAATATTCCGGAACTTCGCGCCGAAGAATCCTTCGTCGAAGTTACTTTGTCTTCTGGGCGCGTTGACACCGCGTTCGTTAAGTCCTTGACCGAACTCAAAGGTGCTTTCGGCGCTGAGCCTTTCGACAGCGTCAATGGTCTCATCATTGCCCGTCACCTTATGGACAACCAGATCCTGCTGTGCCACACTGCTGCCCAACTCATGCAAGTCAGCGAAGATCAGGCTGCGGATACGCTTCGGTGGTATGAGAGCCTCGGTTTCGTAGAACAACTACGGGAAGCTCGAGAGTGGATACTTACCACAAAAGCCCGATCGCTGATGGGGCTTCACATAGAAGGACACATTGCAGCGACCTCCGTTCAGGATTGGATCCTGGCTCAACTCAAAGAAAGAGCTGCACTGACCACGCGCGAAGTCGCCGAAGAACTGGGAGTAGACCGGGCAATTGTCACGGGAATACTGCGCCACCTGCGGACTATAGGGCAAGCGCGCATCGATCCTGATGGCCCACAGCGCGGCCCCAACACGCGGTGGATTCTTTCATGACCACCCTGTGATACACACCGCAGCGAGGTTTAAGATGTAGCGCATGACTACCGCAAACCTCACCCATGCAGAAGCTTCCGCCCGCAGCGCCGCGCTGCGCCTGAGCACCTACAAGCTATACCTCGACGTCACGAGCGCGCCGAGCGACGCCGACTCTTACGAGGTCACCTCGCGCATTAGCTTCACCACCACCGAGCACGAGACCTTCGTGGATTACTTGGGCAAGGCCGTGCATACAGTGCACGTCAACGGCGAGGAGGTGGAGAACACCTTCGACGGCGGACGGGTTTACCTGAGCAACCTTCCAGTGGGGGAGGAGCTCACCGTGGAGATCACCGGCTCCTCCTATTACTCCCGCACCGGCCAGGGGCTGCACCGCATGCACGACCAGGCCGATGACACCACGTACCTCTACTCGCACCTCGAGCCATCTGATGCCCGCCGCATCTTCCCCTGCTTTGACCAGCCGGACCTCAAGGCCAGCTACGAGGTGCACCTCACCGGCCCGGAAGGCTGGCAGCTGCTCAGTAACCAACCGGAGGTCAGCCGCGAGAAGACCGAGGGTGGGGAAGTAGCGCACTTTGCACCGACCCCGCTGTTGTCGACGTATCTGACGGCGTTTGCGGCGGGGCCGTACGTCGAGAAGCACAGCACTTGGACTGCACCCGATGGCTCCCTCGACGTGAAGCTGCGCGCCTTCGCCCGCGCCTCCATGGCGGAATACCTGGATGATGAAATCCTGCAGGTCACCGCACAGGGCATGGACTTCTTCCACAACAACTTTGGTTATCCCTACCCGTGGGGCAAGTATGATTCCATCTTCGTGCCGGAATACAACCTGGGTGCCATGGAGAACCCCGGCCTCGTGACCTTTACGGAGCATTACCTCTTCCGTTCCGCCGCCACCCGCGCGCAGCATGCCGGGCGCACGAATACGATCCTGCACGAGATGTCGCACATGTGGTTCGGTGACCTGGTCACCCCGCAGTGGTGGGATGACCTGTGGCTCAAGGAATCCTTCGCGGAGTTCATGGGCGCGGATTCCTCGGTGCATGCCACCGAGTACACCGAGGCCTGGGTCAACTTCGCCGGCCAGCGCAAGAACTGGGCCTACCTACAGGATCAGCTGCCCACCACGCACCCGATCAAGGCGGAGATCCCAGACGTCGATGCCGCGCGCCAGAACTTCGACGGAATTACGTATGCCAAGGGCGCTGCGGTGCTCAAGCAGCTGGTGCACTACGTGGGCCGCGAGAACTTCTACGCCGGTGCGCGCGACTACTTCCAGGAGCACGCCTTTGCTGCCGCCACCTTCGAGGACCTGCTTAAGGCCCTGAAGAAGCACACCGACCGCGACCTCGACGCCTGGTCCACCGCGTGGCTGCGTACCTGGGGCCCGGACACGCTGACCCCGGAGCTGCACACGGATGGCGACAAGATCCACGAGCTCGCCATCACGGTGGAAGCCGAGGACACCACGCGCCCGCACCGCCTCAACGTGGCGCTGTTCGATAACTCCCTCACAAAGTACGCCACCCTCGACGTCGATCTGGAGGGCGAGCGCACTATCCTCGACGAGGCTTCTGGGCTTCAGGCACCGGCGTTGTTGCTGCTGAACGACGGCGACCACACCTACGCCAAGGTCCGCTTCGACGAGACCTCCTTGAAGACCATCCGCACACGCCTGTCTGACGTTCCGGATGAGCTCTCCCGAGCGGTCATCTGGACCTCCCTGTGGAACCTCACCCGCGATGGCGAGTGGCCGGTGCGCTCCTACCTCGACACCGTGCTGAAGCACGCTCCGGCGGAGTCCAACCCGACGCTACTGACCACGGCCTTTGCCAATGCAGGCTATGCCATCGACCACTTCGTTGGCCAGGAAGAACGCGAGGAGATTCGCTCCGATTATGCCGAGCGGCTGTGGGCGGTGCTGCAAGGCGCCCCGGCTGGTTCCGACGCGCAGCTCACCTTCGCACGCGCCACCATCCAGGCACTCGCGGCCACCCCGGAGGAATCCGGCACGCAGCGCCTGCGTGCGCTTTACGACGGCTCCCTCGACGGCCTCGCCCTCGACCCGGATATTCGCTGGGCCATCCTCCGCGCCTTGGCCGCCCGCGATGCCGTCAGCGCCGAGGAGCTGGAAGAAGAGAAGGAGCGCGATAACACCCTCACCGGTGCCGCCGCCTACCTGGGTGCCTCCCACGCCTTCCCATCTGCCGAGGTCAAACGCGAAGTCTTCGACCTCGTGCGCACGCCGGGTAAGTACTCCAACGCGGAGGTGGATTCCCTGCTCGCGGCGTTTAACGCACCGCGCTCAGCCCACCTCACCGAGGCCTTTGCTCAGGAGTATTTCGATTCTCTGGCGACGCTCTGGGAGGAACACCCCATCGAGATTGCTAACCGCCTGGTGCGCGGCCTCTACCCGGATCTCGCAATGGCCGATGCCGCTACCAGAGAATTCTTGAGCAGCGAACGTCCGCGTGCACTTCGCCGCGTGCTGCTGGAATGCCAGGATGCGCTGCGTCGTGCGCACCGTGTCCGTGCCGCGCAGTAAGCGCGGCACGTGAGACGCTTCGCGTAGCGGACAGCAGAATCTTCCCGTAAACTCGCAGACACATTAACGGGGGGACAATCACAAACCATCGGCTTCGGCCGGGGACTGTGTTGACCCACTTGTCATTGCTCAAGTTTCCGGGGGGATTCTTAGTGTCAGCACAGCCGACCGATCGTGAACTCGTCGACGCCTTCATTGGTGGAGATACCAAGGCCTTTTCGGCAATCGTCGAAAAGCACCGCGCGCGCCTGACCGCCATGGCGCGACGCTATACACGCAACGATGATGATGCGCAGGACATTGTGCAGGAGGCCCTGCTCAAGGCCAGCTGCAACATGGCCTCCTACCGGCACGATGCCACCCTGAGCACGTGGCTGCACCGGCTGGTGATGAACTCCGGCTATGACTTCCTCAACCATCGCTCCAACCGGGAAAACGCCTCCCTCGATGCAGAAATCATTGAGGATGACCGCAACTATGCGCTCGCGCACAACCCCAGCGAAAACCTGGCGGAACGCATCACGGTGGCCCAAGCGATGGAAACTTTGCGCCAAGACCAGCGCGAGGCGCTGTACCTCACCGACGTTGCAGGTTATCCCATCGATACGGTGGCTAAGGTGCAAGGCGTGGCACCTGGCACGGTGAAGTCACGGCGAGCTCGAGCTCGGCAAGTGTTGCGTGCGGCGATAGACTGAGGGCGAGTAGAATCTGAGTCTTACTTAAAAAGAATCGTTTCAAGGGAGTTTTTAGTGACTATCCACGATGTCGCCATCGTCGGCTCCGGCCCTGCCGGCTATACCGCAGCGCTCTACGCAGCACGCGCCGAACTCAATCCCATCGTCTTCGAGGGCTTTGAATACGGTGGCGAACTCATGAACACCACCGAGGTAGAGAACTACCCAGGCTTCCAGAAGGGAATCATGGGCCCTGAGCTCATGGAAGAGATGCGCGCCCAGGCCATCCGCTTCGGTGCCGACCTGCGCATGGAAGTTGTAGATTCCATCGAGCTCGAAGGCGAGGTGAAGAAGCTGCACGTGGGCGACGAGGTTTATGAAGCCCGCGCTGTCATCCTCGCTACCGGTGCCGCTCCGCGCTATCTGGGTATTCCGGGCGAATCTGAGCTGACCGGCCGCGGCGTGTCGGCGTGTGCCACCTGCGATGGCTTCTTCTTCAAGGACCACAACATCGCCGTCGTCGGCGGTGGCGATTCCGCCATGGAAGAGGCCACCTTCCTCACCAAGTTCGCCGAGACCGTCACCATTATTCACCGCTCGGAGAACTTCCGCGCCTCCAAGATCATGCTGGAGCGCGCCAAGGAGAACCCAAAGATCAAGTGGCTGACCAACACCACCGTCGAGCGCGTCCTGGAGAAGGACGGCAAGGTCGGTGCTCTCGAAGTCAAGAACGTGCTGACCGGTGAGACCAGCGCGCTAGATCTGACCGCCATGTTCGTGGCCATTGGCCACGACCCGCGCTCCGGCTTCCTCAACGGCCAGGTAGAGACCGATGAGGCTGGCTACGTGGTGGTACAGCAGCCCTCCACTAAGACCTCGCTGCCAGGTGTCTTTGCCTGTGGTGACTTGGTGGATGACCACTACCAGCAGGCCATCACCGCTGCGGGCTCCGGCTGCCGCGCGGCCATTGATGCGGAACATTTCCTCGCCGAGAACCGTTAGTAATCACATGAGCAACATTAAGAACGTCACTACTGATTCCTTCCGCGCTGACGTCGTAGAGGCAGCCAAGCCAGTCGTCGTGGACTTCTGGGCCGAATGGTGTGGTCCGTGTAAGAAGCTGTCCCCAATCCTCGAAGAGGTTGCCGAAGAACTCGGTGAGGACGTCTCCGTAGTAAAGGTCAACGTGGATGAAGAACGCACTTTGGGCGCCATGTTCCAGATCATGTCCATCCCATCTGTGCTGATTTTCAAGGACGGCGAGAAGGTCGATGAGTTCGTTGGCCTGCGTTCCAAGGCCGACATCGTGGCGCAGGTAAAGAAACAGCTCTAACTGGTATTCTTTAACTCGTTGTTGGCGCACTGTAGTGCGCCTCCTTGATCACGAAAGGGGTAGGTGTGAACCGCGTTTTACGTGTAGGTGACCAGAGCGTTCGGGTCGCCGAAGCACGCGCAACCCTTGCCCGCCTCGGCCTGATGACTGATTACCAGGGGACGTTGTCCGACTGGAAGAAGCAAAAGTACTCCGAAGCCGATAAGCACTTTGATAGCGAGCTAGCGGAAGTACTTAAGGCCTTCCAGCAATCACGCGGCATCGTGCCCAGCGGCGATATCGATGAGCTCACCCTGCGTGAACTGCGCCAAGCCTCCTACACCTTGGGCGCGCGCGTGCTGGCCTATGAGCCTGGCAACGTGCAGGTGGGCGATGATGTCTCCCAGTTGCAGCAACAGCTCCAGGAGCTCGGCTTCTACCAGGAGCGCATCGACGGCAATTTCGGTGCCCGCACCTATGCAGCGCTGGCGGAATACCAATTAAACTCTGGACTGCGCAGTGACGGAATTTGTGGCCCGGAAACCATCGACGCGTTGAACCTCTTGGGTCGACGCATCACCGGCGGCTCAGCACACAACATCCAAGAACGTGAACGCGTCCGCAACGCGGGACCCCAGTTGGCCGGCAAACGCGTTGTCATCGATCCCAGCTTGGGCGGTTTCAACAAGGGCCGTACGGTCAAGGGCCGCTTTGGTGACATCACTGAGGAAGAGATCCTCTGGGATTTGGCCGAGCGAGTTGCTGGCCGCATGATTGCCGCCGGCATGGAGACCATCATCTCCCGCCCGCGTACCGATGATCCTTCTATTCATGATCGCGCCGACATTGCCAATGCCTTTGGCGCTGACTTGGTCATTTCGCTCGCCTGCGACGAGTACCCCACAGAGAAGGCCAATGGCGTGGCCACCTTCTACTTCGGTTCGGAGTCCGGCAATTCTTCCCTCATCGGGGAAACGCTCTCCGGCTTCATCCAGCGTGAGATCGTCGCCCGTACCGAACTGGGTAATTGCCGCAACCACGGCCGCACGTGGGCGCTGCTGCGCCTGACCCAGATGCCGGTGGTGCAGGTCGTGCTGGGCTACCTAACCAGCCCCAAGGACGTGGCTATTCTGACCAACCCGGATCGCCGCGATGACATCGCCGAGGCCATCGTCGTCTCCGTCAAGCGCCTGTACCTTCTCGACGATGACACCGCCGTCACCGGCACCTACCGCTTCGACGAGCTGCTGCGCGCGGAGCGCTCGTCCTAACGGGCTTAGGGGAACCATCCTTTATCTAGGCTAGGGCGCGGGCGAGGAGGTCCTCCACAGCGGCAGCCGTCAGCAGATCGAAAGCTGGGGGCAGCTCGAGTCGCAGGCGCGGGGTAATGGGGTGATCACGCTCCACCCTGAAACCGGCGGATTCCAGCGTTTCCACCGGTAGTAGGCCAATACGGCCGGGCTTATCCCGCAGGAGATTCTCGGCGGCGCGAGCATCGCGGTAACCAAAGGCCTCAACGGCGCTGGCTTCGCGGGAGGTGAGGTGCATGATGGTGGCATCGAGAAGCACCGCCTCCAGGCCCTTCGCCGCACGGTGCGATTTCACGAAAAGCGAGGACACCAGCACGGCGTCCTCCGAGACGGGGGAGGTGGGCAGCTTCGCGGCACCGGGAGCGAGGTTGGGCGGACAGAAGAAGACAGTCGCCTCATCGCCCACGGTGAAACCACATTCTCCGCAGCGCAGCAGAGTAGCGCTGATCCATGCTTCTTTCTCAAAAGCGGGATCAGCGACCGTGGACTTGAGCTCCCAGAAGATGGATCGGGCCGCCAAGGGATTGATGGCAACACCTTCCTTGACGGCCTGAACGAGCATGGTCAGCTAGCTGCTTTCCTGGCCCTCAATGAGGGCCAGAATACGCTCAAAGTCTTCCTGATCACCGAATTCGACGACCATCTTGCCCTTGCGCTTGCCCATGGTGACGGTGACCTTGGTGTCGAAGCGATCTGCCAAACGTTCAGCGGAATCGGTGAAGAACTGCGGCTGTGGGGCGGCAGGCTTCTTCGTCGGCTCGGCCGGCTTACCGTCCCGCTTGTACAGGGTGACAGCTTCCTCTGTGGCGCGTACAGACAGGCCCTCGGCCACAATACGGTTGGCAATGAGCTCCATGGCCTCTGGATCCGGCAGGCCCAGCAACGCACGGGCATGCCCACCGGACAAGGTGCCCGCGGCAACGCGCTTCTGCACATTGACCGGCAGTTTGAGCAAGCGAATCATGTTGGTCACCTGCGGGCGGGAGCGGCCGATGCGATCAGCCAACTCGTTCTGGGTTACACCAAATTCCTCCAGCAGCTGCTGGTAGGCGTGCGCCTCTTCTAGCGGGTTGAGCTGCACGCGGTGGATGTTCTCCAGCAGGGCATCCCGCAGGAGGTCATCATCCTTGGTATCGCGCACGATAGCTGGAATGGTGGCCAGTCCTGCCTTAGAGGAGGCGCGCCAGCGGCGCTCACCCATGATGAGCTCGAAGCCGCCTTCCTCGGAAGGCCGGACGACGACCGGCTGCAACAGCCCAAATTCCTTGATGGAGTGGACCAGCTCCGCTAGCTCACCCTCATCGAAGACAGTACGCGGCTGCTTCGGGTTGGGCATGATGTCCCCGACGGAGATCTCGCGGTATGTCGCACCAATCACCGAGGGCTTGGCCTGCCGCTTCTTCGAGCCAGAGGACTGCTGGATGGTGGGAGCACCCTGCACCTTTTTCGGCGCAGATCCGTGAGCCCCGCCTGTCGAAGCGCCAAGGATAATGTCGGCCGCCGAATCCCCCAGGCGCGGCTTACGGGAGGGCGCACCCGGGCCGGACGGAATGAGCGCTGCCAGGCCCTTGCCTAGTCCGCCCTGGCGCTGCTCCGGCTTCTGCTCTGCCTTCTTATCTGCCACGGTGTCCTATCCTTCCAATTCCGCGAAAATCTCTGGGCTCACGCCAATGGCACCCGTGGTGGGGTGCGGCGTGTAATCTCCACGCTTGTCCAGCTCGCGTGCAGCGGCGGAGTAGGCGCGGGCGCCTGTCGACGACGGGTCATAAGCGATAACTGTCTTACCATAGCCCGGCGCCTCCGAAACGCGAACGGAGCGCGGGATAACGTTGCCCAAAACGACGGCGCCGAATTGCTCACGCACCTCATTGGCCACCTGTTCGGCCAGCTTGGTGCGGGCATCGAACATGGTCAGCAGCACACCGGAAATGTGAAGGTCCTCGTTGAGGTGCTCCCGAATCATGGAAATATTGCCCAGCAGCTGGCCCACACCCTCCAAGGCGTAGTACTCACACTGGATGGGAATAATAACTTCTTCTGCACACGTCATCGCATTGATGGTGAGCAGGCCTAGGGAAGGCGGGCAGTCGATAAAGACGTACTCAAAGCCGTGCTCCTCAAGGAAGCCATTGTGCAGAGCGTCATAGAGGCGGAACTCGCGGCGAACCAGCGAAACCATTTCGATCTCTGCACCGGCGAGGTCGATGGTGGCTGGGATGCAGTAGAGGTTCTCATCATCGGGGGAGTGCTGCATCGCATCCTGCGCGCTGCAGTCCCCCAAAAGGACCTCATAGCTGGATTTAGTGCCGGAGGTGTGCTCCGCTCCTACTGCGGTGGAGGCGTTGCCCTGCGGGTCCAAGTCGATCACCAGGACCTTCTTGCCGGCCTCAGCGAGCGCGGCGGCAAGGTTGACGGCGGAGGTGGTTTTACCCACGCCACCCTTCTGGTTCGCGATGGTGATAAGACGAGGATGAGTCATGCCGTCTACTTTAGTTCACGCGCGGGACACGGATAATCGTGGTGCCGTGGATGGTCATGACCTCGGCTTTTCCGCCGCCGGCGCGCTTGATATCAGCAGCATCGCGTTCCAGCTCCTCGTGCACCGAAGAGCCCTTGAGAGCGATCATCTCGCCGCCTTTGCGCACCAGCGGCAGGGACCACTTGGCCAGCTTTCCCAGTGGGGCCACCGCGCGGGAGGTCACGATGTCGGCACCCTTGACTGCCTTCTTCACCGGGCCTTCCTCGGCGCGACCGCGAATGACGGTGACGTTATCCAGCCCCAGTAGGTCGACGACCTCGTTGAGGTAGGTGAAGCGCTTGAGCAAAGGCTCGATGAGGGTGATCTTCAGATCAGGGCGCGCGATAGCGAGCGGGATGCCGGGCAGGCCGGCGCCACTGCCGACGTCGATAAGCGTGGCGCCCTGCGGCATGACTTCGGCGACCACGGCGCAGTTGATGAGATGGCGCTCCCACAGGCGCGGGACTTCGCGGGGGCCTATAAAACCACGAGTGGACCCGTCCGTAGCGAGCGAATCGTGGTATTTCTGCGCGAGCGGCAGACGCGATCCGAATACGTCAGACGGGTCCAGTGGCACAGTGTCGGACACAGATTCAGTCACTGTGAAAACTCCTGGGTTAAGTTCTAGTTATTGTTCTTGCGGCGCTGCTTCTTGGAGCGATTGTCCTTCTTGCGTGCGCCCGGCTTCGGAGCAGAGGTGCGCTTGAGCTCAGCCTTAGCGGCTGCCTCCTCTTCTTCCTCGCGGTCCATCTTGGCGTAGACGATGCGGGTCTGGAAGAAGGTCCACACGGTGTTAGCCAGCATGTAGAAGAGAAGGCCGATGGGCCAGATGAAACCGGAGAAGACCAGCATTGCCGGCATAAACCACAGCATCATCTTGTTCATCATGGCCATCTGCTGCTGCATCATCTCCGCATTCTGACCCTGTGGGGTAGCAGTCTTGCCGGCGGCGCGGCGAGCCTCCTGGCGGTTCAACGTCATGCGAGCGTTGAAGTGCGTCAGCGTCGCAATGATGGCGATGAGCGGCACGATGATGACGGCCGCCTGGGCGGTGGTGGTTTCCTTAACAATTTCCAGCCCCGAGTTGAGGCGCAGGTTGGCCACCAGCGGAACACCAAAGATCTTCGCGTCCACAAACTGCTTCACCAGCTCGGGCTCGAAAATGTAGTTCGCAATGGAGGCGTTCATCTCCTCCGACATTGCTTCACCCGCCGGGTGGCCAATGCCACCGGCGACGGCAACAGTGCGGTCGAAGGAGCGCAGCACGTGGAACAGACCAATGAACATCGGGATCTGCGCGAACATGGGCAGGCAGCCCGCGACCGGGCGCACGCCAGATTCCTTGTAGATGCGCTGCATCTCCTGCGCCGCCTTGGTCTGGTCATTGGCGTACTTGGTGCGCAGTTCCTGGATTTGCGGCTGGATCTCCTGCATCTTGCGGGAGGAGCGCAGCTGCGTGATGGTCGGCTTGACCATGATGGCCTTGAGCGTCCACGTCAGAAGAACGATGGCAATGATCCAGGTTCCGCCCCATGCGGAATCAAGAACGAAGCTCAAGAGCCAATGCCAGAACCACAAGACGGCTGAAATTGGCCAATAGATGAAATTAAGCACGAGAGTTGTTTACCTCAGTTGTTGTTTGGTCGGTACCGGATCAAACCCGCCCGGGTGCCAGGGACCGCACTTGCATAACCTGGCAAGCGCCATGCCCGTCCCCTTGAAGGCTCCATGGATGGAAATGGCTTCGAGGGCATAGGCACTGCACGTCGGTTCAAAACGACAGGTAGAGACCATCTTAAGGCCTGACAAGTGCTTTTGGTAGAAGCGCACCCCGTGAACTAGGACTCTCCCGAAGCCGCGGGCTTCGGGAATCTCCTCACCTTGGGAGTTCAGATATCCCATGTGCTTAGCGCTTTGCGGATATCACGCTCAAGGCGCTCACTGGTGGCACCACCGCTGGCGGGCAAGGCGCGGATAACGATGTCAACGTTGGCGGGCAGCATTGTCCCATTGACACCATCGCGCATGAGGGACATGCACACATGACGAAGCCGCCGGGAGGTGCGGTGGCGAACCACGGCATTCCCGACGGCCTTCGACACGATGAGGCCGAACCGCGGCCCAGTGGCCGCGATGTCGTCTTCACCGTTGTTAAAGCGCAAATGCACGACGACAGTGCGCGTGCCCGCCCGGCGCCCGCCCTTGATGGTCCTCCGAAATTGCCTCGGGGATGTGAGCTTGTGCTGGGCTGGAAGCATGAATTAAGCGGTGAGCTTAGCGCGCCCCTTCTTGCGACGAGCGGCGACGATAGCGCGGCCTGCGCGGGTGCTCATGCGGGTACGGAAGCCGTGCTTGCGAGCACGACGACGGTTGTTCGGCTGGAAGGTACGCTTACCCTTTGCCACGATTAACTCCTTGAAGTTGTTGGTGGATGGCACAGCTTCGCGCCACTGATGGCGGTGGGCTTAAACATCCACTGATGAATGGTGTACGTGGGGATGAGGCTTCGCACTTTAAGCGCCGTAAGGCGTGGCGAGGCATTCCCACATGCAACATGTGCACCATGCACTGTTGCGATAGACCATCACAGGTTACGTGACAGATAGTGCGCGAAACAAATCGACACACTGGGTGTCCCCGAAATTACAAAGATGTTTTTATCCGCAGCTAGAACACCACTTTTCGCCCACATGCTGCGCGGCAAGCGCCCCCTCCTGCTGTCCACCCATCGTGCTGGGCTCCACCGTGTCAAGCGCGCATAAAAGCGCGTTAGACAGCGCCCCTATAACGCGGTACAACTGAGGAATCTAATTCCACAGTCACCCACAGGATGTGGATAACTCTCAATCACAACTTGAGACTTTTGCTGTTTACGCAGGTCAACTGCATTAAGGAGCCAATTCATAGTTATCCACAGCCATAAGATAGGCTGTGGATAAACCACCTATCCACACCTGTGGATAACTTTGTGGAAACCGAGGTTACGCGCTAAAACATCGTGTGGAATCTCCGGTGGAAATCACAAATTTCTTGTGATTTCTCGTTCCGTATCTCTTTCTTATCCATCCGTCCATCCCCGATTCTCACCCAGAGTCACGCAGTAAATATTTGGTTCTCAAGGCCACTTCTTCCCAGAATCAAATAGGTGTAGCCGCCTCTTCGGCAGCACCGCGTGAACTCTAACTACACAGAAGGTAGGCGTTGTGTCCGATCCGCAAGCAGCCCTCCGGGCCAGCTGGAAAGCTGTGGTCAGTGATTTGCTGGCTCAGTCCGAGCAACCGAACTCGGATGTCCCCAACTTCTCCCATAGCCAGCGCCTCAACCTCCAACTCGTCGAGCCCATCATGATCGGTGATGGCTACGCGTTGATCGCCGCGCCACACGAGAACGCCAAAACTGTCATCGAAACTGAACTAGGGGAATACATCACCCGCGCTCTATCGCAGCACATGGGTCGCCCCTGTTCTTTGGCCGTGACCATTGCGGCACCCCCGCAGCCGGCACCACAGGAAGAGTCCCCAACACCCGCACCTCAACGCCCTATCCAAACCGAGGCTCCCGACCATGGCATGGGGCACCAGGCTCAGGCTTTCCAGCAGCCCACGCCGCCCGCTCCAACCTCCCAGCCAGAAACACCAAGCCACCATCAGCCGCGCTCATGGGAGACTGCGCATTCCCCAGCCAGCCTCGATGAATTGGCGCAACACTACAGCGAGCAACAAAGCACCGCACCCAGTGGCTACCCCGAAGCAGCCGGGGCACGGATCCCGCGGGAGGAGCCAGCGCACAACCCGAACCGAGAAAAGTCTCTCAATCCGAAGCACACCTTTGAGAACTTCGTCATCGGTTCCTCCAACCGCTTTGCTAACGGCGCCGCCGTAGCCGTCGCGGAGAACCCCGCGCGCGCCTATAACCCACTCTTTATTTGGGGCGGTTCCGGCCTCGGCAAAACGCACCTGTTACACGCGGCCGGCAACTACGCCCAGGTCCTGCACCCGGGACTGCGCGTGAAGTACGTGTCCTCGGAGGAATTCACCAACGACTACATCAACTCCCTACGTGATGACCGCCAGGAATCCTTCAAGCGCCGCTACCGCAACCTGGACATCCTCATGGTCGATGACATCCAGTTCCTAGAAGGCAAAGAGTCCACGCAGGAGGAGTTCTTCCACACCTTCAATGCGCTGCACCAGGCCAACAAACAAATCATTTTGTCCTCCGACCGTCCACCGAAGCAGCTGACCACACTGGAAGATCGCCTCCGCACGCGCTTCGAGGGCGGATTGATTACGGATATTCAGCCGCCAGATCTAGAGACACGCATCGCTATCCTCATGAAGAAGGCCTCCGCGGACGGCACAGACGTCGATCGCTCGGTTCTCGAGCTCATCGCCTCTCGCTTTGAATCTTCGATCCGCGAGCTAGAAGGTGCGCTCATCCGCGTTTCTGCCTATTCCTCTCTGGTCAATGAGCCGATCAGTTTGGAGATGGCGGAGATTGCTCTGCACGATCTGGCCCCGGATTCTGCAGATCGCCAAATCACCGCGGCAGCCATCATCGAGGTCACGGCAGATTACTTCAACATCGACGTGGATACCTTGCGCGGTTCTGGTAAGAAACGCGCCGTGGCTCATGCCCGCCAGCTGGCGATGTATCTGTGTCGCGAGCTCACCGAGCTCTCCCTGCCAAAGATTGGTGACCAGTTCGGCGGCAAGGACCACACCACCGTCATCTATGCGGACCGCAAGATCCGTAAGGAGATGACTGAGAACCGGAATACCTACGACGAGATCCAGGCGCTGACCCAGCGCGTAAAGAACCACAACCAGCGTTAGCACCACGCAACGCTTGGCGACGCCCCTCCTATCTCACCTCCGCACAGGGTGTGAGCTCGGGAAGGGGCGTCTTTGCGATCCGCTAAAAAGTTATCCACACCGTTATTCACAGCTGTGTAATTTCACGCTTGTAATTCATAGATCTTGATCACGTTTTCTCCTTCCACAGCAGATCAGAGGGCACATTGCCCTTGTGGTTAACCCTGTGATCAGCAGGGATAGATCTGGGGATGGATTGTGGATAACTTTGACCCCGGCGCAGTTACTCACATTTCTTGTCATTTGATCACAGTGATCCCACACCCTGACTCACAGATCGATTCGCGGCTCAGAGCTTGGCTTTTGCTGGGTTGTCCACAGATCCCACAGCGCTTATTACTACTCCTATTTTGTTTTCTCCCTAACTAAGAAGAAAAAGGATGTGTGTGATTCGTTGGCGCCCGGCCTGACCGCACGCCCTCATCGAGAGCACAGAAGGTAAATGACAAAATCCTGTGCTTCGGCGCTGATCCTGTAAGTTGGAGTGAGCTTGCAAGAATCTTCCATCCGCAACTAGAGGAGCGTCTCACCACCATGGAGCAGTCCGTGTCATTTCGCGTTGCCAAAGATGACCTCGCCAACGCCGTAGCGTGGGTCGCGCGCAGCCTTCCCTCGAAGGTCACCCAGCCGGTACTGCGCGCCATGCTGATCACCGCGGATGACAATGGTTTGGAATTCACCGGCTTCGATTACGAAGTTTCCACCCGCGTGCGTATCGCCGGCATGGTGGATGAGCCGGGACGCATCGCCGTGGCCGGTAAATTGCTCTCTGACATCGTTGCTTCCTTGCCCAACAAGGAAATCGAGATGACGCAGGAAGACAACAAGGTTTTGTTGATCTGTGGTTCCTCGCGTTTCGAGCTTCCGCTCATCCCGCTGGATGATTACCCTCAGCTCCCTGTCCTGCCGGAGGTCACCGGCACCATTAACCCGCAGCTCTTCGTGGAAGCTATTAGCCAGGTCGTTGCGGCTGCCGGCAAGGATGACACCCTGCCGATGCTCACCGGTGTGCACATCGACATCAATGGTTCCCACGTGGAAATGACGGCTACGGACCGTTTCCGCTTGGCCATGCGCACCTTCGAGTGGGAACCGGTATCTCCTGATGTCCAGGCCAAGCTTCTTGTTCCGGCCAAGACGCTGCAGGAGACTGGCCGCTCCTTGGACACGCACCTCAACATCCCGGTAGAAATTGCCGTGGGCACTGGTGAAAATATCGCTGCGGAAGGCCTTTTTGGCCTGCATGCGGATAACCGCGAGACCACGACCCGCATGTTGGACGCGGATTTCCCCAACGTGGCACCACTGCTGCCCAAGACCCACAGCGCCATGGCCAGCATTGAGGTTGCTCCGCTCCAGGAAGCGATTCGCCGCGTCTCGCTGTTGACGGATCGCAACGCTCAGATCCGCATGGAGTTCAACGAAGGTGAGGTGACCTTGGCGGCCGGTGCGGACTCTGGTCGCGCAAGCGAGACCTTGCCGTGCGCCTTCAACGGCCGTGAGGATTTTGTTATTGCCTTCAACCCGTCCTACCTCAAGGATGGTTTGGCTGTGGTTCACACGGACCGCGTGGTCTTCGGCTTCACCGAACCTTCGCGCCCGGCAATCATGATTCCGGAACCGGAAGAGCTGCCGGCAGCCAACGAAGACGGCTCTTTCCCCACCCCGGAGACTGATTTCACCTACCTCTTGATGCCAGTGCGCTTGCCAGGCTAGGCTATATGTATATTCGCGATCTCGATGTCAGGGACTTCCGCTCCTGGCCCGAGCTCACCCTCAGGCTGAAACCGGGAATTACCTTGTTTGTCGGCCGCAACGGTTTCGGCAAGACCAATATCGTCGAGGCCATCGGGTATACCGCGCATCTATCTTCACACCGTGTGGCCCACGATGCCCCCCTCGTGCGCCAGGGCGCACACAATGCTCGTATCTCCGCCACGGCGGTGAACCAGGGCAGAGAGCTCACTGCGCACCTACTGATTAAACCTCACGCGGCCAACCAGGCGCAGATCAACCGCACGCGCCTGAAATCCCCGCGTGAGCTCCTTGGCGTGGTGAAAACCGTATTGTTTTCCCCAGAGGATTTGTCCCTCGTGCGCGGCGAACCGGCAGCGCGCCGCCAGTATCTGGATGACATCATTGCCTCCCGTACGCCGCGTTTGGCTGGTGTGAAGGCCGATTATGACAAGGTGCTCAAGCAGCGCAATGCGTTGTTGAAATCGGCGTCGCCAAGCTTGCGCCGGGGCTACAGCGACAGTGACGGTGCCTCGGCGCTGGCCACCCTCGACGTGTGGGATACGCAGCTGTCTTCCCTCGGTGCGCAGGTGATTCAGGCACGCCTTGCGCTTGTCGACGAACTCCGCGAGCACATTCCCGCCGCCTATGCCGGGCTCGCCCCGGAGTCGCGACCGGCCGCTATTGACTACAAGTCCACCGTGGACATCACTGATCGCGAGGTCATCGAAGCCATGATGCTCACCGAGCTTGCTACGAAGCGCCAACGAGAGATCGAACGCGGCATCTCGCTCGTTGGCCCGCACCGCGACGATCTGGTGCTCAACCTTGGCATGAGCCCCGCCAAGGGCTTTGCCAGCCACGGCGAGACCTGGTCCTATGCCATCTCCCTGCGGTTGGCGGAGTTCAACCTGCTGCGCCAAGACGGCACTGATCCGATTCTCGTCCTTGATGATGTCTTCGCCGAGCTCGATGCGAAAAGGCGCGAAAAGCTCGTTCACCTCGCCGCGGGTGCGGAACAGGTGCTTATTACTGCAGCTGTGGATGAGGATTTGCCAGGCAACCTGCAGCCCATCGAACGTTTTACGGTCACAGTGCGCGATACCGACGAGGGCCGAATCTCCGAGATCGCTCCGTATACGGCGGGCGGTGACGAGGATGACTGAGCAAGACTTCGATCCGGTCAAGGCGCTCTTCGAGCGCACACGGAGTAATTCCAAGAATCCGCCGAAGCTCAACAAGCCGGCTCCCAAGATGAACTTGGCCGAGAAATCTTCAGAGAAGCAGCCAAAGCCCTATCAGCGTGGTCGGCCGAGCGGTCCCGATGGCCGTCGCAGGCGACGGAGCCTCGAGATCCCTAGCCTCGGCGCGCAGATTCAACGAGAGATTGGCAAGCGCGGCTGGGAACACGAATTGGCCCATGGCTGGGTCATGGGCAATTGGGAAAACCTCGTCGGCGAGCGCATCGCCGCGCACACGCAACCGTTCAACATCAAGGAGCAGGTTGTCTACGTGGCGTGTGATTCCTCCAGCTGGGCTACCGAGTTGCGCTACCTGCAGCGCCCCATCTTGCAAAAGATTGCTGATCGCCTCGGCCCAGACGTGGTGGTTAAGCTGCACATTCAGGGCCCTAAGCAGCACCGCAACTATGAGGGCCGCCAATGGGTCAAGCCGCAAGGTTCGCAAGACACATACGGCTGATTTCCGGCGACCGCGAAATTCACGCAAATTTGGGGCTCTCACGGGCGTGCAGTGCCCTTGCGTGGGGGGACACAGTGTAGAATGGCTAGAGTCTTAGATTTAGCTCTAGCCAAAAGGAGAACACGAATCCGTGGCTGAACAACACGCATATGATGCGGGGTCAATCACAATTCTGGAGGGCCTCGAGGCCGTCCGTAAGCGCCCCGGTATGTACATCGGCTCCACCGGTGCCCGTGGCCTGCACCACCTGATCTGGGAGATCGTTGACAACTCCGTCGATGAGGCGATGGCAGGTTACGCCGACAAGGTCATCGTCACCCTCCGTGAGGATGGCGGCGTCGAGGTCATCGATAACGGCCGTGGTATCCCGGTGGAGATGCACGCCTCTGGCGTTCCCACCGTCCAGGTGGTTATGACCCAGCTGCACGCTGGCGGTAAGTTCGACTCTGAATCTTATGCCGTGTCCGGTGGTCTGCACGGCGTGGGTATCTCCGTGGTCAACGCTTTGTCCACCCGCGTGGAGGCGGACATCAAGCGCGATGGTAAGCACTGGTACCAGAACTTCAACAATGCCATCCCCGATGAGCTTGTCGAAGGCGATAATGCTCGCGGTACCGGCACCACCGTCCGCTTTTGGCCGGACCCGGAAATCTTCGAGACTGTCGAGTTCAACTACGACACGATTGCTCGCCGCCTGCAGGAGATGGCCTTCCTGAACAAGGGCCTGACCATTGTGCTGCGTGATGAGCGCACCATCTCTAAGGAGCAGGCTGAACTGGAGGAGATCGCCGAGGCTGGCGATGCCCCAGTGAGCCTGAGCAGCCTCGATGAGAAGGGGGAGTCCACTGAGGCTGCCGACGGTGACGAAGACCAGGCGTCCAAGAAAAAGAAGAAGGAAGTCACCTACCACTACCCAAACGGTCTGCAGGACTATGTTGAGCACCTCAACAAGAACAAGACCGCCATCCACCCCACCATCGTTGCCTTCGACGTTAAGGGTGAGGACCATGAGGTGGAAATCGCGCTGCAGTGGAACCAGGGCTACAAGCAGTCCGTTCACACCTTCGCCAACACCATCAACACTCACGAAGGCGGCACGCACGAGGAAGGCTTCCGCGCGGCGCTGACCTCCCTGATGAACCGCTACGCCAAGGAGCACAAGCTCCTCAAGGAAAAGGATGGCAACCTTTCCGGCGAAGACTGCCGCGAGGGCCTTGCCGCCGTCATTTCCGTCAAGGTAGCGGACCCACAGTTTGAGGGTCAGACCAAGACGAAGCTGGGTAACTCGGAGATTCGAGGATTTGTCCAGCGCTCCGTTAACGAGCACCTCAACGATTGGTTCGATGCCAACCCGGCTGAGGCAAAGGTCATCATTAATAAGGCCGTGTCCTCCGCGCACGCCCGTGTGGCCGCACGCAAGGCTCGTGAGCTCGTGCGCCGGAAGTCTGCCGGTGACCTCGGCGGTTTGCCGGGCAAGCTAGCGGATTGCCGCTCCAAGGACTCGAAGCGCACCGAGCTTTATATCGTGGAGGGTGACTCCGCAGGCGGTTCCGCCAAGGGTGGCCGCGATTCCATGTTCCAGGCCATTCTGCCGCTGCGCGGTAAGATCCTCAACGTGGAAAAGGCCCGCATGGACAAGGTTTTAAAGAACGCTGAGGTCCAGGCCATCATTACCGCCCTGGGCACCGGTATCCACGAAGAGTTCGATATTTCCAAGCTGCGCTACGACAAGATCGTGCTCATGGCCGACGCCGACGTGGATGGTCAGCACATCGCCACGCTTCTGTTGACCCTGCTCTTCCGTTTCATGCCGCAGCTGGTGGAGGATGGCCACGTCTTCCTGGCTAATCCGCCGCTGTACAAGTTGAAGTGGGCGAAGGGCCAGCCGGGCTACGCCTTCTCCGACGCCGAGCGTGACGAGCAGCTCGCCGAGGGCCTGGAAGAGGGCCGCAAGATCAACAAGGATGACGGTATCCAGCGCTACAAGGGTCTGGGTGAGATGAACGCCGCCGAGCTGTGGGAGACCACCCTGGATCCGACCACCCGCGTGCTCCGTCGCGTGGATCTGGAGGATGCGCAGCGCGCCGACGAGCTCTTCTCCATCCTGATGGGTGATGACGTTTCGGCTCGCCGCTCCTTCATTACCCGCCGCGCGAAGGATGTGCGTTTCCTCGACGTCTAAGCGTTAGATAAAACCCGCAAAAGACCAGCGCCTTAGTAGAGGTGCTGGTCTTTTTTCGTCGTCAAGCGCGCGCTCTTAGACAGTGCTCATATGGCGCTGCAGAACACGGCCGATGATCGCCACGTTGGGCTCCAAGATAGAGGAGGCCTTGCCGCGCAGGGACTTGTAGGTGCGGGCGATGCCAGGCGCTTTAACGTCTTCAGCGGCTTTGTCCGCGGACGCCATAATGGCGTCCGTAATTTTAGCGCTGCGCCCGTCCAGGTAGGTGCCGAAGTCAGACTGCTCAGAGCCTTCGAATTCCTTCCAGTAGGAATCCAGGCTGTTGAGCAGCTCCGGGAGCATCTGATTGATTCCCTTGGATAGGACCTTAGAATCTGCCTTCTTGGCGGCGGCTAGGGCGCCTTTGAAAGCCATTCCGGAGATGCCGGAGAGTGAGGAGACGGTGTCATCTGCTGCCGTGGCCAGGTCTGCCACTACGGCGTTTCGTGTAGGGGATTGGAGAAGCTGGGTGAGGTTTGTCATACAGGCGAGCTTACTGTGCTGGTGCGCTGGAGCCTGCCTTGAGCGCGGCGAGCTGGTCAGCAATCTCCGGGAAACCATTGGTGCGGGCCAAGCGCTCGAGGTCAAAGTCGAGGCCACCTTCGTAAAGGCGGTTGTTCTCAGAAGAACCGGAGGAGCCTGCCATTCCGATCTGGGCGGCGAACTCGTCCACCTGGGCGCGCAGTGCCGGGACATTATCCACTACCAACTTGAGTAGTGCTGCTGCGGCGGCGATACTGCCGCCGATGATGAGCGTCATGTCGATCGGCGTGGAACCGGTGAGGGAGGAGCCGGCTTCGCCCTGCTGGAAGTTGGGGTTCTTGTTGTTCTGCCAGTCATTGTCGGCAGTCTTAGCGCTCGCAGCTGGCGTTGCGGCAGTAGCGAGGGTGGTGGCCACAACACCAGCGGCGAGGAGCTTCTTCAACGACTTCGAGGGCATAGGGGGATTCCTTTCTACAAGGGAATAGAGACTTCTTTATCATGTTTAACTTACATAACTTCTGCAACAGAAAGATAGACCTTCGCGCACAATCGCGCGAATTCTTCATTCTTTCCGCTCAGTGCGGGCACAGCGCGCAAGACCGTTTCCAGTGATTCAGCCGCCGCAACACGGCTGCCATGGACGGAGATTCCCTCAATGGTGGCCGTGCTGGCGGCGGCCGCGGCGGTCAGGGCGGCGAAGTCACTAATCCGTACCCGATAGGTCTGCGAGAACTCACGCGCGACAAGGAGCAGCTGTTCGACACTCACTGACGTGTGCCTCGGGCTTGGCGGATTTCCGCTTCTAATTCCGCCCGACCAGGCAGTAGCCGGCGCGCGGTGTCCTGCACGGCAGCATCAGTGAGGGTTCGTGCGGCCGCCGTAACGACGGCGCGCACCACCGCCTCATGTTTGGAAGTGCCTTGCGCGGAAGCCAACAAAGTCAGCGCGTGGTCTTGTTCCGGGGTCAGGCGCAGTGTCATAGCCATAGCGCGAATGGTATCACTGCGATACCACCGCTGTGCCACAAACGGCTTTATATGGCCTTAAACGGTAGGATAGGGCGTTATGAGTGATAACAACGGTGATCTTTTCGATCGCATTCAACCAATTGACATCAATGAGGAGATGGAGTCGAGTTATATCGACTACGCCATGTCCGTCATTGTCGGTCGTGCCCTTCCGGAGGTTCGTGACGGTCTCAAGCCGGTTCACCGCCGCATTCTCTATGCCATGTATGACTCCGGCTACCGCCCGGATCGCGGCTATGTAAAGTCTGCCCGCCCGGTCTCGGACACGATGGGTCAGTTCCACCCGCACGGTGACTCCGCTATTTATGACACCCTCGTGCGCTTGGCCCAGCCGTGGAACATGCGTTATCCGCTGGTCGACGGCCAAGGTAACTTCGGCTCCCGCGGTAATGACGGCCCGGCAGCTATGCGTTATACCGAGTGCCGTATGACGCCCCTGGCCATGGAGATGGTGCGCGATATCCGCGAAAACACCGTCGACTTCGCACCGAACTATGACGGCAAGACGCAGGAACCGACTATCCTGCCCTCCCGCGTTCCGAACCTGCTGATGAACGGCTCCGGCGGTATCGCCGTCGGTATGGCCACCAATATCCCGCCGCACAACCTCAACGAGTTGGCGGAAGCCATTTACTGGTTGCTCGATAACCCGAATGCTTCTGAGGAAGAAGCCTTGGCCGCCTGCATGGAACGCGTCAAGGGCCCAGATTTCCCGACTGCGGGCCTCATTGTCGGTGATCAGGGCATCAAGGATGCCTATACCACCGGCCGTGGATCCATCCGCATGCGCGGCGTGACCTCCATTGAGGAGGTGGGCAACCGCCAGACCATCGTTATCACTGAGCTGCCATACCAGGTCAACCCGGACAACATGATCTCCAATATCGCGGAGTCTGTGGTTAACGGCAAGATCGCCGGAATCGCCAAGATTGAGGATGAATCCTCTGACCGTGTGGGCATGCGCATCGTGGTCACCCTGAAGCGTGACGCCGTAGCCCGCGTTGTTCTCAACAACCTGTACAAGCACTCCCAGCTGCAGACCTCCTTCGGCGCCAACATGCTCTCCATCGTCGATGGCGTGCCGCGCACCCTGCGCCTGGATCAGATGCTGAGCTACTACGTCGCTCACCAGATCGAGGTCATCGTCCGCCGTACCCAGTTCCGCCTGGATGAGGCGGAGAAGCGTGCTCACATTTTGCGCGGTCTGGTTAAGGCACTCGACATGCTCGATGAGGTCATCGCGCTTATTCGCCGTTCCCCGACGGTGGAGGAAGCACGCGAGGGCCTGATGCAGCTTCTCGGCGTCGACGAGATCCAGGCCGATGCCATCCTGGCCATGCGTCTGCGCCGCCTGGCTGCCTTGGAGCGTCAGAAGATTGTTGATGAGTTGGCGGAGATCGAGGAGATCATCGCGGACCTCAAGGACATCCTGGCTCGCGAGGAACGCCAGCGTCAGATCGTCCACGATGAGCTGGAAGAGATCGTCGAAAAGTACGGCGATGAGCGCCGCACCCAAATTGTTGCCGCATCCGGCGACGTCAGCGACGAGGACCTCATCGCCCGCGAGAACGTCGTTGTCACCATCACCGCTACCGGTTACGCCAAGCGCACCAAGGTGGATGCCTACAAGGCACAGAAGCGCGGTGGCAAGGGCGTGCGCGGTGCGGAGCTCAAGCAGGACGATATTGTCAAGAACTTCTTCGTCTGCTCCACGCATGACTGGATCCTGTTCTTCACCAACTTCGGGCGTGTCTACCGCCTCAAGGCTTACGAGCTCCCAGAGGCAGGCCGTACCGCCCGCGGCCAGCACGTGGCCAACCTGCTGGAGTTCCAGCCGGAGGAGAAGATCGCCCAGGTCATCCAGATCCAGTCTTACGAGGACGCTCCTTACCTCGTCCTTGCTACCCAGCAGGGCCGCGTGAAGAAGTCCCGCCTCACCGACTACGAGTCCGCGCGTTCCGCTGGGCTCATCGCCATCAACCTCAACGAGGGCGATGCGTTGATCGGCGCCCAGCTGGTTAATGAAGGCGATGACATCCTGCTCACCTCTGAGCAGGGTCAGGCCATCCGCTTTACTGCCGACGACGACCAGCTCCGCCCGATGGGCCGCGCTACCGCCGGCGTGAAGGGCATGCGCTTCCGCGGCGATGACCAGCTGCTGTCCATGTCTGTTGTCAACGACGGCCAGTTCCTCCTGGTTGCCACCTCCGGCGGCTACGGCAAGCGAACGGCCATCGAGGAGTACACCCCGCAGGGCCGCGGTGGCCTCGGCGTGATGACCTTCAAGTACACCCCGAAGCGTGGCAAGCTCATTGCGGCAATCTCTGTTGACGAAGACGACGAGATCTTCGCCATTACCTCTGCCGGTGGCGTTGTCCGCACCGAGGTCAACCAGATTCGCCCGAGCTCCCGTGCCACCATGGGCGTTCGCCTGGTTAACCTGGCTGATGACGTTGAGCTGCTGGCCATCGACCGCAACGTTGAGGACGATGGTGAGGAAGACGCCCAGGCAGTAGCCAAGGGTGAGAAGTCCGTGGAGGACGTCAAGCCTGAGCACCTCAAGTCTGGCGAAGACTCCCAGCAGGACGAAGCTGAAAGCAAGGATGCCGATAAGGACGAGGAGTAACCCATGATTGGACGAGAGCTTCACCTAGCCCGGATTTCGCCCATGTCGGCGTTCCGCGTTGGCTTGGCCATGTCCCTCGTCGGCCTCGTGGCCTGGCTCATCGCCGTGTGCTTGTTGTACGTTGGCCTTGACCAGGCAGGCATCTGGGATTCTTTCAATAGCCTCGTCGGCGGTGTCGGCGGTGGCTTTGAGGTCTCCTTCGGGTTGGTCGTCTCTGCGGCCGCACTGTTTGGTGCCATTATTGCTGTGCTGATGACCATCTTGGCGCCCATTATGGCGGTGATCTACAACGCCATCGTGGATGTCTTCGGCGGATTCAAGATTCGGTTGCAAGACGAACCGATTAACTAGCGAACATCACCGCGAAAACTACATATGACCAGGCGATTTGTAATAGATCGCCGGTCCTATGTAGAGTAACTATTCGTTCCGGTCAAGGGCCTATAGCTCAGTCGGTTAGAGCGCATCGCTGATAACGATGAGGTCGCTGGTTCGATTCCAGCTAGGCCCACCACGGAACAATGGGGCATTAGCTCAATTGGTAGAGCATCTGCTTTGCAAGCAGAAGGTCAGGAGTTCGATTCTCCTATGCTCCACAGCATAAGTGGAAGGCGCCCGGCGGAAACGCGGGGTGCCTTTCGCGTTTGTCCCTTAACCCTAAAGGCACCATATGCAGATTCTCGTATCCAATCACCTGGGGTTTTCAGGTCGGAGGTCTCCAAATGGTGCCTTTAGTCTGGTTCCAGAACCGGCCGCTGTGCACTAGCGAGTGAGGTACTGCCTTCCCGCCTGGGGATTGGGGATGAGGCGGTCGAGGCTGACTGGCTCGAGGCCCTTTGCGCGCAGCCCGTCGATGACGCAGTCTGCGGCGCCTATGGTTGTGGCGTGGATATCGTGCATGAGGACGATGGAGCCGGGCTGCGCCCCGTTGACTGCGGCCTCGCAGACGTGCTCAGAATTGCGGTCCTTCCAATCCACGGTGTCAACGGACCACAGGGCTTGTGCTTGGCCGTTAGCTTTCGCAGCGGCCTCTACAGTGCCGTTGGTGGCGCCGTACGGGGGACGCATCCAGCGAGGGTTCTCACCCGTTGCTGCCTTGATGGCGGCAGCCCCAGCCTTGATTTCGCCGTCCACGTCGCTGGGGGAGAGCTTGTTGAGCTCACGGTGGGTTGCGGTGTGGTTTCCCACGGTGTGGCCCTCAGCCTTCATGCGGCGCAGCAGCTCCGGGTGCGTGGAGGCGCTGGGGGCTAAAACCATGAAGCTGGCGTGGGCGTCCTTGGCCTTCAGGGTATCGAGGAGCTGAGCAGTCAATTCACCAGGCCCATCGTCATAGGTGATGGCCACGCAGTTGGAACAGGTGGAATCAGCAACCGACTGCGACTGCTGTTTGCCGGTCGGCGCGGGCTTCCCAGCCGGCCGCGAGGAGCCTGCAAAGACTGGGCTGCTCTGAAGCTCCTTGGGAAGAGCATCGTAGGCGTCCTGTTCTAGTCGTTGAATGTCCTTCTGGACGTCGGGGTGCTGGGGGAGTGCGGGAAGCTCTGCAGCGGCAGCCGTGCTGGGCAGGGCCGTGGCTGCTGCAAGGGCGATGAGGGAGCGGACAAGAACATTTTTTCGGCGCATGACAACCTTCCACAGACTTTTTCAGACCCCTTATTGTCTGCCCGGTGAAGGTGGATTATCCCTAGTGACACGCAACTAGAGTGAAAGAAGTTAACTCCTGAGGTTTTGCTAGACCCGTCCAGGGGGTGATTTCGCTGCTTCTACTGGGAGGAGTACGCTCTACAGGTATTGGGGCATTAGCTCAGTTGGTAGAGCGTTGCGTTCGCAATGCAAAGGTCAGGGGTTCGATTCCCCTATGCTCCACAGGGCGCTCACACAGTGAGCGCCCTTTAGCTTTGCCGGTTGACTTAGTTGGCAGCTTTGAAGCGCTTGACCAGAACGATGTGCCCGTCTCTCTCGCTCACCGGCTCGAAGCCAAGGTGCAGGTAAAGGCGGTGGGCGCGGTCATTATCTTTAGCCACCGACAGTGAGATACCTGGGGCGCCCATCTCGCGGGCGAGTTCGGTGGCGGCGTCGATAAGCAGCGTGCCCACTCCCTGGCTGCGGAAGCGAGGTTCCACGGCTAGGGCGAGCTCCGGGATGCCTTCAATAACGTGGCCAAAACCATGGCGTTGTGCCGTTCCCCAGTTCAGCCACACGCCACCGGCAGGGACGTGGCCCTCCCAGGCGATGAAACCTCCACGGGAAGGCTCCCAACTGCCGAGGTAGTAGTCAAAGCCTTCCTCGAAGCCCGCAGGAAGCTCCTTGTGCTCATCGCCAAAGGTATCGGCGAGGAAATTGATACGGGCCAGGTAGGTACGGTCAGCTTCAGTGAGGGAAAGAAGATGCATAGTTTCCATGGTAGGACGCGGCGCCGAACTACCTACTTCCCATGCTCCCACTGGGAATAGGCCGAGGCATAGCGCCCTCCCAGGTCCATCAGCTCGGTGTGGGTGCCATCCTCGACGATCTGACCCTGTTCCATCACGATGATGCGGTCGGCCTCCCGGGCTTGGTCCAGGCGGTGGGCAACGACGAGCGCGGTGCGGCCCTTGGTCACTGCTTTGGCTGCGCTTTCGAGCACTTCTGCGTGCTCGGAACCGGCCTCAGAGGTGGCCTCATCCATGATGAGCACCGGCGGCTGGCGCAGAATCATGCGGGCCAGGGAAAGCTGCTGCTCGGCCTCCGCGCCGATCTCCTCGTTGCCGGCGCCGATCTTCGTATCCAGGCCCTGAGGCAGCCACCGCGATTGCTCATCCAAGCCCACCGTGTTGAGCGCATGCCACAGCTCCTCATCGCTGGCGTCAGGTTTGGCCAGGAGCAGGTCCTCGCGCAAGGTGCCGGAGAAGAGATGGACCTCTTGGGTAATGAGCGCGACGTGCTCGGTAATCCACGTGTTCGGCACGGTGGCGGTATCAATGCCATCGAGGCTGATGCTCCCCGCCGAAGGGTACTGCAGGCCCGCCACGAGGGCGGCGAGGGTGGACTTACCCGCGCCGGACGTACCTACTAGGGCGGTGGTGGTGCCGGCGGTGAGGGTGAGGGAGACGTCGTCAAGCACGGGCGCCCCGCCGGGATAGGAATAGGAAAGGTGATCAATGGTGATGGCCGGCGCGGAGGTTAGCCGGGGCGTGTCCTTGGGCTCCTTCGTACCAGCGTTGTTCTCCAGGGTCGCCAGCGCCACTGCGCGGCCGAGAGACGTCACGGAATGCTGGATTTCGCCGGCGAAGAAGAGGATGTTGAAGACGTGGATCTCCAGTCGCATGACCAGCAGCACGGCGGCGGTGGCCTCACCGGGGGTCAACAATTCCCACATCACCATGGGCACGGACATGAGGACGGAGCCCAGCAGCAACACCGCAAAGGCCAGGGCGCCTTGGCCCAGGATGCGGTTGATCAGCGGAACCTTGTCACCCCAGGCCTGCACCGTGTCCCAGGAATAGCGCTCCATGCGTGCATGCGCCCAGTCCTTCAGGGAGAACTGGCGGAGGGTCTCCAAAGCGCGGATGGTGTCCAGCAGGACGTTGTTGCGGTAGGCCTCTACCGAGGACACCTCGTTGGCCACGGCGGGGATATCCCGCATGGTGCTGCGGATGAAGGGATAGAGCAGGCAGCCGACGCCAATAAAAAGCAGCGCATAGGCGGGGTGGATGAAGACCATCATGACCGCGGTCAGCGGCAGCATGAAGAGCGTGAGCACGAGGCGGTCACCCATCATGGAGATGGTCATGACCACGGTGTCGATGTCCTTGGACAGGCGCGTAATGATGTTGCCGGTACCCAAATCCATGACGGCCGGCACGGGAGCACCGAGGGTGGAATCCAGCGCTGAGGTCCGCAGATCCACCGAGAGCCGGCGGGTAGTGGAGGTAACCAGATAGCGGCCCACGGTGCGGCCGGTGACCTCCACGAGGTAGCCCACGGCGATAACAACCAACGCGCCCAGCATGGCGCTGCGGCCCGTACCAAGGACGGGGATCTCCACGCCCTGGATGATATCGACGACGCGGCCAAGCACCTGGGAGACCAGGTTCATCATGATGACTGTGATGCTAAAAAGCACAAAGAAGAGGGCGATGCGCAGCCTGCTCGGGGAACTGGGCAGGGTTTTCAGAAAGCGCAGGCACTCCCGCGGGGAGGCAGGTGCTAGGGCATCCGCGCGATCCTGCTGACTCATAGTTCCACCACCTCATCGGCGTTGGCGGCCCACGTGGGGGCGGATGTAATGATCACGGTGGTCTTGTCGGCGCGCAGTTCACGCACGCGCTTGGCGACGTCCGCCAGGGTCAACGAATCCAGTCCCGTCGTGGGGTTGTCCAGCACGAGGACATCGGGGTCGAGGGCGAGCGCGCGGGCAAGCGCGACGCGCTGGCGCTGGCCGCCGGAAAGGTTGAGTCCGGCCTCGCCGATGGGCGCGGTGGGCAATTCGCCGCTCGGACCTAGACCACCCAGGCGGATAACAATATCCTCGCAGGCGGAGGCATGGAGGGCGTCGTGAAGCTGCGCCGTGCTAGCTCTGCGCAGCGGATCGACATTGTCCTGCAGGGTGCCCTCCAACACGGAGATGCGGTGCGGTGGGCACAAGGCACCCTGCTCATGGAGAAAGCGCACCCAGGAGTCCACGGTGCTGCGCCCCTCAGTGGTGGTGGGCATCCACACGTGCATGCCGGGGGAGAGGTCGATGGGCGTGCCGACGGCCTCGGTGGTGTTGGCAGAAAGCTGGCCGAGCAGTTCGCCAACGCGCTCCACGGAGGCCCGAGCCCGAGCCCAGTTCTCCGTGAGCAGGCCCAGAGAGACACCTAATGCTGTGAGCGCGGGCGGGACGAGCATGGTAATCGACATCATCCCGCCGGGGGCGATGCGACCTTCGAAGGTTTCCCAGGAGGTCCAGGCAAGGATGCCCACGGCAAAGGACGCGGGAACCATCTGGCGCAGCCAGGCCATGAGGGAGGACAGCTTGGCCTCGCGGAGCATGGCACCCAAGGAGTCCTGGGCGGCGTCGGAAAAGCGTTGGCGGGCAATCTCCTTGGCACCCAGGCCCTTGATTACGCGGGAGCCCTGCGCAAAGTCGGTGGCGAGTGAGAGCGCGGTGTTCTCCAGCTGGCGGCGGCGCGCGGCAATCTTAGTCAGCGGTTTCGTGGTGGCCCAGGAAGCGAGCGCGGTGGCGAATGCGCCAACCAGCAGTACAGCTGAGACCTGCCAGGAAATTGGGGCGAGGCTGACCACCGCGCCTAAGAGGTAGCCCACCATGACCAGTGGGAAGTTGAGGATCTGCTTGAGCTGGCCAATGTAGTGCGAATCCTCATCCATCGTGTTGAGTAGCCGGCCGGGGCTTATGCCTGCGGTGGAGGCACCCAGCAGCTTATCCAGCAGGTTCAGCCGCAGCGTATGCGTGGTGCGGGCCTGACTCAGATCAGTAAATGCATCTGCCGTGGCCTCGCAGATATAGGCGATGAAGAGGAGGATCGCCGTGGCCGCAAGCGGCAGGGCTACGGTGCGCCACGAGGGATCGGAAAAGGCATACTGCGTGGTCTGGCCGATGATGACGGAGACCAACGCCCCCAGCGGAGCGTTGATGAGGGTGGCAACGAAGATGCCGATAACGCCGGTGCGTTGGGCACCAAGCAGCCGCCACGTGGCGGTGCCGGGCCGGGAGAAGCCGGTGGTCTCAGTGAGGGAGACCTCCCCGGAAGGGGGCTCATCGGGGAGGTACCACGACCACGTCCGCATGCGGGGGTAGTGAGTCATAAGAACTCATCCTATAGCGCACAACGCATAAGGGAGTGATTCAGATTACGATCAATGACTCACTGTGGGAATTTAAGCTAGGTGGTAGTTCTCCACGTCATAGCCGTTGAATTCGCGGTCGACTCCATAATCATCGACGGAGCTAAACTGTGTGCCGTTTTCGATGGCAAAGCGTAGGTTATCCACGCGGGTGGACGGATCGCCGCTCACGGCACCTGCGGGAAAATAAAAGGTCTCCCCGCTCTTGAGCTTGACTACGAGCGACTCAAAGCTCATGCCTGATCTCCTTGGCTGCTGTTGATAGGGCTTCTCGCGCAAAACAGCGCGCGGGCACCGATCTATAAGGATCGATGCCGATTAGCCTTCAATTCAAGCAGGTCGGGCGCGCGGGGGCAAAGAAGTGAGATCAAGGCAACGAAATGCGCACCCCAAGGATGGGGGTTTAGTTCTCGTCCTCGGTCTGGAGGCGGTGTTTGCCCTCGGACTCGTGATCATCGGTGATGCGGGAGGTGTCGGCATCCTTCTTGTCGGCGTTGCTGACCTCAATTTCGGTCTCTACGGCGTCCTGGATAGAGGTTTCCTCTTCGCGGTGCTTAGCCAGCTGCTCATCCAGCGAGCCCAGCAGCTCTTCGTCGCGCTCGACCACACCTTCCTCAGCCAAGTCGGAGCCACGCTTGGCATCGTCCTCGGTGGTGGAGGTGTAGACCAAGGTGGAGCCCTGCGGCGCGGACGGGGAGGAGAAGTCCTCAACGCGCGGCGGAACGGCGGATTCCTTCTCCTTCTTCTGGGTGAAGAAGTAGTAGATACCACCGCCGATGGCAGCAATGGCGGCAACGAGCGCGGAGATCAGCCAGATCTTCGAGCCCTTCTTCTTGTCCTTGCCACCGAGGCGGCGGGCCTTCTTCTGCAACTGGGCGCTTTGCTTCTGCGCCTTCTTTTCAGCCTTGGAGGCCTTCTTCTTGGCCTGCTTGCGGGCCTTCTTCCACTGCTTGGAGGCCTTATCCTGGGCCTCTGATGCAGCCTCAGAGAGCTTCTCGGTGGTTTCCTCGCTGCGCTCTTTGAGCTGTTCGAGGGTGCGCTCGAGGCGGGCATGCGCGGCCTTGGTTACGGCGCCCGCTTCGCGGCGGGCCTCCGGGAACCACTCGCCATCGCGCTCTTCCATGCGGGCGGCGGCGGTCTCTAGGACGGAATAGGCCTCGCGGGCCTTCTCGTCGCGGCGTTCCTTGAGGCGCTCCACTAGGGCAGAGGTGGCGCTGATGGCGGTGGACAGGGCGGCGGGGTTCATGGGTTTAGGTGCTCCTTTACGTCAATACTGAAGTGACTTTTCGGCGGGGCACTGTATATGCGCGCCCGCGTTAGCGCTGGGTACTCCCTTTCAGCGTAGTGGTGGCGCGCAGGTCCCGCCACCAGATGCTCCAGGTCGCGAGCTGTCCAAAGAAAATAGACAGCTTTGTACGGATGGACCGGGTTTTTATTCACTAGCGCTATGGGCTAACAGTGCAGCTGACTGGGTTCTAAAGGTATTACCAATATTAAAAGCCTTTCGTGTGAAATGGACAGCTTGGTACATTTTGGGGCATCAACACCGATGACCGACCACGCTAACCTGCAGAGGAGGTGAGCATGTCCCCGCGACTTTCCGCATCCGCACCACTAGACCAAATCAGCGAAGATACGCCTAAACGTCGAGAGCGCACCGCTCTCTCCTTCGAGGTGATCCCGCCGCGCCACGATGCGGACGCTGCCAAGATTGACCGCTTGCTGGCCACGCTCGCCACGTATAACCCCGACTACATCGCAGTCACCAGCTCCCAACGCTCTGGGTGGCTGGAGGGAACCGCAGCCTTCATTGAGAAGATCTCGCGCGATACAGCGATGCGCCCGCTGGCCCACCTGGCCTGCACCGCCGGCACAGAGGAAGAGCTCGTTGGCTGGATCGACACGCTGGTCGACGCCGGCGTCCGCGGCCTCCTTGCCCTCCGCGGCGACCTTCCGGAGGGCGGCATGCCCGAAGGGCACCTGCCGCACGCCGATTCCCTGGTCCGGCTCATCCGCCGCTGGGAATCCGACCGCGTGGCGCGCTTGGCAGCCGGCCGCTTGGCGGTGGGCGTGGCTTGCTACCCCAACGGCCACGCCGAGTCCGCCACGCCGGACGAGGACATCGACGTTCTTTTGGCCAAGCAGCGTCTCGGCGCAGACTTCGCCATCACCCAGCTTTTCTTCGACGCGGAGGATTACGTCCGCTTTGCCCAGCGCGCTCGGCTGGCGGGTGTGCGCATTCCGCTCATCCCCGGGATCATGCCGATGACGAGCCGTGCTCGGGTGGAGCGAATGTGCCAGCTGTCCGGGTTGGACGGGCCGACCAAGGTCCTTGACCAACTCGCGGCAGCGACCTCCCCCGAGGAAGAGAAAGAAATCGGCATGCAGATTACAGCCAAACTGGCTAAGTCGGTGATGAACGCCGGCGCCGACGGGCTGCACATCTACACGCACAACAATCCAGACATTACGACTGACCTGCTCAACCGAATTGGAGTCACCCCATGACCGCATCCTTCCCTAAGGCCACGATTGAGGGCTACCCGCGCGTCGGCGCTCACCGCGAGCTCAAGCGTGCGTTGGAGTCCTACTGGTCCGGCAAGATTGACGCCGAGACCTTCGAATCCGCCGCGCACTCCCTGCGCCTTGACACCTATGCCCGCCTCAAGGAGCTGGGCCTCACTGAGGATTACGCCATTCCGGCTGACGTCGCCTACTACGACCATGTCCTCGAGACCGCACTGACCGTGGGCGCCGCCGAGGGCGAGAGCCTCGATGATGAGTTCACCCTGGCCCGCGGTAACAAGGACACAGCGCCGCTGGAGATGACCAAGTGGTTCGACACTAACTACCACTACATCGTTCCCGAGATCACCGATGACCAGACCTTTAGCGCGCGCCCGCAACGCGTGCTGAAGATTGTGGAGGAGGCTCGTGCCGCCGGTCATACCGTCCGCCCAGTCCTCGTCGGCCCGGTGACCCTGCTGGCCCTGTCTAAGCAGGCTGAGGGCGCCACCAAGCAGCCCCTGGACCACCTCGATCAGGCAGTCGAGTCCTACCTCACCGTTTTGGCTGAGCTTCACGACGCCGGCGTCGAGTGGATCCAGCTCGCCGAGCCGGCCCTGGTCGCCGACCTCGCCGCCGCTGACGACGCCACTTTGGCTGCCGCACTCAAGACCGCCTACGGCCGCATCTTGGGCGCGGAGAAGCGCCCGCAGGTTTACCTGACCACGCCCTATGGTTCCCTCAACGCTGGCCTCGACGCCATCGTTGAGCTTAAGCCGGAAGCGGTCCAGGTCGATCTTTCCGTGGGCACCCTGGCCCTAGACAACTCCTACCTCGAGCGCGTGGCCAAGCTCGCCGAGGCCACCCACCTCGCCGCCGGCCTGGTCGACGGCCGCAATGTCTGGGCCGCGAACCTCCGCGACTTGCGCGAGAAGCTGGAGACCCTGGGCGAAGGCGTTTCCGTGACCACCTCCGTGTCCCTGCAGCACGTGCCGCACACCGTGGAGGCGGAGACTTCCCTGCCGGTGGACGTCGCCACCTGGTTCGCTTTTGCTGATGAGAAGATCCGCGAGGTTGTAGCACTCGCCGCCGGCCCGCTCGATGCCCCAGAGGCTTATGCGCAGGCCGACCGCGCCGTGCGCACCCGCGCCGAGTCCTCCCGTACCCATGACCAGGCAGTACAGGATCGCACTGCGCAGTTGCCGGAGGGCCAGGTTCAGCGCCAGCCGGAGTTCGCCGAGCGCAACAAGGCCCAGGAAGCCCTCGGCCTGCCACAGCTGCCAACCACCACCATCGGTTCCTTCCCGCAGACTGCTGAGATTCGCGCCGCCCGCGCCGCACACCGCAAGGGCGAGCTCTCCGACGCCGACTACACCGAGGCACTGCGCAACGAGGTGAAGTCCGTCATCGAGCTGCAGGAGCGCTTGGGCCTGGACGTCCTGGTCCACGGCGAGCCGGAGCGCAACGATATGGTGCAGTACTTCGCTGAGCTTCTCGACGGCTTCGTCGTCACCGAGAACGGCTGGGTCCAGTCTTATGGCTCCCGGTGCACCCGTCCGCCAATCGTCGTCGGTGACATCTCCCGCCCGAAGGCCATGACCACCGAGTGGGCGAAGTTCGCGCAGTCCCTGTCCGAAAAGCACGTCAAGGGCATGCTCACCGGCCCGGTGACCATCCTGGCCTGGTCCTTCGTGCGCGATGACGTTCACCAGTCCGTCTCCGCCGACCAGCTCGGCGTGGCGCTGGCCGACGAAGTCCGCGACCTCGAGGAGGCCGGCATCGACATCATCCAGATCGACGAGCCCGCCCTGCGCGAGCTGCTGCCGCTGCGCGAGCAGGACCGCAAGGCCTACCTCGACTGGGCGGTGCGTTCCTTCCGCCTCGTAGCACTCGAGGCCAAGCCGACCACCCAGATCCACACGCACCTGTGTTACTCGGAGTTTGGCCAGATCATCGACGCCGTCGCCGGCTTGGACGCCGACGTCACCTCCATCGAGGCGGCCCGCTCCCGCATGGAGCTGCTCGAGGACATCGATGAGAAGTTCCACTCCGAGATCGGCCCGGGCATTTACGATATCCATTCCCCGCGCATCCCGTCCGTGGCGGAAATGGCCGAGCTCATCCGCGCAGCGCTGAAGAACGTGCCGGTCGAGCGCCTCTGGGTCAACCCGGACTGCGGCCTCAAGACCCGCGGCTATGAGGAAACCGAGGCCTCTCTGCGCAACATGGTCCTTGCCCGCGACGAGGTTCGCGCCAGCCTCTAGGGGTTTAAATCTTTGGATTTAAACCTTTTAAAAGTAGTTCATCGCCGTCAGCTCACTGAGCGCGGCGATGTCTCCGTTTCCGGACCTGTCGAAGTGCAGTGCCTTGAGCCCCGCGGCCCGGGCGCCTTCGACATCATTGGCCACCGAATCACCGATCATCAGAGTGGAGCCAGGCTCCACTTCAAGTCGCCGACAAGCCTCAAGGTAGGCCTCTCGGTGCGGCTTCGGATGACCCATCTCCACGGTGGGAAAGAGCTCCACTTCTGGCAGGTCGAGCCCGCCCGCCTTTAGCTTTCCCTCCTGCATCTCACGAGCCCCGTTCGTCAAAACGCCCACTTTGAGGCCTCGGGACAGGACATGCCGGAGGGTGGGGAGGGCGTCGTCAAGCGCCCGCCAGTGCTTCTCGTACGCGGCCAGGTACTTGGCGTATTCCGCCAGCGCCTCCTGCTCCGTCATCTCGGGACGGCCCAGGAACTCGCGGCAGCGCTCGACTCGTTGTCCTTGGTGGGTGACCTCGCCGCGTTCGTAGGCGGCGAACCATTTCCTTTCAATCTCCGCGAAGCGCTCATGGTGCCCTCCCGGTAGCCACTCCTCAACGGCCGCATGCATCGCGGCGGTGTGGTCCATGAGGGTGTCATCGAGATCGAAGAGAATGGCGCGGATCATGCTTGTAACCCTACGCAGATCGCTCACAGCGTCGTGCCGGAACGGCGCGGTGGGCGAATTTTCCATACAATGGCTGGCATGACTCAGAAGACCGCAACTGCAACGATGCACACCAACTACGGTGACATTGTTATCGACCTGTTCGGTAACCACGCACCGGTAACCGTTGAGAACTTCATCGGCCTGGCCAAGGGCGAGAAGGACTACACCACCCAGAACGCCAAGGGCGAGCAGTCCGGCCCGTTCTACGATGGCGCTATTTTCCACCGCGTCATCGACCAGTTCATGATCCAGGGCGGTGACCCGACCGGCACCGGCCGTGGCGGCCCCGGCTACCAGTTCCAGGATGAGTTCCACCCGGAGCTGCAGTTTGACCGCCCGTTCCTGCTGGCCATGGCGAATGCCGGCCCGGGCACCAACGGCTCCCAGTTCTTCATCACCGTGGCGCCGACCCCGCACCTGAACAACCACCACACCATCTTCGGTGAGGTCACCGATGCGGCTTCCCAGGAAGTCGTGTCCAAGATTGCTAAGGTCTCCACCGACCGCATGGACCGTCCGGCTGAGGACGTTGTCATCGAGTCCATTGAGATCGCCTAAGCGTTCTTAGCTTTTCATCCGAGCCCGCTGCCACGTGATGTGGTGGCGGGCTCGTTGTTTTAGGAGTCTGCGTGAAGAATTATCTCCGTTCGGCACCGGCCACCCTGGTGCTCATGGTGCTGTGCATCGGTGCTTGGTGTGCCACGGCCATCCAAGGCTCGTCCCTCTTCGCGCCCTACTATCGCAGCATGCTGGCTCAAGACTGGACGCTGTGGGGCCCTGACGTGTCCGCGCACCCCACAACTGTCATTACCGCGGGCTTTATGCATCTCGACGCCGGGCACCTCTTGGTCAACATGGTGATGCTGTTCTTTGTGGGCAGGGAAGTAGAACGCGCCCTGGGCAGCGCGCTGTATGTGGCGGCCTATCTCATCTCCATCGTGGGCTCTTCTGCCGCAGTGCTGTGGATGGATTACGGCACACCTACGGTGGGCGCCTCCGGTGCCCTCTTTGCGCTCATGGGTCTACTCATTGGTGTGTACCGCAGTCGCGGTCTTGACCTGCGCGCGCCCATCGTCCTCGTGGTGGCCAACGTTGTCTACAGCTTCGTGGCGGAGAATGTCTCCGTGTGGGGGCACTTGGGTGGCTTGCTCACAGGACTGCTGTTGGCACCATTCCTCTTTCGCCAACGTGCGTGGCTGCGGTGGCTGGGGATATGGCTTATTGCTGTCGGGGTAGCCGTGTTAGCGGCGCTGCGAGCTGGGCTTTGGGGATAACTCGGGCGTGTTATCCACCAAAACCTTTGTGCGAAAGAATTCCACATAAGTTATCCACATTGTGGATAACTACATTTTTGTAATTTACCGAACGTGTGCGCCAAGATAACCGCAGATCAGCAGCTTAATCGGTTGTGTTCGAAGTTTTTGTGCGGGCTGTGGGAAGCGTGAAAACACTTATCCACAGGGTGTGGAGAAAAGCTGTGGAATTCGTTTTCCACAGAGTTATCCCCACCCTGTGGATAACTTTGTACCCAAGGTGTTAACAGCGCTCCGGTTGCGGGGTGTTTGGCATGTCTTAGGCCGATTTGGTGCGGGAAACCCGACCCCACCGCCGAAAACCACCAGGTAGCAGCGCTAAGAGTAGCGTTGCTCATCTACCCACGGCCTAAGTCGGGTCACAACTCATGGCCTGAGAGCATTGCACGTCTCTTCGCGAAACGGATTACCTTCTTCGTTCCCCTCGCAACATGCAACGTCTGTGTATCTCCATCAACATGCTGGAGGAGTTTGGCAAAAGGCATCTGACAAAAGGCATCAGTCATAAGGCGTCTTCACGGCTGAAAACGCCATTTACTCATTGCAGATGGCGTTTTTAGACCCAAAGATGTCTTTTGCCAGATGCCTTCTGTAGGACGCCTTCCTGGCTTAGATTGATTTAGTGCGGAACACCCCCACTCCGCCTCCGAGAGTCGCCAGGTAGCAGCGTCAAGAGTGGCGTTGCTCACCCACCCGTGGCCTTGGTCGGGTCCCTACCTAACCAAGGTGTTAACCGTGCTCCGGCTGCGGGGTGGGAGGTGACCAAAAATCAGGCAGTTTGTAGTAGAGCCTGACTTTGAGCGCTAGTCGAGCAGAGCGCGGTACTGCTTGTGGGCCTTCATGGAATGAATGATGGCCTCGGTCCCATCGAAACCGAGACGAAGTTTCGCTATTCTAGGTGGCTTTTCTTAGTGCTTCACGGATTGCCTGTGACCTAGACCATCCATGGGTTGCGGCATACTTATCCAGGTCCGCAATTTCATTGGGTGAAAGGCGAATCGAGACAATTTTCGCGGCTTTATTGTCGCGGGGTTTCCGCCCCCGAGTACGAAGAGTCTCCACGTCGTAACCCTTTTCGGCTTCCGTTACCCATTTATCAATTTGCTCTTCGCTGATCGGTTGTCCATTGATAGTTTTCATAACCTTAATCGTATTACGAAAAAGGGGTTCTGTCGCTAGAGTGAAGTTCAGACTAGGAGCCAGCGCCACCCAGAATCTTTGTCACTAGGTTCAGGCGTGTGCTGGCGCCGAAGATGGTGATGAGGCGTGAGACGTGCTTTTTCACGGCGGACTCGGAATAGTGGGTGGCGGCGGCGATCTCTGAATTGGAGTTGCCGGCGAGGAGGAGCTTGAGGACGGCTATTTCGGCGTCGTGAAGCTCGTGGCTCTCAATGGCGGCGGCGACGGGATCGCGTGGGGTGGCGGGTGCCCCAATGTAGTCGACCAAACGGTGCATGGCGGCGGGTGCCACGACGGTGCCGCCCTCTACGGCGGCGCGAACCGCTTCGATGATTGAGCGCGGGCGCTGGTTCTTCAAGATATAGCCTGCGCCGCCCGCCCGCAGGATCTTCAGCATCGTGTCATCCGAGTCGAAGGCGGTCACCGCCAAAAACGTCGGGGGATTCGGCGCGGAGTTTAGGTGCCTGAGCAGCGTGATGCCGTCCATGTGCGGCATGTGAATATCGGCGAGGACGAGGTCCGGCTTGGCTTCTTCAAGCTGGGCCAAGCAATCCGCGCCATTGGTTGCCTCACCGACCACCGTGATGTCTTCGGTGGTCTGGAAATAGACGCGGAGCGTCGAGCGAACGAGCTCATCATCGTCAACGAGGAAAACCCGAATGCTCATGGGCGAAACAGTTTAGCCGCACCACCAGCGCTGGGGGCTGGTGGAGCACCGGAAGTGGTCGGTGAATTCGCCCGCGAAAGACTTGTAGAAGGTGAATCCGGTGGACTCAGTGTTCTCAGTAGCGGTGTCAACGGTGGTTTCAGCAGGAGCCTCAGCAGCGCTGGCGATTGGCGTGGAAAACAGTACGAGAGCTGCGGCGGCAACGGCGAGGGAAGTACGCATGTCAAACCTTTTGGAATTTAAGAAACGGCGGACTACCGCGAAAGCTTACTATATTTTTCTGAGGCTGGCGGTGGGAAGAGAAAGGCGTGTGACCCAGTGCTCGCCTTCTTTGCCGCTGCCGAAGCTGCCGTGCATCCGGCGAACGCGGCGGGCGATTTCGCCCAAGCCCAGATTCGTCGTCATGTATTGGCGTGATTGCTGAGCCGCAATCACGGACGTGATCATCACGTCGATGGTCTTGGAGGTGCTCGTTGCCTCGATGCTTACACGGGATTCAGGGCAGGCGTACTTGAGTATGTTCACGGCGAGTTCGGAGAACACGAGGGATAGCTTTTCCGGCAGCGCAAGCTGGCCATTCTTGCCCACTGTTATCTGCGGCTCGCACCGAAAACCATGACTGCTCAGGAAGCTGACCATAGTGTCGAGGTCTTCCTCCAGCGACTTGACCCCCTTGGTCACGCTTTCGTTCTTCATCACGCGCAATAGATCACGCACCTCACCCATGGCGCGGCGGGCGTCGTCAGCAATTGCCTCCGCGGAGTCGGCCGCTGAGGGATCCGTTTGGGTTAGTGCCAAGGTTTCGGAGCGCATGACCACGGAGGTTAAGGTCGCGGCGACCGAATCATGGAGGGCTGTCATAAGCGCCTCGCGCTCTTCTGCGGCGCGTTGCTCAGCGGCAAGACGCTGGTCCCGGGTTTTGCGTAGCGCAGCCCCAATGACGATGGCCACCGCATACAAGACGAGCGGCGTCGACAGGTTTAACGGGTCGAAGTCAGGCAGAAAATTAATCGAAGGATCCGTAGTGACGAGGTATGTGTACGCCACCGCTGGGGGAACGGCCCACAGCCAGCGTGTACGAAACGCCACGATGCCCACGATGACGGGGCTCCACGCGAAGAGCAGGAATGACCGCCAATCGGAAAACCACATCGCCAGCGCAAAAAGCGCACCGTACCCGCAGGCCGCCGCAAGTGGGCGGCGGATGGCCAGCGGCGTCAGGGAAACGCCGAGGCCCGCAAGTACAAGTGCGCCGGGGGTGAGAAAGCTTTTGTCTACCGTGACGGTGAGCATCACCAAAATGATGCAGCCAACGCCGGCGATGCTATAGAACTTCGAGGAGTTCATCGGCGACGCTGAAAGTTAACGCCAGCCCATCGTCATCAACAGACCGATGATGGCCAGGCCGAAGCCGATGCCGTAATTCCACGGTCCCAGCTCCTGCATGAACGGAATGGACTCGCCTGCTAGGTAGTTGACCACCAGCCAGAGCAGGCCGAGGAGCATGAGGCCCAGCATGATGGCGATGTACCACTTCGGGGTGCCCTCAGAGTTGATCTTGACCGGCGTGCGGTTAGTAGCAGAACTGGAGGACTGCGGGAGTGCGGAGCCCTCCGTCGTGATCTTGGACTTTGGCATTGTTACACCTTCACGAAGAATAGGGGTGGTTAATCTGTGAGATACCTTAGCAGCTGCGGCATTGAGAGCTACTGCGGCAGCAGTGCTGCCGGGTCAAACTCCCAGAAGCGGACGTGGATGGTTTCATCCTTGCGGATAACATCGCCGCGGTTTGCCGACGCCCACCCAATCTTGTCACTGTCGATCGGGTTAGACGTTGGGATGCGCTCGCCCACGTCGAGGGAGCCGGACCAGCCCTTGGCGCGCAGCGCGGATTCGGCCTCCTGCTGCGTGGAATGCGTAATATCCGGTGCCTGGATGAGCATCGCGTTGGAAACCTCCAGGGTGACCTGGCTGCCCTTGGGTAACTTCTGGCCCTCCTCGACGACCCGGAGCACCTGGTTCTCCGGCAACTCAGAATCCACCGAATTCACGGTGACGTCAAAGTCCATGGAGGACAGCATGTCTACTGCGCGATCACGGTCCATGCCGCTGACGTCCGGAACGCTGACTTCCTTCTGACCCTTGGACACCGTGATGCGTACCTTCGAACCCTTGGATAGCTGCGCGCCGCCCGCTGGGTTCTGGGAAATGATCTCGCCCGCGGGTGCCTCATCATTTACCTGCTCCACGTCGGTATTCAGCTCCAAGCCGGCTTCCTCCAGCGCAGTGGTAGCTTCATCCAGCTTCATGCCGGTGAGATCAGGGACCTCAGTGACCTCCTTGCCGGAGGAGACCGTCAGCGTGACCGAGGAGTTTTTCTGCAGCTCCGAGCCCTCCGCCGGGTTGATGCGGATGACCTTGCCTCGCGCTACGTCGGGGCTGGGCTCCTCGTTGATGCTCACCAGAAGGCCGAGCTTTTCCAGCTCTTCCACCACTTCATTGCGCGGGCGGTTGGCCACCTTCGGGATAGTCACCATGTTCGCGCGCTGGGCTGCTTCATGCTGTTCTTGCTCGCGCTCGCGGGCCTCCTGGCGGGAGCTATCCCAGAAATCCCAGGCAAAATAGCCAATGATGGCTACGAGGGCGGCGGCGAGCAACGCCGCCAGCCACTTGAGACCGGAGCCGGATTCCTCATCGTCGGAGGGGCGGGTGGAGGCCACCGGCGCGCGGTGTTGCGCGGCCACGGGTGCCACCATCGTGGTGGGGTGATCTTCGTCGTTGACGTGGGAGCGCGCCGCTTCCGGCAGCTGGCCTTGCGCCAAACGATCAAGATCATCGCCCATCTCCCAGGCGGATTGGTAGCGGTCCGCAGGGTGCTTGGCCATTGCCGTGAGCACGACGGCGTCGACGCCAAGGCGCTCTCTCTCCGTGAGCTCTTCGTCGATGAGCTCCGAGGGGGGCGTTGGATCCTCCTGCACGTGCTGGTAGGCCACAGCGAAGGGCGTTTCACCTTCAAACGGGGTGCGCCCAGTGACCGTTTCATACATGACGCAGCCCAGAGCGTAGACGTCGGAGCGGGCGTCGGCAGGCTTGCCACGGGCCTGTTCCGGGGAAAGATACTGCGCGGTACCGATGACAGCAGAGGTTTGCGTCATCGCCGACGTGGAATCATCCAGCGCGCGGGCGATGCCGAAGTCCATGACCTTCACCTGGCCGGTGTTGGTCAGCATGATGTTGGCCGGCTTGATATCGCGGTGAATGATCCCGGCCTCGTGGGAGGACTGGAGGGCCTCCGCCACCGGCTTGAGCACGTGCGCGGCCTCCGCCACCGACATGGGGCCATCTTCTCGGACAATGTCGCGCAAGGTGCGGCCCTGTACGTATTCCATGACGATATACGGCACTATCAGGCCGTCGACGTCCTTTTCGCCCGTATCGAAGACGGCGACGATGTTCGGGTGGTTGAGCTTGCCGGAGTTCTGGGCCTCGCGGCGGAATCGCTCACGGAAGTTAGCGTCCCGCGCCATGTCAGGGCGCAGCATCTTGATGGCAACAGTGCGCCCCAAGACAGAGTCTTCGGCCTCGTAGACCTCGGACATGCCGCCGGAGCCGATGGACTGGCGGAGGTGGTACCGATCACTGACCATGGCGGGTTACTGGCCTCCCTGTAGTGCGGATTCTTCGGTGGGGTTGTTCTGTGAGTCTAGTTCGGGTTCGGGCAGTGGGCTGCCATCGACCTGCGGTTGCGTCTCCTCGGTAGGGAGCGCGGGTGGCTCCTGTTGCGTTGTGCGATGCGCAGTTGTGGGTGGGGAGGGGATGACCGAGTGCGTCGTGGTGACGGTGACTTGAGTAGGTTCCTCCTCCACGGTGGTGATCTCAACGGTCTCAGGGGCTTCTGTTTCCTCTTCTTCCGTTGTTTCCGGCTCCACCGTTTCGGTCACAATGACCTCCGTTGGTGTGGGCTGTGGGGTCGGTGTCGTGTTCCCCCACAGCCTATAAGCCATGAACCCGATCGCCACGAGGGCCGCGATAGCCACCGCGATGAGCAAACCTGTGCCGAAACCTCCCTGCTTGGCGGGGCGCTCCTCCGTCTGGGGTGCAGAAACGGCCGGACGCACCGTGGTGGGGTGAGCCATGCTGGCCAGCATTTCCGTGGACGCGGAGGGCGAAGGTTCGGCAGCGACGGGCGCGAGCGCCGCGGATTTCGGCTGCGGTGGACGCTGGCCTTGGCGCACGGCGGAGATCGCGTTGGTGAATTCGTTGCCATCGGCGAAACGGGTGTTCGGGTCCTTGCGCAGGGCCATGCCGATCAGTTCACGGGTGGGCGCGCTAATCGACGTCGACAAGGGCTCCGGCGCTTGACTAATGTGCGCCAGCGCCACCGATACGGAAGAGTCGCCGCTGAAGGGGCGCTTGCCGGCCAACATTTCATAGCCCACGACACCGAGCGAATAGACGTCGGAGGACGGGCCAACCTCATAGCCTTGGGCCTGCTCGGGAGAGACGTATTGGGCGGTGCCGACGACCATGCCGGTGCGGGTAAGAGGCACCGCGGCGGCGGCTTTGGCGATGCCAAAGTCGGTGATCTTGACCTGCCCATTCTGGGTGATCATGAGGTTGCCGGGTTTGATGTCGCGGTGCACAAGCCCCATGTGGTGGATCACGGAGAGGCCGTGGGAGGCCTGCTCCATGACGTCGAGCGCCAAAGTCTCCGGGAGTGCGCCCTCGCGTGCCAGCAAGTCCGCCAGGGATTCGCCGCGAATGTACTCCAGGGCCATGTAGCAGAAGGTGCGGCCGTTGTCCTCGAGCTCGCGATAGTCGTAGGTAGCCACAACGTTGTCGGAATTAATAGATTCCGCAGCTTTGGCCTCGTTGCGGAAGCGCGAGAGGAACTCATTGTTATCGGAGAACTCAGGGCGCAGGACTTTGAGGGCTACCTCGCGGTCATTGCGAACGTCATCCGCTAACCACACCGTGGACATGCCGCCGTGGCCGACTATCCACTGCAGCTGATAGTCCTCACCAATCAGCGCTTGGAGGTGTTCCTTATTATCTGCACTACTCACTACTGCTCACCTCCGTATGCGCGCAAGATGGCGCGGCCGATGGGGGCGGAAACTTGGCCGCCGGTAGCGCCTTCACCAAGATGCCCGCCGTCCTTGACTACGACGCCGACAGCGATGTCCTTGTCTGGATCGAAAGCCACGTACCACGCGTGCGGGGCGAGGCCGTCGCCGTGCTCGGCTGTACCGGTCTTGGACGCAAAACCGTTGCCGTCAAATCCAAAGGTATTTCGCTCGGAGGCAAACATGAGGTCCTTGATGGTATTGGCGGTGTCCTCGCTGACTGCCTCCGCGGCCTGACGTGGTTTGGTAGCGCGTAGTTCCTTCATTTGGGCATCGGTGATGCGGTTGATGAGGTAAGGCTCCATGCGCTTTCCCTTGTTGGCGATGGTGCCGGCCATGATTGCTGCCTGGAGCGCTGACATCGTCACGTCGCGTTGGCCGATGGCGGATTGGGCGACTTGGGCGCCGTCGCTCAGCTCGCCGAGCGCGCCGGCGGACGTGCCTACGCCGAGGGAGTACTTCTCACCTATGCCGAAGCCTTCGGCGTACTTGCGGAGCTCATCGGCGCCGATGCTCTCTGACATCTGCACAAAGGCCGTGTTGCAGGACAACGCGAAGGCCGTTTGCAGCGTCACGCTTTCCGCGCCGGCACAGGACTGGTTGCCGTAGTTGGTCAGTTCCGTGACGGTATCGGGCAGCGTGATGGACGCCGCGCCGGTCAGCGTAGAGTTCGGGTCGAAACCGTTGTTGAGGCCGGCGGCGGTGGTGATGATCTTAAAAATTGAGCCCGGGGGCAGGGTGTCCTGCGCGGCGTGGTTAACCAGCGGCGTGCCCTCCTGGTTCTGTAGCTGTTCCCACCTCTCGTTGGCGTTATCGCCGAGGAGGTCGGACACGTTGAAGCTCGGGGTGGAGGCCATGGCCAGGATCTTGCCCGTCGAGGGCTGGATGGCGACGGCCGCGCCGTTATAGCCCGGTCCAGCGAGCTGATCGTAGGCGGCCCGCTGCAGGGCGGGGTCGATGGTGACCTCGACGTTCGCGCCCATCTGGGGCTTGCCGGAGAGCACATCGAGCCAGTTGCGCGCCAGCAGCGAATCATCCTTGCCATTGAGGATGTCATTCTGGGAGGCCTCCAGCTGTGAGGCTCCGAAGCGTTCCGAGAGGTAGCCCGTGATGTTGGCGAAGGCCGGGGAGTCAGCAGGGTAGGAGCGGGAGTAGTTGCCCTCGGCGTCGGCCGTGGACTGCGCCAGGACCGTGTTGCCGGCGAAGATCTGGCCGCGCGGAGTCGTGCGCATTTCCAAGAAGCCGCGGACGTTCTTGGGGTTGTGGGCGTATTTATCGGTGGAAAATGCCTGCACCACCGTGAGGTTCACGAGGAGTATGGCGGTGAGCAGCAGAGCGAAGAGGGAGACGAGGCGGATCGATCGGTTCATCGGCTTGCCTCCTGGACGGCAGGAAACATGGACGTGTCAGTGGGTGCGTTTGAGCTCAGCTCACGCGCCGGGCGGCGGGCCGCGTTCGAGATACGCAGCAGGATAGCCAGCAGCATGTAGTTAGCCATGAGAGAGGAACCACCCGCAGACATGAACGGCGTGGTCAAGCCCGTCATGGGCAGCAGCGCGGAGATACCGCCGGTGACGACGAAAACCTGCACAGCCAAGGTGAGCGAGAGGCCCGAGGAAACCAGCTTGCCATAGGTATCACGGCAGGTCAGCGCGGTGCGGAAGCCGCGGGAGACGAGCATGGCAAACAGCACCAGTACCGCGGTAAGGCCAATGAGGCCGAATTCCTCGCCAATGCCAGCCAGGATGAAGTCCGAGTGCGCTACCGGAACCATGTCTGGGTGGCCCTGGCCTAAGCCGGTGCCGGTGATGCCGCCGGAGGACATGCCGAAGAGCGCTTGGGAGAGCTGGTAGCCGGTGGAATCATAATTAGCCAGCGGATCCAGGAAGTTGGAGAAGCGCTGTTGGATCTTCTCCGATACCTGGTAGATGCCGAAGCCACCGACGCCCACGAGGATGATGCCAATGAGCAGCCAGCTCACGCGGTTGGTGGCCATGAAGAGCATGCCGAGCACGGTGCTAAACAGCAGCAAGGCCGGGCCGAAGTCATTCGAAATGCCCATGATGACAATGGCAATACCCCAGATCACCAGGATGGGAGCGAGATCCCGCAGGCGCGGCAACGAAATGCCAAGGAACTTGTAGCCAGCCACCGTAAACAGCGAACGCTTCTGGGTCAGCAGCATGGCGAAGAACAAGATCAACAAGATCTTGGAAAACTCACCTGGCTGGATAGAAAATGGCCCGAGCCATAGCCAAATGCGGGCTTCCACGCCTGGCGGTTGCGGCCATACTAACGGCAGTGCAAGGAGGATCAGGCCGAGCGCGCCCAAGATATAGGAATACCGCGTCAGTGACCGGTGATCACGCAGGAGAACGAGAACCAGCGCGAAGAGAATGAGGCCCACGATGGTCCACATCACCTGCCGCACCGCCAACCCACCGCCATTCGCCAGGTCGAGGCGCTGCAATAAGATGAGCCCGGTGCCGTTGAGCACCGCGACGATAGGCAGCATGAGCTGATCTGCGTAGGGCGCTAGGAAGCATAGCACCAAGTGGGCGACGGCAAAGACGCCGATGAAGCCGCCGATCAGGTAGAGCACATCGAGGGTCAGCACGTTGCCCTGGGAGAGCTCAACGCTGACCAAGGTGATGGCGAAAACCACGGTAGCCAGCACGAGCAGGCCGAATTCGGTGCCACGGGAGAAGAATTTACTCATCTACTTCACCTCCCGGCAGTTTCCTTTAGACGCGTCTTTATCTTTTCCGTCTTTCGAAGCCTTCGGGCAGGGCTTGAGCGCCTTGTCCGAGAGCTGCGAAAGCTGCGTCTGCACCTCGTCATAAGAACCGGAGGGCAAGTTGCCCACGGCGGCACGTTCCGATTCGGGCAAATCACTCAGCGTGAAGGGCGCGAAATCGCCGTCGCAGGCGCCGTGCCCCAACTTGAGCGAGTTGTCTTTGCTCAAGCAGGCATTTTGGTACGTGTGGTGCAAAGGTCGGCCAAAGATCTCGTAGTCTGCGCCTTCCTGGATGGTGAGGACGCCGTTAGCATCCGCGGTGACGTAGTAGTTATTGCTCAGGTAATTCTTCATCCAGAGCCCGCCGCAGATGACCAGCACGATGATGATGGCCAGGCAAGCAATGACCTTCCACCCAATCCGGCTTCGCTGTGGCCGCCGCTGTGGTTCCTCCTGGGGTTTCTCCTCAGCGGCCTGTGCTTTTGGGGGCGATATCAGCTTCGCTGCACGGCTTGCGGAGGAATCCGGGTGCGTCGGCTCTGGGACGACGCCCTGGATCGCGCCCACGGTCATGGGGGCGTTCTCATCACCCTCTCCCTCCACGACCTCAGCCAACACGATGGTGACGTTGTCCGGGCCGCCGGAGCGCAGCGCCAGATCCCGCAGGGTTGTGGCGGCCTCTTCGACCGTTCCCTGCTTTAGCGCTTGCTCGATGGTAGAGGCCGTCACCGGATCCGAAAGGCCATCGGAGCATAAGAGGAGGCGGTCGCCCGGGGCCGCGTCAAGCATAAAGAGCGTCGGCTCCACCGGGCGGCCCGTGTAGGCCTTGAGGATCAACGACTTCTGCGGGTGGGAGGACACATCCTCCGGATCGAGCTTGCCCTCGTCCACCAGGGACTGCACATAGGTGTCATCCTTGGTGATCTGAGTCAGCTTGCCCTCACGCAGCCGGTAGCCGCGGGAATCACCCACGTGGCACACGCCGAACTCGGAGCCGTTAAAGAGCAGGGCGGTCAGCGTGGTGCCCATGCCCTCGGTCTCCGGGTGCTCGTCCACGTGCTCGCGGATCGCCGCATTGGCATCCTCCGCCGCTGCGCCGAGCAGCGCCAGCATGTCATTATCGCCCGGATTCCGCTCGAGGGAGGCCATGTGCTCCACCATGGTGGTGGAGGCGACCTCGCCGGCGGCGTGGCCACCCATGCCGTCGGCAAGCACCAGCAGGTGCGGGCCCGCGTGGGCGGAATCCTCGTTGTTTTCGCGGACCAGTCCGCGGTCCGTCACTGCAGTAAAAGTCAGGCTTAAAGTCATGCCATCAACCTCACGGTCGTTCGGCCAAGTTTGATATCGGAGCCGACTCCGACTCGTTCTGGCTGGTCAATGCGAACGCCACCAACAAAGGTGCCGTTGCGGGATTCGAGGTCCTCCACGAACCACTCGCTGCCCCTGCGGAACAGGCGGGCGTGGTGGCCGGAGGAGAAGTCATCACCAGTGACAAAGTCACAGTCCTGCGCGCGGCCCATCGTACAGTCCTCGAGCGTGCCCAGTTCCATGTGGGAACCACGCAGCGGCCCGTCCACGATGGTGATCTCACGCGGCGCTTCGCGACGCCTCTGGGATCCCTTCACCGGGGACGATGCCTGATAGACGCCGGCAGCCTTATTGGCGTCGCGGCGCATGGCGTTGAGCGCGACCAAGATAAACAGCCACAACAACACCAGCAGGCCGATGCGCAGCGAGAGCAGCACGATCGAATCCATGAAAAGTCCTTACGCTAAAAATCTGTGAACGTTGCCGGGGTGGCTTAATAGCCTTGGCCCTCGAGGCCGGTGATGCGTACCTCGATGTGGGAGTGGCCGAGGGTGATCACGTCGCCGTCGGCAAGCAGCCAGTTCTCAATCGGGGTGTCGTTCACGGTGGTGCCATTCGTGGATTGCAGGTCCACCAGCACGGCGTCCTGGCCGTTCCAGGTGATCTCCGCGTGCTGGCGGGAGACACCGGTATCGGGCAGGCGCAGGTCCGCGTCATTGCTGCGTCCCAGGATGTTGGAGCCTTCCTGCACGTGGTAGACGCGGGAGGACCCGTCCTGCAGCATGAGCGTCACCGCAGGGCCCTGCGGTGCAGGCTCGTTCGGGGTGGGGGCCATGAACGCGGTGGTTGCGGCCTCATCGGCGTTGTGCGGCTGGGTCATAGAGTCCTCCTGACCATGGTCGTGGTGGAAAATCGCATCGAATCCGGTTTCTTCGGTGGGCTCGTGATCCAAAAAAGAGGACACGCGCAACTGCCCAGTCCGCAGCCCCGATTCCTCCGCGATGCGGACGATGACCGGCCCGGCGAGGGACCAGCCACTGTTACGGATGAAGCGGGTGAGCTGATCAGCTAGATCCTTGGGAACATCCCGGTCTTGGGAGAGGTTCTCGATGTCCTTGGAGGATACGCCGACGGTCATGACGTTGGGGCTGTACAGCTTGCCGTCATCACCGCGGGACAAATTGTCCTGCGCCTCCTGCTTGAGAAGCTCCTCAATCTCAGCGGGGACGACTTTACCGCCGAAGACAAAGGCCATGCCGTTGTCCAGGCTGCGTTGTAGCGAGGAATCCAACTTTGCCAGTTTGTCCAGTAATGCCATGTAGCCGTCCCCTCCTTTCGGAATCGTGATCTTCTAAGGGAAACCCACACTGCAACAGTGCGGATACAGCGATACAGCAGCGATCAGTATAGGTTGCTTTCCTCATATAAACGTAGACGCGGAGCCTAAAGTTCCCTGTATTTTCCGGAAAAACTTTGTCTTTGCCAGCGGATTTGTCGATTTAATGGGGGCGCATGCTAGAGTTAATTGGTCGCCAAGACATCAATACCCTGCCCGGGTGGCGGAATTGGCAGACGCGCTGGCTTCAGGTGCCAGTGTCCTTATAGGACGTGCGGGTTCAAGTCCCGCCCCGGGCACGCTGAGCAGTTGTACAAACTGCGACACCGGAGGTAACAAACTCGAAAGAGGGAGTGACCTCCGGTTTCTTTGTTTTTCTGTCCCTTAAGCCCGAGATTTCCATGCTCACGGGCATTAAGTTCGAGATACATGCGAGTCATAAGTCCGTTACGATTATCTTTGTAATGTTCCATGTAGTGCGTCCTTGAGGTTCTGCGTGGCCGCTCGTCGAATAACGCGTGCATGTCTTAGATCCAGCACGCACGCACTGTTTCTAATTTTTCGGAGGCTCTCTCTATGTCCCACCCCCGCCGCCGTAAACCGTTCACTCGCTTCGGCACCTTCGCACTGGGCTTTAAGAACGCAAACCTGCGCGCCGTTATTAACGCGGGTGCCCTCTTAGCGCTAGTTACTACCGGTGTAGTGGTCACCACCAACCGTGATGCCGACTTGCCCGAACAGCCCGCCATCGTGAGGACGGCTGACGTTGTACAGTCTGACGGCATCTGGATGGGGCGCCATACCGTTAATGGCGACATCTTCGTTGACAACGGCGGTCTGCACAACTTCTTCGAATCCAGCGTGGGCGATTCGCGCATCAACGGTGTGACCATTAACGCCTACTTTGTGGATACCGATGGCGCTGTGTCGCCGACCTACACTACGGTATCCCGCAACATTAATGGCACTGATGGTCAGTATTCCCTGTTGATGAAACCGTGGGTGGATGCCAAGGGTAAGACGCATACGTTCGACGCCACGCCGGGTGAGCAGCTCAAGGTGTGGGCTGTGGCTCCCGATGGGTACGTGGTCTCCTTTACCGAGTCGAACCCGATCGGTACGTCCACGCAGCGTGATAACGCCGCGTGGAACTTGGCAGCGGGCGCAAATCACGTCTACAACTGGCGCATCTCTTTGCAGAAGAAACCTGAATCATGGCTGTCGTTGCCCGAGCCTACGACGAGTAACTCCACGGCCACGCAGTCGGGAGGATTCGTCAGCGGCAACGTCTTCTGGGACACGGCTCACTCGTGGGGCGCTACCGCCTATCCCGTGTACAACCCGGCACTAGGGGATAAAGCAGCGCCAAAGGTCGAGGTGCGTGGCTCCTATGTCAACGATGAGGTTGCCCGCCAGTTTGATGCCTGGGTAGACAAGAACCCAGATTACACCCCCGCCCAATTTGCGGCGGCGCAGAAACAGATTATGGCGGCGTATGAGGCGCAGAATCCGGGCAAGTCTGCCATCGCGGAAACCGTGAGTGGTTTTACCGATAGCCGCGGCGAATACAACCTCCAATTCACCGGTCTGTGGGGAAATAGCTACACCAACAAGGGAATCTTGGATGAGGCAGCCAATGGAAAGTGGGGGACACCGGCTACGGCAAATTCCGGTAGCTGGCTGAAGGGAAACCGTCAGTCCAAGCACATCAACACTAAATACATGTACGTGTACCCGGTGATTGGTGATAACGCCAACTACGCGCAGAGCTCCTTCCAAGGGCCGTACTTCCAAAATGGCAACGACGCGGCGTTGGTTCAGGGCTCGAATAATGGGCAAGATGGCTTGAGCCCCATCAACTTCCCGCTGTACCCTGCAAAGCCGCATTTTGACGTGCTGACCTACGATACGTCTACCAACCCGGCGTCCCCGGGAGATACCGCAACGGTGAAGGCTACTGGTTTGGTGCCTAATACCACCTACACGATTCGCTGGGAGGGCTCAGACGGGACGAAGTCTGAGACACAGCTGACCACCAATAGCCTGGGTGAACTGTCCGGCGCGCCGCTTACTGTTCCTGCGAATGTCTCCGGCTCCCCGACTTATACCGCATATCTTGTCGATCCGGCTGGACAGGACTTTGGTGCCGATTCCTTCGCGGTGATCCGGTCCACGGTTACTTCGCCGTGGGGTTCAGTAGGAGATGACTACAAAGGAACCTTTAGCCAGTCCGTCCCATCGGGCGCTACGGTAGTCTATTCCGCAACCGGGCTTCCTGATGGTCTTAGCATCGATCCGAAGACTGGCGCTATTACAGGCAAGCCCAACTCCCCGGGCACCTATGACGTGTCGTTGACGGCACGGGTTACTTTCCCAGATGGCAACACCGTCGATCGCACTACGCACAGTGCCATTACTATTACTGACGCCCCCGCGCCACCGGCTACCGCTGGCAAGGAATACCGAGAAACTCCGGCAATCACCGGCCTGCCTGAGGGCGCGTCGGTAACCGGAATTACTAATGTCACGGGCTTGCCCGCCGGCCTGCGCTGGGATCCAGACGCCGGAAAAATAGTGGGTACTCCCACCACTGCGGGGCCGCAGGACATCAAGGTCACCTACACCGTCAAGCTTGCGGACGGCTCAGAGGCCACCCAGACAGACACCGTCTCCATGACGGTTGAGCAGGGTCCGTTAACGGACACGAACGATCCTTCTTATCGCGATGGAACAGCCGTACAGGGCTCGACAGGTTCCATTCCCGCGCCGCTGAATACCGACGGTTCCACGTTGCCGGCGGGAACTAGCTTCAGCTCCTCCACGCTTCCCTCGTGGGCCACGCTCAACCCAGATGGTTCCATTACCTTGGCACCAGGCGCTGACGTTCCCGCCGGAACCACCACCTCTGAAATCACGGTGACCTACCCGGATGGCACCACGGATACCGTCCCGGTCAAGCTGACTGTCACGGCTGCCCCAATGACGGATTCCATCGATCCGGATTATGCTGATACCGCAGTTCAAGCGGGTACCGCTACGACGGTGCCCGCCCCCACGGATGCTGCCGGCAATGCCCTGCCGGATGGTACGAAGTACGCTGCCAGCAACCTGCCGCAGTGGGCTACCGTCAACGCCGATGGTTCTATTTCCGTATCCCCAGCCCGCAGCGTGGCAGAAGGCCCCTACACGATCCCAGTGACTGTCACGTACCCGGACGGCACCCAAGATTCCATTGACGTGGTGATCACCGTCACCCAGGCGGCGCCGACGGATGCAGATAAGTATTCACCCTCCTATGCGGATAGCTCTGGTGTTCCCGGCAGTACCGTAACCGTCGCTCAGGGTGGCGATGTTAACGTGCCCGCAGGTGCGACGTACGCCGAAGCGACTGAGAATCCGGCGGTTGTGGTTGATCCCTCCACCGGTGAGCTCTCCATCACTGTGGACAAAGACGCGGTGGCGGGAACCGTTATTTCCGGCACGATAGCCGTGACCTATCCAGATGGAACCGTAGATAACGTTCCTTATAGCTTCACCGTTACTGCCGCTCCGCTGGATACCGTCAATGACCCTGACTACAGTGACGCCACCGTTCAAGCGGGACAGAAGGTCATCATTGCCCCGCCGCTGAATCCGGACAAGACATCGACGCCGCGTGAGACCACTTTTGAGCTCGGCCCCACTGCCCCCGACTGGGTTACGATTGCCAAGGATGGTGAACTCACCGCGCAGCCGGGAGCAGAGGTCACTCCTGGCAACTACGTCATTCCAGTGCTTGTGACCTATCCGGATGGCACCAAGGACTATATTGACGCTGCGGTGACCGTGACGGGTATTCCCGCCAATACACTCAATGATCCGGCGTATGCCCCGACGGAGGGACAAGCGGGCAGCCAGGTTTCCATGCCACTGATTGGGGATCAGAAACTGCCGGAAGGCACGACCTTCAAGTCCGATAATCCAAATTTCGTGGTGGACCCAACCACTGGTGAGGTCACTGCACACATTCCGGCTGATGCACAACCAGGTGATGTGATCACCGGCACCGTGACGATTACCTACCCGGACGGCACCGTCGACAAGGCACCGCTGTCTGCGGTCGTGCAAACGCCACCGCCGGATGCTGCCGCAACCCATAGCCCCGGTTACCAGCCGGCCACAGGTATTCCAGGCTCCCACGTGGTGCTGGACCAAACCGGTGAGAATGAAATCCCGCAAGGTTCGACTTTCAGCGTGGATAACCCTGCCTTTAGCGTGTCGGAAGAAACAGGTCAGCTGCTCTACACAGTGCCTGCCGACGCCCAACCGGGCCAGGTCGTCACTGCTAAGGTCACTGTGACCTACCCCGATGGCAGCACCGACGAAGTGATTGTCTCCGTCACCGCCATCGCTGCCCCGCAGACCGACATGGCGGGTGAGCATTCCCCGAGCTATGTTTCCGGCGACGTGCCGGCTGGTAGCTCCACCGAGCTGCCGCAAGTCGGGGATACCAGCATGCCCGCGGGTACCACCTACACGTCGGACAACGACAACTTTGTGGTCGATCCCGCTACCGGGAAGGTGACGGTCACTGCACCATCGAATGCCACCCCTGGTGACGTCCTCACAGCGACCATTACCGTGACCTATCCCGACGGCACCACTGATAAGGTTCCGGCTTCTGTTGTTGTTTCGCCGCTGCCAGCGCAGCCACAGCTGCAGGCGGATGAACACAGCCCCGCCTATCTCCCCGGTTCCTCTGCCCCAGGACGGTCGGTAACAATGGAGCAGATCGGTGATGCGGACATGCCGGGCGGAGCACGATATGACATTTCCGCCAGCACTCCGCCGGGCGTCTTCACCGTGGATCCGGTTACGGGTCGCGTTACCGCCACCGTGGGTGCAGATAGCGCACCGGGCGATATTCTGAGTGGCGCAGTGACCGTGACGTACCCGGACGGTTCGACGGAGACGGTCCCCGTGTCCATTGTGGTGGAGCAGCCTGCACAAACTCAGGCTGACGCCCACACGCCGGGTTACCTCCAAAAGACAGGGGCGCCTAACACCAGCGTTGTGATGACCCAGATTGGGGACACAAACCTTCCAGAGGGCACGAAGTTTGCCACCGAGAGTGAGAACTTTAGTGTGGATCCGCAGACCGGAACGGTGACTGCGACAATCGCTGCAGGAGCGACCCCTGGTGATGTCCTCTCGGGCGTGATCACGGTGACCTACCCGGACGGAACGAGTGACAACGTCCCCGTTGATGTGACCGTTATCGAGACCCCGCTCACCGATGCTGCCCGCAACCAGCCGGGCTACATGCCCGCGCAAGGCGATCCTGGATCGACTGTGAGGATGGAGCAACTCGGTGACCTGCTCATGCCTGTGGGCACGAAGTACACCTCCGATAACCCGGCTGTAACAGTAGATCCCGACACTGGGGAAGTGACCGTCAAGGTTCCCACGGACGCTAAGCCGGGCGAGACTATTACCGCCAACGTGACCGTGACCTATCCTGACGGTTCCACCGAGATGATCCCTGTCATCGTCACCGTTGCTGCCCCAGCCGCTAGCCAGGCAGATCAGAACGCGCCGGGTTACCTGCCCATGAGCGGTGTCGCTGGTTCTACCCAGAAGGCAGCGCAGGTAGGCGATACCAGCATGCCTGAGGGCACGAAGTACACCTCTGACAATCCGGCCTTCACCGTGGATCCGAAGAGCGGCGACGTCACGGCGCGCATCCCTGCGGACGCCAAGCCGGGGGATGTCATCACGGGGCTCATTTCGGTGACCTATCCTGATGGCTCCTCCGAAGAGGTACCTGTCCACCTTGTCGTGGAGGAAACTCCGGCAACGAGCACGCAAGCCGATGAATTTGCACCCGCCTACCCCTCCGTGGAGACTACGGCAGGCTCGTCCGCCAAGGTCGATCTCGCCGATGGGCCAGCCCTGCCTGAAGGCACGTCCTTTGACACCTCCTCCTCGGGATTTAGCGTCGATCCGAAGACCGGTGAGGTAACTGTTGACGTTCCGGCGGACGCTAAACCCGGCGATGTCATCACCGGAGTTATTACAGTGACGTACCCCGACGGTTCTACCGACACGGTTCCTGTCGCGGTCGTGGTTCAAGAGCAGGCGGAGCCGAACGCTCCACAAGCAGATTCTCATGCCCCGGGTTATCTCAGCACCGGCGGAGAGCCAGGTGAGAAGCTGACCGTGGACCAGGTAGGCGATTCGGCGCTGCCGGCCGGTAGCACTTTCGAATCCGATAACCCTGCGTTTGAGGTGGATCCGCAGACCGGGAAGGTGACTGTCACCGTGCCCGCGGATGCGCAGCCTGGCGAGGTCCTCACGGCCACCATCACGGTGACCTATCCAGACGGCTCGACGGATAAGGTTGTCGTGAACATCACCGTTGAGGCTCCTGCTGCCAGTGCTGACGATGCCACCGCGCATGCCCCGGCTTGGGCCCCGGCTGCTTCCGCGGAGCCCGGTGACACGGTGACATTGCCGAATATCGGCGATAAGGAGCTTCCGTCCGGTACCACGATAGAGTCGGATGATCCGCAGGTCACCATCGATTCGAGCACCGGTGAGGTGTCCGTGGAGGTTCCTTCCGACGCGCAGCCGGGTGAGACCATCACCACGACGATTACCGTGACGTACCCGGATGGCACGAAGGATACCCAGGACATCACCATTACCGTGCTGGACCCTGATGCAGTTTCGACGACCGCCGATGAGCACACTCCAGCCTGGACTCCGGGTAAGGCCGAACCAGGAGAAGAAACCACGCTGACGCAGGTGGGCGATTCGGCGCTGCCGGCTGGTAGCACTTTCGAATCTGATAATCCCGCGTTTGATGTGGATCCGGAGACCGGGGAGGTGACTGTCACCGTGCCCGCGAATGCGCAGCCTGGCGAGGTCCTCACGGCCACCATCACGGTGACCTACCCGGACGGTTCCATCGACGAGGTTCCGGTGAGCGTGACCGTCCAGCCGTCGGCGACGACCGACGCTTCCCAGATCACCCCGGGCTACGTCAATGGACAGGCTGCACCGGGCACCACGCTCACCATCCCCAATTCCGGTGACGAGGTACCATCCGGCACTTCGTTTGAAGCCACCGGGGATGGCGTCACTATTGACCCAAGCACTGGTGAACTGACCGTGGACGTTCCGGAGAGCGCACGTCCTGGTGATGTCATCGAGGCCGAGGTGACTGTGACCTATCCCGACGGGTCGACGGACAAGGTCGTCGTGTCTGTCGTCGTCACTGACCCACCGGTCGTGCCGCAGACTCAAGCAGCGGAGAATTCTCCCTCTTATGCTTCTGGAAACGGTGCGCCCGGACAAACCGTAATCATTCCGCAGACAGGTGCAAGCTCACTGCCGGAGGGAACCATGTTCACTGCGTCCGATGACTCTGTCACGGTTGATTCGCGCACAGGTGAGGTCTCGGTTACTGTTCCTGCTGATGCCAAACCAGGAGACGTCATCACGGGCAGCGTGACCGTGACGTATCCGGATGGCAGCACCGATGTCGTTCCGGTTGCCGTAGTGGTGGGGCAGACCCCTGAAACGCAGTCTCAGGGACATGCTCCGGGTTATGCGACAGGGCACGCAGCCCCGGGCGCTTCGGTCGCTATGCCGCAGGTCGGCGCACCGTCGCTGCCTGAGGGAACAAAGTTCGAGTCTGATAACTCAGCGTTTAAGGTGGATCCGATTACCGGGGACATCGTCGCCAACGTACCTGATGACGCTACCCCGGGAAGTGCCATCACGGGCACGATTACGGTGACCTACCCGGACGGCAGCAAGGACATTGTTCCTGTGTCCGTGGTGGTTGACAATCCGACAGTGACCGACGCTACGGACAACACCCCGGGTTACCTGCCGGGTGCTGGCGCACCGGGTAAGACGCTGAGCATTCCGCAGACGGGTGATACGAATATGCCATCGGGCACGAAGTTCACCACCAGCTCGCCGAACTTTAGCGTTGATCCAGACACTGGAACGGTCACCGCGGTTATTCCGGCGGATGCCAAGGTGGGCGACGTCCTCACCGGCAACATCGAAGTGACCTATCCTGACGGTACGCGCGAGGTCGTTGTTAGCGTCGTGGTGACGGAAGAGATGCTCAGTGATGCGCTGGCTAACACGCCGGGCTACCTTCCGGCTACCGGTGCGCCGGGGCAGACAATCCCCATGAACCAAGATGGCGATGTTGTCATGCCTGAAGGTTCACAGTATGCATCCGATAACCCCGCCTTTGTGGTTGATCCGGTGACGGGCCAGATCAGTGTCGCTGTGCCTAGCGACGCCAAGCCTGGTGACGTGCTGAAGGCCACCATCACCGTGACTTATCCGGATGGTTCAACCGATAGCATTCCGGTGACGCTCACTGTCTCTCCCGCACCTGTGGCTGAGGCGGGGCTGAACCAACCGGGTTACTTGCCGGGCAAGGGCCTTCCGGGTTCCGTGGTGGCTCTTGAGCAAACCGGGGACACTACTCTTCCTGAAAACACTACGTTTATCAGCGAAGACCCAATTGTCACGGTGGATCCTGTGACCGGCCGGGCTGAGCTGCGCGTTCCTGCTGATGCTGTACCGGGTCAGATTGTTACGGCGAAGGTTACCGCGATTTACCCGGACGGATCGCGTGATACGTTGCCGGTAAGCGTGGTCGTCGACAAGCCGGGCGCAACGAACGTGCACACGCACACACCGGGCTATGCGGCAGGGGAAGGCCCAGCCGATACTTTCGTGTTGCTTGAGCAACAGGGCGATACAAATCTGCCTGACGGTTCGACGTTCAGCATGGACTCCGAGACCGAAGGGTTCAGTGTGGATCCTGAAACGGGCGTCGTGACCGTCAAGGTTCCGAAGAAGGCTCAGCCGGGCGATATCCTGACTGCCTTGGTCAAGGTGACCTACCCGGATGGCACAAGCGATGTGGTGCCGGTGACGGTACGTGTCAGCGAGACACCAAAGCCGAGCGATGCGGCTGTGAACAACCCGGCCTATGTTCCGGTTCAGGCGGATCCGGGCGAAGAGGTAACGGTTGAGCAGACCGGTGACAATGGTTTGCCGCCAGGCACAACCTTTACTTCGGACAGCGGTAGCGTCAAGGTTGACAAGGAAACCGGCAAGGTTACGGTCAGCGTGCCCAAGGACGCGAAGCCGGGCGATGTCATTGAAGCGACAATCACGGCTACCTATCCGGATGGCACTAAGGATGAGGCTACGGTCACCATCATCGTGACCGAACCGGATGTCAGCTCTTCGCAGGCTAATCAGCACACCCCGGCGTATGTGCCGCAGAGTGGTGAGCCGGGTAAGAACGTGACATTGCCAGTTGTCCTTGGTGAGAAGGAAGAACCGCTGCCCCCGGAGACTCAGTTCGAGTCTGATAATCCGGATACCGTTATGGTGGCTGAGGACGGTACGGTGACGGTGAAGATCCCAGCGGATGCGCAGCCAGGCACCGTTATCCGAGGGACGGTGACGGTCGCGTACCCGGATGGCACGAAGGACGTCGTGCCCGTGTCGGTTACGGTGGAGTCGCCCGCGTCGCAGACAGACGCTGAGATCCACGCACCGGGGTACATTCCGAAGGAAGGCGCCCCGGGTAGCACGGTCAAGATTCCGCAGGAGGCGGACTTCCACCTGCCAAAGGATCTTGTGTGGGAGTCGGACAACCCGCTGGTCACCGTGACAAATACGGAAACGGGCGACCTTCAGGTGAACATTCCGAAGGACGCCAAACCGGGCGATGTCATTGAAGCCACCATCACGGTTACCTATCCGGATGGCACAAAGGACACCGCACCGGTGAAGGTCGTGGTGAGCGCCACCCCGACGCCGACACCAGAGGACCCGGACAAGCCATCCAGCTCGCTGGATCAGGTGGTGCCGTGGCTGCCTCTGATTGGTGGCGGTGGACTACTGGGCGGCCTCATAATTGACGCCGTGACGCCGGGTGGTCTCATCGATCTTGGTTCGCTGCCTGGCCTGCCAGGAAGCAGCACGCCGCAAGGCCAGACGCCACATGATCCGAACCCGAACACTCCGAGCGATGTCACGCAGCCGGGACAGGAAGCTCAGCCGGGTGAGCCGTCGAATACTCCGGGTGATGTCACGCAGCCAGGACAGGAAGCTCAGCCGGGTAAGCCGTCGAACACAGACGCGCAGGATACCCAGGGGGGAGAAGACTCCGCAGACACCCGTTCGGGTCGCGGCCACCTGGCGGCAACCGGTGTTGCAGGGTTCAACATTCTGGTGGGTACAGGACTCCTTGCCGTGCTGCTGGGTGGAGTGTTCCTGCTGGTTAGCCGTCGTCGTCGGGGAGAGTGATTAGAGCTCTCTGTGGTGAGGATGCAGTGCGTTTCCAGATTGCTGAGTTGAGGTAGCTCCTTACGAAACATGGCTTTCTGCAGCGCGCTTTCCTCGCCATTCTTCTCGGCACTGCGGCTCCCGTTCCAGCGCATGCCCGGGCAATGGAGACCTGTGCCGCGTCGTCACGATAGTGAGTGAACTTACAAGGCACTACCTGGGGAGGAAGGGGAATGGCGCTCAGCGCGGCGGTGAAGGTCGCTCCTGACGTGGCTTCCTTCTTCGGTACCAGCACTGGGCGAGGCTCGCAGTTCCTAGAAAAGCTTCATCAACTGCCGTACACGTCGCTCTATTGCCCAACGGACAGCACAGTGACGCCGAACCACATCTCCCAATTCACGCCTGTGCCGAGCAGGGCCGGTGCCGCCACTGGCACACGCTTGTCGACGCCATTGCAAACAAGTGACACACCTGCGGCGGCTAGATTGCGTGCTCACTGTGTGTCACGAGGACGGGGTTGGCAGTATGCCGAAAGCGGAGCTATGCGCCATGTGGGGCGCGTATGCCGTTAGATGACCTACGCGGAGATAAATGCCCCGTGTGTGCGGATATGCCTTCAATACGGGCTGCAGGCTGCACGCGGGAGCTTATTTTTGCTAGTCAGGAAAGTTGACTTGAAGTATCCCAGTTTTTCCACCCTGAGTAGATGCAAGCGCCGTAGAAGCTTGACCAGGATGCGAAGGGCGAGTCCCAGGACACTTCAATGCGGGGCTGTAGTCGTTTTCAAAATCCGACCTTCACGGTGACGCAGGCTTAAGCGCTTTGCCAGCGCATCCTGCCATCAGATGCGGGTGCGCACGTCATCGGGACACCTCGCTTTGATACGCCGCTTCCGCCGCTGCAATACGCGCCGGGGTGAACATAGTTCTCCTGCACGGCGGGTGCTTCATACACCGCGGCGGCTTCTTGAACTGGGGGATTCGCAGCCAACATTTCGTCGGCGCACTGTTGTGTCCAGCCAGAAGTTCCATCGCTGAAGAATGTGGTTCCGGTTTCGTGCAGTGAGACGTCACCGCAGGATTCGATGGTTTTCTCCACCGGAATAGGCTGCGCCGCATCAGGCGCCTCGGTGAAGCCGATGACTTCTTCTTGCGGTTGATCCATGCCGATATCTTCGGCGCTTTCCTCAGCAGCAGGAAGAGTGGGGTGTGGGGTCTCTTCTGCTGTTTCAGTAACGCTGGTGCTTGTGCTTGGTGGCGTCTCACTCTCAAGAGTGGATTCGACGTCGAGAGAAGTGCAGCCGCTGAGTACGAAGAGCGCAGCGGCAAGGGGGAGAATTCGTTTCATTTCAGATCCTTTGGCTACTCTTCCTCATACTAATGAGCACCACCTCAATTCCGCACAGGAATCACACAGCAGGTGGCCAGCCTTGGAGGATAAGCTAGTCTCTCATGAAAAACGGCTTTCTGCAGCGCGCGTTCCTCGCCATTCTCCTCGGCACCGCCGCTCCTGTTCCAGCGCATGCCCAGACCATGGAGACCTCCGCCGCGCAGGAACTCGGCATCAACGATCCTGACTGCAAGCCCACGGGTTCCGTCACCGAGCCGGTCGTCCTTCTCCACGGCACCTCAGCCAACGCGGCCGATTGGAATGACCTCATCCCAAAACTCACCGAGCAGGGCATGTGCGTGTGGGCCTTCGACTACGGCGCCGAGGACATTACGTACCAGAACGCCTACGACTACATGAAAGGCATTGCGGATCTGGATGCTTCTGGGCGCGAAATAGCCGGGCACATCGAGCACATCCGTGAGGTCACTGGCTCAGACAAGGTAAACCTCGTCGGTTTCTCCCAAGGCGGCCTGCACACCAAGACCTTTACGCAACTCTACGGCTCAGCAGAGGAAGTGAACCGAGTGGTTACAATCGGTGCGAACTTCCACGGGACAACGTGGGGTGACAGAGCAACACCCCTCAACACGGCGGCCAAAATTGCGCCCGATGTGGTTGATTTCCTGGGCACCAGCGCGGGCATCCAGCAGTTGCAGGGCTCGGACTTTATGGAGGAGCTCAACCAGTTGCCGGACACTGCGCCCGGTATCACCTACACGTCCATCTACTCGCCGGCGGATAACACCGTGACGCCAAATCGGACCTCTGAGCTCACCGCTGTGCCGGGTGCGGACGTGGCCAACGTGGAGTCCGCCCCCGTCGACCATGGGCAGTTACCTCACGACCCGCGCGTGCACGAACAGATCATATGGGGGCTAACGCGCTAGTGACACAAATCCAAGGGGCCATCGACGCGGAAGGCCGGTGCCGCCACTGGCACACGCTTGTCGACGTCATTGCGAACAAGTGCCACACCTGCGGCGGCTGGTTCGCGTGCTCGCTGTGTCATGCGGAATTAACGGATCATGACTTCGGGCCCATGCCGAAGGACGAGCTCTGCGTCTTGTGTGGGGTCTGCGGCCGAACGATGACCTACGCCGAATATTCGGCATATAAATGCCCCGCGTGCGGGCACGCCTTCAATACGGGCTGTGCGCTGCACGCGGGGACGTATTTCAGCTAGGCAACTACGGCAAAAGCGGGGCCAGCGGGGTGCCTTCGACGAGGGTCTTCAGGTACGCCAGAATGTCTGGGACGTTGAAGGTGAAGTTGCCGATGGTCACCGGGAAGGTCGGAAAAGCGTTGTTCGCTGGGGCGTTATTGCCGTTATTGGCTGGAGCACTGTGACCGCCGTTGTGGCCACCACCGTTGTTGGCAGGAGCGGTGTTGTTGGTCGGGGCACCACCATTGTTGGTAGGTGCACCACCGCCACCGTTCAGGCCGCAGCGAGCGATAGCCTCGTCGGCGCGGGCAACGGCGTCACGGATCTCGCCGCCGCGCGGGTGGAAGTTAGCAGCAGCGAGAGCCTGCGACTTCTTGCTGTTGTAGTCGGACGGGTTGGTGTAGTACTTGGTGGCCTGCTCACAGGAAATCTGGCCGGCCGGGACCTTGGCCAGATAGTCATCCACCATGTCGGCGGAGGCGGTAGGAGCGGACAGACCGATGGCGGCAGCAACGGAGCAGAGGACAAGCTTATTTCTCATGCGCCACATTGTGCCACAGCTTTTACACGTTTGTGCAAGTACTAACGCGCCAGGAAACGATTTACCAGCGAAAAATACGCCTTCACAGTCAAATCCAAGTCTTCCAGGTAAAGGTGCTCATCGTGGCTGTGCAGCTGCGAGTTTGCGCTGGCCATGTCCCGGCCTTCCGCATGCAGTGCAAAACCGTAGGCATTGCCACCGCGGCGGCGCGCCACGCGCAGGTCGGAGCCACCTGTTGCCAGCACCGGCAGCACTTCCTTATCCGGGAAGAACTCGTGGGCGGTCTCTTCAATGCAGCGCCACAGTTCAGTATCGGTGGAGGACTGTGTGGCGTCCTCAGTAATAAGGTGCTCGATCTCTACCTCCTCGGCCATATCGCCGAGGGCTTCGCGTAGGAACTCATCAAGCTCCTCCTGGGTCTGGCCAGGAAAGGGGCGGATGTCCATCTCTAGGTAGGCGTGGGAGGGCAGCACGTTGATGGCACCACCTGCACGCAGGACAGTTTGGGCAATCGTTGTGTGCGAGAAGGCGTGGGCGTAGGCAGACAAATTGCCGAACTTTTCGTAGTCGGCGGCGGTAGCGGAGCCGTCGAGAAGCGCTGCTTCCGTTGCGGGGTCAAAGCGGAAGGTCTTGACGAATCCCTGCCACACCTCGTCGGTGGCCACGGGCGGCTCAGCGGCGGCGATGCGGCGAGCGACTTCACCAATCTTGACGATGGCAAAGTCCTTGCCGAAGGGCGTCGAGCCATGGCCGGCATCGCCGTGCACGTGCAGGCGACGCTGGCCCGCGCCCTTCTCGCCCACGTTGAAGCCCAGCGCGCCGGGCAGGTGGCTGCCGCCGGTCTCCGAGAGGCAGTTGCGCACCGAGTAAGCCTCCGGGTGGTGTTTGTCCATCCAGATGGAGCCCAAACCGCCGCGGGCCTCCTCGTCCGCCATGCCCACGAACGCCAGGGTGCCGCCTGGGTTGCCGCGCTTGGCTACATCGCGAGTCACCGCCGCCATCGTCGCCGTAATAAAGAGCATGTCTACCGCGCCGCGGCCGTAGAGCTTGCCATCTTCGATGACGGCGTCGAAGGGTAGCTTGGTCCACTTGGGCTCGTCGACAGGCACGACATCCGTGTGGCCCATGAGCGTCAGTGGCTCCTTGTCCGGGTCACCCGGAACGGTCACCACGATGGTGACGCGGCCTGGGTGCGATTCATAGCGCTGAATCTCCACTGGGGTGCCTGCGAAAAACCGCTCCAAGGTATCGGCGTTGCGGACCTCGTTGCCGGAGTCTGGCGTGAGGTCATTCACGCAAGCATTGCGAATAAGCTCCTGAAGTAGTGCGAGGGTGTCGTCGTAGAGCGTGGAATCCATGGCATAAAGAGTAGCCGTGCACAATAAAATGCGTCGATTTACCACAACTTGAACGGTGTTCAAGTAAGGTTTCCCGCATGAGCATCGTAGATATCGCACGCGAGAAGGCCTTGGAGCAGGGCATCGGCCTCAACGAAGAAGAGCTCCTGCAGGTTCTCCAGATCCCGGATGAGCAGCTGGAAGAGATTGCGGACATCGCGCATCAAACCCGTCTCAAGTGGTGCGGCCCGGACGTCTCCGTGGAAGGCATCATCTCCATCAAGACCGGCGGCTGCCCGGAGGATTGCCACTTCTGCTCGCAGTCAGGCCTGTTCGAGTCCCCCGTGCGCGCCGCCCGCCTCAACATCCCGGAGCTGGTGGAGGCCGCCAAGAAGACCGCCAAGACGGGCGCTACGGAATTCTGCATCGTGGCTGCGGTCAAAGCACCAGATGAGAACCTCCTGTCCCAGGTTGCCGAGGCTATCCCGGCCATCCTGGATGAAGTCGACATCGAAATCTCCCTATCCCTAGGTACCCTCACCCGCGAGCAGGCGCAGCGCCTCAAGGACATGGGCGCCCAGCGCTACAACCACAACCTGGAGACGTCCAAGTCCTTCTTCCCCAACGTGGTCACGACCCACACCTGGGAGGAGCGCAAAGAAACCCTCGAGAACGTTCGTGCGGTGGGCATGGAGATTTGTTCCGGCGGCATCATCGGTATGGGTGAGTCCCTCGAGGACCGCGCCGAGTTCGCCTACCAGCTGGCCCAGCTCGAGCCCTGCGAGGTGCCGATGAACTTCCTCGACCCGCGCCCGGGCACCCCGTTCGCGAACTACCCACTGGTCCCGCTCGGTGAGGCGCTGCGCGCCGTTGCCGCCTTCCGCTTGGCCATGCCGTCTGTAACCCTCCGCTTTGCGGGTGGCCGCGAGCTCTCGCTCGGTGACGACGGCACCGAAAAGGGCCTCCTCGGCGGCATCAACGCCATCATCGCCGGCAACTACCTGACCACGCTGGGCAAGCAGATTGAAAAGGACGTCGACATGCTCGGCCGCATCGACCTGCCCATCAAGGCGCTCTGATGAACAATTCGACGGAGCTGGCCGCCGCCGTCCTTGCCGGCGAAGAGCCGCTGTTCCATCCCAATACCGGCAAGCCACTGAGCGAGGAATTCACCTTGCACCCGGCGGCCGCGGCGGGCCTGGACGTCCCGCGCTATTGCCAGCTGTGCGGGCGCCGCATGGTGGTGCAGGTGCGCCCGGACGGCTGGAACGCGCGTTGCTCGCGTCATGGCGAGCTCGACTCGGATCACCTCTATGAGGAGGCACTTCCGTAAGCTGGGGCACCATGGATCCCGCCGTTGCCCACGCCCATCAGTCTGCGTTGCGCTCGATTTCCCGTGTTGTCTCCGAGATCGCTGAGCCGACTCCCCAACAACAAGCACTAGACGCCGTCACCGATCAACTGCGCCACGGCAACGTCATGGTCCTCACCGGGGCAGGCGTATCCACGGAATCGGGCGTGCCGGATTACCGCGGCCCGAACGGCTCCCTCAGCCGCCACCGCCCGATGACCTATCAGGAGTTCCTGCACGACCCGCAGGCCTCGCACCGCTACTGGGCACGTGCTTTCGTCGGCTGGCGGGTCATGCAGGCCGCACACCCTAACCGCACGCACTACGCCCTCGTCGAACTTGAGCGCGCCGGACTACTTAAAGGTGTTGTCACCCAAAACGTCGACGGCCTGCACGAGGAAGCCGGGCAGCACAACCTCATCGCCCTGCACGGAGACATGCAGCACGTGGTGTGCTTGAGCTGCGGATACGAAGAAACACGCGCGGACTACGACGCCCGCGCCGCCACAGCCAACCCGACGTACCTCCAACGCTGGGCAGTAGACAAAGAGGACGTCAATCCAGATGGCGACGTTGCCCTCAGCCAAGAAGCGGTCGAAGAATTTGTCATGCCCGGCTGCGTGCGGTGCGGCTCACGGCGCCTCAAGCCAGACGTGGTCTATTTTGGTGAGCCCGTTCCCACCCACAAGAAAGATGCTGCCTACGCGATGGTCAACGCATCTGACTCCCTGCTGGTAGCCGGCTCCTCGCTGGCGGTGATGAGCGGCTTTCGCTTCGTTCTGGAGGCCAAGAAACAGGGCAAGCGCGTAGCCACCATCAACGGCGGACCAGGCCGCGCGGATGATCGGGTGGATACCCTGTGGCGCACACAAGTGGGCCCGGCTTTCGATGCGATCCTGGACGAGCTAGAACTCTAGAGTTGCTCCAGTTCTTCGAGGATTACCTGGCAGACCCGTTTTTCCATGGGCATATCCTCGTGGCGAATAATGGCAAGGCGCTCGATGTCCTGAATATAGATATTTCTTACCTGCTGGCCATTGAGGAAACAGGTGTTGGGCGGAACCACGATGGCATCGGAGCGGGTGGCGATGCACGTATAGCTCACCCCGGGTTCGACCTCACTGCCGCGGTTCGTATCCTCCACAATCTTGCTGCCGGTCACTTGCTGCATTCCGGCGGGGCCAAACCAGGCGTCGATAAGCGAGCGCGCCACTTCCTCCTGCCTTTCGCTGCGAAAGAGGGGGCTGGCGATTCCACCCTGGGTCGTGCCGTGATTGGGCGCACTGATACAGACGACGTGACGGACGTAGTCGGCGCCGTCGTGCATGCGCATCCAGTAGCGCGCCAGTAACCCACCTTGTGAATGCCCGACGAGGATTACTTTTTCAGCGCCGGTAACGGTGCGCACGGCGTTGATGTAGGCGTCGAGCTGCCGGGCAGACTCCTGCAGGGGACCGGTGGCGCGGGTCCCGTAGTCAGGAGCGAAAGTGACCCAGCCTGCTGCGCGGAGCATTCCTGCGAGAACCTGCCATATCCCCTTGCTGTCGCAGGTTCCGTGGATCAAAACAACCGGCCAAGGCCGTTCGGCGGTGGGGCGCGCGGACCAGTCGTCTTCGTAGACGCCGCGTGGATGTCTGCGGGCGCCGAGGGGGAGTGGGATCATGGAATTTCAGTTTACTCTTGACCCCTATCCAACTTTCGTACTAAGCTAAGGCTTGCCTAATACGGACCGGCGGTGAGCTCCACACCGTACGCGTTACCGGATTAGTCATGGGGATAGGGCCCGCCGCTTCCACGCGGCGGGCTTCTTTCATGGATACACTCGCGAGCATGACTGACCTGCAGCATGTCCATTCCGTCAATGAAGCGGTTGCTCGCCTCTGCGAGCTTTATGACAAGTCCTGTGCGCTTGCACGTGAAGCATTGGCCTCAGGGGACCACGACGCCTACCGCCACGTGGTTTACCCGAAGATCACCGTGCATATTCGCCAGTGGACGCCCATCGACCGCTCTGAACCCTTCGGCTACGTGGACCAAGAGGGCCGCTACTCGGCGGTGATATCAAAGCCATGGCTGATTCGTGGATACCTCACAGAGCAGCTCGTGCGGCTCACCAATAACTATCCCTGCGATATTTACGTGGGCCAATCAGATGAGCGCATCCCACCGGAATATATCCGGGGGATTACAGAAATTCCCCAGGACCGGGGCAATATCCCCCGGCCCACCCTCGACGCCGTCCACGACGGAATCGTCGATGGCGCATGGAAAGCCTTCCATGGGAAAGACAAACCGCTCTTTCACTTTGGCCCGCAGCGCTTCGACATCGCCTGCGCCCGCATCGAGCACTACACCGGCATTGAGGTGGACACCGTGCAGAAGTACATCCTGTTCACCAACTACGCCATGCACACCACCGAGTTCGTTAAGTTCGGCCTGCGCGAACTCTCACGTGAAGACTCCCGCTACACCGCGCTCGTGCTGCCCACGGGGGAGACCATCCACCCTAATGACGCGGTGCTTCTCGACGTCGACGAGCTCACCCTCACCTCGCGCTACCAGATGCCGCGCTTTGATCTCATCACCGCCGGCGGCGACGGCATCACCATGATCAACATTGGAGTCGGCCCTTCTAACGCCAAGACCATCACGGACTGCCTCGCGGTGCTGCGCCCGGAGGCCTGGATCATGATCGGCCACTGCGCTGGACTTGATGGCCGCATGCGCATCGGTGATCTCATCCTGGGCAACGCCTACCAGCGCGAGGACCACATCCTCGACGGCACCGTCACCACCAGCAACCCGATTCCCGCCATCCCGGAGATCCAGCGCATGCTGGAGGCCGCCGTCGAAGAGGTGTATGGGAAAGACAATTCGCTCATGCGCACCGGCACGGTGCTCTCCACCGATGACCGCAACTGGGAGTGGCGCACCTCCCGGGATTTGTGGGAATGGCTGCGCCACTCCACCGCAGTGGCAGTAGATATGGAATCCTGCACCCTCGCCGCCAACGGCTACCGCTACCGCATCCCGTACGGCACACTGCTATCCGTGTCCGATCTTCCATTGCACGCCGTGCCTAAACTTCCTGCCCAAGCGCAGGCCTTTTATTCGAATTCCAAGGAGGCCCACGTCATGTGCGCGGTCCGCGCGGTGGAGGCCCTAGCGGAGAATCCGGAGCGGCTGCGCACCCGCAAACTGCGGCGAACAGTGGCAGAGGTTCCGTTCCGCTGAGGTAGATGATTAAACTGAAAGAAATGCAAAATCTGGCGAAGGAGACCTAGACGATGAGCACCCCGGAGTGGTGGAACCCGGAACGCGAGAACCTGACCTGGGAGGTCTTCGGTGAGGCCAGTCGCTTCCTGTCCCAGGAAATCGTGGATTCGGGCTGGTTCCCTGACCTCATTGTGGGCGTGGCCCGCGGTGGATTGATCCCGGCCGGCGCCATTGGCTACGCCATCGGCGTCAAGGAGATGGGCGCTATCAACGTGGAGTTCTACACCGATATTGGTGAGACCCTCCCAGAGCCGATTCTCCTTAACCCGCAGCTGGATACGGACTCGCTCAAGGACAAGAAGGTCCTCGTCGTTGATGACGTGGCGGATTCCGGCAAGACCCTCGACCTCGTGGTCAACCTTTTGGAACAGACCGCTTCCGAGGTCAAGTCCGCGGTGATCTACACCAAGCCGACCACCATCTTTGAGCCGGACTTTTCGTGGAAGAAGACGGACCAGTGGATTAACTTCGCGTGGTCGGTCCTGCCGGTCATCACCCGCGATGGCTCTTTCCAGGAAGGACATTAATGCCAGAAGCCTCCGCCGGTTCTTTCCGCGCGGCCTTCAGCTCGCCCGCCCGCTTCCGCAAGGAGGTGTTTGGCGGGCTTGCTGTTGCGCTCGCCCTCATCCCGGAAGTTTTAAGTTTCTCTATCCTCGCCGGACTCGACCCTAAGGTGGGTCTTTTTGCCTCCGTCATCATGGCGATGTCCATCGCCATCACCGGCGGGCGCCCGGCCATGATTTCCGCCGCGGCGGGTTCGGTCGCCGTGGTCATCGCACCACTTGCCCACGAGCATGGCCTGCAGTACGTGCTGCTGACCATCTGGATGGCGGGAATTCTGCAGGTGGTGATGGCCGTGCTGGGCGTCGCCAAGCTCATGCGTTTCATCCCCCGCAGCGTCATGCTGGGTTTCGTCAACGCCCTGGGCATCCTCATGTTCACCGCGCAGCTGAGCCACCTGTGGAACGTGCCGTGGCTGGTGTATGTCCTCGTCGCATTGGGCCTGCTGATCATGGTGGTATGGCCCCGAATCACCACGGTGATCCCCGCCCCGCTCGTGGCGATCGTGGTGGTTACCGTGCTGACTGTAATTTTTGGGTGGCAGGTTCCCGACGTCGCGGATCAAGGTGAACTTCCGACCTCCCTGCCCGGTTTCGTCATTCCAGACGTGCCGTTTACCCGCGAGACCTTCCTCCTCTGCCTTCCCTATGCACTGGGCGTGGCACTGGTCGGCCTCATGGAATCTCTGCTCACCGCCAAGCTTGTCGATGACCTCACGGATACCCACTCCGATAAGACGCGCGAATCCGTGGGTCAGGGCATCGGCAACATGCTCGCCGCGGCCATCGGCGGCATGGGCGTGTGCGCGATGATTGGGCAGACCATGATCAACGTCAAGGAATCACAGGCGCGCACGCGTTTGTCGACGTTCCTCGCCGGCGTTTTCCTCCTCATCCTCATCCTCGTGTTGGGGGACACCGTAGGGAAAATCCCCATGGCTGCTCTCGTGGCCGTCATGTTCATGGTGTCTTTCCACACCGTGGATTGGCGCTCGGTGCGCACGATTCACCGCATGCCTCTGAGCGAAACCCTCGTCATGCTGGTGACGGTGGTTGGCACTTTGGTCACGAATAACCTAGCGGTCGGTGTGATCCTCGGTGTCCTTACCGCCTCGGTGGCCTTTGCACGCCGCGTCGCCCACCTCGTGTCGGTGGAGCTAGAAGGCAACGTCTACACTGTGCGCGGCCAGCTCTTCTTCGCCTCCTCGAACGATCTGGTCTATGCCTTCGATTACACCCTGCCGGTGGACAAGGTCATCGTGGATTTCTCAGAGGCCGATATCTGGGATGCCTCAACCGTGGCGGTACTCCAGGCTGTGGAAAGCAAGTACGCAAGCCGTGGAATAGCGGTGGAATTCCGGGGCCTTGATGGTGTTAGCCTCGCGCGTTACCAGCGGATCTCAGATTTGGGTTAGGTAAACCTACCAGAAAAAGTGTTATGACGTGCGAGTTTGCTTAAGATCACCTTGCTAGCGCGCCCGGAGTTTTTCTGTATTGTGGGAACAACACACGAAAGGAAACATCAACATGGACGAGAAACTGCAAACGCTCCTCAACGCCCAGGTCAATAACGAGCACGGCGCGGCCCTGATTTACACCCAGCTGGCCTACGAGATGGACAACCTGTCCTTCCCGGGTATGCGCGATTGGTTCTTCAAGCAGGCAGAGGAAGAGCGCGAGCACGCACAGAAGTTCGCTGAGCACCTGTTGGACCGTGGCTACCGCGTCGAGTTGGAGGATATCCAGGTCGGCTCCGTCAAGGCCGCCACCCCGCTTGATGCTTTTGAGGCCTCCCTCGCGCATGAGCAGAAGGTCTCGGAGCAGATCCGGGAGATCGCCCGCACCGCGGATGCCGCTGGGGATCTCGATTCCCGCGCCCTCATCAACTGGTTCCTCGAGGAGCAGGTTGAGGAGGAGTCCACCGTGTCCGAAATCATTGACCAGCTCAAGCTGGTGGGCAATGACGGCTCGGGTCTGCTGCGCATCGATGGTTCGCTGGCGCAACGGTAACGAAGCCATATAGTTTCTAGGAATTCTCCCACAGCCTCCTGCGGTTGGTGGGAGAATTTCTTTTATGACTACAACGCGCCTGATGCTCATTTGCGGTGCCCTGGCCGGCCTTGTGATCGCATTGGTCGGCGGCACGTGGCTGGCCGCAACGAACATGGCGCTGGGAACCTTCTTCTTCGCTCTCGCCGTGATGCTTGGCCCGTTCGCGGGTCTAGCACTGTTGCTCTGCGCCGCCGCGGCATCGACGGCGCTGAGCCGCTCCCTGTTTAGCGTCGGCGGCTTGTTCCTCGTGGGGGCCATCTCGACGTTGTGGGCGCACGGCACGCTGTCGCTCCCGCTCTTCGTGGCGGGCACGCTGACTGGAGCTAGTGCGGTCTGGCTACACTGGGCGCATGGCAAGTTTGCTCTTCGACCTTTACGGCGTGCTCATGCGGCCCGCCGGGAACTCTGAGTTGGAGGATTACCTCCGTCCCGAAAACGTAGAGCACTTTTGGTCCATCTATGAGGAGTTTCGCCCTGCCTATAATGCTGGGCACCTGAGCGATGCGCAGTATTGGGGCCGCATTCGCGCGCTGACTGAACTGAGCTCCTTTGACGTCAGCCACGCGACCGAACTGGACACCGAGCGCCTGTTGGTCGCCGATGAAGAGATGGTGTGCGCGGTCTTAGGGTTTATTGCTCAAGGGCATAGCGTCGGCATTTTGGCGAATGTTCCGACGGTTCTGGGAACTCGGATCCGCCAGACGCAGCCTTGGCTGAAGGAATGCGCCGCCGTGACGCTGAGCTGCGATATCGGGGTAGCCAAGCCGGATCCGGAGGCCTACCTCGTGGCCGTGGATGCCCTCGGCGCGCAGGCCAAGGACACGCACTTCTTCGATGATCGGCCGGACTTCGTCACCGCCGCCCAGCGTCTCGGGCTCAAGGCCCACCTTTTTACGGGAATCGACTCGGTTTACTTTTAGGCAGCTTTCGCCTCGCGGCCAAGCTCCAGCGGAACGCGCAGCAGCGGATCAAGCGCTACAGCGCGGGTGCAGGCGCGAACAATCTCGGTGGGCGAAGGAATCATGCGCAGCTCCACTGGGTGATCGGTGGCCTGGCGCACGGCGGAAGCAAAGAGCTTCGGGGCCGCCGGATCATCGGAGAAGGCGCCGCCGGCCACCACAAGGGTATCGGGCTTATGCTGCGTTAAAAGTTCAGCAGCGGTGGCCCCGAGGGAGCGCGCGCGGTCGTCGAGAAGCGCCCGCGTTTCTTCATCAGCATTCGCGACCACGTCTGGGAATGAGTCTCCGCCAGTGGCAGAAAGCACTGCCTGCGTGGCCAGGGCGTCAGCTTCGTCGAGTTCGAGCTGCACAATTTCATCGCCCAAGGTCAGCGCGGTGCCAACGGAGTCATCCGCGTAGAGCACCATGACGGGCTTCTCCGCGCCCAGCTCCGCAGACTGCGTCTCGGATCCCAGGATGGCAGGGATGACGGAGGACACAACAACCGGAACGCCGAACTGGTACTCCAGACGGCTGGCGATATCCATCTCGTCCCAGCCCAGGTTGTGGGCGGTAATGCGTCCAGCTTCGTTCACGCTGCCGGAGGTGGTCACGCCGACTGAAACCAAACGTCGATCCAGGCCGGTCATCAGGCGGTTGACACCAGCAATGATGTGCTCGATGACATCGCTTGCACTCAAGCGCGACACCGGGGTAGCCACGTCTTCCTCGCGCAGGGTACGTCCCTTGGTGTCGAAGAAGGCGATGCGGGTAAAGGCGGTGCCAACCGCAATACCAGCCAGCATCCAATCATTATCCGCCACTTCCAAGGGCACGGTGGGGCGCCCGCGGCCGCGGGACTGCGTCAAATCCGTGCGCTCGCGAATTAGTCCAGCACCCAGCAGTGCGGCAGTGGCGCGGGTAATCGTCGGCTGGGAGAGTCCCGTGGCTTCGACAAGTTCACTGCGGGTAACAACGGGGTTGAGTCGAATGATGTGGAGGCACTTCGCCGCTGGGGTGCGGGGGCGAGTGAACACGGGACCAGATTTAATCATGGCGCAAGTATAAATTCAGCAGACCGCATTGTCTAATAGAAATTGGGATTCAGTAGACATCATAGTCTAGAAGTGTGCCTGCGTTAGAGTAGTGTTCATGGATTCTGTTGCTGTGTACTGCGGCTCCGCCGCTGGAAACTCTGAAGCCTATGGCCAAGCCGCACACCTTTTGGGGGAGGAGCTCGCGCGGCGCAACCTCACCCTGGTCTACGGCGGCGGTGACGTAGGCCTGATGGGCATCGTCGCAGATTCCTGTCTTGCCGCCGGCGGCACGGTCATTGGGGTTATCCCGCGGCAGCTCGTTGATTACGAGATGTCACACCAGCGGGTAACCAAACTCGAAGTCGTGGACACCATGGCGCAGCGCAAAACGCGTATGGAGGAACTCGCGGATGCCTTCGTGTGCCTGCCGGGTGGCGTGGGAACGCTAGAGGAGCTCACCGAGGTCCTCACCTTGCAACAGTTGGGGAACCTGGATAGCCCGGTGGGTCTCGTAGACGTGAAGGGATTCTGGCAGCCGTTTATAAGAATGTACTCTGCAATGGTGCAGGAGGGGTTCGTTCAGAAGCGCTTCCTCGATGCTCTCGTGGTGAACCCCTCTCCTGCTGAAGTGCTCAACGAATTTACATCCTGGACAAGCCCGGGAAGTAAGTGGAGCAACAATTAGCTAACAAGCTGGTAAATAAGGCGGCGCTGGGTTGGCCCAAACCCCTGGATCTTCGTTAGACTTCGCCCTTATGAGTTTTGACCAGAACGCAGAGCGCCAGCCTTCGCTGCTGGACGCGTCGTGCGATAATTTCGTCCACGACCTCGCGCAGCTCACGCCCACCGATGCCACCGCGTGGGGAATTCCCGGCTTCGACGGTGAGTTGGAAGATTTCTCCCCGGAGTACTACTCTTCCGTGGCGGATCGCACCCGTGAGATGATGGCGGATCTCGATGCCCTCGATGACACCACCGACGAATCCGACGATGACGACGATTTTGACGAGGTGGACTACGTCACCGCCGCCGTTTTGCGCGACCGTCTCTGCCTGGATCTTGACCTGCACCATGCCGGTGAGGACATCCGCTGCCTTAACAATATTGCCTCCCCGGTGCAGACCATCCGCGACACCCTCATGCTCATGCCGAAGGACACCCCGGAGCAGCTTGATGCATTGCGTTCGCGCCTGTCGAAGGTGGCAACCTCGCTCAACGGCTACAAGGAGTCCCTCACCGAGGCGGCTTCGCGTGGCATGGTGGCGCCGCAGCGCCAGATCTCCGATGTCTTCGTGCAATGCGAGCGGCTTGCCGACGCCGGCTCCATGCTCGAGGACCTTGGCGTTGAAGGCCCAGAGGTGGACGCGGCCAAGGAAGCCTTCGGCGAGTTCGCCGATTGGCTCTCTAATGAGCTGCAGCCGCAGGCACCATCGCAGGACGCGGTGGGCCGCGAGCGCTACGAGCGCTTCTCCAGGCTTTTCGTCGGCGATGCCGTGGACCTTGATGAGGCCTATGAGTGGGGCATGGACCAGGTGCGCTCCATCAAGGCGGAACAAGAAAAGATCGCCCACGAGCTCTATGGCTCCGACGTCACCGTGCGCGCGGCCATGCGCAAACTCAACGAGGAGGAGCGCTACCAGCTGCATGGCACCGACGCGCTAGTGGAGTGGATGCAGTCCACCGCGGACCGCGTGATCAAGGACCTCGACGGCAACGCCTTCGACATCCCGGAGGCCGTTAAAGAAATCGAGTGCTGCATCGACCCGGCCGGCACCGGCGGCATCTTCTACACCTCGCCCTCCGATGATTTCTCCCGCCCCGGCCGCATGTGGTGGTCCGTACCGTCTGGCCAGGAGCTTTTCCACACCTGGCAGGAGCTGACAACCGTCCACCACGAGGGCGCGCCGGGCCACCATCTGCAGATTGGCGCCGCGCTGACCCAGCCGGACCTCAACCTATGGCGCCGTGCGGTGACGTGGAACTCTGGCCACGGTGAGGGCTGGGCTCTATACGCTGAAGCACTCATGGCGGAGCTGGGATACATGGATGATCCGGGCTTCCGCATGGGGCTTCTCGACGCCCAACGCTTCCGCGCCGCCCGCGTCGTGGTGGATATCGGACTCCACCTGGGCAAGGCGTTGCCGGAGTGCACCGCGTCCGGCATCTGGGACAAGTCCCACGTCAAGACCTTTATGCGCGAGAACACCGCGATGGATGATGCCAACCTCTCCTTCGAGGTCACCCGTTACCTGGGCTGGCCGGGCCAGGCGCCGTCTTATGCTCTGGGCCAGCGCCTGTGGCAGCAGACGCGCGATGCCGCAGTTGAACAAGGGATGGACGTACGTGATTTCCACTCCCAGGCGTTGGCCCTAGGTTCTGTGCCGATGTCGATTCTGCGCGAGACAATTCTGGACTAGTTGTCAGACTCTTGGATTTATCCATACCTCACTCTTGGATTTATCCACTAGTGACTCTGTGATTTATCCACTAGCGGCGGAATAGCCGCAAAATCTGGGGCAGGTAGCCGGCGATGACGAGCACGATGATGAGCCGGATAATCTGCACGGCCACGACCGCGGGGCCGGCGCCGCCTTCCGCGGACAGCGCAAGCACCGTCTCCAGCGCGCCGGGCGAGGTGGCGAGGTAAGCCTCGAAGTAGGTGATGTCCAGCCATGCGGTCAACGGCAAAGCAGTCAACGCACACACGCCGATAACGACAACGATAAAGAGAATCGTCGCCGGCAGCTGCTTGGCGAAGGCCCGCAAGGCCGGCACAGAAAGCCCGCCACCGCAGACCCAGCCGATGGACATGAATGCCATGATCTTGAACACGTAGAGCGGCTCCAAGGTGTGGCCGGCTGGGATAAACTGCGCGACAAGCACCGTTAAGATGAGCGGCCCCAGCACTGCAGCAGCTGGCAAACGCACCAGCTTGCCCAGCTTTTCACCAACCACAGCGATGGCGACAGTCAACCCCACGATCCACCACGTGACCTCGCCGTTAACGCTCATGTCGACTCCTTTGCCCGCGGGGGCGTCTAACAAGGAGACCACCAAAGGCAGCGATACCGACACCGCCAGAAGCCGCAGGTATTGCGTCAGCGCCACGTAGCGGTAGTCCGCACCGAGTTCGCTGGCTAGCGCGGGCATGAGCGAGGCCCCGCCCGGCAGCATGGATAAGATTCCGGTTTCCCAGGAAATATCTTTTGGCTGTGAGCGGTGCAGCAGCACGCCGCCGGCGACACCGATAAGCACGGTGATGAGTGACATCGTCACCGCGGCTGGCACAAAGCCAATGAGCGTGGAGGCAGGAACTAAGGTCAGTGGTATGCCCGCCATCATTCCGATGAATCCGCGGGCGACAGAATAGAAGTGCTCGTTAACGGCGAGTTCTTTGCCCGTCGTCAAGGCCATGGCTCCCGAGACCACGATGGCGCCGAGGATCCAGGCTGCGGGTACGTGAAGGTAGCTAAACAATGCCCCCAGTGCTGCAGACCCCGGGGCCACGATGACCCATCGCGTACGAACAGACATGGAATCGAGTTTAATGATGGACATGGATTTCGGATTAAGCGGTTGGGCGATTCTCACCATCGGCGCTGCCGCGGCCGGATGGATCGATGCCGTCATTGGTGGCGGCGGACTCGTGCTCATTCCGCTCATCCTGGCGGTCGCACCCCAGCTTGCGCCCGCCACAGCCCTGGCCACGAACAAGGTGGCGGCGGTCTCTGGAACGGCCTCTGCTGCCGTAACGCTCGTCAGGAAGGTGCGCCCGCCGAAGGGCGAGCTCATCCGCATGGGACTCACCGCGCTGGTGTGCTCGGGACTCGGGGCCACAGCAGCCGCACTCATGGACAAGGACGTCATGCGGCCGGTCATCATCGTGCTCATGGTGGCAGTCGGCCTCTTCGTGGCCTTTCGCCCAGACTTCGGCAGCGGCGACGGTATCCGCGGCGGTTGGCGCACGTGGGCCGGGTTAGCCGCTGTAGCGGCCATTGCCTTCTACGACGGCATCTTTGGGCCCGGCACAGGCATGTTCCTCATCATGGCCTTCACCGCCATCTTTTCCCAGAACTTCCTTACCTCCGCCGCGATGTCCAAGGTGGTCAACACGTGCACCAACGTCGGTGCGCTCGTGGTCTTCATCGTGGGCGGGCACGTGGTATGGGGCCTAGCACTTGTTCTCGCAGCAGCAAACATCATTGGCGCGCAGCTGGGCGCGCGAACTGTGCTCGGCGGCGGTGCGAAGCTCATCCGTTATGCGCTCCTCACTCTCGTCGTGGTGATGAGCATGTACCTGTCCTGGCAGCAGTGGGGTTACTTCGTCTTTGCGGTTGCTACCGCATTCCACGGATCCTCCGGCCACGGGTGCTTGGGGTAGCGTCCGCGCATGTCCGCGCGCACCCCGGCATAGGGCCCGGACCAGAAGCTCGCCAGATCATCGGTGACGGCAAGTGGCCGGCCGGCGGGAGACAACAGATGGAATTGCACGCGGTGGCCGCAGTATTCGGGGGACTCCACCAACCCGAAACATTCCTGCAGCTTGATGGAGACCACGGGTCGCTCGCCGGACCAATCGATCCTCGCAGCACGTCCGGACGGCACCGGCAAACGCTCCGGCGCGAGCTCATCCAAGCGGCTAGCTTCGGGCCAGGGGAGCAAGCGCTGCAGCGCCGGGTACATGTCTGGCCGCTTCCCTGCAGCCAGCTCATGCAGCTCCGGCTCCAGCCAGCTCAGATCATCGCCATCCACGTCCGGCCACGGATCCCCGTATGCCCTATGCAGATGACGCATACGTTCCCGCAGGTTCTGAGCCTTGTCACTGAAGTGGAACAGGTTTAAACCCTGTCTGGAGTTGCGTAGTGCCTTCACCGCCTCATCACCGGAGACCTTCACTGGGGTTTCTGACAACACGATGGCCCCTGCCGCACGCACCCGTACGCCGCGGACCCGTGAACCCTCGAGAAAGGCCCGCGTTTCCTCCGTGACGCCGATGATGTCGAGCGCGTCCTTTTCCGCAATGGGCACTGCTTCACGAATGATGGCGTTTCCAGATTGCGCCAACGACACCTCAGCCACCGCCAACCACTTAGCTCCCTGTTCACCGTTGAGTAGCCGTGCACGGGTACCACTCGCTAACAAGTACTCCTTGTCGCCCACGCGCTTAGCCACGAACTCCGGGAAGGCGCTAGCGACCACCACGCCTGCGTCCACCGGGCCCTTGTTAGGCACCAAGCGGGCAAGCCGCTTCGGATCCGAATCATCGAGGCGCGCAATTGCGTCAGCGGCACCGGAGCCATGTTTGAGCAGTGCAGCGCCCCATCGTGGGTGCGTTGGCAGTAACGCCAGCTCTTCGCCAGCGTTGAGCAGGTCGAGGACGCGGTGGGCGTCGGCAAGCGCGGGCCCCGGTGGGGGATCCAGCAAGGGAAAGTCCGGTCCCGCGCCCCAGCAATCCATGAACAGCGCCGCCTGCGTGAGGTCCGCGGAAAGAATCTCCGGCGTCACGTGCGGGGAAAAGTGCTGGTAGTCATCCTGGGAGTAGCAGCGGATGACGGTACCGGGCGCTTCACGTCCGGCACGTCCGGCGCGTTGATCGGCGCTGCTTTTCGACGTCGACACCGTCACCAACCCACTCATCCCGCGCTGCGCATCCCGCTTGGGTACGCGGGATAGCCCGGCATCGATGACGGTGCGCACGCCCGGCACGGTCAGCGAAGATTCCGCGATAGACGTCGCCACCACGATGCGCGGCTCGCGCGTATAAAGCGCAGCGTCTTGCTCCTGCGTGGTCTGGCGGCCATGGAGCGGAAAAACGTTATGGCCACTCAGTGCATCACACACCAGGTTGACCTCGCGCACACCGGGAACAAAGACCAGCGTGGACCCCTGCTGTTGCGCGGCAACCTTCGCCACGCCTTTCCAAAAGTCTCGATCTCCCGCAGCACGCCCCGGAATCGGTTCATAGGAAATATCGAGTGGGTACGTGACGGCCTCAGTGGAATGGATGGGTGCTCCTCCCATGAGCTGGGAGAAGCGGGTGGCGTCGACAGTCGCGGACATGGCGATGATGCGGAAATCGTCTCGGAGCTGTGCCAACTCCAAGCACATGCCAAGCACCAAATCCGTATCGAGCTGGCGCTCGTGGACCTCGTCGATGGCCACAGCGGAAATCCCTTCAAGCTCCGGATCTCGCAGCAGGCGGCGCAATAAAACGCCGGGAGTTAAAAACTCAACGTCCTGACCCTTGCGTGAATCACCGCGCACCGCATAGCCGATGCGCTGACCAGACAACTTCTGTAAGCGGTTAGCAGCGGCGCGCACCGCCACGCGGCGTGGTGCGGTTACGAGAACCTTGCCCTCCACCTGGTTCGCCAATGCCGGTGGAATAAGCGTGGTCTTACCGGTGCCGGGCGGGGCCTGGACCACGACGTGGCCGTCTGAAGGAAGAGAATCAATGGTCTCTAGGACGGGAAGTCCCTTGCCGATCGCCTTGAGATCAAACATCGAGATTCTGGCGCTCCCACCTATCCTCGTCGTCCTCCAGCTTGCGCACCACACGGCCGGGTTGGCCCAGCACCAATGACCTATCCGGGATATCTGTGGTGACCAGCGTGTTCGCGCCAACGACACAATCCTCGCCGATAGTCACGCCAGGCAGGACCGTAACATTGGCACCAAACCACGTGTTATCGCCGATGCTGATAGGCCTTGCAATCTCCCACCCCTCTGCTCGCATCTCATGATCGTTGACAGGATGCCCCACGGTAATAAGCGAGCAGTTCGGGCCGATCATGACGTGATTTCCGATGGCTACAGGCGCCTGCGCCAGGATCGTCGCACCAAAGTTGATGAATACGTCTTTTCCGATGGTCACATTGCAGCCAAACTCCACGTTGAGCGGCGCGTGTAGCCCGGGAACCTCGGACTCGGGCGAAAACAGCTCCCGCAAGATCTCCTTCGCGCGCTCTGGGTTGGTGTTGTGCAGCTCATTGAGCTCCTTGACCAGCAGGAAGCCGCGGCGATGTTCGGCGCTGACCTCCTTGTTGACACCGGGCATGAACCACTGCCCGCTGGTCATGCGTTCAAAGGATCCGTGATCCGCCAAGTTTTCCTGTGACATGGCAAAAGAATAGACATGTTGAGCGGATATGTCGATTTTTTCCAGAATTTTCGACATATCTGGGTGACTTGTCGATTGCGTCGACACATCGGCGTACGCTCAAACGTTGACACGTTAACAAAAATGTGAAAGGCATATTTATGGCAAAAATCGGCGTCATCCTCGGCTCCACCCGCGACGACCGCGCCGGGCTGGCCATCGCCCAGTGGGTCACCGATCTCGCGCAGGGCCGCGACGTGGACTACGAGCTCATCGACCTCAAGGCCTTCGACGTTCCGATCCTTACCTCCTCCGTCATCCCTATGGCGGCAAATAAAAATTACGAGGACCCGAATGTCCAAGCCTGGTCCGATGCGGTCGATTCCTGCGACGGCTATATCTTTGTCACCCCGGAGTACAACCACTCCGTGCCGGGTGCGTTCAAGAACGCCGTCGATTCCCTCGGCGCCGAGTGGGTGGCCAAGCCGATTGCGTATGTGGGCTATAGCTTTAGTGGCGGCATCCGCGCGGTGGAGGCGTGGCGTCTCATCATGGCTAATTTCTCGATGAAGCAGCTGCGCACTCAGCTCGATATCTCGCTCAATACTGACATGAAGGATGGCACCTTCACCCCGGCCGACTTCAAGATTGAGATCGTGGAAAATATCTGCACCGAGCTGGAAGAAACCCTATCCTAGGGCGCATGGAAAAGGTAGCAGTTGTTACAGGAGCGTCCTCGGGGATCGGGGAGGCGTCGGCAAGAGCGTTGGCGGCTGACGGTTGGCATGTCGTCGTCGGTGCGCGTCGTGTAGAGCGCCTTGAGGCCCTCGCGAAGGACATCGGCGGCGAGGCCTATGCCCTCGATGTCACCTCCGATGAATCCGTAGCCCAGTTCGCCTCTCATCTCGACCGGGCCGATCTCTTAGTCAACAACGCCGGTGGTGCGAAGGGCCTGGAGCCCCTCGTGGAGACCACCATCGATGACTGGCAGTGGATGTATGACGTCAACGTCCTCGGCACTGTCCGCATGATCCAAGCCCTCATGCCGAAGCTGCGGGGTGGGCTCATTATCAACATGGGTTCCGTTGCCGGATGGAACGTTTACGAGGGTGGCTCCGGCTACAACGCCGCCAAGCATGGAGTGCGCGTGATTTCCCGTGCACTGCGTATCGAAGAGCACGGTGTCCGCGTCACCGAACTCGACCCAGGCCGTGTAGCCACGGAAGAATTTTCCTTGAATCGTTTTCGGGGCGACAAAACGCGTGCCAATGCTGTTTATGACGGCGAGCTCAACCTCACCGCAGAAGACATCGCTGAGGCCGTGCGTTGGGTGGCCTCGCTGCCGGAGCACGTCAACATCGACACCATGACCATTAAGCCGCGCACGCAAAGCTAACTTACCTGTTTCGCTGCAGGTGAGACGCCTCTTATAGTGTCATGCGTAAGTGAAAACGCATGTGAGTATGGGGGTGTTAGATGGCATTCAGCGCCATAGTGGTCTTAATGGGTGTGTGGTTAGCGGCGATGGCTTCGCCGGGACCAGACGTGGTGCAGATTATTCGTTTGGGCGCACGTTCTACGCGCGCGGCGGTGTGGGCCGCAATCGGTAGCACCACCGGCTTGATGATGTGGACCGTTGCTTCGCTAGCGGGGCTGACCGCATTGATTTCGGCGCACCCGGAAATCTTGGTGACGCTGCAGGTCGCGGGCGGCAGCTATCTGCTGTGGATGGCTTTTTCTGCCATCAGCGGTGGCATCAAAGAGCGCCGTGCACCGGCAACTATGAATCCCCAACCGCGCGGGTTCACCCCGGATGGCATCATCAGACTCGGCACGGCGTATCGCATGGGCCTAGTCAGCGACCTTTCCAACCCCAAGGTTCTGATTTTCTTCGGCGCTATCTTTGCCAATTTTATCGATCCGGACATGGGCTTGAGCGCCAATGCCACGGTGGGCTCAGTGCTCATCCTCGAAAGCCTCATCATCTTCGTTGGCGTCGCGCTGTGTACTCGTGCGGTGTCGAAGTGGATGGCGAAGAACTCCGCCAGTGTCGATATCTTTAGTGGTGTCGTGTTTGCCCTGCTTGGCGTCATCATTCTGACGGAGGGACTCCTTGCGCTTTGAGCTGGGTATGCTGGTCAGCATGCTAGAAGTCTCAATTAAGGGAGAATCCATCAAGCTCGGCCAGTTCCTCAAATTGGCCTCCTTGGTCGCGACCGGGGGTGAGGCCAAGGAACTCATCGAGCAGGGCCAGGTCACCGTCAATGGGGAAGTGACTACGCAGCGCGGTGCAACGCTGGCGCTTGGCGACGTCATTTGTGTCTCCGACACCTGCGCCCGCGTCGTCGAAGACGACGACGATTATTTTGATGAGGCCACCGCCGATGATGACTTTGACCCGGAGAAGTGGAGGAACCTTTAATGCCCGCCTTTGAAGCAGAAGTAGGAATGCCCTACTGGATTGCTCTGGCCAGCTCCGATGTGAAGGCTTCCGAGAAGTTTTATTCCGCCGTGCTGGGCTGGGAATTCGAAGATGGCATCGCCCGCCTTCAAGGCCTGCCGATTGCCGAAATTGTTCCGGGCCAGGACACCTGGGCTACCTACTTCCTCTCCCGCGACTTGGAAGCCGACTGCGCCCGGGTAGAACAACTCGGTGGCAAGATTCTTGCTTTAGGCGCTCCGCTGGCGCTCGTTCTAGACAATTCCGGTGCCATGTTTGGTTTGACGCAGCCGGAGCTCGACCGCTTCGTCGCCGGCGGAGAGCCGGGTACTCCGGTATGGCATGAGCTGACAGTTTCGGCGAATTTCCACTCAGCGCTGGACTTTTATGGCGAGCTCTTCAACTGGGAAATCCGTGGTGATGAGCATTACGCGGTTGCAGAGGAAGAAGGTGCTGCTTTCGCTGGATTTTGGCACGCCGAGGGCTTGCCAAGTTTCTGGCAAACCTACCTGGGCGTGCGGGACATTGACCAGGCAGCGAAGGCTGTGATTGATAACGGCGGAAAAGTGATCCGCGAGCCCCACGATTCCCCATTCGGCCGCCTGTGTCTGATCGAGGATTCCACGGGTGCGACGCTCACCTTGTGCGAGGTTGAGGATGCCCCCGAAGAACCCATCGAGCTCTAGAGTCACGGAGGTAGTTCTCCGCATTCCAGCTGGCAATGTCTCCACCTACGGAGAGATCGCCAAAGTGGTGGGGGTCGGCGCGCGATATGTGGGCTGGGTGATGTCGAAAAGCGCAGATCTGCCCTGGTGGCGGGTGGTCAACAGCACTGGCCGCGCCCACACCTCGGCCGCCCAAGCCCATTGGGATGAAGAAGGCATCCCGCACCGCGGGGACCGCGTGGTCCTTTCGGAGTGCGGTCTGGATGCAGCGGATCTGGGAGGGTGAAAATGTGCGCTTGGCTCTTTTTGAGCATTGCCATCTTCAGTGAGGTCGTGGCGACCCTATGCCTCAAGGCGGCGCTAGAGCACCCCGCGGTCTATGTCGTGGTGGTGGCGGGCTACGTCGTCGCTTTTTCCGCCCTGCACCAAGTGTTGCGCTGTGGCATGCACGTGGGTGCGGCCTATGGCATCTGGGGCGCAACCGGTGTGGTGCTTACCGTGGGGCTGTCCGCATACCTCTTTGGCGAACAGCTCACGCCGCTCATGATGGTGGGCATGGGCTGCATCATCGCCGGCGTAGTTTGCGTAGAGATGGGCGGCCGGGCGCCGAAAACAACGCTCGTGGAAGTGGAGACATGATCTGGTTATCCCTTGCCATTCTTATCGAAGTCGCCGGCACCTTGGGCCTGCGTATGCTGGCCGTTCACGGCCAGAAGGCATGGGTAGCGTGGGTGGTCGTGGCCTATGTGTCCTCCTATGCTTTCTTGTCATTGGCGCTTCGGCAGGGAATACCGCTAGGCGTGGCCTATGGAATCTGGACTGCCTCAGGCGTGGCGCTTACTGCTCTTTTTTCCTTCATGCTTTTCCGTGAGCCTTTCACCTGGCTTAAGGGCTTAGGGGTCGCACTGATCATTGGTGGAGTTCTTCTAGTCGACATGGGGTAGACGACGATTCCCTTCGTCGTTTTAAACGACGGACCTTTGTTAGAAGGGGATCTCCTCTCCGCCTTCAGGTTCCTTGTTCTCTGCTTTTTCTGTATGTGCGTGGTGTGCGGCCTCTTGTTGTTCTTTGTCTAGCTCAGTTTTAAGTTCTTGGGCCTCACGGTGTTTCCGGGCGCGGAAGCCCTCAATATCTTGTGCTACAGTTCGCGCCCAGCGCTTGTTCTTAGGCGCTAGTGGTCCGGAAGGTTCGGTGATTGCCCACGTTCCATCCTCAAAAAGCCAGACCACATCCCCGGTATCCGGGTCCAAAATATAAAAGGCCCGTCCGTCGGTCTTCATGTTGTGGTGATGCTGGCATAACGCGACCATGTTGTCCGGGTGCGTTGGTCCGCCATCGGCGTAGTTAATACGGTGGTCCAACTGACATAGCCACGCAGGCATTCCGCAGCCAGCTGCACGACAGGTGCCATCGCGGCCCTCAACATACTTGCGCACCATCGTGTTTGGCCCGTAGCTTTTGGAAGCCTCCGGCTTGGTTCTCAAATCCCTTTTCGTTACCGCCTGTGCGGGGATATTGCCTACCTGCCAGCCGTGACCTTCTACATATACTGGTGCATCCTCGACGTCATTAGCTTGATAAGTGTGGAGTACTACTCGGGCAGCTTCTGGCTCTACCTTCCCAGTGATGAGGAGGATGAGTGCCTCGGCCATAGAAACCTCATGCTTTTCCGCTGCTGCCTTAATAGCCTCATGAATAATGACCCCGATGCTGCTGTCAACCTCTAGTTCGATGGTGGCGCGCTGGGCGCGGGTGAGTATCGAATACCGGTTCTTCGGGCGCGTATCTTCCACCGCGATGGAGTCATCATGAACCTTGACGAGATCACGCATGCGGCGGCGAATCTGTGAAGTGCTGGGAAACGCCTGATTGGGCTTCGTAGGAGTAAACCAACGGGCCAATGAAGTATCGATGGCAGCCACTACCTCTGGGGAAGGCTGGCCCAGCTTAGCCATGACCTGGTCAATGGCAATCAAGGCAGGTAGGTCCAGCAAATAATAAGCATCTTGCAGGGCTTTGAGCTGGGGGAGTTCTCTGAGGCGGTAAATCCCCATGACTATGCGAGCAACTGCCCCGGCTGTTTTGCCGGTCTTTAGCCCAAGGCGCATACACGCTGTGTCTGAGTCTTCGTCCAAGGCGGGAAGGACGCTAGACCAGAACTCGTAGTCTGCTTGGCGTATGTCCTTGCCTTTCATACATACTGGGTCGTTCGGATTGGAATGAGAAAAATAGGAAACAACAACGTCTGAAGTGGAAGACACTTCAACCCCCTACTGTTGGTCGAGCTACTGCGAAGGGACGAACCCCCACCGTTCGAAATCCCTTTCGAAATAAGAGCTTATTCGTTATCTTTGGAGAAGTCCATACCGCGGAAAGAAGTTGTGATTATAGGGATAAATGGGAAAACTGGTACTCTACACAAGTCGTGGGGCAAGCGCTGGATGAAAAGAACATTCGAAACTTCCAGTGGGGTTTTAGGGCGTCAAATCTCCAATCAGAGCTGTTAAAGCTGTGACTTGAGTTAATCTATACAAGTGTTTGAGTCTCGTTCCATCATTGTCGGTCTTGCCCTGGCGGCCGTCACCGCGCCTTCTGCCCAAGCTCTGACTTTCGATCCTGGAAAAGTCCCACCACGCACCCAGATGACCGTGCGGTATGCCGATGGAAATTCAGTCTCCACCGGAAACGGCCACGAGTCTCGCCCTGCGCTATCCCTGGCGAAGCTGTATCTCGGTATGTGGGTGCTGAAATATGGCGCGCCGGAGGATAAGGCGCGGGTGGAGAACATGATTCGTTTTTCTGAGGACGGCACCGCCAGCGACTTGGAGCGAAAATACCCACAGGCCATCCCCTCTATCATCGGGGAGTACCGGCTAGGGGACACTCATCACAACGGCTACTGGGGAAATACCACGACGTCGACGGAGGATCTCACTCGCTTCATAGGGGCGATATCTGGCGACCCGTCTGCCGCGCCGCTCATGAAGGGTATGGCGACGGTAGCGCCTGTGGCATCCGACGGCTACCGCCAGGACTTTGGCACCGCACGCATCCCGGGCATCATTGGAACGAAATTTGGATGGTCGGATAACCGTCAGATTCACGCTAGTGCCTCTTTCGGTCCTGGGTATAGCGTGGCGGCTAATACTTATGGATCCCCCGCGGATCTCACGGGGGATGTGCTGGGAGCGGTGGAGGTTGCACCGCAGGCGCCAGGCTTGCCGACGCCTCTACAGGACGCGCGCGATAGGGCATGTGCGGAGCTGAAGCGCGCTGTGCCTAGCTCATCGCAGGCATGCTAAGCCGTAGCCGTTGTCGGAAGTAAAGAAAGTATCCTTGGGGCGCGACATCAGAGCTGCAGGGGCAGTTCGACTAGTTCACCGCAGGCTGGCGAGGCCGGGCGAGTGCGAGTAGGTATCGTCCGACTTGGCCAGACGGTGGGCCCGAATCCCTAGGGTGATGACGGTGGGGTAGAGGATAAGTGCGACGACGATATACTGCGTGACCAGCTGCCATGTCTCATCCCACATGTAGTTCCACGCGAAGTGGAGACAGAAGGAAACAAAGAGGGCGCCCACTCCTACGCCGAGACGCCACCACCAGGTTTTATGGGCAGCGTAAATGGCCCAGCCGATGCCGAAGCCCGCGATGGCCGTCAGTGACATGTGCAGGCCTGGTCCCGCCACGAGGCGGAGCCCCCACATCTGCAGCATGCCAATCCAGTCAGAGGTCGGGTGCATCACGGCACCGAGGGAGGCGTAGAGGATATTCTCAAAGACCTCGAAACCCCAGCCTATGAGTGCGCCAACGATAAAGCCGTGCCAGGGTCGGTTGAGTTGGCGGAAGCTGAGTAACACAAAGACCACGCCTAGTGCTTTGGCGAATTCCTCTGGATAAGCACCGGACCAAGACATCATGGATTCTTCCCAGCCCACGCCTTTGGTGAGGGAGGTGAATGGCAGCGCGGAGAGGAGCGCTAAAGATACTGCGGTACCGCCTCCCCACAGCACGCTGGCAGTGGCCCAGCCTTTGGCTGGCCGTGCCCACATTGGGCTAAGGCGCCACAGGTATAGGCCTAGTGCTAGGAAGGCTAATCCAATCAGCAGGCTTATCAGGCCTGGAAGCGGGGCAACGAGAAAGGAGCCCAACAGATTGATAAGAGCGGCGGGCAGGCAGACGCCAATGAAGACCCACAGGGTTACGCGAAAGATTTTGCTCACTTGAAGGCCTCCATAAACTGATCGGCGAGTTCCTCTGGATTTCCGTCCGAGAAGACGAGTTCGTAATTGAGGTTGCCTTTGGCCACGCTGACGGCAACGACCGGCATGTACGTATACGTTCGTAGTACGAGCATGCCGTCGTTGTTTTCTACTTTTTCCTTCGGCATCGACCCAAAGGTCGTGGCTCGCACAGCACGGCGTAGGGCCAGCTCATCATCGTCGACATCAGAGGTGAGGTAGGCCTCGACCAAGGTATCGCCGCAATCCCACGCCTGGTTGGCCACGGATTCGTAGTTGACGCTGCATTCCAGTCCGTCGATGGGCTGGCGCCACTCCGGATCATCGAGGACGACTGGCTCTGTTTCAGGATCGTGCTCCGGTAGCGCCAAGCTGAGGACAGCGGGCGTGCCCAGCACGAGAAGGGTTACTCCAAGTACCGCGAAAAACGGTCCCGTCATCTTCGCTGGCGGGAAACGATAAGAAGTCATGCACACCACACTAACGCGTGCTTCTGACATAGAGTGAAGTGCATGAAGGATCTGTATCAGTTTGTTAATGGCCCCTGGATTGAGTCTCATGTCATCCCTGATGACCGTGGTGTTGACGGCACTTTTCACGCGCTTCGCGACGAAGCCGAGGAACTCGTCCACGACATCGTTAAGGAAGACACGGGCCGCCCTGGGATCGTGTATTCCGCCCACATGGATGTCGAAGGAGTCAATGCTGCGGGAACGGCGCCACTTGACGATGACCTCGACAAGCTGGTGGCCGCGGATCCGGAGGAGCTGGCGCACAACCTGGGAGTGCTGGAGCGTGAGGGCGTCGGCGCCCCGGTTACCTTCTGGGTAGAAAAAGACTCCGGTTCCGAAGAAGCAGTGGCTTACATTATTCAGTCTGGTTTGGGTCTGCCGGATGAGGCTTATTATCGCGAGGAAGCTCACGCGCAGACGCTCGCTGACTACGAGAAGCACGTAGCTGCCATGCTTGGATTCCTGGATCCCGCGCGCCTTTTCGGGTTGGGCGCGGAGGTGGCCGCTACGCGCATCGTGAATCTCGAGAAGGAAATTGCCGCTGGTCACTGGGACGTGGTGGCCTCGCGCGATGCGGTGAAGACGTATAACCCGGTGGACGTCGCCAAGCTGCCCAGTATCACCCGCGCCATCCTGCAGGGTGGGGGACTGCCGGAGCACCGTGTGGTGGCCATGATGCCCTCCTACTTTGAGCACCTGGAAGGCCTGTTTACCGCCGGCCGCATGGCGGATTGGCAGCTGTGGGCAACGTGGCACATTCTGCTATCGCGCGCGCCCTACCTCACCGAGGAGATCGGTAAGAAGAACTTCGAGTTCTACGGAACCAAGCTCTCTGGCGCGACAGAGCAGCGTGACCGCTGGAAGCGCGCCGTGGGCCTAGCGGAAAACATGGTGGGACAGGAGATTGGCAAGGTCTTCGTGGACAAGCACTTCCCACCGTCTTCGAAGTCCGAGATGGATGAGCTCGTGGAGTACCTTACCGCCGCTTACCGCGAGAGGATTTCGCAGCTGGAGTGGATGACCCCGGCTACCCGCGAGCGCGCGCTGGAGAAGCTCTCGCAGTTCAAGGCCAAGATTGGGTATCCGGATACCTGGCGTGACTATTCCGACTTGGAGTTTTCACCCAAGGGTGCGGACCTGGTGGCCAATGTGCGCGCGGGTAACGCGTGGAATCACGATTATGAATTGGCCAAGATTGGCAAGCCGGCCGACCGCGATGAATGGTTCTCCACCCCGCAGACGGTGAATGCTTTTTATAATCCGGTGGTCAATGACATCACCTTTCCGGCAGCGATTCTGCGCCCGCCGTTCTACAACCCTGAGGCGGACGCGGCGGAGAACTTCGGTGCCATCGGTGCGGTGATTGGTCACGAAATCGGCCACGGTTTTGATGATCAGGGCTCGCAGTACGACGGCCAGGGCAACCTCAATTCCTGGTGGACGGAGGAGGACCGTGCGGCCTTCGAGAAGTTGACCGCGAAGCTGGTGGACCAGTTCCAGGGGCAGGTGCCGAAGGTGCTGGAAGGCACCGATTCCGCAGGCGTCAACGGCAGTTTCACCCTGGGTGAGAACATCGGTGACCTGGGTGGACTGGGGATTGCTGTGGTGGCCTACAAGAACTACTGCGCCGACAAGGGCTTGGACATCAACGGCCAGGTCGCGCCCTTTGAGGCAGAGGGCGCTGAGCCGGAATTGGCAGAACACGAGTACACCGGTCTGCAGCGTTTCTTCCTGGCGTGGGCGCGCGTGTGGCGCACCGCTATTCGTCCGGAGATGGCCACGCAGTACCTGGCCATTGATCCGCACTCGCCGGCGGAGTTCCGTTGCAACATCATCGCCGAAAACATCGATGAATTCTACGAGGCTTTTGACGTCAAGGGTGGTCTTGCACCGGAGGAGCGCGTCACCATCTGGTAGTACCCTTGGGGGCCATGAGTGAGTGGAATATCGGCGGTACTGACCGCCAACTAAGTCCGGAACAACAGCTCGAGCAGCTCTCCTCCTACATGGAGGTGCACTACCCGCTGCCGGACTTCCGCCCGCCGTGGGCCGGCGGAGGTTCGCCGGAGGCGGATCGCTATTGCGCGCTGCTGCCCGACCGCATCGTGCAGGCCTCCATGATGGTGTTGGGCTCCGCAGTGGATCACTCGCTGCCCGGTACTGCCTTTACGGAAGGCGTGAGCGTTGAAGACTCTGAGGTGGGAGCGATCTTTGTTCCTTCAGAGCCGAATGGTCGCTGGGCGGTGTCGTTGCACTCCGGCGGTTGGTGGCGCGGTGACGGCAAGGCCCTAGAAATGCAGTGGCGGCCCGAAGTGGCTGCTGCGGCGCAGCTGTCCGGCACGACGATCATTGATGTCGATTACCCGTTGGCGCCGGAGCACACCGTGGCGGAGATGGTTCAGTCGGTGAAAGCCGCGGTGGACTATGCGTATTCCCACGATGCTGAGGGCGTAACGGTGTGGGGATATTCCTCCGGTGGGGCGCTCGCAGCGCTGGTGCCTGCCGACGCCCTCCTCCTCACCTTCCCCGACTTCGGTGCGCTGGCTAAGCTTCCGGAGGAGATTCGTGGTGGGTATGCCCTCGACGAGGCGGCGTTGGCAGCAGCATATTCTGACATCTTGGTCCAGACCGCGACGCAGGATGAGATTGCTGAGCGCGTGGAGATTTCCGGTGCACAGACCGCGGAGTACGTGTCTATGCACCGTATTTCTACCCCGGCCGTGGCGCGGCAGCGCATTAAAGATTCGGCCGAGTTTCTTTAATCTCTACTGCTCGCCCTCCGGGCGAATCTTCATCTCGGAGTTCTTCCACAAGCCAGAGCGCTGGATGACTTCCTGGTCGATATCTGCCTTCAGCGGTTCCTCGCCCCGGGAGTTGGTACGCAGCTCGTACTTCTCAATGGCGCCCCAGTCGCGTGCCCAATCGTTGTTGAGGTAGCTCGGGATCTCATAGGAGTAGTTCACTGCCTCCGCGGTTGCCAAGGCACCGCCGCCCGAGAAGGACTGGAAGTCCGTGAGGGAGGTTTGCGCGGCGGCGTCCGGAAGAATGCGGAACTCCGGAATCTCCGTCACGCCGGCGTAGTGGTCGAAGGTGCGCTGGCAGGGGAACTGCAGGGCGACGGACCAGTCAAGGAGTGCCGGGGTGGAGGAATCGAACTGGGAGTTGATGGTGGCAAGCTCCGGTACTCGCGGCGGAGTAAACGCCATCCAATCGTCTTCATCGGTGGAATCATCTACCGCAACGAGACGCACAACGTTAGCCTCCTCTGGGAGGTCTTTGAGTGCGATTCGGAGGTTGCGCCATTTGGGGGTCGCTCCGACGTCGGAAAGCTCGGCCTCACCCTTGTTGGTGACCTTGCCGTCCTTGAGGGTGCCGTATTCCAGAGTGAGTTCGGTGCCCTCTTGCTCCACGCCGTTGACGTCGTGGTGGTAAATCTTGCCGGCAGCAGAGACCGCGAGGACTGGGGTGTTTTCGGTGGACTCCGGCAGGTTGTACCACTGGGTGGTGATGGTGGCGGTGGAGCGCTGCGACTCATCGTAGGAACCCATGACCGGGACCTTCGTGTAATCCAGGTTGAAGGGCAGGTGCATCTCAGAGCCGTTGACGCCCAGCGTTCCGCGCACGCCACCGGCGGAAGAGTCGGTGACCTCCGTTGTTTCGGTTTCGGTGGTTTCCTCGTTGGACGCAGCCGAGTCCTCACCGGTGGTGTTGGCAATGGCGCCTACCGACGCCGAGTTAAGGTTCTCCGGCTCAATATCCTCCTTGATCATGTTGGGGCCGAAACCGAAGTTATCCTCGTCTTCGTCAACCAGCGAATCCTTGAGGTCGCCGTCGATCGGAGTGAGGAAAGCCTCGTTGGTGTTGGTTTCCACCATGGTGGCATCCGCCAGCGAGCAGACATCGCCGCGCAGGGATGCGAGGTTGCCCTTGCCCACGGAGTAGGAATCCGCCTGGGCCACGTAGCCCTTGGCAAAGGAAGCGCACGAGAATGCCACGATCAGGATGCAGGCCACCGCAATCGGTGCGGACATGGCCCCTGCCCAGCGGGAGACCTTGGCGGCGTTAGCTGCCTCGAATTCCTCGAGGGTGCCGTCGGCCTCAGCCTTGTTCTTGCGGTAGCTGTGGACGAGAGATTGGTAGAGGCCAATCGCCAGGACCACCATGCTGATGGCGAGAACAACGGTGTTGGCCTCGATGGCCTTGAACTGCACCGTGCGGTCCCACCACGGGATGCCGAAGGAAGAGACGTACCACCAAGCGTTCCAACCGCCGAGGGAGATGGCGAGGAGGAAAATCACCGCGGCGATGGAGAAGGTCCGGGCGCGCGGGGAGCGCATGGCGATCTGGGACAGGACCACCGAGCCGAGCGCGGCGATGACGCCGGCGATACCGGCGTAAATACCGAAGTGGTGCGTCCATTTCGTCGGCGTGAACATGAGGAAGAAAGCCGAGAGCGCCATGATGGCCAGCAGGCGCTTGGTGGGATCTGCCTCCGCACCGACGACGCGGTGGTTCTTGATGAAGGCGTAGATGATGAGCGCCAAGCAGAAAAGCATGGTGAACATGGCGAAACGGCGCGTCAAGGAGCCGTCCACGGAGGGCTCGAAGAGCGTGGAGTAGCGCACGAATTCGGAGTACCACGGTAGGGACGGGCCGACTGCGGAACGTACGCGAGTGGATTCGAGGACTGACGCTAACGTTTGGTCCCCGAAGGCAGCAACCATGACTGCGGTACCGCAGGCCAGGAACGGGGCGATGAGCGCCGGCCAGGTTACTTCGGGCGCGCGCGTGCCCATGATGCGGAACAGTGCGGGCAGGCAGACCAAGAAGATGCCCACTGCGGTCAGGCCGGTGGGGCCAGCGGCCAGGGTGATGGTGGCGATGATGGTGCCTACCGCTGCTGGCAGAAGGCGCTGGGTGGAGATGGCGCGCTCGAAAGAAGCCCACGTCAGCATGACGCCAAGGGCGACGATGGGTTCGGGGCGGATGCCGTTGTTATAGGGCAGCCAGAAAGCCAAGAACATGAAGGCCGCGGTCCAGTGCGCCAGGCGGCGCTCGTTCACGCGGGTGCCGAAGCGCGGAAGCATCTCGCGCGACAAGACGAACCAGATGATGAGCGCTGATATGAGGGAGGGCAGGCGCACGATGATGGAGGTGCTCGATAGCTGGGAAAGCCATGCCACGAGGTCGTAGTAGGGCGCGCCAAACGGGGCCTCGGGGACGCCGTACCAGCGGTAGTAATTCGCCATGTAGGTCGCGTGATCGGAAACGCGTCCCATAGTGAGGATGAAGCCATCATCGGAGGTATTAGCACCGAAGATGTACCACCAGCCGAGCACGGCTGCCACCACGCCATCGAGCGGGCGGATCTGCTTCCAGGTCTCGGGCATGAAGCCAAGGCGTTTGCCATCGAGGCGGTCAATCCGCCACAGGCAGATCAGGCTGATGACCACCATGGCCAGGCCCAGCCACATGGCGATGAGCTTCAGCGTTGTCGGGGAGGAGGTAAACCGAGAGTTGATCTCCACGTGGATGCGGAGGTCGTCGCCAAGCGCCGTGAGGTTTTCTGGGGTGTCGTCGATCTCGGTATAGACGCCGGTGACCTGCGGGCGCAGGTCCTCCTCGGTGGTCTTCTTGTGCTTGCCCACGGAGACGGTGGTCCCGTCCTCCGTGGAGGCGATGCTGAGGGTGGCGTCCTCTGGTAGCTGTGCCACCTGCTCGGCCGTGAGAGAGAAAATGACTTCATCAAGGCTTGTCACCGAGATGCCACCCTCGCCGGCGCGGACAAACATGCCGCGGTTGGAGGCCTTCTTGGACTCCGGGGGCACGGTGCCGTAGAGCAGGTCTTGGCCATCGCGCAGCTTGTCGACGGCTGCCAGGGGGATCTCGGCATCAATTTCTTCCGGCGCCACCGAGATGAGCGGGGCGTTGATGGACTGCAGGGAGCCCTGCTGGGGCCAATCGAAGGAGGATTGGGTCTGGTTCACCGGCAGCAGCGGCGTCGCCACGAAGCACAGGAAGCCAATGAATCCAGCGATGATGGCGGTGAGTCGCAGGGACTGCGGTGCACGTAATGAAGAGGTTTTCCGATCTGACACGGCGATCAGTCTACGTCACCGCCTCGGCTTCTTAAGATCGCGCCGCGACGACGAAGGGTCCGATCTGTTCGACTTCCCAGCCCTTATCGAAGACCTCTGGATTGAAGAACACCGCGCGGTAGCGCACGTTGGGCTGGTTGGGGTAGATGTCTTCCGCCACGTGCGTCTTGTAACCATCGCCGGGTTTTTTGATGTCTCCGCGGAAGATGAGGACGTCCGGCCCGCGCCACGGTGCGGACTCAAGCGACGTCGCAAATTCTTCCGGAGTTTGTTCCCAGGATTTGGAAGCCCACTCCTCGATCTGCAGATTGCGGGTGCTGAACTCTCCCAGCGGGTTAGCGTAGTTGCTGGTGAAGGCGTTGAATCCGTAGTAGGGGTTATAGGCCATGAAGAGCTTCTCATCGGTCAGGACAACCGTGTCGGTGGCCTCGTAGCCCTGGGCATCGATGAATTCACGGATCTTGCCGTAATTAGCGGAAGAATCGCTGGTGTAGCGGTCCGCGCGTTCCCCGTAACCGTCGGTATCGGTATAAGCGTGATCCAAGGCGGTCACGTTCGTTGCCGGGATCTGCTGGGCATAGTAAATACCGCCAAGCCCCATGAGGATGGCAAAGGCTAGGGTCACGCGCTTGCTGGTGGCCTCGGTGAAGCCTTCCGGGTAGAGCGTGGGCAGGCCCATGAGGCGGATGTCGGCCAGCGCGAGGATGCCGGCCGTAGCGAAAAGCACCACGACGATCAGCTCTAGGCGGAAGCCCAGCAGCGTGCTGCCGGCGAGAGTCATGACCATGGAGGTCAGGATCCACAGGTAGGTGCCGACAAGAGCGGTGCTCAGAGCGCGGATTTCGGGCTCGTCGATGCGCATGACGAGGTAAATCAAGCCGATCAGACTGAGGATGCCAATGACGGACAACGAGAGGAAAGGCGCCGGGATTTGGGTGCCTTCTTCCGGCAGGTAATGCTGCGCGGTGGACTCCAGCGGGGCAGTGGCGTGCAGGACCCCGTAGAGGTAGGGCGCCCAGGCGATCGCAGCGATGGCCAGGGAACCGGCCGCGATGGTGACCAAGTGCACGAGGGGTACCCATGTGCGCTCAGCGACGCCGGTGACCAGTGCAATGAGGCTGACGATGGTGAGCGCCACTGCACCCGTGTAGAGCGTGTAGAAGCAGGCAGAAACTCCCAGGTAGATAGCGATTGCGGCAGTAGAGAACCAGGAAGCCCTGTAGAAAGCGTGGGAGCACAGGACGGCCACCGCCGGGACGCCCATGGCGATGACGGCGGAATAGGGCTCCTCAGCGCCGATGGTTAGGGTGACCGCCGTGGTGGTCAATGCAATAGCGGTGGCAACCGGCAGAGAACCGGTGAGCCGTTGCCAGAGTGGAACTAGCACGCCCCCGGCCACGGCCAGGGAGATAAGGCTCCACGGTTGATAAACCTCCCAGCCGGGCATGTTGAGGAGGTTGGCAAGCCGCCCTCCCATCCAGAACCAGCCCAACGGGTAGAAGGTGGGCAGTCCCTCGTAGTTCATGTCCGCATAGGAGCTGGTCTCAGCAGCACGGGTGAGGAATTGGGTACGGAATACCTGGTCGACTTGGACGCCGTCGAGCCACAGGCGGGAGGCCGAGAGGGGCAAGCCGATACTGGTCAGCGTGAGTAGCGCGGGCGACATGTAGCACACAGCGGTGGTGAGCCACGTCCGCCAACGGGGGCGCGGCCTAATAATCCACCACGCGCACAGAGCGCCCACCAACAGAACGGTGAACGCAGTGCCCGCCGTGCTCAACGCACGGGTCACCATCGACGTACTGAACGCCGGGAGGGAGACCGTTTTGAAGGCGAAGAACCCAATGAGTGTAACAAGGCCGCCACCTACAGCGGCGGCGGCGATACCCACGAGGCTGGCGCGACGCGAGAGGCGATCGGCCTCATATTCAATGGTGGGAGACGACATGGTGGGAGACTCAGTCATGTAAGTAGTTTCCCACACGCCGTGGACTTAGCGGAACTTTAGAAAGGCAGCTTCCGGAAGATCGCCTGCGGGATGAACTTGAATCCCAAGGACACGTACTCAAACAGCGGGTGCACGAAGATGGACTGCTTGCCATCCAGCACCGCCTTGACGGTGGCCTTAGCCACGTCGGAGACGTTGACGGTTAGGGGAGCTTCGCCGGCTTCCGCTGACATCTTGGTGCGCACCTGGCCCGGGCGAACCACGAGCACCTTGGCGCCGGAGCCTCGCAGGGCCTCACCGAGGTTGATGAAGAAGCCATCGACACCGGCCTTGGAGGCGCCGTAAACAAAGTTGGAGCGGCGCACGCGCATGCCGGCGACGGAGGAGATCGCCACGATGGTGCCGTGGCCCTGCTCCTTAAACTTCTGGCCGAGTAAGACACCAAGGGAAACCGGTGCGGTGTAGTTAGTCTGGGCCGAGGCAACTGCCTTGGCCTGGTCCTGCCACAGTTCCTCCTGGTCACCGAGGGTGCCGAAGGCGATGATGGCGACGTCGACATCGCCGCGCTCAAAGGCGCGGTTGACGACGTCCCCGTGGCCCTCGAAGTCAGTCGCGTCGAAATCGATGACCTCGACGTCGCCACCGCGGGACTCGATGGTCGCGCGAGCATCCGCGATACGCGGGGAGTCCGCACGAGCCGCTAGGGTGACCTTGGCTGGGCCGCGCTCGAGGAATTCCTCGACGATGCCCAAGCCGATTTCGGAGGTGCCGCCGAGAAGGAGGATGTGTTGTGCTTGGCCTACTGCATTCAGCATGAGGTGATTCCTTTCTAGTGCAGCTCGAGGCGGCGGGACATATCGGAGGCAAAGACGCCGGTCGGGTCGATGTCGTTGCGAGTCTTGAGCCAGCCCTCGAGGCCCGGGTACATCTTGTGGAAGTTCTCCGCCGAGGTGCGGGACTCCTTAGCCAGGTAGAGGCGGCCACCGAATTCCATGACGCGCTTATCCAGATCATCGAGGAAAGCGCCCAGACCCGGCTTGATGGGGAAGTCCACGCAGACATTCCAGCCAGGCATCGGGTAGGACAGCGGGGCCTTGTTACCCGGGCCGAAGAGCTTGAACACGTTGAGTGCGGAGTAGTGGCCGGAGCGCTGCATGTCCCGGATGATCTCCTTGAAGGGCTCGACGGCGTCGGTCGGCACCACAAACTGGTACTGCAGGAAGCCATTGGAGCCGTAGCCGCGGTTCCACTCGCCGATGAGATCGAGCGGCTGGTAGAACTGCGTGAGGTTCTTGACCTGGTTACGCGCTGGGGCGCCCATGAGGTAGTAGGCCTCACCGATAGCCATGAGGGAAAGCTTGTTCATGGTGAAGTTCGGGAAGATATCCGGAACCGTCATCAGCTGCGGGGCATTGAACTTTAGCGGGTCCTTCGCCAGTTTCGGGGCGAGCTCTTCGAGCTGCTCCAGGGTTGCCAGGGAGCCGCGGGAAATAGTGGAGCGGCCCAGCTTTGGTTCCGGGGAAATGACGTCGAACCACGCGGAGGAGTACGTGTAGTTGTGCTCCGAGCCATCGGAGTGGAAGGCCACGGTTTCATCGAGGTTATCCGTGCGGTCGGTATCCGCGATGAAGTAGGCAGTTTCCGTCTTGGTCATCTTGATCTTGGCGCGCAGGATGATGCCGGTCAGGCCCATGCCGCCGACGGTGGCCCAGAAAAGATCGCTGTTTTCACCTTCCGGGGTCAGATGGAGGACTCGGCCGTCCGCCACGAGCAGCTCCATGGAGGTGACGTGGTCACCGAAAGAACCGGCGGAGTGGTGGTTCTTGCCGTGGATGTCCGGGCCAATAGCACCGCCGATGGTGACCTGGCGGGTGCCCGGCAGAACAGGAACCCACAGGCCGTATGGCAGGGCGGCCTTCATGAGCTGGTCGAGGGTGACGCCACCGTCGACGTCGACAATGCCGGACTCCGGATCGATGGAGTGGATCTTGTTGAGCGGTTGCATGTCGATGACGAGGCCACCGGCGTTCTGCGCGGGGTCGCCGTAGGAGCGGCCCATACCGCGGGCGATGACGCCGCGGCGCAGGTGGGAAGGCTTATCAGCATTGTCCTCAGCCACCTGGGCGACAGCCGTCTTGATGACGTCGACGTCTGGGGTGGACAAAACGTGGGCGGTTGTCGCCGCCGTGCGGCCCCAACCGTGGAGGGACTTCTCAGTAGTATGCAGTTCCATCTCTTACTCTTTGATTCGATGTGATGGGTCGGTTTCCTACACTACCTAGGCGGTCGTGCTTGTGGCGGCAGTGAAAACGTGAGATTAGGTACAAAAGCCAAGCAAACGGAACATTTGTACTGTCCGATTGTGTGGGTTTGGTTCGGAATTAGTACAGATCCATGATCTCGCGGATTTCTTCCGGCAGTTCTTCTTGGGAGCTAATCTCTGGGCCTTCATAGGCGCGCAGGATCTCATAGACGCGGCCGCGCGACGTGGAATCGAGGATGGGCAGCTCCTCGGCGATGAGCCGCGTCATAAAACCATTGAGCGGCAGCGAGGTATGTTCCGTCGCCAGAAAGTGACCGTGACGCTTGTCTTCCTCGGCGCGCTCATCTTGCGCTGCTCGCTGTGCCGGGGTGAGGTGCTCTTTTTTAGAGGAGTACATGCACGGTAGCCTACCGCCCGCCTAAAGTGGGGCGGTATGACCTCTCCCAAGCAAGATAATTATGCGCTGGATGACACCCTCGCCGGACGCATCACCCAAGCCGCGGCTGTGGGCATTATGACCGCCTTCCCCGACTGGATTAAGGATAAGACTGCGCTCGTTTTCGCCTATGTCCTGTCCTTCTTAGGTTTCGGCGCGCTCGTGGCAATTACTAATGCCGAGAGCCACGAGGGCCAGCCGGAGCCGGAGACTCCCGATGTCCCCGCGTGGGCCATCCCGGTTGCCTTCGGCATTCTGCTGCTGGGCGGATGGATCACAGTGAAGACTGAGCACAGTGTGGTCCGATTTATTCGCCGCCGCGGGGTGGCAAAGCCGTGGACCGTCTGGGGTGGAATCAGTGCTGCCATCGTCTTCATTCTCAGCGAGCTTGAAGCCCGCGAGCTCACCGCCCGCAACTAAAAATGCGTATGGTGGGGCACATGAGCTCAAAGGTCACAGATTTGGCGCAGGTCCGCGCCAATCGTGGTGATTCTGCTCGAACCCTGCTGTGCCAGGTATCCAACGTCCGCGCTGAAGCTGAGGTGCACCGTCAGATCGGTTTCTCTGATGCGCTCACGTTGGAAGAGCTCCACCATATTCTTGAAATCTGCTTCGGGCTGCCACACGAGGATTCCCCATGGCACTTCTTTGAACACACCGAAGCCCGCGGTCAGCGTATCGATCCAAGCCATACCGTGCGCGAGTTTTTGAGCCGCGAAGGCCAGCAGGTTGATTACGCCTGGGGGCTGTGGGATTTCGAGATTGTCGTGGTGGAAACGTATCCGCGCGATAGCGGAACGCCGGCGGCCCTGTGCGTCGGTGGTTCTGGTTCCTTCCAGACACCTTTCGATCTCACCGCCGTGAATGCGGAGCTTACGGGCCAGGAAACCATTGATGAGGTTTTGGACCTCGTGGTTAGCCCCGTCCGCGCGCTGATTGAGCGGACCCGGCTCTATGATTTCGTCCCCCTCCTCCAAGCTCTAGATCTCAACCGCGACGTCACTATTGATAGTGACGCGTACCGCCAGCTGCGGACCTTGCCGCGTGAGGTGACGAACGAGGGCAAAGATGCTTTCTGGTCCATGGCTCTAGCGCTGTCCTGCATGGGCGGGCGCGAATTGACCGATTCCGTAGCGGAAACCGCCATGGCTGCGCTGGGGTGGGTTGACGATGATGGTGAGGAGCTGCGCGGCCCGGAAATTCGGGAGCTGTGCTCGGCTTCGCTGAGGGTTTTGTCATCCCTGGGCGCCTATGGCGAAGACGCCGTCGCGCCCGTAGACCGCCTGGACATTTACCGCGCCCTTGTCCGCGGGTAGAGTATTTCGCCGTGACTGAACCTACTTCTAGCATGAAGACCCAGCTCGTGCGCTTTGTGTCCGTTGGTGTTTTCACCGCGGCCATCGACTATGGCCTTACCCTCTTTCTGACGTACCTAGGACTGCATCGCTCCCTGGCGAAGGCGATTGGCTGGGTCTTCGGAACGATTGCGGCGTACATCGCCAACGCACGCTGGACTTTTGGTGCCCAAGTGTCTGGTCGCACTGCCGGTGCCGTGGGATTGCTGTATTTGTCCACCTTCGCCGTGCAGAACTTCCTGTACTGGGTGCTTAACGCCCCGCTAATCAGCCTGGGCTTCGACGGCGCGCTCAAAGACACCATCGCCTTCGTCATTGCACAGGGCGTGGCCACGGTGACTAACTTCGCCATTCAGCACGCATTTATTTTTAAGGGCAAGTAACCATGCCTCGTCGCGCCGAACGCCTCTCACGGTCGAATTCCCTGCAGGCGCAGGGCACGAAGTTTGCGATCACGGGGGCCATTGCCGCGCTTATCGACGTCTCCCTGACCTGGCTTTTCCAAATCGGCTTGGACTTGTTTGGTGATGTGGTGTCGCGGACCGTCGGTTTTGCCGTCGGTACTTTGGTGGCTTACTTGCTGAATCGACGGTGGACCTTCAACGCGCGGGCATCGAAGCGCCGCTTTGTTGCGGTGTTTGCTACCTACGCCATGACCTATGCGATCAATATTTTGTTGTATCGCTGGGCATTCCCTTTCTTTGATCACACGCTGGACTGGCCTTCGTCCTGGGCACTGGCAGTGGCTTTCGTCATTGCCCAGGGCACGGCAACGCTGATTAACTTCTTTGTGCAGCGGTGGGTGATTTTCCGCAGCACGCGCAAGTCCTTTGAGTTTTAGGGCCGGCGGAAATCTTCCTTACGGCCGCGGTTGTGCAGGCGCAGCCACTCCATAAAGCCCTTCACGTCATGCTGCTGAACTAGGAAGAACCAACCAAAGCGCGCGAATTCCTGCGGCAGCAGCTTGCGCATGCCGCGCTGCCACAGAAGGTAGCCGCGGTTGCGGTAGGTAAAGAAGCGCTTGAATTCACCCTCTGGGTATTGCGTGTGCATTTTTCCGCCGAGGATGGGCTTGAACTCATCGGAGCCATCCGGGTGGAGATAGCTGGTGGTTAGCGCGGTGCCGAAGCTCAAGCCTGAATTGACCAGGCGGCGGTGGTATTCCACCTCATCGCCACGGATGAACAGGCGGTAGTCTGGGACGCCGATGATCTCCATGGCTTCTGCGGAGATGAGCGCGCCGTTGAAGAGGGAGGCGATGCCAGGGAGAAAATCACCTTCCAGCTCGCTCATGTAGCGGCGCCACACCAGGCCCTGGCGCAGTGGGAAAGCCAGCTTGGCTGGCTCGTTGATGTTGCACACGGCGGGGGAGACTTCGTGGAGTGCGTTGTTTTCCGCAACGCAGTAGAGCTCCTCCAGTACGTGATGGTCGGCGGGCCGTCCGTCGTCATCCGCGCACCACACTGCGTCCGCGCCGAGGGCGAGTGCGGTGAGGAATCCCAGTGCAAAACCGCCCGCGCCACCAAGGTTGGTTTCAGAAGGCACGTAGACGCCGCGCTCGCCGGCCAGTTCGTGGAGGAGCTCCTCTACTGCTGCCTCCGCACCGTTATCCACCACGATCACCCACTGCACTGGGTGCGTTTGGTTCACCACCTGCTCAAGGGAGGCGCGCAGCAGCTCCACGCGCTGGTGGGTGACGATCACAGCGGCCGTTGTTCCGGCCTGGGACAGGGTGGCAGTCATGGGTTCTATTGTGCCACCCGCATGTGGCGCTCAGGTGCGTGACATGGAGGTGGCCAAGGTTTAGGCGTTGAAGCTCGGGACCTTGATGAAGCCGGAGTTCACAGCATTGACAACACCAGCAATGAGGCCGAGTACAATCGCGGCGATGGAGGTGCCAACGAGGATCTCAGCGGTGGTGCCCACCGGGTATTCCTTGGCGGTGTCATTCTTCAGGGAAGACATGGCGACGTCCTTGGCGGAGCCGGCAGTCTCAAGGCCTTCCTTGATTTCTTCAGGGGTGCTGCTGCCCTCGCTACTACCCTTGCTGCTGATAGCTTCAGCGCCCTTCTCAATGCCGTAATCCACGGAGGAGGCGAAGCCATCGCCACCGACGGCTTCCTTGAGTCCTTGCGTAAAGATGTAGCCAAGGACCTCGGCCTCGGAGACCTCAGAAGAACCCTTCTCGGCGGCGGTAGCCGGGGCGATGGACAGGGACAGTGCAGTGGCGGCGGCAACGGCAGCGGCGGTGAAACGCTTCATGGGGGGTTCTCCTTGGAAGAACGGTAGAGAAAGTGAAAGTAAAGAAGATGATAAAGAAGTGAAGGCTAAAAAGTATGCGATATGGAAAAGCTCCAGCCCACAAAGGACTGGAGCTAGAACTTCAAAGCTAAAAGCTTGATGCGTTCAAATTAGAACGGAAGGGAAACACCCGGGACGAGACCGTTCTGAACTGCGGTGTAAGCAGCGCCGAGGACGGCAGCGGCGATGCCAACGCCCCAGAGGATGTCAGCGGTGGTGCCGAGCTTGTACTCCTGCTCCTTGTCGTTGTCGTAGGAGGACTGGTAGAAATTGTAAGAAGCCTTGGAGGAGTCTTCGTCCCCGTCGGCAATTTTCGAGCTTGTCTTAGCGGAACCCCAGTGCGGAGCGGAGACGAACTCCTCGACGAAGCCGTCGACGATAGATTCGCCCGGCTGTTTAGCAGAGGCAACACCAGTGGACAGGGACAGTGCGGTAGCGGCGGCAACAACGCCAGCAGCGAAACGCTTCATGATAGGGCTCCTTAAAGTTAAGAGAGAACAGTGCCTGTGATTCAGGCTCGCGACGATTTTAACTTGAAAGGATCTGAGAAAAGAAGCAAATAGAAAAAGTTTCTTTCGTGATTCACCCATACAGGGGTATGCATTCTTCCGGCGTATAGGTCTAAAGGTGAGTTCTACGCAAAAGTACAGTTATCTCATGACCATGAGAAGCGTTGAAGAAATGTGGGCTCCCTTTAGGGTTTCCATCCACGTGGGTGAGCTGAGTCTGCGGGTGCTGCGCGATAGTGACATTGCTGCCATCCATGGTGTTAGCGCCGCAGAGATTTTCGGCGAGCCGCTTCCGGAGTACACGTTCCCGTGGTTGAGGCAGAAGCCGGATCCGAGCTTCCGGTGGGCGCATCGCGCACAGATGTCCCCGGAAGAATGGTCGCTGGATTTTGGCGTGCACCTTGATGGCGAGGTTATCGGCTCGGTGGATCTGCGGGCACAGAATTTCCCCGATAACCATGAGGTTGTAACCGGATCGTGGATCTACCACCGCCTTCAGGGCCGCGGGATAGGTACGCAGATCCGTCATGCCGTTGCGGTCTTCTGCTTTGATTACTTGGGTGCGCATCGGTTGCGCTCGGAGTGGGAGCCGGGGAACGAGGCGTCCCAGGCTGTATCGCGCAAGCTGGGCTACACCATCGAAGGTAACAAGGCCGTACTGCGCAAAGAGGATTACCAGCCGGGGCCGCGAGTGACTGTTACCGGTATGAGCGAGGAGCTGGGCGCGATGTTGGGGATTAACTTCGCACTCTGACGAAGTTTTCGTGAAAAGGGGAGAGTGTCTACTCATTTTCACGGTAGCTTGTAGAATATTGCCATGCTTGACACGCGGATCACCTCAAAGATCGACGCTCTTCTTGATCAGTATGCCGCGGTGCGGGAGGACGCCCGCGAGGCCATCGCGGAGATAGCACGCGCAGAAGTGGCGGAGTCGGTGTATAACTCGAACGCCATTGAGAATTCCACGCTGACTTTGGAGGAGACCGAGAACATTCTGGCCGGGTTTACAACTAGGGCGCATGATTTGCGGGAAGTCTTTGAGGCCACAAACCTGGCGCACGTGACTGAGGAACTAATTCGGGGCGTCGGTAAGCTCGATGCAAACCTTATTCTGCGACTGCATGGTATGTTGCTTCGCAGCATCAACGATGACTGGGCTGGGCGGTTCCGCCGGCGGGGAGAATGGGTACGAGTGGGGGCACATATGGGTGCTAATCCCGAGTATGTAGACCGACTGGTAGAGGACAGTATCACCGAGTACTACGAAGATGAGAGCCACTTTGTCGATCGCATTGCGCGGTTCCACGCGGAATTTGAAATCATCCATCCCTTTTCAGACGGAAATGGGCGCATTGGGCGCGTCATTATCAACCAGCAGCTCATGGAACTCGGTGCCCCGCCCATCATCATCCCGAACAAAGGAAAAGAGCGCCACTACTACCCAGTTTTTCGCAGCTATCCGGTAAGCGGTGATTTTTCAGCGTTGAGCACGCTTATCGCGCAGCAACTCGTTGAATCCCTGCACAAGCGCATCACGCTCATGACCGCGCCGAAGGTAATTCGTTTGTCGGAATGGGCACAAGCGAAAGGGGTTTCTGGGGCCGCGGCCGCCAATAAGGCGGCGCGGGGCACGATTCCGGCCTTCCGACAGCGCGGAACGTGGATGATTGACGCGCAATATGCCAATGAGGCAGGTAGCAGGGGCTAGACGTTTTCCTCGTTGTCGAAGCGCTTGCGCAAATCGCGTACATATTGGCCGACCTCCGGGCCCTGACTTAGGTCATGGGTGGGTGAGTAACGTCACTCTTGACACTGTTACCTGTTGGTTTTCGTCGGTGGGGAGGAATTTTTCCGCACTAAGTGGGTAGTGCCGGGGGTATTCAGTAGTCTGATTTTTGTGAGTCCTTATATTCGCACCGTTAAGACCGCTTCTGGGGCGATGGCGGTGCAGGTAGTGTTCTCTGAACGCAAAGGTGCGAAAAGGATGAAGCATATCGGCTCAGCGCATTCAGAGTCTGAGCTTGCGCTTTTAAGAGCTGAAGCTCAACGCATCGTTGATGGTGACCAACTCGCATTGGACTTCGGCGAGGTAGAACACATCCCACCGGCAACAGGCAGCGTTTGCCACCCGCTGCCGGTAGTCGGTCAGCGGGCCGGATACTTGCTGGACTGTATTGATGCGTGTTTCAACGAGCTAGGTCTTGCTGTAGCAAGCGGTGATGATCCGGTGTTTCGGGATCTGGTGCGTGCCCGGATCATTAATCCCGGCTCAAAGCTGGATTCCATCGAGACTCTTGGAGAGGTTGGCATCACCAGCGCAAGCTACCGCACCATCCAGAGGCGTCTTCCCACCTTCGCAACCGAATCATTCGGGGAGATACTAACCCAAGCGTTGGCCCATCATGCAGGTATCGGGCCAGGTACTTTTATTTTGTACGACGTGACCACCTTGTACTTTGAAACCGATACCGCTGATGAGCTTCGCAAACCCGGGTTTTCCAAAGAGCGCCGCCTAGAGCCGCAAATCCTTGTCGGGCTGCTTACTGATGCCACTGGGTTTCCACTGCATGCGGGGGCGTTTGCTGGCAACTCGGCAGAAACCCACACGATGCTGCCGATGATCACACGGTTCCAAGAGGCCTTTCAACTCGATGAAGTTACCGTCGTTGCTGATGCAGGCATGTTCTCCGCGGCGAACAAACAAGCACTCATCGATGCAGGTCTGCACTACATCTTGTCGGTGAAAACCCCCACCGTGCCTGAGGTGATCGAAACCTGGCGGCGGGAAAACCCCGGTGAAGACTACACCCACGGCCAGATCTGGACACAAGCCTCGGCAAGCGATGGGCGCAAACACACAACCCCGAATACGGTGACGCATTACCAGTACTCCCACGATCGGGCCAGACGCAGCCTGCGCGGAATCAAAGAGCAAGTAGCGAAAGCCAAACGCGCTGTTGACGGCGATATCGCTATCAAGCGCAACCGTTATATCGATCTTTCCGCCCCGAACAAGAAGGTCAACTATGCTCTTGCTGCCAAACACCGAGCCCTTGCCGGAATTAAAGGTTATGAAACCGACCTGACCGCGCTTGCCGCCCAGGAGGTTATCGGGCATTACCGCAGGCTATTTAACATTGAGAAATCATTTCGGATGTCGAAATCAGACCTGAAAGCACGCCCAATCTACGCCAGGAAACAAGACTCCATCACCGCACATCTCAACATTGTCATCGCAGCACTAGCCGTGGCCCACCTAATGGAGACCCGCAGTGGTCAATCCATCAAACGCCTGGTGAGAACACTCAAAAAATACCGCAGCTTCCAACTCGTCGTTGGCGGCGAACCCATCCACGCCGCCGTACCGCTTCCACCCGATATCACCGCCACCATCCAAGCAATCACCGGCCGCGAACTTCCGCACTAAATTGGCCTAAGTCAGGTCACGCTCATGACCGCGCCGAAGGTAATTCGTTTGTCGGAATGGGCACAAGCGAAAGGGGTTTCTGGGGCCGCGGCCGCCAATAAGGCGGCGCGGGGCACGATTCCGGCCTTCCGACAGCGCGGAACGTGGATGATTGACGCGCAATATGCCAATGAGGCAGGTAGCAGGGGCTAGACGTTTTCCTCGTTGTCGAAGCGCTTGCGCAAATCGCGTACATATTGGCCGACCTCCGGGCCTTCGTACTCGCCGACGACCTCGGAGACCTCGCCCACCGAACGGATTTGGCCGTGGTCGATCCACAAGGCGGTATCGCACAGCTGGGCCAGGAAGTCATTGGAGTGGGAGGCAAAAACCAGGATGCCGGAGCGCTTCACCAGGTCCTGGAGGCGGACGCGGGCCTTCGCCATGAAGGCGGCGTCGACGGCGCCGATGCCTTCGTCGAGAAGCAGGATCTCCGGCTCAATGGAGGTCACCACGCCCAGCGCCAGGCGTACGCGCATACCGGTGGAGTAGGTGCGCAGCGGCATGGAGAGGTAATCACCCAGCTCAGAGAACTCCGCGATCTCATCCATCTTGGCCTTCATCTGCTTGATGGTCTGGCCCAAGAAGAGGCCGCGGATGATGATGTTGTCGTATCCGGAGACCTCCGGGTCCATGCCCACGCCGAGGTCGAAGACGGGGGCCACGCGCCCACGGACATCGGCAGCACCGCGCGTAGGTTCGTAGATGCCGGAGAGCAGGCGCAGCAGAGTGGTTTTGCCCGCGCCGTTGTGGCCGACGAGGCCGACGCGGTCACCTTCGCGCAGGTGCAGGTTGATGTCTTTGAGCGCTTCCACCATGACCACGTTCTGGTCATTCTTGCCAATGGAGCCACCGGCCGTGGAGAGCATCGCCTTTTTGAGGGAACGGGACTTGGCATCAAAGATGGGAAAGTCCACGCAAGCGTTATACGTATCAATGGAAACCATGGACGATCCTTTCTAGACCCAGTAGGAGACGCGGAAGCGCCACTGCCGCATGGCTAGGCCAGCGATGAGCAGGCCGGCGACGGTACAGCCGATGACGATGAGCCAGTGATAACCGGCGACGGGCTCGCCGATCATAGGAGCGCGGATGATCTCCATGTAGTGGTAGAGCGGGTTGATCTCAGCGATGCGCGCGCGGCTGGCCACGGCACCGCCCTGCTCCTTCAGGGTGTTGGTCATCCACACGATAGGCGTGACGTAGAAGAGCAGCTGGGTCAGCGCCTCCAGCAGCGGAGCGACGTCACGGAAGCGGGTGGCGATGATGCCGAAGAACATGGCTACCCACACGCCGTTAACCAGGAAGAGTCCTAGCGCCGGGATGAACAGGAAGAACTCCCAGCCCAAGTGGCGCGGGAAGATAAGAATGAGCAGCAGCCAGATGATGAGGTTGTGTCCCAAGAAGAGGGTTTGCCGCCAGACCAGGCGGTAGACGTGCACCGATAGTGGTGCGGGCAGCTGTTTGATCAGGCCCTCGTTGTCGATGAAGACCGTCGAGCCTTCCTTGATGGCGCCCGAAATGAAGTTCCACATGATAAGTCCCACGGTTACGTGGGGCAGGAATTCTGCAACCGGGATCTGGAAGAGCATGGAATACAGCAGGCCCAGGGCCGCGGCCATCACGCCGGTGGCGATGGTGATCCAGAAAGGACCCAGCACCGAGCGGCGGTAGCGCTGCTTGATGTCTTGGATGCCCAGCTTGAACCACAGCTCGCGCTGGCGCGCGCCTTGCAACAGATCGGCGAAGGCCGCCGACATGGTCATGGAACGCGAGGCCGGCTCCTCGCCGGGTGCAGGCGCGGAGGTCATGCGGGCGACGTCGTCACGCAGGTTTTTCTTGTCTTGCACGCCATTCACCCTAGCGCGCACATCCGGCAAACACCTACACACACGCCCTTAACCTGGGAAAACGCCGGCGAGCTGGGAAAATCGAGGGTTAGGAAAGATTTACGTGGGGCGTATAGAGTAGGGAGTCGATCGGACGATTCGAGGAAGGGTTGAAGCATGACGGAACAGTATGACGTCGCCAGCGTGCGAGGTCTTTACACTGGTCTGTCCGATGGTTGGACCTACCTGAACGCGCACGCCGCGCCGCAAATTGCGGAACGCGTGGCCTCTGGCGTTGCCCGTTCTTTCCGCATGTCCGCCACGGTGAAACCGCTGGAGGATGCCGTGGGCGCGCACTCGGCGCATCACGACCCCGGGGAGCTCCACGCGGCAGGCATGTATGCTTCCGCGCGCCGAGCAGTGGCGGATCTCACGGGGGCGACAGCGGAGCGGGTCATCCTGGGCCCGTCGTTGCCTGTGCTGTACCAGTCTTTGGGTGTCGCACTGCGTCCGCTGCTGCGTCGCCAGTCTTCGGTGGTGCTTTCCCGCTTTGATCCGCCGGAGGTTACGAGCGCGTTTGAGCACGTGCGCGCTGATATTCGGTGGGCTCAGCCAGATTTGGGCACGGGCGAGCTGCCGGCCTTCCAATACGCTGATCTGGTTGATGGCTCGACGCGTTTTGTCGCCTTTTCTGCCGCCCACGAGCTGCTGGGCACTGTAACACCGGCCGCGGAGATCATCGATGCGGTCCATGAGCGTTCGCGCGCCTGGGTGCTTGTCGACGTCTCCTCGATCGCCTCCTACCGCCTCCTCGACTTTGATGCGATTGGGGCGGATATCCTCGGCGTGGATGTGGGCGCTCTCGGTGGCCCGCAGATGGCGGCGCTGGTCTTCCGCGATACCGCGATGTTCCGCCGTCTTGATGAGCTTGTCGTTGGCCCGGTTTCCGCAGGCTTGGCGGGTGGTGTTGGTCCCCTAGTGGATCATCTAGCAGAACTCGCTGGCGGGGAGCGCGGCTCGCGCCGCGTGCGCCTGACGCGTTCGATGCAAGCTCTCTCCGGTTATATGGAGGAACTCACCGGGGATCTCTACAGCTTGTTGGGTACGCTGCCGGCCGTCCACATCCTTGGCGTGACGGGTGAGGCGGCTGCCGACGCCTCCGATGACCGCCTCCCACGCCTCACCTTTGCCGTGCGTGATGTGCCTGCGGACGTGATCCACCGCCGCCTCTTCGATAATGGTTTGGTGACTACCATCGCCCCGCACACCCCGCTGCTCACGGAGATGGGCGTGGAAGAGGTTGGTGGTGCCGTTACGGTTTCGCTGAGTCCGTTTAGCACCTACCACGACGTGGAGCACTTGACCCGCGTGGTCGCGTCTTTGGCTTAGACCTCGAGGACGAGCTTGCCCGTGACCTCGCCGGAGTCGAGGGCTTTGTGGGCTTCGGCGGCGCGAGCAAGCGCAAATGTGCGATGCAGGTGGTGCTTGACGCTGCCGTTCTCTAGCCAAGGCCAGACATTCTTGACGGTGTCCGCAACGATGGCGGCCTTGCCCTCCAACGAGCGGGAGCGCAGCGTGGTGCCCTGCAGGGTCAGGCGCTTGTTGAGGAGGATGGCCATGTTGAGCTCCGCTTTTGTTCCGCCCTGCATGCCGATAGTGACCATGTGGCCGCCCTTAGCCAGCGCGATGAGGTTTTTCTTCAAGTACTTCGCGCCCATGATGTCGAGGATGACATCGCACTGATTCTTCAGCTCTTCGGCGAAGTCTTGCTCGTTGTAGTTGATAAGGATGTCCGCGCCGAGCTCCTTGCAGGTCTCCAGCTTCTCATCGGAGCCGGCCGTCACGGCGACGGTGGCGCCGAGGTTTTTCGCCACCTGGATGGCGAAGGTGCCGATACCGCCCGCGCCACCGTGGATGAGGATGGTTTGCCCCTGTGTGAGGCCCGCCTCCATGGCGATATTGGACCACACGGTGCAGGCAACTTCGATGACGGCGGCTGCTTCGGCGAAGGAATAACTGGTGGGGATGGGCAGCAGCTGGCCTTTCGGGACGGCCACGTATTCGGCGTAGCCGCCGCCGGCCAGTAGCGCGCCGACCTTGGAGCCAACCTCGACGTCGGTGGTGCCTGCGTCAACGACTTCGCCTGCGACTTCGAGGCCGATGATCTCCGAGGCGCCCGGTGGTGGCGGGTAGTGCCCGCGGGCTTGGAGTAGGTCGGCGCGGTTCACGCCAGCGGCTTTGACTTTAACGAGGACTTCGCCGGCAGCTAGTTCTGGTGTGGCGACATCCCCCAACTCTAGCGAGTGTGGGTCTTCCGGATTGGTCTGAATGATAGCTTTCATGCCACACCACCGTACTTAAATCCAATCATCCTCGACGAGGAAGGCGTTAACCGCGATGGCTGCGGCGTTGGCTTCGCCCATCGCTACCGCGACCTGTGCCGGTGGGTTGACCACGTTGCCCACCGCCCAGATACGCGGGTGGCTGGTGGCACCGGCGGGGCCAACCTTGATGAGGCTGCCGCCCATCGCAGCCGGCGGGCTGTGGCGCTCGAGGTTGAGGTCAGCGAGAAACTCATCGTGTGGGTGAGGGACAGGCATGTAGAACAGCGCATCGACGGCATGTTCACTGTCTCCAACCAGGACTTTTCCGTCCTGGAAGGCGGTGACGGGGCCGTCGACAAGCGCAATGCCCCGCCGGGTCAGGTCAGTGCGCTGCTCCTCGGTGAGCTCCATGCCGTTGGTGAAGAAGGTGATGTCCTTGGACCACTGGCGCAGGAGCGCTGCATGGTGCAGGGAGAACTCGCCGATGCAGAGAACACCGAGCTTCTTGTCGGCGACCTCGAACCCGTGGCAGTAAGGGCAGTGGAGGACTGTGTCTCCCCAGTTTTCTTTCAGGCCCGGGATGTTTGGATGCACATCGTCCACGCCGCTGGCGACGATGATAGAGCGGGCGGCGATGGTCTCACCGTTGCTCAACGTGGCGGTGAGCGTGCGGTCATTATCGGTGACGGATTTTACGGTGGCGTTTAGGATCTGTACGCCGTAGTTGCGGAGCTGTTTCTTGCCGCGCTCCTGGAACTCGAGTGGTGGTGTGCCCTCGAGGGCGATGACACCGTGGATTTCGTGGGCGAAGCGATTGCGGGGAGTGGAGGAATCAACAATAAGGACGCTGCGGCGTGCGCGGACCATGACCAGGGCTGCCTGGAGGCCAGCCGCGCCACCGCCGATGATGAGGGTATCTACTGTCTGCATAGGCCCGAGTAAACCAGAGCAAGGTGCATGCGGCAATGGCTTTCAGTAGGTTGCGCTTTGCACAACGTGATGAGGCGAATTCTTCTCCCGCGGCGGAGTCTAGTACTCTGAACGTGTTGCGCGCGGTGCATGCTGACGCGTGACAAGGAGGCGTGGCAGAGCGGCCGAATGCACTGGTCTTGAAAACCAGCGTGGGGAAACTCACCGCGGGTTCAAATCCCGCCGCCTCCGCCAATTGTTTTGGGGGTCATTTGTAGCGGCTTTGCTTCTGTCCCATGCGGCTGTAACGAAGCTCAGAACGCATCCTGCCAGTAGGAATCCGCTAATTTGCAGGTGGGTGGCCGAGTTTCCGCCGCCGCCAGCCACGACGAGGAAAATCGAAAATGCAATCGCGACAAGGCAGTGGATGACCAAACGGCCATGTGCCCCAAGGCGACAGTGCGGCCAGAACTTCCCGATGGCCCAGCTCACAGCTGTGAGAATGGCATAAAAAGTTATCCCGGCTAATGCGCCTGGAACTAGGTAGAGCATGGATTCATCTCCTCTCTGGGGAATAATGGTTGTGGTTAGGTGAGACCGAGTTCTTTTTTAAGGTCTTCGTGTGAAATCTCTACGGCTTCTCCTCGGGCAATCTCTGCGGTCTGAACATCCTCACGATCTTCCAGTGCTTCGACTGCGCGGGTGAAAAATGAAGGAGAAACGACAAAAGCGCGAATCCGGCTTCCACGACTAGTGATGGCGACGGGCGTGTGCTGTGCCTCTTCAAGAATTTGGCTTTGGGATTGGCGGAATTGACTGGACGTCACTGACATCGTTTTCATACTACAAATGTACATCTTGTACATTTTGGTGGGCAAGGGCCGCGGGGTTTCTGGTTGCTACTCGTCTTTGCCATCGATCCGCCCCGCCAAGATACGAGGCAGCGCCTCCGCTGCGGTGGCCGTGACCACGACGTCGGCAAGCGACGAGAGGTCCGTGGGCTGCGGGGTGACTTCCACGATGGGGATGCCGCGCGCGTGGGCAATCTGCGGCAGGCCGGCGGCGGGATAGACCACGCCGGAGGTGCCCACGATGAGTAGCGCGTCTGCGGTGGATATGCGGTGCTCGGCCTCGGCCCATTCGTCGTTGGGCAAAGCCTCACCGAACCACACGACGCCCGGGCGCACGAGCCCGCCGCACACGGGGCACTCGGGTGGAGTAATCGCTTCGACAGGTTCATTCGGCAGCGCGATGTCCTCGTCATAGGGTGTATCGCAGTCGGTGCAGCGGAAGGCGAACAAGGAGCCGTGTAGGTGTACCACGTCCTGGCTTCCGGCGCGCTCGTGCAGGTTATCGATGTTTTGCGTGGTCACCGTCATGCCGCGTGCGGCAGCAATCGCGCGGTGCCCGGCGTTGGGCTCGGCCCGCTGCGCCAGCCGGGCGCGCCACAGGTACCAGGCGAACATCGGCTCAGGCTCGCTGCGCCATGCGCTTATCGACGCCATCGCCACCGGATCCACGTTCTCCCAAATGCCCGTCTGCGCATCGCGGTACGTGGCGATGCCGCTGTCCGCACTCATACCCGCGCCGGTGAACACCTCGACGTGGGTGGCATCAGAAAGAATCGAGTGTGCGCGCTCAAACAGGTGCTCCATATGCCTAGAGTACGGCGATGAGCACGCAGAATGCCATGGATGCGGCGAGAGCGATGCCCATGCGCCATAGGTAGCGCCGACCAGGTTCGTGCGCGGTGTTGATCTGCAGCTTCGAAGGATTCGTGGAAAAGACTGCCATGCACATCGGGTCTTTAGGTTCTTTGTAGACTCCCATGCCAGCGGCAAAGCGAAGTGTTTTGTTACGAGTCTGTTCATCATGGTCGGTGGGTATGGCTTTCACGTCCTTCGCGGATGTCAGCGTCAATCGGACGCCCTGAATCATGATGAACAGGGTGAAGGCTATCCACGCGGCCACGAGGAGAAAGCCCGAGAAGGGGATGTCCGGTACAACCGTGCAGACCGCGGTGAGGCACACGCAGGTCGTCATGGAGAGGACTGTCTGAGCGATGAACGTGGTGGTCTTTTCGGTGAGAAGCTCCGCGCGCTGTGCGGTGGCCTCGGAGAAAGGAAGCGCTGACTCCGCCGGAACCTGTGCTGTCTTTCGTCCCAGCGAGATCGGCGGCACGCACAACGGCAGCGCGATGGCGAAGACAACGCCAATCCACACCAGGGCCGTTGCGTTGAAGAAAGACTTGGGCTCGAAGCGGTCCGGGTTGCCCGAGCCATCGAAGTGGACAGGGATGGGATCAGGCACCGAATCCCATCGCAGCAGCATGTACACCAGCGTGAGAGCACACATCACAGCGGTGGCGACGTAATATTGGCGGCTTCTCATGCCAGTGAGTTTACAAGGTGACCGGCTGTTGACTGCGAAGAAGCAATCACTCCCGTACATGGTTCCAGTCAAAAGGTTCGCTTGGGGGCAAGTAAACCATCTGCACCTAGGTAGATGGTTCGTTTGGGTGTAAACAAACCATCTGACTAGAACCATGTGAGGGGAACCCTTTGTGGGGCAAGTAGTGCGGACTCTTGGGGGCTGATTGGTCGATGAAGGGGGCAAAGATGGTCCCTTCATTTTGGTCTCTTTACTTTGGTCCTTTCACTGAGCAAAAGGACCATCTGGGCGCAGGAAACTGGCTGTAAATGGTCCCTTTACGGTGAGTTGGGACCAGAGTATAGGGACCAAACTAAAGGGACCATGTGGCAGGGGCGTCGAGAAGGTGGAGCTGCCGGTTACGGGGTTAGAAAATCTCACAGCGAGCGGCGTGAAGCTAGTCGGCCACGCCCTGCTCGGCCTCTAGGTCATCGAGAGAGATGGTCTCTAGCTCGCCACGGCGTGCGGCCTCGGCCTCGGCCTCGAGCTCGGAGATGTGCTCTTGCCAGGCATCGATGCCGCCGCGCAGCGAGTAGACGTTGCTGAAGCCGCGGGCGCGGAATGGGTCTTCATGGCAATGAACTTACAGGGCGACCGGCTGATTCTTTCCACGCTACGTGGTCTGGGTGAGCAGGTAGAGTCGAGCTCAAGCTGACCAAGAACCGGAAAGGACAGTAGCCGGCAATGGAACCTTATGTTGGAATTGTCGTGATGGAGCTTGCTAAAAAGTCCAGTTCATCTGCCCAAAGCTTCTTCCGCGAGGACTTTTATATTGTGTATGCGGAGTCGGACGAGAAGGCTCGAGAACGTGTTGAAGCGATGGCGAACGAGCAGGCTGATGGTGAGGACGTGAAGGTACGGCACATCGTGGATGTCGCGCCAGCCCTCTATGGTTATGTAGACCGCGATTGCGATCTTTACTCGCGGCACTTTGCGAACCTAGAGGACTATGAGCGTTTCGAGATGAAGCTCGGCGGAACCGACCCGTTGGCTGATTAATCGTAGACTTCGCGTCGGTGACCTAAATCAACAACGGTGACAGTGACTGTGTTTTCGTATATTGCCGCGATAACGTGATAGTCTCCGACTCGCCAGCGCCACAGACCGGATTTATCCCCCACGAGACCCTTGCCGCGCGAGCGCGGGTCTTCGAGTTCTGCCACTTCGCGAAGAAACCTGCTGACTCTCTTCTGCGTTGGTTTGTCTAACTTTCGGAAGGCTTTCGCACCGCGCGGCGTGAAGCTAATTCTCCACGCCACATTCAGCCTCTAGGTCTTCAAGAGAAATGGTCTCTAGCTCGCCACGGCGTGCGGCCTCGGCCTCGGCCTCCAGCGCATAGACGTATTCCAACTGGTCCAAGTAAGCGTCAAGTGCCTTTCGGAGGTAAAACGCGCCAGAACGTCCAGTCTTGGACGCCAAAGAATCAAGGCGCTCCTTTTGCTCTGCGTCAATACGCAAACTGATAACTGAACTACTCATGTAAACATGATTACACGAGGTGAAGTCCCATGTCTAGACCCCATCGCGATGAGATTCTTGCCAAGCGTCGATGCCACCGCGCAGCGAGTAGACGTTGCTGAAGCCGCGGGCGCGCAGAGCGTCGACGGCCGGGGCGGAGCGCAGGCCGCTGGCGCAGTAGAGGACGGCGAGGTCGGCGGGGTCGATGGGCGGGTTGTGGCCAGCGAGGATCTCATCGAGCGGGAGGTGCTGCGAGCCGGGGATGAGGGAAGCGGCGCGCTCGGGGGCGGTGCGGACGTCGATAAGCGTGGCGTCTTCTGGAATGTTGCGAATATCCGTGGGGTTGTCGGGGCGTGCCGGGGTGGCGCCGTTCGCGCGCACGGGGATGTATTCCCAGGTCCCGGCGAGGGAATCGTAATAGCCCAGCGTGCCGATGAGCGGGGTGCCGATACCCGTGAGGAGCTTAAGCGCCTCCACCGCTAGGGCGGAGCCGGCCACGCCGACGACTGGGCCCATCACGCCGGCCTGTGAGCAGGAGGGTACCTGCGGGTCGGTGGGGAAGAGGTCCTCGTAGACCGGGCCGTGGCCGGAGTGGAAGACGGTGAGCTGCGCGTCATAACCCAGGAGTGAGGCCCACACGTGCGGAATGCCCAGCTCATGGGCGGCCCAGGAGGCCAGGTGGCGGGAGTAGAAGTTATCGGTGCCGTCGATGATGAGGTCAGCGCCGCGCAGTTGCTCCAGGGTGGTATCGGGTGTGAGGCGCGAGAACTGCTCGACGGTGCACTCCGGGTTGAGGGCGTTCATGGCCGCAGCAGCGGATTCGGTTTTGGGCTGGCCTACGGTTGCTGTGCTGTGGATGACTTGGCGGTGCAGGTTGGAGAGGGAGACGGTGTCGTCGTCGAAAAGCAGGATGCGCCCCACGCCTGCGCCTGCCAGGTAGAGAAGGGCAGGCGAGCCCAGGCCGCCGGCGCCGATGACAGCGACGGTGGAAGCGCGAAGCCGTTGCTGTGTGGAGGTTCCCCAGAGGGCTTTCTGTCGTGCGTAGCGTGAACTCATTCTGAAGTTCTCCGAGTTTTCCTAGACTTTTGCCTTGATTTCTATTGTTTCCTGCAGTGGATTCTGATTAAAGAATTCGGTTTCAATCCCGGTTGGTGTCGATATTCTAAGCTTTGGCGGGATCGTGCTTCGTCCTACCTCGACGCTCACTCGAACGTCCTCCACGCCCTTGATGGCCACCAGTGTGTTGACCTTGATGACGAGTTCATCTTTGCCAGAAATGTCGGCTAGGCGCATCAGCCAGGCAGTGGACTTGCGATTTCCACGCGAGGTAAAGAACCGAAAAATAAAGCTCTTCTAGACGTTATTCCGTCCGTTTATCGAAAGGGTAAATAGACATCGGAATTGTGTATGCACCTTTTGCAGTACCACCTTGCATAAGCTGGCTAAGCTTCGCGATATGCGTGCCATCCTTATCCGCAGCTGGGTCTTTGAATGAAAAGGAATGTACGCGAAGCTCCTCAGCACCGTCAATTGGCTGAGTAACGATATGTACATTTCCGCCGTCGATTGTTGCAGATACAGGGCGGCGATCTGCGCCGATTAGCGTTTCGGTTTCTTTAACTTCCTGACGCTCGAGATCAAGTGTCACGATCGTTCCTCGACTCGCAAAGTACGACACGCTTCCTTCTTCGTAGCGAGAGGACCTATTTACGCCTGGTGTCGGCAGCCTTTCGATATTTCCTTCGTGCTTTATAGCTGGTTTTTCATCCGAGGTATCAACCGAGACAACATACGCACCACCAATATCGTCAGGAAATGAAATATATGATTTTTCTTTCCCACACCCAAGAACAGAGAAGTATTCGGATGCGACTGTTCCGGCAGGTGTATCAAGGCGAGATTCAGACAACAACCCGTCGACTCCCATACGCACAAGCGTTAAACCGCTTCCGTCATCTTCATCACGTTCTATCCAGACAGCTTTTTCATCAGTACAAGCCCTTAAAGCGACTGGTCTCCTATCGCGAGTTACCGTGCTTGTAGTTTCCTTAGTTGCGAGCACTATGCGGCTCGCATACGGACTATCACTCGTGCTTTCGTTAAAAACAAACACTGCTGCTTTATTGTCCACAGAACCAGCAGAAGCCGTTTGGGTTGGTAGACCTAGACTTGGGAGTGATTTCTCAGATTGTTTGCGAAAATCTGAATCAAAGACAACCAATTGATCCTTATCTGGAGCCACATACCCTTCACCGAGCCTCTCCATCGAAGGGTTATACACCGATGCAAGTTCAGCGAGAGAGTCCACCTCGTCAGTGCTCGTTCCAAAAACATAATTGTGGTTGCTTACGGAAGGAGTCACAGACACAGCTCTAGCGATCCCACCCCATTCCCAAGTAGCAAAAGATTTCGATGTTTGTGAACGCTCTTGCGCACACGAAGAAACGACAAGTGCACAGACGCCGAGAGCGCAAACCGCTAGGAGTTTTCGAAGTAGTGCTATGAGCATCGCGCTTTCACTTTCTGGATCCAAGGCCATTTCCCGTCCATACCGAATACCGACAGCGCATACAACTGTTCATTCCAGGCCTACCCAGGTGGTGGTGTCATCGGTATGCAGCTGTTCCTTCCAGATGGGGACTTCCGCCTTGACGCGGTCCGCGCAGGTCGAGGCTGCTTCGAAGGCGTCCTTGCGGTGTGCGGAGGCGGCGGCGACGATGAAGGCGGATTCGCCGATTTCTAGTGGACCAGTACGGTGTGCGCACCAGAGGCGCACGGCGGGGAAAGCGGCGGCGACTTCGCCGGCGACGCGCTCGATTTCCTGCTGGGCGCTGGGATGCGCGGTGTAGGTCAGGAGTTTCACACCTCGGCCGGAGTCGTGGTTGCGCACGATGCCGTCGAATACAACGACGGCGCCGGTTTCAGCGGTGGCGATGTCGGGGGCTGAAATGGGCTCAGCGCTGATGTGGGCGCCGAGTAGGCCGAAGTTAGTGCTCATGAATGCCTTCCAGCTGGTTGATGATGTGGTTAAGCAGCGGCTCGAGTACTGCGCAGCCGTCCTTGGCCGCACCCGTGGAGCCGGGCAGGGCCATGGCGAAGGTTTTGTGCGATACGCCAGCAACGGTACGCGAGAGTGCCGCGGTGGGAATGGCGGCCGAGTGCGCATAGAAGGCATGGGCTAGGCCGGGGAGCTCGCGCTCAAGGTGTGGGGTGAGTGCTTCGACGGTGCGGTCATCCGGTGTGATGCCAGTGCCGCCGGAGGTGAGGATGACGGAGGGGGCATCGGTGAAGGCGGTGGCCAGGGCGGAGTCGATGTCGGCGTCCGCGACAACGAGGGGCTGTGGGGTATCGAAGCCCTGTTCACGCAGGAAGTTCACCAAGATGGGGCCGGAACGGTCCTCGTATTCGCCGGCGGCGGCGCGGGTCGAGGCAACGATAACGAGTGCGCGGTGGGTCATGAGAGTGGGAACACCTCCACGAGGTCGCCGGCTGAAAGCTGCGTGTTAGCCGGGATACGGATGAGGGCGTTAGCGCCGATGGCCTGGGACATCAGGTGGGAGCTGGTGCCGCCGAGGAAGGAGGCTGTTGCTGTGCCATCGGAAATACTGATAGTTCCACGGCGGAACTGCTCGCGGTTGTTGAGTCCGTCTGCGGATTCAACAAGGTGCGCGCGAACCGGCTCTGAGGTATGGCCAAGGACGGGTGCCAAATAGAGGCGGAAGCTCACCAGCGTGGAGATGGGGTTGCCGGGAAAGCAGACCACGGGGACGTCGCCAAGGCGGGACAAGCCCTGTGGTCCGCCGGGCTGCTGCGCCACGTGGCCGAACCAGCCATCCTCTTCGAAGATTTGGCGGATGACTTCGAACTTGCCGTGGGAGATGCCGCCGGAGGTGACGATGACATCGGGGCGGTGGGTGATGACTGCTTCGGCGAGGTCGGCGCGAAGGGCAGCGGGATCATCATTGGTGCGCACGAAGCCGGCTACGTCGATGCCATACTGCGCGGCCAAAGCTGCGAGCATCGGCGCATTGGAATCGGGGATGGTGGCCTCGCCTTCGCCGCCGATTTCAGCGCCGCCGGTGCAGATAAGAATGCGGGCGGGCGCGTACGTGAGAACCTCGGTCAGGCCTTGGGAGGCGAGGGTGGCGATGGAGGGGGCGTCGAGAAGCGCGTGCTCTGTGACGAGAGTGGTTCCGGCCTTGACATCGGAGCCCGCACGGCGGATGAACTGCTCGGGGGCTGCCGGCACCGTGACGGTGGCGCCCTCTTCTGGGAAGCGCGGGGGCTCGCAGTGCTCGACAGGGACGATGGTGACGGTGCCTTCAGGGACCTTCGCGCCGGTCATGATGGGGAGGGCGGTGCCTTCGCAAATGTCACCCGGGGGATCCCCCGCCGCAATAGTGCGGCCAACGGTGAAGGTGCCGCCGTCGCATGTGGAAAGCGCATAGCCATCCATCTGCGAATTATCGAAAGGTGGCAGGTTGTGTTCCGCGCGGTACGTGGCGGCGGCACGTCGGCCGAAGGCGCTGGTCAGGGGAGTGGAGACCGCGCGGGGCTGCGGAAGAGCCGCGCGAACGGCGGCGAGGTGTTCCTCATAGGTGCGCATTGGGTTCCTTCCTGTCACGGAGGCTGGCATAGTGGCAACTATGGTTGATATACATTACTTTGCCGCAGCCCGCGCCGCCGCGGGGCGCGCGCAAGACACAGCGCAGGCGGCGACACTGGGGGAGCTGCTGGACGTGTTGCGTGCTCGGCACACCGGCAGTACCGAGGCCGGTATGAGCTTTGCGGAGGTGCTGGAGCGCTGCACCTTCCTGGTAGATGGCGCGAGCGCTACCGAGGACGCCGTGCTTGCCGACGCCTCCCGCGTCGACGTCCTCCCGCCTTTCGCTGGGGGTTAGTTGTGGACCCGCAGCGGACTGGTGAAGAAGTTCACCACGCCGGAAACAATCGCGAGCACAATCGCACCGATGATGGCAGCGCCTAGGCCGTCGATGACGAGTGAGTCCATCAGCGCGCTGACGAGGAGCAGGACCGCGCCGTTGATGACGAGCGCGAACAGGCCCAGTGTCAGGCAGGTCAGCGGTGCGCCGAGGAAGCGGAGCACCGGGGTGACGATCTCGTTGACGATGATGAAGACCGCCGCGATGAGCAAGAAGTTCTGGGTGGTCGCAGGAACGATGTCGATTCCGGGGACAATCGCTACTACAGCCCAGAAAGCCACCGCGACGGCAATGACGTTGAGTGCAAAATTGATAAATGTCTTCACAACTGCACTCTAACGCGGAAACTACTCCTCTGCAGCGAAGGCAGCGTCCCAGGCCTTAAGCAGGATGTCGGTTTCCTCCGCCGTGGTGACGGTCACGCGCACTCCCTCAGGGAAGGCGCGGACGAGGACGTCATTCTCCGCGAGCTGTGCCGCGACGTCCTGCGGGGAGCCCAGCTTCGCAATGGAGTCTGCGGCGAACCAGATGTGGTTGGCCTGGGATTCTGGCACGCCAAAGTCGGCGAAGTGCTTGACCAGGCGGTCGCGCTGCTCCACGGTCTCATCGGTGCGCTCGCGCAGCTCCTTCTGGGCGGCCAGCGAGGCCACAGCGCCAGCTTGTGCCACCGAGTTCACGGAGAAGGGGATGGACACCTTGCTCAGCGCCTCGATGATCTCGGCGTTGCCGAAGGCATAGCCTAAACGGATGCCGGCCAGGCCATAGGCCTTGGAGAAAGTGCGCAGGCCAATGATGTTGTCGTGGGTGTGGACATAGTCGGTGGCCAGCGGGACGGCGTCGTTGCGGTTGTATTCGATGTAGGCCTCATCGAGCGCCACGATGACGTCCTTCGGGACCTTGGCTAGGAAGGCGTCGAGCTCCTCCTTGGTGATGATGGAGCCGGTGGGGTTATTCGGGTTGCATACGAAGATCAGGCGGGTCTTGTCCGTGATGGCAGCCGCCATGGCCTCCAAGTCCACGCGGTGATCCGCGGTGAGCGGAACCTTGACCGGGGTAGCGCCAACGACCTGCGCGAAGATGGGATAAGCCTCGAAGGAGCGCCACGGGAAGACAATCTCATCACCGGGCACTGAGGTGATCTGCACCAGCTGCTGGCAAATGGCGGAGGAACCCGCGCCGCAGGTGACCTGTTCCGGGGTAACACCAAGGTTTTCGGCGAGCGCCTTGCGGATTTCCACTGCACCCATGTCCGGGTAGCGGTTGACGTGCGCGGCTGCAGTTTCCATGGCCTTGAGCGCGCCGGGCAGCGGCTCTTGAGTTGCCTCGTTGGAGGAGAGCTTCAAGGCGTGCTCGGCGTTTTTGCCGGGGACGTAGGCGGGCAGGGAGGAAAGGTCTGGTCGAATCATGTTCTCCACCTTAGGCGTTGCGCGGGCCGCGGGGCCCGAAGTCGAAGTCAGCGGTCTGCGGGCCGAAGGCCTGAAGGCCCTTTGGCGCGTCGAAAGCATCGAGCCGCACTTCGAGGAAGGCGCCGCGCTCTGGGTGAGCAGCGATGTCGTCTAGGGCCTTCGCCAGCTCGCCTTCGGTTGAGGCCACGTAGGACTCCATCGTGGTGTCCTTCATGAAGGCCTTCGGCAGAGCCGTGTAATCCCACATCTGGATCTCGTTGTACTCGCGCTCCATGCCCAAGATGTAGCGCTCGATGGTGTAGCCATCGTTATTGACCAGCACGATGATGGGCTTGAGATCCTGGCGCAGGATGGTGGACAGCTCCTGGGCGGTGAGCTGGAAGGAGCCATCACCGATGAAGAGGACGTGGCGGCGCTCCGGATTGGCCAGCTGGGAGCCGAGGACGCAGGGGAGGGTGAAGCCGATGGAACCCCAGATGGTGGAGTTGATGTACTGCACGCCCTCCGGCATACGCTGCTGGCCCAAGCCAATGTTGGAGGTGCCGGCTTCAGCGATGACCACGTCATCTTCCTGGATGAAGCCGAGCATCTGCGGCCAGATGCGCTCCTGGGTCAGCGGGGCATCCGGGTTCGGCTCGAAGGGCTCGGGCTCGAAGGCCGCGCTAGGCGACGTCTCGGCTTCCTGGATGCGGTCCAAGAGGACGTCGAGAAGCTCCAGCGTATTGATGCCCACGAAGAACTCACCGTCGGCGTTGAGGTGCTGGTCGCCGAAGTTATAGACGCGGGCATCGGCCAGGTTGTGGGTGAAGGAGCCGGAGTTGACCTCGATGAAGCGCGGGTTCGTGGTGACCAGGAAGTCGGACTTTTCGATGCGTTCCTGCACGCCCGGTGCGGAGGCCGCGCCGTTATAGGTGCCGATGAACAGCGGGTGGCGCTCAGACAGGATGGCCTTGCCGGAGGAGAGCTGGGAGTAGGGCAGCTGGGCCTTGTCGATGATGGCGCGGAGCTTCTCGGTGAAACCGTGGCGGTTGGTGTCCTGGTCGATGAGGATGATGGGATCCTCCGCTTGGGCCAAGTGCTCCAGCACGTAGTCCGCGGCAGCATTAAGGCGCTCCGGATCGGAGGTTGCCAGTTCGGTGGAGAAAGGTGTGTCCGGAACCTCGATGCTCAGGTGCGTGATATCCGATGGAATCTGGATGTGGACCGGGCGCTTTTCGCGCAGGCAGGTGTGCAGGGCGCGGTCGAATTCCTCGACCACGTTCATGGGGGACACGCGCGTGGCCACCTCGGTGAAGGGTGCGAAGGAGTCCAGCATGTTGGCAAAGTCGCCGTCGGCAAGCGAGTGGTGCAGGTTCCAGCGGAACTCCGTGGCGTACTGCGGCGGCGCGCCCGCCAACGACACCAGCGGGACGTGCTCGGCACGTGCACCCGCAATGCCGTTGAGCGCGGAAAGCTCGCCCACGCCATAGGTGGTGAGCAGGCAGCCTACGCCGCGTTGGCGGGCATAGCCGTCAGCGGCATAGGCGGCGTTGAGCTCGTTGCAGGCGCCGACGAAGCGGATGCCCTCGGAGGCCTCGATCTGCTCGAGGAAACTTAAGTTAAAGTCACCGGGCACGCCGATAATCTCGGTGATGCCGATGGCCTTGAGGCGGTCCAGGATGAAATCACCAATGGTGGTCTGCATGAGAGAATCCTTTCTATTTATTTCGTGCATCGTGGCGCTTCTTGCCCAGCCAGATGAGGGCCAAGGTCACAATCCAACAGGGTAGGACAATGGCGCCGGTGCGGTAGTCGGGCAACATGAACATCAAAGCGATGATGAGGGCGAAGAAGGCCAAGCACAGGTAGTTAGCGATGGGGTAGAGGGGCGCGCGGAAGGCGGCGTTCGGGCAGCGCTTGCGGAAGTTCAGGTGTGCTACGGCAATGGCGGACCAAGAGATGAGCTCCGCGCCGACGATGATGGCGAGGAGAACAATCAGGATCTTGCCCTCGAAGAGGAAATTAAGCAGCACCGCCGAGCCCATGAGCAGGGCGTTGAAGAGGAGGGCGCGGACGGGCACGCCCTTGGCGCTGACTGAGTTGAAGAAGGGCGGGGCTTGGCCGCCGCGGGAAAGATCCCGCAGCATGCGCGCGCCGGAGAAGGTCATGGTGTTGAACACGGAGACGGCGGCGACGAGCACGATGAGGTTGAGGCCCGTGGCGGCGGCCGTAATGCCCAGGGTGCTCAGCGCGCGCACGAAGGGGGAGGTAGAGGTATCAAGTTCGTTCCATGGAGCGAGCAGCACGATGATGCTGATGCCACCGACGTAGAAAATGAGGATGCGCCAGATGACGTTGTTGATGGCCTTGGGCAGGCTTTTAGCGGGATCCTGTGCCTCGCCCGCGGCGGTACCAATGGAGATGATGCCGCCGAAGGAGAAAATCACCGCGACGAGGGAGAAGAGCATGCCGGTAGCGCCGTTAGGAAAGAAGCCGCCGTGCTCAGTGATGTTGCTTAAGCCCAGAGCCGGCTCCGGGGTGAGGCCGAAGACAATGGCCGCGCCGACGACGATCATGAGGATGAGCGCGGCGACCTTGATGAGGGAGAGCCAGAATTCTGCCTCGGCGAAGGCGCCGACGTGCACCAGATTGATGGCGGTGACGATAACGAGCGCGACGAGAGCGGTCAGCCAGTGTGGGATTCCGGGGAACCAGAAGTCCATGATGGTTCCGGCAGCGGTGAGCTCCAGCATGCCGACGACGATGGTGGTAAACCACCAGTTCCAGCCGGTGACGAAGCCAGCGATGGGGCCGATGTACTCGCGGGCATACGCGCTAAAAGAACCGGCGACGGGGTGCTCCACGGCCATCTCACCAAGCATGCGCATGATGAGGAAGATGATGAAGCCGCCGATGGCATAGGCGGCGATAACGCCGGGGCCGGCCTCCTGGATGGAGGCGCCTGAGCCTAAGAAGAGGCCCGTGCCGATGCACGAGCCAAAAGCGATCATCTGCAGGTGGCGCGACTTCATGCCGCGCTGCAGGCCGTCGTCTGCACTGGTGTTGTCGCTGGCGACAACGTCCTGTGCTTTGACGGAATTGTTGGTTGTGGTCATGTAGACGCCCTTCATGAACGTATATGTGTGACATGGGTCATTTAGCTGTAGGAGATTATTGCGCAGCACAGTTTTGTTTGTCACTAGACAATATTCTTAAGTATCTTTGACATATGTCAAAAGTGCCGCCCCCGCAGCTGACGAGCATCCAAGACATCGTCGACGATTGTGCCCAGATCCTGCAGCGTTCCGTTGAGGTGACTACCCCCGCCATCGCGGTGATCGCGGCCAGTGCTCAGATTGGTGCCATCGATAAGAACCGTGCGGCCTCTATTCTTAATCGCACCCCGCCCCCGGAGCCCATCCCGTGGATGCTCAGCTTCGGCATTCAGGAGGCTGTGCTGCCGGTGCGCCTGCCTGCTAATCCGCGTTATGACATGCTGCCCCGCGTGGTCATTCCCCTGCGCCATGAGGATCGGATGGTGGGCTACCTCTGGATCATCGATGAGCCCGCGCTGGGTGACGCCCCCCTGGTCCGCATTGGTTCGCTAACAGCTCCGCTGGCCAGGCTTATCGACGAACGCGATGCTCCCCTCGCCGCCCGCGCCCAGCAGCTCGGCGAGTTGGCCCGCGAGGTGCTCACCGGCGATCCGACCGCACTAGCGGGTGCCCGGGAGCGCGATCTTTTGCCTTCCGATGGCGAGCTGACCGTGCATCGCGTGCTGGTTGAAGGCGATCAGCGCGCGGTGGCCGTGGAACTTGCCCGCCCGTTGGTGCGCCGGCCTTTCCTGGTTGCGGATTCTCACGATTCCCTCGTGCTCATTGAGTGCCGTCGCGATGACAAGGACACCGAGGCTCTCATGGAGGAGCTACAGAGTGCCGCGCTCGTCGCCGGCGCCGAGGTGGTAGCCCGCGGCTCGGCACCAACGGCCCCACAGGCGCGACTCATGGCGGATGTGGCCAAGCTCTGCGGCCAGGATTCACTGCGCTGGGAGGAGGCCGGCGCGTGGCGGCTGCTGCGCGGATGGGAGCTGACCTCAGCAACGGTGGCGGAGATGAGCCCGGATGCCGCGGTGCTTCTCGACGACCCCCGCAACTCCTACTGGCACACCCTGCTGACGTATTTTGAGCATTCCCGCAATGTCTCTGCGACCGCTAATGCACTCTATATTCACCGCGCTACTCTGCATTACCGCCTAGACCGCGTGCGTGAGATTCTCGGGCCCGGCGTGCTCGATGACGGCTGGCGCTGCGCGGCTCTCTACGTGGCCCTCAAGCTGCATGCGGCGCTTCAGGGAAAGAATAGGGAAGCCCCATTTTGTCCATAGGGGAAGCACTCAGGTAGAGTGATGGACGATTCATTGCGAATCGCTGGAGACGTGCCAGAGCGGCCGAATGGGGCTCCCTGCTAAGGAGTTGACTTACTTGCGTAGGTCCGGAGGTTCAAATCCTCTCGTCTCCGCAAACTGCATTTCCCCTGGTGAGTGTTCACCGGGGGTTTTGTTGTATCTGTGCAGGTCATTGGCATGATACTATGTTGCCACAGGTGGCCATGAGTTGCCATTAATAGCACTCACTACGCAACAGTTACGCAACAGTTGCGCAAGGCCTGGCCCCACGAAAAAGGGACATAAGACATGGCACGCACACGCCGCACTCGTAGCGATTGGGGAACTGTCCGCAAGAAGGGCCGGAGGTTCACCGCACAGTACACAGGCCCGGACGGGGCTAGGCACACCCCCGGTCGATCATTCGAGACGCGCACAGATGCCCGTGGCTGGTTGGCAACAGAACGTAAGTTGATTGACCTAGAAGAGTGGACACCACCAAAGCAGCGCCGCGCAAAGCAGGAAGCAGACGCGGAGACTGTGGGGGAGTGGATGGATAGGTTCCACAGGCTGCTGGAGCAGCGCCCTAAGCCGCCCCGCAAGTCCACCATGCAGAACTACAGGCGCGTGACCCGCGTGCGGATTACTGAGCCGTTTGGCCCCGGCGCGGACGATGTGGACGTATGCCACCTGAAAGATGTGCGCCTGGTGGAGCTGACTAAAGCGGACGTGTACCGCTGGTGGGATGGTGTGCAGCGCTGTTACCCGGATGCCCGCACGATTAACCAGCAGGCCTATAAGCGTCTAAGGGCCGCGTGCGCTGAAGCCGTGCGCCGTGAGATGCTCACCGTTAACCCGGTCGATATTCCTGACGCTGGCAAGAAAGTGGCCACGAAAGAAAAGTACTTACCGGAAGATTGGGAGCTGGACGCGATTCTGAAGCAGATCGATGCCCGCTATAAGGTTGTTACGTCCCTCGTGTTGCATCACGGGCTACGAATTGGTGAGGCCCTGGCCCTGGAGGCTGAGGATGTGCACGTGGAGTACTTGCCCGCCCCGTGGATGCCGCGTGTGAGTGTTTACGTGAAGCAGAACGCACAGCGCATTACGGATGGTGGGGGCAACTTTATGGAGATACAGCCACCTAAGTCTGAAGCGGGCTACCGTGAGGTGCCGATTATGAGTGTGGATGTTCCCTATTTCCTTAGCCACCTAGCGCTGTATGCGCCTACTGAGTCAACTGTGTTGCGTACCGCTGCTGGCACCCGGCGCGCTGTGCTGTTCACTACCACTGACAGGGGAAAGATTGCTTTTGATACAAGCTATCGGGGCATTCTAACTCGTGCGGAAGAGAAGGCCGGAGTGTCTACCGACATTGATCCGCACTGTGGCCGTAACTGGTTGATTACCCGGTTGGCTGAGCAGGGCGCGCACTTGAAAGAGATTGGCGCACTGCTGGGACAGAGCGATATGAAAACAATTTTAGATGTGTACATGAAGGTTCGCGCCGGGCGGACAACCTCGTTGATGGAGAAGGTTAACGCCTCAATCTCCTAGGGTTACTACTTTTGATTAACCCCTCTCGTGGTGACTTTAGTCACTATATTCCAGCCCTATTTCGGACTTAGATTATGTCATTTATGTCCGTACGTCGGGTTTAGTGCAACTTGGTGCACCATAGTGCAACATAGAAGGTGCTGAGTCGTGTTTATGCAGGTGGGGGCCTTATTTTAGAGTTTTAGAGTTTCCATGTGCCATATGTCACATACCCCTTGTCCTGCATGAACCTCTGGCACAACGGTTCCGCACATGACAACTTAAAGCCATGACTAGCCAGCAGATGCGCACTATTGCGCAAGTATCCGAGTTCACGCAACTATCCCCCCGAACTATCCGCCGCTACATTGCGGAGGGCCGTCTCGTGGCGTATAGGGCCGGGCGCGCTATCCGTCTTAAGCAGGAAGACGTAGACGCGCTGTTTACCCCCACCAACAAGTGGAGCGGGGGCGATGACTAGAGTGACCACCCCAAAAAAGAACACCCACCCGGGGCAAGGGCAGGTGCAGGATGACGAAACAGGTGGCGTTATCGTCATTGAGGATACCAGCACAGCCACCCCTGAACTAGTTGAACAGGGCTTAATCCGTGGCCTGATTGGCGCACCCGCTAACCGCGTTCTGTCCCTAGCCAACACCCTCGTTCCGCATGACTTCCACGCCCCGCATAATCACACTGTGTTCACTGCTGTGGTGGCCTGTGCCCACGCCCTCGTGGAGGCGGGCTGTAGTGATGCCCCGGTAGCTGCTGAGCGCGTACAGCAACACCTCCAGCAGGCCGGTGCTCTCCAGCAGGACACAGTAGCCCGCGCCCTAATAGCTGTTTCTACTGGAGGCTACTTACCGCCCGCATGGCCGGATGTAGAACAGTTGGCCCTAGGCATGAAGCAGGCCCGCTTAAGGCGTGCCCTCGTGGTGGTGGGGGAGGATTGCCTAGCCACAGCCACGGCAAGCACACAAGAGATAGCCCGCTGCTTAAGCCGCCTAGGTGGCCTCGTGGATGTAGCCCGGCGCGCCGGGGTGGAGGTGGCCTAATGGGAGATGTTGATTACCGACTGGTTGATGAACTTAACGAGAAGCAGCACGCCCTAGAAGCTGTGCAGGCTGTTACCCGCCGCTGTGATGCTGGTTTAAGAATGCCACCACTGCCTAGCGGGCACCGTGACCCTATTGGCCCGCGTACAGATGCACCCGATGAAGCATGGGGAGGTAGTCGCCGTGGATAGACCAAAGACTATGAGCGGTGCCCTGGACTATGACGGATGGGAGCACCTGGAGCATGACCTGTTTGATGGGGCAGGTGAAGCCGTGCAGAAAGTACGTGAGCACGCCCGCGCCAACGGTGCCCCGCCGGTGGCCTTCCTGTTGGCTGTAGTGCAATACGTACTGTCTTCCATGCCGGGAAACGTTGGTTTCGATGCCGGTATGGGTAGAGGCAGCATGAACCTGTTTATCGTGCTGCTCGGCAAGCCCGGCGCGGGTAAAGACCGCCTTATGCGCCTCGTGCGCAACAGCGTGCAGGTGTTCGATGACCAAACACCCCTGAAGCCGTGGCCAGTTCACCCCGGGAGCGGGGAGGGGATAACTGATGCTCTCCAGCCGCCGGAAGGTGCAAGCATTGCCCACCCGGTGCTGATTGAAGAATCAGAGGTTGGCAAATTGCACACGCTGCTTACCCGGAAGGGATCGACCTTGCGTAGCACGCTGCTAAATATCTACAGCGGTAACTCGTTGGGAGTGACCAACAAAGGCCAGATAACTGTCATACAGGAAGGCACCTACACAGCGGGCCTGTGGGTAGCCGCACAGCCCGATAAAGCGTACCTGCTGCTGGATGGTGAGGATGACGGATTTAGGCACCGTTTCGTGTGGGCAGAACTACTAGACCCCGGCAAACTGTATGAGCGCCCGGAAGGAACTACCCGCCTAATGGCCGTCATGGTTCCCAAAGAAGTGCTTGCCGGAACGCCCGTATCGTTTCCAGACGAGATTAAGCGCAAGGTATGGCAGCAGCAACATTTGCTATCTGCCTATGGTGTCTCAAGCAACAACACAGGCCACCGCACACAGACGCAGTGCAAGGTAGCCGCCGGGCTAGCGTTATTGCGGTCTAGTGACAGCGTGAGCATGGATGACTGGAGGCGCGCCGGGGTGCTCATGGACTATTCCGATAGGGTGCAGGTGTTTGCCGCTAGCTATTCCAAAGACCTAGAGGTACAGCGCGCTGCTGACCTCCTAGAGCGCAAGGAACTTGCACAAGAGGAACAGCAGGCCCGAAAGCAACAAAAGCTAGAGAAGTTCCAACTACGCGCCCTGAACCACATAGACGGGGTAGACGATGGTGCCCCACCTGTTAACTGGACGCATTTCCTCCAGACACTTGCCAGTAGGGATAGACCACTAATGAGACAGGCCGGTACTGCCCTGGCAGGGATGGAGGCCGTGCGTTTCTCTCGCACTGACACAGGTGGGCAACTTATTGAACGTGGCCCTAACTTTCACCTCGTGCTGGATGATATGCGCCACCGTGAAGCCTAAAATGCCTGTCCTATCTGTCCTGTGCAGGTAGAAGCATGTTTCTAGGGTGTCCTACCCCCTGTCCTATCTCTGTCCTGTCTGTCCTATATCGGATTCAAATAGGACACATAGGACACCCACAGGACACCCCATAGGACACCCAAAAATAGCCCCTGACCTGCATAGGACACATAGGACACCCCCTAATCTCTCTCACGCACACGCGCTACCTACCTCACCCTGTCCTAGCTTTCATGGCCGGGGCGAACACCGATACTTTCTGCCATTTTTGGCATAAAGTCACTGTCTCTGCCTGCCTGTGGAGGCCCACCCAAACAGACGGCAATTACCAGCGGATAGAACCTACTGACAGTCCCCGCCTAGGGTGTTTCAACAAAGGGTGCAAGCAGGCTCTATTTTCCCTGTTCAATATCGCCGTTTAAGACGATGAAGTAACCGGCAAGGGGTATAGGTACCCCTCAACACGTTAAACGGCTACACATTACGGCATGCCAGATGCAGAAAGTGCCTAGTAGAGCACTGCTGAAAGTAGGCGTGTGCTCATTGCGGTGCCCCTGTTAACTCGTTGGTGAGATTCCTTATGGTGCGTGTTAGGCGCGTGTTGGCCCGCATGATTCGCAGGGCCTGACTATCTAGCCGCTGGTATTCGGATGGGGTGCAGTTCTGGCACTGCTGGTTGATGGTCTCCAGCATCTCAAGGTTGGTCTTCAGTTCCTGCATGGTCTCGTTCAGTTGCTGGAGGCTCATAGTGCCACCTCGTGAGGCAGCGCGCTAGAGCCGCAGACGTGTTCGGGCTGTGTGTTCGTGGCCCGGCGCGCCGGGGTGGTTGGTTCGCGCTTCACGCTACGCGGGATAGGCAGAATGCTGGTAACTCGTGCTTCACCGTCGATGAAGTGAATGACACCAATAGTCCAAGTGCCATGAGTGGCCCCCGGGGTGGTGTTGCCGTACGCTTGCCAATCGCGGATGACGTGTGCAGCTTCATCTGTAGTGAGGTAGCTGGATGGTGTGGTGGTACCGGCTTGCGGGATGACGGTTAGGTCAATGGGCATGATGGGTGCCTCTTTCTTGTTGGTTGCTACTGTCCGTTACGCAACAATTACGCAACAGTCTGCAACATGAATTTTCCAAAAGGTGCCCTGACCTGCATAGAGGTGGCGTAAAGGTTCAGTCCCTCTCGTCTCCGCAAACTACAGAACCCGAGTCATCATTTTACCGGTGGCTCGGGATTTTACGTTTTCAGTTCCTTCGTAAGCCGCAGTCCCTCCGTGAGCAGAGAAATTAGAATGAAGGCACTGAGCTTAATCTGTGCTGGCTAGGAGCGTCGTGGAGTTACTAAAAGGGCCAATTTGGGATGTGGAAAGTAACGCGAACATCGATCCCGATGAAAACTTTGTCCGAATTATGTTGCATGAAGAAAGCGTTGTAGCTGAATTTACTATTGCCGAGCTGTGTAGTTTCTTTGGAATTAACGGTTTCGATTGTCTGCAGCGACAATTCAAGGCCTGGCATGACTTGAACGCTTTCGCGTGGGATTCAAAAGGTGAAGTTCACTGTGAACGGATCCCTTTCTCCGAATATTTTGTTCTTTCCAAAATTCATGAGTGCTATTCCCCGCAGCCACTTCCCGAAGCAACGAACGGCATAGTGAGATGGGGGATGAAAAAGAAGTAAATATCGGGCGAATGTGCTTGATGGCGAAATGGGGCAGGGGTGGTTCCGAAGAATTTTTGGTCGCCTAATTCAGCACTAGCGTCAGGACCAATACACCGGTTGAGAGCGCGAGCATGCCTAAGCAGTTAATCCAGAATTCACTGCCGAGGAAGTGGGCGCGGACATGGGCTGCTGAGGCTGCGCAGAAATAGGCGATGACGCCAATCATGGCTGCGATTCCTACGCCGGGGAACCAGAGGCCGGCAATGAGTCCTACGGCGGCGAGGCACTTGATGACAATGAGTGCCCACCACCAGTCCTTGGGGAGTTTGACGCCGCTGAGGCAGGCTTCGATGAAGGGGACTGGTTTGAGGGAGAGGGCGGCGTCGCCAAGCAGAATGGCTGCTAGTAGTAGGGAGGGCCAAGCGGGGGAGGATTCTAGGATCATTGGGTTACTCCGAATGCGGTGTTGAGGCGTTCGATGGATGAGGCGGCTTGGGAGGTGAGTTGTTCGGTGTCGTAGAGGCCCGCGGCCCAGCCGATGAGTAAGCCGAGGTAGACGTTGTACAGCAGATCGGAATACTCGGCCGCATCGTCGCTGTTGAGCCTGGAGCCAAGGCGCAGGGTGATTTCATCGGTCAGGAGCGTTTTGAGCGCGGTGAGTGCCTGACCTTGGTTGCCTTGTTGGATGAGTGCCGCGCCGAACGCACGAGAGAGTTCTTCGTGACCGGTGAACATCTGCAGGAATGGTTTGAGGACGTCGAGGAGGCTATCGGATTGTCCCCGGATGTCGTCGTGGAGTTCTGAAATCTGTTGGCCAATGGTGTGGATGAGCAGCGTTTGTTTGTCGCCGACTCCCATGACGGTTCCCACGCTGACGCCAGCTTCGGATGCGATAGTCCGGATGCTGGTGGTGGCGTAGCCCTGAGCGAGGAAGAGATTATAGGCGGTGGCTAGGACCTTGCTGACGGTGTCAGCTTTGGCGGCCGAGCGCGATGAGTGAACGTGTTCAGTGAACATGTTCAAAGGGTAGCTCTTGATGGTTTCGGGGTCAATGACGCCGAAGTGTTGACAGTTGGCGCTAGGCCAGCGTGGGGAAGACGCGGTCGCGCAACAGGTGCGCAAGCTCGCGGTCGGGCGCTGCTGGGTTGACCCAGGCGGTGTCGCCGATTTCGGCGGCCGCATGGGGTTCGTCGGCGGTGACGGTGCGGGTGTAGGTGAAGATGGTGCCGACGACGACCTCGCCTGGTTCGTTGGCGGCGGGAGCGTCGAAGGTGCCGAGTTTGTTGAGGTTCTCGGCGTCGAGGGTGAGGCCTACTTCTTCGGCGACTTCGCGCAGGGCGGCGTCGACAAGCGCTTCGCCCGCCTCAGGCTTGCCACCGGGCAGTTGGTACTTGGTGGAGGACTTTTTGCGCACGGTGAGAACGTGGCCTTGCGGATTGCGGATGACGACGGCTGCTACTTCAATCATGGCCGCCGATTGTAGTGGGCAGTGAAAGTGCTAGAAAAATTTTGTTTATCAATACAAGTTGGCGTGGTGTGGGGCAAGGGTTTTGTTTCGGTAAACCATATCAATCGTTAATTGTTAATCATGGAAATTACTTTATAGGTTTCGGCAGGTTAGAGACTCGAAGGTTCAACGGGTACACTGCCTTCAGTGCGCCAAAGTTGGAAGATTTTTATCAGAGATGTAGCCAGGCTTGGCCGCGTCCCCAGGGCGTGGATCATCCTCATCGGACTCATCATCACCCCCGCGTTGTATTCATGGGTGAACATCGCGGCTTTTCGTGACCCTTATGGCCATACCAACAACATTAAGGTGGCCGTGGTCAACGAGGACAAGGGTGCAAACAATGAGCTCACTGGGGACATTGATGTCGGCAGCGAGGTCATTGAGAAACTGAAAAAGAATGACCAGATAGGCTGGCAATTCCTTGAGCACGACGAAGCCGAGAAAGCCCTTTTAGAGGGAGACGTGTATGCCTCGGTGACGATCCCGGAGGACTTCAGTGAGAACCTCGTGAGCATGCTCGACGGGAAGTTCACGCAGCCGCAGCTGGTGTACCGCGTCAACGAAAAGAACAACGCCATCGCCGTGAAGATTACGGATACCGGTGCCAAAGGTCTGGACAAGCAGATCACGGCGGCCTTCAAGGAGCAGGTGGCCACGGTCGCGGCGGAAAACGTCAAGGACACTGGTACCGACTTCGAGCGAAAAGTCACGCGCGCAATGAACAACACCAGCTCCGCGTTCGGGGAAACCGCGCAGGAGATCGACGGCAACCGTGAGAATCTTGCGCGCATCCAAGCCAAGCTTGACGCCGCTGCCGACTCCACGTTGGGCGCTAAGTCCACGGTGGCTGATGTGAGTGCTGCGCTGGGCGACGCTCAAACAGCCCTCGCTGAGGTCTCATCCCTGGTCGAACAGGCCCAAGGGGGCATAGGGGACTTCACCGACCAGACCACCGGTGCCTTTGTTAGCGGTGCGACTGCGGTGGCGGACGGTACTGCCCAGGCACAGGAATCCATCGCGGACGTCACCGCGGGCCTGAACCAGGCCGGTGACCGCTTCGATTACGCCACGCAGCGGGCGAACACTGCCATTGACGCGAGCGCAGAATCGATTGCGCAGCTTAAAGCCCTGCGCGATTCCGCAACGCTCTCACCGCAGGTTGCCAAGGAAATTGATGACGCCATCCAACGCCTCGATGAGGGTAATGAATCCAACCGCCAGTTGGTGGGAAACCTCAGCGCGCTGAGCAAGGATACCCAGGCCGCGGCGGACAACGTGCAGGCTAGTGCTGAGGCCATCAACCAAGCGGCGGCAGATACCAAGGCCACGTCGCAGACACTGCGCGATACCGTGACATCCGCCGTGCCCGAAATCAACCGCGCCATGAGCAGTCTGAGCTCCACGGCGAGCGCTTTGAGCTCCACTTTGGAAACCCAGAAGGGCACCATGCAGGAGGCAGACGGTCTCCTAGATGGTGTGGCTCAGCAGCTGCGTGCGACGAAGGACACCTTGTCCGATTTCGATACCAACCTCCTTGCCCTGCAGGACAGTTTGCGCGCTATGCAGGGCGATGTGGGTTCGCTGCGTGCTGCGATGAACTCCAAAGTCGTTCAAGATGTCACCGGGCTGGATGCGGAAGAAATCGGTAAGTTCTTTGCCGAGCCCATCGAGCTGAAGACCGAAACCGTGTACCCGGTGGACAGCTACGGCTCCGCCATGGCGGCGCTGTTTACTAACCTCTCGCTGTGGATTGGTGCCTTCGTCCTCATGGTGATCTTCCGGGTGGAGGTGGATAAGGAAGGATTCCACCGCGTTACGGTGGGTCAGGCCTATATGGGCCGCTTCCTCCTCATGGCCTTGATGGTTATCATCCAGGCCATCACGGTGACCGTCGGTGACCTGCTCATCGGCGTGCAGACCGTGAATGCGCCGGCTTTTGTCCTGACAGGCATACTCGTGGGGCTGGCCTACTTGAGCATTATTTACGCATTGTCCTCCTCCCTGGGGCACCTGGGACGTGGCCTCTGCGTGGTCTTTGTCATTATCCAGATTCCGGGTGCTTCGGGCCTGTACCCGATTGAGCTGTTGCCCAATTTCTTCCACACCATCTACCCACTGCTGCCTTTTACGTATGGCATCGACGCCATGCGCGAAACCATCGGTGGCTTCTACGGCAACCACTATTTCAAGAACATGGGCGTGCTGGCCTTCATGTTCATTCTGTTCTTCGTCTTCGGCCTGCTGCTGCGTAAGGCTTTGGCGCACTTCAACGTCATCTTTAACCGCGAGCTGCGGGATACCGAGCTCTTTGACTATGAAAACGTGCAGGTTGTCGGCTCGGGCTACCGCATCGCGGACGTCATCCAGGCGCTGGATAGCCGCAGTGGTCTGAAGAAAGATTTGGACCGCCGTGCGCATGACTGGGGCTACTGGCTCAAGCTGGTGGGCATCGCCGGCGTTATCGGCGTGGTGATCCTCATCGTCGTCTCGGGTCTCTTGCCCGACCAAAAGCCGCTGCTTTTGGCTATTTGGACGGCATGGTGCTTCCTCATCATTATCGCCGCGGTCACGCTGGAATACCTGCGCATTAGCCTGAAGCAGTCCGCAGAGCTGGTGACGTTGGATGAGGATGACATCAAACATCCGGCACGCATCGGCGCGGAGTCCACGGAGGGGGATAACTAATGCGTGGAACACTTGATCTTTTCCTCAACGACATGCGCACCGCATGCCGCAACGTGATGAGCGCGGTGATGCTCGTGGGGCTCGTTGTCATCCCGATGCTGTTTACCTGGTTCAACGTGCTGGCCAGTTGGGATCCCTTCGATAACACCAGCCAGCTCAAGGTGGCGGTGGCTAGCAAGGACACCGGCTACAAAAGCGATCTGTTGCCGGTGCCCATCAACGTCGGCGACCAGGTGCTCAATGAGCTACGTGCAAACGATCAGCTGGATTGGGTTGTGACGACTTCCGATGAGGCGATTGAAGGTACCAAGTCCGGTGAGTATTACGCAGCCATCGTGCTTCCGGAAGATTTCAGTACCGACATGATGAACTTCTACACGGATGGTTCCCAGCCCGCGGACTTATCCTTCTATATGAATGAAAAGAAGAATGCGCTGGCGCCGAAGATTACAGGTCAGGGTGCAGAAGGCGTGTCGGCTCAGGTGGCCGAGGCCTTCACCACGACGGTCGGTGATGTCTCCTTCGACCTGGTTACCTCACTCTCCGATTTCTTGAGTCAGGGCGATACCAAGGCTGTGTTGGATCGGATGCAGGCGCGCGCGGATGGAGTGCAGACCCAGCTGGACATGGCCGCGCGTACCGCTCGTTCCCTCGCGGGCCTGGTGGATACCGCGGTTCCGCTCATGGAAAGCGCCCAGCGCATTGCGGACTCGGCAGACCTGGAGCTGCCGGAGGTCCAGTCCTCCTCGCTCAATGTTTCCACGGATGCGCTGCAACAATCCCTCGACGCCACCAGCGCTAGTTATGACGTGGTGCGCCAACGCATTGATGCGCTTTACGACGACGCCTCCGCCTCCCGCGCCGACCGCGTCGCCGCGCTCAACACCTTGGCCGGCCAGGTAGAAGGCACCATTGCCCAGTATCAGAACCTGCACGGCCATATCGAAGCTCTGCCGCTTCCCGCCAAGGACAAGGAAAAGGCGCTCAGCCGTATCGAGGAGGCCATCGATGCTCAGCGCACTCTCCACGCCCGCCTCACGGCGGCCGCGAACGCTCCCGAACCCACGAAGCCGGATCTCTCCAGCCTCGATGATGCCAAGAGGGCGGTGGAAGGAATCTCCACTTCTGGCCTGCGTGAATCCTTGCGCGCGCTGCAGGATTCCCTGGGCCAGGTAAGCGCGGATCTGGATACCGCGAAGTCTCCCGTCACCATTGATTCCTCTTCCTTGACGGATGCTCGGGATGCGGTACAGAAGCTCGCCTCTGGCCTGCAGGATAAAGCCAACAAGTTCGGCGACCTGCGGAAGGATATCGACTCCGCTGCGGCATCCGGGGATCTGAAGAAGCTGGCGGACCTCATTGGATCCGATCCGGACGCTCTGGCGCACGCGATTGCGGCTCCGGTGGACGTCGACAGGCAAGCGGTCTACCCGGTCAAGAGCTTCGGCGCCGGCATGACGCCCATGTACACGGCGCTAGCACTGTGGGTCGGCGCGCTGCTGACTGCGGTGAGCGTGCGCACGGATGTTGTGGACAAGGACAAGTATTCGCCGATGCAGCGCTTCTTTGGCCGCTTCGGTATTTTCGCGGCGGTCGGCCTCGTGCAGTCGACGATGCTCATTTTGGGCCTCATCTTCTTCGTGGGCATCGAGCCTGCGCACCCGATCCTCATGCTGCTGGCAGGCTGGGTTAGCTCACTGATCTTTATGCTGATTTGCTACACCCTTGTGGTGTCGTTTGCGAATGCGGGCAAGGCGCTAGCGGTGCTCATGTTGGTGATCCAGGTGTCGTCGTCGGGTGGTGCCTACCCCTTGCAGGTACTCCCGGAGTGGTTCCAGAACATTAGTCCGTGGCTGCCCGCGACCTACACCATCCGAGCCTTCCGTGCGGCCATCGCCGGAACTTACCATGGTGATTACTGGCTAGCGTTGTTGTGCCTGCTGCTTTTTGCCGTACCGATGCTGGTTCTGGGCGTGGTCTTCCACAAGCCGTTGGAGAAGTTCACCAACGGCTGGGTGGAGACCTTGGAAAAGACCAAGCTGATGTAGCGCCAACGTCCTGGCGCTACCTTCGGGCTAGCCGGCTGTTATGTTGTGCATAAGATGATCGGAATATTCACAGGCCCGTCGGCTTCCTCAGAGTGGTGCCAAGCGGTAGTGTGAAGCGCTGTGAAACGCGGTCATTTCCTGGGCCCAGCTCGGCTCACCGCCGCGGGCTTTATTCTGCTTATCCTTGTGGGAACGGTGCTTCTTATGCTGCCGATTTCCGCCAACGTTCCGCAGTGGACTCCGTTTTTGCCGGCACTTTTTACGGCAACCTCAGCGGTCTCTTTGACGGGTCTCGTGGTGGAGGACACCGGAACTTACTGGACGCCCTTCGGCCAAGTGGTCATTATCACGCTCATCCAGCTGGGCGGCCTCGGCATCATGAGTTTGGCGTCGCTGTCGGGCATGCTGTTGACCGGCCGAATCAGCTTTAAAGCTCGCCGAACCATGGCTGCGGAGGGCCGCGCCGTGACTTCGGGCGGAATTCGCCGCGCCTTGCTGCTTACCTTGGTGATGACTCTGATCTGCGAGGCCATCGTTGCCGTATTTATCGGCGTGCGTTTAGCCACCGAACACGGAGTAGCACCAGGACGCGCGGTGTGGGAAGGCATCTTCCACGCTATTTCGGCCTTCAACAACGCCGGGTTCAGTACCTATTCCGATAGCGTCGTTTCCTTTGCTGCTGATGGTTGGATCCTGCTGCCCCTCGCTTTCGCCCTGATTACGGGTGGCTTAGGCTATCCCATGCTGGCGGAGTTCGTGCGACGGGCCCGCGCGCGGCTAACGCGCTGGCGTGGTGGCACGCCACGCATTCACCGCATGTCCATGACCGCCCGGATGACGCTGGGCGCCACCGCGTTCTTGCTGCTTAGTGGCACCGTGGTCTTCTTCCTCTCTGAGGGCTCCGGTGTGCTGAACGGGATGCCGTTGGGACAGAAGATCATCAACGCCTTCTTCATGAGCGCTTCGCCCCGAACGGCGGGTTTTAACGCCATCGACTATGGGGAAGCGCACCCGTTGACGCTGATGGTTACGGACATCTTGATGTTCATCGGCGGCGGCTCCGCCGGTACGGCGGGTGGCATCAAGGTCACCACAGCCTGCGTGCTGGGCGCCGCCATGATCTCGGAATTCTTGGGCCGCGAGGACACGTCTATCGGGCACCGCCGCTTGCCGCTGTCCACCTTCCGGCAGGCCCTCGCGCTAACGGCCGCCGGAATGATCGTCGTTGCCGTAGGCGTGGCGACGCTGCGCGTCTGGGATCCCGAGTTCACCGCGGACCAGGTCACGTTCGAAGTCATGTCCGCCTTCGCCACCGTGGGTTTGTCCACGGGTATTACTGCAAGTTTGTCCGCACCATCGCAGCTCATGCTGTGTCTCATCATGTACGTTGGCCGCGTAGGCCCTACCACCTTCGTGGCGGCACTGGCCGCCCGGACTATTAGCCTGCGCTACCGCTACCCCGAAGAAAGGCCGTTCATTGGCTAACATGTTCAGCGCCCTGCGGCGTGAAAAGTCTTCCATCAATATCCCGCCGGTCGTCGTCATTGGTATGGGGCGGTTCGGTTCTTCCCTAGCCCGTGAACTGATGGAGCACGGCGTGGAGGTTCTTGGCATCGATGCCGAGGAGAAACACGTGCGCGAATATGCCGCGTATCTCACCGAGGCGGTGACCGCGGATACGACCGACGCCGAGGCCCTCCGTCAGCTGGGCGTTGATGAAGTGGAACGCGTGGTCGTGGCCATCGGCTCCGACTTGGAGGATTCCATCCTCACCGCCTCGAACTTGGTGGAACTGGGGGTAGGCGATATCTGGGCCAAGGCGGATTCGGATGCGCACGCCCGTATCCTGCGCCAACTGGGAGTGCACCACGTTATCCGCCCAGAGCGCGATACTGGTCGCCGCGTGGCGCACCTGCTGGGTGGTCGCTTCGAGGATTTTGCGGAGATCGCCACTGATTATGGCGTGACGGCGATGACCCCGCCGGCGTCGATAAGCAAGCACCCGCTCAACCTGCACCAGGTGTGGGAAGCACACAACGTTCAGCTCATCTCCCGCTGTGAGGGGCCTGGCCAGTGGCGCCCGCTTGTCGACGGCACCGAGCTCACCCACCGCGACCTCATCGTCGTCGCCGGTAGCCCCGCGGATCTGGAGGCCTTCTCGCAGTCTTAAGCGCGGCGCTTGGGGTGCTGCGCGCTGTGGAATGAAGCGTCGGACGCTACAGTAGCGCCTATGACGAAGGCACGTTTCCCGGGCTCGGTGTATGGAACAGGGGAGGAACCCGACCCGCGCTTCAGCATGGCCAATGAGCGCACGTTCCTTGCGTGGATCCGCACGTCGTTGGCCTTTATCGCCGGTGGTGTGGCCCTGGAGACCTTCGAGCTGCCGTTGAACACGACGCTGACCCGCGTCGTCTCCGTCATCATGCTGATCGTGGCCATCGTCCTGCCGGCGGTGGCATGGTTTCACTGGGGTGCTTCGGAACGAGCGATGCGCCATGGGCGTCCGCTCCCGGCCAGCCCGGCGTTGGCGTTGATTGTTGGTGTGGTGATCATCATCGGCCTGATGATTCTGGTGGGCGAGCTGCTAGCGTGAGCGAGCTTTTTGATCCCGGCCTCCAACCCGAGCGCACCCGCTTAGCCTGGCAGCGCACGGGGCTCGCGGGCCTTGTTGCGGGTTTGCTTGTCGTGCGTTCCATTGCGCCATGGGCGGCTCTGATTGTTGGAGTAGTAGTGGGTGTTGTGCTGTGGTTGGCCACCGCCAAGCTTCGCCATGTTGACGAGATCCTCGCCCGGACTTCATCACCTATCCTGCCCGGGGCCCCAGCGCTGGTTGCCGTTACGCTGGGGACGATGATTCTCGGGGCGGTTGCCTTCTTCGCGCTGTGGTAGCTCGGCTTGGATTTCCATAACCACAAACCCCCAGACCTCGATCCCGAAACTCCCAGGTGGGCGTCGTCAAGCGCGTGGTGCGTCTGAGTCAGCACGCAGGGAGTTTCGGGATCGAGGTCTGGGGATCTAGCGGAAGTTTCGGGGGCCAGCAGCTAAGTGCCGCGCGATGGTGTTGATGAAGTCTTTTGGAGCGTCGCGCAATTCTTGGGGAGAGAAGCGTAAGATGACAAAACCTTGGTTGAGGAGCGCCTTTTGGCGTTGGTGTTCGGCCCGAATTACCTCTTCCAGCTCGTTCTCGTATTTCACATTGCCGTCGATCTCAATGAGGAGCCAGTCATCGATCGCGAGGTCGGCGTAGTACTGATTGACTCGGTATTGGGCGCGCAGGCTGCGAACCGCAGGAAGGTCCGCGTCAAGGATAAGGGCACGCGCGTAGGACTCCCAGGGAGATTCGGAGCTGTTGACACTATGTTCCACGGCCCGACGTGCATCCGCGACTCCTTTCACACGGCCCATGTCGCCGAGTACCCAGTTGAGGGTGTCCTTTGATACCCGGCGTGACCGTACGTAGTCTACGGCGACGAGACCTTCGACGAATCCATCGAAGCGCGCGATGTCGATCGCTGTGCGTGCCAGGGACGTAACCCGGATCCCGTGGACTTCCGTGACTTGATTGTTGAGCTTCGTTTGCTTGTAACGGAAGTATTGGCGCTTGGACCTTTGGGGAACGGAGTTGGAGGGGACTGTCGCGAAGTATTCGGACGGCGTGGTGAGGGTGGGGATGCCGTGGATACGAGCAGCCGCTTTGCCCAGGAGAGTTGCCCGCGGTGCGGCACGTGCATGGGCATAGACCTCTGCGGTTTCTCGCTCCCAGGGTTTCAAGTGCAGCCATCGGTGCAGGGGAATGACATAGCACCACGCGAGCTTATGGAATTTCCTTGCGTGAATCTTGCCCCATCGGGGGTCGTCGTTGGTGAGTGTGCGCAGATCGACCGTGTGGGTGTCTATGTAGTGAAAGATTCTTTGGTTGTTCATGGCTTACTTTTAGCGCATTGGCATGGATCTCGCGCGGCGAGCGGTACGCAGGGCTAAAGCCCCAGACCTCGATCCCGAAACTCCCTGGTGGGCGGTGGGGCGTCGGCAAGCGCTTGGCGACGCCCACCTGCAGGTTGCGGGATCGAGGTCTGGGGATCTGGGGAGGAGGGGAATTGGGTGCGGACTGCCCACACATTGGTGAGCATTCTTTGCAGCTAATCTGCAAAAGATTTTGCTAACAGGGGTGAATCTTTGGCCTTAGTGGGGGTAATGAGGCGAAAGTGTTTGTTGGCTGTCTGTGGTCTCGATAGCCTAAACGTGTAGGCCCATTCAGTGATCTCACTTACTCTCTCAGCTGAATGGGGGCTGGTTAACCAGGAAAAGGAGGGGGCAGATGACTACCCCGCACACTCACGTCTCAACATCGCACACGGAGGGCGAGGACGATCTTGGCGTCGACACGCGCGAATGGCGTCGCATGGCCATTGGCCTCATCCTCGGACTCGTTTTGGCCGCTCTGGTGTGGTTTCTCTTTCCCAGCAACGCCGTCGAAACGGTGATGCAATCACCTGGCGCCAAGGAGGACACCGAATACACCCAAAGTGCATTGCGTGCCGTGGCCGCTGTGACCATCCTTATGGGTGTGTGGTGGATGACGGAGGCCATCCCGCTGGCCGCTACTGCACTCTTGCCGCTGGTCATTTTCCCGCTGGCCGGGGTTGGCACCATTAAGGATGTGGGAGCTCCCTATGCCTCATCCACCATCTTCTTGTTCATGGGTGGCTTCCTTATTGCCCTAGCTCTGCAGCGCTGGAACTTGCACCGTCGCATGGCGCTGTTCGTGGTCAAGGTTGTTGGTACCTCGCCCAAGCAGCTGATTCTCGGTTTCATGTTGGCCACCGGCTTCTTGTCCATGTGGGTGTCCAACACCGCTACCGCAGTGGTCATGCTGCCGATTGGTATTTCGGTTCTTTCCCTTACTGCTGATGCCGTGGGCGGCATGGCGAACCAGAAGAAGTTTGCCACCGCGCTCATGCTGGGTATTGCGTACTCGGCGTCGATTGGCTCGCTCGGCACCCTCATCGGTACCCCGCCGAATGCTCTGCTGGCGGGCTACATGAAGGAATCCCATGACATCGTTCTGGGCTTTGGCAAGTGGATGATGGTGGGCATGCCGCTGGCATTCATCTTCCTGTTCATTGCCTGGTTTATGCTGATCACCGTGTTCAAGCCGGAGATGGACAAGATTCCGGGTGGCCGCGCGCTCATCGATTCTGAGATTGAAAAGCTTGGCCCATGGACCGGACCGCAGGTCATGACGGGCATCATCTTCTTGTGCGCTGCCTTGGCCTGGGTGATTGTCCCGTTCTTCACCGGTAAGGAATCGAACTACGACGACGCTATCGTGGGTATCGCCGCTGGCCTGTTGCTCTTTGCCATCCCGGCTGATGCGAAGACCGGTGTGCGCCTTCTGGATTGGAAGACCGCGAATGAGATGCCCTGGGACGTGCTCCTGCTTTTCGGCGGTGGTCTGTCCCTGTCCTCGATGTTCAACAAGTCCGGCCTGTCCCTATGGATTGGTGAGATGGCCAAGGGTCTGGGTGGTCTGCCGACCATCCTGCTTATCGGTTCAGTGGCCCTGCTCGTGCTCTTCCTGACGGAGATCACCTCCAACACCGCAACCGCTGCGACCTTCCTGCCGATTATGGGCGGTGTGGCCGTGGGTATTGGCTTGACCGAAAATGGTGACATCAACGTCCTGCTGCTCACCATTCCGGTGGCGCTGGCTGCAACCTGTGCCTTCATGCTGCCGGTGGCGACCCCGCCGAACGCGATTGCTTATGGTTCTGGCTACGTCAAGATCGGCGACATGATCAAGGGTGGTGTCGGCCTCAACCTGATTGGCTGCGTGCTCATTACCATCACCGTCTACCTGCTTGCTGTTCCGGTGTTTGGGTTGGTTCTGTAGCCTTCCAGTATTGAAAAACGTTATCATTACGGGATGGCTACACCCGTTACCGTGCTGTCCGGCTTTTTAGGCAGCGGAAAAACCACCCTTCTCAACCACCTGTTGGCCAACCGCGAGGGGCGCAAGCTGGCAGTCATTGTCAACGACTTCTCCGAGGTCAATATCGATGCCGCCCTCGTCGCTGGCGAGGGTCATCTTGAACGCGGCGAAGACCGCTTCGTTGAGCTCTCCAACGGCTGCATTTGCTGTACATTGCGCGAGGATCTTATTGAGTCCGTCGGCAAGCTGGCCCGTTCCGGCCGTTTCGATCAGATCGTCATCGAATCCACCGGTATTTCCGAGCCCATGCCCGTCGCCGCCACCTTTGAGTGGAAGTTTGAAGACGGCGCCACGCTTGCCGACGTTGCCCCCATCGACACCATGGTCTCCCTCGTGGATGCCTCCACGTTCCTTTCTCAATTACGCCGTGGCCGCAGCTTGGTCTCTGAGAATATCGAGGGCATGCCTGATGACGACCGCACCATCGCCGACCTGCTTGTGGACCAGGTCGAATTCGCCGATCTCATTCTCGTGACGAAGACCGACCTGGTGGAGGCTGCCGAAACCGAACGCGTCATCGCCACCGTGCGCGCCATGAACCCCCGCGCTCGCGTCGTGCCCGTAACCAACGGGGTTATCGACCCTGCGCTGGTCCTTGACGCCCATCTTTATGACACTGCAACCGCCGCGGCCTACCACGGTTATGCCGAAGAGCTGGCTAACCCGCACACGCCGGAAACTGAGGAATACGGCATTTCCTCCGTGGTCTTCCGCTCCGATCGGCCTTTCAATCGTGAACGCCTGCTGGCTGCGTTGAGGGCCAGCACCGGCCTGATGCGTTCGAAAGGTTATTGCTGGATTGACACCGACCTGCGCGTGGCTCATGCCTGGCAGCAAGCAGGCCCCAACCTACAGATTATGCCGGCGTCATTGTGGGCGGCCAACGGGGTTACTCCCGGCACGGAGTTGGTGCTCATCGGAATCGACTTCGATCACGAGTCCACCCTGCAGGCTTTCAGCGACGCCGTGCTTTCCGACGCCGAAGTCGCCGCCCTTGTCTAGCCTTCTCACAAAGTGAACGCCGGGTGAATAACTATGCCTGCGGCTTCTCCTAAAACACGCATTGACAAGGAGATTTGTTAGTTTTCTAGAGCGTGGGTATAGTTATTCCACGTTGCACAGCAGAGCGTACGCACTGCTGACCAACGGACTGCGCCCGTAGCTCAACGGATAGAGCATCTGACTACGGATCAGAAGGTTGGGGGTTCGAATCCCTCCGGGCGCACAATTGTCAAGTCTCGAGACATCGTTCCTATTTCGATGTCTCGAGGCTTTTTTCGTTTTGGGGGTTCGTTTTTAGATTTTGCCGAGGGCGGATTCTAGTGGTCGTGGAAACACGATTCTAGATGTCGGTGGCGTAGCTTAGCAGTTCGGCCTTTTTCGACTTAAGGGACATTTCGTGTGGATTTGCGGCCAACTGTTCCCTCCGTATCGGGTAGCCATTTTTCTTGTGTAGATGGACGGCTCCTTCCTTTAGAGGGAGGCGTGGTCAGCCGTCTCTCGAATGGGGGCCCTTGGGGTGTGGTCTTTGGCTGCTGCTTGAACGGTTTGTGAGCAGTGTCGAGGAGGCTTCGGCGGGAGGCTGCTCTTCCCGTTTCGTGGTGGGCTTGGCGGGGGATTGTTGTCTGCGAGCTAGGGGTCGCCCTTCGTGCCCGCTTGAAACTGAGAAAATTCCCCCCCAAGACGAAAATAAAATAATAAGAGAACCTGTTTTTGCGTAACCTTGCCTAAGAAAGTTGATGCCCCGTTAAGGAAGGCGGAATTTTGACTTACGTAAGTTCCCCGCGCATGTCGCCAGTGGATCACCCTGAGTTCGCCATTTTTGGCACTGAAGACGTGCCAGAGCCTCGCACTTTGGTAGACATTTTTGAAGCTACGGTAGAAGCCTATCCCAATGAAATTGCACTGGAGGCATCTGACCAGCTAACGTACCGCGAACTCGCCCAACGGGTAGAGGCGCAGGTGCAGCGCCTCAATAATATTGGGGTTGGGCCGGGCGCCCGCGTGGGCATTAGAGTGCCGTCAGGGACGCTCGATCTATACATCGCTATTCTGGCCACTCTTTGTGCGGGTGCCGCCTACGTGCCCGTGGATTGGGACGATCCTGACTCGCGTGCCGATACTGTGTGGGAAGAAGCAGACGTTACTGCTGTCTACGGGGCTGAACTTTCGCTGGAATTGCAGAAAGAGTCTCAGGAAAAGGTGGAGCCAAAGACGCCGACGTTAGGTGATGATGCCTGGATTATTTTTACATCAGGTTCCACCGGAAAACCCAAGGGTGTAGCAATCACCCACCGTTCTGCTGCGGCATTAGTAGACGCAGAGTCGCGAATGTACCTCACTGATGATCCACTCGGCCCCGGAGATCGGGTTATGGCTGGGCTTTCCGTGGCGTTTGATGCTTCTTGTGAAGAAATGTGGCTGGCATGGCGGTATGGAGCCACATTGGTAGCCGCACCACGCGATATCGTGCGCTCTGCTGATGCTTTGGGAAAGTGGATTACTGAGCATGACATCACAGCTATATCTACGGTGCCAACGCTGGCTTCATTTTGGTCTACCAAATCACTTGCGAAAGTTCGTCTTCTCATCTTTGGCGGTGAGGCTCTGCCACAGGAGCTGATTAATCGACTAGCAACTCCAGATAGGGAGCTGTGGAATACCTACGGCCCCACCGAAGCTACTGTTATTTGCTCTGGGCACCGGATGGTTCCGATGGACAGTGACACGCCGGTTCGTATTGGTCGTCCTACTCCAGGATGGCAATTGGCCGTGATTGACCCAGAGACAGAAGAACCAGTCCTTTGGGGAGAAACTGGAGAGCTTGTGGTCACCGGTGTAGGTCTCGGGCGTTATTTGGATAAAGAAAAGGATGCAAAAACTTATGCGCCCATTCAGGCTCTAGAGTGGCAACGTGCCTATCGCACGGGGGACCTCGTTGTAGCAGAGACAGAAGGACTTATTTTTGCCGGCCGCAATGACGATCAAATCAAGTTCGGCGGCCGTCGCATGGAACTGGGAGAAATTGATCGAGCACTCGCTGGCGCTCCCGGTGTTCTAGCCGCTGCTGCAGCCAAGCAAAAGACTCCAGCCGGTTCCGATGTCATTGTTGGCTATATCGTCCCTGATGGGGAGATTTCGATGGCTGAGACTAGAAGCTATCTTGCGACTGTGCTGCCGGGTGGCATTGCCCCGACATTATGCTTTGTTGATTCCCTGCCAACCAAGACCTCCGGCAAAGTGGATCGTAAGGCCCTTCCGTGGCCGTTACCGGATTCTGACGATTTTAGCTCTGAGCTGCCCACCAATCTGCGATGGCTAGCTGAAAAGTGGTCGGATCAGCTAGGCAAGATACCAATGGAAGAGGAATCGAATTTCTTCGATCTGGGCGGTTCCTCCGTGGCTATTGCCAAACTCGCAGTGGAACTACGCAGCGACTATCCCACCTTAGACATTGGTGCGTTGTACGAAAATCCCACTCTTTCTGGCATGGCGGATTATGTTTCAGGGCTCAAGCAATCCTCCGGCGAACGACGCATGCCAGACAAGATTCCATGGGGGTCGGGACTTTTCCAAGCGCTCGTTATTTGTCTGATTTATGTGCTCAATGCGGCACGCTATATTGTGGGATCCCTACTTGTTGTTTGGGCGTTGAGGTTCTTTTTCGATGCTGCTTGGGTGCCGGAGATTCCATTTTGGCCGCTTGCCGTCGGGTGGGTGCTGCTCTTTTCAATTCCTGGAAAAATAGCGCAAATTACCGTCGTCGCTAGGCTAGCCACCGCTGGGATAAAACCGGAGTTTACGGTCGAGGAAGCTGGACTCATTTGCGCGTATGGGCAGCAGAGCGATTCCTCACATTTCTTAAGCTAGAGCCAATTTTGGGTACTCCTCTAGCACCATTGTTATTCCGTCTGCTTGGTTGCACCGTGGGACGAGGCACACAGCTGGCTACTTTTCCGCCTGTAACCGGTCTTGCGGAGATCGGAGACTATGCAACACTTGAGCAGGAAGTAGACATAAATGGCTATTGGATTGATGGCGATGAAGTTCATATCGGGGAAATCGCCATTGGTAACTGGGTACGCCTAGGATTGCGCACTTTCGTTAACCCGGGCATCAAAATCGGCGACCATGCAGAAATCTTGCCTGGATCTTCGGTAAGCATTGATGTCCCGAGTAGACAGCTATATGGTGGCTCGCCGCTATCCCACCAGGGTCAGGCCGGATTAACCTGGCCGGGAATTCATCCGGAAAGGGCTGCTGCTGAAGGCGCAGTGGCAAAGGTAAGCACCTTTGGGATGCGGATACTGTATTTCTTGAGCCTAGGATGGATGTCGCTGCTCCCAATATTGGCTATTCTTCCGGGCTTGTTGGTGGTTCTGCCACAAGTTGTTAAGCATGAGCGCTACGAAGAGGTATTTCCACTTTTGGCACTATGGGTGCCAGTATTCACCTTGTTGACAGTACTGTCATGGGTCACGCTTGTGATCTTTTCGGTACGCCTTTGTTCTGCGTTCATTAAGCCGGGTTATTTCCTCCAACAATCCACTACTGGCTGGGCTCTTTGGCTCACGCACAGTTTGTTGCAAAAGACTTTGACCTCTACATACTTTCTTTACGCAGGGTGGATTACCCCAGCATTCATGCGGATGCTCGGGGCTCGTGTGGGAGAAAATACCGAAATTTCGACGGTAGAAACCATCCCACATCTAACGTCTATAGGGAATCATTGCTTCCTTGCCGATCATTCCCTATGCACATCAGCACGTTACCGAGGAGGCTGGGTGCATGTTGGGACGACAGTAATCGGTGACGGTTCTTTTGTCGGAAATTCTGGAATTGTCGGTGCTGATCACGATCTCCCGGCAGATTCGCTCATCGCTGTCTTATCCTCCACCCCAGAACGTCCAGCGCGTGGTTCCTCCTGGTTAGGACGTTCTGTTCGACAGATTCCACGTTCGCAGGTAAACGCCGATAGGCAACAAACTTTTAATCCCCCTCACTATCTTAAAATTGCTCGTACCTTCGTGGAGCTGTTCCGATTCGTTCCAGCGATTATCGCAGCTTACTTAGATCTGTCTATCGTGTGGGTTGGCACTATTGTGTACATGCATTGGGGCATGGGTGCTGCTGGAATGCGTGCTGTTGTTTTGCTATCAACGCCGATTGTTCTAGCTGCCGGTGTGATTGCAAGCTTGCTGCCAATCCTTGTGAAGTGGGTTCTTGTAGGAAGATTCCGAGCTGGAGATCACACCTTATTCTCCACGTTCGTATGGCGCGGTGAACTTGTTGACAACTTCACTGAAATGCTTGCAGTTCCTTCGCTTGTCCGTATGTCACTCGGTTCGCCTTTCTTCAATTGGTGGGCGCGCCTAATGGGGACGCGTATCGGCAAGCATGTTTGGTGTGAAACGTGGTGGTTGCCCGAATTTGACCTCATCACCATCGAAGATAGGGCCACTGTAAATCGAGGAACCGTCTTGCAGACCCACCTGTTTCATGACCGTGTAATGGCACTTGAAAAAGTGCACATTGAATGCGGCGCAACTCTTGGTGCTAATAGTTTTATGCTTCCCGGCTCTGCACTTGGTGAGCGTGTCACTGTACATCCAGGCTCCCTGGTGCTGCGCCAAGATGAAGTTCCACGGGACACGATCTGGCAAGGCAACCCGATTTCTGCCTTGGATGAATCGGGCGAGCAATTGATCACGAAGCCAAACTAAAACTTTAAATAGTTCCCCTCAATAGTCTAATTCCATTTCGTGCAGAGAAAGGTTCATTGTGATCGGACAAAACACCCCTCCAGATACCACACAGAATCTACCCACGCCTGGCCCCACAGATGTCCGCCCCATCTGGGATGGAGAGGAAGAGAAGCTGCCAGCCAGCTTTTCTGAACTAAGCGATCCAGGCCCCCCTACATGGAGTACAGATCGCGCTTTCGGCCCACGTTTTAACCCGAGTCGAATCGTCGGGCTTGACGCTGCTCGCGGTGTCGCCATTATCGGAATGATCGCCGTCCATATCCTTCCGGCCGAAAATGAATACACAGGAGAGCCAACCGCGATTTGGAAGATGTGCGCTGGCAATTCTGCCGCGCTTTTCGCAGTGCTCGCAGGAATATCCGTAGCTTTAATTACAGGTGCCAATAACCCGCATGTGGGTATCAAATGGCGTCGCAGCTGTGTTTCATTAATAACCCGCGCTCTGCTTATTTTGGGAATTGGCTTAGTAATAGACCAGTTTGACGTAGATGTCTATAACATTTTGCCCTATTATGGCTTAATGTTTCTCCTGGCAGTCCCTTTAACCCGACTGCGGATACGTCACCTTTTGTCGCTTTCCTTAGTGTTTGCTTTTGTTGGCCCATTAGTAATTTTTGCCACTAACTCGAGGGTGGTTTATCTAACTACGCTTAATCCGAATTTCAACGACGTTGTTGAAACTCCCCTAGATGTTGCCATCACCCTGCTAATAGGCGGCACATATCCTGCTGTTACCTGGATGGCGTACTTGTGCCTAGGTGTGGCAGTGTGCCGTATGAACTTAAAATGGCTAACGACACAGGTCCGACTAACTGTATGTGGTGGGCTTATTTCCGCATCTAGTGCTATATTCACTACTTTTGCGATGGATTACGGTGGAGGTTTTTCGAAATTATACGGACAAACCGAGGGCTACAGCGCAGACGATATCCTAAAGATCTTCAAGTTTGGCACAGATGGACATATTCCTACTGACACCGTATGGTGGCTGGCCATTAGTGGTCCGCATACTGAAACGACTCCTTCGATCCTGCTTTCTGCAGGGATCGCCTTGTTCGTAATTGGGGTCCTGCTTGTTATATCGCGAGCGCTATCGGGACTGCTTTTCCCTCTTATCACCGCAGGCTCAATGTCGTTGACTTTGTATGTCTCCCACTTGCTGTTGTTCGTGCCTTTCGTGGATTCCATTGATGAACATTCCGTCATATGGTTTTTCGCCCAAATTGTAGCCATGATGCTTCTTTCTTCGGCGTGGTATTTCACGGTAGGGAAAGGCCCCCTAGAATCATTGATGGCAATGATTTGTCGGCGAATTGGGAAAATGGTGATTCCTCCTTCTCCGGAACCCGTTGATGTTCCTTTACCGGAGAAATAAGGGATATCTTTCGCGGTTATATAGTGGCAGTCACGTAGTAGCTAAGCGTCGCTAAGCGAGGCGTGATCGGTAGAGGGCGAGCTAACGTTGCTACCGCAGCCGCTGAGCGCATCTACCTTGTGCGCGAGGGAAAAGCTATCGCCCTTACCCGCTGAGATGCATATCACGCACCGCTGGGTGAAACGCAGGGCTGAAAACGAACACAAATAAAAAGACCGGCCAGAGCCATTGGTCGGTCTTTCGACGTTTTGACTGCAAGGAGATGAATAGGTGTCAGCGCGCGCCCGAATAGTGGGCCTCGATATTGCTCGTTCCTTGGCCATCATAGGGATGATCATCCTGCACATGGCCAACCTGGTGTGGGGCGTCAAAGTGGTGCTCTCCGGATTGCCGGCGGCAGGGTTCGCCATCATTGCAGGCGCCACGATGATGATCCTTGCCCGTGACTACTCACTGCGGGTGTTCATGAAGCTGGTGGCTCGCGGCTGCCTCATAATGCTCATCGGTGTGGCTCTGCTGCCCGTCGGCGGTGAGATTCAGGTCGTGCTCGTGGTGATGGGCGCGGCCATGGCGCTGACAGCCTGGGTGCCGCCACTGGCCACCGGCTGGAAGGTACTGCTGTTCGCGCTGGCCACCGCGGCGGCCACGTTCCTTTATGCTCCCTACACGCTCCCGCAGGTCTACCCACTCGTGGCGTTCCTGGCGTACATGGTGGCGGGCATGCTGCTTTACGACGTCTACCTCAACCGCCCCACCCGCGTCCAGATCGTCACGACCGCGGTGGCCGTCGTCGTTACCGGCATCGGCCTGTGGCAGCGCTTCAATCCGGACATCCCTGGCTGGCTGCGCTTTACCGGACATACGGGAGTGCTTGGTGAAATCCTTCTCTCCGTTGCGGTGACTGCGGTAGTGCTGCACCTGTGCCTGGTCCTGGGCCGACAGCTGCCGCGCTTGACCTTCCCCTTCGCGGCATTGGGGTCGATGTCGCTGACCATTTATATCCTGCACATTCTCACCGCACGCTATTGGCAGGCGCACGTTTCCCTGCACAACACCATGGCGGCACTCGGATTTGTGTTGGCGTTCCTAGTGTTGAGTGCGCTGTGGAAGAAGTTCTGTGGAAAGGGCCCGGCCGAGAGGGTCGTGGCTTGGGTAATCAAGGAGGTGGCCGCGTAATGACGGCACGGAAACTAGCTGCAGCTGCAGCAAGCATTGTTGTGGTGGGGCTCGGCGCTGCACCGGCCATGGCCTTGGAGTTTGCGCAGCAGGCTCCGAAGTCGTCGGAAAGCGCGGCGGTGGCTGCGCTGCGCATGGGCAAGATCGGAAACTTTGGTGACTGTACCGGCACGCTTGTGGCCGAGCAGTGGGTGTTGACCGCCCGCCACTGCCTCGAGTCCGTCAATAATGAGGGCTCGCAGGCACGCTTTGGCCAGGGCAAGGACACGCGCGTGTACGACGTGGATAAGTGGGCCGTGTCGCCGACTATCGACGCCGGCCTCATGCACCTGACCGAGCCCGTCGAGGGCATCAAGCCCGCCAAGCTCGCGGATGCTGTCCCTACCGCCGGCGAGAAAGGTCACTTCTACGGTTGGAGCAGTAGCTCCCGCATGGCACGCAAAGGCCAGCTGCCGATGGCTGAGATGGAAGTAGGCGAATTGCTATCCGGCGGAACTCCGCCAGCGGTCCCTGACGAGTCAGGGGAGAAGATGACGCCAGTGGCGCCGGGTGATTCCGGGGCCATGGCTCCTGGTGAGATGGCTATGCCTGCTCCCGGCGGAATGGTTGCACCTTCGCCTGATTCAGCCGAAGCTCCCCAGGTGATGAAGGGTGGCGAGATGCCGGAGATCGCTGTTGGGCCCGACGGCGCGGAAAGCATCCCGGCCGGTGAGCTCGGGGGAGCGGGGCCCATGATTGCCGCTGCCATCATGGATGTGAAGTCCCTCAATGGTGAAGGCATGCAGGGCGGCGATTCGGGCGGACCATTCTTTGTCGACGGCCGCCTCGTCGGCGTGGCCACGGCTGGGACGTCGAATGCGGACCCAGACCTGCCTTCCCCGACCGCGGCGATTACTTCCGTGGTCGAAGTCCGCGACTGGATTGAGGACGTCACCAGTGGCCGCGATACCGATGGTGTGCTGAACGCTGACAACTCCCCGAAACCCCCGAAGACACTGCAGGTCAGCGAGCCCTATGCCATGCGCGCCGGCATCTTTGGGGTGGCAGGACTGGTGGTTGTCGCCATCGCCTCACGCGTTCTTCGCCGCAAGGGCACACGCTAAAATAACTGCTGGACTTTGCGCCTGATATGCCCAGAGCCATGGTGCGGCTAGGCTGAATCTCCATGAAGGAGAAACTCGTTCCGTGTCTGATTGCCGGTGCCATTCTCGGCGTGGTTTTGTGGCTGGCCTCCGGCATGCTCTGGCTCTTGCCGGTGGGCCTCGTGGTGGGTCTTGCTGGCTACCCGCTGCTCGGCATCACGCGCGATGAGTCCCAAGCCCGCAAGCGCCGCGACGACACCTTCCGCGACTAAGCGCCCCGCGCCACCGCACTACGCCGCCGCGCACGCTGCTTCACGGTCGATCGCTAGATGGCACCCCACAAACCGTTGACAAATGGCGCCCCACAGAAGGCATCCGCTAGAAGGCGTTTTAGGGGGCAAAAACGCCATGTGCACACCCCAAAAGGCGTTTTTCAGGCGAGAAAACGCCTTTTGAAAGATGCCATCTGCAAGATGCCTTTTCCTAACTGCCCTATGGACAGAACCGCCTTCCGGCTGATATTCGCTGTCAGAGCGGGCGAGAAAAGCCGCTGCAGATGGTCCTTTTATATTGGCCCCTTTAGTTTGGTCCTTTCGCTGATTAAAGGGACCATCTGGGTAATGAAAACTGCCTGTAAATGGTCCCTTTGCAGTGCAAAGGGACCAGAGCAAGGGGACCATACTAAAGAGACCTTGTTCCGCAGCGGTGTGGGCGCGGTGAAACCGCCGACCAAGGACAGGAATGTGCTCAGCGGGTTGAAAGCTCTCCAGAGCAGGAGCCCTTCTGGGCTTAGAAAGTGGGCCTAGCAGCTCACCGGCGGGCTAGAAGATCTCGATGCGCCCGCCCAAAGACTCCGTCTGGCGCAGTTGCGCCACCCAATTCGGCGCACCCGGGTGCAGCCGCAAGACCGGGCGGGACGAGATCTTCACCGGGGAGACCGATTCCTTGCGAGCGCCGGATCGGGCTTCGATGCGGGTGCGGGCGCGGAAGCCAGCGTCGGCAAGCGCGGCGATGGAAGGCTGATCCGAGGCCAGCGATTCGCGCGCATCCTGCAGCAACTCAAGGGCCTCGTCGAGGGCCTGGATCAGCGCCGTCGAGTTGGTCTCGCACATCTGGCGTACCAGGTCCGGGCGAGTACCCGCCACGCGCGTGCCGTCCTTGAAGGAGCCAGCCGCCAGGGACTGCGCCAGGATGCCGCCATTATCGCCGACCACCGCGAGGGTCTCCGCCAGCACGTGTGGCAGATGCGAAATACGGGCAACTGCGGCATCGTGGTTAGCCACGCGCACCGGAACCGCCTCCGCGTGAACCATCTGGGTCATGCGGACCACGTCGGCAAAAATGTTCTCCCACTCGGCGGGGATGCGCTCGCCGCGCGTGTCGCACTCGGCGGCATAGTCATAGGTGATGACCCAGGCAGCGCGGTTGAACAGCCCGGTGTGGGAATTTTCCCAGCCGGATTTGGAGGTGCCGGCCATGGGGTGGCCGCCCACGTAGCGCGATTCCATGTTGCGCTCCACGATGAGCTGGCGAACCTCGGTCTTGACCGAGACGACATCGGTCAGCCCGCAGCTCGGGGCGTGTTCCTGGATGGCGTCGAGGACCGAGGCAACCGCATCCATGGGCACCGCGATGACAATAAGCGCGTTGTCCTCCTCGGCACGGCGCAGGATGGCCGGTAGATCATCGGTGACGTCGTAGCCCTGCTTAATGGCCGTTCGCGCACCAGAGGTGGAGTGGTTATAGCCGTACACGGAATGGCGTGCAGCAGCTAGGTCGCGCAGGAGGGAACCTCCAATGAGACCGAGGCCGATAATGCAGACGGGGCGTTGAACATCTTGAGAACTCACGGTGACAATTGTCGCACAATCCGACTAATCTGACGAGGTATGAGCCACGACGATCTGTCCTTTGCCATCACCGTCACCAGCGCCGAAGGTGCGTGGGTGATTCGCCCCTTCAAGGATGACTTTACCGACGTCAACACCTCTATCAAGGCGGTGCGCAACCTGCGTTCGGAGGGTGCGGCATTTGCGCTGTTGTGCGTGGAGGATGACTATTTCGTCGTCGTGCGCCCGGTTCCGGGGGATGTGCGTATGCTGCTTTCCGACGCCACCTATGCCGCCGAAGACGATTTCGCCGCGGATTTCCTGGACCTGCGCGATATCGATATCCCGGATTTAGACGAGGACGAGTGGGAGGACGCCGATCCTTATGGCGACGGCGATTTCGACATCTTCGCGGACCTCGGCCTCGATGAGGACCAGGTGGGCTATATCATCGACAACGATGAGGACTGGCCTTCCGATATGCTCCTGCGCATCGCCGGCGAGCTGGGCTTTGGTGATGAGCTGGAGGATTTCATCGACGGCCTCGACTCGGATGACTCTTAAACCAGCGAAAGGGCTGGTGCGTGCGGAGGCCCGTATGCGCCGCACCCTGGAGGTTGCGCGCACCACGCCGGTAGGGGATATCCCGGTGGGGGCCGTGCTTTACGACGCCTCCGGAAAAGAACTCGCCACCGGCGTGAACCGCCGCGAGCAACTCAATGACCCAACAGCGCACGCAGAGGTGGAAGCCATCCGCCAGGCGGTGCGTGTGCACGGCGATGGCTGGCGGCTGGAGGGCTGCGAGCTGGTTGTCACCCTGGAGCCCTGCGCGATGTGCGCTGGTGCAATTCAAGCTTCCCGGGTGTCCTCGGTGATCTTTGGTGCCTTTGAGCCGAAGACGGGGGCGTGCGGTTCGCTGGTAGAGGTATTGCGCGCCCCCGGCGCCCTCCACGTTCCCGAGGTACGCGGCGGTGTGCTGGAGGAGGAGTGCGCGGAGCTGCTCACGAACTTCTTCGGGGGTCTGCGCGGCGGCGAGTAGCCCTGAGTTGGGAAGTGGTCTCGGATCCACCTTCCGATTCGCGTGTAGGCTGGGTGGTCCACGTGAGAGACGTAGAGATTAAGGAGAACACCATGGGTGATTTTGAGAACAAGAAGGACGAGTTCGTCGGCAAGGCTAAGGAAGCCGCTGGCAACGTAAGCGACAACGAGAAGCTGGAGAACGAGGGCAAGGCCGACCAGGTCACCTCTGAGGCCAAGCAGAAGGCTTCCGACGCCGTTGAGGGCGTCAAGGATAAGGCCAACGAGGTTATCGGTAACCTCAAGGACTAATTCCTAGCCTCAAATAGCTGAATCGCTGTCCCTGCCGCCTGGCGTGGGCAGCGATTTTGTCGCTCGGGGTTACTCGACGTAATCTGGAACGCGGTGGCGTGTCCGAGCGGCCGAAGGTGATCGCCTCGAAAGCGATTGTTGGGTAACCCCCAACCGCGGGTTCAAATCCCGCCGCCACCGCCACATCCGGCACTCCAGTTCTTAGCTCTGGGGTGCCGGTTTTATGTTTTAAAAGCCAGCCCGCCCTCTATCAACATCTCTTTGGAAATCCAGCGCGGCTTGGCGCGCCTCGGGGTCGTGGTCTTCAGTGCGCTTGTGAATCCGCCGGCTCATCATGCCTGCTGGGATGGCAATGAGAAGGATGGCCGCGACGGCGACGATGACGAAAGTAGACATGGTGGTGCTCCTAGAGTATTTCAGTAATTCCGCATTGTAGCGCTGGCCACACTCTGGAGGGGTCGTTGAACTCTTACGAGACCGTTAGGGCTTCACAGCTCAACTGGTTAAACTGGTGCACATTCGTGTCCACCACCAAAGCTTCCGCGAATAGCAATCGCGCATGTGAAGGGGAAATTCCGTGGCAAAGCTGCTCTACCACCTAGGCCGCTGGTCTTACATCAATCGATGGAAGGTCATCATCGCCTGGATCTTCATCGTGGCGGCTGCGGGCGGAGCGACCCTCAGCTTAATGAAGCCGATGACCACGGAGTACTCCATCAGCGGCACGCCAGCAATTGACGCCACCCGCCGCGCGGTGGAGCTCTTCCCGGAGAACGGTAACCCGGCCAATGCGCCGTCGGTCAACCTCGTCTTCAAGGCCCCGGAAGGGCAGAAGCTCAGCGATCCGCAGAATGAGGCAGCGGTGGGGGATGTGGTGCGCCACATTGCTGAGGGCTTGGATATCCCAGAGGGCAGCCAGCAGCGCTGGGGTAACCCGCTTGAGGTATCGCCAGCGCTGCAGCAGCAGGTCATCGAGCAATTCACCTCCATGGGCTTGCCGGAGGAGACCGCGCGGGCGGATGCCGATAACCTGGCCATGGTCAATGCCGATGAGACGATTGCTTACACCACCTTCGATTTTGACGCGGAGAGCCCCTATTCGGTGGACCCCGCGGATAAAGAGGTGGTCCATGAGGCCATGGATATCGGCCGCGCGGCGGGCCTGGAGGTAGAGGCCGGCGGTGCGGGCTTCGGTGATGAGATCCAGGTCAACTCGATTTCTGAGGTCATCGGCCTCGCCGTGGCGTTTATCGTCCTCATCATTACCTTCGGCTCTTTGGCCTCCGCGGGCATGCCGCTTATCTCCGCGGTTGTGGGTGTGGGCCTAGGTGCGATGGGCGTCATGATTGCTACCCACTGGATGGAGCTCAACAACCTCACCCCGGTGCTGGCCGTCATGATCGGTTTGGCCGTGGGTATCGACTACGCGCTGTTCATCATGTCGCGCTACCGGCAGGAACGCTCCCGCATGGACGGGCCAGATGCTGCCGGCATGGCAGTCGGCACGGCGGGTTCCTCGGTGGTCTTTGCCGGCGCGACGGTCTTCATCGCGCTCTTCGCCCTGCTCGTAGCACGCATCAGCTTCCTTACCGCCATGGGCCTGGCGGCCGCGGGCACGGTCTTCATGGCCGTGCTTGTGGCGCTGACCTTGGTGCCCGCGATGCTGGGCCTGCTCGGCGATAAAGCCTTCGCCGGACGCATCCCCGGCGTGGCCGGCAACCCCACGAAGCGCCGCCCGCGCCGCACGAAACCAACGATGGGAAACCGTTGGGTGCGTACGGTGCAGCGTGTCCCCGGTGTGGTCATGGCCTTGGTGGTGCTCGGCCTCGGTGCTTTGACCGCCCCGGTTCTGCACATGGAGCTGGCGCTTCCAGCGGATACCACGTCCAACCCGGATACCACCCAGCGCAAGGCGGCGGACCTGCTGTCCGAGGGCTTTGGCCCTGGCATCAACGGCCCCTTCCTAGTGATCGTGGATGGGGCCAACGCCAACCCGGATTCCGCGGCCTTGCAGCCCTATATCCAGGGCCAGGAGGGCGAAGAGGACGAGCAGAAGAAGGCCGCTCTTTCCTCCTTTATGTATTCCGTGCAGCGCCTCAACCAAGTGGGCGGGGTCAAGCACGCCCAGTTGGTGGGTGTGAGCAAGGATATGAAGGCAGCACAGATCATGGTCAGCCCCACCACCGCGCCGACGGATGAGGCCACGGTTGGCACCGCCTCCGCCTTGCGCACCGCCGGTGCGGAGCTGGAGGATGCCACCGGCGCCGAAATCGGCATGACGGGCCTGACCGCGGTGCAGCTCGACATCACCGAGCGCCTCGAGGAAGCCATGGGGCCATACCTTGCCATCGTGGTGGGCCTGGCTATCTTCCTGCTGTTGGCGGTGTTCCGCTCCATCTTGGTGCCATTGGTGGCGGGCCTCGGTTTCCTGCTCTCCGTCGGCGGGGCCTTTGGCCTGACCGTTTTGGTGTGGCAGGACGGTTTCACCGGCCTGGTGCCCGCGCCGGGCCCGCTGATTTCCTTCATGCCCATCTTCCTCATCGGCGTGACCTTCGGCCTGGCCATGGACTATCAGGTCTTCCTGGTGACCCGCATGCGCGAGCACTTCTCCCGCTTCCCACAGGGCAGCGGCGGGCAGTACAGCAAGTACAACGCCAATGATGAGGCCACCATCGCCGGCTTTACCGCCGGTGCCCGCGTGGTCACCGCCGCGGCCATCATCATGATTTCCGTCTTCGTGGCCTTTATCAGCCAGCCCCTGCCCTTCATCCAGATTTTCGGCTTCGCGCTGGCGGCGGGCGTGCTTTTCGACGCCTTCTTAGTCCGCATGTCGCTCGTCCCCGCCACCATGTTCCTCATGGGGCACACCACGTGGTGGATGCCGAAGTGGCTGGACAAGCTGATCCCGCAGCTGGACATCGAGGGCACCGCACTCGAGGAAGAGTGGGAGCGCAAACACGCAGCAGCATCCCGTGAAGCAGAGGATAAAGCAGCGCAGCCCGTAGAATAGTTCCCTATGACTCACCCTAAGCCGCAGCTTGAGACCGACCTTTCCTTCGACGTGAAGAAGGAGCTGGACCTAAGTGGTCCAGCACAACCGGGAAAGCACGGCCGCACCGGCGTTATCCATACCCCGCACGGAGATATCCAAACCCCGGCCTTCATCCCGGTGGCCACCAAGGCCACGGTGAAGACGCTGACCCCGGAGCAGATTCGCCTGACCGGAGCGCAGGCCATCCTGTCCAACGCCTACCACCTCTACCTGCAGCCGGGCCACGACATCGTGGATGAGGCCGGCGGCGTGGCTACCTTTGAGAACTGGCATGGGCCGACCTATACCGACTCCGGCGGATTCCAGGTCATGTCCCTTGGCGTGGGGTTCAAGAAAGTCCTGGCCATGGACGTGGCGGACCTGACGGACTCCGATATCCGCGCGGCCAAGAAGGAGCGTATGGCGCAGGTCGATGAGGATGGCGTGGATTTTAAGTCCATCATCGACGGCTCCACGCACCGCTTCACCCCAGAGGTCTCCATGCAGATCCAGCATGGTTTGGGTGCGGACATTATGTTTGCCTTCGACGAGCTCACCACGCTCGTGGATACTCGCACCTACCAGGAGGAATCTGTAGAGCGCACGCGCCGCTGGGCGCAGCGCTGCTTGGATGAGCATGACCGCCTTACCCTCGCCCGCGGCCCGCAGAAACCGCGCCAATCCCTGTGGGGCGTAGTGCAGGGCGCGCAGTATGAGGACCTGCGCCGCCAGGCCGCGCGCGGGCTAGTGGAGCTTTCCGATCGCGCCGAAGCGAATGGTCGGCGCGGCTTCGGTGGCTTCGGCATCGGTGGCGCATTGGAGAAGGAGAACCTGGGCACGATTGTGGGCTGGGTGTGCGATGAGTTGCCCGTCGATAAGCCCCGGCACCTGCTGGGTATCTCTGAACCGGATGACATCTTTACCGCCGTTGAGGCTGGTGCCGATACTTTCGACTGTGTGGCGCCGACCCGCCTGGCACGCCGCGGTGGCGTCTACACCCTTGATGGGCGCATGAACCTCACCAATGCACGCTTCAAGCGTGACTTTGCTGGTGTGGACGAGGAATTCGGCGGCTACGTATCGGAGAACTACTCCCGCGCCTACATCCACCACCTACTCAAGGCAAAGGAATTCTTGGCCGGCACGCTGTGTACCATCCATAACCTGGAGTTCATGCTCCGCCTGGTGGATAACATTCGGGCCTCCATCGACGGCGGCTACTACGAGGCCTACCGCGATGAATTCCTTGGCCGGTATTATGCATCCAAGCCTTAAAGCAGCCGAAGCCCAAGTGCGACTGACAGGTAAAACACAGAATTGGAAATTTACGTTCACAGGTAGTCGACAGGCGTAGTTAATGTGTGTGATTGAAAAAACAGTGCGGCAAAACTGCAGCTAAAAGCCACGGGTGAGGTGCTTCAGTGGCCACTTCTTTAGTGTTTGAAACTTGATAGCCGTCCAGAAATGGGAAATCGACGATGATGTGTTAAGCTTCTTTTAAGCCTTATCCCTGTGTGTCCCAAGCGACGGTAAAGATACCGTAAAAACGGGGGCCATACTGTTGATAAAGGTTGAAATTTGCTCAACTGCGTCCCTTCAGTGAGGGGGCATTACTCATTAGTCTGGCGGTTCCCTGTACCGCTAGGGATGGAGAAATATGAGAACCAATTTTAAGCGGGTGCTCGCTGCGGTTGTCGCTTCGGCGACTGTGGCTGCGGCCGCTCCGGCGGTGGCTAATGCTGCTGATGGTGACATCTATCGGGCCTTTGATGCGAGCGACTTTGTACGTGGCACAAGTGGCGGAGAGATTGCCGATCTTTTCGTCGTCCCGAAGGAAACTGCAACTAGCGCTACTACAATGCCGAGCGTGGATGACGCCGAGTTAGTCTACTGTTTTAACAAACATTGGCCGTTCCCATCTCCATGGCGATTGGGTGAATCGGGAACTAGGACTTGGAAAGAATCTGCAATTTCACAGGTAGACTATAGGATGCTCGCTGATGCAAGCGCAGAACAATTCTATGCCCTAGCAGACATGGATGCGCAGAATTTTAAGATGCGCACTATCAACTCTAACGGTCAAGAGTCGGAGAGTCCTTACACTGCAGATTCCACTGGAAAGCCGCGTGTTTCGGCAGGTGAACTAAAGACTACAGTGTTGAACGTCGTTTATAACGGCTTTGATCAACAGCGGGCGGACCGTGCTGGAATTCAGAAGGCTCTTGGGCTAAGCGATGTTGAGTTTCATGATGTGACCCAGCGTGCTATTTGGTACTACACGGAAAGCGGTATAGAACGCTTCACTGGTGAGCCAAGCGAAGACGTACATGCAAAGGAATCTTTTTCGGAACAAGGGTTTAAAGCGTATCAGCTTTTGACCGGTCGGTTAGAGGCCAGCGACGTTCCTGGTGTTGATTTAAGAGATGTTTCTGAAAATGTGGAGGCAACTCTCAATCTTTTTGAAAATAGCAATCTAACTGCTGCAGCTGGTGCCAGTGGCCCGTACCAACACTTGCTCAGTGGTAAATTCGTGAAGCCTGATGGCGAGACGCCGATCGACGAGGTTCCGACTCCGGATCCGGATCCGCAGCCGACTCCGACTACGGAGACGACAACTGAGACTGATACGCCAGTTACCGTGACTGAGACGGTCACCCCGACCACTACGGTAACGGAGACCGCGCCGACGACCACCTCTGTAGTCACCGAGACCACTGGTGTAACTACCACTACGGTCAAGACGGTTGCGACTGAGACCACCACCGTACCGGGCGAAATTATCACGACGACCGAGAAGCAATCGGATACCACGACTACGTTGACTGAGCCGGGTAAGGAGGTCACTGAGACTACTAAGCAGCCGGATACCACGACTACGTTGACTGAGCCGGGCAAGGAGGTCACTGAGACTACTAAGCAGCCGGATACCACGACGACGTTGACTGAGCCGGGCAAGGAGGTCACTGAGACTACTAAGCAGCCGGATACCACGACGACGTTGACTGAGCCGGGCAAGGAGGTCACTGAGACTACTAAGCAGCCGGATACCACGACGACGTTGACTGAGCCGGGCAAGGAGATCACTGAGACCTCCAAGCAGCCGGATACCACGACTACGTTGACCGAGCCGGGCAAGGAAGTCACTGAGACCGTGACGGAAGAAGACGTCACTACCACTCAGACTCAGCCGGCTACGACTGTGACGGAAACTGCGCCGCAGGAGACGGTCACTGAGACCACCACTCCGGCAGAGGCTACGGTAACCACTACCGTTCCGGTTGTTACTGAGGTAGAGAACGCTCCGTACATCGGCACCACGGCAACCGATAAGGCTGACGGCGATAAGAAGCTCGAGGCTAACGGCGGTGTCATCGTTGACACCATCGACTACGTCGGTCTGAAGCCGGGTGAAGAGTACACCATGAAGGGTGAGCTCATGGAGAAGGACAAGGACGGCAACGTTACCCCGACCGGTATCGTCGCTGAGACCACCTTCACCCCGGAGAAGTCCGAGGGCTCTGTAGATGTTGAGTTCACCGTCCCAGAAGGCTACGAAGGAAAGACCCTGGTCGTCTTCGAGGAACTCGAGAAGGACGGCGAGGTTGTTGCTGAGCACAAGAAGCCGGAGTCTGTGAGCCAGACCGTTGTAGTTGGTGAGCGCGCTCCGCTGATTGGCACCATTGCTCATGAGAAGGATTCTGACGAGTCCGACAAGATCATCGACAATGGCAAGGTCATCGATAAGGTTGAGTACACCAACTTCATTCCGGGTGAGGAGTACACCATCAAGGGTGAGCTCATCAACTACCGTGATGGCAAACCCACCGGTATTAAGGCTGAAAAGACCTTCACTCCGGAGGAAGCTAACGGTGTAGTTGAAATTGAGTTCGAAATCCCTGAAGGCTTCGGAACCGAGGTTCTGGTTGTCTTCGAGACCGCCTACGATGCTGAAGGTAACAAGGTTGCTGAGCACGTAGACCTCAACGATGGTGCTCAGACCATCGCAACCGGCACCGACGAGCCTGGCACGGGCCACAAGATTCCGAAGAAGCTGTGGGGTCTCATCCCGCTGGCACTCATCCCGTTCATCGGTAGCTCCTTCGAGGGTTCCTCCAACGGTTCTTCCCATGGCTCTTCCTCCAACGGTGGCCATGAGGCACCGAAGGGTGAGGCGCCGAAGGGCGAGGCACCGCAGAACTCTGAGGTGAAGCAGGGCGAGCAGGCTGAGCAGACTCAGGCAAAGCCATCCCGTAGCGTTCTGGCTAACACCGGTGCTGACGTTTGGATGCTTGTACTGGTAGCCATTGTGCTGCTGGGCATTGGCGGCGCACTCGCATTCCGCGGACGTCGCGAAGCCTAATCCTAGCTCTAGGCCCGCTCAGCGGGCTTAGAGATTCGGACCTAGAGAGCATTAAAGGCCAGCAGCAGAGCCGCTCTCTAGGAAACTGAAATGCTCCCCACTAGTTGGACTGAAACCCAGTAACCAACTAGTGGGGAGCATTTGCATGTGTGCACTTTGCCCCTGGGGGTATGTTCACCAAGATTAATCCGGATGGCCGATTAAGCCAGATGGCCGGTGACGATGACGTTGTACTCCAAGTCAGTAGAGCCATCCACCGCGCAAGCGATAAGGACGATGCGCCCGGGGACCTCGGTATTCATGAGGTCTGCGTCGCTGCCAAGATCCTCCTTGTCCACGAGGAAGGCATTATCCACAATCCACTCGCGGCCCACACCATCATCGGATGCCATGCGGATATGGGAACCGTTGAGAATGGGCGTCGAAAAGCGCTGCACGTCCATGCCGTGGAGACCCTCCACGATAGTGGGGTTGTTGAGATCGACGTTGGCGGTAACTACCTCGGAAAAAGGGTTAAACACAAGCTTCTGTTGGCCCCACGCATGGCCCAGAACGTAGGTTGTGCCCTGCTCCGCCGTTGCAGGAGACTGGCCCCAACCATCCACCCATCGCACCATGGTGTCCTGAGGACCGGCCGGATTGAGTGGTACGACGAAAGGCATCGAGTCATAGGTGGCACCGGTAATGGCGGCTGGGCCGTCCATCTCAAAGGTACCGATTAATGCAGGTGCCGGGCCCTCATTGAGCGGTGGTGGTGGGGGAGCAGTCGTACTGAGTGGAGCCTGGCTACTCACCGTCGCTTCTGGTGTTACGGGGCTGCTTGTTGCAGGAGGTGGTGTGGTCTCTTCCTCTGTGTCCGAGCATGCCACAAGGCTTAAAGCCGTGGCTAAGCTAAGGGCTGGGAGGAGAGAAGTTCGGAAATGCTTATACATGGTGACCGTCCTTCCGGTGGCCAATAGCGAATACTGCAATCGTTACTCTGGTCGTGGGTGTACGCCAGAATCCGCTGCCATTGCTGCGCGTAGTTTCTGAAGGTCAAGTAGTCTTCGGCCCGTTCTAAAAGCGCTGCTTGGGCAGAATCAGATAACGTGCGGCCCTCAAAGGCTGCTAGATTCCAAATGACCTCAGCGTTCTTATCATCCATGCGAATTGTCATAGTAGCCATTTTTCCTCTTCAACCATTGTGAATACATTGTATTCATTGGGGAGAGTGAAAGGAAGAGTGAAAAGTCCCCCTCAGCACAGTGCGTGCTAAGGGGGATAGTGCGTGCTAGGGGGTGAAAGATCGGGACGGGTCGCTGCTACTTAGACGGCGCTGCCGTAGGGGCGTCGGTCTCGTCGATAGGTACGTAATCCTCGCGGCGCTTGACCCAGGAGATAACCAAGGTGGTCAGCGGAAGCATGATGACCTCGCAGGCGGTCTTCCAGAGGAAGCCCACGATGACGTAGTTCAGGAAGCCACTGAAGGAATCGATGCCGATGACGGGTGCGGCGATGGCGCAGAACAGCAGTGTATCGCCGAATTCGCCGACGACGGTGGAAGCCACAAGGCGGGCGATGAGGCCCTTCTCGCCGCTGCGGGCCTTCATCTTCACCAAGGTGAAGGAGTTGAGCAGCTGGCCTACGACGTAGCCGACGAGGGAAGCCAGCAGGATCTGCGGAACCAGGCCCAGCGTGGCGGCGAAGGCTTCCTGGCCTTCGTAGAAATCAGCCGCGGGCAGCCAGATCGCAATATAGAAGGAAACTGCGGCCAGAAGCGCCATGGCAAAACCGATATAGACGGCGCGGCGGGTGGACTTGAAGCCGTAGCACTCAGAGAGAACGTCGCCCACGATGTAGGCGATGGGGAAAAGGAAGAAAGCGCCATCGGTGATGAGCGGGCCGAGCTGGACGCCCTTCGTGGCGTTGATGTTCGAAATGAGGAAGGTAACGACGAACACCGCGACCAGCCACGGGTACAAAGTGGAATGTACCGGGATGAATCGGATGCTCTCGCCACCGTTAGTGGTGGTTGCGGTTGCCGATTGAGTTGTCATGGAACAGCATTTTTCCACGAAACTGGGGGAAGCAGAAATGGGGAGTGTGATTCTCTCTCAGCGGGGAGTGCTCCCTCACCCGGCTGTTTCCTGAGAACCTCCAGCGGAACTGGCTGTTTCGGGGGTGCGCTCTCGGTGCTGTGCCCATAAAGATTTATGAAGTGGGCAGAAAAAACGCCTCTAATATGGCATTCTTTTGCTTGCAACGTTTTCGTATTCCCTGAACGTTTCCTGTCTATTGTGTGCATGGCGCGCGCTCGAAGAGATTCGGGCGCGTTCGAATTTCGAGGCCAGAGAAAGACACGTCATGTCAGGGGGTGCGGCTACCTTGGTTTCTGGTCCTTAGAGCTTTCCGGCGGATCTTCTGCCTTCTGTGTCGCTAGATGGGGAAGGTACCAGGTTCGCCGGTGGCCCAACTTCGTTTAAGGGAAGGTCATCGATATGACGTTTGGTTCCCCAGGCTCGTCGCCACAGTTTGGCGGGCGCCCGCCGCAAGGGGCTGATCACCCAGGTGCAGGTTCCGGGTTCGGCGCGCCCGGTGGGGCTGGGGGTCCCGGTGGTTTTGGTGCCCCGAATCCAGCACAGAATCCTGCCCAGACCCCAGCGCAGAAGCCTTCCTCCGGTCCTGATTTTGGTCGGGGCTCCGGTTTCGGCTCGGCCCCGGGAAGCCCTGCGGGGACTAACCCTAGTTCAGGGGCAGGTGGCTCTTTTGGTGCGCCGGGCTCGTCTGATGGTTTTGGTGAGTCCTCGCCTGCACCGGATTATCGCCGTCAGGTGGCAGCACCGACGAGTCCGACCAAGGGGCCGTGGCCGCTGCTCATTGCCGCTGGCGTTTCCGCAGTTATCGCACTGATCCTCTTGGTCATTGCGCCGCTTATTGCTTCGCCGACGCAGACTCTGTTCTTTGTCCTGGCTATCGGCGGGTGGCTGCTGGCCGGAATCGTGTCCTTTATCCTCTTGGGCCTGTACACGCTGAAGAACACGCAGCGCCAAGCCGAGACCTTTTATGTTGAGGACACCACGCAAACTTTGCTCTACCGAATCATCATGGGCGGAAGTTTTGTCCTTGTCATTGTTGCCGCGGTGGAAATCGCCTTCTACGTAGGAAAGGCGGTGGGCGCCTAATGAAGAAGTTCACACGAGTACTTGCTTTATCCGCTGCGATGGCAATCACTGGGTTCGGTGGCAGCCTGGGAGCGGTGGCGCAGGATGCTCCGCCGCCTCCGGAAGCTCCGGAGGCGCAGCCGGAAGAGCGCCCTGAGGGAATCGGCTCCGAATCTGCGCTCTCAGAAGTCTCACAAAAGAACCTCTCCGATTTCGGCTCCTGTATAGCCCGCGAGAAATCAGCAGACCTGCTTTTTGTCCTCGACCAATCAGCGTCCTTGGTGGGCTATGAGGGCTCGCAGCCGACGGATGCCGATGCCTTCCGCGTTGATGCCACGGCGGACATCGTGAAGCAGCTGGCCAACCTCGGGGAAGACAACGGCGCAGACATTAACGTGAAACTCGCTGGCTTCGGATCCGACTATTACAGCGATCCTGCCGAGTATGGCGGATGGACCAATGTCTCCGGTAACGCTGATGCCTTGCAGGGTGAACTGGATAAGTTCCGCAAGGAGAACCGCGTTGCGGATCTAGAGACGAACTATGGCGCGGGCTACAAAGGTGCGTTGAAGGAACTCGCTTCCCACCAAGGCAGTAGCTGCCGCGGCATCGTGTTCTTTACCGATGGTAAGTACTACACCGACGCCGAGGCCAACGATCTTCAGGGCGCGCAGGACAAGCTGTGTGAGGTCAATTCCTCTGTCACCGCGTTCCGTAACTCCAATATCCGCCTCTTTAACGTGGGCCTCGTGCCCGCTGCGGAAGCCCAGGATCAAGTCCGCCAGCTCACCCGCATGGCGGAGGGTGAAGACTGTGGCCAGGGTGCCCCGAACGGTGCATTCTTTGACGCGGGTGAGGACCCAGCAGCGCTGTTCGCGGCCTTCCGTAACCTCATCCCTACCTCGGGTGGTGTAACCAAGGAAGGTAACTTCAAGGACCAGTTTGATTTCGTCCTTGATAACTCCGTGTCTCCTGTGCGTTTGTCCGCGGTGCCGAAGAATTCGGTGGGTGAAGGCGACCTCATTCCGACCCTGACTGGTCCCGATGGCGAAACGGTGGAGCTCACACCCGATACCACGAGCGTCGCCGGCGCGAAGGTCTCCGTGACGGAGAACAACAAGCTGCCGGGCATGGTTGATATCGCCATGGAAAAGGATGGCGATTCCTGGGCCGGAGCATGGACCTTTGGTTACAAGGCGGCTGAGGGCACGGACGGCGAATACCTCGCGTCCGTCGTCATGGTGCCCGGCCTTAACTTGGACCTTAAGACCGAAGACGGGGCCAAGGTGGAAGGCGGCATTAACTCGGACCAGGTGCTGAAGGGACAGTTGGTCGATGGCAAGGGCGAGCCACGTGCGCTGGAGGGTGAGGGCACCCTCTACGCGGAGTTCGTGCCGGAGGACGGCGCCCCGGTCACCCTTGTAGAGAATGCGCCGATCACCGATGGACAGCAGGTAGATATTCCGCTGGACAAGGTGGAAAACGCGGCATCCGGTCAGTTGCGAACCCGCGTGGAGATCACCACTAAAGAAACGGGTGAGCGCCCGGGCTCGAAGCTGGACCCCATCAATGCGGAAACGCCGCTGACCGTTACCCCGGTCAATATGCCGACGGTGGGCTCGGCACAGACAATCACCATGACGGAGAAAGAGATTACCGTCGACGTTCCCGTGACCGGCCCCGGCAAGGTGTGGGTGGCAGACCAGACCATGGATTCTGATGGCGGAATGCTTCCCGCAGGAGTTCCTTCCATTGCAGTGAGTTCTCAGCACAACTCGGAAGATTCCGCACTCGAGCTCTCCAAGGATGAGAAGGCAACCATCCCGGTGACTCTCAGCGTGGAAGAGATGGCGGATGGACCACTGCGCGTGGAGCCGGTTATTAACCTGCAGTCTGCTGAGGACAACCAGCAGATGGAACTGCCGCTGACGCTGCAGGGCTCCATGACCGCACCATTGAGCAAGTCTGCTTTCGGCCTCTCCTTTGTCTTGGCAGTACTGCTCGCACTACTGATTCCGCTGGCCATTCTGTACTTCATGAAGTGGTTTAGCGGCCGCATTCCGGAAAAGCCCCGCATGTTTGCGAAGACCATCCCGGTACGCCGTGATGGTGCGAACCTCGTGCGTACCGATACCGGCCGCCCGTTTGCGGTGTCCAAGGATGAGTTCCAAGGTGCCGTTCCGGTGGAAGCCTCTGCACGTTCTGCCCGCTTGGGCAGCAATGACGCCAAGGTAAAGATGGGACTGAGCCCCTTCACTGCCGCCCACGTGGAGGTCCAGCGCGATGGCACTATCTCCGGCAAGGGCAAGAAGTCCGGTTACCGGGCAGTGTTGCCGCTTGCGGTGCAAAACACGTGGTTCTTCGTGGGCAACGAGAAGGACCGCGATTCTGGCGAGATTGTCATGACCATCGATACGCTGGCGCAGGCCAGCGCATACGACGAGATGTCAAAGGAGATCAGCCGCCAGGCCCTGCAACTCTTTGACCAAGTCGAATTCCCAGCCGAAAAGGCTGAGAAGGCACAGACGCCGCCGCAGGCAGGCCAACCGGGGCAGCCGGTCCAGCAGAACCAGCCCGGTTCCCAGCCGCCGAGCGGTCCGCCGCCGCAACGTGGCCCGCAACAGGGCGCTCCCCACCCGGGTGGGCACCAGCAGGCGCCGCAACCTGGCGGTTTCGGCCAGTCCCAGCCTTCCGGACCGTCACCTCAGAATCAGCCGGGTCCTGCTGGTAAGCAGGGGCGCCCCGGTTTAGGCGGAGCGCCAAACTTTGGTGGTGGATCTGGTTTCGGCGGCGGCCCGAGCTTCGGCCAACCGGGCCAGCAGCGCCCAGACAATCCTGGTAACCCTGGTAATAACGGCGGCTGGCCCCCAGCCCCGGGATTTGGCTCCCAGGGTTAAGCCGGCAGAGCAGCACACAACAGACATAAACAGCACAGAAGCGAACCTCCCCCTTCGAAAGGTAGTTAAAGATGAAGAAGTTCCTCGTCGTCGGTTGCGGTGGCTCCGGCGCCAAGACGCTGGCGTTCATGATGGACCAGCTCAAGGCCGAGCTGCGAAGCATCGACCCGGACATGACCGAGTTGCCCAAGGCCTGGCAGTTCGTCAACATCGATGTGCCGCTCGAGGAGGAGGCAGGCCCGCAGAAGCTGCCGAATGTTACCCAGAACGGCGGCCACTACGTGGGCATTGGTGCCCGCCAGAACTACAACACCTTCGATGAGGGCGTGTCCAGCATCCTCGGCCGTGCCGGCAAGCTCGGTGAGATCGCCACGTGGGCCACGCGCAACCCCTCCACCAATGACGTGAAGCTGGCTGATGGCGCCGGCCAGTACCGCGCGATTGGCCGCATGCTGACCCTGCCGAATCTCAAGAAGATCCGCCAGTCGCTCAAAGAAGCTGTCGATGAGATGTTCACGCAGGAGGCAATCCAGGAGCTCAACCGCCTCAACTACAAGCAGACCAAGCTGGACACCGATACCGGTGATTCCCAGCCGGTTGTCCTCGTTGTCTCCTCCATGGCAGGTGGTGCGGGCGCCTCGATGTTCTTGGATGTGTGCCGTGTGCTCACCACTATTCCGAACGTGAACCCGCAGGGCACCCTCATCTTCATGTACACCCCGGAGATCTTCGCCGATAACAAGGCGGATGACATGGCCGGTGCGTGGCCGAACTCGCTGGCTATGTTCGGTGAGGTTGTCGCCGCACAGATGGGCAACGCCTATGAGCATGACCGCGCCATCTTTGAGGCCTTTGACATGGGCACCCCGCCGGAGGGGCAGACCTTCGGCCGCATTTTCCCCATTGGTTCCAAGATGGGCACCACCAGCGCCCGCTTCGGTGATGGTTCCGCCATGTCTATCTACCGCGGTCTGGGCCGCGCATTGGCGGGGTTGATGGCTTCCACCAAGGCCAGCGATAACCTCGTGTCCTACGCGCTGACTAACACCCCGGCAGGTGACGGCGGCCGCCGCTTCTTCGGCTGGGATCGCCCGGACGGCACGCCGTGGGGGCGCCTGCCCTGGGGTTCTCTGGGTTATGCCCAGGTTTCGATGGGCCGTGACCGCTTTGCCGAATACTCTTCCCAGCGCCTTGCCCGCAGCGCCTTCGAGCGCCTCTTCAACGGGCACCTCGATCCGCAGAACCCCGAGGCCGGTGAGATGCAGATTGCTAAGAAGCTGGAGGAGCGTCTGCCCAACGCCTTTAGGTCTATGACGCTTGAGCCTTCCTGGGCGCAGGGCGGACAGATCGATAGCGGCAGCGTCTGGAACTGGCTCAACAGCATCTTCGGTGGCCAGGCCCAGCAGGCCGCGGACAGTGCCGCGAAGCACCTGCAGAACTTCATTCCGGTGGGCCAGGGCCGCAACGTCAACGAATGGCGCGAAGAGTTTGAGGGCAACATGGCAGATCCCCGCAATGAGCAGGCCATCGCGTCTATTCTGAACAATGCTGCGTATGACATTGTTTACCGCTACGCCAATTTCTTCAGCGATGGTGTCCTCGCCACCGTGGAGTCGGAGCTGGCTGCGGTGGGCGTACCCTATGTGCGCGAGATGCTCTCCAAGATCACGGACGTGCTGACCAACTCCGACCGCCTCCTGCCGTGCCTGACTGAGTACTCCGGCTACTACCAGAACACCCGCGTGCTGGCGAAGCCGGAAGGCGCGGATCCCATCCTTAGCCCGCTGACCGGCAAGGGCCAGATGACGGACCCGACTCCTACGGTTAATGCTTTGATGGGTCTGTATTTCAACCAGTTCTACAGCTACGCCCTCATGGCCATTGCTCACCTGCTTAAGGATGTCCTGCAGGACTACGCCGATGAGAACCTCTTCCACCTCAAGCGCGAGTTGGGGGATGCCCACGCGGTGCTGGAGAAGGCCGTGTCGAAGCGCCCTGAGACCAACAAGTTGGCCGACGTCCGCACTGACGAAGTCAACTCCTGGCCAACAGAGCTCGATGAAGTTGTGGAAACCCGCTTCAAGGGCGCCGAGAACGAGATCATGCTGACCGACGTCAACAGCTTCATCTCGGATTACCGGGATCAGATGCTGCGTACCATCCAGGGCCAGCAGTCCACCTCGGATGTCACCAATTATGAGCAGGCATATCCCTTTGCGGTTCGTGCGGTCATCCGCGGTGAGTGGGAATCGCTCGATGCGGCCCAGGCGCCGAATGATACGTTGGCACCGCAGAAGCGTACAAACGATGCCTACTCCAACCGTGCTGGCTGGGTATCCAAGCACCTCTCGCGCCATCCGCAAAGCGGCGAGTCCCGCGAATCCCAGCGCGCGCACTACCACGCCAAGATCCGCCCGACTGATTTGCTGGAGCGCTCGCGCCAGTGGATCAACCGTCGTGATTATGAGTTCCAGAAGTTCAACTCCGTGGATCTCCGTCGCTACCTCACGCTTACCCCGGATATCAACGAGGTCGAGCACGCAGAGCGCCAGCGCCGCTTCATCGAGGCTTTCCAGCTGGCCCTGAGCTATGCCCGCCCGTTGGCTGCCGTCAACGATGACATGGTTCAGCGCATCCACGGCAAGTCCGTGCAGTACACCTATTCCTTCTCCGATATCCCGTTTGCGGAGCTCGGATCGGCGGAAACCGGCATCGCCTCCCAACTGGAGTCGGTGCTTAGCCGTCCGGAGATTGACGGGCCTTCCACGGTGGCTTTGCGCAACTCGCTGAACATGTCGGACCACGTTCAGCACATCGAGATCTTCGGTTCCTACCCCAACTACTCGCCGATCGTCTTCTCTTCGATGTTTAACTACATCGCCAAGGACATCGAGAAGCAGGACAATTTCGACGGCTCCTGGTGGTCGGAGCGCCGCACCCGTCCGCTGCCGGCAGCCCTGCCGCTGACGAAGACGGAGCGTCAGGCCATGGTGGCGGGCTGGATCATCGGACGCATTACCGGCCGCGTTTACATTTCCAACGCCGATGCAGCCAATGCGGCAGCCCACATCTTCGATGACACGGATGGTGGCGTGAATGGCTGGGTTGATTTCCCGGATCCGCTGCTTATCTCGCCGCGCCGCATGATCAAGAAGTCCGATTGGATGCCTTCGGTCCTGGAGTCCATCTTCATCGCCTACGCGAAGGTGCAGGAAAACGGGCGCTACGGATTCGCTTCCTCGCTCTACCCATACCAGCTGTTGCGTGGGCTTTTCGACGACGGCCTGGACTTCGCTCACTCCGGTGCGTCCACGCACCCGGTGGTTCACCGCCTCGCGCAGTTCTTGGCATCCGGTGAAGCTCCGAACCGCGGAGTCATGGGTACCTCCATCCAGGACCGCTACGAATCCTTCGTGGAGGAGCTGGACAAGTTCACCCGCGGCGCAGATCACTTTGTGCCGGGCCACACCAACTCCTTGCCGGGACAAGGACGTAAGGAAAAGCCCTTTGCGGAGGTACGCTCCCGCGAGGTCGCATCGCATACGCCGTACTACCGTGACTTGGCGCTGGACGTCATCGAGGTAGTTCCGGTTATCCGCAACTACCTGAACCAGGCCAAGACTGTGGCGGAGAATCCCGTCGCCCAGCCTGCCCCGCAGGTGCGCAGCTCCGATTCCGGCTTTGGCCAGGACGTCGCACCGGAATTCAACCTCAACGACCTGGATGACACCTTCTAATGACGAACGTAATTTTCTTCGGACACGGCGCCACTGCGGATGACATCCGCTCGCGTCTTAGTGATTTGCGTGCGGTTGGCCTCCTGCAGGACTTCCTCTGGATTGACTTTGCCCACCCCACCAGCGGGGCCGTTGTGCGCTCCTTCACGGAGGAGGGCACGGCGCGCTTGTCGACGCTCGACGATGCCCTCCGTAGCTTCAGCGGGGATGTCCTCCTCGCCACTATTGACCCGATGGATGCGGAACAACCGCAGGACGTCGCCAAGCTCACGGAGTGGGTTGGGGCCGTCGATCAGCGCCTGATTCAAGCCTCCAACCTGCGTGTGCGTTTGCTGCTCTCCGCCCTGCCGCGTGAGAGCGTGGACATCGCTCCGCTGCAGGGCTGGAGTAACCTCGTGCTCTCCCCGGAGGAGGGGGGAACCCCGGCTTCTTCGCGTATTCGCCCCATCAAGCGCACCGCCAACGGTTTTGAGCTTGCACAGTTTGCAGCCCCAGCCGTAGCCAGCATCTTCGGCCTGTGGCGTGGCATGCCGGAGCCGGCGGTGCTGGACCCGGATACGCATCGCGTCATTGAGACCGGTGACCGGCAACGCTTCCGTTTGGTGCGTGCCTTCCACCGCACCATCGATGCCGGGGATATCGAGGACAAGGTCAGGAAGGCCGTCTTCGATCCCGGCCAGCGCCTACCGCAGCCGCAGGTCAATAACATTTCCCGCGCCGTGCACTACGCCAATCCGGAGCAGCTGACGGATCAGTGCGCCCAGATGTTCATCAACCAGGAGATCTCCCCGTTGGTGAGCGCTCCGACCGCTTATGAGGAGCTGCAGTCCCACAAGGTCAGCGGCTGGGCAGCACTGAAGGATAACCTGCGTTTGTACTGGTCCACCGTGGTGGGCAAGCCGCAGGATTGGGTCGAGGGCCAGCGCGGTGCAATGAACAAGAACGCCGCTACCTTCCTGCAGAAGATGCTCTACGGTGCGGACTCCAGCGTGGAGGTCGTCTTGGCCGGGCACTCCGGCAAGGGCAGCGGCGCGACGAGCGTCGATGAGCTGCGCCAAGCTAGTGAGCACACCATGCGAGTCGCCCGCGAGCAGCAGTTCTCCTTGGGCCAGGAGCCGCAACTCTCGCGCACGTGGGAGGCCTATCACGATTATGCGCTGGGGCTTGTCGACGGATCCTGGCGCGACAGCATCGACACCAAGGGGCTGCGCAATAACCAGGGCAACATGTACATCGTGCAATACGGTGGCCAGTCCGTGCAGGATGTCAGTGCTTCTTTCGAGGGCTTCCATCCGCTCATGACCAGCACGTTGGGCTATACGCACGAGTCCCAAGCAACCGTCGCGCCTTTCGATCCGGTGGGTGCCGAGCGCTTTGCCGCCGATATTGAATACACCAGCCAGCAGACCCGCAATGAAGCTGTCAGCCGCAAGAAGCACGAGTTTGCTTCGTGGCGAGCAAAGAACAGCACCACCTTCGCGTGGAAGGTGGGCCAAGGCCTGTGGGAGAAGCTGGGGCACGCCCAGCAGAAGTATCGCGACGCGCACGCCAAGGCACGCGAACTGCAAGAGCTGGCCAACAGCTTCCAAGCGCGTGACTTCAATGCGGAGAACAAAGCGCTGACCCGAAAGCTGCGCACGATGTGGATCGTGCTCTTCGTGGTGCTTGCTCTGATGACCTACATGGTGGCTGGCCGCTACAACCCAGACTTGCCGTTGGGTGAGTACCTGCAGTGGTTCGATTGGCCGTGGTACGTCGTGGGCATTATCGTGGCGGTTCTTCTGTTCCTCGTGTGTTCTTGGGCGGTCTTTACCAAGGCTCAGCGTGAGATCTTTGACTATGTGCAGCGCCGCAAGCTGTTGAACCGCAACCAAGAGATCGCCGCGCAGAATCTGGCGACGGCCTCCGCGGAGATCTCGCGTATCTCCAATGCCTATAACCAGTTCCTGAGCTGGTCGGCATTGCTGGGCCGCGCGATTTACGCGCCCTATGGGCGCAAGGAGACGTCGAGCGATCACCTGCGAACGCCGCAGTCGGGCCTTCCGGAGAACGCTCGCATTGCTCAGGCCGTGCTCAACCGCGATGATGCCGTGCGCATGACGGATGAAATCCGCTCTCACATTTTCCAGACGGAGTGGGCACACCGCTCGCTCAAGTCCCTGCTCGATGACATGAATGACACCTTTGAGCGCAACCGCACTGGCCACTCGGCCGTGGCGCTCAATGAGATGTGGGGCATGGCTGGTCTCGGCTCCAGCACTGCGTTGGATAACCTGTCCCGCAGCCTTGACCACCCCTACATGCAGGACCGCGATCTCAAGCAACAGGAATGGCAGAAGGTCATTACGGATCCACGCATGGCCCGCAGCTTGCAGCAATACCTCAGTCGCGTGACCTTCCGCGAGGAAGGCGGCAGCCGCGTTCAGAGCACTGCCGAGTTCCTCGACGGCATGAACCAGGAAAAGGGTGCTCTTCAGGCCTTTAGCCCCAATGCGCTGACCAATGCGGGTGGCGCTGAAGGATATACCGAAATCGACGGCTCCCGCACGCGCATCGTCGAGGTAGACAGCCAGACCGCGCTGACCAGCCAGCTCTCGCGCTCTGTGACGGTGGTGCAGTACGGAAAGATCACTGACTTCAAGTACCTGATCCCCGACGCGGCGTCGAGTGCCCCGTCCTTTGTGAATCCTGCGGATCTTTCACTCGACGACCTAGATGACATGGACCACATGGGCTTTAAATCGCCGGTGCAGGGAGATAACCAAGGACCGACTACGCAGCCGCCGTTTGGTCGGCCGGAAGCACCGGACCTCTCAGACCTCGACGAAACTTTCTGACGAGACCTCCTTAAGGAACGTTGATGACACACAACCCGAAACCTTCGATCACGGATATGCCGCTGAGCGAGCTTAAGTCCCTGCACCAGCTCAAGCGCGTGAACGCCGATGATGTGCGCGCGGCCGTATCGGCACCGTTTAGGCAGTTCGCCGAACAGATTGCCGCCGCATATAACGGCGAAGAGGTGGCCCACCCAGAGCTGAGCGCACAGGCGCGCAACGCAGCGGCCCAGGAAGAACGTGCCGCGCAAGAGAGGGCAGCGCAGGAGCGCGCAGAACGCGAGCGTGCCGCACAGGCTGAAGCGCAGGCCCGCCAACGCGAGCAAGCACAGCGTGCCGCTGCAGCCGGCGGTGTGGCGCAGGCAGGCCCCGCGCCTCAACCAGAACCGGTGCAAGCAGCGGCACAGCCGCACGATTTCTTCGCCGAGTGGGAGGCACTGCAGGCAGAAGAAGAGCAAAAGACTCAGGTCAACGAAGAGGACTACATCAGAATCCCGAACTTCGGGATTAAGGCGGAGTATCAGTTCCGCCAGGACCCGAACTGGGAAGCCCCCGGCATCGAGTTTGAAGTTGAGGTGCCGCAAGAGGCGGCGCTGGAGCAGGAATCTCAAGAAGAGCCTGGCTACGGCATAGAACCAGAACCGGAGCCGGAGGATTCCGATCAGCGCCATCCGGTGCGCCTGTGGTGGCCGGAGCTCGAGCACGCGCCGGATGAGGTGGTGTTCTACCGAGTCGTCGCCGATGACGCAGAGATGGTGGCGTCCCCGGATGCCGGTGACACCCTCGTCTACACGAAGGGAACCGCCTACCGCGAACACGAGCCGGGCGAGACAGGCTTGCGCCACTACGCGGTATGGGCTTATAAGGGCCGCGACCTTCGTGAGCTTGTCAACAGCCAGCCGGTATTCATGGGAGACACGGGCGTGGTCTTCCCGCCGGTGAACGTTCAGGTGTCCACCATCAAGGGAGCCATCCAGGTGTCCTGGGACCTGCTGCCGGGGCACTCGAGCGCCATGGTTTATGCCTGCCGCGATAGCGAGAAGGAAAAGCTGTCCCCGCGCTTCGAACAAGACGTGGACAGCAGCGGGCGCAAGGCGACTATTCCGGTGCAAGAGACCGGACAGACCGTCGTCATCTCCTTGCTGGGCCAGGCGGAGTTCCACGGCGCTACTGAGCAAAGCCAAGACGAAGTCGCAGTCCAGCGCTCCGTGAAGCTCGCCAGCGAGCTGGAGAAGCTGGAGCTCTCCCGTTGCGAGCGCCGCAGCGAATACGGACAGGACACCATCGAGGTGGATTGGTACTCGCCCAAGACCGGTGAGGTAAAGATCTATCTCACGCCCACCGCCCCGCAGGCGGACCTGCGTACGTCTGCGGTGCCGAAGACCTACGTCGAAAGCGCGCTGTCGAGTGCTATCAGTGAGACCCGCGGTGTGTCCGAACCTGGCTCCTTCCAAACCACCACGGTGCCGTGGCCGCCAGATTGGTACGAGGTTTACATCACCCCAGTGAACTTCAACGATGCTGATGCCTGGGTAGGCGAATCCAAGGTGCTGCAGCGCGTGCAGTCCATTGAGGATGACCAGTTCCGGCTCATTGAGCGCGTGGACAGCCAGCTTATTACCTTCGATTGGCCGAAGGGCGCAACGGCGGTGGAGTATTCCACCAACCGCGAGCACGATCAGATCCGCGAAGAGGACTACGACCTCCAGGGAGGCATCCGCCTGCACCTCGATCAGCACGGCGATACCGTGCGGCTGAAGCCTTACGCGGTCTTCGCGGGCAAGCGCACCGAGGGCAATGAGCGCGTGATCCAGTACGAAGGTCTGCGCCCAGTGACCTATGACTTTGAGGTCGATTCCTCCCAAGGCCAAGTCAGGGTGTTCCTCTGGAGCTTGGGCAACGGCGATAAGCGCCAGTTCTCCTGTCAGGTGGTTTACCGCGCTGACCGCCTGCCGCTTTTCCCCGAAGACGGCGAGGCGCTCGGCATTGTGGAGACCAATCTGCAGAGCACCACGCACGTGGCTCATGGCTTGGGCCCGATGCGCGGGCAGCACCCAGATTTCACGGTGGCATTAGGCGAGCGCATTCAGCGCGGCGGCTTCGTCCGCCTGTTCGCCGTCGAGGGCTTTGATAGCCAGGTTGATACCTCGTTCGACAGCTTCGGTGGTGATGATGCCTTCAGTGGTTTCTCGGAAAGCTACAGCGATGCCTCCTCGACGCTGAGTGCATCGGATAAAGCCGTGGTGGTAGAAGGCGATGTGTCCTACCGACTGGGGCTGTACCCACCCGTGCAGAATCAGGCTCCTAACTATGAGGCGCAGTGTGAGCAGCAGAACTACGACCAGCAGACCTACGGGCAGGATTATTCGCAGGATCAGTACTTCCAAGGAGGCCAGTAGTTATGGGCGGCGCCTTTAGCTATGCATCTTTTTCCCGCGCCAATGGCCGCGCCGGTGGTTGGGGAGTGGGCCAGAAGGCCGGCGATATTACCCAGGAGGAGCTGGCTGAGCTGGTGTCCTTCGTGCCGACTTCGCTCAACAACGGCACGACGATCCCGGATTTCCCCTCTGCCCAGCAGCGCGCGGAACTGGTTCGCCGTACCGCGGTCTTTGCGCTCACCCCTGAGGCGGAAAAGTGGGTCACCATGGTGTCTGTCCCCGCGGGCCTGGATGCGACCGGCCGCGGCGGCAACGTCTTTACCTACACCTCGATTTCGCGCACGGGAACCCCGCCGGCACCGGCGACCGTCCTGTTTTCCCCTGATGTTCCAGCACCTTTTTCCATCTATGAGGTGGATAAGGTGCAGATTCCGGAAAAGATCTCAGCGCGCGGCCCGTTGCACTCGGATGTGTTGTTGGAAGAGTTTCTGGATGGCGAATTCCGCTACCCAGAGAAGCTTCCCGCACCGTTCAAGGCGGTAACCCCGAACCCGAATCCGAGTTTCAACCGTGCACTGGTTTCTGCCATGGCCACAGTGTTGAATTCCCGCAACGGCCTGGTCATTCTCGTGGCCCCTGATAACCAGGCAGCGCTGTGGATTGCTGCCACCGCCCGCGAGGTGGGGGAGGATGGTTTCGGCTTCTCCACTTTTGAAAAGGCCGCCGCCATCAATGAGTTCCCGCTGAGCACTTCCACCATGCTCGTGGTACCGCCGAGCGAGAAGCAGCGTCTCGCGGAGACGGCGATCCCCGGCAATCCGGTCGTGTTCGCCCTCGATGAGGCCCTGCCAGACGTCAGCGCTTATGAAGCAAATACTGCGGAAGAGGCTGAGGCTGTGGCCTCGGCGCCAGAGCAAGAGCAGGCCGAGCAGCGCACTGTTTCGACACCCACAGCAGAGGAGAACGCTGCAACCGGTAGCGAACCCGCGCAGCGTTTCCAGAGCTTTGACGATTCTTGGGGTCAGGCCCCAGCTGATTTCGGAGCACCTATCGCAGATTCCTCACCTTTTGCGCTCTCGGGTCATGGACCCGCGGGTACTCCGCCGAATCCCCTCGATGTGCCTGAGCCGAACACGGCGCAGGAGAACCCTTTTGCCACGAAAGCGGAGGCCGCGCCGTCAGCTGGTGCAGACACCGCGCCGGCAACGGCGTCGGGCGATAACGCCAACGTGCCTGGGCTCAGTGCCGAGGAGTGGCATAGACTCAAGAATTTCGATCCGCGCTGGTGGATCGAGCACCTAGATACCAACCGCGGCCGTTCAATCCAGTTGGCCTACCTCGATAAAATCTCGCTGGGTGAGGGGTTGGACAAGCTGTTGATGTCCGCGATTGTTGCCTCCTGGGTTTTCTACTTCCCGCGGGATTTCAACCTCCTAGCAGAGGATGCCCTGCGGCCCTGGGAGGACCGCGAGCTCGAGCACATCGGATACCTCACCGCTACGCACTTTGCGGGAATCATTGCGCTGGATCGTTGCGAGCGCTATGCCACGGGGCGCGTCGCCATGTTGCTAGATGGCACGACACAGTTGCTGGCGGAGCGCTCAGCTCCCATGCAGCAACGACCGGGCCCATCGCATTTTGGGCAGTGCAGAGAGCGGCCGCACTGGGGAGTAGCTCACGACGTTCCTGGTGAGCAAGGACGAAATACGGGATTCCACGGAAGGTAAGAGAAGGAAAGAAGCGTCATGGCTAAATACACACTGCGGGACGGAGAGTCCCGCCGCATCGGCTCAGACGGCATCCTGCGCGTCGAAGCCTTCGAGATGGGAACCGGCGGCGCGTCGATGGAGCTGGCGATTTTAGGAGAAGGCGTTGATGCCGTGCGCGTCCACGACCTCTCCATCATGGTGCACTCCCTGCCCGAGCGCGCCACCATCGTCGTGCGCCCGAAACGGAATGGGACCTTCGGCCTGCGCAGCGAGGTCCGCCTGACGGTGAGCAACGCGAGTGATTCGGTGACGTTCCCACGCGTGCTTATCGACGCCGCCGAGGACTCCGCCGAACGCCTCGCCGAGGTCACCCCGGAATCCGGCAGCTACCGCTTAGAAGCATTCGGCACGACCGAAGGCGCCGGAATCACCGATTCCGCCCGCGAAGTGCGCTCCAAGATGCGCCGCGCGGAGCTGGATGTCGCAGGCCTTGATAATGTCACCGTGGTCGTCGATGGTTCCGCCTCCATGCAGATCAATGTCACACCGAAGATCGTCGAGGCGACCGCCAAATATATCGATGCGCTCTCCGATGCTTTCCGGCATTTCCGCGCCACTGATGGGCAGGACAGCATCGAGACCCATAAGGTGGATGAGCTGACCCGTTTCATCGCGGGCGTCATTGATAGTGGAGCGGAGCGCGTAGGCCAGCGGCCGTGGCGCTTGCCGACTCTCACCTCTACGTCCTCGCTGGTCATCTACGTCACCGATTCTCCCGTGGCTTCCATGCTGGAAACCCAGGTGCCCACCGTCGTGCTCATCACGAGCGCCATCGGACGCCAGGAGCTGGAGCTCGCGCGAATTAACGGAACCCCGGCTCATGTGGCCCATGCAGTGATCGACGAGGACGTCGTCAAGCAGCTCGAATCCGGCGCGAACACGGAGCTTTCGGAATTGACTGACCGCGTCACTGCCATGCTGAAAGAGAGGAACTAATGAGCCAGGCACGTTGCCCGTGGACCTTTAAACCGCTCGAGGATGGTGTGACGGTAAGCCCGTACACCAACCGGGAGCTGCCGCAGGGATGGACCGACGCCGTGACACATTGCGTGGCCATGGCCGGCGCGCGTAACTCCGGTAAGTCGCTCTACACCGCGGTCATGATCAAGCAGCTCAAGCAGCTGGCGCACAAGCACAACCGCTCCGTCCAAGCGGCGGATGAATCCACGCGCGAGCGCTACGCCGAGGTTTATGAGAAGCCGCTCTTTGAGGAGATGCGTGCCATGGACCCCACGCCAAGTGCGGTGGCTACCGACGCCTACCAGCGCGACCCACTGATTTTTGAGCTCGGTAAGTGGCCTGATGAACAGGGACACGAGCGCATGAACTACCTGGTCTTCCGTGACGTGGCGGGTGAGGACTTGGAGAATCCTCCGGAGAGCGAAGCCGACCGCGAGAACCTCGCTTTCTTCTCCCACGCGGATTTGGTGATTTTCCTCTTTGACCCGCTGCGTGTGCAGCAGATTCAGGACTTTATCCACGGTCTGATTCCCAATATTGGTGAGCTCGGTGCGGATTCCCTGCGGGTTCTGGACAACCTGCTGGCGCTGCTCGATACGGATACCCCGCCGCCACTGGCCGTGACCATCTCGAAGTTCGACACGGTGCAGAAACTTGAGCAGGTGGATGACGTGCGCTGGAAGAAGCTCATGGCCAACCGCGGCTCCGCTTTCCGCCGGGATACCGGGTGGAACTTCCGCGATTCGGACCGCTGGATGGTCCACCTTGAAGCCGAATCGCTGTTGCGCTTCTTGGGTGCTAATGACCTCATCAACAAGATCTATTCGGCAGCTCCGCGCGGCGGTAGCTTCTTCGTGGTCTCCGCGTTGGGTGAGGCCCCGACGGGCCGACAGCTAGCCCGCAGCGGCATTGCGCCCTACCGCGTTCTGGATCCCATTCGCTGGTTGCTGAGCCAACGCGGCGTCTTTGCACAGGATGTGTCATGACTTTCGGTAGCCCACAACCTCCAGGAACCCCACAGACAGGCTCGCCTGCCGCGCCCGCACCGGACTATCGCTACGGTGCAGTCACCGATTCTGTCCGTCAGACCCGCCGTGCCGCCGATATGAAGGCGCAATGGGCACCGTGGCCGTTGAAGATTGCAGCGGTACTGGAGGTCTTCATCACGAGCTACGCGGTATACAACATCTGTCGGCTCATCGCCTTTGAGAACAGCCCGGCGGCGGTAAGCCGCACGGACCAGCTCTCCACCGAGCTCGGCGTGTTACTTGCCGTACTGGTCCTCTTGGTGTGTGCCCTTACCACCTATGTGCTGCACGCGCAGCAGTCCGCGCGGATTGCGCTGACCGTTATCAGCGCCATCGTGGTGCTGCTCATTCCGGCGAGTTCGGTCATGCCCGCGTCCATCGCATCGGCGGTGGTCATTGTGTTGCTGTGGCTGCCGGCGAACCGGCAGTGGTTCGGCGGCCAAGCGTGACAAGCCTAGGCCCCGTGCACCGCGGGGCTTAGGCCTTCTTGCGCAGCTCCTCGAGAGCGCGCACATTATTGGCCTTGGCAAAGAGGTTGAACGCAATGTGGTACATCTTGCGCGCGCGGTCTGTTGCGTCGGCGGAAGAGTAGCGATCACCTAAAAGTTCGGCGACCTCTGCAAGGGCGTTGTGCTCCGACGGCGTCGTGGCTTCGGCGACAGGGTGCCGGTCCAAGAAGTCGAGCAAAACCTGGGTGGATTTAAACATGTCCTGCGCCTGCAAGCGGAGGCTTTCGGAATACAGGACGGTCCACTTGGCGGATACGGGAAGACTCTCGAGCTTCAGCGAATCCACGTAGCGCGAGGCCAGGATGTCATAGGCCTCCTCCGGATCGCTGTGGCGAACATCGAGGGCCACGGTCTTGAGCAAAGCATGGAGCTCGCCATCGAGGTCTCCGCAGCGTTGGAACTCGCGGGCAGCAGCAGCAAAGCAGGCCACGCGCTGCTCCACGTCTGAAGAAGAGTGCTGAGCAGCATCGCTATAGAAGCGGGCCAGCATCACTGCGGGGAGCTGTTGGTACTCCTCGTCCGCCCGTGCGTTGGAGAGGATGGTGAAAGATTGCGTAGCCACGCGCTCGCAGTCGGCGGCAGAATTAGATGCCCACAGCGCGCCCACGGCGGACTCGAGGATGGTGCGGAGGATGTCACCCATCGTGGCCCCTGCGCCGTCGAAATCTCCTCCAGTGACGGCGTCGTTGATAGCCACGAATTCAGCAGCGTGTCCTTTCACTTCACTGGCTTCACCGCTCTTGGCGGATTCTAGGCGCTCTTGGAGCACGGCCAGTGATACATTGCTGTCGGTGCTTGAGGTGTTGCTGGCGGAGCCGGAGGACACCTCCGCGCTGGCTGGGGCGGATTCAGAGAAGTCTTTTTGGCTGGCCGCGGTGCGCGCTGCGGCAATCTCATTCAACGCCGTGTCGTCGCCAGCTGCAGCGGCCTTGGCTGCGAATTTCTCTGCTGCTTCAGTGTTGTCGTTATCCAGCCATGCGCGGGCCACGCGGGTATAGCCGGTAGCCACGAGCGCAGGCTGTCCGGTCAGCGCGCCCAGTGAGGCAATAGTGAGAGAATCGTCGATGTTCTCGATGGTGCCGGCAGCCACGCGAAGGGTTTCGCGGGCTTCCAGGTACTGGGCGGCGGGGACGGCGTCCTCCACGCTGCCCAAGAACCTGTCATCTGCGAGTACTCGGTTGATCTGCTCATCAATGTGGGCGGATTCATCGGTGGGAAGAGAAACCCCCGGCGCCTGGGCCCGCGCGAAGGCGAGCATCTTCTCGGCGTCGGCAGAATCAAGCAGGGGATACGTCGCATCAGAAGCCATGGGGGAGATTCTAGTAGAGGACCCCGACGCGCGCGGGACTCCTCGTAGACTGGTTGCCATGGATTTTCTCAGCCCCGCTGGGCGCTATGCCCCGAGCCCGTCCGGAGATCTGCATCTGGGTAACCTGCGCACGGCGTTGCTGGCGTGGCTATACGCCCGAAGCAGTGGGCGCCGCTTCCTTGTGCGCGTGGAAGACATTGACACGCAGCGCTCCTCCCGGGAGTCGGCACAGCGCCAGCTGGAGGACCTCGCCGCGCTCGGCCTGGACTGGGACGGGGAAGTCATCTACCAGCAGGATCGCTATGCGGCTTATGAGGCGGCGCTGGCGCAGCTTCCTACCTTTGAGTGCTACTGCTCGCGCAAAGATATTCAGGAAGCCTCCCGCGCTCCGCATGCCATCCCCGGGCAGTATCCGGGAACGTGCCGCGATCTCAGCGAGGACGAGCGCGAGGCCAAACGCGCCGAACTCGCCGCCCAGAACCGCGTGCCCGCCATACGCCTGCGTACCGATGTCACCTCGTTCACCATCCACGACGCCTTCGCCGGCGAGTACACCGGGGAGGTGGATGACTTCATCTTGCGCCGTGGCGGCCAGCCCCCGGTGGATCCGAGCCAGGGTATGGATTGGGCCTATAACTTGGCAGTTGTCGTTGACGATGCCTTCCAAGGCGTCGATCAGATCGTGCGCGGCGATGACTTGCTGTCTTCCGCCCCGCGTCAGGCCTACTTGGCGCACAAGCTGGGCTATCCGGAGCCGGAGTTCGTTCATGTCCCGCTCGTGCTGAATTCGGACAACGTCCGCCTGTCCAAGCGCGATGGGGCAGTAACTCTCCGCCAGTTACTCGCGGAGCCGGGGCGAGAACTAAGCGATGTGATCCGCCTGCTCTCCCGCTCGCTGGGATATGACGCCGAAGGGATTAATACCGCCGCGGACCTCCTCGAACGCTTTATCCCCGATAAGCTTTCGCGGGAGCCCTTTGTCTGGGATGGAACGGTGTAGAACGGAGCAGCATGGAAGCCTTTGAGTACGCCCATCTGGAAGACGGCCTGGATTACCTCTATGACTTCTTTGAAGAAGACCTAGAAAAGCGCGTGCGCGCCGGGCGCGAGCTGCTACCGGCGGGCATGGAAGACATCCTGGGGGATAGCACACTGGATGACTACGTGTGGCTGTGGATCAAAGAACCGGGGCCCAACGGTTTCCGCCAGTACCTGCGCGATGGCGGCTATGGCGAGGCCGAGGTGAAAGAGGCCTTCCTGCTTGTCCGCACCGAGTGGGGCATGAACACCCCGCCACACGTGGAGTGGCTCAAGGAAGACGGCTACGAGGCTCCCGAGTTCGATTAACAGCGTTTGAGTTGGATTGCACGGCTGGAGGGTCCGCAGTGCTAAATGAGAGAAATCCCGGACCTCTTAGCGTGATGCTGTGAAGCCCGGGATTTCCCAGTGGCGGAGGATAGGGGATTTGAACCCCTGAGGGATGTGACTCCCGCACGCGTTCCAGGCGTGTGACATAGGCCGCTAGTCGAATCCTCCGCTGGAAAACATTACATGAGCCCCCTAATGAAGCAAAATCGCCAGGTCAGCGCGAAGAACTTGAGGATTTAGGGGCGCGAGGTAAGAAGTGCGCTTGGAAGCGGGGCGGGAGCCGGGCGGTGGGGGAGCGGTTTGGCGTCGACAAGCAAGGCGCGCTAGGCTAGACCGCAGGATTCCGCGTGGCGTCCATCCTCTGAACTCCCCCAGGGCAGGAATGCAGCAAGGGTCAGGAGGCTCTGGCGGGTGCGCGGGGTCCCCTTTTATTTTGTGTGCTTTAACACGGGGGATGTAACGGGGCGTTAGTATGGTTGCCATATGTCCGCACTACGTCCCGGAAGGAAGACGGATGTCTCTTCTTAATCTTGAAAAGTCCGAGCTTACTGAGCTTGCCGCGCAGGTACGCAAGGACTACGAGGCCCTCAAGGCTGAGGGTTTGGATCTTGACTTGACCCGAGGAAAGCCGTCCAAGGCCCAGCTTGATCTGTCCAATGATCTGCTCGTCCTGCCGGGCCGCGGTCACTACACTGACGCCGCAGGCAATGACCTGCGCAACTACGGCAACCAGAAGGGCATCAAAGAGCTGCGTGATCTGTGGGGCAAGCTCACCAACATGGATCCGGAGCTCCTCATCGCGGCGGATTCTTCCTCCCTGAACATCATGTATGACCTCATCCTGTGGGCCTACACCTTCGGTACTAACAGCTCTGAGAAGCCGTGGTCCAAGGAAGAGACCATCAAGTGGATCTGCCCTACCCCAGGCTATGACCGCCACTTTGCCATCACGGAGTCCTTCGGCTTCGAGCTGGTTACGGTGCCGATGGAAGAAGATGGCCCGGATATTGAAGCAGTGGAGGAACTGGTTAAGGACCCGCAGGTCAAGGGCATGTGGGTTGTGCCGATGTTCTCCAACCCCTCGGGCGCTGTTATCTCTGAAGAGAAGACCCGCCGCCTTGCAGCGATGGAGACCGGCGCACCGGACTTCCGCATCGTGTGGGATAACGCTTATGCCGTGCACACGTTGACCGAGGATTTCCCGGAAATTCTGCCGATTCTGGACATTGCGGAACAAGAAGGCAACCCGGACCGCTTCTGGGCTATGTCTTCGTCGTCGAAGATCACCTTCGCCGGTTCCGGCGTGAGCTTCTTCGGTTCCTCCGAAGACAACCTCGAGTGGTACCTGGAGCACGCCGGTATCCGCGGCATCGGCCCGAACAAGATCAACCAGCTTGCGCACTACGAGTTCTTCGGTTCGGCGGAGGGCGTGCGCGCAATCATGCGCCGCCACGCTGCGCTGCTGGCGCCGAAGTTCGAGGCGGTACTCCGCATCCTGGATAAGAACCTCACCCACCATGAGATCGCGGACTGGACCCACCCCAAGGGTGGTTACTTCATCTCTCTGAACGTGATGGAGGGCACCGCGACCCGCGTGTGGGAGCTGGCCCGTGACGCCGGCATTCTCCTGACCCAGGCTGGCTCTGCCTTCCCGTACGGTGAGGATGCCAAGGACCACAACATTCGCTTGGCCCCGTCCCTGCCGCCGCAGGAAGAGGTTGAGGCAGCAATGGATGGCGTGGCCACCTGTGTGCTGCTCGCCGCACTGGAGAAGCTGGGGGCATAAGGCAATCAACTCTGACGAGACGGCCTTCTGGCTCGACCAGATCATCCCGGCTGACCTTGAATTTAAGAGTGTCGAGGGGCAGCGCTTGGGCTTAGCTTCGCTGGAGGGTGAGCAGTCCCTTGCGGTCACTTGTGGCTTCGCCGACGTCGATACCGGCTTGGCGCACGCCGAGCAAGGTATCGACGTACGCTGCGAGCTCCTCACCGTTGCCCGCGCCGGGCAGGCGGAGGTGGCGGCCGCGGTGAGCGCGGCGGCGGCTTTACTTACAGAGTCTGCAGGCTTGTTGCCCGCGCAACCTGGTTTGCTCTTGCCCAAGCTCTTCGCCGAAAGCGATGAGCGCTTTGCGCACTTAAGTGTGCGCCACGGCATGCTCATCGCCCCGTACCTGTGGGGCGGCCAGACCCCGCAGGTGGCGGAAGAGGGCCGCCTGACGTTGGTGTGCCAGTTGCTCATGCTGAGCGACGCCGAGTATGCCTATGCCGTCGAGGAAGGCGTGCCGGCGCTGCAGCAGGCGGTGGCGGAGCAAGGCATCGATCTACTGGATTGGCAGCGCTCGGAGTGACGTGTCGGGGCGAGGCGCTAGACTGACTAACCGTGGCTCTTTACCGGAAATATCGTCCAGCAACGTTCGCGGAAGTGGTAGGCCAAGAGCAGGTCACCACGCCCTTGTCCGCCGCCCTTGATGCGGGGCGCATTAACCATGCCTACCTCTTTTCCGGCCCGCGTGGCTGCGGAAAGACGTCGTCTGCGCGCATCATGGCCCGCTCGCTGAACTGCGAACAGGGCCCCACCTCCGCGCCGTGCGGGGTGTGCGATTCCTGCGTCTCGCTGGCCCCTGGCGGGCCGGGTAACTTGGATGTCACGGAGCTCGACGCCGCCTCTCACAATGGTGTCGAGGACATGCGTGAGTTGCGTGACCGCGCCTACTACGCGCCGGCGGAGTCGCGCTACCGCATCTTCATCATCGATGAGGCCCACATGATTTCTGCCTCGGGCGCGAATGCTTTGCTCAAGGTGGTGGAGGAGCCGCCGGAGCACGTGATCTTCATCTTCGCCACGACGGAGCCGGAAAAGATCATCGGCACCATCCGCTCGCGTACCCACCACTATCCCTTCCGCCTGCTAACTCCACCGGCGATGAAGGGGCTGTTGGAGCGCACCGTGGCCTCGGAGAACGTCCACGTGGATGACACCGTGTACCCCATGGTCATCCAGGCCGGCGGGGGTTCGCCGCGCGATACCTTGTCCATCCTGGACCAGCTGTTGGCAGGCGCGGGTCCCGATGGCTTGACCTACGATGTGGCCCGTCCGCTTCTGGGTGTCACGGACGAGGGCCTGCTGGATAACACGGTTGAATCCCTGGCGAACCAGGATAAGGCTGGGCTCTTCCGGCTTGTCGACGATGTCATTGAGGCGGGCCACGATCCTCGCCGCTTTGCCATTGACCTATTGGATCGTCTGCGGGATCTGATGATCCTGCAGGCCGTCCCCTCCGCCCTCGAGGAAGGTTTGGTCTCTGCGCCGACTGACCGCGGGGAGGTCCTTACCGCCCAGGCGCAGCGTTTCTCTGGCCCGCAGCTGGCCTACCTGGCGGAAACCGTCAACGAGCGCGTGTCCTCCCTGCGGGGCGCGACGTCCCCACGACTACTTCTAGAAATTCTGTGCGCGCACCTCATCGTTGGCTCGGCGCCTGCAGCGGCAGCCTCCGGTCAGCTGCCCAATGCCGCGTCAGCGGCAACGGGCGTGCAGCCTTCGGCACCCGCAGGGCAGCCCACCGCGCCTGCACAGCGCCAGCAATCTGCGGTCGCCAGCGCCCAGGATCCCGCGGCTGCCGCTGCGGCCATCATCGCGCAGCGCCGCAGCCGCCAGGCAGCAAAGCAGGAGGCCCAGCAACAGCAACCACAGCAGGCCGAAAAGCCTCAAGAAGCAGCCCAGCAGGCGCAGCAGACCCCAGCCCCCGAGGACTCGCAGCCCCAAGTGACAGAGCATCCTGCACAGCCGGAGGCGCAACCTGAGCCGCAGCCAGAGCAGACTAAACAGCGCCAAGAGCAGCCGGAGCGCCAGCACCAGGAACAGCACGAACAGCAGCAACAGGAGCAGACGGAACAACAAGAACAGCAGCCTGAGCCTGAGCAGCCCCACGACCCAGCCGCGGAGATTCGCGGGCGGTGGTCGGACTTGCGCGCCACCATTGGCCGTCGCAACAAGGTCGCTGAAATCATGCTCGCCGAAGCCCGTGTCCTCGGCGTGCGTGATGACACCTTGGTTCTTGGGCACACCACCGGTGCGCTGGCGGAACGCATCAATTCTCCAGGCACCAACGAGGTCATCGTGACCGTCCTTCAGGAGGAGCTCAACCGCACCCTGAAGGTCACGTGTGTCATCGGCACCGACCCGAAGGCCCACGGATTCACGGTGACTGAGCCAGTTCAGCGTACCCAGTGGAACCCCAACCAACCGCCACGTGAGGCCGCTGAGCCCGACGAGGAGGCAGAGAGTCCAGAGACTCCGGACAACGCTACTGATTCGCACTCTTCCGAAACTGCGCCAGCTTCCCCAGCCGCAACAGCATCTGAAGAGGTCGACAAGACCAGCGAACCCGAGACGAAGGAACGCGGCGACGCTAGTGATGACCCGTGGGGCGCGCCGCGTCGGATCGGGCAGCAGGGGCCGTCGTCTGAAATGACGGCGGATCAGCCCCAATCTCAGTACGGTGCGCGCGAGGAGGCAGGCACGCGACCGGAGACTGCCCCGCGCGGGGCAGCAGTGCCCCCAAAGAGGGAGGCCCGTGGCAGCCAATGGCGATCACGCATCGCGCAAGCGAGCCAAGTAGCGGCCCAGCGGGATGAAGAGTTTTCCAAGGTTCCCAAGTTTGGCAACGGCGTTCCGCTGCCGCCGGAACCGGGCCCGGACGAGGGTGAGTTCGAAGCACCACCGGAGGACTACGGTCCGCCGACAGGGATGGGTGGGGCGCCGGAAAACGCAGGCCAAGCACCTGCCGCGCCGCAACAGCCTGCACCTCAACAAGCTCCCGCCCCGCAGCCGGAATACACCCGCGCGGATGAGGAACGCGAGATGATGGAGGCCGCGCAGAATGCCGGCGAGATGGACCACCGCAATGCCACGGAAGTCGCGATGGAGCTCCTCGCACAGGAGTTGGGAGCGCGGCGGCTCTAGTTTGGCATCTGTACACTTGGCGCGTAGTGAAAATAACCGCACGAAAGGACTTTTAGCATGACTGAGAACGATCCGATGCAGCAGGCAAATGATATGAACGAGATCCTGGCGCAGGCCGCCCGCGTCCAGGCTGAGCTGGAGAAGGCTCAGAAGGAAATCCTGGCCGCCACCGTTGAGGGGAGCGCTGGCAATGGCCTGGTGAAGGTCACCATGACCGGTGGCGCTGAGCTGCAGAGCGTTTCCATTGATAAGTCCGTCGTCGACCCGGAGGATATCGATACCCTTCAGGACCTCATCGTTGGCGCCTTCAAGGAGGCCCACGCTGCTGCTGGCCGCCTGGCCCAAGAAAAGATTGGCCCGCTGTCCCAGGGCATGGGGCAGTCCCAGCAGAACTACGATGGTCCGTCCATCCAGGATGTCTTCGGCGGTAACCAGTAAGCCGCGCGTTAGACTTAAAGGCCGTTGTTGCCCTCTTGCGGAGGGCGGCGCGGCCTTTAGTTGTGTCTCCGACCGTCGAGGTCTAGGGGATTGTTGAGTGAGGGGAGCATTGCGTGTTTGAAGGACCTCTGCAGGATCTCATCGATGAGTTCTCGCGCCTGCCGGGTATTGGCCCGAAGTCAGCGCAACGCATCGCCTTCCACGTACTGCATCAAGATCCAGAGGAGATTGACCGCCTCCAGAAGGCGCTGGGAGCAGTGCGTGATGGGGTGACCTTCTGCCGCATCTGCTGCAATATTTCCCGCGAGGAAGTCTGCCGCATTTGCATCAATTCGCAGCGCGATGCTTCCACCATCTGCGTGGTGGAAGAGCCCAAGGACATCCAGGTTATCGAGCGCACCGGCGAATACGATGGCCGCTACCATGTGCTGGGCGGCGCGCTCGACCCGCTGGCGAACGTGGGCCCGAAGGACCTCAACATCTCGCAACTACTCCAGCGCCTCGGCGGCGTGCTACCGGACCGAGAGCTCGCGGACTCCACCCCGGAGAAGCCGCTTTACGACGACTCCCCGGACATCACCGAGGTCATCCTCGCTACCGATCCCAACACCGAGGGCGAGGCCACCGCGGCCTACCTCGTGCGCCTGCTACGAGACTTCCCGGGACTGAAGATCACGCGCCTAGCCTCCGGCATGCCGCTGGGTGGCGACCTTGAGTTTGTCGATGAGCTGACGCTTTCGCGTGCGTTGAGCGGCCGCCTAACGGTTTAAACCGGCGCTTCAGAAAATAGAGAATTAACCGTTGAACTTTCTCTCCAGAGCTTCCATATCGGTAGGACTCATGGGGATTTCGGTTGTGGAAAAACAACTGCGATCCACACTCACCCTGTGGACAACCCGCACGGCGCCAGTGTGGGTATCCACAGAAATTCACGTTGGTTGCAGTGTTCGATAGCGTTTAGGCCGGCATGTCGGTATGGGCCCCTAGGCTTGGGGCCATAGGCTTTTTAGAAAACCTCCTCAACCGCTACACCCCTCGCATGCCGGGCAAGCCTGTCTTTGCCTTCATTGATACTGAAACCACCGGCTTTAACAAGCGCTACGACCGCATCATTGAACTTGCTGCCGTGCGCGCTGACGCATACTTCAATCCCGTCGACTCCTAGCACACATTGCTCAACCCTGACACTAACGCCGTGTCCACTACTCGGGGGCACCCCACCTCGGCACTCAACCCTGCTGTAGGGGTTACTCGTAGCGAAGCGAGCTGAACATCCCGGTTTCCATGTGATAGGCGTTATGGCAGTGAAATGCCCACTCACCGGGGTTGTCAGCGATTAGGTCGGCGATCACGGTTTCACCGTGGCGGAGAAGGACGGTGTCCTTGCGTAGCCCGCCGCTGCCGGGCAGCGCCCACGTGTGGCCGTGGATGTGCATGGGATGGGGCATCATGGTCCTGTTGCGCATGACCATCCGCAGGCGCTGGCCCTCCTGCACGGTCGCGGAGGAGGATTGGCCGTCGGTGAGAATGCTCCATTCATAAGGCATCATCTGCCCGCCCAGGTCGATGCTGACTTCTCGGTCTGGTGTGTCCTCGGGCAGGAGTGCACGGTCTGCTGGCTTCAGGGAGGACAGAAGCAGTCCGGTGGACGACAACTCGGGGAAGTCGACATCGGGGTGGGGGGCCTGGCCGCCGGCGGTGCGGATGACGGCGAAGGCGCGGTCGTCCTTACCTACCGCCAAAGCCGTGAGCGGGAAGATGCCGTCGCCGAGCATGACCTCGACGTCGACACGCTCGCCCATCGACAGGTAGATCGATTCGGTCTCCCGGGGCTGGACGGGGAAGCCGTCGGTGTGGGTGACGGTCATGCGGTGACCACCGAGGGCCACCTTGAAGATGGTGTCACCGCCGGAGTTGATAAACCGCAGGCGGGCCTTGTCGCCCGGGCGAGCCTCGAAGGTCCGGTGAGCACGGGGGATACGTCCGTTGATGAGGTAGTGCGGATACATCACATCGCCGGCATCCCCGCCCAGTACCCGGTCCGGGGTGCCGTGCATCATATGGCCGTGGCCTCCCATCCCCTTCTTCCCGTTATGGTCGCCCGAACCCATTCCGGTGAGCTTGTCGAGCTCATCGTCGGGAGTGCCCTGAATGCCATCGACCCAGTCGTCGAGCACGATGGTCCACTCGACGTCCTGGTCCTCAGCGTCTTGCGGGTCACGGACGATCAGTGGGGCGTGGAGGCCTCGATCAAGCTGCAGGCCGGAGTGGGAATGGTAGAAGTAGGTGCCACCGTGGGGGACTTCAAAAACATAGGAGAAAGACTCGCCAGGTTCAATGGGGTCCTGGGTCATGCCGGGTACACCGTCGGCTGCGTTGTGGAGTGCGATGCCATGCCAGTGGATGGAGGTGCTCTCAGGCAGTTCATTGGTGATATCGACCTGGAGGACGTCGCCGGCGGTGGCCTCAATGGCCGCATCCCCGGTGTCAGAGACGTATCCCCACGTCTTGGCTTCGATACCGCCGATATCCAGAGAAAGGGGCCGGGCGGTCAGTGTCCGGCGCACCGTCGGCTCACCGAGCGCAGTGGGGGTAGGAGTGGGGCGAAGGGAGGAACCTGGTGCCGAGGCAGCGGGCCCAGGGTCGCTGGTGCAGGCGGCCACGGCCCCGGTGCCGGCGAGGACGAGCCCACCGAGCAGAAACTGTCGTCGGGAAAATCCGTTTATCATGATTTAACCTTCCTTGGTGTTAGATTTCAGTGATACGGGAGACAGGCGCAGGTGAGGACCCGGCTGAGCCATCACGTCAGGCGCAGGTCTGTGACACAGGTGGCACCGTCGTCGGCGGTGGAAAACTCCGTTGTGCCGGTACGCCCCTGGTAGCTGACCTCAATCAGGCCGGTGGCATCATCGGGAAGCCAGAAGCCAATAAACCCGTTGTCGAAGGTGGTTGTTGCCTCGTCCACCAGGACCTCACCGGTCGCCTCATCGGTGATCGTGACCTGGATATCCTCATTGTTGAGTTCCCCCAGGCAGGTCGTGAGGCTGTGGTAGAAGCAGTCGTGGGTGGAGGTGAGATAGGGTGCGATCGAGACATACGTCTGATTGTCGGGAAGATCGACCACGACTTCCTGGTCATCGCTCGAGAGCAGCAGTTCATCGGGATGCACTGAGGCGATCAGATCCGTGGGACGCTCAGTGACCTTCTGCCGGTCGAGGTGATCAATAATCTCCACCGCGTCCATGGCGGCCAGGCCATGGGTAGTCAGGAATGTATCCTGGGACACCGTCCCGTCGGCGGTGGGTTCCGGGTCGGCGGCCGAACACCCCGTGAGGGCGAGAGCAAGGGCGGCGACTGCAATCGCTGCTCGTTTCACGTCAATCTCCTTGGATCGTGGTAAGACCATGAGAAGACACCGCCTCAAGGTCGATGCCATACCTTTATCTAGCACGGGTGCCTGACGGACTAGAAATCAAAAACCCTGCTCACAGCCTTATAGCAGGGCGAAAAGAGGGTGAATTCGGTGAGCTGGGTCACCACCGGGGCTCCACCCCACAGTCGTGGGCGATGTCCTTCTACCCGCCCCGGGTATGCGGTGCTTGCAGTGAAATCCCTGGTGGCGCCTGCTGAACCGACCAGGGGAGGCGATGCCGCCGGCCCGGGGTGGGGCACAGGGGTGACGGCGGTCGAAGGGTTATGTTTGAAGATTTGATGAAGATTCCCCGCCGGGCACTGAGCGAGGATGGTATTCCCCCCTGGCCGGAGCGATACTGGGGTCTATGGCTGACCACACACCGACCACCGCCACGCCCCCGGGGCGGGTGCTGGTCGTCGATGATGAACAACCCCTGGCTCAGATGGTGGCCTCCTACCTTATCCGGGCCGGCTTCGATACTCGCCAGGCGCACACCGGCACTCAGGCCGTGGACGAGACCCGTCGCTTTTCCCCCGATGTTGTGGTGTTGGATCTGGGGCTGCCCGAACTCGACGGCCTGGAGGTGTGCCGACGCATCCGCACCTTCTCGGACTGCTACATCCTCATGCTCACCGCGCGTGGCAGCGAGGACGACAAGATCAGCGGTTTGACCCTGGGGGCGGATGACTACATCACCAAACCTTTTAGCATCCGGGAACTGGTGACCCGGGTGCATGCGGTGCTGCGCCGCCCGCGTACCAGCACCACCCCACCGCAGGTGACCACTCCCTTGATCGTTGGTGACCTCATCCTTGACCCCGTCGCCCATGAGGTACGGGTGGGGGAGACGACCGTGGAGCTCACCCGCACGGAGTTCGAGCTGCTGGTTGCCCTGGCCCTGCGCCCCGGCCAGGTGCTGACCCGCCACGACCTGGTCACCGAGGTCTGGGACACCACCTGGGTCGGTGATGAACGCATCGTCGATGTCCACATCGGAAACTTGCGTCGCAAGCTCGGCACCGACGCCCAGGGCCGGGGGTTTATCGACACCGTGCGTGGCGTGGGCTACCGGGTGGGGCAGCCATGAATCACCGACCCGGCCTGACCTTCCGCTTCCTGGCAGCACAGGTGTTGGTCGTGGTGATTAGCCTGCTGGTGGCCGCGGCCGTAGCTACGATGGTGGGCCCGACCCTCTTCCATGACCATATGTTGATGACCGGCCGAGAGGACCCCTCGCTGGAGCTGGTCCATGCCGAGCAGGCCTACCGGGGTGCCAACCTGATCACCCTGGCCGTCGCCCTGCCCACCGCCTTGATCAGCGCCCTGCTGGCCAGCCTATGGTTATCGCGTCGTCTGCGCACCCCCCTGCAGGATCTCACCCGCGCCGCTACCAGCCTGACGGCCGGCAACTCCCGTATCCGCGTACCCGCCGGAAAAGCAGGCCCCGAGGTCACCACCCTGGCGCATGCCTTCAACACCATGGCCGACCGGCTGGAACACACCGAACAGGTCCGCCGCCAGATGCTCTCTGATCTGGCCCACGAAATGGGCACCCCCTTATCGGTGCTCACGGTCTACCTCGATGGTCTCCAGGACGGGGTCGTGGAATGGAATAATGCCACCCACACGATCATGGCTGACCAACTCACCCGCCTGACCCGGTTGATGGAAGACATCGACGATGTCTCCCGGGCCCAGGAACACCGGATCGATTTGGACCTGGCGGAGGAAGGGCTCGGGGATCTGCTCCATACCGCCGCTGCTGCCGCGGGGGAAGCTTATGCTGACAAAGGCGTCGATTTGCAGGTCGAGACCATTACAGACACCGCCCGGGTGCTCGTGGACCGGCAACGCTTCGGCCAGGTGATGAGCAATCTCCTTTCGAACGCGCTACGGCACACCCCGGCCGGCGGGCAGGTCCGGATCAGCGTCCACCGACAGGGGGCGTCCACCGCGCTCATCCACGTCGCCGATGACGGCGAGGGTATCCCACCTGACCAGCTCGGACACATCTTCGAACGCTTCTACCGGGGGGATGCCGCCCGCAGCCGGGACGACGGCGGGGCCGGTATCGGTCTGACCATCTCCAAGGCATTGATCGAGGTCCACGGCGGCACTCTCACCGCCACCTCCCCCGGACCCGGTCGCGGAGCGGTGTTTGCCCTCCGACTCCCGCTGTCCCCTCCCGACAGTGAGGAGGCTGCTCGGTGACCACGCCCTGCCCCGCGTGAGTGCCGCGCCCTCCACCCATTGAAAATATACCCCAGGGGGGTATATGTTAGAGAGCGGCATCGCCGCACCCCACCGAACCGAAGGAGCTTTCCCATGATCACCTCCCCGCCCCGCCTCTTGCCGATGGCCTCCCACGGCTGCAGCTGTTGCGGACCTGCCTCACGTGCCGACACCGCCTCCATCCCTGCCGCCAGCGACTCGTCAGCAGGAGGGTCTTCCCCTAGTTACCAGGTCACCGGCCTGACCTGCGGGCACTGCGCGAAAAGCGTGACCCAGGCCCTTCAGGCTCTCCCCCAGGTTGACGACGTCCAGATTGATCTCGCTACTGGTGGTGTTTCCACCGTCACGGTCACCGGTGTCGTACCTACGGAGCTGGTTCGCCGGGCCATCGAGGAGGCCGGCTACACCGTCTTATCCTGATCAGTTTTACCCATCATCTCGACCCCGACCGGGTTGAGCGAAAGGAACGTCATGAGCACTCCCCACCATTCGGGTGATCACCCCGCTCCGGAAACAGACCACACCCACCACCCGGATCATGCCAGCAACGAACACCACGCAGATGCCGACACCCACGGCCAGGCGATGCCCCACGATCACCCGCACTCCGCCCTGGACGAAGACCACCACGTTCATGGTCACGGCGAACACGCCGGACACAGCACCGCAATGTTTCGGGACCGCTTCTGGTGGTCGCTGATTCTGTCCATTCCCGTCGCTATTTTCAGTCCCATGGTCGCCCACCTGCTCGGCTACCACCTCCAGGCATTCCCCGGATCCACCTGGATCCCCCCGGTGCTAGGCACGATCATCTTCGTCTACGGCGGAACGCCTTTCCTCAAGGGCGGATGGAAAGAACTGAAATCCCGCCAACCCGGGATGATGCTCCTGATCGCCATGGCCATCACCGTGGCGTTTGTCGCCTCCTGGGTCACCACTCTGGGGCTGGGCGGTTTTGACCTGGACTTCTGGTGGGAGCTGGCCCTGCTGGTGACCATCATGCTGCTGGGCCACTGGCTGGAGATGCGCGCTCTCGGGGCCGCGTCCTCCGCGCTTGACGCGCTGGCTGCCCTGCTGCCGGATGAGGCCGAGAAAGTCATCGACGGGACCACCCGCACCGTAGCCATCTCCGAGCTGGTCGTCGACGACGTCGTGCTGGTGAGGGCCGGTGCCCGGGTTCCGGCCGACGGAACCATCCTCGACGGAGCCGCCGAATTCGATGAGGCGATGATCACCGGCGAATCCCGTCCCGTCTTCCGCGACACCGGTGACAAGGTGGTCGCCGGTACCGTGGCCACCGACAACACCGTCCGCATCCGGGTGGAGGCTACCGGCGGGGACACCGCCCTGGCCGGGATCCAACGTATGGTTGCCGACGCCCAGGAGTCCTCCTCCCGGGCCCAGGCCCTGGCGGATCGGGCGGCGGCGTTGTTGTTCTGGTTCGCGCTGATCTCCGCTCTGATCACCGCGGTGGTGTGGACCATCATCGGCAGCCCGGACGATGTCGTGGTGCGCACGGTCACGGTGCTGGTCATCGCCTGTCCGCACGCCCTGGGCCTGGCGATTCCGCTGGTCATTGCGATCTCCAGCGAGCGGGCCGCGAAATCCGGGGTGCTCATCAAGGACCGGATGGCGCTCGAGCGGATGCGCACCATCGACGTGGTGCTCTTCGACAAAACCGGCACCCTGACCGAGGGTGCGCACGCGGTCACCGGTGTCGCGGCAGCTGTCGGCGTCACCGAGGGCGAGCTGCTGGCCCTGGCCGCCGCCGCGGAGGCCGACAGCGAGCACCCCGTGGCCCGCGCCATCGTGGCAGCCGCGGCCGCCCATCCCGAGGCCTCCCGTCGGCAAATGCGTGCAACTGGTTTCAGCGCCGCCTCCGGCCGGGGGTCCGGGCCACTGTCGATGGCGCTGAGATCCTCGTGGGCGGGCCGAACATGCTGCGCGAGTTCAACCTCACCACCCCGGCCGAGCTCACCGACACCACCAGCGCCTGGACCAGGCGTGGGGCCGGTGTGCTCCATATTGTCCGCGACGGTCAGATCATCGGTGCGGTGGCCGTCGAGGACAAGATCTGCCCCGAATCCCGCGCCGCCGTGAAAGCCCTGCAGGACCGCGGGGTAAAGGTCGCGATGATCACCGGCGACGCCCAGCAGGTGGCCCACGCCGTCGGTCAGGACTTAGGCATTGATGAGGTCTTCGCCGAGGTCCTGCCCCAAGACAAAGACACCAAGGTCACGCAGCTGCAGGACCGGGGTTTGAGCGTGGCCATGGTCGGTGACGGTGTTAATGACGCCCCTGCTCTGACCCGCGCGGAGGTCGGTATCGCCATCGGTGCCGGCACGGATGTGGCCGTGGAATCTGCCGGGGTCGTTCTAGCCAGTGATGACCCGCGGGCAGTGCTGTCGATGATTGAGCTGTCCCAGGCCAGCTACCGCAAGATGATCCAGAACCTGATCTGGGCCTCTGGCTACAACATCCTCGCCGTGCCGTTGGCCGCCGGAGTGCTCGCCTCGATCGGGTTCGTGCTGTCCCCGGCCGTGGGCGCGATCTTGATGTCTGCCTCGACCATCGTGGTGGCCCTGAACGCCCAGCTGTTGCGCCGCATTGATCTGGATCCGGCTCACCTGGCTCCGGCCGAGTCGAAGGAAGAACACACCACGCCTACTCCGGCATCCACCGCCGTCCACTGATCCACCACTTCTCTCCACTGCCCCCATATGGCCCTGAAAGGCTCCACCACGAAGCGCACCCTTGTTCTTTCCGCTCTCGCCGTAGCCTCCACCCTGGCGCTGGCCGCCTGCGGTGAGGCCACCGAGTCAGGCAACACCGACGCCACCACCTCGGCCACCAGCACTACGACGACTACCGCTGAGACGACCGAGACCACCAAGGCGACAACTGAGGCGGACGGGGAGATCTCCGCCGATCACAACGACGCGGACATCATGTTTGCCCAGATGATGATCCCCCATCACCAGCGGGCCGTGGAGATGAGTGAGATGCTCCTGGCCAAGGAGGGTATCCCCGCCCAGGTCGTGGAGTTTGCCCAGAGGTTTATTGACGCCCAGGGACCGGAGATTGACCGGATGAACGCCATGCTCGAGGCCTGGGGCCAGCAGCCGGTCACCGACTCCGGGGGCATGGGGACCATGGACGAGATGGGTGGAATAGATCACGGGGAAATGGGTGGCATGAGCGGGGATGATGAGCCAGGAGGACATGACAGCCTTTGAGGAAGCCCTGGGCACCGAGGCTGCCCGCCTCTACCTGGAGCAGATGCTCACTGACCTATGACAGCTCCCCGTCTTTTTCTGATCTCGAGGGCAGGAATCTGAAAAAGAGAGATAACCGTGACGATTGCCACCTGCTGCGGGCGATGGGTCGTTGTCACCGCAGCGGGGGACGTCGAGGGGATCTACCCTCGGTCCCGACGGGCCTTGTGGACCTAGGTCTTCAGCGTGCCGCGGGTGATCCCGAGGTCTTCCGAGATCGAGGAATACGAGGCTCCCTCGGTGGTCTCGTAGAGCCGGATCGCGTCGGCTTTGAATTCATCGGAGTAAGTGTTTTTCGGTATAGTGTCTTTGCTTTCTTCGGTCCAGTCTGGACCAGTTCCAGCGTGTCCACTAAACGGGGGTCAGGCCCGGTAGTTACTTCTATTGATATCTAGCGCTGCGAGCGCGGCGGCTCCGAGGCGTTAAAGCGCTCGGTGCGCAGCTGATTAATGGCTGGGATGTCCAAAGGCTCGAGTTCGCTGAGTGCGACTCCCATGGCCTTGGCCAGCAGCAGGTCCGCCAGCTGCGGGTTGCGCGCCAAGACGGGGCCGTGCATGTAGGTGGCGATGACGCTGCCCTGCACCGCGCCCTCGGCACCGCGCTGGACGGTCCTGTCAGAGAGGTCCAGAATGGCGGCGGTATCCGCATTGCCGGTTCCACGCGTGAGGGTTCCCAGCGGTTGGGCGGCAGGCCCCAGGATGGTTGCACCCATGTGGTTCTCAAAACCGGTGAGCGGCTCGGTGAGCTCAGCGGTGATGCCGGCCTTGGTGGGTTCGGTGGCTACCTCACCGATAGCGCGCTCGGTCATGGAAGCCGTGGTGGCGTCGATAAGCCCCACGCCATCCACCACGCGGCCGGACGCACGGAAGGACTCGCCGAGCACCTGTAGGCCTGCGCAAATCGCCAGAATCGGGCGACCAGCGGAGGCAGCGCGGGTGAGGCCACCGTCAGCGATGAGGTGCTCCGCGGCGAGAATCTGCGCGGTGTCCTCGCCGCCGCCCAGGGTGTAGACGTCGAGAGAATCCGGCACTGGCTCACCCAGCTTGATGGGCACAATCTCTGCCTCGTGGCCGCGCATGCGGGCGCGCTGGCGCAGGACCAGGGCGTTGCCGTCATCTCCGTAGGTGCCCAGGATGTCGGGGAGGATGAGGCCAATCTGCAGGCTAGTCATTCGAGTGCTCCTTTGCTGCTGCGGCGGTGAGGGCCTTCTTCAGATCACGGAAGGCGGTGTAGTTGGCCAAGACCTCGATGCGGCCTTCCGGGCAGGATTGAATAGCGGCGAGGGGGTCTGCGATGAGCTCGTGCGAGATATCTGCATAGACCAAACGCACTGCGAGGTCGGTGCCGCGCTCACCCGTTGCCTTGACGGGAATACCTTCGAAGTCTTCGAAGCGCACGTCCCACAGCCAGGACATATCAATACCGTCGGCGACGTGGCCATTGGCGGCGATGACCAAGCCATCTGCCTCTCGGTCCACCATGGACAGCGCCTCCTGCCAGCCGGCCGGGTTCTTGGCCAGCAGCAGGCGGATGGTGCGGTTTCCTAGCGTGATGGTGGAGTAGCGTCCGGCCACATCATCGACGCCTTCCGCAGCGGCAATGGCCTTGTGGCGGTCCACGCCGAAAGCTTCGACCGCGGCGGCGACGGCTTGGGCAGCATTGCCGCGGTTCGCGCGGCCTGGGAGGGAAAGGCGCAGCTTATCGACGCCCTCCGGGCTCACCAGCCCGTCCTCCGTCACTGCCCAGGTGGGGGTGGGGCGGCGGAATTCGCGGCCGTCGGCAAGCGGCTTGACCGCGTGCCAGTCCTCGCCCTCGCGCACGATGTGGCCCCCGGTGCGTGGACAAGTGACGGATTCGCCCATCCAGCCAGCACCCGCGGAAACCCAGATGACATTCTTCGCGTCATAGGCTACGGAGGTCATAAGGACGTCATCGCAGTTGGCGATGACGAGCATGTCCGGGTGGGCCTCGACGGCGCCGCGCAAGGCGCGCTCAATCTTGTTGATCTCACCCACGCGGTCCAGCTGGTCGCGGGAAAGGTTCAGCAGCACCAGCGCGGTGGGGTTGAGATTATCCGCGACGTGGGGAACGTGAAGCTCGTCTACCTCAAGGACTAGATGGCTCGCATCTTTGCCGGCCAAGAGCGCGGAGATGATTCCCGCATCCATGTTGTCGCCGCCATCGTTGGTGGCCACGGTGTGTTCGGCGCGCACTGCGGCGGCCAGCATGCGCGTGGTCGTGGACTTGCCGTTGGTTCCGGTGACCAGGACAGCCGGGCGCTGCTTGGCCAAGTTCTGCATGATGGTGGGGTCGATGGCATTGGCGATGAGTCCGCCAATCATGCCGCCCGCGCCGCGGCCCGTGGCGCGCGAGGCGGTGGTGGCCAGCGCCGCAGCGGTGGTAGCGACCGCAGTGCGCGCAGAAGAAAACGCGCTTCGGAAGTTAAAATTCATGTTCCCCAGAGTAGTCGGGGGACCTTAGCTATCGGTGTTGTGTGAGCGGTTGTGTCCCGAGTTTTGCTGCTTCTGGTGGTTGCCGCTACCGCGGCGGCCACGTCCACCGCGCCGGCGACGGCGGCGACCTTTATTGCCGCCCCGGTTCCGGTTGTTCGAGTCGGAGTCCGACTGGGTGGGCTTGTCACTCGCAGATCCGTCGGACGAAGAGCCCTGGTGCTTCTTCTGCGTGTGTCCCTGCTTGGCAGAGTGCTGAGTACCGGAGGACTTGCGGCGCGAGCGGCGGCGGTTCTTGTTCGTGGAACGATTGCGGTTGGATTGTCCGCTGCTGTGGCGTCCGCCCGAGTTACCCGTTGACTTAGACCCGGATTCTTCCGCTGGCTCCGTGGGTTCCTCGATGCGTTCGAGAGCGGCAAGGAAGGCAACGTCGGACATCAGGGGGATGTCCTTGCGGTGAGCGTGCATGGGCTTGCCCACGAGGTTGGTGGTGATGTTGCAGACCACCAGGGACGTTTCTCGGGTGAGCTTTTCAGAGTAGTTGAGCTCCTCCCGGGCTAGGGCGGCGATGATGGTATCGGGGTCCTCGGTGATTTCCGGGGCCACGACGATCTCCATGCCGCGGATGAGCTCCTTGCCGGGCACATACGCGCCGGGGTTGTGATGCTGGCGGGGCGCTTCAGCAGCGTCGACGCGGACGTGGGAACGCTGCAGCCCAAAACGGTCCGCTCGCAGATCATCCGGTGCTGCGCTGCTCAGTGGGCCTGAAGCTTGCGCGAGATAAAGATCCACAAGCAGGCGGGTTGTTTCGCGGGAGGTCTCCTTCTCCGGCTTCTGCGCACGTTCGACGCTGGCCGTGGGGTCAGGCGCGGGAAGGCCGGTATCCCGCGCGACGGCCGCTAGGCGGATATCGGTGCTCCACACGCTTTGGCGGCGAGCGGTGGCAAGCGTATCCACGATGGTTACTGGGGTGGGAACGTGTCCCACCTTGAAGCGACGGCGCCGGCCTTTGCCGCGGTTGCGATTGCGCGCACGGTTTTGACGAGCGGCGGCAGTCATCGCGCGGCGCGCCTCGGCGACGATGAAACCCCAGGTGTAGGGGGCGTCGTGGACGATGAGCGTGCGGCCATCGATGAGCCGATCCAGCGGCTTGAGCAACATGGAAAAGGACTGACCCGCCTGGATTTCCTCAGCACTCAATCCGTGCAGGTGCCGGGGGCCAGGATCTTCGCCGGGATTGAGGACGGCGTGGAACTCTTGGCCGGTTTCTCCGGCGTCGTTGAAGGTGAGGGCATCCACGGTGAGCAGCCTCCCGGTGGTCGGGTGGATGCCGGTGGTTTGGATGGTTAGCGCCACATAGGGGAAGGCGGCGCGGGCTTCCTCGCGAGCAGATGCCTTGTCCTTGCGGTCGCCCTTATGCGTCGAGGCAGCTTTGTGCTCTATGCTGATCCGTTCTGCGTCAACCTGCTTTGCAGCAACCTGGTGCGGGCGGGGCCCCGGCTTAGGGGCGCTGGCGGTTGGTGACGCCGCGGCCGGCGTCCCTGCTGCGCTAGGCTGCGCGGCAAGCTTGGAAGGGCCGGGTGTCGTAGTCATTGTTCACAGTTTAGTACCCAACAGCGAGGAAGCTGGAAAGGGCACACGTGAAGCAGCTGCAACCGCCTAAATGCAGCGAGGAAGCGCTATGTGTGGAGGCTAGCCGTATTCGATGATGACGATGACCCAGTCGTCGCGGTCGTAAGGAGGCTCGGGAGTTGGCTCTGGATTATAGATGTTCCTAGGTGTGGGGGGTGCAGGCGATTGTATGGTTCTCGTCGTAGTCGGCGTTGCAGTGATCGTCACAGGGGAGTCTTCGCCTAGGGCCGAACGATCCCGGCCCACCTGAGTAGTGGTGGTCGTGGAAGGGGCAGGTTGAGCCGAGGTCTTTGGCGTCGATATCACTGAAGTTAACGCCGTGGTTGGCTCAGCCGGAGGCATACTATAAGGCACCCGGCTAGGTGCCGTCGTTGGGGCTGGCGCGGAGCTAGGTATGACTGTGGTGGTTGTGGGGTGTTCGTGGCGCAGACGTGCTGTGCCTGATGTCGTCGGTTCTGCTTCCGGCGTCGCGTCAATCAGGTGAGAACTGCCTGGGGAGGAAGTGGCTCCTTCAGATGTTGCGAGCTCTACCTTTTGAACGGGCTCTGTCACATCTGTCGGTTCAGATGGCGCTGCTGCCTTTGCTGGATGTGAGAAAGTGGTTCGTTTTGGTGACCGCAGTTCGGATGGATGACTCAGGCTTTCGCGCCGGGTGGCTGTGGCTGAAGATTCGGCTACCTCTGCACCGGTGAAAAGCACGCTGTTAGTTTCCGTACTTTTGGCCGGACCGGGGGTTTGCAGCGAGGTGATGTACCCCTCTAATGCTGAGCCGGTGACGTGTTCATTGTTGGCATCAGGTGAGTACAGCGAGGATACGAAGGTAGTGGTGCCACCGATGATCGCCGTGACACCCGCAGCACAGGCTAGCTTGAGTCCTGTGCTAGCTACGCTGATCTGAGTTCCGGCTGTCGCAGCAGCCCCAGCAGAATTAAGAGAGAGGGCTTGTGCGCCCTTTGCAGTAGCGGAACCTGTGGCTTGCGCGGCTCCCGTAGCTTGAATACCGCTGACAGGTGCTATTGCTGCGTGTGCTTTGTTGGCACCTGCAGCCGTCGCGGCAACCGCTCCTGTGGCAGCGGCGATGACACTCGCGGTCCCGACCGCGAAATTAGTGTTTGGTGTTCCTTCTTCGGTGTAGACAGTAAGCGCCGGGGACTCGGCATCCGGGGTGAAATAGGCACGGGCGATTGCGATAAGGCCCTCGTGCTTGAATCCTGCGATGGTATCGCTCAAGTGCGTTGCCTGATCGCGCGGAATGGTGGCGAGGAGTTCGTCATCCAAGTGGACCTCGATGGCGCGGCGAAATAGACGCCGACTGTTGGACAAACGCACGAGGAGTTGAGCTGGGTGTTTCGGCAAGGCACACGTGGTTGTCGAAAACTCAGTGATGTGCAGAGCGCGGTCACCGTTGAGCATGCCCCAGCGTTGCGCTGGAGGGATATTGTGGGGGACGCACAGGCCTGGCTCAGGAAGGAGAACCACGAATTCCGGGATGGTTTCCTCCGCGGTATCTTCGCGAAGTACGATTTCTGCGGTGGCTTGTGGGGTTAATCCCGCGCCAATGATCGAGTCCAGTTCCGTATATTCGGCGGATTGAGCGGGGGGGATGATGCCGACGATGTCTTCGCCGTATCGGACGCGGAAGCCGGATTTCGAGTGACCACACAGGGTGACGTCAAGGCGATCATTTTCTGCTAAGGACAGGAGCTGCAGGAACGTCTCCGGATCAACAGCGTTAACCATAAGACGCCGAGATATGCCAAACCCACTGTGGGGGATCACGTAATTAGTGACCGTCATAGTATTCGCCTTTGCTGGTCAAGCCGCGGCAAATGCGCACGATTGGAAACCGTGAGCCGTGGGGAGTGTTGAGTCTCAGTCTATGTTCCTTGTTTAATCGCAAAAGGTTCTTAAGACCTTTTGCATCAATGTAGTACGCGCTCATTATATAACTTGGCCTACATCAGGGCATATTCAGCGCAGTGTCGTGTTCAGCGGCGCCGAAAAAGTTGCATTCAAGACTGTCGCTAGGTGGAGGACGGGGTGGATAGGTCGAGTTCCCCCGTCCTGGTAGCGGTTTAGTCTGCGCGGTTGACCGCAGAAGTAATCGCGTTGATGGACGCGCGCGTGGTGGAGCCGGCGATTCCGGCGCCCCAAACCTGGGCGCCGTTGACTTCGGCGGCAATGTAGCAGGCTGCCTCCGCATCGTCACCTGCTGTGCGGGACTGCTGGGAGTAGTCGATGACCTCGAAGTCAATTCCGACATCCTCCAGGGCGTTGGCGTAGGCGGCGATGGGGCCGTTGCCGATGCCAGAGACGACGCGTTTCTCGCCATTGAAGACGATGGTTGCGGTTACCTTAGCGTCCTCACCCTCCGTGGTGGAGTTATCCACCTGGAAGGAGACCAGCTCCAGCGGGGAGGTGCGCTCCAGGAATTCATTGGCAAAGATGTCCCACATGTTCTTGGAGTTGACCTCGCCACCCTCGGCGTCGGTCACCGCTTGGACGACAGATGAGAACTCCGCCTGCATGGCGCGTGGCATGTTGATGCCGTGATCGGTCTTCATGATGTAAGCAACGCCGCCCTTGCCGGACTGCGAGTTGACGCGAATGACCGCCTGGTAATCGCGGCCGACATCCTTCGGGTCGATGGGAAGGTAGGGGACCTCCCAGGTAGTTTCCTGCAGTTCTTCCCACGAGACCTCGGTGTTGTTCGCGCCGGGGTGCACCTCTTGTGCCAATGCGTCCAGGCCCTTGTTGATGGCGTCCTGGTGCGAGCCGGAGAAGGCCGTAAATACCAGTTCGCCGCCGTAGGGGTGGCGCTCCGGAACGCGCAGCTGGTTGCAGTACTCCACCGTCTCACGAATCTTGGGCAGATCGCAGAAGTCGATCTGCGGATCCACTCCCTGGGTCAGCATGTTGAGTCCCAGGGTAACAATGTCCACGTTGCCGGTGCGCTCACCGTTGCCAAACAGGCAGCCTTCGATGCGGTCTGCACCGGCCATGTAGCCCAGCTCGGCGGCGGCGATTCCCTCGCCGCGGTCATTGTGCGGGTGCAGGGACATGATGATGGAGTCCCGCTTCGCAAAATTGCGGTGCATCCACTCGATCTGGTCGGCGTAGACGTTGGGGCTGATCATCTCCACCGTGGAGGGCAGGTTGATGATCATGGGGTTCTCTGGGGTGGCCTCCATGATGTCTACTACGGCATCGCAGACCTCAACAGCAAAGTCCAGCTCGGTTCCCGTGAAGGATTCCGGCGAGTACTCCCAGCGCCAGTTGGTGTCCGGGTAATCCTTGGCAATGCTCTTGATGAGCTCCGCGGCGTCCGTCGCCAGCTTCTTAATGGCTGGGCGGTCCTTGCGGAATACGACGCGGCGCTGCAGCTTCGATGTGGAGTTGTAGAAGTGCACGATGACGTTCTTGGCGCCCTGGCACGCTTCAAAAGTGCGACGGATCAGGTGCTCGCGGGCCTGGACCAGGACCTGGATGGTGACGTCATCCGGGATCTTATTGCCCTCGATGATTTCGCGAACGAAGTCGAAATCCGTCTGGGAGGCGGACGGGAATCCTACCTCAATCTCCTTGTAGCCCATCTTGACCAGCAGGTCGAACATGCGGTGCTTGCGCTCAGGGCTCATTGGGTCGATGAGAGCCTGGTTGCCGTCGCGCAGGTCTACGGCGCACCACTGCGGTGCCACGGTGATTTTCTTGTCTGGCCACGTGCGGTCAGGCAGCGAGACCGGTTCTACCTCTTCCGCGAAGCTCTGGTAGCGGTTTACCGGCATCGAGGAACCGCGCTGCTTGTTCCACGCGGGCTGGTTGTCGTTGCGCGGGCCAGCCGGGGTGGTGATTTCGCGGGGAGCGGAGATGAAAGAATCGTTGGGGGACATGGTGGTTGTTCTCTTCCTTGTCTGGGGCCAAAGGCGTTTTACTGTGCTGCGCTATTTATGGTGCGCAGCTTCGGCGTGAATCGTGGGGGCGGCCAGCTGCGGTGTGGTGGCATCACCGCGCTCCGCGGCGGGGCGCTGGCCGTGAAGCTAGAAACCTAAAACCCGCCGCGGCTACTAAGGAGGAGAGTGTGCCGCAAAGTCATGTGAGCCACAATACAGCGCTTCTCATTCTATGGCAACTGATTTCATATATTGGGATGCGTGATGTGGGTGGCTAGGATGTTGTGGCGTGCATGAAGAAAACTCCACGAAGACTACTCAGGATCCGGGGGACGAGCTCACGGCGGATAGCGGGCGCGCGTCAGACGCCTCCCCTGCTGGCACGCATAGGGCGCTTTCACTGGTGCCGCTTGCCACGTTGGTCGCGGTTGTTGGAACCGCGGTGCGCATTGCCGTTCTGAACGTCATCGCCGCTGTCAATGACCAGGAACTGTGGGATCGGCTCACGTCTTGGGATTCCAAGTACTACCTGGAGATTGCTCGAGTGGGATATTTTGACGCGGATATCCACACTGATGGCCCAGTCTATGAGACGACAATGGCCTTCTTCCCAGGCTTTCCCATGCTGTTGCGGGTCCTGGGGTGGACCGGGATCAGCCTCGAGGTAGCCGCGCTCATCGTTAACACCCTCCTCACCGTGGCCATGGCCGCCGGCGTTATGGTTTTGGCGCAGCGCTTGGGCGCGGGGCGCCGTGGGCAATGTGCCGCTGCCATCGTGGTGAGCAGCGCTCCGATGTCCATCGTGTTCTCGATGCCTTATACCGAAGCCCTCTTCGGGGCCCTCGTGGTGTGGGGACTCGTCGCGCTGGATGATCGCGCCTGGTGGCGCGCGGCGGCGTTCGGCTTTGCCTTATCGTTTGTGCGGCTGACCTCCGTGGATTTCCTCGCTGTCTTTGCCTTGTGGGTGCTCGTCTATGGGCGGCGCTCGTGGCAGGCGTGGCTCAGCCTCATCGTGGCGGCGCTTCCGCTGCCAGCGTATTTTTTGTGGACGCAGCGCTACCTCGCAGAGGCCGGCGGCTACTTCGGCATCCAGACCAAGCACTGGCATTCCACTTTCGACTGGGGTGCTGCCACCGTACGGTTCGTGTGGGAAGTCCTGACAGAGAAGAACGACGTGGGCTACCTGCTTAGTGTTCTGGTGATCCTAGGCGTCCCCGTGCTGCTGGTGGCGGCGTGGGGGAGGCTGAATCCCGTGGCGTGGTGGTTTAGCGCCGCGCTCTGTGCGAATGTGCTGCTTTCCGACGGCATCATGCACTCGCGCCCGCGCCTCCTCCTGCCCGCGATCATCTTGGCGCTCCCGTGGGCCGTGCGCGCGGCTGAGGCGCTGCGGCCCCGTGAGCTCTGGCTCGCGTGTAGCGCTTGGGTCCTGTGGTCGGCGTGGTTCTCCGCTTATATGCTGGTGGTCTTTGAGTGGGCCATCTAGCGCGGAAGCTAGTCCTAGCGCGGGCTTTGCTCCGCGCGCTGAGCACTTCCCGGGTTGACCGGCACACGGGATAGGACGATTGTGGCAACGATCATGATGATGAGTGAAGCGCCCATCACGCACCACCCCGCAACGCTCTCGACCTGAAATTTTTCACCCAGGACCCAGTAGCCCAAGCCGAAAGCCACGATGGGCTCCATGATGGTCATGGCGGGAAGGGAGTGCGCCAAGGCACCGGCGTGGAAGGAATACTGCTGAATGACCGTGCCGGCAGCCGCCAGTCCGATGAGTGCGTATAGCTCCCAACTGGCTAGCAATGCTGCGATGCATTGGTGGGAGAGGACGTCAACCACCGCTTTTGCTACGAGTGCCACGTAGCCGTAGAGGATGCCGCAGGCGGCACCGAGCGCTAGCGCGGATTCCTCCGGCCGGTTATAGGCCGCCACGAAGAGCGCGGTGAGTGTCAGCGCGCCGAGGGCGAAGGCGGGCCACCACTGGGACCAGGTGGGCGTCGTCAAGCCTGCGGTGGGGCGCCCGTAGACCACCATAACGCTCACCGCGATGGTCAGCGTCAGGCACCAGAAGACCTCCCGCGGCGGCATCGGCCGGCGGGAATACCACGCAGCAAGCGGCAGCGTGAACATGAGGGATAGGACAAGGATGGGCTGCACGATGAGCAGGGTGCCGAAGTGGAGCGCGATGAGCTGCAAAGCATAAGCGACAACGGCGGCACCGGTGCCAACCCACCACAGGGGCGTGCGAATTGCAGTGCGTATGACGCTGCGGGAGCTGGCGTCCAATACGATGCGGTGGCGTATGACAGTTCCCCAGGCCACGACTAGTGCCGAGGCCAGTGCAAACGCAACGGCGACCAGGTTTGAAAGCATCGTTTCTACCTTACCTGGAATTAATACCCAGTACGTGTTTCGATGGTAGCCAAAGGGCGGTAGGCTAAAGAAGTTGACTGCCGGTCTATAGGTATTGGGCGGTGAACAGATATTGGCCCTCACAAACAGGAAAGGTGGGACCATCAGTGGCCCTAGTCGTACAGAAATACGGGGGATCCTCCCTCGAAAGCGCAGAGCGCATTCGCGCGGTGGCGGAGCGCATTGTGGCGACGAAGAAACAGGGCAACGACGTGGTTGTCGTGTGCTCCGCCATGGGGGATACCACCGATGAGCTCCTAGACCTCGCCGCCCAGGTTAACCCCGTCCCGCCGCAGCGCGAGATGGACATGTTGCTGACCGCTGGCGAGCGCATCTCCAACGCACTCGTTGCCATGGCTGTGGAGTCCCTTGGCGCCAAGGCTCAGTCCTTCACCGGTTCCCAGGCCGGCGTGCTCACCACCGAGCGCCACGGAAACGCCCGCATCGTCGACGTCACCCCGGGCCGTCTAACCGAAGCCTTGGAGAAGGGCCGCATCTGCATCGTTGCGGGTTTCCAGGGCGTGAACAAGGAATCGCGTGATGTGACCACCCTCGGCCGCGGCGGCTCGGACACCACCGCAGTGGCGCTGGCGGCAGCGCTCAAAGCCGATGTGTGTGAGATTTACTCCGATGTCGATGGCGTCTACACCGCCGACCCCCGCATTGTCCATAACGCCAAGAAACTCGACCAGCTGTCCTTCGAGGAAATGCTGGAGATGGCAGCTGTGGGCTCCAAGATTCTGGTCCTGCGCAGCGTCGAGTACGCCCGCGCGTTCAACGTTCCCCTTCGAGTTCGCTCGTCTTATTCAACCGACCCCGGCACGCTGATTGCCGGATCAATGGAGGATATCCCCGTGGAAGAAGCAGTACTTACCGGTATCGCCACCGACCGTTCCGAGGCCAAGGTCACCGTTTTGGGCATTCCGGACCGCCCCGGCGAGGCAGCCAAGGTCTTCCGTGCCATCGCGGACGCTGAGATCAACATTGACATGGTGCTGCAAAACGTGTCCTCCCTGGACTCCGGCACCACCGACATCACCTTCACCTGCCCGCGCTCGGACGGCCCGAAGGCAATGGAGATCCTGGCCAAGCTCAAGGAGGAGGGGCACTGGGCCAACGTGCTGTACGACGACCAAGTGGGCAAGGTCTCTCTCGTTGGTGCCGGCATGAAGTCCCACCCGGGTGTCACCGCCGACTTCACGGAAGCATTGCGTGATGCTGGGGTCAACATGGAGCTCATCTCCACCTCCGAGATCCGTATTTCCGTGCTGACCCGCGAGGCCGATCTCGAAAAGGCCGCCATTGCTTTGCACGAGAAATTCCAGCTGGGTGGCGAGGAAGAGGCCACCGTTTATGCTGGTACCGGACGCTAAAATCTAAGGAGTTAAGGTCATGACCACTGTTGCAGTTGTAGGCGCCACCGGCCAGGTCGGCCGCGTGATGCGCACCCTCTTGGAGGAGCGCAACTTCCCGGCCGATACGGTTCGCTTCTTTGCCTCCGCGCGTTCGGCGGGCCAGGAGCTTACCTTCCGCGAGGAGAAGATTGTCGTGGAAGATTTGGCGGAGCAGACCGTTGAAAGCCTTGCTGGGATCGACGTCGCTGTGTTTTCCGCCGGCGGTGCTACCTCCAAGCAGTATGCGCCGCTTTTCGCCGAGGCCGGTGCCATCGTGGTGGATAACTCCTCCGCATGGCGCAAGGACCCGGATGTTCCGCTCATCGTCTCGGAAGTGAACCCGCAGGAGAAGGGCAATACCCCGAAGGGCATTATCGCGAACCCGAACTGCACGACCATGGCGATCATGCCGGTCACGAAGGCGCTTCACGACGCCGCCGGGCTCACCACCATGCGCGTTGCCTCCTATCAGGCCGTTTCCGGTTCCGGCCTGGCAGGCGTGGAAACCCTGGTTAAGCAGGTGGCGTCCATCGGTGACCGCAGCGTGGAGCTCGTCCACGATGGCTCGGCGCTCGAGGTCTCCGAGGAGGATCTGGGCCCCTACGTCGCCCCGATTGCGTATAACGCGCTGCCGCTGGCTGGCAACCTCGTCGATGATGGCACGGAAGAAACTGATGAGGAGCAGAAGCTGCGCAATGAGTCCCGCAAGATCTTGGGCATCCCGGAACTGAAGGTCTCTGGCACCTGCGTGCGCATTCCGGTATTCACCGGCCACACCATGGTGGTGCACGCGGAGTTCGAGAAGCCGATTACCCCGGAGCAGGCCCGCGAGGTGCTGTCGAACGCGCCGGGCGTCAAGGTCGTCGATGTGCCGACGCCGCTTGCGGCAGCAGGCATCGACCTCTCTTTGGTTGGACGCATCCGTCAGGACCAGACGGTGGAGGATAACAAGGGTCTCATCTTCGTGGTCTCCGGCGATAACCTGCGCAAGGGCGCTGCACTCAATACCATTCAGATTGCGGAGCTCTTGGTCTAAGCGCCGCAGTAACAAGAAAAGTCCGCTCCCAGAGTGATATCTGGGGCGGACTTTTCTTCTGTCAGCGGGGAAACGCTAGTCCTTCGGGACCTCGGGCTTGGTGTGCTCCACAAAGGTCACGGACGGATCCGGGTCCTCGCGGTCGTATTCGATCTCATCGTCTGCCTCTAGCTCCTCATGGATTTCCTCAGCAACCGTGTCGACGAACTCTTCAGTTTTCATGTTGGAGGCCGCTGCCAACTTGCGCAGCTCGCGCTCGTTCTTCTTGGTGAAGTGCTCGCGCGGGTCGAGGCGGCGCTTGACCAAGGTGCGGGCGCGCACGCGGCGGTCAGACTCAGAGGTGATCTTGTCACGCTGGGTAATCCAGCTGATGACCATGACGGCAATCATGAGCAGGCCAATCCAGCCCAGAATCGGGTACACGCTGGACACCAGCTGCTTGAAGCCGATGAAGGAGAGGATGAAGCCCACGACACAAGCACCGGCGTAGACAGGGTAGAAGAGCTTCGGCTTCTTACGGGTCAGGCGCTTGCCCATGGCGTAGAACATGCCGATGGCGGTGTTGAAGACCATGCCGTAGATGATGAAGGTCATGAAGTAACCCAGGACCGGGTTCACGTGGTTGATCAGCGTCAGCACCGGCAGGTCCTGCTTATAGACTTCCGGCGCCACCATGTAGAGGGAAACCACGAGGAGGGCAAGCAGGAGCAGGTAGAAGAAGCCGCCGATAAGGCCGCCAATGCCCACGGCGCGGTTATCCAGGATGTTGCCGCCGATGACGATGGACATCGAGACCGCGCACATGACGTTGAGGCCGGTGTAGTTCAGCGCAGCCAGCCACCAGTTGCTCAGCGGAGTCTCCACGTTGTTGACCGCAAACTCATTGGCTTGGGACCAATCCACGTCGGTCACGATGATGGTGTAGCCAGTCGCCAGAACCACGAAGATAATGATGAAAGGCGTAATCGCGCCGATGACCGAACTAACCTTGTCCACGTCGAGGAGGCCTACCAGCAGGACGAGCACGAGCATCACGGCCCCACCCACCCAAATGGGCACGCCGTCAAACTGCTGGCTGATGGTCGAGCCACCACCGGCGAACATGACGAAGCCGATAGAGAACAACGTGGCTAGGGTGCCCCAGTCCAGCACTCGGGAGACGATGGGGCCACTAATCTTGTCGTAGACGGCCGTGTGCTCGTCTGCCTGGAAGTAGGAGCCGAGCTGCAAAATTGCCACGCCAGTAATGATCATGAGGGCGGCTGCAAGGAGTACGCCCCATAGGCCCATGTTTCCGAAAGCCACGAAGTACTGGATTGCTTCCTGGCCGGAGGCAAAACCGGCGCCGACGACGACACCAATGAAGGCCATGGAAATGGCCACTGCGCGTTTCCACATAAAGTAAAGATGTCTCTCAATCTCACACGCGCCGGGGGATGCCATCACTACCCAAGGTGTGGTGCGAGCAATTGGGAAAGCCTCGCGGGCCCGGTTCGACTATCGATTTATCACGTGTGCCTCGAAAAATATTAAGTGTGTTCGATAGGTATTTTCCAGCTGGGGCCGTGGTTTCTTCCAGGATAGGCGGTGGCGGGGGCGCGAGAATGTGCCGTTTGGTGCATGTAGGCGCAGGTTCTATGACCGGCCAAGCCTATTTGTAACGGCTCGATAACGATTAGCCGCGTTGGTCGATTAAGTCCTTACGGGCGCGGGCCACGCGGGAGCGGATAGTGCCCACGCGGACCCCGGCGATCTTCGCGGCCTCCTCGTAGGTATAGCCCAGTACTTGGGTCAGGATGAGGGCTTCGCGGCGGTCTTCTGGGAGGGCGTCGATAAGCGCGCGGGCGTCGATCCACTCGCTCCACGTTCCGGCGTTTTCGGGGGTCGCAGCAAGGGCGGCGGCATCCTCGTACTCGGTGCTGGACTTGCGTGGGCGGGCCATGTCGTGGCGGATGTTGTCTACCCATACGCGGCGGGCAAGTGAAAGCAGCCATGTGCGCGCTGAGGAACGGGCGGCGAAGCGGGGGAGTGCGCCGATGACGCGCAGATATGTCTCTTGGGTAAGGTCATCTGCGATGTCCGGGCCGCCGAGGTGGGCGAGTAAGCGCCAGACATCATCCTGGGTGGACTTGATGAACTCCGTGAGGGCTGCGCGATCGCCGCGGCCTGCCTTGAGGGCGAGGTCGGTGACGCGCGCATCGTCGCGCTCGGAGTGTCGTTTCACCTCCCATAACTTACCAGTCGGGGGGCGGGGAGCTCGGGCACTAGGGGCTTAAGTCTGTGAGCTCTGGCAACCTTAAAAACTGTTGCGCAGGTCATTTTTTATGGGTAGACTATGAAAGGTCCGTGATTGATAATGTAAAGCAAATTATCAACCAATCAAGGAGGCATTAACCCCATGACTAACGCTTCGAATGAGTCCGCGGCAGACAAGGTTCTGGATAAGGGGCAGCGCGCCCCGGGTGGCCCGAACACTACCCGCCCTTCCGGTCAGCCGGTTGCTACTGAAAACACCAGCATCACCGTGGGCCAGAACGGCCCGGTAGTGCTCAATGACATCCACCTTATTGAGAAGCTCGCACACTTTAACCGCGAGCGTGTGCCGGAGCGCACCCCGCACGCCAAGGGTCACGGCGCTTTTGGTGAGCTGCACGTTACTGAGGATGTCTCCGCCTACACCAAGGCAAAGCTCTTCCAGAAGGGTACCGTGACCCCGATGATGGGCCGTTTCTCTACCGTTGCCGGCGAGCAGGGCTCCCCGGATACCTGGCGTGACGTCCACGGCTTCGCGCTGCGCTTCTACACTGAGGACGGCAACTACGACATCGTGGGTAATAACACCCCGATCTTCTTCATTCGTGACGGTATTAAGTTCCCGGACTTTATCCACTCCCAGAAGCGTCTGGGCGCCAACGGCCTGCGCGATGCTGACATGCAGTGGGATTTCTGGACCCGCAACCCGGAGACCACCCACCAGGTGACCTACCTTATGGGTGACCGCGGTACCCCGAAGACCACCCGCCACCAGAACGGCTACGGCTCCCACACCTTCCAGTGGGTCAACGAGTCCGGCGATGCCTTCTGGGTGAAGTACCACTTTAAGACCCGTCAGGGTGTGGAGAACTTCACCGACGCCGAAGCCACGGAGATGGCTGGTAAGAACGCGGACTACCACCGCGAGGACCTCTATAACGCCATCGAGGAAGGCAACTTCCCGGTCTGGGACGTGAAGGTTCAGATCATGCCGGTGGCGGAGGCTGAGGAGTACCGCTTCAACCCCTTCGACCTGACCAAGACCTGGTCCAAGAAGGACTACCCGCTGGTGGATGTCGGCTACTTCGTGCTCAACCGCAACCCGCGCAACTTCTTCGCGCAGATTGAGCAGGTTGCCCTGGATCCGTCCAACATCGTCCCGGGTATTGGCCTGTCTCCGGACAAGATGCTGCAGGCACGCGTCTTTGCCTACGCTGACCAGCAGCGCTACCGCATCGGACCGAACTACAAGCAGCTGCCGGTGAACCAGCCGCTCAACCAGGTCAACACCTATGAGCATGAGGGGCCGATGCAGTACCTGTTCAACGCCCCGGAGGATCCGGTCTACTCCCCGAACCGTCACGCCAAGGGCGGCGGCTACCTCGACGGTGATGAGAACCTGCGCTTCAAGGAGCAGGAGACTACCACCGCTCCGGATCTCTACGTGAACCCGGACCCGGCAGGCATAGACCTGGTTCGCGCGCCCTACGTCCATCACGCTGAAGACAATGACACCGTCCAGGCCACCGACCTGTACGAGAACGTCTACGACGATGGTGCCAAGGAGCGTCTGGCAGATAACATCACCAATGCCATGGCAGGCGTGTCCCCGGAGACCGAGGAGCGCGTCTACGCTTACTGGGATGCTGTTTCCCCGCAGCTGGGCAAGCGCGTGCGCGAGCTCTTCGCTGAAAAGAAGTAATACCACCTCAGTGAGTTAATCTCGTGGCTTCAAAAGCCCCGCCGGTCTAGTTCATTAAAGCTAGTTCCTGGCGGGGCTTTTCCGCGCGCCTGACCGCTTTTGCGCAGCGTGAACGATAGTTTCTTTTACATGACCTCACGCCTAGCCAGCCCTGCAGATGCCAACCGGAAAATTGGCGCCCGCGCTCTTATCCTCACCCTCGTGCTCATCCTGCCGCTTATTATCGGCGCGGTCGTTGCCACCGTGTCCGAGTGGCAGCCAGCCGAAGCCTGGTCCCAGGAGCAGGCGGGTGCGCCCAGCGATGGCACCATCGATCCCGCTGAGCTTTACGACGTCGCCCGTGCCCTCTCCGAAGCCAATGCCCAGGCCGGCTTCCTGGCTAATGGCGCGCAGCAGCTTGCCGATGGCACCGGCGAGCTGCAGGATGGTGCCGGTGAGCTTGGCGGCGGAGTAGACAAGCTGGCTGGCGGCTCGCAAGAGCTTTATGACGGGCTTGTGCAGCTGCAGTCCGGCACCGCGCAGCTGGGCAACGGTGCTACCGAGCTAGCCGACGGCGTTGGCGGCGCCGTCGACCAAGTCATCGGTCTCGGCGTGGTTCGTGGGCAGATCCTGCAGGCAATTGATGGCACGCTCAAGGACCTGGAAGGGAATAACTCGGCGGAGGCGAAGAACATTCGCGCGCAGCTCGGTGATCTGCGCAGCCAAGTGGAGAACTTCCAATTTGATCAGTCCATTCAGGACCAACTGACGCAGTTGAAGGATGGCTCGCGCGAGCTTTCCAATCAGCTGTCCGTGAGCGGCTATGCCTATCACGATGGTGTCTACCAGGCCACGGAGGGTGCACAGCAGCTCAATGCTGGCATTGGTGAGCTTAATGCCAAGGTCGATGAGGCTCTTAAGGGCGTGGACAAGCTTGTGGAAGGAGCGGAAAAGGTCGACGGTATGGCCAAGCAGAATCAGACCAAGGTGCAGGGAGCGCAGCGTGCGATGCCGACCGTCGCCGGGCCCGCTGAGGCTGGTAGCGAGCCCGCTCAGTTGCTGAGCCCCATCGTCGCTATGCTCCTTGCGGCTATTGCGGTTCTGGGCGGGGGCGTTATTGGTGCTCTGCTCACGCGCGTCGAGCGCCGTATCCTCGTACTGCTCGGCGGAGCGGTACTCATCGGTGTTGTCGTGGGCCTGCTCGTGGCTCTTCTGGCTACCGGCGTGACCGCGGCTGCAGTGGCCTGGGCGGGGCTCGCAGCGGCGGGGGCTGGGGTGGCGTCGGCAAGCATGGTGTTCGCGCTGGTGCGCTGGCTTGGTGCGGGCGGCTGGTTCCTGGGAAGTGTGTTTGCTGTCGCTCAGGTCGGCGTCGTGGGATGGGCGTGGAAGGCGGCGTCGACCGGCACCGATCTCAACGCCGCGATGAGCGCGCTCGTGCACCTCTTCCCCATGCAATGGGCAACCTCCGCCATTACCGTGGCGGGCAATGGCGGGCAGTCCCCGCAGCTGTGGACAGCCCTGGCTATTTTGGGGGTGATCGCGGTCGCGGCCTTCGTGCTCGTAGGCGCACCCGCCGGGCGGGAAGGCAAAGAAAAGGCCTAACTCACAGGTCTGCAGGCGGCACATCGCATAAGTGCCAAGATGCGTTACATGCTTTTCTAGATTTTGCTACCGCTGTGAATGAAAAGAGTGCTAGAGTAAGAGGCGCTCACAAAGCCTACTTAGGGGGTAGGCAAACGGTTTCTCCAATCCGTTGTGAGTGATAGGGAATAGGGGCGACGCGGCTGCTGTAGGGGCACCGCGTCGTTTCCAATTGTGGGGGTAAAATCGGCGGAAACGACCGCTCAGGAATTGGAGATCACCGTGACCGACTCCCGCGATATCAAACCTTTTGCTGCCAGCCGCGGCCCCAAAATAACCTCCGTTGGCGCGATTATTGGTACGGCCCTGGTGGGCGGGTTGCTGCTCGGGGGAATCGGTGTGGGCACGAGCTTGGCGGTCTTCGATGAGCCGGAGCGCTCCGATTTTCTCATGCAGCCCGCGCAGCGTGAGGTGCAGGCCGACATCATGGACCCAGACGATGTGCTCACGCCGGAGGAAGAAGAGCGCATGCTTGGCGATGTCTCCCGGATCGCCGCCCCCGACGTGGTCCAGGGGCTGCACTACATGGTCTTTGCCAAGAACAAAGAAAACGTAAACGACTCCGTGGAGGAGTACCTGCGCGATCATCACCCGGAGCTCATTGGCAAGGATAAGTTTGCCGATGGTCAGGTCTTCGTCGGCGTAGGCCTTGACCCGCGCCAGGCCTTCGTCTTTGCGGGTGAGGACGTGGCAGATCGGATGAAGCTGCGCAAGGGTGACAGCCATTTGGAGCAGTCCATTGAAGCCATTAAGCCGGGCGTGCGGGATGACAACATTCCTGCTGGTCTTTTTGCAGGCGCGGCGGCAGCGATCGATGTGGACCGTGCTGCGGATACCCAGTATGAGAGCGCGAAAAATGGACGCATTGGGGCGGCCATTGGCCTTGGGGCGGCGGGACTGAGCGTTGGTGGCGCGGGCGCGGGCATCGTTGGCGGTACTCGTCGCAGCCGGCAGAAGAAGGCGCAGCAGGCGCGCGAGGATTGGGACTACGTGTCACAGACCTATACCGGTGTGGCGCAGCGCCTGAGGGAGATCGATATCCGGGCGCACTCGCTGCAATCGGGGCTGGTGGATGAGCGCCTGCGTGAAGACTGGGAGGGCCTGCGTGATGATTTCCTCGCTATCGACTCCCAGGTAGGCTCGCTGATGTCGATACCGGCCGATGCGCCGGATGACCAGTTCCGCTCGCATGCTGAGCCCATCGCTCACGCGCGCGAACTGTGTGAGCGCGTGGAAACCGCCGAAGTCAACATTGAAAAGCTGCGCCGAATCGAAGACGCTGATGTCGATGCCCGCCGCTTCGAGCTCTACGAGTTGGGTAAAGACCTGGCCCAGGCAGGATACTTGGCCGCGGATATCGACTCGTCTCTGGAGCGTCACGCCAAGGAGCTGGAAGGTGCCGCCGTTGCCTTGTCCAAGGAGCCGAATCACCCGCAGTTCATGGAACGCTACTTGGAGCTCTTGGACCGCTCCGCGCTCTTGTCGGAACACGTTCAGTCTCAGCTGCAGAAGCGCAATGAGGCCGATGAGCGGCCGGAGCGCACGCGTATCTATGACTCCAATTTCTTCGCCGGCTCCGGCTACCACGGCTACGTGCCCTTCTACGTTGTGAGTACCTGGGACAGCGATGCCACCACCGCCCGCGAAAGCTCCTCCAGCAGCGGCGGCGTCAACAGCGGGTTTAGCTCGGGCTTTTCCGGTTCCGGTGGTTCTTCGAGTTTCTAGGCGGGGCGAGCGGCTCTGCCTGCCGGCGCCTGCTGCTCGGTGAAAACGCAAAAGAACCCGCAGTCTCCTGCGGGTTTGTGGTCGGGATAACAGGATTTGAACCTGCGACCTCTTCGTCCCGAACGAAGCGCGCTACCAAGCTGCGCCATATCCCGGTGTCTCGCTCTAAGCGGTACCGGATTACTGTAACGCACCCCAGCCTGAAAGGACAAAACGGCAGCGTGGAGGGGGTATCCCTAGGCGGCCTTCTCGGTGATGTGTAGGAGAGTGGCCGACGGGCGGCAGAACACACGGAAGGGAACGAACTTCGAGGTGCCCAGTCCGTTGGAGACGTGCATGTACATTTCACCGAAACAGTGCAGGCCCTCCGCGCGAACGCGGTCGATGCCGCAATTGGTCACGATGGAGCGCGAGCCCGCTACCTTGAAAGGCAGGCAGAGCTGGCCGCCGTGTGTGTGCCCGGACAGGGACAGCTGGTAGCCGTCGGCGGCGAATTTCTCCAGGACGCGGGGTTCCGGGGAATGCGTTAGTGCTAGGGAAAGGTCGGCGTCCTCGTTCGGCGCACCGGCAATCTCTGAGTAGTCATCCAAGTCGTGGTGTGGGTCATCCACACCGGCGGCAGCGAGGCGGACGTCGCCGACCTTGAACTCCACGCGGGCCTGGTTGGCGTCGTGCCAGCCGTGCTCGAGGAAGGCCGCGCGCATGCCCTTCCAGGGCAGGTTCACGTAGGAAGGTTCGTTCTTCTTCCCAACCAGGTAGTTGAAGGGATTCGGGATGCGTGGCGCCCAGTAGTCGTTGGTACCAAAACAGAACATGCCCGGGCGGCTCAGCAACGGGCCCAGGGCGCGGAGTACCTCGGGGACGGCGCGCTCGTCGGAGAGATTGTCACCGGTGTTGATCACCAAGTGCGGGTCAAGGGCATCAAGCCCCGAGACCCACTCGATTTTGGCGCGTTGGCCCGGAATCATGTGGAGGTCGGACACGTGCAGGATACGAAACTCGGACTCCTCGCGCAGCGTACCGGGCTCCAGTAGCGGCAGGGTGTACTCCTTGAGCTCGAACTTGGTGAGCTCCGAATGCGCCCATGCGGCAGTGCCCAGACCAGCGGCGGCGAGTCCGCCAAGGACAGGGTAAATCTTCACCCTCACCACACTACCTGGGCCGGCAGGCGTAGATTGAAGGGCATGAGTGAGTTGAAAGAAACTATCCGTGCTGACCTCAAGACCTCGATGAAGACTAAGGACAAGGCCCGTACGAGCGCCATCCGTTCTCTGCTGTCTGCCATCCAGGCGGAGGAAACGACTGGTTCTCGCCATGAGATTACCGATGAGGACATCCTCAAGGTCATCGCCCGCGAGATTAAGAAGCGCCGCGAATCCGCAGAGGTCTACGCAGAAAATGGCCGCCCGGAGCTGGCGGAGGAAGAGCTTGCTGACGTCCCCTTCTTCGAGGCCTACCAACCAGAGCAGCTTGACGACGACTCCCTGAACACCCTCGTCGCTGAATCCATCGCCGAGGTTGAGAAGGATTCCGGCGAGCCGGTGACCATCAAGCAGATGGGCAACGTCATGAAGGTGGCCACCGCTAAGGCCGCTGGCCGCGCCGACGGCAAGCGCCTGTCTACCGCAGTGAAGGCCGCCCTCAACTAACGTGCTAGCGCAGGAGCGCAAGCACCCTACGCTTTAGCTCCCCTTCACGCTTTAGTCCGTTCTACGCTTTAGCTCGATTTTCCATGCTCTAGCGCTCGGCGCTAGAGCCCGAAGAAGCTCCGCACGTCATTCGTGAAGCGGTCGACATCTTCTTGGCTGAATAGGGGCTCAGACTGCGAGGGCTGGCCGCCACCAGTGCCGGCGCCGTCACCGCTCGGGGCAGGGGGTGCGCCGTAGGTGGAGTCCCAAGCTGCTTGGTCCGAGTTCGCGGAAGAGGAGTCGCTTGCGGAGCCGTCGGAAAGCTGGAGCGTGACCTCCGAACCCTTCTTCGCGCCGGATGGGCCGGTGATGACGCGAACCACCTTGCCGTAGCCCACACCGGGGGCGGGAACCTCGGTGGTTTTCACTACGAAGCCGGCCTTCTCCAGATCGGACCGGGCTTGGCTTTCGGACTTGCCCTTCAGGCCGTCGATAAGCGGCGATACCGTACCGGAGTCATAGGCGCGGTCATAGTCCGGCACCGTGCCCTTCTGGGCCGCGGGAACGCGTGCGGCCATCGTGTAGAAGGTGGCCGCCGGCTCCTTGCCACCGAAGAGGTTGCCGCTGGGGCACTGGCGCACAGGTCCGGTGCACAGCGGGCTCGTGGTGGTCCCGTCATTGTAGATATACGGTGCGGCAGCGACGGCAGAGTTGAAGCCCAAGAAAGCCGAGGACTGGTTGGACTCCGTGGTACCGGTCTTGGCGGCGGCCTGACCACTGAAGCCGGCAGCGCGTGCCGAGTCGGCAGCGGTGCCCTTTTCAGTATCGGCCGTCATGTTGTTCTCCAGCGCCTTGGCTACTTCCTTGCCCACTGCGCGCTCGCACGGCGTGTGCTTGAGGTAGACCTCGTTGCCGTGGGAGTCCGTGACCTCCTCGATGGGGTTCGGCTCGCACCACATGCCTTGCGAGGCCACCGTCGCGCCCACGTTGGACAGCTCCAGCGCGTTCACTGCTGTGGGGCCGAGTGTGAAGGAACCTAGGTTGGATTCCTTGATGTGGTTGGCGATGGAAGTCTCGCCGTCGTAGCTGCCGGGTTCCTCATAAGAACGCAGGCCGAGCTTGACGGCGATGTCGACCAAGCGCTCGACGCCGAGTTGCTCGGTGAGCTGGATGAAAGGGGTATTGGGAGAGTAGGCCAGCGTGTCCTGCATAGTCATCGTGGGGGCATAGCTGCCGGCGTTTTCCACGCAGTACCTGTTGGGCGGGCAGTTAGCAGCGCCGCCGTATCCTAGCCCTTCCGCCTCGTAGCGATTAGGTACGGCCAGCTTGTCCTTGATGCCGTAGCCCGCTTCCAAGGCGGCCGCGGCGGTAAAGAGCTTGAACACCGAACCGGCGCCGTTGCCCACCAGCGAATTCGGTTGGGGGAGGAGGGTTTCGTTGTTGGCGAGGTCGAGCCCGTATGTGCGCGAAGACACCATGGCCAAGACCTTGCGGGAGCTGGTGCCTGGCTGAATGACGTTCATAACCTCCGCCACTCCTTCTGCATCCGGGGCGGTATGGCTGCGCACCGCGTTGAGTGCCTGGTCCTGGACGTCGGGGTCAAGCGTGGTCTTGACGGTCAGGCCACCGCGTGTCAGGTGCTCGCGGTCGATGCCTTTTTCGTCGAGGTATTCCAGCACGTAGTCGCAGAAGAAACCGCGATCGCCCGCGCCGATGCAGCCATTGGCCAGGGTAGCGGGGCTATCCAAAACGCCCAGAGGTTCCTGGGCAAAGGAATCGGCGTCCTCCTGGGAGAGGGAGCCGGTGTCGGCCATGGCCTGGAGCACCATGTTGCGGCGTTCGATGACGCCTTCCTCGTTGGTATAAGGGTTGAGATACTCCGAGGACTGCACCATGCCGGCGAGCATCGCTGCCTGCGGTACCGTGAGGTTCTCGGCACTGGTACCGAAGTAGGTGCGGGCCGCAGCCTCAACGCCATAAGCGTGGTTACCAAAGGGCACGAGGTTAAGGTAATTAGCCAGAATCTCATTCTTGGAAAGCTTGGCGTCGATATCCGTGGCCATGCGCATCTCGCGCAGCTTGCGGGTTACGGACTGTTCCGTCGCGGCCTGGCGTTCCTCGTCGGTCGTTGCATTGACCAAGAGGAGATAGTTCTTTACATACTGCTGGTCCAGCGTCGATGCACCCTGGGAGACGCCGCCTGCGGCCAAATTGGTCCACAAGGCGCGCAGATTGCCCTGCAGATCGACGCCTTCGTGCTCATAGAAACGGCGGTCCTCGATGGCCACGACCGCTTGCTTCATGGCATCCGAGATTTCATCCGGCTGCACCGGATGGCGGCGTTGCTCGTAGATATAGGCAAGGGTGTTGCCTTTGGCATCCAAGATGGTGCTCACACCAGGGGCCTCGCCGTTGGTGAGATCCTGGATGTCCGATTGCATCGTGTCGTTCGTCCTGGCCACGGCAACGCCACTGACGCCGGCGACGGGGGCGATGGCCAGCGCGATGAGGATGCCGACCAGTGCTGTGGACAGGACGAGCTTTCCCAGAGATTTGATCACAGTCACCCTCCACACACTAGTGGTTCAGGTGCAGATCCGGGAGACCCCCCTAAAGTGTGACCTGTTAGACAGGGATACCGGTCTGTGAATAGACTTACCAATGGTACATAATATTCCGTCGAGTAGAGGGTTATTCACGATCTTCAGCTTCGACGGGGGTGAGCTTGGAAGGAGTTACCTAGCCGTGACAGTCAGTGTCAAAGGTGCAGGACGGTCCACAATGCTAAAGAATGCCTCGTTAACTTCTGAGCGTGGTGAGTGGGTTACCCAAGCTAAGTGCCGCAACGGTGACCCCGATGCGCTGTTCGTGCGAGGTGCTGAGCAGCGAAAAGCTGCGGTGATTTGCCGCCACTGCCCAGTGCTCAATGAGTGCCGCGCGGATGCTCTGGATAACCGCGTGGAGTTTGGCGTGTGGGGTGGCCTCACGGAGCGCCAGCGCCGCGCCCTTCTGCGTAAGAACCCGCACATCACTAGCTGGGCCCACTACCTCGCTGAGGGTGGCGAACTTATCGGTATTTAGTAGCATTGATTCCATGACTAAATGGGAATATGCCACCGCGCCGGTTCTTACGCACGCGACGAAACAAATCCTCGATTCCTGGGGTGAGGACGGCTGGGAGCTCGTCACCATCACCCCGGGTATGAACCCGGAGAATGTTGTCGCCTATTTCAAGCGCCCTCTGGAGGAATCCTAATGGGTGCGCTTGCCCGCCTTGAAGAGCTCGGCGTCGAGCTGCCTTCCGTCGCTGTTCCTCTCGCGTCCTACATCCCGGCTACCCAGGTGGGCAACCAGGTATGGACCTCCGGTCAGCTGCCCGTTGTGGGCGGGGAATTGCCTGCTACCGGCAAGGTCGGCGCAGAGGTAAGCCTCGACAAGGCACAGGAATTGGCGCGCACGGCGGCGCTGAACGCATTGGCTGCAATCAATGGCCTCGTGGGGCTTGACCGCATTACCCGCGTGATAAAGGTAGTCGGTTTCGTAGCTTCGGATCCCTCTTTCACGGATCAGGCCGCAGTTATCAACGGCGCCTCGGATTTCCTCGGTGAGGTCTTTGGGGACGCTGGAATCCACGCGCGTTCTGCGGTGGGGGTAGCGGTCTTGCCGAAGGATTCCCCCGTTGAGATTGAAATCATCGTAGAAATCGCTGAGTAATCGGATAGGGTTAGAACCATGGAGCATCCTGCATATAGCCAACTGCGTCCCGTGAGCCAGTCCGTCGGTGTCGTGCTGTGTGATAACCCCAGCTACACCGCCTTGGAGGGCACCAATACGTGGATCATCCGCGCCGGAGAAGATTCCCGCGCCATTGTGGTCGATCCGGGCCCGGAGGATGAAGGTCACCTCAACGTTGTGACCGCGAAAGCGGGCGAGGTGGCGTTGATTCTTCTTACCCACCGTCACGATGATCACGCATCGGGCGCTCAGCGTCTGCGCCAGCTCACCGGCGCCCCCATCCGCTCTTTCGATCCGAACTATTGCAACGGAGGGGACGCGCTTGTCGACGGTGAAGTGATCACCGTCGACGGCATCACCCCTCAGCTTGAGGTGGTCCATACCCCGGGCCATACCGCAGATTCGACCTGCTTCTTCGTGTGGTCGGCGGAAGCGAAGAACTCCACGCTGGAGGGCATTTTGACCGGCGATACCATCGCAGGCCGCCACACCGTGCTGCTGTCTGAGACTGATGGTGATTTGGGCGCCTACCTGAAGACGTTGGATCTTCTCGAAGAGCGTGGCAAGGATGTAGCGCTTTTCCCGGGGCACGGCCCGGACTTGGAGGACACCTCCGCGGTTGCCCGCAAGTACATTGACCGCCGCCACCACCGCCTGGACCAGATTAAGGAGGTCCGCGGGCGCCTTGGTGAGGATGTCGACGTCAAGACGCTCGTCGATGAGATGTATGACGATGTTGACCCGGTTCTGCGTCACGCGGCTGAGCAGTCGACGCGCACCGCGCTGAAGTACCTCGCGGCTCAGAACTAAAGCACTACATAGGAAAATCCCCCGAGTTTTCTCGGGGGATTTTGCATTGGGCCAAAGCCGCCCGGAGGCGGCATATGCAGGCTCGGCCTTTAAGACCTAGCGCGCGCGGCGGGCCAAGTGCTCGGTGTCAACGATGAGCACCGACTTGCCCTCCAAGCGGATCCACCCGCGGTGAGCGAAGGTGGCGAGTGCCTTGTTCACGGTTTCGCGGGACGCGCCGACGAGCTGAGCGATCTCTTCCTGCGTGAGGTCGTGGTTAACGCGCAGCGCACCGCCTTCTTGCGTGCCGAAGCGGTTGGCCAGCTGCAGCAGGGTCTTGGCAACGCGACCCGGAACATCAGTGAAGATGAGGTCCGCCAGGTTGGCGTTGGTGCGGCGCAGGCGGCGGGCCAGCACGCGCAGCAGCTGCTGGGCAATCGCCGGGTGATCGGCTACCCACTGCTTGAGCATCTCAGAGTTCATCGTGGCGGCGGTAACCTCAGTGACACACACTGCGGAAGAGGTGCGCGGGCCCGGATCGAAGATGGAGAGCTCGCCGAACATGTCGGACGGTCCCATCACGGTCAGCAGGTTCTCACGACCGTCCGGGGCGTGGCGGGCGAGCTTAATCTTGCCCGAGGTAATGATGTAGAGGCGGTCTCCCGGCTCACCTTCCTCAAAAATGGTGGTGCCGCGCGGGAAACGGACGGTTTCCATCTGCTCAATAAGGTTCTGTACTGCTACCGGATCGACGCCCTGGAAAATACCAGCGCGGGAGAGGATATCCTGTACGCCTTCCACTGTTACTCCTTAAAGCCTGCGCAGCCCGGAAATCACTGGGACACAAGCTGGTTTGGTTTATGTTGACGCACCTAGACTCCAGTGCGCCACGAGGCACTGCACAACATCATACAGTGCAATTAGTCACTATTTCCACCAACGTGAAAAATAATCACACGCCTTGGTTAATCCTCGAAGGCCGTCGCTTCTAGCTTCTCCATGAGAATGGCAAAGAGCGCGAGGCACAGCGGCACGAAGAGGACGAGTGAAATCATGCTTCCCATTCTAACCGCTGTCACTAGAGTTACTTCTATGTCCCCTGACATTTCCACACCGCATGACGACGATACCGAGGCAGCGCGCATTGTCCATATTCGTACAGCCCTCGCGGAGGGATATCCCGACGCCGACTGTGAGTTGAATTTCACCTCCCCGCTGGAGCTGCTCGTAGCGACGGTTCTCTCCGCGCAGTGCACGGATGCCCGTGTCAATCAGGTCACCCCGGAGCTTTTCGCTGCCTATCCCTCCGCACCGGATTATGCAGCCGCGGACCGCTCCAATCTCGAGCGTATTCTCCGCCCACTCGGCTTTCAGCGCGCGAAGGCCGGCCACTTGCTGGGCATCGGCGAGAAGCTTGTTGCGGATTTCGACGGGCAGGTGCCCCAAGGGATCGACGAGCTCACCTCCCTGCCGGGAGTTGGCCGCAAAACCGCACTGGTGGTGCGCGGAAATGCCTTTGGGTTACCGGGGATCACGGTGGACACCCACGTCACGCGCTTAAGCCAGCGGCTCGGTCTGACTGGGGCGAAGACACCGCGGGCGATTGAGAGGGACGTCGCCAAGCGCGTGCCCGAAGAGGAGCAAACAGTGTTTTCACACCGCCTCATCCTCCACGGGCGGCGCGTGTGCACCGCCCGGAAGCCGAAGTGCGCGGCCTGCGTCCTTGCGCCATGGTGCCCGTCGCGGGGTTAAGGTGGAGCAATGAGCCAATATTCTCGGTGGCCTGGATACGTGAAGGCGAGCATCGTTGCCATTGCTGCTCTGGCAGCACTCGCATTCGTCGGCGTGGTGAATCTCCTTGAGGATGATGAGCCGGAAGTCCCTGTCCCCGAGGCGCAGGAGCAAGAGGTAGCCAAGCGTCCCAAATGCCCCGAAGGGCCGATCGCTGGTGTGGACCTTCCCTGCCTAGGCGCGGCCGGTACAGCGGCGGCCAAAGACGTCCAGATCGTCACGGTGTGGGCATGGTGGTGTGAACCGTGCCGCACGGAGCTGCCCTTCTTCGAAGACCTTGCACGCTCGCACTCGACGTGGAATGTTGTCGGCGTGCATGCGGACGCCAATGCCGCTAACGGTGCGGCGCTTTTGAGCGATCTGCAGGTCGATATTCCCAGCTACCAGGACGAGGATGGGACCTTCGCAGGCGAGCTCGGGCTGCCGGGCGTCATCCCCATCACCCTCGTGGTGCGCGATGGCAAGGTGGAAGAGAAGTTCATTAAACCTTTTACCTCCGCCAAAGAATTGGAGGAGGCCGTCGAGGAGGTTCTTAAGTGAGCCGACTGTTTCCCGCGCACGCTCCTGAGTGGCTGCGCCCCGCGCTCGGGGTTGATGCCGGCAAGGTACAAGAGCGCCTCATCCGTCACCTCCCGGCCGCTCGGCGCCGCCGCGAATCAGCAGTGTTGGTGCTGCTGAAGGGCACGAGTTTTGAGGATGGCGAGGTGCTGCTCACGCACCGCTCGCCCTCGATGCGCTCGCACTCCGGCCAGATTGCATTTCCTGGTGGGCGTAAGGATGAAGAGGACACTTCGCTTGTCGACGCCGCCTTGCGCGAAGCCGAAGAAGAAACCGGCCTCGACCGCTCCACCGTTACCCCTCTTGAACAGTGGGGCAAGCTAGATATCCCGGCGACCGGCAACACCGTGAGCCCCGTCCTGGCGTACTGGCATAAACCGGGCACCGTGTGGCCGGCGAGTCCGGAAGAAACCGACGACGTTTTTACCGTCCCGCTGCGGGAGCTGGCGGATCCTGCCAACCGCCTGATAGTGGGCTTTAGCCGGTGGAAGGGGCCGGCGTTTCGGACACGCGGATACCTGGTGTGGGGATTTACTGCGGGAGTGCTATCCGGGCTCATGGACCACGCGGGGTGGAGCGTGAAATGGGATAAGAAAACGGTTCATGATCTGCGTGACTCACTCGATCGCTCTTCGAATAATGAGAAGATAGGCTAGTTCTGCTCCTTTTAGCCCTTAAGAAAGTATTCCCTCTGTGTCCTTAGTCGTTGACGTTCTGATCGTGATTGCCGTGCTCCTCGCCGTGCGCGTGGGCTGGCGGCAGGGGGCTTTGGCAGCGGTCCTCGCAGCGGTGGGAATCATCGCGGGACTGGTGCTGGGAACCGTGCTGGCCCCGCTGGCGATGGGCCTGACTGACCAGGCGGCCGTGCGCTTCTTGCTGGCCGTCGGCGTGCTCATTTTGCTGGTGGGGCTGGGGCAGCTGGTGGGGACGTCGCTTGGCATGGCGCTGCGGGACCGCATGCGTACGCGGTCGGGGCAGCGCGTGGATTCGTCGATTGGCGCGGTGTTCCAAGCTGCGGTGGCCATCGTGGTGATTTGGTTGGTGTCTTTGCCCCTGGCCTCCAATTTGGGAGGTCAGCCGGGGCAGGCGCTGCGTGAATCGCGCGTGCTGAGCTCGCTCAATGCGGTGGCGCCGTCACGCCTGGCGGCGTTGCCGAATGGCTTGGCTGCGCTCCTCAACGAATCCGGGCTGCCGCCGTTGGTCTCGCCCTGGGAGCGTTCCGGCGCCGATGTTGAGGTGGATGCGCCCGCGGTACATATTGGGGATCCTGAGCTCGCGGAACGCGTGCGGCCATCCGTTATCCACGTGCTGGGTGATGCCGAGGCGTGCTCGCGCCGCCTGATGGGCTCGGGCTTCGTTACGGAACCGGACTACGTCATCACGAACGCCCATGTTGTCGCGGGTACGGATAAGGTGCGTCTTGATACCGTGCTCGGGCTCAAGGAAGCGGACGTGGTCTATTACAACTCGGACGTGGACATTGCCGTGCTGCATAGCCCGGGCTTAGGCCTGGAGCCGCTGCCGTGGGCGGAGCAAGCGGCTGTGACGGGGGACGATGCCATCGTCTTGGGCTTCCCACAGTCGGGGCCGTTCACGGCGGAGCCGGCACGCGTGCGCGACCGCCTTACCATCGCTGGGCCGGATATCTACTCCACGGGCCGCGTGGAGCGCGATGCGTACACGGTGCGTGGCAGCATCCGCCAGGGCAATTCCGGCGGCCCGATGATCAACCCGGAGGGCCAGGTGCTCGGCGTGGTGTTTGGTGCCTCTGTGGAGGATTCCGATACGGGCTATGCGCTCACCGCGGACGAGGTGCGCGGCCACGTGGGTGACGTCACGCAGCTTGTCGACGCCATCCCAACCGGCTCCTGCGTCGGCTAGTTCTCGCGTGCGCTTTTCTTCCCCTTGGCCGGCATTAACCCCACCTGTGAGATACTTTCTCCTCGCACCTTTCTAAGCAGGGATTTTCTTCCTCCGGTTGCGGTGTGCATAGACCTGCTTTAGTCTCTGTGCCCATGGGGGATATCGAAACCTACCTCCGCCTACGCAACTCGGGGATTGCGCTGGTGGAACATATACCTGGCACACCCGATGAGCTCCGCGCGCTCGGCGCGGATGCCGCTGATGCTGCCGAGCTTGCAGGCCTACACCAGGTGTACTTCGGCCCCACCCGCTTTACCGGCAAACAACGCAAAGCCCGCCAAGCAGCACTCAAACAACGCCACAGCCTCGGCACCCTCACACTCATCGAGTCCTACGCATCCAAGGTGAAAAAGACCCTGGATGCCTGGAACCTCCGAGCAAAACTCGCCGCCACACCCGCACACCGCATTAAAACGGTCGCCACCCAACGGCTTAAAGAACTCCGTGCTAAGCGCATAGCCAAACCAGGCGTGCGCATCACCTACAGAGCCGAAGGCCCCAACACACTCTCCATAACGGATGACGCCACCACCATCGCCAACATGCGCGCAGCCTTAGAGTCCACCAACACCACCGACCTACTTAAAGCCGCCAACGACATCTTCTTCAACAAAGCCTCCGGCACCAAGCCTGCCGTGCGCACCCAAGTCATCATCACCCTCAACGAGTTGGACCAGATCATCAACGGCGACGGGGACGAAATCGAGCTCAAGCTGACCAACGGCGCACGCATGACCGGCGCCGAGTTTTTAACCCACAAGTTTGCCGAAATAGGCTACGCCACCATCGTCCACCCCATCGAAGGGCCCATCAACACCTGGCGCCTATCCCGTGGGGCAAACCTCAACCAACGCCTCACCCTGCACGCGGAATTCCACACCTGCTCAAGACCAGGCTGTAATAAACCAGCTGATTACTGCCAAGTGCACCACCTTATCCCTTGGCAGGCTGGCGGATACACCAACATCAAGAACTTAACTTTCTTGTGTGCCTACCACAACGGTATTAACGACGATGACCCTTCAAGGCCTACCGGGCGCGGCTACATGTACCGGCTCAACACCGGGGTTAGCTTCATCCCACCCTGGGGAACACCGATAACCGCAATGCCGGAATACCAAGAAGCACTAGCCAGACTCAACACCGAAAAAGCCGCCGCACAGGCCACAGTCCAAGGAGCTGCAACAACACCGGGCACAGCCAGCCAAAGCCAAGCAGTACCAGAACAGCCACCAGACCCACCACCCGACAGCAGCTAACAACCCCAGCCACCACACAACAACAGCAGAAAGGACAGCGCCAACCACCTCATCGCGCCTGATAACGGTTCGCCCCCGTCAGTCGAAGCCACGCTGACGGGGATACCGGCGATCCCTAACAACGATTCAGACGCTTCCCGCTGGAGGTTAAGCCCTTAAAGAGCGAAACCTGCCAACCGGATGAAGGTTTACGGGCACACCGGCGATCCTTCAGACAACACCACCCACAAACCACAACAAGGTACGCAAGAAAACCTGCGAGCCTTATGCCAACGCCACCCGTCATCCAAAGCCAGACTGACAGGCAATCCGGCGACCCCAAGTCCGGCTTCACGTGCTGCCGGAAGCGGCAAGAGCTGCGGGATCCTTAAGCTCTTAAAGGCGAGACCCGCCAACCGGAAGACGGTTGACGGGTCAGTCGGCGTGGGTGGTGCGTGAGCTAGTGGCCGGTACCGATTTCCAGGTGCATGCCCGGAACCGAGTTGATGAGGTTGCGGGTGTACTCCTGCTGGGCGTTTTCGAAGATATCGTCGGCGGTGCCCTGTTCGACGGCCTGTCCCTTCTTCATGACCACCACGTCGTCGGCGGTCTGGCGGACCACCGCGAGGTCGTGGGTAATGAAGAGGTAGGACAGGCTGAGCTCCGACTGCAGCTCCGCGAGGAGCTGAATGATCTGGTTCTGCACCAGCACGTCGAGGGCGGAGACAGCCTCATCGAGGACGATGACCTCCGGGCGAAGAGCCAGCGCGCGGGCAATGGCGATACGCTGGCGCTGGCCGCCGGAAAGCTCGTTGGGGTAGCGGCGCATGGCGGAGCGAGGCATGGAGACCATGTCGAGAAGCTCGGCCACGCGGGCCTCGCGTTCCTTGCGCGAGCCCACCTTGTGCAGGGCCATAGGTTCTTCGATGCACTTATAAATCGAGTACATCGGATCCAGCGAACCATAGGGATTTTGGAAGACCACCTGCATTTTGCGACGGAGTTTGAAGAGCTCCTTCTTCGACAGCGTTGAGGTATCACGGCCTTCAAACTCGATGGTGCCGGAGGTCGGCTCCAAAAGACCCAACACCATGTTGGCCACCGTGGACTTGCCGGAACCGGACTCGCCCACCAGCGCCAGGGTGGTGCCGCGGCGGATGTCGAAGGAGACATCATCGACGGCCTTCAGCAGCTTCTTGCCGCCGCGCTGGCCGCGGATATCGAATTCCTTGGTGAGGTTACGCACCGAGATGACCGGGGCCTGAGCCGCGGAAGATGAACCTTCAGCGGAATCTGCAGCGGTGGAACCAGACTCGGAGGCGGCGCCGATCGCCTCACCTGACTTCAGCTCCTTGGCCTTCACACCAGCTTCCTTGGCCGCGCGGATGCGGGAGGAGGCGAGGGAGGGGGCGGCGTCGACAAGCCGGCGCGTGTAGGGGTGCTGCGGGGAGCGCAGAATCTCGCGTGAGGGGCCGGATTCCACGATGCGGCCGCGGTGCATCACGATGAGGTGCTCCGCGCGCTCGGCCGCCAGACCGAGGTCGTGGGTAATTAAGAGCACCGCGTTACCCAGCTCCTCGGTGAGGTGCTCTAGGTGATCCAGGATGGTTTTCTGCACCGTCACGTCGAGGGCGGAGGTGGGCTCGTCGGCGATGAGCAACTTCGGGCGTGCGGCCAGGCCAATCGCGATGAGCGCGCGCTGGCGCATACCACCAGAGAATTCGTGGGGGTACTGCTTGGCGCGCCGTTCGGCGTCGGGAAGCCCGGCTTCTTCCAGAAGCTCGACGACGCGTTCGTGGCGCTTGGAGCCTTCCACGACGTTGTTAGCTTTGAGGGATTCCTCAACCTGCGTGCCGATGCGCCACACCGGGTTGAGGTTGGACATCGGATCCTGCGGGACCAGTCCAATCTTGTCACCGCGCAGCGATTCGAATTGCTTGTTGTTGTAGTGAGTGATGTCCTCGCCCTCAAAGAGGATCTGGCCGCCGGTGACCTTGCCGGTGCCCGGCAGCAAGCCAAGGATGGACATCGCCGTGGTGGACTTACCCGAACCGGACTCGCCCACGATAGCCACGGACTGGCCCGGGTAAATGGACATGTTGACGCCACGCACTGCCTCAACCACACCGGTGGACGTAGTGAAGGAAATGTGGACGTCCTTCATTTCAAGAAGTGGGTTAGTCATTAACGCTTCCTCGCCTTCGGATCGAGTGCATCGCGGACGACGTCACCCATCATGATGAAGCTCAACACGGTCAGGCCCAAAGCACCCGCCGGGTAGAACAGGACTGCCGGAGCAACGCGTAGTGAAGCCTGCGCGTCAGAGATATCGCCGCCCCAGGACACGAACGTCGACGGCAAGCCAATGCCCAGGAAGGACAAGGTGGCCTCCGCGACGATGTAGGTGCCCAGCGCCACGGTGGCATAGGAGATGATGGGCGCGGCCGCGTTCGGCAGGATGTGGCTGAACAGGATGCGCCAGCTCGACGCGCCGATGGAGCGGGCGGATTGGACGAACTCCTCGTTCTTGATGGAGACCACCGCGCCGCGCGTGATGCGGGCGATGGAGACCCAGCCGAAGAGTCCGAGCACCAAGACCACCGTGACGATGGTGCGGTGCTCCTTGAACATCTGCATGACCACGATGGCGGCGAGCACCAGCGGGATGGCGAAGAAGATGTCGGTGATGCGGGACAGGACGGAGTCAATCCAGCCGCCGAAGAAGCCGGCGATGGCGCCGATCAAGGAGCCCAGCACCACGACGAGGATGGTGGTCAGGACGCCGACGGCAACCGACGCGCGCGCACCGTAGATCACGCGGGCGTAAATGTCGCAGCCCTGGCGGTTGAAGCCGAAGGGGTGGCCCGGCTCGGCGGGGGCGAGGGACTTGGACAGCTCGCACAGGCGCGGGTCGGTGCTCGTGAAAAGACCCGGTGCGATGGCTAGGAGGATGGCCACGAGGATCATCACGGCCGCGATCCAGAACAGTGGGCGGCGGCGCAGGTAGCGCCAGGCCTCGCCCCACTGGGAGGACGGGGCGGACTCGTCCTTGACGGCGTCGACGGCGCCGAGGCCCGTTTCATCGGTTTCCGAGACGAAGTGCTCTTGGCCCGGGTAGGGGGTGTTTTTCTCGAAATTAGGCATAGCGGATCCTCGGATCAAGTACGGCGTACAGGAGGTCAACGAGCAGGTTGGCGATGATGTAGATGATCACCAGCACCGTGGTGAAGGAGACAATCGTGGTTGGCTCACCGCGCAGGATGGCCTGGTACATCGTGCCGCCGACGCCGTTGATACCGAAGATGCCTTCGGTCACGATGGCGCCGGTCATGAGCGCGCCGATATCAGCACCGATGAAGGTGGCCACGGGAATCAGCGAGTTGCGCAGCACGTGGCGGAGGGTCACCGCGCCGTTGGACAGGCCCTTCGCGCGAGCGGTGCGCACGTAGTCGGCGCGCAGGTTCTCAGCCACGGACTGGCGGGTCAGGCGAATGACGTAGGCCAGGGAGAGCGCGCCGAGCACCATGGCCGGCATGAGGAGGGACTTCACGGTGGCGTTCGCTCCGACGGTGACCGGCAGGACACCCCACTTGATGCCCACGAGGTACTGGAAGACGAAGCCGATGACGAAGGACGGCACTGCGATGACGAGCAGGGAGATGACCAACACGGTGGAATCGAAGAAGCCACCGCGGCGCATGCCGGCGAGGACGCCGAAGAGGATGCCGAAGACGGATTCAAAGATGATGGCCATGACGGTGAGCTTCACCGTGACCGGGAAGGCGTTGGCCATCACTTGGGTTACGGGGACGCCGGAGAAGGTCGTGCCGAAGTCCAGCATGAAGATGCCCTTGATGTAGAGCAGATACTGAATGATGAACGGCTTGTCGAGGTTGTATTCCGCCTCGATGCGGGCGCGGGCAGCCTCGGTAAGGCCGCGGTCACCGCCAAGGGCTTCGACGGGGTCGCCGGGCATCAAGAAGACGAGCGCATAGATGAGCAGGGTGGCTCCGAAGAACACCGGGATCATCTGGAGCACTCGGCGCCCGATATAGCGCAGCATAGTGTGGTCCTTTACTCGTTGTGGGCAGGTGCTTGTCGACGCCTTCTTAGCAGGCGCCTACGTAGCTCATAAGAATTTTAGTGTGTGATCCAAGTCTGCGAGAAATCTATAGCGCGTTTCGAATCACACTTATGAGTGAAAACGTGGGGCGACCCCCGCTCCACGGTGGCTGCGGGGGTCGTGGGAAGTAGCGGAAGTGGCGTTACTTCTTGGTGATGTTGTAGTACACCGGCTGGGACTTCCAGGAGAACACGACGTTGTCGACGTTCTCGGAGTAGCCGCCGGTGGCGTTGGAGTACCACAGCGGGATGGCCGGCAGATCCTTGAACAGGACTTCCTGGGCCTCGGTGTACTTCTTGTTGGCCTCTTCCTCGGAGGAGGAGGTCAGGGCTTCGTCGAGAAGCTTGTCAAACTCCGGGTTGCTGTAGTCGCCGTCGTTAGAAGAGCCGTCGGTCTTGTACAGCGGGGTAAGGAAGTTGGCCTGGCTCGGGTAGTCTGCCTGCCAGCCGGTGCGGAAGGCTGACTTGATGGTGCGGTTGGTCACCTCATCGCGCAGGGACTTGAAGTCCGGGTACGGGGCGCCGACTGCCTCGATGCCGAGGGTGTTCTTGATGGAGTTGGTGGTTGCATCCACCCAGCTCTTGTGGCCGCCGTCGGAGTTGTAGGCAATCTCCAGGGTCGGGTTATCCCATTTGTTGATCTTGTCAGCCTCGGCCCACAGCTTCTTGGCCTTCTCCGGGTCATACTTCAGGACCTCGTTGCCCTTGATGTCCTCGGAGTAGCCCGGCATAACCGGGGAGGTGAAGTCCTTGGCCGGGGTACGGGTGCCCTTGAAGATGGTGTCCGTGATCTCCTCGCGGTTGATGGCGTAGGAGATGGCTTGGCGACGCAGCACGCCTTCCTCGCCGGAGTAGTGCTCGAGGTTCTCGCCCAAGGTGAAGGACTGGAAGATGGCGGTCGGCTGGTTCACGGCACGGTCGCCGAGGTCGGCCTCGTAGACATCGAAAGCGGAGTCCGGGACGGCGTCGAGGACGTCCAGGTTGCCTGCCAGCAGGTCGGCGTAGGCCGCGTCCTGACCTGCGTAGAAGACGAACTTGATGCCGTCATTCTGCGGGGTCTGGCCGCCCTTGTACTCCTCATTCGGGACGACGGTGGCGTCCTGGTTGTGGTTCCACTCGGTCAGCTTGTACGGACCGTTACCAATCGGGTTCTGGCCGAAGGCGTCCATGTCCTCCAGGGCGGACTCGTGCAGCGGGTAGAACGCGGAGTAACCCAGCTGCGCCGGGAAGTCCTGCTCAGGGCTGTTCAGGGCGATGGTAAAGGTGTGGTCGTCGACGACCTTGAGGCCCTCCATCTCCTTGACGCCTTCCTTGAAGCCCTTGATGTTGGCAAAGAAGGAAGCGTTGAGCTGGTCATTGGCCACGGCGTAGTTCCAGGCGTCCACGAAGTTCTTCGCGGTGACCGGGGAGCCGTCGGAGAACTTGGACTCCTTGAGTTTGACGGTGAACTCAGTGTTGTCCTCATTTGGCTCGATGGATTCAGCCAGCTCGTTCTGGGCTTCGCCATCGCCGTCGTAGTAGACCAGGCCGGCGTAGATGGAATCGACAATGCGTCCGCCGCCGACCTCGTTGGTGTTGGCCGGGATGAGCGGGTTCTGCGGCTCGGAGCCGTTGACGGTGACGATGCCATCGCCGGAGCCGGAAGCAGAGTCTGAACCGGAGTTGTCGCCACCACAAGCCGCGAGGGTGAGCGGCAGGGTAGCGACAGAGAGAGCAGCGAGCGTCTTCTTGAGCGTCATGTGGGTCTTAGACCTCCGTGGTGCGAAAGATGTAGAAAACCTGTGGTGTTGGTTTGATATGAAGCTACCGCGTGGCGCGTCTCATATACAAGGAATTGAAAAATATGTCCTGTGATAAAAGCTATAGTGCGGTAGGTATTCTTTCTTAACCTGCGGTTTTGTCAACGAATTAAAAAGTCCCCATCCCCCTGAGAGGGGTGGGGCACGGAGGGCGGTGAATGTTACCTATCTCGCAGCCAGTGAACGATGGTCTGAGTAAAACCATGCGGGTTCTCAAGATAGGGCAGGTTCTTGGACTCGGGGATAGTGGTGGCGGTGAAACCCGCACGGCAGCGCCGCGCCGCCCGCCGCGCAACTGGCCGCCAGAGCATCTGATCTGCGTGGATAAACAGGGTGGGGCAAGAAACTGTGAGTTCGAGCCAACTGAGCGGAACGACGGCGGTGCGCAGTCGGTGATTCCAGATGATTCCGCGGCGGACGTTTCCGATGTGCGAGGAAGCCACGCGCAGGCGCAGCGCCTCCTCCCGCTCGGCGCCGCTGAAGGAGCCGAGGGCGTCGAGATCCATCTCCCGGAGGTACGTGGACTCTCTCAGCAGAAGGCTCGGGGCGCCAATCTTTCCCAGGCGGCACAATGCCGCGCGCAGGAGCACCCATCCGAAATCCCAGGGGCGTGCGGCGATGGCGCGGCGGAGATCAGCTGGGTGTGCCGCCGAAACAGATACCAGCCCGCGTACCCGCTCGGGCCGCTCGGTAGCCAGCGCCCACGCCACCGCACCACCGGTATCCGCGCCCACCAGGTAGGCGTCGTCGTGGCCTAATGCGCGGATGGCACCGCTGACATCGCCAACCGCCACGCGGATATCCTGGCCGGGTTCGAGCGGTGGTTTATCGGACATACCAAAACCGCGCATGTCGAGGGCGGCGACGTGGAAGCCTGCGGCGGCAAGCGGGGCAATGACATTCCGGAAGTCGAACCACCCGCCGAAAGAACCATGGAGCAACAGCACCAGCGGGTCGTCCGGGTTGCCGGCGGTAGCCGCGTGGAGGCGGATGCCGCGCGTGTGCAGGAACTCGTGCTCAAAGGGGCCGTCAAGCTCCACTACGGAGGGCGGTAGGGGATTCATGGGCGGGCCTTTCATGGGAAGGGTGCACAGACGAAATCCGCCCCGAACGCATGTGCTCGGAGCGGGAGAGTTAAAAGGACCTTAAAGGTTTAGGTGTAGAGGCCACGCTCGATGGACTTTTCAGCCTTACCCGGAACCAGCTTCTTGAGTTCCTTCGTGGACTCGATGGTCTTCTCCGGGGCCTTGACCTGCTTGACCTGCTTGAAACCGATAAAGGCCACGACGGCGGCGATGACCACCATGAGCAGGAAGACAATCAGGAAGGCTGCCCAGCGGTCGAGCCACTTGGACAGCAGCTCCGCCAGGAAGAAGAAAAAGAAGAAGGAGCTATACAGCGCCACGGTACCGGCAACGCCGAACATGCCCGCGCCGATGCCACCCTTCTTTGCGGAAGCGGCGAGCTCGGTCTTAGCCAACTCGACCTCGGAGCGAACCAGTTGGGACATCTGTTCGGTGGCGTTGGATACGAGCTGGCCGATGGATGCTTCGCCGCGGCGGGAGGTATCTGCATCGCTCAAGGGAATGCCGTCTACCTTCGGGGCGAACTTGTTGGACCCGTCAGTGAATAGTCCGTCGTTGCTCACGGTTAAAAACTCCTACTGTTTTGTCGCAATCTATATCGGCCATAGTAATGAACTTTCCAGAGTTCATGTGGTGCGGCCCGCAAAGTGGGTACGGCGTTATTGTAATGGGTATGCCGCATTCTGACCCGCTGACCCCGCTGATGGCCCTATCTGGGGTGGAGGATAAAGCCGGTTCTGCCGCCGCAGCGATTGCGCGCGTGCACCGCCGCCCCGCGGGCTTGCGCAAGTTTGACGTTATTTCTTCCGAGTCGCTGTTGCGCGGTGCGCGGGCGGCCGCGGCGATCGACGGCGCGCCGCTTGAGGCTGACGGTATCCCGCCCGCAGTCAGCGCTTATTCCCTCCTTGCTCCCGAAAAACAGGCGGCTACGGTGCGCACCTTCGCGCGGGCCCCGCTGCAGGTCTTGGCCAGCATTGATGTTGCGGCGGGCGGCGTGGGTCATCCCGATCAGAACCCAGCGGTGGCGCAGGTGCTGGCACAGCTCATCACGCGCGGAGCCGGCGTGGATTTCGACCGTTTATTGCCGGTGGTGCTGCACGCGGAGATTGCTGCGCGCTCGCTGTTCGGTGCGCGCAGCACCGCCGTGGCGCTCGTCGCCGCTCGCACTGCCGCTATCCATACGGGCTTCGATCCGCGGGGATTCGCCGTGCCTGAGACCTACCTCAACCGTCATCGCGCGGACTACCGCGCGGCACTGGACACCTACGACAAGGATCCGGCCGCACTTATCACGCTGCTTTTCGACGCCTGGGAGGCCGGCGCCCGCGAAGCCGACGGCATCGCGCAAGCGGCCTAATCGCGCAGCTGCTGCCGTGCAAATAAAATCCCGCCGACCACTAAGGCTGCGATGCCGGCCACGACCGCCGAGCCGATACCGAATTCGCGTGCGTTGGGTGCGGTGAAGAGCGGAACGGGGTGTTTAAACGTGCGAATTTCCCAGTTGTGGGCGATGGCGTGCTTCTTCAACAGGCGGTCCGGGTTCACGGCAACGGGGTGGCCTACTTGTTCCAGCATCGGGATGTCTGTGGCGGAATCGGAGTAGGCAAAGGACGCGTCGGGGTCGACGTTGAGCTCCTGGGCAATGCGTGCCAAGGCTTCGGCCTTGGCCGCGCCCTTGCAATAAAACAGGATTTCCCCGGTGAACTGGCCATCCTTCTCGGCGAGCTCGGTGGCCACGACGTGCTCGATGCCCAGCTCTTGCGCGATGGGCTCGACCAGCACGCTTGCCGACGCCGAGATGATCACCACTTCGTGGCCGGCGGCGCGGTGGGCGTCGATAAGCGCGCGTGCCTCCGCATAAATGGCAGGGGTGACCACTGTGTGCATGGTCTCCACCGCGATGTCGTGGACCTCCTGAACGGACCAACCGGCGGCCATGGCGGCGAGCTGATCACGGGTGGTGTCCATGTGCTCGCTGCTGTGGCCGGCGAGCATATAACTGGCCTTGGCTAAAGACAGCTGTAGTGCTTCCGCATGGGTGATGAGACCGTTGTGCATGAATTCGCGGCCGAAGGCATATGTCGAGGATGTGGCAATGATCGTTTTGTCCAAGTCGAAGAACGCGGCCGCGCGGGTGGCGCCGTCAGTGGGGAAAGGGGTACCGGTCATCGAGGAAGGCCTGCCGTCATTGTGCGAGTTACCCTGCTCATCGTAGCCTCTTAGCAGGAAGAATCGGGAGTGCGCAAACATATTGTCAGAAAACTCAAGGAATGTTGGATTTCGCTGTTGTCATCTCTTGGTTCGCGTGCCATAATGTCATGTGCAAGGCCCCGATATACAGTGCGGCCTGCCCCGGCGCACCCCCCGATGCCGGGTTACCGATGGCCCGCGCACACCCCCCCGAGGCGCGGGCCATCACCTTTTTCTTTTAAGCCAACATGCCCCCAGTCCCAGTGTTGCCGTGGCATTCAGATATGTGACTAAGGTCGTTGCACTCGTAGAGCTGGCACTCTGGAATTATCCTTGATCCACGTCGCGGCTTCGGGATCAATGAATTTCGCTACCATGTGGATGGCGTTATCAACAGAGTCAAGATGTGCGATTTCACCAGGGATATTGTGTTGTTGGACGATTGATTCGTGGTGAGAGCACCTGTTTCTCATTTTGTAAATAATGACTACAAGTTCTTCGAATTGCTGTCTGTCGTCGGGTTTTACCTTCAATGCCTTTTCTATCTGCGGCCAGATGCTCGCCTGATAGTGGCTACTTAAGAGGAAGCGCCAGAAATCAAAACTGAGTTCAGCGATGATTTTTCCTGGTGGTGCTTTCCTCCGTCCGGCTCTCTTCATTGCTTTGTGGATGCTCTTGGCTGCTTCACTGCTGAAATTTATTCGATGGTTGTCAAACCACCGTTCGTCGTATCTGCGCGTTAGGGCGGTGTGGATGCAATTGCGGAGGAGCACTTCGAGATGCTCAATGTCGGCGAGATAGGTCTTTGTAAGGTGAGTATTCCAAAGGTATAGCGCTTCTGGAGTTGGATGGGCAGCGTAACGGCTCATACGCGCAGATGAAAACCGCTGAGATAGTGGTAGTAGGGCGGATTCTGGATTATTCATTATGGATATGCTAGTTTTTCTGTTGAAAGCCTCGGAACGATCCCTGCACTACAAAAGTAGGAGTAAATCGCCGGGGTTATTGATGTTTTTGGCTTTCCCTAAGCCTAAGCCCGTTGTATGGCTTGTGAGTTTTTCTTAGGACACGAGGTGGCGGGTTCCCTGTGAATTGTAGGCTTTAAACCCCGTTAAATTTGTTTAAACGTCATCAAAACCGGCGTATATAGATGAAAACTGCGGAGTTATCCACAGGCGGCTAGGAAGCCCTAGCGCGTGGTAGGTGTGCTCGCGCATGCTTCGGGCATGAGCACGTTTCACCTAGTTATCGCAGTCGGGGATGCCGCACTGCGAGCAGAAGCAGCTTCCGCGGCTGCTGCCAGTACTGCGGAAGTGAGCACCGTCGAGGATCCGCGGGACTTTTCCCGCCACCTGCCGAAGGCGGATGCTGTCTTAGCTGATTCGCTGACGGCCCGTCTCGTGGCGGGGCATCCGCGTGTGTATTTCCTGGCGCTGGATCCGGGGCCGATTGATTATGAGGCCGCACTCTGTTGCCGCGCGACTGCCGCATTCATCGTTCCTGCCCAATCAAAAGAGCTCCTGGGCGCATTAGCTGCGGACGCCACTCCGGAGACCACCGTGTCCACCGGTTTAACCTTGGCGGTGACTGGTACTGCTGGGGGTTTAGGTGTCTCGACGGTGGCGGTGGCGTTGGCCCGCGAGGCAGGCGCAGATCTCCTTGTTGACGCGAGCCCTTATTCCGGTGGCCTCGACTTGCTGACCGGCATTGAGAACAAACCGGGGGCGCGGTGGCCGGATCTCGCCGCAGGGACCGGTTCGGTTGATGCAGCAGACCTTGTGCGCGCCTTGCCCACCACCCCGGATGGCATCGCGGTTCTTTCCGCGGCGAGGTCCGCCAACGCGGAGGTGGCCCAGATGACCGCGACCCGGCGCGCGGCGATTATGCAAGCAGCGTGTTTATATCCAGGGACCGTCGTGGTGGACTGCCCACCGTGGGATATCCCTGATGCTGCGGATCACGTGGTGCTGCTTACCGCTGCTGAGGTACGGGCGGCCGCCGCCTGCGCGCAGCTGGTGGCAGAGCTTCGTGCCCGGGCGCAGGAGTGCTCCGTCGTCGTGCGCAATCGCCAGTGGGCTGGCCTGGATGTCGGCGACATCGCCAAGGTGACCCACACAGACCCCATTGCTGAATTGCCGACCATCCGTGGTTTGACCCGCACGGTGGAAACTAGTGGGATGCCGCGCCAATTGCCCCGGGCACTTGCGCGTGCTGCGCGCCAGATTTGGAAGGCCGTGGCATGAACCTGATCGATACGATGCGCACCATCGTGGCCTCCGAGCCGCAGCTGGCCCACGATGCACCGGCTTTGGCGCGGCGCATTCGTCAAGAAGCCGGCGTCATCAGTGACGTTGATGTGCTCGACCTTCTGCAGCGCTTGCGCCACGATTCCGTGGGCTTGGGATTATTGGAACCGGTCCTGTCGCTGCCGGGGCTAACCGATATCGTTGTCAACGGCCCCGATGCCTGCTTTGTTGATTGCGGGCAGGGCCTGCAGCCGCGTGATATCGGCTTTGCCGATGATGCTGAGGTCCGCCAGCTTGCTACCCGGCTGGCGGCGGTGGCGGGTGTGCGGCTGGATGATGCGCAACCTTTTGCCGATGGGCGCCTGACCCGCCCCGATGGCACGAGAATCCGACTTCATGCGCTGCTTGCGCCTCCTTCGGCAAGTGGAACCTGCATTAGCCTCCGCGTGCTGCGTCAGGCACAAACCAGCCTGGAGGAGTTAATAGCCAATGGCAGCATTGATTCCAGCCTGGAACATGTTTTGCGGGCCGTAGTTGAGCGTCGGGCATCCTTCCTGGTTACGGGAGGAACGGGCTCAGGCAAGACGACGCTGCTCGCTGCCTTGCTGGGGTGCGTGCCCGTAACCGAGCGCTTGCTCATCATCGAGGACACCTCGGAGCTTTCCCCGAATCACCCGCACGTGGTGACTTTGGTATCGCGCCGGGCCAACGCAGAAGGACGCGGCGAGATCTCCATGTCGCTCCTGCTCCGCCAAGCGCTGCGCATGCGCCCAGACCGCATCGTGGTCGGTGAAATCCGCGGTGCGGAGGTGGTGGAACTGCTTGCCGCGCTCAACACTGGGCACGATGGTGGGGCCGGCACCGTGCACGCCAACTCTGTTGATGAAGTACCCGCTCGCATGGAGGCCCTCGCCGCGCTGGGCGGGCTCGACCGCGTTGCGCTGCACTCGCAGCTGGCGGCCGCCGTGCACGTGGTCCTCGGGATGGAACGCACGCCGCAGGGGCGGCGTCTCGCGCACCTCGGCGTGTTGGAGGGAAACCCGGTTACACCTCAGCTGGTGTGGACGGCCGAAGACGGCCCGCTTCCCGGGTTTGCGCAGCTGTGTTCGCGGCTGGGGGTGGAACCATGATGTGGCTATTCCTCGCGGCAGCGTGTTTGCTCTCGCAGCCTGCTTCGGTGACGCGGCTGGAATCGCCGAAGCCTCGCTCGCTGGCGCCCGGGACTGTTTTCCTCGGGGTCGGGTGCTGTGTCTTCTTCGGCAGGCCCACTGTCGTGGTGGCGGTGGGCTGCATCGTCGTCTGTGCGCTGTGGTTTGCCAATGATCTGGCAGCAGCCCGACGCGAGCGTCATAGCGCGGAGGCGCTCGCCTCCTACTTCGGTTCGGTCGCCGCTGAGCTAAGAGCAGGATCGACAACGGCGGGCGCACTGCGTCGGGGTGCAGATGCCCTTCCTGACTCCACCCCGGAGAATCTCCGCACCGCGTTGAGCACGGCAGCGGGTCTCGCAGCACAAGGGGGCTCACCCGCGGTCGCCCTCACGGCACCGGAGGTTGCGCGCTATGCAGCGCTGCTCACGCTCTCGGGACGCCATGGCGTGGCGTTGGCGAGTCTCATTGAGCAGGCGCAAAGCCAGCTGGATACCGCGCGCCGCCATGCCGGTGAGACCGCCGCCTCCTTACAAGGGCCACAGGCCACCGCGGTTATCCTGGCGTGCCTGCCATTGGCAGGCATCCTTATGGGTGGGGCGATGGGTGCGGATTCCTTGGGGTTCTTGCTCGGCGGTGGCCTTGGGGGCGTGCTTCTCGACGTCGGCGTGGCCCTCGTCTGCACCGGATTCGCCTGGTCGCGCCTCATACTGCGGAAGGCGGCGCAGTGATGGTCTTGACCTATATCTCCGCTGCATTCATGGCTGCGGCACTCGCTGTTACCGTTTCCGCACCGTCCGGGCGGATCGCGCAGTCGGGCTCGCGCACGCCGCGCCCGAAGACGCCGCGCGATGGTCCAGCGGCGGACTATAGTCCGCTCGATGCCGCCAGCGACTTGGAGCTCTTCGCCGCGTGCCTGGAGGCCGGTCTCTCCACGCGCAGTGCCGTGCTAGCTGTCGCTGAAGCCTCGCCGCAGTGGTCAGAGGCAGCGGCGCTTATCGGGGTGGGGGTTCCCATGGGTACCGCGTGGTCGGCGCTGGCCGGTCAGCCGCATTTGGAAGAGCTGGTGCGGCTTACGCAGCTGTCTGGCGAATCGGGCGCAGCCATGGCAACTGGGTGCCACCGGTTGGTGGCGCAGCTGCGTGCCGAAGCTTCGGCACAAGCTACCGCGCGGGCGGAGCGCGCTGGTGTGTTCATCGCAGCACCGCTGGCAGTGTGCTTCCTTCCCGCTTTCCTGGTCCTTGGGTTGATACCTGTCCTCATCAGCTTGGGCCAGCAACTTTTCTAAGTCAGAACAATCAACCATTTTCAGAACGCACAACCGACACAAACACAGGAAAAGAAAGCTAGGTACATCATGCAGAAAAAGGTAAACTACCAGTCACTATTAGGAAATGATGATGGTATGTCCACGATTGAATATGCCATGGGTTCGCTCGCGGCTGCAGCGCTTGCCACGGTGCTCTATGCCGTGGTCAATGGCGGCGAAGTTACCAGCGCCATTACGTCCATCATCACCGACGCCCTGTCCAACTCTCCAGGCTAATGCGCGCGCTGGATGACGCCGGCTCCGTCACCATCGAGGCGGCTCTGTCGCTGTCCGCGCTCGTCATCGTCGCCGCGGGAATCGTGGGTGCCATCGCCACGCTGTCGGCCCACCTCGCTGCCGTTGACGCCGCGGGAGCTGCGGCTCGCTCCGCTGCCATCGGCGTGGACTTTCAGCGCGAAGGAGTGACGGTCACCGTGAGCGAAGGCTCCGGCCTTATGACCGCTGAGGCTGCCGTGCCCGCACCCCTGGGAACCATGCGTGCGCAGGCGGTGTTTCCCGCGGAGATGGCAGCCGGTGGGGCCGCAGGGGCGCAGCCATGAGGTGTCGTCAGCGCAGCTGGGCGCAGATCCTGGCGGGGGAGGAGGGCTATGCCACCGTCGTCACCGCCGGGATCATCGCCGCAGTGACATCGCTGCTCTTGGCAGTCGCGGCGGTCGGATCAGCGGTGGTGGCGCGGCACGAAGCGCAGGTGGCGGCAAACCTCGCTGCTATATCGGGGGCGTGGGAGGTGGCCAAAGGCAGGGACGCCTGCACGAAGGCCACAGAGATTGCCGCACTCAACGGTGCGGAGCTCGACTCCTGTGACGTCGATGGGCGCGACGTGGAGGTTACTACCCAGCTCCGCGGGCGCAGCGCCATCGCGCGAGCTGGTCCGGTCTAAGAGGTCATGGTCACCAGTGCGCCGAGGAGAGCTATAGCGCCTGCCTTGTCCAGAGGGTTATTGCCGTTGCCGCACTTGGGGGATTGCACGCATGACGGGCAACCGGACTCGCAGGGGCAGGAGCGCACCGCCTCGAAGGTGGCTTTGATCCACTCGGGGAAACGGCGGAATCCTTCCTCGGCGAAGCCGGCGCCGCCGGGGTGGCCGTCGTAGACGAAGACCGTGGGCAAGCCCGTATCGGCGTGCTGGGCAGTGGACACGCCGCCAATATCCCAGCGGTCGCAGGTGGCTATGAGCGGCAGCAGCCCAATGGCGGCGTGTTCGGCCGCATGGAGGGTGCCCGGGGTGCGCCCGGCGGTGACTCCCATCGCTGCGAGTGCCAGCGGATCGATGGTGTAGGCCACCGCCCGGGTCACCAGGCGCTGCTCCGGCAAATCGAGGGGGATGTCCTCGCCCACAGAGCCATCGGGAAGCCGAACCTGGTAGCCGGTGACCTTGTCGGTCACCTCGACCTCCAGGCTGGCCACCCACAGGCCCGGGGCGTAGTTCACCAAGTCATCGGCTTCGCGCAGGATTCGGATATCCGTCGTGGATTTTGGCTGCGTGGTGTAGTCCGGCGTCTTCGGCACGGCGAGGGCCACTCCTGGTTCAGCGGGTGCTGAGCCATCGGCGCTGCCTAGGTGAAGCTCCTCGATCACGAAACTTTCACCGCGATGCAGGTACACCGCACCGGGATGTACCTGGCTCACCGCGCGTGCGGAATCGATGGTGCCCAGGAGCCGGCCGTCGGAAGCATCCACAATCATGACTTCCTCGCCCGAGCCGCCGCGCAGCGAGACGGCCGTGTGTGCGGTCTCCGGTGTGAGCTCGCTGGAGCCAGCAGGCAGGGGAGCGGCGAACCAACCCTGCGGGCGCCGGCGCAGCAAGCCCCGCTGGGCTAGGTCGTGGACTACGGCCTCGGCGTGGAAGGCGGCCACGTCGGCGTCGCTGAGCGGTTTTCTACCGCCGCGCAGTAGACGTGCCCGGCCAGGATATAGGGGTTGGAGGGGTTGAACACGCTGGCCTCCACCGGCCGGCCTAAAAGTGCTTCCGGGTGGTGAACCAGGTAGGTGTCCATCGGTTCATCGCGGGCCACCAGGACCACCAGCGAACCCTGCCCGCGGCGGCCCGCGCGCCCGGCCTGCTGCCAAAAGCTAGCGACGGTACCCGGGAATCCGGCGGTGACCACGGCATCCAGCCCGCCGACGTCGATTCCCAGCTCCAAAGCCGAGGTAGTGGCCACGCCGAGCAGGGAACCATCATCCAGCGCCTGTTCCAGCGCGCGGCGGTCCTCGGCCAAATACCCCGCGCGGTAGGCCGCAATTCGGCGCGCGAAATCCGGCCGCCCCAGCCTTCCGGAGAGCTCCTCCGCTGTCCGCAGCGCCGTGGTTTCCGCCGCGCGTCGTGAGCGCACAAAGGTCAATGTCCGCGCACCTTGTGCTACCAGCGCGGCCATCATCCAGGCCGCTTCCGTCGTAGCGGCGCGGCGCACCGGGGCACCGTTCTGGCCTTCGATGCCCTCCATGAAGCCCGGCTCCCACAGCGCGACCGTCCGTGCACCCGTCGGTGCGCCGTCCTCGGCCACCGCGAGCACCTCGCGTCCCGTTAGCCGCGCGGCATGCCGGGCGGGATCCCGCATGGTCGCCGACGCCGCAATGATGACAGGGCGCGAGCCATAGTGTTCGCACAGCCGCAGCAAACGCCGCACCACGAGCGCCACGTTGGCGCCAAAGACGCCGCGGTAGGCATGCGCCTCATCGATGACGATGAACTTCAAGTGCCGCAGCACGCGCGTCCACCGCTGGTGCGCGCCCAGCAGAGAAGAATGAATCATGTCCGGGTTGGAGAAGATAAACCGCGCCTGATCTCGGATACCGGCACGGGCTTCGGTGGGGGTATCACCGTCGTAGGGGGCGGGGTGGACGTCGTGAAGCGCAGCGATGCCCTGCGTGAGCTCGAGCACCGTGCGCAGCTGGTCCGAACCCAGCGCCTTCGTCGGCGTGATGTAGAGCGCGCACGCGGTCGGGTCCTGCGCCAGACGGGACAGAATGGGCAAACGGTAACCCAGGGACTTTCCGGAACTCGTGCCGGTGGAGACCACCACATCACGCCCCTCCCACGCCGCCTGTGCCACGGCGACCTGGTGGGCATAGAGCTTGGCGACGCCCTGCTCCTCCAACGCTTCCCGCAACTTCGGTAGGACCCACTCGGGCCACTCGGCGTAGCTTGCTGGCTGGGCGGGCAGGGTGGTGGAGTGCGTTAGCTCGGACTCGGGGAAACGCTCAACAAGGTGCTCGACGAGCTCCTCACCCAGAGGGTTCTCACTCACGCTTGCCTCCACTAATCTGCTGTAGGTGCCCAAACGTGGCACACTAGTGCACTAGTTTGCACTACTTTATTTCCGCAAAGGACAACTCATCATGGCATACGGTACCGTCAAGTTCTTCAACGCCGAAAAAGGCTACGGCTTCATTGAGCAGGAGGACGGCTCCGGCGACATCTTCGTGCACTACACCGAAATCCAAGGAACCGGCTTCCGTACCCTCGAAGATAACCAGCGCGTCTCCTTTGAGATTGGGGAAGACACTAAAGGTCAGCAGGCCACCAACGTCGAGGTGGTTTAGGGGGATTCGGCGTAGCCGCGCCGGGTATCCCACCATTCCAGCAGCTTATTCTGCCCCTTTTGCAGGCCGAAGCCGATGATGACGGCGGCGATGATGGAAATGAGCATGGCTATCGCGGGTGAGCCGGAGAAGGCCACGCCGCCGAGGTAGCCAATGGCTAGCGCCTGCGCCACCCACAACAGAACACCGAAGGTGTCGAAGAAGAAAAACAACGGCCAGGGGTAGCGCATGGAGCCCAGCAGAATCGTCATAAACAGGCGGGCCGAGGGGATGAAGCGCGCGATGATGATGGCCGCGCCGCCGCTGCGCCGAATATTACGCTTGACCCACGTTAAGGCGTCATAAGCCTTCGTTCCCTTTTGGGCTCTATTAATAAGGGCGATGAGCCGCGTTCCCAGGAGGAAGCACAAGTTATCCCCCAAAATTGCGGCAACCATGGCGACGAAAAACATGGTGGGAAGATGGGGAAAACCTTGGGAGCCAGACCAGGCGCCCACCATGTTGAGGGGAACCTCCGAAGGCAAAACGGGGAAGAAGCAGTCGAGGAAAATCAGTGAACCCACCAGCGGATAAATCCACTGTGTGGCCATGATGACCTCGAACCATGCAGTAATAGACGCAATCACGCTGTCTCCCAGTTGTGTGCTGTGAGGCGAATCCTCGGACGGCCAGTATAGACCCCCGGTTGTGTGGACGTGAACTGGCCTGAATAACTAGAGTAAGCCTCTATCTGTGTACTCTAGGGGCAATTGCCCAGCAGAGGACTAGCCATCGGAAGGGATGAAGTCGAAGTGGCAGAAGCTACCGGCCCGGGGAAGACCCTGGTCATCGTCGAGTCAGCAACCAAGGCGAAGAAGATTCAGCCTTACCTCGGCGATAAGTACATTGTTGAGGCCTCCGTCGGCCACATCCGGGACCTTCCCCGCGGCGCCGCCGACGTCCCCGCCAAATATAAGAAGGAATCCTGGGCGCGCCTCGGTGTTAACCCGGAGGATAACTTCACCCCGCTGTACGTCATCAGCCAGGACAAGAAGAAGAAGGTCGCTGACCTCAAGGCCAAGCTGAAGCAGTGCGACCAGCTCTACCTCGCAACAGACCCCGACCGCGAGGGCGAGGCCATTGCCTGGCACCTGCTGGAAGTACTCAAGCCCAAGGTGCCGGTGCGCCGAATGGTCTTCAACGAGATCACCAAGTCCGCCATCCTGGAGGCCGCGGAAAACACCCGTGAACTCGATGAAAACCTCATCGACGCCCAGGAAACCCGCCGCATCCTGGACCGCCTCTACGGCTACGAGGTCTCCCCGGTGCTGTGGAAGAAGGTCATGCCGCGCCTATCGGCTGGCCGCGTGCAGTCGGTAGCTACCCGCGTCATCGTCGAGCGCGAGCGCGAGCGCATGGCATTCATCCCCGCCGAGTACTGGGATCTCACGGCAACGCTGAAATCCACGCCGGATTTCGATGCGCGCCTGAGTGCCCTCGATGGCAAGCGCGTGGCCGCGGGCCGCGACTTCAACGATAGGGGTCAGCTGAAGAGCGACGAGGTGGTCGTCGTCAAGCAGGCCCAGGCGGAGCAGCTGGCCAGCGCGCTGGAGGGCTCCACCATGACCGTGGCTAGTGTCGAGCACAAGCCTTATTCGCGCAAGCCTTCCGCGCCGTTTATGACGTCGACGCTGCAGCAGGAGGCCGGCCGGCGCCTGCACTACACCTCGGAGCGCACGATGCGCATTGCGCAGCGCCTCTACGAGAACGGTCACATCACCTATATGCGTACCGACTCGACCTCCCTGTCCAAGCAGGGCCTGGATGCTGCGCGTGAGGCTGCCTCCTCCATCTTCGGCGCGGAGTTCGTGGCCGACGGACCGCGTACCTATGACCGCAAGGTGAAGAACTCCCAGGAAGCCCACGAGGCCATCCGCCCCGCCGGCGAGCGTTTTGCCACCCCGGGCCAGCTAGCCGGGCAGCTCGACGCCGAGGAATACAAGCTCTACGAGCTAATCTGGAAACGCACCGTGGCCTCCCAGATGGCCGATGCCAAGGGAACCTCGATGAAGGTGACCGCAGCTGTCAACGCCGGCGGCCACGACGCTGACTTCTCCGCAACCGGCCGCACGATTACCTTCCCGGGCTTCCTCAAGGCCTACGAGGACGTCGCGGCGAAGGACTCGAAGGGAGAGTCCCGCCTGCCGCACCTCAATGAGGGCGACACGCTGAAGACCGCTGCGGTTACTGCCGACGGCCACTCCACCAACCCGCCGGCGCGCTATACCGAGGCCAGCTTGGTCAAGAAGATGGAAGATTTGGGCATTGGGCGCCCGTCGACGTACGCCTCCATCATCAAGACCATCCAGGACCGCGGCTACGTGCTCTCCCGCGGCAACGCGCTGGTGCCCTCGTGGGTTGCCTTCGCGGTCGTTGGCCTGTTGGAGAATAACTTCACTGAGCTGGTGGATTATGACTTCACCTCCTCCATGGAGGACGAACTCGATGCGATTGCCGCCGGTTCGGAGAACGGCACGGATTGGCTGAATAACTTCTACTTCGGAAACACGGAGGCCGGCGAGCGCAAGGCCGCGTCCATCGCGCGCCACGGCGGCCTGAAGTCCTTGGTGGACATCAACCTGGAGGCCATCGATGCCCGCCAGGTCAACTCCCTGCGCCTCTACACGGACGCGGAGGGCCGCGATGTCTTCGTGCGCGTGGGCCGCTACGGTCCGTATATCGAACGCGCCGTGGGCACCAACGAGGACGGTACGGTGGAGTACCAACGCGCCAACCTCTCGGAGACGGTCACCCCGGATGAGCTCAACGAGGCCTTGGCGGAGAAGCTTTTTGCCACCCCGCAGGGCGGGCGCGAGCTGGGCCAGAACCCGGAGAACGGACGCACCATCGTGGCCAAGGAGGGTCGTTTCGGCCCCTACGTGACCGAGCAGGTGCGTGACGACGAGCGCGAGAAGGCCGAGGCCGAAGCCGAGGAGATCGTCAAGGAAGAGCGCGCCGCCGAGGACGCCCAGCGCGCGGCCGCGGGCAAGCGCGCGAAGAACTGGGAGACCAAGACTGCGGCGAAGCAGAAGGAAAAGCGTATTGCTGAGTACGTCGAGGAGAAGCTGAAGCCGGGCACGGCCTCGCTCTTTGCTTCGATGGAGCCGTCCAGCGTCACCTTGGAGGAAGCACTCAAGTTGCTGAGCCTGCCGCGTGAGGTGGGCGTGGACCCCTCGGATGGCGAGGTCATCACCGCGCAGAACGGCCGCTATGGCCCCTACCTGAAGAAGGGCAAGGATTCCCGTTCCTTGGCCAAGGAGGAGCAGATCTTCTCCATCACTTTGGACGAGGCGCGCCGCATCTACGCGGAGCCGAAGCGCCGTGGACGTGCGGCCGCACAGCCGCCGATTAAGCAGCTGGGTGACAACGACGTCTCCGGCAAGCCGATGACGGTCAAGGATGGCCGCTTTGGCCCGTACGTTACCGACGGCACGACGAATGCCTCGCTGCGCCGTGGTGACGATCCGGAGCAGCTTACCGACGCCCGCGCGAACGAGCTCCTCTCCGAGCGCCGCGCCAAGGACGCCGCGAACGGTGGGGCGAAGAAGTCGACGAAGAAGAGCACTAAGAAGTCAACCAAGAAATCGACGAAGAAGGCTACGAAGAAGTCGAGCAAAAAGGCCACGAAGAAGCCTTCACCGGGCACGAAGAACGTGGTCAAGGCCGGATCGCGCAGGAAATAGATAGGCCATGCTCACGCTGGAGAATTTCGCGCGCGACATGCTGGACCGTACCCAGGAAGGCACCGAGGCTCTCCTGCGCGCGGTGGGCCCGGCCTTTGCTGGCCGCGATCATTTCACCCTCGGCGCGCTCGCCGCGGGGGAGACTGCCGTCTGGTCACGCCTGTTTAACTGGCGCGCGCTCGGCACGGTCACTACCGCCGCTGTACCCGTGCTGTTGGCCCTGCGCCCAGACTGCGCACTGGAGACCCGTGTGGGGCTCGTCGCCGCTTCGCTTGGCCAGGCCGCCAAGCGCGGCGCACCAACGACGTTCGGCGTGACGTGTGTCAGCGTGCAATACGCTGCCTTCGCGTGGGCGCTGCGCGGTGCGCGCAACGATGCACTGGGTTGGGGCCTGCGCGCTGGCGCGTGGGCCGCGGGCCTTGCGCTAGCCCGCACCCGAAGTGAGCGCCTCGCCACGGCTGTGGCCGGAATCCCGGCGGCCGCGCTCTCCGCGCTAGCCGGTGACCCAGCCCTGCGTGCTGCCGAATCTACGCAGGGCCTGAGCCACGGCGCTAACCTGCTTCTGGCCTCTGAGGCGCTGACGGTCCTGAACCCGGCTGAGCAGCGCCAGGATGCAGGCCTGCGTGGCCGAGTCCTGGATGCGGCGCAGTCGGCGGCCCAGACGGTAGGCCTGGTGCTGCTGGTGGATGGGCTGGCGCGGAAGGGCCGCGGTTAGGCGCAGCACCTAATTCCGGGCGCATCGTCTTGCCATAGGACAAGCGGCGGTGCACCCACTCGAAGGGGCCGGGCTTGCCTGCGGCCTCGAGCGCGCAGGCTATGAGAAGCGTTGCCAGCCACACGCCGGCGGCCAACGCTGCCTGGCCCGCGGCGCTGAACTCGGGGCCAATGTTGAGGGTGAAGGGGTAGACCAGCGCCAGGAAGAACACGGACTGCAGCACGTAGCCGGTCATGGAGCGCTTACCGAGCGCGATGAGTGGCCACAGGAACCACGGGCGCGCACCACGGCGCTGCAAGGGTTCCAGGGCAAGTGTCGCCGCCGCCACGATGCCCGGCCCGGTGAGCATGCCGATGCAGCTATTTGCTGCGTTAAGGGGTTCCGCCAGTGCTGGGTCCAGCACCCCAATCGTCGACAAGCCCCAGGGCAGCCCGAGGAAAAGGATGATCGCTAAGGTCACCAGGGTCCACGCCCACAGCTCGCGCCGATGACCCCCGGCCAGGGTGCCGCGGCGCGCCCACACGAAGCCCACGAACATAACCGGCAGGACCATAGCACCCGTTAGGGGGATGGACATCAGTTGGGCGCCGACCATGATGGCCTGCTCACCCAGCAGCTCCCAATAGGACTCCGCGGGGCTAAAGCCGTTGAAATCGAAATCTGAAGTATCGATGAACGCGGTCCCAATACCCATCCCAATGCCCGTCGCAACCAGCAGTGCACAGAGTCCGTAGGCAATGCGCATGAGGAGCTTGTCGGTGAAAGAAAGCAGCAGCGCGATGAGCATGCCCATCGCGCCATAGAGGATCATGATGTCGCCGGAAAAGAGAAAGAGGCAGTGCAAGACGCCGAACAGGGCGAGAAAGCCATAGCGTTTTGCCAGCACGGCCTGTGCGCGGAGAAGCGGGAAGCTGCGCCGCCATAAGCTCATTGCGATAAGTCCCACGCCGAAACCTAAGAGCGTGGAGAACATCGGCAGGCCGCGCACGTGGACGAACATGGCGGCAAAGACCACATAAATTTTGTCTGCGAGGGAGTCGACGCCGCCGAAATAAGCATCGGGGCCATCGCCGTCGTTCATAATCCACGCAGTGCAAATGTTCGCTAGGGCAATGCCCAGCAGGGCCATGCCGCGGGCGACGTCGGGGACGAGGAGGCGAGGACTAGAGGTCTGGCGTGGCGGATGGGGCCGATGTGGCTGTTGGGGCATGGGCCCGAAACTACCAGAATCACAAAGACTTATTTATCCGAGGGCGCGCTCCGCCAGCGTCGGGCGGATAGGGCGCGCCAGTTGCGTCATGCGGCGACGCCCGCGCAGCTCGATAGATTTCATGAGCGTCCAGCGCGCTTGCTCGGCCTCGTTAGCGCCGCGCAGAGTGGCGGAGTTGGTGAGCACTTGGCCGGGCGTGTCCTTGGCCAGCTCGGTAAGGCGTGCGGCCTCATTGACGGCATCACCAATAACGGTGTACTCAAAACGGTCCGCACCACCAATGTGGCCGGCCACCACGTGGCCCGCGGCCACGCCGATGCCTGCCTGCAGTCGCAGCCCGCGCAGTTCCTGGCGCAGGTCGCGGGCGGCCTGCAGGGCCATGGAATTTGCATCGTAGACCGTCAATGGGGCACCGAACACGGCTAGAGCAGCATCACCCTGGAACTTGTTGATGATGCCCTTATTGCGGTGCACCACCTCAACGACGTGTTCGAAGAACTTGTTGAGCTCCTCCACGACCTCCTCCGGGGTGTGGTTGACAGCGAAGGTGGTGGAGCCGATGACGTCGATAAATAGCACTGCCACCTTGCGGTCCTCGCCGCCTAGCTCCGGGCGCTCCTCCAAGGCGCGCTGTGCCACCTCAGTGCCGACATAGCGGCCGAAGATATCGCGCACGCGCTGGCGCTCACGCAGGCCGCGCATCATCTCGTTGAAGCCGGCCTGCAAAACCCCGAGCTCGGAGCCGTCGTAGATATCCACCTGGACGTCGTTCTCGCCGCGGCGCACGCGGTTGATGGCGTCTTGCAGCTCCAGGATGGGGTCCACCACACTCATCATGGCGAACATGGTGCCGATAAGCCCCGTGCCTAGAGCTGTGATGCTCAGAGCGATGATGGCGGGAATGATATCGGCGGTATCGGCCGTGAACACACCCATCTTCTGGCCGAGGTGCACCAAGACGATGCCGATGAGCGGGATGCCGGAGGTCATGAGCCACGTGGAAAGCAGCCGGTACCTAATTGGCGGCTCCAGGGTGGAATCCTCAAAGCGTCGGGCCACGGCTTCCGCCGCCACGGGGCGTACGAGACGCTCCGCTTGTAGGTAGGTCAACAACACGATGAGGCCGCCGGCCAGCGTGGCAGACACACCGACGACGATGGCCAGCCGCGCTGAATGCTGGCCTGCCAGCACCACCGCCAAGATGATGCCCAGCAGCCAGACACCCGCGGCCACGCCAGATTGGTAGAGCGGGATGCGCAGGACCAAGTTGCGCACCATATTGGGATCATGGTCATCGGGACTGCGCTGCCAGTCCAATACTGGCCGGAACAATCGCAGCGTCACCGCGATACCGATGATGACGGCGAAGGTCACGAACAACGTGCCATAGGTCCACAGGTGGGGCGTGTGGGCGATGAAGTCGGAGATCTCCGGCATGGGGAGAAAGAAGACCACGAACGTCATGATCGCAATGGCACCAATGATGTTGGAGCCAAGGACGAGCGCGGCGTACATCGGCCATTGAGTACCCCATAACCAGCGGGCGCCACGCATCAGTCTATTCATGGTTAATCACTTTAGTTATCCCAGTAGGCTAGGGCGAGTGAATACATCAAGCGTTGCAGAAAGGCTTGCCGACGCCCCCTCCGTCGCCCACACCATCCTCAGTGCTGCCCGCGCGGCACGCGGTGAAGGTGACCCGCGGGCAATGAGCCATTCCTGGCTCTTTACCGGGCCGCCAGGTGCCGGCCGTTCGCTGGCCGCGCAGTGTTTTGCCGCGGCGCTCATGTGCACTTCTGCTGACGAGGACGGCAACCCCGGATGTGGGCGCTGCCTGTCATGCCAGAGTGTGCTCGACAAGCAAGAGCACACCGACCTGGTCTACGTGGACCCGCAGGAACAATTCATCACCGTCGGCGAGGCCCGTGACGTCATCGGGCGCGCGGCCAGCCTGCCGAGCGTGGCGCCGTGGCGCGTGGTGATCTTCAACAAAGCTGACCGCCTGCGCAATGAGGCCGCCAACGCATTGTTGAAGACCGTAGAGGAACCCCCGGAGCGCACCGTCATCATCATGGTGGCGCCCTCGGAGGACCCGGAGGACTTCTCGGTCACGCTGCGCTCGCGCTGCCGCCACCTTTATATCCCGGCGCCGAGCGTGGAGGGCGTGGTCAAGCAGCTCGTCGCCGAGGGGGCTAGTGAAGATGACGCCCGCCTGGCCGCCATGACCACCCTGCGCCACGTGGGGCGCGCGCGGCACCTGGTCAACGAGCCCGCCGCGCAGAAGCGCCGCGCCATGGCCATCAACCTGGCCGAGGATATCTTCCATGGCTCCCAGGCCTTTCAATCCGTCACCGCGCTGCTCAAGTTCATTGAGAAGGAAGCCAAGGATTCCCACGCGGCGGCGGAGGAGGCGGAGCGCTCCAAGATTGAGCAATCCTTCGGCGTCGGTGCCAAGGGCAAGGGCGCGACGAAGGCGCAGCGCGACGCCCGCAGCGCCCTCAAGGACCTGGAGGATCTCCACAAGAAGCGCGCTAAGCGACGCATCGCCGACGGCCTCGATATCGCCCTTGTAGACCTCGCCGGCATCTACCGCGATGCCCTCATGCTTAAAGTCGGCGCGGAGGTGGAGATGACCCACCCGGACTTCGCGGGCCTAGCCGGTGAACTGGCACAGCGCGTGAGCGAGGATGGCCTGTTGGCCGCCCAGTCTGCTATCCGCACCTGCCGCGAGCAGCTGCCGCAGAACGTCACCCCGCAGGTGGCTTTCGACGGCATGGTGGGCCGCCTGCGCCTGGCCTGCGGTGCGCGCTAACCTGCACGTGTGCTGCGCGGGCACTGCAGGTGGTAGCCCGATTTCTTTCTCAGCCCCGGCCTAGGCTAAACTCTCACGCGGTGCATATACACACGGCACCGTGCCGCCTTAGCTCAGTCGGTAGAGCATCTCACTCGTAATGAGAAGGTCGCGAGTTCGATTCTCGCAGGCGGCTCCACCTAGACCCCCGGTTATCACCCACTCTGTGTGGCCGGGGGTTAGTCATTTCTTGTTGACACGCAGCTTCCTGTCTAAAGAACAGGTCATGCCGCCGGTAGTTCTAATCCCGTGGGCTAAAGAGAATTAACGAAAAATCGAGTCGTTGAGGGCGCACCTCATGAATGTCTACAAACGGCTACACCACTACCCCGGGGATTTGACCTATGCGGGTGTTAGTGGTTTCCATTACAGTTGGGAGAGTGGCCGGCTTTAATACCGAACGTTTCCTGAAGTACTCTTTCGAAAACATCCCCACTCGTCCTGCTCTTGCGCTTAAGGAGAGCTCGCGCCCCGATTCACCCACCACTTCGAAGGTATGTGGCACCCCCTACCTTCCGGAGCACGCGCCCTACCCGTATTACGACGGCCGGCCCATGCTCTTCATTGCCCAGTTCAATTTCTCTGAGCTCGAGCAGCTTCCGGGGTTCCCCGCGACTGGGCTTCTTCAATTATTCGTGCCTGATAGTGATTATTGGGGTGACTCTCGGATGGTGCCGGACTCGCAGGATTCGCGCCAAAAACCCACCCCGTTCGCCAGGTATTTCGAAGACCTTTCTGCACCGCATGTGGGCGAGATGCCCGAGGAAGAGATCCTGGATTCATGCGATCATCCAGCTCCCGAGCCATTCGATCCCTTCATGATCGATGGAGTTCGATTCGACCAGAAAGTCAATTTCACCACCCACGAGTTTGGCCGTACTATTTTCGACCCGAAAGGTCCCCATACCTTGCTAAGGAGAGGCCGGGATTACGTGGATATTCACACGTATGAAGGAAAACTTGTTTCACGTTGGGTAATCGGAGGGGAGACGACTTTCGAGCAACCCAGCCGCGATGGTCAAGGATCGATGAAAGACGCGTTTGCCGCGGCTGTCGCGCGCGCAGAACAACAGGGCTTTACTGTCGATCCTCACGCCGATGATTACCTGGAACCCATTGGCGGTGGGGATGCAAACGGATCCTCGCTCGGTGGATACGCAATTTTTTGGAACCCGGTCCTCTTCGATCCGGCTGATCCTCGAATTACGCTCGCGACAATAGACCAGGATGGCCCTTGCGAATGGGGCGACGCCGGGGTTGGAAACTTTTATATCCATCCCGATGACCTGGCTGCGCGCAATTTCGATCGGGTCGAATTTGCCTGGGATTGCGGATAAGACCTGCGTGCGGTTTCGCAGCGATCACTTTTGCTTGCGCCGGTAATAGACCTGGCGGCGGACATGCGCGACGACGTCGCCTTCCTCATCGATGATGTCCACGTCGAACCAATGCAGGTATTTCTCGCCGTTGGCGGTCTTCTCCTCGATGAGCGCGTAGGTCTCCTCGGGGATGCGAATATCGGCGGTGACCGTGCCACGGCCGGGCTTGAGGAACTTAATCTCACCAGCGGCATCCCAGATGCGGTACTCCTTGCCCAGGCGGTGCATGGAGGCGAGCATGAAAAACGGATCCGTCATGGCGGAAAGAGTGCCGCCGAAGGCAACGCCCATGGCGTTCTTGGTCAGCATGTTTGGTGTGTGGCTGACAATGACGCGGGTTCCATCATCAGCGAATTCCTTGATCTTTATGCCAGCTCCCAAGAAGGGTGGCCAGAATCCCATAAAGCGCTTGAGCTGGCGTGCAGTGAAGTGGGCCATGAGGATAGCTCCAGTTGATTGGTGGGACAGGAAGCGATCTTTCTGATGAATTGCGACATCATTTTAGTAAACCTCTAGTCCAACCTGTTTCCTTCAGGCGGGGACAGGTAGCGCACTGGATACAGGAAAAAGTAGTGCTAGCGCTAGTGCCTTTCGCTCTTGTGGGAAACACAATGTAGGGCATGAAGAAGCTTGTGGTGGGCATGATTGCCGTGGTGGCCGTGATTGTGGTGGCGTTCGTCGGGTTTGTGGGATTCATGCAGTGGGTAGACACAGACAGCGTGACCGGTGATGACGGCGTGGCTTACGGATACAGCGCTGAGGCAGGTGGCCCGCTGGAAGCATCGTTTGCAGGCGAGGGGCCGCACGAGGTTGGCGTTCGGCGTGACGGCGACGTGACCATCGCGGCACCGACTGGCGCGGGACCGTTTCCTGCGGTGGTCATGGCCAATGGCACGAACACGCCGTTGAGCAGCTACCTGCCCGTGGCGGAGCACCTGGCAAGTTGGGGCTTCGTGGTCGTTGGTGATGAGACTCCCAACACCGAAATAGGGGAGAATGTCGTGCACTTAGTTGAGCGATTGCCGGAACTGGATCCCCGAGTAGATCGATCACGGGTCGGCATTTTCGGGCACTCACAGGGCGGTGCAGGTGCCATCAACGCTGCGGCCCACGTGGAGGTAGCAGCTGTGTATGCGGCGAGCCCGGCCTCCCACAAAGTGGCACAGTCCAATGACTGGGATTACACCACCGCGGACGTCAAGGCACCGCTGTTCTTGATGACGAGCGATGGCCGTTCAGACCGCTGGTTTGTCAGCCCGTGGGAAGACCTGCAGGAGAACTATGAATCGGCTGGTGGTCCGGCGGTCATTGCTCGTCGCCTAGGTGCGGACCACAAGGATGTTTTAGAGCTCGGGGACGGCTATGCCACCGCGTGGTTCCGCTTCATCCTCACTGATGATCCTGACGCCCAAGACGTGTTCGTTGGCACCTCACCAGCGGGCGCCGGTGAGCTAGCTCGCAACGCGCTTTGGGACCGAGTGGCCACCCGCGGCTGGTAACTCGCGGGGCCTTTCGGCATACCACGCGGTGTACCTAACACGCTAGAAGGCATCTGCGCTCACACACCCTACGGAGGAAGTGCGGTTCACAAAAATTGGTAGCCCTGATAAATTTCAAGTGAATTGTCAATTGGGCTGTGCCTTGCCAGCCCGTACAAACAGAATCGAATGAGTCATGCAGACAGAGGCGAAAGGCCACGTCGAGGGCCTCTACATCGATGAGCGCTTCGAGCTGCGCGCTGGTGCCGTCACGTTCGGGGAGAATATTGAGGGCATAGCGCTTGGCGACGCCCCCGCAGCCGAGGCCGCCTGGCGCGCCGGGGACCCGGATGCGTTGCTGTGGGTGCCCGGCTTCGTGGATCTGCACAACCACGGCGGCAACGGCGGGGGATTCCCCAACGGCGATTATGAGCAGTGCCTGGCCGCCGCCCGCTTCCACCGTGCGCAGGGGACGACGACGCTGCTGGCCAGTATGGTCTCCGGGACGCAAGAAGAACTGTGCGCTCGGGCGGAGCTTTTGGCTCAGCTGGCCGAAGAAGGCGAGATCGCCGGCATCCACATGGAGGGTCCCTTCATCGCGACGGCCAAGTGCGGCGCGCAGGACCCTTCGCGCATCGTGCCGGGCGACCCGGACTTCTTCCGCGCAGTCATCGCCGCGGCCCGCGGCCACCTGCGTTCGATTACCTTTGCGCCGGAAACGGAGAACGTCGACAAGCTGCTCGCTGTGTGCGCGGAGCACAGCATCATTGCCAGCCTGGGCCACACCGAGGCCGATTACGACACCACGCTGAAGGTTATCGCCCAGGCCAAGGAGCTCGGCGTCACCGTGACTGGCACGCACCTGTTTAACGCCATGCCGCCCATCCACCACCGCGCGCCGGGCACGGTCGCGGCTTTGCTCACCGCGGCGAAGGCGGGGGATGCGTCCGTCGAGCTCATCGCCGATGGTGTGCATCTTGTCGACGGCACCGTGGACATGGCCCACAGCCACCGCGCCTTCGCCGTCACTGATGCCATGGCGGCTGCCGGCATGGCCGATGGTGCTTATGAGCTAGGCTCGCTGCCCGTCACCGTGAGCGGGGGAGTAGCGCGCGTGCCCAGCGGCGCCATCGCGGGTGGTACGTCCACCTTGGCCCAGCAATTCGGCAGCTTTGCCACACGTCATGGTCTGGGCGAAGCGGTGCGTTTTACTTCCACCACGGCCGCCGATGTGCTGGGGGAGGCGGATCTAGGCCGAATCGCGGTTGGTGCACGCGCCAACCTGGTGGGCCTCAATGCCCAGCTGAAACCGGTGCGCGTCATTGTCGGTGGCACTGAATTTATAAACTTTTAAACAAGACTCTCACTCACATCAGAAAGGCAGATTATGGACATCCTCATTCGCTCCACCCCAGCCGAGGTCGCTGCCGCGGCCGCCGATATCCTCACACGCTACGCCAACACCTCAGCCACCCTGGGGCTGGCCACCGGTTCCACCCCGGTGGCCACGTACAAGGAGCTCATCGCCCGCCACGAGCGCGGCGAGGTCAGCTTCGCGGGCAGCCATGCATTTCTTCTCGACGAATACCTAGGCCTTAACCCCGAGCACGAGCAGTCCTACTACGCCACCATCCGCCGTGACTTCACCAGCCACGTCGATTTTGATGATGCCCTGGTCAAGAGCCCAGAAGGCAGCGCTGCCGACCCCGTGGCAGCCACCGCCGCCTATGACCAGGCCATCCGGAATGCCGGTGGCATCGATATCCAGTTGCTCGGCATCGGTGCGAATGGCCACATCGGCTTCAACGAGCCCTCGAGCTCCCTGACCTCGCGCACTCGCGTGGTGGCCCTGCACCCGCAGACTGTGCAAGATAACTCCCGCTTCTTCGACAACCTAGAGGAGGTTCCGCGCCACGCGTTGACGCAGGGCTTGGGCACGATTAGCGAGGCCCGCCACCTGCTCCTCATCGCCACCGGCAGCAACAAAGCCAACGCGGTGCAAGCGATGGTCGAAGGACCGCTCTCAGCGCGCTGCCCTGGTTCGGTGCTGCAGCTGCACCCGCACGCAACCGTGATCGTTGATGAAGCCGCTGCCGCCCTCTTGGAGGACCGCGAGTACTACCTCTTCGCGGACCAGAACCGCCTGCGTTAAAGCTCCTTTTTCTAATTCCATAACTTCCCTTCTCGAAAGGACGTTTCAGACATGAAAATAGATGTCATGGGGCCGCTGCAGCGGCTCGGAAAAGCCCTCATGGGCGCCGTGGCGGTGCTGCCCGTCGCGGCGATCCTCAGTGGCCTTGGCTACTGGATTTCCAGCGCCGCCGGCCCGGATAACCTCGCCGCCCAGCTGCTGATTAGCTCCGGCGATGCGGTCCTGGCCAACCTGGGCTGGATCTTCGCCATCGCCATTGCTTTCGGCCTGGCCAAGGATTCCAACGGTGCTGCGGCACTCTCTGGTTTCTTGGCCTTCGCCACCTTCATGAAGCTGCTCGGCCCCGACGCCGTGGCCGGTTATCGCGGCATCGAAGACCCCACCGCGCTGACCGGCGATGAGGCCCTGGAATGGGCTTCGGAAGGCTGGAACGCCGTGGGCGGCGGCAACGTCCTCTTCGGCATCCTCGCCGGCATCATGGCGGCCTGGGTGTATAACCGCTTCCACGGTACCAAGCTGCCGGACTTCCTGGCCTTCTTCTCTGGCCGGCGCCTCGTGCCGATTCTTACCGCCATCATCGCCATGGTGATTTCCGGCATCCTCTACTTCGTATGGCCGTTCATCTACAACGCGCTCTTCAACTTCGGTACCTCCATCCAGGGCCTGGGTGCGGCGGGTGCCGGTATTTATGGTGTGGCTAACCGCCTGCTCATCCCGACTGGCCTGCACCACGCGTTGAACTCCGTCTTCTGGTTCGATGTCATCGGTATCAACGACATCGGCAACTTCCAGGCCGGTCAGAAGACCATCGAGGCAGCCGCTGCCGCCAGCTCCGCTGCTGACTGCCCGGGCATCTGGGCCAACGGTCAGTGCACGGTCGAGGGCGTCGTCGGCCGCTACCAGGCGGGTTTCTTCCCGGTCATGATGTTTGGTCTGCCGGGCGCGGCACTCGCCATGTACCTGCGCGCGGATAAGAACAAGCGCAAGGTCGTCGGTTCCCTGATGGCTGCTGGTGCCCTGGCATCCTTCTTCACCGGCGTGACCGAGCCGCTGGAGTTCTCCTTCATGTTCGTCGCCCCGCTGCTTTACGTGGTGCATGCACTGCTGATGGGCCTGTCCGTCTTCATCGCTTCCACCATGGAGTGGACCGCTGGCTTCGGTTTCTCCGCGGGCTTCGTGGACATGCTGCTTTCCTCGCAGAACCCGCTGGCTAACAAGTGGTACATGCTGCTGGTGATGGGCGTGGGCTTCTTCTTCCTCTACTTCATCATCTTCTACTTCCTCATCGGCTGGCTCAACCTTAAGACCCCGGGCCGCGGCGAGGACGAAGCCGACAACGTGGAGGATTCTGCTACCGGCGATGACAAGACTGCAGCTGATGCTGCCCGCATCATCGAGGGCCTCGGCGGCAAGGACAACATCGACTCACTGGACTACTGCACCACGCGCCTGCGCGTAGGTGTGAAGGAGCGCGCGCTTGTCGATGACTCCGTGATCAAACGCGCCGCCGTTTCCGGCGTCATCCACCCCTCCGAGAAGAGCGTCCAGGTCATCGTGGGCCCAGCCGTGCAGTTCATGTATGACGAGGTCAGCCATCAGCTGCGCCACGGCTCCCCGGCCCTGGCCACGACTGGTGCAGCGAGCGCGGCTGGAGCTGCGGGGGCTGCAGCCAGCGTACCGGCCGGCTCCAGCGCCAAGAGCGTCAGCAGCGATGTCGCAGACGTCGACGTGCACGCCCCGTTCGCGGGTGATGTCGTCGAGCTCTCCCAGGTCCCGGATGCCTCCTTTGCCCAGGGCATGGTGGGCGAAGGCTTCGCCGTTATGCCTGATGCCGTCGATGCCTTCGACGTCTGCGCCCCCGTAGACGGAACCATCACCATGGTCTTCAAGACGCGCCACGCTTTTGGCATGAAAACGGCAGACGGGCTGGACCTCCTCATCCACATCGGTATCGACACCGTGGAGTTGAAGGGTGAAGGCTTCACGGCCTTGGCCAAGAAGGGCGATACCGTCACCGCCGGCACGCCGATCATCGCGGTGGAGGCGCAGAAGTTGCGCGAGCGCGGCGTCAACCTCATCACCCCGGTGGTGTGCCCGACGGCTAAGCAGGTCGCCGGAGTCGACATCGCTCGCGAGGGTCATACCCAGCCAGGCGAGGTCGCAGCAACCGTCAAGCGCAGCAGCTAAACTGACCCCTGGCTCAGCCCAGGAATAAAACTGCCCTAGTTGACAACACCAGCGGCGCTCCATGCGGTGAGGAGCGAAGGTTTTGGCAACTCGGGCAGTTCTGGCTCGGAGGGTTCTACGTCTTGAGAGGAATAGGCGTGGGCTAGTCGGTGTGGCTTAGCAGGCGCGGTACCACTTTGCCCGTGGCATTGCGCGGCAGCTTGTCCAAGAAGTGGACGTCGCGCGGCACGGAGTGGTCGGCGAGGTTCTCGCGGACCCAGGTGCGGATGCTATCGGCAGTCACGGTCTTGCCCAGGGCATCGCGCGTGGTTACGGCCCACACGGCGATGCGCTGGAAGGTGGTCTCATCCTCCACGCCGCCGGCGTGCACCTCCGCGATGCCCGGCATGGCCTCAAGAACCTCCGTCACCGACTGCGGGTGCACGTTCTCACCACCGACGATGATCATGTCATCCGCGCGGCCCACCACGTGCAGGTAGCCATCGGGGTCGATATAGCCCAAGTCCCCGATGGAGATCAGGCCATCAACCTTGTGGAGCGGAATCTTCGGGTTGGTATAGCCAATGAGCGCAGTGGAATTAGTCAGGTAAATCTCGCCGACCTCGCCGCGCGGGACCTCATTGCCTTCCTCATCCAGGATGCGCAGCTTGGTGCCGGAGGCAATCTTGCCGCCGATGGTGGGATCCTTAGCCACCTCTTCCATGGTGGCCGTCGATGCCAGTGCTAGCTCCGTGGAGCCATAAACATTGCAGAGAATCGGGCCGAATCGCTCGTGGGTTTCCTTGACGATCTCCGGGGTCAGCGCGTGCCCGGCGGAGGCAATGAACTTCAGGCTCGAGGTATCAAAGCTGGAATCCGGGTCCACCTCAACCATTTGGCGGAAGAAGACGGGGGAGGAGAGTAAGCCATCGAGCTGGTAGCGCTGGATATCATCGAGCGCGGCCGCCGGATCGAAGACGCGGCGGGTGACAATGGTATTGCGCAGGCCCAGGGCGATGTTGAGGCAGGCCCAGCCCCACGTGTGGAAGATGGAGGCGGTCATCTGCACCTTCTGGTCCCCGCGCCACGGCACCGCATCCACGATGGAGGCAACTACCACCGGCAGCGTGGGCTCCGGGCGCATAATGCCTTTAGGGATGCCCGTGGTGCCGGAGGACATCAGCACGATATGCCCGTGCTTGGGCCAGGTGGGAAGCTTCTGCTTTTCGACGTCCCGCGGGTTCTGAACAATCTTGCGCAGCGATGCCGCCTGCGCCAGCTCAGCGGGAATCTCCTCACCGGACTCGTGGCCAATGACCACGTGCAGGCCGTCAATGGGGCTAGCATTATTGGTGGGACTAGGACCGTCGGTGGGGGCGAGGCGGTCGATGAATTCATCGTCGATAACCAGCACGTTGATGCGGTTTTCCTCGATGCAGCCGGCAAGCTGCTCGGGGGAAGAACCAACGTTGAGCAAAAAGATGTGTGCCCCCGCATAGCCCTTGGCGGCGAGCGGCGTGATGATGCCGCGGCCATTGCGGGCCATCACGCCGAGGCGGATCTCCTCGAGCCCCAAAGAATGCAGCCAGCGCGCGAAGGTGCGGGAGTGATCACGCAGTTGGTGGTAGGTGAGTGCCCCGTCATCGTCGATAAGCGCAAGGCGTTCCGGGCAGGTCAGGTAGGCCTGCTCCACTTCGCGGGCGGTGGTGAAGCGGTAGCGCGCGAGAACCGGTGCCGTCAAGGCCACCGCCCGCGGGCCGCCGGCGGGGCTAATGAGGCCTGCGCGGAACAGCGAGGGGATAAAACGCCCGAGGGCAGCGGCGTGAAAGGTTACATCAGAAAGCTTCATAAGGTTCTCATCGAAAAGAGGGGAAAAGAGGTTACGGGGACGGCAGACTCGCCACAATCAAAACGACAACCTGTTACAGGTGTTGCTATTGTTACATAAGCTGCAACCGCTAGCGTAGTCTATTATGGTTTCGGTCTAGAACATACTCTCTTGGAAGGACATTAGTCACGTGAAGTCTACTCAGCGCATTGCCACCCTCTGCGCCGCCCTCCTCGTGGCGGTTGGATTGGCCCAAGCTCCCCAGGCTGTTGCCGGCGAGCGAAACCTCGTTGCTTTTGGTGATTCCGTGCTCGCGGATCCGCAACTGGATGTGTATCTGTCCTCGCGATTGGGCTCTTCTCAGCGCAACCCGAGCTTGAACTGCCCGTCCGGCAATAACTACGCCAAGCGCACCGCCGCCAAGCTGGGCATGCCGGTGGCGGATTTCTCCTGCTCAGGTGCTGTGTCCATGTCTCAGGGGCCACAGGTGAATGCACAGATCGACGATGCCATTCGTCGCGGCGCGCTCAGTGCGGACACCCAGCGCGTGCTCTTTTCCAGCGGGTTCAACGATACGTATAACAACGCCGGGCTTTCCGACGGTGACCTGCGCGCCCGCTGGGTCGGCGCCAATGCACCGCTGATTCACAAGATCCGTGCGGCAGCGCCCAATGCCCGCATCCAGATCGTGGGTTACCCGACCATTGGCTCGGGTGACCGCTACTGCCTCCTCCACTTTGGTCCGAAGCCGGCCGATGCCACGGCCCTGCCGATGGTGCAGCGCTATGAAAACGTCGCGCAGTGGATGCAGGTGGACCTGGCGCGCGCTACCGGAACCGAGTTCGTGGACATGAAGCCGATGACCTGGGATCGTGGCATGTGTGCCGACGCCGACAAGCGCCTGTGGGCAGGTCTGGTGGACTTCTCCGCGGGGCCGGGCAACCTGCCGCTGCACATTAATGCGCGCGGTCACGAGTTTGTGGCCAACCACCTCGCTAGCTTCTAGAAGCGCGTTTTTCTGACTTTTAGGCCCGGGCTACGTTGCCCGGGCCTTTCGCGTACCCTCGCGGACATGACTGTTAATGAAAATCTAAATGAAAATAACTCTCAGCAAGGCTCGGAGGTTGTCCGCGGCGTGATTGCGCGCGCCAAGGGCGAGCCCGTCGAGACCGTCAACATCGTCGTGCCTGCTCCTGGCGAGCACGATGTCGTGGTCAAGATTCAGGCCTGCGGCGTCTGCCACACCGACCTGGCTTACCGCGATGGTGATATCGAGGATGCCTTCCCGTTCTTGCTCGGGCATGAGGCGGCGGGCGTCGTCGAGCGCGTGGGCGATGCCGTCACCCACGTCGAGGTCGGGGACTTCGTGGTCCTGAATTGGCGCGCGGTGTGCGGCGAGTGCCGCGCTTGTAAGAAGGGCGAGCCGAAGTACTGCTTCAACACCCACAACGCCTCCGCGAAGATGACGCTTGCTGAAGGCGATGCAGACGCTGGAACCGAGCTCAGCCCGGCGCTCGGCATCGGCTCCTTCGCCGAGAAGACCCTGGTCCACGAAGGCCAATGCACCAAGGTCAACCCGGAGGCAGACCCGGCGGCCGCGGGCCTGCTGGGCTGTGGCGTGATGGCCGGTTTGGGCGCTGCTGTTAATACCGCGGACGTTGAGCGCGGCGAGTCTGTCGCGGTTTTCGGCTGCGGTGGCGTGGGCATGGCGGCTATCGCCGGCGCGGTGCTGGCGGGTGCCTCCAAGGTTATCGCCGTGGACCTGGACCCAGACAAGCTGGAGCTGGCCAAGAAGTTCGGCGCTACCCACACTATTGCGTCGAAGGACAAGTCTGAGGACGAGGTCATCGAGGCAGTCCGCGAGCTTACCGATGGTTTCGGTACCGACGTGGCAATCGATGCCGTGGGCATTCCTGTTACCACCCGCCAGGCCTTCTACTCCCGCGACCTGGCCGGCCGCATGGTCATGGTGGGTGTTCCGAACCTCACCAGCCGCTTCGACATTCCGGCCATCGACTTCTTCGGCCGCGGCGGATCGCTCAAGTCCTCCTGGTACGGCGACTGCCTGCCAGAGCGCGACTTCCCCATGTACGTCGACCTCTCCCTGCAGGGCCGCTTCCCGCTACAGGACTTCGTCACCGAGCGCGTTGGCCTGGACGACGTCGAGGAAGCCTTCGCTACCATGAAGGCTGGCAAGGTACTTCGATCCGTAGTGGAGCTGTAAATGATCATTGAACAGTTTGTAACCTCAGGAAAGTTCCGCCTGGATGGCGGTGAGTGGGACGTGGACAATAACGTCTACATCCTGGCCGCTGGTGGCGCGTCAAGCGACGCCGAATGCTACATCATCGATCCTTCCCACGACGCCGAGCGCGTCATCGAAGAGGTAGGACAGCGCACCGTCAAGGGCGTTATCCTCACTCATGCGCACAACGACCACTGTGAACTCGCACCCCAGGTGGCTGAACACTTCGGTGTGTCCGTGTACCTGCACCCGGATGACCGCCCGCTGTGGGAGGAAACGCACAAGGATGCGAACTTCGTGCCGTTGGAGGACAACCAGCTCTTCACCGTCGGGGATAGCGATGTCGTGGTCTTCCACACGCCGGGTCACTCGCCGGGGTGCGTGGTGCTCTACATCGCGGACGAGGCCACGCTGCTGTCGGGAGATACCCTCTTCAATGGCGGGCCGGGTGCCACCGGCCGCAAGTACTCCGACTTCGACGTCATCATCGAGTCCCTGCGCAACCGCGTGCTAAACCTCCCGGCGGAGACCCGCGTCCTGCCGGGCCACGGCGATGAGACCACCATTGGTGCGGAGGCCGCGCGCATCGACGAGTACATCGCCCGCGGTTACTAACCCTTAAACCTTGGCCTAGAGCTAAGCTCTAGGCCGTCCTCGGTCGGCCCTAGGCCGGCGTGCGGGCCGCTTTCACTCCTACTGCCACCGTGGCAGCGAGTGAGAGCCCAAACCATACCCACGCATCCGCCACGCCCTCGCTGAAGGCGCGGGCTTTTTCCTGCACTGCGAACTGCGCATCCGTGCTTAAGACCGCGGGCAGGGTTGCGCTGCCATAGCTTACAATGAACAGCACCCCGATGAGCACGAAAAATGCGCCCGACACAATGGAGAGGGTATTCGTGCGCACGGGACCGAGTGCCACCTCGCGCCCGCGCAGCCAGGACCACGAACCTACATCGAGGCGCTCCCACAGTGCGGCCAGCACAAAGAGTGGTGCGGCCATGCCTGCGGCATAAGCCACCATGATGAGTCCGCCATAGAGCGCGCTGCCGGACGCTGCGGCCGTGGTGAGAACAGCGCCCAAGAGTGGGCCCGCGCAAAAGCCCGCGAAGCCATAGACCGCGCCGAGCAGAAATACCCTTCCCCGCGCCTTACCGGACAGGGCATCCATGCCAGGAATCCGGAAACCGCCGCCCAAGGCGGTAAAGATTCCCAGCGCGATGATGATCCAGCCGGCAACCGTGATGACCTGGCTGCGGTATTGCGCAAGAAGGGCGGCTAGGCCCATGCCGATGGGCACGAGCGTGGTGCACAGGCCTAGAAAGAAGACCAGGGTTTTGAACAGCAGCTGGCGCTGGGACTCAAAGGCATAGGCAAAGAAGGCTGGCACCAACAGCGCTGAACAGGGGCTGATCAAGGTCAGCACACCGGCGATGACGGCGCCAAAAACTCCGATACTCATACGCTCACCCCTAGTGCATAACCGCCTAAGAATGCGGTCAAGATAACCAGTGCGATGAAGACCCACACAATCAGTGGTGGTTTAGGCATTGGCCGCCTTTCCCAGCTGCTCCTGGATGACCTGCTCGAAAACCTCAGGCGGCTGTGCGCCACTGACGAACTGATCTCCCACCACGAACGCCGGGGTGCCCGTAATGCCGATCTGGGAAGCGTAGCTGGTGGCCTTCTCGATGACCTCGGTGTAGGTATCATCCGTGGCCTGCTGGCGGAACTTGTCCAAGTCCGCAACACCGGCCCTCTCAGCGAACTTCATGAAATCTTCGATGCCGAATTCTGGGTGGCCGTTGATGTCCTTGCTAGCGGTGTAAAGCTCGTGTTTGAACTCGTGGAACTTACCCTGCGCCGCGGCGGCGCGTCCGGCCTTGGCGGCCTCGATGGCGGCGGGGCCGTTAACGGGGAAGTCATTCCACTCGATGCGCACCAAGCCCTTGTCCACGTACTTCTTCAGGAGATCCGGCTCGGTGACATTAGCGTGGCGGGAGCAGAACGGGCACTCGAAATCGGAGAATTCCGAAATCACCACGGGCGCATCCACCGCGCCCACGGCGAAAGGATCGTCCTCTTTCTTGCGGTGCACGACTGTGATATCCCCGGTCTTGATATCGCCGCCGGGGCCGAAAATCATCGGGTCACCCTTGCCGTCGGCGAATTTCGTGCCGGGTGTGGCCTTGTCAGCGTCCTTCGTTAGGTCTTCGGTGGGTGCCGTGCTCGTCGCGGTCTCCTGCGCTGCGTGAGTTCCTTCATTGTTGGAAGAAGCACGTTCCGCCAGCAGGAAACCAATGATGATGGCCAGAATTACAATGATCACCAACAATCCCCACGCCACGGGGCTGATGGTGGATAGCGCTGATTTCTTCGAATCACTGGTGGGGCGAGAGGATGAACTAGGCATGCGATTACCTTAACGCGTCTGGGCTCGTTTGGGTGATGGCGGCTCCTGACACAGGGCGAGAGACGCTTAAGCACGTCCTGAAACTGGGCGAGGAGGCTTAAGCACGTACGGATCGATCAAATAAGGCTCCAGATCCCGTTGGTTTTCGGTCCTTATTTGATCGATATGTACCTCGGTCTCAGCTCTCTTGCGCAGCGGCTAGGAGATAACGGCCATAGCCGGACTTCAGGAGGGGCTCGGCCAGCTCGGTGAGTGCGGCGGCATCGATGAAGCCTTCCTCGAAGGCAGCCACCTCCGGCGAACCAATGACGGTGCCGGTGCGCTTTTGCATCACCTCGACGTAGGCGGAGGCCTCACTCATGGAGTCCACCGTGCCGGTATCCAACCAGACGTCACCGCGCTGCATGCGTTTGACGCGCAGCTGCCCGCGGCGCAGGTACTCTTCGTTCACGGCAGTGATTTCTAACTCCCCGCGTGCGCTGGGCGTGATCGACTTGGCAATCTCCACCACGGAATTGTCGTAGAAATACAAGCCCACCACGGCGTGGTTGGACTTGGGTGCATCGGGCTTTTCCTCGATGGACAGGGCTTGGCCGGATTCATCAAAGTCAACAACACCGTAGCGCTGCGGATCGGAGACCTCGTAGGCAAAGATGATGCCGCCGCCTGGGTGACTGCACTCATTCAGCGCCGTGGAGAAGCCGTGTCCGTCAAAGATGTTGTCACCCAAAACGAGTGCCACGTCGTCGTCACCGATGAAGTCTTCCGCGATGAGGAAGGCCTGGGCCAAACCTTCGGGGCGGGGTTGGACCGCATAGTGCAGCAAGAGGCCAAGCTGGGAGCCATCACCGAGCAGGCGCTGGAAGGCGGCCTGGTCTTCTGGAGTAGTGATGATGAGGATCTCGCGTATGCCGGCCTGGATCAGGGTGGTCAGGGGATAGTAGACCATCGGCTTGTCATAGATGGGCATGAGCTGCTTCGAGATGCCCTTGGTGATGGGGTAGAGACGGGTCCCAGAACCGCCTGCGAGAATGATGCCCTTCATGGGCTTCAAGCTTAACGGAGGGGGCTCGCGCCGGGGTGCGGCGGCGCGAGCTGGCGAACATAACACTTAACTTCCCACATAACATAACACCTGGGAAGTTAAGTGGTATGTTGAGTGTTATGCCGGGTAAAGCCCCAGGTAGAGCGCCAAAGCGGCCCGCCAATTCATCGGTTTAAAGCCAGTGGCTTCAATCTTGGACAGGTCGAAGGTGGACTCCTTCGGGCGGGGAGCTTCGGGTCCGGCGATCTCGCGGTACTGCTCGGTGCTTACTGGCGTGACATTGGCGGGATCCTGGCCCACGCCGGTGAACACGGCCATGGCAATCTCATCGCGGCCCACCACATCACCGGAGTTGGAGATGTTGTACACGCCGTAGGCGGATTCGGTCTTGAGCAGGTGGATGATGCCCTTGGCCAGATCCTCGGCGAAGGTGGGGCGGCCGCGCTGATCGTGAATGACGGAAGGGTTGACCCCCTTATTCGCCAGCGAGCGCATCGTGGCCATGAAGTTTGCCCCATCGCCAAAGACCCACGAGGTGCGGATGACGTAATGGCGCGGTGCGGTTTGCGCAGCGGTATCGCCCGCGGCTTTCGACGCCCCGTAAACCGAGAGCGGGGAGGGTAGCTCATCTTCGGAGTGGATCTCGTGGGAGCCGTCAAAGATGTAATCGCTGGAGACATGCACCAAGGTCAGGTTGTTCTCCGCCGCAATGCGCGCGAGCTTCGCCGGGGCGGAGGCGTTGACGTCCCAGGCCGCAGCGCGATCGTCCTCCGCGCCGTTGACATCGTTGTAGGCCGCGCAGTTGATGATGGCGGAGTACTGCTTCCACGCGCGGGCAGGCGGATTGGTGATGTCAAAGTCTGAGTGGAGGCAGAACTCCACTGGCCCGAGACCGGCAGAGGGCAGGAATTTCTGCAGTGCGCGACCCAGCTGCCCGTTGGCCCCGGTGACCAGGATGCGGCGAGGGGGCATGGGGGAGACGTCGGCAAGCGCGGGGTGCTCCCGGTCCTTGTCGGAGATCTCCGTGGGTGCCAGCGGCCAGTCCACCATGTTGAGGCTGACGCAGGTGTACTCCGCGTCCGGGGACCAATGGTCATTGACCAGGTAGGAGTAGGCGCAAGCCTCCAGAGCCTGGAAACCATTAGCCACGCCGCGCGGCACGAAGACCGCCACGTCCTCGCGCAGCTCGTGGGTCACCAGCTGCCCATAGGTGGAGGACCCCTCACGCAGGTCACACCACGCGCCGAAGGCGCGGCCGGAGGCCACCGAGACCAGCTTGTCCCAGGGCTCAGCGTGCAACCCCCGAGTCACGCCCTTCTCCGCATTGAAGGAGACATTATTCTGCACCGGTTGGAAGTCCGGTAAACCTGCCGCCAGCATCTTTTCGCGCTGCCAGTTCTCTTTGAACCAGCCGCGGTTATCGCCGTGGACGTCGAGTTCCACAATGAGCAGGCCTTCGATGGCCGTTGACTGCACCTTCATGGTTTCTTTACTGTCCTTGCTTTGCGTAGTTGGCTTCGACTTCTTCCTTGCCTGGGCTCCACCAGTCCTCGTGTGCGCGGTACCACTCAATAGTGGCGGCTAGGCCTTCGCGCAGATCTGTATAGCGCGGGCTCCAGCCCAGCTCGCGGCGCAGCTTGCTGGCATCCATGGCATAGCGCTGGTCATGGCCCGGGCGGTCCGCCACGTGCTCAAAACGTGCTTGGCCGTCATCCATCGCGCCCATGAGCTCACAAATCATCTCGATGACCTGGCGGTTGTTCGTATCCTCCTGATCGGCGCCGATGTTATAGGTCTCACCGATGCGCCCGCGGTCCAGGATGGCGAGTACGGCCTCATTGTGATCATCCACGTGAATCCAATCCCGCACCTGCTCGCCGGTGCCATAAAGCTTGGCCGGCTGGCCCAGAAGCAGATTGGTGATCTGTCGCGGAATGAACTTCTCAATGTGTTGGTAGGGGCCGTAATTATTGGAGCAATTCGAAATGGTTGCCCGCAGCCCAAAGCTGCGTACCCAGGCACGCACCAGGTGATCGGAGCCGGCCTTCGTGGCCGAATAAGGCGAAGAAGGGGTATAAGGAGTCGACTCCGTGAAGTAGGTATCCGCACCAATCTCCAGGTCCCCAAAGACCTCATCGGTGGAGACATGGTGGAGGCGCACATCGTGGCGGCGGCAGGCCTCCAGCAGCACGAAGGTGCCCATGATGTTGGTGTGGAGGAAGGGCGAAGGATCCCGCAAAGAGTTGTCATTGTGGGATTCCGCCGCGAAGTGCACCACGGTATCCGCCTGGGACACGAGCTTGTCGACGACCCCCTCATCCGCCACGTCCCCCACCACGAGCTCGGCGTCTACGCCGTCGAGATTGGCGCGATTGCCCGCGTAGGTGAGTTTGTCCAGGACGGTGATTTCCACCTCCGGGCGCTGCTCGGCCACGAGCCGCACGAAGTTTGCACCAATAAAGCCGGCGCCGCCGGTAACAAGCAGTCTGCGCATGGTCTCCCAGTTTAGAGCATGCAGTGATCACGGGACTGCCGGGATGAAGCGGCCGATTTTTATAGCGGGAAGCGCGGCAGCTCCGGCTTATCCAACCACTGGGCTAGGAGCTGGTCGACGTCACCCGGGTTCTTCGCTGCCTCGCGCATGCGGCTGATGAGATCCTCTGGGGTCACCACCGAGTGCTGTGCTGCGGTGAGGTACTCGCGCACCGTGCGGAAGAAGGCCTCATCACCCACGAGGCGGCGCAGCGCGTGCACGGTCAGTGCACCGCGCTTGTAGACGCGGTCATCGAACATATCGCGGGTACCGGGATCGCTGAGCAGGATGTCCTGCTTCTTGCGGGCCAGCACCTGATAGTGCGAGCGAGCCGATTCATGCGCCGGGCGGCCATGCGCGTGCTCAAACCACAGCCACTCGCAGTAGCAGGCAAAGCCTTCGTTGAGCCAGATATCCTTCCACTCTGTGAGCCCCACGGAGTTGCCGAACCACTGGTGGGAGAGCTCGTGCGCGATGAGCCGCTCGAAGACGTGATCACCCTTGACGTGGTTGGAACCGAAGATGGACAGGCCCTGGGCTTCGAGAGGGATTTCTAGTTCATCATCGGTGATGACTACTTGGTAGTCGGCGAAAGGATAGTGGCCAAAGAGCTTGGAGTAGAAGTCCACCATCTCCTGCTGCTGGGCGAATTCTTCGAGCACTACCTGCTTGAGGCGGGCCGGTGCCCACGCGCGGACGTTGGCACCGAGCGGGATCTCGATGTACTCGCCAACTTGGACCGTGGCGAGGTAGGTGGCCATGGGGTGCTTGACGCGGTAGTGCCAGCGCGTCATAGAACCACCGGAGCTGCGACGGGAGACCAGCCTGCCGTTGGAGATGACCACGAAAGGATCGTCGGCGGTAATGCGAATATCGTAGGTGGCTTTGGCAGACGGGGTGTCATCGCACGGGAACCAGCTGGGCGCGCCATTGGGCTGGCTAGCTACCAAAGAGCCAGAATCCGTCTCCTCCCAGCCGATCTCACCCCATGGCGTGCGCAGCGGGCGGGGTGAGCCGCCATAGCGGATCAGCAGTTCAAACTCGTGGCCTTCCACGATTGTGTCGGCGAAGTTCAAGCGCAGCTTTCCTCCGGATAGGCGGAACTTGGCCACGCGCGGGGCATGCTTCGCCGTAATACGACGAGCCACCATGGCTCCGCCAAGGTCGAGCGTGAGCTTGTCTAAGTCCTCCAAGGCACGAATATGAAGCACAGCTTCGCCTTGGAGCATGTTGGGCTCCACACGGTAGGTCAGATCCAAGTCATAGTGGGTGACTTCGAAGCCGAGGTTGAAGTCCACCCCCGTGTAGCTATCCCGGGTAAGCGCGGCGTGGCCGCGGGTGGACGAGATATGCGAAAGGGCGGTAGAAAGCAGCTTCATAATGCCGCTATCCTACCGCCCTGCCTGGTTTATCCGAAGCCAGGGGAGCAGGCACGCCGCACCGCGACGTGCTCCGCTTACTATTTAGGAGTTGAAGGCTTCCTCAAAGGTGGGCCAGGACTTCACTAGGTCCTCGCGCCAGCCCGGCCAAGAGTGCGTGCCTACGTTGCGGAAGTTGTAGGTTGCTGGAATGTTCTGCTTATCCAGCTTTGCCTTGAGCATGTGGGTGCAGTGGTTAACGGCCGCTTCGATGACGCCGCCTTCTACCTGCAGCTGCGCCGAGCCCAGGTAGGCGGTCAACGGGCTGTAGCCCTTGTTGATGTAGTAGGACGGGGTATCCTGCTCACCGGCGAAGCCTGATGCGGAGGAGATGTACAGCTTGGTGCCGCGCAGCTTCTCGGAGTTCATCAGGGCGTCGTTGTAGCGGTTGTAGGCAGAACCCATCGGTCCCCACATCTGCTCCGGCTGGCCGCCACCGCGGTTTACGGTGAGGCGCAGGAATTCGTACTCAGTGGGGTAGGCGGTCGCAGCACAGCCGGCGAAGGAACCAACTGCGTCATAGAATCCCTGGTTGTGCTGAGCAAGCAGCAGCGAGGACGTCGCGGACATGGACATGCCGGCGATAGCGCGCTTGTTGCTTGCGTTCAGGCGCTCCTCCAGCGGGCCAGGGAGCTCCTTGGTCAGGAAGGTCTCCCACTTCTGCGGGCCATTGAGGTACTTGCCGTTGGGCTCCTCCAGCCAATCGGTGTAGTAGGAGAAGGCGCCTGCCTGCGGAACCACCACGTTGACGTCCTTCTCGGCGTAGAAGTCCACGGCATCAGACATGTACAACCAGTCGGAGTCCTGCTCGGCGGAACCAGCGCCGTTGAGCAGGTAGACCGTCGGGCGGTCCGGGTTCTTGGCCGGGATGACAGCCAGCGGAATAGCACGGCCGTTCATTGCCGGCGAGGTAGCCTCCAGCTTGAGCACGCGAGCGTCATCCTTGTAGTGCTCATACCACTTCTGGCTCTCCACCTCCGGGGTGACCTGCAGGTCCGAGATAGTGGATAGGGCAGTATCACCCGCAACCTGCTGCGGGGTGATGGTGGCAGCACCCGCAACGGGGCTGACCAGCGCGGCTGCGCAGAGCGCGCCGGCGGCGAGGAGAGAGCTAAGACGCTTCATAACGTTCCTTATTCAACAAGTGGTACGGCGAGTTGAGCTTACTGCTCAGTTGCCTCAAGGTCTACTGGCACGGAATCAGCGGGGGCGCCGTCGTTCGCCTCTGCCTCATCCAGTTTCGCATCCTGCTTATCGGCTTCGGCGGCCGTTTCGTTAGCGGCCGCTCCCGAATCAGCTGCATAAGTCGTTGCCTCGGGCGCGGAGGGTTTCACGGGAAGGCCGAAGGCTTCTGCGAAGGTCGGCCACGAGGAGTTGACGTCGTCATACCAGCCCGGCCAGGAGTGGGTACCGGTGTTGCGCAGGTTGAATACGGCGTCGACGCGCTCGCGCTCCATCTTTGCCTTCAGGTCATGCGTGCAGGCGTTCATGGCTGCCTCGATGACGCCGCCCTCAACCACGAGGGTGGAGGAGGACTTGAAGGCCTGGGACGAGCCCGAGTTTGCAATCTTGGACGAGCCCAAGTCAGTTGCTCCAGCCAAACCGGAGTTGGCGGAAACGTAGACCTTGGAATTGCCCATGTTGTGCTTCGTGGCGTTAATGAGGCCATCGTTGTAGCGGTTGTAGTCACCGCCCTTTGCGCCCCACATCTGCTCGGTGCTTCCGCCGCCGCGGTTTACCGTGAGCTGCGCGTAGAAGTTCGGCAGCGGCGTCGAGGTAGCAGCGCATCCGGAGTAGGAGCCGATGGCATCGTAGAAGTTCGGGTTGTGCTGAGCCAGCACGAGCGAGGAGGTAGCAGACATGGACATGCCGGCGATGCCGCGCTTGCCGTTGCCGTTAATGCGATCCTCCAGCGGTCCCGGCAGCTCCTTGGTCAGGAAGGTCTCCCACTTCTGTGGGCCCTTGAGGTAGCCGCGGTCCGGGGTAGTCAGCCAGTCGGTGTAGTAGGAGAAAGCACCCGCCTGCGGGATGACGACGTTCACGTTGCGGTTGGCGTAGTAGTGAACGAGATCCTGAGTCTTCTCCGTATTCGGATCGAGATCCTTGGCCACGGTGGAAGTAATCCAGTCCATGCCCTGCTCGGCGCCGCCGGCACCGTTGAGCAAGTAGAGGGTGGGGCGGGAGGCGTCAAAGGTACCGTCCGGGGTGATCACTGCAAGGGGGACGTCGCGGCCCATTGCAGGTGCGGTGGCATTGATGGCCTTCACCTTGTGGCGGTAATCCCAGTACTTGAAGACGTAGCCCATCCACTTCTTTTCTTCTGGGAGGTTGCTGATCTTGACGTCTGGGTAGGAAACCTTCTTGTCGAAGGAAGCCTCAAATTGCTCGCGGGAAGGCGTCGGGTTACCGGCCTTATCCTTGGGCAGGTACTCCTCGAGTTCGGTGTAAAGGTCGATGTCAGAGATGTCGGACGGCGTAGCCTCACCGCTGATTTGCTCCGGTTCGATGTCGGATGCGCTGGCGATAGGGGATACAACGGCGCCGAGGGCTAAGGCTGATGCCGCGGCCAGCGTCGTGAGAGAGCGCGCAATCTTCATGGAATCTCGCTTTCTTGATGATGAGCGGAAGTGTAGGGGCAAGTTTAAAAGATGCTCCGGACAAACCACCCTTGAAATGGGCAAAAGTACTGATAGATGGGTAATTCAGTACCCCCCGAAGATAAGGGTAGCGAGATTAAACATACCAAGTTATTAAAGTGAATGGTGGTATTGAAGTTGAAACCGTGTCATAATCTTTCCGCGCCTATTCCTGGGTTATGTAACGCAACGACAGTCTCGTTCGTTAGTGGAGCTAGGTACCGAGACCGCCTCCGGCGGCGGCCGCCTGCATCGCTGTGACCTCGCGGGAGGGGTGCCGCGTAAAGTCGCGCACGCCGCTCAAATACCAACAGAAAGAAGAAGAATGAACTTTTTTGACACCATCCTCGTTTCCATCAACCAGGTGCTGGGCCAGATCGCTCACTCTGGCTCCTCTACGTCCTCGAAGGCTGCCCTGGACTGGGGTCTGTTCTAAATAATCCGCTGGGGCGCTGCCCCGCTTTCCTTCCCCTAATCCCCTCCATTGGGGGTTGGGGGTTTATTTGTGCCAGTGTGCATGCCGCGCGTTAGGCCTGCATCGGGACGGCTATGAACGTCCAGTGGGTACATGCTCGGGGGTGGTGGGACAGCGAGCCTAAAGTTACGTATCCTATAGAGCGTGACTAATGAACATTTTGACGTTGTAGTACTCGGCGCGGGCCCCGGCGGCTACGTGTCCGCCATCCGCGCTGCCCAGCTGGGCAAGAAGGTTGCCGTTATTGAGAAGCAGTACTGGGGCGGTGTCTGCCTCAATGTGGGCTGCATCCCGTCCAAGGCTCTTCTTAAGAACGCTGAGGTTGCACACACCTTCAACCATGAGGCGAAGGCCTTTGGTATTTCTGGCGATGTTTCTTTTGACTTCGGTGTTGCGCACAAGCGCTCCCGCAAGGTTTCGGAGGGCATCGTCAAGGGCGTGCACTACCTGATGAAGAAGAACAAGATTACGGAGATCAATGGCCTCGGCTCCTTCAAGGACGCCAAGACCATCGAGATTACCGAAGGCGATGACAAGGGTAAGACCGTTACCTTTGATAACTGCATTATCGCCACCGGCTCCGTTGTCCGTTCCCTTCCGGGCGTGGACATCGGCGGCAACATCGTGTCCTTCGAGGAGCAGATTCTCAATGATGATGCCCCGGATTCCATGGTTATCGTCGGCGCAGGCGCCATCGGCATGGAGTTTGCATACGTTCTAGCCAACTACGGCGTGGACGTGACCATCGTGGAGTTCATGGACCGCGTCCTGCCGAACGAGGATAAGGACGTCTCCAAGGCCATTGCCAAGGAATACAAGAAGCTTGGCGTGAAGCTCCTGACCGGTTACAAGACCACCGCCATCACGGATAACGGTGACAATGTCACCGTTGAGGTCGAGTCCAAGGATGGTTCCAAGACCGATACGCTGACCGTTGACCGCTGCATGGTCTCCATCGGCTTCGCCCCGCGCACCGAGGGCTACGGCCTGGAGAACACCGGTGTCGAGCTCACCGAGCGCGGCGCCATTGCTATCGATGACTACATGCGCACCAACGTTGAGGGCATTTACGCCATCGGTGACGTCACCGCGAAGCTGCAGCTGGCGCACGTGGCTGAGGCACAGGGTGTCGTGGCCGCTGAGGTCATCGCCGGCGCTGAGACCCAGCTGCTGGGTGACTACATGAACATGCCGCGCGCTACCTTCTGCAACCCGCAGGTTGCCTCCTTCGGCTACACCGAGGAGCAGGCTCGTGAGAAGTTCGCCGACCGCGACATCAAGGTTGCGACCTTCCCGTTCTCCGCCAACGGTAAGGCAGCTGGTCTGAACGAGACCGCGGGCTTCGTTAAGCTCATCGCTGACGGTGAGTTCGGTGAGCTCATTGGTGGCCACATGGTGGGCTCCAACGTTTCCGAGCTGCTGCCGGAGTTGACCCTGGCGCAGCGCTTTGATCTCACCGCTGAGGAGATCGGGCGTAACGTTCACACTCACCCGACCCTGTCTGAGGCTATGAAGGAAGCAGCCGAGGGTATCGGCGGCCACATGATCAACCTCTAAGGTCACGGTAAGAAGCCAAAACAAGAACTCTCCCCCGCAAACCCAGAAAGGGCTTGCGGGGGAGAGTTGGTTTTAGCGCTGTAGTGCGCCTGCCTTTAGCCGAAGAGCTTGGAGGACAGAACGAACGGTGCATTAACGATGGTTACGAGAAGGCCCTGAATCTGGCCAAGGAAACCGTTAGCAAAGCTGCTCATGATAGTGATCCTTTCGATAGGGGATATCGGTCGTGTTCCATTATAAGAAATTCGACCCTGGAAAATCTATGAATTTTGATAGACAAAATCATTCCAAAGATTTTTAAGGTCAATATATATGGGCTGGCAGAACCTTAAAGTCCCAGTTCAAGATATATAAAAGGACTCCTGGGGAGGGATCTGCCCTCCGGAAAAATTCATCCCGAGATTGGAGGGCGCTCCCCATAAAAGGAAATAAAAGGTTATTTGTGGTGTAAAAGCGTTCCTTTTGTCTTGTCCCTACTGCACGTGTCGCGAGATCTGGCTAATACGGCGCAACCGCGGAGCGGTGGGCATCAATAACCAACTGCTCGTTGATGGCAGGGAAAGCTCGCTGCGCACAGTTCTGGCGCGGACAGGTGCGGCAGCCGGCGCCAATCGGGGTCGCGGAAGAAAGGGCATCGAGGTTCAGGCCCTGGGCGTAGACAGTGCGGTTGGCGTGGCGAGCCTCGCAGCCCAAGCCGATGGAGAAGAGCTTGTTGGTATCCCCGAAACGGCCTTGCGGGTAGCTCACCGTGCGCGAAACCCAGAGGTAATTGCGCCCATCCGGCATCTGTGCCAACTGGCGGGAAATGGTGTTGGGGCGGGAAAAGGACTCGTAGACATTCCACAGCGGGCAGGTGCCGCCGGAGTTGGAAAAGTGCACGCCCGTGGCTGATTGGCGCTTGGACATGTTGCCGGCGCGGTCCACCCGTACAAACGTGAAGGGGATGCCGCGCTTGTTGGGGCGCTGCAGCGTGGAAAGACGCGAGGCGATTGTTTCGTAGCCCACCCCGAAAACATTGCAGAGGTACTCCACGTCATACCCGGACTGCTCGGCCTCACTGTGGATGAGGCTATACGGCAATAGCGTGGCAGCGGCGTAGTAGTTGGCGATTCCCCGCTTGGCCAGGTTGATTGAGGCCTCCGAGGTGAAGGGTTCTTCGTCCACGAGGCCGTCGATAAGCTCGCCTGCCTCCAGGAATCCGAGCTCCGCTGCCATGCGGAAGGCGCGCTGGCCCACGCTCAGGCGGCTGGCTAGGCGAAGGGTGCCGGTGTTCTTGTCAAAGCGGTGCAGCGTGCCATCCATGCGATCGGTGGTAAGAATCTCCACGCCGTGCTGGGATGTGAGCCTGACATTCAGCGCCTGCTCGATATCGCGGATGTGGAAGGGGGTGACGCCGAGCTCCGCGGCAATTCCTTCCGCATGAATATCCAATTCATCGAGGTAATTCTGCCGGGCATAGAAGAAGTCCCGCACCTCGTCGTGCGGCATGGAAAGCGCCTGGCTGCCATCCGAGCGGCGGGTATCGGTGGCAAGTGAAAGCTTGTCCCGAATGTTGCGGTAGCGGCGGTGGATATCCACGAACGTGCGGGCAACGGTGGGGTGGTTATAAACCAACTCGGACAATTCCTGAAGCTCCACGGGGGAGGGGCAGACTTCCTGGTCCTGTACGACATCCTGGATTTCTGCCAGCAGGCGTGAGTCATCATCGCGGGAGAAGAACGTGGCATCAACGCCAAATGCTTCAGTGATTTTCAGCAAGACCGGGACGGTAAGCGGGCGCACGTCATGTTCAATCTGGTTGACGTAGCTCGCTGAAAGCCCCAGCGTAGCGGCGAGGGAGGCTTGGCTGAGATCACGTTCGCGGCGCAGCTGGCGCAGGCGCGAACCTACGTATGTCTTGCTCATGTGAGCTAGGTTACCTAGTGCCTTTCACTCATAACAATATTTTTGCAAGGAATGTGTGAAGTATTTTAACTCCGCTGCGAAGTGGGGGTGTTGGCAAGGTGCTGGGCGGGTATTGAGGGGTGGATACCAAGCGAAAGTTTGACACCTAAAGGGGTAGGGTCGTCACTCACGCCACACCCTGTGACAAAAGTCTCACCCGCGAAAATGTTTTCGCAAGGTCAATATTGCGTAAAGGGAAGTGATCAAGGTAGAGCGGCAAATGGAATGGAGTGTCTAAGGCGATCCTTGCCTTATCTGAATTCTTACGGCGGGCCAGAGGAGGGGGAAGGCCTTTGCAAAGCAAAGAGATAACTAGTGGTCAGCGTGAAGTTCTGCGTAAGGTAAGGACGACTATGGAGGTGTCATGTCTGTAAAAAATCCTGACCGTGAAGCCCTCGCTCACGGCCGTATTACTAATGAAACGATTCGTCCTAAGCCAGGAATTCCGTCCTGGGCTTTGAAACTGACGATGGCAATTACCGGTCTGTTCTTCGCACTCTTCGTTGTGGGACACATGGCCGGAAACTTGAAGCTTTACCTGCCGGCTCATGACGGCCAGGAAGCCCTCGATGCCTACGGTGCATTCCTGCGCAGCATGGGTGATCCGCTGATTCCGAGCGGTCACCTTCTGTGGATCATCCGCATCGTTTTGCTGGCGTGCGTGATCGCCCACATTTACGGTGCCTTCGCGCTGACCGCTCGCTCCAAGGCATCCCGCGGTAAGTTCAAGCGCACCAACCTGATGGGCGGCATGGATTCCTTCGCGACGAAGACCATGCTGGTGACCGGCGTCGTGCTGCTCCTGTTCATCGTCTTCCACATCTTGGATCTGACGATGGGTGTTCAGCCGATCGCTCCGGAGGCTTTTGCTCATGGTCACGTGAAGGCCAACATGATCGCTACCTTCTCCCGCTGGCCGGTGACCATCATTTACATCGTCGCCATGCTCTGCCTCTTCCTGCACCTGACCCACGGCATCCGCCTTGCGGCTTCCGACCTGGGTATTACCGGTGCTAAGTGGCGCGAGGTATTTGTCATTCTGGCGTACGTTGTCCCGGCCGTCGTGTGCCTGGCAAACATCGTCATGCCGTTGTCCGTCGCCCTGGGCTGGGTCAGCTAAAGGAGTTTTGAACCCATGACTAACGCGAATCCTGTGTCGAACGCGAACACTGAACTCAAGCGCGAGCACCCGAACTTCTCGCACCCGCAGTCCATCGTCCCGGGCGTTAAGCCGGGCCGCATCCTGGAGTCCCACGAGCCGCACGGCGTCCCGATGAAGGGCATGTGGAGCTACCAGAAGGACCACATGGAGCTGGTCTCCCCGCTGAACCGCCGTAAGTTTGAAATCATCGTTGTCGGCACCGGCTTGGCTGCTGGTTCCGCTGCGGCTGCCCTCGGCGAGCTGGGCTACAAGGTAAAGGTCTTCACCTACCACGACTCCCCGCGCCGTGCGCACTCCATTGCTGCGCAGGGTGGTGTGAACTCTTCCCGCCACAAGAAGGTGGATAACGACTCCGCTTACCGCCACACCAAGGACACCGTCAAGGGTGGCGACTACCGCTGCCGCGAGTCCGACTGCTGGCGCTTGGCTTATGAGTCCATCCGCGTCATCGACCACATGAACGCCATCGGTGCTCCGTTCGCTCGCGAGTACGGCGGCACCCTGGCTACCCGTTCCTTCGGTGGCGTGCAGGTCTCCCGCACCTACTACACCCGTGGCCAAACAGGCCAGCAGCTGCAGCTGTCCACCACCTCGGCGCTCTACCGCCAGATTGGCCTGGGCAATGTTGAGCTCTTCGCTCACCACGACCTGCAGGACATCATTACCTACAACGACGGTGGCAAGAAGCGCGCCGGCGGCATCGTGACCCGTAACCTCATCACCGGCGAGCTCAAGGCCTTCACCGGCCACGCAGTTATCCTCGGTACCGGCGGTTACGGCAACGTCTACCACATGTCCACGCTGGCTAAGAACTCGAACGCTGGCGCTATGATGCGTGCGTACGAGAACGGTGCTTATCTGGCTTCCCCGGCATTCATCCAGTTCCACCCGACTGGCCTGCCGGTGAACTCCGAGTGGCAGTCCAAGACCATCCTCATGTCCGAGTCGCTGCGTAACGACGGCCGCATCTGGTCTCCGATCAAGGAGAAGGATGACCGTCCTGCCAACGAGATTCCGGAAGAGGAGCGCGACTACTTCCTGGAGCGCCGCTACCCGGCCTTCGGTAACCTCGTCCCGCGTGACGTGGCTTCCCGTGCCATCTCCCAGCAGATCAACAAGGGTCTGGGCGTTGGTCCGCTGCACAACTCCGTGTACCTGGACTTCCGCGACGCCATCGAGCGTCTGGGCAAGGACAAGATCCGTGAGCGTTACTCCAACCTCATCGAAATGTACGAAGAGGCCATTGGTGAGTCCGCTTATGAGACCCCGATGCGTATCGCTCCGACCTGCCACTTCACCATGGGTGGTCTGTGGACGGACTTCAACGAGATGACCACCATCGACGGTCTCTTCGCCGCCGGTGAGTGCTCCTGGACCTACCACGGTGCGAACCGTCTGGGTGCTAACTCCCTGCTGTCCGCTTCCGTTGATGGCTGGTTCACCCTGCCGTTCACCATCCCGAACTACCTGGCTCACCACCTGGGTGAGGCCAAGCTGGCTGAGGATTCTGCTGAGGCTAACGAGACCGTTGCTCGTGCACAGGCTCGTATCGACCGCCTCATGTCCATCCAGGGTGCGGACCCGCACGGCCCGGCGTACTACCACCGCCAGCTGGGTGACATCCTCTACTGGGGTTGCGGCGTGTCCCGTAACGTCGAGGACCTCAAGGTTGCCATTGAGAAGGTTCGCGAACTGCGCAAGGACTTCTGGGCTAACGTCCGCATCACTGGTGAGGCCAACGACATGAACCAGGTCCTCGAGTACGGTCTGCGCGTTGCTGACTACATCGACCTGGGTGAGCTCATGTGTATTGACGCCCTTGACCGCGACGAGTCCTGTGGTGCTCACTTCCGCGAGGACCACCTCTCCGAGGACGGCGAGGCCGAGCGTGATGACGAGAACTGGTGCTTCGTTTCCGCTTGGGAGCCGGGCGCCGCTGAGGGCGAGTTCATCCGCCACGCTGAGCCGCTGTACTTTGATTCGATCCCGCTGATGACAAGGAACTACAAGTAATGAAACTGACACTTGAGATCTGGCGTCAAGCCGGACCGACGCAAGAAGGCAAGTTCGAAACCGTGCAGGTTGACGACGCCGCCGAGCAGATGTCCATCCTGGAGTTGCTCGACCACGTCAACGACGGCCTCATTGAGGCCGGCACCGAGCCGTTCGCATTCGCTTCCGACTGCCGTGAGGGCATCTGCGGTACCTGTGGCCTCCTGGTTAATGGCCGCCCGCACGGCCCGGGCCAGAACACCCCGGCCTGCCAGCAGCGCCTCTTCCAGTTCAAGGACGGCGACACCATCAAGCTGGAGCCTTTCCGCTCCGCTGCCTACCCGGTTATCAAGGACATGATCGTGGACCGCGCCAAACTGGACCACGTCATGGAGCAGGGCGGCTACGTGTCCATGGATGCAGGTACCGCTCCGGACGCTGACACCCTGCACGTCAACCACGAGACCTCCGAGTACGCCCTGGATCACGCTGCCTGCATCGGCTGCGGTGCCTGCGTGGCATCCTGCCCGAACGGTGCTGCCCACCTGTTCACCGGTGCCAAGCTGGTGCACCTCTCCCTCATGCCGCTGGGCAAGGAAGAGCGTGGCCGCCGCGCACGCAACATGGTGGACGATCTGGAGCAGAACTTCGGCCACTGCTCGCTCTACGGCGAGTGCGCCGACGTCTGCCCGGCTGGTGTGCCGCTAACCGCGGTTTCCGCGGTTACCCGCGAACGTGCACGTGCTGCTTTCCGCGGCAAGGACGACTAAGCTATAGTCATTCACAGGATTAACAGGAACGAGAGAAAGTTTCAGCCATGAGCGACCTCAACCCGGCAGTTGCTGATCACCACAGCGAGACCTACCCGGAGTTCTCCGGTAAGATTCAGGACTCCTACATCGAGGGGTATGACCCCGTTTCTTACGGCGCACCGCACTCTTCTTTGCTGCGCACCTCCACCTGGCTGGGCATGGGTCTGATTCTCTCAATGCTGCCGGCAGCTGGCATTCTTATCTGGGGCCTCGGCACCTGGCAGTACCCGCAGGGCATCGCAGGCGCTGACTACCAGATGAACATCATCGTGGGCGCTATCTCCCTCGCCGTCATCGCTGTCCTGGCCGTCGGCTCCGTCCACTTCGGCCGCCGCTACTACCGCCAGTACCGCAAAGAAACCGGCCGCATCAACTAGGCACCTCTAGAGCGTTGAACGCCTAAGTTTCTGTACTGACACCACCACAACCCCCAACTCCAAGTAAACACATGGGAGACCATGTGAGGAGGTGGGGGTTGTTGGTGTTTGGACGGAAGATTCAACAGACGCGAGTATGTCTCTAGTCAGTATGTTGGGGGGGAAGGCACCAGGGAGGTCCGCAGGGGGCCAACGGAAGGGGGGAGGGGCTGTGCGCTTGACGACGCCCAGTCAGCTCCCTTTCGTTAACCGCACATGTAGGTGCTGACTATTGGCGGTCTTGGGTACCCCGGGCAGGAAACAATTAGCCTTGGGTGTACGTAACGGCGAAAGCCTTCACTCGCCTAAAAGCCTGGTTAGTTGCTGCCAGCGAGTAGTAACCCCCTTCGAAACGCTGGTAGATATCTAGGCCGCGTCCAAGTGTGATGGTCCACCCCGAGTCCGTTTTAATCCAACGATCATGAAGGCTTTCTTGGTAGTCCACTAAGAGATCAATGCCAAGAGCCTTTGCACTGTTCTGGATTTGCTCGAGCATAGTTTCTTGCTTCTCACGCTGGTACTCGTCATCGTCCTGGCTAGTTTGCAAGGTCACTGAAAGCTCTTCGCTCATGTCTTTATTGGAAGCCAACATGGAAAGAAATTCTGCGAAGTTTCTTCCTTGGTGAGAACTCCGAATAAAAGGATCAACGATGACTAGATCGGTTTCGCCTCGTAGGTAGTCCATGAATAGGTCTTCATAAGTGACACCTGTTTCGTTTTCTGAGAACTCACGTCGGCCCGGTTCCAGTACCCTGTGCTGTTCCGTGGATGAAAAATCCTCCTGTGAGGATTGGGCTAGGGAGGCCTCTGGTGTGGTTGCCTCATCTGCTTTGTGAAGTTCTTCTGGGGTTTCGCCAGATGCGGAGTGATAGAGCGTGGGGTACTCTTTTTCCTCCAACGTTTCGATGGAAGTCCACGTCCCGGAGGAATCTGTAAACCCAAAGCGAACCGAGGACATTGTGGAGTCGATTCTCAAAATCTGGTCTTTAACGCGCTTTCGCCCTTCAATAGCGAAGCTGAGCAACTCACGAATCTCTTCTTCCGTGGCTTCTCCAGTGGGGTAAAGAAGTTTCATGAGACCCGAGAAGGTCTTATGGATGCCGTCGCGGTCACGTGTAGAGATTTCTGAGCTGAGTGTGAAATAGCGGGTGTATTTGTCGCTAAAGTCCATGGAACGCATGTGCCGCAGAACCTCGGCAATATAGTCCACGACGAACCCGTAGCCATCTGAGAACATCTCGGCACGAATGGTGTCGACCTCCCAGCCTGGGATATAGAAATGGAGTCGATCAAGGTATGCAGAATCGTGGTAAGCCTCAGGCAATTCATCGAACAAATCTGAGTGCCTGAGCATGTATGGCACATTGTGGCTGGTGTTACCAATAAATACCATGGAAGCCTCTGCACCAAGAGTCTGGACACCCCGTGAAAAGGACTTGTTGGCCATGTAGTTTTTCATGATGTCTACGAGAGCTTTATCCGTCTTTTTCTTGCGACCGGCAAACTCGTCGAAGGCCACGACGTCCCAATATCCAACGAGGCCGATCTTGTTGTTCGCATTGTTGACAAACAGTTTGGGAACCGTGACTTCGCCACCGGAAATAAGCATGCCGTGAGGCGAAAACTCTGAGTAGACATGGGATTTACCCGTGCCTTTCGGTCCAAGTTCTACAAGGTTGTAGTTACGCTCGACGAAAGGAATCAAACGAGTTAGTTGGAGCAATTTTGCTCGGCGTCCAAATAGTTCTGGATTAAACCCGATGGATTGAATTAAGAGATCAACCCATTCTTCACTGCTGTACTTTCCTCTAGCAGACAGGTAATGCTCAAAGTCAAAGCTAGCAAGTTGAATTGCTTTCAAAGAACCGAGGATCCAAGGGACAGCGCGCTTATCGTCAGTATGTCCATACTCAATAGTACAAATGCACCATACGCCGCTGACGAGAAGCTTTTCGTTAGATTTAACGGTGAAGGGATCGATTACGACCCCCCTGATACCGAGGTTTTCAAATGAAGCCTCGTATTGGTCCTCTTTCTCATTGAGGGTGACACTGACTCGGTCGATGATTTGGTGTCGGCCTTTTTCGCGGATTATCGACTTGATAAGTTCGGATTCATTTCGGTGAACATAGTGCTTAGCAAGGATGCTACGCACAGTCTCAATGCCTTGATCGATAATTTCCGGATCATCCGATGCCGCGTACTGAGCCAGAAGGTATTCCAAAACGTATGTCGGTACGATGGCATTTCCCTTGACAGCTTTTACAAGATCCTTTCGGACTACGACGCCGGGAAAGCTCTCGTTCGTCTTTAGATCGAGGGGCGATTTGGTCATGACAATTCTCCTCAGAATTCGAAGTCGGTACCGAAGGTTCGTTCAATTCGATAGTTCGCGGAAAACTCTTTGGTCCATCGGGAAGTATTTGGAATGAGCGACTCCGCAACGAGTTGAACTGTTTGGTTGCTGTATTTGTCGGCTTCTGCGGTTAGCGAAAGCTGAGCTTTTTGTTCCCATTCGCGCGGTTCCAATGAGCGTGAGCTAAAGGTCAGAGTGACCTGATTGGAAATGAGCGTCGCGTCCGCATAGAGGCCAATTCGAAGCGTTAACGCGTGAACCTGATCAGTCACGGGTTCTGTCTGGGTAATGCGGTGGATTACGTGTTGAGTAGTGATTCGCGGCTGGTCTTGGAGGGACTGGACGCGAACTGGTCTCGTCGTACTTTTACGCTTTTTGTTCACGGAGACAACAGGAATCACAATCTCTTGGAGAGCTGCCCCGCCGTGAACAAACCGTGATCCTTTTCCTTGCCTCCTATAGCGATGAATGGAGTTTGGTAAACAGATCTCTAGGTCGCCCTGTAGATGCAAAGCTTCAGCTTCGAACGTCGTGTATGAATGGCTAGGCTTGAAGCCCTTGCCGATGGCGAAACGCCGCTTGTGTACAGCAATTTCACCTTGTGGTTGCTCAGAGAGGAAGGCATGCTGAGACAACTCTGATTCTTGGTATAGAAAGCCGTGGTCTGCCGTGATGAAGATGTTCGTGGCGTTGGCACTTGTCATCTTCTTGATGAGACGCAAAATCTCAGTGAGAGCAGTTTCCGCAGCCTGAAATGTGTTTCCTTCCGAACTGGCGCTATCACCAGTGGCATCAATCTGATTGTGATAGATGTAGAACACTCGATGTTTGGTGTATAGGCTCTTTAGCTCATTATTGCTCTTGGACAGTATTTCATCGGCTCGGAAAGCCGCGCCGTCTACTGCCGAAAGAATTTCATGACGCTGAGAGGTTCCATTCGTCGCCTTCCCATCGACGAGCACGTGGTAAGAGGAATCATCGAAGGCTAATTGTTTGTGCGGTAATAATGCAGCCATCCCGAGTTGAGTGAAGCTGGGGATGACACCGAGCATGGGATCAATATGAGCGTTGAATCGGTCCTCGTGAAGAATCCGTCTACTCAACTCTTCAGCAATCTCGTAACGCATAGCATCCGAGATGATCACGACTGCCTTCTTATTACCAGGCTGAACAAGTGGCTTTACGTAGGAGTCATAGAACTCCCTCTGAGAGGGGAGCACAGCTGATTCCCATCGAGAAGCCCTCGCGAGGTGCTCTTGCCATTGAGCTCCCAGAGGGAAAATGAAATCGTTCAAATAGGTCTGTTCGACACGTTCGCGCAGATCCGCTAAGACTTCGGGATGTTCCAGGTGCGCAAAGGCAGACATGAAATGACGGTAAGACTGATCGATTCGGAACCAGTCTGCAGCGTAAGTGGAGAGGCCTTGATCAAAGCAAGTGATAGTGAGATCAATATGATTGAGACGTGACAATAGTGCTGAAGCGCTTCTCAGCGCCACGTAATACTCTGCGAAATCTGAGAACCAAATACTCGATTCTCGGGCATCAACGATACGGTTGGTTTCATCATCACTAATTGTTCGCTGAGTGATTAGTCGGGCGAGAGAAACGATGAAGTGACGATCAATCTCGGGGTAGCAGTCAATGTCGAGGAATCTATCGAAGTTGTCATCGTTAAGCTGTTGCTTGACTTTAAGCTTCTCTTCGGAACTTTGCGCTAATAAACGAAGAGCCTCCTCGCTTCTTTTCTCATAGCGGAAGCTAGCGAAGTCGCGTTTGAGGTTAGCCAGCGTCCCTCGGTCCGGATTTTGGAAACCGTGGAATGCTTGTGTGAACATCCACAAAGTGAAATCTTCAATTGTGGGGTCAGTTGCATCGTAACCGTAGATAGCGGCGGTACCTTGCCAGTGGAAATCTAAGAGGCCGAACTTCTCTAGTGAGTCCTTCTTATCATGCTCTGCCTTCGAATATTCGATTAGTAAAGAGCGCGTGATCTCCTGGAGGGAATGGTCGCGCTGACCCATTAGAACCGCACACATTTTGGCTTTGAAAGTCGTGGGGTCCTCGTTACCTTGTAGCAGCTCTTTGAGCTTCGTGACCCGCACCGATGCATTGAAAAAACTTTGATGTGCTTGGATAATGCTTTCGATGGCAGGATCTTGGATGCGCAGCTCTTGGCGGACCAGTGATGCAGAATCAGCGGTGAAAACCCCGTAGGTGAGTTCTTGATCTAGTAACCAGTTCTTGGGTTCGGTTGGGATCTCCCCAGTACGGTATACGAGAAATTTCTCCTTCGGGGAACGCGTAATGAGCTGGTGTTTGATAGTGAACTCGTTATTAGCAACTCGAAGTATTGAAACTCCGGAAAGAGTGAGTTCAGACAAGCTTTCGGCGAACTCACCTTCCGGATCGTGCCAGAAGACAATAGGTTGCGACTCGAACTTTTGCCGCAAGTGTTGTTCGACGGAGCTAGCGGTTGTCATTGACTCTCCTCTTCTGATGTTAGCCACTAGAGCTAGAAACGATGAGAAATATGGTACGGATGGGTGTTCAGCGGCATGAGCCTATTTCATCTTCCGGAGAGCAGCTCCAAACTTCTCGTAGTTGGCTTTGACGCCATCATCCAAATCTAGTTCTATCTTTTCTGCTGCGAGTGGATAGAGAATGCCTTGTTCGTACTCCTCAAGCTCAACGAGAATCTTCCTCAACTGTGTGATCTCCTTTTCAAGCTTGGCTTTCTCTCTCGCCCCTTCTGCCTCTAGGAGTTTGCTATCAAGATTTTTCACCGCTGTCTGAAGTTTTGCTTGGTAGTTGCGTAGATACTCATTGAGCACTGTTGAAGCCGTTGAAGGGGAGTACCTGTGCAGATAGATGAGGGCATTGAAAGCCCCCGAGGGTGAAGAAAACATCCAGTAGATTGGGCGTTTCTTATACCTTTTTGTGTGGTCTTCATAGAAGGGGGACTTGAAAGACTTGCCGCGCCGGGAAATGAAATAGTCTCTTAGGGTTTTAACCCCGAGGGCCTCTTCTAAGAATTGAATGTTTGGCACGAGATAACGATCGCCGAATGCCACACGCAAGAATGCACGAACTCGTGTGACGATGTCGTCTTCGAACCAATCACCTTCGACGATCGGAATTACATTGTCGATATCTGGTTCAAACCTTGGCTGAGGGACCTGCCGAGCGTAGTCCTCTAAGGTTGAGCCTTCGTCGTACAAAATAAACCCTGGCTTGTCTAGGCTAAACCGGCCGAACGCACAACCAATGGCGTACGAGAGCAGTTCACGAGCGAAGTCAGCGCGTTCAAGAGCTTCATATTCAGCATCTGAGCGCCCCGGACCGTAACGGAATTCTACGTTCCTAGTAAGCGATACACGGTGGAGAGGAACCTCGATTGGCACCTCGTCAGCTAGGCCATAAGCATTTGCGACGATTTGGTTATTCGTCACCTCTCGCTCTTGCTGCGCCAGTGAAGTCCTTCGGTTGCTATCGGACCACGTCTCAAAAAGCTCAGTAAGTTGAATGGTCTCATCGCCTGAATCCATTGTTCCTTGCAACCAGCTCGGTGTTCTAAAGTTCCAAGAAGTTTCGAAGTCATCCCAGTCTTGTTTGGATGTAGTTGTCAGCCCATCAACATTTGAAGCTGCCTCAGTACCTGCCAAGGGCCGCACTGGGAGCTGAGCGATCTGACCAACCTCGTAGTTGAGGGTAGGTGCAAGAGCTCGGAGTAGTTCAAGGGCAACCGATGAATTCGAAAAAGCCGTGAGTTCCTTTCGAAGCTTTGGACTATCCGCAAAAATGGAGGTTCCTGCGACGTCGTAGATGAACCCAGGCGGGAACTGCCGGAAGGCAGGATCACCTGAACTAATTTTTGACCACGAGATTGATGGCTGGAAATAAGTATGCGGACTGCGGATTACTGACTTGGGGCGCAAGGAAAATAACTCTTCGCCATCGTTTCCCCAGTTAATAACGTGTTCTTGGTTTCCATACCATTTACGGAATTCCCCACCTTTGTTGTACGGGAACCAGCGGGAACCGGTAGCAAGCGCAGCGTCTCTCGTTCCGCAGTTCATAGAACTTCGAGAACCCGAAACTTCCCACCACATGCGGAGGAAACGGTTGTTGTCTGCTGTCGCTAAACCTTGTCGTGGTTGCGCAATCTGAGCCAACGGGACTCCATCACTAAAGGTGTTTCGGACCTTGTTCGACAGCCAATACACGATTGGCGACCCTGGAACTGCGGTTAATGCCTCTTGGGGAACAATATATTTGTTATATGTACGGTTAGAGAACAAGGTCCTGATAACCTCATTGGTTCTAACCTCGACATGCCGGTCGAACAGTTTGCGGTAGGTTCCACATTGACTTGGTTGAGGAGAGCGGTAGTTGAATACGAAGGCTACTGAACCAAAATCCGAACCGAACACTCCTCGCCCCAAGTGCAACATGGAGTCGAGGGAATTGTCTTGCAGAGTATCCCTACGAAATGATTCAAAAGAGCTGAGAAACATCCACGATGGAAGGTTAATCATCGCCCACCAACCTCGACGAAGTAACAGATTTTGGGTTCTAGCCATAAACATTGTCATTAAGTCACTCCTTGAAGAGGCATAGTTCGCTTTTGCAAATGCGGCCAATTGAGGCGACATGTTTTTGCTGCCCATATACGGCGGGTTAGCAATCGCTACCGCATACTTCCGGGACAACGACTCGGCTTGTCGAAGGAAATCATGGGCGCGGTTCAGAGTGCCTTCTAAGAGAAGATCACCTTCGTCATCGAGGAGTTGAATATTGAGATTGGCCTGTTCAACCAAAGATGCATCGGGCCGGATAAGGGAACCAAGGGTTTCTGCGTCGTTGAATATGCTCCAAAAGCTGGAAGCTTCGGGGTCATCTAGCCAACCTGCTGACAGGAAATTTACTTCGTGTTGGTTAAACTCAAACGGCTTGATCACTCGGATGTTGGGCTCGACCCGCTTGTGTGGGCTAAGGAAGGTGCGTTGTTTTGCGCGGGCTTTCATCATAAGGGCGAAAGAAGCTAGTGAGGCCGCACGCGGGTCAATCTCTAAGCCGTAGAGATTGTGCTGAAGGATGAGGCCAGGAATATCTGAAGGGCTGTATCCCTCTTCTTCGTATATTGCGTACAACAAATCAAAAGCATAGGTGAGCATATGCCCCGAGCCGCAAGCAGGATCAATAACGGTTAATTCTTCTGGGGAGTTGAGTCTAAGAAAGCCGCCGTTGTGGTCGGAAGTCGTGGGCTCAATGTAGAAGTCCATCTTCTCTTTGAGCTGGGAGTCTGGATGGTTAAGCATCCAAAGGCGCCCAATTGAATTTTCGGCGAGATAGCGGACAATCCAGTGAGGGGTAAAAAGTTGGGTTGCAGGAGGAATTTCAGCGGCGGTGGCCTTCTTATTCTTCTTAAAGCCTGCAAAGACCTCATCTTTTCGTTCGGAATTGTAGAACTGGTAAAGCCATCCGATGACCTCAACGTCGAGACAAACATCAGAGGTGAGTTCTTCTACAGCACGGGCGATCACTGAATCTGGAGCCAGAAGGTTTGCTGGGGCCAAGATGGCGGTGTAATCCGAATGCGGTAAATGGTTCTCGTTTTCAAAGAGAAATGGCATCGACGCGATGCGGTGCTCGCAATTTGCGATCAAGAGCTTAAGGTACGCTTCGCCCTGTGCATCATTACTGGGTTTGCTTCCCGTTAGTAGGTCGAGCACATCTTTTTGCACATTCTCGGGGATAGCATCACTGAATTGTGCCCCTTTCGCATCCGCAAGTATCTGAGGTTGTCCCGTTACATTAGGAAAGCTAGGCGACACGACCGCGGGCGACGTGTAACCGTTGGCGTCCATGAATCGGAACGCTACGATTCGGTTGAACCACGTATAGGCGACTTTCTCGCGGACAGAATTCTCGCCTTTGATTCGGATATCATCTTCTAGGGCTTTCACAGCTGAAGGAAACTCAGACCGTGCGCGGGAATGCGGCGCGAGCGTCGCAGTTATACGGGCTTCGACTTGTGCTAAGAGCTCGGTACGTGCCCATGTGGCGAATTTCTTCAAGAATGTGGTGTCCATAGTGAGACTCAGGCCTTTTGATGAGTATGTGGGAAAGAACGGGATGATTAGATCGGTAGATCCTGTGCCTTAAAAGAGGATTCTTTTTCCTTCTTTAATTTTTTGGATGAACTCTTTTTTGAGAAGCTGCAGGTAGTCCTCTACGTCCTGCTCGGTTTCGAGGGCAGTAGGCGAATTTGGTACTCGAATACTGCTTAACGAAATGTTTTTTGATTCTTGCGATTCTTTTTCGGGGTAAGGTTGGTCGCCCTCGTCGATATCCTTGGTTGTTGTGCTATCGGAAATCTCGCTGGGAGTTTCATTTCCTAGATCCACCGGATGCAAATCTAGGAAGTTAATGATGCTTACGTACGTTACTTCCTCAAAACGTTGGATATGTTGAGAAATGGCAGCAAACTGTCGTTCTGAGTCAACCTGCTCCAAAGCATGTCGCCACCTAGTTTCTGCCGAGGCTCGTGCGTTGGTTTCGGCCTTGTCAAAAGCGTCTGATCCCTGGATCAAGTCCCAACGCAGTTCCAGAACTCCCCGAGCCTCGATTCGTCGTGATTGGAGCTCATCTTCAAGCATGCTCTTGAGCTGGCGAGTGGCATCACGCAATTTAGCGACTTTATTACCACGGAAAATATTTTCATCGCCGAGCAAATCCTGAATCTTGGAGTGAAGCTCTTTAGCTGTGAAATCCATGTCTTCCAGGTTTGAAGAGTTCTGGGTAAGCAAAAGCGAAGCTTCATCGAAGATTTTGTGTTGTGAGCCAGTGAAAAACTCGCTAACCGGGCTGATGATGTCCTGCTTGGCATCATAGAGCTCATCAAGAGTTGCAAAATCTGTAAGGAACCACTCGTCATCGTGTGAGATGGTCTCCTGGAGAAGGGAGATAGGTTCCTTTAGATTCCGCACTAATGGGTACGCCGTGCGCTCAGCATATTTTTGAAGCTCAGCCAGCTTTGTCTGCAGCTTTTCATGGGTGTCTCGAGCAAGCTCTAGCTCATCGCCAGGTTCAGAGGGGAGGTCGAAAAAGTCCTTGTAGAACTCACGGAGCTCTGCAATCTTCTGGGGGTTGAATGACTTCTTTTCAACCAGGATAAGATGCGGCAGTTTATTGGTGTTCCGCAGAAGACTACCCGCCTCTGTTGGACGGATACGCCCGCTATCCATAGTCATAGTTAGCTTATTGGATGCGATGAGCCAGGCGATTAACACCTTGATGGACGTCGAATCCCAGCCGTAGGGTTTGGCATCAAAATGATCGATGACATCCTTGACCGTTACCAGTCGGTTCTGCACGAATTGGGTTGTGGTGACGTGGTTCTTGATCTCTGTAGCCGCAGCCTCGTAAGCCGCGCCCTCGTGAATTTCAAGAAGGGCATCTTGGGGAGTATTGAGTAGGCGGCTAATGGTTTCTTCTTGGTAGCTTCGGCCGCCAAGCATACTGAGGTGGGTGTAAATTCGGGAGATAAGACGGTTCGCGCCTTCGAGCATTTTTACTTCTGCGCCTGTAGATGAAAGCTGAATCACTTCGGCATTCATCACAAAGGTGCTTTCAGTAATTGCCTTTTCGAAACGGGAAACTAGCTCCTTTTGCAGTTCGCTATTGAGCGTGGCTTTAGTCTGCAAGATGCGCTCTCGGTTGGCGGAGACTGACGCGCCGTTATTATGGCGAATGTATCGCTCAGTCTGAAGATAGAGCCGGAGGTCTTCCATCAACCGCCTATCTTCTGGAAGAACAATACGTAGTTCATCTTTACCAGTGGAGTGGTGGAGGATCTGATCAAATCCATATTGGTAGCTTGGAGTGATGAGATGAATCGTGACAGCTTGTTGGGCCCCAATGGCGTGGTCGTCTACCAAGAGCCCGTAACGGAAGGTCTGTCCGGAAGCCTCGTGACGAATTTTGGTGGTCTTAAAAATCGATGAGATCATCTTGCCGATTCGCTCGGTGACATCGGATACTTCGATCTCGATGTTTTTGATCTCGGCTTCCACTGCCTGCTCTTCGTTGGTTAGGTACTCGTATGTATTGCCAGTTCGTTGTACATAGGAGTTCTTCTCCAACCGATCGAGAGCTTTCGTAACGCGCTTTTCCAAGTCCGCTCGGTTAACAGAAAAGTCGTCGTACATTAGTACCGACAGGTTTCGGCTTGTCGCTTTGAAGTTTTCCACGTATTTCACGAGGAAAAGTGCTTTGAGAAGTTTGATGGCTAACTGATTATCCTGTAGGTTCTGCTCGGCATCATCAATCGAGCGCTGTGCGTTCGACTTGAGCGCAGCCCGAATCCCTTCAAACATCTGGTCAAACGTGGCTAGAGTGCCGATTTTAGAGTTGCCGATCCTCTTGGCGACATCTTGGACGACCCCAAGCATGGAACGCTCGCCGACGGAAGAATTGCGGCCTTCGAAAGCGTTGTGGTCAGAGAGCGATTCGATTGATTTCTGGAACAAAGGGAACTGATAGGTGACGAAGGGATAGCCGCCAATGAAGTGTTCCTCGTCGAGGTAGTTGGTATATTCACGCGTTCCCTCACTGAAACCGAAAAGTGTCTTGAAGTTTTCATGATGGGCTTTGTACATCATGGAAAGCTCGGGTTTCGCGCTGTTTTTCTTCTCGAGGAGTCGTTTGCGAATGACTTCCTCTACATCGGAGCTCCTCAATTTAACGCGGTTGCTGAAGCGTGCCTGGATCTTCGAGAAGTCGTTGCCTTGTGACTTCGTGCGGTCTCCAATAATCCGCTCCATATCCTCTTGGGCAGTGACAAAAACCCATGCTTGACCATTGCATTTGGTGTTGAGGGTTTCAGCGATGGTCTGCAGGTTGAGCATTAGCTTCGTGTTGCTGCCGATGAACTGGCCGATCTCATCGACGAAGAAGTTTAATCTGAACCCCGGTTCCTGCTTCTGGAGCCAATCGTTCACATCCTCCGCAAAGTCTTCAATAGATATCGAATACTCATTTCGGTACTTATCAATGATGTTCGTGGGAGTTTCGTGGTCGGCACCAGAAACTTCGGCAAACGCCTGCGCGATGTTTATCTCTTCGAAAATTGCTTGCTCGCGGCCATCTTCCCATTTGACTCCGGCGATTCGCTCGTAGGCCTCGATGAAATTCGCAAGCAACCCACGGTTGTCTAAGTCGCGTTCAAACTTGGCGATGTACCCTTGGTTGCCAAAGTATCCACAGGATTCGTTAAAGACCTTGACGAAAACTGCTAAGAGCGCGTCCTGTTCAGATTTAGTTGACAAGCTTGCCTTCTGATCAATATTGAAGAGCAAACTTTTCGCTGGAATTCTTGAAGAATTGTCCAAGTCACCTTGGATGAACGCTTCCCCTGCTAGCTTGTCTCGGAAGCTATTGATGACTTCTGCTCGGGGAAAATCTTGGTTTTCGACATCACCCAGGAGATGCGCCATCATCTTTAGCAAGTGAGATTTACCTGATCCGAAAAAACCGGAAATCCAAACACCATTTGCGTTTGTGTAATTTGTGTATGCATTTAGGAGATCGCCGACCCCTTTGCGCAATTCTGCAGTGAGAACATATTCGTCGACTTCAGTCCTTAGCTGGGAACTGTCGTCAGCCTTAATGACGCCTTCGATTGGGCGCTGAATGTCTTTAAGGAAGAGATCGTTGATCGTATTGATGGCTGAAGCATTGGTATCGAGAGAATCCATTGGTCTAGGGCTCCTGTTCTAAGATGTCTTTCGCGCGGTAATACTGGTCATCTTTAAGTCGATTGAAAAGCACTAGTGCTGAACCGAGAGTTTCTGATTGGGTATAGCTTCCCGGGAAGTACATCAACATTGGCTTGTCTTTTATGACTGATTGCAAGTTGTTGAGGACATTGTGGGAGCGAATGAAAGGAAATACTTCCCCGACACCCGTGATGAATATGATTTGGGAATCATCATCCCTCAGCTCCTCTGCGATTGCAGGGGCTAGACGGTTTTGGGGATCGAGAAGGTTCTGCAACACTTCCAAAAGAGCCCCTTTATCTAGGATTTCTTCGGAATCTAGAATCCTGTCTAAGGCTCGCGTGCGAGAAAGCAATTTGAGAGACATCTCGTAGAGGTTGATTTCGGTGACGCCAATTCCGTCAGCCTTTAGTCTTCCGGTTAGTCGGTTGCGTCCTCGCTCTACATCAATTGTCTGCTCTGGCGGGTAGGCATAGATGAAAAATGGGACTTCATTTGCGAGTCCCTGCATATTGAGAAAACGCTCTCCTGACATGACCCTATAGAGGTGTTCCTCTTGAGCTTCGAGGCTTTGCTCTTTAATCGATAGGGTGTACATGATCTACGTCTTTCCTAAGGGCGGAGGTCGGTCGGAGGCGGGGAGTCCCGTTTCGCCAGGGGTTGCGTGTGGTCATTCAAAGACAGGGAAGAACCGGATTTCACTTGGTTCCTGTTGATTGAGAATCTGGCGAACAGGTTCAGCTAAAACTGCGCCTTCTATAGTGTCGTCACGCAAGAATCCTGCTTCTCGCATCATTCGAAAAATGACGCTGCGGCAGCGGGCCATACTCGATGGCTTAATCTCCGTGAGCTCGGCGTGCCACATTGATTTCTCTCGGACGAACTCATCGAAGACCTCGAGATCAAGGGCACGTTGGCGTAGGACATATCGATCACGAAGTACTTCGGAGGCGAAGTCTCCGATGAAGGTGTACCGGCGGCAAACTGCCAGCCACAAGATGTTCGTGGCATCATCCGGACTAGCCGAAAGCAGAATATCTATTTCCTCGTTGTTGAGAACAGATAGACGTTTTATTACTTCACCGCTAATACGGACAGCAGAGGATCGCGCTTGTGTTTGATAGAGGTTCTCATCTACGAGTGTGCGCCGTACTGAGGGCCAGTCATGAAGTTTTTTAAATACTTCTGCGGCGATGCGCGATTCTGAAACCATGAGACCACCAACAGCGAAAGACATGGCGTACTGGTCAGCGTGTTTATTGATCTGAGTATTTGGCACAGCTTCCCTTTCTGACCCCGTAAGTCTTTCGCAATGCGTGTTCAGCATTGAGCGTCCTTTATCTTAAGGGGTTGAGATGTGGATTTGTGGTGGTTTGGAGCGCGCGGCGCAATTGATGCCGAGAGATAATGTAGAGATTGCACTACGCTCATTTACCCCCAAGGAGAACCAACCCATGACGCACCGCGCAGACGCAGGGCTTGAGCCGGCTCAGGAGACGGCGGCGGCGCAGACGTCGTTTGTGCCGCAGCCAGGAAACCAGGAGGCGCGCCGGACGGACCTGCGCCGCTGGAAGGCGATTGCGCTGTCCTTCCTGATTGGTGCGGCGGTGATCTTTCTGGGGTGCTCGTGGTGGCAGGCGTCGGCAAGCGGGGCTCCCGTCTGGGTGGGCTACGTGCGCGCGGCAGCGGAGGCAGGAATGGTCGGTGGACTGGCGGACTGGTTTGCCGTGACCGCGCTGTTCCGCCGCCCCATGGGGCTGCCCATCCCGCACACAGCACTCATCCCCAACAACAAGGACCGCGTGGGTGATGCACTCAAGGACTTCGTGGAGGAGAACTTCCTCACCGCGGATGCACTCAGCGCCAAGGTGCGGGAGGCGGAGATACCGCTGTGGCTGGCGCGCCAGGGCGTGGAGCCTGGGCGGGCGGAGGAGGTCTCCGCGTGGATTGGTGAGCGCGCAGCCAGCGTGGTCGCAGACCTAGACCCGGCGGAGGCGGAGCAGTTCATTCGCACCCAAGTCATGGACCGCCTGGCAGAACCCGAGTGGGGCCCGCCGCTGGGACGCCTGCTGGAGGGCTATATCACGGAAGGTAAGGCGCGGCCGCTGGAGGATGACCTCATTGAGTGGGCGCACGGCAAGATTCTGGGCATGGAATCCACGGTGGTCACCGCCATCGATGAGCGCATGCCGGGCTGGGCGCCGCGCTTTGCCCGAGAGATGGTGGGGGAGAAGGTCTACGCCGAGCTCGTGGAATTCGCTGATGAGGTCCGTCGCAACGGCAACCACGAGGCCCGCCTGGCCATTCGCCGTAACCTGTCCAAGCTGGCTTCGGACCTGCAGTGGGATGAGGACATGCGCGGGCGCATCGAAGGAATCAAGCAGGAGATGCTGGCCTCCGATCAAGCGCAGAAGGCTCCGGCGGCGATGTGGGCGACGGTCTCTTCCACGCTCATTGAGCAGCTCACCGACCCTGAGTCCTTCCTGCGCCAGAAGATCACCGCCAAGGTGAAGGAATTGGCGCACCGTCTGCTGGAGGATTCGGAGTTCCTAGCGCAAGCCAACGAGCTGGTGGACAAGGCCGCGCGCTATGCGGTGGAGAAGTTCGCACCGGAGATCATCGCGATTATTCCAGAGACCATTAAGCGCTGGGATGCCCAGGAGGCTTCCGAGAATATCGAGCTGATGGTGGGCAAGGACCTGCAGTTCATTCGCCTCAACGGCACGGTTGTGGGTGCGCTGGCTGGGTTGGTTATCTACACTGTTAATCATCTGCTTTTTGGCGTCTAACAAGGAGTGACGACCATGTCCGTATTTGACTCAATCAAGAATGCCGGTTCCTCTGCTTTTGATGTGGCCAAGGATTTTGGTGGCCGTTTCAAGGAAGAGCGCCAGAACCAGGCCCAGAGCGCACAAGCGGATCGCATCGCGCGTGCTGCCGACGAGGCAGGGATGGGAGATGGCACCGCGAAGGAAGAGTCTTTCTTTGATCGCGTGACCTCCACGGCGAAGAACCTCGGGGAATCCGTTTCTTCCGCAGCGCGTGAGACCCGCAACTCGGAGTCCTTCGAGAAGGCTCGTGAGGATTTCAACACCGCCTTCAACGAGACCCGTGAGGGCGTGCAGGGCGCTATCAACAATGCCAAGGAGCAGCGCGCGGAGGGCAAGCATGCCCAGCAGCCGCAGGAGCCGCAGAGCCCGCGCAACCCTTATGCCCCGAAGCCGAATGACGATGTCATTGACGGCGAAGTAGTTGACGAGAACTAGTTAGTCTTTCTTGATGCACACTTTTCTGAACATTATTGCGTCGATACCGCAGTACATTTTCATGGCGGTATCCCTCTTCGCCCTCTTTGGTGCCGTCCTGGCAGCGATGACGCGGGAGGACGCCTTCCGCGCCGGTGATCGCCAGAACAAGTGGGTATGGGTCGGGCTGCTCGTCGGCTCCGCCCTGTTGATGAACCTGCCGCTGCCCTTTGTCAGCTGGATTGGCGCCATCATCACAGGTATCTACTGGTTTGATGTGCGCCCGCAGCTCAAGGCCATCATCAACGGCGATTATTCTTACTAATGCTGAATCTGCTTGAGGCCTCCGTGGAGGAGGTGCGAGACCAATCGGCGGGGCAGCAACGAGTGCTTGTCTCCCCGCACCATGTGCTCGCCGCCGAGGGGGCCGAGCACGTCATTGCTGTTGCCGGCTATCCCACTGGGCGCCACCACTCTTTGGTGAAGGCGGCGGAGGCGCGGCTGGCAGTTCAGTCTGGTGCGGCCGAGGTGTGGGTTGCGGTGGATGCGCTGCTAGGGGATGCCACCTCGCTCCTCTCCGAGCTCGTCACCCTCCGCGAAGCCTGCCCGTTGCCCGTGCGCTTGGGGCTCATTCTTCCTGAGCGTCCGGCTCTGCCGTTGCCGGAGTATGTGCATGTTGCCGAGCAGGCGGGCTATCAGTGCCTCATTGAAACGGGCTCCGTCGTTTCAGACGACGAAGCCCTGGATACGCAACTCTCCGTGGAGAGTCTTAATTCTTAATTAGCCGGAGCCTGCTGTGCTGGTGCGGTGGCGGAATCGAGCTCGCTCATCGGAACGTCGTGGCCAATGAGGGTGAGCGTGAGCTCCCCAGCCCCAACATCCACGGATTCGAAGGTCAGCTGCTGGCCTGCGAGCTGTTCCTCCATGCCTTCGGCCAAGGCATTCGAAATCGCGGAGGTGGCCTGCTCCGGAAGATCGAAGCCGAAGAGCGATGCTTCCTTCGCATCGATGGCGAGTTTGCCGTCGCGAGCCTCCGGCTTGAGTGAGAGCGTGGCCAGACCGCCGGCAAATTCCACCTCGAGATCATCCTCGGCATCGTTGGCGGTAATCGCGGTGACCACGAGGTTGCCCAAAGCATCATATCCGGACTGCTCAGCAATGGCCTTTTGGAAGCTGGCGAGTAGGAATTGATCCGGGACCGTCGTCGAAGCCCGCAGCGTGCCCGCGACCGGTTCTTGGGACAGCGTCATGTCTTCGACGTGGACATCAGCGGCCGGCTGGCCGGTGATATTGGTGCCCTCAATCTTCAGCGTGGACGGGGTCTTCATATCCATCTGCGAAATTTTCCCGTTGAGCAAACCAAAGATCATGGGGCTGGCACCAAAGCTCACCTCCGGTTCCTCAGAGGTCTCCACGCCTTGTTCCTTGGCGGACTGGGTGAATTCGCTCTTCATCTGTGAGCCCAAAAACCAGCGTATACCGAGCTCAGCTACCAAGATGATGAGCAGGAGTGCAACGAGCACGCCGATGAAAATTTTCCAGGCCGTTGATGCGGGAGATTTAGAAGAAGCCATGACTACTAGTGTGGCGCACGGGCTTAAAGTTGGCCAACTACGACGTCCCAATCCACTGTGAGCACGTTATCCCGCAGGCGGCGGTTCACCGGATGGATGGGCACTGTCTGCCGGAGTTCTTCGCGGGCTATGCGCCAGCGCACTCGCGGGCCGTAGGGCGACCAGCCGGCGGCACGGTCCCAGGCAGCGTCCGCTGCCTGCAAGAGCTCGTGGATCGGCTCGCCCGGCACGTTGCGGTGGATGAGGATTTTGGGCAGGCGCTCCGCGATATCGCTGGGGCGCGCAACGTCGAAGGGATCCCAGGCGAGGGTTAGGGTGCGCGGGCCGGAGGCATCGAGAAGCACCCAGGCAGCCCTACGCCCCAGCTCGTCGCAGGTTCCCTCCACGAAGAAGCCGCCCGGAGCAAGACGTGAGGTCACCGTGTTCCAGGCTTTCTCTACTTGGTCAACGTCATACTGGCGCAGCACGTTGAAGGCGCGCACCAGCTGCGGGCGGTAGCCGGCGAGCTCGAAGCCGCCGAGCTCGAAGGTGACGCCATCGCGCGGCGGCAGGACGCGCTCGGGGGAAATCTCTAGGCCCGTTACCCGGGTATTCGGATTAACGCTGCGCAGCCAGCCGGCCCACTCCACGGTGGTGGTGTGGGAGGCGCCGTAGCCGACGTCGAGAGCCAGCGGATCATCCGTGGAGCGCAGCAGCGAAGAGATCTCCGGGTGCGCCACCATCCAGCGATCGCAGCGGCGCAGGCGGTTGGGATTGGTGGTGCCGCGGGTAATAACGCCAAAAGGCCGACCAGCGCTTTCCTGAGCTTTCAGGTTATGCGCGTGATCGGCCATGACAACAACTGTGTTGTAGGGAGTTGTTTAGAGGTTGTTGGAGATCCACTCTTCGGTGAGCTTGCCCTCGTTGGTGTAGAGCTCCTGCAGAGCTTCAGCGACCTTCGGCTCGATGGCAGCGCCCATCATCGGGATGTTGACGGAAACCTCAGTGACGTAGTCCAGAACGGTGGTCTCATCCTGGGACTTGTAGGTGATGTCACCCTTGAAGTCGACCGGGGTGCCCTTGACGTCAGCGGTGAAGGAGACGGACATCTGATCATCGACAACCTCGCCGATGGTCACGGTGCGCTTTTCCTTCAGGTCCTGGGAGACCATGGCGCGAACAGCCTCCGGGAGGAGGGAGGTCGGAAGAATTTCGTAGAGCACAGCGGTGTTGCCGGTGAACTCGTGCACGGTACCCGGTTCCGGGGACAGCTTGGCCACGATGAAGTCCCAGTACTCCCGAGTGGTCAGTGCCTTGTGCACCTTATCGATGGGCTGGTTGATGATAACGGTGTTTTCGCTACGGGTTGACATGAGTTACAGACTACCTTGGTAGACGTGCTAGATAAATTCCTGACCCTCGCTGACATTGACGGAGTCACTCTGGATTCCGAGACCACCTTCGCCGATCTCACGACGCTGCGCATCGGTGGTGCACCACTGGTGACGGTGCGCTGCGGCAGCGCTGAGTCGGCGGTTGCGGCCTTGGCCGCGCTTGACGACGCCTCCCAGGACTACCTCGTCGTCGGCGGCGGCTCCAACCTCGTGGTGGCGGAAGGCCAGTTGGATGTCGTGGTTGTCATCCTCGACTACGAGGACATCGACGTCACCGTGGCCAACGGACTCGTGCGCGCTGATGCGGGCGCGGTGTGGGATGACGTCGTGGCCCTGACCGTGGAGTGCGGTCTGGGCGGCATTGAGTGCCTGTCCGGCATCCCGGGCAATGCGGGTGCCGTACCGGTACAGAACGTCGGCGCCTATGGCGCGGAGACCTCCGACGTCCTGACACAGGTTTACCTCTATGAGCGCGCCACCCGTACCGCCTCCTGGGTTCCAGCATCTGAGCTGGAGCTGGCGTATCGCTACTCCAACCTGAAGTTCACTGGCCGCGGCGTGGTGCTGTCTATTGAGCTACAGCTCACCACTGATGGACTGTCCAAGCCCCTGCGCTTTGGCCAGCTCACCCAGAATCCCGGTGAGCGCCGCCCGGTCGCGGACGTCCGCGAGGTAGTACTGGCGCTGCGCCGCAGCAAGGGCATGGTGCTCGACCCAGACGACCACGACACCTGGTCAGCCGGTTCCTTCTTCACCAACCCCATCGTGGAACCGCAGCTAGCCGATTCCATCCAGGAAGCCGTCCGCGCCGCCCGCGGCGATGAGGATGCGGACCGCATGCCGCGCCATGCGGTGCCGACAAGCGGCACCGCATCTGGAGAAGGAAAGGAAAAGCTCTCCGCAGCGTGGCTCATCGAGCGAGCCGGCTTTGCCAAGGGCTACCCAGGTGAAGAGTCGGGCGCGAAGGCAACCTTGTCTACCAAGCACACCCTGGCGCTGACCAACCGCGGTGAGGCCACCGCAGATGACATCGTTGCGCTGGCCCGCGACATCCGCGCCGGGGTTCAGAAGGCCTTCGGCGTGACGCTGGAGCCGGAGCCCATCTGGCTGGGTGTGAGCATTTAAGGAGGACTGGGGTGGCTAGGCCATGACGTTGAGCCACTCATCCTTGGCCGCTAGGAAATTGCGCGCAGCCTCCTGCGCGCCCTCGAGTGAGTGGTGGGCGCCCCAGCCGCACTGCACCTCGTTGGCGGCGGGAACCTCGGTGGCGGTGAGGATGTCATTGAGCGCGCCCTCGACGGCGCGGAGCAGCTCCTCCTGCTCCATGCCATTGGTGATGGCATAGAAGCCGGTGCGGCAGCCCATTGGGGCAAAGCCAACGAGCTTGTCTGTGTAGTTGCGCATGAAGTTGGCCATCATGTGCTCGACCGAGTGGATCGCCTCAGTGCCGAGGTGCGCTTTATTGGGCTGGCAGAAGCGCAGGTCATACTTGATAATCTCGACCCCGCCGCCCAGGTCAGTGCGGTCGGCGACGCGGATATAGGGGGCGGCGACAAGCCGGTGGTCAAGCTCGAAGGACTTTACGTTGATCTTGTTCTCGGAGTTCTTCTCAGTCATGCCTCTCCAGTGTAACCACGGCTTAGCCTGTGGCCTGAGTGTCCTTCCCCTGAATGCGGGCTGTGCCGCATACGCTGGTCAGATATGAGCGAAGAGGAGATTGCCGGCAACGCTATTCCGGCCGAAGAGCCAGAGACTATCGTGCCGTTTAAGAGCTCGACCATCCTTGAGGTCGAAGGCCACGACGAGGATCTCGATCCCCTCGCCAAAGGCAACCGGCTGCGCAAGGAGAGCTGGGGGCTGGTCATCCGCCGCACGTGGAATGATTTCTTCCACGATGCCTTCATGGACCGCGCCGCCGGAATGACCTACTTCACGCTCATGGCTTTTGCGCCCACGGTGCTGGCCGCCTATTCCATCGCCACGCTTATCTTCTCCTCCCGCCAAGCGGAAGTGGAGCAGCTGACTTCTGAGTTCATTGAGCAGTACGTTCCCGGGTCGCTATCAGAACAAGCCCATACGGTCGTCGGCACGATTATCGGCTCCAGCGCGCAGGGTACGTTGGCTCTGATCATCTCCCTAGCCATTTCGCTGTTTTCGGCGTCGGCGTATGTGCGGGCCTTCTCGCGGACAGCCAATACCGTGTACGGCCGGGTGGAAGGCCGCGGCATCATCCGCACGTGGGCGCTGATGTGGGGGCTGACAGCAGTCATTGTGGTCGGCGCGGTGATCGTGCTCTTTGCCAACCTGCTGCGTGATGCAGTGCTTAACGAAGGGCTGATTCCGCTTGCGCGCACCGTAGGACTAGAGGATGCCGCCACGTACTTGGTACGAATCTTCCTCCCGGTGTGGAACTGGCTGCGCTTCCCAGTCACTGTGGTTGTGGTTCTCACGCTTATCGCGGTGCTCTATCACTTCGGCCCCAACGTGCGTCCCGGGCGCTTTAGGTGGATAACCTCCGGTTCCGTGGTGGCGCTTATAGGCACGGTCGTGTCCTGGGGTTTGGTAGGCCTCTACCTGAAGTACCTCGCTGCGGCCAGCGCTTATGGTGCGTTGAGTACCGTCATGGCGGTCTTCGTGGCCACGTGGTTGATGAACACTGTGCTGATCGTCGGTATCAAGATTGATGCGGAGGTACTGCGCGCCAAGGAGCTGCAGCTGGGAATGCACTCCGAGCGTTTCATCCAAGCCCCGCCGCGTGCCGATAGCTCCTCCCAAGCCCAGGCCCGCGCCCAGGAAAGCTTGGAGCAGAGAGCGCGTGAGATTTCAGATAACGCGCGGCAGGCGCAGGATGAGCCTTCAGAGGAAGCAAGGGAAGAACGCGCCTAGTTGACAAAACCTTGTCCCTCGCCTTGACGGATCGGCGCTAAGTTTGGCAGATAGGGCAGTTGTGAAGCCGAGGGAAGGTGTACCTTCCGCGCTGCGTGCCCACCCGGCGAGTTGTCACTGTGCGGTTTCTTCCCGGCGGTGGCCCGAGGCTTTGTCTTGCCTGTGCTTTTCAAGCAGTGCTGAGATGAGGAAACCGAAGCCCGTGACCGTCGTGGTCTTTATTGCCCACTCATAATCAGCCATGAGCCAACCGATGAGGCACACAACGCTGAGCGCGCCGACTGCTGTGATGAGGAACTTTTCAATATCCATGTTTCACCCCTGGCTCGTGGAAGTCTCACAATTAAGTAAACGGTGCTTTATGGGAAAACTATCACGAGGTGAGAGGTGCGCAGACACCAAAGAAGCCGAGGAGGCCCGCTTCTTTGCGGACGTCCTCGGCTTGTTCTTAGGGCTTGCTGTTAGGGGCTAGGGCCTTAGGCGGAGGGGTAGGTGCCGTTATCGGTGAGGCGCGCGGAGTCGTCGAGAAGCATGGCAATCTCGGCGGCCTTGGCGTCCTGTGCCGGGAAGCGGCGGCCTTCGATGACCTCGAAGAGCGGGGCGCGGCCCAGCATGCCGGCCTCGAAGTGGGCCCGGCCGGCGCGCAGGCGCTGCTCGGCGCGCTCACGCCATTGGGTGGCGACGTCCGCCCCGCGCTGCTGAGCCACTGCCTGCTCGAACACGCCGGGGTGGGCGTAGACGATGAGCGCGCTGACGTGGCCGAAGCCAAGCGAGGTCAGTGCCGCGGCCTTCACGCTGTGGCCCGCAGAGCCGAGGTCCAGCGGGGAACGCAGCCACACCAGGTTCGGCGCCTTCGGGGCGATGAGTGGGTCAACACAATCCAGAGACACATTCGCTGGGATGCGGTGCGTGCGGAAGACGTCGATGATGCCGCCGGTTTGGAAGAGCGCGGCACCCGCTTTGGAGTGGCCGGTGAGTGTCTTCTGGGAGATGAAGCGCTCGTCGATGCCGCCGGCGACCACGACGTCGGCCTTGCCCAGTGCACTCTTGCTGCATAACCCAGATAAAGATCCAGCCCACTCTCGACTAGGTCGAGGCGGGCTGAACGATTAAACGAAGCTTGTCACGGTGCACAACGCCCCGCAAGACGGACGAACAAATGAGCAGGCAGCGAATGCGGTTGAATGGATGGTGTCAAGTTTTTCGTGGCTGGCTGAACTTTCCTTGCATCATCAATCGCATGTAGAAATCGCGTAGATCGTGTAGGCTCACACGCAGCACTAACAGCCCGAAAGAAGAAGAACAAGAAAGCATAAAGGAGGCGAACCGCGATGATGACCCATAACAATCAGCCGCTAGGACGCCTCTTTAAGCAACTCTTCTAACAGGCTGACTTGACCATTTCCCGGGAAAGCGGCCCTGCTTATCCCGGACGTTGGTGCCAGCCGCGCGACCCGCGCGCACAACTCACAAGTCAGCCGCCCAAGCAGGCCCTTTCTCACGAACTGCGTTACGCAAACGCAGAGAAAGGCTCTCTTATGCGCCTGCACAACTTCGCCTCCATTGTTGAAGACAAGACGGTGGCGCAGGCACAACTCGTCGCTGACCTGCCCTTCGTCTACCCACACGTGGCGCTCATGCCTGATGCCCACTTTGGCAAGGGCTCCTCGGTCGGCACTGTCTTCGGCACACTGCGTGCCGTCATCCCGGCGGCCGTCGGCGTGGACATCGGCTGCGGCATGATCGCCGTGCGGACCCACCTCACGCACGCGGAGATCCAGGACTTCGCTCTCGAGGACCTGCGCACCGCGGTCGAAGACTCCATTCCGCTCTCGCCCGGAAACTACAATGGTTGGATCATGGACCCGCGCACCGAGGCCCGCACGCGCGAGCTCTCGCAGCTGGCCCAGGACACCGGCGTGGATCTCGGCCACTCCAAAAACTGGCGTCAGCAGCTGGGCAGCCTGGGCGGCGGCAACCACTTCATCGAGCTGTGTCTCGACGAATCCGACCGCGTCTGGCTGTTCCTGCATTCTGGCTCGCGCGGCGTGGGCAACAAGATTGCCCAGAAGCACATCAAGGCCGCGCAGCGTCACTGCGAGAAGCACTGGATCCAGCTCGCGGACAAGGACCTGGCCTACCTCGTCGAGGGCACGGAAGAGTTCGACTCCTACATTGCGGATCTCCACTGGGCACAGCACTTTGCGCTGCTCAACCGCGATGAGATGATGGACCGCTTCCTCGACTGCGTCGCCACCTGGTCCGGCGCGGATCGCGAGACCCTCGAGCTCGAGCGCATCAACTGCCACCACAACTACACCCAGCGCGAGAACCACTACGGTAAGAACGTGTGGCTCACGCGTAAGGGCGCCATCAAAGCAGACGAAGGCGACCGCGGCCTCATCCCCGGCTCGATGGGCACCGCTAGCTACGTCGTGGAAGGCAAGGGCTACCCGCCGGGCCTCAAGTCTGCGCCGCACGGCGCGGGTCGCGTCATGTCGCGCACCCAGGCCAAGGCCCGCTTCACCGAGGCGGACCTTGCCGCACGCATGGAAGGCATCGTCTACCGTCCCGGCGCCGAGTTCGTCGATGAGATTCCGGACGCCTACAAGGACATCGACTGCGTGATGGCCGATGCCGCCCAGCTCGTCGAGGTCAAGCACACCCTGCGCCAGATCCTCAACGTCAAGGGCACCTAACCTGCGCCATGATGGGACCGTCACTTTTAGTGACGGTCTCTTTTGAGCTTTCCGACGCCCCCTCCTCCTGCAGCGTCGCATCAGCACGACGCTTTGCCTTATACAAGGAAACGAAGTGCGTGACCACTATTGATTACTGCTTATTTATCGCGAAGGGCTGGAACTGCTCGGCCGGTCGGGGGTGAAAGCTGAGTATTAAACTGCGTCGAGGCGAGTTGGCGTTCAGCATCGTCGACCAACATGAAAACATCGTCAGCGAAGTAACCGAGAAGCCCGCCCGCACCGATGACTTTCTTACGCAGAATGCCAGCGTCGGTGAGTGAATCGAGAGCATCTCGGGCCGTGCTTGTCGATGAAATCCCCAGCTCGGACTTCACGATGGACACCGTGACCAAAGGCATGGCAGGAAGCTTCTTGAGCAGTTGGAACTCCGTTGAATTCGATTTCAATGCGCGCTTGCTTCCTTGCGCAGTGCGGTGGTGATTGACCTTGTCCATCCATTCTGCTTCTAGCGCGGCGACGCTATCCGCAAGTTCAGCTGCTTTGGTGGTGGCGACTTGTGCAGCCTCGACGAAGAAAGAGATCCATGCCAGCACGTCACCCTCGCGGAATTTCGTGAGTCCGTCGACGTAACGGTCACCGAGCGTTGCCAGAACCATACTGACGGGGAGAACCGCAGCATCGGTGAGCCCTCTGCGCTGCAAAAGCGCGTGAATCATGGCTCGTCCCACGCGCCCGTTCCCATCCGGGAATGGGTGGATGGTCTCGAACTGGGCATGAACGAGCGCTGCTTGAACGAGCGCGGCGTGGTCTGCCCCGTTGAAGTATTCAATGAGATCGTCGAGGAGTCTTGGGACTTCTACAGGAGGCGGGGGGACAAAAGCCGCACCGATGGGGTGATAGTCAGACCCGCCAATCCAGTTTTGAGTAGTACGTACTCCTTGTAAAGGCTTTTCTGCAACGAGTGCAGTCTGCATTGCAACAATGTCATCCAGGACCAGCTCGTCTTTGTAAGCCAAGTCCGTATTGATGGTGTCGAGGATGGCGACATTGCGGGCGACAGCTGTTGCGGATTCTTTGAAACCGCGAATTTCGGAATCTGATTCACGCGCGAGGATCGCCATGGCCACTTTGTCGGAGTTGGGAGCGATTCCCTCGATCCGGGAGGAAGCGACGGCCTCAGAACGGAGCAGGAGTCGCGCAACTCCTTCAAGGGAGTGGGTATTGTCTCTCATCCCAAGATTGTGAATCTCCCGCTCGATGCGAACGATACGTCGCGAGAGCTCGGACGGAAGCTTCAACGACATGCCTGCGAGGGGATCGGGAACAAAAGCGTGATACTTACCTCCTTGTTTGGCCCGTCGAGAAAGACCGCTGCCATCAGCGGGGATCCATTCCAATTCGACTGTCTTTGCCACAGTTGACTCTTCTCATGCGCTTGGGGTATTGGGGATAAGACTTATCCCGGTAGATCGATATCTTAGTTTACCGGGATAGCTGTTATCCCGGTGGACTGCGAGCGCAATGCGCCAGATAACTCTTATCGTGAGTCACTGCTTTGCGGACGTGCGGTTGAAGGTGTCTCAGGTTGGGATCGATGGGCGCACCTACAATCCCCATGAGTGGTTCGTCGCGCCGCTTCCGGTGATCAATCAGGCGATTCAGATGATTCAGACTGGCGATATCGTTTCCGCCGTTTATGACCCTGAGAAGCAAAAGTTGGTCGAGCGTTAGCTGAAACGTAGTAGCCGATTCGATGGCGGATACAAAAGGCTCAGGCCCACTTCCCTTTTCAGGAAGCGGGCCGGAGCTCTATCTACTACTGGCTGGTCTGGCCAGCCAGTTAGCTAACGACTACATACTCGGGAATTCACCGTTTGCGCCCAGGCGCGCATCGGCGTCGAGGAGCATGGAGATTTCCGCGGCCTTGTCTGCGTCGACGAGGCCGTAGCCGTCAATCATCACCTTGGCGTCGCGTGCTGGGAGGCGGCGGCCCTCGATGACCTCGAAGAGCGGGGCGCGGCCCAGCATGCCGGCCTCGAAGTGGGCCCGGCCGGCGCGCAGGCGCTGCTCGGCGCGCTCACGCCATTGGGTGGCGACGTCCGCCCCGCGCTGCTGAGCCACTGCCTGCTCGAACACGCCGGGGTGGGCGTAGACGATGAGCGCGCTGACGTGGCCGAAGCCAAGCGAGGTCAGTGCCGCGGCCTTCACGCTGTGGCCCGCAGAGCCGAGGTCCAGCGGGGAACGCAGCCACACCAGGTTCGGCGCCTTCGGGGCGATGAGTGGGTCAACACAATCCAGAGACACATTCGCTGGGATGCGGTGCGTGCGGAAGACGTCGATGATGCCGCCAGTCTGGAAGAGCGCGGCACCCGCCTTGGAGTGGCCGGTGAGCGTCTTCTGGGAGATGACGAACATCGGCTGGTCCTCATCGCGGCCAATCGCCGGCCACAGCAGGGAGTGCAGCTCCGACTCGTTGGGGTCGTTGGCGTTGGTGGAGGTGTCGTGCTTGGACAGGACGCTGACGTCGTTCGGTGTCAGGCCCAGACCGCGCAGCGAGCGCGCCAGGCGGGAGTTCTCCCGGCCGCGGCCAGCACCCAGAGCGCCCAGGCCAGGGGCCGGGATGGAGGTGTGGGCGCCGTCGCCATAGGAGGCCGCGTGGGCGACCACCGCGAGCACCGGCAGTCCTAAGTCGGCTGCTAGTGAGGCACGAACGAGCAGGACCGTGCCGCCGCCCTCGCCTTCGAGGAAGCCGCCGCGGCGGCGGTCATTGGCGCGGGAGATGAAGCGATCATCGATTCCCTTGGCGGTCATCTTCGCGGTCTCCGCGGTGGCGTTCATGTCGCCGAAGCCCTGGAGGGATTCCACCTGGACATCGTCGATACCGCCGGCCACGACCACGTCGGCCTTGCCCAGGGCAATCTTGTCCACGGCTTCCTCAATCGACACCGCTGCGGTAGCGCAGGCACCAATCGGGTGAATCATGGAACCGTAGCCGCCCACGAGCGACTGCATAGTGTGCGCCGCGATGACGTTCGGCAGGGCCTCCTGCAGGATGTCCGACGGGCGCTCCTCACCGAGGAAGCGGGTGACGAAGACCTTGTGCAGGGACTCCATGCCGCCGATACCGGTGCCCTGCGTGGTGGCCACCTGGCCCGGGTGGATGGAGCGCAGCAGCTCCGCCGGGGAGAAGCCGGCCTGGGTGAAGGCATCCACCGCGCTGACCAGGTTCCACACCGCCATGCGGTCCAGGGAGTCGAGCATGTGCTCCGGGATGCCCCACTTGGCGGCGTCGAAATCATCCGGCATCTGCGCGGCGACGGTACGGGTCAGCGTGGCCTTGCGCGGGACCTTGACGGTCGCACCCTGGCGGCGGGTGACCTGCCATTCGCCGTCCACCTCGACGATGCTGACGAACTCCGGATCCGCGTCCTGGATATCGCGGGCGGTGGCCTCCGAATCCACGGTGAAGGTGACGTCACGGTCCAGGAAGACAGTGGTCAGGTCGATTGAGCCGCGGTCGGTGAGATGATACTTATCCGTCAGCGTGCGCACGCCGGAGCGTGCGACGACCTCATCGCGGAAGCGCTCGAAGATGTCCTCCTCGGCGATCTCTTCGTCGCTCTCGACCACGAACCAGCCCGGGTGCGGGTCCTCGCGCCATTCCACCAGCCCGGTCATCCAGGCCAGCTCCAGCACGCCAGCGGCGGTCAGTTCCGCGGAACCATCGCGCTGCAATCCATACTCGGCCTCGAAGCGCGTGCGGCCGGAGCCCCACGAGGAGACCTCGCCGATACCGGCGATGACCACCATGTCCTCCAGGTCCGTGGTGACCTGGCCGATTTCCTCCTCCAGGCCAGGCTGCACTGCTTGCACCTGGTTGGGCAGCGCGGTGATGGTGGCGGGGGCGTCCTGCTTCTCGTGCGGCGCGACATCAGTCGACTCCGCACCGGCAGTAAGCTCCTTGAGGGAGAAGCCCTCCAGCCCGCCGGTGAGGTCCTTCTCCACTGGGGCGTGAGCTGCCTGCTCGCGCGATTCTGCGCTGGCCAGCTCCATGAGCTCGGCGGAAATCTCCTCCGGGCTCCACACCTTGATGCCGGCCTTCTCGGCGGCAGGCACCAGCCCATCGTTGCCGCCCATGAGGTGCGTGCCGGCCACCCAGCCGATCTTGGCCTGGGCCAGGGTGACACCCTGCGGCCAGCCGGCTTCGACCTTCCACTTGTTGAGGATGGCATCGAGTGCGGCCTTGACCTCGCCGTAGGCGCCGTCGCCACCGAAGGTGCCGCGGTTGGGCGAGCCCGGAAGGACGACATGGCAGCGCTTGTCCACATCCTCCTGGCTCAGCCTTGCCAGCCCCGCAATGGTGCGCTCCACAGACCACAGCAGCAGGCGGGCCTGAGCCTCGGTGGTGCCGGAGGCATCCGCTAGCGAGCCGGACACACTCGGCGCGGCGAAGGGGAAGGCCAGCGTCGGCGTGAGGGCCGGCTTGAGGATCTTGACCTCGTTGCCCACGGACTCGCGCTGCTCGGAGCCTACCCAGTCGATGAGCGCGTCAATATCGCGGAAGCTCGACAAGTTCGCCGGGACCAGCCACAGGGCGGAACCAGCAGCGCCGTGCTCGGCATAGAGCGTGCGCGCGAATTCCTTGCGGGCCTGGCTGACACGGGAGGCGGTCATGATGACGGTCGCACCACCCTCCAGCAAACGCTCCACCAGCGCGGTGGCGATGGAACCAGGGGCAGCACCCGTGACCAAAGCAATCTCACCGGCAAACGCGCCGGGTGTGGTGTCCACGGCGGCCTCGGCGATATCCTCGCGCTTCCACCAGCGGGCCTGACGCGCCAGGTCCTCGCCGGCACCGCGGAAGCTGTCCACCGGGTACTCGGCCTGGCCCAGTGCCAGGCGGGCGAGGCGCTCGCGGGCGATGGCCCAGGCGTCGTCGAAAAGCACGGCCTTGTTCGCATCGAAGGAGGGCGTGACGGACTTGAGCCAGCCGGAGCCGAGCTCTGCCTCGACGGCATCGATGACGGTGGTATCAGGCGCCTCGATGAGCTCCGGCTCGGAGTCCAAGCCCAGCTGGGTAAGAACCTGGCGGGCGACAGTAGCCAGCACGCCGTTTTCACCGGTGACGGTCTCGGCGAAGGCATCGAGCGCAGCGGAGTCGACCACGGCACCGCCACCGGCACCACCAGCGGCCGCGCCCTTGGACACGGATGCACCGTAGGTAGTTGCGACGACCTGGACGGCGGCGTCGATCAGCTCGTGTGCTGCGGACTTCGAGGTAGCGCTCGCCGGCACGGTGTTCAGCGAGCCGCCGCGCACGGAATCCTCCTCGCGGGAGCCGAGCAGGATCTCGGCCTCGACGTGGGCGACCCAAGACTCGGGCAGGCCCCAGGTGCCGGTGACGTACTCGGCCACCGCGGCGGGCTTGAGGCCCGCAGCACCGAGCAGCTGGCGCAGGCGCGCACCGACGGCCTCACCCAGCACCGGGCCGAAAGCGGAGTAACCCGGGGCGGCGGTGGCGACCTTCTCGCGCAGCGTGGCCACATCGGCATCGGCGGCGCCATCGATGGCCGGCACGCCGATTTCCGCGGACATGTCCATGAGCAGCTGGTTACGGCGCGAAGACACACCGTTGGTCAGCTCCTCCACGGTGTCGGAGTCCGTGATCTGGTCCACGCGGATCTTGTTCTGGAAGGCGAAGAGCACCATGATGGCCTCCGCCGCGCCGAAGCGCAGTTCGGGGGCGTCGCTCGCAGCTGACGCGGTAGGTGCAGGAGTCGGTGCAGTCGGCGCTGCCTCAGCCGGAACCTCGGCTGGTGTTTCGCTGGGCTGCGGTGCCTCTTCGGCGTCGGATTCCGGTGCCGGTGCGGCGGCGGGGGCTTCGGAGACGTCGGCAAGCATAACCTGCTCCTGGTCGCGCTCCACGTTGAGCACGCGGATGGTGCCCTCCGGGATGCCGGCGACGGCCAGCGAGCGGGTAGCCAGGTTGGTCAGCGTCGGGGAAGAAGCCAGGCCGACCTCGATGATCTGCTCGACCTTGCCAAAGAGGAGCTCCTGGGTCTCAATCCAGCGCACAGGCGAAGCGAACTGCCAGGACAGCAGCTCGATGAGCAGCAGGCGGGCGAGCTCGTGCTCGGAGAGATCCTCCACCTTCAGCCCGTCCAGTTTGCCGGAGGGAGCCAGCGGTGCCACGGCGTCGACGAAGTCCTGGGTGAGTTCGAAGGGGCGGGCCACCAGGTTCGGGATGTAGCGGCCTACCAGGGCGTCCAGATCCAACTCCTGCGGCAGCAGCTCATCGAGCTTCTCCGCGAAGGCCGGAACACCCTCGCGCAGCACGCGGGAGTGGAAAGGAACATCGATGCCCGGGACCATGACCGCCGCGCGCGGGGCGATGGCATTGGCCTTGTCTACCAGGGCCTTGAGCCCCTTCTTGGTGCCGGCGACGGAGTACTGCTGGCCGCGGATGTTGTAGTTAACGATCTCCAGGAACTCACCGGTGGCCTCGGAGACCTCAGCCACCCAGGCGTCGACGCTGTCTGCATCAATGCCGGCCATGTTCGGACGCAGTGCCGCCATGGCGTATTCGGAGTTGCCCTCCGCATCGCGCGGCACCAGGCTGCCCATGGCGGAGCCGCGGGAGTAGACGATGTCGATAACGCCCTCGAGGTCGAAGATATTCGCCAGCGAGGCCAGCGCGGTGTACTCCCCCAGGGAGTGGCCGGCGAAGTAGGAGGTCGGGGCTAAGGCGTCCTCGGCGCGCAGGCGCTCGGTCTGGGCATAGGCCACCACAGCCAGGGCCACCTGCGTGAACTGTGTCAGGTGCAGCACGCCCTGCGGGTGGCGGAAGGTGGTGCCCCGGACGGTGAGCTCCGTCGGGTTCTCATCGACGATCTTCTGGATGCTAAAGCCCAGGTTCTCGCGGGTGTGCGCATCAGCGCGGCGCCAGGCCTCGCGCGCGGCCGGGGAGGCCTGGCGGTCGCCCTTGCCCATACCTTCGGTCTGGATGCCCTGGCCGGGGTAGACGTACGCCGTGGTCGGCGCGGCAAGCAGGGCCTGGCCGCGGGAGACCACCTCGCCGTCGATGCGGCAGGTGACCTCGAGGGCCTGGTGGATGCCCTTGCGGCCGACGCGCTCGACGGTGACCTCGATGTCATCGCCCAGCTGCACCATGCCGTACATGGAGTAGGTCCAACCCACCACGCGGCCGTGGCGCCCGGCCACCTGCTGCGCGGCGGCCGAGAGCCACATGCCGTGCACCAATGGTGCCTGCAGGTTAACCAGCTGGGCCGCGTTATAAGAGGTGTGAATCGGGTTATAGTCACCGGAGACCAGCGCGAAGGGCGTCATGTCCTGCGGGGCGGTGACGGTGGCGCGGTCGACGAAGGAGCGCGGTGTCGGTACCACCTTGGTGGCGGACTTGCCGCCGCCCCACTCTGGTGCCTGGCTCGGTGCGGCGGTGCCGGTGGCGCGGCCGCGGATGGCAAAGCGGTGCATCTGCGTGGCCACGATGTCACCGGAAGCGCGATCCTTGAGCTCGAGCTCTACCGTGACGATGCGTCCGGAGACGGATTCCTCGATGGCGGTGCAGGAGGAGGTGACGTCGATCTGGCGGCCGTCGGCAAGCTGCTCCAGCGGCACGCGCAGGTCGATGACGTGGTCCAAGTGCACCGCGTTGAGCAGGCCCTCGATGACCGGGTAGCCATCCTCTAGACGTCCGGAGCCGAGCGCAGCATAGATGGCCGGCCAGCACGGGCCAACCAGAACGTCCGGGGTGCCGGCCTTCTCTGCAGAGGAGTCGCCGCAGGTCACCGCGCTGTGTGCGGAGAGCAGCGAGGCCGGGAAGTGGAAGGAGTAACCCGACTCGACGGTGGGCATCTTAGTGATCTCATCGCCCTGCTCCGCCGTGGAGCCGACACCAGCCAGGCCCTCCAGGAGGGTAAAGACGGAGTTCGGCAGGCGCTCCTCGGAGACCACCGGGGAGCCACCCGTGGCTACGTCCTCCGGCAGGTCCACAGGGACGGTGACCTCGCGGACGTAGAAGGGGCGCTGCTCCTCCGGCAGGTCATCCCAGTAGGAGTCCGCCGTGATGACGATCTCCCAGTTGCCCTCGGCATCCTGGCGCAGGTCGAAGGCGTTCTCATCCATCTCATAAGCCGGGTTGGCCATGAGGTGGCCGTGCCACAGAAGGGTAGGAGAAGTGCGCAGGAATGCGGCCTCATCGGCGGCGGAGTTCAGGCGGGAGAAAGCCTTCTGCGGCTTGACTCCCTGCTCCAGCAGCGCATCCGTGGTGGCCTGCTCGAAGCGCGCAAGCAGGTCTGCAACCGGCTCGTTCTTCTTGGTAATGCCCGCCACGGCCACGGGGCCGGGGATGATGCGCACTTGGTCAGCGGTGTAGCGCTCATCCTGCGCCTGCCAGAGGGTGTCCTTGCCGAACCAGGACTTCAGGTCACCGTCCAGGGCCGGCACCCACGGCATGGGCTTGACGTGCTTGTAGTGCAGGGAAATCCACCAGGCGGCATCGCGCGCGGAGACCTCGGTGGTACGTGCGGCGGGGTAAGCCTCCAGCAGCTTCGCTGCGGCTGCGGGGGCGTCGTGGACGTCGTCAAGGCGTGCGAAGAGGGTTTCAATTTGGCCGTGGTCGGCCGGGTTCAGGCGGGCCTCAACGCGGTGCAGGAGATCGAAGAAGCGGTCATCCCAGCTCGGATCCACGAACGGGTGGGCCAGCTTCACAAAGCGCTCGATCCACTCGGCGTAGGTCATGGACTCGACATCGCCGAAGTAGGGCTTGCAGGTCTTGGCCAGGGCGTCGATGATTTCCTGGCGGTGGGCCGGGTACTCCTCGATGCTCAAGGAAGTAATCAGGCGAGAAGCCGCGGCGAAGGAGTTATCGAGGTCGTGGATATCCGCCAAAAGGTGTGACTGCGAGGATGCCACGCCGTTCGCACCGGTGCCGCGGCCGACCCATCCGCCGTTCGTGGAAGGCGAAATGCCTTCCGTGTTGACCAGCAAGTCCTTCACCGAGTCGGTGGCCTTGGCCTCCTTGGTGGCCATGGCGACGGTGCCGAGGAAGACGGCGTCGACAGGCATCGCCGGCATAGCGTGCTTCTTCGCCCACTCACCGGTGAGATAGGAGGTGGCGCGATCCGGGGAGGCGATGCCGCCGCCGACTGCCAAGTAGATGTTGGGGTGCTGGCGGATTTCGGCGTAGGTATCCAGCAGCATGTCATCCAGGTTGACCCAGGAGTGGTGGCCGCCGGCGTGGCCGTCCTCGACCTGCATGATGATGCGATCCTCCGGGTAGGCCGTGGCGATGGCCAGCACATCCCGGATCTGCTTCGCGGTGCCAGGCTTAAAGGAGATGAAGGGGAAACCATCGGCGTGGAGGCGGTCCAGCAGCTCGCCGGCTTCCTCTACTTCCGGAATGCCGGCGGAGATGCACACGCCGTTGAAGGGCGCGCCGGCTGCGCGGGCCTTGGGCACGATGCGCGCCTGGCCGAAGTGCAGGTTCCACAGGAAGCGGTCGAAGAACATGGTGTTGAATTGCGCCGTGCGGCCAGGGCGCAGGTGCTGTTCCATCGTGGCCAGGTGGGCGCGGAAGACTTCATCGGAGTACATGCCGCCGCCGGCCATCTCCGTCCAGTGCCCGGCGTTGGCCGCCGCAGCCACGATCTCGCCATCGGCAGACGTCGGCGTCATGCCGCCCAGCATGATGGGGGACAGGCCCGTGAGGTCGGAGAAGCGGGTCTGGGTATAGGTGCGGCCATTGGGAAGCTCGATGGTGCGCGGGGCGAAGTCAGCGTAGTTCAGGGCCTTGGGCAGTTCAGCGCCCGGCGTCGCCAGCGCATCGAGCTCCTGCGGGGTGGCAGCGGAGACCACGGTCACCCCGGTTCCCTGCACCACGCGGCGGGTGATGTTCGCCAAGGCGCGGTCGAGAACGATGAGGTGCTCGGAGTTGAGCGCGGCCAGAGTGGCCGGCCAGTCGTGTTCGTTGACCAGGATGGCCTCGGCCTGGGTGCGGGCCTCATCCACGTCGAGGCCGCACTTCTGAGCCAGGCCTACGGTGCGCTCAGCTGCCGGTGCGAGAACCGCGTTGTGGAAGGGAAGCGCTACGGACAGCTCATCAAAGCGCGGGCTGAGCTCATCGCCGCCGACGGTGCGCTTCTCCAACTCGGCATTGAAGCTCTTCACGGCCCCGTCGATGGCGGAGCGGGTGACAGCCAGGTCCTCCGGGGCACCAGACAGCGCGAAATGGCGGCGGCCGTTGACCACGGCGATGGCGGCGGTGCCGTGCAGGTGCTCAGTGACGAAGCTGCGTTCCAGACCCCGGATGGACAGCATCTGGGGGCGCGGGTCGGAGCCGTTGACCGCGCTGGCTGCGGTGCCCATCAGGATGGCTAGGGCTAGGGCTTCTACTGGCTTGTCGACGGCCATCTCGCCCAAGCTTCCCTGCGAATGCCCAGCGCGCTCGTCGATGTCGACGCCGAGATCACGCAGCTGCTCGATGGCGGCAATCTGGCCAAGGACGATGCCGGGGATGGACACTGCCGGCAGAGAGTCGAGGGCGTTGGGCTCGACGGAACCATCAATGAGCTGCTCGAGGCGCTCAAGTGCGCCAGGGCACGTGGAGGCAATGGTGCGTGCGGCGGGGCCGGTGAGGCTGCGGGCCTGGGCGAGGGTCTCGCGCAGGGTGTCAGCGGTGGCGGCAGTCTGCGCGGCGGTGGTGATGAAACCCTGCCAATCGGAGCCTTGTCCGGCGAAAAGTACGGCCGGGCGGGGCATGGAATGCAGCATAGTAACAGGCATCTTTCCTCTTTTGAGCTGATGGGGAACGGTTTTATGAAGAGCTGCGGGCAGGATTAGTTAGCCCTACAGAACAATCATGATGTGCCACCGTAGTCGAAGCTTTCACGCAAAGCTGTCTCCCGCGCGGAAAATGTGAGGTTTTTCTCACGTTTGGTGGTGGGGGCACTCTTTCTCAGCGCTCGCCGCGCGAAGTTGCCCAACCTTTTGTATCCTCGGGCTCACTGCAGTGGCTCGGGGAGGAGCAGGGGTGGCTCAGCATCGGCTCGCGCAGCGTGAAAGAAAAGAAAAACTAGGGGGGACTATGTCTCAATCAACACCAGAGAAAACGACTAAGACACCAGCTCGGCTCAGCAAAAGGCGAGTTATCAAAACTATGACCAAGCTGGCCGGAAAGCTGGAGGAAGATTCCTCCACCGGCTTGCCCACCATCAAAATTGCGGGCGGATTCTTAAGTATCGACGTCAATGAGGACAAGGGCGGCCTCTGTGTCTTCGGGTATTGGGGCGGTGCAGTGCGCTTCAATCCGGACCGCCAGCCTTTGCGCATGGAGGTCAATGATCTCAACGGAGGTGGCATCTCCGGCAACCTTGTGGCCGAGCCGTGTGGAAGCTCCGACATGCATACCCACCTGCTGGTCCTCGCACCGCCTTATCTGCCGTCGACGGCCACGAATGCTCAGCTCAAGAGCATTATCGCGGGCTATGCGGCCGAAATGTCGGCGGTCTTCGCGCGCCTGGATGAGCAGTTTCCGGAAGAGCCCTCCAAGCCACGGAAGGGGTCTGGGCTTAAACCGGTATCGCCCCACTATTTCAGCGAGGCCTATGGGGTTTCAGCGGTGGGGATGTGGCGAGTGCACGAGCGCGCCACGCGCCTGGCGATGATCGGCACGCCCGTTCACGTGGTGGACCACCGGAATGGGGTCGTGAGCGTCCTCATCAATGAACACGCGATCACTATTGAATCCGCTCGTGATGGCTCCGGGGATATTGAACTCCGTCTTGTCACGCCCTCCGGCCGCTGTCCGTGCGACCTTGATACGCTCGTGCGCTGGGCCGAGTTTATGAATGATGATCAATATGTCTACTCCGCGCGCATCGAGGTGGTAAACCTCGATGGCGGCGATGAGCAGGACCTGGTCTTGGTGACCACGGCCCGCATTCCCACGAAGTGGGGCTACACCGATGAGCAGCTGGATTGGCAGCTCAGCACGTTAGTGAGCCAGCTTGTCGGTGCGGGTGAAGCGTTCTACCGAACCTTTAACCCCACGCGCGTGATGCGCTATATCGACCGCGCGGCTTAGGCGGAAGCTTCTTTGCCGAGCAGTGTTAGGAGGTCCTGCTGCACTTCGCGGCGGCGGACCTTACCAAGCTGGTCGGAGGCCAGGTGCTCGAAGTGGTAGAAGGTGCGCGGTACCTTGTAGCGGGTCAGGCGTTCGCGGCAGTAGTCCTTGAGGCCCTCCGGATCGAGCACCGCGCCATCCTCCAGGATGATGCAGGCCACGACATCCTCGGAGCCGTCCGCGCGCGGGCGGCCGACGATGGCCACGTTGGTGACGTCCGGGTGCTGGCGGATAACGTCTTCCACTTCGGCCGGGTACACATTGAAGCCGCCGGTAATGATCATCTCCTTGATGCGGGAGACGATTTTGATGAAGCCATCGGATTCCATGATTGCCATGTCACCCGTGCGGTACCACCCTTCGTGGAAGGACTGCTCGGTGGCCTCCGGCATGTTGAAATAGCCCTTGAATACCTGTGGCCCGCGCACGAGGAGTTCGCCCGCGGTGCCATCCGGCTGGGTCTCGCTGAGGTTGTCTGGGTTGCCGATGCGCACCTCGGTATCCGGGAAGGGGATGCCGATATAGCCGGGGCGGCGGTTCTTGTTGAGCGGGTTCGCGGCCACGATCGGCGAGGTTTCCGTGAGCCCATAGCCCTCCACGAGCAGGCCGCCGGTCAGCATCTCCCATTCCTCAACGATCTCCTCTGGTAGCGCTGCTGCACCCGAGAGGCTGTTCCCGATGCCGTGGAGATCGATGTTCTGTTCCTTGGCTGCCTCCATAACCTTGGAGTAGATCGTGGGCACGCCCGGCATCCAGGTGGGGAGGCGCTTCTTCATGATGTCGAGGAGCAGAGGAACCTTCGGTGCGGGGGTGAGGACCAGCTCGCCGCCAATGTGTACGCCGAGGGCGGCGATGAGGGTAAGTCCATAGACGTGGAAGAGGGGGAGGGCGGCGAGCATGCGCTCGGGCTTCTTGCCCAATTCGGGGACCCACGCTTCCGCCATCTTCATGTTGCAGTACAGGTTGGAGTGGGTCAGCTCCGCTCCCTTGGGTCTGCCGGTGGTTCCGGAGGTGTAAAGGATTAGTGCGGTATCGTCGCGGTTGACCTTGGCGTCTTCGAGCTTCTGGCCCTGCCCGCCGATGGCGCGGCCTGTGAGCGTGCTCCATGGAACGGTATTGGGGGCGGGAACGGAAAGCTCGGCCCGCTTGTCCTTAATGAAAGGAAGCGGCAAGCGCAGGAGCAGCTGCTTGGGGCGCGGCATGGCCTCAATCATGTTGACCGTAACGATCGTCTCCAGCGGTGTGGAATCACGCAGCTCCTCAAAGACCGGGCTCGCCTTATCCCAGACCACGGCCACGCGAGCGGCGTGGTCCTGGAAGAGGGGCTCGAGCTCAGCCGCGGTGTAGAGCGGGTTGTGCTCCACGACGGTCGCCCCGAGCTTCAAGATGGCATAGAAGACCGCCACGTGCTGGGGGCAGTTGGGGAGTGCCACGGCGACGCGGTCGCCGGGGCGAATGCCGAAGGCCTTGAGGCCCGCTGCGGCGGCGCGCACGTGGGTGTCGAGTTCGCGGTAGGTCATCTGGTGACCAAAGAACCACGTGGCGGGCCTTTCGCCGAATTCCTCCACGGTTTCTCGGTAGGAGTCCAGGAGCGTTTCGGTGCCGTAATCCAGATTGGGTTTAGTCCACTCAGGGTAATACTGGAGCCAGGCTTTCGACTCAAAGGCGGAGGGGGCCTGGGCAGGGGATTCGGTCATGTTCGCGAACTCCTTAGGTGGTCAAACTTGTTATGTTTGGAACAGTATAACCAATCTGTGATAGAAGTCTCGCAAAACTTAGCAAAAGTTGCTTACAGCAACGAAATCTTTGTGGGGCACAGCAATAACCCCGGTGATATGCGTCTATCACGCAGGGATCGCTCCGGGGCTATGGAGTGCTACTTCTCTGCCTTGAGGCGCTCGAGTAGATCCGCCTGAACCTCGCGGCGGCGAATCTTGCTCAGCTGGTCCGTGGCCAGCTTCTCAAAGTGGTAGAAGGTGCGCGGCACCTTGTAGCGGGTCAGGCGCTCGCGGCAGTAGTCCTTGAGGCCTTCGGGGTCGAGCGCGGCGCCGTCGTTCAGCACGATGCAGGCCACGACGTCCTCTGAGCCGTCCGAACGCGGGCGGCCCACCACGGCGGCCTCCGCCACATCTGGGTGGTCCAGCAGCGTTTCCTCAACCTCGCCGGGGTAGACGTTGAAGCCGCCGGTGATGATGATTTCCTTAATGCGGCTGACCAAGCGGATGAAGCCATCTTCCTCCATTACGCCCATATCGCCGGTGCGGAACCAGCCATTGTGGAAGGCCTTCTCGGTGGCTTCCTCATCGTCGAAGTATCCCTTGAAAACCTGGGGGCCGCGGGCGAGAACTTCGCCCTCCTGGCCATCGGGCATGGTCTCATCCAGGTTCTCCGGGTTGGCGATGCGAATTTCGGTATCCGGGAAGGGGATGCCCACGTAGCCGGGGCGGCGGTCGTTGCTCATGGGGTTGCCCACGATGATGGGCGAACACTCCGTCAGGCCATAGCCCTCCACGAGCAGGCCACCGGTGTACTTTTCCCACTTCTCCACGGTATTGACCGGCAGGGTCGAGGCACCGGAGAAGGCCGCGCGCACGCCATCGAGGGAGACGTCGTTTTCTTCCGCCTTCGCCACGATGCGCTCGTACAAGGTCGGCACACCCGGCACCCAGGTTGGGGTGTGCTTCTTCATCAGATCCATGATGAGCGGCATCTGCGGGCTTGGTAGCAGCACCAATTCGCTGGCGATGAGCGGTGCCAAGGTGGCGTTCATGGTCAGGCCATAGGCATGGAAGAAGGGGAGGGCGGCGAGCATGCGCTCAGGGGAATCGCCCAGGCCCGGTACCCAGTGCTTGCCCATCAAGATATTGGAGAAGAGGTTGCCGTGGGTCAGCTCCGCACCCTTCGGGCTGCCAGTGGTGCCGGAGGTGTAGAGGATCAGCGCGGTGGTGTCCTTGGTGACTTCCTCCGGGGTGATGACGTCAGAACCATCGCCGCCGATCGCGTTGCCCACGAGGGATTCCCACGGCACCGTATTCGGGGCCGGGGCGGTGAGCTGATCGCGCTTGGACTTCAGCGGCGGAATAGGCAGGCGCAGGGCTAGGCGCTGCGGAGTTGGCATCGCGTTGATCATGTTGATGGAGACGACGGTCTCCAGGGAAGTCGTCGGACGCAGCTTCTCCAAGGTGGAGGCCGTCTTATCCCACGCAATGGCGATGCGTGCGCCGTGGTTCTTAAACAGTCCCTCCAGCTCGTGGGCGGTGTAGAGCGGGTTGTGCAGCACCGCGATGGCGCCCAGCTTGAGTACGGCCCAAAAGGCGGAGATGAACTGCGGGCAGTTGGGGGCGACGATAGCAACGCGGTCTCCCGGGCGCACGCCGAAGGCGCGCAGGCCAGCGGCCGCGCGGCGGACCTGCTTGTCCAACTCGGCATAGGTCTGCGTGCGGCCGAAGAAGTAGGTTGCCGGCTTGTCGGGGTGGAGCGCGAGGTTGTTGTCGTAAACGTCGAGAAGCGTGGTGTCCCCGTACTCCAAGCTGTGCGGGGTCCACTCCGGGTAGTACTGGAGCCACGCCTTGGACTCGTATGCCGACATCGATTCACCTTTCGGTCGCGTAGGTTGAGGTACGGGCCAGTATAACGCGGCTCGTTTCGGGATACACTGGAAAATTATGCGCATCGCGATGATTTCCATGCACACCTCGCCCCTTGAACAGCCCGGTTCCGGGGACGCGGGCGGCATGAACGTCTATGTTCTTAACACTGCCCGCCAGCTCGCGCGCCTCGGCGTAGAGGTCGATATTTTCACTCGCGCCACGCGCCCCAGTCAGGGGGAAGTGGTGGACGTCGAGGAGCGCCTGCGCGTCATCAACATTGTGGCGGGGCCCTATGAAGGCCTCAGTAAAGAGGAACTGCCCACCCAGCTAGCCGCGTTCACGGGCGGCATCTTCAACTTCGCGCGCTGTTTTGAGGTGGAGTATGACGTTATCCACTCCCACTACTGGCTCTCCGGCCAGGTGGGCTGGCTGCTGCGTGATCTGTGGGACGTCCCTCTTGTCCACACCGCGCACACGCTGGCAGCGGTGAAGAACGTGCACCGCACGCTCGATGACACCCCGGAAACCGAAGCCCGACGCATTTGCGAGCAGCAGCTGGTGGATAACGCCGACATCCTGGTGGTTAACACCGCCCAGGAAACCCGCGATCTGATCGAGCACTACGACGCCTCGCCGGAGAATATCGTCGTGGTCTCCCCGGGTGCAGATACCGAGCTGTATACCCCGGGTACTGACCGCATGACAGAGCGCGCCCGCCGCCAGCTGGGCATCCCGCTGCACACCAAAGTCGTGGCCTTTGTGGGCCGCCTGCAAAAGTTCAAAGGCCCCGACGTGCTCATCCGCGCTGCCGCGGAGCTGATGGAGCGCGATCCGGATCGCTGCCTGCGCGTGGTCATCTGTGGCGGTGCCTCCGGGGCGAATTCCTCTCCGGATACCTATCACAATCTTGCCCGTGAGCTAGGGGTGGAGCGTGTGGTGCGTTTCCTCAGCCCGCGCCCGCCGCAGGAGCTCGTGGCCATCTATCAAGCCGCGGATATCGTCGCGGTGCCCAGCTATAACGAGTCCTTCGGGTTGGTAGCTATGGAAGCGCAGGCCTCCGGAACGCCCGTGGTGGCAGCGGCCGTCGGCGGCTTGCCTATCGCCGTCGCGGATGGTGACACGGGCTTGCTCGTCCACTCCCATTCGGCGCAGGATTGGGCTGACGCACTGGAGCAGTTGCTTGACGACGACCCCCGCCGCATCGCCATGGGCGAAGCCGCCGTCGATCACGCCCAGCAGTTCAGTTGGGCAGCGGCCGCCACCCAGCTGGAGAATATTTATGCCGATGCGATGAGTATCGAGATTCCGGACTGTCACGCGCGCCGGGCAATCGGATACTAATCCCACATAAGTGGGCATAAACCCACACTTAGGGGTGATGTGCTCGGGTTCACAGGCGAGCCGCCGAAAAACGTGGCATGCTGGTGTTTATGAGTAACGGAAAGCTGATTCTACTTCGACACGGACAGTCCGAATGGAACGAGTCCAACCAGTTCACCGGTTGGGTTGATGTCAACCTCACCGCCAAGGGTGAGGGCGAGGCCAAGCGTGGCGGCGAGCTGCTCAAGGAACAGGGCATCTTGCCGAATGTCGTCTACACCTCCCTGCTGCGCCGTGCCATCCGCACCGCCAATATTGCGCTCAACGCCGCGGACCGCCACTGGATCCCGGTCGTGCGCGACTGGCGCCTCAACGAGCGCCACTACGGTGCTCTGCAGGGCCTTAACAAGGCAGAGACCAAGGATAAGTACGGCGAGGAGCAGTTCATGGCATGGCGCCGTTCTTACGGCACCCCGCCGCCGGAGCTGGAGGATGGCGCCGAGTACTCCCAGGCCGGTGACCCGCGCTACGCCAACCTGGATCAGGTTCCGCGTACCGAGTGCCTGAAGGACGTCGTCGAGCGCTTCGTTCCTTATTTCGAGGAGGAGATCCTCCCGCGCGCCAAGAAGGGTGAGACCGTTCTCATCGCCGCACACGGCAACTCGCTGCGCGCGCTGGTCAAGCACCTGGATCAGATCTCCGATGAGGAGATTGCCGGCCTCAATATTCCAACTGGCATCCCGCTGGTCTACGAGATCACCGAGGACGGCTCCGTGGTGAACCCGGGCGGCACTTACCTGGATCCGGAAGCTGCTGCTGCCGGCGCTGCCGCCGTGGCCGCTCAGGGTGGAAAGAACTAAACACCGAGCAAGCTGCGTGCTGCGCACGATCCCCAGGGAGCATATACTCCTTGGGGATTCTTTGTAGGGGCGTGAATGATTGTGGAACTGGTTTTAGCTTTTCTTGCCGGCGTGGTGGCCTGTGGCCTGGCCATTCCGGTAGTTACTCGGTTCCGTGAACGCATGGAGCGCCGCCGCGTCCGCGATGCGGATGCCAATCAGGTCACCAGCGTGAGCCAGGTCCTGCACCTCGCCGTGGCGGGCTCGCCGGCCGGTATGACGGTGCTCTCGCGCGACAAAGAGGTCATCTTTTCCAACCCTGCGTCCCATCAAATGTCGATGGTGCACGATCGTGCTGTGAACCCCGATATTTGGAAGGTGGCGGAGGAGGTCTTCGACGATAAGGAGACCCGAACGCTGGACCTTGCCATTCCCAAGCGGCGCACCGGTAACCGCGTGATTCAGGTGCGCGCGGTGGTTCAGCCGCTGACGCTGAACGACGATCGCTTCGTCATCGTCTACGGCACCGACGAGTCCGAATCGGTGCGCATGGAATCTGCCCGCCGTGACTTCGTGGCCAACGTTTCTCACGAGCTGAAGACCCCGGTCGGCGGCATCGCCCTGTTAGCCGAGGCCCTCCTCGAGGACACGGGGGATCCCGAGCACGTCGAGTACTTCGGCAGCAGGGTGCAAAAGGAAGCCGCTCGCATGGCCGAGATGGTCAGCGAGCTGATTTCCCTGTCCAAGCTGCAGGGTGCGGAGGCGCTGCCAGAGATGGAGCCGCTTGACCTCGATGACGTCATCGATGAGGCCATTACTCGCAACCAGCTTGCCGCCGATTCCCACCACAACCAGCTCACCCGCGGCGAATCCGCAGGTGTTCACGTGATGGGAGATAAATCCCTCCTGGTTACGGCGATCTCAAACTTGATCTCCAACGCCATCCACTATTCGCCGGATGAGCTTCCGGTATCGGTGACGCAGAAGGTCGTCGGCGGGAAGGTCGTGCACATCCGAGTCACGGACCGTGGCATCGGCATTGCTCCGGAAGACCAGAAGAGGGTATTTGAGCGCTTCTTCCGCGTGGATAAGGCGCGCTCCCGGCAGACCGGCGGGACTGGCCTTGGCTTGGCTATTGTGAAGCACGTCGTGGCTAATCACGGCGGAAATATCAAGCTGTGGTCACGCCCCGGAACTGGCTCGACGTTCACTATCGAGCTCCCTATATACGCCGAAGAGAAGCCAGCGGATAATCTTATTAACCGGGATAATATAGAAGACGGAGCCGTCAGCTCTGCCGCCCCTGGTTTGCAGCGCGCCGTGGCGCGCGTAGCAGCTCGTCGAAAGGATAAAGCGCAATGACCACCATCCTCATCGTTGAAGATGAAGAGTCGCTGGCCGATCCCCTCGCCTTCCTCCTCCGAAAGGAGGGATTCGACGTTCTCCTCGCCCCCGACGGGCCCAGCGCGCTCGAACAGTTCGCGACAAATAACGTAGACATCGTCCTGCTGGACCTCATGCTGCCGGGAATGTCTGGAACGGACGTCTGCAAGCAATTGCGCACGACGTCTTCTGTGCCGGTGATTATGGTGACCGCGCGCGACTCGGAGATTGACAAGGTCGTGGGCCTGGAGCTCGGCGCGGATGACTATGTGACCAAGCCTTATTCCTCCCGCGAGCTCATCGCCCGCATCCGCGCGGTGCTGCGCCGTGGCCAGGATGTCTCTTCCGAGCACGCTGAGGAAGAGCCCGACGAGCAAATCCTGGAAGGCGGCCGCGTGCGCATGGACGTGGAGCGCCACACCGTTCTCGTGGCCGGCGAGCCGGTATCCATGCCGCTCAAGGAGTTTGATCTCCTCGAATACCTACTGCGCAACGCCGGACGTGTACTGACTCGCGGCCAACTCATTGACCGTATCTGGGGAGCGGATTATGTGGGCGATACTAAGACCCTCGACGTTCACGTCAAGCGCCTCCGCTCCAAGATTGAGGCCGAACCTTCCCGCCCTCAGCAACTCGTGACAGTGCGCGGTTTGGGCTATAAGTTCGAGGCTTAAGCGCGGGGGTCCGCCGGGTGTCGTGGGAACTCGACTCCGGAGCGTGCCCGGGCCTCGCAGTGTGTGGCCAGGATGTCGTAGCACTCCTCTCCGAGTAGCGCGATCAGCTCGGTTTTCTGCGACTTCCACAGCGGTTCTTCCGCGATGTGGCAGGAGGGATCTGCCGAGCAATACCAATCAAAGTCCTCGCCGCCGTTGCCCCACCCGCGGCGGTCATATTCGCCGATAGTGGTGCGCAGGATTTCCTCCCCGTCGGGCCGCTCCTCGTAGTCCTCGTGCCGGCGAATGGGCAGCTGCCAGCACACCTCGGGCTTGACCACGGTAAGCTCCTCGCCCGCCTCCAGCGCCCATTGGTGGATAGCGCAGCCCGCGCCCGTGGGCCAGCCGGCGCGGTTGGCGAAGATGCAGGCGCCGTCGACCAGCGGCGTCTTCAGGGCCGGTTCCGGCTCGCCATCATCGCCGTCGAGCTCATCCCACTCCAGCCAGGGCTCCAATTCCTCAGGTTCTCCGTGTTCCAGGAACTCATCTACCCCCGCAGGGCGGTGCTGCCAGAAGCGGGCGGGCATGCGCGCGACGGCGTCGCGAAGCTGTTCCCGATCCGTCTCATCAGCCATGTAGGCGCCGTGCACGCAGCAGCCGACATCGGGCTGCTGCTTATCGATGCCGTGGCACCTCTCCGTCCCAAACTGGCAGGCATAGTGCGATTCGAGCCAGGTCAGGTCGATGGAAAAGACGTGGAGTGGATCGTTTGGATCCGTAAATTCAAACCACTCTCTGGGAAAATCGGGGGCCTTTTCGTGGCCGGCCAAGATGGACGCCGCCGCCGGGGAGGAGACGGGAAAACCCAGGTAAACTTCATTTGATTTCGGGCGATTCACACCTACCCACGGTAGACCTACTACTCTAGAGGCGTGCGATTAGGTGTATTAGACGTCGGAAGTAATACCGTCCACCTCGTTGCGGTCGACGCCGCAACCGGTGGGCGGCCTTCGCCGATGAGCGATTGGAAGACCCCGCTGCGTCTGGTGGAACAGCTAGACAAGGACGGCAACATCCACGAGAAGGGCATGAAGAAGCTCATCTCCGCCGTGGGTGAGGCCGCTGAGCTGGGCCAGAAGCTGGGCTGTGATGAATTCATCGCTTTTGCTACCTCCGCCGTGCGCTCGGCGACGAACTCGGCCAAGGTTCTCGATGAAGTTGAGAAGCAAACCGGCGTCCGCCTAGAAATCTTGTCGGGCGAGGAGGAAGCGCGTTTGACCTTCCTTGCCGCCCGCCGTTGGTATGGCTGGTCCGCTGGCCGCATCACTAACCTCGATATCGGTGGCGGTTCGCTGGAGCTGTCCACCGGTACCGATGAGCATCCGGAAATGGCTTTCTCCCTCGACTTGGGAGCTGGCCGCCTGACTCATAATTGGTTTGATACCGATCCTCCGCAAAAGTCCAAGGTAAATTTGCTGCGGGATTACATTGACGCGGAACTGGTCGGCGTGGCCGATAAGATGCGCGCCCTGGGCCCTGCGGGATTGGCCGTGGGAACCTCGAAAACATTCCGCACGCTGGCCCGTTTGACCGGTGCTGCGCCCTCGTCTGCGGGTCCCTACGTCAAACGTACGCTCACGGCGCCGGGTTTGCGTCAGCTGATTTCCTTCATCTCCCGTATGACTGCAGCTGACAGGGCGGACCTTGAGGGTGTAAGTTCTACCCGATCGCATCAGATCGTCGCCGGTGCTTTAGTGGCGGAGGCGAGCATGCGTGCCCTGGGAATCGAAAAGCTGGAGATCTGCCCCTGGGCTCTCCGAGAAGGTGTCATTTTGCGCCGTACCGATAAGGGACTGGAATAGGAAAGAAACGTGGCTGACAAGAAACAGTTGACAGTTGCGGAGCTGCTGGCCCGTAACGCGAAGGACCGACCCGGCGAGGAGAAGACCCCCCGCCGCCGTCGCCGGAGCCTCGATGAAGGCGGCATCTCAGTTGCGGAGCTGACCGGCAATCTCGAAAAGGTGAAGGCAACCCCGGCTGAGGCAAAGCACTCGAACGTCTCCATCGATGAGACGGCCCCGGTGATTCCTGCTCCGAAGAAGGAAGCCCCCAAGCAGGAAGCTCCACAGGAGGAGACTGCCAAGCAGAAAGCAACCCAGAAGGTGGACAAGCCCCAGGCCGCTGCCGTTCCTGTGGAGAAGCCCGCGGAGTCCGAGTCCAAGCCTTCCCAGCCCTCTGATGATGACACCCGCGTCATCCAAAAGGTCAAGGACGAGCCAGAGAAGCCTGAGGTAAAGACCGCCGAACCGGTCGATGAGAAGCCGCAGGACGCCGTCGAGGACACCTTTACCACGGGTGAGCTCGAGGCAGTCGATGAGGACATTGACGAGTATGACGAGGACTACGCCGAGGAAGACGAGGGCAAGCTCAACCCCTTCGCCGTCGTCCTGCTCGCCCTCGTGGGCATCGTGCTCGGCGCCATCGTGTTCAAGGGCTTCGAGATCCTCTGGGATCGCTTTGACCGCCTCGTTGTCCTGGTGCTTGGTGTGGTTGTCACCGGTGTCATCGTTGGAATCGTTCACGCACTGCGTACCAGCCGCGATGGCCTCTCCATGTTCCTCGCAGCCGTAGCCGGCCTGGTGCTGACCTTCGGCCCGCTCCTCGTGGTGATGTAAGAACCAGCTCCATAGGGCACCTTCTCATAAGGCATCTGTCACAAGGCATCTGTTAAAAGGTATCTTTGCCTCTGAAAACGCCTTCTGACAGATGCCTTTTGCATGCGCGGGGTCAGTCTACGTGCACAGCCTTGACCTGGTGGCCGCATCCTAGCCTTTCTGGCACCCTGGATAGCATGACAAAAATTGCAGTACTTGGTGGAGGACAAATCGGCGAAGCCCTAGTTTCCGGGCTGGTGAATGCGGGCTATGACGCCGCGGACATCGTGGTGACCAACCGTCGTTCCGAGCGCAGCGAGGAGCTAAAGAGCGCCTACGGCGTGTCGGTCACGAGCGATAATGCTGCGGCTGTCGACGGCGCGGAATACATCTTCGCGTGCGTGAAGCCCTATGCCATCGAGGAGCTCCTTGAGGGCCTCGACATCCCCAAGACGGCCGTGGTTGTGTCCATGGCTGCCGGCCTGACCCTCGAGACGTTGGAGAAGGCCGCCGGCGAGGGCGTGCCAGTCGTCCGCGTCATGCCGAACACCCCCATGTTGGTGGGCAAGGGCATGTGCACCTGCGCGGGTGGTTCCCACGTCACCGAAGAGCAACAGGCTGGCGTGGTCAAGCTTCTGGAAGCCGTCGGCGAGGTTGCTGTCATTGAGGAGAAGCACATCGACGCCGCCACCGCACTGGCAGGCTCTGCCCCCGCGTATTACTTCCTTGTCACCGAAGCGCTGATCGACGCCGGTGTGCAGCTCGGCCTCACCCGTGACGTTGCCGAGAAGCTCGCCACCCGCACCGCCCAAGGTGCGGGCACCATGCTGGCTGAATCCGGCAAGGATCCCGTGGCTTTGCGCGCAGGGGTAACCTCCCCGGGGGGAACCACTGCTGCCGCCCTTCGTGAACTCGAGGAGTCTGGCCTGCGGGGCGCGTTCTTCCGTGCCGCCGAAGCATGCGCCCAGCGTGCGCAGGAACTTGCTTAAAATTTCCCGCCGTTCTGGTAGCCCTGTGGCATATGTTGTCACACGGGCTTGATGGGGAACAGCGGTGCGAAAGAGGAAAAAATTAGCTCTTGGGTCGCATTAGTCACACGTTTCACGCTAAGCTGGCAGGAGCGCGTGCGTGATAGTCCTGTGGGAGGGGAAGCCTACAGCGCGTCACGTGCTGAAGGGTTAAATAAACTATGACGAATGAAGATAAGGGAACTTTCCTGACCATTGCCGAAGTTGCGGAGATCATGCGTGTCTCCAAGATGACGGTGTACAGGTTGGTTCATGCAGGTGACATGCCGGCCGTGCGCGTGGGACGCTCCTTCCGCGTCCACGAATCTGCCGTCAAGGAATACCTTGAGGCCTCCGTATACGGAGCCTAGCGTTCACCTCTTTCTGGCAGCGCCCACCACTGCGGACCACTCGCGGTCCGCGGCGGTGGGCGCTGCCCTTAGTTTGGTGCTGGGCAGGCCGCTAGGTAAGATAGTGAGCATTCGTTTCGGCACTGGTATGCCTGTGTCTCCCTGTTTCGCAGGGGCCGCCACGAGTGCACCGTGTGTGGTTTCATTCCAGGCGTTGCCGGCCGGTTTACGTACGTACTGATACCGAAAGTGAGGAAACCTACTATGGGTTCTGTCATCAAGAAGCGCCGCAAGCGCATGTCCAAGAAGAAGCACCGCAAGATGCTGCGCCGCACCCGCGTTCAGCGTCGCAAGCTGGGCAAGTAAAGCTTCGCCTGCAACTCCCCGCATGGTCCTTTCAGGATCGTGGCGGGGAGTTTCTGGTATCTTTTCTCCTTCCCGTCGTTTCGGATGACTGCGACGTCGTTTCAGACGACGACGCCGCTTAGAACGGAATGTCCTCCTGTGGGGAGGCTGGGGTACGGGGTTCCTCGGCAGCGGCCTGTGCTTCCTTAGCTTCTTGCTGGGCGCGCTCGCGGGTGGCCGAAATTTTTTGAGCCACCGTTTGTGCCCAACGCTTCGTCTTCTGCGCCAGCGGGCCAGTCGGCTCCGTCATAGCCCAGGTCCCGTCTTCGTAGAGCCACACGATGTCCCCGGTGTGCGGGTCCATGATGTAGTGCGCGCGCCCATCAGTCTTCATATTGTGGTGGTGCTGGCATAAACTGGCCAGGTTGCGTGGGTGCGTGGCGCCGCCGTCGGCGTAGTTGACGCGGTGGTCCATCTGGCACAGGTAGGCCGGCCGGTTGCACCCCGGAGCGCGGCAGGTGCCATCCCGACCTTCCACGTATTTGCGGATGAGCTCCGAGGCGATGTAGCTGCGCGATTCCGGTGGCTGCGAGGAGAGGTTGCGCGTGCGCGTGACAGGCATGTCCTGCGACGTCCATCCATAGCCTTGGACGAAGGTGGGAGCGTCATCGATATCGCTGGCTTGGTAGGTGTGCAGAATGACAGTCGCCGGCGGCGAGATACTACCGGCGATGAGCTTTTTCAGGGCATCAGCCTGCGAGAGCCCGCTCTCCTTCGCCGCCTGCTTGATATAGCCATCCAAAATCATGCCCGTGGCGCTATCGGTATTGAGCTCAAGGATGCCGCGCTGGCCAGTATCGGTGAAGGTATACGTGTCTTTCTTCGGGGAATTGCGAAAGCTAAAAGTCTTATCAATACTCTTGCAAATATCGCGCACCTTGCGCCCGATTTGCGCCGGGGTAGGAAAGACCTGATTCGGGGAGGTGGGGGTGAAGAAGGTGATCAGGGCATCGTCGATAAGCGCGAGCGTTTCTGGCGGCAACGCGCCCAGCTTTGTCAGCGTGCGGTCAATGGTGATGAGGGCCTTCATATCCAGCAGGAACTGGCTGTCCTGTAACGCCTTGACCTGCGGGAGCTCCGTGAGCCGGTGCACGGCCAGGCAGCATTCGCTAACGGTATAGTCACCAACGCCAAGCTTGGCGACGAGCCTCTGGCACGCGATATCAAAATCCTCATCGAGGTCTGGCATGGCAGCTACCCACGAGCGATAGTCTGCGCGACGAGCGGCGCTGCGCTCCACGGCGAGAGCGCAGTCAGGGTTCATATGGGAAAAGTATGCGGTTTGGGTGGCGGTATTCACGATGTCCTCTAATCTTCTATCTCGATTCTCTGTTCTAACAGAACTATAAAACACGCTTCGGACATCTATCCTGACCTGCGTCTATGGCGATAATTCAGTGAGTGTTATGAAGCGTATATTTGCCCCCATAAAGCGGGCGGGGGAGTGTCATCCTTCTGTCCCCACAAGAGCCCATCACGTACGTAGAATGGCGAACTATGTTGCCTAGACTCCTGACCCTTGACAACCTGGTTATCTCACAGACCAAATCCTTTATGCAGGATCAGTTCCTGATCACCGATGAACAAGGTGTGCCCGTGGGCACCATCGTGCAATCGGGGAGCCTGAAGGACATGGTCTTCAACTCCTCCCGCAGTCTCGAAGTGGCGTTCACAGATGAGCAAGGAATCCCGCAGCAACCGCTCATGGTGATCAAGGATCCGCCCAATTTCCTGCGGGATACCTATGAGGTGTACCTGCCGGGCGTCGAGAAGCCCATGGCAGTCGTGACCAAGAGATTCTCCCTTCTGAAGACGCGCCTGAGCCTGGAAATGGAGGGCTTCCCAGAGATCGAGATCGAAGGTGATGTCTGGGATTGGAATATTCGGATCAGTAGTCAGGGGCAGCCCCTAGGGGAGGTGCGCAATGAATGGTCGGGGGTGGGCCGGTTCCTGTCTGGGAAGAGCACCTACCATCTGAGCATTGCACCGGGGCTTGACGCGCAACAGCACGCGGGTCTGATTGGTGCTGTTATGTGCATGGACATGCTGCGCACCAAGGCTCAAAGTAGCGACTAGCGGCGCACGAAGCGCCAGCTGCCATAGGAGAAGAGTGCGGTGGCTAGCGCGGGGAGGCCATAAGTGCGCACGGCCTTGCGCACGGAGCGGTAGTCGCGGATAAGCCAGCCTTTTTCCTCTGCAATATCGCGCAGCTTGGAATCCGGATTAATGGCCACGGGGGTTCCCACCATGGAAAGCATCGGGACATCGTTGGCGCTGTCGGAGTAGGCGGTACAGCGCTCAAGGTCGAGATTCTCCAAGGTGGCCAGCGCCGCCACGGCGTGCTTTTTACCTGGCCCGTGGAGGATATCGCCTACCAGTCGGCCGGTGAAGCGGCCATCTTTGACCTCCGCCACGGTGCCGAGCGCGCCCGTGAAACCGAAACGCTGCGCCAGAATCTGCGCCAGCTGCACGGGGGTGGCCGTGACCAGCCATACCTGTTGGCCAGCGTCGAGGTGCATTTGCGCCAGCTGCTTCGTGCCCGGGTAGGCCTTGCGGGCCATGGATTGGTCCACGATGCTCTCGCACAAAGCCACCATCTCCTCCACTGAGCGGCCCTTGACGAACTCGAGCGCTTGCACGCGTCCGGCAGCCACGTCGGCTGCGTTCTCCGAACCGGAGATGCGGAATTTTAGCTGCTTCCAAGCGATGGGCAGGATCTCTGAGAGCTTGAAGTAGCGACGCCGCGCGAGGCCCAAGGCAAAAGACACGAGCGAGGACCCCTGGACCAAGGTGTTATCGACGTCGAAGAAGGCGGCAGCGCCGGCGTCCTGGGGGATGTCTGGGTCGGGCTCAGTGATGGAGCGCGCGCCGGCGGATTCGAAGGAGCCCCGAACGGAATCGACGCCAGAGGAAAAAGCATCCAGGTCGATGCCGAAGAGGTGTTCTACCGCCGCGGCTGCCGACGCCTCACCGGCGGCGCGTTGGTGCTCCTCACCCAGCGGCGCGAAGGCTTGCTGCTCTAGGAAATTACGTAAGTTTCCCCTGCTTGCGGTCCAGTTGGCAAGGAACTCACGGGGAGAATCGGGCATACCAGGAGGGAGCGGGAGGGGCACGCGTTCAGCTTTCATAGGGTGGGCGGACTAACGTGTCCATAGTAAACCGCGAACCGTTCTACGTCCTATCGAGGAGTTCTTAATGTCTCACGTCGTCGAGCTGATGGTGCGTACCACGTGCGGCTCCTGTGCGCGCGTTCTGGAGCAGATTACCCCGGTGGTCCGGCAGGCTGGTGCGGAGCTTGCCGTACGCACGGTCGATGAGGATGCGGAGCTGGCCATGGAATATGGTGATCGCGTTCCCGTTGTGGTTATTGATGGGGAGGAATTCTCCTGCTGGGAAGTGGACAATGAGGAGCTAGCGCAAGCACTGGCGGACTAGCTTTCTGTGAACGCTTCCGCGAGTTTCGGAAACGAGCTGAAAACTAGTAGTCTTTTGGACGATCTATGTCATCCAAAGGGATGATGCAAAAACTGGAGGGTTGTGCATGAGTGTGCTCGTCGTGGGCATGTCGCATCAGTCGGCGCCGGTGGCGCTGCTGGAAAAGCTGAGCATGGACGAGACCGTGCAGAATGGCACCTGCCGGGCCATGGTATCGGCAGGCTCGTTGAGCGAGGCGATGATTATCTCCACCTGTAACCGCCTCGAGGTTTATACCGTCACGAACTCTTTCCACACGGGCGTCCAGGATGTCGTGCGCAACCTCGCTGAAGTCTCCGGGGTGGAGGAGGAGAAGCTGCGCTCCTATCTTTATGTGCGCTATGCCGACGCCGCCGCCGAGCACCTCATGATGGTGACCTCCGGCTTGGACTCGATGGTGGTGGGGGAGCAGCAAATCATCGGCCAGGTGCGCACCGCCTACCAGTTTGCTTCGGAGCAAGGAACCGTCGGCCCGCGCATCCACGCGCTGGCACAGTCCGCGCTGCGCGCCGGCAAGCGGGTGCATTCCGAAACTGAGATCGATGAGGCGGGCTCCTCCATGGTCTCCTTTGCTTTTGATCAGGCGCTGAGCCGCATGGGCAGGGAAGATCTCGCGGGCAAGCGCGTGCTCATCTTGGGCGCAGGTGCAATGGCCTCGCTGGCGGCAACGCACGCGGGGCGTTTGGGTGCGCACCTGATTATTGCGAACCGCACCATTGCCCGCGCTGAGCGCGTGGCGCAGCACGCCCATGAGGCGGGCGTGTACGCAGACGTTATTGAATACTCGGAACGCGCCCAAGCCCTGCGCGATGTGGACGTGGCGATTTCCGCCACCGGAGCCCAGGGCTTCACTATTACGGCGGCCGACGTCGAGCGCTATCACGTGGCCGACCGCGAGCTCATGCTCGTGGACCTGTCTCTGCCACGCGATATTGATGACGCAGTGGCAGAAGCCGAGGGAGTCGACCTGGTCAATATCGAACGTCTCAACAACTCGCTGCAGGCGGCCGATACCGATCTGGCAGCGGGTAGCAGCCCACACGCGCAGGCGCGGCGCATCGTCAGCGAAGAGCTGGAAGCCTATGCTTCCGAGCAGCGCGTCCGCGACGTCGTCCCAGCCGTATCGGCACTGCGCAAGCGGGCGGCGAACTTGGTCCAGTGCGAGGTAGCGCGGATGGAGCAGAAGCACCCAGAGTTGGACGAGCGCCAGATGGGAGATATCAATCGTGCGCTCAAGCGTGTTGCGGATAAGCTGCTCCACGAGCCCACGGTCCGCGCGAAGCAGCTCGCAGCTAACTCTGGCACCGTGAGCCATGAGACCGCGTTGCAGGAACTCTTTGGACTCCATTTGGAGGGCAGCGGCGTAGCGGTAGACATGGCAGAACTGCCGGATGCCGCGCAGATGGAAGCTGTGGAAAGTACTAAGGAAGAAAAGGACGCATAGATGTTGAAGATCGGTACCCGAGGATCCCTCCTGGCCACTACTCAGTCGGGCCACGTGCAGGAGTGGTTGCAGCAGGAAGGCTATGAGGCCGAGCTGCACATCGTTACCACGCAGGGTGACGTCAACATGGCTCCTGTGGAGCGCATCGGCGTGGGTGTGTTTACGCAGGCCCTGCGTGAGGCCGTCGACCGCGGCGAGTGCGAGATCGCAGTACACTCCTTCAAGGACCTGCCCACGGCTGCCGATGACCGTTTCGACCTCGTGGTGCCGCAGCGCCAGGACGTCCGTGAGGCGCTCATTGCCCGCGATGGTCTGACCCTCAAGGAGCTGCCGGAGGGCGCACGTGTGGGCACCTCCGCGCCGCGCCGCATCAGCCAGCTGCGCGCTATGCGCCCGGACCTGGACATCCGTCCGCTGCGCGGCAATATCGATACACGCATGGGCAAGGTCACCAGCGGCGAGCTCGACGCCGTCCTTCTGGCCTACGCCGGTCTCGTGCGCGCGGGTTACGCGGATCGCGCCACCGAGGTCTTCGATCCGGAGGTCTTCATGCCCGCGCCCGCGCAGGGCGCGTTGGCCATCGAGGCCGTTAAGGGAACTGAGGCAGCGAAGGCCATTGCTCTGCTTGCCGACGCCCCCGCCACCGCCGCCACCCGCGCCGAGCGCACCGTGCTATCCCAGCTGGAGGCTGGTTGCACCGCGCCGGTCGCTGCCACTTCCCACTGGGAGGGCGAGCAGCTGGTCGTTCGCGGCGGTGTCTTCGCCCTCGACGGCTCCCGTCAGCTCATCGCTCAGGCCCAGGGCTCGGCAAGCGAGGCAGAAGAATTGGGACGTGCAATCTCCAAGGAGCTCTTCGCTCAGGGCGCCGCGGACGTGCTGGCAGCGGAATAACCGCACGTAATTTTTGCTTTGGGGCCTTTTCCTTTAGTGTGTATCTAGCACACGATCATTGAGAGCAATGATTTAGGCCCCCTTAACTCGCGAGTGAGGGGCTTTCTTGTCTCCACTCCCGCGCCTGCCACGCTTCGGCGCCGGGGCACTCGGAACCCACAAACTAGAAAAGAACCTTATGAGCAATGCCGTGCCGGATACCCAGCCTGGGCTGGGTAAGTCTGATCTGGGCAAAGTCGTTTTCGTCGGCGCTGGCCCAGGCAACCCCGACCTGCTGACCGTTCGCGCCCGCGAGGTTCTGGAGACGACCGCCAACGTCGTCACCGACCCGGGGGTCTCGCAGGGCGTGCGTGACATGGTGGCGCAGCAGGTGCCGGTTCCGCAGGAGCTTCTCGACGCCGCCGAGGAAGAGTACGAGCGCATCTGCGCCGCTGCCAAGGAAGCGGGTGCGCGCCGTAAGCCGCCGCGCCCGGCACCGCCGACGGCGGCGGTCTTTGAGGAGGTCGAGGGGGACGTCGTCAAGCAACTGCGTAACGCGCTCGAGCGCGCCGAGGGGCACGACGTGATCCGTCTGGTTACCGGTAACCCGCTCAACCGCGAGTCCATCAAGGCGGAGATCACCGCCGTGGCCAATGCGGGCATGGAATTCCAAGTGGTCCCGGGTATGTCTCTGCCTTCGACGGTTCCCTCCTTCGCGGGCATTGCTCTCGGTGCGACCTATACCGAGGCCGACATCACGGAAGGCGCGGACTGGGACGCGCTGGCCACCGCGACGCAGCCGCTGGTTTTGCAGGCCACGGCAGACGACCTGCCGGTCATTTCCGCCGAGCTGGTGGAGCGCGGAATGCCCGCGGAGACGGAAGCATACGTCACCGTTCACGGCACTACGCGCCTGCAGCGCACCCACGAGACCACGCTGGGAACACTCGGCAAGCTCGATGCTGAGCTGCCGGGCGAACTCGTGGTGACGCTGGGCCGCAGCTTTGATGATCGCTCGAAGTATTCCTGGTGGGAGAACCGTTCGCTCTATGGTTGGCGCGTGCTGGTGCCGCGCACGAAGGAGCAAGCCGCAGCGATGAGCGCCCGACTGGCTGGCCACGGCGCCATCCCGCAGTCGGTGCCTACTATTTCCGTGGAGCCGCCGCGCAACCCGGCGCAGATGGATCGCGCCATTAAGGGCATTGTCGAAGGTCGCTACAAGTGGGTCGTGTTCACCTCCGTTAATGCGGTGAGCGCGGTGTGGAAGAAGATCGCCGAACTCGGACTGGATGCTCGTGATTTCGCCGGCGTGCACCTAGCCGCGGTGGGGCAGAAGACTGCCGATGCGATTCGCGCCAAAGGCATGGTCCCGGAGCTTGTGCCGCCGGCGACGAAGCAGAACGCCGAGGGCCTCGTGGAGGTCTTCCCGAACTACGTTGAGGATATTGACGCGGTGGGGCGTGTGCTGCTGCCGCGTGCCGATATCGCCGGCGAGGCGCTGGTGACTGGTCTGCTGGATTTGGGCTGGGAAGTCGATGATGTCGTGGCCTACCGCACGGTGCGCGCGGCCCCGCCGGCGGCGGAGATCCGTGACATGATCAAGACCGGCGGTTTCGACGCCGTTGCCTTTACCTCGCCGTCGACGGTGCGCAACCTCGTCGGCATTGCGGGCAAGCCGCATGCCCGCACCATCATCGCCTGCATCGGCCCCTCCACCAAGGCGGCGGCTGAGGAGGTGGGCCTGCGCGTGGACGTGGTCCCGGAGGTCGCGGATGTGCCGATGCTTGTCGACGCCCTCGCTGACCACGTCGCCGCCCTGCGTGCTGCCGGCAACCTGCCAGCTCCGCGCAAGAAGCGCCGCTCGCGCAAGAAGACGGCGTAGACCGCTTCCGGGTGGGCAGGTGAGGGGCGACTAGAGTCGGGAAGGTAGTTCAATTTTCTCGTAGCTCAAAGGAGAGTTTTTACTCATGAGCATTGCTCGCCGCCCCCGCCGCCTACGCCAGAACCCGGCTTTTCGGGATTTGGTTGCGGAAACGTCGCTGCGCCCCTCCGACCTCATCCTCCCGATGTTCGTGGTCGACGGTCTGAATGAACCCCGTGACATCCCCTCCATGCCGGGCGTGCAGCAGCACAGCCTGGATTCCCTCAAGCGTGCCGCGCACGAGGCCCTCGATGCGGGCGTGACCTGCGTTGACCTCTTTGGCGTGCCCCGTGAGGAGGATAAGGATGCGACCGGCTCCGTGGCCTGGGACCCGCAGGGCATCCTCAACGTGGCTATCGCGGAGCTGCGCCAAGAATTCGGCGATGACCTCATCGTCATGGCGGATACCTGCCTCGATGAGTTCACCTCCCACGGCCACTGCGGTGTGATCGATGATCAGGGCCGCGTGCTTAACGACGAAACCGTGGAGCTCTACCAGGATATGGCCCGCTCCCAGGCCCGCGCCGGTGCGCACATGGTCAGCCCCTCCGGCATGATGGACGGCCAGATTACCGCCATCCGTGAGGCCCTCGATGAGGCCGGCCACGAGGATGTCGCCATCATGGCCTACTCGGCCAAGTACGCCTCGGCCTTCTTCGGGCCCTTCCGCGATGCCGTGGGTTCCTCCCTGGAGGGCGACCGCCGTACCTACCAGCAGGACCCGCGCAATTTCCGCGAGTCCATGCTGGAGGTGGATCTGGACATCGAGGAAGGCGCGGACATCGTCATGGTTAAGCCTGGCCTGCCGTACCTCGATGTGCTGGCCGGTGCCGTCGAGCGCTCCTCCGTTCCGGTAGCTGTCTACCAGGTCTCCGGCGAGTACGCGATGATTCAGGCCGCTTCCCAGAACGGGTGGATCGATGGCGAGGCCGTTATGCTGGAGTCCTTGACCGCGTTTAAGCGTGCGGGCGCGGATCAGATCCTGACCTACTTCGCCACGGACGCCGCCCGCTTGCTCAAATAAAAGGAGAATCGTGACGTTCAGCCCGAACACTAAGCAACCGGCGAAGCAGGATACGGAGCCGGATAAGGAGCAGACCAAGCGCCCCGAAGCCGTCTCCCTCATGCTCAAGGTGTGGACCGTTGCCTTGGTGCTCGAGGTGGTGCACCTGGTCTTGAGCATCGTGCTGACCCTGTTGAATAGGGAGGAGCTCTTCGCCCAGGCCCGCACCACCGCGGAGTCCGCAGCGGAGAAGTCCGGGCAGGACGTCAGCGATGCCCTCGTACAGCTCGTGGGCTATGGCTCGGTGGCGTTCAGCTCGCTGATTTCACTCGCCATCGTCGTGCTGCTGGGCATCATGCTGGGGTTCATCCACAAGAACTCCAAGGCAGCCGGTACCGGCCGGCGCCTGTGGTTCGCCTTCTCCCTCTACTTTGGCCTCCGCGTGCTCATCGTCTTCATCAGCAGCCCCGCCGGGGCGAGCGCGCCGGACTGGCTCTTCCTACTCGATGGTGCCGTGCAAATCCTCGTCGGCGTGGCGGCCGTGATGGGCTTGATGTTCTCCACCAAGGAAGAGGTACTTGAGTACACCGGCGAGATGGAGCAGCTGCGCCAGATGCGCAAGGAGATGGAGGAGCAGCGCCGCCAGGAAAACCTGGAGGAGCGCGAGAAGAAGAACAAGGACAATAAAGAAAAGGACAGGGAGAAAGAAGACAGCAAGGACGGCAAGCGATGAGCGAGCGCCCCGGCCCCGCGGACTATAACCGCCGCCCACGCCGCCCTAAGAAGCAGGGCGAGCAGGACTTTTCCACTTGGCCTTCGCAGCTGCGCATTGCCTACTGGGTCTGCGTGATTGCCGCAGTTGTCATGCTTACCGCCGGGATGGTGGGGCTCTTTGGTTCCTATACATCGGTGACGAATACCCAGCTCAGCACGGAGCAGGTGGACTATATCCGCTTCAACACACGTTTCGCGGCCATCTCCAACGTGGTGGGTGCCGTCGTCATTGCGGCGTGCTCCGCGCAGCTGGCGAGTGGCTCGATATGGGCGCGCCGCATCATTACTGCGGTGTCTGCCTACATCATGTTCGTCAGCATCGCGGCGCTGATCGCGGGCGTGGGCGGGCTGCTCTTGTTGCTTATCCCGATGGCGTTCATGGTGGCCATCTACTTCCTCTTTCACCCGGATTCGACGGCTTTCATCAAGGCCTGCCGTGCCCAAAACTCCTGATTGGCGCCTACTCCAACTTTTGATTCATAATGGACGGTATGTCTCGACTGTCTGATGCGCCGCTGATTGCTGCCGCTACTGGCCACACGCCCTCCCGTCCGCCCGTCTGGTTCATGCGTCAGGCGGGGCGCTCTTTGCCGGAGTACCGCAAGGTGCGCGAGGGAATCAGCATGCTGGATTCCTGTTTCATGCCGGAGCTCCTGGCGGAGATTACCCTGCAGCCGGTGAGCCGCCACGATGTTGATGGCGCCATCCTGTTCAGCGATATCGTTGTCCCGCTCAAGGCCGCGGGCGTCGGTGTGGAGATCGTCCCTGGCCGCGGCCCCGTCATGGATGTACCCGTGCGCACCAAGGAGGACGTGGCCAAGCTGCCCATCCTCGACGTTGATGTGCCCGAGGTACGCCAGGGCATTGAGATCATCCTGAGCGAGCTCACCGACAAGCAGGCCCTCATCGGCTTCGTCGGCGCGCCCTTCACTTTGGCCAGCTACCTCATTGAGGGCGGCCCCTCGAAGAATCACGAGCGCACTAAGGCGCTGATGCATTCCGATCCGGATACATGGCACCACCTCATGCAGCGCCTCACCCCGACGATCATCTCCTTCCTCGAGCTCCAGCTGGATGCCGGCATCGACGCCATGCAGCTCTTCGATTCCTGGGCGGGCTACCTCAACGAGCGCGATTACCGCGAGTTCGTGCTGCCTTATTCGGAGCAGATCCTCAAGGTCGCTGAAGGCCGCGTGCCGCGCATCCACTTTGGCGTGGGGACCGGCGAGCTGCTCGGCGCGATGTCGGAGGCTGGCTCTGAGGTCATGGGCGTGGACTACCGCGTGAGCATGGATGCCGCCGCGGCCCGCGTCAACGCGGACATTCTCCAGGGCAACCTCGACCCAGCGCTGCTGTTCGCTGGCGAGGATGCGGTGCGCAAGGAAATACGCGCCATCAAGGCAGAAGTCGACCGCGCAACTGAGCGCGGCGACATGAAGGGGCACATCTGGAACCTTGGCCACGGCGTGCTGCCGACCACGGAGGCGGAGGCCATTACGCGCGCCGTCGCCATCATCCACGAGGAGGGCTAAATGAAGATCGCGATCATCGGTGCGGGCCTAGCGGGCCTCACCGCGGCATGGGAACTCAAGCAGAACACGAAGGGCACCCACGACATCTTCGTTTTCGAAGCAGCCGATCGCATCGGCGGCAAACTGCACACAGTGCCGTTTAACGGCGGGCCGACCGACATGGGTGCGGAGGCCTTCATCCGCCGCCGCCAAGACGCCGTGGACTTCTTCACGGAGCTCGGACTGCAGGATTCCTTCGTGGAGCCCAATCCGGAGCTGCGCCCACGCGTGTACACCGGCGGCGAGCTGCACTTCCTGCCGCAGGGCGGAGTCATGGGCATTCCTTCTGAGCCGCAGGATTTCTTCTCTGCTGCGACCAACGAGCGCATCACCAACGAGCAGCCCTTCGAGTGGGAAATTGGCGGGGATGTCTCCGTGGGTCAGCTCGTGCGCCAGCAGTACGGTGATGATGTGGTGGACCACGTGGTCTCCGCGCTGCTGGGTGGCGTTTACTCCTGCTCGGCCGATGATCTGGGCCTGCGCGCCACGGTTCCCCACCTGGCGGCCACGTTGGACTCGCTGGCCAAGGAAGGACCCGTCACGCTGTCGGCCGCGATCAAGCAGATCGAGTCCGGCCGCAGCCCGGCCGAAGGTTCCGTCTTTGGCACCTTCAAGGGCGGCTACGCCGAGCTCTACGAGGCCCTGGCTGAAAAGTCCGGCGCGCAGATCCACCTGGACACCTTTGTTTCTGGTGTGACGCGCAAGGGCGATGCCTTCGAGGTCAAGGGCGCGCCGGGGGATATCGGCCCCTTCGACCGCGTGCTCTTTGCCACCCCGGCACCGACCACCGCGCGCCTGCTCAAGGCCGTGGCTCCGGAGGCCGCCCAGGAGCTGTCCACCGTCCAGCTGGCTTCCTCTGTGGTCGTCGGTTTCAACTTCGCATCTGCCACGGATCCGGAGGGCAACTCCCTTCCGGAGGCCACCGGCATCCTCGTCGCCTCCGACGAGCCCGGTGTGCGCACCAAGGCCTTCACGCTTTCCTCCAATAAATGGCCACACCTGAACGAGCGCGAGGGTTTCCTCGTGCGCGCCTCCTTTGGCCGCTTCGGCGATGATGCCCTCGTGCGTGCGGAAGAGGATGACCTGGTGGACTATGCCCTCGATGACCTGCAGAAGATCACCGGCTTCGACGGCCGCGCCGCCGGCGTGGAAGAGATCTACACGCAGCGCTGGTTTGGCGGCATCCCCCGCTACGACGAAAAGCACCTGGCCACCGTTGCCGCTGTGCGTGCCGCGCTTGCCGACGTCCCCGGTATCGCCACCGCTGGCGCCTGGGCCGATGGAGTCGGCGTGCCGGCAGTTATCGCCGGTGCCCGCGCTGCCGCGCAGGCACTCGTCAGCTAGCTAGTAGTGGTATCTGCACCCAGCAATCTCGATGGTCGCATCTTTAATGCGATAGATTAGTCGGTGCTCTTCGGTAATTCGCCGAGACCAGAACCCGGACAACTCGAATTTGAGAGGTTCGGGTTTTCCTATTCCTTCGTTGCCGTTTCGTGCAATGTCCTTAATGAGGCTATTGATTCTCTTGAGGATCTTCTTGTCGTGAGACTGCCACCAGAGGTAGTCCTCCCATGCTTCCTCTGTCCATGAAAGAACCATGAAACTTAGTCTTCCTCAATGAGTTCGTGCTCCGTTGCTTTTCCCGTATTGAGACTCTCAATGGAGTCAAGTAGGCGCTGGGCATTGCGAGGGGAACGCAGAAGATAAGCAGTTTCGCGAAGAGAGTTGTAGTCATCTAAGGAAACGATGACTGCAGACTCATGACCATTGCGAGTGATGATGACTTCCTCACGGTCATCTACAACAGACTGCAATACTTCGGCGTACCGTGCTCTCGATTCCGAGTAAGACATGGTCTTCATAAGCGATCTCCTATCTTGTACAAGAAACTGTACAACGAAAAGTGGACGAGTGCTAGAAGGGGTTTAGTTTATGGGGGCCAAGTGAACGGTATGCGTCAAATTGAGCCGCTCGCAGACATGCTCGTCATGGCTGACCAGGATGAATGCTCCGTGGTAAGCCTTGAGTACCTCTACCAGCCAGTCCGTGGTGGGGATGTCGAGGTTATTGGTGGGTTCATCGAGAAGCAGAAAGCGCGGGGCCGGATCGCTGAGCAGGACGCGGGCGATTTCGACGCGGAAACGCTCGCCACCAGAGAGTTGTCCCACGGGCTGGCGAATCTTGTCGTTGATAAAGAGCATCTGGGCCAGCTGGTCGCGCAAAAACTGCGGGTCCGCGCTGGGGTTGGCCTCCCGCACGATGTCGAACACCGATTTCTCTTCAGGCAAGACGATGCGCTGGCGGATGTATCCGCAGGGCAGCGCGTATTCGACGTCGCCGCGGACAATGCGGTTGAGGAAGGTGGTCTTGCCGCTGCCGTTGGGCCCGGCGAGGCGAACGCGCTCAGGGCCAGTAATACTGAGCAGATCGCTGACGAGCACTCGGGTGCCCGCGGGCAGCTCTGTGCCGGGGAGGTCGATGTGGACATGGGTGTCGTCGCGAAGCGCGCGCTGTGCCGTGTCGTGCGCCGACTGGGCGGCAGTCACTGCATCGTTGGCCTGTTGAGAACGCCCAGCGGCTGAGCGCTCGGAACGATTTTTGTCATTGCCCATAGCCATGCCGGGCTTGCGCTTTGAAGCGGCGAAGTTCTTGCCGCGTCGGGCATCGCGGGCAAGCCGGGTCTGCATGGCGGCGCGCTCGCGGATTTGTTTGCGGTGCTCGGCCTTAGTTTCCCTGACCTTGGCCTGCGCGGAATCCTGCTCGGCGTCAATCGTTGCGCGGTAAGAGGAGTAGTTTCCTTCGAACTCGCGAATTGTTCCGTGGTAGAGCTCCGCAATGCTTTCCGCGTGCTCGAGGAGCTCGCGGTCGTGTGAGACGACGAGAACCGGCATCGGTGCGGTGCGAATGAGCTCGAGCAGGCGCTGGCGTGATTCGGAGTCCAGGTTATTGGTGGGCTCGTCGAGGATCAGGAAGTCGGGCTTGCGGAAGAAGGCTGCGGTCAGCGCCACGGTCACTGCTTCACCGCCAGACAAAGTCCCGATAGTGCGCTCCAAGGGGAAGGGGATACCTGCGGCGTCGAGAGCCGCTTCGATGCGCTCTGCCAAATCCCACTGCTCACCAATAGTGGTGGCGAGCTCTTCCGAGTATTCGCCAGCTTCAATGCGGGCAATGGCGTTGAGGATGTCGGTAGCGTCGAAGACATCGGCAATGGTGTCTGACGTATGCAGACCTAAATCCTGGTCGACATAGACGACTGTGCCCGCAGATACAGTGCCCGACGTCGGCGCAATGCGGCCAGCAAGAACCTTGGCTAGCGTTGATTTCCCAGAGCCGTTTGCCCCGACCAGACCAGTGAATGGTGCTGAAAACGTGCCGGTGAGGTCCGTGAAACAGGGGGTGCCGTCGGGCCAGGTGACGGTGAGATGAGAAAAAGAAATAGGCATGAAGAAATCCACCTTCGAGTAGGTCGCGTAAAGAGTGACGTCGAATTAGGAAAAAATCTTCATGCCCGAAAGACTAGCCCCGGCTAATACCCCAGCGCAAGGGCCGCCACGCCAAGACCGAGAGCACCGCGGGCAATGTAGTGCAGTACCTCGGGGGAGAAGGAGACGCCGAAGCCGCCGCTATCCAGCATGGACATGCTGTCTACCTGTGCCGGGCGGGAACGCTTAAACGACGCCCAGCTAAGACCGGCGATGATGAGCGCCATTGCGATGGCGGAGAGTTTCCACACCAAGAGGAGGGCTCCGGCACCAAGGAGTGCCGTGCCCACAGAAGCTATAAGGGGAAGGCCCCAGTCGGGCCATGCATCGTCGTTGACGCGGCCGAAGGAGGCGGCGCGCCCAACCGCCGCGCCGACGATGCTCCACGCGGACATGAAGCCGACGATAGCCAGCGCCCCGAGCTGTGGCGCTACCCCCAATGTCAAGCCGAGGGTCGCGAGCGCACCGACGCCGATGTACCACCGTCGTCCCAAACGACGGAAGAAGAGACTCACTAACGTCGATGGCGCATGGGCGCGACGAGGAATCCACGCGGATTGGCTCGCAATGGCATCAGAGGTGACTTCCGAATCGAGAAGGCCTAGGCCAGAACCGCCGACTAGGCGCGTGCGCCCAGCGCTGAGTAGCGAAGCCAGCGTGAACGAGCGCCACCCCACGACGAAACGTAGGGCTGGGACTACCAGCGCGAACCACGGGGATAGACCGCTGGACACGCAGATGCCGAGCCCCAACACCCCGAAGCCGACCAGCTGCGCCCACGTGATCCAGTCCGTGCCGCGGAGCCGGCCGCGCGGGCGATCAACGTACACCCAACGCTCCCTGGATAACGCGCGTAGGGGATAAAGCGTCTCGGCGAACACGATGAGAGCGAGCAGTCCCACGATGCCGGCAATCGGAGCGATACTAGTCAGCGTGATGCGCGCCGGGATGGCAGGCGCGACGGCGCCGACTCCTTGCCATCCTGTGTAACCGAAGCCGATGACGATGCCGGCGAGGATGAGATACCAGATGCCATCACCTAGCCGGGACAGCGTGCGCATCACAGCTGCACCACCTCGTCGCAGGCTTGGGTGATGGTGTCGGAATGTGAGGCCACGACGATGCAGCGATTCTCCTCGTCGGCTAGGTAGCGCAATTCGCTGGCGAGGAACTCGGTCCAGGCGGCGTCGAGGTGGCGCTCGGGCTCGTCGATAAGCGCTGCACGTGCCGGCTGGTACAGCTGCGCGGCCAGGAACACGCGCTGGCGCTGGCCCGAGGACAGGCGCGAGGCGGGGTGCGGAAGGAGACGCTCAAGCGCCCAGAGCTCGCAGAGCTTGGCGACGTCCACCCCTGCCGCTTTCCCCATCAAGTCCAGGTGCTCGCCAACGGTGAGGTCGGGGAGGAAAACCGGCTCGGCCACCGTAATCACAGCGCCCGGCTGCTCCTTCGTGCCGACGGGATGGCCGTCACACTCCACAGAGCCATCGAGAGGGGCAAGCTCCCCGCCAAGCGTGGCCAGCAACGTGGATTTACCTGAACCATTAGGTCCGGCAAGGCCATAAACGTGGCCGGGGGCGAAGTCCTTCTCAAGGTGTCCAAGGGGCGTGGAATGCCCATAATCGGCGTCGATGGAAAGCATTGCTGGGCGGCGAGCTCCTTACATTGGGCGGCTAGACAATAGTTAAAACTTATTGATGAAGTTTAGCAAAATGCACGCCCTGAACGTTGTCCTAGTGATGGGAAACGCCCTTGGGATTGGTGTTATGAGCTGCTAAAATTGAGCGAAATGTAGTTGGAAACTCGGGAGGGCAGCAATGTCGGAGCCTATTCAAATTGAAAGCAGCAGTAGTAGCGGCCGTGATCCGTTAGCGTTGAGTGATGCTGCGTTACGTTTAGCAGGCCACGATGTGACTGATGAGTACGTGCGCCAGCTAGGCCGCGAGATAGCCGCAGGGACACTATCTGCCGACGAAGCAATCGCTCGTGTACGGCGTGCTTCGCTGAAGTAGAGCGCGGGGGAGAAACATGAGCGGGGGCTGGGAGAACTATTTCATTCCAGGGACCAAGGTTCTGAAGAATCGCTTGGGGCTAGATGACGCAGAAGAACTACGGATCTTGGAAGAAAAGCTTGTATTTCTTCGGATGACCGAGTTGGACTCGGCACCTGTGGAAGGTGCTTTTGACTACGCACACTTTAAGGCCATACATCGACATTTGTTTCAGGATGTGTATGAATGGGCGGGTGAAGAGCGGACTGCCCCTACAGACCAGTTCATGATTAAGGCAGGGCATGCCTACTATCCGGCGGGGCCGGAAATGACGAAGGCAGCAGAGAAGTTGTTTGCGGGGCTGGCGAAGGATGATTTTCTGCGTGGTCTAGGGTTTGATGATTTCGTAGCCAAGCTGGCGGAGCTGTGGGGTGAGCTCAATGTGGTGCACAGCTTTAGGGAAGGGAATACCCGCACACAGACGGTGTTCTTTGACGCGCTGGTTACGGCGGCAGGATATCAACTCGACGTGGAGCGGCTAGCGAGTGATAGCCGCGTGCGCGCGGAGTTTATTGCCGCGCGCTTTCACAGTCAGGACACGGGAGATAACGCGCAGCTGGAGGAGGTGCTGCGCGGGCTCGTCGCCAAGCAGGGCGGCTAGAAGCCGGGTTTATCCCTTGTTGCGGAAGACGAAGATGGAGGAGAAGTCCTGGTCGCCGTGGCCCATGGCCTGCTGCTCCTCAAAGCGCTCGATGGCGGCGGCTACTGCCGGCAGCGGCTTGTTGGCGGTCATCTCCATGAGCTTGGCGTCCTTGCACAGGGCGTCCACGGTGAAGTCACCCGGAGTGGTGTTGCGCTCGCCGGTGATGAACGGGCCCTTCATGTTCTTCATGAAGGCCAGGCCGGTGATGTCGAGCATCTCGAGGATGACCTCGGAATCGAGGCCCTCAGACTCACCGAGGTGCAGTGCTTCCAGCACGCCTTCCGCAGTAACGGCGAGGGCCAGGTTGGCCAGGAGTTTGCCAATCGCCGCGGTGGCGGCGGACTCCACACCGATGAGCTTGTTCTCATCGGCCCAGGACTCGGCAATGGTCATGGCGAGCTCACGGCGGTCGTCGTCAGGCGTGCCCACATAGACACCGAGCTTGCCTTCGCGCGCCGGGCCAAGCGAGCCGACGACGGGTGCGTGGACATAAGAGTCGACCGCGGCGGCGAATTCGCGGGCGGCATCGGGGGAGACGGTCGTGGTATCGATCCAGGTCACGCCCTCTGGGATAAGGTTGGTGTCAATGACCCGCTCACGGATGTCATCGGGGCCAAAGAGTGAGGTGATGATGACCTCTGCGCCCTCCACAGCGGCGGTGGGGGAATCGGCGAGGATCGCGCCGGCGTCGACTAGCGGCTGCGCGCGCTCGGCGGTGCGGTTCCACACGGTGAGCTCATGGTGGTCGAGGAGGTGTCGGGCGAGCTCGGTGCCCATACGGCCAGTACCAAGGAATGCAATCTTCATGCCGCCCAGTGTGCCATTATTGTGGGCAGGCTCGCCGCGATTCATGCGAGCCCCGGAGGAGGGAGGCTGAGAAATGGCGTGGTTCGTGTTGATTTTCTCCGGTGCCTTCGAGGCCGTGTGGGCAGCGGCGCTGGATAAGTCGGAGGGCTTCAGCCGCCTGTGGCCCTCGGTGATCTTTTTCGTTGCCTGCGCCATTTCCATGGGTGGGTTGGGCTGGGCCATGAAGTCCATCCCCGTGGGCACGGCCTATGCGGTGTGGGCCGGAGTGGGCGCGGTCGTTACCGTGGTTTACTCACTCGCCACGGGGCAGGAGGCGGCAACCGTCTGGAAGGTGCTGTTTCTCGCCATGATCATTGGCGGGATCGTGGGCCTGAAGGTGGTGCATTAGGAGGCGTCGTCGAGTGAGACGACGAAGTGTTTCATGGTGCTATTTTGTGATATCCTCAGCTCCATCAAGCCGCAAGGCAAATAGGCTCTAGCCCCAGCATTGCTGGGGTTATCTTTTTGATGGGAGACTCGGCTGAACGTGTGCGTTGCTATTCGTAGCGCAGCGCCTCAATCGGGTCCAGCTTCGCGGCCTTGCCCGCGGGGTAGTAGCCAAAGAAGAGGCCAATAGCCAGCGAGAAGAGCAGCGAGAGGATAACCGCCCACAGTGGCGGCGCTACGAGTGAGCCGATGGCTGCTGCGCCCGCCATGCCGGCGGCGGTGCCGATGGCGATGCCGATGAGTCCACCGATGAGGCAGACCACGATGGCCTCCGTGATGAACTGGATGCGGATATCGCGGCGGCGTGCGCCAAGCGCCTTGCGGATGCCAATCTCGCGGGTGCGCTCCGTGACGGTGATGAGCATAATGTTCATCACGCCGATGCCGCCGACGAGCAGCGAGATACCGCCGATGGCCGCGAGCACCAGACTCATCGTGGTGAAGATCTGGTTCAAGGACGCGAGGTCATCGCTGAAGTCGGTCACTTTGACCATGTAGTCCGGGTTGTCCTTGTAGTAGCTGTCGAAGACGCGTTGCAGGTTGCTAGCCACCGCGGACTTATCCAAGTCCGGGTTGCCGCGAACGGTGACCTCGCTGAAGGCGGTGCCGGCACCGGGGGAATCAGAAAGCTCGGCCTCAAGTGGGTAAGGAACGAAGGCAGTTTGGCTGGGGCCGCCGCCCACCAGAGGTCCGGTTTGCGGCTCTTCAAAGACGCCGACGACGGCGAGCTCAATGGGGGATGCCTCTTGGGTTTCGAAGCTTACGTATTGGCCGATGGCATCCGCAGGGGCGCCGAAAAGCTTGGTGGCGGTCTCCTTATCCAGCATGGTTACTGCCCGGCTAGAGTCGATATCGTCTTCGCTGAGGAATCGCCCGGCCACGATGGAATAGGAGGAGCCTGAGACATAGTCCGGGTTGGTGGGGCGGACCAGGAGGTTGGCGGTCTTCTCCTGTTCGTCGCCTTCGGCGACGAACGCGCCGGAATAAGAGTTGTACTCGCCGATATTGATGCCGGCGATCTGATCTCCCATGACCTCTTTAGCGCGGTCCAGCATGTCCGGGGTGAGCATGGAGGACTCGTCTTCGACGAAGCCGCCGCCTATGAAGGAATCCTCGGCTTCTTCCTCTTCGCCCTCCTCAGGGCGCTCCTTGACCTGGACGGTGAAGTTGTTCGCGCCGACCTTATCCAAGTCCTTCTGCACGGAAGACTGCAAGGAGTGACCGAGCGTGACGATGGCGATCACCGCGGCGATGCCGATGATGACGCCCAAGAGTGTCAGCGCCGAGCGCATCTTGTTGGTGCGCAAGCTGGTCAGCGCCATCTTGGTGGATTCAGCGAAATTCATGACAACACCCCGTCCTTCATCGTGACGGTGCGGCTGCATTCATCAGCCAACTCCGGGTTGTGGGTAATGAACAAAATGGTCTTTCCATGCGTGCGGTGCAGTTCGTGGAATAAGTCCATGACCATGCGGCCGGTCTGCGAATCCAGTGCGCCGGTGGGCTCGTCCGCCAACAGAATCTCCGGCTGGTTGGCCAAGGCACGGGCCACCGCCACGCGCTGCTTCTGACCACCGGAGAGCTCATTAGGCAGATGGTTCATGCGGTCACCCATGCCGACCATCTCCAAAAGCTTTTCCGCGCGCTGGGTGCGCTCGTGGGCTGAAACGCCCGCATAGACCATGGGCATCTCCACGTTCTTCAGCGCGGACATGCGGCCGATCAAGTTGAAGTTCTGGAAGATGAATCCGATTTTTTGGCCGCGGAAGGAGGCCAGTTTGTCGTCACCAAGCGCCAGCGCATCCACGCCAGCCAGCTGGTATTCGCCGGCGGTGGGGCGGTCGAGCAAGCCGATGATGTTCATGAGCGTGGACTTGCCGGAGCCGGACTGGCCCACGACGGCCACGAACTCGCCTTCGTCCACGCTGAAGTCGAGGCCCGGGATGACGGTCAGCTCGCTGTCGAGACCCTCGTTGAAACGTTTGACGATTCCCCGCATCTCAATGAGGCGGCTCATGCGTTCTCTTCCGCATCATCGGAGCCTTCTACGGAGGCGGACATGCCGACCATGTCCTTGTGCGTATCCGCCTGGCTGATGACGGTCTCGCCCTCCTTGAGACCAGAGGAAATAGCTGCAGAGAAATCGGATTCGCTGGCCACCTTGACCTCGCGCGCCTGGATCGTGCCGTTGTCGACGACGAGGACGTTCTTCTTTCCGCCGTCTTCATAGATGGCGGAGAGCGGCACGGTGATGGCGTTCTTATCCTTCTTCGTAATGATTTTCACCTTCGTGGTGGAACCGAGGCGCAGGCCCTCGCGGTTGCCATCGACGCGGATGTGCACGGGGAATTCGGGCTTGGTAGAACCAGTTGGCTTGCCGGAGCCGCCCCCTGCACCAGCCTCGACATCGGGCTGCTCAGCGGTGGGGGAGATGAAGGTGACTTTGCCCTTGTATTCTTTGCCAGGGCTTGATGGCGAGGTGAAGGAGACTTCATCGCCGACCTTGATGCGGGCGATATCGCCCTCCTTGACCGTGGATTTCACCAGCAGGGAGGAGTCATCCGCCACGGTGAGGATGGGGCCCTCGGCCGGGGCGCCGGCCTGGCCGTTGACGGCGGTGACAACGCCCGCCAGAGGGGAGCGCAGGTCGGCCTGGGAGAGCCGGTACTCCAGCGGCCCATTTTCCTTGGCGTTGTTCGCGCTTGCCGACGCCGCCGATTCCACCGCGTGGTTCACCGCTTGGGACTGGGAAGAAATCTGCTGCTCGATGGCCAGGTTGCTGGCCTGCAGTGCACGCTCAGCATCGGAGACTGCCTGGTAGGAGGCGGCGGTGGCGCGCTGTTGTTCGCCCAACTCGCGGTCGATGCCGCGGAGGACGCGGCCATAGGATTCCTCGGATTCCTTCAATTGGCGCTCGGAGTCTTGCACGGCCTCATCTGAGTCGAGGTAGCTTAAGAAAGCGCTGGCGGTGTTGATGCCGGAGGGATCCTCGGTGGCAGTGCCGAGGGAGGCCAGTGCAGACTGGAAGGACTTGGACTCCGCATCGCGCACCCCGGAGCGCGCCTGCTCGACGGCGGCGCGGGCTTCTGCAACCTCGGGGCGGTCGCCCTTGGTGGCGAGGGCATCGTCGAGCTTGCGCTGCGCCTCGGCGTACTCGGTCTGCGCCGAGTTCACGGCGGACTGGGCGCTGTTGACCTCGGGGTTGAGGCCTTGGTCGAGGGAATCCTGGAGCTGGCGCAGCTGCAGCTGGGCGTCCTCGATCTGATGGACGGCCTCAAGTTTGCCTGCCTCCTGGGAGGTGCGCTGAGCCTCGAGCTCACGCTCGGTTTCGGTGGTGTCCATGCGGCCAAGCAGCTGTTGGGCTTCGACGCGGTCACCGACCTTGGCATCGAGGGACTGGATAGGCCCGGTCAGCGACGTGGTCAGCGAGAGTTCGCGCTCGGCAGAAACCGTGCCGGTGGCGGAGACGGAACTGATGAGGTCTTCTTTGGCGGTTGTCGTGACATCGGTCGAAGTGAGCTGAATATCGGAAGACCCACTGGTCAGTGCGTACATTCCACCACCGCCTGCGAGAAGAACCGCAGCGATAGCGCCAGCAGTGATGCCGAGAGCTTTCTTGTTCATGAATCCCTTACTGTCAGGTTAACGCCGTCATTGAAAATCGGCTTCAGATTAACTCTTGGGATTGCTTCCTGTCATGTACAGCGGGGGAATATAGGAGGTAGATCAGGGTCTACCCTTAGATGGTGCGAGGCTATGAGGTCTGGTGACGTTTCGATCAATTAAGGTCCCGAAAATGGGTGATTTTCTGCCACTATTTGATCGAAACGTATGTGGCATCTGACTTTTAGAAGGGCACATCGATGTAGATCTCCTCCGCCTTCGGCAAGGGAGGCAGTTTGGGTAGCTGATCGAGTCCGTCCTGAACTTCCGGCGGGAGGGGAATCTGCGGAGGCTCGGGCAGTTCCAGCTTAGGTTTGGGCCGCTGCGGTGGGGCCGGGCGCGGTGCTGGAGCGGGCGCTGGCGCTGGGGCACGGAGGGTGACGGTTTCTACCTGTGGCGCTGGGGTCTCGACGGTCGTGGGTGCGGGAGCTGGTGCCTGGGCTTCAGGTTCCGGTTCGGCTGGAGCGGGAGCAATAGATGTGGTGTCGCCCAAGCGGTTGACCGGCTGGGGGACCGCATCCGGCTCCCAGGACGTCGGTTGGGCCGAGGTGATGGGACTGGGTTCGATTCGCGGAGCGGTTTCTGCCTGCGTAGCAGCACAGGCAGAAAGCGGAAGGCAGGCAAGAATGACAAGAAAACGGCGCGATGCCATGGGAATCCCCCTTAAGTAGTGCCTCCCCACAGCGCACCCCAGCGCTGAAATTAGGAAAGGCAGAATCAACAGTGTGCTGCCAGCATAGCGCCACCGCAACAGACGCGCAGCGCGAGCGCGTTGAGGGCGCGTGCCAGGCTCAGGAGGAGCGACCGCGGGGCACGAGGGGACTCCAACTTTTGTATAGGGCTAAAACCGATACAATGTGGGCTATGCCTAACTCCAGCCAGCTAAACCAGCAGAATACGTCCCAGTCCGCCGAGTGGTTCGAGCGCGTCACCAAGGTCACCCCGGGCGGTGTGAATTCCCCGGTCCGCGCCTTCGGATCCGTGGGCGGCCAAGCCCGCGTTATCGCTCGCGGTGAGGGCTCCCGTCTCTGGGATATCGACGGCAACGAGTACGTCGACCTGGTCAGCTCCTATGGCCCGATGATTCACGGCAATGCCCACCCGGCCATCGTGGAGGCAGTGCAGAAGGCGGCTACCGACGGCCTCTCCTTCGGTGCCCCGACCGAGGGCGAGACGCTGTTGGCGGAGCACATCGTCAAGCGCACCGCCGTGGAGCAGGTGCGTCTGGTCAACTCCGGTACGGAGGCCACCATGTCTGCTGTGCGCCTGGCCCGTGGTTTTACCGGCCGCGCCAAGGTACTCAAGTTTGAGGGCTGCTACCACGGCCACGTGGATGCGCTGTTGGCGTCGGCTGGCTCTGGCGTGGCCACCTTCGCGCTCCCGGATTCCCCGGGCGTGACCGGCGCTTCGGCTGCGGACACGATCGTCGTCCCCTACAACGATCTTGACGCGGTCCGCGAGGCCTTTGCCGCGCACCCGGGAGAGATCGCGTGCATCATCGCCGAGGCAGCCGCCGGCAACATGGGTACCGTGGCCCCGGAGGAGGGCTTCAACGCGGCGCTCAAGGAGATCGCGCATGCCGACGGCGCCCTGCTCATCCTCGATGAAGTCATGACCGGTTTCCGCACCTCCTACAAAGGCTGGTTCGGCGTCGATGGGGTAGCGGGTGACCTGGTGACCTTCGGCAAGGTGGTCTCCGGCGGCCTGCCGGCCGCTGCCTTCGGTGGTCGCGCCGACGTGATGGCTTCGCTGGCACCTTCGGGCCCCGTCTACCAGGCGGGCACGCTGTCCGGAAACCCGGTAGCGATGGCCTCCGGTCTAGCATCCCTGGAGCTGGCCAACGAAGAGTTGTACCCGCGCCTGCAGGCCAACGCGGACTGCCTGACCAGCCTGATAACGGCGGCACTTGATGCCGCCGGCGTGGCACACCACATCCAGCGCGCGGAGACGATGTTCTCCATCCGCTTCGCCGAGGGTCAGGGTCGCAACTTCGCCGACATGCAGGCCGCCGATACCTGGCGTTTCGCCCCCTTCTTCCACGCACTGCTGGAGGGCGGCGTCTATGTTCCGCCGTCAGCCTTCGAGACTTGGTTTGTCTCTGACGCGCTCACGGACAAAGATTTTGAGGTAATCGAGGCAGCTCTCAAGCCTGCCGCCAAGGCCGCTGCCAGCGCGCAGCGCCCGCAGTAAACAGACCATTTGAGGGGATAGACACAGGCATATGTCCACCACCATCGTCCACTTCGTCCGCCACGGCGAGGTTTATAACCCGGATAAGATCCTCTACGGGCGCATCCCGGGCTACCACCTGTCCTCCCGTGGGCATTCCATGGCCGCGCGCACGGCGAAAGCCTTCGAAGGCCATGACGTGACCTACCTGGCGGCCTCGCCGCTGCAGCGCGCGCAGGAAACCGCGCTGCCGATTGCACAGGTAACGGGCTTGGAGGTGGACGTCGATAAGGGCGTCATCGAATCCGGCAACCGCTTCGAGGGCCTGCGCACCAAGGGCTGGAACTCGCAGCTGTGGAACCCGCAGCGCTGGCCGCTCATGGTTAACCCGCTTGAGCCTTCCTGGGGCGAGCCCTTCGAGGAGATTGCCGCGCGCATGATGGATGCCGCCGAGCGCGCCCGTTCCAAGGCAGAGGGCCATGAGGCCATCGTGGTTTCCCACCAGCTTCCCATCGTTATGGTGCAGCGCACCGTGCTGGGCAAGCGCCTGGCCCACGCGCCGTGGGACCGCCAATGTGCTCTCGCCTCGGTGACCTCGTTGGTGTACCGCGACCGCGAGATCATCGATATCTTCTACTCCGAACCGGCGCAGGACATCTAATGGCACGTAGAAGTATCCGCGCCGCCGTGGCCGGTGTCGTTGCTGTGCTGAGCCTGGCTGGCTGTACACAGAGCGAGGAGAATGCACAGAACGCCGTTGCTTCCGGTGGCACCTTCGAGTTCATTTCACCTGGCGGGCAGACCACCATCCGTTATGCGGAGGAAGACCGCAAGCCGCTCAAGGATTTCTCCGGCGAGGACCTGCGGGACGAGTCCACGACGATCAAGCTCTCGGATTTTCAGGACCAGATCGTCGTCCTCAACTCCTGGGGTCAATGGTGCGCGCCGTGCCGCTCCGAATCAGATGACCTCCAGGCCATCCACTCGGAGCTGCAAAAGCGCAAGGTCGGCACCGTGCTAGGCATCAATGTCAAGGACTTCAACCCGGAGATCTCCCGGGACTTTATGGCCGATAACGGCCTGGAGTACCCCTCCATCTATGACCCGCCCTTCAAGACGGCCGCGGCGCTCGGCGGCGTTCCTACCTCCGTGGTGCCCACCACCATCGTGCTGGATAAGCAGCACCGCCCCGCCGCGGTCTTCCTGACCGAGATCACGGAAAAGGATGTCCTCGAGGTCGTCGACGAACTGGAGAAAGAACAGTGATCCTTGCCGCTGACGGTATGGGGCAAAGCTTCGCCGATGCCGCCGTGTCCGGCCCGCTCCTGATCGGAGTGCTCGCCGCGGCCGTGGCCGGATTGGTCTCCTTCGCCTCACCCTGTGTGGTTCCACTGGTTCCTGGCTATATCTCTTACCTCGCCTCCGTGGTCGGCGGTGAGGTGAGCTATGACGAGGAGTTGGGGGTGGGCGTCGGCAAGCGCCGGCGTTGGGCCGTCGTCGGTGCCGCAGCACTCTTCGTGCTGGGCTTTACCGTCGTTTTCGTCCTAGCCACCGTGTCAGTCTTCGGCGCCATTTCGGCGCTGACGCTCAACGCGGATACCCTCATGCGCGCCGGCGGTGTCATCACCATCCTCATGGGTGTGGTGTTCATGGGCGTGGTGCCGGTACTACAGAAGGACACGCGCATGGCGCCGCGGCGCTGGACCACGTGGCTGGGCGCGCCGCTGCTCGGCGGGGTTTTCGCCCTGGGCTGGACCCCGTGCTTGGGCCCCACGCTGGCTGCCATCCTGTCTGTCTCCGCCGGCACCGAGGGAACCACCGCGCTGCGCGGCACCATCCTCATTATTGGCTACTGCCTGGGCCTGGGCCTGCCCTTCTTGCTCGTGGCACTGGGCTCCGCTAAGGCCATGCGCACCGTGACCTGGATGCGGGAGCACTCCCGGACCATCCAGATTCTCGGGGGCATCGCCATGATCCTCGTCGGCCTGGCGCTGCTGACCGGGCTGTGGGGAGATTTCATCAACGCCATCCGCCAGTGGACCGTGTCCTATGGCGCGACGCTGCTGTAAAGGAGATTTTTCGTGAGATATATCCGCAAGGCCTGGCACTGGCTGACCAGCATGCGCACCGCGCTGGCGCTGCTCTTCTTGCTGGCCATCGCCGCCATTCCCGGATCGCTCCTGCCGCAGCGCTCGCTCAATGAATCTAACGTCAACGACTTCATTGAGACCAACGGCAAGGTGGCGGAGATCTACGACAAGCTGCAGCTTTTCGACGTCTTCTCCTCCGTCTGGTTCCAGGCCATCTACGTCCTGCTCATGATTTCTCTGGTGGGCTGCATCATCCCGCGCTCCTGGGATCACTACCAGGCCTACCGCACACCGCCGACGCGCGCGCCGAAGTATCTGGAAAAGATGCCGCTCAACGCCACCGGGCATTCGGAAAAGTCCCCGGAGGAGATCGCAGCGGCCACCACAACCATGCTGAAGAAGTGGCGGGTCTCCGAGGTCTCGCCCGAGAAGGACCGCGCGGGTGCGCAATCCTTCTCCGCGGAGCGCGGCTATGCCCGCGAGCTGTGCAACCTCATCTTCCACATCGCGTTGGTGGCAATCTTGCTCACCATGGCAGCCGGGCGCCTGGTGCACTACGAGGGACAGGTCATCGTGGTCACGGAGAAGAACTCCCAGGGGCAGACCCAAGAGCAGGCGCAATCCACGGAGTTCTGCAACACCTCCACCTCCGTCTATGACTCCTTCCGCGCCGGCCCGCTATTCGACGGCACCGGCCTGCACCCCTTCTGCTTCTTGGCCCACGACTTCACCGCGGACTACCTGCCCAATGGCCAGGCGGAGATGTTCACCTCGAACGTGTCCTATGCCGCCGGCGACGACATCTTCACGGACCCGGAGACCTGGGAGGACTACCAGCTGCAGGTCAACCACCCGCTGCGTATTGAGAGCAACCGCGTTTACCTGCAGGGTCACGGCTTTGCGCCGACCATGACGGTGGAGTGGCCCAACGGTGAAAAGCGCACGCAGACCATCCAGTTCCAGCCCACAGACACCACGTTTTTCCTCTCCGAAGGCGTGATGCGTTTCGATCCTCCGGCGGGCATGTACCCGGATCTGTTTGAGCGCCGCCAAAACCAGATCGCCATCCAGGGCCTGTTTGCCCCGACCGCCGAGTGGTCCGGCGAGAGCGGCAAGCTGCTGCAATCCTCCTACCCGGCGATGCTCGATCCTGCCGTGGCCATCGATATCTACCGCGGCGATGCCGGCCTGGACACGGGTACCCCGCAGTCCTTCTTCTCCCTCGATTCCAACCTGGTCCACACGGGCCAGCTGCAGAGGATCGACCGCGTCAACCTGAACCAGGGTGAATCGGTCACGCTGGACGACGGCACGAAGATCACCTTCGACGGTGCCTCCGAGTTTGCGAACTACCAGGTTTCCTATGACCCCTTCCAGAGCTGGGTTCTCGTGTCCGCGCTGGTCATGCTGGTATCCCTGGTTGGCTCGCTGGTGATCAAGCGCCGCCGCGTGTGGGTGCGCATCCGGCCGGGGGCCAATGGTGGCACCGATATTGAGATGGGCGGTCTTGCCCGCACCGACCGCGCGGGCTGGTCTGAGGAATTCCATGAGCTTCACCGCGAGCTCCTGGAACTGCCGGATCCCGATGAGGTGGAGGAGGACGAACTCTACTCCGCCGACTAAAGGTGAGAAAGCTATCCGTCAAAAGTTGGATACTCCCGCTGAAGGGGGGTACTCTGATGAGCACCATAAATCTCTCCGCTCATGCAGCCTCGTGCGTGAAGCACGGTGTAGGCACGATTGTGAAGGCAAGGTTTCCCACTCATGCAGGTTGATCAAAATCTGTCCAACTTTTCCGACATCGCGGTGCAAACCGCGTTCGTCGTTTATGCTCTCGCCTTGGTGTTGTCCCTGGTCTACTACGGCCGGATGCACAGCATCATCGAGGCGATGCGCTCCCGCACGACTGCTGTGGCGCAGCAGCGCGAACTCGCTAGCGTGGGGGCCTCGGCAGACAGTGCCGCGCTTGGCGACGTCCCCCCGACAGCCAGCACTGGCCCCGATGCTGACCTAGACGCGGATCTGTCGAAGAAGCGGGAGAACGCCGACAAGCTCGGCGGCATGACGCAGATGCTCCTGTGGTTGGGTATCGCCTTACACTTGGCGGCCATTGTGCTGCGCGGCCTGGCCACGGGGCGTTTCCCGTTTGGCAACCTCTACGAGTACGTGCTCATGGTGACCGCCGGCGCCATGGTGGTGGCGACCATCGCCATGCAGCGCAAGGAATGGCGCACTCTGTGGCCGTGGCTGCTCACGCCGATTCTGGCGCTGATGTTCTACGGCTCCACCAAGCTCTATGCGGAATCCGCTCCGGTGGTTCCGGCACTCCAGTCTCACTGGCTGCCCATCCACGTCACTGTGGTCTCGTTGGGTGCGTCCATCGGCGTGGTCTCCGGTATCGCTTCTTTGCTCAGCGTGCTGCGTGAGTTCCAGCCGAAGGGCAGTGAGTCCGGTTTCTTTGGTGCGCTTGCCCGCCCGCTTCCTTCTGCTAAGAAGTTGGACCGCTTGGCCTACCGCTTGGGCGTGGTGACGCTGCCGACTCTGGGCCTGGGTATTGTACTGGGCGCTATTTGGGCCGAGTCCACATGGGGACGCTACTGGGGCTGGGACCCGAAGGAGACCGTATCCTTCGCCACCTGGATCCTCTACGCCGCCTACCTGCACGCCCGCGCGACGCCGGCCTTCCGCAAGGCCGCGCCGTATATCAACATCGCGGCGATGCTGCTCATGATCTTCAACCTGTTCTTCATCAACATGGTTGTCTCCGGCCTGCACTCCTATGCGGGGCTGAACTAAATGGCGGATACCCCTAAGCCGCGGCACAAACAGGGCAAGCCGGCGGGCGATAACCCGCAGCTCATCGCTCTCGGTGAGGGCTTTGCGCAGCGCCGCCGAGAACTCGGTATCTTGCAGCAGGAGCTGGCTGAGAAGGCCGGGATTTCGCGCTCCACGCTGCACACCATCGAGCACGGCGGCTCTGGCGTGCGCTGGGAAAAGGTGATTGCGGTGGCTGAGGCCCTCGGCCTTGAGATGACCTTCGAGCCGAAGGCTTAGGCTTCGTCGGCTTTATTGTCTTTGTCCTCGGGGGCCTTGGGTTTCTGGGAACCTTGTGAACCCTGTGAGCGACGGCGGCGCTCTTCTTCTTGGCGCTCTGCCTCCCGCTCCCTGGCGCGGCGCTCTTTGAAGCGCTGCTTCTCTAGGTTCCACAGGAACTCTTCGTCATCGTCTGGGCCCTTGATTGCGGGGCGCTGCGGCTGCTGTGTCTGCTGCACCTTCTTATTCCAACTCGACGGACCAAAGGCCTTCCATACGAGGACCGCCGCGAGGACAAACAAGAGTAGTAGTATCAATCGACCCATGCGTTGTATTCTACGGAATGCCCGCAAAGCAAAAGTGAGAATTATGAGTCAGACAGAAAACACCATCAACACCTCGCAGAACCCCGAACCACCCCAGCCGGATCCGGCCCTCAAGCGCCGCTCCCGCGTCGCTTTGTGGAAGTACGGGGCTGCCCGCGTGGTGCTGTTCATTGTGCTCACCGCGGTGATTCAGCTGCTGGCCATGGCGGTTCTCGGGACCTTTCCGCTGCTGGTCTCCGCCCTGTTGGCGTTGTTTGTGGCGCTGCCGCTGTCCATGCTGATCTTCTCCACGTGGCGCATGGAAGCCACTCAGACGCTGGCGGAGTACTCCGCGCAGCGCAAGGCCCACAAGAAGTGGGTCCAAGAGGAGCTGGCTGGCCGCTAAATCGGTGGTTAAACCAGAGCCAGCGCTACAGCGTTGATAACCGCCCACACCAGCATCGCGCGGCCGGCCATGCCAAGTACTGGGATGAGTTTCGGGCCGCGTGCGCCGCGGTTGACGGTGCGGATAGCACCCAGCGCGAGGGGGAAGTAGAGCAGCGAAGCGAGCGCGGCCCAGGAATCGAAGGCTAGGCCGATGGTGAGTAGTACCGGCAGCAGCAAGAGGGTCATGAATAGCGTGCGGGACTTTTTATCACCCAGGCGCACCGCCAAAGTGATCTTGCCGGTGGACTTATCGGAGGGGATGTCCCGGATGTTATTGGCCAGGTTTACCGCCGCACTCATACCGCCGATACCCACGGCTAAGGCAAGGCCTGTCCACGTGATGCGGCCGGCCTGTGTGTACTCGGTACCTAGGACCGCGACGAGTCCGAAGAACACGAAAACGGCGACTTCCCCGAACCCGCGGTAGCCGTAGGGGTTCTTGCCACCGGTGTAGAACCAGGCACCGGCGATACACACGGCGCCGACGAGGATGAACGAGGCGGCGTTGGCAGCTAGGGAGAGTGAGATGCCCGCGATAGCCGCCACGCCGAAGGAGGCGAAGGCGGCGAACTTGACGTGTTGCGGTTTGGCCAGCCCGCCGCCGGTAAGCCGCTGGGGGCCGGTGCGGTCATCATCGGTGCCGCGGATGCCATCGGAGTAGTCGTTGGCGTAGTTCACGCCGATGATAAGAGCCCAGGCCACGATGAGTGCCAGCAATGCGCGTCCCCAGTGCAGACCGTGGGCCGCGGCGGCGGCACCGGTACCAGCGATAACAGGAGCAAAAGCATTGGCCCAGGTGTGCGGGCGAGCACCCTGGAGCCAATCGGCAGGAGTGGCGGAATAGGCAGACATGCTCACTATTGTGCCACTGGTGTGGTGTGCTGCGGCAATGAGCTGGTGCGTTGGCGAAAGCGGTAGATGATGAGCACTGCAACGAAAATAACGGCATTGGTGACTGTCATTGCGGCAGAGGTAGCCGCGTCAAGGACATAGGCAACCCAAAATCCCACGACCGCGCTGATAGCGGCAACGCCACAGGCGGTCAACACCAGCGTGGGCACGCGCTGAGTAAGCAGCCGCGCGGTCATCGTCGGGAATACCATGAGAGCGATGACCAGCATGGCACCGGCAGCGTGAAAGGCGGCGGTGGCGGTGCAGGCAACCACGGTCATAAATATGATGTGAAGAACGCGCGTGGGCACCCCGCGTGCGGCACAAAAATCGGCGTCAAAAGTCGTGGCGGATAAACGCGGCAGTGTAAGGGCGAGGAAGAGAGCATTGATACCCAGCACTGCGGCCATGATGTAGCAATAGTTGGGATTGGAGAAGGCCGCGAGGTTGAGATCACCGACGAGAACGGCGTGGACATCAAGGTGCACGTGGCTCATGTGCGTAGAAATCAGGATGACTCCGGCGGCAAACAGGGCGGGAAAGACCAATCCGAGGGCGGAATCAGCAGTCACCAGCGGGCTGCGCTGTAGTGCGTCAGTTCCCAACGCCACCACCAAGGCGCCAGCGGCCGCGGTAACGAGCAAGATGGGTGAATCTAGATCTGCGGTAAAGAGGTAGCCGACGGCAATTCCGGGAAGGACGGCATGGCCGATGCCGTCGATAAGCATGGCCTGGCCTTTGAGGACAACAAAGGTGCCGGGGATAGCACAGGCCAAGGCCGTCAGAACGGCAAGGAGACAAGCGGTCGCGGCGAGGGTCATGAGGCTAGCTTTCTACTGGTGAGGCTGATAGTGACGAGCGCCGCCTGAGCCAGGACGATGACCGGACCGGTGGGCAGCGGGCCGTGCGCAATGGAGACATAGCAGCCGAGAGCAGCGGTGGCCGCGCCGAAGAACCCGGAGAGCGCGATGAAAGGTAGCAAGCGCGTGGTCCAGGGGCGGGCAGCGGCGGCAGGGCTGATGACCACGGCGACCATGAGCACTACGCCGACGACTTTGACGCCGAGCACCGTGATGGCGGTGAGGGCGAAGAAACTAGCCGCGTTGAGGAACGAGGTGCGGATGCCGGCTACCTGGGCAAAACTTGAATCAAAAGTGACTGCGGCCTGCCGGGTGTGAATGAGGAAAAGAAAAAGCAGCACGCAGCCACCGATGATGAGTGTGGACCGTACATCCGCGCGAGTGAGCGTGGAGGCATTTCCCAGCAAATAATCCTGGATTCCGGCCTTGCCAGGCAATGGTCGGCGGGAAATATACTGCATGAGCAGCATTCCCACCGAGAAAAATGTGGTTAGCGTGGCCGCCATCGCAGTGGTTTGCCCCAGGGGAGTTAACCGCGGGATGAGGTGAATGCACCCCACCGCGAGGGTTCCGGTGAGCAGGGCGCCGCAAGAAAGAAGCCAGACATTTCGCCCGTCCCAGCCAATGGCGGTGGCCACGAGGAAGGCGGTGAGCAGTCCAGGCAGGGAAGAATGCGAGATGGCATCGGCCAGCAGGCTGGTGCGGCGAACATATACCAGTGGGCCTAGCGCGCCAGCGCAGCCACCGATGAGCACGGTGCCCAGGAGTGCCTGGGTATAGGTGTAGTTCTGAAGAAGCTCGAGTGGGTTCATGATGGCAGGGAAAACATGTCGGCAATGGCGGACTCGGTAAGTACCTGCTCGGTGGGGCCAGCAGCAATGAGCCGGCCGTGGCCGACCATGAGGACCTCATCGCAAAAGTCGGCGACCTCCGCCAGGTTGTGATGCACCAGCAGGATGGTCACGCCGTTCTCGCGCAGTTCCTTGAGTACATCCATGATGGCGCGCTGACTCGCGGCATCGACACCAGCGAAGGGCTCGTCGAGGATGATGAATTCCGGCTCGCTAACGAGCGTGCGCGCCAACAACACGCGCTGGCGCTGACCACCAGACAGGGCGGAAATCGGCAGCTGCGCGTGTGCCTGCATTCCGGTGCGCGCAAGTGCTGCGTGGGCGGCGTCTTTGTCAGCGCGGCTGGGCCACTGCCACCAGCGCAGCCCGGCGGTGCGGCCCATCAGGGCGATGTCGAAGGCGGTGGCAGGGTAATTCCAGTCGATATCCGCATGTTGTGGCATATATCCGAGCCGCTGCCGAAAATGTGCCAGATCGACGCCATCGAAGGTCATCGACCCGCAGGCTAGAGGCGGAAGGAGCCCTACCAGCGTGCGGACCAGAGTAGACTTTCCCGACCCGTTCGCACCCACCAGCCCGGTGATAGTCGCGGGGGTGAGGGTGAAGGAGGCGTCGTGAAGCACCGGCGTGCGGGGATAGCCGGCGGTGAGGTTTCCTACGCTGAGCATTAGCTTAGTGCTTTCGCCACGGCGCTAGCGTTATGTTCGAAGGCTCCGAGGTAGGTATCGGTTGGGGCTTCCGGGCCGAGGGTATCGGCAAAGAGCTCTTCATCCGAGATGGTGACGGTCCAGTTGCGGGTTTCTACGGCTTCCTTGAGAGAAGTGATGGCCTGTGGGTTCGCCTGGTTATCTTGGAAGATAACGGGGACCTTCTTCTCCGCGATCGTATCCGCGAGCTCGGAGATCTCAGTGGCGGACTTGGTGGCTTCGGTGGTCACGAAGTCGGTGGCTTGGACTTCAAAGTCGAAGGTCTTGCCGAAGTAGTTGAAGGCGTCATGGCCGGTGATAAGAACGCGCGGGGAGGCGCTTTCGAGTTCCTTAGCGGCCTTGTCGTGCGCGGCTGCAATCTTGTCTTCATAAGCATCGGCGGCCGCGGCATAGTCTTCGGCATTGTCAGAGTCGATTTCGCCGAGTTTGGTGCCGATATGATCGACGACCTGGCTCCACAGCTCGGGGCTATTCCAGATGTGCGGGTCGTAGAGTTTTTCGCCCTTGTCACCTTGCTCGGGCCACGGCAGAAGGTCAGCAGTATCGAGCTGTTCGCCGACAGCTAGCTGCTTTTCACCGAGGGAGGAGAGCTGGTCCACCATTTGCGCCTCGAGGTGAAGGCCATTCCAGAGGACGAGGTCGGCATCCTGCATCTTTTCAATATCGCGCGTGGTGGGCTGGTAGGTGTGTGGATCGCCGCCGGGGCCGACCATGGTGGTGATGTCGGCGTCCGGGGCGATATTGGCGGCCGCATCAGCCAAGTAACCGGTCGTGGCGAAGATCGTCAGGTTATCGTTCTGGGCTTCGGTGGAGTCGCTGCTGGTGCAGGCGCTCAGCGTGCTTGCGACCACGAGGGAAGCGAGGGGAAGCGCAATAAGTTTCTTCACGGGAAACCTCTCTTATTAAAAGTGAATGTCGATGTTCAATGGATTGAACTTGAAAGAGCATAAGTGCTGAAACCGTTGGAAGCAATAGGCTGAACTACGATGGGGGTATGCACATCAGCGAGCTGCCCGAACGCACCCAGGATTACCTCAAGATCCTCTGGACCTATGAGGAGAAAGAGGGCGCTAATACCGCGATGCCGCTGGGGGACCTAGCTAAAGCGGCGGGGCAGAAGCTGCCCACCACGTCGGAGGCGGTCAAGCGCCTGGCCGCGAAGGGGCTGGTGGAACACGAACGCTACTTTGGTGTTCGGCTTGTTGAGGAAGGCCGGCGGCTGGCTGTGGCAATGGTGCGCCGGCATCGACTCCTGGAAACCTTCCTCGTGCGCACTCTGGGCTATACCTGGGATGAGGTGCACGATGAGGCGGAAATGCTAGAGCACGCGACGTCCGACATGCTCGTTGAACGCCTCGATTCTTTCCTGGGCAACCCCGCCCGCGATCCGCATGGTGATCCCATACCTGCCCCGGATGGCACTGCCGAGCCGGTCTCGCGCATTACGCTTATCGACGTCCCCGCGCAGACCCCCGTCACCGTGGAGCAGGTCACTGACGCGGATGGCGAATTTCTGCGCTACCTGGATAAAAATGGAGTGCGGCCGGGAGTGGAATTGTCCGTCGTTGCCCCCTCGGTTGCGGGTGTGCTCGAGGTTGCCGTCGACGGCGGTGCGCACTTCCCCCTCGGGGAATCCGCTGCGCGCGGCATTGCCGTACGCAGCATTAGCGAAGCGGAGGATTAGGCGCTCCACAGGCGGGCGACGGCGAGGCGGTCAACCTTGCCGGGGCCGGTGGTGGGGAGCTCGGTCAGGCGCTTGAAATCCTTGGGGGTTTGCCAGCGGGGAAGGCCAACGTCGTCGAGAGCCACAAGGATATCGCCGACATCCGCCCATCCGGTATAGGCAGCGACGACCATCTGACCTAAGCGCGGGTGGGGGATGCCCACGACGCACACGCCGTCCACTCCCGGCACGCGCAGGATGTGCTGCTCGAGCTGTTCTGGATGGAGCTTTAAACCGCCGGTATTGAGGATATTATCGAGGCGCCCCGTCACGGTGAGGGTATCGCCGTTCAACGCCCCGGCATCCGAGGTGGCAAACCACGAGGTGCCGGACTCATCGACCACGAAGGCATCTGAGTCCACGTTTCGGTAGCCCTGCGCAATCATGGGTCCGCCGAGGTAAATGCGGTTCTCCTCGCCGATGCGCACCCGCGCGCTATCGAGGGGACGGCCGTTGTAGACGCATCCGCCGGCGGTCTCCGAGGAACCGTAGGTGGTAACGATGTTGATGCGCAGCTTCTTCGCCGAGTCCAGCAGTTGCGGGTGGGTGGCAGCACCCCCGACGAGGATGGCATCAAAGGTGCGTAGGGCGTCGATTCCCTCTAGTGAATCCATGGCCTTGGCCAGCTGCATTGGGGTCAGCCCCGTGTACGAGCGATCTCCGGTGGCGGCCAGCTCGTGCGCGGCGTGGGCGAAATCGGGGATGGAAAAGCCTTCCGAGAGATCGAGGCACAGCGGCTCCACGCCCGCGACGAGCGAGCGGATTAATACCTGGATGCCCGCGATGTGGGAGGCGGGCATGGCCAGCAGCCACTGGCCGGTGCCGCCGAGAGCGCGGTGCGTGGCATCGGCGCTGGAGACCAGGTTGGCGGCGGTGAGCTGCGCGCCTTTCGGCGTGCCCGTGGACCCGGAGGTGGCCACGACGAGCGCGATGGAGGAATCGATGGGCTCGCCTGCGCGCATGTGGTTGCGCAGCAGCTGCGCGCGGGTGCGGTCCTCTGCCGGGACGGGCAGGAGCGTTGCCTGCCCGGCGATGGCCGCCTCCAAGTCGTCGAGGATGGCGGCGGGGTCATGTGGGTTGACGGACAGAGGGGAGAGGATAGTCACGGTTAGCTAGGTTACCGCTAGGTTACCGCCCGCGGTGTTCGTAGGGGTTGATGAGCTCGTCCTCCTGGTCGAAGGGGCGCTCACCGTCCCTTTGGGCCTGCTTGATGTGGCGCAGCATCCACACGCGAGATGCAATGACGGCAACCAGCGCGATGGCCGCGAGGGCGATGGCGAAGTAGAGCACTGTGGGTTCTCCTCGTGGACTGACGGTTAGTAGTAGTACGGGAAGTCATCCCAGTTGGGCTCGCGCTTTTCCAGGAAGGATTCCTTGCCCTCGACAGCCTCGTCGGTCATGTAGGCCAAGCGGGTGGCCTCACCCGCGAAGACCTGCTGGCCCATGAGGCCATCATCGGTGAGGTTGAAGGCGAACTTGAGCATGCGCTGGGCGGTGGGGGACTTCATGTTGATTTCGCGCCCCATCTGGATGGCGGCGTCCTCCAGCTCGGCGTGGTCAACTACCTCGTTGACCGCGCCCATCTCGTACATGCGCTGTGCGTCGTAGGTGCGGCCCAGGAAGAAGATCTCGCGGGCGTACTTCTGGCCCACCATCTTGGCCAGGTAGGCCGAGCCATAGCCGGCGTCGAAGGAGCCGACGTCGGCGTCGGTCTGCTTGAAGCGGGCTTCCTGGCGGGAGGCAATGGTCATATCGCACACCACGTGCAGGGAGTGTCCGCCGCCGGCGGCCCAGCCGTTGACCACGGCGATGACCACCTTGGGCATGGTGCGGATGAGGCGTTGGACCTCCAGGATGTGCAGGCGGCCGCCCTCAACTTTTTCGCGGGCGGTGTCGACGGTGGATTCGTCGGCAGTCGCGTCATCATGCGCGTGCTCCGTGGCATAGCGGTACCCGGAGCGGCCGCGGATGCGCTGGTCACCGCCGGAGCAAAACGCCCAGCCGCCGTCCTTCTGGGAAGGCCCGTTGCCGGTGAGAAGTACTGTTCCTACATCCGGCGTGCGGCGCGCGTGGTCCAGCGCGCGGTAAAGCTCATCCACCGTGTGTGGGCGAAACGCATTGCGCACCTCGGGGCGGTCGAAGGCGATGCGGACGATGCCGTCCTTGCGCTGGGGCTTTGGACCGTCACTGATGAGCCGGTGGTAAGTGATATCCGTCAGGTCCTCAAAGCCCTCGACGGGCTGCCAGAGCTCCGGTTTGAAAGGATTATCGGTGCTGTAGTTCTTCTGCTCGCTCATGGCACACCAGCTTAATTGGAAAGCGGTGCGCCGGAAGTATAGTCCCCATTCCCAAACCCTCACCCACACTCTCCGCCCAGCGCGGCGGTGATAATCAATACTCAATACTGCGGGATTTCCCGTCAATGTGCACGTGTACTCCGTACCAGCGCGGTACACCATACAGTGGGACGGAATCGAACCTCCCTGCCTTCTTGCGCTACGAAGGCGCCTGAGAAGCACTGGGCTCTTCCCTGCCCAGAAGGGGTGCGCTCGCTACGAAGGGTGTGGGCTACCGTCGCGCGCGTGGCGCGCGACATGACGTGCCGCAAAAATGCGACACAAAGCGAAAGCGCCGCAAGAATGCGGCACAACTAGCGGCAGACCTTATTTAGTTATCAGTTCTGTATTCCAGTTCAGCTGCTGGATGCGGGTATCTAGCTCGCGGTACTGGCGGGCCAGATCGTCGGCGCGCTCGCGCAGCTTCGGCACGGGCACCGTGGCCACGAACTTGATCTCTGAGCGGGAGTAACGGTCGTGGCGCGCACCCGCACGCTCTGCCAATCCCTGGTAGATGCGGCGCTTGCGCAGCAGACCATCACGCAGCGCCAGGGCTTCCATGAGCGTGATCTCATCGTCGAACGCGGTGGCCGTGTTCGTGGCGTTGATCGCGATGACGAGCTCATCGATGCGCTTGGTCACGCCCTCGAGTTCGCGGAGGAGATCCGTGGGGTTCTCATCCGGTTCATCGCCTTCCTGAATGCGGACCGTCGCCGCGAGGCGGTCACTCAGCGAGTTGAGGCGCTCCTGCGCCTGGGCGCGCTCGGCCAAGGCTTCAGCAAGTAGCATGGTTGCTCCTTCACCCTTGATGGGATTCATTGTCTAAGCAATTGTACGGCAGTCAGTAGGCTCCGCCTTAGAGCCGTGACGGTTCTAACAAATAGGGCCCCAAAACTTCGATGATCTGGGGCCTTATTTGATCGTTGTGTACGTTGCGCACGGTTGGTTGGTACGTTTTCGTAAATATGCCCGCAGTTTTTCGGATTTGGGGGACCTTATTTACCAAAACGTACCGCGGGCTCCGTGATTAACGTTGAGCCCGCGCGGAAACCGCTACCCAATAAACATGAACGCAAACAGCGTGTTGAGCACCGTCGCCACGATCATGGGCACGGAGGTGCGCTTGACCAGTTGGATGGGGTTGACCTTGATAGCGCCGGAGACAATGAGCACCGCGGCGTTGACCGGGGAGACCTGGCGCATCAGGTTGGAGGTACCCCAGATGGCGGTGAGCATCTGCGGGGCGTGGATGGAGGTCTGCGAGGCCAGGTTGGGCACCACCTCAGAGAAGGCGAAGTAGGGCGCGGTACCGGAACCGGTGAGTGCGGCCATCGCGGCGGTGGCAGCGACGAAGACGAGGACGATGAGGACGGCGGCGCCGGAGGAGCCCTCGGCGGCGTCGATGAGCATGTCGATGACACCCATCTGCGTAATACCCTCCACCAGGACAGCAGCAGCCACCAGCAGGGCCACGACGCCCGCAGCACCTTCGCCCATGCCTTTGAAGAAGCTGGAGATGGAATCCACAGCACCGGTGACGGTGCGCTTGCGGATGGACTCGATGATCATCGCGATGAACAGGGAGACCACGGTCACCGGGAGGATGCCGCCCTCAAAGGGGATGACACCCAAACGGTTAAGAATGGCGGAGATAATGATGAGCAGCAACGGCATGAGCGGGAGCACGGCGTAGTAACCCGGCAGGGAGGCTGCGCGGGCGATGGCTTCCTCGGTAGCGTCATCGTGCATCGAATCGGCGCTGACCTCACCGGAGCTTTCGGCCTTGCGGGCATCCACCTTGTCGCAGTGGCGTTGCCACCACATGTGTACGAAGGCCGTGATGAGGAGCGTGGGCACCGTGGCGTAGGCGACGGCGCCGTAGACGAACTCGGTTGGCGTCATGTTGGTGAGATCGGCGCCCTGAATGAGGCCGGCCTCAAGCGGCGTGGGCACGATGGTGGAGGAGGTCACCACGATGGCGCCCACGGTCAGGGGTGTCAGGCCCGCGGCGATGAGTGCCGGCAGGAGCGTGGCCACGAGCAATAGGGATAGCGCTGCAGCCGAGGGGATCACCAGCGAGAGCAGCGTGCCCAAGATGAAGCCCACTGGAACCAGCCAGTAGGAGCCTTTGAAGCGCTTGAGCGGTGAGGAGAGCACCACGACCGTCTTGGCATCAGCACCAATGTGCCGCATATAGGACACGAAGCCGAAGAGCACCATAATCGCCATGCCGATGCCGGAGAAGCGTGCTTTGAATAGCGCATCCACGACGAGCAGCTGGTCATAGAAGGCATTGCCCGTGGCTTCGATTTCGGTGGTGCGGAAGTCCGCGCGCCCGGTGAGAGCGGCGAGCATGAGCAGGATTACGCCAACGGCGAAGATGGAGGCCGCGGCGTGGACTTTCTTATAGATGAGATAGACAACTGCGGCGATGGCCAGCAGTGCGATGAGAAGGTAAAGCATCTGAGGATCCTTCTTCTGGTTATATCCACTTACCGTTATAACCTAACACCGGCTATGACAGGTGTCGCGCTGAGCCCCCCACACGTACGATGAACCTCATGCATATTGATGACGTCCTCGACCGCGCCCACGTGGTCTCCCTTCCACTCGCCGTGAAGTTCCGTGGCATTACGACCCGGGAAGCATTGCTTATCGATGGCCCCGCGGGCTGGGGTGAGTTCGCCCCCTTCCTGGAGTACGGGGCGGAGGAATCCGCCCGCTGGCTTGCCGCCGGGCTGGAAGCGGCCTACGAAGGCTTTCCGGAACCCGTGCGCGAGTGGGTAGAAGTCAACGGCACCGTCCCTGCGGTTCCTGCCGAGCAGGTGCCGGAGGTCATGGAGCGCTATCCCGGCTGCCGCACCTTCAAAATCAAGGTGGCGGAGAAGGGGCAGACGCTGGACGAGGACATCGCGCGCGTTCACGCCGTCCGCACCCACATCGAGGCACAGGGTCGCGTGCCGGTTTTGCGCGTCGACGCCAACTGCGGCTGGAGCGTCGAGGAAGCCGTCACCGCGGCCAAGGAGCTCATGCCGCTGGATTACATGGAACAGCCGTGCAAGACCGTTGAGGAACTCAAGGAGGTGCGCACCCAGCTCATGCGCGCCGGGATTTTCGTGCGTGTGGCGGCTGATGAATCCATCCGTAAGGCTAGCGACCCTTATCGGGTGGCGGAATTGCAGGCGGCCGATGTCGCCGTGGTTAAGCCCGCGCCGCTGGGCGGGGTGCGCAAAGTACTCGAGGTAGCCTCCCACCTGCGCGAGCGCCACATGGACATCACGGTGGCTTCCGCGCTGGATACCTCGGTGGGAATCTCCATGGGGCTTGCCGCCGTGGCCGCTCTCCCACAGATCTATGACGACGAAGACATCGACGTCACCCCGGCCGCTGCGGGCCTGGCCACCGGGTCGCTGTTCCTGGAGGATGTCACCGCTCCGCGCCAGCTTGTCGACGGTCACCTGCGCGCCGAAGCCCTCACCCCCGACCCGGATCGCCTGAGCACACTCGCCGCGCCGGGCGAGCGCCGCGAGTGGTGGTTCGAGCGCGTGCGTCAGTGCTGGCCGCACCTTTAAAAACACAGCTCACGGTACATGTCCGGAGGGCAGCGTAGGCTGGCGGGCATGACCATTTCCGTGAAAGACGCGCACCTGCACAACCTTCGCAACGTGGATGTGGACCTTCCGCGCGGCCAGCTCGTGGCCGTAACCGGGGTGTCCGGCTCCGGAAAGTCCTCGCTGGCTTTCGGCACCATCCACGGTGAAGGTCAGCGCCGCTATTTGGAATCCGTCGCGCCTTTCGCCCGCCGGCTCATTGCCTCGGCGGTGGACCCGCAGGTAGGCCGCATCGAAGGCCTGCCGCCGACGGTGGCGTTGCAGCAGTCGGCGTCGACAAGCAGCGCGCGCTCCACCGTGGGCACGATCTCCGCCATGTCCAATTCCGTGCGCTTGTTGTATTCGCGCTGCGGTGACAACCCGGAGGGCCTGTACTCCGATTCCTTCTCCCCGAATACTCCGGAGGGTATGTGCCCGGAGTGCCAGGGCACCGGGGTGGTCCACGAACCCACGGAGGCCTCCATGGTGCCGGACCCCTCCTTAAGCATCGAGGATGGCGCAATCGCTGCGTGGCCGGGGGCCTGGGCGGGCAAGAACTTCCACGACATCCTGCAAGAACTGGGCTTTGACCTGGATTCGCCGTGGGAAGACTTGCTGAAGAAAGACCGCGAGTGGATCCTCTTCACCGAGGAACGCCCGGTAGTGACCGTCAAGCCGCGCCGCGGGGCGGATCAGATTCAGCGCAATTACGAGGGCACGTGGCGCTCCGTGGCCAGCTACCTGACCAAGACCTATGCGGAGACGAAGTCGGATACACTGCGTGCCCGCGTCTTGAGTTTCATGGAAACCCGCCGCTGCGATACCTGCAAGGGGCGCCGGCTGACGGCGAAGGCCCTCAAGGTTACTTACGCCGGGCTGCCTATCGACGAATTCAATGCTCTTCCGCTGAGCGAAGCCTACGAGCTGCTAAGCGCTCAGAAGCCGCAGCCGAATGACGCGGAAGACCTGCTCCTCAAGGCTCTCCTGCCAGCCTTTGAATCTGCATTGGAACTCGGCCTGGGGCACCTCAGCCTCGATCGACCTACAGATACGCTCTCGGGCGGTGAGGTGCAGCGCCTGCGCCTGGCCGCGCAGCTGCGCTCCGGGCTTTATGGCGTGACTTATGTCCTGGATGAGCCGTCTGCTGGCCTGCATCCGGTGGAGCGGGGTGCAGTGCTCGATATGTGCCGGCGTTTCATTGCGGAGGGCAACTCGGTGCTGCTGGTGGAACACGACATGGAGCTGGTCAAGCAGGCCGATTGGATCGTGGATGTCGGCCCGCTCGCCGGTGAGCGCGGCGGCCAGGTGGTGTACTCGGGTCCCGTTGCCGATTACATAGAGGCGGCGGACTCCGCTGATACCCCCACCGCGCGTGCCTTGGCCCGCCCTCGCCCCACGCCCAAGGCCAAAGCGCGCTCGGCGCACGGTGATATCGCGCTGCGCCAGGTGCGCTCACACACCATCGATGGCCTCGACGTGGACTTTGGGCTGGGCCAGTTCACGGCTATTACTGGGCTCTCCGGTTCCGGTAAATCCACGTTGCTGGCCGCACTCCATGACACGCTCACGGGGCCGGACTGTCCGGAGCAGGTCAAGCGCGTGGTCTCCATTACCCAAAAGCCAATCGGCCGAACCCCGCGCTCCACGGTGGCGACGTACACCAACCTTTTCGACAACGTGCGTAAGCTCTTCGCCGCCACCCCGGAGGCCAAGAAGAAGAAATGGACGGTCTCCCGCTTTTCCTACAACGTCAAACAAGGCCAGTGCCATACCTGCGGCGGCGCCGGACAAATCGAGGTCGAGCTGGTCTTCCTACCCGGCTCCTATACCCAGTGCCCAGACTGCCAGGGACAGCGCTATAACGATGACACCTTGTCCATCCGCTGGCAGGGCAGGACCATCGCTGACGTCCTGGACCTTACGGTGGAAGAAGCGCTAGAGGTCTTTACAGATGAAGCACCGATCCTCCACGCGCTGCAAACCTTGGAGGCGGTAGGTCTGGGTTACCTGCGCTTAGGCCAGGGCGCTCCGGAGCTTTCCGGCGGTGAGGCCCAGCGCATCAAGCTCGCCACGGAACTGCAGCGCTCCCGCAACTCGCGCCGGGGCCATACCGTCTATCTGCTGGATGAGCCCACCGTAGGCCTGCATCCGGCCGATATCGACCTGCTCATCGCTGAGCTGCACTCGCTGGTGGAGGCCTCCCATACCGTCGTGGTGGCAGATCATGACCGTCACCTCATCGCCGGCGCTGACCGGGTCATTGAGATGGGCCCGGGCTCCGGTACTGAGGGCGGACAGATCGTGGCGGATGGCACGCCGGGTGAGGTTTCCACGGGACTAACGCCCACCGGGCGGGTGCTAAGTGGCGCGGGTGCACGATAAGGTAAATCCCATGACCAACAACAACGGCGACAACGAGACGCGGCAGTTCGGCCGCGTCACCGGTGAGAACGAAACCCGCCAGTTCGGCGCGCCCCAACAGCAGCCGCCACAGCGTCCCCAACAACACTTCCCGGAACCCGGCTCCCAGAACACGCAGGCCTATGGCCAGTCCTATCAGCAGGGCTATGACCAGAATTATCAACAGCCGCAGTATGACCCGGTCCCGTCCAGCTACCAGGTGGAGCAACCAAAGAAGGGTGGGGGAGCCCTGTCCTATGTCTTCGCGGCCATCGCTGCTCTCGCCGTCGTTATCGCCGGCGTGCTGTTCTTCTTGTGGCGCGGTGCGGCAGCGGATGCTGATAAGCCTGCTCCGGAGCCGGTCACCGAGACCGTGACCACCGAGGTTCCCACCACGGTGACCACCACCAAGGAATCGCCGCAGGATAACCTGCCCACCGACATCCCTACGGAGATCCCAACGGACCTGCCACCGGAGATTCAAGATCAGTTGGACCAGGGCGGCTCCGATTTAGAGGGGTTGCTCAATGACCTTTTCGGGCAGCTCGATTCGGGCAGCGGTGAGCCCGGCGTAGGCGGTGCGGACAATGTCTAGCACTGAGCCTATGGCTGAGTCCCAGCCAGAATCGATGCAGCTAGCGGAAGCATTGGCAGCCCAGCTCTCGCGGCACCTCACCGACGTGGTTATCTGCCCGGGTTCGCGCAACGCACCGCTGTCTTTGGCGCTTCTCGCGCGCAGCGATATTCGCGTGCATACCCGCCTGGATGAGCGCTCCGCCGCCTTCGCTGCTTTAGGTTTGGCACGCGTCCAACGCCGGCACGTCGGCATCGTGATGACCTCCGGCACCGCGGTGGCCAACGCGCTGCCCGCGATGGTGGAGGCGCATTACTCGCATACCCCGCTGGCCGTCATCAGCGCGGACCGCCCGGCCCGCTTGGTGGGCACGGGGGCCTCCCAGACCATTGAGCAGCCTGGGATCTTCGGTGTGTATGCAGAAACCACCCAGGTGGAGACCACGAGTGATATCCCGCTTATCGCGGAGCGCTTTTTGAATGACCGCCAGGTGCACATCAACGTGGCTCTCGATGCCCCGCTGGTAGGCGAAGAGCTGCCCGGTACCCCGACGGATTACACGCAGCACCGCGCGCGCACCCCGCGGTGGTCGAATCACGGCGAGGTGGCCGTTGATCTCAGCCGCAACACGCTCGTCATCGCGGGCGATGAGGCCTGGGAAGTCGAAGGCTTAGAGGATGTCCCCACCATCGCCGAGCCCACCGCGCCTGCGCCCTATCACCCGGTGCACCCGGCCGCGGCGCACCTCTTCCGCCGCGCCCAAGTTTCCGCCAACGACTACGTGGTCAACACCAAGGTGGAGCAGGTCATCGTCGTAGGCCACCCCACCCTGCACCGCGGGGTTATGGCCTTGCTGAGTGATCCCGATATCGATCTCATCTGTCTGTCCCGCACGGAAGATTTCACCAACCCGCGCGGTGAGGCCGCGCAGCTGGGCACCACCGTCAAAACCAGCGGCGAGCCCACGCGCGAGTGGATGAAGATCTGCGAAGGTGCGGCGCAGATGGCGGCCGACGGTGTTCGTGAGGTCCTCGCGGAGACCACCGGCGAGGAGACCATTAAGCCCGAGATCGGCTTTACCGGCCTCCACGTCGCCGCCGCGGTGGGCGATACGTTGTCCGTCGGCGACACCCTCGTGCTCGGAGCTTCCAACGCAGTGCGGGATGCCTCCTTCATCGGCCTGCCTTTCGACGGCGTGGAGACCTACTCACCGCGTGGCGCTGCCGGCATCGACGGCACCGTCGCGCAGGCTATCGGTATCGCCCTAGCCACCCAGTCCCGCGAGGCCGACGCGCCCCGCGCACCGCGCACCGTGGCTCTCATGGGGGATGTCACCTTCCTCCACGACGCCACCTCCCTCATCCTCCCCGAAGACAATCCGTGCCCGGAGAACCTCACCATCGTCGTCTCAAACGACGACGGCGGTGGCATCTTCGAGGTGCTTGAACAAGGCCGCGAGCCCCTGCGCGACTCCTTCGAGAAGGCGTTTGGAACACCGCATGGGGTGGGTGCTGCCAAGCTAGCGGAAGCCTGCGGTGCTGAGTACCGAGAGGTGAGCTCGGCGCAGGAGCTTCTCGATGTCCTCGCGGAGCTCAAGGAATACTCCACCGGCATCACCGTGGTGGAGGCACATACCACCCGGTCCTCGCGCCGTGCGCTACAGGAAGCGCTGAACGCCAAGGTAGGTCAGTAAATGCCGCGGCGCCGGGTACGCCAGCTGATCCTGGTGCTGTATGCCGCAGCTTTAGTGGGCATGGCGGGAATGGTCATCGGTCCTTTCCTCAATGACCGCACCATCGGCGCCAACCCCGGGCGCGCCCTGGCCACGGTGACGGATGTCGGTACCTTACGCACCTTCGTGGATTTCCAGGATTCGAAAGGGATTTATCACACCCCGCCCACCGGACTGCTTTATCCCACCGGGCTGGGGGAGGGGCAACAGGTGTGGGTGCTCTATGCCAAGAACAACCCGGACCTAGTCAAGGTGGAAGGCCGAGAATGGACGCTATCGATCATTCCGGCGTTGTCCTCTGCGGCCGTGGCCACCTTGATCGCCGGGGCATGCTGGTGGGCAAGCGGGAAAATTAACCGGAATTTAGCGCGTGCTTTACCAGCTGAGCACCCAGGAAAGGAATGATGGGGCGCATGCGTGTAGCCATCGTCGCGGAATCCTTCTTGCCTAACGTCAACGGAGTGACCAACTCCGTGCTGCGTGTCCTCGAACACCTCCACGAGCACGGCCATGAGGCCATCGTCATCGCTCCTGGTGCCCGGGATGGGCAGGAGGAGATCCCCGATTATCTCGGCTTCACCATCGTGCGCGTGCCCACCGTGCGGGTGCCGCTGGTGGATTCGCTCCCGGTCGGGGTGCCCACCTCCGCAGTGGACGAGGCGCTGCGCGAGTTCAAGCCGGATATCATCCACCTGGCCAGCCCCTTCGTTCTCGGAGCTGCGGGGGCATTCTCCGCACGTCAGCTGCGCATTCCTGCAGTGGCGCTGTACCAGACGGACGTCGCGGGATTTGCCACCAAGTACCACGCCTCCGCGCTGGCCTATGGGGTGTGGGAGTGGCTGCGCACCATCCACAATGCGTGCCAGATGACTCTCGCGCCCTCCTCACTGACCATCAGCGACTTGGAGAAGCACCACATCAAGAACGTACGCCACTGGGGCCGCGGCGTGGATTCGGAGCGCTTCCACCCCTCGAAGCGCTCGGCCGCACTGCGCCGCGAGTGGGATCCCACAGGAAGCAAGAAGATCGTCGGCTTTGTGGGACGCCTGGCCGCGGAGAAGGGCGTGCACCGCCTGTCGGCCCTTAACGGTCGCGAAGACATTCAGCTCGTCATTGTTGGCGATGGCCCAGAGCGCCCGCTGCTGGAGGCGCAGCTGCCAGATGCAGTCTTTACCGGGGCATTGGGCGGCGAGGAGCTCGCGGCGGCCTATGCCTCCCTCGACATCTTCGTGCACGCCGGCGAGTTCGAGACCTTCTGCCAGGCCATCCAGGAGGCGCAGGCCTCGGGCGTGCCCACCATCGGCCCGCGCGCGGGCGGCCCAGTAGACCTCATCGAGGAGGGCTATAACGGGCTGCTTCTCGATGTCCCCACGTTCGTTGAGGACCTCCCCAATGCGGTGGACGCGCTGCTTAACCCGGAGATTCACCAGGAGATGCGGGAGAACGCCCGGAAGTCGATTTCCTCCAAGACCTGGCCGGCTCTCTGCGAGCAGCTGCTGGGCTACTACGACGAGGTTTTGGAGAATGTCCGTGAGGTTCCGCTGACCATTCTGGGACAGCGTCCGGAGCTGCCGCGTTGGGCCGCTCGCGCTCTGGGAGCGCGCGTCGCCTAAACTAGGCGCTTGTGTCTAAGGCAGATCTGGAGAAAAAGCCCTTCGATGTCGCGCGCATGTTTGACGCGGTGGGTAAGAAGTACGACATCACCAACACGGTGCTGTCCTTTGGTCAGGACGCACGCTGGCGCCGCCTGACCCGCGAGCGGCTCAATTTGCAGCCGGGGGAGAAGGTCCTCGACCTTGCCGCCGGAACGGCTGTCTCGACGGAGGAGCTGTCCAAGTCCGGTGCGTGGTGCGTGGCCTGTGATTTCTCGCTCGGCATGCTTGCGGCTGGCGCGGAGCGCGATGTACCCAAGGTGGCCGGCGATGGAATGCGCTTGCCCTTTGCGGATAACACCTTTGATGCGGTGACCATCTCCTACGGTCTGCGCAATATCCACGACTTCGAGCTGGGCCTGCGGGAGATGGCGCGCGTGACCAAACCCGGCGGGCGCCTAGCAGTAGCGGAGTTCTCCAAGCCGGTCATCCCGGTCTTCGGCACCGTCTACAAGGAATATCTGACCCGCCTGCTGCCGCCGATTGCCAAGGTGGTCTCCTCCAACCCGGAGGCCTATATCTACCTCGCAGAGTCCATCCGCGCATGGCCGGAGCAGCACGAGCTGGCCGCCGCCATTAACCGCAACGGCTGGGAACAGGCCGGCTGGCGCAACCTGACCTTCGGCATCGTGGCCCTGCACTCCGCCGTTAAGCCGGCCTAAGGCTCAAAGGCCTTAGACCCAGAGAGGAAGGGCTTAGGCCCAGAGCGGGGTATCGCGGCGCAGCGTGGAGACCGCCCCGCCGGCCAGCCGCCAGGCGCGGGCGAGGAGGTCCTTGTCCTCGTCGGTGATGAGGTTGCCCATGAGACGTGCCGCGGCCGGCATGAGCATGCGGCCCACCGGCCCACGCATGGCCACGGGCCCGGCTAGCGGCAGGAATTGCGGGTAAGTCAGCAGGCGCGCGGCGGTGCGGGCAAGGAGGAAGGCCTCGCCGTACTCGGCGCGCAGCCGGTCTGGCCACGCCAAGGTGAGGTCCTTGGTGCCGAGCATCTCCACGGCGAGTGCTGCCGTCTCCAGGCCATAATCGATGCCCTCGCCATTGAGCGGGTTCACGCAGGCCGCGGCGTCACCGATGAGCATCCAGTTCGCGCCGGCAACTCCAGACACCGCACCACCCATCGGCAGCATCGCTGAGGTGACGTTGCGCAGCTCGCCTAGGCCCCACTCCGAACGCTGCTGCTCAGTGTAGAAATCCAGCGCCTTCTTCGTGTTGAGGCGGGCCGGACGGGCGGCCGTGGATAGCGCGCCCAAGCCGATGTTGACTCCCTGGCCCAGCGGAAAGATCCAGCCATAGCCCGGCTGCACCACGCCCTCGGGATCCTTGAGCTCAACGTGGGAGTGCATCCATTCCTCGCCGTCGTTGGGCGAATCGGCATAAGCGCGTGCAGCAATGCCATAGACTTCCTCGCGGTGCCAGGTGCGGCCCAGCTGCTTGCCAAACGTCGAGCGCACGCCGTCGGCCACGATGACCCACTGGGCGCGCACGCGGCGCTTGCCGACGGCGAACTCCACCAGCCGGTTACCGTCCAGCTGCGGCTGTGTCGCCGTGCCGGTTATCAGTTGCGCGCCGGCTGCCTGCGCAGCCTCAACCAGCAGTGCGTCGAATTCATAGCGCGGCAGCGCCGTGCCTTCGTGAGAGGGGTAGGTCTCTGGCCATGGGGCGGTCACGGTGCCCCCGAAGCCGTGCAGCTTGAGGCCGCGGTTGCGGTAGGAAGCATTGACTTCGATGCCAAGGAGCTCTAGCTGGTGCATGGCGCGCGGGGTGAGTCCATCGCCGCAGGTCTTGTCGCGGGGGAAGGGGGAGGCGTCGACAAGCAGCGTCTCATAGCCGGCGCGTGCGGCATGGATAGCGGCGGCGGCACCGGCGGGCCCGGCGCCTACGATGGCGACGTCAACAAGGGTGGAATCGATCTGCTCCGACATGGGGACTATCATTGCACGGGATAGTGGCCACAAGTGTGTTGAGGGCCGTGCCATGGGCTACGGTAAGTAAACACTAGGATTTTTGAGCTTAAAGGAACACGTTTAATGTCACACGGCCAAACTCACGCCAAGCACGTGGACTTGGGGGATGCGCAGCTCACCGAGCGTATCAACGCCGGGATGGCTGCTGTAGAGGACCTGCTGAATACGGAGATCGACCGCGGGCAGGACTTCATCAAGGACAAAGTGCGCCACCTCTCCCTTGCTGGTGGCAAGCGTTTCCGCCCGATGATGGCGTTGTTGGCTTCCGAGTTTGGTGAACGCTCGCAATCCCCCGAGGTGGTTAAGGCAGCAACCGTGGTGGAAATGGTCCACGTAGCCACGCTCTATCACGACGATGTCATGGATGAGGCGGAGCGCCGCCGCGGCGTGGATTCCGCCAACTTCCGGTGGACCAACTCGGTGGCGATTCTGGCGGGCGATGCCCTCTTGGCGCACGCCTCGCGGCTGATGAGCCAGTTGGACACCCACACGGTGGAGCACTTCGCGGAGACTTTCGAGGAGCTCGTTACCGGCCAGATGCGCGAAACCATCGGTGCGGGCGAAGCCAATGCCGTGGAGCATTACACGGCGGTGATCCGGGAAAAGACCGCGGTGCTGATTGCCTCCGCCGGCTACCTGGGTGCCTACCACGCGGGTGCGGGTCCAGAACAGTGCGAGGCCCTGCGCCAAATCGGTGCGGCCGTAGGCATGATTTTCCAGATCGTCGACGATGTCATCGACATCTTCTCCGACTCCGAAGAATCCGGGAAGACCCCGGGCACGGACCTGCGGGAGGGTGTGTTCACCTTGCCGGTGCTCTATGCCCTGGAGGAGGAAGGCGAGGTTGGCGATGAACTGCGCGCCCTGCTGACGGGCCCGCTGGAGGACGACGCTTCCGTGCAACGCGCCATCGAACTGCTGTGGCAGTCGGGCGGCCGTGACAAGGCGCTGGCCGACGTCAACGCCTACCTCCGCGTCGTGGAAGACCAGCTCTCCCTGCTGCCGGAATGCACGGCTAGTGAAGCACTCCGCCAGTTGGCGGACTACACCGTTCAGCGCGTGGGTTAAAATCCCCTCCTGCCTGGCGATTTGCATGTTAGGCGGGAGTTCGTAGTAAAGTACATAACCGCACTCAAGAGTGCTTGCCAGGTTGCCCGAGCGGCCAAAGGGAGCGGACTGTAAATCCGCCGGCATTGCCTTCAGAAGTTCGAATCTTCTACCTGGCACAAAATAAATCCCGCAGACACATCACATGGGTCTGCGGGATTTTTCGATCACGGTCCGGCTCGGCGCAGGGCGGGGGTTAAGGGTGGCTAATCCAAGCTGAACAGCTCTCGCTGGAAATCCGTGGGGTTCTTCAACCGCTCAGTTTCAGGCAACGGCCCCGGCAGGGTGGTGCCTTCAGCGAAGGGAGCGCCCTGCAGATGATCGCGGCCGTGGGGCTGTGCCAAGCCATTAAGGTCGGGACCGGCCGGTACGACTTGGGTGGGATTAATTTCGCGGTGGACGATGTAGTAGTGCCGCTTGATCTCGGTGAAGTCGGTGGTATCTCCGAAACCGGGGAGCTGGAATAGCTCGCGCAAGTAGCCATAAACGTTCGGCATCTCGCTGATTTTGTTCCGGTTGGTCTTGAAGTGGCCGTGGTAGACAGCGTCAAAGCGGATCAGTGTGGTGTATGCCCGGATATCGGCCTCCGTGATGTGCTCACCCATGATGAAGCGGCGGTGGGCTAGCCGCTCCTCCAGCCAGTCGAGGACCTCGAAGACATCCGCATAGGCCTCTTCATAAGCCTCCTGGGATGCGGAGAATCCCGCGCGATACACGCCGTTGTTGAGTTTCCTGAAGATGAAGTTGTTGATTTCCTCCATCTCCTCCTGTTGCTCGGACGGCGGCAGCAGGTTGGGTGCGCCTTCTCGCTGGAAGTCGGTCCACTCTGTCTGAAAGTCCCGCACCATGGAGTTGAAGTTGTTGGTAACAACCTTGCCGCTGGATTCTTCCACAATGGCTGGCACCGTGATGCCCCGCGGATAGTCAGGAAAGCGCGCGAAATACGCATCCTGCAGGCGGGGGATGCGCAGGACCGGGTCGAGCCCGTCGGGGTCGAGGTCGAAAGTCCACGAGCGCTTGTCGTGGGTCGGGCCCGCCAGGCCTAAGGAGATGACATTTTCCAGTCCCAACAGGCGCCGCACGATGACGGCGCGGTGCGCCCACGGGCAAGCGCGCGCCGCGATGAGACGGTAGCGGTGGGGTTGCACCGGCCAGTCGAGGGCATCGCCGCTACCAGCCGCGGAAGGCTGTGGTTCGTCACCGGTGGCCGAGGCAAGAATGCGGTCGCCGATGTAGTTGGTGTCTCGCTTGAATTCGCCATCCGTCGAGGCATTCTGGGCGTCGCCGGCCCAGTCCTTCGGTGTCTGTTTCTGGGTACCGGAGCTCATGTGTCCTCCCTATAGCAAATAAAGTATTTGATACGTCAACAATAGCTGGATTTGGCGCGCCTGGAGTAAGGGCGGTCCACCGGGAGAGTGGCGTAAGGGTGATGTGTGTGAGTTTTGGTGCCTGAAAAGTGCGCAAAAACCATTGGCGTACTGGCGATTTGTGTTGTTTAAGCGTTTCGGGTTAATCTTTTCAAGGCTTCAACGAGAGCACAGCGGAAGAAACTCCGTGACTCTAAGAGGCTGTGCCCCCTTAGCTCAGTCGGCAGAGCGTTTCCATGGTAAGGAAAAGGTCGACAGTTCGATTCTGTCAGGGGGCTCCATTCATGTTTCTGGAAGCTTTCAGAAAGTGAATATGGCGGTGTAGCTCAGTGGTAGAGCAAGCGACTCATAATCGCTGTGTCGCGAGTTCAATTCTCGCCATCGCTACCGGGAAAGAAAAGCGCCCGCATACGGGCGCTTTTTCACTACCGCCTCCCAGCCTTATACGGCACGTGGTTTCCATGGGGAATCACCGTTCTGGTAGGGTTGTGCGTTGTCCCAAAAGGGCACGCAGAGGGGCGTGGCGCAATTGGTAGCGCAACGGTCTCCAAAACCGTAGGTTGCAGGTTCGAGTCCTGTCGCCCCTGCCACATCACTTCCAAGGAGGGAATCGCCGTGAGCGATGAAAAGCAGCCGAGCACCGGGGCTCCGCGCCCAACCGGCAAGCGTCAGCTCTCTGGCGCAGCGACTACCTCTACTGATTCCTACACCGACAAGCGCGTCGTGCGCGTCGAGGATAAGAAGGAAGATTCTTTCGGCGGATCCGTCGGCTCCTTCCCGGGTGAAGTCGTCTCTGAGATGAAGAAGGTCGTGTGGCCTACCGGCAAGGAAATGCTTCAGTACGTTCTGGTGACCTTCGCCTTTCTTATCGTCCTCACCGCTCTGGTGTGGGGCGTGGACACGCTGACCGGCCTTGGAGTTGAAGCAATCCTCGCGCCTTAGTACACTAATCTCATACTTTCATCCCGCCGCCTTCCCGCTAGCTCGACTAGGGGAAACGGCGGGATACTTTTTGCCCTAGTCCCGCCGAGTACCCTGGTGGGGGACTAGAAGAATGAACACCAATTTGGAGTAGCAGACAATGAGCGAAGAAAACACTGGCACCTCCCTCGAGCAGGCCATGATCGATAACGTCCAGGAACAGGCCGCTGAAGCGGTCGAGGCTACTGAGGAATCCCAGCAGCCGCAGGAGGAACTGTCCGCCGAGGAGAAGGAAGCTGCCGAAAAGGAAGCTGCTACCAAGGCCGCTGAGGCTGCTCTCGGTGGCGTCACGGATGAGGCTGAAGGCGAGGGTGCGGGGGAGGCGTCGGCAAGCGCTGAGGCAGATGCCGCCGCTGCCGCAGACGCCGAGTACAAGTCCCGCCTGCGCGCCTTTACCCGCGAGCTGAAGAAGCAGCCGGGCCAGTGGTACATCATCCAGTGCTACTCCGGTTATGAGAACAAGGTGAAGACCAACCTCGATATGCGCGCCCAGACCCTCGAGGTGGAGGATTCCATCTTTGAGGTCGTTGTGCCGGTCGAGCAGGCCATTGAAAAGAAGGACGGCAAGAAGAAGGTAGTCAAGCGCAAGCTGCTGCCGGGCTACGTGTTGGTGCGCATGGAGCTTAACGACGCTGCCTGGTCCGTCGTTCGCGATACCCCGGGCGTGACCTCCTTCGTGGGCAATGAGGGCAACGCAACCCCGGTGAAGATCCGCGACGTGGCTAAGTTCCTCATGCCGAACGATCCGACGGTCTCTCCGGAGGACTCCGCAGCAGACTCCGAGGGCGAGCAGGTTGTGGCCATGCCGGAGAAGGAGGCCGCCAAGGCCTACGCGCACGACTTCGAGGTGGGCGAGGCCGTCACCATCCTGTCTGGCCCGCTGGCTTCTGTTTCCGCCACCATCTCCGAGATCGACCCGGAGACTGGCAAGATGCAGGGCCTGGTGTCCATCTTCGGCCGCGAAACCCCGGTGGAGCTATCCCCGACGGAGATCGAGCGCATCTCCTAAAAAGCGATTTTGAGCTGGGCGCACGGTGTTCTAAACTTGAACGCCGTGCGCTTTTGCGCATTTTGAAACGTTCATCCTCCGGTGGCCCACAATGCGTGAGCATCCGGACGGGGCGCTGGTATTCATCGTGGCGGCACTCCGGTACCACAGGAAAGAGGTAATTCGATGGCTCCCAAGAAGAAGGTCACTGGCCTGATCAAGCTCCAGATCGAGGCAGGCGCTGCTAACCCGGCTCCGCCGGTCGGCCCGGCACTCGGTGCCCACGGCGTCAACATCATGGAGTTCTGCAAGGCCTACAACGCTGCGACCGAGTCCCAGCGCGGCAACGTCGTGCCGGTGGAGATCACCGTGTACGAGGACCGCTCCTTCGACTTCAAGCTGAAGACCCCGCCGGCAGCTAAGCTCCTGCTCAAGGCCGCTGGCATTAAGAAGGGCTCCGGCGTTCCGCACACCGACAAGGTTGGCTCCGTGACCTGGGATCAGTGCAAGGAGATTGCACAGACCAAGTTTGAGGACCTCAACGCTCGTGACATCGAGAACGGCGCCCGCATCATTGCTGGTACCGCTCGCTCCATGGGTATCACCGTTGACGGCGTCCCGGCTAAGTAAAAATTCGATTTAATGCGCGATACGTTCTGTGTCGCGCGTGGCAGGGCCAGCTTCGGCCCGCTAACACCACATCAATCCAAGAAAAGGAATTGCACTTATGAGCACCAAGTCCAAGGCATACAAGGCTGCCGCTGAGCTGGTAGACCGCTCCCGCCTGTACCGCCCGATCGAGGCCGCCAAGCTGGCCAAGGAGACCTCCTCCAAGAACTTCGACGCCACCGTTGACGTTGTCTTCCGCCTGGGCGTTGACCCGCGTAAGGCTGACCAGCTGGTTCGCGGCACCGTCTCCCTGCCCCACGGCACCGGTAAGGACGTCCGCGTGGCCGTCTTCGCTGAGGGCGACAACGCTGAGGCTGCGAAGGCTGCTGGCGCCGACATCGTGGGCACCGAAGAGCTGATCGCTGCTATCAACGAGGGCAACATCGACTTCGACGTTGCTATCGCCACCCCGGATCAGATGGCCAAGGTTGGCCGCGTTGCCCGCGTGCTGGGCCCGCGTGGTCTCATGCCGAACCCGAAGACCGGCACCGTGACCGCTGACGTGACCAAGGCCGTTGCTGACGTCAAGGGCGGTAAGATTTCCTTCCGCGTTGACAAGGCTTCCAACCTGCACGCCATCATCGGCAAGGCTTCCTTCGATGCTGAGAAGCTGGCTGAGAACTACGGCGCGCTGTACGACGAGATCCTGCGTCTGAAGCCGTCCTCCGCTAAGGGTATCTACGCCAAGAAGGTCACCATCTCCACCACCTCCGGCCCGGGCATCCCGGTCGATACTTCCGTGGAGAAGAACTACACCGAGTAAATCGGTCTAGCGCATCGCGCTAAATGGCACAGGGCTTCGAGGTTTACCCTCGGAGCCCTTTTCCTATGCCCTGCCAGTCCCGTGCAGATAGCGGCGGGGATTGTTAGGCGTCGATATCGTCTGGCTTCCAGCCCCGGCCGTCTGCGTCCAGGTAGACATTGCGTGCTAACGGAATCTGGTGAGAGGCAGATTCCAAAATATGCATGAAGTAACCGGCGGTGTTGGGGATAGCGAGGGTATCGCCCACCGCTATGCCCTCCGGGAAATCGAGCTCGCGGCGTAGGATGACTTCATCTTCAATGCAATAGGCTCCCACCACGAACCCGGTGCGCGGTTCCCGGTCCACCGCACCGCGGTCTCCGGCAGTGGGCACCAGGAGCGGGTCGAGCAAGATATCATCCGCCGCGGTACGGCATTGGGTGCGGTTCATGGCGGCGCCGATGAGAGGTAGGCCGTCGGAGCGCTCTTTGAGGAAGCTGACCTCGGCGAGGATAATGCCGCAGCCATCGAGCAGGCTGCGCCCCGGCTCCAAGTGAAGAGAAATATTCCGCTCGCGCAGTGCACGGCCGGTGGGGCCAAACCCGGCCACCTCACCAGAAAGGAGTTGGTCTAACCACTGGCCGCGGGTAGGCGTCTGCCAGAAGGGGTAGGTGTTAGAGAGTGGGTCGGATTTCCACGTAAAAGGCTCACCGGTGTCGGCGCGCTGGGCTGCGATGCGCTGCTGGTAATACCCCCATTGCTCGCGGGATTCGAGGTAGCTCATGGGAACACCGCCGCCGATATCGATGAAGGAAGCAGGCTGGCCAACTAAGCGGAGATGCTCGATGAGGGCGATGGCTTCCGCGAGTGCGGTGCGGCGGTCCGATTCGCTATAACCATGCAGGTGTACGTGAACGCCGTCAGCGTGGATGGTTTCGGGCCAGGCATGGCTTTGCCATGCGTGAAGGAGCTCACCGAAGCGCGTCGGCGGAAGGTTATCCGGGTTGGGGGCAAGGCGCGGTGCGACGTGCGCGGTGTGGTTGAGGGCCTTGGCAAGGGCAGCGATGCGCTCGGCTTCCGCTCGCGAATCGCAGGAAATGGTGACTCCGCGGTCGATAGCTAGACGCAGCAACGCGTCGGTCTTAATAGCCGCGCTGAGGATAATCCGCTCGGGCGCGACTCCACGGTTAAGCACTTGGCGCAGCTCATTTTCACTGGCGACGTCCACGCCCAGGCCAGCCTCGCGGGCGGCGTCGACGAAGCACAAGGCTTTATTAGCCTTACGAGCGAAAAATACCTGCGTGTCCACGCCATGAGAGGCGCCGGCATCGAGGAGCTCTTGGGCGTTGCGGCGCAGCGGCGCGGGGTTGAGCACATTAACGGGCGAGCCATACTCGGAGGTAAGGCGGGAAACCTGCTGTGGGTCGCCCACTAATTCCGTCATCCACTCTTCCCACCGCGCGCGCAGCGCAACGGTGCCATGAACGGGTAACGGGGTGGTGTGGTTGGTCATGGGTTTACTACTTTCTCCGCCCAACGGGGGATGTCATCGTGCACGGAACGGTTCAACGAGTCATGGCCGGGAAGCTTAAGCTCATTCATGCGGCCGATTTCCACGACGCCGGGGACATCGTGGAAAGGGGTGGGGATGGCTTGGGGAGCTACGGTGGCATCGATAAGCAGATCAATGCCACCCTGCTCGCGCCAGTGGTCTATCTGGTCCGGGGCGGCGAGGTAGCGGGTATCTATCACGCCTGTGCGGATGAGCTCGAGCAGGCGCCGCGCGGTGACCGGTGGTGGGCCAAAGGCCACGCGCTCGAGGGTGCGCGAGAGCTCACGGAAGCCGGGCATGGTGCCATGAGTCTTGTGCCAGTCCACGCATTCTTGAAAGAGCCCCCGAAACGCCGCGCCTACAGCCGCAGCCGGGGTAAGCGGCCCGGTGCCCTCGGCGGCGCGGAGGGAGGCATCCAGCTCCGCGACGGCATCGCCGGAAAAGTCGTGGCCGTCGAGCACTGCAGCGAGGTCTCCGATGGAAAACTCACCCATCGATCCGGCGGCCGCTAGGAGGATGTCGCGCAATTCATCGGCATTGTGCACGCCGGCACAGGCGCGCTTTACGTCGGCCGGGATCTCGGGCTGCGGCGTGCCCGCGGCGGGCTTGACCTCCATGAAACGCCCGCTGTGGCTCACCGGGAAGATGACCTCGGCGGTATCGCCGTACAGCAGGCAGACATCGATGAAGCTCAAGGCAGCACCGCGCACCCCAATCCGTCGCGGGGCACTGGGCAAATTGGCGCCGAAGTAGAGTCCGGTGATCGGAACGCGGGAAGGCTCGTGGACTAAGGCACCGGGGTGGAGGTGATCGTGACCGGTGCAGACGAGGACTTCGTCGAAGGGCGAGCCATCGACGATGAACCCGACGTCAGTGGCAGACACCGAACACACACGCTGGGGTAGGTGTCGAATGTGCACGTGCTGCGGGGCGCGGTGCAGGGCAGCGGCCCACGTATCGGCCAGGAATTGCCCCACCTGCGCGCGCGGTGGGAAGGCATCGGTGGTGGATTCCCCGCGGCGGGTACGCCAAGCGTTGAAGCTATCGTGTGCGGTGGTGACGATGGCGCAATTGACGTTAAGGCGCCATTGCGGCGGCTGCTGCGGGCGATACACCGCGCCGGCGCCGGCGGGGTAGGGATCAAAGACTGTGATATCCACGGGGATGCGGGCGCGCTCGATGAGCTCTTCTACGGCCCACAGCCCGCGTGGGCCGCCGCCGATGATGGCGATGCGGCGGGAAGGTTCCTGCGGGCTCACTCTGAATCCCCTTCGACGCGCGCGGCGAGCTCGGGAGGAGAGATATCGAAGTGCTCGCAGACCCAGGAATCGTTGTAGATGGTATCGAGGTAAGGCTGGCCACCGTCGTGGAGTACGGCCACGACCTCCGCACCGGCCGGAAGGGTAGGCGCGAGACGCTGGAATGCCGCGATGACCGCGCCGCCGGAGGCTCCAGGCAGAAGGCCTTCGGTCTGGGCGAGGCGACGGGCTGCCACAATGGCATCCAGATCGGGCACACGCTCTACTGAGGACGGCGAGAATTTGGTGGATAGATCGGTGACAATGCCAGCACCATAGCCCGGCAGCATGCGGGTGCCGCGCTGGCCCTCAAACAGCACGGAGCCTTCGGCATCGACACCGATGGTCTCCGTATCAGCGCCAAGCTCAGTGAGCTTGCGCACGCAGCCACCGAGGGTGCCGGTGGTGCTTATAGCGACGAACAAGTGGGTGGGCGCCTGTCCGAGCTGGTACACGATTTCCGTCATCGTGCCTTCGGCGTGGGCGTAAAAGGCGGCCTCGTTGGAGTACTGGTTGAGATTGAAAGAATCGGGGATCTCTTCTAGAAGCTCGGCCACGCGGGTGCGGCGAGCGGTGAGCCAATCGCCGGTTTCCGGGTCCGGGTGATCCAGCAATTCCACGTGGGCGCCGTAGGCCCGCATCGTGGCCACGGTGGAGGAATTGACGCGCGGATCGACCACGCAGTGGAATTTCATACCCGCAAGTGGGGCCTGGCGGGCCAGTGCCATGCCAAGGTTGCCCGAGGAAGACTCCACCAGGGTGGATCCGGGGCCTATGTCGCCGGCGTCAAGCGCGGCTTGGATGAGTGCGCGTGCGGTGCGGTCCTTGGCGGATCCACCCAGGTTGAATTGCTCTAGCTTGAGGTAGAGGTGCACATCGGTACGGGGATTAATGGCGTCCACGCGCATCAGCGGGGTATGGCCAATAGGTGGTTGGGCTTGAGAATGAATCCGTGGGTTCATCATTAGCCCCATGGTAGACCTCTGCCTGTAGCTTTTCCCGTTTCTAGTGCTGAATTTGTGCAGGATAACGGCACTTTTCTTACTAACAGGAAATTGGCAGGTTGGTAGTATGGGATTACAAGGAACGTGCCGCATAATAATCTCGTGCGTTTGAGAGAGGCGCATGAGAGATAGAGAGAACACCCTGAGTCTTGCAGGGCGGGCGGCGTGAGAAACCGCCTGATAGACAAGACCCCTTACAACGTGGGTTCCAGATTTCACTGGGACCCACGTTGTACTGTGTGCGGAGACTTTCGTTCCCAGCTGGCTTTAACCCCCAGCCCACCTGAGGTACGTGACTGGAGGAGGGGAAGGAGGACCAGACTAAAGACGCCATATGCAGCGCTGGATCGAGATAAGCCCAGGTGAGTGTATGCGCTCCTTTGCATAAGGTGTCATTGCTTTGGTCCCTGTGCCCCAGGCCGCAGGCTCTAGAGGCGAAGACTGCTCTAGGGCCGCGGCCTCCCTTTCATCCAGTACACGGACCAGATGACGTCTTCGCGCGGAACGCCCCAGTCATGCACGGCTATCGAGCGCACAGCTTTTGCGAGATCCCCTTCGCCGGACACCCACACCGAATCCGGTGCAGTATCCGCGGTGAAGCGGGAGCCGAGAAGTTGTCTGGCGCGTGTGCAGTGTTCGTCGTGTGGAGCCAAGACCATGGTGAGTGAGCGGACCTTGCCGCGCCACGTCTCCTCCAAGCCATCTTCAACTTCAGCGTCGTCTGTGATCATGGCAACGACATCGACGCTGCCCAAGGTTTCCGGTGACAAGGCTTCGTAGTGCTCGAGGATGTGCCACAGCGCCGGTAGAGCAGAGGCATCCGCGAGTAATAGTTGTGACTTCCTAGGGGCCTGCCACAGTGCTTGCCCGGTATATATTCCGGCGGTATCCCCGGGTTGGGCATTGAGGATCCAGCGTGAGCCCGGGCCATTATCGCCATGGGTCACCACGTCGACATCGATGGTGCACGCGTCTTGGTTGAGTTTGCGAATTGTGTACCAGCGCAATGCTGGGCGAGTGTCGTCGGGCAATCGGGTGACGGCGGCGCGAACATTGGTATCGTCGACCGGGAAGGGTGAAAAATCCTGCTCGTCTTGGGGCATGAGGAGCCCAAAATACTCGTCAGGTCCGGCTAAGGGGTAGTCACTAAAGGCTGGCGAGTGAAAAGTTAAGCGGTGCAGCCGCGGCTTGAGGCGGGTGTTCCCGGTGAGGGTGACGGGCAATAAGCGGTGATGCGTCAAGGGAATTGATCCTAGGTAGAGGTCAAATTTGAAACCATCATAACGTGCAGGTTAGGCTAGGCTCAAATAAGTTAGGGGTGCGAATGCTTGCATGCTCGCTCCCGTTGAAGGAAAGGTTTATTCCATGGTTGCTATCCACCGGCGCGCAAAAACCGTGCTCGCCATTGTCTCAGCGGCAGCGATTGCTTTAGCGGGGTGCTCGCGCGGAAGTGGCGAGGACAGCGCGGGTGCGGACAGCGCTGAGGAGGTGCGCGTTGCCAGCCTGGGGCTCGGTGATGCCGATACCGTACTGGCACTCGGAATCACTCCCGTTGCTGTGGCCCCCTGGGGTGCGAAAGGGGATGGTGATCCCTCCGGAGTTGGCCCATGGGCGAAGGAGCTTTTGGGAGATGCCCAGCCCGAGGTGATCTATAACACCGCCTCCGGTTTCACGGCCGAGGTTCTAGAGCAGGTCACTGCCTCGGACCCCACACAGATCATCGCCGTGAACCAGGCAGTGGACCAGGAAGCAAAGAAATCCCTCGAGGATATCGCCCCGCTGACCGTGAAGCCCGAAGGTTTCGAGGACTGGCAGATCCCCTGGGATGAGCAAGTCAAGACCATCGCCTCTGCGGTGGATAAGGAAGAGGAGGGGGAGAAGCTCATTGACCAAGCAGAGGGCGCCTTTGAGCAGTTCAAGGACTCCCACCCGGAGCTGCAGGGCAAGCGCGCAGCCATCCTCATGCCCTATGACGGGAAGCTGGGCCTCTACACGGCAGAAGACGGCCGTGGCCAGTTCATCGAAGACCTCGGCTTTGAGATCCCCAAGGAACTGCAGGGTGATGGTTCCAGCTTCTTCGTGGACTATGCCCCGGAAAACTACTCCCAGCTCAACAATGTGGACTATCTGTTCGTCTTGGATTACAACGGTGCGGTCGATGAGCTGAAGAAGGATTCCACATTCCAAGGCCTGGACGTGGTCAAGGATGGACGCGTCCGCTACCTCGACACGGACACCGGCAATGCGATGAGCGTGCCGAACCCGCTGACGATCCCGTGGGCCGTCAACAAGTTCGAAGAGCAGCTCTAAGTGCTCGCACTACCGAGGAAGGCTGACGCTATCCACGGCGTTGCGTACCCGCAACGCCGTGGCAAGGCAGACGCACTGGATTCGCGGGGGAGAAGCCGCGCACTGCTCACCACGGCCCTGGTTGTGTCGACCTTCCTCCTTTTGCTGTGCTCATTGGCGGTTGGCTCGAGGGCTATTCCGTTGCCGGATCTGGTGCCTGCCCTCCTCCGCGGAGGCGAAGCAGATATCGAAAACATCGTGTGGGATTTGCGTATTCCCCGCACGTTCGTGGCCTACTTCGCGGGTGCTGCCATCGCTGTATCGGGTGTTATCGCTCAGTCCTGGACTAGAAACCCTTTGGCGGATCCGGGCTTCATCGGTATCACTGCGGGAGCTTCGTTCCTGGTTGCCCTCGGGACGGCGCTAGGTGTCGCCACCTCAACCGGGGTGCGCACCGCGCTCGCCCTCGTAGGCGCCGGCATGGCCACAGCATTAGTGCTGGGTGTATCCCGGCGGTTTCAGGATCCCCTGACGCTGGTCCTAGTCGGCGCAGGTGTTGCTGCTGCCTTGAGCTCTGGCGCCATGTTGATCGGCCTGTACTCCACGGATGTCCTTGACAGCATGCGCCGGTGGACCATCGGCTCCACGTTTGGGCGCGGCCCAGAGGATGTCGCCATCGCATGTGCCGGATTGTTCATCGGGTTTATCATCGCCGCACGTGTGGCGCGCCCGCTCGATCTTTTGGCAATGGGGGAGGAATCCTCGGTTGCTCTAGGTGGTTCTCCCACGCTGACGCGGCACGGCGCTGCCTTGAGCATCGTTGTTCTAGCAGGATGCGCTACCGCGGCGACGGGGCCCATCGCCTTCGTCGGCTTTGCCATCCCCCATCTACTGCGCCGGTTCACGGGGCCGGAAGTTACCGCGATGATTGCTCCTGCCGCGTTGCTCGGTGGTTGCTCCGTACTCGCTGCGGATATTCTCGGCCGCCTCATCGCCGGCCCCTCTGAGCTGGAGATGTCCATCGTCTTGGCCTTTGTTGGCGCACCATTTCTCATCTGGGCCGTACACCGCGGGGAGCACAAGCTATGAGGGGGTTGCAGAAGGGGGACGTCGTCAAGCATCTGCGTTCCCAAGAGCGGCAGCGCCGGGCATGGATATGGGGAGCCACCTGTTTCTTTGTTCTGGTGGCGGCAAGCTCCTATGTCCTCCTGCTGGGACAGGGCCCTGTGGCCTTGAGCCCGGGGCAGGTTCTCGAGGTTCTCAACGGCGGGGGAAGCCGAAGCGAGATTCGGGTTGTCTGGGACCTGCGCATGCCCGTAGCGCTAGCGACCCTCATCGTGGGTGCCGCGCTTGGCCTGGCAGGGTCGTGGACGCAGTCGATGTCGCGCAATCCGCTGGCCTCGCCTGACATCCTTGGCGTGACTGGTGGTGCGTCCGTCATGGTGGTCCTCGGAACGGTATTCTCCCGGCCGCTGCTTGCCGAAGGACTCTCCATGTTCTGGTGGCGAGCCGGGCTCGCGTTGCTGGGTGCCGTGCTAGCGGCCATCCTGCTGGTGGCACTTGGGGGAATCGGCACGAGCAACCGTATCGTCATCGTCGGAATCGCGCTGTCACTTCTGTTCCACGCCCTCGTGACATATCTGTTGCGCGCTGCCCAGATCCTCCGCGCGGCGCAGTCCCAGCTCTGGTTGGCGGGAACCACGGGCTTCGTGCGGATGGATGTCATCATTCCTCTGCTCGTGGGGTTGGCACCATTCGTAGTTCTCGGCCTGTGGTGTGCTCGGGAGTTGCCGCTTCTTACGCATGATGATCTCTCGGCTCTTTCCCTCGGGGTTAACATCACGCGAACACGCGCGTTCCTGTTGGTCGCAGCTACGGGCATCTGCGCGGTGACCGTATCGGTGGCCGGACCGATTGGTTTCATCGCGCTTCTGGCCCCGCATGTGGGGCGCATTGTTGCCCGCACGCCCACGCCGGTGCCCCTAGTCTCCTGCGCTGCCGGCGCCGCCTTGTTGAGTGTGTGCGCTGTCATTGCTGGAATGCTGCCGATGGACGCTCCCGTAGGCGCTGTCTCCTCCATCATCGGAGGTTGTGCCCTAGTCATCTTGGTGTGGAACGCCGCACGGCGGAGAGGATAAAAAGCTTGTGAAAGACAGAGAAATTACAGCCACCGGTATTCATGCCGGCTATAAGGACGGGGAAGATATCCTGTCCGGCGTTGAACTGGTGGCTCGCCCGGGTGAAATCACCACGCTTATTGGCCCTAATGGCTGCGGTAAGTCCACGTTGCTGAAGACCTTGTCCAAGATTCTTCGCCCGCGGCTGGGGCGCGTGCACATCGGCGAGCTAGACGTGCACGCCATGAGCCCGAAGGAAGCAGCTGCCCACGTGGCGCTTTTGCCGCAGCAGCCGACGGCGCCGGATGGGCTTCGGGTGGGCGAGCTTGTAGCGCGCGGCCGCTACCCGCACCTGGGCCGCGGGCGGGGACTGTCCGCGAAGGACCGCGACATCATCGCGCAGGCTTGCGTGGAGACAGGCATTACGGACTTCATCGACCGTGACATCGCGGCGCTCTCGGGTGGCCAACGCCAACGAGTGTGGCTCGCGCTGGCCTTGGCGCAGGACACACCAGTGCTGCTTCTCGACGAACCCACCACCTTCCTCGACCCAGCCCACGCCATGAGCGTTTTGCAGCTCGTGCGCAAACAAGCCGATGCAGGGAAAACGGTCGTCGTCGTGTTGCACGATCTCATGTTGGCCGGTCAGTACTCCGACACCATGGTGGTCATGAACAACGGTGAGGTCATCGCGCAGGGAACTCCCCGCCAGGCGTTGACAAAAGAAGTGCTGGCAGCCGCGTATGGCATTGACGTGGAAATCTGGGATGACCCGCGAGGTGACTCTCCGGTTATCGTGCCGCGTGGGGTGCTCGGTGACTAGACATGCTCATACACGAGGCCGAGTAGGAACTCCCAGCGGAGCGATTTGGAGTTGTGGCAGGTCGGGTTGTAAAGTACCTAGCGAAGTTTGAACGGCCCGCTGAGGCCGCGTCAAAGTTCACCGAAGACCGTCGGTCATCCGGATATCCGGATCGAAGGTTCCTCATCCTAGAGGGCGGCCCACGCAGGAGACACTTTGCGAATGAGCGCGGATTTCCGCGCGCGCCCTGTGCTCTTGCACGGGGCTTTTGTTATTTCGGTTGTCCATCGGGCAAGCGGAGTAGGGAAGGCCCCGGCGGAAAACACAAGAGATGTTTCGAAAGGAGGCGAAGTAGAAAATGGCAAACCCGAAGAACACCGCAGACCTGGCGGCACTGAAGGAGAAGCTCGATGGTGCTAACTCCATCGTGCTGACCGAGTACCGTGGCCTGACCGTGGGTCAGCTCCAGGAGCTGCGTAACAACCTCGGCTTTGACGTTGAGTACTCCGTCGCCAAGAACACCCTTTTCAAGATCGCTGCCAACGAAGCTGGCATCGAGGGTCTTGACGAGCACCTGACCGGCCCGACCGCTATTGCGTTCATCAAGGGCGAGGCAGTGGATGCTGCGAAGGTCATCACCAAGTTCGCTGATGACAACAAGGCACTCGTTATCAAGGGTGGCTACATGGACGGCAACGCTCTGTCTGCCGACCAGGTTGAGGCCATCGCCAAGCTGGACAACCGCGAGACCACCCTCGCAAAGCTGGCTGGCGCCATGAAGGGTTCTATGGCAAAGGCTGCCGCCGTATTCAACGCTCCTGCAACCAAGATGGTCCGCACCGCTGCGGCCCTGCAGGACAAGAAGGCTGCGGAAGCTTAAGACGCCACTTACAGGCGCACAACTTAAACACACACACTTATCTGGCTGCCTAGCGTGGCCAGGAACAATGAGAAAGGATGCCAATCATGGCTAAGCTCACCAAGGACGAGCTCATTGAAGCTTTCAAGGAAATGACCCTCATCGAGCTCTCCGAGTTCGTCAAGGAATTCGAGGAGGTCTTCGACGTTGAGGCCGCTGCTCCGGTTGCTGCTGTTGCTGCTGGTGCCCCGGCTGCCGGCGGTGCCGCTGAGGAAGAGAAGACCGAGTTCGACGTCGTTCTGACCGACGCCGGCGCTAAGAAGATCGGCGTTATTAAGGCTGTCCGCGAGATCGTCTCCGGCCTGGGCCTGAAGGAAGCTAAGGAGCTCGTTGAGGGTGCTCCGAAGGCTATCCTCGAGGGTGCTTCCAAGGACGACGCTGAGGCTGCTAAGGCTAAGCTCGAAGAGGCTGGCGCTTCCGTCGAGCTCAAGTAATTCACCTGAATTACTGAAGCTTTCCCGCGCAGCACACTCGCTGCGCGCCAACAACCCCGTTCCGCTTTTTGCGCGGTGCGGGGTTGTTCCCGTTTTGATGGGGATGGGCTGTAGAATGAGCCACCATGCTGCCCAAGTCCCGCATCTTCTCCGTCCTCCTGCTCGGCCTTGGCGTTGCGCTGATCGCAGCTGGCCTGACGGCGTCGAGCTTCTTGAGCTTTAGCCCGCGCCTGCCGCTGGATATCAAGGACACTACGTGGACGATGCAGGATGAGAACGCCACTGGGCAGGCACTGTCCGCAGAGGGTGTTACGCAGTACGAGGGGCCGATGACCTATCAGCTCAATATGGACATCCAGGAGCCGGCCAACAAGGACACCGCAACGCTGCGGGTGGGGGAGTCCGCCATCCGCGGTGGCACGGGCAACGTGGAGGACTTGAGCTTTGCGCGCGTGTGGAACTATCCCGTCGACCGCCTCAGCGGTGAGGCCACGGGCCCGGCAGCACTTTCCCACACCATGGGCTCGCCCACGGCGGAGGTGCCCGTCGAGGGCTATTGGCTGAAGCTGCCCGCTGATGCCGAGCAGACCACCTACCCGGTCTTTGACCCGGTCCTGCGCAAGGCTGCCGACGCCGTCTTCGAGGAATCCCTCGACATCGATGGTCGCACGGTCTACCGCTACCGCCAGGAGATTGAGCCCACCAATGTGGCTACCCTTTATGCTGGGAACACGACTACCACGCTGAGCAACGAAGATGGATCCACCGAGCAGGGCTACCTCTTCCACGCCGCAACACGGGACCTCTTTGTAGACCAAGCCACCGGACTCGTCGTGGGCATGGATGTCGATATCAAGGACTACTGGGCCGACCGCGAGGGCAACGAGCGTGAGGTACAGTTCGCCTTCAACGGTGCCACTGATGAGGAATCCCGGGCGGAGCTGCTCCAGCAGGCCGAGCGCTTCCCACGGAGTGCCGTGGGGCAGTGGCTGCGCTGGGGCGGCGTCGGAATCGGCGTGCTTCTGGTGCTGCTCGGAGCGCTGGGCGCTTTCCGTCGCCCCACGAGCCGTCACGCCCGCTAGCCGCTCGCGCTAGAAGCCCGCGCGTGCGGATCTCCGCAGCGACACGCCGACGGCACGTTTCGCCTTTACAAGGCTGCCATTATGCTATAGGCTATTTCGTTGCGCTGGAATCTGGATCTTTAGTGCACATTTAGCCTTTCGAGCGGTGATGGTAAAACCGACTTGACAAGGTGATTTTGTGCATTCTAAACCCAGTCATTCCACAGCAGACCGAATGCTAAATCTACCAGCGGTTTTGCACCTCACCGGCCAGGGTGGGGCCGCAATCCGCCAGAGGTACTGGAAGGACCCATCTTGGCAGTCTCCCGCCAGACCAAGTCAGTGGCCAATATCCCTGGAGCCCCGAAGCGATACTCCTTCGCTAAAATCAGCGAGCCTATCGCCGTCCCGGGCCTCCTCGATCTACAACTCGATTCTTACGCGTGGCTTATCGGCACCCCCGAGTGGCGCGAGCGCGAGCAGGCAGAGCGCGGCGAAGACGCACGCGTGACAAGCGGCCTTGAGGATATCCTCGAGGAGCTTTCTCCGATCCAGGATTACTCGGGCAACATGTCCCTTTCCCTGTCGGAGCCTCGCTTCGAGCCGGTGAAGAACACCGTGGACGAGTGCAAAGAGAAGGACATCAACTACTCGGCGCCACTGTACGTCACCGCAGAATTCATCAATAACGACACCCAGGAGATTAAGTCCCAGACCGTCTTCATCGGCGATTTCCCGATGATGACCGATAAGGGCACCTTCATCGTCAACGGCACCGAGCGCGTTATCGTTTCGCAGCTCGTGCGTTCCCCGGGTGTCTACTTCGACCAGACCATCGACAAGTCCACCGAGCGCCCGCTGCACTCCGTGAAGGTGATTCCTTCCCGCGGTGCATGGTTGGAGTTTGACGTCGACAAGCGCGACACCGTCGGTGTCCGTATCGACCGTAAGCGCCGCCAGCCGGTGACCGTGCTGCTCAAGGCCCTGGGGTGGAGCGAAGAGCAGATCAAGGAGCGCTTCGGCTTCTCCGAGCTCATGATGTCCACCCTTGAGTCCGATGGCGTGGCCAACACCGATGAGGCTCTGCTGGAGATCTACCGCAAGCAGCGCCCAGGCGAGCAGCCCACGCGCGACCTCGCACAGGCACTGCTGGATAACTCCTTCTTCCGCGCCAAGCGCTATGACCTGGCCAAGGTGGGCCGCTACAAGGTCAACCGCAAGCTCGGCCTGGGCGGAGATCACGATGGTCTGATGACCCTGACCGAGGAAGACATCGCCGTCACCCTCGAGTACCTCGTGCGCCTGCACGCCGGCGAGCGTGAGATGAAGGCCCCGAATGGTGAGATGATCTCCATCCACACCGACGACATCGACCACTTTGGTAACCGTCGTCTGCGCACCGTCGGCGAGCTCATCCAGAACCAGGTCCGCGTGGGCCTGTCCCGCATGGAGCGCGTCGTCCGTGAGCGCATGACCACCCAGGATGCAGAGTCGATTACCCCGACCTCCCTGATCAACGTCCGTCCGGTTTCTGCTGCCATCCGCGAATTCTTCGGTACCTCCCAGCTCTCGCAGTTCATGGACCAGAACAACTCGCTGTCCGGCCTGACCCACAAGCGCCGCCTGTCCGCGCTGGGCCCGGGCGGTCTGTCCCGTGAGCGCGCCGGCATTGAGGTGCGAGACGTTCACGCTTCGCACTACGGCCGCATGTGCCCGATTGAGACGCCGGAAGGCCCGAACATTGGCCTGATCGGTTCGCTGGCTTCCTACGCCCGCGTCAATGCTTTCGGCTTCATCGAGACCCCATACCGCAAGGTTGTGGATGGCAAGGTCACTGACCAGGTGGAGTACCTCACCGCCGATGAAGAGGATCGCTATGCCATCGCGCAGGCTGAGGTTGAGAAGGATGCCGACGGCACCCTGACCGGTGACCGCATCGAGGTCCGCCTCAAGGACGGCGATATCGGCGTGACCGACGCTTCCGGCGTTGACTACGTTGACGTTTCCCCGCGCCAGATGGTGTCTGTGGCAACCGCCATGATTCCGTTCCTCGAGCACGACGATGCTAACCGTGCCCTCATGGGCGCGAACATGCAGCGCCAGGCCGTCCCGCTGGTTCGCTCCGAGGCCCCGTACGTGGGCACCGGTATGGAGCAGCGTGCTGCCTACGATGCTGGTGACCTCATCATCACCCCGAAGGCGGGCGTGGTGGAGAACGTCACCGCGGACCTCATCACCATCATGGATGACGAGGGCCAGCGCGATACCTACATGCTGCGCAAGTTCGAGCGCACCAACCAGAACACCAACTACAACCAGACCCCGCTGGTCTCCCTGGGTGACCGTGTGGAGGCAGGCCAGGTGCTTGCCGACGGCCCCGGTACCCACAACGGTGAGATGTCCCTCGGCCGCAACCTGCTGGTTGCCTTCATGCCGTGGGAAGGCCACAACTACGAGGATGCCATCATCCTCAACCAGCGCATCGTGGAGGAAGACATCCTCACCTCGATCCACATCGAGGAGCACGAGATCGATGCTCGCGATACCAAGCTGGGCCCGGAGGAGATCACCCGCGAGATCCCGAACGTCTCCGATGACGTTCTGCGTGACCTCGACGAGCGCGGCATCGTCCGCATCGGCGCCGACGTCCGCGCGGGCGACATCCTGGTAGGTAAGGTCACCCCGAAGGGTGAAACCGAGCTGACCCCGGAGGAGCGCCTCCTGCGCGCCATCTTCGGTGAGAAGGCCCGCGAGGTTCGCGATACCTCTATGAAGGTGCCGCACGGTGAGACCGGTAAGGTCATCGGCGTTTCCCGCTTCTCCCGTGAAGATGACGACGATCTGGCCCCGGGCGTCAACGAAATGATCCGCGTCTACGTGGCTCAGAAGCGCAAGATCCAGGACGGCGATAAGCTCGCTGGCCGCCACGGCAACAAGGGCGTTGTGGGCAAGATCCTTCCGCCGGAGGATATGCCCTTCATGGAGGATGGCACCCCAGTGGACATCATCCTCAACACCCACGGTGTGCCGCGTCGTATGAACATCGGCCAGGTTCTTGAGGTTCACCTCGGCTGGCTGGCACACGCCGGTTGGAAGATCGACACTGAGGACCCGGCCAACGCCGAGCTACTCAAGACCCTTCCGGAAGAGCTGTACGACGTCCCGCCGGAGTCCCTCACCGCAACCCCGGTCTTCGACGGTGCCACCAACGAGGAGATCTCTCGCCTGCTGGCTTCCTCCAAGCCGAACCGCGATGGTGACGTCATGGTGGATGAGCACGGCAAGGCCCGCCTCTTCGATGGCCGCTCCGGCGAGCCCTACCTGTACCCGGTTTCCGTCGGTTACATGTACATGCTCAAGCTGCACCACCTCGTCGACGAGAAGATTCACGCCCGCTCCACCGGTCCGTACTCCATGATTACCCAGCAGCCGCTGGGTGGTAAGGCACAGTTCGGTGGCCAGCGCTTCGGCGAGATGGAGGTGTGGGCAATGCAGGCATACGGCGCTGCTTACACCCTGCAGGAGCTTCTGACCATCAAGTCCGATGACGTGGTCGGCCGCGTCAAGGTCTACGAGGCCATTGTCAAGGGTGACAACATCCCGGATCCGGGTATCCCGGAGTCCTTCAAGGTCCTCCTCAAGGAGCTGCAGTCCCTCTGCCTGAACGTGGAGGTTCTCTCCACCGACGGCACCCCGATGGAACTGTCCGGCTCCGACGATGATGACATGGACGGCGCCCCGTCCCTGGGCATTAACCTGTCCCGCGACGAGCGCTCCGACGCAGACATCGCCTAGCTTCTTGGTCCGCCGCTTATCAAGGCGGCGGGCATAACGAAACACCACCTACATTCAAAGCCATCAACTTCCCCCTGACGGGGGATGAAAGGGAGACATTACGTGTTTGACGTAAATCTCTTCGACGAGCTCCGCATCGGGCTGGCCACCGCAGAGGACATCCGTCGCTGGTCCAAGGGCGAGGTCAAGAAACCCGAAACCATTAACTACCGCACCCTCAAGCCGGAGAAGGACGGCCTCTTCTGTGAGCGCATCTTCGGCCCAACCCGTGACTGGGAGTGCGCCTGCGGTAAGTACAAGCGCGTGCGCTACAAGGGCATCATCTGTGAGCGCTGTGGCGTCGAGGTGACCAAGTCCAAGGTGCGCCGTGAGCGCATGGGCCACATCGAGCTGGCCGCTCCGGTTACCCACATCTGGTACTTCAAGGGCGTTCCTTCCCGCCTGGGCTACCTGCTGGACCTGGCTCCGAAGGATCTTGAGCGCATCATTTACTTCGCCGCCAACATCATCACCTCCGTGGACGAGGAAGCTCGCCACAATGACCAGTCCACTCTGGAAGCAGAAATGCTGCTGGAGAAGAAGGACGTGGAGGATGACGTCGAGGCAGAGATCGCCGAGCGCGCTGCCAAGCTCGAGCAGGACCTGGCCGAGCTGGAGGCCGCCGGCGCTAAGGCCGACGCCCGCCGCAAGGTCCAGAACGCTGCCGACAAGGAGATGCAGCACATCCGCGAGCGCGGTGAGCGCGAGGTTGCTCGCCTCGATGAAATCTGGAACACCTTCATCAAGCTGGCTCCAAAGCAGATGATCATCGATGAGACCATCTACGAAGAGCTGGTTGACCGCTACGAGGATTACTTCACCGGCGGCATGGGTGCTGAGGCTATCCAGACTCTCATCCGTAACTTCGACCTCGAGGCTGAGGCCGAGGAGCTCAAGGAGATCATCAACAACGGCAAGGGCCAGAAGAAGATGCGTGCCCTCAAGCGTTTGAAGGTTGTTGCAGCCTTCCTGCGCTCGGGCAACGACCCGGCCGGCATGGTCCTGGATGCTATCCCGGTGATCCCGCCGGAGCTGCGCCCGATGGTGCAGCTGGACGGTGGCCGCTTCGCCACCTCTGACCTCAACGACCTATACCGTCGCGTGATCAACCGCAACAACCGCCTCAAGCGCATGATCGACCTCGGTGCTCCCGAGATCATCGTGAACAACGAGAAGCGCATGCTGCAGGAGTCCGTTGACGCCCTCTTCGACAACGGCCGCCGCGGCCGTCCGGTCACCGGCCCGGGTAACCGCCCGCTGAAGTCCCTGTCTGACCTGCTCAAGGGCAAGCAGGGCCGCTTCCGCCAGAACCTCCTGGGTAAGCGTGTGGACTACTCCGGCCGTTCCGTGATTATCGTTGGTCCGCAGCTCAAGCTGCACGAGTGTGGTCTGCCGAAGCTCATGGCTCTGGAGCTGTTCAAGCCCTTCGTCATGAAGCGCCTGGTGGAAAATGACTACGCGCAGAACATCAAGTCCGCCAAGCGCATGGTGGAGCGCCAGCGCCCTGAGGTGTGGGACGTCCTCGAAGAGGCCATTTCCGAGCACCCGGTGATGCTGAACCGTGCACCTACCCTGCACCGCCTGGGTATCCAGGCCTTCGAGCCGAAGCTGGTCGAAGGTAAGGCCATCCAGCTGCACCCGCTGGCTTGTGAAGCTTTCAACGCCGACTTCGACGGTGACCAGATGGCAGTCCACCTGCCGCTGTCCGCTGAGGCACAGGCTGAGGCACGCGTGCTGATGCTGGCCTCCAATAACATTCTGTCCCCGGCCTCCGGTAAGCCGCTGGCTATGCCGCGCCTGGATATGGTTACCGGCCTGTACTACCTCACCATGGACAAGGCTGAGGACGAGATCGGTGGCGAGGGCCGTTACCAGCCCGCCACCGAGGACCGTCCGGAGCAGGGCGTGTACTCCTCCTACGCGGAGGCCATCATGGCCCGTGACCGCGGTGTCCTGGGCCTGCAGGCCCCGATCAAGGTGCGCATCTCCCACCTGCGTCCGCCATCAGACATCGAGGCAGAGCAGTTCCCGGATGGTTGGCAGAAGGGCCAGGCCTGGCTCGCTGAGACCACCCTGGGCCGCATCATGTTCAACGACTTGCTGCCGTGGAACTATCCGTACCTCGAGGGCGTCATGGTCCGTAAGGGTGGCTCCGCCAACAAGATGCTGCTCGGTGATGTCATTAATGACCTCGCTGCGAAGTACCCGATGATCACCGTTGCCCAGGTTCTGGACAAGATGAAGGACGCGGGCTTCTACTGGGCCACCCGTTCCGGCGTGACCATCACCATGCACGACGTTCTGGTTCTGCCGAACAAGACCGAGGTTCTCGAGTCTTATGAGAAGGAAGCAGAGCGCATCGAGCGCAAGTACTGGGAGCAGGGTGCTCTGACCGAGCGCGAGCGCTACGACCGCCTGGTGGAGCTGTGGAAGGACGCCACGGACACCGTGGGTAACGCCGTCGAGGACATGTACCCCGACGACAACCCGATTCCGATGATCGTGAAGTCCGGTGCTGCCGGTAACATGCGTCAGATCTGGACCCTGGCCGGTATGAAGGGCATGGTTGTGAACTCCAAGGGTGACTACATCACCCGTCCGATTAAGACCTCCTTCCGCGAGGGCCTGTCGGTTCTGGAGTACTTCAACAACTCGCACGGTTCCCGTAAGGGTCTGGCGGATACCGCTCTGCGTACCGCTGACTCTGGCTACCTCACCCGTCGTCTGGTGGACGTGGCACAGGACGTCATTGTCCGCGAGGAGGACTGTGGCACCCGTCAGGGCGTGCGCGTCCCGCTCGGCGTCGAGGTTGCGCCTGGCTCCTACGACCTGCACGAGCTGTGGGAGACCTCCGCATCCGGCCGCGTCGTGGCTAACGATGTCAAGGATGAAAACGGTGAAGTCATCGCTGAGGCAGGCACCGACCTGACTGAGGAGCTCAGCCGCACGATCGTCAACGCTGGTGTTCTGGAGATCAAGGTCCGCTCCGTGCTGACCTGCCAGACCCCGGCCGGTGTTTGTGCCAAGTGCTACGGCAAGTCCATGGCCTCCGGCCAGCTGGTCGACATCGGTGAGGCAGTCGGCATCGTGGCCGCACAGTCCATTGGTGAGCCGGGTACCCAGCTGACCATGCGTACCTTCCACCAGGGTGGTGTCGGTGGCGATATTACCGGCGGTTTGCCGCGTGTTCAGGAGCTCTTCGAGGCCCGTAACCCGAAGAACCGTGCTCCTATCGCTTCCGTCGACGGCACCGTGTCCCTGTCGGATGAGGGCAACTTCTGGACCCTGACCATCACCCCGGATGATGGCTCGGACAACGTCGTTTACGAGAAGCTGTCGAAGCGCCAGGGCCTGGCTCAGGTCCGCCGCCCGATGGAGTCCAACCCGGAGGCCATGATCGAGCGCTCCCTGCGCGACGGTGACCACGTCGGCACCGGTGACCGCCTCATGCGTGGTGCGGCTGACCCGCACGACGTGCTTGAGGTCCTCGGCCGCCGCGGCGTGGAGAAGCACCTCATTGATGAGGTCCAGGCCGTTTACCGTGCACAGGGTGTGGCCATCCACGACAAGCACATCGAGATCATCATCCGTCAGATGCTGCGTCGCGGTACCGTCATTGACGCTGGTACTACCGACTTGCTGCCGGGTAACCTCATTGACCTCTCTGAGGCCAAGCAGGTTAACGCGGCTCAGGTCGCTGAGGGTGGCCAGCCGGCACAGCTGCGCAGTGAGATCATGGGTATCACCAAGGCCTCCCTGGCTACGGAGTCCTGGCTGTCTGCGGCCTCCTTCCAGGAGACCACGCGTGTGCTTACCGACGCCGCTATCAACAAGCGCTCGGATCAGCTCATTGGTCTGAAGGAGAACGTCATCATCGGTAAGCTGATCCCGGCCGGTACCGGTATTTCCCGTTACCGCAACATCAGCGTCAAGCCGACTGAGGCTGCACGCAACGCTGCGTACTCCATCCCTACCTATGGTGATTCCATCTACGGCGACGATGGCTTCGGTGAGTTCACCGGCGCTTCCGTGCCGCTGGAGGAGGACTACACCTTCTAGTCTTCGCAGTCTGAGCTAAGGCCAGTCAGTGCAGTAGGCACTGGCTGGCCTTTTGCTTTGCGCTTCAGTCTAAGCAAGCGACTAGCTAGGATTAGCTTGGCATTTATATAGTGGCCAGATAGAATGCAGGAAGTTGCTAATAAAAAATAAGCATCCATGGCATTTGCATTGGGTTCTGTTTAAGGCTCTGGCTTGCCATCCACTGCTCCTCTCAAGTGAATGGATCCCCACATTGTTCATCAAGAAAAACTTAAAAACACTAAGTCTGTCATTGACAGCGGCTCTCTCGGCAACTTCGATCATCAGTGCTCCCGCCCAAGCCCAAGAGGAATCTCTAAGGACCCCGGCGGCAGAGGTAACGGCTTCGGAACTGCATATAGAACCAGATGGTGCAGACCGCTTTATCATCGGATACGACGAAGCGCAGCCAGATGCCGGGATTGCGTCGGCAACCGCGCAGAAGAGAGCTTCGGTTTTCGGTTCCGCTGCTGAACGCTTGGGAACGTCGGGACGAGAGCAACGTCAAATGCACGATGGTTCATCAGTGGTCCAGCTGCAGCGAAAGCTTAATGCAGAAGAAGCGGCTGAGTTCATTAACTCAGTCCAAGAGCGGCCTGGTGTGGCTTTTGTGGAGATTGACGCTTGGAATGAACCATTCGCTATTGAACCAAGTGATCCAAAGTACCCGGATATGTGGCACTACAAGGACAATGAGCAATGGGGCGCAAACGTTAAGGAGGCCTGGAATTTAGGCTATACCGGAAATGGCGTCAATGTCGCAGTCATCGACTCAGGCATCACCGATCACCCTGACTTGAAGCGCAATATTATTCCTGATTCAGGCTATGACTTTGTTAGTCGGCCGGAATACTCTCGTGATGGTGATGGTCGTGATGCAAATCCGGCCGATGACGGCGATTGGACTGCAGCCGGAGAGTGCAATTCTCGGAATGCGGGATACGACTCTCGTTGGCATGGAACCCACGTTGCAGGAATTATTGGTGCAGAGTGGAATGATGATGGTGTAGCAGGCACCGCAAAAGATGCAAGGATTATCCCGATCCGCACGATGGCCAAATGCGGTGGTCTAACTTCTGATATCGCAGACGGTCTTGCTTGGGCGGCGGGTGTCGAAATCTCCGGAGTGCCTACTAATGCCCACCCCGCAGACATTTTGAACTTATCGCTGGGTAACAACCAGCCTTGCGGAAACGTTTATCAAACAGCAATCGATCGCGCCAACGCGAAAGGCGCCCGCATCTTTGTATCTGCGGGCAATTCCAACCAGGATACTTTCCTCTTTGAGCCCGCGTCTTGCGAGGGTGTGATTACAGTAGCCTCGACAGGACCCGAGGGCAAAAAGGCTAGCTACACCAACCACGGTGACGAAGTAGATATTGCTGCTCCTGGTGGCGATCAAAACTACATCGACTATTCCGATTTCAAGGCCAAAAAAGATGAGGCCCGTGGCATCTGGTCTACATTGAATTCTGGTAAGACCACCCCGGAGGAACCAACGATTGCTTCATATGATGGCACTTCAATGGCTACTCCCTTGGTTGCAGGAGTTGCTGCGATGATGTTGGAGGCGAACCCAGAACTAACTACAGACGAAATTCGTCAGGTTCTCCAAGACACTGCAAAAGATTTCAATGGCGAACCACCAGTCTATTTGGGTGAAGGAATAATCGATGCCGCAGCAGCCATTAGAAAGGTAATGCCCGCGGATGCTGGTACGCCGACGCAGGAGCCGAGTGCGCCGGCTACGGTTACTGAATCTGAGGTCGTGACAGAAACTGTTACCCAAACCCATACAGAAGTTGAAACGACAACAAGTGAAGTAGTCGTAACTGAGACCATCCCAGGTGAGAAGGTCACTGTCACACAGACTTCAGTAGCGGAACCGAGCGCTACAACGAAAACAGTTACATCTACTGTGCCTGCGTCTCCCACAACAAAAATAGAAAAGGTGACGGTTACTGAAACGCCTACGCCAGTTACCGTGGTTGAGGAACCTGTGACTGAAACTAGCACTGAAGTCATCAAGGATAGCGGCGTCACGGAAACTTCGACAGTTACTTCAACCAAGTACACAACGTTGCCGCCTGAAGTAGTCGTTGAAACTGAATCAGAATCGGCTAAGACTCCGATAACGATCACGACCACTCCGGACGCTGAAACCCCAGCCCCAATAACTGTTACAGCTGAACCATCAACGGTCACGTTAGTACCTGTAACGGAGACGCTCCCACAAGCGCCTATAACACGGACTTCAACAGTGACGCAGACGGCAGATCAGCCGACCCGCGAAGTTCCGACCGTGACAGAAACTTCAGATGTCACCGTAACGAGTACTGTTACCGAAGTAGACGTGGTTGATGCTGAACAGAATCCAGTCGAAGCTGTAACGACTACCGTTACAATGCGCCCGATTCCCTCCGATAGCTCCAGTGTTGGTTCGTCGGAGGAAGAAAGTCGAGACTTGCTTGAAGGCTCGAGCAATTCATCTCGTTCAGGAGTGTTTGCCATCCTGCTGGGTCTTCTTCTTACTTTCCTGCCTATTTTTCCCACAGTCTTAGCGCTTCCGGAATTCAAGGCTATTCGAGAGCTTGTTCCCCTAAGCAGTCTTTCTTCCAAGCTTTAATCCTTGAAAGGATCTTGTCGTGTTTAAAAAAATCGGCAGCTACTACAGGCCGACCATCGCAACAGTGTCTACCCTGGCTATTTGTCTTAGCTCTGTACTAGTTCCAGCAAACGCCGTGGAATCACATGGGGAGGAAGCGTTTGAGAATATTCAAAATAAGGTCGACTATCAGGTCGATCCGAACTCCCCAATCGGAAATCATCGTTTCGTGGTGCATTTGAGGGAAGACGAAATGCAGCACACAAGCGCAGTAGAGCGTGCTTCGGCGTTTTCCAAGGCAGCTGCACGAGTGGATGAAGGACTCAAAGCGGAAGAACCTGGTTTAGGCTTCGGAAACATTGTCCTCGTTACAACTGACAGGGATTTGAGCATTGAAGAATCTCAAAAATTCATGGAGGAGCTTGCCTCGGATGCGCGGGTGGAGCGTGTAGAAGCGGATCGTTGGATGGAGCCGATGTCGGCTCCAAACGACGAGAAATACCCACAACAGTGGTCACTGCATGATGTGGAGTATGAACCCATCGAAGGAACATGGAGCTCAGACTTTGATAAAGCCTGGGAACTCGGATATGACGGCTCGGGGCAGACTATCGCGATTGTTGACACCGGTATAGTCCCACACCCTGATCTGGACCAGAAGGTATTGCCTGGTTGGGATATGATCTCTGACCCACGGCTCGCGCGAGACGGCGATGGGCGTGACTCGGACCCAACGGACGAAGGAATGTGGCGCTCGGGTAGCGAAGGCTGTGGTGGTCAGGTTGAATCGTCTTGGCATGGTACTCACGTTGCTGGTGTTGCAGCAGCGGAAACCAATAATTCAGAAGGAATAGCAGGCGCTGCTCCTGGTGCGAAATTGCTCCCCTTGAGAGTTATGGGCGCTTGTGGCGGTACCGCTATGGACTTTGCAGCTGCGATCGTTTGGGCCGCGGGAGGCCAAGTAGATGGGGTCCCTAAGAATGAGAATCCGGCGGGAATTATCAATATGTCACTGGGAACTCAATCGCGGTGTAATGCAACATTTTCGGATGCAGTAGCAGAGGCGAGGAAGCAGGGCGCTATCTTGGTTGCGGCTGCCGGAAACTCTGATAGAGGCGCTGATTGGACTGCGCCTGGTAACTGTGAGGACCTGATTACCGTAGGAGCTACTGGCCCTTCGGGTAAGCGCGCCAGTTATTCCAACTTTGGACCTGGGGTTGATTTGGCGGCGCCGGGTGGTGATGGATGGGCCGTTGACTGGCTCGATGAGCGAGGATGGTCGATCAATCCCATTGACGAGTGGGAGATTATTTCTACGGTTGATAAAGGGCCCCAAGGCTCAGAAGGTCCGGGCTATGCAATTCAGAAAGGAACGTCTCAAGCAACACCGCTTGTTGCCGGAGCGGCAGCTCTAGCGCGCCAGGCTAACCCTGATATTTCTCAGGAAGAAGTTCTCGCCGCCCTAAAGAAGTCGGCGACACCTTTCTCTGAGGAAGACCCGAGTAAACCTATCGGTGCCGGCATTCTTAATGCCGCGAATTTCCTTAAGGAGATTACTGGTAAGACTCCTTCCCCGACTGAAGCAGTTCCTACAACTACGGAGGAAAGTAGCGAGCCCGCACCAGATCCTTCAACTAGTGCTACGCCCGTGACCGTAACTACGACCTCAACCGCAGAAGTCACGGAGACGATCACGGAAATGGAGACTTCCACGGTCTCTGCTACCAAAACCACGCTCAGTTCTGAGGAACCGGTTACGGTTACCGAATCCACTACCTTAACTCCTGAGCCGTCTACGGTGACTTCTACCACTACGGTAGAGGGGCCAGTGCCTACTTCCACTCAAACTGAGACTGTCACTACTACTTTGCCCGGCTCTACAGTTGTCGAGCTCCCGACCACTGTGACTGTTGTGGAAACCAATGTGAAGAAGGGCACGACAACCACAGAGACCGCTACCGTTGAGACAACTTCTACGATCGTACCGGAGCCAAAGGTTTCTACCGAGACTAAGCCAGCCGATGAACCAAGTACTGTCACAATGACAGCCCCGGCGGATACTGCGCCACAAATTACGACCACGGTGACTCCGCCAGTAGTGACCCTGCAGCCTGTGACTACGGTGAAGGCAAAGCCGTCAATTACAACCGAGGTCGTTACCGAAACTGTGGATCCTGTCCGAGACAGCTCGGTTGTTACTACAACAGAGGTAGCTACGCATACGACAACTACTACCCAAACGTCGACTTCGGTTGTGAACTCTGAGGATGAGGGAGTACCAGTCGTTACCGAGACAGTGACTCTAGCACCGAAGGAGAAAGACGAACTCGGAGAGCTAGAGATTCGGTGGGGCGGATTCAACAACAACCTTTCCTCGGTTAATAGCAAGCTGCTTTTTGGCGGTCTCGCTGCAGTTCTTTTGGTGGTATTCTCACTGCCTGTATTCGCAGGGCTCACTAAGTTCTTCGAAGGTATGAATCTGCAGGGGAACACAAAGAACACCATGCTTGGACGGCTTTTTCCATGGTGGTTTAATGAACAAGAAGGTGACTAAACCCAATTGATGCTGGGGTAGGAGTTGCCCTTCTAGATAGGGCAGCGATGCTGCGGCGTATTTATGGCTTTCGGGAATCGAATAGCCATGAATACGCCGCTTTGTGCTTTCCTAGTTGATGCCTAAACGGTAAGGCATAAAGGTCTCAGTACCCCTCACCGCTGTTGACTTAAGGAATCGGCCCTTTTCCGCGGGGATGCCTCTCGCATAGCTTCGATGAGCGCATAGTAAGAATTGCTGGTGCCATGGCATTTGCAAATTAAATAGGACCACGGGCCACAAGCGTTCTCACAATGAACTGATACTTGATGAGGTCCAGGCGAAGCCGTGATGGTCCTCCGCCCAAATGCGCTGGAAGGAGTAACCGATCAGCACCAAGTAGGGCCTCGACTATTGACCTGTTCTGGTTTTGGCGACCCCTCCACGTACACATCTCTAGGAGTTTCTCGTGAACAATAGCTATATCTGCGCCCTGCCGGGTAGATAGAACTACTCTGCTGCGTCATCTGAATCTTTATTCCGTTCAGGTCGATAGGAGCGTCTTCCAAATAGCCTATCCAAAAGTTCAGATGAGACTTTCAATGCTCTTTGCACGGTGGAACTCATTGATGTGCGAGGGCTAAGAGGAAAGTGGAGGAGAGGGCTGCCCAAAACGCACATGATGTAGCAGAAGCTCAGCGCCAGGGGGCCGAGAGGCACGTTAAGACCTTTTGTTCGTATGGTGAAGGAACAACGTGGTTGCAACGTGTGTATGAAAGGACACTCTCAAAAAAGAAATAATGTCCATTCGAATGAAAAAGGGGTGTGACTCAATCTGTTCGATTGAGTCACACCCCTTGAGAGGAGCATTCTAGCGGTGCACGCTATTTGCTGTTGTAGTATTCATCGATGTGAAGGACCAGGGAACTTGCCAAAAGTCCCAGGTTAACTATTGACGAGCCAACAGCGATATCTTGTGGGCGGATGTTCGAAGACCCGTCCATCGCGGCCTTGGCTTTGTCTCCATCGAAAAGACCAATCTGCTTCTGGAAACGTGTATTCGCGTCACGAAGTGCGTCCTTCATAGGATCTACCATGTGGCTAAAGCCAGGCATATTGAGCACTGCAGCCAAGGTGAATGGAACCGCAAGAAGAAGAGGCCACCAATCGAAAGATACGGTTGCGACACGTTTTGGTGCAGGAGTAGTAGTCTCCACGACAGTCTCGGGGTCCTTGGTTACGGTCTCCGTGACGGGGACTTCAACTTCGGAGGTCTCGGTCTTCGTGGTAGTGACAACTTCGGTTACTGGTTCGCTGTCGTCATTGACATACTCGGTCTCCGTTGCAGTTACGGTCTCAGTTTCTGCAGCGACAGTCTTTTCTACGGTCTCCGTAACAGTTTCAGCAGCAGCAGACTCAGTGACGGTCGAGGTTTCGGTGGCTACTGGGGCCTTAACGGTTTCAGTCACGGTGCTTGGTGCTTGCGAAACAGTCGTTGTTTCCCTAACGGTCTCCGTGGCTCCAGGCTCGGTGGTGACCACGGTGGTTGGTTCGGCAGACGCGGTGCTCGTTACCGTTTCCGTCTTTTGCGGCAACGTGGTGGTGATCGTTGACGGAGCCTTAGTAGTGGTGGTCGTAGCCGTTACAGTGATCTCTTTACCCGGAGCAGTAGTCGTGGCAGTCGTCGTTTCCGTCGATGTGACGACCTTGGTTTCGGTCGTGGGCTCAGCATCGGTTGTAACGGTTGTAGTGACCGTCGTCGGGGCGGCAGTGGTAGTTTCCGTAACCGTTGTGGTTTGCGGAGCTTCCGTTACCGTAGTCGTGACAGGAGCTGGCTCTTCGGTATTGCCTTCGCAGTCGGTAGCAGGAGTGTTGCCGGCCTCCACGGCTGCTTGATATACGGCAGCACAAGCATCGATAATGCCCGTACCCATACCGTTTGCAGTGCGTTCGGGGGCATACATGTTGCGGCCATCGGGGAACAGGCCGTACGTGTCCCGAATATTCGGCTCGGGGTTATACGGTTGCGTGGTGTCCTTCAGGATTCGCTCGACGTCGTCTGGCGCAATGTTCGGATTAGCTTCGTACATCATGGCGACAACACCAGAGGCCAACGGGGTGGCCATTGATGTGCCTTCCATGTATCCGTAAGAAGGCCCTGTTGGAAACTGGCGGCCAGCATCCACCGTCGACCAAAACTGGTTCTCTTGCTTGTACTGAACGCGGCCATTCACTACTGCGGCTGCATTTCCGCCAGGAGAACCAAGATCGACTGCGGCTCCGAAATTGGAGTACATTGCGCGGTGCCCCTCAGGCCCTGTGGCTCCGATGGTGATAACTCCGTTGCAGTTAGCCGGAGTGATATAGGAGGTGTCCGTAGTATCGTTACCGGCTGCCACCATGATGGTACTGCCTTCGCGCCGTGCCGCGTCAATGGCGTTTTGATACATCGGATCACACACCGGACGGGTAACGGTGCCGCCTAGCGATAGGTTAATTACGTCGGCGCGGTGGGGACTCGTTGGCATATTTGCCATTTGTACGCCCGCGAGCCATGCAATGGAGTCGGCAATATCAGAGGTGAGGCCACCACACTTGCCAAGAGAACGAGCCATCATCAGCTTTGCGTCGGGGGCAACACCAGAACCGCCTTCATTGTTATTCTGTTCGGCGGTTGCGATGCCTGCAACGTGTGTTCCATGCCAACTAGATGTAGGACTGCCGGGTGTGCCGGTGCCGCAGTGGCCGTCCGGATACCAATCGCCGTCGTCATAGGGGTTTAGGTCCCTATCATTGTTGCGATCAGTGAAGTGGGAATCGCCCGAGATGCGGCTGTCTTGGATGGTATCGATACCCAAGATCAACTTGTCTTCAGGGTTTCCTTCATCCGTACGCCACGGTCGCTGTTGATGCTGGCCAATTGTTGACGGCAGCTCAGGGTGATTGATAATTCCTGAGTCGGAGACACCAACGATGACGTCTTTACCAGTGAATCCCAAATCCCAGGCTTTTTCGACGTTGGCGTGGCTGCCTGCCGGCGCGGCATTGTTTTCGTGCAAGGGCCATTGTAGGTCGTAGTCAGGATCGTTTGGAACGGCCATAGGCGCCATGTAGGCGTCAATGTTGGCAACGTGGATGCTAGCCGAGCTTTCCAGCAGGCCTCTTAGTTTAGGCACGTGCTTCGCTGGGACTGCTGGCTCTAGGTTAATAACCCAAGTCTTGTCCCACATCTCACGCTTCTTGGACCATTCAACATTTTCACCAGTCTCTTCGTTGTACTGGCGAATCAGTCGATCTAGTTCTTGTTCCTTCATTTCTTCGGTCAGGAGATCCATTTTCTCCTGGAAATGAACATTGAATCCGTGGGCGTCCTGATCGGCCAGATTGGCCGAGGTCGCTGCCTTATACTTCTCTACCGGAAAGGAACCGGTGTCCTGCGCACTGGCTGCTGGTACGCGTGCAAAACCAAATGCAACGGAAACGGCCACGATGGATGCACAGACTCGTTTCGTGGCATTATTGCCCATATTCATGGAATGGTGCATTCGCATGTCCTGTCTTAGTTGATATATGGTGTGACGCCACTTTTGTCACGAACGTTGCAGACGCCATACCCTTACAATGCACAATTGGTGCGCGTCCAGCTTACCTTAAGGATGCTGCAAGGGTAAATTAAAGCTGAGTGTTTTCTCGATATGTAGGAAGTGTCTAAAAGACGGGTGGACCTGTGGAGCGTTACTTTCCGAAGGGGGGCTATAGAGGTATAGAATGTGCGTGACCTGCCTATAGACTGCTGCGCATGCTTTTCGGGCAAGGGGTGATTACGCGCATGTGATGGCGAGTGTTCCTATCCAAGACTTGAAACCTTTCGAGCTTTTCAGCTACTTAAGTGGAACATATTCTTAGAAACTTGAGCTGAATCACCGCGGGAAATCGTCTTTTATTTGCTAAAGATACTTAAAAATGGGTGTCTGCTAGATGCAAGAAATATCTCGCTACCTTGCCCAATGTCATATTCACATAGAACCAAAGAAGGGCGTGCATCGGATCGGTCCGGTGCACGCCCTTCTTGCGAACCCCCAGCTCTGTTTCGGGATGTCTAGGAGAGCTGGGTGGAAAGGTTCTGTTTACTCTTTGGAACTCAGATCGTTAAAACGGGAATTGAAAAGTTCCGAGTACCACTTATTGATGTTGCCAAAGTTGGGAGTCAATCCGTACTGAAGCAGCTTCTTTGTTACATCGTCCATGCCAGGAATGATGGGCAAAAGCGCAGGCAAGTTAAGGGATTTAAGGATGGTGAAGAACCCGAGCGGGAGAAGGAAAAGGAGTGGCCAGCTACCGGTCGAGGAAGTTTGGATTTCCCGCTTGCTATCGTAGTCAGCTATTGCTGTCGACGTTACAGGATTCGGAGTTACGGAAACAGTCTCAGTAGGGCTCTTTCGCCTAGTGGTTGTTTCCATGACGGTGGAAACATTTGTGACTGTCTCTCGATTCTCGTTCACAACCTCGGTGGCTGTAACTGTCTCGGTGATTGTAACCTTTGGCTCTTGATGAGTTGCCGTGGTTGTTTCCGTCACGAGTGGGGTTACTGTTGTCGTACTTTCAACGGTTTGCGGTGCATCCTCCACAGTGGTCGTTACTGTTTCAGGGGAAGGCGTAACGACTTCGGTCTCGGTTACATATTCAGTCGACGGCGCTGCGGAATAAACTTCTGTCACAGTCGTGGGCTCGCCAGGTTTAACTTCCGTTTCGGTCGTTGGCTCTAGCGTAATCGTCGTTGACTCAGGCTCGCCATCTTCAGTCTTGGTAACAGTGACGGTGGCGGATTTCTCAGTACCTGAAACGGTTATCTGAGTTGTAGTCGTCTTCTTTACCGTGCTCGTAGTGGTGTCAACAGGCTGAGCAGCGGTCTTGGTTGCTGTCACCGTGGAAGTCGGAGCTGGCGCGGTTGTGGTAGTGGTGACGGTCTCAGTGACTGCAGGGACGGTCGTGGTAATCGTCGATGGCGATTCGGAAGTCGATGTCTCTTCCGATGGTTCCGGTGTTTCCTCCGTGGGAGTGGTGGAACTCGGATCGCCGCAATCCTTGGGGCTCTTACCTGCACGGACCGCAGCCTCGTGAACCGCCTCACAGGCGTCTACAATTCCAGGACCCATGTGCTTTTCTGTTTTCCAAGGCGAATATGAACCCATGGCTTGGGGCTCGGGGTTATAAGGCTGAGCGGTGGACTGCAAGATTTCTCGAATCTCGGGACCTGTCAGGTCAGGATTAGCATCCTTCATCATGGCGACAACGCCAGCGACGAGAGGCGAAGCCATTGATGTGCCCTCGTCGAAACCGTAGGTCGGGGCGTCTGCGCTGATTCGGCCGGAGTTAAGCGTGGAGTAGAACATGTTCTGCTCTTCGTACCCGACTAAGGTGCCTGTCGTTCCCTCGAAGATGATTCCGGAGTTACCTCCGGGGGCACCGATTGTGATGTGGTCGCCATAGTTTGAATACTCTGCTCGGTATCCCTCGGGGCCGGTTGCGCCGACAACTACAAGCGCATCGCTATTGCAATTCGCAGGTTGATAGTCGTCGGTCCAAGTATTGGCATTACCTGCGGCCACAACAACGATAGCGCCCTTGTCGGATGCCGTTTTAGAGCTCTTTGGTAATCCGGCACGCATTTCTGGCGTCCAGCGATAGACATGTTGACGACCTTGGCTGGATTCGGGTTATCGGGTATTCCTGGGACTGATCCGCCGACTGCCCAGACAACAGAATCAGCGATATCGGACGCGTAGCCGCCGCATTTGCCCATTGTGCGGACTGGGAGTAATCCTGCATTTGGTGCGGTGCCTGCTACTCCAGTTCCGTTGTTGGTCGCTGCAGCCGCAATACCGGCGACATGGGTGCCGTGCCAGGAAGAGTTGCGGCTGTTATTGGGATCGTTCGGACAGAACCCTACTCCGTATCCGTCGCCAGTATCACGGGGATCATCGTCCCTACCTGGGGAAGTGTCACCAGCGGTTCGGTCATTGGTGATCATGTCGTATCCGGGAAGAACTTTTGAATCGAGGTCAGGGTGCTCGGTGATGCCGGAGTCGACAATGGCGATAGTCTGAGAGTCGCCGAGATAGCCGAGATCCCACGCCTCCTCGACTTTAGCGTAGCTTCCTGCGGGGTGCCGGTCGTGGGCGTGTAGGGGCCACTGTTTGTCGTAATCGGGATCGTTGGGAGCCGCTGCGAGTGACATCAGCATATCGATGTATGCATCTTCAATCTCGTCCTTCGCTTTTAGCTCCTGTTGTAGAGCTGGGACCATCTCGCTTTCTACAGGAGTAGAAAAAGAAATAACCCAGCCGCCAGTGGCAGATTCGCGGAGTTTTTCACCCTCTGTGCCAAAGTCCTTGAAAATGTCATTGAGGATGGAGAGTTTTTCTGCATCATCAAGTGCAGACGAGCTTTCTTGCCAGTGGACTATGAACTGTGTTGCATCCTGCTGTTCGGCACCTAGCTGTGACTGTGCACGCTGGATAGTGGGGTTCTTGCTTCCAAGTCTTTCGTGTGCATCTTGAGCAGCTGCTGGGACAATAGTCAGACCTGCTACCAGCGGTAAAGCGGTGAGTGCAGAAACAAGTTTCCGGCCTCCGTTTCGCCTATACCATTTGGGAGAGTTCATGGGAATTCTTTCTTTGAGTAATTGGACAGTGCAATCGTTGCGCTGGTGTCACGGCTGTGGGCTTCAACTTAGGGGGAGCACATTATGGACCTTCAGCCGCAAGAATCTTATCTTAGTTTTGAGTTAAGGGAAACTGGAAAAACTATGTGAGTCTTTTGTGTTGTGTGGAGTGGGAGGGTGGGGCTACATTGGAGGGGTCGTGCACGGGTGCTCGCTCATGGTGGGCTGAGACGCAGTAATAGCGAACCGTCGAACCTGATCCGGGTAATACCGGCGAGAGGGAGGAAAAATGACTGCAAACAGTCCTACGGTCATCGCTGCCAAGCGCAGCTTGAACTGGCGTGTAGTTGATATCGTCGTAGCGTCCGTTCTGGGGGTGGCTTGTGGCTTTGTTTTCTTGGGGTGGAATGCTGTCGGGTATGCCTGGTTTGAAGTCATGGATGCCGTAACGCCTGGACTAGGCGGCTTTGCAGCGGGCATTTGGCTGTTGGGTGGTGTGCTTGGGGGACTGATTATTCGCAAGCCGGGAGCAGCCATTTATGTAGAGGCGCTGGCTGCGACCGTTTCTGCGGTGCTGGGTTCCCAGTGGGGTATTGGTACCCTCTACTCGGGTTTGGCGCAGGGGTTAGGCGTGGAGATCGTTCTAGCGGTATTCCTCTATCGTAAGTTTGGCTTGGGGATATCTGCTTTGGCCGGCGTGGGAGCTGGTTGGGGAGCATTTGTCTTGGAGCTTTTTACCTCGGGAAATTTGGCGCGCTCATTCGAATTCAAGGTAATCTACTTCACTACGTTGAGTGTTTCCGGAGCTATCTTGGCGGGAGTGCTCGGGTTCTTCGTGGTCAAGGCTTTGGCTAAGACTGGGGCCTTGGATCGCTTCGCCGTGGGACGTGAGCAACGCGTCTAGGGCGTGTTGAGGCATTGTCTGATTTTTCGGCATTAGCGGGAAGGGCCACCAAGATAACTGCTCGTGGGTTTGGGTGGGCCCATGCGGGGCGCGTTCGGGCGGCGTTGGCGGATATTGACTTGGTTATTGAACCTGGTGAACGCGTGCTCCTGTGCGGCGATTCCGGATCGGGGAAGTCCACTTTATTGGCTGCGATGGCAGGTGTGCTGGGGTCGGAAGAGGAGGGAACCCGTGCAGGTGAGATTCTCTTGGAAGACTTCACTGGTCGAGTGGAGGAGCCGGGCCACTCCGTCCCGGTGGGCCTTGTACTCCAAGATCCAGATTCGCAGGTGATTTCCTCCCGTGTAGGCGATGATATCGCCTTCGGCTGTGAGAACCTTGCTTATCCGCGTGAAGAGATTTGGCGTCGAGTCGCTGCCGCTCAAGAGTTGGTCGGTCCGTTCGTAGATCTAGATTTCCCGACGGAGCGGCTATCCGGCGGACAAAAGCAGCGCTTGGCCCTCGCCGGCGTGATTGCAATGGGGGCGGGTGTGGTGCTTCTTGATGAACCCACGGCCAACCTCGATCCGATCGGTGCGCACGATGTCGTACGTGCAGTATCTGCTCTGGTGGAAGAAACCGGAGCGACTCTCGTGGTGGTAGAACACCAGCATGAGGTGTGGAAGGGGGTGCTTGACCGCGCAGTGGAGCTTGAATGCGGGCGCATAGTGGCCGATGCGTCCTTTGCCGAGGTGACTCAGCGCCGTCAAGCAGAAGCGCTGCCACAGGCCCGCCAACTGAATGGTGCTGAGTTGGAGGGGCGGGAGGCTGCGCTGTGGAGTACAGGACTAGTCACTCGTTTTGGTCCGCCACGTACGATTTCGTTACCAGCGGGAGCATCTACCGTCGTTACGGGGCCAAATGGATCTGGAAAATCCACGTGGTTAATGACGATGGCTGGATTATTGCCAGCTAAATCGGGTTCGATTGGGGTTGCTGATTTTGTGCGCCGCGGGATTAGGGGAACACCGATCCAATGGAAATCGAGGGATCTCGCGGATCGTATCGGGTTTGTCTTTCAAAATCCGGAGCATCAATTTGTTACCCGTTCGGTGGCTGAGGAGCTTCGCGTCGCGCCACAGGTAATGCGCGTTAAAGCACCAGAAAAATGGATCGCGCAGTTGGTGGAGTCACTACGGTTAGAGCATTTACTGGACGCGAATCCGTTTACACTCTCTGGTGGGGAGAAGCGCCGACTATCGGTGGCTACTGCGCTAGTTACAGCACCAGAGGTGCTGCTTTTGGATGAGCCAACCTTTGGGCAAGACCCGCGGACTTTCGTGGAGCTAGTGCGTCTGCTGCGACAAATGGTAGACGATGGCACCACGATAGCCTCTATCACCCATGATCCTTTGTTCATTCAGTCTCTGGGTGATCATAGAGTTGAGGTGCGTGGTGCCTAATATCTTGTATGGGGCGAACCCGCTAAGCCGTATATTCTTGATGTTCATTTGGGTTACGCCGCTTCTAGCGTCGATAGACTGGGTTTCTGCCGCTGTTTCGTTAGCGTTAACCGTGATATTCGCGCCGCTGTGTGGAGTTTCATGGCTCCGCTTGATTAGAGCCGGCTGGTTTCTTCTTCTGGTTGCGCCGATTTCCGGCATCTCAATGTTGTTTTATGGCGAGCCTGGTGGTGCCAAGTACTTCAGCTGGTGGCTTATTGCGGTCACCCAGAACTCACTGTCCTTGGCGATTGCCATCACACTACGTGTCTTTGCCGTGGCATTGCCCATGGTGGTCCTAGCCCGTGATATCGATCCAACGGAATTAGGGGACGCGCTTTCGCAAATTTTAAAGCTACCTTCGCGCTTTGTTCTTGGCGCGGTCGCAGGCGTGCGGATGGTGTCACTTTTTCAATCTGATTGGCAATCGTTGGGCATGGCGCGCCGAGCTAGAGGGTTGACGGACGTCGGGAGGCTCAAGAGATTAATGACAATGTCTTTTGGTCTCTTGGTAATAGCCCTGCGCCGCGGTGGCAAGCTAGCCACGGCGATGGAGGCGCGCGGATTCGGGCGCACACCACCGGGCGGCGGCCAGCGCACCTGGGCGCGGCCCTCACGTCTCGCCGGCCGGGACTGGCTGGTGATGGTGGTGGGAACCGGCCTTGCGGCGCTTCCGGTGGTAGTTTCGGTTCTCAGTGGGTCCTGGAGATTCTTTGGACTCTAGGATGACTCTCTCAAAGCTGCACGCTAGACATACCCAGAAGTGGTGAAAGACAACATGCAGGACACGGACCGCACGGACCATCGGGAAGGCGGTAAGGGAACTTCCGATACCAACGCCGCCGAGATGGACAGGCTCTTGAATGATGTGTTGTCGCTCGCGGCGGCACGCAAGCGCCCGATGCGCCCGGTCACCGTGCTTATCGACGGCCCCTCCGGTGCCGGCAAGACCTGGACCTCCGTGGCCCTAGCGGAGCGGACTGGATGGCGCGTTGTCCACCTCGATGAGTTCTATCCTGGCTGGCATGGGCTGCACGAGGGCTCAGAGATGGTCGCGGAACAAGTGCTGCGGGAGAATAACCCGGGGTACTGGCGCTGGGACTGGGAAGCCAACGCGCCGAAGGATTGGGCCAGCTTGGATGAGCGCGATGATCTGATCGTTGAAGGGGTTGGTTCTGTCACCGAGGCCACCGTAGACGCCGCCAAGGAGCGCGGCTCAGTGGTGACTGTGCGCATCGACGGCCCACGCGAGAAGCGTCGCGAGCGTGCTTTAGAGCGCGACCCCGGCTATGAAGAGTGGTTTGAAACCTGGGAGAAGCAGGAACAAGAGCACTTCGCTGAGCGCGCGGTGGAGGCGGACCTGAACTGGGAGTGGCACTAGTACTCACTGCAGCTTGAGTGCCAAGCCAAGCAGCCAAATCATGGATTTGGGCAGATCAGCGCGGTGATGGTAGTCTGTTCAAGGTTTCATCTTTATAGGAGATGAAAAGTCTGATCGGTATCCCAGTCATCCTGTGACTGAGAGACGTTCTGGACATGCGGCAGGGCCCCGGAGAAGAGCCCCTATTTTTGCATGTTTGGGCGTTATGTCGCGGTCAGTTCAAGCCGAAGTCATAGAGAAAGACTAGATTTATGCCAACTATTCAGCAGCTGGTCCGCAAGGGCCGCCATGACAAGAAGGCCAAGGTTGCTACGGCCGCCCTGAAGGGCTCCCCGCAGCGCCGTGGCGTGTGCACCCGCGTGTACACCACCACCCCGAAGAAGCCGAACTCGGCTCTGCGTAAGGTTGCCCGTGTGCGCCTGACCTCCGGTATCGAGGTTTCCGCCTACATTCCGGGCGAGGGCCACAACCTGCAGGAGCACTCCATGGTGCTCGTCCGCGGTGGTCGTGTGAAGGACCTCCCGGGTGTTCGCTACAAGATTATCCGCGGCGCACTGGATACCCAGGGCGTGAAGGACCGTAAGCAGGCTCGTTCCCGCTACGGCGCAAAGAAGGGACAGTAATCAACAATGCGTAAGAATGCTGCACCGAAGCGTCCTGTAGTTAAGGACCCGGTTTACAACTCCGAGCAGGTCACCATGCTCGTGAACAAGATCCTGCGTGACGGCAAGAAGTCCACCGCTGAGCGCATCGTCTACGGTGCTCTCGAGGTCTGCCGCGAGAAGACCGGTACCGACCCGGTTGGCACCCTGGAGAAGGCTCTGGGCAACATCCGCCCGGACCTCGAGGTTCGTTCCCGCCGTGTGGGTGGCGCTACCTACCAGGTTCCGGTTGAGGTCAAGCCGGCTCGTTCCAACACCCTGGCTCTGCGTTGGCTGGTTACCTTCACCCGCCAGCGTCGTGAGAACACCATGATTGAGCGCCTCGCCAACGAGATCCTCGATGCGTCCAACGGCCTGGGCGCTTCCGTCAAGCGTCGTGAGGATACTCACAAGATGGCTGAGGCCAACCGTGCCTTCGCCCACTACCGCTGGTAATCCCACCGGTATAACCCGCCACACGGCATCATGGCTCGAACAGCGATATTATCGTTTACCTGCGCTGACAGCGTGTGTTCTCGCTCCTTTTAGCGGAGCGCCGCACGCTAGCTAGTGCGGAACCTAAACTTGAATAGCGTTGTTCGGGCCATTTTTTATGGCGTGGGCTTCACGTCTCACGCTGACGTAGAAGCCTAGACGTGGCAAAATAGACCAAGACCTATCCATGAAGACGTCACCTTTAGTTGCGTCAGTGCATAACTGGCGTCGACGTCGACGACAATTAAGTTGGGGTATTAACTGTGGCACAAGAAGTGCTTAAGGATCTGAACAAGGTCCGTAACATCGGCATTATGGCGCACATCGATGCTGGTAAGACCACTACCACCGAGCGCATTCTCTTCTACACCGGTATCAACCGTAAGGTCGGCGAGACCCACGATGGTGGCGCTACCACTGACTGGATGGAGCAGGAGAAGGAGCGCGGCATCACCATTACGTCCGCTGCCGTGACCTGTTTCTGGAACAACAACCAGATCAACATCATCGACACCCCGGGCCACGTGGACTTCACCGTTGAGGTTGAGCGCTCCCTGCGCGTTCTCGACGGCGCTGTTGCTGTCTTCGACGGTAAGGAAGGCGTGGAGCCGCAGTCTGAGCAGGTGTGGCGCCAGGCTGCTAAGTACGACGTCCCGCGTATCTGCTTCGTCAACAAGATGGACAAGCTGGGCGCTGACTTCTACTTCACCGTCCAGACCATCATCGACCGCCTCGGCGCGAAGCCGTTGGTACTCCAGCTGCCGATCGGCGCTGAGGATGACTTCGACGGCGTGGTCGACCTCATTGACATGCAGGCCATCACCTGGCGTGGCAAGGTCGAGACCGGTGCTGAGCCGACCATCGAGGAAATTCCGGCTGACCTGCAGGACAAGGCCGAGGAGTACCGCGAGAAGCTGCTCGAGGCCGTTGCTGAGTCCGACGAAGAGCTCATGGAGAAGTACTTCGGCGGCGAGGAGCTGACCAAGGAGGAGATCAAGGGCGCTATCCGCAAGATGACCGTGAACTCCGAGATCTACCCGGTGCTGTGCGGCACCGCTTACCGTAACAAGGGTGTCCAGCCGCTGCTCGACGCAGTGGTTGACTACCTGCCGAGCCCGCTCGACGTGGGCGAGGTCCAGGGCACCGCAATCGACGGCGAGACCCCGATGACCCGTAAGCCCTCCGTCGACGAGCCGTTCTCTGCACTGGCCTTCAAGGTCGCTGTCCACCCGTTCTTCGGCAAGCTCACCTACGTGCGCGTGTACTCCGGCCAGGCCATCCCGGGCGAGAACATGCTCAACTCCACCAAGAACAAGAAGGAGCGCGTGGGCAAGCTCTTCCAGATGCACGCGAACAAGGAGAATCCGGTTGAGCACGCCGACGCCGGTAACATCTACGCGTTCATCGGCCTGAAGGAAACCACCACCGGTGACACCCTGTGTAACCCGGACAACCCGGTCATCCTCGAGTCCATGGACTTCCCGGATCCGGTTATCCAGGTTGCTATCGAGCCGAAGACCAAGGCTGACCAGGAGAAGCTGGGTACCGCTATCCAGAAGCTTGCCGAAGAGGACCCGACCTTCACCGTCCACCTCGACGAGGAGTCCGGCCAGACCGTCATCGGCGGCATGGGTGAGCTGCACCTCGACGTTCTGGTTGACCGCATGAAGCGCGAGTTCAAGGTTGAGGCAAACATCGGTAACCCGCAGGTTGCTTACCGCGAGACCATTCGCAAGAAGGTCGAGTCCCTCGACTACACCCACAAGAAGCAGACCGGTGGTTCCGGCCAGTTCGCAAAGGTTATCGTCACCATCGAGCCTTACAACCCGGATCCGGAGGAGCTGGAAGAGGGCGAGTCCGCAACCTACAAGTTCGAGAACGCCGTCACCGGTGGCCGCGTTCCGAAGGAGTACATCCCGTCCGTCGACGCGGGTATCCAGGATGCTATGCAGTACGGCTTCGTTGCTGGCTTCCCGCTGGTGAACATCAAGGCCACTCTCGAGGATGGCGCTTACCACGATGTTGACTCCTCTGAGATGGCCTTCAAGCTCGCTGGCTCCCAGGTCCTCAAGGAGGCCGTTGCCAAGGCTAAGCCGGTTCTGCTTGAGCCGATCATGGCCGTTGAGGTCGTGACCCCGGAGGAGTACATGGGTACCGTTAACGGTGACATCTCCTCCCGCCGTGGCCAGGTCTTCGCTATGGAAGACCGCTCCGGCGCCAAGGTGGTTAAGGCTAAGGTGCCGCTGTCCGAGATGTTCGGCTACATCGGTGACCTGCGTTCTTCCACCGCTGGCCGCGCAAACTTCACCATGGTCTTCGATTCCTACGCTGAGGTTCCGTCCTCCGTGGCACAGGAGATCATCGAGGAGCGCACCGGCTCCAAGGCCTAAGGCTTAAGGGGATCCGATCGATTCCCTTGCCTGTGGGGGCTGGTAGTCTTCGCCAGTAGGCACCAACCCCCAGTGCTGGGGCGGTAGCGGTCCGCTGAATGCGTAAGCTTTGTGCGCGTTGAGCCGGCCGTTACCCTCCCAGGATCCTTTAAAATGATTCTTGTCGAGGGTCAACGTCCGCACGTGTTGGGCGGGGTTACCTCCTATTTGGGCAGTTTGAAAAAACTGCGGCATAAATCTAGGATCGTGTAACTGGCACGTAAGAAAGCGTCATTAGCGCTTATGGGCTTCGGCCCGAAGTGCCAATGGCAATACAAACCACGTGGCTGCGAAATACGTAGCCGCCATAGAGTCCAGGAGGACAAACAGTGGCAAAGGAGAAGTTCGAGCGTACGAAGCCGCATGTGAACATCGGCACCATCGGACACGTCGACCACGGCAAGACCACCACCACCGCAGCGATCACCAAGGTTCTGGCTGACGCTTACCCGGAGGAGAACACCGCTTTCGCCTTCGACATGATCGACAAGGCTCCTGAGGAGAAGGAGCGCGGTATTACCATCAACATCTCCCACGTTGAGTACTCCACCCCGAAGCGCCACTACGCACACGTGGACGCCCCGGGCCACGCCGACTACATCAAGAACATGATTACCGGCGCTGCTCAGATGGACGGCGCTATCCTGGTTGTTGCTGCAACCGATGGTCCGATGCCGCAGACCCGTGAGCACGTGCTGCTGGCTCGCCAGGTTGGCGTTCCGTACATCCTCGTTGCACTGAACAAGTGCGACATGGTTGACGATGAGGAAATCATCGAGCTCGTCGAGATGGAGATCCGCGAGCTGCTCGCTGAGCAGGACTACGACGAGGAAGCTCCGATCGTTCACATCTCCGCTCTGAAGGCTCTTGAGGGCGAAGAGAAGTGGGTACAGTCCGTCATCGACCTCATGCAGGCTTGCGACGACTCCATCCCGGATCCGGAGCGCGAGCTGGACAAGCCGTTCCTGATGCCGATCGAGGACATCTTCACCATTACCGGCCGCGGTACCGTTGTTACCGGCCGTGTTGAGCGTGGCTCCCTGAACGTCAACGAGGACATCGAGATCATCGGTATCAAGGACAAGTCCATGTCCACCACCGTTACCGGTATCGAGATGTTCCGTAAGATGATGGACTACACCGAGGCTGGCGACAACTGTGGTCTGCTTCTGCGTGGTACCAAGCGTGAAGAGGTTGAGCGTGGCCAGGTTTGCATCAAGCCGGGCGCTTACACCCCGCACACCAAGTTCGAGGGTTCCGTCTACGTCCTGAAGAAGGAAGAGGGCGGCCGCCACACCCCGTTCATGGACAACTACCGTCCGCAGTTCTACTTCCGCACCACCGACGTTACCGGCGTCATCAAGCTGCCTGAGGGCACCGAGATGGTTATGCCGGGCGACAACGTTGAGATGTCCGTAGAGCTCATCCAGCCGGTCGCTATGGACGAGGGCCTGCGCTTCGCTATCCGCGAGGGCTCCCGTACCGTCGGCGCTGGCCGCGTTACCAAGATCCTCGACTAATTCTCGCTAGGGCTTAAGTCCCTTCCTGATTAGCAGGTCTGCAAGCCGCTCAATCCCTTGTGGGGTTGGGCGGCTTTGGTGATCGTGGGCCTACTAGGCTTAGGAGTCATGTTTGACCCCACCCGCATTGACCGCACCCTCGCCGCACTACGCGCCGCGTGGGAAGGCCAACCGGACTTACCTTTGGGAACCCTGTTCGGAATGCTGGCGGCGGAAGGTTATGGCTGGGGCGTGCCTGACGACGAACTCACCGCCCGTCTAGAGTCCATGGCAGCCGTCCACCCGCCGCTCGTGCCTCTCGACGCCCACCTGATCACCGAAGGTCTCTGGCTCGTCGTCACCCCGTCTCATCGCGTCACCTTGACGCCCAAAGCCCCTACCTATTCTCCTCATGGCCCTGTTGTTAAGGCTTCCACCGAGTCCTCAGAGCACCCGGTGTCCGATGTGCCCACCGCGCTTCCAGCGGGCCTGGTTAACAAGGCACCCACCGAGTCCTCACGGTGCCTCGATGAGCAGCGCATCCCAACCCAGTTTCAAGAGGACAACGCCTCGACTTCCCAGCCGCATCGAGCCACGTGCGTGGCAGTCGTACGGCCGGTATCGAAGGAAGGACAACGCGGGCAACCTGTGGCGTGGCAGGTCTCAGCACTCCGTCCGGTGGGCCCTGGCCGCCCGCTTGTCCTCGCAGACGCAGAAGGCTTTGAGCACCGCTTTGGTGTTATCGAGTCTGTTACCCGGCTGCGCGAAGACCATCGCAGCTTGACTGGATTGAAGCGCCGCAGCGTGGGGGACCGCGTGTGGTTTATCCGCACCGATACGGTAACAATCCTCCTCGACCACGGTCTGCATATCATCGAGCGCAAAAACCGGGAGCTCATCCGCACTGATTTCTCGTGGCATCGCATCGAGGAAGGCGAAGCCGGAAGCCCATTCCGCGTTCACCTCTCCCGTGGAACCATGCACACGTTTGGCGTCATCAAGGAGCTCATCCTCGCCGAGTCTGAGCCCTGGAGTGGTCCTTCCTCACTAGCTCATTAATCAGTCCTGGTGCGCCGAGCTTTGCTCGGAGGATGGCCGTGATTGGCGGGTTTGCCTTTAAGAGCTAAGGGCCCCTGTTACTCCTGCTGCCTCCAGCAGCATGTGAAGCGGAACTTAAGATGGCCAGATGGCCGGTCAGTCTGGCTTTGGATGACGGGTGGCGTTGGCATAAGGCTCGCAGGTTTTCTTGCGTACCTTGTTGTGGTTTGTGGGTGGTGTTGTCTGAAGGATCGCCGGTGTGCCCGTAAACCTTCATCCGGTTGGCAGGTTTCGCTCTTTAAGGGCTTAACCCCCAGCGGGAAGCGTCTGAATCGTTGTTAGGGATCGCCGGTATCCCCGTCAGCGTGGCTTCGACTGACGGGGGCGAACCGTTATCAGGCGCCATGAGGTGGTTGGCGCTGTCCTTTCTGCTGTTGCTGTGTGTGGTGGCTGGGGGGTTAGCTGCTGTCGGGTGGTGGGTCTGGTGGCTGTTCTGGTACTGCTTGGCTTTGGCTGGCTGTGCCCGGTGTTGTTGCAGCTCCTTGGGCTGTGGCCTGTGTCTTTTCAGCTCCTCGTGTGGAGGCTTGTTCGGTGTTGAGTCTGGCTAGTGCTTCTTGGTATTCCGGCATTGCGGTTATCGGTGTTCCCCAGGGTGGGATGAAGCTAACCCCGGTGTTGAGTCGGTACATGTAGCCGCGCCCGGTAGGTCTTTGTGGGTCATCGTCGTTAATACCGTTGTGATAAGCACACAAGAAAGTTAAGTTCTTGATGTTGGTGTATCCGCCAGCCTGCCAGGGCACCAAATGGTGCACTTGGCAGTAGTCAGCTGGTTTATTACAGCCTGGTCTTGAGCAGGTGTGGAATTCCGCGTGCAGGCTAAGGCGTTGGTTGAGGTTTGCTCCACGGGATAGGCGCCAGGTGTTGATGGGCCCTTCGATGGGGTGGACGATGGTGGCGTAGCCTATTTCGGCAAACTTGTGGGTTAAAAACTCGGCGCCGGTCATGCGTGCGCCGTTGGTCAGCTTGAGCTCGATTTCGTCCCCGTCGCCGTTGATGATCTGGTCGAGTTCATTCAATGTGATGATGACTTGGGTGCGCACGGCCGGTTTTGTACCGCCTGCTTGGTTGAAGAAGATGTCGTTGGCGGCTTGGAGGAGGTCGGTGGTGTTAGTGGACTCTAAGGCTGCGCGCATGTTGGCGATCGTGGTGGCGTCATCAGTTATGGAGAGTGTGTTGGGGCCTTCGGATCTGTAGGTGATGCGCACACCGGGTTTGGCGGTTCGTTTACGCTTGAGTTCTTTAAGCCGTTGGGTGGCCACAGTGGGGATGCGGTGTGCGGGTGTTGCGGCGAGTTTTGCTCGGAGGTTCCAGGCATCGAGGGTCTTTTTCACGCGTGCGGTGTAGGACTCGATGAGTGTGAGGGTGCCGAGGCTGTGGCGTTGTTTGAGTGCTGCTTGGCGGGCTTTGCGTTGTTTGCCGGTGTAGCGGGTGGGGCCGAAGTACACCTGGTGTAGGCCGGCAAGCTCGGTGGCATCGGCAGGATCCGCGCCGAGCGCGCGGAGCTCATCGGGTGTGCCAGGTATATGTTCCACCAGCGCAATCCCCGAGTTGCGTAGGCGGAGGTAGGTTTCGATATCCCCCATGGGCACAGAGACTAAAGCAGGTCTATGCACCCCGCAACCGGAGGAGCAAATAGCCTGCTCACAGGCGGGTGAAACACCAATTTCCGACGCGGTGGCCTAGACGGTGGCGTTGCGGACCTTCGTGAAGTGAACCTTGTACCGCGTATCCACATCCACGTCCGGGAATGCTGCGCGGAAGTCGCGGTCATTGACCTCAATGGCATCTTTGATGCGCAGCAGCGGGGTATCGGGATCCACCAGCACCTCATACTGCAGCGTCGGCCGCGAGCGGTCGTAGGCCACCAGCCGCGAGACCTTCTCCACGCCCTCAACCTCAGCGAGCGTATCCGCCACCGCTCCCGCAATCGCGGGCATCTCCGTCTTAATCGCGCCCTCCTCATTCGATTCTTCTGAGGGCATCGCATTAAAGCGGTGATGACGCAGGTTGCTGATCACTAGCCACAGGCCGGTGAGGGCACAGATGATCGTCGCCAAGCCCAGCGCAAAAGGCCACCAGGACTGGTTCGGCAGGCCAGCCCAGGTGTCGTGGTCTACCCACGTGGCTAAGTACGTTGCGAAAGGCACGTCGAAGTGAATGAGAATCGGCCACACGCCCAAAGCTATGAGCAGGATTCCTAACACCGCAAGTATCGCGCGGTCCACACCCGCAAGCGTCTTAGACATTGGCGATATCCTCCTGTTCATTCTCAATCACCACGGTAACCTCCGGGGCCGGCGTGATAGCCGCCAGCGCTGCCGTCACCGCTTCAGTCACGCGCTCCTTGAGCTGCGCATCATCGGCGTCACCCGTGGCAGTCACCGTGATACGGGAGCGCTCCTTAGCGATCTTGGCCCGACTCCGCGCCGCCGTCGTTCCTGGCACCCGACGCGCTGTTGCCGACGCCACCCGCGCAATATCCACCGCGCGCAGCCACATCGACGCATCCTCGGAGCCAATCCGCACGTGTGTTGTCTTCCGCGGCGCACACGCCGCCCACAACAGAATCAACCCGACGAAGATCGCCACGCCCCCGGCCACAAGCATCCATGTATGGATCTCCGGCGAGGACATCACGTCGATGAAGGGCTGCAGCCACGAGGCCGCTCCCTCGTCGGCGCCTATCACCCAGGCCTCGCGGCCTAGGATCACGGCGGCGGCGAGGAGAAGGATGCCTACGATGATGGTCCAGCCCCGCGCGGGCGGAGAGGCCTTCGGGCGTTGCCCGAAGCCAGCGGGCAGCGAGTGATCACTCATGATGGCCTCCTTCGCGGATGGTAATGGCGCGCAGCGGTACTGGACGTGGGACGTCTACACGGCGAGTGAACTCGGCTGAGGGCCGGATCGCAATGGGGCGAAGCTCAAGTGGCTTGGCATGCGGGACGCGAAGCGGAGCAGCGTGGGGCACCGAAACGCCGCGCGGTACAACCGGGCGAGGCGCTTCGACGTGGCGCAACTCGAACTCCCGTGGCACAGGCACCGAGCGGACCTGCAGCGGCGCAGGATCCGTGACCGCGTGCAATGGCTGGGGTTCTGCCGTATGAACGGGTCGCAGCTTGTCGTAGCGATTCTCGCCGGGGCCGAAATCTTCTGTCCGCACCTTAACGTCCGCAGGCTTGCCGACGCCCCTCACCCGCACCGCCTCCGGCACACTCACCGTGCGCACAGGGACCGGCACAGGGGGCGACACTTGGCGCACCGCAGCGCGCTGGCTCACGTCCACCGGCTTCAAAGCGCGCTCCGGAACAATCGCCGGAATTTGCGCCGAGAGCGGCGCGCGTGTCTCGACCGTCAGCGCGGTTGTGCGCTCACCTGGGACCGCACCGCCCACCGTTACATTGACGCGAGTGGTGCGAAAACCTGTGAAATCGCGAACCGCCTCCCGGATTGCCGTGCGGACTGCCTTTGCCACCTCGGTGACAGGGGAGGGCCAGTACACAGCGATGTCGACGTCGACCGCCACCATCTGCGTATCCGGATCCATTTGGGCCATCACGCGCGGAAAGGCGCGGCCGGCGAGGCCGGCTAATTTGGCGTCGACAGCCGCGGTCCCCGGCACGCTCGCAATGGCGGCGTTAATGACCTTCTCCATCGCGCGCAGGGAAAAGCGGGTTCGCCCGAAGAGGGCGACCCCGGTAGATTCGGTGCTCACTAGCCTCGGCCTCTATCCTGGCCGACCACGCCCTTCCACACCGCGGTGAGGTCAATGCGGCCGTCGAAATGCGCGCCGATGACGCCGCCGACCGCGGCAAGCAAGACCGCGAGCGCGACGTACCACACGCCCAGGTAGATGAAAAAGGCCAGAACCAAGCCGGCAATCACGCCGAGGGAGGTGTAGTTCTTCATGGTTTTCCTTTAGTTCTGTGTGTCGGTTCCTTTTAGACCGCGTCGTCGAAGACCACGTCTACGCGGCGCACTGCGGGCCAGGTGGCGCGGACGGTGGTGCGGGTGACGTCGCCAAGCTCGGCGAGTGGCACTCCTGCGCTGACATCAACGACAATGTGCAGCTCCAGGTGCGTGTCATCCTGCGGGTTAGGGCGGCGGATGCCGTGCACGCGCTCACCAGGAAAGAGCAGCGCGACCTCCCCGAACCGGCCGGGCGAGAGCTTGGCGACGCCCCTCAGATCCGTCACTGCCTCCGCTATGGACGTGGCAAGGGGGAGGGTGAGCTCGGCTGAGGTCACGTTATGCCTGGCCCTGGGTAACCGCCGGGGTTGCCTCGGCGGACTCGTCCTCTTCCTTCGGTAGCTTGACGTCGTGGACGACGACGTCGACGCGGTCGACGGACAGGCCGGTCATGCGCTCGACCGCATTCATGATGTTGCGGCGAATGGCTTCGGCGAGCTCGTGGATGGCCACGCCGTACTCGGCGATGATGGCGATATCAATGGAGGCGGTGCCGTTGTTCACCTCGACGCTCACTCCCTGGCGGACGTCTTCGGAAGCGCCGAAGGATTCGCGGATGGAGCCCATCATGCGGGCGCCACCGCCGCCGAGAGCGGCGACGCCGGAAACCTCGCGGGCAGCGATACCGGCGATCTTGGACACAACGACATCATCGATGCGGGTGGTGCCGAAATCGGTCTCCAGGTTCTTGTTGCGCTCCGGAGCAGGGGCCGGGGTCGTATCGTTCGCCGGGGCGGTCTGCTCGGCAACGTCCTTGGGGGTGGTGTTTTCAGCCATGATGAATCCCTCTCACTGTGTAGTTGACTTGGGTAGGTATCTACGTCACGAGCTTAACCACGAATGCGGGATGAGGGGCGGCGGGGAGCTGATCCTTGGCCAAAACGTGATGTTACCCACTGTTTCTTCATAAGTTTGGAAAACGCGAGGTTACGTGCTTAAATACAGGGGTTGCTTTAACACAGCGACGTAACCGCAGGCTCTGGCTTGTAGGGCGTTGTTGCTGGTAAGGCGAACATGACACCTTTGTTGTGGGGTTCTTCTAGAGCTGCACGCGAAGGTCATCCGATCGGGCTAGGTCCGCGTTTGAGCAGAGACACCCCCGAGAAGATGGACCGGAGAAGGGGCATGGCAAATAAACAGCGGCAGTATACGAATAAGACTTTGGTTGCGGATCGTTGAGATCTAACGCCCCAGTCTTCTTCCTATTTACTTTGACTACGGGTCTTGTACCCCGTCACGAGCACTGCACTCTGGGCTTTGCCTTAAGTCACTCTCGTGGTCGTCATGACAGTCAGACAACTGGCGTTGAGCCATGGCTTCCAGCCCGGACAACGTTATAGAGAAATCGAGAAGCAATTTCCCACCGCTTCACGCCCCGGATACGCCGGGAATGTGAAAGTGGGGAAGCGAGGAAGAGGATAAGCGTGGCGGGACAAAAAATCCGCATTCGGCTGAAGGCCTACGACCACGAGGCCATCGACGCTTCTGCTAAGAAGATCGTCGAGACCGTTACCCGTACGGGTGCTCGTGTTGTCGGCCCGGTGCCGCTCCCAACCGAGAAGAACGTATACGCCGTTATTCGTTCTCCGCACAAGTACAAGGACTCTCGCGAGCACTTCGAGATGCGCACTCACAAGCGCCTCATCGACATTCTCGACCCGACCCCGAAGACCGTTGACGCTCTTATGCGCATCGACCTTCCGGCAAGCGTCGACGTGAATATCCAGTAAGCGATCGACACAACGTATTTGGTGGAGAACAAACAATGAGTGAAAACGAGATCAAGGGAATTCTGGGCACCAAGCTCGGCATGACCCAGGTCTTCGACGAGGAGAACCGCGTTGTGCCGGTGACCGTCGTCGAGGCTGGCCCGTGCGTGGTTACCCAGATCCGTACGAAAGAAACCGATGGCTACAACGCCATCCAGATCGCCTTCGGTGAGAAGGACCCGCGCAAGGTCAACAAGCCTGCAACCGGTCACTTCAAGAAGGCTGGCGTGACCCCGCGCCGTTACGTCGCTGAGATCCGCATGGACGATACCTCTGCATACGAGGTCGGCCAGGAGGTCAAGGTGGACATCTTCGAGGGCGTAACCTTCGTTGACGTTACCGGCACCACCAAGGGTCACGGCTACGCTGGCGCCATGAAGCGCCACGGCTTCGCAGGCCAGGGCGCTGCCCACGGTAACCAGGCTGCTCACCGCCGCGTTGGTGGCATTGGTGGCGCTTCGTTCCCGGGCCGCGTCTTCAAGGGTAAGCGCATGGCTGGCCGCATGGGCCAGGACCGCGTGACCACCCAGAACCTGAAGATTCAGAAGATTGATGCCGAGTCCAACCTGCTGCTCATCAAGGGTGCTATCCCGGGTGCGCGCGGTGGCCTCGTCACCGTTAAGACCGCAGTGAAGGGCGGTGCACACGCATGAGCAACCTCAAGCTAGACGTCCAGACCGCTGACGGTAAGACCAACGGCACCGTTGAGTTGCCGGCCGAGCTCTTTGACACCGAGGCATCCATTGCTTTGATGCACCAGGTTGTCAACGCACAGCTCGCTGCTGCTCGTCAGGGTACCCACAAGACCAAGACTCGCGGCGAGGTCCGCGGCGGTGGTCGCAAGCCGTTCCGCCAGAAGGGCACCGGTCGCGCCCGCCAGGGCTCCATCCGTGCGCCTCACTACACCGGTGGTGGCACCGTGCACGGCCCGGTCCCGCGTGACTACTCCCAGCGCACCCCGAAGCGCATGATCAAGGCTGCTCTCTACGGCGCACTGTCTGACCGTGCACGTAACGAGCGCATCCACGTCATCGAGGAGCTCGTCCCGGGCCAGACCCCGTCCACCAAGCAGGCCAAGGCTTTCATCGAGCGCCTCACCGACCGCAAGAATGTTCTTCTGGTCATCGGCCGCGAGGACATCAATGCTCGCCGCAGCGCCAACAACCTGCCGAACGTCCAGATCCTGGACGCCGGCCAGCTGAACACCTACGACGTCCTCTACTCGGACGACGTTGTGTTCTCCGTTGAGGCTCTGCACACCTTCGTCGAGCGCGCTACCGGCGCCGCCGAGGAAGCTAAGGAGGAGAAGTAATGGCTAAGCTCGCTAACCCGCGCGACGTCATCATCGCACCGGTTGTGTCCGAGAAGTCCTACGGCCTGATGGAGCAGAACGTCTACACGTTCTACGTCTCCACGGACTCCAACAAGACCCAGATTAAAGATGCCGTCGAGCAGATCTTCGGCGTGAAGGTTGCTTCCGTGAACACCGTGAACCGTGCAGGCAAGCGCAAGCGCACCCGCACCGGCTACGGTCAGCGTAAGTCCACCAAGCGCGCCTACGTGACGCTCCGTGAAGGCAGCGACTCCATCGACGTCTTCGGCGCAGGCGCTTAAGCCCCACCGAAGAGCCGAAAGGAAAAGGAAGAATTATGGCTATTCGTAAGTACAAGCCGACAACTCCGGGTCGCCGCGCATCCTCCGTGTCCGAGTTCGAGGAAATCACTCGCTCGACCCCGGAGAAGTCCCTGCTGCGCCCGCTGAGCAAGACCGGTGGTCGTAACAACTACGGCCGCATCACCACCCGCCACATCGGCGGTGGCCACAAGCGCCGTTACCGTCTGATCGACTTCCGTCGTACCGACAAGGACGGCATCCCTGCAAAGGTCGCACACATCGAGTACGACCCGAACCGTACCGCTAACATCGCCCTGCTGCACTACGCAGACGGCGAGAAGCGCTACATCATCGCCCCGAAGGGCCTGAAGCAGGGCACCATCGTTGAGGCTGGTCCGAACGCAGATATCAAGGTTGGCAACAACCTGCCGCTGCGCAACATCCCGACTGGTACCACCATCCACGCTGTGGAGCTCAAGCCGGGCGCTGGCGCTAAGCTGGCCCGCTCCGCTGGTGCCTCCATCCAGCTGCTGGGTAAGGAAGGCAAGTACGCCATCCTGCGTATGCCGTCCTCCGAGATCCGTCGCGTCGACATCCGTTGCCGCGCCACCGTCGGTGAGGTTGGCAACGCTGACCAGATGAACATCCGTTGGGGCAAGGCCGGCCGTATGCGCTGGAAGGGCGTTCGCCCGACCGTCCGCGGTGTCGTTATGAACCCGGTTGACCACCCGCACGGTGGTGGTGAGGGTAAGACCTCGGGTGGTCGCCACCCGGTGTCGCCGTGGGGCCACAAGGAAGGCCGCACCCGCAACCCGAACCGTTACTCGAACAACATGATCGTGCGCCGTCGTCGCCCGAACAAGAAGCGCTAAGAGGAGGTAAACAATGCCACGCAGCCTTAAGAAGGGCCCGTTCGTCGATGAGCACCTCCTCAACAAGGTTGATGCTCAGAACGAGGCCGGCACCAAGCAGGTCATCAAGACCTGGTCTCGCCGCTCCACCATCCTGCCCGACTTCATCGGTCACACCTTCGCCGTCCACGACGGCCGCAAGCATGTGCCGGTGTTCGTCGAGGACTCCATGGTTGGTCACAAGCTCGGTGAGTTCGCACCCACCAAGACCTTTAAGGGTCACGTCAAGGACGACAAGAAGGGACGTCGATAAGCGATGAGTGACACCATCACCTCCGCATCCGCAACGGCTCGCTACGTCCGCGTTACCCCGATGAAGGCACGCCGCGTCATCGACTTGGTCCGCGGTAAGTCCGTAGCCGAGGCACTTGCAATCCTGAAGTACGCTCCGCAGGGCGCCGCTGAGCCGGTTGCCAAGGTTGTTGCATCCGCAGCTGCCAACGCTGAGAACAACTTCGGTCTGGATCCGCGCACCTTGGTCATCTCCGAGGCTTATGCCAACGAGGGTCCGACTATGCGTCGTTTCCAGCCGCGCGCACAGGGCCGCGCATTCATGATTCGTAAGCGCACCAGCCACATCACCGTGGTTGTCGAGAGCCAGAAGGAAGGGGCCAAGTAATGGGCCAGAAGATCCATCCTCACGGCCTACGTTTGGGCATCACTTCCGACTGGAAGACCCACTGGTACGCCGATAAGGACTACGCAAACTACGTAGCCGAAGACATCAAGATCCGCGAGTACCTGGAGAAGGGCCTCGACCGCGCCGGCATCGCCGACGTCGTCATCGAGCGCACCCGCGACCGCGTCCGCGTGGACATTCACACCGCCCGCCCGGGCATCGTGATTGGCCGCCGCGGCGCTGAGGCTGACCGCATTCGCCGCGAGCTGGAGAAGCTCACCGGCAAGATGGTTGCCCTCAACATCCTCGAGGTCAAGCAGGTCGACGCCAACGCCACCCTGGTTGCACAGTCCATCGCGGAGCAGCTGGTTAACCGTGTCGCATTCCGTCGTGCAATGCGCAAGGCTATCCAGTCCGCTATGCGCCAGCCACAGGTTAAGGGCATCAAGATTTTGCTGTCCGGCCGCCTGGGTGGTGCTGAAATGTCCCGCGTTGAGCGCTACCACGAGGGTCGCGTTCCGCTACACACCCTTCGCGCCGAAATCGATTACGGCACCGCAGAGGCCCACACCACCTTTGGCCGCATCGGCATCAAGGTGTGGATCTACAAGGGTGACGTCGTCGGTGGCGTGCGTGAGTCCGAACTGAACGCTCCGTCGCAGGGCCGTGGCCGTGACCGCAATGGTCGTTCCCGCCGCGGTGGCCAGCGTCGCCAGCGCGCACAGCAGAAGCAGGAGGGCTAATCCATGCTGATTCCTAAGCGTGTTAAGTACCGCCGTCAGCACCGCCCGAGCCGCTCGGGTGTGTCCAAGGGCGGTAACCGCATCAACTTCGGTGACTACGCTATCCAGGCTCTTGAGCCGGCGTACATCACCAACCGCCAGATTGAGGCCGCACGTATTGCCATCAACCGCCACGTCAAGCGCGGTGGCAAGGTGTGGATCAACATCTTCCCGGACCGCCCCCTGACCCAGAAGCCGCTCGGCGTGCGTATGGGTTCCGGTAAGGGTCCCGTCGAGAAGTGGGTTGCCAACGTTAAGCCGGGCCGCATCCTCTTCGAGATGACCTACCCGAACGAAGCTACCGCCATCGAGGCTCTGCGCCGCGCTGGCCAGAAGCTTCCGTGCAAGGTCCGCATCATCAAGAAGGAGGACCAGTTCTAATGGCTACCGGTACCCCCGCCCACGAGTTCCGTGAGCTCGACAACGCTGAGCTGGAAAACCGCCTGAAGGATGCGAAGGAAGAGCTCTTCAACCTTCGCTTCCAGAAGGCCACTGGCCAGCTGACCAACAACCGCCGCATCGGCACGGTTAAGCGCGACATCGCCCGCATCTACACCGTTCTGCGCGAGCGTGAGCTGGGCCTGTCCGTTGCTCCGGGAGCTGAGGCTTAATCATGAGTGAGGCAAACGTGAACACTAAGAAGGAAAAGGGCGCTCGCAAGACCCGCACCGGCATCGTTGTCTCCGACAAGATGAATAAGACCATCGTTGTCGAGCTCGAGGACCGCAAGCAGCACGCCCTCTACGGCAAGATTATGCGCACTAACAAGAAGGTTAAGGCGCACGACGAGAACGAGACCGCCGGCATCGGCGACCGCGTTCTCATCGCCGAGACTCGCCCGCTGTCCAAGGACAAGCACTTCCGTCTCGTCGAGATCGTGGAGAAGGCTAAGTAATATCTAGCCCTCCTCGATATCAGTGACCCCCACGGTGAACGTGGGGGTCATTTTTTATGTGCTCTCGCAGCCCGGACTTGGCGCGCTGCACGCACGAGGCTAATGGGGGAGTGGTCTCCGTTTAGGCGGAGTGAGCTGCGAGAACGTGCTAGGGTAGGGCCGTTCATCTCCTGAAAGGCTAATGTCTCTATGTCCGCGCTCTCTCGCTCTCTGCTTACGCTTCTTTGTGCTTCCTCCGTAGCAGCCCTCGTCGGTTGCGCCGCAGAGGAGCCGGCTCCCGTTGCTGCCGACGCCCCGGCTGTCGAATCCGCTGAGGACGTTCCAACGGCACAGCCTGATCCGGAATCGGAGGCACAGCCACAGCCGAGCATCGAAGCAGCAGGGCCCAACCCGACGCTGCCCGCCGGCTACTCGCCTGGTGCCGGTAATTCTGGCACCGTCGAGGACACGAAGACATCTGCATCCACCGATGGAAACAATGCCGAGGCGGACACCTCCGTCGCCAGCGGCATCGAAAAGTGTGAGTACCGGAAGGATCGCGTTGCCAGTGAGGGCAATCCTGCGGATGCTCCCACCACGGTGTCAGGCACTGTGCACAAGGTCAAAGCAGGCGACCTCGATGGTGGCGTGCCAGGGATTGTCGTGTCCGATTACGCCTCGGCAGAGGTCTGGTTCTTGGCCTTGGACGCGCCTACCACCTTGAGCGGATACAAGAGTGGCAGCCCGTCACGGAAAACGTTGACCTTTTCCGGCAAGAATTGCATTGGGCTCGTTGAGAAAAGGGCGTGGGCAGGCTACGAGGGCAAGCACGTCACCTTGCCCTTTGAGCCCGACCGTGGCTGGTGGCAAAGCGATGCGAGCGTTCCCATGGGTGCGCTGTACGTGGACTACACCCCAGACGAAGTCCTCTAGGGAACGCGTGCTCTGAATCGGGCCGCGAACCCGGGGCGTAAGCGTCCAAGAGCCTAGCGCGTGCCCCGGTGCGTGAGTGCAATAGCGAAACAGAACGCGCTCAACACCGCGCCCACCGCGAGAAGGAACGTGCCGATACGGTAGGGCATGGCGCTGACCAGGTCGATGGTGTTATAGATCCGCAGCCACACCAACCAGCCAGCGATGAGCGCGACGCCCCCGACAGCCGAAAGGGCTCGCAAACCGCGGGTCGGGCGCTGGGAGGGGGAGAAGGCGTGGTAGGAGGCGTCGACAAGCGCGAGTGCGGCGAGCACCACCGAGGCCCACGCCGCGAGCGGCACCGGCAGTAGTGCTGCAGCGCCGAAGAGTACCGGCAGGATAAAGGCCACGGCCACCAGCACCAAGAGTAGGCCGTGCACTACGCCGGCACGCATTGGGTAGCTCATAGGCGCTCCTCCACTTCAGAAAACGTGGGCGGTTGCGCGCCCGTGCGGGACACCGTAATGGCTGCGGCCGTTGCCGCAAAGTGCAAGATCTCCCGCCACTCTTCGACGCCTAAAGCGCGAATATCCCGCCCCACCAACCGGCTCAGCAGCGCGGCCATCACCGTGTCACCAGCACCGATCGTGTCTGCTACCTCAACCGTCATGGGCGGCACAGTAACCGACACCGAGCCGGCCCGCACGCTCAACCCCTCTGCGCCGCGCGTGGTTACCACGACGGGTACTTGGGCCAGTGCGTCTTCGCCCAGGAATTCCACTTCTTCTTCGCTCAACTTCAGCAACGTGACGTGCGGCAACAAAGACAACAAGAACTCGCGGTGCTCCGGGGTGGCGAAGAAGGGGCGAATATTAGGGTCCAGCGCGACCTTGGTGCCCTTCGCGGCAAGGTCCTTCAGCAACGCGGCATAACGGGAGGCGCCAGGTTCGAGGGCGAGGGAGACGGTGCCGAAGCAGGCCCAGGGGACGTCGGCAAGCGCAGGCTCTATTAGGCGGTCCGCCGTGCCCTCCGTGTAGAAGGAATAGGTGGCTGAGCCGTCCTCACCGATGTTGCAGACCGCCAGCGTCGTGGGTTCCTCACCCCGCTGCACGAGCGAAGTATCCACTCCTTCTTTATGTAGACGCTCCATGAGCGCCTGCCCGAATGCATCCCGCGAGAGCCGCGACTGAAATCCCACGTCAGCGCCCAAGCGCCCCGCCGCAACCGCGACGTTGAAAGGACCGCCACCCAATGCCGGTGTTAAATCCACCAGCTGCCCGCGTCCGCGCGGAACGAGGTCAACGAGGCCTTCGCCACACACCATAATGTCCATGGAATCCATACTATCGAGAGCATGAACTACCATCCGCTTTTCCACCTCTCTCCGCCCTCCGGCCGTCTCAATGACCCGAATGGAGTCTTCATCGACGGCGATAACCTGCATGTTTACTATCAGCATGACCCCTGCTTCCCGCACGCGGCTAAGCAGACGGGCTGGGGGCATGCCGTGGCTTCCTTGGGCGAGGCGAAGCCGTGGCGACACTACCCGGACGCGCTGTACCCCATCCGGGAGCACGACGCCCATGGTTGCTACTCGGGCGGCGCGGTGGTTGACGGTGAGGACGTGTGGCTGTTTTATACAGGAAACCTCAAGTGCGATGACGTGCGGATACCCTCGCAGAATCGCGTCCGTGCCGTCGATGCTGGTGGTCCAGAAGGTGGCTTCTATGAGCACGATTCCGCCAATCCGCTCATCAATGGCCCCGCGGAGGGCTTCACGGGGCACTATCGCGATCCCCAGATCACCCGCGACGCGCAGGGTTGGCGCATGGTGCTCGGCGCCCAGGCGGAGGATGAAACAGGGCACGCCGTGCTCTACCGGTCCACGGACTTGGCGCAGTGGTCCTTTGAAGGTGCGATCACCTTTGATACCTCGAGTGCTCAGCCGGGCCTGAGCCCGGACCTCGTGCCGGGCGGCTACATGTGGGAGTGCCCCAACTTGCTCACGCTCCGGGACCGCGCGACGGGGGAGGACAAAGACGTCTTGGTCATCTGCCCGCAAGGTCTTGAGCCGGTGCTTGCCGACGACACCACGCACTACGCCTCCTCCGATCAGTGCGGTTACCTCGTGGGCCGGCTGGAGGGCACCGTCTTCCACGTGGAGCGGGGCTTTAGCGAGTTGGATTATGGGCACCAGTTTTATGCGCCGCAGCTGGTGGAAAAGGATGGCGAAGCCATCATGCTGGGATGGATGGGGCTGCCCGCGCAGGATGACACCCCGACGGTTGCCCAGGGCTGGGTCCACGCGCTCACCTTGCCGCGGCGCGTGTGGCTGGAGGATGGCTGGTTGCGCCAGGCGCCGTTGTGGTCGCTGCCGGCTATGCCGGCTGAGTCGGCGCGGGAGGGGTTCGGTTCGGTAGCCACGCTGACGGCCGGCGAGGGAACGTACGTGCTTGTCGACGACTCCGGTGCCGACGTCTTCCGCGTCACCTATGGCGGGGGAGAACTCCGTTTGGCGGTGGGTGAGGATGAGCGCGTCGTACCATGCCCGGCCGGATCCGTAGAGCTTATTGCGGATGGATGTGCCGTGGAGGTCTTCGCGGGTGATGGGCGGATCGCGGGAGCGTCAGCGGTCTTTGGCGCCAGCGACGCTCGCTGGCACGGCTGGGAAGCCCGTTAGGGTGTGAATCTTCCTATATTTACGCCCGAATGCTTGGCTTTATGTTGGGTAACGTGTCTAATGGGAGGTGACGCTATTTAATTCATCTCACTCTCCGAGGAGGCACGCCGGAATGGATCACTCACAGGTCGCGGCGCGAATACTCTCCGCTATCGGCGGCGAAGACAACATCGTGGCGCTCGCACACTGCGCCACTCGCCTGCGCATGGTGCTCAAAGACAGCAAGAAGGTCGACAAGACTGCCCTGGAAAACGATCCGGAGCTCAAGGGCATCTTTGAGGCCGGAGGCATGTTCCAGGTCATCGTCGGCCCGGGCGATGTCAACATCGTCTTTGATCAACTCAACAAGATAACCACCAAGAACATCGCGGTCTCCACGGACAAACTCAAGGACATCGCCGCCGATTCCGGCAACTGGTTCTCCCGCGCGGTCAAGGTTCTCGCGGATATCTTCGTGCCGCTCATCCCGATTCTGGTCGGTGGCGGTCTGCTCATGGCGCTCAATAACGTCCTGACCGTCAATGGTTTGTTTGGCGAGCAGTCCGTTATTGAGATGTTCCCGGCCATGGCAGATGTTGCTGGGCTCATTAACCTTTTGGCCTCCGCGCCGTTTGCCTTCCTGCCTGTCTTGGTGGGCTTTACCGCCACCAAGCGCTTTGGTGGTAACGAGTTCCTCGGCGCCGGCATGGCCATGGCGATGGTGATGCCGGACCTGGTGAATGGCTACCAGGTGGCCGCCACCATCGAGGCAGGGGAGATGACCTACTGGAACATCTTCGGCCTTGACGTTGCCCAGGCGGGCTACCAAGGCTCGATCCTGCCCATTCTGGTCATTGCGTGGATTCTTGCCACGATTGAGAAATTCCTGCATAAGCACCTGAAGGGCACGGTGGACTTCCTGCTTACCCCGCTGCTGACGTTGCTGGTAACAGGCTTTATTACCTTCATCGCGGTGGGCCCGGTGCTGCGCACTGCGGGCGACATGCTCGGCGCGGGTCTTAATGACCTGTATACCTTCGCCGGCCCGGTGGGCGGCTTCATCTTCGGTCTGTTCTACTCGCCGATTGTCATCACGGGCCTGCACCAATCCTTCCCGCCGGTCGAGACCATGCTGTGGAACGAGGGCGGCTCCTTCATCTTCGCGGTGGCGTCCGTGGCTAACATCGCTCAGGGTGGCGTGGCCTTGGCGGTTTACTTCCTGGCCCGTTCTGAGAAGCTCAAGGGCCTGTCCGGCGCTTCGGGCGTCTCCGCACTCTTCGGCATTACCGAGCCCGCCATCTTCGGTGTGAACCTGCGACTGCGCTGGCCCTTCTACATCGGTATGGGTGCTTCCGCGATTGCCGCGACGCTCATTGCGCTTTTCGACGTCAAAGCAACCGCCCTCGGAGCCGCCGGCTTCATCGGCTTCGTCTCCATGCGTCCCGAGGATTACACGCAGTTCTTCATCTGCGCCTTTACCTCTTTGATCCTCGCTTTCGGCGTGGCCTTTGTCTATGGCCGCTACCTCATTTCCAAGAATGGCTCCATCGACCCTGATGAGACGGGTGCTTCCGGCGCCGGCGTGGGCGGCGCGGTGCCTGCTGCTACTGCCGACCCGAATGCTTTCCGCGTGGCCTCCCCGCTGGCTGGAAAAGCTATCGCCCTGGAATCGGTCTCGGACCCGATGTTTGCCGCTGGCAAGCTGGGCGCGGGCGCAGCCGTCGAGCCGACGGAGGGGCGCCTTGTGTCCCCGATTGATGGCAAGGTGACCGTCACCTTCCCTTCCAAGCACGCCTATGCCGTACGCGGTAAGGATACTGACGGCAACAACGTGGACATTCTTATGCACATCGGCTTCGACACCGTGAACCTGAAGGGCGAGCACTTCACCTCGCACGTGTCCAAGGGCGATGAGGTGAAGGCTGGTGACCTCCTCTGCGAGTTTGACATCGCAGCCATCAAGGCGGCTGACTACCCGGTGACCACGCCGGTCGTCGTGTCCAACTCGAAGAAGACAGGCCCGGTCCTGCCGGCCTATGCCACGGGCGAGGACATTACCTTCGGTGATGCCTTGCTCACCGTTGACCCGAAGCCGGCCCCCGCCGCTGAGACAGGCAGCACGGCAGTGCAGGCCTCTCACTCCTAGGACTCCTTCTGCCCAGGGCCCCGGGATTCACCCCCGGGGCCCTTTTGAGTGAGCGCCGATAATCTATATGTCCAGGCCTGGAAGGCGACTCACCCAGGTCGTCGCCAAGCACTGCGTTACCGCGCGACGACGCCCACCTGCACCGTTCGGCCTCCAGGTCTGGATGTATGCACCAGGTGTGGGGCTGTGGCGAAGGTGCAGGACGCTATCGAGCCGCGCAGTGAAGGTGGTGAACTGTTGTATCTGTGGCGAAGGTGCTGGACATCGGTTAAAAGTTGTGCATGAACAATGAACAACTTTTTACATACCTTGACCAACATCTTGTAGACCTTCGGAAGCTTCCTAACAGTGATCCACTGTGGAAGAAAGTGCATGCAGATAAAGTGGCGAGACTCGCCTGGTGTTATGTACTGCCGATGGTTCAGTGGCGGCAGTTAAAGCCTTGGCAGCAACAGGCGGCGAAAGCATATGCCTTGGGGCTTACCCTGCCTAGGGCGACTCTCCTGGGGAAGTCGGCTGCCCTTATCCACGGGATTCCCCTTATTGCGCCACCTCAAGAGTGGGAGGCAACGCTTCCCTCCAATTCGGTACCGCAGCGTGTTAAGTCGCGGAATGTGCGCTACCGCCGCACGGATCTGCGTGGGAAAGAGACCGTTGTTCATGGCATTCGTGTCACATCGCTGGAGCGAACAGCGCTGGATATCGCGCGCTTCCACGGATTCGAGGAAGGCCTTGTTGCTGTTGACGCGGTGCGGGCGCGAAACGTGGGAAAGTTCTGGATTGATGAAACGTTAGGCGCGATGGGAAGAGTAAAAGGCGTCGCCGCGGCGCGCCAGGCGGTTGCGGCCAGCGTTAATATCGCGGAGTCACCGTGGGAGTCCTACGCTCGTGCACTCATTATCGCCGCCAACTATCCCGGGTTGCACTGGGTGAAAGCGCAGTACGCGATTGAGAACTATCGTGCCGACCTTGTCATAAACGGGTGGCTCGTGGTCGAAATTGATGGCAACGTGAAATACCGACGCGATATTGATGAGGTGATTCTCGCTGAACATCGCCGCCAGCAAGACATTCTCAATAAGGGCTTTGTAGTCCTGCGTTTTAGTCCGGAGCAGCTGAACTCGCGCCCAGAATATTTTCAAAAGGTAGTAGGGGAGCACCTTCATCGCGGGCCAAGGCGTTAAAAGGGCAGGGGTGGAAACTGGACGGTGCCCGGCGTGGTGCACACGCGTGATTTGGGAAAACAACAGCGAGCATGCTTGAATGTATGGGTTGCATATGGCCGGTCGGTGCAGTGCGATGCGTTTCCGAATCGCCACACCGAGACCCTTCGACCGCTGTGACCAGCGCGTTCGTCGCACAAGCCAATGCCACGTAAGCAAGTAGACCAGGTGTGTCAAGGACGGAAATCTTGACGCACGTTAATCCAGGTCAGGAGACCCATAGTGATTCAGCAAGAATCGCGTCTGCGCGTCGCCGATAACTCCGGTGCACGAGAAATTCTCGTCATCCGTGCTCTCGGCGGCTCCGTTCGACGTTTTGCTGGCATTGGTGACATCGTCGTCGCCACTGTCAAGGAAGCCATCCCGGGCGGCAACGTAAAGGAAGGCGACATCGTCAAGGCCGTCATCGTACGCGCCAAGAAGGAGACCCGTCGTCCGGACGGCTCCTACATCGCATTCGATGAAAACGCCGCAGTTATTCTCAAGGGTGACAACGAGCCGCGCGGTACCCGCATCTTCGGCCCGGTTGCTCGCGAACTTCGTGACAAGCGCTTCATGAAGATCGTTTCTCTCGCACCGGAGGTGATCTAGTCTTATGAAGATTCATAAGGGCGATATGGTGATCGTTATTTCGGGCCCGGACAAGGGCGCGAAGGGCAAGGTCATCGAGGCATACCCGAAGCGCGACAAGGTCCTCGTTGAGGGCGTCAACCGCGTTAAGAAGCACGTTGCTAACTCCGCTACCGAGCGTGGCGCCGAGTCCGGCGGAATCGTTACCCAGGAAGCTCCGATCCACGTGTCCAACGTTGCGATTGTTGACTCCGAGGGCAACCCGACCCGCGTGGGCTACCGTTTCGACGAGAATGGCAAGAAGGTCCGCATCGCACGTAGCAACGGGAAGGACATCTAAAATGAGCGAGAACTACACTCCGCGTCTGAAGACCCGCTACCGCGAGGAAATCAAGAAGGCTCTGAACGAAGAGTTCAAGTACGAGAACGTGATGCAGATTCCGGGCGTCACCAAGGTTGTTGTCAACATGGGTGTGGGCGACGCTGCCCGCGACTCCAAGATGATCAACGGCGCTCTCGAGGACCTTACCGCTATCACCGGCCAGAAGCCGCAGGTGCGTCGCGCTAAGAAGTCCATCGCTAACTTCAAGCTCCGTGAGGGCATGCCCATCGGCGCCCGCGTTACCCTGCGTGGCGACCGCATGTGGGAGTTCCTGGACCGCCTGCTGACCATCGCGCTGCCGCGTATTCGCGACTTCCGCGGTCTCTCCGACCAGCAGTTCGACGGCCACGGCAACTACACCTTCGGTCTTAGCGAGCAGACCATGTTCTACGAGATCGACATCGACAAGGTGGACCGCCCGCGTGGTATGGACATCACCGTCGTGACCTCCGCTACCAACGACGAGGAGGGCCGCAAGCTCCTGCGCGAGCTCGGCTTCCCGTTCAAGTAAAGTAGCGCTTGAATAATTCCCTCGGGACTCCGTGAAGGAGCTCCGAGGGAATTTTTGCGTCTGCGCCCTTTTTGGGGTGTCGTCTCCCCTGAGCTATGGGTATGTCTGACGTGGGGAGTAGACTACGAGAGTCTGAAAAACCTGTGTTCCTCAGTGAGGTAAGAGATGTCCCTGAATGATGCTTCGGCAGCCGCGGTGAAGAAAAAGGTCACGTTGCTTGATGAATCCTTCGCCCGCTTCGCCGTCCGCTCCACCCTGGCGGGCGTGTACCTGGCCATCGGTACGGCGTTTGCGGCGGTGCTGGGAATGGGCGTCGAAAAACATATGGAAGGCATGGGCTCGTTGGTCTTTGCCTGCCTCTTCGGTTTGGGCCTGTTTGCCATCGTCATTCTGGGCGCGGACCTGGCCACCGGCAACATGATGTACATGGTCTATGGCGCCGTGAAGAAGCAGGTGGGCTGGGGTAAGGGAATGTGGCTTTTAGTAGTCACCACGCTCTTCAATTTGGTGGGCGTTGCGCTCTTCGCCGTTGCCATGGGAGCGTCAGCGAAGCTGGGTGGTATTGACCCGGATCACCTCGTCGCCACGCTATCGATGGGCAAGCTGACCAAGGGGCCAGGCGGCATGTTCGTGGAGGCCATCCTGGCTAACTTCGTGGTCAACATGGCCATCGTCGGCGCTATCTTTGCCAAAGATGTGGTGTCAAAGTTCTTCGTCATCGTGCCGATTATCGCCTGCTTCGTGGGTTTGGGTCTCGAGCACGTCATTGCGAACTTCTGCCTCATGCTCTTGACCTTCTTCTGTGCCAGCCCGCTGCCGGAGGGCTTTACCCTTGGCGCGGTGCTGGCTAACTGGTCCATCGTGTGGGTAGGAAACCTCATTGGTGGTGGCTTCTTTATTGGTGGCGTGTACGCCTGGCTTAACTCCGGCCCGGAAGCGTATCGCGACTAAGCTCGCCCGAATAGAGGTTGAAGCGGTCCCCGCGGGCAAAGCCAACGAGCGCCATACCGGTCTCCCGGGCGGTCTCGACCGCCAGGGAGGAAGCAGCGGAAACCGCGACGAGCATGCCGAAGCCGGCCATAGCTGCTTTGTTAACCAGCTCGAAGCTCGCCCGCGAGCTCATCACCAGAATGAGGTCGCTGGCGGGCAGCATTCCTTCCATCAGCAGGTGACCAATAACCTTATCGGCCGCGTTGTGCCGCCCGACGTCCTCGCGCACCACGACGGGCTCGCCGTCAAGAGTAAAGGCCCCAGCGGCGTGGATGCCGCCGGTCTTGCGAAACTGCTTCTGCTCACGCTTGAGGGCCTCGGGCAGCTTGGCGACGACCCCCGGATCCACCGGCACCCGGGGAATCTCAAAACGGCTCTGCTTCATGAGCGCTTCGATCGAGGAGGTGCCGCACACGCCGCAGGCGGATGTGGTGGGGGTCAGGCGCAGATCGGCGAGGGAGAGCGCCTGCGGGTTAGCGAGCTCTAGATCCAGCAGGTTATAAGGGTTGCGCCCATCCACTGAAGAGCCAGCGCAATAGCGGGCCTCCCGTACATCACTGACCTCTTCAATGTGGCCTTCGGAATGCAGGAAGCCGTGCGCCAGCTCGACGTCGTGACCGGGCGTACGCATCGTCGTGGTCAGCGTCTGCCCGCCGACGCGAATCTCCAGGGGCTCCTCGCCGGCGACGGTATCGCCGCGGGTATCGACCTGTATGACCTGTCCGTCTTCGTTGAGGCGCACCTTCGTTACGGCAAAAGTGGCGTTGACGCGCCCGCTCATCGGTTAAGCGCCTCCTTCAAGGTGGCGATATGGGCGCGGGCTTCCGCGGTGTCCGTGGAGGCCAAACCCACCAGGTATGCCGTCAGGGGAGCGGCGGGCCGGGACTGGGTATGTGCAACGTCCTTGGTCAGATCGAGAAGTTCCTTGACCAAAGCGGTGGCCTCCTCGGGGGAGGCGCCGATCAGCTCGGCAGCCTCCTTCAGCCACTGATGGGCGGTGCGGATCGGATCAGGTGTTTCTCTCATGGCTTCCTATGCTAACGCGTTTTGGAAAACTGCATGTCAGCGGGTAGAGTAATCCGACGGACTTGCATTTTTCCACTCCTGCGCCGCGAAACCGTGCAGGAGGTGCGGAAACGTGCCAAGCCGGAAGAATTGAACACATCTACTTTGTTGTAGGCCCCTCGCCGTAGATAGCGGACCGTTGTCTGTATCAAAGGGTGGCGAGCGCCTCGCAGTATTGACTGCGGGGAGCGTGAGTAGCCCGAAATCACACGGAAAACGCTTTGGTGAGCAGTACGGGAACCGCAACGAGAAAGGTTAAAGGTCACTCATATGACTATGACTGATCCTATTGCCGACATGCTGTCGCGCGTGCGCAACGCATCTAATGCGCACCACGACGTCGTGTCGATGCCGACCTCCAAGCTCAAGGCGAACATCGCTGAGATCTTGAAGCAGGAAGGCTACATCGCTGACTACTCCGTCGAGGGCCGCGAGCTGTCCCTCGAGCTTAAGTACAACAACCGTGAGCGTTCCCTCTCGGGTCTGCGTCGCGTGTCTAAGCCGGGTCTGCGTGTGTACGCAAAGTCCACCGAACTGCCGCAGGTTCTGGGCGGCCTGGGCGTGGCTATCATCTCCACGTCTCAGGGTCTGCTTACCGACCGTCAGGCTCAGGAGAAGGGTGTAGGCGGAGAAGTTCTCGCCTACGTCTGGTAAGGGAGGATTGACACATGTCTCGTATCGGTCTAGCACCTATCGCCGTCCCGAAGGGCGTCGAGATCACCATCAATGGCCAGGTTGTCAACGTTAAGGGTTCCAAGGGCACCCTCGAGGTTGAGCTGCCGGAGCCGATCACCGCAGCCGTCGAGGACGACGAGATCAAGGTCTCCCGTCCGGATGACGACCGCAAGAACCGCGCCCTGCACGGTCTATCCCGCTCCCTGGTCAACAACGCCGTTGTTGGCGTGACCGAGGGCTACACCAAGAAGATGGAAATCTTCGGTGTCGGTTACCGTGTCCAGCAGAAGGGTAAGGACCTGGAGTTCTCTCTGGGCTACTCCCACCCGATCCTCATCGAGGCTCCGGAGGGCATCACCTTCGCTGTGGATGGCGCAACCAAGCTCTCCGTATCTGGTATTGACAAGCAACTGGTTGGACAGGTCGCCGCGTACATCCGCCGCCTGCGTAAGGACGATCCTTACAAGGGCAAGGGTATTCGCTACGACGGCGAGCAGGTCCGCCGCAAGGTCGGAAAGACGGGTAAGTAAGCAATGGCTAACACTGAAAACGCAAAGCGCACCCCGGTTGGCAAGGACATTTCCTCGCGTCGTCGTGAAGCACGCGCGCGCCGCCACTTCCGCATCCGTAAGACCCTCCGCGGCACCCCTGAGGCACCGCGTCTGGTCGTTCACCGCTCCTCCCGCCACATGCACGTTCAGGTCATCGACGACCTGGCCGGCCACACCCTGGTTGCCGCTTCCTCCATGGAAGCCGACGTGCGTGCACTCGAGGGCGATAAGAAGGCCAAGGCTGCCAAGGTAGGCCAGCTCATCGCTGAGCGCGCCAAGGCCGCTGGCATCGAGCAGGTCGTCTTCGACCGTGCAGGCTACAAGTACCACGGCCGCGTTGCTGCGCTGGCCGACGCCGCTCGCGAAGGTGGTCTGCAGTTCTAATGATTAAGGCATACGGAAACATCAACGGAAGGAACGCCTAATGTCGGACCGTGAACAGCGTGACGGCGGACGCTCCGCCGAGAACAACAACGACCGCAAGGGTCGCAACAACGGCCGTCGTAACGACCGCCGCAACCACCAGGACAACGAGCGCGATAAGTACATCGAGCGCGTTGTGACCATCAACCGCGTCGCTAAGACCGTTAAGGGTGGCCGCAACATGTCCTTCACCGCTCTCGTCGTCGTCGGCGACGGCCAGGGTATGGTGGGCGTCGGCTACGGCAAGGCCAAGGAAGTCCCGGCCGCAATCCAGAAGGGTGCAGAAGAGGCTCGCAAGAACTTCTTCCGCGTCCCGATGATTGCTGGCACCATTACCCACCCGGTCGAGGGTCGCGACGCAGCTGGCATCGTGATGATGAAGCCGGCCGCTCCGGGTACCGGTGTCATCGCCGGCGGTGCTGCTCGTCCGGTGCTTGAGTGCGCTGGCGTGCAGGACATTCTGTCGAAGTCCCTGGGCTCCGACAACGCTCTCAACGTCGTCCGCGCTACCGTGGACGGCCTCAAGCAGCTGGTTCGCCCGGAGGAAGTTGCCGCACGTCGTGGCAAGTCCCTCGAGGAGGTCGCACCGGCCCAGATGCTGCGCAAGCGCGCAGGTCAGGAGGCATAAGCAATGGCTCTGAAGATTACTCAGGTAAAGGGCCTTGTGGGCACCAAGCCGAACCACCGCGCAAACATGGAGTCGCTTGGTCTCAAGCGCATCGGTCACTCTGTTGTGAAGCAGGATACCCCGATCATCCGCGGTATGGTTCACAAGGTGCGTCACCTGGTCACCGTCGAAGAAGTGGCAGGGGAGTAAACCATGGCTGATATCATCAAGCTCCACGACCTGCGCCCGGCCGCAGGCTCCAACAAGCCTAAGACCCGCGTCGGCCGCGGTGAGGCATCCAAGGGTAAGACCGCTGGTCGCGGTACCAAGGGCACCGGTGCTCGTAAGCAGGTTTCCGCTGCTTTCGAGGGTGGCCAGATGCCGATCCACATGCGTCTGCCGAAGCTCAAGGGCTTCAAGAACCCGAACCACGTTGAGTACCAGGTAGTCAACGTTGCTGACCTCGCAGAGGCTTTCGCTAACGGTGGCGACGTCACCGTTGCGGACATCGTTGCTGCTGGCCTGGTTCGCAAGAACCAGCCGGTCAAGGTTCTGGGCAACGGTGAGATCAACGTTAAGTTGAACGTCACCGCTGACAAGTTCTCCAAGTCTGCTGTTGAGAAGATCGAGGCTGCTGGCGGCACCGCCACCGCAACCAAGTAATTCTTTTGCAGGCTCTGTGAGAGCCACCGCCCTCCCGGGGCGCCACCTTTTGGTGGCCTTCGGGAGGGCTTCTGGCGTTTTCAGCGCAGTGTAGGGCACAGAGGCCGCTAGGCGTCGTTGACCGTCTTCTCGTAGAGGCCGGGGAAGCGGCCATCCGGATCGGTGACAGCCTTGATGCGCTCCGGGAGATTTCCGCCGTAGAGCTTGGCAAATTCTTCGGGGGAATAGAAGGCCTCCGAATACAACGACTTATGCCCGCCGAGCTCGCTGACCTTGTTTTCAATGAGGCGATTGAAGGCTCCATTGCCGGGGGCAGAAGGATCGACGTGATTGCCCTCCACGCCTGACCAAAAGCCCACGTTGATCCAGGTCTGGCCCGGGCGCAGGGGGTACAGCGGCCACGGAGCCGGGGAATCAGCGGCCAGAGTGCCCGCGTCAACGAGGTCTTCGACGCCCTCGCGCAGCCGAATCGGGCACAGCCACACTGGTTGGATGTCGGAGGCTTGGAAAAACCAATCCAAGAACTCCGGCAGATTGTCCGGTGTGACCTCGATGTCCTGCACCACGCGCTCGGCGCGGGGCAGGCCCTTCGGCTTCTTGATGAAGTTGTACTCCAGCTCGTATTTGCGGTCCAGGCGCACGAGCTTCCAGTAGAAGGAACTGCGGCGCAGCTGCCGCGGCCACACCTTGCGCACACGCGGATTCTGCGCTCCGAAAGCACGCGAGCACCAGAACCAGTCCGTGTCCCAGCGCCAGATATAGTCGCGCACCGTGAGGCGGTCGCGGCGGATGCCGCGGGCGTGCTGAAGGCTGCGGTAGAAAATCTTCTCCCGCGTGTAGTCGGAGGTCGGCCCCTCCTCATCCGTAAACCGCGCCATGACCAGATAGGATTCTTCGGGTGAGAAGACCACGCCATCCAGGCCGTGCACTTCGACATCGTCATAGGAGTGGGTGCGGGAGACGTCGTCAAGCGTGCGTGCCAAAGACTCGAAGTCGTGGAAGCGTACCTGACGCAGCTCCACATAGGGCTTGACCGCGCGCAGCTCAATCTTCAGGCGCACCGCATAGCCCAAGGAGCCATAGGAGTTGGGGAAGAGGCGGAAGAGATCGACGTTCTCTTCGCGTGAGCACGTAACAATATCTCCGGTGCCCGTGAGGATGTCCATCTCCAAAACGGATTCATGCGGCAGTCCATCGCGGAAGCTCGTGGACTCCACTCCCATGCCCGTCACGGCGCCGCCCAGGGTAATGGTCTTGAGCTGCGGCACCACAAAGGGCATGAGCCCGTGCGGCAAGGTGGCATCCACAAGGTCCTCGTAGGTGCACATGCCCTGGACCTCGGCGGTCTGCGCAATGGGATCAACCTCAATCACCCCATCCAGACCGGAGACGTCCAGCCCCGCTTGCTCACCGCTGCGCCCGCGGAAGAGGTTTGAGGTCTTCTTTGCCAGGCGCACGCGCTTATTCTTCGGCACGGCGTGGAAGCTACGCAGGAGCTTATCGACGCCCTCCCGGTGCGCCTTCCACCCCACCGGAGGGATCTCCACGGCGTCAACGCTGCGGTGATTGCGGATGAGATCAGTCAACATAGAACTCCCTTAAGTCTTTAGAAGCGCGAATCTTCCCACCAGCGGCGCTCTGGAACGCCGGCGCGGGAGCCGGCGTCACCCAGTTTGACGCCCACGAAGTGGTACAGGTTGATGATGTTGTGCTCAAAGCCCCACTCGGATCCGGCCATGTAGATGGCCCACAGGCGCGCGGTGGGCAGACCCACCAGCGAGCAGGCTGCCTCCCAGTTCTCCTTGAGGTTCTCGCACCAATCACGCAGCGTGCGCATGTAGTCGAAGCGAAGGGATTCGGTGTGGACAACTTCGAATCCGGCATCCTGCATGCACTTGGTGATGGTGCCGGAGCCGGAAAGCTCACCGTCGGGGAAGATATAGCGGTCGATGAACCCGCCCTTCGGCGTCTTATGGTTATCCGGGTAAGTGATGCAGTGGTTGAGCATCAATCCACCCGGCTTGAGCTTTCCGTGGAGGAAGCTGAAGAAGCTGGGATAGTTCTTGACACCGATATGCTCGAGCAGCCCGATGGCGGAGATGGCATCGAAGCCTTCCTCGGTGACGTCGCGGTAATCCAGGAAGCGGATTTCCGCCAGGCCCTCGAGGCCCTCCTCCTTAATCTTGGCCTGGCCCCATTCAGCCTGTTCCTTGGACAACGTCACACCGAGTGACTTCACGCCGCGCTTGGCGGCGTAGCGCACCATCCCGCCCCAGCCACAGCCGACGTCGAGGTGACGGTCGCCCTCCTTGAGACGCAGCTTGTCGAAGATGAGTCGGTACTTGTTTTCCTGAGCCTCATCCAGCGTGGCGTCGGGGGAGGGGTAGTAGGCGCAGGTATATGTCATTGAGTCGCCGAGGAAAAGCTCGTAGAAGTCATTGCCCACGTCATAGTGATCGGAGATGACCTCCGCATCGCGCTCCTTGGAATGCTTAGAAAGGCCTTCGTGCAGCTTGCGGCGCAGCCAGGAAGCGCGCTCAACCTCTGGGACCGGCTGGATTTGGAAGGCACCCAGCGAGACTAAGGAGCGGGCTACCCGGGCCAGTGTCTTGGCGTCCGGGCGGGAGAACTTGTCATACATCGCATGCAAGGCGTCGAAGATGCCATAGGGATGCGCCGGGTGTTCGCCTTCGACCGTGATGCCATCAGTGACATAGGCGCGGGCGAACCCGACGTCCCCTGGGTGAGTAGCGATATAGGCCAAGCCCTGGAGGTTGTTAATCCTGACGGTGAACTGCGCATCGGCCGGGCCGGTGGAGGAGCCGTCGAATGCCTCCCAGCGGAAGGGGTTGGGGCTGGGGACGAAGGTATCGATAATCTCAGCTACGGTCATCGGGGTGAATCGCTTACTCATAAAATTACATACTTCTTTCGGTTCGGCGTCTGGCAGATAAAGCACGGCCATACTCCGAGACGCTCCAGGCGTCGCCGGAAAGGTCGAAAAGATGTAAAAATCTTGTAAGGACATTGCCTTAAAGCAACGGGGTCCATGGTAGGCCCGATCTGTAGAAGGCGCTAAGGGAGAAAACCATAGCGAACCCAGCGGCGTGGCATGGACGGGGTCAATGTGGCGAATGAGGCCGAGGCTGGTAGGGTGATGGGGTCAAAAGTGTTCAACCGTTCCTATGAGAGACCTTAAAAAGACTCTTAAAATTTGGGAACAGATGAGATCCACCCCCGTGCGCGGCGAATTCGAACCGCATAACAAGCGCGGTAGGCCAGGAGGATTTAGTAGTGTCCGCCATTTTGCAGGCTTTCAGAGATGCCGACCTGCGTAAGAAGATCATCTTCACCCTCGTGTTGATCATCCTCTACCGCGTTGGCGCACAGATCCCGTCGCCGGGCGTTGATTACGCCACCATCGCCGGCCGTCTTCGTGACCTCACGGAGGAAGCAGGCAACCTCTATTCGGTGATCAACCTGTTCTCCGGTGGTGCGCTCCTGCAGCTGTCCATCTTCGCCATCGGCATCATGCCGTACATTACGGCGTCGATTATTGTGCAGCTGCTGACCGTGGTGATTCCCCACTTCGAGCAGCTGAAGAAAGAGGGCCAGTCCGGTCAGGCCAAGATGACCCAGTACACGCGCTATCTCACCCTGGCACTAGCGCTACTGCAGTCTTCGGGCATCGTGGCGCTGGCGGACCGCGAGCAGCTTCTAGGACAAGGCGTGCGCGTTCTAGCAGAGGACCGCAACTTCTTTACCCTCATCGTGCTCGTTATCACCATGACCTCTGGTGCCATCCTCGTGATGTGGATGGGTGAGCTGATTACTGAGAAGGGCATCGGCAACGGTATGTCGCTGATGATTTTCGCCGGTATTGCTACCCGCCTTCCTACCGACGGCATTAACATCCTCCAGAACAATGGCGGCCTGGTCTTCGCCATGGTTCTTGCCGGTCTCATCTTCCTCGTCGTGGGCATTACCTTCATCGAGCAGGGCCAGCGCCGCATTCCGGTGCAATACGCCAAGCGCATGGTAGGCCGCCGCCAGTATGGTGGTTCCTCCACCTACCTGCCGCTTAAGGTCAACCAGGCTGGCGTTATCCCGGTCATCTTCGCTTCCTCGCTGATCTACATGCCGGTGCTCATCACCCAGATCGTTAACTCCGGTTCCGCCGGGGTGTCTGATAACTGGTGGCAGCGCAATGTCATCGCGCACTTGCAGTCGCCGAGCTCCTGGCAGTACATCGTCCTGTACTTCGTGCTCACCATCTTCTTCTCCTACTTCTACGTTTCGGTTCAATATGACCCGGCCGAGCAGGCTGAGAACATGAAGAAGTATGGTGGATTTATCCCGGGCATTCGCCCGGGCCGACCGACCGCCGAGTACCTAGGCTTTGTCATGAACCGTCTGTTGTTCGTCGGCTCGATCTACCTCGCGGTTATCGCCGTCTTGCCGAATATCCTCCTGGATCTTGGAATCGGCAGCGCTGGTGCCGCTGGTACCTCCGCTTTCGGTGGTACCGCCATCCTCATTATGGTCTCGGTGGCCCTGACCACGGTCAAGCAAATCGAGTCCCAGCTCCTACAATCCAACTACGAAGGACTGCTTAAGTAATGCGTTACGTACTCCTTGGCCCTCCCGGTGCCGGCAAGGGCACCCAAGCCGCTCTCCTCAGCGAGAAGCTCGGCGTTCCGCACATCTCCACCGGTGACCTCTTCCGCGCCAACATTGGTGAGGGCACCCCGCTCGGCGTAGAGGCCAAGTCCTACATTGATGCCGGCAAGCTGGTGCCGACCGACGTTACGGCTCGCATGGTGGAGGACCGCCTCAACCAGGATGACGCCAAGGACGGCTTCCTTCTCGACGGCTTCCCACGCACCGTGGAGCAGGCCGACATCCTGGAGAAGCTACTCGCCGACAAGGGCCTGCAGCTCGATGGTGTCCTGAACTTTGAGGTATCCGAGGACGTCGTGGTCGAGCGTATGCTTGCTCGCGGCCGCGCGGACGACACAGAGGAAACCATTCGCACCCGCCTAGGCGTCTACCGCGAGGAGACCTTCCCGCTCATCGAGCACTACGGCGATGCCATCATCTCCATTAAGGCTGAAGGAACCGTTGAGGAGATCAACGAGCGCACCCTTCAGGCAATGGGCAAGTAATCTGCCAACCTAGCCATGGCTTTTCGACGACGCACCAAGACCATTCCCGCCCGCACGCCGGGCGAGCTGGACGCCATGCAGGCGGCCGGAGAAGTTGTCGGCCGCGCCCTGCAAGCCGTGCGGGCCGCCGCGGCAGTGGGGGTGAGTACGCTCGAACTCGATGAAGTAGCCGAGCAAACCATTCGGGATGCCGGCGCCGTGCCCACCTTTAAGGGCTATGGCGGCTTTCCAGGGTCTATTTGCGCCTCCGTCAATGACGTGATTGTCCATGGTATTCCTCACAAAGACCTTCTCCTGGCCGAGGGAGACCTCGTCTCCATCGACTGCGGCGCCACGCTCGACGGCTGGGTGGGGGATAGTGCGTGGACGTTTGGTGTCGGCAAACTCAGCCCTGAAGCACAGGCGCTGAGCGACGCCACCGAATGGGTCCTCCACGAAGGCCTCAAGGCCATGGTTCCCGGCAACCGGCTTACCGACGTCTCCGCAGCCCTCGAGCAGGCTACCTATCGCGCCGAGGATAAGTTCGGCGTGGAGCTATTCATCGTCGATGGCTACGGTGGCCACGGCATTGGCCGTGAAATGCACGAAGAGCCTTATCTGGCTAATGAAGGTAAGGCGGGACGTGGCCCCATTATCCAGGAGGGCTCCGTCCTCGCCATTGAGCCGATGCTGACCCTGGGGACCGAGGACAATGAAGTTCTCGACGATGATTGGACTGTCGTGACGCTCGACGGTTCACTATCTGCCCACTGGGAGCACACGGTGGCGGCCACGGAGAATGGTCCGCGCATCCTGACTCAGCGTTATTAAAACATGTGTCCTGGGTAGGCATTTCTCCTAAGGAAGGTTTATACTTCTTGCCATGTCTAAGATTCGCTCCCTAGTTGGTGCCCGTTCCCTACGTCGCGCCACCGCAATTGGCCTGGTAACCGCCACTCTCTCGGTGGCTCCGGCCGCTAACGCACAGACGGTTCCTTCGATCGACACCCTGTCTTCCGACGTTCAGTCCCAGCTTGATGAGTTCGCTGGCCAGACCCGCGAGAACGCGTGGAATAGCCGCAACCAGATGTTGGAGACGCTCCAGAGCGTTAACCCGCAGGCGGCTGATGCCCTCCGCCCGGTTATCGATGGTGCCATTGAGCTGATTTTCCCGGGGCTGATTGACCAGAAGAATGCTGAGATCCGCGCCGCTCGCGAAGCTGAAGAGCGCGCCCACGCTGAGCAGATCGCTCGCGAGAAGGCTGCTGCCGAAGAGGCTGCCCGCAAGGCCGAGGCTGAGCGTCAGGCACAGCGCTTCGATGTTGGTCCTTGCCCGGCAGATGCACGCATCTGCGTGGACCGTGATGGGAGCCGTACCTGGCTGCAGGATGGCAACGGCAACGTCACCTACGTCGCTCAGGGCATGTCTGTCGGCAAGCCGGGTGAGGAAACCCCAGCTGGTACCTTCTACATCAACCGCAAGATCAAGGACGAGATCTCCTGGGAGTTCGGCAACGCCCCGATGCCCTACGCCATGTACTTCACCAACAATGGCCACGCCTTCCACGAAGGTTCCCCGGCATACCAGTCCAATGGCTGCGTGCGCCTGACCCACCAGGATGCCGTGCGCTACTGGAATGATGTACCGATGGGCTCGAAGGTCTTCATCTACTAAGACGTAGCGGTGAGCGAGTCACCGCAACATGGCAACCGCCTCCCGCACCATGTGGTGACGGGAGGCTTTTGTATTTGGAAAACCCGTTCTCGCAGCGTATGCTTTAGTGCTGGTGTCTGTACGCAGCCGAAGTGGCTGCTAGAGGCACCAGGCAGTAGACACCAAACATGCAGGTGGGGGCGTCGCCAAGCGCGGCACGCACTTCACCAGAAAAGTAGAGGTTATGGCTAAGGAAGGCGCAATCGAGGTTGAGGGTCGCATCGTCGAACCCCTGCCCAACGCAATGTTCCGCGTCGAACTCGACAACGGACACAAGGTACTCGCCCACATCTCGGGCAAGATGCGTCAGCACTACATCCGCATCCTCCCGGAGGACCGCGTCGTTGTGGAGCTGTCTCCTTATGACCTGACCCGCGGACGCATCGTCTACCGCTACAAGTAAAGACAGTAAGCCTCCTCACCCACGGGACGCACTTGGTGCGTCCCTTTCTACCTCAGGCTGCGATGGCCTGAGCCCACGCTGCTAAGCATGCCCACAGTTCCCCGGCACGGCCCGGGGCGAAGCGTATGCGTGGCGGGGGGCGGATGAGGAGAAAACCATCGTAACAACCCGAAAGGACTAGCCATATGGCACGTCTAGCTGGTGTTGACCTCCCGCGCAACAAGCGCATGGAGGTTGCTCTCACCTACATCTACGGCATCGGGCCTTCCCGTGCCAAGGAACTGCTGGAAAAGACCGGCATTTCTCCCGACCTGCGCACCGACAACCTCGACGACGATCAGCTGTCGGCGCTGCGTGACGTCATTGAAGCTACCTGGAAGGTAGAGGGTGACCTCCGCCGCCAGGTTCAGGCTGACATCCGTCGCAAGATTGAAATCGGTTGCTACCAGGGCATCCGCCACCGTCGTGGCCTGCCCGTTCGTGGTCAGCGCACCAAGACCAACGCTCGTACGCGCAAGGGTCCGAAGAAGACGATCGCAGGAAAGAAGAAGTAAAACATGCCACCCAAGACTCGTTCCGGCGCGCGCCGTGGTGGTCGTCGCGTCGTAAAGAAGAACGTGGCCGCTGGCCACGCATACATCAAGTCCACCTTCAACAACACCATCGTGTCCATCACGGACCCGCACGGTGCTGTCATCTCCTGGGCATCCTCCGGCCACGTCGGCTTCAAGGGTTCCCGTAAGTCCACCCCGTTCGCAGCACAGATGGCTGCAGAGAACGCGGCCCGCAAGGCCATGGACCACGGTATGAAGAAGGTTGACGTTTTCGTCAAGGGTCCGGGCTCCGGCCGCGAGACCGCCATCCGTTCCCTGCAGGCTGCAGGCCTCGAGGTTTCCTCGATCACGGATGCCACCCCACAGCCGCACAACGGCTGCCGTCCGACCAAGCGCCGCAAGGTTTAAGGGAAAGGAAGAGGTAAGAAAATGGCTCGTTATACTGGCCCCGCTACCCGCGTATCCCGCCGTCTGCGCGTCGACCTGGTCGGCGGCGACATGGCATTTGAGCGCCGCCCGTACCCACCGGGACAGGCTGGCCGTAACCGCATCAAGGAATCTGAGTACCTGCTGCAGCTCCAGGAGAAGCAGAAGGCCAAGTACACCTACGGTGTGCTGGAGCGTCAGTTCCGTCGCTACTACGCCGAGGCTAACCGTCTCCCGGGTAAGACCGGTGACAACCTCGTCGTTCTGCTCGAGTCCCGTCTCGACAACGTGATCTACCGCGCCGGTCTGGCCAACACCCGCCGCCAGGCTCGCCAGCTTGTCTCTCACGGTCACTTCACCGTGAACGGCAAGAAGATCAACGTACCTTCCTTCCGCGTTACGCAGTACGACATCATCGATGTTCGTGAGCGTTCCCAGAAGATGGAATGGTTCGAAGAGGCTCAGGACCGCCTGGTAGACGCCAACGTTCCGGCGTGGCTGCAGGTCGTTCCGGACACCCTGCGCATCCTCGTGCACCAGCTGCCCGAGCGCGCTCAGATCGACGTCCCGCTGCAGGAGCAGCTCATCGTCGAGCTTTACTCGAAGTAATCCTTCGACACTTTCATCTTTACCCCTTCTACCGGCGTCATATAGCGGGCGCCGACAAGGAGAAACTCCATGCTTATTTCCCAGCGTCCTCAGCTCACCGAGGAATTCATCGACTCGTCCCGCTCTAAGTTCGTCATCGAGCCGCTCGAGCCGGGCTTCGGTTACACCCTTGGCAACTCGCTTCGTCGCACGCTGCTTTCGTCCATCCCGGGCGCGGCAGTAACCTCCATCAAAATTGACGGTGTGCTCCACGAGTTCACCACCATCAACGGTGTGAAGGAAGACGTTTCCGAGATCATCCTGAACGTCAAGGGCTTGGTTCTGTCCTCCGACTCCGACGAGCCGGTTGTGATGTACCTGAGCAAGGAAGGCCCGGGTGAGGTCACTGCAGGCGATATCCAGCCGCCGGCTGGCGTCGAGATCCACAACTCGGATCTGCACATTGCATCGCTGAATGAGTCCGCCAAGCTGGAGATGGAACTCGTCGTCGAGCGCGGCCGTGGCTACGTTCCGGCTGCTGCTACCTCGGGAGAAATCGGCCGCATTCCGGTCGACCAGATTTACTCCCCGGTGCTGAAGGTCTCTTACAAGGTTGAAGCTACTCGTGTTGAGCAGCGTACCGACTTTGACAAGCTGATCATCGACGTCGAGACCAAGAACTCGATTTCCGCACGCGACGCTCTGGCTTCCGCCGGCGGCACTCTGGTCGAGCTCTTCGGCCTGGCCCGCGAGCTGAACACCGCCGCTGAGGGCATTGAGATTGGCCCGTCCCCGCAGGAGACGGAGTACATCGCTGCCTACAGCATGCCGATCGAGGATCTGAACTTCTCCGTCCGCTCCTACAACTGCCTGAAGCGTCAGGAAATCCACACTGTTGGTGAGCTCGCTGAGTGCACCGAGTCGGACCTGCTGGATATCCGCAACTTCGGTCAGAAGTCGATCAATGAGGTAAAGATCAAGCTGGCTAACCTGGGCCTGGCCCTCAAGGACACTCCTGAGGACTTCGACCCGACCCAGCTGGAAGGCTACGACGCAGAAACCGGTGACTTCAAGGATCCGGCTTCCGACGATTCCGAGTAAAGAATTCCACTGCATCGTGACGGCGCGACTTTTGCGCCCGTCGCGCGCTCAATTAATCCGCACACGAGGAGTACATAATGCCTACCCCCAAGAAGGGTCCGCGTCTCGGCGGCTCCGCCAGCCAGCAGAAGCACCTGCTGAGCAACATGGCTGCGAGCCTGATCGAGCACGGCGCAATCAAGACCACCGATGCCAAGGCGAAGGTTCTTCGTCCGTACATCGAGAAGATCATCACCAAGGCGAAGGCCGGCACCGTTGCTGACCGTCGCGCAGTTCTCAAGCTCATCCCGCACAAGGATGTTGTTGCCTACCTCTTTGATGAGCTGGCACCGAAGTTCGAGAACCGTGAGGGTGGCTACACCCGCATCATCAAGCTGGAGAACCGCTCCGGCGATAACGCCCCGATGTCCCAGATCTCCCTCGTTCTCGAGGAGACCGTGACCTCCGAGGCTAACCGCGCTACCCGCGCTGCTGCCTCCAAGCAGGCCGAGGAAGCTAAGGCTGAAGAGGCCGAGGCTGAGTCCGCTAAGGCTGAAGAGGCTGAGGCTGAGGAGACCACCGAGGAGAAGTAATTCTTCTTTAGGTCTTTAAAGGGCCCGCGCTCACCACTGTGGTGGGACGCGGGCCTCTGTCGTCTTCTACGGGCCCCGGCGCAGGTGCACTGGATGAAGTACCGTTTTAACAAATAAGGGTCCAAAAATTGCAGTTTTCAGGCCACTATTTGTTAAAACGGACCACCGACGCAGTCTGCACGTCGCTTCGGGTGCACGGTATCATCAACCCCCATGAGTGAAAGCGTTCGCCTGCGACTGGACTTGGCCTATGACGGCACCGACTTCCATGGTTGGGCTCGGCAGAAAGGTGGGCTTCGCACGGTGCAGCAGACCGTGGAGGAGAAACTGAGCATGGTGCTGCGCCACCCCGTGGAGCTCACCGTGGCCGGGCGGACCGACGCGGGCGTGCATGCCAGCGGTCAGGTGGCTCACTTCGACACCACCCGTGAGGCGCTGAGCCAACGGAGCATCGACGGCCAGCCGCACAAGCTGGTCAGGCGGCTGGCCAAGCTGCTGCCCGTCGACGTCCGTGTGCACGTCTGCACCGAAGTATCGCCCGATTTTGATGCACGCTTTTCGGCGCTACGCCGCCACTATGTCTACCGCATTACGACGCATCCGCGCGGGGCACTGCCGACCCGCGCTCGCGATACCGCGACCTGGTTCAAACCGGTGGACCTGGATCTGATGCAGGCAGCCGCCGACAGGCTGGTAGGCCTCAACGATTTCGTAGCCTTCTGCAAGGCCAAGCCGCACGCAACCACCATCCGTGAGCTGCTGGCCTTTGAGTGGAGGGATGTCTCCACGCCGGCCGAGCCGCAGCTTTATGAGGCGCACGTGAGCGCCGATGCTTTTTGCTGGTCCATGGTGCGCTGTCTCGTAGGCTGCTGCTTGCGGGTGGGCGAAGGCTCCCGCGACGTGGATTTCGCAGACCAGATGCTTAAAGAGACCAGCAGGTCTTCCCAGATTCCCCTCGCCCCGGCAGCGGGTTTGAGCCTAGTCGGCGTGGACTATCCCGATGCGGACCAGTTAGCCGCGCGCGCGGAGATGACCCGCAGCCGTCGCGCTGCAGAAGATACCGGGTTAGGTTAATCTAGAACATACTGCGCCGTGGGAGGGTGGCGCACTGATTCGGGGGAGGATTCTCATGGCACGCGCGTTGCCTACTACCAAGGCCCAGGTGTCTGGGCACAAGTTTCTACTGCGTCGCCTCGAGCACGGCCTGGTCTTCGGGGATATCCGCATGATTCATGATCCGCTAAAGCGACGGCGTCGCGCCTTGCTCGGCGGGGTGGCCGCTGTGGCCTTTTTGAGTCTCGGATCGGGGCTCATCGCGTGGATGCAGCCGGACCCGCAGCCAGGGGATGCACCCGTGGTGCGTTCTTCTGAGGGGCAGCTCTTAGCGCTAGTGAATGGCACTTATCATCCGGTGGCCAACCTGGCTTCGGCCAGACTCATCGCCAACGAACCGGTCGAAGCGCAGGCCGCCGGCGAAAACTTCCTGGAGCAGATGCACCTGGGCACACCGCTGGGAATTGCGGATGCGCCTAACCTCCTGGGCACGGCGATGGGGGAGGAGTCAGACTGGTCGGCCTGTTTGGAGGAATCTACGCAGGGCGAGAATTGGCAGTCCAGCAGCCACGTCGGCATCGTCACCGTGGTGGCGCACCATGCCGTTCCTACCTTCGATGCGGAGCACGCCGCCGTGGTGGAATCCGCGGGAACGCAGTGGCTGCTGACGGGGCAGGGGCGCGTCGTGTTGCCTGAGGCTACGAGCACGCAGGGCAGGGTCTTGCGCCGCGCGTTGGGGATGACTGCAGAAACCGCTGTATGGACCATGCCCGTGGAATTGCTCAACGCCTTCACAGAGCTGGAGCCGCTGAGCTTTCCAGCCGCGCCGCCTGAGATCCTCGACACCGGCGAGCAGTTGTGGGCGCGCACGGAGCAGGGTGTTTTCTCCATCACGCCCACCCAGGCGGAGATGCTCGTCGGCGTGGGCGCTCAGCGCCTGCCCGCACCGGCACAAGAGGTGGCCGCGCTGGGCGACGTCCCACCGACCTTCAACCTGCCCACCACCCGCGTGGACTTCCTGTCTCCTGAGCAAGGCTGGTTGTGTGCGACACACGAACAGGGTGCTGGCACGCTGCGGCCGGTGGCGGCCACGGTGGACCTGCCGGGAGATTCGCCCGCGCACCGTTTCGCCGGACTCCAAGCTGGCGTGGGCGTGGATAACGGGCACGGTTATCACGTGGTGTCCGCCACTGGCAGACGCCACGAGCTGGCTGGTGCCGCGGAGCTGAGAGCGCTGGGCGTGGAGGAACCGGAGCAGGTGCCGTGGGAGATCCTGCGCCTGTTGCCGGAAGGCTCTACCTTAAGCCGCGCGGAGGCCTTAAAGGCTGAGCACTGAAAACCGCCACGAGGATGAGCAAGCCTAAGGCCCCGAGGAGCAAACGCACCTGTGACCAGGACGTGTCTTTCGATGCCGCCGCTGGTGCGACCGCTATCGAGCGATCCTTACGGGAATCGCTCGGGGGCCGATAGGTCACCGCAGTGAGGGGATCCACCACCCCGTGCCCGGGTTCGGCCGAATCAATAATGCGCTGGCGCAGCTGTGCCGGGGAGTCCCCGGGGTATCGCTGCACCAGCAAAGCGAGAGTACCGCTGACCAGCGGCGCGGCAAAGGAGGTGCCTTGAAAGGTAGCGTCGCCTTTTCCCGTGGCCCAGCCGCCGCCGGGTTCCAGCGCAAGAGGGACGCTTCCTTCCGCGCTGAGGGGCGCGTCGATGGAGTACTCCGCGAGGTCATGCGGCGTAGCTAAGGCGCCGACCGCGAGGACGGTTTCGGCTTCCGCGGGAAAGACCACGTCATCCTTTTCGCAACCGCCAGCCGTGGCGTTTCCCGACGCCGCCACGACCACCGCCCCAGCCTCTTCTGCACGGCGAAGCGCCGCATCCACACCAGCGCGGTCCACCCTTGCCGCGGCATCCTGCGGAACGCAGGAGACCACGGAGACGTTGATGACCTTTGCGTCTGCGTTAACAGCATCCTCGATGGCGGCAGCCAGGCTGGCCAGTGTGCCGGAGCCAGCTCGTTCAGCTTCACTGCTCTCTGCTGCTGGAGCCCGGTAATGCGAACTGGTCTGCCGGATGGAGTAGATTTCCGCATCCGGAGCCACGCCGAGTTCCTTACCTGCGATGACGCCGGCCACCACCGTTCCGTGCAGGTCACAATCCCGCAGCGGGTCTGGTTCCTCCGGGGTTACGAAGTCCGCTCCTGGTGATACGTGCAGCTGTGGGTGGGCGGCCACCCCAGTGTCGATGACCGCGACCTTCACCCCGGCACCCGTGGCAAAGGAATGCAACCGCGTACGATACCCCGAGTACTGCGCCGAGGGCTGTGGTCCTGCCGGAGCCCGCGTGGCTACTGCACAGGCGGTATCCGGTTCGCGGGCAGCAGCTACCGGCCCGGGCAACATGCAGGAACCCCAAGCCAGGACGGCGCCAAGGGCTGTGCTGGCAGCGCTGATTCTGTTTAGAGCTGTCATGCTCCCAACCCCCGAATGAACTCGAAGAGCCCGGCCAGGTGCGCGGCGAGCGGCAGGCAAGCGGCGAGCGCGAGTGCCTCGGCCCGCTCGAACCACACGATGGTAGTTGGCTCAATCTGCTGTAGTTTGCCTGCCCACACCGGTACTGAAAGCATGGCCACCACGATGACACCCGCGATCACGCTGAGCACCCACGTTCCCATAGTCGGGGCACTAAGCAGCTGCCACTCGCGCAGAGGTACCGCCTCCGCGGCACTAGCCGCGGCCAGGCCATAGATACCCAGTGCCCACGCCGCAATGGGCCGGGCATGGCGTGCCGCATGCACGATGACTGCTCCGGCGATGCTCACGCATAATGCCTGGGAAGCAACCACGGTTGCGTCCGCGTGAGCGTTGAGCGCGACGAGAAAGATGGAAGGAATGCCCGCCAGCGTGCAGCCCACCGCTATACCTTCGTAGGCCTGCCCGGCGCGCCGGGCTTTGAGTGAGTTATCCGTGGGATCCTCATCCGAGATGCTCAAGTCCTGCCCGGCGGTGGGCAGTTGCGGCACTCGGAGGCCAGCAAGCCGCGTGGTCAGCAGGGGAGAGGCCGCGAGCAAGACCACAGTGGAGGCAAGCAACGGGCCGGGGCCAAGCACACCGACGAGCGCGAGCAGGCACCACGTGGCGGCACTTGCCCGAGCACGTAATCCGCCAATACGCACCACGTGGGAGAGCACCGCCACAGCGCCCACGGCCGCCGCAGCACCCACGAGTGGTGCGGCCGGAATCACGGTTCCGGCTGGGCCAGTAGCGACAGGTGAACCAGTGGACAGCGCCCCCGCCAGACCAGCAGCAACGTGGGCGGTCGCAAGCAGAGAACCGCGCCGGGTCCACGCCGCGAGCACGAGGCCGAGGAGTGCAGCGGCGGCGCAGCCAATCGAGGGAGATAGGGCGGCGGCGAGCAAGGCTCCGACGGCGATAAGCCCTGCCACGCCCCAGAACTCGGCTAGACCAGACAGCTGCGTGGTCGAGGCCTCGGCAGCGAGTGCCTCCGCGGCATCCCGCACGATAGGCGCCGGTGTCGGCGCATCTGGGCTGAGCACCAGTATGGAGCCGTCTTCCAAATTGGTGCGGTCGAGTGGCGTGGTCATCGATATGGTCTTGCCCGCCGCGGTGGTGGCGCGCCAGAGGATGGGGGCCGGGGGACGTCGACAAGCACGAGCAATTCTCCCAGCACCTCCCCGACGCTGGAAGAAAGCGGTAGCGATACATCTGCTTCTTTGCGGGTCTGTCCTGCATGGATGCGGACGGTGACGTGAATGGAATGCGCAAGTGCGCGAGTCATGGAAAGTACCTCCCCCGAAAAATTTTTCTGGGCAACCCCTTGCCCATTGCCTCACATTGTGGCTTACTGGTGGCACGCTGTCCACCGCTTAAGGAGGCGGTGGAGTACTTCGGGGGGAAGGACTTTGACATGCGCGTACCTACACGCGTCGTTGGCACTGGGGTGGTGGCCTATCGGGAGCCAGCACCACCGTTGCCGCAGGGCAGCATTGACGCCGAGGCGGTGCCGGAGGCGGCTCGCACGCAACCTGTGCCGCTCGTGCGCCTGCTCATGCCGCTGGTGATGATCGCGGCCATGCTGGGCATGGTGGCGCTTATGGTTCTCGGAGCGGGGGATGCACGACGGATCAGTCCCATGAGCCTCATGTTCCCGCTCATGATGTTGGCCAGCATGGCCATGATGTTTAACCCACAGGCAGGCGGGCAAGATCCGGATGAGACCCGCCGGACCTACTTGCGCCACCTCAAGGCGCTGCGGGAGGAAGCACTGGAGCGCGGGGCGGCGCAACGTGCGCACGAGGAACACCGCAACCCTGACCCTGAACAGCTTGGCGCGCTGATCCCCACCCCGCGGCTGTGGGAGCGGACGGCAGATGCCCCGGATGCCCTGGAAGTGCGGGTGGGGACGGGACCGATGGCCCTGTGTACTCCCATTAATGTGCCGGATTCGGGTGCGGCGGAAGACCTCGACCCGGTGTGCGCGGTGAGCCTGCGACAGACCGTGCGTGCGGTGGGAACCCTCGCGGATATGCCGGTGATCATCCAGCTGCAGGCCTTTCCCGTCGTCGGCCTGGCCGGTGAAGACGCCGCTGGGGTGGCCCGCGCGCTGCTGTTACACCTGGCGGTGCTGCATGGCCCGGAGACCGTGGGCATTGAGTATCACGGTGCGGAATGGGGATGGTTGAAGTGGCTGCCGCATTCCAAGGAGCCTGACCAGGCGCAGTTTCGTATCTGCGTCATGACGGAGGAACAAGGGCATAGCGTTGGTGTGCTGCACAGTGACGCGCTGGGGGATAGCCCCACAACCACCATCGCAGTGGGGGTGACACCCCATTCGCCGCTGGGCCGCCGCGCCGAGGAAGAGGGCATCTACCTGCGGGCGGAAAGCACGCTCTCCGTGGTTACTGCCGCGGGCGAGGAGGAGCTGGGAAGCTGCGCGCTTGTCGACGTCCCCACGGCCCTCCTCCACGCCCGCACCCTCGCGCCCTATCACCGCCCCTTCGGTGGCGATGTCGCATCCACGCCGCGGCACGGCCGCAATGCGGATGTGCCCTCGTTACTGGGCTTCCGGGATGTAGATGCGCTCCAAGCCTCCGGCATGTGGCAGGGGCGCAGCCCTGCTGAGCGGCTGTGCGTGCCCATCGGTGTCGACGAGTCTGGGCACGCTCTGATGCTTGACCTAAAGGAGTCCGCGCAGGGCGGGATGGGGCCGCATGGGTTATGCATTGGTGCTACAGGCAGCGGAAAATCGGAATTACTTCGAACGCTTGTCGTAGCGCTGGCCGCCACGCACAGCCCGGAGGAACTCAACCTCGTACTCGTTGACTTCAAAGGTGGCGCCACCTTCTTGGGCTGTGAGGAACTGCCGCACACCTCCGCCGTGATTACCAACCTGGAAGAAGAATCCACCCTGGTGGAGCGAATGTACGATGCCATCTCCGGCGAGATGAACCGCCGCCAGGAGCTGCTGCGCAAGGCAGGAAATTTTGCCAACGTGGGCGAATTCAACGCCTCCGCTGCCGCGGTGGCGGAGCACGGGCCGCTGCCGGCGTTGGTCATCGTGGTGGATGAGTTTTCGGAGCTGTTGGGGCAGCACCCGGACTTCGCTGAACTCTTCGTCGCGGTGGGAAGGCTCGGCCGCTCGCTGCACGTGCACCTGTTGCTGGCCTCCCAGCGCTTGGAGGAAGGGCGCTTGCGGGGATTGGACTCACACCTGTCTTATCGCATTGGGTTGAAGACTTTCTCCGCCGGGGAATCCCGCCAGGTCCTCGGCGTGCCCGATGCTTATCACCTCCCCGCCCAGCCGGGAGCCGGCTACCTCAAAACGGATGCCGATGCCCCCACGCGCTTTCAGGCTTCTTATGTTTCTGGCCCGGTCACGCGCCGGGTAGTGCGTGATCATGTGGCCGAACATGCGCGGCATTCGGCACGCGTGGAGCTTTTTAGTGGGCATCGTACAGCGGAGGAGGACGCGGACTATACGGAGCTCGTGGATTCTTCGAGCACACTCCTGGACACAGTGGTGGCTGCCGCCCGGGAGGAAGCCTCCCAGCGCGGCCAGTCAGCGAGGCGAATCTGGTTGCCACCCTTGCCGCCCGTGGTGGAGCTATCCAGCGTTGCCGCTCTGCGCACGGATTCACTCAGCGCAGGCGGCGGGCTACGCGCGGAGGTGGGGCTTATTGATCGCCCTTATCACCAGCGTCAAGACCCGCTGCTCGTGGATTTCACGACGGGCGGTGGGCACCTCGCACTGTGCGGCGGACCGCAGTCAGGAAAATCGATGGCGCTGCGCAGTATCGCCTCCGGTATGGCCCTGTGGCATTCGCCGGACCAGGTGCGCTTTTATGTCATCGACCTAGGAGGCGGGCAGCTGCGGGTGTTGGACCGTTTGCCTCATGTAGCTGGGGTGGCCGGCCGTGAGGAACCGGAAAAGGTGCGGCGCATCGTCGATGAAGTCGCCGGCCTCGTGCGCCGCCCGGAAACTCGCCACACCTTTTTGATCGTGGACGGCTGGCACCACATCGGTACCTCCGGGGCAGACTTTGAGGACTTAGCTGAGCCGATTACCCAGTTGGTTGCTGACGGTGCCTCCGCCCGCGTTCACGTCTTGATTGCGGCGGCGCGGTGGACCAGTTTGCGGCCGTCGATTCGGGATCTCATCGCGGCCCGCCTGGAGCTTCGCTTGGGCGAAGCCATGGATTCCCTCATCGACCGCAAGGCGCAGCAGAAGTTGCCGGCAGCACCCGGGCGAGGGATTACTTTGGCAGGGGAAAACCTCCTTTTTGCAGCGACCTCACCGCAGGATATCGCTCATATCTGTGGCGTGCATGCGGATGCTGTTCCGGTCCCACCGGTGAAGATGCTGCCCGCTGTGCTCACCGAATTGCCTGAGCCGGAAGATGGTTCGTCATCAGACGGCGTGGCCTGGGGCATTGGTGGACCGGACCTGGAGGTCCTCGACTGGGATCCGGGCGTCCAGCCTCACCTCGTGTGCATTGGCTCTCAAGGCTCCGGCAAATCGCATTTTCTCAGCGTGATTCTCGCCGGAATCAGCCAGCTGAGTCGGGAGGAAGCCCGCCTGGTGGTCATCGATGAGCGCCGCGCGCATTTGGGGACGCTGGATGAGGAGATGGTTGCGGCCTATGGGGCGTCGGCAAGCGCGGCCACCCAAGCCATTCTCGATACGGTGCGCACCCTAGAGCAGCGCCTCCCCGGCGCCGACGTCACCCCTGCCCAGCTCGCTGCGCGGAGCTGGTGGCAGGGCCCAGATATTTACCTTGTCATCGATGACCTCGACCTCGTCAGCGAGATAGCGCTAGCACCTCTGCTGGAGCTCCTCCCGCACGCCCGCGATGTGGGGTTGCACCTGGTGCTCGCGCGCAAAGCAGGCGGCATTGGGCGCGCGATGTTTGGGCAGTTCCTCTCGGCGGTGCGGGACCTGCAGCCGGCGCTGCTGCTTCTCGACGCTGACCGTGACGAAGGCGCCATCTTCGGCATCAAACCGACGACATTGCCGCCCGGCCGCGGCCAATGGGTCGTCCGCGGCGTATCCCAAGGCTTGGCGCAGGTCTATGTGCCAAGCGCCGATAGTTCACATACCTCACTACAGACCACAAGCAACAAGGGAGAGAACCAATGACCACGACGCATACACTGCGAACCCCGACAACCGCGCCTGAGACCACGCTAGTTATTACGGTGCTCGATGCCGCCACGATTTATGAAGGCCCAGAGACGATCTATCGCTATGACCTGCCCGGCACTGGAATTGTCGAAGGCTGGGCGCTGGAGGCAGTCCTCGACCAAGCCGAAAAGGTCTGCGGGGCGGAATGGCCGGATATCAACGTTGATGTGGTGGCGGATCCCTCCGGAACGGAGGTCAGCGTCGAAGCCGTGAGTATTCTGCGCCGTCAGCTCGCTGGCGCGGGTGCGACCGTGCAGGAACCAGAACCATCGCCGCCGTCCGTGTCTGTTGCGGCTAGTGCTGCACCGTCTTCTTCCTGTTTGGTCGTGGGCACGCAGCACGAGGACCTTGGGGATGAGGACGCGGCGACTGCCGTGCTGTCCCGGCCTGGCCGCCGCGGGCGTTCGCACCGTGCGGCGCCATCGCGTTGGTCTGCTTTGTTGGGAGGTATCGATCCTTTCTACATTGCTATCGCGGTCATGGTGCTCGTAGTGGCCGGGGTGTCGTGGTGGACTGTCGGTCGCAAGGATGCGGCTGTGGCAGCGTCGACTCCTGATCAGGCAGTTGAAGGGGCATCCGCCGCCTCCGGCTCTTCGGGCACGGCCCCGAATCCCGACACGGAAGCACAGCCCGAGAGCTCTGCTGAGGGGACCGGAGCTGAGGAATCCGGAAGCAGGCAGCTGCGACCCGGTCAGCAGGCCATCGATGTGGAGGGAATGTCCCTGGTGCTTCCTCAAGGATTCCGCACCAGCGTGGAGGATGGTCTGGTCACCGCTGCCGGTGACGACCCCAACCTGCGCATCCTCTTGGCTGCTGATCCACTTTTCAATGTGCCTGTCGACGTTTTGTTCGCAGAGATCAAAGAGCAGATTGAATCCGACCCGGCCCTCCGTGATCCGGTAGAGGAGTCTGGGCGGTTGACTTATATCGAGGACCCCGGTGACGGCTCCCGGGTGACGTGGATGATGTGGGAAGACAAGGGCCATCAGATATCCGTGGGCTGTCACACCAAGTTTGAGCCCAATGTAGTGCAGAAGGCTGCCTGCCGAATGGCGGAAGAATCGCTGGTCAAGAAGGACTAAGCGGGAAAGTTCTGCGAATCTCAAAGAATCTGAAAAATAGCGGGAACCGATGAGCCACTAGCTCAGTCCAATAAGGGTGAGAAGGACACAGGGTGCTTCTCGGGGGAAAGAAACACACACCAATCCCTAGGAATAAGGGATACGCCCCAAGGTAGGGAACAAGACAGAAAGAGAAGGACATGACTCAAACGTTCCGCACAGAAGCCGACGTAATGGTGGCCACCGCTGGCCGCGTCGACTCCACCAACGACGAGGTACAGGGGGAACTCACCCGCCTGCAAGGTGTTGTGGACTCCGTCCGTGGCAGCTGGGCAGGCCGCGCGCAAGTTTCCTTTGACAACCTAATGCAGCGCTATAACTCCTCCGCGCAGCAGTTGCGTGAGGCGCTGACCGCCATCAGCGAGAACATCAGGGACAACGCCCGCAACTTTGATTCGGTCGAGGCTGATAACGCCCAGTCTTTCGAGAACGTTGGCGGCGCGGGCCTGGCCCTCTAAACACGAGCTGCTTTCACTGACTACTGCACACGCTGAATCACGCACGAACACAGAAGAGAAGGAACACGCAATGTCTGGAATCAAGTATCAGTTTGGCGCCATCGCCGGTGCCGCCGCCGACATCAACTCCACCTCCGGCCGCATCAACGGGCTCCTCGGTGACCTCAAGTCCACCCTGCAGCCGATGGTATCGACGTGGGAAGGAGAATCCGCTGCCGCATATAACGCGGCGCAGGCCAAGTGGGACAAGGCAGCCGCCGAGCTCAATACGGTGCTGGCGACCATCTCCACCACGGTTTCTCAGGGCAATGACAATATGAGCGACGTTAACCGTCGCGCTGCCGCTAGCTGGGGCTAAACCACTCCGACTGTAAGTCTTGAGCTGGGTGTGCGGACACTTTCTGCCTGACCATTCACCACCATGAGCAGTGAGCGGGAGGGAGGAAGGCGCGGAGGCTAGGGGAGTGGCGCAGAGAATGGAAGAGCTGGACGCGCCACCTTGACCCACACCACCCTCCGCCCACTCAGTAAAAGGCGCCGGTATCGCTTCTCATCAACGTTTCTGTCTCGAACCCCCACCCCGAATTAGCTGAGATGGAGGCGTTGGTGAGGGGCGATATCGGCGTTTTGGGTTTTTGATCCGCTGCGTACTAAAGTGAAACACCTATGTGTCCGCACCCTCGTTGAACGTTGGTGCGCGCGTGCTGCAGGTCTCCACCGGCCGCTGTATGTACCGCGTAGGGGCTTACATAGCGATGGCCGGCAGTTCCGAGACAGACTTTCAAGGAGTCATTTTGTCTACTTTCCACCCGAAGAGCGGTGACATCACCCGCAAGTGGTACGTCATCGACGCTACCGACGTGGTTCTGGGCAAGCTCGCTTCCACCGTGGCTGACATGCTGCGCGGCAAGCACAAGCCCCAGTACGCACCGAACGTTGATTGCGGCGACCACATCATCATCCTGAATGCGGACAAGATCCACATTTCCTCCAACAAGCGCGAGCGCGAGATGCGCTACCGCCACTCCGGTTACCCGGGCGGTCTGAAGTCCATGACCCTTGGTCAGTCCCTGGACGCCAACCCGGTCCGCGTTATCGAGGAAGCTGTAAAGGGCATGATGCCGCACAACAAGCTTTCCAACGCCTCCATCAAGAAGCTGCACGTTTTCGTGGGCGAGGAGCACCCGTACGCCGGCCAGAAGCCGGAAACCTTTGAGTTTAAGCAGGTGGCACAGTAATGACCGAGCAGAACATCGACAACAATGTAGCCGACGCTGCCGACATCGCTGCAGCAACCGCCGCTACCGAGGAGTTCACCAACACCATCGGTGATTCCCTGGCAACCGATACCGAGGCTGAGGTTGAGACCGCTGCCCCGGCTATCCACGAGGGCCCGATCCAGACCGTTGGTCGCCGTAAGCGCGCCATCGCTCGCGTTCGCCTCGTTGCTGGTTCCGGCAACATCTCCGTCAACGGCCGCGCCTTTGACGAGTACTTCCCGAACAAGCTGCACCAGCAGGACATCCTGCTGCCGCTGACCATCCTCGAGCGCGAGGGTCAGTTCGACATCAAGGTCACCGTCAACGGTGGTGGCCCGACCGGTCAGGCCGGCGCTCTGCGCCTGGCTATCGCCCGCGCACTGAACATCTACAACCCGGCTGACCGCCAGGCCCTCAAGAAGGCTGGCCTGCTCACCCGTGATGCTCGTGCCGTGGAGCGCAAGAAGGCTGGTCTGCACAAGGCACGTCGTGCCCCGCAGTACTCCAAGCGTTAATCTTCGCTTACTGCATTTTTCGAAAGCCGCTGCTTCCCTTTCGTGGAGGCGGCGGCTTTTGCCATGTATGGCAGTGCTGAGGTGTCTGAGGCGCTGCGTGCACACAAGAAACCCCGCCGCCCCTCGCAACCTTAGATGTGGTGTGAGGCGCAGGCGGGGGTGGCAGAGAATCACTCGACGAGGCTAATGGTCGTCCTGTGAATCCTTTTCTTGGCTCTCTGTAAAGTGTTCAAGTTCTGCTCGCTGTTGGTCACGTGTCCGAGCTTGGTCCGCAAGGTATTCATCCGTTGCCGATTCGGTGTACCACTCGTGGAGATAAGGATCATCGCTTTCAATGTCTGCTCCCGCACCTTGGCTTTCTGGAACCGCCGAAGAGCCGAAGATGAAGTCACCGTTGTGCTCCTGCAGGCCGTGTTCGACACCACGAGCAATGGCGGCGTATGCGTAGTTCTTGCGCATGATGAGAGGATCTCGTATGAGGTCTTTGCCCCAGGCGACCATGACTCCGATGAGGATGAAGGCAAAAGGCAGCGAGCACGACACCATTATTGACTGCAAACCGCTGAGAGCATCTTCGCCGGCAATCAACAGCAGCGCCAGAGAGATTCCTCCGAGTGCCGCTCCCCACATGACGGAAATCGGACGTGAAGGAACTGGGCGGCCGGATTGGGACATAGAGCCCATAACGTTTGTTGCAGAATCAGCTGCGGTATTGAAGAAGACAATCACGGCGATGAGGACAGCGACGGTGCTGATGCTAGACAGCGGCAGAGTCCTCATGACGTCGAACATGACGTTCTCACCAGAATCAATAATTTCGATTCCATTCCCGTCGAGATGAGTCTTGATAGCGGTGGCGCCAAAGATTACGTACCACAGCAGAGAAAGGGACGTCGGGACGAGCATGATGACGAGAACAAACTCACGGATAGTGCGGCCGCGCGAGATCTTTGCGATGAACATACCGACGAAAGGCGACCAAGAAATCCACCACGCCCAGTAGAGCATGGTCCACGCAGTAACGAATTCCTTCTCGATCTCGCCCTGCGAGGGTGCTACGGACATCATGTCCGCAAAGTTATTGAAGAATTGCAGTATCGATGCGGGGATCAAATCCAGGATGTATAGCGTCGGTCCAGTAAGGAGGACAAACAACCCTAAACCGACGACGAGGCCCATGTTGATATTCGAAAGAATGCGGATTCCGCGTTGGATTCCGGACATGGCCGAGAAAATGAAGACGACGGTGAGGATCGTAATGATGGCAATGATGGTGCCATCGCCTTCAAGTGGCTTTCCGGTGATGATCGATGTTCCCGTGCGAATCTGCAGTGCACCGATACCGAGGGAGGTGGCGGTGCCGAACAGCGTTACAAGGACTGAAAAGATGTCGACGACTTTGCCCACTGCTCGGTTATTGGAGTCAGGGGCCAGGGGCTCGAAAAGTGAGGAAATGAGGGGAAGGCGTCCGCGGCGGTATGCAGCATAAGCAAGTGAGCCGCCGACAAGAGCGTAGACCATCCACGGCAAGGTGGCTTGGTGGAGGATTGCTTGTGTGAAGGCCGGAAGGACCGCTGCCTCGCTGGCGGGTTCCACATCAGAAAGGTAGGGAGGTGGAGTTAAAAAGTGGGAAAGCGGTTCCATTGGCCCATAGAAGACCAGACCGATTCCCAGTCCGGCTGCGAACAACATGGCGATCCATGAAGAACGAGAAAAGTCAGGCTCCGAATCATCAGAACCGAGTTTGATCTTTCCCGTCGGGGCAATCGCAATCGACAGCAGAAATATGGTTGCTGCGATCATGACGATGGTGAACAGCCACCCAAAATTCTGCACGACCCACGACTGCAGGTTGCTTCCCGTAGCGGCCAGATTATCTGGTGCAATGACTGACCAGATAATGATGCCAATCGTTGCGGCCAAAGCGACGGCGAAGACCGTTTTGTTTGTCTTGAAATCGGCGCGGGTGTCCTCAACGCTGACGCCAGGAATGAGCGCGGGGTGGATCGAGCGCTCACCCGATGCGGCTTTAGCGATCGCGCTCCTTGTTCTGCTTGACGTAGTTGCAGGCGGTTGATCGCCTGCTATGTGTGAATCCTTCACGGGTATTCCTCTCTATGACACAAGAATGAGGTGTCGCATTGTTAATCGTTTCACATCAGCCCGGCGTCAGTGCGACTTAGATACACGAGCTTGGAGAACACTGGACGGGATTCTGCAACGAGGAACCGAAGGTTGCGGCTTGCTGAGGAGCGTCCCCAACATGCAAAAGGTGGTGCGTACCGTGCATAATGAACAATTATGACTCGACTTTTTGGAACCGATGGAGTTCGCGGTCTCGCGAATAAGAAGCTCACACCGATTCTCGCGCTGCGCTTAGGCCAGGCCGCGGCGGAGGTTTTTACTTCCGACCGTGAGTCCTATGAGCGCCGCCCTCTGGCGATTATCGGGCGTGACCCGCGTGTGTCGGGTGAGATGTTGGATGCAGCGATTGCTTCGGGCTTGGCATCGCGCGGCGTCGACGTCGTGCGTGTCGGTGTGCTGCCTACCCCGGCTATTGCGTTCCTTACCGATGATTTTGGGGCAGATCTCGGCGTGATGATCTCAGCTTCCCATAACCCGATGCCGGACAATGGCATCAAGTTCTTCTCCGCCGGCGGCAAGAAGTTGCCGGATGAGGTCGAAGACCGCATCCAGGCTGCTATGGACAATCTCACTGAAGATGGTCCGACTGCGACCAAGATTGGTCGTATTATTTCGGAGGCTCCCGACGGCCGCGAGCGCTACCTCAAGCACTTGGCGGAGGTCGTCACCACTGATCTCAGCGGCATCAAGGTTGTCGTCGACACTGCAAATGGTGCGGCTTCCAAGGTTGCACCGCAGGCCTATGAGGCTGCGGGCGCTGAGGTCATTGCCATTCACAACAAGCCCAACGCCTTCAACATCAATGAGGATTGCGGTTCGACGCACATTGAGAAGACACAGGAGGCCGTCGTCGAGCACGGCGCCGATCTGGGCCTCGCGCACGATGGTGACGCTGACCGCTGCCTAGCCGTGGATGCCGAAGGCAACGTCGTGGACGGTGACCAGATCATGGCGCTGCTCGCCGTAGGCATGAAGGAAGAAAACGATCTCCGCTTCAACACCCTGGTGGCCACCGTGATGTCGAACCTGGGTCTGAAGCTGGCGATGCAGGAGCAGGGCATCGAGGTCAGGGAAACCGCCGTGGGTGACCGCTACGTGCTGGAAGAGCTCAATCGCGGTGACTTCTCTTTGGGCGGTGAGCAGTCCGGCCACGTGGTGCTGCCGGATGATTGCACCACTGGTGATGGCACGCTGACCGGTTTGTCCATCATGGCGCGCATGGCTAAGTCCGGAAAGTCCCTCAAGGAGCTGGCCTCCGTGATGACGGTGCTGCCGCAGGTGCTCATTAACGTTCCGGTATCCGACAAGGCCGTCATCCTTAACGCCCCTGAGGTTAAGGAAGCTATCGCTGCTGCCGAGGCGGAGCTCGGTGATACCGGCCGTGTTCTGCTGCGCCCGTCCGGCACTGAGGAGCTCTTCCGAGTCATGGTTGAGGCTGCTGAAGAGGAGCAGGCGCGCAAGGTCGCAGGCAAGCTTGCGGCCGTCGTTGCTGCAGTTTAGCTCTACTCATTCCACCACAATCCCAGGCTTCTGCCCTGGGGTTTCGTGTTTTGTGGGGTGGTGTGGGAACCAAAGGGGATGTTTCTCAGTCCAATAAAGCAGGAATCACTGTTTGTTGTGGACGAGAAGGAGGGCGCATATGCCCGACGTATTTTTTGATGAGGATGAAGCCACGCGGCTTCTCGACGCCGTCGTGGACCAAACCCGTGCCCAAAGTGACGCGCACCGCGGGGATAGGCCGAACTTTCCCCAATCCTCCGCGGGGCGTGATTTCGGCGGGCACGGCGCACAGATTCAGACCCTGTTGAACCGGCTCCATGAACGCGGTGCGTGGCGGTTAGAGAATATATCGGCCACAGCGGATGCCGCGCGCGAACAACTGCGTGCTTTCGGGGACGTGGACCGCGGCCTCGCCGGGCAACTCGGTGACCAGGAAGCAGGGGTGAATTGATGTCCACGATGGTCAAGTCACTCTTGGGTGATTATTCACAAGCGGTGTCCCAGTTCCAGGCGGCAAGCCAAGGAGGCTATTCCGGGCCCAGCACGCCTATTGGCTTGTTGGGGGACATGGTGGGGTCGGTCGATGGGATTAACCCAGGCGACTTGGTTATGAACACTGCGTCGGCGATGGGTGCTCGCCGGCCAGGGCGCGGTGGTAACGGGTTGCGGGAATTCCTTCTCGGTACGGTTCTATCGCTGGCCGGGGGAGCGATCATGGATCATTTGCGCGGCGTGCAAGACGATTTCGAAAAGGAAAGGGACGAAGCCGATGATTTGGTGGAATCCGCGCAGCAGTGTTCGGATGCCATCGAAGATGTCGTTGATGTTTCTGATTCCGCGGTGGCAGAGCTTATCTCTGCTGTGATTCCACTGATTAACATCTTGACCATGTTGTTGCAGCGGCATCCTCTGGGAAAGGTCATCATCCCGGTGATATCGCGCATTGGTGGGGAGCTTATCGATCAGACGAATGACACCATCACGCAAACGTGCCGGGACCGCGATACCGCCATTGAGAATTGCTATGACGAGTTTGAACGGCGCTGCACCGAGGTGTGCGAGCGGGAGCTGCCGGAAACCCCACCAGAGCCCGAATGCGGCTGTGAGGAGAAGCCGAAAGAGTGCCCGCAACCTGAGCCTGAACCTTGTGCACCAGCCCAGCCTTCACCAGCTCCAGCCCCGTCCGCACCGTCTCAGCCTTCGTCGCCAGCTGCACCGCAGCAACCTGTAGAGCCGAAACCAGAAGCGCCGGTGACACCACCAGAAAAGACGGATCCCACCCAGCCCGCCGCGGTGCCTGAAGAAGAGTGCCTACCGGTGGAAGAGAAGTCACAGGCGGCGAAGCCGACTGAGCCGAGCCATGTGCCGACTGAGCCCGCTTCAACGGCACCAGAAGAGGAGCACACACCGTGCCGCTGCAATGCAGAAAAGGAAGCACAGTCGTGCGGGTGTGGTGGGCATCAGCGTGAAATAGGTACCACGAAGCCTGCAGATGCGGGGGTGGAGGTGCCCACCGAACCTGTCCAACAGGAAGTGATCGATTGCCCTGAAGAGCCAGTAGAAGGCGAGGACTGCGAGGAGCCACAGCTGACGCCAGCTTCGGGAGAAGGTGAGTGCAAGCCTGAAGAAGCCTGCTGTGGAAGCTTAGGCCTGCTTGGCATGGGCGTTGCCATTCTGGGGCTGGGTCTGTTGGCTGAGGCAGCTATGGACTTCGTGGAGAATCTGCCGGAGCCGGAGCCCGTACCGGAGCCTGTACCCGAGCCAGAACCGCAGCCAGAGCCCGAACCCTGCCCACCGCCTGCACCAGAGCCTGCTCCTGACAACGGTGTGACACCGCCACCGCCGGAGCTGAACAATGTTCCTGAGCCAGAGGCACCGCCAGAGAAGCTCGCACACATGCAAGCAGCGGAAGCGCCGGCGTCCGCACCTGAACCTGCGCCCACTCCACCTGCTGGGGCTGAGGCCAAACCAGAAATGCCCCCGCAAGAAAGTTCAGAAACCTCCTCCGTACACGCACGAAAGGCAGGGCAGTGGTAATGCCGCACAATGATTTCGACGAGTTCGCACGCGGATTCCGCGAGCGTACGGCCGCACGGCTGCTGGAATTTGAGAAGGCCATGGCTAAAGCACAGGACGAGCTGGAAAAGTCTGCGCAGCGAGCTGCCCAAGCCCAATCGCATACACAGCCACAGCGGCAGAGCCCAGCGCCCAAGGGCGGAGCCCATGGCCGAAACCAAGGGCAGGGGCGAAGCCGCCCCCGCGGCCAAGTACAATCAGTGCTCAGGCGCGGCTGATATGGAAACCGGAAAACATGTCGGTGTGCTAGCAGCCCCAGGTGTTACTGTGGCGTGAGTAGCCGCTGCACATATCAACCAAGGCTTGGGAGAAGACCGCATGACAGTTCCTTGGCTTTATGACGTCTTGTGGGGCGTTCTTCCCATCCTGTATCTCGCAGCAGCCTTGATTGTGATTGGCGTCGGGATAAAAAGTGAAAGCGATACGCCTCGAATAGCACTGTGGACGGCCGCTCAGCTGCTTCTCCCAGGAATTGGCCTTATCGCCTGGCTTCTCCTTGAAGTTCCCCGCTTAAAACGACTAAAGCAGGACGAATAAACGATCGTCCTGCTTTAGTCGGAGCACACGTGCGCCTTGCGGTGCTAGCTCGTCGAAACCTTTCCCGTCGCTAGAAACCCGCGCGCTTGGTGAGGTCCTCGCCGAGGAAGCTCTCGACGCCCTTGGCGGAGGCGTCGGCAGCCGCAAAGGCGTCATACTTGGATTCGCCAGCGAGGGTGGACAGGAAGAAGCCAGTGACAAGGCCGCGGGCAGTTTCGACTGCGGAACCTTGGAAGAAGCCGGAGCCAAGCGCCAACTTGAAGAGCTTGTCCTCGCTGAAGCCGGACTGCGTGCCCTTAGCAATTTCGCGGTAAGCCACCGGACCGCCCCAGGCGTTGGCTAGCTTCGCGGGATTACCGGCGCGGAAGATATCGTCCTGGCCTGCTCCGATAACGAGGCCGCGGGCCTGAACAGCGTGGGCGGCCTGAACTGCAGATGGGGAAGTATCAGCGGGGTAGAGGGCAGCGACGGCGCGCACCTTCGGGTTATCGACGGCAGCCAAGGTGGCTACGCCACCGCCCATGCCGTGGCCAAAGACACCCAGCTTGGAGGCGGACACCGAAATTTTGCCGGTTCCTAGCCTGACGCCAGCGGCGATCTGCAATGCCGATTCGAGGTCGGCAGCCAAGTTACGGTGCTTGGCAAAGACACCTGTCTCCGTATCGGGAGCAACCACCACGATGCCCCAGCTGGCCAAGTGGCGCAGGGTGGCGTGGTAGTCCTTAATGCTCTTCGTCCAATCGTGGGCAAACGCCACGGCGGGCAGACCTTTGCCCTCAACCGGGGTGTACACCTTGCCTTCCAGCCCTGCATAGGACAGGTCCCCGACGAGAACGCGGTGCGGGCCGCGCTTGGACAACGTACCGAGATGCTTCTTCAAATTCGCAGACACGCTTTACAGAATAGAGCAAAGACCACTCGGACAGGTGGAAAGGGCGCCAACAGCGGTACAAAAAGAGCGCAAAGCACCGGAGTGTGACAGGGGGCAAGTGTAGTTAGCACATGGTGGTGCACGCTATGTGAATAAGTCGATTAGTTATAGGATCAACACTTGTAAGTTCTACCCCCGTGCGCGGGCTTCGCGTGCGCGCACCCCAGCCGCTAGTAAGGACAACTCACATGGCTGAGACGCAACGAAATAAGGGCGGCGTACGAGTAGCCGTCCAAAAGTTTGGTACGTTCCTTTCATCGATGATCATGCCGAATATCGGCGCCTTCATCGCATGGGGAATTTTGACTGCCCTCTTTATCCCCGATGGGTTCTTCCCCAACGAGAAAATTAATACTTTGGTTGGTCCGATGGTGACCTACCTGCTGCCCATCCTCATCGCCTATACAGGTGGCAAGCTCGTCCACGAGGTTCGTGGTGGCGTTGTCGGTGCTATCGTCACGATGGGTGTCATTATGGGCACTTCCGCGCCGGAGTGGATTGGCGAAGATGGCCACGCCTCACCGATGTTCCTCGGCGCGATGATTTGTGGTCCGTTGGCTGCATGGTTGTTCAAGAAGCTGGAGACTTTGTGGGCGGGCAAGGTCCGACCCGGATTCGAGATGCTGGTGGACAACTTCTCCCTGGGTATTTTCGGCTTCGCAGGTGCCATTGCGTCGATGTACTTGCTGACACCGGTGATGAACTTCATCATGGATATTGCTGGTAAGGCCGTAGAATTCCTAGTTTCACACAATCTCCTGTGGCTGACCTCGGCACTCATTGAGCCGGCGAAGGTCTTCTTCCTAAACAACGCAATTAACCACGGTGTGCTCACCCCACTAGCTACCGATCAGGCTGCGCAGACCGGCAAGTCTGTTCTCTACCTGTTGGAGGCTAACCCCGGCCCGGGTCTCGGCATTCTCTTGGCCTTCATGGTCTTCGGTGCAGGCTCTGCGCGTGCGACCGCTCCGGGCGCGGCGCTGATCCATTTCTTCGGCGGTATTCATGAAATCTACTTCCCGTACGTCCTAATGCGCCCTCAGCTGCTCATCGCGGCTATTGGTGGCGGAATGACCGGTGTTGCGGTCAATACGATTATGGACGTCGGCCTGCGCTCCCCGGCCGCCCCAGGCTCCATCATTGCTATCTATGGCACCGTCGCTTCCGATTCTTACCTCGGCGTCACTATTGCCGTCGCCGCATCGGCAGCAGTGTCCTTCGCCATTGCGGCCCCGATTCTGAAGCTGACCAAGGGTGCAGACGATCTGGAGAAGGCCACGGCCGACATGGAAGCCATGAAGGGCAAGAAGTCCTCCGTGGCTGGTGCGCTTTCTGCAAAGTCTGCAGAGGATGCTCCGAAAATTCGCAACGTTGTCTTTGCCTGCGATGCCGGTATGGGCTCGTCTGCAATGGGTGCTTCAGTGCTCCGTAACAAGATCAAGGAGGCTGGGTTCGGCAACGTTGTGACCGTGACCAACTCTGCGATTAACAACCTCAAGGACGAGTACGATCTGGTCGTCGTCCACGAGGACTTGGCAGAGCGTGCAAAGCCTGCCACGCCGTCAGCACTACACGTAACCGTTGACAATTTCATGGCGTCGCCGCGCTACGACGAAGTAGTAGATCTCATCCGCAAGCAGCAGTCCGGAAATACAGCTGCGGCCACGGAGGCGGCAGTGCAGCGCGACATCGCCTCAGAAGAGTCTGAATCAGCTGGTAGCGAAGTTCTCAGCGCGGACACCATCGTGCTGGATGGTCACGCGTCCTCGCGCGACGAGGCTATCGACGCCGCTGGCGCACTGCTCGTTTCCGCAGGTGCCGTCGATCAGACATACGTCGATTCGATGCATGAGCGTGAAAAGTCTGTGTCTACCTTCATGGGTAATGGCCTGGCTATCCCGCACGGCACGAATGAGGCCAAAGATTCCATCAAGAAGTCTGCTGTCTCCTTTATCCGTCTTGATGAGCCCGTAGACTGGGGCGGCAAGCCCGCCACCTTCGTTGTCGGTATTGCTGGTGCAGATGGCTCCCATCTGAAGACCCTGGCCAAGATCGCCAAGATCTTTGGTAAGGCGGACACCGTGGAGCAGCTGGAAAACGCGACCACGAAGGAAGAAATTCTCGCAATCTTTGAAAAGGTGAACAAGTAATGACCACTAAGAAGGCACTCCATTTTGGCGCCGGCAACATTGGCCGCGGCTTCGTTGGTGTGATCCTGCACGAGGCTGGTTATGAGCTGGCTTTTGCGGATGTCGCTGCACCACTGATTGATTCCCTCAATGAGCTCGATTCCTACACGGTGCACGAGGTCGGCGCCGATGCGCGCGACGTCATCGTGACGGACTTTGCTGGTGTGAACTCGGCGGAAGACCTTGACGGTCTGTACACGCAGATTGTTGAGGCAGACCTCATCACCACCGCGGTGGGACCGACCGTCTTGGGACTCATTGCGCCGTCGATCGCGGAGGGCCTGAAGCGTCGTGCTGCGGCAGGCAAGGGCAAGGTTGCCGTGATGGCGTGTGAGAACGCTATCAACGCCACTGACGGCCTGGCAGAAGCAATTCGCACGACTTATCCGGACGCTGACCAGATTGCGTTCTTCCCCAACACTGCGGTGGACCGGATCGTTCCGAACCAAGAGCGACGCACGGGGGCTGAAGCCCTAGATGTCACCGTGGAGACCTACCACGAGTGGGCTGTCGAGTCCGCGCCCTTTACCGAGGCAGGGCTTGAGGTTCCCAAGATTGCGGGTATCACGTGGGTCGAGGATCTAGCGCCGTATATCACCCGCAAACTCTTTACCGTGAACACGGGCCACGCTGCCACTGCCTACTTTGGAAAGCAAGCAGGTATCACCGCCATTGCCGATGCGCTGTCGCGCGAGGATATCCAGTCGAAGGTCGCGGCCGTCCTAGCGGAAACCAAGCAGCTGATCGTGGAGAAGTTCAATTTCGATCCAGAGGTCCAGCAGGCCTACGTGGATAAGATTCTCACGCGTTTCCAGAATCCCGAACTGCCGGATACAACCGAACGCGTGGGACGTGCACCGCTGCGCAAGATTTCTCGAAATGAGCGCTTCATCGGCCCTGCCGCAGAATTGGCAGAGCGCGGATATGAAGCTACTGCGCTGGTCGGTGCAGTATCGGCAGCGCTCGACTTTGACGTGGCAGAAGACGCTGAGTCTGTCGAGCTCCAGAAGCGTCTTAAGGAGGCCGGTGATAGCCGTGAGGCAACGGACGCGCTGGTCACTGAACTCACGGGTATCGCCCCAGAGCATCCTTTGTTTGCAGAGCTGTCTCAGGCATTCGCCCGCAAGAACGTAAGGTAGGCTCAATACTTATGTGTGGAATCGTTGGATATGTTGGCCACAACACTGATGGCCGTGATTACTTTGCCTTGGACGTAGTACTGGAAGGACTGCGCCGTTTGGAGTACCGCGGATATGATTCCGCTGGTGTCGCTATGTACGCCGATGGTGAGATTGGCTGGCGTAAGAAGGCCGGAAAGGTCACCGCGCTTGACGCGGAGATTGAAGCCCGCCCGCTCAAAGACTCCGTCCTGGGCATCGGCCACACACGCTGGGCTACTCACGGTGGCCCGACCGATCTGAACGCCCACCCGCACGTGGTGGATGGCGGCAAGCTCGCCGTCGTGCACAACGGCATCATCGAGAACTTTGCTGAGCTTAAGAGCGAGCTGGAGGGCAAGGGACATAACTTCGTCTCCGAGACCGACACCGAGGTAGCCGCCACCCTTCTGGCAGATGTGTTCCACAACGAAGCCGGCGGTGACCTCACCAAGGCTATGCAGCTGACCGGCAAGCGTCTGGAAGGTGCGTTTACTCTCTTGGCTATTCACGCCGAGCAGGCGGATCGCATCGTGGCTGCACGCCGCGATTCGCCGCTGGTCATCGGCCTGGGTGAGGGGGAGAACTTCCTGGGTTCGGACGTCTCCGGCTTCATCGACTACACCAAGTCTGCCGTGGAGATGGACAACGACCAGGTCGTGACCATCACCGCAGATGACATCGAAATCACCGACTATGAGGGCAACCCCGCCCAGGGCAAGCCTTTCGAGATCAAGTGGGACGCTGCCGCTGCCGAGAAGGGTGGCTTCAACTCCTTCATGGAGAAGGAAATCCACGACCAGCCAGCAGCAGTGCGCGATACCCTGCTGGGCCGCCTCGACGAGACCGGCAACCTGATCCTCGATGAGATCCGCATCGAGGAATCGGTGCTCAAGTCCATCGACAAGATCATCGTCATCGCCTGCGGCACCGCCGCCTACGCCGGCCACGTCGCGCGCTACGCCATCGAGCACTGGTGTCGCATCCCGTGTGAGGTGGAGCTGGCCCACGAGTTCCGCTACCGCGATCCGATCGTCAACGAAAAAACCCTGGTCGTGGCCCTGTCCCAGTCGGGCGAGACCATGGATACCCTCATGGCCGTGCGCCACGCCCGCCAGCAGGGCGCCAAGGTGATTGCCATCTGCAACACCCAGGGTTCCTCCATCCCGCGCGAGTCCGACGCCGCCTTGTACACCCACGCCGGACCGGAGATCGCCGTGGCCTCCACCAAGGCCTTCCTGGCGCAGATCACCGCGACCTACCTGCTGGGCCTCTACCTGGCACGTCTGCGCGGCAACATGTTCTCCGATGAGGTCAACTCCGTCCTCGAGGATCTGCGTGATATGCCCGATAAGGTCCAGGCAATCATCGACAATGAGCAGCAGGTCTATGACCTGGCCAACGCTATGGAGAACGCTAAGTCGGTGCTCTTCCTGGGCCGCCACGTCGGCTTCCCCGTCGCGCTGGAGGGCGCGCTCAAGCTCAAGGAGATCGCCTACCTGCACGCTGAGGGCTTCGCCGCCGGCGAGCTCAAGCACGGCCCCATCGCGCTCATCGAGGAAGGGCAGCCGGTCTTCGTTATCGTGCCTTCCCCGCGTGGCCGTGATTCCCTGCATGCCAAGGTTGTCTCGAATATCCAGGAGATCCGCGCCCGTGGTGCTATCACCATCGTCATTGCGGAAGAAGGCGATGAAGCCGTGGAGGCCTACGCCAACCACATCATCCGCATCCCGCAGGCGCCGACGCTGATGCAACCGCTGCTGGCTACCGTTCCGCTGCAGATTTTCGCCTGCGGTGTAGCCACTGCCAAAGGCTACGACGTGGACCAGCCGCGCAACCTGGCGAAATCGGTGACCGTCGAATAGCGCTGAGCCCTCAAGTGGCACAATGGTGGGTATGTTAAAAACCACCGTTGACCTCAACGCTATTGCCCACAATGTTGCTCGCGTGAAGGAGGCGGTGGCCCCGGCCCGCCTCATGTGCGTGGTCAAGGCGGATGCCTATGGCCACGGCATCGAGCGCTGCGCACCGGTCATGGCGAAGGCGGGGGCAGACGCCTTCGGGGTGGCCACCTTGGCCGAGGCAGTCGCACTGCGGAAGGTCATCGACACCCTCCCCATCGCTGCGTGGTTGTGGGAGCCGACGGAGGACATCGCCCCGGCCCTAGCCGCTGGTATCCAGATCGGCATCCCCTCCTTGGCACACGCCCACGCACTCCTCGAGGCCGCCGATGCGCCCACCGAAGTCTTCGTGATGGTGGAGACGGGGATGCACCGATCGGGCGTCGACAAGCATGCGTGGGAGGAGACCTTCCGCCTGCTTGCCGACGCCCCCCACATCACCGTCTTAGGCCTCATGTCCCACTTCGCCTGCGCTGATGAGCCGGCGCACCCGCACAATGATCATCAGGAATCTGAGTTCCACCAGGCCCTAGCACTTGCCCGTGAGGTAGGGCTGAAGTGCCCGCTGAACCACCTGGCTAACTCGCCCGCGGCCTTGACTCGCCCCTCGGCGCGTTTTGAACAGGTGCGCGTCGGTGTGGCCCTGTACGGGCTCGAACCGGTCGCCGGGCGCGACCATGGGCTGGAACCCGCCATGACGTGGGAGGCTTCCGTCGTCGCAGTGAAGCCGATTTCGGCGGGAGAGTCCACGAGTTATGGCCTGACCTGGACCGCGGACAGCGACCGTCAACTCGCCATCGTCAGCGTGGGCTATGCCGATGGGCTGCCGCGCGCCTTTCAGGGGGCGCTGCAGGTCGGCATTGATGGTGAGCTCTACCAGCAGGTGGGGCGGGTCTGCATGGACCAGATCGTCGTCGACCTCGGCGCGAACCCTCACGGCGTGCGCGCCGGAGACACTGCCGTTATCTTTGGGCGCGGCGGTATGAGCGCCACAGAATTGGCCGAGGCAGCTGGGACCATCAACTATGAAGTGGTGTGCCGCCCCACCGGGCGCACCGAGCGTACATACCGCGAAGGAGCTAGCGATGCGCAGTGATTTTCCACACGAAGGACGCCGTGAGGCCGCCACGCCAGAGGATGCCCAGGCACTTGGTGAAGAGCTAGGCGCGGCGCTGGAAGCAGGGGACCTCGTTATCCTCGACGGCCCCTTAGGCGCCGGGAAAACCACCTTTACGCAGGGCATTGCCCGCGGTATGCAGGTGAAGGGACGGGTGACCTCACCGACCTTCGTCATCGCGCGCGAACACCCTTCCCGCGTGGGCGGGCCGACGTTGGTGCACGTGGATGCCTACCGCCTCCTCGACCATTCTGAGGATCCGTTGGGGGAGCTGGACAGTCTAGACTTGGACACCGAAATAGAGGATGCTGTCGTCGTCGCCGAGTGGGGCGGGGGCTTCATGGAGCGGCTTTCTGACGCGTACCTCGCTGTGAGAATCAACCGCGACTCAGATGATGACGTCCGCGTATTTACATGGAAATGGGTGAATTAACGTGCTGGCTTTTCTTGCTGAACAGCCCTTGCTGACGCTCTTTCTCATCATGGCGGTGGGACTAGCCGTGGGCAAGATCAATGTCTTCGGCATCTCGCTCGGCGCCGCCGCCGCGATGTTCGTGGCCTTGGGCTTGTCCGCGGCGAACCCGGATATCGTGGTCCCCGCCTTTGTCTATCAGTTTGGTCTGGCCATCTTTGTTTACGTCATCGGCCTGAACTTCGGCCGCAGCTTCTTCGAAGATTTCCGCCGGCGCGGCTGGAAGATGTCCATGGTTGTCATTGCCTTCTTCTTCGTGTTGGCGGGGCTGACAACCCTGGCGATGCGCATGTTTGATCTGGACCCCGCGATCAGCGTGGGTACCCTTGCAGGTTCGCTGAGCTCGACGCCCGGTATGGCCGCGGTTGTCGAGGCCCTGGGCGGCGATAGTACTCCGGTGGTGGGCTATTCGCTGGCCTACCCCGGCTGCATTATCGGCACCATTTTGGTGGCCGCGATCGGTGCGAAGGTCCTGCGTGTGAACCACGTTGAGGACGCCCGTGCCGAGGGCATGATTGCGGAGCCGTTGGAGTGGCGGGCGGTGCGCCTGACCCGCGACTTTGACGCAACGGTAGGTCAGCTGCAGGAGGTGACTGGCGAGCGCGTCATCGCTACCCGCCACGTGAACAATCCACACAACCACAACCTGGCCTACCCGGAGCTGCCGCTGCGCGCCGGCATGGAGCTTTTGCTCAACGGCACGGCCCCAGCGCTGGATAGCGCGATTTCCCAATTGGGTGAGGAGATCCACCTCAACCTCCACGAGGAGGATGGCCTGGTCTACCGCCGCCTGACTGTGTCCAGCCCACGTGTTGCGGGCTATCAGCTCAAGGACTTGGACACTGTGAAGGAAGGCTTCCTCATCGCGCGCGTGCGCCGCGGTGACTCGGACGTTGTACCGAACGAGGAAACCGTCCTGCACTACTCGGACCGCGTGCGCGTCATCACCGCGCCGGGCCGGCTTGACGACGTCCGCCGTTTCCTCGGCGACTCCGAAGCCAAACTCGGCAACGTCGATCTCTTCCCCTTTGCCCTCGGTCTCTTCATTGGTCTGCTCTTCGGCGCTATCCCGATTCCGTTGCCGGGGGGCACGACGCTCTCCTTCGGTTTCGGTGGCGGACCCATCGTCGTCGGCCTCATCCTGGGCGCGCTGGGCCGCTCGGGCCCGATTAACTGGCAGCTTCCTTTCCACGCCAAGCAGACAATCTCCACGCTGGGATTGACCTTGTTCCTGGCGGGCGTGGGTACGTCGGCAGGCGGCCAGTTCCGTGATGCCTTGTCGGATCCGACCTCCCTGAAGTACATAGGCGTGGGCATTGTGCTGTCGCTGGTCTCCGCCATCGGCATCGTCGCGGTATCCATGCTGGTGCTGCGCCTGAAGTTTGATGAGTCGATGGGTATCGCTGCCGGCATGACCACGAACCCGGCAATCATGGCCTACCTCAACCCGCAAACCGGTACTCAGCTGGCTGAACGCGGCTATGCCACCGTGTATCCCACGACAATGATTGGCAAGATTCTCATGTGCCAGGTCTTGGCCTTGATTATCGTTTGATAGTCGTCGCGTAGGATGTCCCCGTACTGTTTATTCCCGCTATCCCCGCGTGAGGAGCTAACACCACCTTTATGAACAAGCTTGGTCAATTCATCACCACTGTCGTTATCGGCGGCTTCGCCGTATTCCTTGCCGCCCTCATCGTGCTGCCGATGGTCCGGACCGCAGATGCGGAGCCGAAGGAGCCGTCAACCGTTGCTCAGTCCTTGAGCGCCTACCCGAAGAATCTGGACTTCGCTGTGTTCATCCCGCAGGATGTGTACGGCCAGGAGTGGGGCGCAATCGCCGCTGTTTGCCCGGGCGCTACTGAGGAGCAGCTCAAGAAGGGCGGCGTCGAGACGAAAAACCTCAATATCGACTTCGCTGATGGAGCCGTGCCTGATGACGTGAACTACATCCTGCTGGCTTCGCAGAACAATGAATTCAAGGCGGAGAAGCTGCCGCGCTCGAAGGTGGACCTGTGTGATGGTCTGCTGCAGCAGTTGAAGTCGCCGGAAGCTGCCAGCCAAGACATCCCGCCGCTCCTGCCGTTCCAGCAGGGCCAGCCGCTGCAGTTTATGCGTGATACTCAGGAATACGCAGAGAAGATGGGGAAGAACAACCCCGACTACGTCGATACCGACTGGCACCTCGCAGGCTAATGAAGGTTCTCGCACTCGATACCGCCACCACGGATCTGGTTACGGGCATCGTTGATACCGACACTGGGGAGAGCATCGACCGCGTTATCAGCGGTACGCGCGCCCACAACGAGCAGCTCATCCCTACCACCGAAGAGCTGCTTGCCGACGCCTCCCTGACCTACCCAGATCTCTCCGCCATCGTCGTGGGCACGGGGCCCGGGCCGTTTACCGGTCTGCGTGTGGGCATGGCCACCGCTTCCGCCCTGGGAGTGGCCCTTGACCTGCCGGTACATGGTGTGTGCACTCTGGACGCCATCGCGCACGGCCGCGCGGGGGAGTGGTTGGTGGCCATCGACGCCCGCCGCAAAGAGGTCTACTGGGCCACCTTTGCCGATGGGGAGCGTCGCAGCGGCCCAAACGTATCGAAGCCGGAAACCCTTGATCTGAGCGCCGCCGGACTCGCGAGCCCGGAAAGCGTGCGCCTAGTGTTCCCCGAGTCTATTGCCCCGCGTTTGCCGGAGGGCATCGCTGACCTTCCCCGTGAGTGGGCTACCCCGCGCGCAGCGGGTTTGGTTGCCTGCGCCGATCTGTCCGCTGAACCTGAGCCGCTTGTCCCGCTCTACCTTCGCCGTCCCGATGCCGTGGAACCACAGGCCAAGCCGCGCTCGGCTGCCTTGGTCGGCGGCATCGAGGGGACAGCGGCATCATGAGGCTGCGTCCGCTCGTGCTTGACGACGCACCCCGCTGCGCCGAGCTGGAAAAAGTACTCTTCCCCGGGGAAACTCCCTGGCCGTCGCGTGCCTTCGAGCAGGAAATCGCGGCGGGGCACACCACCTACTGGGCGGTTGACATGAATGTCAACCGCGTAGACCACAACGACAACCGCGTAGACCACAACGACAACCGCGTAGACCACAACGACAACCGCGTGGGCCACAACGACAACCGCGTGGGCCACAACGACAAGCGCGGTGAGCTTTTCGGTTACGCCGGTGTGGGACGGATGGGGCCCGCGGCGTGGCCGGAATACGAAATTCGCACCATCGGCGTCGACCCCGCGGCCCAACGGCAGGGCATCGCGCGGATGATGATGGATGCCATCGTCGAACTCGCCGACAGCCACGACGCACCTATCTTCCTCGAAGTCCGCGTAGGTAACGATCCCGCCATCCGCCTCTATGAGGCCTATGATTTTGTCATCAATGGCCTGCGCCGCAACTACTACCAGCCCTCCGGCGCGGACGCCCACACCATGTACCGACCACGAAAGAGTGAGAGATGATAATCCTCGGCATCGAGTCCTCCTGCGACGAAACCGGAGTGGGCATCATCGAGCTATCGGATGACGGCCACATGGAGATCCTCGCCAACGTCGTCGCCTCCTCCATGGAGCAGCACGCCCGCTTCGGCGGCGTGGTTCCGGAGATCGCCTCCCGTGCCCACCTTGAGGCCATGCCGCAGGTGATGAAAGCGGCGCTGGAGGAGGCGGGCGTCGACAAGCCAGATGCGGTGGCCGCCACCGTGGGGCCGGGCCTTGCCGGCGCGCTCCTCGTGGGCGCTTCTGCAGCCAAAGCTTTTGCTTCCGCGTGGGGCGTTCCCTTCTACGGCGTGAACCACTTGGGCGGGCACGTGGCGGTGGCGAACCTGGAGGGCGAGGAGCTACCGCACTCGGTGGCCCTGCTCGTCTCCGGCGGCCACACGCAGCTGCTCGAGGTGGAAGCCGTGGGCAAACCCATGAAGGAGTTGGGCACCACGCTTGACGACGCCGCCGGCGAAGCCTACGACAAAGTCTCTCGCCTGCTGGGCTTGGGGTATCCGGGAGGGCCGGTCATCGATAAGCTGGCTGCCCAAGGAAAGCCCACCATCGACCTGCCGCGGGGGTTGTCCAAGGCTGAGGACCTGCGCGGACCCAACCGCCACAACTTCTCCTTCTCTGGGCTCAAGACCGCGGTGGCGCGCCACGTGGAAAAAGCTGAGCGCGAGGGCACGACGGTTCAGGTTGAGGACCTGTGCGCTTCCTTCCAGGAAGCGGTGGCTGATGTTCTGACTGCCAAAGCCGTGCGCGCCTGCCAGGACACAGGCGCCAAGGTGCTGCTGCTCGGCGGCGGAGTGGCAGCGAATTCGCGGCTGCGCGCACTGGCGGCAAAGCGCTGCGAGTCTGCGGGCATTGAATTGCGTGTGCCGCGCTTCAAGCTATGCACCGACAACGGCGTGATGATTGCGGCGGTGGCCGCCCAGCTCATTCACGAAGGCGCCGAGCCTTCCGGCCTGGCATGCGGGACGGATACGCAACTTGAGGTGGAAGTTCCCCTCGTCGCCGCCGCGCGCTAGCAGATTCGTACCGCGCTCTGTGTCGTCGAGATTGAGGACGCCGGTCACGGCCGCGCTCTAGCGGATGCGTACTTGGGGGTGCGCTCTAGCGGATGCGCAACCCCCAGGGTGCCGGTAGTGTGATGACCGATAATCGTCCGGCTCACACACAAGGAGCTCACACCGTTATGACCACTGGATTCCTCGTTAACCCCGATCTGTCCCGCCGCATCATCGAGTTTGAACTCGAACAGGCAAATCAATTCCTCGGTGGTACCACTGAGGATCGCGTTTCCGTGGCCTTCCAGGATGATGGCCAGACCTACGCGGCGTTGTTTAACCCGAACGCGAAGGCTGACGACGCCGACCCGAACCCGGTGGCCTCCTTGGCCCGCAACGCAGCGGCTACCGGCAACTCCGCTTTCCTGCAGGACCCAATCCGCTCCATCTGCGGACCGGTCATCTTTGTCGCTGCCGACGGTGACGATAAGAACATCGACGAAGTCGTCGAAGCCGTGGAGCACGGCATCCGCGCGGTGAAGAACTACCGCGAGGACAACCCGGAGGAGTACAACCTCTGGCGCGCGGCCGTCATCAACTCTGATAGGCAGGTCTAATTCCAGCCTTTGTTTGTAGGGCCTGAGCGCTTTTCTAGCGCTCGGTGTGCCGCAGCCATGTCAATACGGCCTTCACCCGTCGGTTGGAGTCCTCGGGTCGAAACCCGAGCTTTATAAATACATTGGAGACGTGCTTGCTTACTGCTCCGGAGGTAAGGACGAGCGTGTCCTCAATGTCTTTATTGCTCAATCCTTGGGCCATAAGCCCCAGTACCTCCCGCTCGCGAGCGGTGAGCCGGGCTAAACCAGTGTGCCTTGCGGAAAGCAGCGCCGTGACCACCTCTGGGTCCACCACGGTGCCGCCGCGGGCGACATCGTTAAGCGTGCGCACGAATTCTTCAACATCAGAAACGCGCTCCTTGAGTAGGTACCCGAATCCGCCGTGCTCCAGGAGGCGGTCGAGATAGCTTGCCGCTACGTATTGGCTGAGCACCACTACGGGTTGGGCGGGGTTGGCTGCCCGCAGATCATGCACGGCTTGAAGCCCGTCATCGGTCATCGTGGGCGGCATGCGCACATCGCTGATAATGAGGTCGAAGTCTTCCTGCCCTGCGATGGCGCGCAGTGCTTCGGCATCTGTGACTGCCGTGACGCTATGGCCTAACGCACTGAGTAGTTGCTCCAACCCCGCGCGCAGGAGCGCGGAATCTTCTGCGAGTAATAGCTTCATTTCGCCTCCTTCAGCGGTAGTTTGACCAGCAGCTGGCCGCCGTCTTCACGCGTCGCATTGGCGCTAGCAGCATCAAAGGTCACCGTGCCGCCGAGTGCAGCAGCACGCTCGCGCAGCCCGGCGAGGCCCGTGCCCGAACCCACAGCTGCACTCTCACCGTCCGGCTCTTTGTCCGTGGGTCCCGTGCCATTATCTACGATTTCTAGGCGCAGCATATCCCTAAAAGCGACCGTTACCGCGGCTTCGGTGGCTGCACCGTGCTTAGAGGCGTTTGTGAGCGCCTCGGCGACTGCATGGTAGGCCAGCAGCGCTGTGGTCTCGTCAATCGAGCTCTCAGCGCCCTCTACGCGAAGTGTGGTCTCAAGCCCGGAATGGGCGAGTAACTCGTCGAGGGCGGGGATAAGTCCGTCATCGAAAAGCACCTGCGGCGCAATGCCACGCACTGTCGCCCGCAATGAAGCCAGGGCCAAAGAGGCATTATGTTCTGCGTCCGTCAAGGCCTGCTGTGCTTGGGGCGGGGCTTGTAGTTTTGCTGCGGCTAAGTTGAGCTTGAGCGCGGTGAGGTACTGCTGCGGGCCATCGTGCAGTTCGCGTTCGATGCGGCGGCGCTCGCCGGAGAAGGCATCAATGAGTGTGGTACGCGAGGCTGCCAATTCCTCAGCCGAAGGACTCAATGCCAGCCGCGTTAGCGTGGTCGACGCCAAGACCAAGAGGCGGTTGAGGCCTACCAATAGAGCCACCAGCACTGCCGCAGCCAGCCAGCAGGTGAAGAAAATCAGCGGACGGTTGGAGGTGGACCACTCGCCAACGGAGAACTCAGCCTTAGGTACGAATGGCGCTATCACTAGCACACCCGCTGTGAAACCCAGGGCCGTCCACGCGGTAAAACACGCAGCTGAAATCAATAACTGCAACACGAGGTGATAGAACTGCTGCCAATCAAACCATCGATCTGCGCGCCGGGGTGGAATTTCCACGCCCATCCACTGTGCGCCCATCCGGCCGACAAACTCCGCGGCGCGACCCACCAACGGGATCCACGGCAGCATCAACACCGAAATCACCAAGGTTGGGATACACAGCACGCCGAGGAGGAGGCTCCACGCACAGGCTTTGAGGGTTCGCATAGTCTTCGACCCTATCCGCCATGCCGGTGGAAGGGCAGTGGAGCTAGCTCCACCATTTTCCGGGTAGCCCGCCCCATGTCATTGCTTTGCGTGGCCGAGTGGAATCAGAGGCATGTTAAAAGCAGAAAACCTCAGTAAGCGCTACGGCCGCCGCACCGTGCTCAATCGCGTCAGTATGTCCATCGCCCCAGGCGAATTCGTGGCCATCATGGGGCCGTCCGGAAGCGGCAAAACCACGCTCTTGAACCTGCTATCCGGGCTAGATAAGCCCACGTCCGGCCGAGTCAACGCGCCGGGGCGCAAGCAGCGTGCATTTGTATTCCAGGACTACAACCTGCTGGAATCCCTCAATGCGCAACGCAATGCTACCTTGACGGCGCGTTTTTCCGGACGGCGCCCTACACGCGGCCGGGTGGCAGAGGTCTTCGACTCACTCGGTCTCGCTGGATTGGAGAGTCGCCTGCCCGCGCAGCTGTCTGGTGGGCAGCAGCAACGCGTGGCCGTCGCCCGGGCATTGCTGGCCCAAGCGCCCTATATCTTCGCTGACGAGCCTACGGGCGCGCTTGACGACGCCACCGCTTCCACCGTCCTATCCCACCTTCGCGCCGTCGCCCGCGATGGAGCCAGCGTGATCATGGTGACTCACTCGCACCTTGCCGCCGAGGCGGCCGACCGGGTCATTTCCTTGGAGGAGGCGGCCCATGTTGGTGTGGCTTAAGGACTTACAGTCCAATTGGCTATCGTGGCTGGCCGTAGCGTTGACCTTGGTGGTGTCTTCCACCTCGTGCACCCTAGCGCTAGCCATGCTGGTCGGTTCCTCCGGAGCCGAAGAAAACCCCGCTGGGCCTCTGGGCGGCACGGTGCTGGCAATGTCACTGTGCGTGGTGGTGCTGGTGACGCTGTCTCAGATGCGCCTTATTATCGCCGAGCGTGAACCGGTCTATCGTTCTTGGCGCATGGTGGGCATGCCGAGATGGATGATCCTGTTTTTCATTCTGGGCCAAGTCGCGGTGGTCAGCGCGGCCGCCGGATTACTCGGTGTGCTGCCGGCCCGTCCACTGCTCGCACCGTGTGTGCGTGCCCTGCGCAGTGACGGCATCCCCATGCCAGATATTGCCATAACCGGCCAGGTTGTTGTCATTGCGGTAGCCGTCTGCATGTCCGCGGCCCTAGTTGGCGCGCTCCCTCCACTGCGCCGAGTCTTTCGCCCGCGCGCCACCGCACACCCGGTGTGGCTCATGGTGAAATTCCTGCTCGCATCCGCGGCCATCGGCGGCACGGTTTACGGGTGCCTGCACATCGATGACCCCGGCGACCTCCTGTCGGCCGAGATGGGCTTGGTCATCCTCGTCGCGCTCTTCTTACCCTGGCTTATGCCTGTTCTGGATCAATGGACCCGCGCGGCCGGCGTCGCTGGGGCTAATGTGCGCGTGCGCCGGTCCTTTTCCACCCCGCACATCGTGCCGTGGGTGCTCGTCGGTGGCTTTATCGTCGCCGTCGGCTCGGGCCTGCGCTTTGGGAACGACGCAGGCGCCGGCGGCACCTTGTCCTCCTGGCAAGTCTTCATCGCCCTTTTAGGGCCTGTCTTTGCCCCTAGCATCGTGGGCGCCGTGCTTACCTCGCTGCTGATGCACGGCCGCATCGCAGCCGATATTCGTGGCCTTACCTTGGCAGGTGCTGCCCCTCTGGCTTGGATGCGTGTGCAAGTAGGGGAGGCGGCTTGCCTCGCCTTGACTGCGGCTGGCGTGGTCTGTGCACTGTGCTTGGCGACGCTCCTCCCACTCCACCACCTCCTTACCCCACAAGAAGCACTCGGTCGGACAATCCTGGAGGAGCTATGGTGGCCGTCCTACGCCGTAATTTTCGGCGCAATGTTTATCGCCCTGGGCGTCGTCAAGCTGGCGCTGGCCGGCTTTGTGCACACACGAGCGGCGTCGTTCGCGGAGGGCGAACGACTTAGCGGCCCACAACGTTGAGGGCTAGCAGTCGCGAGGGTAGAGTGCTAGGCAGGTTGTTTTGACCCACAGTTGTTCACCCGCGACGACGGCTGTGCTGGGCTACCCACAACCGGCACACGCGCGTCCACGTGGACGTGCACTAGGAACACTTTGGAGGAAATCATCATGGCAAACATCAAGCCGCTGGAGGACAAGGTCCTCGTCCAGATCGTTGAAGCTGAGACCACCACCGCGTCCGGTCTGGTTATCCCGGACTCCGCGAAGGAGAAGCCGCAAGAGGCCACCGTCGTAGCCGTCGGCCCGGGCCGCACCAACGACAAGGGCGAGGTCGTCCCGGTTGGCGTCAACGAGGGTGACACCGTCATCTTCTCCAAGTACGGCGGCACCGAGCTGAAGTACGACGGCCAGGAGTACCTCCTGCTGTCCGCTCGCGACCTGCTCGCTGTCATCGAGAAGTAAAAGTAGGCGATTAACCCTATGCCAAAGCTGATTGCATTTGACCAGGAGGCCCGCGAGGGCATCCAGCGCGGTGTAGACACGCTGGCCGACGCCGTCAAGGTCACCCTCGGCCCCCGCGGCCGCAACGTCGTGCTGTCTAAGGCCTTCGGTGGCCCGACCGTCACCAACGACGGCGTCACCATCGCCCGCGACATTGATCTCGACGCTCCTTTTGAGAACCTCGGCGCCCAGCTGGTGAAGTCCGTGGCCGTCAAGACCAACGACATTGCCGGTGACGGCACCACCACCGCCACCTTGCTGGCCCAGGCACTCGTCTTTGAGGGCCTGCGCAACGTTGCCGCTGGTGCTAACCCGGTGGAGCTCAACAAGGGCATTGCCGCGGCCGCTGAGAAGGTCGTCGAAGAGCTCAAGAAGCGCGCCACCCCGGTGAATTCTTCCTCGGAGATCTCCCAGGTTGCTACCGTGTCCTCCCGCGACGCGGAGGTTGGTGAGATGGTTGCCGGTGCGATGGACAAGGTGGGCAAGGACGGCGTCGTGACCGTCGAGGAGTCCCAGACCATCGAGTCCACCGTGGACGTGACCGAGGGCATTTCCTTCGACAAGGGCTACCTCTCCCCGTACTTTGCGACGGAAGAGGAGACCTACAACGCCGTGCTTGACGACGCCGCAATTCTCCTCGTCCGCAACAAGATCTCCTCCCTGCCGGACTTCCTGCCGCTGCTGGAGAAGATCGCGGAGTCCTCGCGCCCGACGCTGATTATCGCTGAGGACATCGAGGGCGAGCCGCTGCAGGCGCTCGTCGTTAACTCCATCCGTAAGGTCCTCAAGGTCGCCGCCGTGAAGTCCCCGTACTTCGGCGAGCGCCGCAAGGGCTTCATGGATGACCTGGCTGTTGTCACCGGTGCTACGGTCGTCGACCCGGAGGTTGGCATCAACCTCAAGGAGGTTGGCCCCGAGGTTCTCGGTTCCGCACGTCGCGTCACTGTGTCCAAGGAGGACACCGTGATCGTGGATGGTGCAGGTACTGCTGAGGCCGTCGAGGAGCGCCGCGAGCAGCTGCGCCGCGAGATCGAGCGCACCGATTCCACCTGGGATAAGGAGAAGCTCGAGGAGCGCCTGGCCAAGCTGTCTGGCGGTGTTGCCGTCATCCGCGTCGGCGCCGCTACCGAGACCGAGGTCAACGAGCGCAAGCTGCGCGTCGAGGATGCCATCAACGCCGCCCGCGCGGCCGTTGAGGAAGGCGTTATCGCCGGCGGCGGCTCCGCACTGGTTCAGATCTCCCAGGAGCTTGAGGCTTTCGCCGAAGGCTTCGAGGGCGAGGCCAAGGTTGGCGTGCTGGCTGTCGGCCGCGCGCTGACCCGCCCGGCCTACTGGATCGCTGAGAACGCCGGCCTGGATGGTTCCGTCGTCGTCGCCCGCGTTGCGGAGCAGGCCAACGGTGAAGGTTTCAACGCCGCCACCCTGGAGTATGGCAACCTGCTGGAGCAGGGCATCATCGACCCGGTAAAGGTCACCCACTCCGCCGTGGTTAACGCCGCCTCCGTGGCCCGCATGGTGCTCACCACCGAGGCTTCCGTCGTGGAGAAACCCACCGAGGAAGAGCCGGCTCAGGCCGGCCACGCGCACGCGCACTAGCAAGTGCGCGTGGGAAGCAGGAGCTTCCCACATAGCCATAAGGAATTCCCGCGTAGCCGCAAGGAAGGCCCGTCGCCCGCATCCCTCGCGGGGCGGCGGGCCTTCGCCGTGTCTGGGGCGGGGGAGCCCTTGCCCCTCAACGACGGCGCCATCATTTACCCCGGCATGAAGGTCGGCTCGTGGATGTGGCGCGCCTACGCCGAGTCCGGGCTGTATCCGGCCGACGTGCCGGTCCAGGACTTCATCGAGGAGCAGAAGCGTGATCTCTATGAGGTCGGGACCAAGGTCAAGGTCGGCGGCGTCAACATGAGTTACATGGGGCTGGTTACGCGCCTGAAGACGAACGTGTTGAGTAGTCCCTACAGGCACATGCTTGCCTTTGTCCAGCACGCAGTGGTCTTTGTAGATTGCCCGGAGTGCCACGGCACGTGCTTGGCGCAGCACGCGCGCGAGTCCTACTTCAATGGCGTCTCCATCGCGGACGTCTGCGACATGGAGCTTGCCGACGCCGCCGCATGGCTCCGCACCATCAACTCACCCCTTGCCGTGGCCCCGCTACGCGGGTTGGAGGCGGCCCTGGATTTGGGGTTGGGCTACCTGACTTTGGGGCAGCCGCTCTCGACGCTCTCCGGCGGCGAGCGCCAGCGGCTGAAGCTGGCGGTGCGGTTGTGCGACCGGAAGGCGACTGCGGACATCATCGTGCTCGATGAGCCCACCGTGGGTCTGCATCACAAAGACATCGACACCTTGCTGCGTCTTTTTGACACGCTTGTCGACGCCCACCTAACCCTCATCTGCGTCGAACACCACCGCGCCGTCCTGGCGCACGCCGATCACATCATTGATCTCGGTCCTGGCGCGGGCTCAGCCGGTGGCGAGGTTGTGGCGGCCTGCTCGCCGCGCGAGTTCTTAGAAACGGACACGCTGACCGCCCGCTACCTAACGCAGGCCCTGTAAAACCGGTTGACGCTAGGGGAGCGGGAGGAAGAAGGAGCGGACTAGGCGCCGACGGTCGCGTGGGTGCGGCGCGAGCGCAAGGCAACGACGCGCTCGGATTCGCTCATGCCGCCCCATACGCCATAGGGCTCGCCGGATGCGAGGGCGTGTTCGCGGCACATCTCGATGACCGGGCAGGTGTGGCAAATGGCCTTGGCGCGGTTCTCGCGCTGGGCGCGGGCACGACCGCGCTCGCCGTCTGGGTGGTAGAACACGTCAGAGTTTTCCCCACGGCATGCGCCGTGTAGCTGCCAATCCCAAAAGTCCGTATTGGGCCCGGGGAGCAGGAAAGGCTGAGACACGTTCGATTCTCCTTATTCGTCAAAGATAGAGTGCCCGAGCACAGGGCGTGCTGTAAGCGCGACCCAACGCGGGGTGATAGTCCCGTGAGAGCTAGGGCGAAGTAAGACGAGATCGAAGTGTGTCTTCCCTTGGTAAACGGAGTGTTAAGCATTGCTGACATGCAGGTGTAACTAGCCGAAAAGCCATACTTTTACCCGGTGTGACCTGCATTTAAGGTTAAGATGAACGATGAATGAACTTTTTCATCGCAGCTCAAAGGCTGGGGAATGGACCCGTCGTTTCGGGTTTCGCCAAAAGGTTATGACATGATGTTCATGCAGAATATGTAGTAATGAATTAAACGCATTCATTAAGAAAAGACTTTAGGCAGAAGAGCACAAAGCAGAAGAGCAAGGATGGCAGTGGCTACACATGCTACAGGCGCAGGCGGCTCCTCCACAGCGGCGAAGCGCGACAGCGATAAGGAACTAGCGGATCTCGTTCCGCTAGCCGTCGACGGTAGCCGCCGTGCCCTGCAGCGCATCATGCGCATCATTCACCCGCAGGTCCTGCGCTATTGCCGCGCACGCATTGGCGGCCACCGCCAGCCCACGGCGGAGGATGTGGCACAAGAGATCTGCTTGGCGGTGGCGACGTCGATTGGCACGTACAAGGACAAGGGCCGCCCGTTTATGGCCTATGTGTATGGCATCGCTGCCCACAAGGTGACTGACGCTCACCGCGCCCTCAGTCGCGACCACACACACCCGACGGAAGACCTTCCGGAAGACGCTGCTCAGGACGCTACCCCCGAAGAATCAGCCCTTGAAGTAGACGGTAGTAACAGAGTGCGGGCAATGCTCGATACGTTAAGTGACAAGGCCCGGGACATTATCATCTTGCGTGTGTTCGTGGGGCTGTCGGCAGAGGAGACCGCGGAAATTGTGGAGTCGACCCCTGGCGCAGTCCGCGTGGCGCAACATCGTGCACTTGCGCAATTGCGCAAATCCCTCGATTCGCACGAGACGCCGTGAACCAGCAGCGTGAACCAGTAGTTGGGCTAGCCCCAGAGCTAGCAGTGAGCCATCGGTACTTGGCACCGACAAATTTAAAATTTTTCTAATAAGGAAGGGAGGACATCATGGCAAAAAAGGACCAGCCTCAGCAGGGTGTCGCTGAGCAGCTGCAGCCTTTGGTCGATGATGATGCATTCCTCACCACTCTCTCCGAAGGAACGGATCCCTCCGATGGCGGTGATGAGTTGGCGGGTCTTCTGCTGGAGCTGCGCGGGGACGTCGAGAAGCAGATGCCCCCGGCCCCTCTCATCGAAGGCGCGGAGGAGGAGCCGGAGGTTATTTCCCTCGGCGCGGCACGTCGCCGTCGGAGCAAGCCATTCATGCACGGCCTCATTGGTGCGGCCGCAGCTACGTTGCTCATTGCAGGTACCGGAGCTGTGGTGGTCAACGCTGGACCGGGTTCCCCGCTGTATGGCGTGAACCAGTCGCTCTTCGGCGCAGACGAGCACAATGTGTCTGTGGTTGAGCTTGCCGGAACACTCGATGAAATGGAGAGGCGTTCCGCTGAGGGCGATATGGACGGCACCCGTCAGCTGCTTGAAGAAGCCCGGAAGATGGTGGATCAGGCCAAGCGGGAACGCGAGGCGGAGTCCCCGAGTACGACGAAACAACAGCCCCGCACCACGGTGACGCAGACACAGACGGTGGAGAAGCCCGCCCCGGTAGAGGAACAGAAGCCACCGGAGCCGGAGACCGTCACGCAGACCGAGACTGCGGTCTCTACCGTCGTGGTGACCCGTACGGTATCGGCAGGCAACCCACTGGAGCCGCCGACGCAGAACCAGCCGGAGCCAAGTCAGCCGGGTGGTGGAGAGCAGGCGACGCCACCGCAGAATGACAACTCGGATGGCGCTGGGGATAACGGCCAGCTCCCGCCGCCGCAGTTCCAGAAATAAAACCACAAAGAACCTCTTTCCTCCCACACCAGGAGGAAAGAGGTTCTTGTCGTTGAGATGCGCGGTACTTCAGCCGCGTTAGTAGCGCGAATCCATACCGTCGAGGTAGCCCACCGCATAATCCCACGGAACATAGCGCATCGGATCCGGCTCGGCACCCGGCTCGTGCACGGGGGCGAGCTGGCCTGCCAGCGTAGCCTGCATGTTGGAGGCCATAATGTCCCACTCGTAGAAGTGGTTTTCTTCGCAGTCCTCGCAGAAAAAGAAGATGCCGTCGATGCCGCGCGGGCTCAAAACACGCGCAAACTCTTGGACCATGGCCAGATCATGAATGACGGCGAGACGGTCCTCCTCAGACAGCGGCTCGACGTGCTCATCCTCCTCGAGGAAGGAAGCTGGGTCGTTCGGGTCGTCCGCGAAAGGATCGCGGGGCATGTTGGCGAAAAAGTTCACGCCTGCGAGCCTATTGACTCCGTGCGCGCAAGGCAATTCCCTATAGAGACTTTTTCTATACCCACGGCTACCACTACGGGGCGTCCACGCACTACAGTGAGGGCTACCGCATACAACTATCTGGTCAGTTTAGGAGAGCCCCACCCTCATGAGCCACGTCCACACCGGCGGAGACAACCCCGACAAGATTGCACTCTACGGCCTTACTTTTGATGATGTTCTGCTGCTTCCCGCAGAATCCAACGTCGTTCCCTCCGAGGTGGATACCTCGGCGCAGTTCACCCGCAACATTCGCCTCGGCGTGCCTCTGGCTTCCGCCGCGATGGATACGGTGACCGAGGCCCGCATGGCCATCGGCATGGCGCGCCAGGGCGGCATCGGCGTTCTGCACCGCAACCTTTCCGCAGAGGAGCAGGCTCAGCAAGTAGAGATCGTCAAACGTTCCGAATCCGGCATGGTCACCGACCCGGTCACGGCCACCCCGGACATGACTATCGACGAAGTCGACACGCTGTGCGCGCGGTTCCGGATTTCGGGCCTGCCGGTCGTCGATAAGCAAGGCACCCTCGTGGGCATCTGCACCAACCGTGACATGCGCTTCGAGCCGGATTTCTCCCGCAAGGTTTCCGAGATCATGACCCCGATGCCGCTAGTCGTGGCCAAGGAAGGCGTCAGCAAGGAAGAAGCGCTGGAGCTACTGTCCGCCAACAAGGTGGAGAAGCTGCCCATCGTCAACGGTGAGAACAAGCTCGTCGGCCTCATTACCGTCAAGGACTTTGTCAAGACCGAGCAATTCCCCAACGCCTCCAAGGATGCTTCCGGGCGCTTGCTCGTGGCGGCGGGCATCGGTACCGGTGAGGAGTCCTACCAGCGCGCAGGCCAGCTTGTCGACGCCGGCGTAGACGTCCTCGTCGTCGACTCCGCCCACGCCCACAACAACCGCGTGCTGGAGATGGTCTCCCGTGTGCAGAAGGACTTTGGTGACCGCATTGACGTCATCGGTGGCAACTTGGCCACCCGTGCTGCTGCACGCGACATGATTGAGGCCGGCGCCGACGCCATCAAGGTCGGTATCGGCCCGGGCTCCATTTGCACCACGCGCGTCGTGGCGGGCGTAGGTGCCCCGCAGATCACCGCCATCATGGAAGCCGCCGCCGTGGCCGGCCCGGCGGGTGTGCCGGTTATTGGTGACGGAGGTATGCAGTACTCCGGTGACGTCGCGAAGGCCCTGGCGGCCGGCGCCGATACCGTCATGCTGGGCTCCATGCTGGCTGGTACCACGGAGGCACCGGGTGACATCGTCGTGGTCCAAGGCAAGCAGTACAAGCGCTACCGCGGCATGGGCTCCATGGGTGCTATGCAGGGCCGCGGCCTGTCAGGGGAGAAGCGCTCCTACTCCAAGGACCGCTACTTCCAGGCCGACGTCAAGAGTGAGGACAAGCTGGTGCCAGAAGGTGTGGAGGGACGCGTGCCTTTCCGCGGTGATATCGATGCCATCGTTCACCAGATTGTGGGCGGCCTGCGCGCCTCGATGGGCTACACCGGCTCCGCTAACCTGGCCGAGCTCAAGACCAAGCAGTTTGTCCAGATCACCGCTGCGGGCCTCAAGGAGTCTCACCCGCACCACCTTCAGCAGATCGTCGAAGCTCCGAACTACCGCTAAGGACTAAGAATGCGCGATTACGTAGAAATCGGCGTCGGCCGCGAGGCCCGCCGCACCTATGACTTGAACCAGATTTCCCTGGTGCCGACTCGCCGCACCCGTTCCTCCAAGGACGTGGACACCTCATGGCACATCGATGCCTACACTTTTGAGGTCCCGTTCGTCTCCGCGCCGACTGACGCGCTTGCCACGCCTGAATTTGTCATCGAGATGGGCAAGCAGGGCGGCCTAGGTGTTATTAACGCCGAAGGCCTGTGGGGCCGCCACGAGGATCTGGAGGGTGCGATTGCTCGCGTTACGGAAAACTTCGGTGACCTGTCCACGCTGCAGGAGCTGCACGCAGCACCCCTGAACGAGGAGCTGTTGGCCGAGCGCATCGCGCAGGTGCGCGATTCCGGCGTGACCGTGGCCGTGCGCGTCTCCCCGCAGCATGCTCGCGAGCTGGCGCCCGTGGTTATTAAGGCCGGCGCGGAGTTGCTGTTCATCCACGGCACTTTGATTTCCGCCGAGCACGTGCAGACTGGCGGCGAGCCGCTCAACCTCAAGGAATTCATCGGTTCACTGGATACCCCGGTGGTGGCTGGCGGCGTGGCGGATTACACCACGGCTCTGCACCTCATGCGCGCGGGCGCTGCGGGAATCATCGTCGGATCCGGTGTGAACACCAACCCGGAGACCGTGGGCATTGATATTCCCATGGCGACGACCATCGCGGATGTTGCGGCCGCACGTCGCGACTACCTGGACGAGACCGGGGGCCGCTACGTGCACGTGCTTGCCGACGGCGACATCTTCACCTCCGCAGACATCGCCAAGGCCATTGCCTGTGGCGCCGATGGTGTCGTTCTAGGCCCGGTCTTAGCCCGCGCGGCGGAGGCCGGCGGCAAGGGCTGGTACTGGCCGTCCACGGCCGGCCACCCGCGTTTCCCGCGCGGCCTCATTGAGCCGATTGGCGTGGCCGATTCCCTCCTGGGCACCGGCACTTTTGGCGCCGATGCTTTTGACGCCGCCGCTTCTGGCAACGCAGCTTCTGGCGCCGCCGAGGACGCCTCAGCGGGTGCGCCTTCCTTGGAGGTCGTGCTTCACGGTCCGTCCAACGAGCCGCTGGGTGAGCTCAACCTGGTCGGTGGACTCAAGCGTGCCATGGCCAAGTGCGGCTACACGGACCTGAAGTCCTTCCAGAAGGTCGGGCTGGCCGTCCGCTAGCCCCCGTCAGGCGCAGCTGCCCGTTGGAGCGCTGCGCCGAGCATCACTTATTTTGCTGTTGCGTGGCTTGCGAGCCGGTGTTTTCTGACGGCGTGGGCGCAGTGCCACCTTGCAGAAAACCACGCACCCGCGCACAGCAAGAAGAAGCCCCCTCGCAGGTCGAGGGGGTCTCCGTTTCCCAGCAGCTGGCACAGTGCGAGAAGGACGTCGGTGTGGCGCTCTATGAAAAGGTCGGCCGGCGAGTGCGTTTGACGGAACAAGGAGAAATCCTCGCCTCCTACACGACATTTCAGACCATCATGTCCTCGCTGGTGCCGCGGGCGCTCACGGAGTTGGCGCGCGAATTTCCGGACCTACGCGTGCAGATTGTTCAGCGCGAAGCTGATGGCTCGATGGAGCTGCTGCCGCGCCGGGAGCTGCTTCTCGACGACCCCCTACGCCTCATCACCCCGCTCACCGGCCCCTGGAGCACGCTGCGCCTCGAAGATTTTGCGGCGTTCGATGACGAAATCCCTTTTGCCATGGACCCGGAGGAGTTTTACTGGGGCGTTTCGTTCACAGGCTGTGCCGCCGGCATGGTTTTAACCCCAGCGTATGAAACCCCGGACCTTTTCCTCGACGAGATTGAGGGCGTGCGCGTAGTTCCCTTGCCTGGTAATCCCACTCGTACGCTGTATACCGCGGTGCGCGCCGGGCGCGAGGGGCACCCCGCTCTGCGGGCGTTCCGGGAGGCGCTAGGCAAGGCGGCTGCCACCGCTAAAGATTTTGGGCCACTCCCTGCGGTCTAGGGAGCGGGTTCTTGCGTTAAACTGATGACCGTGACTAACCCAAATACAACCCCGCGTCCTGTCCTCGTGGTGGACTTTGGCGCCCAGTACGCGCAGCTCATCGCCCGGCGCGTGCGTGAGGCCAACATCTACTCCGAGGTTGTCCCCAATTCCGCCTCCGTGGAGGACATCAAGGCCAAGAACCCGGCCGCGCTGATCCTCTCCGGTGGCCCGTCCTCCGTATACGCGGACGGCGCCCCTGCACTGAAGCCGGAGCTGCTCGAACTCGGCATCCCGGTCTTTGGTATCTGCTACGGCTTCCAGTCCATGACCCAAGCCTTGGGCGGTACCGTGGCCTCCACTGGTGCCCGCGAGTACGGCCGCACGGACATGACCGTGTCCGGCGGCGTGCTGCACAAGGGCCTGGAGGACACCCACAAGGTGTGGATGTCGCACGGCGATTCGGTCTCTGAGGCCCCGGAGGGCTTTGAGGTCACCGCCTCTTCCGAGGGCGCTCCCGTGGCCGCCTTCGAGTGCCTGTCCAAGAAGATGGCCGGCGTGCAGTACCACCCGGAAGTTCTCCACTCGCCGCACGGCCAAGAAGTGCTCACGCGCTTCCTGACTGAGGTCGCAGGTTTGGAGCAGAACTGGACCGCAGAGAACATTGCGGAGCAGCTCATTAACGATGTGCGTGAGCAGATCGGCGAGGAAGGCCGCGCGATCTGCGGCCTGTCCGGCGGCGTGGATTCCGCCGTGGCAGCAGCGCTGGTGCAGCGTGCAATCGGTGACCGTTTGACCTGCGTCTTCGTCGATCACGGCCTGCTGCGCGCGGGTGAGCGTGAGCAGGTGGAGAAGGACTTCGTGGCGTCGACTGGCGCCAAGCTCATCACCGCTGATGAGCGCGAGGCTTTCCTTTCCAAGCTGGCCGGCGTGACCGAGCCGGAGGCCAAGCGTAAGGCTATCGGTGCGGAGTTCATCCGCTCCTTCGAGCGTGCCGTCGACCAGGCGCTGGACGGCCAGGACGCCGCCTTCCTGGTGCAGGGCACGCTGTATCCGGACGTGGTGGAGTCCGGTGGCGGTGACGGTACCGCGAACATTAAGTCCCACCACAACGTGGGTGGCCTTCCTGACGACGTCGAGTTTGAGCTCGTCGAGCCGCTGCGCCTGCTCTTCAAGGATGAGGTGCGCGCGGTTGGCCGCGAGCTGGGCCTGCCGGAGGAAATCGTGGCGCGCCAGCCCTTCCCGGGCCCGGGCCTGGGTATTCGCATCATTGGTGAGGTCACGGAGGAGCGTCTCGAGACGCTGCGCCAGGCGGATCTCATCGCGCGTACCGAGCTGACCAACGCTGGCCTGGACGGCGAGATTTGGCAGTGCCCGGTGGTGCTGCTTGCCGACGTCCGCTCCGTCGGCGTCCAGGGCGACGGCCGCACCTATGGCCACCCGATCGTCCTGCGCCCGGTGTCCTCCGAGGACGCCATGACCGCGGACTGGACCCGCCTGCCGTACGACGTGCTGGAGAAGATCTCCACCCGCATCACCAACGAGGTCAAGGAAGTCAACCGCGTGGTGCTCGACGTGACGTCGAAGCCGCCGGGAACCATTGAGTGGGAGTAAGCGCAGCCGAAAGGCACTGGGACACGCACTGTAGCAGTGCAGTGAAGTATCTCAGTGAGATAGCGCAGTGCTAGAGAGCGTGCAGCGAAGCAAACTCCCAGACGCTGCGTAGCGCGGCCGTGCCTTGAAATAACAGGGCGCGGCCGCGTTCCTCGTTTTTCGGTCCCCGGTACTCAGCTCCCCGGAATGGAGCAGAAGCTCCTGCGCACCCACCGCAGCCGCAGGCGTCAGCCGGCACCGTACGGTTAACACGCATGCTGTTAGCGTGCTCGTCGCCAGTCTGCACGTTGTTAGTGTGCCCGTTGCTATATCGACGGTGTTAGTACGCACGGCGCTAGGACGCATACTTCTATAACGCGCGCGCGAGTATCCGCACGCCGAGCGAAAATTCTCAGCGAGCGGCTGTTTGTTGCTAAGGCGTCGCAGGCCGGTGAGCCGGCGTCCTACGACCCATCGATCCGGTTGATCTGGCGACCGGTTGGATTTCGACCTTGGGATTTGGGCGAAGTAGTTGAAGTCATCAACTCGGCGGCGGGTCCGGAGGTTCGCCGGAGTTATTCGGCGGCGCCCCGGGTCCAGAGCCGTATGGCGGGCCGGATGTTGGCGGATCTGAGGATGCGCGAGCAGTGCCTGGTGCTCGCCCCGGAGCGGAGCGCGGCGGGTGGGCCGGGCTTTCGATAGGAATCGGCGGGCCGGCCCACGGCGGCAGGTAGTGCACGCGGCCATCGATGCGGTCGAGGTGCCCGCGGCCGGTGGGCTTTTCCGGATCATCGTCATTGACCGCGTTGTGGTAGGCACACAGCGGCACCAAGTTGGACATATTCGTCGGCCCGCCATCTTGGAAGCGGGTGAGGTGATGAATCTGCGAGTCCTCGGCAGGCGCATTGCATCCCGGCCACGCGCACGTCGGATGCTCCGCCGACAACGCGAGGCGCTGCTTTACGTTGGCAAAGCGGCTCGCCATGTACAGGTTCACGGGGCCGCGATGGGGATGGACGAGGGTGATGAGGCCGACGTCGGCAAGCTTTTCGCGCACGAACTCCGCGCCCGTCATCGTCGCCCCATTCGTCAGCTGTAGTTCGATCTCCTCGCCATCACCATCGACGATGCGGTCCAGCTCATCCAAGCGCACGATGACGTTGGACTGCAGCTTCTGACCGGAGCCACCCCCGCCGCGGAACACGGTATGCGCCGCGGTGAGCAAGTCCTTGTCGGTGGTCTTGAGCACGGCCAGCAGCTTGGAAATATTGAGCGAGGAATCCGTAATGCTCAGCGTGTGGTTGCGGCCCGCGCGCCGTGTCACCCGCACGCCTGGGGCGGGGTCCTTGGGCGGGCGCCACTCTTTGAGTTTTGCCTTCGCCACCATGGGGATTTTCTCCCGCGGGGTAGCGGCCAGCAGTTGGCGCAGTTCCCACGCCTTGCGGGCCTTGAGCTTGGAACAATAGCGCTCAATATCGAGGAGAGTGAACACGTCGTGGCCCGTGCGGCGGGCCTTGCGCTGCCGGGAGCGGAACATCGTGTCCCCGAAGTACAGCGCGTGCAGCCCCAGGAGCTTCTCCGCGAAATCTGGCCGCGCACCCATCTCAACCAGCTGCGCGCGCGTGACACCGGCGCATTGCTCGACCACGTCGAGCCCGCGCGCTAGTGCTTGAATGTAACCCCCCAGTTGCATAGCCCACAGCCTAAACCAGGCCGGGGAACCTCGCTACTTGAGCACAGAAATCGCAGCGCAGAGCTTATCGACGTCCCCCTCTTCCGTCGACCACGCCGTACAAAAACGCACCACCCGCAGGCCTTCGTGTTCTTCGAAGAACTGGCACACGAAGTCCTGCGAGAGCTTTTCTTCTTGCTCGCGGGTAAGTAGCGCGAATTGCTGGTTGGTGGGGGAGTCAAAGAGCATGTCGATGCCTGCGGCGTGGAAGGCCTCGGCGATGCGCTGGGCCTGGGCATTGGCGCGGGCGCAGATCTGCTCGTAGAGGGTCGTTGCAGCCGTGCCGGCGACCGCATCGGCGGATTCAGGAGTGGGGGCGCTGAAGAGGGCGGCGAATTGCGCGCCGAGCAACCAGCCCTTGGCCAGCAGGCCGCCGTTTTGCTTCATCGCATTGCGAAAGCGCGGCGCATCCGCGGGGAAGACGATGGCTTCGCCGAAGAGGGCGCCGCATTTGGTGCCGCCGATGGTGAAGACGTCGACAAGCGCGGCCAGGTCCGGCAGGGTGATATCCGCAGCGGACAGGCCGTAGCCGAGGCGGGCGCCGTCGACAAACAGGCCCAACTCGTACTCATCGCAGACCTCGCGCAGGGCCACGAGCTCCGCGCGGGAGTAGGCGGTGCCGAACTCGGTGGGCTGCGTGATGTAGACCAGTGCGGGCTCCGGCATGTGCTCTTCCACCCCGGAGGCGTGGTACTCATCCAGGCAGGCACGCACCTGCGCGGCGGTGATTTTTCCCAGCTGATTTGGCAGCGTGATGACCTTGTGCCCGGTGTGCTCGATGGCGCCCGTCTCATGGGTAGCGATGTGCCCGCTATCCGCCGCGATAACACCCTCCCAGGGGCGCAGCCGGTGGGCAATGACGGTGGCATTGGCCTGCGTGCCACCGACCATGAAATGCACCTCGGCGTTCGGTGCTTGGCAGGCAGTGCGGATGCGCTCAGCGGCCGTGGCACACAGCTCGTCGGCACCATAGCCGGCATAAGCCCCGCTCGCCCCCGCGATGGCATCAAGGACGAGGGGGTGGGCGGAGCGGTGGTAATCATTGCCGAAGTGAATCATGGTGGGCCAGTTTAGCCGGTGACGGTGAGCTCGCCGATGCCTTGGTCGATGCGGATATCTAGCAGCGCATCATCGTCATGGCGGTTGGTGCAGTTGCTTTCTCCTAAGCCGCTGTCACACGTGAGTGATACAGGGACGTCCTTCGGGAGGATGATTTCGACGCTGCCGATGCCGACGTCGATGGTGACATCGTGCGTCTTCTTGAGGTCTTCGATCTGGCTCAAGTCCACCGTAGAGGTGCCAATACCTAAGTCATAGTATTCCTGGAGCTCATCTTCATGGGTGGGCGCGATGTGCTGAGACCCGACATTGAAACGGGCGCTGAAGCCGGATTCTTCGTCGGCCTCGGAGACGAAGGTGACTCCAAGGAAGGCAATCGTCAGAGCAACGCCGACGGCACCTAGCGCAATCGCGCCCTCGACCCACTGCGAACCGCGCTTCTTTGTCGGTTCTTCCCGCGGGCCCGGCTCCGGCAGGTCCCAGGCATCGGGCACCACGCCGAGCGGATCCCAGGACGGCGGGGTCCTGCGCCCCGGCGGGAAAGGATGGCCGTCTGCCGGGGTATAAGGGTTGAGGTTGACAGGTTCCTCGCGCACCGGCTGTTCGGTGGCCAACAGCCCGCTGGGCGGTAGTGGTTCGCGTTGGTGAAGGGCGTACCACGCCAGCGCCAACAGGCCGAAGGTCAGCGTAGCGGGCGGAAGGCCGGCGAGGAATTGTCCGCTGAGGAACAGCGGGCCGGAGCTAAACGTAAGAAGGACGCCGATAATCAGCACCCAGCCGAGCTCTTGTTCCTCCTTGACGCCATCTTTGCCCAGGGCCGCATCGAGCGGGCAGTAGGGCGAACCGAAGCGCGGCATGAGTGCCCACGCGGCGAGGTAGGCGGCGATGCCGCCGCCGAAGGCGAGTGCTGCGACCACGAAGGCCACGCGGACGATCGTGGGGTCAAGCTGGTAGCGCACCGCGATGCCTTCGCAGACACCAGCGATGTGCGCGTCACCGCCCTGTTTCTTAGGAAGGCGGACGGGGCGGGTCGTCCACATCTGGTTGAGTGTGCTGTTCTTCGTCATGCTTTTATGGTGCCGCGTGGGGCCTCGCGGCGGTATCGGTAATCGCCCTGATTTTTCGACCTCAGGGTTGTCCCTGATGTGCCCGAGGGGTGGTGCGTGGGACTATGTCTAGTATGACTTCGCCCTATGTGCCTGCAGAAAACGCGGCGCCTTATCCCGTGATGTCGCGCCCCCAATCTGGCCGCGTGGTCGCCGGCGTGGCGGCGGGGCTGGCGCAGAATCTGGGGGTTTCGGCGCTCTCCGTGCGCATCGCCTTGACCGCGTTGACCCTGCTGGGTGGGGTGGGGGCGATGGCCTATGCCGGGCTGTGGATTTTCACGCCCGCGCTTGACGACGCCCCCTCCACCCGCCGCAGCCCCCTCTCCCTCGTGCTGGTGTTCCTGGCGCTGGCGGGTAGTGCGGTGGGGGTGTTGGGGGTTTCGGGGGCGTCGCTAAGCGTGGCGGTGCCATTGGCGGTGGTGGCCATCGGCGCGGTGCTGGCGTGGTTGGCCTATGACCGTGGCCTGAATACCCCGGTGGGCCTGGTTGCTGTGGCGGCCGGTGCTGTCCTGGTCATCGGTGGCGTCGTGGTGGCGGCGGTGACGTGGGAGAGCGGATCGGGTTCGGCGATCCTGGCCACGGCGCTCACACTTGTGGGCTTCGGTGCGCTGGTGGTGCCGCTGGTGTTGAAGCTCTGGCGTTCGCTATCGCAGGAGCAGGCGGCCAAGGCGGTCTCAGAGGAGCGCGCCGAGATTGCCGCCCGCCTGCACGATTCGGTGCTGCAGACGCTGGCGCTGATTCAGAAGCGGGCGGGGGATTCGCGTGAGGTGACGCGTTTGGCGCGCGCCCAAGAACGCGAGCTGCGCGCCTGGCTTTTCGACGCCCCCTCCGCCGCCCCCACCACCTGTTTTGGTGCGCTCGAAGCAGCGTGCGGGGAGGTGGAGGATCTCTTTGACATGCGGGTATCCGCAGTGACGGTGGGTGAGGACACGGAGTTGACGGAGTCCGCGAAGCTGCTTATTCAGGCCGCGCGTGAGGCGATGGTGAATGCCGGCAAGCACGCGGGCGTGGACGTGGTGGACGTCTACGCGGAGTTGTTGGCGGGCGAGCTGAGTATCTTCGTGCGCGACCGCGGGGTGGGTTTCGACGTGGAGGATATTCCCGCTGATAGGCACGGGATTCGTGACAGTATTCGCGCGCGCGTAGAGGGATCTGGTGGGCGCGTGCGGATTGCCTCGACCCCGGGGGAGGGCACCGAGGTGGAGCTCGCGGTAGCGTTATGAGCATGGTGAAGGTCTTTTTGGTTGATGATCACTCCGTCTTCCGTGCGGGCGTGCGCGCGGAGCTGGCGGCGTCCTCGGAGATTGAGATCGTGGGCGATGCTGGGACCGTTTCGGAGGCACTGGAGGGCATTGCGCGTACCTCCCCGGACGTGGTGCTTCTTGATGTCCACATGCCCGACGGCGGCGGCCTCGCCGTTATTAACGCGACGGCTAATCAGCCGGCGCGGCCGGTGTTTTTGGCGCTGAGCGTGTCGGATGCGGCGGAGGATGTGATTGCGCTGATTCGGGCGGGCGCGCGCGGCTACGTGACGAAGAATATTTCCGGCCCGGACCTGGCCGAGGCGGTGGTGCAGGTGCATAGCGGGGACGCATACTTTTCGCCGCGCCTGGCGGGCTTTGTCCTTGATGCTTTTGCCTCCGGTTCGCCCGCGCCGGAGCCGGAGGAGGGGCAGGACCCGGCGGTGGATGCGCTCACGCGGCGCGAGCTGGAGGTCTTGAGGCTGCTTGCGCGCGGCTATACGTACCGTGAGATTGGCAAGCAGTTGTTCATTTCGGTGAAGACGGTGGAAACGCACGCCTCCAATATTTTGCGCAAGACCCAGCAATCCAACCGCCATCAGCTCACGCGCTGGGCCACTTCGCATGACCTAGCTTAGGAGGACCGCACGCAGCGGGCTTGGGGAAGGTCTGGCCGAGGTAGCCCCGGTTCCGGGCTAGGCGGGTTGGCAAAGGCGCTGGCGCAGACAACCCCGCGCAAACCAGGATCGGAGGCCGGTGGAGGTGGTCGCCGCTCACACAGTTAGTCCGGCATAGGCGGTCGGGCTTAGACGGTCGGGTTTAGGCGGTTGGGGTTAGGCAGGGGGCGCGTAGGCGAGCTTGCGGGAGCCGTCAACGTGGGGGAAGAGCAGGAAGGCCGCGCCTGAAACGAGCACCCACACTAGCGCGCTGCCCCAGGCAGGCAGCGCGAGGAGCGGGGAGAACATGACCATCAGCCACAGCGCCATAAGCGGGATGAGCTGTGCGGCGTTGGGCAGCATGGTGACGTTGTGGCGCTGGGCATAATCGCGCAGGTCAGCACGGTAGGGGTGCAGGAATACGAGCGCGCAGGCGGCGAGAAGGAAGAACAGGCTGAGCCCTAGCGCGAGGCCGAAATGGATGCGGCTGCTACCTGCCGCCACGGCGGCGCCGGCCAAGGCGGATCCGCCGAGTCGCACCCACAGCGGGGTGGGGATAGGGGTGGTGTGCGCGCGGAGGGGATTCATGGCGCCTAACGCTACCAGCGTAATTGCGCGCGTCCGGGGAGAGGTTCATAATAGGAGCCATGAATCAAACAGGTGTTCGTGTAGCGGGTGGCTCCCGAGCTGACCAGATTGCGGTTCTACGCGCCCAGATTCAACGCTTGGAAACCCCGGATGATTCTGCGCAGGTACAGCCGGAGGCGGAGCTCCTCGGAGTCCCCGAAAAGCTATCGGAGCTGCTCCCGGGCGGTGGTCTGCCCCGCAAACAGGCAACCGCCTGCGCGGAATGTGCTGCGCTCGTGGTGGAGCTGATATCCCATGTTAGCGCGGCGGGCGGACATGTCGGGGTGGTGGGCTGGCCCGATCTCTTACTCGCACAAGTGGCCGAGGAGGGTGATGTCTCCCGGGTTATCACGGTGCCCGATCCAGGCGCGGAGCCCTGGGCGGTGACCGGCGTGCTGTGCGAGGGGCTGGATCTAGTCGTGCACAAGGGTGCAGGCGCGCTGAGCCCCACCCGGGCGCGCCCCGTGCTGGCAAAACTGCGGGCTGGGCAGGCGGCCCTGCTTACCGTGGGAACCCGGCTGCCGGGCACAGCTGTGGAGATCGGCGCGGAAGTTATCGCAGTGCATGGCGTGGGCCGGGGCAGCGGGCGGATTCGGGGGGTTGATATAGGGGTGCGGGTGGCGTCGGCAAGCATGCGCCCGCGGCGTGGAGTGCTCACGTGCGGGCAGCGGCCGGATACACGTCCTCACCTGGAGGCGGTGTGAGGGTCGCGGCGCTGTGGTTCCCGGATTGGCCCATCCAGGCGCTGCAGGAAGATAGCAGGGAGGCGTGCGCCATCGTGTCCCAGCACCGCGTCGTTGTGTGCAACGCGGCGGCGCGCCGGGCGGGGGTACGCCGCGGGATGCGGGTGCGCCAAGCCCAAGCTCTCCTACCGGAGCTGCGCGTGGAGGAGGCCAACCCGGACCGAGACGGGGTGGTGTTCGCGGAGATTGCCGCGGGGCTGGACGCGGTGGCGTCGTCGGTGGAGGTGCTGCGCCCTGGGCTGGTCATCGTGGACGCGGGCGCGGCCGGGCGTTTCCACGGCAGCGAGGCGAAGGCGGTGGAGATGCTTGTCGACGCCACCGCCAGATCCCACCTCGACGCCACCGTCGGCGTCGCCGATGAGATTGCCACCGCACTCATTGCCGCGCGTCATCACAATCTAGGCGCGGTGGTCCCGCAGGGAGGCTCGCGCGACTTTCTGGCTCAGCAGCCGGTGGGGGTATTGGCCGCGGAGGTGGCGCTGGGGTGTTCGGCGGACGTGGTTCATTCCTTGGAGCAGCTGGGCGTGCGCACGCTAGGGGAGCTGACGAGCCTGCCGTTGCGCCAAGTCACCACCCGTTTTGGCGAAGCTGGGCGGCGGTGCCACGCGGTGGCTGCGGCCGCACCGGATAGGCGCGTGGCACCGGAGCTTGCGCGCCCCGACCTGGGCGTGGAGCAGGGCTTCGAAGAACCCTTGGCGCGCGTGGATGCTGCGGCCTTTGCCGCGCGTCAGCTCGCGGCGCGCCTGCACGTGCTACTCGAGGAAGCCGGCGTGGTGTGCCTGCGCTTGCGCGTTGCTGCGGAATTTGAGGGCGGCGAGCGCCTGGAGCGGATCTGGCGTACCCAGGAAGCGCTCAGCGAGGCCGCTACAGCGGACCGCATGCGCTGGCAGCTCGATGGTTGGCTGAGTGCTGCGCGGGCGGGGAGTGCGCCGGGTGAGGGAGGGGGCATCGTCAAGCTGGCGTTGGAACCAGTGGAGGTTACCCCGCCGGGGGATGGGCTCCTGTGGGGTGCGGGCGAATCCGCGGAGCAGGCCAAGCGCGTTATCTCGCGGGTGCAATCCCAGCTGGGAGTGGACCGCGTGTTGCAGCCCCGCCCGGCGGCGGGGCGTGGGGTGGCCGAGCGCATCGAGTACGTCCCCTACGGCGAACAGCGTGACCCGCAGCCGGAGGGCACGTGGCCGGGGCGCATCCCGGCGCCGCTCCCGGCGAGCCTGGCGCACCCAGCCGCGCGGATTCGGCTTATCGACGTCTCATCGAAGGACATCATCGTCACCGCCGAGGCCCTCCTCTCCGGGGAGCCGGCGGGTCTGGGATGGGGGCGCCACCGCTACCGGGTGACCGGTTGGGCTGGCCCGTGGCCCGTGGACTCTGAGTGGTGGGAAGCAGGTGTGGCGCAGCGCTGCGCGCGTCTGCAAGTCGTCGGGGAAAACGAGAAAGGCCAGCGCGCCTGGCTCCTCGTGTGGGCAGGCGGGCGCTGGTCGGTGGAGGCAACCTATGCCTGAACTGTTTAGTTCAGGATGTCGATAACCAGGCGCGTCGGTGCCTTGAGCACCTGAACCGAGTATGGGTGGCGCCCATCAAGCCCGATAACGAACTGCGAGCGGGCCTCGAAGGTGCCGCCGCTGACCACCTGGGTCACCAGCCCGCCGGCGCCCTTCACGGTACCGATATTCGGGTCTTCCATGTCGAGCTGGAAGGGGTAAGCGGTGCCGTCGATGCTGACGTCGAGCGCGGTGGAACCTTTGTAGGCAATTGGGTTGCCGGAGCCCTGCTGGGCGGGGGCATCGGTGTAATCAATGAACCAGCCCGGTGAACCGTTCCCGACAAACTCGAAGACCACGCGGTCAAAACCTTCGTGCTTGCCCACGCGGACATCAGTCACCACCAGCTCCGAGGGGGCCGGTGGGCGGAGGGTTTTCATCTCCATGTTGGCGTCGCCCAGCGGGGTCAGCCCAGCCGGTGCGGCGGGGGAGGGGGCAGTGGGAGTAACGGTAGCCGTGGAGGTGGAGGCGCCGGACAGGGTGGCGTCGAGAGTCTTCGTGGGGCCGTCGGGGCTGCCGTCCGGGGAGGAAGACGGAGCGCATCCCTGAAGCGCGAGCGCACCCGAGACAACGAGTGCGGCCACTGGGGCGGCTGTGCGCAAGAGGTTATGTTTCGGCATGGTTTCGAGCGTAGTGGCACTACGGGGAATTATATGCATCGAGCTAGGCATCGTAACCACATTGTTGTGAAGAAAGTGATGCCAGTTAAGATGGCGCCATGACCTTCTGCTCCGACGTCCAGGTCGAGCCCCTGGCCGGTACCGCAAAACAAGAATCTGTGTACGTCCTCTTTGAGTGGCCCACGGCGTGGTCGCGCGACGTGCTTGACGGACGTACCTTTGGCCCCGGCTTGACTGCGAAGCTCAAGGCCAAGCTCAAAGGCGTGGCGGGCCTGCAACTCATTCGCCGCCCCGGGCGCGCCGGGCATGAGCGGGGGATGGGGCACTTCCGCTGTTTCGTCGTGTGGGCACGCGAGGGGTTGGTACAGGATTACGTCCTCAACGGCCCGGAGGACATCCTCGATCTGGATCTGGAGCACCCCACCGGCACCTGCCTGCCCCTGGTGCTCGTGTGTACCCACGCCAAGCGCGATGCCTGCTGCGCAATCAAGGGCCGCCCGCTTGCCGCCTCCCTGGCGTGCGAATTTGGGGAGACCGTGTGGGAAACCTCCCACACCAAGGGGCACCGTTTCGCGCCGTCAGTGCTGTTGATGCCCTGGGGCTATTCCTTTGGTCGCCTCAACGTAGACGCCGGCCGCGAGCTCGTGGGCAAGGCCTTGCACGGCGAGTATTTCTACCCCGCCAACAGAGGTTCCGGTCTTCACACTCCCCAAGGTCAGGTGGCGGAGCTTGCGGTAGCGCGCCAGCTTCTCGACGCCTCCGAGACCCTCCACTACGGCGACCTTACCGTCGACGCGGCGGACAACACCGCGGCGGACAACACCGCCGCGAGGAACGGCAACGCCGTCATGGTTGTACGCCACCGCGACGGCCGCGCATGGGACGTAGAACTCGAAGAAAAAGAGGTCTCCGGCGTCGTCTCCTCCTGCGGGGACAAACCGAAGACCTCTCGAATCTACGTCGCACGTCGCGTCGCGCGACGCGGCTAGCGGCGCATAATCTTGGCCGAGAGCCAGTTGCCGAAGAACTGCGCTGCCTGCACCAGCACGATGATGATGAGGGTTGCCACCACGGTGACTTCCCACTCGAAGGCGCGGTAGCCGTAGACAATGGCGAAGTCACCCAAGCCACCGCCGCCGACATAGCCCGCCATCGCGGACATATCGACGATGCCGATGAACAGGAAGGTGTAGCCCAGCACCAGCGGGCCGAGCGCCTCCGGAATGATGACCGTTGTGATGATCTTCCATGGCGAAGCACCCATCGCGCGGGCCGCCTCAATCACGCCCGGATCCAGCGCCACGAGGTTCTGCTCCACGATGCGCGCCACCGCGAAGGTAGCCGCGATCACCATGACGAACGTGGCCGGCTCCCGGCCGATGGAGCTGCCCAGCACCGCCACCGTCAGCGGCTGCACAAAGGCCAGCAAGATAATGAACGGAATCGGGCGAATAAAGTTCACCAGGATGTTGATGACGAAGTGAATGGGCTTGTTCTGCAGAATTCCGCCCGGGCGTGTGGTGTAGAGCAGGATGCCCAGCACGAGACCGATGATGCCGGCCACCACCAGGGTGGTGGCGACCATGATGAGGGTGTCCTTGATGGCGTCGACAAGCGTGCTGCCCAGTCGATCCCAATTGGCCTGCGCGAGGTAGGTGACGTTCATCGTTGGATCTCCTCAATATCGGTGGTGCGTTGCATGTGTGCGTAGAAATCTTCGATGGCCGCATCCGGGCCGTTGAGGCGCACGGTGATCTTGCCAAAGGAATGCTTCTGCAAGGTGGTGATGCCGCCGTGGACCACGGCGATGGACACGCCCTTGTCCGCGAGCTTGCCGGCGGCGTCGAAGAAGCCCGACTTTTCCGTCAAGTTGATGGTGAACAGGCGGCCCTCGTGGGCCAGCAGGTCATCGGCCTCAACGACGTCCGGGGTGTTGCGCAGCGAGGTGGCCACGAACTTCTCCGCCACCTTGGTCTGCGGATTGGAAAAGACCTCATAGACGCTGCCGGCCTCGATAACGCGTCCGCTTTCCATGACGGCCACCTTGTCGGCGATGGAGCGCACGACGTCCATCTCGTGAGTGATGACCACGATGGTGATGCCGAGGTCGCGGTTGACTTTGCGCAGCAGGTCAAGAACCTCGTGGGTGGTGGTGGGGTCGAGCGCCGAGGTGGCTTCATCTGCCAGCAGCAGGGAAGGGTTATTAGCCAGTGCGCGGGCGATGCCGACGCGCTGCTTCTGGCCACCGGAGAGCTGCTCCGGGTAGTTATCGCCCTTGTCCGCCAGGCCGACGAACTCCAGCAGTTCCTGTACGCGCTGTTTACGCTCTTGCTTGTCGACGCCCTGCAGCTTCAGCGGGTACTCAATATTGCCCGCCGCGGTGCGGGAGGACATGAGGTTGAACTGCTGGAAGATCATGCCGATGTTGCGGCGGATGCCGCGCAGCTTGGATTCGGGGAGGGGGACGACATCGGTGCCGTCGAGAAGCAGCTGCCCTGAGGTCGGCTTATCCAGGCCGTTGATCATGCGCACCAGCGTGGACTTGCCCGCGCCGGAGAAGCCGATGATGCCGATGATCTCGCCGGGCTCGACGGTCAAAGAGACATCATCAAGCGCTTTCGTGGTGGTTTTCTTGTTTTTAAAGACTTTGGTGATGTTGCGGAATTCAATCCGGGTGCCCCGGTGGGCGCCTTGTTGTTCAGTCACGTGGTTTTCCTTTGTACGTGTCCGTGTGGTGAATAAGCAGGGAGTAACGGGCAAAATCCCCCGGGTCACGCAAACGAGCGTGAGCGCGGGGGAGGAGGGAGATTCGCTTAGCTGGAGGAGGCTTCCTCTTCCAAGCGCTCCAGAATCTCCTGAAGCTCTGGCTGCGGTTTATCCACGAAGATGGTGGTGCCACCTGTGGTGTCTTGTACCGCGGCTTTCACCTCATCAGAGAGGTAGAGTTCAGCCAGCTTCTTGACCTTCTCATTGTCTTTGTCTTTTTCCTGCACAGCCCACACGTTGACGTAGGGGTCGAACAGGATCTTCGGGTCGGCGTTGGGGTTCTCCGGGTCGTCGTAAAGCACGGCGTCGGCCGGGTTGATACCCGCGCGCTTGAAGAAGGAGTTGGTGATGATGGCGGGCTTGCCTTCGCCGAAGGCGGACGGGGTCTGGGAAGCATCGACCGGGGTGATGCTCACCTTGGATGCGGCCTCGTCGATGTCGGCGGGGTCCGGGGTGAGCTTGCCCTCTTCCTTGAGCACCAGCAAACCGTTGGCAGCTAGCAGGTTGATGGCGCGGCCCTGGTTGGTGGCGTCGTTGGGGATGGCGATGTCTTGGCCCTCAATGCCGTCGATGCTGTCGTGGCCCTTCCAGAACAGCGGCATGGGGTAGACCTGCGTGGAGGCCACCGGAACGAGGTTCGTGCCGTTGCCCACGTTGTACTCAGCGAGGAACTTCAGGTGCTGGAACTTGTTGGTATCCGTGCTGCCCTCAGCCAGGGACTGGTTGGGGGTGGCATAGTCGGTGAAGCTCTTCATCTCGATCTCGATGCCTTCCTTGGCAGCGAGTTCTTTGAGTACGCCCCACTCCGGAAGCTCGGCGTCGGTGGTGCCGATGATGATGGGATCCTCGGCGGTGCCGGCAGCGAAATCGGAGCTTGCAGACGAGCAGGCGACCAGGCTGGTAGCGGCAACCAAGCTAGCGGCGGCGGCTGCTACGAGGCGGCGGATGCGCATGATTCGTCCTTTACTAGTTAGTCAGTGGTGGGATTGTGCTTAGACCTGCTCTTCGAGGCGCTCCAGGATCTCCTGGAGCTCCTCCTGGGAGCGGTCGACGGCCACGGCGGTGTCGCCGGAGGACTTCAGAACGGCGTCGGTGACCTTCTGGTCCTTCCACAGCTCGGCCAGTTCGTGGAGGGTCTCGTTATCGGCGTCGTCGGCGCGCACGGCCCAGACGTTGATGTAGGGCTCGGCCTCGGTGGAGTCCGGGTCATCCTGAGCGACGGCAGACTGCGGGTCAATGCCAGCGCGCTCGAGGAAGGAGTTGTTGATGACTGCCGGCTTGCCCTCGCCGTACGCGGCCGGGGTCTGGGCGGCGTCCACCGGGGTGACCTTGACCTTGGACTTCTCCTCATCGATGTCCAGCGGGGTGGGGGTCAGCGGGCTGCCTTCCTTGAGGGTGACCAGGCCTTCCTGAACCAGCAGGCCGATGGCGCGGCCCTGGTTGGTGGAGTCATTCGGGATGGCGACTTCCTGGCCCTCGATGTCAGCGAGGTCCTTGTGGTCCTTCCAGTAGATGGCCAGCGGGTAGATTTCGGTGGCGGCCAGCGGGACGAGGTCGGTGCCGTTGCCCTTGTTGTACTCAGCGAGGAACTTCAGGTGCTGGAACTTGTTCGTTGTCAGCTTGCCCTGGTCCAGAGCCTGGTTCGGAGTGTTGTAATCGGAGAAATTCTCCAGCTTGACGTCGAAGCCAGCTTCCTTGGCCAGGTCCTGGAAGACGGCCCACTCTTCCATGTTGGCGTCGGTGGTGCCGATGGTGATGGTGGAGTCCTTGGTGATGGCTTCGCCGGAATCCTTGGACTCGGCGGAGTCCGAGGAGTCGGAGGAGCAAGCAACCAGGCCGGTTGCGGCGATGACGGCTGCCGAGGTGGCAGCAAGTACGCGACGGATGCTCATGGTGGGTTCCTAGTGTCCCTTCTTGGTTTGTGCGGCAAGTCGTGTCACCGCAGGAGTTTGCACTGCAGGAAAAACTAGCAACGATTGAACCGCTTTGTCTATCCAGGAGATTGTTCAACGATAACCTTGACGGGAACCTGTGTTCGAATCTAATGTGTGGGGCTATGAGATTCAATGGGGGTAAGGCGCTGCCGTGGTCCCGGGTGGAGAGGATTCTCTCGGGGCGTCCGGGCCCTGTCCCGGTCTCGGTGGATCATCTGTCGCAGGTCAGGGGCGTGCCGAAGGTAGAGCATTCTTCCGTGCCTTTTGCGGAGCTACACGCGGTAAGTTCCTATAGCTTTCTGCGCGGCGCCTCTGAGCCAGAAGAGCTCGTGGCGCGCGCCGCCGAACTGGGTTTGCGGGGGATTGCGCTGGTAGATCGGGATGGATTCTATGGTTTGATGAAATTTGCGGAGGCTGCCGCCAAAGTTGGTTTGCCTGCAGTCTTTGGTGCGGAGCTCAGTCTCGACCCGGCCCCGCTGACCGTTCTGGCGCGCACCCCGGAGGGCTATCGGCGTCTATCCCGGCTCATCGCCCGCGCCCACATGGAGGCGGGGGAGAAGGGGGTCGTGTCCTATCCTTCATTGCCGGAGATTGGTGCGCTGCTGCAGGATGAGTGCCTCTTCCTGGTGGGCTGGGAGTGGTCGGAGTATTTCGATCATCTGGTCGATGGAATAAAAATAGACAGCATGGTTCTGGAGTACGCATGTACCCAGCTCCCAGAGGATGCGGACCACCACCTACTGCTGGATTCCTTGCCGGTTCCGCGCGCCATCGCTTCCGCCCACCCGGCTGCCGCCACACGGGAACACGCGCGGTTGGCCGGGGCCAAACAAGCCTTGTCCAGACGCCTCGCGCTTGCCGACGCCTCCCCCAACTCCCACCCCATGGGCTCGTCCTGGCTGCGTTCTGGGGAACAGATGGCGCGCCTGCTTCCTGAGCGCCCCGAGCTTATTGCGGAGACCGTCCGCGTCCTCGAGGAATGCAGCTTCACGTGGGAGGCGCTGGCCCCGAACCTGCCTGACTTCGACGTACCAGAAGGGCATACCGAGATGTCCTGGCTGGAGCACCTCACTTTCGAGCGCGCGGCAGTGCGCTATGCCACGCGCCCCGAGGAGGTTCGGCGCAGGGCGTGGGAGCAGATGCGCTATGAGCTGGGTGTGGTGAAGCAGCTGGGATTTCCCGGCTACTTCCTTATCGTGTGCGATCTGGTGGATTTTTGTAAACGGGAAAACATCCTGTGTCAGGGGCGCGGGTCGGCGGCGAATTCGGCGGTGTGTTTCGCGTTGGGGATTACGAACGCGGAGCCGATTTCCGCGGGCCTACTTTTTGAGCGCTTCCTCTCCCCGGATCGTGACGGTCCGCCGGATATCGACATTGACATTGAATCCGGGCGGCGCGAGGAGGTTATCCAGTACGTCTACGCCAAGCACGGCCGTGAGAGGGCGGCGCAGGTGGCCAACGTGATTACGTATCGCCGCAAAGGCGCGCTGCGGGATGCTGCCCGCGCGTTGGGCTACCCACAGGGCTCGGCCGATGCCTGGTCGAAGGGCATGGCGCCCGCGCCTTCGGAGGTTGAAACCTTGGCCAAGCAGTTTCTGGGGCAGCCGCGCCATCTGGGTATTCACTCCGGCGGCATGGTGCTGTGTGATCGACCGATTGCGGATGTCGTGCCCGTGGAATGGGCGCGCATGGAAAATCGCTCGGTTCTGCAGTGGGATAAGGACGATTGCGCCGCAGCTGGGCTGGTGAAATTCGACCTGTTGGGCCTAGGCATGCTCGAAGCCCTGCACCACATGATGGACTTGGTGGAGGAGAGCACCGGCCGGGTGGTCAACTTATGGGAGCTGGACCTGGCTGACGTGGAAGTCTATGACATGCTGTGTCGCGCGGATGCGGTGGGGGTGTTCCAGGTGGAATCGCGCGCGCAGCTGAGCACGTTGCCGCGGTTCAAACCGCGGGTCTTCTTCGACCTCGTGGTGGAGGTCGCACTCATCCGGCCGGGCCCTATCCAGGGCGGGTCGGTGCACCCCTACCTGCGCCGCCGCGATGGCAAGGAGCCGGTGACCTATGACCATCCGGTGCTAGAGAAGTCCCTGGGCAAGACGCTGGGAATTCCGCTTTTTCAGGAGCAGCTCATGCAGATTGCAGTCGATGCTGCCGGGTTCAGCGGTGCGGAGGCGGATGACCTGCGGCGTGCGATGGGATCGAAGCGCTCGCCGGCAAGGATGGCAGCTCTCAAGCAGCGCTTCTACGAGGGGCTTGAAGAGACCAACGGGATTACCGGCGAAATCGCGGACAAGCTGTGGGCCAAGATAGTGGCTTTCGCCGCTTACGGCTTCCCGGAGTCCCACTCGCAGTCTTTTGCCTCCTTGGTGTACTTTTCGGCGTGGTTTAAGCGCTATTACCCGGCGCAGTTTTGCGTGGGCTTGTTGCGCGCGCAGCCGATGGGTTTCTACTCGCCGCAGTCCCTCATTCAGGATGCCCGCCGCCATGGGGTGGAGGTGCTGCCGGTCAGCGTCAACGAGTCGGGCCGCGAGGCCCGCGCTGTGGTGGGAGAGGACGGCGAGGTTCGCATCCGCCTGGGGCTTAACCTCATCAAAGGCTTGGGGGATAAGGCCGCCGACCGTATTGAGGCGGCCGCGCCGTTTGCCGACGTCCCCGATCTCTCCCGACGCGCCGACCTCACCGTTGATCACCTGGAGGCCCTCGCGGTGGCGGGGGCCTTGGATGTCTTTGGGGTGGATCGCCGCCAGGCCTTGTGGCAGGCCGGCGTGGCAGCGACGGAGCGGGAGGGGATGCTGCCGGGGCTGTCGGCCATTGCGGCGCCCGCGCTTCCCGGTATGAGCGCGTTTGAGCTCATGGCGGCGGACGTGGCGAGCACCGGCGTGACCCACAACCAGCAGCCCATGGAGCAGGCGCGCGGGGCGCTGCGGGCCCGCGGGATGCTGAGTGCCGCGGATTTACCCGGCGTGGAGGATGGGACCCGCGTGCGCATCGCCGGGGTGGTCACGCACCGCCAGCGTCCGCAGACGGCGGGTGGTGTGGTCTTCTTTGGACTGGAGGATGAGACCGGGTTGATGAACGTCATGGTCACGCCCGGTCTATGGGCTCGGGATAAAGTCACCGCCCGCACCGCACCCGCGCTCATCGTGCGTGGCATCGTGCAGAACGCTTCCGGCGCGGTCACTATTGCCGCGGACCGCCTTGAGCCGCTGGCCTTCGGTGAGGCACTCTCGCGCGGCTCGCGCGACTTCCGCTAAGTGGTTTTACTCCTTGGAGATGAGCTCGTCGCGGTTCATCTTTCCGGCGAGGGAACGCGCCACGGAGAAGGGCAGCCACACCAGTAACAGCAGGATGAGCTTGAAGTAGAGCAGGGATACGAACACGCCATCCATGATGGGCATGGTTCGCGCACCCCAACTAATGACGCCGGTGAGCAGCAGCAGAATGACAAGTGCGGCGAGTGAGAACTTGAGGCCGTCGTCACGCGCTTCGACGTGCTGCTGCATCTGATACTCGTCGAGTTCCGTCGTGGGCAGGTCTGCCGAGTTGATGGTTGTGCGCAGGCGCGCCGTCATCAGTGCGCACAGCAGCGTTCCGAGAGCGGCCACCATCAGTGAGGTGAACAGGTCCCAGAACTGCAGGGGGAGGGACAGGATGATGAGGAGGGTGGACAGGTCGGCCAGGGTGCTGTAGCGCTTGCGGGTCTTTACTGAATTGGGAATAGAGGCGGACATGTGTGTCTTATCCTTTTCGGTAGATTTCGGAGGACATAGGGGTGAATTCGGTCCGGGAGAACACGGCTTCCACGGGTAGGTCGAAGACCTCGCAGACGTTGAAAGCAAGATCCAGGCTGGGGGAGTGGTCGCCGCGCTCGAGGGCGCCGACGGTTTGGGGGTTGACCTCAATCATTTCGGCAAGCTGCGCGCGCGTCATGTCCCGTTCAACGCGGAGAACGCGCACCCGGTTAAATAGTGGGCGTTTCGGCTTCTTCTTTGGGGACATGCACCACAGTGTTGTATAAACCCAATGAGTTGTCAAGGGTTCGTGTTAAAGTTGCGGCATGAATTCCGTATCCCCGTCACTCACTAAAGCCCGCTACATTTCGCGTTTGAGTTGGGACGTCATTCTTGCTGCCCTGGCGGCCGGGGCGGCGTATTTCTGGTGGGATTGGCTCTATTGGGTCGCCGGCGCGCTCATCGTGTGGGCGCTCTACGAACTCTGGCTCATCCCCGCGCAAGTCAGGAACTTAGGCTGGCAGGAAACCGCCGACGAACTCTTGGTTACGCGCGGCAAAATCTGGCACACCTTCACTGTCGTGCCCTATGGCCGCATCCAATTCGTCGACGTCACCGCCGGCCCTATCGAGCGCGCGATGGGGCTGAAGAAGGTGCAGTTGCACACGGCGTCGCCCAGCAGCGACGCCACCATTCCCGGCCTACCCGCAGCTGAGGCCGATGCCCTTCGCGAGCGCCTCGCCGTCAAGGCCCGCGAGAGGATGAGTGGGCTGTGAAGGATCGCGCGCTTGTCGACGTCGACGGCTACACCCGCGTCCACCGCCTCACCCCGCTGCTGCGCTTCTGGTCGCTGATCCTGGCGATGTTGGCTATTTTTGCGGTGAACATCAACGCCTCCATGATTTCTGATGTTCTGTCTTACCTGCAGGGCGGGCACTTGGGCGAGGTTGGCCGCGGAAGTCTGCTGGGGATCGGTGGCTTCGTGCTGGTGTGTGCGGTGATTTGGCTGGTCTCCGGAATCTGGTGGCGCAAGTTGGGCTACAAGCTCACCGAGGATGAAATCGCTCTGCGCCATGGGGTCATCTCTACGTCTTTCCGTTCGGCGCGTTATGAGCGAATCCAAGCGGTGGACGTCGTGGAATCCATCATCGCGCGCCTGTTGGGGCTGGCCGCGGTGCGCGTGGAGACCGCGGGTGGCACCTCTTCCGTCATTAAAATTGAGTACCTGTCCAAGGCGAAAGCGGAAGAACTGCGTGCGGAATTGCTGCGGCGCACGAATAAAGAACCGGCCAGTGAACCGGCGCCAGAAGCGGAGGAAGCCGCCCTGATCCCGGAAATCCCCATCCTGCGCACGATTGCCGCCGAGGCGCTGCGCCTTCCCACGCTGATTACCGCGCTCGTTGTTGGTGGCTTGCTCTTCATTCCTGGCATGTGGACCGCGCTTTTGCCCATCATCGTGGGCTACCTGGGCCGCGTGTGGAGCTTGGTGGACTCCTCGTGGACGTTCACCGCGCTTCACGACGCCCCCACCAACGCCCTCAACGTCTCCTACGGCCTCGCCGATCGACGCCGCCAAACTATCCGCATCAGTCGCATTCACGGCGTGCGGGTGAGCCAGCCTTTCCTGTGGCGGCGCTTCGGCTGGTACGAGGTGCAGGTCTCTGTCGCTGGCTATGGTGCGAAGGGCAGCGGCAAGCAGTCTGGGTCCACGCGTATCCTGCCGGTGGGTACCCGCGAGCAGGCGCTGGAGCTGTTGGCGCTCGTCTCAGATCTGGACCGCACACAGATTGAAGAGTATGCACGCCCTGAAGGACACACCCAGCCCACCTACACATCCCCGCGCCGGGCTACCTGGGTAAGCCCGCTTGACCGCGCGCAGCAGTCGGTGACGCTGGTGGAATCACCTCAGCCTGTCACCATCGTGCACCGTGGTCGCATCAATCGCCGCGTCATGGTGATCGGTACCCCGCATATCCAGGAGCTCACGCTGAAGGTGGGGCCCTTTAGCCACCTTGCAGGCGTGCGCACTGTGCGCTTTGACCTCGTGGCGGGGCCAGTAAAGATGGCCGGCCAGGACCTCACGCCGGCCGACGCTGACGCGCTTCTTTCCCGCTTGCGCACCCGCCGCCTGCCGTCCCTAGAAAACCCAGAGCTTAAGGCCGACGGCGAAGCTTAAGTAGCACCGGCCCGCGGGTGCCACTGGGGCCCGCGCAGGCCGAGGCTGCGGAACAAGAGCCGCAGCCGCCCGCGGGGCAAGACCCCAGCGGCTCCATGTCCAGAACCCCGGAAGCCATGAGGTGGTCCAGGATGAGATCCACCGTGCCTGGCTCGAGACCGGTTTCGGCAGCGATAGCCGCGCGCGAGCGCACACCGGATTCGATGGCTCCCTGCACGGCCTGGATGGGGGATGCAGGCACTAGATAAACACCTTCAACACCTGGAAGGCCGCCACGGCCAGTACCCAGGCGGTAGCAAGCTGGACGCCGAAGCCGAAGAGCGTCCAGCGCCAGCCAATCTCGCGGCGCTGCGCGGCAATCGTGGCCACGCAGGGGGTATAGGCCAACAGGAAGAGCATGTAGGCCCACACTGCGGCGAGGGCATGACCGCCGGAAGCCTGCTCGAAATCTGCACGCACATGGTCACTAAGCGCGCTGTGGGATTGCTCCTCAGCGGAGGCATCGGTGACGTCCTCGACGGCGTAGGTCTGCGCCCACGTTGAAATCAGCGCCTCTTTGGCCACGAAACCAGTGACCAGCGGGCCAGCCAAGGACCAAGAATCGAAGCCGGCTGGGGCAAAGGCCGGGGCAATGGTGCGCGAGACCGCGCCATAGGCCGAATCCTTCGGGGCTGGTGGTTCACCCCACGACGAATCCTGCGCCGCAGCCCCAACCGGGATGGCCATGAGCAGCCACACCACGACCACGGTGCTCACGATGATGCCGCCAGCGGTCTGCAAAAAGCCCTTCAAGCGCGTCCACATGACGCTGAACGCAAGGCGCACCGTGGGCAGCTGGTACGTCGGAAGATCAATAACCAGTGCTTCTTCCGGAACCGCGCGCCACAAAGTCTTGCGCAGGGCCAGCCCCACCAGCACGAGCAGCGCGATGGAGATGACGTACATAATAAAGACCACGCTGCCGGCATGCTCCGGGAAGAATGTGGCCGAGAGCATGACGAAGACCACCAAGCGCGCCGAGCACGAGGTAAACGGGATGAGCAGCGCCGTCATGATGCGATGTCGCGGGCTACCCAGCACGCGGGTGGCGGAAATCGCCGGCACGTTGCAGCCAAAGCCCACGACGATGGGGATGAAAGCCTTGCCCGGCAGACCGATGGCCCGCATAAGGCGATCCGTGACCACCGCCGCACGCGCCATATAGCCGGAATCCTCCAACACCGCCAAGCACAAGAACATTAGCGCCATGAGCGGGGCGAAGGTGAGGACCATGCCGACGCCGCCAATGAGGCCGTCGACAAGCAGGCCCGTGATGAGGGGATGACCGAGACCGATGGCCTCCAGCCCCGCCCGCGCCCAGTCGCTCAACGGGCCGGAAACCAGCGCCTCCAAGCCATCCTGGAGGGGAGCGGCCACGGTGGTGGTGATCTGGAAGACCAGCCACATCACGGCCAGGAACAGCAGCGGCCCGGCTACCGGGTGGAGTGCTACTGCATCGAGGCGGTGTGAGAGAGGTGTGGCATGCTCCACCTCGCTGACCGAGGCCTTCGCTGCCGCATCCAGCTCGGCGAAGCGGCCCTCCAGGCCGGTGTCCTCGCGCAGCTGCACGGGCTCAGTTGCCAAAGACTCCATCACAACCTCGCGCAGCTTCTCGACGCCCTCCCTCCTGCGCCCATCAACCACCACCACCGGGATGGAGGTAGCTTCAGCGAGCGCGGCGGGATCGACCGACTGGCCCTGGTTGAGCGCCACGTCGGTCTTGGTCAGTGCGATGATGAGGCGGTAAGGCTGTTCCGCTAATTGGAGGGCGACGTTAAGGCCGCGCGCCACGGCGCTGGCATCGACGACCACGACGACGGCGTCGGGGCGCTCATCTGCGGGGCAATCGATGAGCATGGCGCGGGTGAGCGCCTCATCGGGGCTGAGCGGATCGAGCGAATAGGTGCCGGGGAAGTCGATGAGATCGGCGGTAGATTCACCCAGCTTCCAGGCGCCGCGGCTGACCTCAACGGTGGTACCCGGCCAGTTGCCGGTCTGCGCTTTCGCGCCGGTTAAGGCATTAAAGAGCGTGGACTTGCCAGAATTGGGGGAGCCGACGAGCGCGATGATGGGAGCGCCTAGAGGGGCTACTGCGCCGCCCGGATTGCCGTGGCAGCTAGGAGAGGAGGCCATGGTTTAGACCTCGATGGCTTGTAGTGTCGCTTTATCGATGGCGTAGCGGCAGCTGCCCACCGAGACAACGCGCGCGCCACCGGCCACGCGCGGGCCCATGGTCAGCGTGGCGCCGGGGCGGATTCCTAGTTCGCCGAGGCGTACCGCCAGTGCGGCATCGCAGGTGCAGGAGATGCACTCTTTCCCAAGGTGATGCTGCACCCCACGGGGATAGCGTCGGCGGTTTGTCGTGGGCACTGAGATAACTTCACGGTGAGCCCTCTTTCTTAAATAAGCACTACCGAATAAGCATTACCTTTATAGGCTACCCTTAGTAAACATAGGTCTGTCTAGGTTTTGTAGCTATCTCTTAGGTGATCCTCACCACGCGGCGCAGGTGCGCCACGTATTAGGCGTTTGGGGTGGTCCAGCTGCTGACCTGCCGCAGCCTCTGACGGTTCTTCAACCGCGATTGACCCAGCTTGCGGGACATGCGGTCCAGAATCTGGATGGCCTCCGTGATGTGCGGGCCCTTGTTGAGCATCACGCACTCCGCGCGCAGCGCATAGCCGGCGTCCGTGATTTCCGCGCGGGAGGGAAGCCCGGTCTTGGCCAGGGTTTCTAGAACCTGCGTGGCCATGATGACCGGGATGTGGGCCGACTCCGCGACCTTCATGATGCGCCCTGGAACCTGGACCATCTGCTCAAAACCCAATTCCACGGCCAAGTCACCACGCGCAATCATGATGCCGAACTTGGCATGCCGCATGCCCTCCAGCAGCACGCTTCCCAGCTGCTCATAGGCCGGTACCGTCTCAATCTTGAGCACGATGCCCAGGTCGCGCACGTGCAGCGCCATTTCTTCCGAGTCCTGCTCGGCGGCGATCTTTTCCAGCGTGTCATAGAGGAAAGCCACATCAGCCGGCGTGCGGATGAAGGAGACCGCCGCGATATCGCAGTGCGTGGCCACAAAACGAAGCGCTTCGATGTCTTCCTCGGTGAGGCTGGGCAGCGGGACGTCAGTATCCGGCAGGTTGATTCCCTTATATGCCGCCAGGTTGGTGCCGGTAGGCCCGGCATGCTCCACGGTGACCACCGCCTCGCGCGCCGCACCATTCACCCGCACTTCGCGGACACGACCGGAGATCGCGCCGTCATCGAAAATCACCCGGTGGCCCACCTGAAGCGCACCGATTACCTCCGGCAGCGTACACCCAATAGTGGTCACCTCACCCTCCGCGATGCGCGCCGGCTCCTGCGAAGTGCTGAGCACCAACTCCTCGCCGCGGTGCAGGCGAATCTTCTGCTCGAGAGCCGGCACCCCATGCACCCGGGTGATCTCCCCGCCGTGGTTCAAGACCGTTCCCTCGGCGAGGTAGCAGTTGCGCTCGCCACGCAGCACGGCCACGCCTGCCTCCGCGCTCTCCACAGTGAACACCCGGGAGCGCCCACGTGCTTCGGTAAAACACACTTCGCTGCCAGGCTCCAAGCCAGCCAACCACTCGCCGTCCACCTCGAGTGCTACAGCCGGGCGCGCCGCGCTTGGCGACGCCTCCCTCGCCACCCCCTGGGCGCGGGTGGTGGAGGGGGCGTCGTGAAGCACGAGTGTTGCAGGACTCAGCAGCTCGCCTGCTGCGGTGCGCTCGCCGCGGACACGGATGACCTGCGGGCCCGGCTCGATCGTGCCGGTGCGGACCTTGGGGCCAGCAATATCGCAGGAAATGAGAATCTCGCGCCCCACCTCTTTGGCGGCGCGGTGAACGTGCTCGACCATCTTCTGCCAAGCCGCCTGGTCATCGTGGGCACAGTTGATGCGGGCTAACTCCATGCCCGCGCGGGCGAAACCGAGAACCAGCTCATAGTCCTCCGCGGCCTCGGTGGGAAGCGTCACCATGATGCGCGCGTGCGTGTCCTCCTGGGTGGGGCCGAGGAGGGCTTCCGTGTTGGCGTCGAGGATATCGTCCGCGTCCGCATAGGCCGTGGCGATGGGCCGCACGGGATAGGTCGCCGCCTGGCCTTCGAAGGCATCGAGCACGTTGCGCGCGGCGTGGAGGCGCTCCAGCACCGCGGGCTCCGGGTGGCTCAGGCTGGTTGCGCCCAGTGCGGTAAGGCCTTCTTGGAGTTCGACGGCGTCCTGGGAACGCAATTCCATATAACGCACGAGGTTGACCGCACCGGGGCGGTGGATGGGATCCACGCGCGCTATCTGCGCGGCGTGTGCGGCAGACGAAGCTTCGACGCGGGTAATGAGGGAATCAAGCAGTGGGCGCAGGCTAGGCAAGGTGTCTCCTTCGATGTAAAAGTCCACCCATATTGTGCCGCGACTTGTTACACCGCGCCATGGAAGCCGAGCTGGCGCCAAGCCTCGTACACGGCAGTTGAGGCCGCGTTGGAAAGATTCATCGAACGTCGTGCCGGCATCATGGGGATGCGCACGCGCTCCGTTACCCGAGGATGGAAGGCGTGCTCTTCCGGCAGGCCGGTCGGCTCGGTGCCGAAGAGGAGGACATCCCCCTCCTGGTATTCCACGTCGGTGAACCACTTATCCGTGTGGGTGGTGAAGGCGAAGACCCGCGCATCGGGGAGGGCCTCCATGCAGGCATCGAAATCTTTGTGAATCTTGAGGTCTGCTAAGTCGTGGTAGTCCAAGCCTGCGCGCTTGAGGTGCTTGTCCTCGAAGTTGAAGCCGAGCGGTTCGATGAGGTGCAGGCTCGCGCCCGTGACGGCGGCGGTGCGGATAGCGTTGCCGGTGTTGGTAGGGATCACGGGGTTGTCGAAGACAATGTGCAAGCGGCTCATAGACATCAGTCTAGGATGGTGGGCATGAGCGCTACCAAACTAGATGGCAACCTGTACCGCGACGAGATTTTCGAGGACCTGGCCCAGCGCGTGGCCACCCTCAAGGAAAAGGGGATTACCCCGGGCCTGGCCACAGTCCTCGTGGGTGATGATCCGGGTTCGCATTCCTACGTGAAGATGAAGCACCGCGATTGCGAGAAGCTCGGAATCAACTCGATTCGCAAAGACCTGCCTGCCGACGTCTCCCAAGAGGAGCTGGAGCGCGTCATCGAGGAACTCAACAACGATGACGCCTGCACCGGCTATATCGTGCAGCTGCCCTTGCCGAAGCACCTGGATGAAAACCGCGTGCTGGAGCTCATCGATCCAGCCAAGGATGCCGATGGTTTGCACCCGATCAATCTGGGCAAGCTGGTGCTCAACGAGGAAGCCCCGCTGCCGTGCACGCCGAATGGCTGCATCCACCTGCTGCGCCGCTTTGGGGTAGAGCTCGATGGCGCGAAGGTCGTGGTCATTGGCCGCGGCGTGACCGTGGGCCGCCCGATTGGCCTGATGCTGACCCGCCGTAGTGAGAATTCCACGGTGACGCTGTGCCACACCGGTACCAAGGACCTCGCCGCGGAGACCCGTGAAGCCGATGTCATTATCGCCGCCGCAGGCAAGGCACACATGCTCACCGCCGATATGGTCAAGGAAGGCGCCGCGGTTCTCGACGTCGGTGTGTCCCGCGTCGACGGGAAACTCGCCGGCGATGTGGCCGAGGACGTCTGGGAGAAGGCCGGCTTCGTGTCCCCGAACCCGGGCGGCGTGGGCCCGCTGACGCGTGCTTTCCTGGTGAGCAACATCGTCGAGCGTGCCGAGAAGCTCGCCGCTGACTAACGTTTGCTGAATAACGTTTACTGCAAGCACACGTCGAACTCGAGCATGTGAGTAGCAAGAATGACGGACCAACCTGCACAATCACAGGCGAACCCGCAGCGCCGAGCGCGCCGAGTTCCTCGGCGCCCAGCCCAAGCGCAGGCTGAAGACCAAGCCCCCAGCCGCGTGCGCAACCGTGGGGTCAACCACGCCCACGGGAAAACTGCGCCGCCGGTGTCTTTGGCGAACCCCCACGATGCGAACCTCAAGCCCTCGGCGCTGCCGCCGGCGGTGCAGTGGGTGGCCATTGGGCTGTTCGTAGTTGCGGTTGTAGTGTCGGGGTTTTACGCCGTGTTCGAGCACTGGCGCCGCGCCACGATGCTGCTAGGCGGGGCGCTGGTGTGGCTGACGGTGGTTCGCTTGACCTGCGACTCCTCCCGAGTCGGCGTGTTAGCTGTGCGCTCGCAGCGCTTCGATGCGTGGTTTACAGGCATCTTGGGCGCGGCGATGGTTTTCTTGGCTCTATCCATCGACGCGCTTGGCTCTTAGACGTAAATACTCATCTAGATGTAGTATTCGTCGCCGACGTACGCGGGACCCACATCGAGGCCATTCGGCGCGGAGAGTAGCAGGAAGTTGCGCAGGATGCGATTCATCTGCCGAGTCTCCGTTAAGAAGGCGTCGTGACCCACGGGCGAGACAATCTTGGCCATCGCTAGCAAGTGGTTGACGTTGCGGGAGATGTGCTCCTGCTGGTGATAGGGGTAGAGGATATCGGTGTCCACGCCCACCACCATCGTCGGCACTTGTGATGCCGCCAGCGCCTTGATGAGCCCGCCGCGCCCGCGGCCGACGTCATGCCGGTTCAGCGCCTCCGTGAGTACCACGTAGGACCCCGCATCAAAACGTTCCGTAAGCTTGGCCCCCTGGTAGTCCAGGTAGGAATTCACCGCGAAACGCTGGTTGAGCTCTCGGTGCGGGCCCAAAGGGTTTTCGCCCTGCTGCGCGGTAGCGCCGAAGCGCTCGTCGATTTCCTGCTCGCCGCGATACGTCAAATGCGCAATGCGGCGCGCCGCCGCCAGACCATCCCGCGGAGTCTTGTCCGTGAGGTAGTAATTTCCGCCATGCCAAAACGGGTCGCGTTCAATGGCGGAAATCTGCGCCGATTGGATGCCAATCTGCCAGCCGGACGCCCGGGCGGAGACCGCAATCACGCACACCGCGGACACGCTTTCGGGGTGCAGAAGACTCCATTCCAGCGTGCGGGCACCACCCATCGAGCCGCCGAGTACCGCATGCACACGCGAAATACCCAGCTTCTTCAAGCAGTCATGCTCGGCCTCCACCAAGTCCCGAATCGACAGGGCCGGGAAGCGCCCGCCCCACGGCTTTCCATCCGGGTGTAGCGACTTCGGCCCCGTCGAGCCGTTGCAGCCGCCCAGCGCATTAGTCGCGATAACGCACCAGCGCGTGGTGTCCAGAGCCTTGCCAGGCCCCACCAGGTCGGACCACCAATCCACCACGTTGGAATCACCAGTCAGCGCGTGCTCAACCACCAAGACGTTGTTGACGCCGTCGGGGTCGCCGGCGAAAGCACCCCAGCGTTGGTAGGCCACGTGGGCGTCGGCAAGCACGGCGCCTGCTTCCGTGGTGAAGTCACCAATGGGGACGACGGCGAGCTCGCCTTCGGGCGCGAGCTCCGGGATGGCGCTAACCAATGGCCGCGAACCCACGCTCGAGGTCGGCGATGATGTCGTTGACATCCTCGATGCCCACCGACAGGCGCACCGTGGCCTGCGTGATACCTGCTGCCTTGAGCGCGGCCTCGTCGGACTGGGAGTGCGTGGTGGTCGCCGGGTGCACCACCAACGAACGGGTATCGCCGATGTTGGCCAGGTTGGAGTGCAGCGTCAGCGCATCGATGAACGCCCACGCCTCCTCGCGGCCGCCGTCGATGTCGAAGGAGAGCACGGAGCCGGTGTAGGCGTATCCCAGCTTCTCCTTGGTGGTCTTGTACGGGGAGGAGTCTAGGCCGGCGTAATTGACGGTGGTGACCTTGGCGTGGGACTCAAGATACTCGGCCACGGCCTGGGCGTTGGCATTGTGCTTCTCGACGCGCAACTGCAACGTTTCAATACCATTCAACGTCAGCCACGCGTTGAAGGGGGATATGGCGGCACCGGTATCGCGCAGCAGGCCTGCGCGTGCCTTGACGGCGAAGGCTGGTGCGCCCAGGTCGGCGTACTTGAGGCCGTGATAAGCCTCGTCCGGGGTAACGAAGTAGGGGAAGACGGGCTTGCCGTCGCGCTCGACGGTCCAATCGAAGGAGCCGCCGTCGATGATGGCACCGCCGATGGCGGAGCCGTTGCCGCTGTAGAACTTGGTGGTGGAGACCACGACGATATCCGCTCCCAGCTCCAGCGGGCGGGCGAGCGCGCCGGTGGCGATGGTGTTGTCCACGATGAGCGGGACTTGGTTCTTGTGCGCCACCTCGGCGATGGCGGGGATGTCGAGGACATCGGCGACCGGGTTGCCGAAGGTCTCGCCGTAGAAAGCCTTGGTGTTTGGCTGGACGGCGTCCTGCCAGGAGGCCGGGTCATCGGGGTTCTCCACGAGGGTGACGTCGATGCCCAGGCGCTTCAAGGTAACGGTAAACAGCGTGGAGGTGCCGCCGTAGAGGCGCGGGGAGGTAACAATGTGGTCGCCGGCGGAGGCTAGGTTCAAAATGGCCGCGGTTTCGGCGGCTTGGCCGGAGGCGAAAGCTACGGCGGCCACACCGCCCTCGAGGGAAGCGAGGCGCTCTTCCAGCGCATCCTGCGTGGGGTTGGTTAGGCGGGTATAAATCGGGCCGGCATCCGAAAGGTTAAAGCGGTTGGCGGCGTGCTCGGCATCGTTGAAGACATACGAAGTGGTCTGGTAAATCGGCACGTTGCGTGCGTTGGTGGAGCCGTCCAGGTTCTGGCCGGCGTGGAGGGCGCGGGTCGCGAACGACCACTCGTTGACTGCGGAATTATCGTATTTGGTGCTCATGTCACACAGGCTAGACCAAGCGGTTCAGAGCTGTAAGTGACTTACCGAAAATTGCAGGCGAGGGGAAGAATAAAAATAGACCGAGCGGTTGGTTGCGGTTACTTTCGCTTCTTGATCAAGTACCACACACCCAAGATGGCACCGAAGATGAGGAGCGTTGCGGCGATGAAGACCATAGCTACCGTAACTGTCTGGTGGGGGTCGTTGAGGAAAATCATGGAGACGATGGCGGCGAGGAAAATGGCGGCAAAGAAGGTGATGAGCCAGTTGCGCTTGGTGTGTTCTGCGAAGTTCATACACGGTATTCTACGGAAAAGTCCGTTTTAAACAAGGCTCGCAGGGGTGATTCACGGGGTGGTGGCGGAGGGGCGGAAGGTAGGCGCTTTATTCCCTAAGGTGCGAAAAGTGGCGAAAATTCCAACTTTTGTCCGCCCCGTGGCGGGGTTAAAGTTTGTCACCATCTATTAAAAACGGATAAAGCCGTTCATAATGTGGGGGAGGTCTTCGGGCCTAATTGGAATCTTTGGCGCTGAGATTCTCAGCCTCAGCGCACCGTTTACAAGACAGGAAAACATATGTCCACTTCTCTCAACTCGCAGGACCGCCGGAGGCCGGTTCTGTCAGTGAGCAACGCGTGGGTGCAGGGTGTTGCCCTAGTCATGATCTTTGGCTTCTTAGTCATGGGATTCTTGGCTTACCGCACCTACACCGCGTCGATGCCGCTTCCTGAAAAAATCGTTTCGCAATCCACCGGTGAAACCGTCCTCACAAAAGAAGAAATCCTCAACGGTCAGGCCCTCTACCAGACGCGAGGCCTGCAGCAGTACGGCTCCGTGATGGGCCACGGTGCCTACCTGGGGCCGGATTACACCGCTGAATACCTGCGTCTGTCCCTGGAAAAGGCGCGTGAGCTTAACGACGCCAACGGGGTCCCCGACTTCATCGATGACGCCGATACCCCAGAGGAGGCTGTCAAGAAGGAGTTCCGCGAGAACCGGTATGACGAAGAAACCGGCGTCCTGGAATGGACCGATAACCAGATCGCGGCCTTCGAGTCGATCAAGGATTACTATGCCGAGTACTTCGGTCCTCTTTCTCATGAGAAAGGTTTGCCGTCCGAGTTCATCACCGATGAGAAGCAGATCAACAACCTGGTGGGCTTCTTCGGCTGGACCGCGTGGGCTTCGGCTGCCGAGCGACCCGGCCACGATTACTCCTACACCAACAACTGGCCGGCTGAGCCGCGCGTAGATAATGGTCCGACCGCGGACCTCGTGGTGTGGTCCGTGCTCTCCCTCATCGCGCTGATCGGTGGTACTGGCCTCATCTTCGCCATTTACGGCCGTTGGTCTAAGTCCATTGGTTGGCACGCGGAGGAGGCTCCTAACCTTGACTTCTCCCAGCCCGGCGAGGTGGGACTGACCAAGTCACAGAAGGTTGTGGCGTGGTTCGTCCTGGTGATTGCGCTGCTCTTCCTTATCCAGGCTCTGCTGGGCGCCGCGTCGCAGCACTACCGCACGGAGCTCACCGGCTTCTTCGGAATTCCTCTCCAGGAGATTCTGCCGTACAACGTCTCGCGTACGTGGCACCTTCAGCTGTCCCTTCTGTGGACTGCGGGTGGCCTGCTCGGCGCGGGTATCTTCCTGTCCTCCTTCGTGGGCAAGAAGGAGCCGAAGAAGCAGCACTGGCTGGTGTGGTTCCTGTTGGGCGCCATTGCCGTCGTGGTCTTTGGTTCGATGGCCTTCGAGTGGCTCTCGACGATGGGCTACATCAAGGAAGGCACCCTCTTCTCCCAGCAGTGGGAGTTTTTGGATCTGCCGCGCTTCTTCCAGGTTCTGCTGACCATCGGCATGTTCGTATGGATTGGAATCATCTTCCGCCAGCTACGCGGCCGCCTGAAGGACGAACACAAGTCCAACATGCCGTGGCTCTTCTTCTACGCTGGCCTGGCGATCCCCGCGTTCTACGCCGTGGGCAACCTCGCCGGTTCCGAAACCCACATCTCCGTGGCTGAGTTCTGGCGCTTCTGGGTGGTCCACCTCTGGGTCGAGGACTTCCTCGAGCTCTTCACCACCGTCATGGTGGCCTACGTCTTCGTACTCCTCGGCGTCATCCGTGAGAAGATTGCGCTGGGAATCATCTTCCTCGATATCATCTTGTACTCCACCGGTGGCGTGCTCGGCACGATGCACCACCTGTACTTCTCGGGCACTCCGGTCGAGCACATGGCCCTCGGCGCCTTCTTCTCCGCGGCTGAGGTTGTGCCGCTGACTCTGTTGACCGTTGAGGCTTGGACCTTCATGCAGCTCGGTTCGCGTCAGCGTGCTTCCGGCGATCGTCCGTTCCCGCACCGTTGGGCTGTTATGTTCCTCGTTGCCGTGGGCTTCTGGAACTTCCTCGGCGCTGGCATCTTTGGCTTCCTGGTCAACCTGCCGATTGTCTCCTACTACGAGATTGGTACCGCGCTGACCGCTAACCACGCGCATGGCGCCATGATGGGTGTTTATGGCTTCCTCGCCGTCGGTCTATCCGTCTTCGCGTTGCGTTACCTAACACCGAAGGATCGCTGGTCCGAAAAGGGCATGGCGTGGGCTTTCTGGCTGCAGAACCTCGGTTTGCTGTGGATGGTTGTCATTTCGCTGCTTCCGTTGGGCACCATGCAGCTGTACGAGTCTGTGGCTTCCGGCTACGTCGAAGCTCGCTCTCTGGGTTACATCACCGAGCCGGGCAACTTCATCATGGAATGGCTGCGCATGCCTGGCGACGTCATGTTCCTCGTCGGCATCATCCCGTTCCTCTGGGCGGCGGTGAAAGGCGTGCTCTACAACAAGGAAATCCCCACGGTGGAAGAGCACCCGAAGGATCCGCTCTTCAGCATCATCGAGCCGGACGCCGACGATCACGCGGGCGAAATCCCGGTCAACGCCACTTCGGGCGTGGGCCTCGTCTCCGGCGGCAAGGGCCGCGTAGATGACCGCACCTCTGCGCAGGTGGGCCGCCGCTACGGTTACATCGATGAGCGCGGAGCCTTCGTTGAGACCGAGACCCCGGAAAGCGGCCGCGGAGACTCCGCTGCCTCCGGTCCGCAGGATCCGAAGTTTGAAACCCGCACCAAGTGGGGCGGTACCTACCGCTCTGACCGCAGAAACGAAGAAGAGTAAAAGATGGTTGCACCGAGTCTCTTCACCCTGTTGTCGGTGTGCTATGGGCTGTTCCTTCTGGCAGCGGCATGGTGTTTCGATGCCATGGCACAGCAAACTGCCAATCGAACCATGGCCAATCAAGCAGGTACCTTCCGCTACCTCGAGGAACACGATGCATGGCAGTGTCCGGAGGACCAGTGGTTGTGGCCATCCAGCTTCGATCCGGAAAACCGAGTCATGCGATACCGCGCCAACCCGACGGTGTGTAACACCTGCCCCGTCAAGCAAACGTGCACGGTGTCGCATCACGGGCGAGAAGTAACTCGGCAGCTAGACCCGTGGCCCCACTCGGATTCCGGGCGATTTCACCGAGGCATTGCGTTGGCAGTAGCCGCCATGGGTTATTTGCTCCCGCTGGCGTCGTTGATTACTCACCACTCTCTCTCTGAAGTACTCATCATCCTCGCTGCCATCGCAGTCATCACGGGCCTAGGCGTCATCCCGTTGGCTCGCCACCTATGGTCCACCCCATCGAACGCACCCAAGATTGTGGTGCCGGAGATGGATAACCGTGAGGCTGAACTGGCTGCGCAGGTGGATCGTTATGGCTCCAAGTACGGGAAGAACCGCTTTGCTTCGGAGCGCAGACTATCGAATGTAAAGGAAGACATGTAGATGTCCGCATTTGTATTTTGGCCCATCGTCATCGGAATTGTCATCGCGCTAGTTGTCGTATTCCTGATGTACTCCCTTAAGGTCATCAAGCAATACGAGCGCGGAGTGTCCTTCCGGTTTGGCCACTTAAGGCCGCTCATGGAGCCGGGGCTGCATTTCCTGTGGCCGGGCATTGATAAGCTTGAGCGCGTCGACCAGCGCGTTGTGACGCTTACGATTCCTCCGCAGGAAATCATCACGAAGGACAACGTTTCCGTTCGCGTGAACGCCGTCGTGATGTTCGAGGTCACGGATTCTCGCAAGGCCGTCTTGGAAGTGGAAAACTATGCGGTTGCCACATCCCAGATTGCGCAAACGACGCTTCGTAGCCTGCTCGGCCGCGCTGATCTCGACGACCTCCTAGCACACCGCGAGGAGCTCAACACCGACTTGGCCACCATTATCAACGGCCAAACGGAACGGTGGGGTGTGGTTACTCGCATCGTCGAGATTAAGGATGTCGAAATCCCAGAAATGATGCAGCGCGCCCTTGCCCGCGAGGCAGAGGCTGAGCGTGAACGCCGCGCCAAGGTCATTTCTGCGCATGGTGAGCTGCAGTCCTCCCGGGAGCTGCGCGAAGCCGCCGAGGAGTTGGGCAAGGCTCCCGCTGCGCTCCAGCTGCGCTACCTCCAAACCGTGCTGGAGCTCGGCGCCGATCAAAACTCCACCGTCGTCTTCCCATTGCCCATCGACATCATGGGTGGGTTTATGGACAACCTCGGAACGTTCTCGAAGGGTTTCAAGGACTTCAACGAGAACATGTCTCGTCTGACCCAGAAATCTGACACCACCGAGTAGAACCAGCCCGGTACACGACAAAGGGAGGCCGCTTAGGCGGTCTCCCATTTTTATGCTCAGACTTCGATGGATTCCCCCGGGGCTAGGCGCTGATAGCCGGTCACACCTACGCGTTGGAGCATGCCGTCGGTGATCTGTTTGCCGGCGTCGGAAAGCACGGCGTCATGGATGGGCACCGTCATGCGCGCGCCGATGCTCATGGCGTAGTCCGCGGCGTCTGCCCCACGCACCCACGGGCCGGCGATGGGGAGCAGGAGGACATTTACCGTGCGTCCCTTAGGGACGCACCACTGGTCACCGGGATGCAGCACTCCATTGAAGAAATAGCCCAGGTTCTCCGGACGTGGGATATTGGGGTGGATCTCCTCGTGGAGCCCTCCCACCGCGAGGATTCTCAGGCCCAGGACTTCGAACTCCTCGCTTGCGTGGACTGCGGTGCCGGAACCGATGGCGTCTACGGTCTCCTGCGTTCCCCAGACCGGCAGGCCGCTCGCACACACGGCGTCGACGTCGAGGTGGTCGCCATGTGCGTGCGTGAGCAGCACCGCGTCGGCGCCCTCGAGGCAGCTCAAATCGGAGAAGGGACCTGGGTCTATAACAATGCGGCCCTTAGGTGCTTCAACGGCGACTGTGGACTGCCCATGCAGAGAAAGCTTCATGACTCCCACGCTAGCGCTTTGTTCACCAACTCGAGTGCGGCGGCGAGCTCGACATCGCTTAAGTGGCCAAACCCCAACACCACGCCTTCCTCGGCGGCCACGCCGCCCCAGTAATCGCTGAGCGGGGTGAGTTTTAGCCCTAGAGAAGCCGCGCGGTCGACCACTGCGTTATCGCACAACAACACCGCATGGAGCCCACCGTGGATGGGCAGGAGCGTGGCGGGGGAATCAGCAAGCGCCGTTTGTACTAAATCACGCCGGCGTTTGTAGGCACGGCGCATCCGGCCGGTATGCCGTCGGAGCGCGCCGCTGGCCAGGTAGTTCGCCAACGCTGCTTGGGGGATAGCGCCGACGGGCTGGCCGAAGATCTCCCGGACCCGATCCACCGCCGAGCGTAAGCTCGGCGGAACGACCAGATAGCCGCAGGCAATCGACGGGGAAATCACCGAGGAAAACGTGCCCAACAAGACGGTGTGCTCGGGAGCGAGCGCGGCCAGCGCGGGCAAGGGCTGGCCGACGTAGCGCAGCTCGGAATCGAAGTCATCCTCGATGATGAGCACGTCGTTGCTGCGTGCCCATTCGACGAGCTCCGCGCGCCGGGCCGCCGGCAGGGAACCGCCATAAGGGTGCTGGTGGGAGGGGGTGACGATGAGAACGTCGAGGTCAACGGTGGGGACGGTGACGCCGTGGGCGTCGGTGGGGACGTCGACAAGCGTGTGGCCCAAAGCTTGGGGAACCCGGCGCAGGCTGGGGTAGCCGGGGGATTCCACGCCTACACGCAACTGGCCGCCCAGCGCGCGCAGCAGCACCGACAGCCCGTCGCGGGCGCCGGCGGTGATGACAACGTAAGCCGGGTCGACCGTCAGCCCGCGCATGTGGCGCAGGTGCGCGGCCACCTCGCGGGGGAGATCACCGGAAGGATTCACCGCGGCCTTGCGCCACGCCGCCCTCCATTCGGGGGTGATGATTCCTTCGGTATCGGGCAGACCGGGGGTCAGTTCCACGCGTGGCGGGGCAGGGGAGGGCCGCGGTGCGGGGTGAGGCTGTGGGGTGCGCCCGTGAGGCAGGTGCGGGTTGATGATGGTGCCCGAGCCAACCGACGCGGTGAGGTAGCCCTCGGCGGTGAGCTGCTCGTAGGCGGTGACCACGCTGCCTCGGGAAATGTTCAGATCGCGCGCCAGTGAACGGGTTGACGGCACCTGTTCACCGGGCAACAGAATGCCCGCCGCGACTTGGGTGCGGAGGGCTTCGGCAATCTGCACCGGCAGCGCGCGCGTATCAGATGGGTCGAGACGGAAAGACACGACCCCATCATAAGTGGTCTAATTCAACACTCTAAAAATGGCTCTTGTCTTGGACCAATTTTCTGGGCCACTATGTGAGCCATGACTGAACAGAAGAATGAACAGGGACGCGCCACCACGCGCGTCAAGCGAGGATTGGCCGACATGCTCAAGGGCGGCGTCATCATGGATGTCGTGACCCCGGAGCAGGCTCGAATTGCTGAAGACGCGGGTGCGTCCGCCGTCATGGCGCTGGAGCGCGTGCCGGCCGATATCCGCGCCCAGGGCGGCGTGGCTCGCATGTCTGACCCGGACCTCATCGAGGGAATCGTCAATGCCGTGGACATCCCGGTGATGGCGAAGGCGCGCATCGGCCACTTCGTGGAGGCACAGATTCTCGGTGAGCTGGGCGTCGATTTCATCGATGAGTCCGAGGTGCTCAGCCCGGCCGACTACGTTAACCACATCAACAAGTGGGACTTTGACGTGCCGTTCGTCTGTGGCGCTACCAACCTGGGCGAGGCCCTGCGCCGCATCACCGAGGGTGCGGCGATGATTCGCTCCAAGGGCGAGGCCGGCACTGGCGACGTCTCCGAGGCTGTCAAGCACCTGCGCACCATCAAGGGTGAAATCGCGCGCCTCCAGAACCTCGACCGCGACGAGCTCTACGTCGCAGCCAAGGAACTGCAGGCGCCGTATGACCTGGTTGCTGAGGTTGCGGAGACCGGCAAGCTGCCGGTCGTGCTGTTTGTCGCTGGCGGTGTGGCCACGCCTGCCGACGCCGCCCTCGTCCGCCAGATGGGCGCCGAAGGCGTCTTCGTCGGCTCCGGCATCTTCAAGTCTGGTGAGCCTGCGAAGCGCGCGGAAGCCATCGTTAAGGCTGCCACCCTCTATGATCAGCCAGCCGAGCTGGCCAAGATTAGCCGCGGCCTGGGCGAGGCCATGGTGGGCATCAACGTCAACGACATCCCCTCCCCGCACCGCCTGGCCGAGCGCGGTTGGTAAACGCAGTGCGCGCAATGAACCGCGCGATGAACACAGAGCGTGCAAAGGGAATGATGACGGCGGCGGAGACGGCACGCCCGCTCGTCGGAGTGCTTGCGCTGCAAGGCGGAGTGGAAGAGCACATCGCTGTGCTGGTGAGCCTCGGCGCTAAAACACGCCGGGTGCGCTTGCCGCAGGATCTCGACGGGCTGGACGGAATCATTCTGCCGGGCGGAGAGTCGAGCACCATCGATAAGCTGGCGCGCTCCTTCGGCGTCGCGGAGCCGTTGCGCCGAGCCGTTGAGGGCGGGCTGCCGGTTCTTGCCACCTGCGCGGGGCTCATCTACAGCGCTCGCGAACTGGAGAACCCTGCACCGGGCCAGCAGACGCTAGGGCTTATCGACGTCACCGTGCACCGCAACGCCTTCGGGAACCAACGCTTCTCCGAGGAACGTACCGTGCCCGTCACGATGGAAGGCCAGAGGTCCGGCGAGCCTCTAGCCATCGAAGCGAGCTTTATCCGCGCGCCCATCGTTACCCGCGCGGGCGAGGGTGTCGAGGTCATCGCCACCGTGCCCCTGCCCGCCCATGACATTGTTTCCAGTGGTGAGGGAAGTGATGCTCGCGCACGAACTCGTCCTGTCGCGGGGCGCGAGGCTATTGTGGGCGTGCGACAGGGCACCGTCACTGCACTGAGCTTCCACCCAGAGGAGAACGGAGACTCCCGTCTCCATGCCGCGTGGTTGGCGTCGCTCTAGGCGGAGGCAGCTAATTTAGCCGTTTAACTATCGCTCGATAGTGGTCTGGGCTACATTGAAGGCTAAACGCTGAAAAGATCACGTCCAGAAAGGCCCGCTGTGAGCACACCCGCCCCAGAACAAGTCCGCGAAGACATCCGTTTCCTCGGCCGGGTGCTCGGCCGGGTCATCGCGCAGCAGGAAGGCGAAGACGTCTTCGAGCTCGTCGAATCGACCCGCCGCATGGCCTTCGACGTGGCGCACGGCGATGCAAAGCCAGAGGACCTCGTCGCTATTTTCCGTGACCTCGACATCACCAAGGTCAACCTCGTGGCCCGAGCGTTCAGCTATTTCGCGCTCATCGCCAACCTCGTAGAGGATCTGGATGACGAGTCTGTCGAAGCGCCCGTTTCCTTGCGCAAGACATTCGCCAAGCTTAAGGAAGAAGGCGTCGCACCTGCCGACGCCGCCTCCGTCATCCGCGGTGCGTACGTTGCCCCCGTTCTCACCGCGCACCCCACCGAAACTCGCCGCCGCACGGTTTTCGACACCCAGACCCGCATCAAGAATCTCCTCAAGGAAGCTCACCGCGGCGGCGACATGGCGGCAATCGAGAAGGAAATGTACCTGCGCATGACACTGCTGTGGCAGACTGCGCTGATTCGCATCGCCCGGCCTACCCTTGAAGACGAAATTGACGTCGGCCTGCGCTATTACAAGCTTTCGTTGCTCGACCAGGTCCCCGCCCTCAACCGCGCTATCCGCCACGCCATGCGTGAGACCTTTGGCCAGCAGCTGCCCGATTCCCCCGTCGTCCGCCCTGGCTCTTGGATTGGCGGCGACCATGACGGCAACCCCTTTGTCGATGAGCACACCCTGACCTATGCCACCCGCAAGGCCGCGGCGACGGTGCTCCAGTACTACGCCGACGAGCTCGGCGAGCTGGAGCGCGAGCTCTCCCTGTCAGACCGCTATTCCTCCAGCTCCAAGGAGCTGGGCGCGCTTGCCGACGCCGCCCACAACGACGAAAAATCCCGCGTCGACGAGCCCTACCGCCGGGCCATCTTCGGCATCCGGAAGAAGGTGCTGGCGAGGTTGGAGGGGGAGGCGTCGCCAAGCGCGTATGCGTCGCCGGAGGAGCTCAAACGTGACCTGGACGTGATCGACCGCTCGCTGCGCCAGTTCAACGATGACATCATCGCCGATGACCGCCTTGCCCGATTGCGCTCGGCGGTGACGACGTTTGGCTTCCACCTTTCGACGCTGGATATGCGCCAGAATTCGGAGTCCTTTGAGAACGTTCTCACCGAGATTTTCGCCGCGGCCACCATCACCCCGGACTACCGCGCGCTGGGGGAGGAGGAGAAGGTCGCGCTGCTCGTGCGCGAGCTGCAGACCAATCGGCCGCTGCTTTTCCCCGGTGCTGAGAAGGAATTCACCGAGGATACCGCGAAGGAGCTGGGCATCTTCCGTGCGGCGGCGCGCGCTGTGCGGGACTTTGGGCCGGAGTCGGTGTCGCACTGCATTATTTCTATGACGGGAACCGTCTCCGACATTCTGGAGCCGATGGTGCTACTCAAGGAGGTGGGACTGAGCGAGGTCGATGTGGTGCCGCTATTTGAGACCATCGAGGATCTGAAGGCGGGCGCCGGCATCCTGGAGAAGCTGTGGCAGGTGCCCGTTTATCGCGCGCATCTGCGCTCGCGCGGGGATATCCAAGAAGTCATGTTGGGGTACTCGGATTCCAACAAGGATGGCGGCTACCTGCAGGCAAACTGGGCGCTGTACGACGCCGAACTGGCCCTGGTTGAGTTGTGTTCGCGTCATGGCGTAGAGCTGCGCTTGGCACATGGCCGCGGTGGCGCGGTGGGCCGCGGCGGTGGTCCGACCTATGACGCGATTTTGGCGCAGCCGAAGGGTGCGGTGTCGGGTTCGGTGCGCATTACCGAGCAGGGTGAGGTGATTTCTGCGAAGTATGGAGCTCCGGAGACCGCGCGCCGCCACTTGGAGGCGTTTGTTTCCGGAGCGCTGGAGGCATCGTTGTTGGATACCGAGCCCATTACGGATCCGGAGCGCGCCTACGAGATCATGCGCGAGCTGGCGGCGTTGAGTGGCGTGGCCTACCGCCAGCTTGTCGACGACCCCGGGTTCATCACCTACTTCACCCAGTCCACCCCGCTGCACGAGATTGGTGATCTCAACTTGGGCTCGCGCCCGACCTCGCGCAAGCAGACCACCGCGATTACGGATTTGCGTGCGATTCCTTGGGTGCTGTCGTGGTCACAATCCCGCACCAACATCCCGGGCTGGTTCGGCGTGGGCAGTGCGGTGACGGCGTGGGTGCAGCAAGCCTCCGGAGGGGAGGTTTCGGGGAGCGAGGAGAAGCGCTGGGAGGAGCTGCGCGAGCTGTACCGCACGTGGCCCTTCTTCCGTTCTGTGTTCGCGAACATGGCGCAGGTCATGGCTAAGGCGGAGATGCAGCTGGCGCGCCTGTATGCCAACTTGGTCGACGACAAAGAAATCGCGGACCGTATCTACGGCCTGATTTCCGAGGAGTTTGAGCGCACCCGCGAGGTCTACCTTAAGGTCACCGGCAACGCGGAGTTGGTTAGTGAGAACCAACGCCAGGCGCGGTCGCTCAAGCGTCGCTACCCGTACCTGCTTCCGCTTAACGCCATCCAGTTAGAGTTGCTGCGTCGCTACCGTAAGGGCGACGACCAATTCCTGGTGTCCAAGACCATCCAGGTCACGATGAACGGGTTGGCCACCGCGCTGCGCAACGCCGGCTAATCCGCCCGCCCGCCACACCGCACATCCGGCCCAACCGCTCGGCCCGTCAACCCCCACGTCCGTTCAACCCGCACGGCCCACATTCCTGCGGGACAGGCTTGAGCGCATGACCAGTTCCGTGAGTTAAGCCGGCACGCCGAATGCCCCGCGAGGAAGTGATTTCCTGCGGGGTACGACCAAACAGTGCTGGAAGAGTGCCCTGGCGGAGCGGGGCACACTGGTGCGCAAGATGACCTTGAGGTTTGTTGAAGCGTTAGTTGAAGGCGCTGGTGAAGACCGGCGCGGCGTCGTATGGCGGGATCCATGCCACCCGCCCGCCGATGCGATCCATGTGGCCGCGTGAGGGCGGGGCATCGGGGTCATCGTCGTTGACGCCATTATGGTAGGGGCACAGTGGCACCAGGTTGAGGATGTTGGTGGGCCCGCCGCGGGCCCAGGCCTTGATGTGGTGGATCTGGCACTTCTCAAAGGGAACCTTGCAGCCTTCCCAGGCGCAGCAAGGATTCTCTGCTGCCAAGGCGAGGCGCTGCTTGGCGGTGGCGAAGCGCTGGAAGCGGAACACATCGAGCGGGCCATGCTCGCGGCTGACCGCCACGATGATCCCCTTGTCCAGCAAAGCGCGCTCCACCAGCTGCGATCCGGTCATCGTCGCGCCACTGGTGGTGCGGACGATGAACTCTTCGCCGTCCTTGTCGGTATTGCCCTTGAGCAGCTCGGCGTAGTCATCAAGCTGCAGGACCGCCATGGTGGCAACCTCAGTCTTGACGCCACCGCCGTCCAGATTCTCCAAGAAACTCTCGCCGGGGCGTTCCTGGTCGATGCCTTCGAAGACGCCGGTAAGCTGCAACGAGTCCGCGGTGACCGTGAGCGTGGCCAGACCGTTGCCATGCTGGGTGAGTTTGGCGCGCTCGGCATACGTGCGGGGCTTGCGCATCTGGCGCAGCTTTTTGCGCGCTACCTTTTCCACCAGCTCCGCGCTGGTCTGGCATAGCTCCACACGCAAATCCCACGCTTTGTGGTGGTCCCGAACTTTGGCAACGAAGTGCTCGATGAGCTGCAAGGTCACCAGCCCGTGCCCGCGCCGGCGCGCGGCTTCCACTGCCGTGCGCTGCTTCTTCGTCGAGGATGTGTACCCGAAGTAGGTGTGGTGGAGGGAGAGGAACACGGTGGCGTCGGCAGGCGTGGCGCCGAGGGCCACCAAGTCAGATTCAGACAGGCCCGCGCACTCGGCCACCAGGTCAATGGCGCGGCCGAGGGCGGCGAAGAACGTCTGTAATCTCATACCCCGCAGCCTAAAAGCACTCCACCCCACCCCCAAGCCCCGAACTAGCCATCCGATGAAATCTGTGGATAGCTAGTCGGCACTCGGCTTTAGGCGCCGGCGAGGCCGCGGCGCTTAAGCAGCGGCGTGACGTCCTTGTCGCGGCCGCGGAACTCGCGGTAGGCCTCCGTGAAGTCGCGAGACGCGCCCTTCGACAGGATGACATCGCGGAACTTCTGACCGGCCTCGCGCAGGTCGGTCTGCTCCTTGAACCACTCGAAACCATCGGCATCGAGGGCCTCGGCCCACAGGTAGGAGTAGTAGCCCGCGGAATAGCCACCGGCGAAGATGTGGTTGAAGTAGGTCGAGCGATAGCGCGGCGCGATGAGCTCGTTGTCCAGCCCGGCCGCGCGCAGGGCGTCGGCCTCAAACTCGGCGACAGCCTCCGGGGTAGCCTCCAGCTTGGCGGCCTCGGCAGCACTCAAGGAATGCCACGCGAGATCGATAATCGACGCCCCCAGATACTCCGAGGTGGCGAATCCCTGGCCGAACTCGGAGGCGTCGGAGATTGCGGCGAGAAGCTCGTCCGGAATCGGTTCGCCGGTCTCCACGTGGCGGGCGTATTCCTTGACCAAGTTCTTATCGAGCGCCCAGTTCTCGTTGATCTGCGAGGGGAACTCCACCCAGTCGCGCGGCACGTTGGTGCCGGCGAAGGTGGGGTAGCGGACGTCGGAAAGCAGGCCATGCAGGGCGTGGCCGAATTCGTGGAAGACGGTGCGGACCTCGTCCATGCTCAGCAGCGGTTGGGAGCCGTCGGCGGGCTTGGTGATGCCCATGACGTTGACGATGACCGGCTTGCGCTCCAGCAGACGGGACTGGCCCACGAACTCGCTCATCCATGCGCCGCCGCGCTTGGTGGGACGCCCGAAGTAGTCGGTAAGAAGAAGACCGATCCCCTTACTCTCGTGATTGCCGTCCCGCACCTCCCAGACGCGAACCCCCTCCGCGTAGCCCTCGAGGTCATCGCGCGGGGTGACGGTGATGCCGTAGAGGCGCTCGGCGGCGGCAAAGACGCCCTTCTCCAGGACCTGGTCGAGTGGGAAGTACTTGCGCAGCTCCTCCTCATCGAGGGAGAAGTCGCGGGCGCGGACCTTGGATTCCCAATAAGGCCAGTCCGCGGAGCTGAAACCCTGGCCGTTGAGCGTTGCTTCCTCCGTGAGGAGCTTCTGCTCGCCTTCGGCGTTGGCCGCGGCGGCGGGGGCGAGGTCGAAGAGCATGGTGCGGGCGGCGTCGGCAGTCGCGGCGGTTTCCTCGGCGATGACGTAGTCGGCATGCGTGGCAAAGCCCAGCAGCTCGGCTCGCTCGGCGCGCAGCTGCACGGCCTCGATGAGCCCCGGGATGTTGTTCTCGGAGCCCCTGCTTGCCGACGCCGCATACAGCCTCCCCCTCGCATCCTCCCGCGCCAGACGGCTCAGCTCCGACTGCACGGTCGGCAGCTCCAGCGGGATGACGAAGCCCTCGCGGCCTAATGCTTCGGCATCGGCCTTGGCGGAGGCGATGCGCTCGGCGGGCAGGCCCTCGAGTTCTTCCTCGGTGAAGGAGACCGCGCGCTCGCGGGTAGACGCCATGAGGTTGCGGCCAAATTCTTCAGAGAGCGCGGAGAGGCGCTGGTTGATCTCGGACAGGCGGGCCTTGCCGGCCGCGTCGAGGTCGGCACCCTTGCGGGCAAAGGTGCGCAGGAGGTGGTCGTGGAGGCGCTGGCCTTCCGCGTCGTCGGCAGGCGGGGTGGCTTCCTTGATGCGCGCGTAGAGCACCTCGTTCTGGTAGATCGCGTCATAGTGCGCGGACAGGCGCGGGTAGATGTCGGCGGCGATCTCCTCCATTTCATCGGTGACATCCGTGCCGGAAAGGTTGCCGAAGACGGCCATGACGCGGTCGAGGTCCTGGCCGGAGCGCTCGAGCGCCTCCACGGTGTTTTCCCACGTAGGCGTGGTGGGGTTGTCGGTGATGGAGGCGATTTCGGCGTCGTGAAGCGCGAGTGCTTCGTCGAAGGCGGGGCGGTAGTGCTCGACCTTGATCTCCGCAAACGGTGGGAGCTGGTAGGGCAGTGTGGAGGGTGTCAGAAGTGGGTTAGTCATAAGAAACTACCGTACCTAATAAGCTCCGCTCTATGTGATGGCTTTCACTAAATTATCCGACCGGGATTGGCGTGCGTTCCCTGCGCGGGGCGGTGGCACGGTTCACAAGGATGACATCGAGAATCAGGAACGCTGCCAAAGTGATTCCTAAGAGCGGCAGGAAGACGCCCACGGTGGCGGCGAAAAGCGCGCCCAACCCTGTGGTGGCCCAGGAGAAGTGGGCAGTCGGGAGGAAGCGTGGGCGACGTTTCCACCACATGTAGTACCCCAGTACTACGAGAGCGGCGGTGGCGAGACCCAGTGCGAGCAGTGCAATCTGCAGTGGAAGGCCGAACATGATGCCCATGTGCAGGTATATGCCCCAGCTGCTGAGCTTGCTAAACAGCGGCAGGCTGGAGAAAGGCTGGCGGTCGATGACGTCGCCGGTAGTGCCATCTACCGAAATTGCATCGGAGGTGGTGCGCCATTCCACCCAGCGTTCGCTGACCTGCCAGGCGGAGTTGGCGTCCTCCGGTGGGTACAGGCGCAGCGGTCCGGTCAGCCCCTCGGCGCGGCCGGTGGCAAGGACACGTTCGGCCTCGGCAGCCACGTTCGCGCTTGACGACGCCCCTCCAACCCCATGACCTTCATGTCCTTCATGGCCGGTGTGCTCATGCGTTTCAGCGGTGGTGCCGGGGAGGGCAGTCTCGATGGGGGTGGCCTTCCAGTTCATGCGCTCGACGAGGGAATCGACGTTGTCGCCGGCCAGACCGGACCAGGTGATGCCGGTGGCAGAGAGGCCAAGCAGACCGATGAAGATCCAGGCGCCAACAGTGGAATGCAGGCGGGTGGCCTTCCAGCGGGCAGAGCGCTTGGGCTGCTGCTGCGCTGCGTTCGAGGTTGCCTTGTTCTTCGGACGGCGGCGAATCCACCACATATAAAGTCCGCCGCAGGCCATGACCCACAACCAGGAAGCGGCCAGCTCCGAGTAGAGCTCACCGACCTTGCCCAAGCGGAAGCTTTCGTGCAGGGAGGAAATCCAGCGGCGCAGCGGCATCTCACCCAGGCCCGAGTAGGTGGGGTAGTCCCCGATAACTTCAGCGTTGGCGGGGTTAATAAAGACGGTGCGCTGGAGGCTTTCGTCAATGCTTTCATCGGAGACCAGCACGCGCGTCGAGTCTGTGGGTGTAGTCGCAGGCCACACCTGGGTCACAGGCATATCTGGGTGCTCGTGCTGTGCGGCCTGGATTTGTTCTTCCAAGCTCACGGGGTGCTCGACCGCCGGAACGGTTATGACGTCGCGGTACACCACCTTCTCCAGGGTGGGTGCCATGGCATAGAGGCAGCCAGTCAATGCCGCAACGAGGATGAAGGGGCCGACGAACATACCGCCATAAAAGTGAATGCGCTGAATGAAAGATCGCAGAGCCGTCCGACTCATAGGTAGTGCTCTTTTCAGGGTCTATGGGTAAGTGCCCATTCTGAACGTTCGCGGGGCGCTCAGGAGGGGCGATGGACAGGCGCTGATATCAACTGCACTAGTAGTCGGAGGCGATGGTTTCTCGGTTCCCGAAAATTGAAAAACTTTTTAACTAACTGGGTTCCTCGGTGTTCAAAGGATGAAAACGCGCGAAGTAAGGCGCGAGAAACAAGAAACAGTCAAGAAAAAGTTCTCGCAGCTCAACGGATAAAAATAGCGTAGCGGAGTGCTGTTTTAGGCCTGTTTGTGGTTAATGAAGCAAGAAGCGCAGAATTACTTCTTCAGACCATCAATGATCTCATTGAAGGCAGCAACCGGGCGCATGGTCTGATTGAGCTTCTCCTCGCTCGGGGTGTCCTTGGTCTGGATGGCGCGCTAGAGGTCGCCGGCCTCGACGTCGTGCTCGATCAACACACCGCGGCGACAGCGATCCAACGGCGGGGGATGCCGCGGGGATCAGGGCGGAAGCGGCCATCGAAATCGTGGGAGCCGGCTGCGGCAGCCTGGGCAAGCTGTTCAAGGAGGTCGGCGCGGTGGCCACTGGCGTTGGCACGCAACCAGGCGGCATCTGCCATGATGCGTTTGCGGTTCGTGCCAGCTACAGCGCGCCGGCCTTGCCGTGCGACGGCATCGCGCCAACGCTGCAAGACCGTCTCTGGTTCGATCTGCGAGCGGGTGACCACCACTGGCTTCGCGTCCTGGGGAACGCCGAGCCAGTGAGTGTGGGGGCGGTCAAGACCTGGGAACACCCAGGTGTCTTCGTGGGCGAGGCCGATGAGGATCCACGGGGTTCGGCCTTGCTCCCAGGCGTGGCGCTTGCGCATTCGCAGCTGCACCGTCACGTCGGCTGCACTTGCCAGCACCCGTAGGGCAGGAATGCCGAGTCTTTCAGCGGTGGGGCTGGCTTGGCAGCGCAATGGCCCTTCGTTGGTGTCAAAGACGAAGACAGGGTGCATGCCGTCATCCTCGACCCCGCGGAAAACAGCTTCGCCGAACCACCAGTCGTGCGCGGGAACGACAGTGTTGTCTGGGGTGCGGGTGCTGGCGCGGACCTGGCTCCCGCGCCCCAGCCTGCCATCAGCGGAAGCTGTGGCGTTGGTGAGCAGCACACCGGTGCGGGCGGCGTCGCGGTGCGGGAGGCCCAACTGGCCCAGCCCGGTGTCGGCGCAGTAGGCTTGGACGATTTGCTGTTCACCGCCTGGGAGCACAGTGGAGAGCTCCCAGACTTGGCCGTTGCGCTCGTCCACCATATAGGTGATCACCCCGGCATAACCTGATGCGGTGAGCAGCGGCTCCGAGGCCCACCCACGAAGTCTCAGATTCCCCACCGGACTGTAGGTGCGGCGCGCAGTGCCAACGGCATCAAGGCTCAGCGTTCCGGTGTCATGGCCGTGGCGGAGCCGGTGGGTGGCCAATGCGGCTTCTACCAGTACGGAAACCGCGGCCTGCGTAACGTGGCTGTCTCCGTAGCCGAGCCGGCCGGTGCCGAGGTGCCCGTGCAGCACCGTGAACTGTGCGGCCAGCAGAGGCAGCTTGTGCACGCGAGCAGCTGCCACCACGCGCAACACGGCTGCCCGGTCACCGGCGGTGAGCCCGCCGAGCCCGCGGTTAAGAAGTCCAGTTAGGCACGATTCGGCGAGCTCGAGGGTGGACAACTGGTCGCGGGTGAGCGTCAGTGGAGCATCGGCGGGCTCGGAAGGAGCAGAAGACCCGGAAGGTTCGGAAGACTCAACGACCGTCGGCGGGCAGTTGACCAGCACCTGCGCGAGATGGAGACAGCGCGGGCTGAGCAGACAGTCGCATTCGGCGCTATCGGGCGAAGTGAGGCTGACGGTGGCACTTCCGACAGTGATGGTGGTGCTGTCGGTACCGGTCTCAACGGTCCAGGAGTCGGGGTCAGCATTGTCGAGGCGTTTCTGCAGGCGAGCTGGAAGCGCTTCAATCGTGGCAGCGACGAAGGCCGGGTCCATGGGAGGAAGGTTGGCACGGGTCATGGGTTCACCTGCTCTGCCACCCACCGCGCCAGCGCTGTCGGGGAGACAGCGGAGACAGACATACCGGCGTTCGCAGCGCGCTGGGCGATCATCGTGTTATAGCGTGCGGTACCTGAATCATCCAGCGCGGCGCACCCGAGGAGCCGAACACCGGAGGTGTGCATCGATTCGATGCGGGCCAGCATCTGGGACACTGATCCGCCTTCCTCGAAATCGCTGATCACTACGAGCATGGTCCGGGACGGCACAGTGACGCGTTCTTGGGCGACGGAAAGTGCGCCGGCAATATTAGTGCCACCACCGATGTGGATTTCGAGGAGCAGAGACAGAGGGTCGTCGACGTGTTCAGTGAGGTCGATGACTTGGTGAGAGAAGGCGAGGAAGGTCACCGACAAAGCGTCCACTCCGGCGAGAATGGAGGAGGTCATCGCGGCGAAGACGGTGGACGGTTCCATGGAACCGGAGACGTCGACAAGCACGATCACGTGCCATTCCGCGCGACGTGCTATGGGTTGGCGGAAAATCGGGGTGGCCACGACGAGCTCCGGGGTGCCGTCGGGACCGTGCACAGCGTGGCGCAGGTTCCTGTGGATGGTGCGGGCGGCGTCCAAGCGCGGCGAAGGGCGAGTGGAAGGCCTCCACCCTTGCAGGCCGCGCAGCGCCGGGCGCATTCGTGAAGCCAGAGCCTGCGAGAGCTCCGCGACCATGCGGCGCAGCATCGGACGCAGTTTAATCAGCGCTGATTCGGGCATGCCGCCGGCGAGGGTGAGGACGTCATTGAGGAGTTCGACGGAGGCGCGGGGTTGGACGTCGAGAAGCAAATCCATGCCGAGCGGATTGCGCGAGGTGACTGCGGCCGCGGCAATGTCTTCGCGTACCTCCTCGCCGAACAACTCATCGAGGTCTGAAGCCCATTCGCGTGCTGTGGGGTAGCCGGGCTCCATGCCACCACGCCCGCCCAATGATGCAGCGGTTCCCCCTTCGCCGGCACCGCTGCCGTAGAGCTGGTCCAGGCTGCGGGCCAAGCGGCGGTGCTGTGGATCGGTCAGTTCGTGGTGGCGTCGACCCAGCACGAGTGCCCATCGCTGCTCCGGTGCCAAGGCCGCAGAAGCAAGCCCGAGCCGCTGGAGACGTTCCCACGCGGCGAGGTCTTCGGCAGCCCAGCGGCCAAGTTCTTCGGCTGGGATGTGGCTCGGGCGCACATGGTTGGCGCCAAGTGCTTCCATCAGGCGCTCGCGCTCGGCGGCAGACATCGGGTCGAAGCCAGCACGCAGCGCTGGAAGTCGCGCGATGAACAGGGCTTCTTCGAGGTCCTCGACACCGGAGCGGAGGTCGTCGAGGAGAACGTGGTCGTCCGCAAGCAAATCCGGGCTGGCGGTAATAAGGCCGGTGAGCCAGCGCCCTAGATCGTGGCGGGCATCAGTACTAGAGGCACTGCGGATCCGGCCCGCGATGCTGGGCACATCATCCAAGTGCTGGTCGAGACGCTGCAGCAAACCGGTAGCCGCGCCCTGCATGAGCGGCGAAGCAGCGGAGGCGAAGTTCTTAAGCGAGTGCGCCAGGCGCATCCCCACATCGGTGTGGCGAAGGGCGACGAGGCGACCCAAAGCGCTGGCATCGGCCGGGTCATCACTGCCGCTAAGCCCGTTGACCTGGGCGACTGCAGCATCGCTGAGAATCTCCAGGGCACCGCTTATCGACGCCCCACGTTCCACCTCCGCCATGCCCGCCACCGTGCCCTCGCCGATAGCGGCGAGCACCTCGATGGCCTCGACCAAGGCGTCAATCCCGGCGCGGGCAGGGAGTTCCTCTTCCACAGCAGCAAGCCACCAGTCGAATTCACTGGCCAACCCGGTTGCGGCGGCATCAGACAAGCCTGTCACCAAGGCAGCCATATCCGGGTCCGCGCCGGGACGCCGAGTGCGCAGCACGCCTTCCGCGGCTTGGGTGACGGTGACGCCGAAGGTGTTGGCATGGGCGAGGCTGGCACTTGTCGTCGCGTCGTAGTGCACCGTCCATTTTGTGCTCACCGCCTGGGCGCCGCCGATGCCGGTCACCTCGGTGGGGATGCCGTAGGAGATGCGGGCGATCCGGCAACGTTGCAAGAACACCTCGCGGCGGGCATCCAGCGTCTTTGACGCTGAGGAACCGTTGGCGCGCAGTGGTGCCAAGACCAGTTCACGCGGCGAGTCGTCAGGACCTGGTAGACGCAGGGTAGAAAGGTCTTCCTCGAATGCGAGAACCAGCCCGGACTGCGGCGTTCCGGGGGCGAGCGAGCCGCGGGCGCTGCCGATCAGAACTTCTTTGGCGGCGCGGGCCACCACACGGCCACGTCCGAGCACATCGCCTTGTGCGAAGACAGATGTGCAGGCTTCCAGCACCTCGCGGCGCCCCGGCACAGGCAGCCCGCGCAATGCCGCGAGATCGAGCGCCATCCGGTGGGCCTCGCGGATTTCAGCTGGACCGCATGGGTGGCCGGAGGCGCGGATGCCCGCCGCCAATTGGGTGAGTAAACCGGCGACAGCATCCTCAAAGGCAGACACGCTGTCGCCGTGGAGCAGCACGGCGCGTTGCCAGCGAGGATCGCGGATGCCGGATGGGTAGCCGGAACGGGAATCGAGCAGCGCGTGGGAGTAGGGGACCAGGCTCGCCGTTGTCGAGCGGGGTGCAGGCAGCGAATCGAGTAATGCCCGGTCGGACTCCGCTTCAGCGTTAACGAGAACATCGGTCAGCGCAGGACTATGCCAGGCGCCGGTCACGGCGGCCACGTGTGGGCCGTGTGCTGCGCGGGCGCGCCGGATGCCCTCGCGCATCGACGCCTCTCGCGCGGCTGTTTCCGTATTGACGGCTTGCTCGTGCCGAAAAGCCCATCCGAAGGCAAGGCCACTGCGACGCACGGCTTCGGGGTCTGCGCCAGCAGAGGGGACTTCGACAAGGCGGTCCCAGGCATCGTCGGGGTATTCGGCGCGCACGTGAGCGTCGATAAGCATGCCCACGTTGATGCCTGCTTCCTCTGAAGCGGCGGGCCGCGCGGCGGGGGAGAGGTCCGCGCAGATCACCGGCACTCCGCGCGAACGCGCCCACCGCAAGGCGACGAGCTCCGGGCTGAAATCGGACAAAGGCCAGAAACCGATTCGACCGTCATCATCAGCCACCGCGAAAGCGAGCGGCGCCTCCGTCTCCGGGTGGGCGATCCACTCACACCAATCCTGCGTCTCAGCGGGAAGCTCCAGCACAATCGCGTCCGGGTGAGCCGTATCCAGCGCTCGCGGCAGCACGCGCGCGAGTGACGGTGAATGGTGGCGCACACCGACAAGGAAGACAGGATCGCGCGCTAGCTTATCGACGATCCCCGCAACATCCACTCCCGTCATGCCAACTCGTCGCGCTGATCCCATAGCGTACGCCACGGTGTTGCGCCTTCTTGCGCCCGGCGGTGAACAACTGCGTCCCAGTACCCACGCAAACGGTCTGCATCAGACGCGTCGTCCTTGCGGACGACGCCGAGCAGGTGCCCAGCCACGTCGCGCAGACCGTCGCTGCGAGAGGGGAAATATGAGGCAGCCAGGGCGATCGACGTGCTCACGGAGACTGCTTCGGCAGTGGAGAGAACCGTGGTGGGCTTTTCCACCGGCCACCCTTCGCGGCTGACCCCGGCACGCAGGTCGCGGAAGGCGGTGACGAGGACCTCGACAACAACATCGTCGACAGGTGTGTCGATGTGCGCGGCGTCTAGCGCCCGGCGGGTCTGCGCGGTGACCAGCGCGATCTCCGCGTCAAGGTCAGCGATGGGGTGGACTGTTTCGAAGCTGAAACGGCGCTTCAACGCGGCACTCATTTCGGAGACACCGTGATCGCGTAGATTCGCCGTGCCGATCAGACCGAAGCCCTCGGCGGCCGCCACCGACGTATCGCCGAGTTCGGGTACCGCGATGCGACGCTCCGATAGGAGGGAGACCAGCGAGTCCTGGACCTCCGGAAGGCAGCGGGTGATCTCCTCGACGCGGGCGACCGCGCCGGTTTCCATCGCCCGCATCACCGGGCTAGGCACCAGCGCCTCCGGGGTCGGGCCCTTGCCCAGCAGCATCGCGTAGTTCCAGCCGTAGCGCAGCTGATCCTCCGTGGTACCTGCGGTGCCTTGCACCACTAGGGCGGAGGTTCCACAGATCGCCGCCGACAGTAGCTCGGAGAGCATGGATTTGGCGGTGCCTGGCTCGCCGACGAGCATCAGGCCGCGCGAGCCGGCCAGCGTAATCACGCAACGCTCCACCAGCGCTGGATCACCGACGTATTTTGGCGCGATGGTCAGCTTGGACCGCCCCGCCTTCAGATCCGTTCCACCCATGATGAAAGTGACCACGGCCTGCGGCGTGAGCTTCCACCCCGGCGGGCGGTTGCCGGTGTCCCAGCGCTCCAAGAATTCGAGTTCGTCGGCGAAGCGATCCTCTGCGAGCTCGACCTGGTGTGTCATCGGCGTCTCCTCCTCGTGGTCTCCAGTTCTGCGAATTGCGGCGCGTCGTCGCCCTGGGAGCGCTCCCAGCACTTAGCGAACCATTCCGTCGGCGGCAGGGGTGCGACAGCGATGCCCAGCTGCGGCTCGAACTCTCCCTTGAGCCCAGTTTGCTCGATGCCGAATGCGGGTAGCTTCCACACCTCGATCGGGAGCTGCCCGTCTGACTTGTGCACTTTTTCTACCCATCCGCCGGGCAAGAAATAGCTGCGGCCCGAGCGAGGGCGCTTGCCTTCGACGACTTTACCGGCGGTAACGAGTTCGGAACCGGCGCGGACGATATCGGCCTTCTTCCAGGCGTTCCAGCGGCGGATATTCTTGTCTGTCGGGTCGGGCCAGGCCAGCAGCTGCAGGTAGTAGCGGGCCGCATCTTCGCTGACTCCCAATGTGTTTGCCGCTGTCGCCACGAGTTCGGGAGCGGAGACGAGCGGGTCGCGAGGCTCTCCCTCGCCCGGCTGCTTCAGCCATTCCGCGTAGGCAGTGAGGACACCGTGTGCGCGGAGGTCCATCGCCGCAACGCGCGTCCTGCTGGTGCCGAAAAGGCGGTCCTTTACCCATTCGCGCGCCAGGTCAAGGTCGCGGCACGGCTCATCGACATCTGAGAGATCGACGAAGATCACATCCCCGTCATTTTGCTGTTCAACTGCGAACCGGCCTGCTTGCAGATCTTTGCGGTTCGTGTCGCCTTCGGCGCGTTTCGGCGCACCGATCGCGCTGCGAATTGCGTCATCGTCCTCACCGACGCCGGCGATAGCTACGTTGATTGCCTCGACGCCCCGCGGGGAGTTGTGCAGCCGCTCGGCATGGTCGGCCAGCGCAGGGCGCAGCGGATCGGTCATGTCCAGCTCAGTCGCGAGCCAGATCAGAGCGCCGACCTCTTGGGCCCAATCGTCGGCGTTGTCGGTGTCGAGGTGCTGGCCGGCCGCAATGCTCTGCAGCACGTTCTCCTTCAGCATCTTCGGGATGCGCTCGGCGATGCGCGCCGGCAGCTCGGGCAGGTAGTCCGGCCCGTGCTCTGACCAGTACCGGGCCATGGCTGGGATGTCTGGGCCGCTGGTCAGCAACTCCTCCGCATCGTCGGGCAGGCCGGCTGCCAGGATCGCCGCGAAGTGGTCGTCGAAGTTTATCAACCGGTCTCGAGCTGCCTTGAGCTCGCCGACCTTCAGCCCCATGGCTGCGCGCAAATCCTTCGGCACGAAATTAGTGTTGAAGGAGTAGAGATTCGGGAAACCAGCGGCGATCAGGTGGGCGTCGGCAAGCGGGGCGTTAGCTGCGGCAGCGAGAGCCTCGCCCGTGGACGCTGAGTACGGCAGCGGGCCGTCCTGCTCGATGCGTGCGAGCAGTGCGTCGAAGACCGGTTCAAGGTCCATGCGTGACGGCGCGATGCCAGTTCGGCTCAATAGCTTCAGGGGTGTGCCATCCGCAGTTATCGGTTCCTCGCCAGCCACACGCACAACCGGGATGATGCGGGAACCACTGCGATCAAGTCGCACCGCCCGCGGCGGCAGCTGCTTCTTGCTTCCTGGCGTATACGGCCCAGAATCGTACGATTCAAACACGAGGTTGTCAGCCGCGAGCGCTCCGGCGTCCCGCAGCACAATCCACAGCTCCTTCAGCGCCTGCACTTCGTCCGCGGTACGGCCGGGAGATGCCGCGGAAACGAGCAGACCATCGCCGTGACCGAGCAGTTTCATCCAGTCGTTTGAGCCGAGGCCGCGGTTGTGGGTGTACCCCTTCTCAGGGACATAGCGGTCGTGCATTCCCAAAATTGCCGCGCCTTGCCAGATGTCCATCGCGTCGAAACGCTCGAGGGGAGACCACGTGAAGGGACGGAGCACGTCACGGTGCTTGGCGAACGTCGGCGCCCCGGTTAGCTCCTCCGCCCGCGTGCTGGTGTCCTCCTGCGGCCAGGTTGTCGCCGCCTCGTGTGCAACGGACGCAATCGCGTAGCGCAGCACCGGGTCGTCAATATCGAGCAGGTCGCCGACAAATTCGCACATGCGCTTATCGACGCCGCCGTCGCCCCCACGCGCCTGCTCCACCAGGGGACGGACCTCATCGGCAGTGATCTTCCGCAGCTTCTCGCTTGTCTCGGGCTCGCGCACACGGAAGTGGTGCCACCACATATACGAGTAGAGACATGTGCCGCGCACAGCCACCGGGGTCATGTCATCCGGATCCACAACGACAGGAGCTATGCGTTCATTAGTGAGAATCCACCGTCCGCCGTTGGGGCGGCGAAGTATGCCGATGACCTTGCTCGCGAGCTCGCCGGTGACGGTGAATTCGGTTCCGTCCGCGTCGACCAGCAAGCGGAAGTCGGGATCGCCGGGACGGGTGAACACGGCATGCCGGTGGAACCCGTCAGCGGTGGAAAAGTGCGATTCCGCGGTCGTGTCCTCCACCGGCCGGTGCTGAGAACGCCGCGGGTCGAGCACCAAATCCGGGTGGCGGCGGCACTGCTCGGCGAACCAGTCGGGCAGACTCTCGCGGCCAGTGGCACCGGTGGCTGGATCGACTTCTACCACAGGGAAGACGCCGGCAAGCCGGGAGCGTTCGACGAGCCATACCCGGTCGCCGTCGACAAAGAAATGCTCGCTGCCGCTCGCCAACGTGGAATGGCCGGGGCGCATCACGGTGTCGGCGCCGAAGATACGCGCGCCGGGCACCGGGACCGAGGCGAAGAGCCCGCCGTACGAAAAAGTTCTCAATGCGCTGGACATGCCCTTGGGAGTGTCGTCCCACCACACCCGCGGATTCGCGTTGGTGTAGGTGGCGAGACCGAACTGGCCGTCGATTTCAACGGCGCTAAAGAGCTTCTCGCCGGTCCAATTGGGAATCTCGGTGGCGGTGCGGCCGCGCAGGTAGGTGGTGCGGGCATCTTCGTTCACGATCACACCCGGCCAGCAATCTAGGGTATCCCGCTGCAAACTGAGGTGAATCGGTTCCCCGAACTTCCAGTTGAACTGCTCCAATTCAGGCCAGCCGAGCTCATCGGGCAGGCCACGGCGCAAGGATTCAGCCAGGGGCTCAGCAGGGTCGCGGTGAATCGCACGCACCCGGTCGAGGAGCGCCTGAATCTCCCGGTCGCTGACGAGCTCGAACCCACGGACGAATGTGGTGGACTGCGTGAGATGGTCGACGGTCGGCACACCCGCTTCAAGCTTGTCGACGATCTCCGTGAGCAGCTCCACCACCAAATTCCTGACGTGCGGGTCGGCGGTGAGCACCTCCACGACCTCGGGATGGCCCATCGCATTCTTGATCCCCAGAGTGACAGCTCCTCGCAGCGATTCGTCCGCCATGAGGTGGGGCAGTGGTGTGCGCTCCGGAAGGCGTGCCCATCTGGTGAGGTCGATATCCGGTTGCACTGATGGGCGGGAGAACGTGATGGTCAGTCCGCTCGCGAGAACCTGCTCGACGGCTGCCGCCGGCAGGTAATGGAGCCGGTCTTTAGGCACGGCGACGGTGGTGAGACCTGCATGAGGAAGGATGTCCGCGAGAACCGGGGCCAACCGGGTCGACGGCGTATACGGCCACTTCGTCCACTGGGACTCGAAGAGGAGGAGACCGGGAACGAAGTCCGGGTGAGCGCCGTCTTTGACTGCGTCGAGCGCGCCCGTGGCTTCCAGCAGCTGCAGCCACGGGTCGGTGTCCACGTTCCGCGGGAACAGCTTGAGCAAGCGGTCGATGAGCGAGGGGTCGTCCTCGACGGCGCGGCAGATAGCCTTCTCGTAGTTCTTCCAGAAATGCGCGCCGGCCAGGTGGATTGACGGGGCGCGTAGCAGGTCGCGCACGACGCCGACTTCCTCCTCAGCGGTGTCTAAGCCAGCGGCTTTCGCCAGCTTCGCCAACTCCTTCTTCATTCCGGCGTGTGGGCTCAACCCGCCCCGCACACGCTCCACGCACAAGGTGCGGTATGTGTGGTACGCGTCCTCCGGTTCGAGTTGTTCCGCCAGCCGTTTCGCTTCGTTGCCCAGTTCCTTGGTGCTCAGTGCCCCGGCATAGGCGAATTCCAGGACGGCTTCGGCGTGGCGGGTTTTGTCAATAGGCAGCGAATGGCGGCGCTCCGCGTCACGAGCCTGCGTGAACATCTGCGCGGCGAGCTTACCGTTATCCGCGGCGATGAAGATCCGCCCGGCTTCCTCGAAGAAGGTGGGGAGGAAGTGCGGCGCGCTGTTGTCGAGTTTGTCGGCTAAAGCGGCTATCGAGTCCTTGAATTGCTTCGGCTTGCTGTCCGCGTATTTGCCTGCGCGCTCCAAATCGGCGACGAGGTTGAGCGCGTGATGCGCGTTCTCGGGGTCGTTGAGAATTGGCCATGCGGGAAAGCCGATCGCCCGCCGCCGTGTGTGGCCCACCTCTACACGGCCGGCCGGCTCGAGCCCGGTGACTCCGAGCGCCAATTCTTCGGCTTGTGTCAGCGGCTCGGGTGCGAGTTGAACGATCGTGCGGCCGGAAAGTGCTGCGTGGGTGAATGAAGCCGCCACGAGCGGCACCGAGCTGTCCGTCGCAGTCTTCGTGATGCCCCCAAGGTTAAGGCGTGTGCTGTCCTCGAATGTCATCGGCGACTCCTACGGTTCGTTTCCAACTCTTCGAATTGCGGCGCGTCCTCGCCCTGGGAGCGTTCCCAACAGGCAGTGAACCATTCCGATGGCGGCAGTGGAGCCACCGACACATTGAGAAGAGGTTCGGCCTTGCTGCGTGCGCCTAGTTTGAAAATGCCAAAGGGCTCCGTCTTCCACGTTTCGATCGGTAGGTGCGGAGGCTGTCCTTCCGTCCAACCGCCAGGCAAGAAGTACTTTCTTTTGGCGCGGGACCGTTTCGCCTCAACGACGACGCCCGCATCGACCAATTCTTCGCCGGCATTGGTGATGTCGGCTTTCTTCCATTCGTTCCAACGGCGCACATTCGCGTCCGTCGGGTCCGGCCAGGCAAGAAGCTGCAGGTAGTACACGGCGGCAATCTCGCTCACGTTCAAAGTGGAGGCCGCTTCTTCCACGAGCTCGGGCACGACGGCGAGCGGATCGTGTGGATCGCCGTCGCCTGGTTCGCGCAGCCACTTCGCGTAGGCAGACAGACTGCCCTGCAAGAATAGTTTCAGCGCCCAGAGATCACTTGTGGATCCGGTGCACATGACGGCAAGATCGATGGCCTGCTGCAGGTCAGGATCATCTGCGTCGTTGATGTCGCTCAGGTTGACGCTGACTGAGCCGGCACCGGGCCAGGAGCCCTCTACAAAAGTGAAGCGTCCTGATTGATAGATCGGATCGCTGGAGTTTTCGAATTTTCTGATCGGCCGGTTAAGGCTGCGGGCGGTGTCCCAATACGCCATGAGAGTACCGAGGTGAATGTCTTGGTGCTCATTGGGGGATTTGACCAGCTCCTCTGCGACATCGGCCAAGGTACTGCGAACCGGGTCCGACATGTCCACCTCGTTGGCCAGCCAGAGCAGCGACTCGACCCTTGAGTCCCAATAGTCGTCGTGGTTGCCGTCGAGGACGTTGAGAAGAATCCGTGTGGACAGCCCCTTTGGTTTCCGGGCAGCGAGGTCTTCTGGCAGTTGCAGCGGCGCTGCGGGGCCATGCTCGGACCAGTACTCCGCCATCGCCTGGGCATCTAAACCGTTGTCCAGGACAGATGCTGCATCGTCCGGGATGCCTGCGGCGAGCACACGCAAGAAATGCCCGTCGTATCTGCTCAACCTGCTTCTGGCTTCTTCTGCTTCAGCAACCTTGATTCCCATTGCTGTGCGCACATCCTTGGGGATGAAATTCGTTTCATATGTGTGGAAGTTCGGGAATCCGGCCAGGATCAAATGTGCTTCAACCACAGGAGCTCCGGTGGCCGCGGCGAAAGCCTCACCAGGTTCTGGCGACCATGGTTGCGGGCCGTTGTCGCGAAGGCGCTCGATGAGTGCGTCGAAAACTGGCTCAAGATCCGTGCGTGAAGACGTGATTTCCCGCCGGCTTTCAAGCTTGAGAGTATGGCCGTCAATGGTGATGGGGTTTCCTCCGTCGGCACGCGCGACCATGAATTTGTTCCCATAGAACTTTCCTCCGGGCAACGTCAGCGGCGGGAACTTCGTGTGGAGATCCCGGTAGCGTCCGTTGTTCAACAGGTGGTCGATGGTCAAGTGCTCAGCCGACAGGAGATTCGCATCCCTCAGCAGGACCCACAGCTCCTTGAGGGCGTGGGCTTCCTCGAGCGTGCGGCCAGGCATGGCAGCGAGCGCGAGCAATGCGTCGGTGCAGCCTAGCAGCTCTATCCAGTTATTCTTACTGACCCTCCAGGAATCCGGCTTCGGCGGCAATTCTCTGTCGGTCAAGCCGAGCCTTGCTGCCCCGTGCCAGACGCTGAGAGCGTCGATATCGTCCCACCGGTGAACCATGGCGGAAAGGAGGATGTTTTTGTGCTCTTGAATAGCAAGAGTTTTGGATACAGCCGCATCCGGCGATATCCGAACCTCCGGCCATGACCGTGTCAGGGCTGCGGCATGCTGCGCGATTGCGTGGTTCACCGCGTAATTATCGATGTCCAGTAGGTGTCCGACGGTATCGGCAGGATCATCGTTGACGTCGAAATCAGTACAGCGATCAAGCACTATGCGCAGATCATCGGCTGTGATCGTGCGCAGTTTGGCGCTGATCTCGAGGTCACGGTGCCTGGTGTGGTGCCACCACATCGCGTTGCTGAACCCGAGTCCGTAGGAAAGCGTGGGTATTCCATCCGATGGGTCGATCACCCACGTGCCCTGTCTCGATGTCGACAGAATGCGTGGCTGCCCATTGGGCAAGCGAATGACACCGAAGACCGAGCGAGCGAGCTCGCCTGTCACCGTGAATTCGGTGCCGTCCGCGTCGACAATGAGGGCGAACTCCGGGTCGCCCTCCCGGCGGAAGACCGCGTGCCGGTGGTAGCCGTCCGCAGTGGAAAACGGGGACTTCTCCGTCTCCTCGCAGACAGGCCGCAACTGGGAGGTGAGGGGATTGAACACGAGGTCGGGGTGGCGGCGGCACTGCTGCTCAAACCAGTCAGGCATTGATTCGCTGCCGGGTGCCCCGGTGTCGGGGTCAATCTCGATGATCTTCTCTTTGTCATTGAGCACCCAGAAACGGCCTCCTTCAACGAAGATCTGCCTGGTGTTGAAGCTCCATGCGGGGTGGTCGGGCCGTACGACCACACTCTCTCCGAGGAGACGACCACCAGGAACGGGGACAGAGGCCTTGAGACCTGCAGTGTGAGGGAAATGCGACACCTTGATATCTAACGGTTCACGCGCACCGGACCAGCTGATTTTGGTCCCGGTAGCGGAACGGTGCCGGGTCACAATAGCGATTTGGCCGTCGGCTTCGGTGACGTCCTTGATCGGTTCACCCGTCCAATTTTGAATCTCGGTGGTGGACTCGCCGACGACAAGAGCGAGTTGCTTGTCGTTGTGCACCACGACTGCGGGCCAGCAGTCCTCCGCCGCGACCCAGTTATCCGGGTCATGTTCATATTTTTCCCCATATGCAGTCTCGAATTCGGGCCAACCCAGTTCTTCCGGCAGGCCGCGGCGCAGAGTCTCCGCAAGCACCTCGGCGAGGTTTCCGTGGTATGTCCGAACGCGGTCGAGTAGACCTTGGATCTCGGTGTCGTCGACGAATTCAAAGTGGCGGACGAAGTCGGTCACCTCGGTCAAACGGTCTGTCGTCGGCGGTGCCGATTCCAGGGACTCGACCCGTTCCGTGAGCAGCTCGACCACCACGGGATGGAGGTGCGGGTCGGTGGCGATGACGGTGATCTCGTCGGAGTGCTCAAGGGCCCGCTTGATGCCCTGCAACAGGTATTTCCGCAGTTGTTTGCTGGTAGCAAGGTAGGGGAGTGGAGACCGTGTCTCACGGCTCGCCCAGGTTTTGAGGTCGATGTAGGCCAGGCGAAAACTGTTAGTGAAATCGATGGCAACGTCATGGCTCAGCAACTGCTCCCACGCTTCTGCGGGGATTTTGTCCAGCCAACCGTCCGGCACAGCGATAGTTGTGCAGCCGGCGTGGGGAAGAATCTCGTCGAGCAGCGGAGCGAGTTTCTCATTGCTATCCGTGTCCCACAAGATTCGAGTGCCTATTCCCACAATGCGCCGGACGAAATCAGGGTGCTCGCCCTGCTTGACGAGCTCGATAGCCCCGCTGCCGCGGAGAATATCGATCCAGTCGTCGACTTTGATTTCCTCCGGCGACATCGTCAACAAATGGGCTTGCAGCGTCTCGTCCTGTTTGGCCGCTTTGCGGATCGCGGTCTTGTAATCCTTCCAGAACTTCTGATTAGCGCGCAGGATGGAGGGTACCCGCAGCAGAACCGCGGCCAGTGCAGCTTCCTCATAGGCGGGTTTCAGTCCCGCCGCTTTGGCCAGCTTCGCCAGGTCTTTCTTCATCCCGGAATAGGGAGTGAGGCCACCGCGGACACGTTCCAGGCACAGTGTGCGGAACCGCTCGTATGCCTCTGCAGGTTCCAACCGCTCAGTCAGGTGCGTGGACTCCGCAGTGAGTTCCTTCACGGAGATCGCCCCCGCGAAGGCGAATTCCATCATGACGTCACGGTGGCGCTCTTCGTCGATAAGCAATGCGTGCCGACGCTCAACTTCGCGCGCCTTCGTGAACATCTGCGATGCGTACGACGTGTTTCCCGCTTCTAAGAATATGCGGCCGGCTTCTTCCAGGAATATCGGCAGAAAGTGTGGGGCGCTGGCATCGAGTTTGTCTGCGAGTGTGTTGATCTCTGTCTTCACCGCACTCGGCTTGGATCGGGCCCGCTTGGAAAGTCGTTTCAAGTCGGCGACGAGGTCGAGGGCATGTTGCGCGTTGTCAGGATCGTTGAGGATCGGCCACTCAGGGAAACCGACTGCGCGACGGCGCACATAACCGACATGAGTCTGCTCTTTCAGCTCCAGCCCGGTCACTCCGAGTGCGGCTTTCTCTGCTTCCAAGAGTGGCTCGGGCGTGAGCTTGATCACGGGACGGCCAGGCAAAAGTGCGTGCGTGTATGTGGCTGCGGCGAGGGGAAAGGAGCCCTCTTGTGCTTCTTGCGTGATGCCACCTTGCTCAAGGCGCGTGCGTGCTTCAAGCATTATCGACGACTCCTTTTGGTGGTTGTCAGTTCCTCGAATCGCGGGGCATCGTCTCCTTGTGAACGTTCCCAGCACGCGGTGAACCATTCTGCTGGTGGCAGGGGAGCCAGTGCGGTGCAGAACATCGGCTCATACGTGGCGTTGGTCGCAATCTTAACGAAACCGAACGGCTCCAACTTCCAGTTTTCGATCGGCAGGTGCGGGGGAGTGGCTTCAGCCCAACCACCTGGCAGGAAGAAGTTGCGTCCAGCGCGAGGTCGCTGTGCCTTAACGACGACGCCCGCATCGACCAATTCTGCGCCGGCATTGGTGATGTCGGCTTTCTTCCATCCGTTCCACCGGCGCACATTCGCGTCTGCGGGCTCAGGTAATGCAAGGAGCTGAAGGTAGTAGCGCGCAGCATCCATGCTCACCCTCAAGGTCAGGGCCACCGTCTCCACAAGACTGGGCGCAACCGCCAGTGGGTCACGGGGTTCTCCGGTGCCAGGGTGGCGTAGCCACTGCGCATAAGCGGACAAAGCGCCACTTAAATACGAACTAAAAGCCGCGAGTTTGTCCAGCTCGCCGTAGGCCAAGACGCCCCAGTGGAAGGCTTGCTGCAGATCGGGGTGGTTGATGTCAGCGATATCGCTGACATCAATGATGATCTTGTCGGCTGGGTGTCTGGTGCCCTGTTCCGTAGCGAAGCGCCCGGTGTGGAAGAGCGGTTCGTTCGGGTCGGTGAGGTCTCGGTTAGGGAGGTTGAGATGGCGGCAAGTCTCCGCATATGTGCCGATAGCACCCAGACTGATCTTCGTTGGTTTGGAGGGGGACTGTATCAGCTTCTCGGCATAATCGGCTAGGAATTGACGTCGTGGGTCGGACAAGTCGAGTTCGCTTGCCAGCCAGAGCACTGCGGCGACCTCGCCGGACCAGTCCTCGGCGTTGTGCTTGCCTGCGAGGACATTGTGCAAGCTGGCTTTGGGTAAGAACTCCGGTTTCTTTTCAAGGAGTTCATCCGTCGGCTTCTCCACCTTCTTCGCGGGGCCATACTCAGACCAATACGTACCCATGGCGTGCGCATCGAGGCCCTGGTCAACCACCGAGACAGCATCTGCAGGGACACCGGCGGCCAGCACGTGCAGGAAGTGTTCGCTGGCTTCCTTCAGTCGCTTCCTGGATTCGACCGCGTCCGCTATTTTGATCCCGATCTCTCTGCGCAGTTCGCTGGGTAAGAAGTCGTCTTTTTGGTAACCGAAGTTCACGAAGAAGTTCGGGAAACCAGCCATAATCATCTGCGCATCCGTCAGTGGTGCACCGCTGACTGTCGCGAAGTCTTCGGCTGGTTCGGGTGTCCACTTCCGGGGCCCGTTGGACTGGACCTGCTCAATGAGCGCATCAAACACCGGCTCAAGGTCCGTGCGTGAGGGCGTGATTCTTTTACTATCCAGCAGTTCCAGAGAGTTTCCTTTGAAGTCGATGGGACCACCACCATCAGCACGCATGAGCATGATGTCTGAGTTGTGGTTCACTTCAAATCGCAAGGTCAGGGGTGGAAACTTCAGGTGTTCGCTCAAAGTGTTCTGAGGACGTTTCAGCGTCTCGACGGTCAGATGCGATGCCTCAAGGAGTTTTGCCTCGCGCAGTACAACCCAGATCTCTTTGAGCGCCTGGATCTCCTCCACCGTGCGTCCTGGAACAGCCGCGAGAGCGAGGAGCGCATCGGCGCAGTCCACGAACTCCAACCAGCCGTACTCGTAACTGGTCCACTGTGTTATGTGGGTGTCTGGCAAAGTCCGGTCGTGCAACCCGAGTTTCGCTGCTGCATGCCAGTACATCAGGCCGATCTTGGCATCCAACGGATAACTTCGCACCGAGCGAAGCATGCGGTTGTTGTTTTCCACTGTGGGCGTACCAGCCAGCACGTCGGTTGGTGGCGGTGAGTTCCACCCAGGCCACGATGCCACCAGAGCATGTGCCTGTTGTGCGACGCCATGGCGCAAGCCGTAGTCCTCGACTCCAAGGATCTCGCCGACCGCATCAGCCATCCGGCCATCGGTGTCTTGAGGATCTTCGGAGTGGAGCTCGGAAATGCGTTGGATGACTGGTTGAAGCTCTTCAGCGGTGATCACGCGCAGCCTTGCGCTGAACTTTGTGTCGCGGTAGTCAGCGTGGTGCCACCACATCGTCGACTCGAATTCCGTGCCGTAATAGAGGGTAGGCGTGGAATCTGCAGGGTCGAGCAGGAGGGTGCTATTTCCCTGGGTAACCAATAAGCGAGGCTGTCCATCCGGTAGGCGGATCACACCGCAGAACCGATTGGCTAACTCGCCTCGGACCTCATATTCAGTACCGTCTGCGTCGACCACGAGATAGTAGTTCTTCTCGTTTGGCTTACGGAAAACCGCGTGCCGGTGGTAGCCGTCTGCAGTGGAGAAATGTGAATTCGCCGTTTCTACGTGAGCCGGGCGCAGTTGGGAGTCGAACGGACGGAAAATAAGGCCCGGGTGCCGGCGGCATTGCTCCTCGAACCAATTTGGCAGCGAGTTATCTCCTACCTCACCGGTTTCGGGATCGATCTCGCAGACATTCATGCCATTGACTATCCAGATGCGCTCGCCTTCGACAAAAAATTTCGCGCTTTTCTTGCTCCAGGTGGAACCACCCGGGCGGATAATCGTCTGATCGTCGATGAGACGGCCACCAGGGACGGGAACCGAAGCACTCAGGTCTTGGCTACTCCCGTAGCGGTACTCGTTAGCGGCCATCTTGCCATTTGAATCAGACCAGCTGATGTTGTAGCCGAAGGAGCTATCGCCTTTTGTCACGAGGGCGTAGCGGTGATCGGCTTCAGCAACCCCACGGATGGGCGCATCCGTCCAGTTATGGATCTCAGTGGTGGAGTCACCGCGCAGGAACACGACCTTTTGGTCGTTGTGTACCGCAACTTCCGGCCAGAAGTCTTGAGCGAAAACTGCTTGTGCTCGCCTTCGGCAGCAACATCGGAGCAGACATGCTCGTATAAGGGCCAACCTAGCTCTTCAAGGATGCCCCGGCGCAGCGTTTCGGCGAGTACTTCTGCCCGATTGCGGTGGTAGGCGCGGAGACGATCAAATACTGCCTGCACATCAGGGTCTGGAACGTGCGCCTTATCGACGATGGCCTCGGTGGCCTTGATCAAACGGAACACCGTGGCTGGTGCTGATTCGAGCTGCTTGAGTGGCTCTTCAAGCACCTCGATTACCAGCGGCTTGAGATGCGGATCGCACGCGACGGTCAGCATCTCGTGGTCTGAACTGAAGTGCCTAAAAGCACTATTCAAGGAACTCTTGATGCCATCAACCAGGAGATCCCGCATCTCTTCGCTGGCTGCCAGATGCGGTAGGGGAATGCGGTTGTCGCTGTTGGCCCAGCCAAACAAATTCACCACACCGTCTTCTTCGTCGTCAAAGAAGTTGATAGCAACATCGTGACTGAGGAGGTGCTCCCACAACTCGGCAGGGAACATTCCTACTTTTGTGCGCGAAATGGACAAAGACGTGCAGCCAGAACCAGGAAGGATGTCTGCGACAAAGGAGCCAATCTTTGCCCTCGAATCATTGGGCACCCGGCGGTACTTGGTGGCGAGGTTGATGATGTGCTGGATGAAGTCAGGGTGCTTGCCTTCTGTGACCAGTTTGGAGGCCCCGGTATCGTCGAGAATCTCCAGCCAATCGTCGACGGTGAGTTCGGCTGGCGTCATCGCCAGCAGGCGGTCCTGCAGCGCCTCGTCATTCGAGGCGGCTGTGCGAATCGCCTTGTCGTACTTCTTCCAGAAACTGTCGCCTGCACGCTGGATTGAAGTTACCCGCAGCAGGTCCGCGGCCATCCGGACTTCTTCTTCGGCTGGTTTCAGCCCAGCAGCCTTTGCCAAGGTGGCTAAGTCCTTCTTCATCCCGGCGTAGGGAGCCAGTCCGCCACGGACGCGCTCCAAGCACAAGGTGCGGAAGCGCTCGTAGGCTTCGGCTGGTTCCAGCAGATCGGAGAGCCTCTTTGCCTCAGCGGAGATTTCTTTGGCTGCAAGGGCACCGGAACAGGCGAATTCCAATATCACTGCGTGGTGCCGGTCTTCGTCGATAGGCAGTGCGTGGCGGCGCTCGACGTCGCGAGCTTTCGTAAACATTTGGGATGCGTAGGTGGTGCTCCCGGCTGTGAGGAAGATCCGGCCGACTTCTTCCAAGAATGTCGGCAGGAAGTGCGGGGCGCTGGCATCCAAACTTGCTTCCAGCGCCTTGATGTCGTTTCTGACCGCTCGGGGTTTCGAATGAGCCCGTTTGGCTGCGCGCTCAAGATCCGCAATGAGGTTCACCGCGTGTTGGGCGTTGTCTGGATCGTTGAGAATCGGCCACGCAGGGAAGCCAATGGCACGGCGGAGAGTGTGGCCTACAGGAGTACACCCGCCTGGTTCAAGGCCTGCCACCCCGAGAGCAACACTTTCTGCTTCCAGCAGCGGCTCGGGAACGAGTCTGACAATGGTGCGTTCTGGCAGCAGGCGGTGCGTGAAAGACGCAGCGACGAGCGGAGACGAGGCCGAATCGGGAGACTGGGTAATACCTCCTTGCACGAGGCGGGTGTGAGTATCACTCATTGTCGCTGTCCTCAATGGTGCGGCCAGCGTAGATTTGCGTGGCCATACGCACACCTTCGCTGTAGGCGACGGGGCCGACCTTGCACACGGGGACGATCTCACCGTCGATCTCCCACGACAGCTCGCCTGTGTACGTCTCCACTTCGGGGTACTCTTCCGCGCCGAGCCAGTATGCTGCCTCCACGACATGGCCGCCTTCGTAGATGCGGGTTGCCGCGTACCCGCCCTTGATGCTGTACCCGAGCGAGCGGGCGTGCCGTGTTGCGAAGCGAACCTGTTCGAAGTACGCGTCTTCCCAGGCACGAAGGGCAGTGGTTGCCTCGTCCGGCAGCGGATCGGGCATCGCGTACACCGCGCGCTGGAGCTGGTCGAAGCGCTGCTCCACGCCGAGGTCCGCGGCGAATTCGCGCAGCTCGTCCAGATCGTCCAGCAGTACTGGGTGCGGGATGAGAATCTCAGCTGCTTCGATGCTGCGGGTTTCGCCGTCCATGTCCACGATGCCGAGCTTTACTTGTCCGTCCTCTTCGGTCGCGTCTCGCAGGAAGCCCGTTTCGCCGTCACCGTCTGCTGGTTGGATGATGAGGTCGCGCAGCCAGGACTGCCACGCTTCATCCGGCCACACTGCCGCAATGACAGTAGCGGGCACCGGCAACGAGCGCAGCAGCCATGTTTCAACCTGGACGCCGCATTCTTCGTCGTGGGTTTTTAGCCACGTGAGCAGGTTGTCCAACTCGAGGTATTCCTCGGTCTTCTTCACCTTCGCGGGCACGGATTTTAGCTGTTTGCCTTTTGCATTGCGGGCAAGGATTGCACCGTCGTCAATAGTTAGGGCATAGCCGCCGGTCACGTCGATCCATGTGGATTCTGCAGGATTGCTCATGCCAGCGAATGTACTGGAATTCACATTTGTTAGTGGTGGGGAAGCAGCAAAAGGGTGTGCCCACCCGGCCGGCCCCCAGCGTGCCACCGAAAAATCCACAAACCAAAACCCCGGCGGCCGTTCGGAAACGGTGACCGGGGCCGGAATGACCGAGCGCTTACTTCTTCAGGCCGTCAATGATGTCGTTGAAGGCAGCAACCGGGCGCATGGTCTCGTTGAGCTTCTCCTCGTTCGGGGCGTAGTAGCCGCCGAGGTCGACGGGGGAGCCCTGGACGTCGAGAAGCGCCTGCTCAATCTCGCCAGCCTTGGCCTCGAGGGCCTCAGCAACCGGCTTGAAGGCCTCCGCCAGCTCGGCGTCGTCAGACTGTGCAGCCAGCTCCTTGGCCCAGTTGAGGGTCAGGAAGAAGTGGGAGCCGCGGTTGTCGTTCTCGCCCACCTTGCGGGACGGGGACTTGCCCTCATCCAGCAGGGTCTCGGTGGCCTTGTCCAGCGCAGCGGCCAGCACGCCAGCCTTAGCGTTGCCGTTGGTGTTGTGCTCGTGGCGGAAGGACTCAGCCAGAGCCAGGAACTCACCGAGGGAATCCCAGCGCAGGTGGTTCTCCTCCTGGACCTGCTGGACGTGCTTCGGAGCGGAGCCGCCGGCACCGGTCTCGAACAGGCCGCCGCCAGCCATGAGCGGAACCACAGACAGCATCTTCGCGGAGGTGCCCAGCTCGAGGATGGGGAAGAGGTCGGTGTTGTAGTCACGCAGGACGTTACCGGTGACGGAGATGGTGTCCTCGCCCTTGCGGATGCGCTCGACGGAGATCTTGGTCGCGGTGACCGGGTCCTCGATGGAGATGTCGAGGCCCTCGGTGTCGTGATCCTGCAGGTACTTCTTGACCAGCTCGATGAGGTTGGCGTCGTGGCCGCGCTCCGGGTCGAGCCAGAAGATGGCCTTCATGCCGGACAGGCGAGCACGGTTGACAGCCAGCTTGACCCAGTCCTGGATCGGGGCGTCCTTGGTCTGGCAGGCGCGCCAGATGTCGCCAGCTTCCACGTCGTGGGAGATGAGGGCCTCGCCCTTGGAGTTGCGGACCTCGACGGTGCCCGCAGCCGGGACCTTGAAGGTCTTGTTGTGGGAGCCGTACTCCTCAGCCTTCTGTGCCATGAGGCCGACGTTCGGGACGGTACCCATGGTGGTCGGGTCGTAAGCGCCGTTAGCCTTGCAGTCCTCGATCACGGCCTGGTAGACACCGGCGTAGGAGGAATCCGGGATGACGGCGAGGGTGTCCTGCTCCTCGTCGTTCTTGTTCCACATGTGGCCGGAGGTGCGGATCATGGCCGGCATGGAGGCGTCAATAATGACGTCAGACGGAACGTGCAGGTTGGTAATGCCCTTGTGGGAGTTGACCATGGCGAGGTCAGGACCGTCGGCAAGCGCGGCGTCGAAGGCAGCCTTGATCTCAGCACCGTTTTCGAGCTTGTCCAGCCCCTCGTAGATAGCGCCCAGGCCGTTCTCGCCGTTGAGGCCAGCGGCCTCGAGCTCCTCGCCGTACTTCTCAAAGACATCAGCGAAGAAAGCGCGCACGACGTGGCCGAAGATGATGGGGTCAGAAACCTTCATCATGGTGGCCTTGAGGTGAGCGGAGAAGAGAACGCCCTCTTCCTTAGCGCGGGCAACCTGCGCCTTGAGGAACTCATCGAGTGCCTTGGCGGACATGAAGGTGCCGTCGATGACCTCACCCTTGAGGACCGGCAGCTTCTCCAGCAGGGTCTGCTCGCCCTCGGCGGTCTTCAGGACGATGGAGAGGGTTTCCTCCTCCGGCATGATGACGGACTTCTCGTTGTGGCGGAAGTCGTTAGCGTCCATGGTGGCCACGTTGGTCTTGGAATCAGCGGACCACGCACCCATCTTGTGCGGGTTCTTCTTAGCGAAGTTCTTGACCGCAATCGGGGCGCGGCGGTCGGAGTTGCCCTCACGCAGAACCGGGTTGACAGCGGAGCCCTTGACGGCGTCGTACTTCTCCTGAGCCTCTTCGTACTCCGGAAGGTCGTAGCCGGCGGCCTGCAGCTCAGCAATAGCCTTCTTCAGCTGCACCAGGGAAGCGGAGATGTTCGGCAGCTTAATGATGTTAGCTTCCGGGGTCTTGGCCAGCTCGCCGAGCTCAGCCAGGGCATCGGAGACCTTCTTGTCACCAAGGCGCTCCGGGAACTGGGCCAGGATGCGGCCGGCCAGGGAAATGTCGCGGGTTTCCACCTCGATGCCTGCGGTGGACGCGAAGGCCTCCACGACGGGCTTGAAGGAGTAGGTCGCCAGCAACGGCGCCTCGTCGGTACGGGTCCAGATAATCTTTGCCATGGTTCTCCTAAAGAAGTTGAAAACTGTTCAACCTCACAGGATACCTGTCTTATTTTCTCGCGGTGCCGGTCCCCCTGTGACTCGCACCACCAGCGGGGGAAGTCTGTGTACTTGGCACAACCTTTCCGGCTGGACTTACGAGCTCGGGAGGGGAAGTACTAAGGTCTGCCCACGTGAAACCGATGAATACCCGTATCCAACGCCGCCCCGTCCCACGCCAGACGGAAATCTCCGCGACGCGCCGCATCATCGTCATGATCGCCATGGCGCTGGGTGCCTTCGCCATCGGTACCACGGAGTTCACCTCCATGGGCCTGCTGCCGCTCATCGCGGATGACTTCGGGATTACGGAAGACACGGCGTCGGTAGTCATCTCCGTCTACGCGCTCGGTGTCGTCGTCGGCGCGCCCATCATCGCGGCTCTCACCGCCAAGCTCCCACGCCGCCGCCTCATTATCTTGTTGATCGCTTTCTTGCTCGTGGGTAACCTGCTGACAGCCTTGTCCCCGAATTACGGCGTCCTGCTGGTGGCGCGCTTCATCGCGGGCCTGCCGCACGGCGCATACTTCTCCGTAGCTAATCTGGCAGCGGCATCGATGGCGCCGCCGGGCAAGCAAGGCTTTGCCATGTCGATGGTGGGCATGGGCCTTTCCGTTGCCACCGTGATCGGTGTACCGGCAGCCCAAGCCCTAGGCCAGGGACTGGGCTGGCATTCGGCCTACTACTTGGTCGTGGTCCTTGCGGCCTTAACGATGGTGCTGCTCTTTTTCCTCTTCCCGCACATGACGCGCATGCCGGAAACGGATATGTTCACCGAGCTCGGAGCGCTGAAAAACAGCCAGGTCCTGCTCACCGTCTTCCTCGGGACCGTCGGCTTCGGTGGCATGTTCGCCGTCTACACCTACATCACGTGGACCATGACAGACGTCGCCGGCATGGACCCGAGCCACACGTGGATTGTGCTCATGGCCTATGGCATCGGTATGACTGTCGGCAACGTCGCCGGCGGTGCGCTGGCGGACCGCAACCTGGAATTCGGAATCATTTTTGCGCTGATCTGCATGGTTGGTGTGTCGGTGACCTTCTACTTCGTGGCGCATAGCGCATGGGCGGGCACGATTATCTTTGGCGTCTTGGCCTTCTTCGGCTCCATCCTGGTGCCCTCTTTGCAGCTGCGCTTGGTCAACGTAGCGGGGGATGCGCAGACCCTCGCGGCGGCGTTGAACCAGTCCGCGCTCAACATCGCTAATGCAGCGGGCGCGGCTATCGGTGGCGCGGTCGTGGGCGCTGGGTATTCCTATAATTCCACCGCGCTGGCAGGTGCAGGCCTGGCGGTGGCCGGCTGCATCACCTGGGTCGTCACCATGTGGGACAAGCGCCGCCGGGGCCCTTCCGTGAAGATTATTGAACAGAGTTAGACTGACCGGCATGAGTTTCACCATCGCCTCCGTCAACGTCAACGGCATCCGCGCGGCCTGCAAACAGCGCAATGAGAACAACCCGGGCATGAACGCGTGGCTGGAGACCACACCCGCCGACGTCGTCCTCATACAGGAGGTGCGTGCCAACCCCGAGCAGACCCAAAAGGCCCTGGCCCCGGCCCTGGAGGCCGGATGGAACCTGGTGCAGGCCGAATCCGCCGCCAAGGGCCGCGCGGGCGTGGGCATCTTATCGAAGCATGCGCTTGGCGACGTCTCCGTGGGCTTCGGCTCCTTCGCCGAATCCGGCCGCTTCATTGCCGCCACCGTGGAAGGCGTGCGCGTGGCCTCTTTGTATCTGCCCTCCGGCGATGTGGATTCGCCGAAGCAGGATGAGAAGTACCTCTTCCTGGACGAGTTTTCTTCAGTCTTGGATGAGATGGCTGCGACCTACCCGGAGGCTGTTATCGGTGGTGACTGGAATATTTGCCACCGCGCCCAGGACTTGAAGAACAACAAGCCCAACGAGAAGAAGTCCGGCCACCTGCCGGAGGAGCGCGCTTTCATGGATCGCGTCTTTGGCTCCTTCCCGGATGCGCAGCCGCAGGAGAAGAAGGGGCTCGGGGATTGGCTCGGCGTGGTGGATTATGAGACCAAGACCGCCTGGGAGGCGGCCGCGGACCCGCAGTGGTTTGACGTCGCCAGGCGCCTGCACCCGGAGGCTGAGGGGCCCTATACCTGGTGGACCTACCGCGGCCAGGCTTTCAATAACGACGCTGGGTGGCGCATCGATTATCAAGCGGCCACGAAGTCTATGCTGGAGCGCGCGCAGCGCACGTGGGTGGAGAAGGCGCCGACGGTGGAGGAGCGCTGGTCCGATCACTCTCCTCTTCTGGTGGAGTACAAGTAGCCGAATCCAAGTAGTGGTACGATAATCCCGTCTTAACGTCCTTTTCTATTTCGCAGGAGATGCTCATGACCCGCGCAATCATCTACTTTGTCCTCGGCGCTATTCTGCTTGCCCTGGGTATCTGGTGGTGGACCATCGTCGGACCGTCCTTTGCCTTCCTTGGCCCGATCGTCCTCCAGGGCGTTGGCGGCGCGTTCATGGTGGCCGGTTTCGCCGTCATGATGGACGTCATTAGCCCGACCTCCCGCAAGATTTAATCGACGCACCGCCTCCCCGCCGGAGGCGGCAGAGTAGAGTAGTCAACCATGACTGACTCCACTTCTGCATCGACCTCCGCTTCTCGAGTCCTCTCTGGTATTCAACCCACGGCGGACTCCTACCACCTCGGTAACTACCTCGGTGCGCTCAAGCAGTGGATTGACCTGCAAGACTCGCACGAGGCCTTTTACTTCATCCCGGACCTGCACGCCATCACGGTGGAGCAGAACCCGGAGGAGCTGCGTCACCGTACTGTGGCGGGTGCTGCGCAGCTGATCGCGTTGGGCATCGACCCGGCGAAATCTACCCTCTTCGTCCAATCCCACGTCCCCGCGCACGCGGAGCTGACGTGGGTTTTGCAGTGCCTGACCGGCTTCGGTGAGGCCTCCCGCATGACCCAGTTCAAGGACAAGTCCCTCAAGCAAGGCCAGGACCGCACGTCCGTGGGCCTGTTTACCTACCCCGTTTTGATGGCCGCGGACATCCTCCTGTATTCCCCGCACTATGTGCCGGTGGGGGAGGACCAGCGCCAGCACCTCGAGCTCACTCGCAACCTGGCGGAGCGCTTCAACAACAAATACGGCGAGGTCTTCCGCGTGCCAGAGGCCTTCATTCCGGAGGGCTCAGCCAAGATTTATGACCTGCAGGAGCCGACGTCCAAGATGTCGAAGTCGGGCGCTAACCCGAAGGGCATCGTGAACCTGCTCGATGCTCCTAAGACCTCCGCTAAGCGCATTAAGTCCGCGGTGACCGATGACCTCGGCGTGGTGGCCTTCGACCGCGAGAAGCAGCCCGGCGTGTCCAACCTGCTGGCTATCCAGTCTGCGCTGACCGGTGAGAGCATCCCGAACCTCGTGGACAAGTACGCGGGCCAGGGCTATGGCCACCTGAAGGTGGACACAGCAGAAGCGCTGGAGGCCTTCACCACTCCGCTGAAGGCACGCTACGACGAGCTCATGGAAGACCGCGGCGAGCTCGAGCGCATCTTGGCTCAGGGCGCCGAGCGCGCCACGGAGATCGCCTCCCCGCTCGTGGACAAGGTCTACGAGGCGGTGGGCTTCCTCCCCGCGCGCCGCGGCTGAGTTGGTTAGCATGATGAAGACTGTGTAGAGGACTCTGTAACTTATTTCTGTAATTCATAAAAAGGGGAAAGCCTGTGGCGCCAACGACTCAACCCGATGAGAAGAAGACCGATGACTACGGCATCGAGCGTGCTAATGCCGATGAGCTGGGTGCGGTAGATAAGGTCCGCGAGAAGTCCGGTTTTATCGACCACATCATGAAGATGCTGGACCGCTACGGTAGCCAAGGCGGAAACCAGTTCGCGGCCGGCATTACGTATTTCTCGGTTCTGGCTATCTTCCCCATCTTCATGCTCACGGTGGCAGCCATCGCCACCGTGTTGGCCAATCGCCCCGATCTCATGCAGCAACTGGAGGAGCAGATCGCGAACTCCGTGTCTGGCGATCTGGGGGATTCGATTACGCAGATTCTGCATACCGCGATTGAACAGCGCGGCGCGATGTACGGCATCGGTGGCCTGACTACCCTGTGGTCCGGGCTGGGCTGGATGAACAACCTGCGCATTGGCATTTCGGCGATGTGGATGCAGGATCCGACTGACGCCCCGGGCAACTTTGTGACCAAGAAGCTCAGCGATCTGCTGGGGCTCATCGGCCTGCTCGTGGCCATGGTTATCGCCTTCGGCGTGACGGCGGCGGGTTCTTCCGGACTGACCCAAAAGATTTTCGAGTGGGTCGGTATTGAGTCTTTCCCTGGCATGGGCGCAGTGCTGGTTGTGGCCGGTATCGTCATCGGCCTTATCGCCAACTTCCTCGTCTTCTGGTGGATGGTGGCCTTCCTGCCGCGCACCAAGGTGCCCACCAAGTCGGGACTGATGGGCGCGGCCATTGGTGCGGTGCTCTTTGAGGTAATCAAGCAGCTGTCCACCGTCATCATGTCCTCCGCGGCGGGCAACCCGGCAGGCGCCGTGTTCGGCCCCGTCATTGTTCTCATGGTGGTCATGTACTTGGTCTGGCGCGTCGTGCTGTACGTCTCCGCATGGACGGCCACCACTGAAGAGTCCCTCGAGCTGCTGGTACCGCCCGTCCCAGACCAGGCTGTCATCCGCGTCCGCAACGAGATCCGCCAGGGCCCGAACCCGGGCGTGACCCTGGGCGCCGGTGCCGCCCTTGGTGCGGCCGCTGCGGGTGCGTGGGCCCTGCTGCGCCGAAAGTAGGCCGATGCTACCAGCGTCTTTTGCCCCGAACCTGTACGAGCACTTCAGACTCGATTCGCGCGCGACCTCACGAGAACTGGGCGTGCAGCTGGCGGCTGCCGACGCTCACCTCGAAGGCCTCGGCTACCTCCCCGAAGCCCCAGAGCGCGAGGAGCTTGCCGTTGCCTCCCGCATTCTGTGCGAGCCCGCTTCCCGCGCAAGCTATGACCAAAAGGTCGAGTCCGGCGCCCAGCTCACGTGGGCGCAGCTGGAGGATTACGCGACTACCGGCCGGTGGGGTGAGAGCGCGCACGCCCCAACGTCAACTCCGCCCCGCGATGATGCGCGGCGCGCCTCTCCCGGCAACCGCGTGCTCATGGCCATCATTGACTACTTCCTCGCGGCCCTCGTGGTGTCCTTCATCGTCGGCTTTGGCTTTACCAACCCGGATGATAATTCGGTGTGGATCGTCAGCATCTCCAGCATCTTCACGGTGGCCTATTACATTTGCTTCGAGGTCCTTGCTGGCGCAACACCCGCGAAGCTCATCGGCGGGTATACCGTGCGTGATGTCACGACGCACGAGAAGCTCACCTGGCAGCAGAGCATTAGGCGCAACTGGTGGCGCGTGGCCTCCCTCGTGCCGCTCATCGGGCCGCTGATCGCCTTTTTTGGTGCCCTCTACGTGGTGACCACGATTGGCTCGAAGAACAACCTACGCGGCCAGCACGACATCATGGCTAACGCCGAAGTAGTGAAAAAGTAGCAACTACTACCACGAGGAGCGCGACGAGCCCCGCCACCATCCAGCCAATCCAGCCCTGCGAGCCTTCGAAGGACGAAGACTCCGCAGCCGCCTCCGCGGTGGCGGGCGCAGCCGGGGTGGTGGGAGCCGGGCTCGGAACCGCAGACTCCGCAGGCTCTTCCTTTCCGGCTGCGAAGTCATCTAGGTGCCCGACGCCATCGCCGGCGCGGACGTCGGAGGCTTCGTCGAGAAGCATCTGCGCCTGCTCCCAGGCGCGGAACCCATGCTCGACGGTCGTATCGAGGAGCACCGCCTGCAGGCGACGCCCATCGCGGTCGATAGCGCCGACGAAGGTATGGTGTGCGTCCTCGGTATAGCCGGTCTTGCCGCCGATGCCATCCGGGTCGTTGAGGAACAGCCCATTGTCGTTCCACAGCTCATAGCCAGGCATGTCACCCCAGCCGGGAAACTCCACGTGCTCGGTGTCGACGATGCGCGCGAAGGTGTCGTTGGCAAAAGCCGCGCGGTAAATCAGCGAGATATCCGCCGCGGACGTCGACATACCTGCCGCGTCCAGGCCCGAGTAGCTCGCCGCCACCGTCGAGCGCGTGCCAATCTCCTGTGCCTTCGCATTGACCTTTGCCAATGCTTCATCGTCCCCGCCAACAGCCTGCGCGAGGGCATGCGCGGCGTCGTTGCCGGAAGCCATGAGCAAACCCTGCAGAAGCTGCTCCACGGTGTAGACCCCATCGGGGCCAAGGCCGACGGCGGAGCCTTCGACGGAGGCGTCGTCAATCGTGGCGGTGATGCGCTGGTCGAGGGGTAGCTCCTCGATGACCACGAGCGCTAGCAGCGCCTTGATGATGGAGGCCGGGCGGTAGCGCCCATTGGGATCCTTCATGGCGATGATTTCGCCGGTGTCCAGGTCACTGACCATCCACGCCGACGCCACCACGTCCTTATTGACCCGAAAACCGCGCGGAGCGGTCACGCCGCACGCAGCACCCTCAACAGCGGGCAGGGGAGTGGGCGCGACTTGGCCGGGGGAGAGTCGCTCGGAGGTGGTGGTTGGTTCCTCGGGAACGAGGGAGTGCGGGCAAGAGTCGGTATCCGGCGCGGTGGTGCGCGTGGGCGACGTTGACTCTTCCTCCTCTGCAAACGCCGGTGGCGTCGCGGCTAAGGCGAGGGCAGTCAGGATCGCGGGGACATGTTTCATAGCGTGCTTAATCCTAGACCCCGTCCTAGGATGAACCTCATGCATGACGCACCTCTGATTAGCCCCGAAAACAAAGACTCCGGCGCCGAGATTTTCGCCGGCCTGCCCAAGGTGACGCTCTTCGCGCCGCTGCCCACGGATGCTTCGACCCCGGACGAGCTCCGCGCGGCCACGCACGCTGTTGTGCAGGCGCTTGCCGACGACCACGTGGTTTACGCCGAGCTCCGCCTGCGCCCCAGCGCCTTCCCCTTCGACGCGGCCGACGCCCTCGCCGCCGCGCAGGAAGGACTGGACGTTCCTGGAATCGATGCCCGGCTCATCGCTGAGGGTGATGCCAGCGAGGCCGCGGTGGGCGTGGCGCTGACCGAGCTGTCCGCGGCTGAGAAGCTCCGCGCGGACTTCATCCCGTGGGAGCGCGATGTCGATTCTTATGAGGATGCCGTGGCCGCAGTGCAGGCGGGTGTGACGCGCCTTGTTCATGCCACTGATCTTGTCGATGACTTCAGCGCGGATCTCGACGGCGTTCGCCCAGGCAAGGCATCCGCGTGGGTGCGGGATCGCCGCATCGCGCTGACCTTCGCGCCGTTGGAGGAAATGCCGATAGAGGAGCTGGCTGATCACCCTCTGCCGCTGCTGCAGCAGCTCGGCTTTACCTGCACGGTGGCGGGGGAGAAGCTCAGCGACGTCTTCTTGGCTCTGAGCGAGACCTTTGGCTACGGGCTGGAGGAGTTCTTCGACCTCACCATCAAGGCGATTGAGAACTCTTTTGCCAGCGAAGAGGACCGCCAGCGCCTCATCGAGCAGGAGATTCTGCCCGCCTATGAGGAACTGGCGGATCCGGAATTCGCGGAGGACGCTTCCGAGACAGAAGAAGCGGAAGAAGAGACTGAGTCCTCCGACTAGAAACTAAAAGCGGGAGAAGCGCTTCGTCAGCATCTCCTCTAGGCCCTTCCAGGACTCCGCGTGCTCGGTGTAGGGCTTGGAGGGAACGTAGCCTGCGTGCTCGGTGGAGCCGAGCATGTAGCCCAGGTAGTCCTGGAATCGCGGGTTCTGCAGCATGTAGGAGTTGATGGAGTCATCCCCGGACCAGTCGGCGGCATCAGCGCAGACCTCGTAGCAGCGACCCATCTGATCCGTATCGACCGCCTCCGGGCCCTTTTCAATGTCACGCACGATGCCGTTGAAGTTGTACTGGTTATCCGGGTGGACCGTGACTTCCAGCTCACCAGCGTTCGCCGCGGCAACGACCTCTTCCCAGGTGGAGACCTTGGCCAAGTCGTGGTCGTCATTTTCCATGATCCAGCGCACGAGCACCTTGGAGCTGGGGAAGGTGAAGATCTCGCCCCACTTGCCCAGGAACACTGGCTTGCCGTCGAGGTAGGTGCGCAGGGTGTAGACAGTCCTTTGGTCGGCGGTGATCTTTACCGGGTCGATGCCTGCGGCTGCCCACGGGGAGCTGTCATAAGGATCTGCCGATTGTGCGGCGGCCTTGCGCTCTTCTTCGGCCTTTTTGCGTGCTTCCTCCGCCGCTTCGGTGGCGGAGGAAATGCGGGTGGCGGCGCTCGTGGTTGCATCCTGGGTGAAATCAGAAGAAGGAACGACCTTGACCACCTTGTCGAGGTCTTCGATCACTGCGCGCCAGTTGCTGTGGATAACGCGGCCCACGCCGGACCACTCGCTCATGCCCTGGTCGCCGGCGTAGTGATCGGCACCGCGGGCAGGGTTGCGCAGGATGGAGTGCGAAGCGAAAAAGATGACGGTGTGCTCGGCGCCGCTGACCTCTGCCAGCGAGTGCGCAATCTCCAAACAACGCGCGACCGTGGAGACGTTCTCGTGGCTCGGGCGGCCGGCGAGGTACTTCGGCATGCCGACGAGGTCGTACACGTGCTTCTTTTCAGGAACCACGCGGTCTGCCGCTTGGGAGTTGAACACTTCCCACTTGGGGTGATCGAGCAAGTCATGCTTCGTCCCCGACTCGAGGAAGCACAGCATCTCGGCTTCCGTTTTAAAGAGCAGGACAGACTCGTCATCACCGAGAAAGGCCTGCCACTCGGAGCCGTTCTGGCGCCACTTTGGCGCCCATAGGGTATAAAAATCGCCCTCGGAAAGGGAGAGTTGGATAGGGACAATAGCGCGGGTGTTCATGGGGAAACAGTCTACCCTGTGGGCCTCCAGAAGCCTTTGAAAGCCATCCCCATGTTGTTGGTGCGCAATGGATTGGTTTGCACGGGGCTTCCGGCCTCCACCATCTGCCCGTCGCCGGAGTACATCGCCACGTGCCCATCCCACACGATGAGGTCACCGGGTTGCAGCTCCTCCGTGCTGACCTGTCGGCCCACGGTCTGGCTTTCAGCGGTGCGCGGCAGTTCCACGCCGGCCTGGCGCCAGGCCCATTGGGTGAGTCCTGAGCAGTCGAAACTACCGTTGCCGGTTCCTCCCCACCCATAAGGAGTCCCCACCTGGGATAGCGCTGCTTGTGCTGCGGCCTGTCCCTGCGTGGTTGCCCCGTTCTCCGCCGCCGGAGCGACGAGCGCGTGGCGCGCCATGTTTTCTTCTTGGGGGCCACGCACCGAAGGCTGGACCGCGCGCTGGCCGATGGGAACGAGGGGAGCCGCCGCCTGCAGAAGTTCGCCGGCTAAGTGCTTCAAGCGCTGCAGTGCCTTGCCGACGTACTCCATAGCGAGAGCCTGCAAAGCTGAGCGTGCCGCGGCCTGTGCCGCCGGGTTCGGAATGAGCAACCCCAGAGCTATAGGTAAACCGCGCTGGAGTAGCTCGAAGCCCAGTCCGATGAGTTCCCTGACGGCCGCTGAAATCAGCCCGCGCGCGGAAGCCAGAGCGGAGCGGGCCGTGGAGAGATCCTCAGTGGCTTGGCGGGCGGTGTCCAACAGCGCTCGCGGATCACCGTGCGCTATCTCCGCGAGGGGTCCCGCGGCAGTGAGATCGGGCACAGTGGGCAGGGAGACGTCGGGAAGCTGCGCCGGCTGCATCCGCGCAATCTGAGCTATCGCTGATTCCAACATCACAGACCTCCACACGCGCTCGCGAGGGCACTATCGGTCTCCTCGGCTTCCCGCGCCATGCGGAAGCTGGACTCTGCCACCGCCCCGGCATCGGCTCTGACCTGGGCAAGGCGTGCTGTGAGATTCTCCATGGCGGCGTTGAACGCACTGCTAAAGCCGTCCACGACCGGCTCTATCGGTAGCTCGGGAGAAGGAGCGGGGGAGTCCTGAGAGACAGCGGCAAGTTCGTGGGCTAAGCGGCGAGTGTGTTCAGTATCAATGGTGAAAGTATCGAAGCTAGTCATGCCTTATTAGACTTCACCGCCCGCTGATCGGTTCCCGACCAATTCTTATACAGTGAAGGACATGGATATCCACGTAGTAGACCACCCCCTCGCCACATCCCGGCTGACCCTCATGCGCGATGCCCGCAGCGACAATGCCGCCTTCCGCGCTGCCTTGCGAGATCTGGGCACCATGCTTGTTTATGAGGCGGCGCGCGACCTGCCCGTTGAACACTTTGAGTGCGTCACACCCGTCGCCATGGCCGACGGTACTCGCCTGCAGGATCCTCCGATCATCGTGCCCATTATCCGCGCTGGCCTGGGCATGATTGATCCGGCACTGTCCATGATCCCGGATGCCCAGGTGGGCTTCATTGGCATGGCGCGCGATGAAGAAACCCACGAGCCGGTGCCTTACCTGGAAGCCCTGCCGGAGGATCTCAGCGGTCGGAGTGTCTTCGTGGTTGATCCAATGCTGGCCACGGGTGGTTCCCTCCTGCACTCCCTGAAGCTCCTGGCAGATCGCGGCGCTACCGACATCACGGCAATCTGCATGGTCTCCGCGCAGCCGGGCGTTGATGCACTGGCCAACTCGGGGCTGCCAGTCCGCTTGGTCACCGCAGCGATTGATCCCTCCCTCAACGAGGACGCCTACATCGTCCCGGGCCTTGGCGATGCCGGCGATCGCCTTTACGGCCCCCGCAATATCGACCTGTAGCGAAACCATCGGGCGGGGCAGACCGCTCAGTATATCTGGCGCGTGACCTGCCCGACTAACTGAACCGCATGGTCTAGTTGTAGACTCTTCCCAATAGGAAACCACGGAGGAGGAAGCAGTGATCTCGGACTACGTCAGTGAGTGGTTCAGCAACCACCGCGCGGAGGTCATCGCGTGGCGCCGCCATATCCACCGCCACCCGGAGACCTCCAATAACGAGGTGGAAACTACCCGCTTCCTGTCCCGCACCCTGCGCGAGTACGGCTTGGAGCCGCAGCTTTTCCCCGAAACCGGCCTCATGGTGGACATTGGTCCCGATACGGAACTCGGGCGTCTAGCCTTCCGCGCCGACATCGACGCGCTTCCCGTCACTGAGGTCACCGGCCTCGAATACACCTCCGAGGTGCCCGGCGTCATGCATGCGTGTGGGCACGACATGCACACCACCATCGCCCTTGCTACGGCCTGCGCCTTGGCGGACCTCAACCGCGAGCATCCGTTAGAGTTCGGTGTTCGTGTCATCTTCCAGCCCGCTGAAGAGGTGTGGGTGGGCGGTGCCACCGACGTCATTGAATGGGGTGCGCTCGACGGGGTGAACTCTATCTTTGCCGTCCACGTGGAACCGAAGCTGCGCGTCGGGCGCATCGGCGTCCGCGCCGGGGCGATCACCTCGGCCACCGATGTCGTGGAAATCAACGTCTCCGGACCGGGCGGACACACGTCACGCCCGCATTTGTCGGCGGACGTCGTCTATGCGCTGGGCAAGCTGCTGACGGACCTGCCGGGCTTGCTCTCGCGCCGCGTGGATCCACGCACCGGCACCGTTTTGGTGTTCGGCCAGGTGAATTCGGGTTATGCCCCGAACGCGATACCCGAGACCGGTTCTGTATCCGGCACGATGCGCACGGCGGACATTGGCATTTGGCGCGACATGCAGCAGCTCTTCTCCGAGCTCGTCGAGCAGGTTCTCGCTCCCTTGGGGGTCGAGCACGAGTTGGTCTATCACCGTGGGGTTCCGCCCGTGCTTAACGACGACGTCTCTACCGCCCTCCTCGCCAGCGCTGCCCAGGCCATCGACCCGCAAGCCGTGGTTCAGGCCCCGCAGTCCTCGGGCGGCGAAGACTTCTCGTGGTACCTAGAGAAGGTCCCCGGCTCCATGGCTCGTTTGGGCTGCTGGTCTGGTGAAGGAGAGCAGCACGATCTCCACATGGGGGATTTGGCGCCTGATGAGCGGGCTATCGGCGTGGGTGTCAAACTCTTTGGTTCCGTAGCAGAACAGTTCGCCAACGTGGAGGATTAAGCGCCTAAGCACTACACTGTGACAAGGATTTCCCAGAGTTCTTATAGGCAGAATTTTAAAAAAGGAGCGACAGTGTCACAGGAAGCCCCCCGCATCGTAATTATCGGCGGTGGCCCCGCAGGCTACGAGGCTGCGACCGCCGGCGCCAAGTACGGCGCGCACATTACGTTGGTTGAGGAACAGGGCCCGGGTGGCTCCTCCGTTCTCTTGGACTGCGTGCCCTCGAAGTCTTTCATCGCTGGCGCCAACATTCGCACCGACTTCCGCCGCGCGGATGATATGGGCCTGAACCACCAGCTCGGCTCGCTGCAGCTGAGCCTGGAGGCCCTCAACGGCCGCGTGCAGGCGCTGGCTGCTAACCAGTCCCGTGACGTCCGTGCGGGCCTAGAGAAGATCGGCGTCAAGGTCATCGATGGGCGCGCTGCCTTCTCCGAGGATCAGCACGGTGTGAAGGGGGCAGCGCACAAGATCGACGTCACCCACAAAGATGGCACCACTGAGATCCTCGACGCGGACCTCGTCCTCGTTGCTACCGGTGCCACCCCGCGCATCCTGCCGGGCGCGCAGCCGGACGGCGAGCGCATCCTCACCTGGCAGCAGGTCTATGACCTCAAGGAGGAGCCGGAGCACCTCATCGTGGTGGGGTCCGGTGTGACCGGTGCGGAGTTCGTTTCTGCTTTCGCGGAGATGGGAGTGCGCGTGACCATGGTGGCGTCCCGCGACCGCATTCTGCCGCACGATGACGCCGACGCTGCCGACGTCCTCGAGACCGTCTTGGCTGAGCGCGGCGTGGAGCTGGAGAAGAACTGCCGCGTGGAGACCGTCTCCCGCACAGAAGACGGCAACGTCGTGGTCAAGACTCAGGATGGCCGCGAGATCCACGGTTCCCACGTCATCATGTCCATTGGTTCCATCCCGAACACCAAAAACCTCGGCTTGGAGCACGTTGGTGTGGCCACCACGCCGTCCGGCCACATTGAGGTTGACCGTGTCTCCCGCACCAACGTCGCCGGCATCTATGCCGCCGGTGATTGCTCCGATCTGTTCCCGCTGGCTTCCGTTGCGGCAATGCAGGGCCGCATCGCCATGTACCACTCCCTGGGTGAGGGTGTGTCCCCGCTGCGCTTGAAGACCGTGGCAACCGCCGTGTTTACCCGCCCAGAGATCGCTGCCGTGGGCTTCACCCAGGCAGAGATTGAGGCCGGTGAGGTCGCTGCCCGCACCGTCATGATGCCGCTGAACACCAACCCACGTGCCAAGATGCGCTCCCTGCAGCATGGCTTCGTCAAGCTCTTCTGCCGCGCTACCTCCGGCCGTGTCATCGGCGGCGTTATCGTCGCGCCGACCGCCTCCGAGCTTATCCTGCCCATCGCCGTGGCGGTGACCAACCAGCTCACGGTGAACCAGCTGGCGGATTCCTTCGCGGTCTACCCGTCGCTGTCCGGCACGATCACGGAGGCGGCCCGCCGCCTTGTTGCCCACGACGACCTTGAATAACGACCGCGAGTAAATCAGACCCGGGTCTGATTTAGCTTCGGCTCGGATTTATAAGCCCAGTGTGCTCACGGCATGCTGGGCTTCTTCCATGGTGAACTTCTCGCCGTACTCGCTGGTGAGCTGATCGAGCAGCGCCGGGCCGGACATCGGCATCATCTCCTGGTAGTTTTCCGCTGCCTCGACGGCTTCGGCCATCCAATCAGCATTCACCGTGTCCACGGCGTACTGTGCCTGTTCCGGTGTGAACCTCTCTCCGTACTCGGAGGTCAGCTGGTCATAGAGCTTGGTCTTGGAAAAAGCGGCGAAGTCCACGTAGTGTTCGGCGGACTCGAGAGCCTCGGCGTTCCAGTCCACATCGAGCTGATCCATGGCGTATTGCGCCGCCTCGGGAGAGAATTGCGAGCCGTATTCGCTCGTGAGCTGGTCATAGAGCTTAGCCTCGGAGAAGGCGGAAAAGTCCACATAGCGCTTCGCCGCGCGCAGAGCATTCTTGTGCTCTGTGGGTACGGCGTTGTCATCGCTGCTGGTATGGTCTGCGGCGGACTCCACGTCAGCTGCGGCGTTGTTGATATCGACGGCCGTGATGCTTGTGCTCGGCTCCGATGCGGCGGTGTTGGTCGGGTCATCGCCGTCAGAACCCGCATTGAGTACGGCGCTGCCGAGCACCAATACCGCGATTGCACCCGCGCCCCACTTGAGGCAGCCGCCTTTCTTCTTTTTCTTCGGTGCTGCCTGCTCTGGGGTTGGCTCCGGGGAGAACTGGGGAGCTGCATAAGGGTTGGACATGAGAGAGAACCTCCTGCGTAGGTGAGTGAAGAGAACTCGGCGTGGTGCCGAACAAGGTTCATCATGGCAGGCGCTGCGGACATGGCCGTGGCGGGTTCGAATGCGTAAGCGAAAGGTATGAAAACTACGAGGTGGCGTATGCCGTCACCGGCGTGGCATTGAGGTCGAGGCTGACGGGCCGGCCTGCCTGCGGGAAGGCGCGCTGCGGGCACGCCGGGCGCGGGCAGGCGGCGCAGCCGGGGCCGATGGGGGTCGCCTCGGAAGGGGAGAGGTTGAGCGCGTCCGCGTAGACCACGCGATCCGCTTGTGCGATATCGCAGCCTAAACCCACGACGAATTCCTTGCGCGGCGTGCCCCAAGCCTGAGCTTGTCCTTGGACGAAGCGCGCGATCCATAAGTAGGTGTGGTCATCGGGCATCGAGGCCACCTGGCGCGTGATGCGGTTGGGCGTTTCAAACGCGCGGTGCACCACCCACAATGGGCAGGAGCCGCCGCTGCGGGCGAAGTGGAAAGCGGTGGAGGACTGGCGCTTGGAGATATTGCCCGCGCGGTCGGTGCGGATGAAGGAGAAGGGAACACCTTGGTGGCCGGGTCGCTGTAACGTCGCCAAGCGCTGCGCGGTGGTTTCGAAACCAGTGCCAAAGGCCGTCGCGATGACGTCGATGTCATAGCGCGTTTCCTCCGCGGTGGCGAGGAACTGGGTATAAGGCATGGTCACGGCGGCGGCAAAATACTGCGCGAGGCCCAGCGTGCCAATAGTCTGTGCTTCCTCGCCCGGTAATTCGGCGACGAGTTCCGCGCAGTGCTCCGGGTAGGCCAGCAGGCAGTACTGAAGGGCCATCTCAGAAACCAGCTGGGATTCCGTAAGGCCCGCGCGCAGGTGCAGCTCCCGGTTGTGGAAGGTGCGTCGGCGCGGAGACGAAGAGGAAAATCGCGTCGTAACACCGAACTCATCCTGCAGGACGGAAGCCAAGCGACCGCGGCGCAGAACTCGGTCCCCGAGCGAATCGGAAAGCTCCTCGGCGGCGATGTCGAGACTGTGGACGTAGTTGTGCGCGTCGTAAAAGAAGTCGCGGACCGCTTCGAAGGGGCCGGGTTCGGCGGGGGTGTGCGCGGCGGCGTCGACAAGCCGGGGCAGAAGTTCGGGGAAGCGCCCGCTGAGGTCGGTGAGGGTGGCTTCGGAGGCCTCGGGGAAGAGCTGGCGCAGCTCGGCGAGCGCACGCAGGTCACGGTCCCCAGCGAAGTAGGTGGCATCAACACCGAAGCGCTGGGTCAGCTGCATGAGGACGGTGACGGTGAGCGGGCGCTGGTCATTTTCCAACTGATTGAGATAGCTGGTGGATAGCCCCAGCTGCTTCGCCATGGCGGCTTGCGTGAGGTGGCGTTCCTTGCGTAATGCGTGGATTCTCGCCCCCGCGTAGTGCTTGGTCACCGTCTGTTTCCTCCTAAAAAGCCTTCCTGCCTGGGGATTCCACAAGTTTTGCAAGTAACGCAAATCCCTGCAACAGATAGTCACAGTTTACACATGTGGCAGGGCGCACGGGCTGGGGTTAGTGTGATTCCTATCGCAATCGTTGTTCTTGTCTAGGAGGAGAACCCCTTTGATTAACCACGAAGTACGTACCCACAAGTCCGCCGAGAACTTCCCCATCGAAGAGCACCTCGCCTACAAGATCGCCAAGGTAGCCGCCGATCCCGTCGAGGTTCCGGCCGAGACCACCGAGATGATCATCAACCGCATCATCGATAACGCTTCCGTGGCCGTCGCTTCCGCAACGCGCCGCCCGGTTACCTCCGCCCGCGTTATTGCGCAGGCCCACCCGGTGCAGGAAGGAGGCGCCACCATCTTCGGCGTGGACGGCGCATACTCCGCCGAGTGGGCAGCCCTAGCCAACGGCACTGCCGTGCGCGAGCTGGACTACCACGACACCTTCCTCGCCGCCGATTACTCCCACCCGGGCGATAACATCCCGCCGATTCTGGCCGTGGCACAGCACAAGGGGCTGACCGGCAAGGACCTCATCCGCGGCCTGGCTACCGGCTATGAAATCCAGGTCAACCTGGTTAAGGGCATCTGCCTCCACGAGTGGAAGATCGACCACGTGGCGCACCTCGGCCCCTCCGTCGCCGCGGGCCTCGGCACCATGCTGAAACTCGACGTCGAGACCATCTACCAGGCCATCGGCCAGGCGCTACACACCACCACCGCTACCCGCCAGTCCCGCAAGGGTCTCATTTCCTCTTGGAAGGCTTATGCACCGGCCTTTGCCGGCAAGATGGGCATCGAGGCAGTGGATCGCTCCATGCGTGGCGAGGGCGCCCCAGCCCCGATTTGGGAAGGTGAGGACGGCTTTATCGCCTGGATGCTCCACTCCCCGGAGCGCACCTACACCGTCCCCCTTCCGGGGGACGGGGAGCCCAAGCGCGCCATCCTGGACACCTACACCAAGGAGCACTCCGCGGAGTACCAGGCGCAGGCCCCGATCGATATGGCCTTTGCACTTAAGAAGACGCTCGCGGAGAAGGGACTGAAGACCGAGGACATCGAGTCCATCGTCCTGCACACCTCGCACCACACCCACTACGTCATCGGTACCGGCGCCAACGACCCACAGAAGATGGACCCGAACGCCTCCCGCGAGACCCTGGATCACTCCATCATGTACATCTTCGCCGTGGCCCTCCAAGACGGCGAGTGGGACTACGAGACCTCCTACTCCGATGAGCGCAAGCACCGCCAGGACACCATCGACCTGTGGCACAAGATCTCCACCGTCGAGGACCCCGAGTGGACCCGCCGCTACCACTCCAACGACCTGGATGAGAAGGCCTTCGGCGGCAAGGCTGTCATTACCTTCAAGGACGGCACTGTGATTGAGGACGAGCGCGCGGTGGCCGACGCCCACCCGCTCGGCGCCCGCCCCTTCGGCCGCGAGGAATACATCAACAAGTTCAAGAAGCTGGCTGCCGGCAAGGTCTCGGAGGAGGAGCAGGAGCGCTTCCTCGCTGCCGCCCAGAACCTGGAGAACCTCACCGACCTCAACGAGCTCAACGTTCGCCTCACCGACGAGGCCATCGCTACCGCACCCGAGACCCCGAAGGGACTGTTCTAAATGGCTGGCCTATTTGGCTCCACTATCAGCAATGCCGACAAGCGCAAGAGCTTCCGCGAGGCGCTGAACGCACCGGAAATCACCACGATGCCGGGCGCTTTCAATCCTTTGACCGCGCGGCTCATCCAGGACATCGGCGGCTTCGGCGGCGTCTACGTCTCCGGCGCGGTGCTGGCCAATGACTTGGGCCTGCCGGATATTGGCCTGACCACGCTCACGGAGGTAGCGCAGCGCGCCGGGCACATCGCCCGCGCCACGGACCTGCCGGTGCTTGTCGACGCCGACACCGGCTTCGGCGAACCGATGTCCGCCGCCCGCACGGTTGCCGCGCTGGAGGACGCCGGCCTGGCCGGCTGCCACCTGGAAGACCAGGTCAACCCGAAACGCTGTGGTCACCTCGATGGCAAGGAAGTGGTGCCGACGGATCTCATGGTTCGCCGCATTACCGCCGCCGTCAACGAGCGCCGCGATGAGAACTTCATCATCTGTGCCCGCACCGATGCCGCCGGCATCCACGGCATCGATGAAGCCATCGAGCGCGCCAAGGCCTACGCCGACGCCGGCGCGGACCTCATCTTCACCGAGGCCCTCTACTCGCCGGAGGACTTCGAAAAGTTCCGCGCCGCCGTGGACACCCCGCTGCTGGCCAACATGACGGAGTTCGGCAAGACCGAGCTGCTTTCCGCCAAGCGCATCGAAGGCTTGGGCTATAACGCCGTCATCTGGCCGGTATCCACCCTGCGCGTGGCCATGGGTGCTACCGAAGAATTCCTCCGCGACATGCAGGAAACCGGCCTGCAATCCGAGGAATGGCTCGACCGCATGCAGCACCGCTCCCGCCTGTATGAGCTGGTGCGCTACGACGAGTACAACGCCTTCGACCAGAGCGTGTTCACCTACTCCAAGGACAGCTACAAGCCCACCTTTGACTAAACCCCACGGCCTAGAACTCAATCTAGACCCCTATAAAAGGAGAAAAACACCATGTCTGAAACCCCAGAGATCCGCAAGGGCCTGTACGGCGTTGTCGTCGACGAGACCGCCGTGTCCAAGGTTGTCCCGGAGACCAACTCCCTGACCTACCGTGGCTACCCGGTGCAGGAGCTGGCCCGCTACTGCTCCTTCGAGGAGGTTGCTTACCTGCTGTGGAACGGCGAGCTGCCGACCCAGGATGAGCTGGTCCGCTTCTCCGCTCGTGAGAAGGCGCTGCGCCACCTGGACCGCCACCTCATCGACCTGATCACCTCCATGCCGAAGTCCTGCCACCCGATGGACGTTCTGCGCACCGCGGTCTCCTTCATCGGCTCCCAGGACCCGGAGGAGTACACCAAGGATTCCGAGCACATCCGTCGCACCGCGCTGGAGCTCATGGCGAAGCTGCCGACCATCGTTGCACTCGACATCCGCCGTCGCCGCGGTGAGGGGTACATCGAGCCTTCCCGCAAGAAGGGCTTTGCGGAGAACTTCCTGTGGATGGTCTTTGGCGAAGAGGAAGGCTCGCCGGCCCTGTCGCGCTCCGATATCGAGGCCTTTGATAAGTCCCTCATCCTCTACGCCGAGCACTCCTTCAATGCCTCCACCTTCGCTGCCCGCGTGGTGACCTCCACGATGTCCGATACCTACTCCGCGGTTACCGCAGCTATCGGCGCCCTGAAGGGCCCGCTGCACGGTGGCGCTAACGAGGCCGTGATGAAGAACTTCCTGGAGGTCGGTGACTCGGCCAAGGCGGAGGAGTGGACCCTGAACAAGCTCAAGAACAAGGAGCTCGTCATGGGCTTCGGCCACCGCGTCTACAAGAACGGTGACTCCCGTGTGCCGACCATGGAGGCCGCCTTCCGCGAGCTGGCCAAGGACCACGGCCAGGAGCAGTGGGTGGAGATGTACGAAAACATGGCGAAGACCATGTACGAGAACACCTCCATTAAGATTCAGCCGAACCTGGACTTCCCGGCTGGCCCTGCGTACCACATCCTGGGCTTCGACATCGAGTTCTTCACCCCGATCTTCGTGATGGCCCGCATCACCGGCTGGACCGCACACATCGTGGAGCAGAACGAGAACAACTCCCTCATCCGCCCGCTGTCTGCCTACAACGGCAAGGAGCAGCGCTCCGTTCCGCCGAAGCAGATTTAATTAGCGGTTGCGCTTGACGCTGGGCGCTGCACGTAGCGAAGGCATGTCATGCCAACGCCACTTGCAGCGCCCAGTGTTATTGCGCCTGCGGCAACAAGAAGAGCCTTCCAATCGATGGCGAATGTGAGGCCATCTCCCATTGCGTAAACCATTCCGGCGAGTGGGAGGATTCCAGCGAGACAGCCAGAAATGATCGCAACACATGTCAGTGTGGCCGTCGTGAGTACAACGATTCTTAGGTGCCAGGAAGAATCGAGGCCTAGTACTTTGAAGGTGGTCTCGATTGCTTCGGTAGCGCGAGCAAGTTGCCGCGAGAAAACAAAGGTTACGGCTAACGCGCTGAGCAGCGCGGCCGCCAAGCTGATGTAGAATGCCCGCGGTGTCGAAGAGGTTTGAACCAGTGGCAGTAGTACGAGCTCGTGGGGGATATGGGCTCGTGCAGCGCTATCAAGAAAGCGCTTTTCTTCGTCTTCTTTGAGCCCCGTAAAGACCCACTGTGTCCCACGTGCCGGTGCGTTGAGTTTCTGCGCCGTGGATTCGAGGATAAACCCTCCAGCTAGTTTCTCCCAGTGAGGTCCGAAATCCGTGCTCAGCGCTGGAAGTGATGTAGGGGCCGAGTTTCCGCTTGTGCCGATTGAAACGTGCTCATGGTTGATGAATCGGTTATCGCGGACCAAAGCTCCGGTCTTAAGAACATCTTTTTCATGGTCCGTGAGCTCTCGGCCTAAGAGCTGCTCTACGTCATGAACGGATTCGACGGTCAGTACGCCAAAGGTTCCCGACATCTCTGTGGGCATGTCTAGCGTGGCCTGGACATAAGAGACTCGAACTGGGGCGGGAACGCCCAACGCGTGGGCCACGTGCTGAACGGAATCAGCGTTTGTGGCTAGGCCGTCATCTGTTTTTTCTAAAACATGTGCCTGGTTTGGGGCGATCGTTGACGTCAAACTGTCATTCTCACTGGCTGTGAAGCTGGCTGACATCGAACTGCTAAACACGGCGGTTCCCATGCACAGGACCAACAATGTCAGACCCGTGCCAATAAGCTGCCGGTGCTTCTCTGCAAATCTCAGGGCCACGCCTGCTGGAGTGTAGGGCCGGCTGGTTCGCGGACAGCGTGCGAGAAGAAGAGAAAAGACGATGCACAATGCCACGGTTGGCAATGGCGCCCAGGTTTCGAACACGTCTGGCCCCAGCAGTGCTGAAGCGACCGTAAAGAGTGCGGCCACAAGGACAATAGCAATAGCACTCCAACGCAAGAATGATGCCGATAGGGCTGGCAGCGGGATGTCTTTCCAGAACGGATGCGGCTGGGTCGACGGCGCGGTGGCAACACCGCCAATCAGGAGTGCTGCTAGCGAGCTAGCGAGAAGAAGCACTAACCATTTCCACGGAATGAGGACTCCAGGATCAGGCAACCCTGCAAGTCCCGAAATGAAAGGGCGCACGCATTGCGCCAGGCCTGCACCTACAACGAGGCCTAAGACGGAGTACATCAGGGCTGAACGAAGCAGGGTGGATGTGCTGGACTTCCACAACAGGAAGGGGGAGATCCCTAGCTCGAAGAACCGCCGGTTCAACGGGTGAAGAACTAGGTACGTGACTCGCCACAAAAAGTGGATCAAAGCACACGGTATGACAACGGCAAACAGGCCGAAGAAGAAGGAATAGCTATCGGCGAATCCTGAAGGCGGCGTTGCGAGCAGGCTTTCGCGGGTGAGGAGTGAGGTCGAAAAGGCGTCGTCAAGCGCGGCGTGATCGACGAGGTTTGTAGTTTCGAGCTGACTGCTAATGAAGTCGGTGAGCTCGGCAGGAGTCGTTCCTTCGGAACCGAACACAATCGGCCGGACCGAAGCGGAGGTCATGGAATAAGCGTCGGCGTCGATGGTGTTCCATGTTCCCGATGCGCCGTACACCGCTTTCTCCTGGCTGTGGAAGGAATTCGATACAACGCCAACGATGCGGAGCGGTAGCGTGCCGTTGAATGCAGTTGTGTTCTCTCCGAGGCTAAGGTTAACGTCCTCAGTGACGATTACTTCCCCGGGGGCGCTTGGCCAATGGCCCTGAACCAATGCCAACCCAAAATCGGGAGCTTGCTCTTCCCAGTGAGACTCCTTGTAGACAAGGGAAGCTGATGGATTGCTATCGACATAGAGATCGTAAGTCTCGAGTTGGGTAGTAAAGCCCCTCTCTGGGGAATCAAGTTGCGGCAGCGTCTGTTCAACCACGCCCGCCCGCGTGTACACAGGCACGTCCACCCGCACGGCGTTGTTTCCCAATTCTGACTGCGCCTTCTGCTGCGGGGACAACATCATGAAGAGATCAGCCGAGACAGCAAATGCGAATAATCCTAAGCACACTGCGATTGCCGCTGCGCCGAAACGATACCGTTTCGAAGAATGCACGACTTTCGTGATTAGTTCATTGAGCATTCGGGGCTGCTTTCCCAAGCTGGCCGTCGATCAGCGTGTAGGCCGTGCTGCAATAGTCGAGCATGATGGGATCGTGACTGGTCGCTATCACGGTTGTGCCAGTTGATGCCAGCTTCTTGAAGAGTCGAAAAATGCCGTGCGAGTTTTCAGAATCGAGCGCAGCAGACGGCTCATCAGCCAAGAGAATTCGCCGTTTCCCAGACAGTGCTCGGGCGATTCCTACTCTTTGGCATTGGCCGCGCGACATCTCTGCGGGAAATCGTTGAGCGAGTTCTGCAAGTCCTACCTGGGTTAAGGCCTCGCAAGCCTTGTCGTGTGCCGTCGTCTCATCGAATCCCGCTGCAGCAAGCACAAGCATGACATTTTCGAGCGCTGTGAGTTCATTCATCAACAGGTCGTCTTGATAGACGAAGCCGATTGTGTTGCGGCGCAAGGCGAGTAGTTCCTTGGGAGCAGCGGTGGATACACAGGTATCGAAGACCGAGATTGAGCCTTCATCGATAGGTAGAAGACCTGCAACCGCGCGCAGGAGAGTTGTTTTACCGGAGCCGCTCTTTCCTGAAATGCCGAGAAACTCGCCTTCACCAGCTTCTAGGCTTGCGCCTTTGAGAACATGCGTGCGCTGGGCGCCTTCGCCTAAATACTTGTGGACGTTAGAAATGGTGACTGAGTTCATAAGCTCTTTTCTGTCTTCACCGTGCGGTCTTTGGAAGTGAAGGATGAAGTTGGTTCTTATGAACCTGATTGAAGGATAGAAACGGAGGGTAGAACATGTCAATAGGTTTATATTTTTTTAAAAGCGAAGTAACTCTTCTCCTATTTGGCCGCTGCATGTTTAAAGGGGGGAGGGGAGCTGTTCATGAAGGGGTGAGTCTTCTAGGGGTGTGCCTAGGAGTCTGGCGAGAACCTATTCGAAATCTGTTGACCGATATGTCGATTTCCGCCCGCGTTGTCGCCTCGGACACTATCCTTGTCTTCGTATTGTTCCTATCTGAAAGGACCACTCCTAGTGTCTGATACCGCCCACAAGTCCTTCTCCAAGATCTTGGTGGCCAACCGCGGTGAGATTGCCGTGCGTGCCTTCCGCGCCGCCTTTGAGGTCGGTTCCAAGACCGTTGCAATTTACCCCAAGGAAGACCGCAACTCTTTCCACCGTGCCTTCGCGGACGAGGCCGTGCGTATTGGTACTGAGGGTCAGCCGGTTAAGGCTTATCTCGATATCGACGAGGTTATTCGCGCCGCCAAGAAGTCCGGTGCGGATGCCATTTACCCGGGTTATGGCTTCCTTTCGGAGCGTGCTGATTTGGCCCGCGCGTGCCGCGACAACGGCATCAAGTTCATCGGCCCCACCGCCGAGACCCTCGACCTGACCGGCGATAAGGCCGCCGCTGTGGCCGCAGCGGAGGAAGCAGGGCTGCCTACGTTGAAGGACTCGAAGCCCTCGACGGACGTCGACAAGCTGGTGGAATACGCCAAGGACTTTGAGTTCCCCGTCTTCGTGAAGGCCGTGGCCGGCGGCGGTGGCCGCGGCATGCGTTTCATCGAGAACGAAGCAGAACTGAAGACCAAGTGCGCGGAGGCATCGCGCGAGGCAGAGGCCGCCTTCGGTGACGGCCACGTCTATCTGGAGACCGCGGTGATTCGCCCGCAGCACATCGAGGTGCAAATTCTGGCGGACTCGCAGGGCAACGTCATGCACCTGTACGAGCGCGACTGCTCCGTGCAGCGTCGCCACCAGAAGGTCGTGGAGATTGCCCCGGCGCCGACGCTGGACCCGGAGCTGCGTGACCGCATCTGTGCGGACGCCGTGAAGTTCTGCGAGCACATCAACTACGAGGGCGCCGGTACCGTCGAGTTCCTCGTCGATGAGAAGGGCAACCACGTCTTCATCGAGATGAACCCGCGCGTGCAGGTGGAGCACACCGTGACCGAGGAGGTCACGGGCGTGGACATCGTGAAGTCCCAAATGCAGATTGCCGCGGGCCTCTCCCTGGAGGAGCTGGGCCTCAAGCAGGAGGATATCCACATCACCGGCGCGGCCCTGCAGTGCCGTATCACCACTGAGGATCCCTCCAACGGCTTCCGCCCGGATACCGGCACGCTGACCCAGTACCGCTCGCCGGGCGGCGCGGGCGTGCGTCTCGACGGTGCAACGGCCGTCGGTGCGGAGATCTCCCCGAACTTTGACTCCCTGCTGGTGAAGATGACCTGCCGCGGTGTCAATTTTGAACAAGCCGTGGCACGTGCGCAGCGCGCGCTCAATGAGTTCACCGTGGCCGGCGTGGCCACCAACATCGGCTTCCTGCGCGCTCTTTTGCGCGAGCCGGACTTCGTCAACACCCGCGTGGACACCAGCTTCATTCCGGAGCACCCGGACCTGCTGAAGGCCCCGCCGGCCGTCGATGAGTCTGGTCGCATCATCGACTACATCGCTGACGTGACCGTCAACAAGCCGAATGGCGAGCGCCCAACCACCTTGCGCCCCTTCGACAAGCTGCCGGATCTGGACTTTAACTCCGAGCTGCCGCGCGGTTCCCGCGATGAGCTGCTGGAGCTCGGCCCGAAGAAGTGGGCAGAAAAGATCCGTAAGCAGGATGCTCTGGCGGTCACCGACACCACCTTCCGCGATGCCCACCAGTCCCTGTTGGCCACCCGCGTGCGCGGTACGGCGCTGGTCACTGCCGCTGAGGCCGTTGCCCGCATGACCCCGGAGCTGTACTCCGTGGAGGCGTGGGGTGGTGCTACTTACGACGTGGCCATGCGCTTCCTCAAGGAAGATCCGTGGGTCCGCTTGGATCTGCTGCGTGAGGCCATGCCGAACCAAAACATCCAGATGCTGCTGCGTGGCCGCAACACCGTGGGCTACTCGCCGTACTCCAACGACGTGTGCACCGGCTTCGTGCAGGAGGCCGCCAAGTCCGGCGTGGATGTCTTCCGTATCTTCGATGCGCTGAACGACGTCACCCAGATGCGCCCGGCTATCGACGCCGTCCTGGAGACCAACACCACCGTGGCCGAGGTTGCCATGGCCTACTCCGGCGACATGTGCTCCCCGGATGAGAAGCTCTACACGCTGGATTACTACCTTAAGCTGGCCGAAGAAATTGTCAACACCGGCGCCCACGTCTTGGCCATCAAGGACATGGCAGGCCTGCTGCGTCCGGAGTCCGCATCCAAGCTGGTCATGGCTCTGCGCAAGGAATTCGACTTGCCGGTTCACGTGCACACGCACGACACCGCAGGCGGCCAGCTGGCTACCTACTACGCGGCAGCGCTTTCTGGCGCCGACATCGTGGATGGTGCCTCCGCTCCGCTGGCGGGTACTACCTCTCAGCCTTCGCTGTCCGCCATCATCGCGGCGTTCTCCAACTCCTCGCGTGATACTGGTATCTCCCTCAAGGCAGTCTCTGACCTGGAGCCCTACTGGGAGGCAGTGCGCCAGCTCTACCAGCCGTTCGAGAAGGGCATTCCTGGTCCGACCGGCCGCGTCTACCGCCACGAGATTCCCGGTGGTCAGCTGTCCAACCTGCGCGCGCAGGCTACTGCGCTGGGCTTGGAGGACCGCTTCGAAATCATCGAGGACACCTACGCGGCAGTGAATGAGATGCTCGGCCGTCCGACCAAGGTGACCCCGTCCTCCAAGGTGGTCGGTGACCTTGCTCTGCACCTCGTGGGCGCTGGCGTGGACCCGGCTGACTTCGAGGCCAACCCCACCAAGTACGACATCCCGGATTCCGTCATTGCCTTCCTGCGCGGTGAGCTTGGTACGCCTCCGGGTGGCTGGCCGCCGCTGCGCGACAAGGTCCTGGAAGGCCGCGCGCCTGGCGACGTCGCCGTCAAGCCCGTCCCCGAAGAGGAGAAGAAGCACCTGAGTTCGGATGATTCCACCGAGCGCCGTGCCTCCCTCAACCGCTTGCTCTTCCCGAAGCAGTTCGAGGAGTTCAACGAGTTCCGCCGCACCTACGGCAATACCGAGGCGCTGACGGACACGGTCTTCCTTTACGGCCTGGAAGAAGGAAACGATTACATCGTTCACTACTTCCCGGAGGGCTCCAACGATCGCGCGGACCTTAAGCCCATCACGTTGCGTCTTGACGCGATGGGTGAGCCGGACGAGAAGGGCATCCGCAACGTTGTGCTCAACGTCAACGGCCAGATCCGCCCGCTCAAGGTGCGCGACAACAACGTCGAGTCCACCGTTGCCACCGTGGAGAAGGCCGACCCATCCAACGAGGGCCACGTGGCCGCACCGTTTGCCGGCGTGGTGAACCCGACCGCCAAGCCGGGTGACGAGGTCAAGGCCGGCGACCAGATCGCTGTCATCGAGGCCATGAAGATGGAAGCCTCCATCTCCGCCACCAAGGATGGCACCATCGAGCGCGTCGCCATTGGCGCCGCCACCAAGGTGGAGGGCGGCGACCTCATCGCCGTTATCAACTAAAAGGAACGCCGAACCCCCTCCCGTCTGGAGTAAAACACCAGATAGGAGGGGTTCCTTCTTGCGAAATTAGAAGCGCTTGAGCATCACGTGGGCATCCGGGCGGCCCGGGACGTCGATATCGACGAAGCCCTCGGATTCATACAGCTTGCGGGCGCCCGTGTTCTCCGGCTCAATCCACAGCGAAATGGCCGGGGCTTGCTGCGCCTCGGCGAGGTCGCAGGCGTTGCGCAGGAGGCGTCGTCCAGCGCCGAGGCCTCTGTAGCGGGACTCCACAGCAATGAAGAGCTCGGGGATTTCCTCTGGATCAAGGTCGGTGGCCCACTGGGACTCATCAAAAGGATCCGCTTCGGGGTTGCGGGTATAGGCAGCACCCTTCGCTTCGGTGGTGTAGTAGCGCAGCCACGCACCACCGACGGGAACGCGGTGGCTGGAGACTGCGATGACGCCGCCGTCGACATGGGGTGACCATTCGTCGACGTACAGCCCCACGTCAGGCGTGTGGAAATCCCCGATATGGGCGTCCTCGTCACCGAGGACATCGGCGAGGAAAAGGAGACGGGAGAGGTAGGTACGGTCGTGCTCCTTGGCCAACCGTACGCCGAACTCAGAATCGTTAACGCTCATGCCTTTCGAGGCTACTTGATCTCGAGAATCGGCTCGCCCTTGTTGATCTGCGTGCCAGTGGACACCTTGAGGTCGGTCACGGTGCCGGACTTGTGGGCCTTGACGGGGTTCTCCATCTTCATGGCCTCGAGGACGACGACGACCTCGCCCTCTTCCACTTCCTGGCCCTCCTCGACGGCGACCTTGATGACGCTGCCCTGCATCGGCGCGGTCACGGTGTCGCCGGACACGTTTGCCGCGGCTCCCTTTCCACGACGCTTCTTCGACTTCTTGCGCTTGTTGCCACCTCCCAAGAGGAGATTGCCCGGCAGGGCCACCTCGATGCGGCGGCCGCCAACCTCGACGACGAACTTCTGGGATGCTTCCTGTTCCTCGTCCTCAGGTGCTTCGGCGGTGTCGGTGTACTCGGGCAGCTCGTTGACCCATTCCTCCTCGATCCACTTGGTGTAGACCGTGAAGTTGCTGTCTTCGGCGGTGAAGGCAGGATCGGTGAGGATTGCCTGGTGGAAGGGGATAACCGTGGGCAGGCCTTCGATGCGGTACTCGGACAGCGCGCGGCGTGCGCGCGCGATGGCGGTCTCGCGGTCCGGGCCCCAGACGATGAGCTTGGCCAGCATGGAATCGAACTGTCCGCCGATGACGGAACCTTCGCGCACACCAGAATCCATACGCACGCCCGGGCCAGAAGGTTCGGAGTAGGAGACGATGGCTCCAGGAGCCGGCATGAAACCCGCGGCGGCGTCTTCGCCGTTGATGCGGAATTCGATGGCGTGGCCGCGCGGGGCCGGATCCTCGGAGATGGAGAGCTCACGGCCCTCCGCGATGCGGAACTGCTCGCGCACCAGGTCGAAGCCAGTGGTCTCTTCGGTAACGGGGTGCTCCACCTGGAGGCGCGTGTTGACCTCGAGGAAGGAGATGAGGCCATCGGCGCCGACCAGGTATTCCACGGTGCCGGCGCCGTAGTAGCCGGCCTCGCGGCAGATGCGCTTGGCCGATTCGTGGATGGAAGCGCGCTGCTCATCGGTGAGGAAGGGGGCAGGGGCTTCCTCGACGAGCTTCTGGAAGCGGCGCTGCAGGGAGCAGTCGCGGGTGCCCATGACGACGACATTGCCGTGCTGGTCGGCGAGTACCTGAGCCTCGACGTGGCGGGCCCTATCCAGGTAGCGCTCGACAAAGCATTCACCGCGGCCGAAGGCGGTGACGGCCTCGCGCGTGGCGGACTCGTAGAGGTCCTTGATTTCCTCGCGGGTGTGGGCCACCTTCATGCCGCGGCCACCGCCACCGAAAGCGGCCTTGATGGCAACGGGTAGGCCGTGCTCATCGGCGAAGGCTTCGACCTCCTCTGCGCTGGCGACCGGATCCTTGGTACCCGGTGCCATGGGAGCGTCAGCACGCTCGGCAATGTGACGGGCGGTGACCTTGTCACCCAAGTCGGCGATGGACTGCGGGGAGGGGCCGATCCAGGTCAAGCCGGCGTCAATGACGGCCTGGGCAAAGTCGGCGTTCTCTGAGAGGAAGCCGTAGCCGGGGTGGATGGCGTCGGCGCCGGATTTGGAGGCGGCGTCGAGAATCTTGCTGAAGTCGAGGTATGACTCCGCGGAAGTTTGGCCGCCGAGTGCAAAGGCTTCGTCGGCAAGCGTGACGAATGGGGCGTCAGTATCTGGCTCAGCGTAGACCGCTACGGATGCGATGCCGGCGTCGCGAGCCGCGCGAATGACGCGGACCGCAATCTCACCGCGGTTGGCCACGAGGACCTTGGTGATGTTCTTGGTTTCAACTGCCACGGCAGGAACCCTCCTCCATTTTTTCTGATAGGACTGCGTACTATTCTTGCACACCAAAACATGAGGATACCTTCACATCTTGGTTTCGTGTCAAAAAATAAACCCGCACCAGCGTGGATGCGGGGTTAATTCGGTGTGTTCTTAGCGCTCAACGGGCATGCGAACCATGTTGCCCCACTCTGCCCACGAGCCATCGTAAACGCGCGCTGCCTTGAATCCGAGCAGGTACTTGAGCACGAACCAGGTGTGCGCGGCCTGAGCGCCGACGTGAGAGTAAAGCACTGTTTCCGTATCTGGCTCCAGCTCACCGTAGCTTACCTTCAGCTCGCTGAGTGCGCGGAAGCAGCCGTTGGGGTAGACCGCTCGATCCCACTCGAGGTTGATGGCGCCTGGGATGTGACCGTGGGTCAAGGTGGTGCCGTAGGCAGACTCACCAGTTCCGTTCTTGAGGGCGGCTTCGCCGCAGAACTCGTCTGGACTGCGGGTGTCGACCACCGTGGCGGTGGAGCCGCGCAGCTCGTCGACGAAGATGCGGGATGATTCTTCGCGGGAAACCTCAGGGTAGGAGGAAGCGGTTGGGTCAGGGACCATAAACGAGGTATCGCGCTCTTCAGACATCCAGGCATCCCGTCCCCCGTCGAGAAGCCTGACGTCTTCGTGACCGTATAGCTCGAAGATCCACAGGGCGAATGCGGCCCACCAGTTGGACTTGTCGCCGTAGAGGACGACGGTATCCTCGCGCTCAATGCCCTTGGAGCGAAGGAGCTTGGTGAAGTCTTCCGCGTTGATAATGTCCCTCGTTGTGCTGTCGAGCAGCTCCGTCTGGACATTGATGCGGATAGCGGTGGGGATGTGGCCGATATCGTAAAGGAGCGAGTCTTCGTCGACCTCGATGACGTGGAGGCCGTTAATGCCCAGTCGCGCGGATAGCCACGGTGCGGACGCGAGGCGCTCAGGGTGCGCGTACTCCTGGAAAGGGGGATTCGGGTCGAATTCGGCCACGGTCCACCTGCCTTTCTCGTTAAGGGGAAACGTTCGCTTCAACTCTAGCGTGCTTGGCCGAAAAGTGGTCACGGGGGAGAGCCTTTTGTGGTGTTGGATACATTTTTATGCCGTAGAGTGGCGGCTCGCATGGACTGGTTATAACAAGTGTGCAGGTCAGGGGATAAAAACTGCATTAAGCTCGCCTTTTATCGCGTTGTGGCGTCGCTTCTTCAGGTGAGCGAACGGGCCCAACCTGCGTTATTTTAAGAAGAGACACTCATTAACCCCCTAGTGAAAGGGAAGCACTGTGCACAAGGCAATCGTCGTCTTCGAGGTTGAGGGCGGATCCGACAAGCAGATCAATGGACACCGTAAGGACACCATGCCGATCGTCGACTGTATCAAGGATGCAGGTTGGCACGCAGAGGTTGTGTTCTACCGCCCTGAGTGGTCCGAGAAGCTCTTCGAGTACGTATCTGAAAACTTCGATGCCTACATTTCCCGCGTGAACCCGGGCAACATCCCGGGCGGTGAGAAGGGCTACTTCGACTTGCTCACCAAGCTTTCCGACGCCGGCCTAGTCGGCATGTCCACTCCGTACGAGATGATGGCCTACGGCGCCAAGGATGCCTTGGTTAAGCTCAATGACACGGACTTGGTTCCGGCTGACACCGCCGCCTATTACGACGTCGAGTCCTTCCACAAGACCTTCCCGGCCTCCCTGTCCTACGGCGAGCGCGTGCTCAAGCAGAACCGCGGCTCCACCGGCTCCGGCATCTGGCGCGTGCGCCTTGCCGACGAGAAGCTGGCGGAGTCCGTGGAGCCGGGCACCGCACTGCCGCTCGACACCAAGATCAAGTGCACCGAGGCTGTAGACAATCACACCGAGGAGCGCGAGCTCGGCGAGTTCATGGACTTCTGTGACCAGTACATCGTGGGTGACAACGGCATGCTCGTGGACATGCGCTTCATGCCGCGCATCGTCGAAGGTGAGATTCGTATTCTCCTCGTGGGCCCAGACCCAGTCTTCGTTGTGCACAAGAAGCCGGCTGAGGGCGGCGACGCCTTCTCCGCCACCCTGTTCTCTGGCGCCAAGTACACCTACCAGAAGCCGGAGGAGTGGCAGGAGCTCGTCGACATGTTCGCTGAGGTCCGCCCGGTCATTGCTGAGAAGCTCGGTGGCGACAACATCCCGCTGATCTGGACCGCAGACTTCATGCTGGCGGACGGTGAAAACGGTGAGGACACCTATGTCCTTGGTGAGATCAACTGCTCCTGCGTGGGCTTCACCTCTGAGCTGGACATGGGCATCCAGGAAAAGGTCGCGGCTGAGGCCATCAAGCGCGTGGAGGCCAAGCACGCATAAGCGTTTAATTTCGCGCTAGCCTTGCCAAGTTTCCCCTGCCGTGGCAGGGGAAATTTTCATTTTCTTGGGGCTTATTCCCAAGCCGGGCTGCCAGTGAGCGAGATCTCAGGTACCTTCGAAGGGGTAAAAAATTGCGCCAGTGTAGTGCTGTAGCGTGCTGCGAAATTCGATGATTCTCCGAAAGGTCTAAGGAATAATGACGAACCCCAACCAGTTTGGTGAGAACGCCGACAACAGCGATAGCAACGTGGGCGATAACAGCTTTAATGGTTCCAACGGTGCGAACGCTGGGAACGATAACTTCGGTAGCTTTGGCAGCTACGGCAGCCCCCAGTTCAACAATGATAGCTCGGCGTCTGGCTGGAATGCTCAGGATTCAAACTCCGATTTTGGCTGGGGCGGCCAAGCAGGCTACGGCGATTACTCTGAGAGCTCTGCTGAGACTTCTTCCTTCGGTAGCGCCTCTTCCCAGGATTCGCAGCCGGACACTGACAGCGAAGCTAAGGACAGCACTTTTGGCTCCGGCTTTGCCGCGTCCGAGTCTGCCTCTGGTTCTGCCAACACGGAGTCAGCAGACCACAAGTCTGAAAACCATGAGACCCGCGCTAACCATGACTCTTTTGGCGCCTCCTACGCTTCCTACAACACCGATAGCAGTGCTGGTGCCGAGCACTCCGCTGAGTCGACGAACTCGAACCAGAGCTACAGCAGCAACGGCTATGGCAATGACGGCTTTGGCGGCGGTGCGCAGACGGAATCCAACCAGGGCCATGGATTTGGGCAACAGTCTAGCGATGGCTTCGGCTCCCAGGCTTCTCACTCCAACTCCACGTCCGGTTTTGGCAGCTACTCCCAGCAGAATCAGGGCTTCGGCGCTCAGGAACAGCAAGGTTTCGGCTCCCAGGGACAGCAGAGCTTCGGCGCACAGGAGCAGCAGGGATTCGGCCAGCAGAACTCGCCCTTTGCTGCCTCTCCGCAGAACAATCAGTACCCGCAGCAGGCCGCACAGAACGGTGGTTCTTCTAAGAGCACGGGCTTCTTCAAGGCGCTGTTTGATTTCTCCTTCAGCAGCTTTGTCACCCTGAAGTTCTCCTCCTTCATCTACATGCTGCTCGTCATTTTGTCAGCAGTCTTCTGGGTAGGAACGATCCTCTTCTCCTTCGCGTTTTTCGCTGACAGCTTTGTTGTCGGAATCCTGGCGTTCCTCGGTGCCGTGATCGGCGGTGGAATCGCGTTCCTTTTCTATGTCATCCAGTTCCGCTTGATCCTGGAGTTCTTCGTGGCGAACATCCGTACCGCGCAGAACACCGGTGACCTTGTTGCCAAGGCAGACGGCGACAAGGCTTAATCGCATACCAATCCCTGCGCTGCTTTAAGTTAGACAGACTAATCCCGCGGCCTCAATATTCGAGGTCCGCGGGATTTTTGTATTTAAACCGCCGTGCCCGTCGGGGAGGTCCGCTAGCCGCCATGGGTGGTTCCAGTCATATGGTTCGGATCAGAAGGTTCATGTGCCCCCAAACAAACCATCTTTGGGCACCTAGATGGTTCACCTGCCCCCAGCTAAACCTTTTGAGTAGAACCAGGTGACCAGAACCATGTAGTGGACTGGGGGAGGCGGGAAAGCACGCAACGGCGCTACTGGCTGTTTAGTCCAGCAGGGTGGCGACGGATTCGGGGTCGGCGTCGGAAAGCATCTGGCGGATGCGGTCATATTCCGCGTCCTCACCGATGGCCTTCGCAGCATGGCCCAGTGCGGCAATCGCGCGCAGCACGCCCTGGTTGGGCTCGTGGGAGAAGGGGACTGGGCCCCAGCCCTTCCACCCATTGCCGCGCAGGCGGTCGAGGCTGCGGTGGTAGCCGGTACGCGCATAGGCGTAGGCGGTGATGAAAGCGGTGGGCTCAGAGCCCTTGTGCTTGTCTAGTTCCTGCTCCGCTAGCAGTGCCCACAGCAGCGGGGAATCCGGGTGGGCGACAATTCCTGCGGTGAGATCGGAAGTGCTGTCAGCACCCGGATCGGCCGGCAGCTTGATGGGCGGGGGAGCGAGCATATCTTTCATTTCCATGCCGCCCCACTCTAGCCATGTGGCAGCGAGGCCACCAGAGGGGGCGGGTTTGGATACGACTACTCGAGATGAAGGCTGGATCCCGACTAGGGGATACGAAGACTTTGGGTGTTTGGTTTTGCCGTTGGAATTCGGCATAAGGGCTATTCGAGAATGGGGAGGGAATTGAACTCGGCTGCTTTAGGTAGTGCGCGTAAGACTGAACCCGCCACTATCAAGCAAGAGATAGCCGAGCACAGGGCGCATAATGCCATGCTTGCCTGAAAACCAATTGCAGAAAGAAGAACGCCTGCGCTGGCGGAGGCGATAATTGGTAGTAATCCCATCATCAGGCGTGCTCCCGCCGAGCACTTACCTATCTTTTCAGGGGGTGCAGATAGTGCAAGTAGTCCACCAGAGTACGAGTTACATGCGATCGAGGGGATGACGATGAAAAATGCTGCGACTGCGATCAGCGGCCAATAATGAGAAAAGGAAAGAAGGAAGATATACCACATTAATTCCCAGAGCATGGTTGCTCGGATTATGTTTCTTCCGGGGAATCGCTTGATGAGGTGGTCTTGAAAGAATCCTCCAACAATCATGCCTAGGGTAAACATGGTGGAAGTTAAGCCGATTATCCAGCCATCAACTTTAAGATAGGCCAGCCATAGATCTATGGACGCGATGAGGAAAAAATTGGCAAAATTCGAGCATAAATCGATGCTGAAAATTGCCCGGAGCACCGGATATTTCCAAATCCAAGCCAAAGAATATTTGGTATCGGACCAGAACTCTGTAAATGAATACTTCTGGTCACTGATTGTTTCACCTAGGTTTGCATTGATGCTCCTTGAAGCATATACGGGACCAAGCCCAGACAGGGCTTGCGTTATAAAAGGAATAACCGGGGCGAGTCCGTAAAGGAGGCCTCCCAAGGGTAATCCAACCATCCAGATAATGTTGTCTCGAGTTTGGTTACGGCCTTGTGCTTGGACAAGTAAATTCTCTGGGATGATGAATCTCAGAATGGCATTGGTTAGCCCTCCGAAGGTGCCTGTAATCATCCCAGCAAAAAAGCTGAAGAAGAATAAGGAGATGAAGGTGAATTTACCCAGGCAGAGGAGGAAGGAAAAGGAAGACCAGATAGCAATCTGACTCAGGCCGTAAAGGAGAAGCAGATTCTTCTTATCGAAGCGATCAATGATCATTCCGGCTGGGATGGTCATGATCAAGGAGCCAGCTGAGCTTGCTGCTCCGATGAGACCTGCTTGGCTTAGACTTCCAGTGAGGCGGAAGCTCGCAAGTGAAACAGGGATGGCAATGAGGGATGAACCCAAAGCGCTTGTTGTGTCGGCGAAGAACCACCGTAAGTAATCGGGATGACTCTTGCGTACAATAGTCCAAAAATTTCCACCAGTAGTATTGTGATCTTGCATCGGTTCTCTCTATGTTCTGACAACCGCGACTGGAAACTCATGCGCGCAGCATGAACCCAGCGTCGGATTTTCGAGGTAGACAATTCTCTCGGCGGTGAAATATTGACCCGTCGAAAGCAGCGGTGTGTCAAATAGAAATTACTGATGCAGCAATGAGGACATGGTGTGCTCCAAGTTCCTTACTTAAGCTCTGTGCGAGTTCCTGAAGCGATTTAAAACCTGTAGATTGCAGGATCTAATTCCGCTCTTTCGCATGCAGTGAAATGTGAATCACATAATATCGGTGATTAAAAATCCAGTCAATAGGTTTGATTAAACCCAGAAGCCGGAAACGTTGAGCCCAAAGGAATACAGCGCGCGGCGCAGCACTGGTAGCGAAAGGCCGATGACGGAAGAAGGATCGCCCTCAATGCGGTCGATGAACCAGCCGCCGAGGGCTTCCAAGGTAAAGGCGCCGGCGCATTCCAGCGGCTCGCCGGTGCGGGCGTAGGCCTCGATATCGGCGTCCGAGGCCTGGGCAAAGTGCACCGTGGTGCGTGAGGCTTCAACGAAGCGCTCCTCGCCGTAGAGCACGCAATGTCCGGTGATGAGCTCCGCGGCGCGGCCGGCTTGTGCGTGCCAGCGCTCTACGGTGGCCTCGGGGGTGTGGGGTTTGCCTTGGAGGGAGCCGTCGAGAAGCAGCATGGAATCCCCACCCACCACGACGTCCTCGGGATAGTCGGGAGCAATGGCCTCCGCCTTCGCGGCAGCCAAGGCGCAGACGATCTCGGCGGGCTCAGCACCGGCCAGGCGCTCCTCGATGGCCCGCTCATCCACGTGGGCCGGCGCGATGACGGGTTCCACGCCCGCGCCCCGCAAGATAGACAGGCGGGACGGAGACTGGGAAGCCAGAACCAAGCGCATGTGCTTAGTAGTAGCGGACGTTGCGGAAGGCGGACGGGTTGAACACGTCACCCGGCTGGCCCCACAGGTCGCGCTCAGAGCGAGTATCGGCGGCCTTCGCACGCGCCTCGGAGTCAAGCTGGCTGAGCACCGTGGTCAGGGCCGCCACTTCAGCATCGGTGGGGTTGCCGTTGAGAACGGTAAACAGGGAAGCGGTCATAGGAAACCTCTACAAAACGATATTGCCGTGTTTCTTCGGCAGGGTCGGAATAATCTTGCGATCCAGCAGGCGCAGGCCCTCAATGAGGGAACCGCGGGTGGCTGCCGGGGTAATGACAGAATCGACGAGACCACGCTCAGCGGCCTGGTACGGGGTGAGGTAGGCGGCGGCCTCCTCCTCGCTCAGCTCCAGCTCGGCGGCCAGTTCGGGGGCATCGGCCACGGCGATCTCGGCCGTCGGCCAGGCATAGGACAGGTCCGCGCCGAGCTCCTTGGAGCCGAAGGCGATATAACCGGTGCCGTGCGCGCGGCGAACGATGACGCTGATTTTTCCCACGCTCGCCGCGGAGTAGGCGTGCACGAGCTTGGCCAGCGCTGCCTTCTCCACGTCCAGCGCCGGAGTGTCGACGAACTCGATGATAGGGGTGTTGAAGGCATCGCAGAGGCGGATGAAACGCGCGGCCTTAGCGGCAGCTTCCGCATCGAAGGAGTCGCGGTTGGCGATGATGCCCACCGTGCGTCCCTCCACGCGGCCGAAGCCGGTGAAGACACCGCGCACCTGGGCACCGAGCTCGAAAACATCCTCACAGGTGGCGGTGACCACGTCAGCGAGATCGACCGAGCCGTCATCGCCCACGAGGGTATCGAGGGCGTGGTCGGCCTCGCTGATGTTCTCCTCCACGGAGCCCGCAACGATGGTGGCCTCGGTGCGGGGCGCGGCGGCACGGTTATTGGAGGGCAGGTAGGAGAGCACGCGCTTGGCGACGCTCACCTCGTGCTCCCCGTCCGCCTGCACGTCACCGTCTGGAGCGATGACGACATCCGACAGCGCGGCCACCAGCGAAGCCTCCTTGGAGTCCGCGTAGACCGCCGTGACCTGCGGGATGAGGCCGGAAGCGGTGGTGGCGCGGGCAAGGATGCGAGCCTGCATGGCGGAGGAGACGATGCCCTCCTGGGCGCGGGGCTTATCGCCAGCCACCAGTGCGACGATGGGCACGCCGGTCTTAATAGCCAGGTCATAGAGCTTGGTGACCTTTTCGCCATAGACCTCGCCCATGGTGCCGTCGAACAGCGAGGCGTCCTGCGCATAGGCGCAGACCTTGCGGCCATCGACGGTTCCGAAGCCGGTGACGACACCATCGGTGTAAGGGCGGATGTGCTCGCGGCCGAACTCGGTGGAGCGGTGGCGAGCGAGCGCGTCGGTCTCCACGAAGGATCCGGCGTCAAAGAGCGCCTCGATGGCGCTGCGGGCCGCAGGAACCTCTCCCTGCGGCGCCCGGGACTCGGTGAGCTTGGCGCTCAGGTCCTCGATCTTGCCAGCGGTCGTCTTCAAGTCAGTCATGGGACACTAGTGTAATACAGTGCGTCTTCTGTACTAATCTGTGCCGAACCGAGTGCGGCCTAGAGCGGGATGTTGCCGTGCTTACGCGCCGGGCGAGCCACGTTCTTGTCCGTGAAGAAGCGCAGATTTTTGGCGATTGCACTGCGGGTTTCGGAGGGGAGAATGACGGCGTCGATAAGCCCGCGCTCCGCTGCCTTATAGGGATTCAGCATGTGGTCTTCATACTCGCGCTCGAAGGACTTGGTCAGCTCAGCTACGTCGAGGCCCTTCTCGTGGGCTGCCTTGATTTCCTTGCGGTAGATAAAACCGACGGCGCCGGCAGCACCCATGACCGCGATCTGGGCGGTGGGCCAGGCCAAGTTGACGTCCGCTCCCAGTCCCTTGGAGCCCATCACGCAGTAAGCGCCTCCGTAGGCCTTGCGCAGGGTGACGGTGATCTTCGGAACGGTGGCTTCGGCGTAGGCGTAGAGCAGCTTGGCGCCGCGGCGCAGGATGCCGTCATGTTCTTGGTCGGCGCCGGGGAGGAAGCCAGGGACGTCGACCAGCATGATGATTGGGATGTTAAAGGCATCGCAGGTGCGCACGAAGCGCGCGGCCTTCTCGGAAGAATTGATATCGAGGCAGCCGGCGAAGACCTGGGGCTGGTTGGCCACAAACCCTACGGTGCGCCCTTCGATGCGGCCGAAGGCGGTGACTACGTTATCGGCGCGGTCGGCTTGGATCTCCAGGTAATCTCCGTCATCGGTGAGAGCCTCGATGATCTCCTTGACGTCATAGGGCTGGTTCGGGGAATCCGGGATGATGCTATCCAGCACGAGGTCATCGACGGTTTCTTCGCCGAGATCTTCGTAGGGCTCAACCGGGGTCAGCTGCCGGTTATTGGAGGGCAGGTAGGTCAGTAGGTCGTGGACCCAATCGAGCGCTTCCTCGTCGCTAGAAGCGGTGTAGTGCGAGGTACCGGACTTGTGCATGTGGACGCCAGCGCCGCCGAGTTCTTCCTGGCTGACTTCTTCACCGGTGACGGTCTTGATGACGTCTGGTCCGGTCACGAACATCTTGGACTTCTCATCCACCATCACCACGAAGTCGGTCAGTGCGGGGGAGTAGGCGTTGCCGCCGGCGCAAGCACCCATGATGACGGAGATCTGCGGGACGACGCCGGAGGCCTTGACGTTCTGGTAGAAGGTCTTAGCAATCCAGTCCAGGGACACGGCGCCATCTTGGATGCGGGCGCCGGCGCCCTCGTACAAGCCAATGAGCGGGCGGCCGGTGGTGATGGACAGCTCCATGATCTTGATCATCTTCTCGCCGTAGACCTCGCCGAGCGCACCGCCGAAGACGGTTCCGTCTTGGGAGAAGATGCAGACCTCGCGGCCGTCGATGGTGCCCCAGCCGGTGACGATGCCATCGGTCAGCGGGCGCTTCTTGCCCATCCCGAAGTCCGTGGTGCGGTGCACGGCGAGCATGTCGGTTTCTACGAAGGAACCTTCATCGAGGAGGTAGTCCAAGCGTTCCCGAGCCGTGAGGCGGCCCTGGGCGTGGACCTTTTCGTGGGCTTTTTCGCCCATGGGCTGCGCCGCTGCTTCGCGACGCCTCTTCAGTTCAGCGATCTTGCCTGCGGTGGTGTCGGCGCTCAGGGAATCAAGCTCCGACAAATGTGAGGAAATAGTCATGTTTCGACAGTGTAGAGAAGTTTTGTATAGGAATGTATAGCGACATGCGAGTGATTTCCCTCACAATCTTTGTTTATGCAGGTAGGTGGGCGGGAAAAGTGAGGGTTTCCTCGCATACGGCGTGTTGGGTGCATGCTAACCGTCCTTGCCACCTTGCTCAGTTCCAAGGGCGCTGTGCAGGCGCGCAACGTGTAGGGCAATGTAGGCGAGCTCATTGTCATTAATGGCATGACCTTGACCTTCCAATTTGGAACGGACGAGACGAGCAATGCGCACTGCTGCAGCATCATCGTGTTCGATAGCCGCAAGCATGGAGTGCAATGGTGCGTCAGCTTCCCGGCTCGGGGAATGTAAACGTGCGAAGAGATACCGCAGGTGCGTAACGAATCGTGTGACCGTGGGGGAGCTGGGGCGAAGGTGGCACTGAAGCTCGGAAGAGACCAAGTCGAGAAGAGCAGAGATTTCCTTCGTGGTGTTTTCTGCCTTGGTCATATCCCCATCCACAAACTGTGCGTTGATGAAATGCATCGCTACGGCGGCGGCTTCATCGCGGGCTAGACGGACGCTAGTGGCTTTCTCTACTTGGTCGAGGAGCTTTAATCCCAGCTCAAATTCCTCTGGGTACAAAGTGGATACTTCCCACATCAGTGGGTAGCTGAATTCGATTCCGCTTTCTTCGCGTTCGATTGCGAAAGAAATATGATCTGCTAGACCTAAAACTAAAAGCTGTGTTTCGCTGACTTGAGAGTGCGTGTTCACGAAATTTACAACAAGATTGACTATGTCTAGCGGGAGCTCAGAGAGCAGTGCGGTGAGGTTTGCGATGGGGTGAGCGGAGCTTGGGCGGAAAACTTGCTCCACAGCATCATCCTGGATTTCATCGCCAAGCTTTCGACCGAAACCAATCCCCTTGCCCAAGCAGATAGCTTGAGTGCCTTGTGCGTCGGTACAGAGCACAGCGTTGTTGTTAAGTGCGCGGATGACATCCATAGATTTAGGGTACAGGGCACGGTAACGCCGACTTGAAAGGTCCAGTCGTACGTGACCGTGCCCTGTCTTAGGGGGTGAGATTGTTAGAGCTCAGCTCCATTGGAAGCTATGACGTTTCGGTACCACTCGAAAGAATCTTTCTTTGAGCGGGCCAGAGTGCCATTGCCCTCATTATCGCGTTCGACGTGGATCATTCCGTAGCGCTTCTTCATTTCACCGGTGGTGAAGGAAACTAGGTCGATGATTCCCCACGGGGTGTAGCCCAGGAGATCGACGCCGTCTTCGAGGACGGCCTCCTTTACTGCCGCGATGTGATTGCGCAGATAGTCGATTCGGGCCTCGTCGTGAATGGAGCCATCGTCTTCCACGTTATCGACCGCACCGAAGCCGTTTTCTACGATGAAAAGCGGCTTTTGATAGCGGTTATAGAGGGAATTGAGGGAGTAGCGCAGACCTTGTGGGTCGATTGGCCAACCCCAATCAGAGGACTTGATATACGGATTGTCTACAGAGTTGGGCAATCCGCCGTTGACCGAGGAACCAGCGTCGGCCACTGCATCGTGCTTGACGGTGTTGGACATGTAGTAGGAGAACCCGAGGTAGTCGACGGTACCGTTGCGGAGGATTTCCTCGTCGCCGTCTTGGAAGCCTGGATCAATTCCCTCTCGCTCAAATTTCTTCAGAGCATAAGCCGGGTAAGAGCCGCGGATTTGTACATCGGGGAAGAAGTAGCGATCGCGGCTAGCAATTTCGGCGGCCATGATGTCTGAGGGATTGCAGCTGTACGGGTAAATCGGGACCATGGCAACCATGGCGCCGATCTGTAGGTCGGGATTGATCTCGTGTCCTACCGCTACGGCACGTGCGGAGGCGAGCAGGCAGTTGTGCGCGGTCTGGTACAGCACCTGCTGAGGGTTTTCACCTTCGGCGATGGTCACGCCCGAGTTGGTCCAAAGGAAAAGTGGGTTATCCACATTCATTTGGTTGTTGATCTCGTTGAAGGTCATCCAGTACTTGACCTTCTTGTGGTAGCGCTCGAAGCATACTCGTGCGAAGCGCTCAAAGAATTCCACGAGCTTGCGGTTACGGAAACCGCCGTATTCACGAGCGAGGTGAAGGGGAATCTCGAAGTGGCTTAATGTGATGACGGGTTCGATACCGTACTTAAGAAGCTCGTCGAAGACCTCGTCATAGAACTTGAGTCCTTCTTCATTGGGCTCAAGCTCATCGCCTTGCGGGAAAATCCTGGACCAAGCAATAGACGTGCGGAAGCATTTGAGTCCCATTTCTGCGAAGAGCTTGATGTCTTCGCGGAAGCGACCGTAGAAATCGATTGCTTCGTGGTTGGGGTAGAACTCGTTGGCTTCGATGGCTTCGGTGACGCGGCGGGGAACTCCGTGGGCACCAGCGGTGAGGACGTCGACGACGGAGGGGCCTTTACCGCCCTTGTTCCAGCCGCCTTCGAATTGGTGTGCAGCAACAGCGCCGCCCCAGAGGAAATCCGGATTGAGTGACGTGGTCATTTACTTGGCTCCTTCTGCTTGAGTCTGGTTCGAGGACTTGGCTTCAACGGCCATGAGCTCGTTTCCATGAGTGGTACGGGTTGATGGATGGATGATGACATCAGCGAATTTCTTCGTATTCGTGATGATTACTGGCGTAGTGAGTGAATAGCCGGCTTGGGTAATCGATTGAGCGTCAAATTCAACCAATAAGTCTCCTTCTTCGACGCGCTGTCCCTTTGTAACGTGACTGGTGAATGGCTTTCCCTTGAGCGCGACCGTGTCTAGGCCGATGTGGACCAGAACTTCAACGCCGTCATCTGAAATGATCCCTACAGCGTGTTTGGATGGAAGGACAGTCGCAACTGTGCCATCGAAGGGCGCATAAACCTTGTTGTCGGTTGGTTCTATGGCCACGCCATCGCCCATGGTGCCCTGTGCAAAGACCGGATCGTCCACCTCGTTAAGGGCGAGAACTGTGCCAGTCACAGGGCTTGAGATGTGGAAGACGGTCTCTTTTTGGGAGAGTTGGTTGTGGTATTCAGCGGATGCGGCATCGGAGTCGGGAGAATTGTCGGTTACTTCGGCAGGGGCCTCGGCGAGCACATCCGTGAAGCCAACAATGTAGACGCCGATGACAGCTCCGAAGAATGCTACAGCGCAGCCAATAATCTCACCCATGAGCGAGTTCGTTCCAGGTTCGTAGGCATTCATGATGGTGAGCACGCCAGGTAGTCCTGCATAGACGTATTGCAGGGAACCGAAGAGGGACACCACAATGGCGCCTGCCGCACCCGCGACACAGCCCACAATGAAGGGCTTCTTTAGGCGGAGTGTAACGCCATAAATAGCGGGTTCAGTGATGCCGAAGACGCCGGTCAGGGAAGCGGATGCGGCGACCTTCTTCATTTCGGGGCTGCGAGACTTGAGGAAGACTCCGAAGGCCGCTCCGACTTGGGCAATCACCGCAGCGGTTTGGAAGGCTTGGAAGGGGTCTGAGCCATACTGCTCAAAGTTTGCCAGGACCATTGGGGTCACGCCCCAGTGCACACCAAAAATGACGATTACCTGCCAGAAACCACCTACCATGGCAGCGGCGACAGGGGGAGCAACATCGACCAACCAGTTGAAACCGTCTGCAATGAGAATTGCGCCCTGGTTGGATAGAGGGCCAATAATCAGAACAGTGAGTGGCACGGCGATGATGAGGCAGAACAGTGGGGTAAACAGCTGCGTGATGACCTCAGGTAGGTGCTTCCGGAAAAACCTTTCGAGGTAAGACAATCCCCAAACGACGAAAAGGGGTGGAAGCACAGTTGAGGTGTATGTGGTCTCGCTCAATCCAAAACCGAAGAGCGAAATGTGTTCGCCCTCGGCCACACGTGAGGCAATGTCGGCCATTTCTGGGGCGACGAGAGCACCAACGGCGGCGACAGAGATGAATGTGTTGGTCTTGAAGAATTGCGAGGCGGTGATCGCGATGAGGATGGGGAGGAAAGTAAAAGGCGCCCAGCTCATGAGCGAGAAAATCTCGTATGTACCTGTCTCACCAAACTCCGGCCAGGCGGCAGTGATCAGGATGAGCGCACCTTGGATAAGGCCCGCTGCGGCGAGTACGTAAATGAAGGGGGCAAAGACCGCCGACATCATAGCGATGATGCGGTTCATGAGGGTGGGTTTATTGTCCTCGTCATCAATTTGCTGTTCATTAGGATCGATTCCTAGCTGATCAATGGCAGCTTCGTAGACCTCTCCCACGCGGTTGCCGATGACGATTTGGAACTGCCCTCCCTTCTCGACGGTTGTGATGACACCGGGCAGATTCTTAATCTTGGTGTGGGCGTCTTCGGGAGTGCTCTTCAGGACAAGGCGCAGGCGAGTGGCGCACCGAGCAATTCCTGTGATGTTAGATGGCCCGCCGACCAGAGTGATGATGTCGTGGGCAAGCTTTGGATAATCACGTACCGGGGCGGTCATGATGTCCTCACTTTCGTTCTTAGGCTTTCGAAAAGTCCCAAAACGAAAAAGACTCGCGAGAGCAATGAAGCTGAAGTCCCTTTCGTTAAAGGGGATTCCGCTTCAGGTTCTTGCCTCTTGCGAGTAACAGGCCTGATAGCCGATATGTGAAACTATAGCCCCTCTTGTGACAGGGCACAAGAGGGGCTAGTTGTGACGTGGATTAAGCAGCTTTATCTGGAGTTTCGGCTAGCCAGCCGAGGTTGTAAAGGAAAAGTTCAACCTCTGTGAGATCCTCTTCGCTGGGAAAGGAGTTGGTCAGCGCCGCGTAGGACTCTTCGATGTCGGTGCGGGTGGCTGGGACGAGGCCGTGCTTGTGCAGATCTTCGGCGATCTGCGATTCCAGCGGGGCTGAGTGCACCGTGTCAAGGTTGATTCCGGTGGCGCTCTTGAATTCGTTAGTGATGGCGGAAAGGAATCCGGTCAGGGTATTCATTTGGCTCACCTCTCTATTTCTTGTCGTAATGATGCGGCCGTCCGCATCATGGGGTTAAACCAACTATATAGGTAAAGTTCTCCAAAAGCTAGCTTTCGTTCACGATGAGTTAACTTTTAGTTAACCTAGCGCGGAATGTGATGCGCGGAGCGCGGCGCTTTTTAGGTCTCGATGGGCAGCCAAGCGTAGCCATACGGCCCAAGTTCCACAGGGCCTAGATCGACGGTCTGATCCGTGAAGTTGTGTAAGCACAACAACTCACCACGCTGGAACCCCAGGATGCCTGCATGGCCGGTTTCTACGGCCTCGAAAGGCGCGGTGCCGAGTTCCGGATGCGCCTTACGCTGCTGAATTAGACCGCGGAGGCGGTGGAGGAGCGAGGAGTCGTCGGCAAGCTGCTCCTCGACTGAAATCCCCACTCCGCCGACGATGGGCCGTCGCGTCTGGGCGGAAGTGCTGAATCCTGCGCCCTCGCCGGGCTCCCATTGCATGGGCGTGCGCACGGCATCGCGGTCGGGTAGCTCGGGGGCATCGTTCATGCCAATCTCATCGCCGTAATACAGGAAGGGCGCGCCCGGAAGCGTCATGAGTAGTGAATAAAAAAGCTCAATTTTGCGGTAGTCATTGCCCAATAGCGGCGCGAGACGCCGCGCAATGCCCACGTGCGCGCGCATCTGATCATCCGGCAGGTAGTGCTCGTACATGATCGCGCGCTGGTCCTCGTCGACCATCTCCAGGGTCAGCTCGTCGTGGTTGCGCAGGAAAGTGCCCCACTGGCAGCCCTGAGGAAGTTCTGGAAGTTCGGCCATGATGTCGTAGATCGGCGTGGCGTCCCCCAGCGCAAGGGCTTGGTAGAGCCGCGGCATCACCGGGAAGTTGAACACCATGTGGAAGCGATTGCCCGTGCCGTAAAACTCCATGGTTTCTTCGGGCGGCTGGTTGGCTTCCGCGATCATAATGGCCTCGGGGTAATTCTCGTCGATGAAGGCGCGGACGTTCTCCACAAACTCGACCGTCTCTGGCAGAGACTCGCCGCCCAGCCCATCGCGCTCATAGAGGTAAGCAATGGCGTCGAGACGGAAGCCGTCCACGCCCTTATCCAGCCAGAAGGAAAGAATCTTGAAGACTTCCTCGTGGACCTTCGGGTTGTCGTAGTTCAGATCCGGCTGGTGTGAGTAGAAGCGGTGGAAATAGTACTGCTTGCGCTCCGGGTCCCATGCCCAATTTGAGGTCTCCGTATCGGTGAAGATGATGCGGATCTCGGGGTAGCGCAAGGGATCATCGCCCCACACGTAATAGTCGCCGTAAGGGCCTTCCGGATCGGTGCGGGAGGCCTGGAACCACGGATGATCAGTTGAGGTGTGGTTGAAAGCCAAGTCCGTCATAAGCCGCATGCCGCGGGCGTGGAGCTCCGCGACGAGCTCGTCGAAATCTTCCATCGTCCCGTAGTTGGGGTGGATGGAGTAGTAGTCGGCGATGTCATAGCCGTCATCGCGCAGCGGGGAGGCATAGAAGGGGGAGAGCCACAGACAGTCCACTCCGAGCCACTTGAGGTAATCCAGCTTCTCAATAACTCCACGCAGCGTGCCAACGCCTTCGCCGTGGGTGTCCTTGTACGAGCCCACGAGGGCCTGGTAGAAAATGGCGTTATCGTGCCAGGTCATCGGAGATCCTTCCGTTTAGCCCGCCACAGCAGATACTCCGCCAGGCACAGCGCGCCCGCAAGGAGCCCCGGCCAGATGGCGGGGGAGGGGTGAAAAAGATTGAGGACTGCTTGCACCAGCGCCAGGAAGGCAAAGAAGCCAACGAATCCCAGCGCGGTGTCCCATAGCAGTTCACGGCGCATTAAGCCTTGACACCTCCGGCGGTGAGGCCGGCGACGATGCGGTGCTGGAAGATGAGCACCATGATGATGAGCGGAACCGTTACCAGCGCGCCCGCGGCCATGGTGGCGGCATAGGGGTACTCGAAGGCCGAGGGGCCCGAGAAACGTGCGATAGCCACGGTCACCGGCTCAGTAGCAGTGGTGGATAGCTGCTTGGCCAGCATGAATTCGTTCCACGTTGTGATGAAGGCGATGATGGCGGTGGTAAACAGCGCGGGCGCGGCTAGGGGCAGGAGCACGAGGCGGAAAGCCTGACCGCGGGAAGCGCCGTCCACGCGGGCAGCTTCCTCCAGCTCCCAGGGCAGCTGACGGAAGAAGCTCAGTAGCGTGTAGACAGTCAGCGGAAGCGCGAAGGAGATGTTCGGAATGATCATCGCGCGGTAGGTGCCGATCCATTCGAGGTTGCCAAAGAGCTGGAAGAGCGGGGTTACCAAAGCGATGGCCGGGAACATCGAGGCGGCCAGGATGATGCCGGTGACAATACCTTTGCCTGGGAAGTCATAGCGCGCCAGTGCATAGGCGGTGAACACACCGATGAGGACCGCCACAGCGGTCGTGACCAGAGAGATGATCAAGGAATTGCCCAAGGCATTGAGAAAGTCATTGCCCTTGTCTGTTGCCAGTGCATCCCGGAAGTTGTCCAAGGTCACGTGCGTGGGCCACGGGGTGGTATCGAAGGTATGGGACTTATGCCGCAAGGCGGTGACAACCATCCAGTAGAAGGGCGCGAGCCCCCAGAACATAATGAAGAGGATGCCAAGGTAGTGGCCAAGCTTTTTCATGACTTCTTCTCCTTCTTCTGGCGAGCAGTACCGGAGATATCAGCGCCGAGGAAGCGGACGAGGATGAACGCGACGGTGAAGATAAGCAGGAAGATGAGTGTGGACAGTGCGGAGGCCGAGTTGAAGTGGCCCTGGCGCATGTCTTCCACCACCAGCTGGGAAATGGTGGCCGTCGGCGCATTGGAGGAGGCCGAGATCATGATGACCGGCAGGTCGTACATGCGCAGCGCGTCCAGCGTGCGGAAGAGGATGGCCACCATGAGTGCTGGCCGCACCAGTGGCAGGGTGATGGTGAAAAAGGTTTGGATACGCGAGGCGCCGTCCACGCGTGCTGCGTCATAGACATCGCGCGGAGTCATCTGCAGGCCTGCCAGGATGAGCAGTGCCATGAACGGGGCGGTCTTCCACACATCAGCGATAATCACCGCGAGGCGGGCATAGAACGGGTCCGTGGTCCATGCGATGCGCGAGCCGATGAGCGCGTTAACGATGCCATCCGGCGCGAACATGAACTGCCACAGCTTCGCCGTCACAGCGGTGGGAATGGCCCAGGGAACCAGCACCGCCGCGCGCACGAGGCCGCGGCCGCGGTATTCACCGTTCATCACCAGCGCCATGAACATGCCCAAAATCGTTTCCAGGGTTACCGTGACCACGGTGAAGAAGAGCGTGATCTTGAGCGCCGGCCAGAAATCAGTGGCGATGACGCCGTCCGGGCATGCGGTGGCCTGACCGGTGGCAGACATGCAGCGATTGGTAATCCAGTACAGGTAGTTCTCGAGGCCCGCGAATGCGCCTTCCTCGAATACACCCGTGGTCGGGTTAAGCCGCTTGTTGCCTTGGAAGGACAACATCACAGCGCGCACGATGGGATAGCCGATGACCACGGCCAGCGCTATCAGCGCCGGTGCGATGAGCGCAGCGACGCGCAGATACTGTCTGCGGGGCTGCGCGGTAGGCGGTGCTCCAGCCATGCGGTGCCTGCCTTTCTGATTTATAGGGGAGGGGTTATCGGGGGTTGGGGAAAATCATAGCGGGTGGCTTAGACATCCTCTGCGCACGAGCGCCCAGATCAAAGCCAGATCAAAGAAGGAGGCGCGGGCAAGTCACGTGGACTTACTCGCGCCCCCATTTCACGCTGGGAAGATTAACCCTGGGAGGCTGCCTCGATGGCTGCCTTCATGTCCTTCGTAGCGTCGTCGACGGACTTGTCAGCGGTGAGCGCTGCGTAGGCGTTATCCTGCACAGCCTTGGAGATGGCGGTGTAGAACGGGGAGACCGGACGCGGTGCGGCGTTCTCCAGGGATTCCTTCAGAGCCGGAAGGTACGGGAACTCCTCGACGAGGGATTCATCGTCGTAGATGGAGGCCAGTACCGGCGGGAAGGAAGCCTCAGCGAAGGACTTCTGGTTCTCCTCGTTGATGATGAACTTCATGAAGTCCAGGGCCGTAGCCTTGTGCTCGGAGTTGATGTTGATGCCGTTGTTGTAGCCACCGAGGGTGGAGACACCGACTCCGTCCTTGCCCACCAGCGGCTGGACTTCAAACTTCACGCCAGCCTCTTCGGCATTGGTGTACATGTACGGCCAGTTGATGGCAAAAGCGGTCTTGCCCTCAGTGAAAGCGAGGTTGGTCTCCTCCTCCGTAGTGGCGGTGGAGTCCTTGGAGATGGTGCCGTCTTCGTAGGCGTCGACAAGCGCCTGCAGGCCTTCCTTGGCCTCGTCGGAGTCAACAGCGACGTTGCCCTCATCATCCAAGATGGAGCCGCCCCAACCCTCGATGAAGCCGGCGGTGTTAACGGTGAGGCCCTCGTACTGCTTGAGCTGAGTGGTCAGGCAAGAAGCATCATCCTTAATAGCCTCGCAGGCAGAAGCGATGTCCTCGAACTTCTCCGGAGCCTTGTCTGCCAACTCGGTGTTGCGGAAGAGCAGCTGGCCGTTAGTGTTCTGCGGCAGCGCGTAGAGGGTGTCGTTGTAGGTGGCGGATTCTACGGTGGGCTCCAGCAGCCCGGAGGTGTCCACCTCCAGGTCACCGGTCAGCGGTGCCAGCCACTGGTTGGCGGCGAAGTCCGCGGTCCAGACCACGTCCAGCGCCATGACATCGTAGTCGGAGTTGCCCGCCTGCAGGGACTGCACGAGGGTCTCGCGCTGAGCGTCGGCCTCGCCGGCGAGCTCCTTGAGCTCGACCTTCTCATCTGGGTGCTCGGCGTTCCATGCCTCGATGATGGGCGTGATCTTGTCGGTATCGTTCTTGCCCATGGCGAAGGTGATGGGGCCGCGGCCGTCACCATCAGTCGAGGAGGCATCGGAGCCAGTGCTTGACGACGATCCCTCGTCGCTCGAGGAGCAACCCGCCAAGGTCAGTGCGAGTGCAGCGGTGGTGACGACAACGCCGCGGCGGACAGAACGCAGCGAGCTGGGGAGGAAGGGCTTCTTCATTGAATATTCACCTTTCGGAAAACTTCTGATGACTACAAAATAGGGGATCATCCCCACACTGCACGTGGTTTTGGCTTTTAATTCACTTCAAACGGGGGTGAAATCACCCCTGTCCGTGGTGTTTCTTAAGCCTCGATACGCTGGCCGGTCTCCGGATCGAAGCGGTGCGCCTCGCGGGGGTTAAAGGTCAGCACGACGTTCTCACCACGCTGCGGAACGTCGTCGCTTGCGCGGGCCACGAAGCGCTGCTCGCCCACCATGACGTAGACGAAGGACTCAGAGCCCAGCTCTTCCACGAACTCCACAGTGCCCTGGAAACCTATCGGGCCCTTGTTAATAAACATCTTCTCCGGACGCACACCGACGCGTCCGCCGTTGTAGTCGAAGATGTTCATCGCGGGGGAGCCAATGAAGCCGGCGACGAATTCGTTAGCGGGGGCGTCGTAAAGCTCGCGTGGTGGCGCGACCTGCTGTAGTACTCCGTCCTTGAGCACGGCCACGCGGTCCCCCATGGTCATAGCCTCCACTTGGTCGTGCGTGACATAGACCGTGGTGGTACCCAGGCGCTGCTGGAGGCTGGCAAGCTCCGCGCGGGTTTGTACACGCAGTTTGGCGTCGAGGTTGGACAGGGGCTCATCCATGAGGAAGGCCTTCGGCTCGCGCACGATGGCGCGGCCCATGGCCACGCGCTGGCGCTGACCACCGGAGAGGTCTTTGGGCTTGCGCTGCAGGTACTCTGTCAGCCCAAGGGTCTTCGCGGCTTCTTCTACTTTCGCTTTGATCTCAGCCTTGGGCATCTTGGCCAGCTTGAGGGCGAATCCCATGTTCTGGGCCACGGTGAGGTGCGGGTAGAGCGCGTAGTTCTGGAAGACCATGGCGATATCGCGATCGCCTGGCTCAAGGCCCGTGACGTCTTTGCCGTCAATAAGGATGCGGCCGCTGGAGACCGGCTCCAGCCCCGCGAGGGCGCGCAGGGTGGTGGACTTACCGCAGCCGGACGGGCCAACGAGGACTAGAAACTCGCCGTCCGCAATCTCGAGATTGAGGTCTTTGACCGTGGGGTTCTCGGCACGGGGATAGGTGATGCCGACGTTCTCAAAAGTGACCTTTGCCATGGATTCACACTAGCACCTGGCGGTGCGTGCATTAGGCTGGAATTTGTTATGAAGAAGTTCGCTCCTCTCCTCGTGCTGCTCTTGGTCGGTTGCTCCAGTACGGAATCCGCGGAGTCCTTTGCGCCACTGACAACCGTTTCTACTGGGACTGCTGATGCGTCTTCAGCGCCTTCGGAGACTACGACGGAGTCATTGACCTCCACTACCGAATCCTCTTCAGAAGAGCCTTCCCCGACGATGCCCTCGAAGGAGTCAGCGACATCGCCGACGACTTCGGCTGCAGAGACGCAGCGCGATACCGTGTTCCGCGCTATTTTTGCCGATACCGTCGACGCATCTGAAGTCCGCTCGCAGTTGGTGGATAATGGCCACGTGAATCGCTCCACCATGCGTGCCAGCATGAAGCGGATGGGCCTGGATGTCTCGGATTCAGAATTGCAAGAGTACGGCGAGTGGGTTTGTGAATGGGTTACCCCAGCAACTCGCTATGTGCTGGTGACTGAAGGAAAGCCGGATAACCTTGGGGCACAAGATCGCGCTGATTACGACAAGTTGATTGGGGATACCGTTTCTTTCTTGGCGGATACGCGGCAGATCACCATCACACCTGAACAGGTCACCCATGCGTTGCCGCAGGCGGTACTGACTACCTGCCTGGATGAAGCCACCGCCCGCACAATTCTGGCCAATCCGGATTACTTTTAGTTACTTCTAGAAGGCTACGGCCCGGCGGGTAACCTGGGGTGCATGACTGCACTTGATATGGACCGAATCCGCGAGGCGCTAGACGGCGACTTCGCTGTCGTCGAATACACCGAGTCCACTGGCTCCACCAACACTGATCTCATGCAGGCCGACAAGGTGGCTGATGGCACCGTATTGCTGGCCAATGAGCAGGTTGCCGGTAAAGGCCGCTTGGGCCGCCAGTGGGTGAGCCCGGCGGGATCGCAGCTCATCTTCTCCGTTCTGATCCTCCCCGATTCGCTGGAGCACTTGGGCACCCTGCCCCTGGCGGCCGGCTTGGCCGTGACCGATTCGGTGGAGGGGGCGGTGCTCAAGTGGCCGAATGACGTGCACATCGATGGCAAGAAGCTGTGCGGCATCCTCGCGGAAGCCGGTCCGGTGGGGGAGGCCTTCAAATCGGCCCCGAAGACTGAAGTCTCGAAGGCAGAGGTCAACAAAGCGGAAATCAACAAAGCCGAGGTCAACAAAGCCGAGATCAACAAGGCTGAAGTTAATAAGGCCGAGATCAACAAAGCGGAAATCAACAAGGCTGAGGTCGCGCCTAAGACCCAAGCCGCTAACCCGCCTTCAGCACGCGTCGTCGTGGGCATGGGTATCAACGTCACCCTGACCCGGGAGGAACTGCCCATCGAGGCCGCGACGTCGCTTGCGCTCGAAGGACTTGATACCGACCGCACTGAGCTGGCCATCACCGTTCTGAAAAACCTGTGCCGCCGCATTACCCAGTGGGAGAAGCAGGATCCGCAGCTCATGGCTGATTACCGCAAGGTCTGCTCTTCGATTGGCCAGGAGGTTCGGCTCGAAGCTCCGACCGGCGACGTCATCGGCACCGTCGAGGGCGTGGCAGATGACGGACGCATTAACGTCGGCGGCGAGTACTACTCCGCGGGCGATGTCATCCACCTGCGCCCGGCTGATAACTAAGTCGGCGTGCGACTTTTCTACGGCTCCTCCTAGCGGGCATGACTAGGGCACTCATCCAGGACACTCAGCTACGGTGCTTTCCACACGGCATCTATCAAATGGCATTAGTCAAAAGGCGTCTTTGCCCCTGAAACGCCATCTACAGACCCGCAAAAGGTGTCTTTGGCCCCAAAGGCACCTTTTGACTAATGCCTTCTGTGAGATGCCATTTGCGGTCCGTTGCCAAAATAACCCAGAGCCAGCCGTGGGCAGGGGAGGAATGGGGTGAACGTGGACGGGAGGTACCATGAGCCTCATGAACCTCATGCAGATGGGCCGCGGCGAAGTTGTTCGCGCGGACATGACCGCTCCCTTTCGGACGCTGCTCTTTCCTTTTCTAGAGCTCGTCGTGATTACCGGGGTGTGCTGGATTGCCATCGGCTGGTGTGACTATAACGGCATTGACTTGGCGCTTCGCAATGGTTTAGTAGCTCTATGGTCCCTACTTGCTGCCTGGCGCTTCGCCCTTCCCTTGGTGAAAGCCCGCCGTAAGCGCTTCATCGTGACCAACCTGCGCGTCATCGCTCGCGAAGGCAAACGCGTTGATTCGATCCCGCTCACCGATATCCGCGGTGCGCGCCGCCGTCGCGGCGGGATTTCGCTGGCACTCCACGGATATGAAAAGCCGATGTATTTTCCATCCATCCCCAAAGCCAAACGCGTCGAGGACATCCTCAACGAGCAACCGGTCTGGGGTTAGTCCTTAATCTCCGTCGTGTGCAGCTGCTGGTCCAAGTCATCAGGGGCCAGGTTGGCGGAGCGGAACTCGTGGGTCAGCGGTAAGCGCAGATCGAGGTCCGTGCCGGGGCACAGTTCAATCGTGGCCTCATCCACCGTGTAGTCCAGCACGTGACCGCCGGAGGTGCGCGCAGCGTCGATGAAGTGCACGTGGCACCCGGGTACCGAAATTCCCTTCTCAAAGACTGGCGTGCGGAAACCTCCGATGGTGCCTTCAACGTCGCTAAAGCGCAGCTCCTTATCGCCGCCCACTGCCTGCGCCATCGGCGGATAAGGTTTGCTCTGCTTGACCACCGTGCGGGTAACCACGTTGCTGAAGCGTCCGGTGATGCGCACCGCGTACATGTAGTTGGCGGAGGGCTCGACCTCATCGATGAAGGCTGAAAGCTCCTCGCGCTTCAATCCTTTGGGCGCGGCCACCTTAATACGGGGGACAAAATTCGTGGCCACCGCGAAGGGGGTTCCCTGGTTCAAGTCCGCCACCGTCGCGGTGCCATCGCCGCGCAGCTGGTAGCACACGCCGTCGAGGATAATCATCTCCCCGTCCAGCGCATCGAACGTGCCGATGCCGAAATTGCCTTTGCCCAAGAGCTCGCCGATGGTCATTTCGCCGTCGTAAATACCATCCAACAGGGCGGTCATGAGGGAGTTCTGAAAGATGGTATGCCGGACGATCATGGCCCCAAGGCTAGTATTGAAAGAGTGAGTGAACAACACAAACCCCTCGTTACTGTTTATGGAGACGGCCAGCTTGCACGCATGATGCAGCCGGCCGCCGCTGAGCTCGACATCCACCTGCGCGTGCTGGCTTCCGCGCCGGACAAGTCGGCCGCACAGGTGATTCCGGATGTGGTGCTCGGTGACTACCACGATCTCGACGTGCTCACCGCCGCCGCGGAAGGAGCGGATGCAATTACCTTTGAGCATGAGCACGTCCCGACGGAGCACGTCGAGCGTCTTATCGCCGACGGCCTCAACGTCCAGCCCCAGCCTTCCGCTCTCCTCTACGCGCAGGACAAGCACTTCATGCGCCAGAAGCTGGCGGAGCTGGGCGCCCCAGTGCCACGCTTTGCATCCATCGAATCGGTGGAGGATGCCCGGGAGTTTGCCGCGCTTGTCGACGGTCACGTGTGCCTCAAAGCCCGCCGCGGCGGCTACGACGGCCATGGCGTGTGGTTCCCGTCAGCGGAGGAGCTGGAGCCGCTGGTAGAAGAGCTTCTCGCAGCAGGCACCCCGCTTATGGCTGAGGAAAAAGTGGCTCTTACTCGCGAGCTGTCCGTGCTCGTCGCCCGCCGTCCCTCCGGCGAGGTCAAAGCCTGGCCGGTCACCGAGTCCGTGCAGCGAGATGGCATCTGTGCCGAGGCTTTTGCCCCAGCGCCGAACGTTTCGCCGGAGTTAGCGGAACGCGCCATGCAGGTGGGCATCAAGGTAGCCACTGAGCTTGGTGTGACAGGCGTGCTGGCGGTGGAGCTCTTCGCCTTTGCCACGAAGCAAGACGCAGGCTGCATCATCGCGTCTGCTTCAGGAGCCCCGGGAGCGGTCGTGGAAGAGGACATCGCCGTCAACGAGCTGGCTATGCGCCCGCACAACACCGGCCACTGGACCCAGGATGGTTGCGTGACCTCTCAGTTTGAACAGCACCTGCGCGCCGTGTTGGACCTGCCGCTGGGCTCCACCGCGGCGCTTGCTCCGGTTACCGTTATGGCTAACGTGCTGGGAGCCGAGGAGGATCCGCAGATGCCCATGCCGCAGCGCGTCCGTGAAGTTATGGAGCGCTACCCGCAGGCGAAGATCCACCTCTACGGCAAGGACCACCAGCCGGGGCGCAAGATCGGCCACGTCAACGTCGTTGGTGAGGACGTGGAGGAAACCCGCCGCATTGCCCACGATGCCGCCCACTTCCTCGTCCACGCGCTTTGGGCTTAAACCCACCGCGCACTCTTCAGACCACAGCGAGCTTAAACGCTAGTAAAGAAGGAGATTTTTCATGGAACCACTCGTCGGACTGATCATGGGATCCGATTCCGATTGGCCCACCGTCAAGCCCGCAGCCGAGGTGCTCGCCGAGTTCGGCGTGCCCTTTGAGGTGGGCGTCGTCAGTGCGCACCGCACCCCAGAAAAGATGCTGGCTTATGCCAAGTCTGCTCATGAGCGCGGGCTCAAAGCCATCATCGCCTGTGCTGGTGGTGCGGCCCACCTGCCGGGCATGGTCGCCGCGGCCACGCCGCTGCCGGTCATCGGCATTCCGCGCGCGTTGAAGGATCTCGATGGTCTCGATTCACTGCTGTCCATCGTGCAGATGCCGGGTGGAGTTCCGGTAGCCACCGTGTCCATCGGTGGTGCGAAGAATGCGGGCCTGCTTGCTGTGCGCATCCTCTCCGCGGGCGACTCAGCACTGGTTGAGAAGATGGCGGCCTACCAAGTGAACATGGCCGCCGAAGTAGAAAAGAAGGATGAGAACCTGCGTTCCCAGCTCCTCGGTGAGTAACTAGGCGGGCAACTCACTTGTCAGATCCGGGTAGGAGGCCTGCGCGCCGGGGCCCGTGACGGTAAAGGCCCCGACCCGCGCGGCGAAGCGTGCGGCATCCACCAGCGAATCACCCTCCAGCAAGCGGGCACACAGCGCGCCGGCAAAGGCATCGCCTGCGCCCGTCGTATCGACCGCGGTGACCTGCGGGGAGGGAACTTCCACAAGGTCAGCCCCCTCGGCCACAAGCGCCCCGCGTGCGCCTAGCGTGAGGACCACTGAGGCAAAGCCGGCTTCGCGCAACCGTTGTGCCAGCTCCTCTGGGGTGCCCTCGCCACTAAGGCCCAGCTGCTCCAAGATGAGCCCGGCCTCGTGTTCATTGGCCAGTAGCGGATCGGCGCGCAGGAGTGCGTCTTTATCCACTTCGATCACCGGTGCGAGATTCACCACTACTCGCCCCGTGGCCAGCTCGATTGCCTTGGCAAAACCTTCCGCAGGTATCTCGCCTTGGAGCAGGATGAGCTCTGATTCCGTGAGAGGGGAGGAGTGCGTGGTGACGAATGAATCGCTGACAAGCGCATTAGCGCCCGGCACCACGATGATGGTGTTTTCGCCCTGCTCATCCACGGTGATGACGGCCAGCCCTGTCACCTCTTCGCTGGCCTCGACGTGCGTGAGGTCCACGCCGCTGGCTTGCAAGTAGCGCATCGCGGGCGCGGCATAAGCATCGCTGCCGACCGCACCGACGAAGCTCACCTGCGCACCCAGCCGGGCAGCCGCGACCGCCTGGTTCGCTCCTTTGCCGCCTGCGGTGATGGTGCCGCCGCTACCTAAGAGGGTTTCGCCCGGCTGGGGATGCCGCGCGGCGTGGACAACGAGGTCAGCATTGATGGAACCGACTACGCACATGCTCATGCTGACCAGTATGCACGCTAAGCTAGCGGGCATGCAGTTTCCGCTTCTGGTGTTGGGCGCGCGCGTCGAGGGCGGTGAGCCCGGATCACTGCTGTGCAGCCGGTTGGACCGCGCGGTGGTGATGGCTCGCCTGTTGCCGGAGGAGCCGATCATCGTGTCCGGCTACGGGGAAGCAGAGCCGATGGCACGCTACCTCATCGAACGCGGTATTCACCCAGAGCGGATTCTCCTCGAACCATTCGCTACTAGCACCAACGAGAATCTTGAGCGCGCCCATGCGCTGTGCCCGGAATACACCTATTTCCGCGTTGTGACCAATGACTTCCACGTGCTGCGCACCTGCATGTGGGCCTGGCACCTAGGGATTCGCGTTCACATGCACGGCGTGCGGACCCCGCGGAAAGACCGATGGTGGAACTATCTGCGCGAGGTGGTGGCGACTCCGCATTCGCTGCTGCGCATCGTGTGGCGGCGGGTGGTGGCTAGGCGCCGAAGAACATGAGCACGATGGCAATCATCCAAATGACAAACCAGTGGCGCTTTTGCGGAGTGGTTGGGTTGGCCTTCTGCTGCAGCGACTTGAGAAAGTACCACGCGCCAGGCAAGGCGAAGCCGATGCCCATGGCTACATCGCCATCAGTAATTCCGGTGAAGCCTACGAGGACCGAGAACAGACTGAGCAGCCCCTTGAAAAGGGAGAAGCTGTGGATCGTGCCGCCCGTTGAGGACTGCTCAACGGAATAGTCCGGCAGGGGCGCCGGTGTGTAGGCGCGCTCAGGCTCAGCGAAAGGTTCAGCAAAAGGCTCCGCGGCCGGATCCGCGAAACGCTCTGCAGAAGGATTCGCAGAAGGCGCCGCGTAGGATTCGCGCGCGGGCTCCTCGAAGGGATTAGCCCCGTGGCCGTTGATTGGCTTGGCCGGCTCCTCGAAGGGGTTGGAGTCAAAGGGATTGCTCATGCGATTCACACTAGGCCACTAGTACACCGAACCCCGAATTAGAGCTTGGCCAGCGTCTTCCGGATGCCTTCTTTCAGCGTTGCCCGCGATTGCTTCATCGGATGCGCAATCGCGCGCAGGCCCATATATGCAATTTGGTCCGCCGCTCGGTTCAGCGGATCACCAGCATGCCCCATCACGCGGCGAATGGTCACCGCGCAGACTCCCTCCACGTCATTCCACGCTTGCTGGAAGCGCGAGCGCGAACCTGAAGACAGCCCACGCCACACGCCGCGGGAGCGCATCGCCTTCGAGCCCTTCTGTCGAATCTGCTCTACCGCCTCCAATGCGGCAACGGAGTCTGACTCGATGATCGCCGTGGTTGCGCCGACTTTGAGAAGGTACTTCAACGCCAGAGTGAGGGATTCGAGCTCAAGCTCATCGGTGCTGGCCGTCGTCTTGCGCGTGCGCAACCGGTAGTCACCGTTGCTGGCCACGAAGCACATTGAGCCCTTAAACACCGTGTCCGAGGAGGCATCCGTAGCGATGCGTACGGTGGCGCCTTCGGGCCACGAGGAGGCCGTCGAGAAGTTCGGCCACCAGTGCGCCTTCGGCGTTTCTACCTTTACTGCCTGCTTCTTGCGTGGGGCCTCGCCTTCTTTCTTCGCGCGGCGGGCGGTGATTCCAGCCTGCTTGCGGCGCACGGAGCTAGCGCTTTTCGACGCCCTATTCTCCTCCGCAAAACTCCCCGTCACGGTATAGCCGCGCTTTTCCAGCGCCGCCCGTAGCGCCGCTTGCCGGCGTCCAGTCACGATCCATTTGCGCCCCCGGATATTCTTCGTGGCCTTCTCGAATTCGCGGACGGCCACCTCAACGATGTCGCCCTTCTTAATCTGGCCCTTGCGCACGAAGCGCGTTTTCTTGGTGTTAACGGCGATGACCCAGCCGTCGATTGTGCCATTCTCGGCGGAATCCCAGCGCTCATCCCACAGTGCAATAGCCACGTGCACGGGTGCTGAGATCATGTCCTTGGTGATCTTGCGCGTGCCGTAGGTGCGCGACTGCGTGCCCGTCAGGGCAGAGAGCTCAAGTGGTTCCATCCCCTTTAGTAAACCATTTAACCGCTTGCCTGTAACGCTGGGGCATCTGATGCAACATACTCAGTGAGCCCACAAACAATATGGAGTTATTTAGTGTCTGTCCTTACCTTGCCTGGTTCGCGCAAGCGGGAGTTTTCCCGCCTGTTTCGCGAGCACTACCCGGCAGTGCTGGCCTACCTGCGCCGCCGCGTCCCACCGAGTCACGCCGAAGAGTTGGCGGCCGACGTTTTCGAGCGAGCCTGGGCCGGCTTCGACTCCTTGCGCGGCACGCCGTTGCCGTGGCTTTATGGCATCGCCCGCAACGTGATGCGCGAGTTCTACCGTACCCGCCGGGAGACGGAGAACCTCGACGATCATGAGCTGGAATCCTACGCCGGCTATGACGCTGTCGATGCCAACCTCGATATCACTCGCGCGCTGATGCAGCTGCCGCACGCCGAGCGCGAGATCCTCACCCTCCACGCTTGGGAGGGGCTCGACCATCCCGATATCGCCGAGGTTCTCGGCATTTCCCGCAATAACGTGCGCGTTCGCCTGCACCGCGCACGCACCCATCTTTCCGAACTTACAGGAGAAACCGATGCCTAACTCTCTCGATATGCTCCGCGCCGCCAATCCGGTTCCTGACACAGCGCTTGACGACGCCTCCCTCATCCGATCCGAAGACACCCTCGCGAAGATTACGAAGGGCCGCCCCACGTGGACCATAGCTGCAGCGTCCGTTGCGGTGCTCGCTCTCATCGGCGGAGCCTTCCCGCTGCTTAATAACTCGGAACCCGTGGCTTCGGCGGCAGAAGTTCTGACCCAGGCGGGCGAAGCCGCCGCTACTCAGCCTGATGCGGTGGATAAAGGCGTGACCGCGAAGGACTACATGAAGCGCGTCGACACCCTCGGCGATGCCACCGCGATCACCGAATATGCGGTGGATGCTGGCGGTGCCGTGGAGGTTTCCTCGCAGGGCGAGGTGCCAGGCTTTGATCCGCAGCCTTCCATCAGCCCGGAGGACCTGGTTATCGCTTCCGACCGTGCCGGTTTGGAGAAGTTGGCGGACTCCTTCCCCAATCGCGCACTGGGCGCGCTGGAGCTGCTGCTCCAGCCGGGCTTGAGTAGCGCGCAGCAAAAGATTGCCTATGACATGTTGGCGGAAGCGGATGGCAATGAGGTCGGCACCGTTGAAGGGGAGGGCGAAGACCAGCTGGTTACCGTGATTCGCGATGCCGACCAGGTCAGCTTCTCCGTCCTGCCCGCCACTGGTCAGCTGGTACGCGTAGTAGGCCTGGTGGGACCAGACGTAGAAACCACCATCGATGCCACCGCGATCTTGGACTGCGTATCCGTCACGGGCCTGGAGGGTCCCGACCGCATCTCGCTGGCCTGCGCGGACAATAACTACCTAGTTAATGAACTGGACTGGCAGCGCTGGGGAGCCGATTCCGCGGAGGCGGACGGCGTGGCCATCGAGAATGACTGCGACCCCAACTGCGCGGAAGGAAAGTTTAACGAGGAGAAGGTAAAGGTGGTCGTCGACAAGCGCGTGGCCTGCGGCTACCATGCCGAGGTCTACTCTCGCGTGCGCGTGCAGTACCCAGATGGGCGTGAGGAAGAGCAGCAGATTGGCTGCGCGCCCTAGGTAAGTTGGCGCAGGGCGAACTGGCCGTACATGTCACCCAAAGCCTCGGCGGTGTAATCACCGTCGGGGCTGAACCATTGGGCCACGCCGATGCCCATATCGATGAGCGCCCAGCAGGCGATTTTGAGGTTTTCGGCGTGGAAATCGCCCTCGTTGACCACGGCCATCCAGCGCGCGACATAGTCACGGCGCAGTTGCAGGACGACGGACTTGTGAGGCTCTTCGAGGTTGGTGAGCTCGTTGTTGACCACGCGGACGCGGCGAGCGTGGGTGGCGTGGTAGATGACGTGGGCTTTCATGGTGGCGACGAGCTTGTCGCGGGGATCGCTCAGCCCGGCGAGGCAGGCGGCGTTGGCGCGCAGCAGGTCCTCCATGGCGGTGATGGTGACCTCGGCGAGGAGTTCTTGCTTGGAGGAGAAGTGGTTATACAGGCTGGAGGCGCGCATGCCGACGGCTTTGGCGATGTCCTCCATGCCGGTGGCATGGTAGCCGCGCTGGTCAAAGAGGTCGAGTGCGGCGGCGGCGATCTGGTCGCGGCGTCTTTGGTTGGCCATGGCGGGCGTCCTCCTCAATGAGCTAATGGCGGTTAGTATACCTGCGGGGGCAGGGTGAAGGTTGGCTGGGGGAGATACTGGCCCTGGAGTCTGGTTATCGTTCCGAATCCCGGCTGTGCCGCGCGTTGTGATGAGACACTTGACAGCCTGGGGAGAGTCAGGTCACAATTAACGCTAATCGCCATTCGTATTGCCTGTTAGTTGGAGAATTGACCATGTCCCACAACCTCTTCGAGTCCACCACTGATTTCCTGGGTGTCTTTGACAGCCTTTCTGAGGCCGATGCTGCGGGGTGGAAGCGCGCGGCGCAGTTCCGCGACTACTCCGACCCGGTGATTAACCGGCACTGGCAGGCCGCGGAGTATCCGCTGGACTTGGTTCAGCGTCTGGGGGAGCTGGACGTGATGACCGATGGGCTTTCGGTGGAAGGCCATGAACAGATGTCCACGCTTGGCGCTGGCTTGACGCTCATGGAAGTCACGCGTGCCGATGCTTCGATGGGCACGGTGATTGCGGTGCAGGCGGGGCTGGCCATGCGCTCAATTTCGATGCTTGGTTCTCCGGAACAGCAGGCTTCGTACTTGCCGCAGATGGCTTCTTGCTCTTTGTTGGGTGCCTTCGGCCTTACCGAGCCCGCTCATGGTTCGGACTCCATCGCTTTGGAAACCACCGCGGTGCGCGACGGCGATGAGTGGGTTCTCAACGGCGAAAAGAAGTGGATCGGCAACGGCGCTTCCGGCGGCATCACGATCATCTATGCGCGCATGGAGGATGGCAACGTGGGTGGCTTCATCGTGCCGCAGGAGACGGAGGGCTACTCGGCGACTGTCATTGAGGGAAAGCTTTCCCTGCGCGCCATCCACCAGGCGCACATCACCTTGACTGATTGCCGCATTCCCGCCGCCAACCAGCTTCCGGGCTGTCGGAGCTTCAAGGATGTGTCGCGTGTTCTGACTGCGACTCGCATTGGTGTGTCTTGGATGGCGTTGGGCTCGGCGGTGGCCTGCTATGAGATTGCCCGCTCTTATGTGCTGGAGCGAGTGCAATTTGGTCGGGAGTTGGCGAAGGCGCAGATTATTCAGCAGCGTTTGGCCAACATGGTCCTCGACCTTAGCCAGATGATGCTCACTTGCCGTGAGGTCTCCCAGCGCGAGGATGCTGGCACGTTGGCACCGGAGCAGGCTTCGGCGGCGAAGCTCCATAACACGCGTGCTGCTCGCCGCATCGCCGCCGACGCCCGTGACATGCTCGGTGGTGTCGGCATTTTGCTGGAAAATGACATTGCTCGCCATTTCGCGGACATCGAGGCCATGCACACCTACGAGGGCACGGATACCGTGCAGTCCCTCATCATGGGTAAGAAGATTACGGGCTTCTCGGCCTACAAGTAGCGATTCGAAGTGGCCCTATTTCACTGTGCGGGTGCCCATCTTTTCCCATCATCGTGGTCATTCTAGGTTCGAGTCCTAGTGGGGAGGCCTCTGTTGGAACCGCCGTGAGCGGTCGAAGATGGTTCTGCTCAGAAGGCATTAGTGAGAAGGTTTGTTTGGGGGGCAAACGAACCTTCTTTGTGCTGTTAGAAGGTTTACTTGGGTGCAAACGATCCTTTTGACTAGAGACTTCTGAGTGAAGCCGTGTGAGTGGAACCTTGTGGATTACTTTGTTGAAGGATCAGCCAATGAGACGGATGAGTCGAAGTTATCCACAGGCGGGGAATCGACCGTAGCTTTGAGGGCTGGAAGCCATGATGATGGAGGCATGATTGACGATTCACACCTCATTTACCTCCGGCCCCTTTCAAACAACCACCCCGTGTGGAAACAGCTTGCTTCAGGTGAACTTATTCGCCTCACCTCGCGTTACGCTATAAACAGCGAGTACTATTCAACTCTTCCTTACTACCAACGCCATCTCTTTGACATCGTTGCCTTCGGCCGTAGCGCTCATCGTTCAGTTCTCGTGGAAAGATCTGCGGCCAAACTGTTGGGCTTGTGGACGCTGTCGTCTCGGGACGCACAGGTTGTTCTAGCACGGCAATCCAAAACAGTCCCGCCACGACGGCAATGGGATAGCAAGGTGATGTACCGAAAAATGTGGTTGCCAGCCTCAGACATTATGGAGCGCTTCGGGCTTCGGTGCACGTCGGTTGCGCGCACCTGCATCGACGTCGCGCGGCTTGCGACGTTTGAGGAAGGGCTGATGGCTGTTGACTCCGCTTTGCGCAAACGACTCGTTAGCGTTGACGAATTACGGTCAATGATCACGGCAATGGGCCGTGTAAAAGGTGCTGCTCAGGCTAGGAGAGCGGTTGCGCATGCCACCGCCCTCGCTGAATCTCCCTATGAGTCCTATGCGCGCGGCATGTTGATTGTGGAAGGTCTGGGAAAGAAACTCGTGGTTCAGCCAGAGCTTCAGGGTGGGTATCGGCCGGACTTGCTTATCAACGGCAAAGTCATCATGGAAATAGACGGTGCTGTGAAGTACGACGGAGCGACCTACGGAAAGGCTACCGAAGCGGTGATACGGGCTGAGCGGCAAAGAGAAAAATACCTTCAGAATCTCGGATACATCGTGCTGCGTTACTCACCACGGGATCTTCTCCAGAACCGAGAACAGGTTCTTAACGAGGTGCGCGGTGCGTTAAACACCGTGCAACCTCGTTCAGCCTAACGAGCTTTCTTGTCAGCACGAGGGCGCTGCCAGATGGTTTCATTCAGAAGGCATTAGTGAGAAGGTTTGTTTGGGGGCAAACGAACCGTTTGTAAACGCCTAGATGGTTTACTTGGGGGCAAGTAAACCATGTGACTAATGCCTTTTGAGTGGAACCATGTGCAAGGCTAAAAGTTGTAAAGAGAATACCGAGCTCAAACTTGCAAATGACCAGCGTAAACTTGCCTGTCAATTGCCGGTCCAGGTCGCAACGAACAAGGAGAAACCCCGCTCCGGAAAAGGGAGCGGGGTTGGGAAGCGGAAGCGGCCGAGGCTAGTTGTTGAGGGGCTTGCGGGTCGCGGCCATGTGCTTGGCGCGCTCCACGTTTGCTGGGAGGAGGACTAGCGGCACGTCGAACTCCACTTCGCGCTCGCAGAACTCGGTGAAGCTCAGCGAAGCCGGAGCGGAGCTGGAGGAAGCCGGAGCGGAGCTGGAGGAAGCCGGGGTGGAGCTGGAGGAAGCCGGGGTGGAGCTGGAGGAAGCCGGGGTGGAGCTGGAGTCAGGAGCAGCGGCGGATGAGGAGGACGCGGGAGCGGTGTACATCTCGGCGAGCTTGGCCGCGATGACGTGGTCATTGTCGGTGGTGCCCTCAATAGGCCAGTCGCGGTCCAAGGCGGGGGAGCCGGAGTACATCTCAATCTGCTCATCGGCAGGCGGGGTGTAGGAGGCAGCCAGGTCCGCGGCCTCGAGCAGGGCGCGGGCCAAGACGTGGTCGAAGGACATGAGCACCACGTCGTCCGCAGAGAGGAAGCCAGCCTTCTGGGCTTCAAAAGCGGAGGAGAAGTTGCGCGCTGAGGCGATGAAGTCGAAGGCTTTCTGGTAGTAGTCCTCAATACCGGCGGCCGCCAGGCGCTCCAGCGAGGAGATAGTGCCCGTCCAACCGGGGTAGAGGCCCACGGTGCGTTCCGGGAAGCCCAGGCGCGTATCGGCGTGAGCCACGATGCGGTCGCAGGCCAAAGCGGTTTCGAAGCCACCACCCAAGGCAACGCCACGCACAGCCGCCACTACCGGTACCGGAGCAAACTTGAGCGCACGCAAGGTCTTCGAGCCATCCGCAATCAATGATTCGACGCGCGAAGCTGAACCCGATTCACCTGCGGCCGCGATGGAGGCAAGATCCGCACCCGCGCTGAAGACCGGTTTGTCGTTTGCAATCACCAGCGCCACAAGATTCTCCGAGATCGCAGCTCCCAGACCGGCGCGGATGACCTCGAGGGCCGGAGTCGGCAGCGAATTCATCGGCGTATGCAGGTCGATGATGCCGATACGGCCAGCAGACGTGGATACCGCGTGGACAGCGCCCGCATCCAGAGAAACGATGGTCTCCGTATCCAAGGAAGCCAAGGTCACGACGCCCTCGCGAGGCGCGAGCTCCTGGCGTGAACCTGTTGAGGAGAGCACCGAGTCCTTGCCGTAGAAACCGCCCGCCGAAGCCGCGGCGGAGACCAAGGCCGGAACGTTGGAGCCGTAGGCGGAGGCGACCCAGTCGATGCCGATGGCGTCGGCAAGCGCGAAAATGCCCTTCTTCCAGCCGAAGCCCAAGGTCAGGCCCTCGTCGATGAGGCCCACGTGCTCAGCAATCTCAGGTGCAACCTCGCAGCAGTAGGCCAGCGTGTCGAGGAAGACGGCGCGGGCGAAGCGGCCGCCGGGGGAGTCGGTCTCCATGACCTCACGCGGATCCTTGAGGCCCACGACAGGATCGGAGGGCTGAGAGCGGGGTACGTACTCGTAAGAGGAGTTGATGACCTCGTTTCGGCCCCGGTAGAAGCCACCCTCACCGGTGCGGCCGGACAGCCCCCGAGAAACGAGGCCCTCGATGAACGCGTCATCGCCGAGGGGTACGTCCAAAAGCGGATCGCCTGCCGGCAGGGCCGTCTCCAGGGACTTCCAGATCGGCTTGACCAGCTGCAATCCGATGTAATCGAGCAGCCCGAAAATACCGGTGCGCGGGATGCCGAAGGCGCGGCCGAAGGCAGCGTCGGCAAGCTCGTAGTTTATGTCGAACTCGCGGGCGCGGGCGACGCCGGCGGCCATCCAGTAGCAACCCACGCGGTTCGCAATAAAACCGGGCGTATCGCGGCACTCGAGAGCAATCTTGCCCAGGGTTTGCTCGATGGTCGTGCGCAGCGTGTCCTCGGTCTCTCCAGAAGCGATGAGCTCCACCAGCCGCATGACCTTCGGTGGATTGAAGAAGTGCGTGATGGCGAACTTGTCGCGGCGGGATTCCGCAACACCTTCGAGAAGCGAAGCCAGCGGCAGGGTCGAGGTGTTGGAGCTCAACAGAGCATCCGCGGACAGGTGCGGTTCGATGGCCTTATAGAGGGAGTGCTTTGCGTCGAGGTCCTCGAAGATGGCTTCGATGACCCATTCGCGGTCCTCCAACAGCGCGTAATCATCGCTGGCGGTCACGCGCTGTGCAAACTCCGGCAGGTGGAAACCTTTGCGCTTGAGCTGGATATCGACGCCGCGCTGGGCGCCCTCCGCGTCCTGGTCCAGCAGCACGACGTCCATGCCCGCGGATGCACAGAGTGCTGCGATGCCGGAACCCATGGAACCGGCGCCGATAACGGCTACCTTGGTGATGCTCATTTATTTCGCTCCGTTCTCAATAATCATGGCGATTCCCTGACCGCCGCCGATGCACATGGTGACCAGGCCGTAGCGCTTGCCTTGGCGGCGCAGCGCATAAGCCAGCTTGGTCAGCAGGATGACGCCCGTGGCGCCGACCGGGTGGCCGTGCGCGACGGCACCGCCGTAGATATTCGTCTTCGCCGGGTCGAAGCCCAGCTGGTCTTGCACGGCGATGGCCTGGGCTGCGAAGGCCTCGTTGGACTCGATGAGGTCGATATCCTCTAGGCTCAAACCGGCCTTTTTCAGCGCCTTCGGGACTGCAGCGATGGGGCCGATACCCATGCGCGTCGGGTCCACACCCGCGATGGACCAGGACACAATCTTCGCCAGCGGGTCTAGGCCGCGCTTGGTTACTTCCTCCGCGGTGGCCAGCACGGCGGCTGCCGCACCATCGTTGATGCCGGAGGCGTTACCGGCGGTGACGGTTCCATCTTTAACGAAGACCGGCTTGAGCTTCGCCAGCTTCTCGACGCTCGTCTCCCGCACCCCCTCATCAAAGTCAAGCTCGCCGACGGGGACGATTTCTTCCGCGTGCACGCCCTCCGCGCGGGCCTTGGCGGCGCGCTCCTGGGACTCTGCGGCGAACTCGTCCTGGCGCTCGCGGGAGATGTTGTTATCCGCAGCGACGTTTTCTGCGGTGACACCCATGTGGCCGGTGCCGAAGGGGCACGATAGTGCGCCGGTGAGCCAGTCGTACAGCTTGCCGTCGCCCATGCGCTTGCCAAAGCGCGCTCCTTCGACGGAGTAGGGGGCGTTGCTCATTGATTCCACACCGACGGCAAGGGCTAAGGAGCCGTCGCCAGACTGCAGTAGCTGTGCCGCGCTGATGACTGCCTGCACACCGGAGCCGCAGAGGCGGTTGACACCCATGGCGGTGGAGGAGTCCGGCATACCGACGTTCTTGGCAATGGTCCGCGAAAGGTAGAGGTCCTTCGGCACGACGGGCATGACGTTGGAGGCGACGGCGGTGTCTAGATCTTCACCTTTTAGGCCCGAACGGTCAATCGCCGCGTCGGCCGCGAGAGAGCCAAGTTCGATCAGTGAAAATTTAGAAAGGCTTCCACCAAATTTGCCGATGGGCAAGCGTGCTGCACCCGCAATGTAGATGTCCTGCGTCATGGTTCCTCCGTGGAGAATACGAATGATAATTAGTTAAATTAGTATCCTAGGTCACTTTTTGGAGGGGCGCAATGGTGTCGTCTTGCGGGGGTGTGTGGGGGCATTCAGTTTTGATGGGGTGTAACGTGCGCCACCCCCGCGCTGTTTACAGATTGTTCAACAACCCCTATGCTTTCACCAACGTTTAATGCGACCTTCGTCACGAAAGATGCCCAACAATGAGTTCGGACCCCACCAAATCCTCCGCTTCCCAAGAAGCCGCCCAGAACGCGCCGCAAGAAGCCCAGGCCCCTAAGGGCATCGGCGCCATGGCCGGCGCCATGTTCCTCATGGCCACCTCCGCCATCGGCCCCGGCTTTTTGACCCAAACCTCCGTCTTCACCGTGCAGATGGGCGCGGCCTTCGCCTTCGCCATTGCGCTGTCGATCATCGTCGACATCGCCATCCAGCTCAACGTGTGGCGCGTGCTCGCTATCTCCGGCATGCGTGCCAACGAGCTGGGTAATACTGTTCTGCCTGGCCTCGGATGGTTCCTCGCCATTCTCGTCTTCATCGGCGGGATGGTCTTTAACATCGGCAACATCGCTGGCTCGGGCTTGGGTCTTAACGCCCTGCTGGGCATCGATGCCCGCATCGGCGGCCTCATTGCTTCCGCCATCGCCATCTTCATCTTCTTGTCGAAGCGAGCCGGCGTCGCGCTCGACCGCATCGTTGCGGCGCTGGGCGCCATCATGATTCTGCTCATGCTCTACGTGGCGATTGTCTCTCAGCCGCCGGTGGGTGAGGCGTTGAAGAACACCGTCATGCCAGAAAGCGTTGACTTCTTCGTCATCACCACCCTCATTGGTGGCACCGTGGGCGGCTACATCACCTTCGCCGGTGCGCACCGCCTCATTGACTCCGGACTGTCCGGCCCGGAAAACGTCAATGCGATTACCAAGACCTCTGTCCTCGGCATCATCGTCACCGGCATCATGCGTGTGCTGCTTTTCCTCGCGGTCCTGGGCGTCGTCGCCACGGGCGTTGCCCTCTCTGAGGACAACACGGCCGCCGATGCCTTCCGCCAAGCCGCCGGTGAGTTCGGTCTCCGCGCCTTCGGCGTCGTCCTTTTCGCGGCCGGCCTGTCCTCCGTCATCGGCGCGTCCTACACCTCCATCACCTTTGTGACCACCCAGAAGGTCAGCTCGCGGACCCGCAACTTCCTTACTGTCGGCTTCATTGTGGTCTGCGCAATTCTCTTTGGCATTCTTAATTCCGCACCGCAGAAACTCCTCATCTTCGCGGGCGCCTTCAATGGCATCATCCTGCCCATCGCTTTCGCCATGGTCATGTGGGTGGCGTTCAAGCGCCACGACCTCACTCACGGCGTCAAGCAACCGAAGTGGCTGCTCATCGCTGGTGTCCTGGCGCTGCTGTTGGAAATCTTCATCGGCGTTAAGTCCATCTCGGGAATCGTTAACCTATGGGCATGATGCAGACTCCCGCAGAAGTGCGCGCCTTCGCCCGCGCCCACGACATGACCACCACCGCCGGCCATGCCCGCGGCTTCATGCAGGCCAACCTCATCGCTTTGCCGCAGGAGTACGCCTTTGACTTCCTGCTCTTCGCGCAGCGCAACCCCAAGCCGTGCCCCATCGTTGGCGTGCTGGAGGCTGGGCAGTTCACCTCCGACCTCATTCGGGACGGCGATATCCGCACCGACATCCCCGCCTACAACATCTACGAGGACGGCCAGCTCACGCAGACGCTTGGCGACGCTTCCCCCTTCTACTCCGACGACATCGTCTCCTTCCTCATTGGTTGTTCCTTCACCTTTGAGAACGCGCTTGTGGAAAACGGCATTTCCATCGCCCACATCGATCAGGGCCGCAACGTGCCGATGTACCGCACTTCAACTCCCTGCGCGCCGGCTGGAGTCTTCTCTGGGCCGATGGTGGTCTCCATGCGTCCCATTCCCGCGAGCCAGGTGTCCGATGCCGTCCGCATCACCTCCCGCTATCCGGGAGTCCATGGCGCCCCAGTTCACGTGGGCGACCCGGCTGCCATCGGCATCGAAGACCTATCGCAGCCCGATTTCGGCGAAGCCGTCGACATTCCTGAGGGCGCAATCCCGGTCTTCTGGGCGTGCGGCGTGACCCCGCAGGCCATCGTGATGAACTCGCGGCCCAGCCTGGCCATCACGCACGCCCCAGGTAAGATGCTCGTCACCGACATCCCGGACCGCGATTTCCTCATTCCCTGAGCCCCGGTTCGGTGGCGTTTTCCTCAAGCTCTCATGACGCCGATACGTGGTTTCACTCATATGGTTCTGGTCAGAGGGTTTGTTTGGGGGCAAACAAACCCTCTGTGAATGCGTACATGGTTCACTTGGGGGTAAACGAACCTTTTGACCCGAACCGTCTCACTAGAACCATGTGGGCCGAGCAGTTTCGCGCGGGTGGAACCGGCTAACAGGAGCGCAGACGCAGCTAGAGGACTCGGAAACTAAAGGACCCGGAGGATCGATTCCATCGCGCGCATCAAGTCCGCGCGGCAGGCATCGGCGGCGGCATCACGCTCGCCTTGCTTGATGAGGTGGGCCAAGTCGATGTTGGCCTGCACGTGGTTATCGTGAATCTGCGGGTAGCGCTCCAGCGTCAACAAAAAGGTCAAGCGCATTCGCGCCAGCAGGTGCGACATGGAGCGGTCCAGCGTCGGCGAGCCCAAGCCGGCGACCAGCTGTTTGTGGAAGCGCTGGTTGATGAGGGGGCGGGGAGCGTCGTTAAGCACGGCGGATTCAGTCAGCCGCACCAGCTCGCCCGGGTCTTCGAAGGTGGCATAGCGCGCCGCGGCCGGTTCGATGGCGGCGCGCGCCAGATAAAGATCGCGCACGAAATCGGCATCCGGGGTGGCAATGAACACGCCCCTGTGCGGGATGCGCTCCACGATTCGCTCGGAAGCGAGCATAGCGAAAGACTCCCGCAACGTGTTGCGGGAGCACTCGAAGCGCTCGGCCGCGCGGACCTCACTGAGCTGCTGTCCGGGCATGTACTCGCCCTCGGAGATGGCGGCGCGGAGCGCGGAGGCGACGGAATCTGCAAGCATGCGACTTACAGTAGCCCGCCGCTTAAGAAATCGTGGCGATTACCGCGCCCGGTTCCAACCTCGAGCCTTCCTTTGCCACACGGCTTAGCTTGCCCGCGGCCGGAGCCTTGACCGCGGATTCCATCTTCATGGCCTCGATCGTGGCGATGGCCTGGCCTTCCTCGACGGCCTCGCCGTCTTCTACATTCCATGCCACGAGGTTGGCCTCGTAGGGGCAGGTCACTTCGTTGCCGCTGCCGCTGGCCCCAGACGCCGCGCTTGCCGACGCCCCCTTCACCGGCCCCTGCGACAACATCTCCGTGGGGAAGCCCACGCTGACCAGCTTGCCGTCGATTTCCAGCGCCACGCGGGTTCGCTGCGCGTAGATAGCCTCCACCGGAACGGTGGCGCTCGTGGCCTCCGCGGAGGGACGGTAGTTATGGTCGAGCCAGTCGGTGTAGATGCCGGCCGCGGCATCGGCGTCGCCATGGTCCACGAGGACCTGGGAGGAGACCATATCGCGGTGGAAGGGCAGCACGGTGCGAACACCGTCGATATCGAATTCCTGGAGGGCCTGCTGCGCGCGCTTCAGCGCGATCTCGCGGGTCGGCCCCCACACCAGGAGCTTGGCCACGAGCGAGTCATAGTAGGGCGGCACGATGGAACCGGAGCGCACGCCTGAATCAACGCGGATGCCAGGGCCCGTTGGCGGCTCAAAACGCACGACGGTGCCCGGGCAGGGAGCGAAGCCGTTGAGGATGTCCTCGGCGTTGATGCGGAACTCGAAGGCGTGGCCGTTCGACACAGGGTCCGATGCTGACGCATCGTACGAAGACGAGGACGAAGAAGCGGACACGAAGGAGAGGGGTTCGCCGGAGGCAATGCGGAACTGCTCGGCGATGATGTCCACGCCCGTAACCATTTCGGTCACCGGGTGCTCCACCTGCACGCGGGTGTTGACCTCGAGGAAGGAGATCGTGCCATCCTCGGAGACGATGTACTCGACGGTGCCAGCACCGGTGTAGCCGACCTTCGCGCAGATGGCGCGGGCACCTTCGTGGATGCCGGTGCGCTGTTCGTCGCTAAGCGCAGGCGCCGGGGCCTCCTCGATGAGTTTCTGGAAGCGGCGCTGCGTGGAGCAATCGCGGGTGCCCAGCACGGCGACGTTGCCGTGCGTATCGGCCAGAATCTGCGCCTCCACGTGGCGCGGGTGAGTCAGGAATTTCTCCACGTAGCACTCCGCGCGCCCGAAGGCCTCCTTGGCTTCGCGGCCGGCGGAGTTGAAGGCCGCCTCGATGTCCTCGAGGTTCTCCACCACCTTGAGGCCGCGTCCACCGCCGCCGTAGGCAGCCTTAATCGCGATAGGCAGGCCGTGTTCCTCAGCGAAGGCGCGGGCCTCCTGCCAATCATCAATGGGGTCTGAGGTACCCGGTGCCAGCGGGGCACCGACCTCTTCGGCCACGCGGCGCGCGGCAATTTTGTCACCGAGCAGCTCGATGGATTCCGGCGAGGGACCAATCCACGTCAGGCCGGCCTCCGCCACGGTGCGGGCGAAGTCCGCATTCTCCGAGAGGAAACCGTAGCCGGGGTGGATGGCGTCGGCGCCGGCGCGCACGGCGATATCGAGCAGCGCCGGGATGTTCATGTAGGTATCCGCTGCGGAGTTGCCGGGCAGGGCATAGGCTTCATCAGCCACCTGGGTGTGCAGGGCGCCGGCATCGGCTTCGGAGTAAATGGCGATGGAGCGGATGCCCAGGTCACGCGCGGTGCGGGCAATACGGACGGCGATCTCGCCGCGGTTAGCAATAAGGACTGCAGAGATCATGGGTGGGTGTTCCTTTACTAGTGTTTAAGCGAGTTCAAAGCGGACCGTCGCCCCCGGCGGGAGCTGTGCGGCGATATCAATATCTTCTTCAAGGACGGTGGCGATGACCGGGTAGCCGCCGGTCACGGCGTGATCGCGGAGGAAAATCACGGGCTCACCGCTCGGTGGGACCTGGACGGAGCCTGCGACCATGCCCTCCGAGGGCAGCTCGCCCTCGCGGGCGCGGCCCAAAGACACGGATCCCTCCGGGCCGACCAGACGCACGCCCACGCGGTTGGACTGTGCAGTAACGGTCCACTCCGTAGCCAAGAATGCCTCCAGGCTTTCGGGAGTAAACCAGTCATCGCGCGGTCCGAGCACGCAGCGCAGCACACCCTCGGTCTGTCCGTGCGCGCCTTCGCGAACGCGCATCGGGTTGCTCAGCTGCGCATCGGTCATCGCGGTGGAGCGGGGGAGGACACCAATGACATCGCCCAGTCGCACCGGTGCAGGTCCCAGCCCAGAAAGCACGTCAGTGGAGGCCGACCCCAGCTCCGCATCCGCCACGATGCCACCGCGGATAGCAATGTAGCTGCGCAGGCCCACCGTCGCGGGATCCACGGTCACCGTCGAACCAGCGGTGACGAGCACCGGGCGTGCGAGGTGTACCGGCATATCGTCGAGAAGCACGCGGGATTGGGCGCCGGTGACGCACACGACGGCGTCGGTCAGCGCGCGCAGGCGAATGCCACCGATATTCTCCAGCACGGTGGCACCGCGGGGGTTGCCCACCGCGACGTTGGCCGTCGCAGCCGCCGCCAAGTCTGCTGCGCCCGAAGGAGTGACGCCCAAGTTGCCGCGGCCGGGGCGGCCCTGATCCTGAAAGAGGGTGAGCAGGCCGGCATCGAGGACTTCCAAGCGCGGCAAGCGCGCGGGGGTACGGCGACCAAAAGGCGTGGTAGAGACCACGTCGGGCAGTGAACTCACCGCACGGTAGCGCACGCGGTCACCGGGCTGGACCAGTGCCGGCGGGTGGGCGTCAGATTCCCACATCGGGGTCGACGTGGTGCCCAGCAGCTGCCAGCCGCCGGGGGAGACCCTGGGGTAGACCGCGGAGAAACCGCCGGCGATTCCGACGGCACCGGCCGGCACCGCGGTGCGCGGGGTGGCGCGGCGCTCGATGTCGAAGTTCTGTGCCGGGTCAGCCGGGGTGCAGTACGTAAAGCCGGGGGCGAAACCGCCAAAAGCAGCGAGCCACTCGGTGGAGGTATGCCAGTCAATGAGGCCCTCGCGCGACATGCCCATCAATTCGGCGGCCTCCTCGAGGTCCTCGCCGTCATAGAGAACGTCGATCTCCACAAAGCGCGGATCCTCGCCCGCCTGCGCGGTGGGGTGGAAGTCCTGCAGCTTCTCAGCGGCTGCGGCGGCGGAATTCGGCGTGGCAAAGGTCAGCAGCAAGGTGGTGGCGGCGGCGATTGCATCGACTTGGTCCTTGAGCGGATTAGCGTCGAGCGCCGCGTGCCACGCCATGACCTGGGACAAGTCCTCCAGCTCGATGAGCAGCGCGCGTGTTCCTACGGGGTGAATCTGCATCAGATGGCGCTCCGAATCTCAATTCCGCGCGCCTGCAGTTCCTTCACGACGCCGCGCAGCAGTTCTACCGCACCGGGCGAATCACCGTGCGTGCACACCGACTGGGCATCCACGTTGAGCACGGAGCCATCGATGGCGGTAATGGATCCGGTTTCGGCGACTTCGAGGACGCGCTTGACGACGTCCCCCTCATCACCCATCACCGCATTCGCCTCTCGTCGAGAGACAAGCGTGCCATCGGGGTTGTAGTTGCGGTCAGCGAAGGCCTCGCGGATGACGGTGAGTCCCTTCTTCTCGGCGATGTCGACGGCGACGCCGCCGGGCAGCAGCATGACGGGCAGATCTCCGAAGGCCTTGATGCCGTCGATAACCGCGTGGGCCTGGGCCTCGTGGTGGACGATGGTGTTGTACATCGCGCCGTGCGGCTTCACGTAGGCCACCTGTGTCCCGTTGGCCTGGGACAAGGCTTGGAGGGCACCGATTTGGTAGGTGACTTCGTCGGCAAGCTCCGCAGGGGCGTAATCGATGAAGCGACGGCCGAATGCTGCTGGGTCGTTATAACCAACGTGCGCGCCGACGGTAACTCCTGCTTCTGCGGCCGCCTTCAGCGTTCCCGCGATGGAGTGCGGATCGCCGGCGTGGAAGCCGGTGGCGACGTTGGCGGAGGAGACGAGCTGGAGCATCGCGGCGTCATCGGCCACGGGGTTGCCGGCGGTAGTCTCGCCGAGGTCAGCGTTGAGGTCTATGTGCAGCGCGCTCATAGCAGGAGGACACCTCTTCTATAGTTCCCGAATTGTTGAACAATCTATGGGTGACTAGTGTAGCCCGCATCACGTCACTTTGTGAAGTGTGTCCCTCATCTTTGCCGTTGTGGGAAGTGAAAGCACCCCCATCGCGAACGTGATGGGGGTGCTGCTATCTGGCGCCGATAGTGTGGCGCCTTCAAAAGCTTAGGTGTAGAAGCCTTGAATTAGAACGGGAGCTTGATGCCCAGTGCCTGTGCGGCGGCCGGGCCGATTGCTGCCAATGCACCAACAACGCCGAGGACGATGGCGGCGATGCCGAGGTCGGTCGGCTTGCCATCCTCAGAGGACAGCTTGCCCTTGAGGTCAGCGGAGGATCCATCCTTGTCGCTGCTGCCCTGGTCACCCTCGTTGCTGCTGCCTTGGTCGCCCTTGCCTTCGTTGGAGGTGATGGAAGAGCCGGTCTGGGTGTTGGGCTCCTCTGCGTTGGCGGCGGTGAGGCCGGTGAGGGTCAGGGCGCCGGCCAGTGCTGCGGCGGTCAGGTTACGGGAGATGCGCTTCATGTTTCTTCTCCTGGGAATAGATATACGTGTTCTTGGATAGTCGATGTCAGCCGATGTTGCCACCGTTAGCTAGTTTCGACTCACTACATATTAACCATAGGCATGTGAGCTAGGTCAATGGTCTGGATGATTTTTTGACGTGCTCTATGCAAACTCCTACGAATATTCCAGGTTGCGTTGCGGTGGTGAGCAGTGTTGGCGGGGGAGTTATGTGGAGTAAAACGCGCGAAACCGCGCTCCTTCGCCCACTGGATGAGAGGGCTGGGGAACGCGGAGCGAGTTGTTAGTTGGCCTGCGGCCTAGAGGTCTCCTTAGAAGACGAGCTTGCGGCGAGCAACGGCAGCACCAGCAGCGATCATGGCTGCGAACGCCAGTGCAGCGAGGGCGCGGGCAACGGTGTTGGAGCCGGTCTCAGCGGAGATACCGCGGGACTGCGCCGGAGCCTGTGCCGGAGTCTGAGCAGCAGTGCTGTCAGCAAGCTGGCCGCCCTGGGCGATGACCTCGTCCTTGTTCTCCTGCAGCATCTGCTCGGAAGCGGCCTTCTCCTCAGCGGTCGGAGCGTCCTTCTGTGCAGCCTCCTGGGACTTCACGTAGGTCTTGCCATCCTTGGCCAGGTACCAGGTCACACCACCGATGACGAGGGCAGCCGGCAGAGCCAGCCAGGCCAGCTGCTTCTTGTCGAAGTCAGACTCGCTGGAAGAGGGATCCTCGTTGGTGGAGCCTTCACCCTCGTTGGTGGAACCTTCGCCGTCGTTGGCGGAGCCTTCGCCGTCGGTGGAGCCCTCTTCGTTACCTTCTGGGGCTTCACCCTCGGCTGGGTTTTCACCTTCGTTCGACGTTTCCTTTAGGAGCTCTTGGTACTCTGGCGAATTCTCCCAAGCGAACTGCGCCTGCTCGGCGGTCAGGGTGGTGGCACCGCCGAGATCGTTGGTGCTCTTGTAGCTGCCGTCGGCCTGCTTCTGGTAGGTGACGCCATCGACCGTGAGCTCAGCCGGAGCCGGGATCTGGGCAGAGGCGACTGCGGTGCCGCCCAGTGCGAGGGAACCAGCCAGAACGGCTGCGGTCAGGGTGCGGTTGATGCGCTTCATAAGCTTCTCCTTGCGGGGTTTGTGAGGTATGTGAGAGGGATTCAACCCGACGTGAACCACAATAGCCACAACTTTCACATTAGTCACAAGGGTTTCGAAATGTTGCCCCGTAACATGGCGGATGCTTTTCGTGCCAGACGGGTGACATGTTCGGTGGGTTGAGGCCTTCAACCGCGACGCTGCAAGGCGCGTTAACCTGCAAGAATAAGAACTGTGAAGTCTATTGAGCTGCGAAAATGTTCGATATCTGGGTGTTGTGGTGGAAATCCCCCTGAACGGGGGATGCTGCACCGGGCTTAGCGCTGTTCTGCGGCGGGGTCGGGAGATTCGGTTACGCCCTCAAACTGCCATCCCACCACGGCATTGCGCACCGCAGCAGCCAAAGGGTTGGCCGGCTGGATGCAGCTGATGGTGAGAAGGCGACCGGGCTGGGCATCGGTGCCCCAGATGCTTTCATCCTGCTCAAGGCCGTCCTTCGACGGATCGTGCAGATCTGTTGCTGTGTATACCAACCATTGCTCGCCGGAGTTCTGCGTGCGCAGGTACAACTTGTCGCCCACAGAGGCTTTGTGCTCGTTGGCGCTACCGTCATAGAGGTTATTGAACACCGCTGGTACTCCCGCTCCGGTATGTCCGGCGACCACTACGACGTCCTGCGCATCCGTACCGGGGAGTGAATACGGCTTATCCTCCGCGGTGTAGGTACAAGCTTTATTCATCGAGTCCGGATTGATCTTGTTGTCTTTGACTCGGCAGGAGCCTTCTTCAAACTCTGCGCGCACATCAATTGTCGGGATGTATATCTCCACCGCTGGGGAGGGTTCGATGACTGCGGCGGGTTCCGTGACTACGTCGGCGGGTTGCGGCGCGGGTGTTTCTGGCTCCTTATTGAACTTGAGCGCGGCGACAATACCGACGATAACCAACGCCAGAATCAGGAGGACCCCCATCCCGCGACGGCTGACAGGCTGGCGATGGCGCGCTGCGTGGCGCCGTGGTGAAGTTCCTTGCTTTCTCGTCGGCGCTGTTCGTGTTGGCGTTTGTTGGGCAGGTGCCGGTGGGGAAGCGGATCGTCGTGAAGGGGTAGCGGTCGAAGAGGAAGAAGCTAACCGTTCTTGGCTGGGGCGGCGTCGCGGGCGGTAGGAAGGGCGCTCGGGAGTAGTGCCCTTGTGATCCTGGGCGGAGCTGCGGCGGCGTGCGCGCTCAGCTCGTAGATCAATACGGATCCCTTCTTCTGGCAGGCGGTAGCTATCGCGCTGCGCCGAGTGGCGAGAATCCATAGTGAGCTCCTGAGAAGAATGATGATTAGAAAATTACAGTACTACTGGCTCAGTAACCATTCCGTAGGTACTCGTCGGGATTTACTTGCTACCGAAGCTCACTCACGGGCCTTCCCTCAACTGCGAGCTGAAAACGAAGTGCGTAGGTGATGAGCCAGTGGGTGGACATGAAGTGGCCGTCGACAAGCTGCGGGTGCGCACTGACCGCGAGTGTGTGAGCGCGTGACAGGACGGAAGCGTCGAAATGCTCGGCGAGCTCAACCAGCATCCATGCCCTGGTCAGTGCCAAGCCGTAGAGGTGGGATAGGCGGCCATCGGTTGGGTCGAGCACCTCAGGGATTTGTGTAAGAAAGTCCAAAGCTTTGGCGCGGTGGGGAAGAAAGCCGTCGAACCAGTGTGGGAAGTCTGGCAGCACGCGCGACATGAGCAGCGCTTCCGATAGCCCGTTGGACAGGAAATCGTGCCCAGACAGCTCCCATTCGAGCGAGTAGTTGTGGTCGTCGCCAAAAAGGCGGGCAGCAGCCTCGCGCACCGAGCTTGCCAGCGATTCCAGCCCGAGTTTCTCCGCGGCCTCGAGAATGAGGAAAAGATTGAAGGCTGTATTGGAATGCATACCGTGTCGCACCGGTTGGTTGAGTGAGTCGAGCCAGTCGCGGCAGTGCTGTGCGGTGAGCTCTACGAGCTTGTCCATCGCTTCGCTGGGCCGGATGACGGCTAGCTGCAGCAGCCAGGCGCGCCCATAGGGTATTTCATATCCGGGGTGGGCAAGGAGGTAGTTGTATTCCGTGGTGAGGGCTTCTGTGCTGAGGCGATCGTCGAGAAGCGCAGAAAGTTCTTTGGGAGACTCGGGACCGAGAATCTCGTTTAGTAGCGTGCCTGAGTACTGCATGTGGACGCTGGAGTGCCAGTTGAAACAACCGTAGAAACTGGGGTGCAGCTTGCGGGGCGCACGTCGCAGTCTTCTGTGGAAGCGCTTGTGTGGTGCATCGCGGCGGGGAATTCGCGCTCGAGTGCGGCCGCAATTGTTTCCGCCCAGTCGCTGGCACAAGTTTCTAGCGAAGTCATGCGTTAAGTATGGCAAAGCTGAAGGTGGGGTGTGTCTTCTCTTGACTTCTGGGGTGTGCGTTTGAAATTGACCATCGAACGCATGAGCGACATTGTGGTGTTGATGTCCGGTCGCCCTCGTATTCTTTAGAGCAGGCATCCAAGAGGTGGGGGAATGCACGTCCGCACGCACGCGGTCTAGCAAGGGTGTCTGGAGCTACAGGCAACACTTCGTCTTGGGGGTTGCCATTATCGAAGAAGGGGGAACCTTGAGGTTCTTGGAACACAAGCCGACGACGTTTAGTAAGAGACAAGTACATCGAATAGGAAGTGCGTTACGGAATGGAGAAGCGGTTGATGAGGAACGGTTTGGTCTGTTCTTGGACCAGCAATCAGCCCTGTGTGATGCGATAATTCAAAAAGCAGGTCAGACCATGGCACAACTTGATAATCGGTTGACGCTGAGTTCAGACTCGATTGTGGAGCCAGATTCAGATACATACTTCCTGGGTTCTCGTGTAAAAACACGAGACACGTTGAGGGAGAAGTTGAGTCGAATGCCGAGCTTTCCTTTGGAGAATATCCAAGACGTCTCTGGAGTACGGCTGGATCTCGACGTGACTCTAAAGGAACAATCGATACTGGCGGAGCTTCTTTCTCGAGATCTTATGAAGGCTGGGGCGAGGAAGGTAGAGCTCCGGGACATGCGCGAGGAACCGCACTCGGGCTATCGCGCGGTGCACCTACATGTGATGTCTGAGGCCGGGCGTGCAGAAATTCAGTTACGAACGGCGCTTCAGTCGCAGTGGGCAAACCTTTATGAAATGGCAGGAGACTTGTATGGGAGAGAAATCCGATACCTCGAATTCGGCGGAAAAATTCCGGCAGAATTTGAGATTGAGACCCGCGCTTTGCATGAACTGTCCGAAGTCGTAAACAGGGTGGAAAGCTCGTCGATATTCTTACTGAGCCTTTCGAAGGCAACCAACCTGCTGATACAACGCAAAGAGAAGCACGTCAATTGCGACGTAGCATGTATAAGATGCTAGATAAATTAATCCATGAATTCGAAGAACGCCGAGTTCAACGTGACGTGGAGGGAGAATAAATCGATGCCAGCCTATTTGATTAAATACCATCGACCGACAGGTGCACTGGAAGTAACTGAGTACGAATCCCTCATCGAGGGAACCCGCGCTCGTCATAGACTGGATCAAGTAAATAAGGATCCTGATGTCGAGATTGTGGCGATTGGCGCTAAGAATTTAGAATCCGTCCGCCATACGCACGCGCGCTACTTCTTCCGCGAGAAGACCGCGCCACCGTACCCCTTTGTGGCTTAAAGCTTGAAGCTTTGAATAGCGCAGTTGGCGAATACTAGCCGCGAAGGATTTTCTCCATGGCCTTTCCTTTGGCTAGCTCGTCAACGAGCTTGTCCAGGTACCGAATATTCTGCATCAGTGGGTCCTCGATGTCCTGGACACGGTGTCCGCAGATGCTGCCAGTGATGAGGTGGCGAGACGGGTTCAGTTGAGGGGCCTGCTCGAAGAACTCCTCGAGGGTGCTCTTTTGCTCCCGGACCCTCCCCAGTCCTTCAACCGAGTAGCCGGTAAGCCAGGTGATGACTTCGTGGAGCTCGCTGACAGTCCTGCCTTTGCGCTCCACTTTGTTGACGTAGTGCGGATAGATGTCGGCGAAGGGCACGGAAAAGATTCGATGAGGCATGTGGCGCAGTATATTCGTGGTCCTCGAAATGCGTGGAGGCCGTTCGGCGTCGCGGGTTAGCCGTGCCAGAGCGACGAGATTAGCATCGCCCAGTGGTTGTCACCTATTGGTAGGAATCGCCTGCGCTGTTGTGGTTCCGCAATGCTCCCGCTGCCGTTCTGCAAAGACTTTGTTGCCATTCTGCAAGGTTCCCATTGCCGTTCTGCAATGCTCCCGCTGCCGTTTGATCATGCTGTGAAACGCCAAAAAGAGGGCACCCTCGGCCGCTGCGAAGCGGTGTGAAGGTGCCCTCTTTTGTAAAGTCTGGGTGGGTGAGATAGCTGGGTTAGTTCCAGACGGGGGCATCGCCCAGCTGTAGCTCGGAGTAGCGCGCTTCCGGAACGGTGGCGGAGTAGGGCTTGCCCACGGCCTCCCATTCCTGGTCGGCGTTGCAGCGCACGTCCTGGCCGTCGGTGTCGAGCATGGTAAAGCCCCACACCAGCTTGCCCTGGGAGTTGGCCGGCAGCGTGTACGGCCCCACCTTCTGGTTGAGCTTCCAGTGCTGCTCGCTGACGTAGTGGAAACCGTAAGTCTGGGTGAGCACCTTGGCCAGCTCGCCCTCGCCCTTGATGGAGCCCGAGACCTCGATGGTCTGGGTGCGGGCCTGCGTCACAGTGTGGCTGACCGGCACCGGCTCAGCGTTGCGGTTGGCCACGCTGGTGGCGTCCGTCTGCTTGAACCAGCGGCGCTTGGCAGTGACGTAGGTGCCGTTCTCACCGGGCGTCGAGCAGTGCGTGCCCGGCTGGAAATCATCATTCCAGCGCTGAGGTAACTCGAAGTCCCCGCCGAAGTCGGCAGCGTGGGCTACAGGAGCAGCCACCAGCAGGCTGAGTGCGGCACAGGTGCTCGCGATGGACTTCTTTAGCACGCCTTAGCCCCAATCGTTGTTGTCGCGCGTGGAGACCTCAATGTGGCGCTCCTTCGGCAGGGTAGCGGTGAAGGTGCCGCCGTTGGCCTGCCAGGTGTGGTCGGAACCGCAGATGGTCTTCTGACCCTCAAAGTCGGAGACGACCCAGCCGGCGCGCAGCACAGCGGTCTTACCCGGAGCAATCTTGTACGGGCCAACCTGCTCGCCCACCTCGTAGGATTGGGAGTCGGTGTAGCTGGAGGAGAAGGTGAAGTTGATCAGATCCAGCAGCTTGAAGTCAACGCCGGCAGAGACGTTCCAGGTCTTGGTCTTGGTCTCCGTAATGGAGCGGGTTACCGGCAGCGGCTCGTCGTTGTAGTTGGAGATGGTCCAGGAACCGGCGGAGCCATCGAAGTAGGTGCGCTTGATGTTGACGGTCTGGCCGGTATCACCCGGGTTAGAGCACTGCTCGCCGATGGTAGTCGGGTTAGCCGGGCCCAGGTCACGTGCCGGGAGAGCGTTGGCGGCTGGGGCAGTGATCAGGCCGCAGGCGATGGCAACGGCAGCGGTGGTGGAAGCAATCTTGGTCTTGAACATGGTGATTTCTCCTTGGGAAGCAAATGGGGGATTAGTAGATGGTCTGGGTCGGAACAGGAAGGTTGCGGTACTCGTCCGGGGTCACGTCCTCGGTGCGGGTGGAACCGTCCTTGCCCGTGATGGTGGCCTCCGCCCAAAATCCACTCGGCGCGGTGGTCTGCTTGTAATTGGAGGTCAAGCTGTACTTTCCGTCCTTGCCACAGTGCAACTCGCGGTAGTCGATGCGAGTCATAGTGGTGCCGTACTCCACGCGCACGCGCTCACCGGGAGCCAAGTCGATGTGCTCGAGTTCGGTTCCCACCGGCATGTAGGCGCGCTTGACCGCACCGACAGACTCCAGCCAGCCCTTCGGGATATCGCCGCGGTTGCCGCGCCAGTTGGTGTACGGCGCGTGCTCCGCGCCAACGACGAAGTCGGTCACCGGCGCGTACTCATAGTCACCCTTGGACCAGTTAAGGAAGTCCGTGGAGTAACCCGGTTTGCGGAAGGTTGGTTTCACAGCGGTGATGTCCAGCGGGTACCAGGACTTATCGCCGCTCTTGCAGGTTTCACCTTCCTTGGGCCAGGACGGATCGCGCTGCAGCTCTTCAGAGGGCTGCATGATTTCGTCCTTCTTCGGGTCCGCAATCTTTTCCAAGCTCGGGCCGGACACGGAGGTGTAGTTGCCCTCAACGGGCTTGGAGTTCGCGCCCGGGGAGCGGGAAGGAATCTCCATGGCCAAGTCCGAAATCGAACCATCGGCCTTGATGATGTAGGCAAAGGCATAGCGCTCAGCCGGGCCCTTGCCGCGGATGACGTTGGCGCCGGGGAGGTTTTCCAGGCGGTCGTCGTTGCAGCCGACGAACATGGAGATGAAGTCCTTCTCCACCACGCCGTACTCCACGCGGAAGGACTCGCCCGGCTTCAAGGTGATGGGGCCGAAGGTTTCCTTGTCATGCCAGCCGTTGGACAGCTTCAGCCCGATATCGGACTTAGCGGTGGTATCCCAGCCAGAAGGCATTGCGGCCTTGGAGTTGGCCTCGATCTTGTGGTTGGTGCCGGTCTCAATGGAGGCGGTATAGGGCACGTCCTGATCGGTGGTGTTCTTGAACTGCAGGGTGCCATCGCTTAAGTAGCGGCGGCCAGTCTCTGCGAAGTGCCACTCCGGGGTGGTGATGCTTTCGCCGGACGCACTGCAGCTTTTGTAGAGGTTGGTAATGGGATAGGCCTGTGGCATGGGCGGGATGTCGGCCGCCTGTGCAGCAGGGGTAATGAAGGCCGCGGCTGCCGCCAGCGGTGCAAGCGCACGCAGTCCCTTAATGAGCACCTGTGTACCGTCCTTATATTTTGTTAAAGAGTAAAGAAAGATTCATAAAATCTGGGTACATCTTAGGAGGCGCTGGGTAGTCCGGCAATGGGGTTGCGCAGGCCTTCAAGGAAAAGTTAGGGGTGTAAAGTAACTTTCTTCCAGCCTTTTGACCTTTCGTTCACAACCTTTTGATTACCTCAATGCAGGGGTGGGACATGTGGGGGCGTCTTTTCTCCTTAGAACAGGTCCCAGATGGTAATGGCCAAAATGATTGAGCCCAGCGCAAAGACGAAGTAATTCCATGGGTCATGTCGGAACTTTTTGTATTCCTTGACCTTGTGGAACATGTACACCGGCAGCAAGAAGATGAGAATTGCATCAAATACGCCGCCCACCAGGTAGATGAGGTTGAGAATCGGTGGATTAAACACGGAGACCGCAGTGCCGGTGATGAAAATGAAGACGTAGACGATGGTTAGTAATGTACGTCGGTTGACCCGGTTTGCTGTACGCGGAGCCAGCAGGCCAACCATGTAGGCGGTACCTTCTTCTGCGCCGAGCATTGTTCCAAAATAGGAGGTCACGATGGCGAAGATGACAATTAACGGGGCCAACACGGCCAGCGCGTGAACTCCGGTGACATTGGCAAAGTAGGACAACACCGGAATGTTTTGCTCGGAAGCCTCCCGCATACCGTCAGCCCCCAGCGCCAAGACGCATGACCAGACAAAGAACATGGTGAAGATGACCAGCAGCGCGGCCGTGTAGAGCTCAATGCGCGAGACTCGTTTTTCGGTGTTCTTGCCGTAAGTGGATTGCATGTCCACTGACATTTGCGATAGCGCCGCCATGTGGGAGAAGGAGAAAGCCAGCACGGGGAGAATAAGAACGGCGCCGAGCAAGATATTTGGCCAGCTTCCGTCTTTGTAGTCCACGTCCAGGAAGGAATGAAAATCCCACTGGGGGATGAGGTAGATCGACGTTGCTGCAAGCGAAATGATGAGCGGATAAACCAGAATTTGTGCCAACCAGAGCATGGGTTTGCGCCCGATGGCGAAAATGCCGGTGAGGGTGCCCACGCACAGCACCGAAAGCGCCCAGCGGTTGATGGAAGGTCCATGGAGCTGGTTAACAATGAAGCTGTCGATGGCATTTGTTACGGAGATGGCATAGATGAACACCGTGGGGACGTTGGCCAGGGAGTACATCAATGCCACGAACAAACCTGTGTTGCGTCCAAGGTACTTGCGCACCAGTTCCAAGATGTCCAGCCCGTAGTCCTGGGTGGGTGCACCGGCGACAATGCGGGCATAAGTGCGGTGGGAGAAATACACCAAAGGGAAAATGATCACCGTGGCGAAGGCGAGCGGCCAGAAGCCAAAGGCTCCTGCCTGTAGCGGCAGGAAGAGGATTCCGGCACCCATCGCGGTGCCAAAAAGCGCAAGAACCCAACTCAGCGCCGTGCCTTCGGACTTCGGTGGTGTGCTCGCAGACTGTGTGGAATCCCCCGAGTCGGTGGTCTGTGCAGTGGTGTCGGCTTTGGACGAAGTCATAAAATTCTTTCTAGTAATCGACGGCCTCGCGGACAATTGGGCAGGTCATACAGTGCCCGCCTCCTCGGCCGCGCCCCAGCTCTGCCGATCCGATCTCCACTACCTCAATGCCGGCGGCACGCAACTTGGCGTTGGTGTGTTTGTTGCGGTCATAGGCCACCACCACGCCGGGTTCGATAGCCACGACGTTGTTGGCATCGTCCCACTGCTCACGGGCGGCAGCATAGGTATCGCCGCCTGTTTCGATGACCTCGAAGGCGTCAATGCCCAGCGCCTTGGCGACGACCTCGAGGAAGGACTCGGTGGGCAGTTCGACGTCGAAAGGCGCCGTGCTTGTCGAAGGATGCAGGACTATCGGCCGGATGGTGTCTACCACCTTGGGGTAGGCGGTGACCTTGTCGGCGTCAAGGAACGTAAGCACGGTGTCGAGGTGCATGGAGGCGCGCTCCTTGGCCATGGCCGCAATGATGACCTTGGTGGCGGCACCCTCCTCAAATAGGCGCATGGCCAGCTGACTCACGCCCTGCCAGGTGGTGCGCTCACCCATGCCTACCAGTACGATGCCCTTGCCAATCGGCATGATGTCACCGCCTTCCAGTGCCGCAAGCCCCGGTTCCTCATCGGTGTTGCCGTACCAGAACTTGAAGTCTGCCTGCGCAAACCGCGGGTGATAGTTATAAATAGCGCGGGTGAGCAGCGTTTCCTGGTGGCGCGCTGGCATACGCATGGGATTGAGGGACACGCCGCCATAGATCCACGCCGAATTGTCCCGCGCATACTGCGTATTGGGCAGCGGGCGCAGCGCGAAAGCGGACGGGCCGTAGACCTCACGCATGGCATCGATGGTGCCGTGACCCAGGCCCTTCGGGATTTCGGCGAAGGGTAGTCCGCCAATGAGGAGTTCGGCCAGGCGTGCAGTGGGCATCTCATTGAACCAGTGGCGCAGCTCGCCGCCAATGCCCGCACCCACATTCTTATCGAGGAGCTTGTAGTCGAGGATGAAATCCCGCCCACCCGGGGTGTCCAGAGTTTCCTCTAAAAGCGTGTGCATATCTAACACTTCGACGCCGTAGTCGCGCAGCTCGGCGACGAACTCCGCATGGTGTTTCTTGGCTTCGTCGACCCAGAGGACGTCGTCGAAAAGCAGCTCAGCGCAGTTACTGGGGGTGAGCCGCTCGTGCGCGAGCCCGGGTGCGCACACCATGACTTGGTGGAGTTTGCCGACCTCGGACCAGACTCCTAACGGGGAAGCTGCCATGTTTCTGAAACCTTTCTTGACGCCTGCACGGCGCCATCCTGCAACGTGGTGAACTGGTTCACCGGAACTATTGGTCTGTGAACTACACGACAAGTTTATGAAGGAGGCGTATTTTTTCAAGCCTGAGTGGGTGATGGAAAGTCCACGTAGATGCAGGTTTTACGGCGCGATGCATAATATCATTCACTTTTATTCATGTATCACCGGTGAATAAGTGGTCGCATTCCTGTCGCGCTTGCCGACGCCCCCGTCCCTCCATCACTGCGACGACCCTAGCGGTGGCGGACACCGCAGACCGACAGTAAGCCGGATGTATAACTTTGGGTGGGGTGGAAACTCTGCGCGAATATTAGGGATCGGGGTGCGGGGGTAGGCGTGGCGTGCAGCGCACGGGGGAGTGGGGGGTTGTTGCGGGGCTTCAAAGTCTTCGACATTAGGGCTGGGGTGGGCATCGCTGAAAATAACTCGAACGCGCGGGTTGAACAGCCGGCGGACGAAATAGCAAGCGAGCACGTGCTTGCTCAACAACATTGATGAGCCACGTAGTGTGAACATATGGCACAGGACTCCGTAGAACCCATATCAACATTGCCCCGCGGCGAGTTCGCCTTTCCGGGGCCGCTCCGTGACGCTCTCGTTACCGCCATTCTGACCGGCACGAAAACCACTACGACATCCTTACTGGTTGAACACCCGCGCGGCCACGACCCGCGCGAGGATGTGGGCACTCTTGAGGCCGTACTCGATTCGCGCGATAACGTGGTCTGCGTCATCCGCACCACCGAGGTCCAGGTCTGCCGGCTTGTGGATGTCATCGACGAGCACGCCATCGCCGAGGGCGAGGGTTACGCCGACGCCAGTGAATGGCGCGCCGGGCATGAGCAGTTCTGGCGCTCACCCGAATTCGTTGAGTACATCGGAGAGATAGACATCAATGACGACACCCAGGTGGTGTGTCAGCGTTTCACCGTTGACGGGCGGTACCCGGTTAAGGGGCTGGAGGCGTGGGACGCCGAAACCTAGGAGAGTCGGTAGACCTCGTAGTCATCCGGCACGCCTGCGTCGGGGACGCGGTGAAGCCCGAGTTTCAAGGCTAGGGCAATCGATGCCTCGTTGGTGGGATCGATGATGGCGACGACCGGAAGCTGCGGGAATCGCTCGCGCGCACTGGCAATCGCAGCGGCCGCAGCCTCCTTGGCAAAGCCCTGTCCCTGCGATTCGGGTGCGAAGCGGTAGTAGAGGTTGAGCACTTCTTCACCTGCTTCCTCGCTATGGCGCACACCGGTAAAGCCTATGGTCGTGCCATCAAGCGTGGATACCACGTAGTAGCCCAGCTTCTTTTCCCGCCAGTTCTCTTGCCATGCGCGTGTTAGCTCCACGGCTTCTTCTCTAGTTTTCATCGCCAGTTCAGGGCGGTGCTCGTACGTACGGGCATCCGAGTGGATAGCAAAAACGGCGTCAATATCGGCATCTGTAGGTACCGACATTGAAAGCCGCGGGGTGTGGAGGACGTGAGCATCGTTCATTGCGACTCCTAAGATTGAAAGCTACGGTCTGCCAAGGTTACCCAATCTGGACATGTGTGGCGCAGTCGTTCTTGATCGAAGGCTGCACTGCTGCGCTGGTCGGTGAGAAAACGATGTTGCTTCAGACCTCTGATACGGGTTCCTCTACCAACTGGCCTGGTTCTTCAAGGGCTTCTTTCTCGAAGAATGAGGAATCCTCGGCAGCGTTTCCTTCGCTGACATCGCGTTGAACCGTCTTCTTCAGAGCACCCTCAATGAGCGTGCAAAGCGATTCCCTTCGACGTTCAAAAAAGGTATCAAAGTTGTCACTGTGCAGTACTTCAGGCGAAATGAGGTGTCCGCGGAGAACGTCGTCCACGCCGTCAGCATCGAAGCCAGATTCGCTCTCAATCTTGGACAAGTATGCCGAAGGTGCCACGCCGCCGATAACACGGTTCGTGCGTGCACTCAGTGTCGTTTTGTTGACAATAGACTCGCGGCGCTCGTTATCGATTTCGTTTTTCTTGCACCAGTCCCGGGGGAAAATATGGTGAATGTCGACAGCCATGTCCCTGTACTGGAATGCGCTGCGGGTGAACTACCGGACGACCCGACAGAACCTGGGCTATGCCACGGCCATTCTGGAGGGTGCCGAGTGGGTGGATTCGGAAGAGAATATCGACGATCTGCATGGCTACCGTTCGGTGCGCCAGGGGCCGGCACCGGTTGTCGTGAATTCTGCCAGCAAGGCCGAGGAAGCTGAAACCTTGGCCGCGCATATTCGGGACTGGACCGCCGGCGAGGACGACGTTTCCATTGGCGTGCTGACCCGCACCAACTCCCGTAAGGATGAGATTGCCACGCAGCTAGGTGAACTAGGCGTGGCGGTGAGCACCGGGCGGCGCACCTCCCGGGAGCGCCCGGTGGCGGTGATGACGATGCACAACGCCAAGGGCTTGGAGTTCACGCACGTGATCTTGCTCGACGTGAGCAGGGAGGCGCTGCCTGATGAAGGGGCTTGCGCCGGCGGAGGCTGACGAGGCCCTGCAGCGCGAGCGGGCGTTGCTCTACGTGGCGGCCTCGCGCGCCCGCGATGTGCTCGTGGTGAGCGTGGTGGGGGAGGCTTCGGAGTTGTTGCCTTCGTAAAGCTAGGGAGCGAAGCGTAGGGGCCACTCTAAAATGAGGGAAGTGGTCTCCACCTGATTGGATAGATCATAATTATTTCTACCCCATGTAGGGGTAACAGCATTCTTTTTTGGAGGCTAGTCGTGGGTTAGCAAATGTGGAGCTTTAGGGACAAGATGCTAATGACCAACGGCTTTTGCTTACGCTGACGATTAACATTTTTAACATCGTGTATCGTTTGTGATGTTTCGCACGTTTGACGGTTGAAGTGGCGATAATCTTAGTACCGGTTCGTACCGACGAAGATTTGGGAAAGGGGCGACTTCAAAATGGAAGCTCTAGGTGTGATTAGTGGAGTACTTTGGTCTCCGGCCCTAGTTGCATTGCTGCTTGGTGCGGGTTTGTATTTTACGATTGTGACCAAGGGTGTCCAGATTCGATGTATTCCAGACATGCTTAGGCAGATTCGGAGCTCTGAGAAATCATCTTCTGGCATTTCGTCACTTGAATCTCTGATGGTGTCCCTTGCGGGCAGCGTAGGTATCGGAAATATGGCCGGCGTAGCGACGGCGATTGCTTTTGGTGGCCCGGGTGCCGTTTTCTGGATGTGGACCGTTGCGATTATGGGTGCTGCTTCATCATTTATAGAATGTACGCTTGGACAAATCTATAAAGAGAAGGATCGGGATACCGGGGAATATCGCGGCGGTCCAGCGTATTACATCGAAAAGGCATATAGGGGGACTCGGATAGCGCCCTTTATGAAAGTTCTGGCAGCCGTTTTTGCACTGGTTGTTACCCTTTCTACAGGCTTTTTCTTGCCGGGCATTCAGTCGAATAGTGTGGCTGCAGCGCTGGCCAACGCTTGGGGAATTGATATTAAGGTCTCAGCAGCAGTACTTACTGTTGCAATTGCAGTCATCATTTTGGGTGGAATTAAGAGGATAGCGAACTTCGCTTCCCTGGTTGTTCCACCGATGGCAGGCCTTTATATCGTGTTCGCAATAGTTATCCTGTGTGTCAATTTTGAACAAATTCCAGAGGTCTTTGGGCTCATATTTAGATCTGCTTTTGGCCAGGAGCAATTGTTCGCTGGGTTATTGGGATCAGCGGTGATGTGGGGTGTCAAGCGCGGTGCATATTCTAATGAGGCAGGACAAGGAACTACCCCTCAGTCAGCGGCAGCAGCAGAAGTTTCTCATCCAGCTAAACAGGGGCTAGTGCAGTCTTTTGCGGTGTACGTTGATACCTTGTTCGTTTGTTCCGCGACAGCGTTCATTATTATTTCGACGGGAATGTACAAGGTTTACGAAGAGCCCACAGAAGAGGGGCCAATTCGCTATAGCGGAAACCTTCCTGACGGAGTAGCCGTAGGTCCGGGATTCGTTCAAAATGGGCTTGACACCGTATTTCCCGGCTTTGGATCGTCGTTTGTAGCGGTTGCAATCGGATTCTTTGCCTTTACAACTGTCCTTGGCTCCTACTACTCCGCCGAAGTGAATCTAAGCTACTTCAATCGGTGGGTAGACAGCCTACGGGTCCGTCGAGGATTGATTTGGGCATTGAGGATACTCTTACTTTCATCCGTATTTGTAGGGGCAATATCTACTCCGACGGTCGCATGGGCGCTTGGTGATATTGGTATGGGTGCAACCGCCTGGCTGAATATTCTTGTTATTCTTGCGCTCCAGACTCCGGCCGTAGCATGTCTGAAAGACTACATGATGCAAAAGAAGCGTGGTCTCGATCCGGAATTTGAGCCTCAACGATTGGGAATCAAAAATGCTGATTTTTGGGAGGAGAGCAGTCAAAACTATGAGAGCGCGGAGCGTTGTCATTCTGAAACTGAATTATGGGAAAACTCGAGGGACGATGATCCAGGAATAGCTGTTTCGTCGCAGGTCAAGTAGATAAGGATTAAATATGATTACTGTGATTCAACCAGATCCAATCGTAGGTTTGGATCGGTTCGAAAAATGGCTCGACGATGAATATGAAATTGTTCCTCCGACTCCTTCTCTTAATGATTGCGGTGACCGCATCATCGTGCTCGGCGGAAGGATGAATGCCAACGATGGTGATTGGTTGGTCGATCTGCGCGAACTGTTGAATGAAGCTGTATCTCGAGAAATTCCGGTCCTAGGGATATGCCTAGGACATCAAGTTCTTGCGTCGGCGTTTGGCGGAACAGTGAGCTTGGATACTGGCGTGGAGGATGGTCCGTTCAGAATCGAATTGACCGAAGAAGGCCTTGCTGACCCGTTGTTTTCTGGAACTAATTGTGAGTTTTTCGCAGCAGAATCTCACTATGACTCAGTCACCGATCTTCCCGAAGGTGCAGTATTGCTCGCATCGAGCGAAAACGCGATTCAAGCCTTCCGAATCGGGTCAGCAGTTGGAGTTCAATTCCACCCAGAAGCTTCACCGGAGACGATGGCCTTTTGGGCTACGCTTTCCGATCACAGTGAAGAAGAGATGCGCAAAAAGATGACTGCTGTAGACAATCAAATTGTCGAGGTCGGACAAAGCATTGCTTACAACTTCAGTGCACTTTAGAATCTTTACTGACTTTTCGGCCGGAGCTACTACGAAGTCTCGAAGGTGCTTCTGTAGTACCGTTGGCGAGGGCATCCTCTGCATACCACTCTAAGCGTCGTTCACAGGCATAGATTGTCTGCTCAAGCGCAGGGCTGCATCCGGACAACGGAGTGCTCCCGTGAGTCCTAAAATCAGGAAGATGAGGGGTGCGTTTGATGGGCTTTTCGCCAAAAGGGATCCCAGCAAGCATGGCCAGCTTCTGTGTTTGCCTGAATGTTGGGGTACTTTCACCTATTAGCCAAGAGCGCAAGGAGTGGAAGTCAGGCTTTTTCCAATTCATTGATGGGGAGCTGCGTTCTCTCAACAGCCCATTCAAGGACAAACGGGGACATAGGGACGAGTACGGTCATAGCCCCTCCTATCGATGCATGCTTCCCTGGTATTTGAGTGTTGGAAGCAAGTTTAGAGGATAAAAAGAGCGTACGTACAGCACGGCTCCGGAATCTCACAACGGCTAACGCGCCCGTGAAGAGTGACAACCTCATCTTCACAGGCGCGCATCAGCAGTGGAAGGCGCGAGCCTACCGCCCAAAGTTCTGCACAGCTTACAGCTTTCCATCGGCGCTAACGGCCATGCCGATGCCCACGGACTTTGTGCGCAGGTCGAGCAGGTTCTTGCGGTGGCCGGGGGAGTCCATCCACAGGTGAACGAGCCGAGCGTCGGAGTAATAGCTCCATGCTTGGAGCACGTTCTCACCACCAGCGGGAAGGTCGGCGGGGTAGTGGGTCCAGTAGTTCGGGCATTAGTTTGATCAATGCGGCGCATCCCTTGCTAGGCTCGTGCGTCATGGCCCTCCTTGGTGAACCGCTGCTGTTGGATGGCGGCCTCGGAACCCACCTCGAATCGCAGGGGTGCGATATCTCGGGCCCGCTGTGGTCGGCGCGGGTGTTGCGGGAGAACCCCGCGCTCATTGAGTCTGCACACGTGGACTTCTTCGCCGCTGGCGCGCAGGTTTCTACCGCGGCCTCCTACCAAGTCACCTTCGATGTGCTTGGTGAAGAAGCGGAGGAGCTTCTGCGCCGTAGCGTCGCAGTGGCGGGTGGGGCGGCGCGCCAGGCCGTCGACAAGCGCACTGCCCATGGTGATCTGCTGGTCGCCGCATCCATCGGCCCCTATGGCGCGGGTCCGGGGAAGGGGACGGACTATGACGGCGCTTATGACCTGCGCCGTGGTGATTTACAGCGCTGGCATGCCCGCAGGGTAGCGGTACTCGCGGATACAGACGCCGACTTCCTCCTTGCGGAGACCATTCCCAACGTCGATGAGGCCGCTGCACTGCTCGAGCTTCTTGAAGCACAGCCCAAGCCATTCGCACTGAGTATTACCGGCGCTATCGCGGCGGACCCCGAGAAGCTCTCACGGGCTATTGAGCTTGCCAACCAGTCGCCGCGGCTGGGTGCAGTGGGAGTAAACTGTGTCAGCCCATCACAGGCTTGCGCGGTGGTGGAGCACATGCGAAAAGCAACTGATAAGCCGCTTCTGGCTTGCCCCAACAGCGGCGAGTACTGGGATCACGGTGCCCACGATTGGCAGCCTGCTCCTGCTGGCGCAATGAGTCTGACCGAGGCAGCGGTGGAGTTTCACGACGCAGGCGTGAGCCTGCTAGGCGGTTGCTGCCGCGTAGGGCCTGCCGAGATTCGACAGTTGCGCAGCGCCATCAGTTAAGCCGGGGTCGGCAATGCCGAGAAAAACTGTGGCGCGGGGGATAGAGTGTTCCTATGAAAAAATTTCCTCTCCTTGCAGCAACTACTGCGCTAATCATCACGACATTGTCCGTGCCCGCCGCCAACGCCGAGCTGACCCAAACTGAGCGGGACCAGTTCCGCACCGATCCCGTCGGGGCGATTGCCTGGCAGGCCATCAAAGGCTCCTCGGAATACGTGCGCGCTGATGGTAACACCATGATGGCCGCGTCCTTCTTCTCCATGACGAAGCCGGGGCAGAGCATCGGCCTGCCTGCGCTGGAGAACTGCGCCGAGCGCGTCGGCTCCTCTTCACCGGCAGGCGGTGTGCGCTACGTGGCGGCAGCCCTGTGCGCAACCTTTGACCCGAATGCCCGTGGTCAGGTGCAGCGCGGTGACTTTGGCTACGGGCCGCTGGGCTAAGTCGCGCCGTATTGAACCGCGCTACGTCAGGTAGCGCGTGGCACGTAAAATCGGGTGGCGTGTGAAGGAGGATGATGCACAAGCACGTTGTGATCATGGGAGTCTCAAGCTGCGGCAAGTCTACGGTCGGGGAGTTGCTGGCGCAGCACACCGGCCTTCCCTTTCGGGATGGGGACGATATGCACCCGGCGGCGAACATCGAGAAGATGGCCTCGGGACAGGCGCTTGACGACGATGACCGGAAACCCTGGCTCGAATCCATCGGCCGCTTCCTCGCAGACCAAGAAGGTGGCGCCATCGTCGGTTGTTCCGCGCTCAAGCATTCCTACCGCGAACTCATTCGCGCCGCAGCGTCGGATACGGTTTTTGTGCACCTGCACGGCACCTATGAGCTGCTCAAAGAGCGCATGATTAAGCGCTCCGGACACTTCATGCCCGTATCCCTGCTGGATTCGCAGTTCGAGACTTTGGAGGAACTGCGCCCAGAGGAAGCAGGAGTGGTGTTGGATGTTAGCGCTACTCCGGAGGAGCTCGCCGCCGCGGCGGCCGAGTACTTGCGGGCTTAGCTGGTGCTTCCTGACTTAAGTCATGGGTGGATGAGCAACGCCACTCTTAACACTGCTACCTGGTGTTGTTCGGCGGTGGGGTGGGATTGTTCCCCGCACTAAAATGGCCAAATCAGGTTTCAGGGTTAGCTGGTGCTTTCGAGATCCTGCAGCTGCTCCAGCTGCGGCGCTAGAGCACTGCGGCGGCACCGTAGAAGATAAGGACAATGCCGAAGCCAATAGAGGAAATGAGCGCTTGGTTCACGGTCCACGTCCGCAGCGTGGTTGACACGTCCATGCCCATGAGCCGGCCGACGAGCCAGAATCCCGAGTCATTAACGTGGCTGCCAAAGACGGAGCCAGCCGCGGTGGCAAGCGTGATGAGGACCAACTGAATCTCGCTGAAGCCGCCAGCTTCCACAGCGGGAACCATGAGTGCGGCCGCCGTGGTGAGGGCAACGGTGGCTGAGCCTTGCGCCAGGCGCAGGGCCACCGCGATGAGGTAGCAGGCCAGGATAACGGGGATGCCGAGGCCAGCCATAGAATCCGCCAGCGCATCACCGATGCCGCTGGTGCGCAGCACCCCACCAAACATGCCGCCGGCACCAGTAATGAGGATGACAGAACAAATGGGTCCGAGCGAGGACTCCATGGTTTTCTCAATAGCACTCTTTCCTTCCCCGCGGCGCAGGCCCAGCACGGCCATTGCTGCGAGGGTGGTAATGAGCAGCGCGATTGGGGTCTGGCCTAGGAAGACGAAGAAGCGCACCCAGGTGGCGGAAGGATCGACAACGCCAGCTGTGCCTAAGGTGGTCAACCCGGTATTGCCAAAGATGAGGACCATGGGGATGAGCAGGATGCTGAGTACCGAAGCCGGGGAGGCCGGGCGATCCGGCAATTCGGCATCGCTGACCAGCGCGCCGGTTATGGCCTCCTCGAGGCGAAAAGGGTACTTCTTGCCCAAGTGGAGGCCGAAACGGTAGCCGGAAAGATACCACGTGGGCAGCGCAACGAGGAGGCCGAAAATGAGGATCAGGCCGATATCCGCGCTGAAGAATTCACCGGCTGCGACGGGGCCCGGGTGGGGTGGCACAAAGACGTGCATGACGGAGAAGGCTCCGGCGGCGGGGATGCCGTAGGCCAGGACCGGGCCGTTAAGGCGCTTGGCGACGGCAAAGATGACAGGCAGCATCACCATGAGGCCTGCATCGAAGAAGATGGGGAAGCCCATGATGAGGGAAGCCACGCCCAGCGCTAGGGGTGCTTTGTTTTCGCCGAAGAGTTTCACGAGGGCGTCGGCAAGCGTTTTGGCTCCGCCGGAGGTCTCAGCCAAGCGCCCGATCATGGCGCCCAAGCCCACCAGCAAGGCCACGGAACCCAACGTGGAGCCGAAGCCACTCGTCATGGTAGGAACCACGCCGTCCAGCGGTATGCCGGCGGCCAGCGCAGTCAGTGCGGATACCGTGACGAGGGTGACGAAGGCGTGCACCTTGAAGTGGATGACGAGGACGAGGATGACGGCGATGGCCGCCGCCGCAATTCCCAACAGAGGTCCGGTGCCCAGCGTGGGCTCCCAAGTATCCATGACATTCATGAATGTTGATTTTACTTAAGGCGGTGAGCGGTGATCTAGAGATCACGAACTAGAGATCGCGCGGTGCAGTTGTGTACGTGAGCGTTGGTGCTATTCCACGCCGAGTGCCGGGCCCACCGTGGCCCAACTGATGGCTAGCTCCCGGCGGAAGAGCCCCCACGTGTGGCGCCCGGCCGGAAGCTCGTAGTAGTCAAGATCAACGCCAGCAGCGGTGGCACGCTTGGCGTAAAAGGAACTGCACCAGTAATCCAAGCGTTCGTTGAGGCCTAAAGCTGGCAGCGGTGAGTCCTCAATGTCGACGTCAAAATCTGCCGGGCCACCTCGGGAAACGATGACAAAGGACTTTCGACCCTTTTGTTGATCGAGGTTGAGAACCGGCGAGTGTTGCGCCCATGCCGGATCCCAGGGTGCGCCGAAGGAGCGAGCTGGGTCAGTGCCGTAGAAGGCCGCGCTTACCCACGCGAAGGACTGCGCCAGAATGCCTGTGGTGGACGGGCAACCGGAGAAGGAACCTGCCACCTTGAAACGCGGATCGTAGGTGGCGAGCTCGAGTGCCGGGCCGCCAGAGTTGCTCAGGCCCGCGATGGCGTCGCGGCCGGAGCCGTGGAACTTGGCGTCGATAAGCTGTGGAAGCTCCTTGGTCAAGTACGTTGCCCACTTGTATTTTCCGTGGGTGTCGTGCGGCTGTGACCAGTCGGACATCATGGAGCCATAGGCACCGCGCGGTGAGACGACGTTGATGCGTTTATCGCGGAAGAATTCGGAAGCACCGCCGCCGTCCCACCACAGTGCGTCTTCGCCGCCGCCTGCACCACCCAGCAGGTAATAGGTGGGGCGGGGTTGAGTAATCTCCACTCCTCCGGGCGGGAGAATGATGTCATTAGTAATGACACGGTCCATGGCCGGTGAGTAGGCCTTCAGCTCCCACACATTGTCCTGAACGTGCCGCAGTTCACGCAGTTGTGCTGGTGCGGTGGTAGCCGCTGGGCGCGTGGCCTCTGGCGCTAAGACAGGGATTCTCAATTGCTGCAGCACCTGCGCCCAGGCGGCGAAGATATTGTCGGCAAAGAGTACGGGCGCCAGCGGGCCCAGCGCGATGGGATCGAGGGCGCTGGAGTGCTGATCGATGTTAGCGATATCGCTGCTCATCGCATCGAGCGCTTGTGCCTGTGCCGGCAGCGCGTGGGTGGGGGAGAGTATCAACCCCACCGAAAGGGTGCCCGCGAGTGCGGTGCGAGAGAAAATCATTCGTAAACAATAACCAACTAACCGTGAACAGCGAAAACATCGTCTGCGTTGGTGGGGGTGCGCGTGGGAGCTTCCAAGCACAGTGAAACCCCGACCGCTTAGGGGCGGTCGGGGTTTCTTTCACTCTCTCATAGCCGAACTAAGCGTCGGCGGGCTCTACACACTCTGCACACTCAATACCGTGGCGAGGGGGTGTCCTTAGAACAGGCCCTCAGCCTTCTTGCCGGTGTCCTTCACGGTGATCTCGCGGGAGTCAACGTTCTGGTCGTTGTCGGTGGAGTTGTCACCCTTCAGGCGGGAAATCTGGGTGACCTCGATGTAGTTCTTCAGGCGGCCTTCCTTGGTGTTGCCGTCGCCGAAGTCCAGGTTGGCAACGCGGGCGGAATCACCAGCGTTAATCGGGTTGGCCAGGGTGACCTCGAAGGAACGGGTGGAGGTCTTCTCGTCGAAGCCCAGGTCACGGATGTGTGCGCCGTTGGAGGAACGCGGGGTGATGAGGCGGTCAACGCCCTTCGGGCCCTCAGCGGTCTTGACGTCAACGCGGTACTGAACAGCCGGGAAGTCGCCGTAGTAGCGCTCGGTACCGACGTTCTCCAGGCGGAGAGCAACGGTGCCGGCGAAACCAGCGTGCTTAGCGCCGGAGGTAGTCAGAACCGGCTTGAGGTCCAGCTTCTGCTTGGCCTCATCGGTCTTGCCGTTGTCGACGTCCTCCTGGACCTTCTTATCGGCCTCTTCTTCCTTCTTGCCCTCAGCCTCGGACACGGCCTTCTCCTCCGGAGCGACCTCGTTGTCCTTGATGACCTCGGCGTCTGCCTCCGGGGACTTCTCCTCCTCAACAACCTTCGGGTCGTTGACGTCGGTGGTGTTCTGAGCGTCCTTGTTCGGAGCGTAGGAATCAGCGATGTCGTCGTAGAGCTTGACGCGAACCTCGTTCTTCATCGGCTGCATTGCGGACCAGAAGGTCGGGGTGGACCAGGTGCCGTTCGGCTTGCAGTACTGCTGGGTACCGGTCATGTTCAGGACGCGGAAGCCGTAGGTAGCCTCACCGGTGTGGTTCGGCGGAACATCGTACGGGCCGATGGACTGGCCAGCCTCCCAGGACAGGGAGTAGGAAGCGGAAGCGCCGAGCTTGGTGGCGATCTCGTGGGAGATGCCGAAGGAGCCCTCAGAGTTCTTGCCGGAGCCCTTACCACCTGCGTTCATGGAGGTGGTCTCAGTGCGGTCACCATTGACGGACAGGGTGATGGACTGGGACTTGGACAGGTCCTGCTGCAGCGGGATGTCCTTCTTGGTCTGGTTCGTGGTGGAGATGGTGCCAGCCGGCATGAAGTTATCGGTCACCTTGTACACCACGGTGCGGTGATCTTCCCACGGGTTGCACACCGGGCGCGGGTTGAGCACGTTGGCCTTCATGTGGTCGGAGCCGTGGGACGTGTGAACGATGGGTAGCTTGGCGTTCACGGCCGGGGTCTCCGGGTAGGACTCGGTGTGGGTGGCTGCGGAGGCAGCCGGTGCGATGAGGGCGGAGCCTGCAATCGCGAGGCCGGCGATGAGGCCGGCGGAACGGCGACGCTTGGTCATTGTTGATCTCCTGGATGAAAATTGTGGGGCAATATGGCGACGCACTGTGGTGGCGCTGAGCGTGCGCTGTAATGCCCAGTGCGTGACGTTGTGCAACGATAAGACGCTTTTTAGGATCCCGCACCCTTAGAAATGTTTATATTTTTGCCAAGGAAAGCAGGTTTCGGTCGGGTGTCCCCCAGGTGAACATTTTGCTAAGAAATTTGCCCCGACCTTGGTTTTGTCCAATTAGACTGTATTCTGCGAAAACGTCTCTTTGACCGTTTGTTCACAAACTAAAGAATGACCCCATCAAGGGGTGGTAAAAGTTGCGATGGCGAGGTGTGCGGAGCGGTTTTAGCGCTAGGTCTATAGCGGTGGGCGTGACGGTGCGTCACCAGATTCAGGGGTTTCTTATAAAGCTCGCGTCAGTCTTCTTCGATCTCTGGGTCTTCCGAACGGGCTTGTTCGAAGACTTCTGCCGCAGCGCGCAGGTTGATAGTGCCGATGAGGAGGCCGACGACGATATCGGGCCAGGGGCTTGCCCATACCAGCATGAGAAGGCCGGCGCCGACGATGAGAATGTTGGCGGCGACATCGTTGCGCGCGGCCAGCCATGCGCCGCGCGTGAGCGCACCGCCGTGGCGCAGTTGTAGCAGTAGCACCGCGCAGAGCAGATTGATGAGCATGGCAGCTACGGCCGTGCCCGATAGTGCGAGCGGTTCAGGAACGGCGCCGGTGACAATCTTCCAGATGGCCATGGCATAGGACGCCACGGCAGGAATCAGGATGAGACCGGCTAGGCCATAGCTTGCTTTGCGACGCCCTTCCACCGACCAGCGCAGTGCCAAGAGCACGAGCGCGTTGATGAGGAAGTCCTCGAGGAAGTCGGCGGCATCAGCGAAGAGTGAGGCTGAGCCAATGATGCAGGCGATGATGAATTCGCCGAAGAAGCCGAGGAGGTTGAGCGCGGCCACCCAGGCGACGATCCGTCGGGCGCGAGCATTCAGCGTGGAGGAGGAGAGATCGTGAGACACGGCACCTGAGCTTAGTGGGCCAAGGAGCCGTGTCTCAATTTAGTTTCTTCTTAGCGGTTGGGTGTTAGTCGACGATGGTGACGTCGTCCTCGCGGCGGTGCCTCTCGCCGGCGAATCCGCCAAAGGCTGTGATGAGTGCGGTGGCGGCCAGGATGATGATTCCCGGCGTGGAGCTGGGAGTCTCATTGGAAGCGTTCAATGCGGTGGCGAGGAAAGGTAGCAGTCCCGATACTGCCGAGGCGATATTGGCAGAAATGGCGACGCCGGAATAGCGGACGTTGGCGGGGAAGATCTCTGAGAGCAGGACGCCCGACACGGAATAGGTGATCGTGACCAGGGATAGTCCAATGCAGACAGCAAGCGTGAGTAGTACAGCATTGCCAGTATCGATCATCGCCCACAGTGGCCACGCCATGATGGCGGTGGCAAGCGCGCCGTATCCGATAACGCGACCGGGGCCAATCTTTTCGCCGAGGCGGCCGAAGATGATGTTGATGAAGATTTGGCACACAGCGCCGAGGAGGGTGGCGTTCACGACGGTCTGGCGCTCGAAGTCCAGGGTGGTTGTGGCATAGGAGAGGACATAGGTGCTCATCACGAAGAAGCCGCCAATGCCTAGGAAGGCCGCCGCAGAGGCGAGGCATAGTTGTGGGAAGTGTTGCGTGAAAAGCTCCTTCAGGGAGCCCTGGTGTGCGGCCTCGTCTGCCTCAGCTTCCTCTTCGAGTGCTTTGTAGACCGGGGATTCCTCGGCCTTCGAGCGAATCCACAGTGCTACTGCCAGGAAGGGGAAGGCGATGAGGAAGGGAACTCGCCAGCCCCAGGAGCTCACCGCGTCATCACCGAGCATGAGTACAAGCGCGAAGACTCCAGACGATAGCAGCGTGCCGGCGGGGGAGCCGATTTGCACGAAGGCTGCGTAACGGCCGCGCTTTTCCGCCGGTGCGTGTTCGATGGCCATGGTCGTGGCGCCGCCCCATTCGCCGCCGACGGCGACTCCCTGAAGCAGGCGCAGGATGACCAGAGCGATAGGTGCCCAGATGCCGATGCTTTCAAAAGTAGGTAGGAGGCCAATGACTCCGGTGGCTACACCGATCACGACGATGGAGATGATAAGCGCTGGTCGGCGGCCCATCTTATCACCGATTTGGCCGAAAATGACCGCGCCCAGTGGGCGGGCGAGGAAGCCTACGCCGAAAGTAGCGAAGGAGGCGAGGGTGGCGCCGGTGCCCGACATTCCAGAGAAGAAGAGTTCGTTGAAGACGAGCGCGGCGGCGGTGCCGAAGAGGAAGAAGTCATACCATTCGAGGGCTGTGCCGACGAATGCGGAACTGGCGATGCGGAAGACGTCCTTTGAGTCGACCTTGATTTCCTCGGCGCCGGATTGGGCCGAAGCGGCCGACGCTGCATGGGTAGTCATATCGAGGTGCTCCTTATGTGAAATGCATTACCTGTCTATGGAACATTAGGTGCACGTCACCTTGGGGTGAATGAGGTGGAGGGTTTTCTATGCATTGCCCCACTGGCTGGTCGCAGTGGTTGTGTCAGTGCACAAGTGCTATCGGGCGGTGCGATGGAGTGCTAGCAAAATTCGCGCGGCATCCTTTGGGCGAGTGATGTCAAGACCGGTGAGCTCGTTGACGTGTCGTAGGCGGTTGAGCACGGTATTGCGGTGGCAGTGCAGCGCTTCGGCGGAATCCTTGATGGACCCGCAGTCCAGGTAGGTGGTGATGGTCAGGTAGAGCGGCGCGTGGTGAAGCCGCAACTCGGCGATTGTCTGCGTGAGCTCTGTCATGCCGCTGGCGGTGAAGTCTGTGAGGGCATCCCCGGCGACGGCCCAGAGTGCATCGGACGCTTCGGTGAGTTGGCTCAGCGGCCCGGTGGCGTCGAAGATGCGTGGTGCCTGATGTGTAGCTGAACGCACTCCGGCTAGTCCGGTGACGTTGCGAAAAAGCACCCCGGAAATGTCTGCCAATTCCGTGGTGATGTGTTCGGTGAGATCTGCACAGGGCCAAAAAGCCACAAACATCCCGCGCAGACCGTGGCCGAAGGCCTTGCCGGAGGAGATGGGTTCGTCGAGAAGCGCGCGCAACTCCACCGCCGCGGTGGGGTGGGCCACCACGACGTCGAAGCGGCAATCAGCATCCAGGTTGAGTGCACGGGTGATTTCCGCGATACCGAGCGTGCCCAAGGACTCAGCTGCAAAAAGTCTTTCCAAATGTCGGGCGTGGGCGCGGTGCACGTCGTGTTGCCCGCGCGCTTCTTCTAGGCGGTAGGCGTCGCGTACCACCAGGTTGTACATCGTCACAGCGGAATGCACCTGTGCTACGTGGTCGATGAGTGCCTCCTGGTCCGCGCCGGCGGCCCGGCGCAGGTGCTCCCAGAGGACCGTGAAGTCGAGCTGGATGGCGTCGATCAGCGTTGCTAGTTCCACGCCTTGGTGTGCGCGCCGGCGGCCCAAACTCTGCGCGTGGGTGCGCAGCTCCTCCTCATCCATCGCGCCGACCAACACGTCGGTGATGCGCGCGAAGACTTCGAAGGCCGTGAGGCGTAACTCGTCTTCGCTCACCAACGAGTCGCCATAGCGCCCTGAACGAGTAAAAGCAGCGAGGAAATCCTCCACCAGGCGGGGGATGGTGCCGTGGACCTCCGCGACGATGTCGTGCCAGCGTTTTTCGTGCATATGCACAACGCTACACGGTGCCCGCTGGTGAATTGCCCTCGATATGGAGAGTTGTATCACTGCTGCGTCTAATCTGTGGGGACAACCACAGTGCGCGTCTGTGTGGCTCGGCTTGGTACACGGTACGAGTCGAGTCACCGTGCGCTATTTGTCGAAGAACACAGAAGACCCCAGGAGGACGGATGATTACGCGCATCGACAACGCCCACATCCTGACCCAAGACCCCGCGCGGCCAGTCACGGATGCGGTGGCCTTTGTTAACGGCCGCATCCTGGCAGTGGGGGATGACGCCCGCGCGCTGCCCGCTGAACAAACATGGGATGCCGGTGGGCGCACCCTGACCCCAGGCTTCAACGATGTCCACTCCCACACCGTGTGGTTCGGCCAGACGCTGCTGGAGGTGGATCTATCCCAGGCAGCAACACCGAATGACGTGTATTCCGCCTTGCGTGACGCCGAGCCGAACCCCGACGGCTGGGTAGTAGCAGCAGGGTTTCGTCCCTCCGGGCTGGATGCGTCGGTGGAGATAGAGCAGCTCGACCATGCCACCGGTGGAGCTCCGCTGCTCATCAAACACAACTCGGGTCACGCCTATACGGTCAACACCGCGGCCCTGCGCGCGGCGGGCGTCGATCCCGCCAACCCGCCGGAGGTGGAAGGCGGTGAGTTTGTTCGCGATGCCAACGGGCACTGCACTGGGCTGCTCGATGAAAACGCTATGCGCGCCATTCAAGAGGTGACACTGCCGGAATCAGGCGAGGAGATTGCCCGCGCCCTGGAACTGGCCACACGCCGCTACCTCGAACGTGGACTGACCTCTGTCACGGATGCCGGTGTGGCTGGCGGCTGGATCGGGCACAGCCCGCGTGAGATTGCGGCCTACCAGAACGCCACCCTGCACACCCGCATGCAGGTGATGGTGACCATGGATGTGCTTCACGAGATTTCCGGACACGCCTCCGACGGGCCCGGCTGGGGCCTGGATGGTGGCCTGCGCACCGGCTTCGGCGATGAGTGGCTGCAGATCGGACCAGTGAAGATTTTCAGTGATGGCTCCCTGCTGGGAACCACCGCCGCGCTGAGCGAAAACTATGCCTGCTGCTCCCACCACGGCTACTTCCAGGGGGATCCTGAGCAGATGCGCACCCGCGCGCTTGAGGCGGCGAATTCTGGCTGGTCACTAGCCATCCACGCCATCGGGGATGCGGCGGTGGACTTCGCGATAGAGACGCTAGAGGAGGCCGTCGCCAAGCATGGCGTGCCCGCCATGCCGCACCGCATCGAGCACGGCGGCGTGGTGCGCCCCGACCAGATCGCGCGCCTGCGCGGCAAGCCCATCGTGGTCGTTCCGCAGCCGCTGTTCATCCAGGCTTTCGGTGATGCGATGGCGGACGCCCTCGGCCCGGAGCGCACGGCGTGGAGCTACCCGGGCAAGCGGCTTCTCGACGCCTCCCTCATCCTCCCCGGCAGCTCCGATCAACCCGTGGCACCCGGCGTGCCCCTGGAGGTCATGCAGGCCTTCGTGGAACGGCGCACCGCCTCAGGTCGGGACTATGGGCCTAAGGATCGTCTGACCCCAGCCGAGGCGCTCTACGCCTATACCGCAGGTTCGGCCGCCGCGACGGGCTGGGCCGGGCGCAAGGGACAGGTGATGCCGGGGCAGCTAGCGGATTTCGTGCTGCTTTCCCAGGACCCACTGCAGACTGATGACCTTTCCACCATCGACGTGGCCGCCACCATCGTGGGCGGCGAGCTGCGCTACGGAAGCTTTTAAGGAGTAGAAATGCGAGCAACCACTAACGAACAATTCCTGGCCGATTTCCAGGCCATGTCCGCTAACGGTGCCACTCCGGGTGGCGGCGTGGAGCGACAGGCGGCCAGTGGTGGCGATAACCTCAACCGCGCCTGGTTCCACGAGGTCCTCGAATCCCTCGGCGCGCGGGTTATCTACGACGAGATTGGCAACCAGTACGGCCTCTTTGAGCTCGTCCCTGGCGCCGAGTACGTGGGACTGGGTTCCCACTTGGATTCGCAGCCGCTGGCCGGCCGTTTCGACGGTGCTTATGGCGTGCTGGCCGCAGCCCATGCGGCCGGGCGCGTGGCGCAGTCGGGGGTAAAGGCTCGCTATAACCTGGCGGTCATCAACTGGTTCAACGAGGAAGGCTCGCGCTTTGCGCCCTCCATGATGGGCAGCTCGGTGTTCGTGGGAACGCTCACGCTTGACCGCGCCCACTCCGCCACCGACCTTGCCGGCGTCACCGTTGCGCAGGCCCAGGAGGAAGCCGGTTGGGCCCCGCGCGGTGAAGCCCCGAAGCTCGCGGCCTATGCGGAGATCCACGTCGAACAAGGTAAGGAACTTGAAGCTGCCGGCAACACGATTGGCTTGGTTACCGCCACGTGGGGTGCGAAGAAATTCCAGGCGGTGGTCTCCGGTGAGCAGGGCCATACCGGTTCCACTCTGATGGCCGATAGGAAGGATGCGCTCTTCGGCGCCTCCCTCATTATTGCTTCAGTAGAGCGCCTCACCCACGAATTTGCCGAAGGCCAGCTGCAGGCTTCGGTCTCGCAGCTAACACTGGAGCCGAACTCCCCCGTGACCATCGCCCGCGAGGTGCGCTTCAACGTGGATGTGCGCTCACCCTCCACGGAGGTGTTGGAGAAAGCGCAAGTGCGTCTGCAGGAGATCATCGCCGAAGCAGAGGAGGAATCACGCACCTCGGTCGAGCTATCCCCAACGCACGAGTGGGCTCTCAACCCTTACCCGGAGGCCGGCGTGGCGCTGGCCCGTGAGGTCGTGGAAAAGCTGGGCTATCCGCACCAGGAGATCTATACGGTGGCCGGCCATGACTCGACCAACCTTAAGGAGGTGGTGCCGACGGTCATGCTCTTCATCCCGTCCGTCGACGGCATCTCACACAACGAAAAGGAATTTACCACGGAGGAAGACTGCGTGGCCGGCCTGGACGTGTTGACGCACGTGGCGCAGCGCCTCGTGGAAACCGGTTGCGGGGAGGACTAGGTACCTAGCGCGGCCAACGCGCTAGTCCTCATCGCTCCACGGCACATACCCGAAGGCTTTCAGCGCGGTCTCGAACCCACGCTTCATGGTGGTTAACTCTTCCTCGCTGAACTCATAGGTGCGCAGGCGCGCCGGGCCGGTGAGGGGGACGTGGAGCAGGAAGCGCCGGCCCTCCTCTGTGATGCTGCACAGGCGGCGGCGCAGGTCCTCTGGATCGTCATCGATGGAAATGAGTTCGTCACGCACCAGGCGCTTGACCGCCTGCCCGATGGTGGCGGGCTGCCAACCCAGCTCCTTGCGCAGTTGCAAGATGGGAATGGGGCTCTTCTTATCAATGAGTCGGAGGAGCGAAAGATGCGAACCGGTGACGCCGTACTCGCGGCGTGCTTCGGTATCGAAGCGCGCGCGGGCGCGCTCGAAGCGGCGGTATTCCGCGATGGTCTCATCGATGAGGTCAAAATCCGTCACGTGCTCAAGCCTAAGAGCTCGGGGTTGGTGGCCGCAAATGTTTATAGCGGCAACTCTATCCAAAAGTGGAGGGATCGATGGGGCGTTGCGAACGGGGAAGTTTTTCTACTACGAGGCGGTAGGAGTCCGTCACGAGTTCGGCCAGAAGTTCCGGGGTCAACTGGGGATCTGGGTGCACCGACACCCAATGTTGCTTATTCATGTGGTAGCCGGGTGTGATGAAGGAATGCTCGCTGCGCAGTGCTTCGGCATCCAGGGGATCGGCCTTGAGGATGGCCTGCTGTCGGCCAGTGACCGCAGTGAGAAGAAGGAAGACCTTGCCGCGCACCTTAAACACGTCCCAGTCTGGTCCAAAAGGATGCGTAAGCGTGGCGCCGGGGAGCTCCATGGCGCGGTTGGTGGCGCTGGAGTGAAGGCCCAGGGAACCGGGGCCTTTTAGCCTGGAATTCATATAACCCAGACTAGGCGAAAACACCGTTGGGCCCCTTTTCCGATTCCTCGGAGTAAGGGGCCCAACGGCGTCTCTATCAAGTCCCTCCAATTATCAGCCAGTGGCCGCCCTCTGGAGGGTGAGGGGTTCTCTCTCTCGCATGCGCTCTCTCAAACGCACAAGACAAAGTATGGCGCGCGACGCTGGAATCACCATGTGCTCTTCCTGGCAGTTTTCTACTAGTCAAAGCTGGCCCTAATCAAAGCGTGCGGGACGTTTCTCCAGAAAAGCCATGACGCCTTTCTTGTGGCCGGCCGAATCCATCTGTGCGTACTGCGTGGGCTCCTCCCACGCGAGCTGCTCATCGAGCTGCCCTAGGGCTGTGCGGTTGATGGCCTCCTTGGCCTTGGCCAGGGCGTCACGCGGCGCGATGTGCAGGCGCTGCGCTAGCTGCAGCGCGGCCTCGAGGGCGTGGCCCCGGGGCGCGCGCTGGGCCACAAGCCCTGCGGCCTCCGCTTCGGCGACACCGAGTTTGTCCTGCAACAGCGCCAATGCAAGAGCGCGGTGGCGCCCCACGGAGGCGAGTGCGCTAAGGCTTACGCCGCCGTCCGGGATGAGGCCAATCTTGCCAAAGGGCAGCGTGAAATAGGATTCCGCACCGGCCACGATGAGATCGCAGGCAAAGGCTAGCGAGGCACCTGCGCCCGCGGCAGCACCTTCGACCGCAGCGATGACCGGAATTTCCGCGGCTTGGATTTCGGTGACGAGCGCATTGAGCTGGGGCAGCATGGTTGACTCGGCGGGGTTCGGCGCTTCACCCGCAGCCTGCGCGTCGGCAGCTGCCTGCGCTGCGGCCACGAGGTCCGCACCGGCACAGAAGGCGGTCTCATCGCCGGTGATGATGAGGGCGCGTAAGGAAGGGTCTGTGGAAGCGGTGGCGAGCGCTGCAGAGAGTGCGAGGCAATGTTCCTTGGCAATGGCATTGCGCCGCGCGGAGTTGTTGATCTGGGCTATGAGCGCTGAGCCTTCGCGGCGGGTGAGGATTGCGTCGTTCATGGATTAGTCCTTAACAAGCTCGGTGAGGGAGGAGATGATGCGCGCGGCATCGGCGGAAATGCGGGAGACGATTTCGGAGCAGGGTGCCACGTCGTGGATAAGACCCTGCGACGTGCCGCAGGTCCACACTCCTGCATCCAAATCACCGGTTTCGTAGACGGCACGGCCGCGCTTGCCGGCAACGAGATGGCGGATATCCCCAAACTCTGCGCCCTGGGCGAGGCGCTCGACCACTTCATCGCTCACGGCATTCTTGGCCACGCGGGTGGAATTTCGCAGCTCGCGGAGGATGAGTTGGGTATCCAGCTCGCTGCGCTCCACGATGGCCTGCTTGACGTTCTCGTGCACCGGGGCCTCCATGGAAGCCACGAAGCGGGTACCCATGTTGATGCCCTCGGCGCCCAGTGCCAGGGCGGCGGCTAGACCGCGGCCATCCGCGAAGCCGCCGGAGGCGATGATGGGGATGTCGAGTTGATCCGCGGCGGCGGGAATCAAGACGAGACCTGGGATATCATCCTCGCCGGGGTGGCCAGCGCATTCGAAGCCATCGATGCTGACGATGTCCACGCCGACCTTCTGCGCGCTGAGCGCGTGCCGCACGGAGGTGCACTTGTGGATGACAGTGATGCCAGCATCCTTGAAAGCCGGCATGTGGTCCTTGGGGTTGTTACCGGCGGTTTCTGCGATCTTCACGCCTTCCTCAATGATGACGTCGCGGTACTCCTCATAGGGCGGTGGGGTAATTGCCGGGAGCATGGTGAGGTTGACGCCGAAAGGCTTGTCCGTGAGCTCGCGGGTGCGGCGGATCTCGTGGCGCAGATCCTCCGGGGTGGGCTGGGTGAGCGCGGTGACGACGCCGAGGCCACCGGCGTTAGATACGGCTGCGGCGAGTTCGGCACGGCCGACCCACTGCATGCCGCCTTGGATGATGGGGTGCTTAATGCCGAGCATCTCGGTAACGCGGGTGGAAATCATGACGTCTGTGCTCCTTCGTGAGTGATTAACGGTTGGGGAGAAGTGAGGGGAAGTGAATAGAAGTTCTGGGCTACAAGTGGTGAATGACTATTCGGAGAAATGAGCGCGCAGGCGCTCGATGAGGTCATCGGGCAAGGCGATGGGGCGGCGTGCGGAGACGTCGATAAGCACCAGCGTCGCCGTGGCAAACACGCACGGGATGCCATCCTGAATGAGTTCGTGGGCGACTTGATAGGAGGTGTTTCCGATGCGGGAGATCCACACGCGAGCCTCGATGGAATCGGCGTAAGTGAGCTCGGCGTCATACTGGACTTCGAGGGATCGTACCACGTGAGCATAGGATTCGGTGGCGACGGGGCCGGTGAGCGTGGCGGCTGCACGGACGCGCGCTTCCTCCAGGAGGGTGACTACTGTGGCGTTGTTGACGTGGGCGTTGGCGTCTTGGTCGGACCACCGCAAGGCGAGGGCTATGGGGATGGCGTTGGCGGGCGCGCGCATTGTTCCTCCTGGGGCGAGCGGGTAGAGTGATGCACATTACTATACATACGAATTGTGGTTCGTTGCTCGAATCGTGAGGAGAATGCCATGACAGATCTTCTAGGAATCGATGCTCTGCTGAGCGAAAAAGAAAAAGCGACCCGCGACCGCGTTGCCGCACTGGTGGATGAACACATCCGGCCGCATGTGGGGCAGTGGTACGAGGATGCGGTGCTGCCGGAGAATATCTTTCCGGTGCTGGCGGAGGCTGGACTGTTCGGAATGCACCTGGAAGGCTATGGCTGCGCTGGGCGTTCCGCGGTTGAATACGGACTAGCCATGCAGGAGCTGGAAGCAGGGGACTCCGGTATCCGCACGGTGGTATCGGTGCAAGGATCGCTGGCAATGTCGGCGATTTATAAGCACGGCTCGGAGGAGCAAAAGCAACAGTGGCTTCCCAAGATGGCCACCGGCGAGGTCATTGGTTGTTTCGGCCTGACGGAGCCGACCGCCGGCTCGGACCCGGCGGGCATGGCGACGGTGGCCCGCTACCGCTCCGGTGAATGGGTACTGGATGGTGCGAAGCGCTGGATTGGCCTGGCAAGCGTGGCCGGGGTGGCCATCATCTGGGCCAAGGTGTCCGAGGAGGATGCCTCCGTCGCCAGGGTGGAGGCGGGTGTGCGCGGGTTCATCGTGCCGACGTCCACGCCGGGTTTTAAAGCGACGCCAATCACCCGCAAGCTGTCCATGCGTGCGTCCATCCAGTGCGATATTTCGCTGGATGGTGTGGCCGTGCCTGGCGACGCCCTGCTGCCCAAGCACCCTGGCCTCAAGGGACCGTTCATGTGCCTCAACGAGGCACGCTTCGGCATCAGCTTCGGTGCCTTGGGTGCTGCTCGTGATTCTTTGGAGGTGGCGCTGCGGTATGCCAAGGAACGCAAGCAATTCGACCGCTCGTTGGCATCCTTCCAGCTCACCCAGCAGAAGCTGGTGGATATGGCGGTGGAGCTGAATAAGGGACAACTGCTGGCGCTGAACCTGGGCCGTGCCAAGGATGCCGGGACGCTGGAGCCCTACCAAATTTCGGTGGGCAAGCTGGCCAACTGCCGTACCGCCATCGACATTTGCCGCCAGGCTCGCACCATCCTGGGCGGCAACGGTATCACCGCGGACTACTCGCCGCTGCGCCACGCCGCCAACCTGGAATCAGTGCGCACCTACGAGGGCACCGATGAGATCCACACGTTGATTCTGGGGCGCGTGCTGACGGGGGAGCAGGCGTTTAGTTAGAAATAAGCCCGAAACCTTTCCTCCAAGTGGTTTCGGGCTTAACTATTTCTAGTTGGCGATGAAGTACATCTGCTTATTGATGAATTCTTCGATACCGAGTGAGCCAAGCTCGCGGCCGAAACCTGAACGTTTGACACCACCAAACGGCAGTTCAGGACCTTCACCAGTCGGGGTGTTGACATTGCTCATTCCAGAATCGATGCGTTCAGCAATAGCTTGGGCCCGCTTGGAGTCTTGAGAGAACACCGCTGCTCCGAGTCCGAAAACATTGTCGTTCGCTATCTCGAGTGCTTCTTCATCGGTCTTAAACTTGTAGACAGTGGCTACAGGACCAAAGAACTCCTCGTAGTAGGAATCGCTGCCACGGGGAATATCTGTGATTACTGCCGGGGAGATGTAGGCTCCCTCATCGGAAAGCTCTCCGCCAACCAACAATTGACCGCCGGCTGAAACAGCGCGGTCGAGCTGGTCTTTGAGATTCTCTGCGGCGCTACGGGAAGAAAGCGGAGCATACACAGTTCCGCCGGCAGCATCTGGCAGACCCGGCTCCATGTGCTGCGCAAGATTGACTAGTTCTTGAACAAACTCGTCATAAATGTCTTCTGCGACAATGAGTCGCTTGTTTGAATTGCAGGCTTGGCCAGTGTTGTACATGCGTGTTCCCCAAGCGAGCTCAGCTGCAGCTTTGACATTGTCCGTGTCGAGGATGATGTACGGGTCTGAACCACCAAGCTCGAGTACGGCTTTCTTGAGGTGCTCGCCAGCTTGAGCGCCAACGATTGCCCCAGCACGTTCGGAACCGGTAAGGGAAACTCCCTGAACGCGGGGGTCGGCGATAAAGGTGGAGATTTGCTCGTGGGTTGCAAAGACATTGGTATAAACCCCTGCGGGAACGCCAGCATCGAGAAAGATCTTTTCGATTGCCAGAGCAGAACGCGGGCAAATCTCCGCGTGTTTAAGGATAATGGTGTTTCCAGCGACAAGGTTGGGACCTGCAAATCGCGCTACCTGGTAGTATGGGAAGTTCCATGGCATGATGCCGAGCAGCGGTCCGAAGGGGCGGCGACGAATATACGCTTTACCGTCAGCCTCCGTGGGGATTTCCTGATCCGCGAGGAACTTTTCCGCGTTATCCGCATAGTACTGGATAATGGCAGAGGAAAACTCGGCTTCTTCGACGCCTTCAGGCAGAGGCTTGCCCATCTCTTCAGCAATGATGGCGGCGAGCTCATCCTTGCGTTCTTCGAATAGTGACGCTGCCTTGGCTACAATCTCTGCTCGCTTTGCGACGGGAGTCGTAGACCACTCTGTGAACGCCTCAGACGAGGCTTCGAGGATTGGCTCGATGGCAGCATTATCTAGCGCATCGAAGGTTTCAACGATTTCGTTGTTGGTTGGGTTCTGGACACGGTACTGAGACATTTTTCCTCCTAGGATAAGGTTGGGGTGTTATCTGAACTGGAATCACTACGGCTAATGACTGAGCCGGTGAAGAAATCGGGATTGCGTAAACGGGTAATCATCATGAGGATCAGGCCAAGCACTAGGATGCTGGCCCCTAAGATGAATACGATTCCGACGCCTCCGAGGGAAGAACCAGAGCCAAAGCTCGGGTCCATGGAGTCATAGGCGGTGATGAAAAACATGATGAGCAAGAAGCCACCGCCCAGCAGTGGGAATAGGAACTTGAAGAAGAAGTTTCGCACTGAAGTGAAGAGCTCTTTTCGGAAATACCACAGACAGGCTACTGCCGTGATTCCGTAATAGAAGCAAATCATGAGACCAAGAGCAGCAATTGTGTCCCACAGTGCATTCTCCGAGAGCACCCTTGTGATGGCGTAGAAAGTCCCCGAAACGACGGTTGCGACAATCGTTGCGACGGTTGGAGTCTGAAACCTTGGGCTGATTCGCGCCAATTGCGGGGGAAGAGCTTTGTAGTAGCTCATTGCAAGAATCGTACGGGCGGGACTAACAAGCGTGGACTGTAGGGAGGCAAACGAGCTAGCTAGAACCGAAATATAAATAAGGATGGCGAACGGGCCCATAATTGGGTAGGAAAGTACGGCAAAAATGGATTCCTGATTATCGGGGTTACCAGCGCCTAGTCCATTTTCACCGATTCCTGCCCACGCCATGACAGCTACCGCTGTAAGAACATACAAGATGATCGTGATGATGATAACGACAGTAGCCGCTCGTCCAGGAGTCTTTTCTGGGTTCTTGGTTTCTTCATTCATGGTTAGGGTGACATCCCAGCCCCAGAACATGAAGATGGATAGCGAGATGCCGGCTGCAACCACCGAGAAATCCTTCATCTCGAATGGGTTGAACCAACTGAATTGAATGGGAGTGAAGTCAAAGCCATCTCCGTTGTATGCCCGCCATAAAGCTGCAATGTCGAAGGAGAGAATCGCGATGATTTGAATTGCGACGAGGATGTATTGCATTTTCTGCGTTGTATCCATACCCCGATATGCAACCCAAGCTGCAGCAATCAAGAACACAAGGGTTGTTGGAATATTCACCCAGAGGTTCCGCGTGAGTTCAGCAAGCTCGGGCTTACCTGCAAGCTGTGCGATGAGCAGGTAAAAGAAGTCGACGGCTACGGCGGCAAGATTAGACAGAACCAGAATCGTAGCGGCGATAAGGCCCCAGCCACCCATCCAACCGACCCAGGGACCGAAAGCTTTTGTTGCCCATGTGAAGGTGGTACCGGAATCAGGAGCACGGTTGTTAAGCTCGCGGTAGGCAAAAGCAACAAGCAGCATTGGAATAAAGCCCAGAATGAGGACGGCTGGAACGAAGACACCCACCGCCGAAATAGCAGGTCCAATTCCCGAAGTTAGGGTATAGGTTGGTGCTAAGCAGCTGATGCCAATGACAACTGCGCCGAGCAAACCGACTTTACCGACTGCCAGGCCTTTGTCTGAAACTGCTGGTTGTTCGCTCATGAGCGTTCACCTCCTTTCAGCGTCATGTAGCCCGAAGGGACAACAATGGTTGGAACCGGCACATGCTTGAGGATTCGATTTGCGGTAGCGCCCAAGAAGAGCCGACCTTCACTGGCAATACGTGCTGAACCAAGCACAGCTACTTCGCCTTCTTTCCAGCTAAGGTTTTGTAGCGCTGACTGGACACTTGCTCCCGATGTGGTGATGCGCGACGCCCGGCCTTTGGAAACCGCGTCTTGGATCGCTTCGGAAAGCTGCTGCTCGAAAGTGACCCCGGAATCTTCTCCGGAAATCTTCAAAGTAATGATGCGCAAAGGGACTTCTCGACGGAATGCGCGGTCGAGCCCGATAGCAGCGACATCTGATCGTCCTTGTCGCGGGCCGACAAGCGCAGAAACGCCCGTTATCGGTCCGGGATATGAATAGCCTTGGGGAGCTAGCGCGACTGGGACTTGCGCTGTGTAAAGCAAAGAACTGGCTACTGTACCGATGCGGAATCGGTTCAAGAGTCCGCCTGAGCGTGCTCCGACGATAATAAGATCGCACTCAAGTTTTTGCGCAGCGTCATTCAAGGCGAGCGCGGGATCGGTTCCCTCCACAACGTGCCACGTCGCAGAGATATCAGAAGGAAGACTCTCTAGCGCGGCGGTGAGACGCTGTTGAGTTTGCTTTCGCACGATTGCGTTGTAGCCAGAGTCCTGAGTCTGCACGCCAAACCCTTGGGGGGTAATTGGTGGAACGACAGAGACTAGTTTTAGGGTGACTTGGCGCTCGCGTGCGAGAGCGATTCCCAAGTTGAGCGCATCGTGGCCATCACTGGTATCGATATAGGCGACGAGCAAGGAGCCGCTAGTTTTGCGGCGTGGAAAATCGGTGAGTGGATTCATTGACAGTCACCGCTTATCCCTGCCCAATGATCTGCTGCGCAACGGTTTCGCCGATACGTACCGCGCCGTCGACGTGCTGGTAACCTGCACCAGCGATGTCAGAGGAAGAGTAATAGATCGGCCCGGTTGGTTGGTTTTGGAGATGACCCCACCGCGATAATCCACCCAAATCGTAAGATGTTGCGTAAGCTCCGCGAGTCCATTCTTCAGCCGCCATATCGGAGAGGAAGAATGCGATGGGATTCTTTACCTTGTCACCAAGGTAAATGGACATTGCATCGAGGATTCGCTCCTTGCGTTCTTCAGCGGTGAGCGCCCACATCTCCTCGGCGTAAACATCAGAGACGAAGCCGACTAATGTGCCGAAGGTATCTTCCTTTCCTTCCTCCCCGCCTGCGAAGTTCTTTCCGTAATTTGTGTTGTCGTAGATTTCGGCAACAAGTCGATCTCCGCCGAATGCAGTACCGGACAATCCGTCCTCGCGCCAGAAGGGGGTTTCATAGACAGCATGAACTTTAATCACTAAGCCCATGGAAATGTGCTGGTGGGCAACATGTTGCTCGCGTGGTAGCGGTGGCACATAGGAAATGCGATTGTAGAGGTTGGGCGGAACCGCAAGGATTGCGTATTGAGCATGGACAGTTGCTCGGTCTGAGTAGGCGGTTACGGTGCCGGGGCCGCCGTTGTTGGTTACACCGTTGCGGACATCCGCTTCAACATTATTTGGGGCGTCTGCCGTCGAGGGATCTGGCGTAGCCCACTCGAGAGTACGTACAGGTGAGCTCAAGATGACGTCGTCACCGAGCTCCTCAGCCATCGCTATGGAGACGGACTGCATGCCGCCAACGACGCGCTTGTCAAGCAAGAAGTTTTCATCAACAAGGTTGTCGAATGAGCCGGCCGATGAAGCCATGAGGGCTGCTTGGAGCACGGAAAAAGTCCGAGAAGGCTTGGTGAGCATCCCTGAGGAAATATAGAGGGAGATGTTGTCGATTGCCTCGGAATCGTCGGAAAGGCTCTCCAGCCAGTCGCGGAACGATAGGCTGTCTAATTCCTTTGCGCGTGGGTGCTCCCAAGGGGAATCCGCGTCGACTTCTTCGGCTAGCTGATTAAGCTTACTAATGAGCCGCTCCATTTCGGCAGCAGTTTCCTTTGAGGTCGGGAACGTATCTCCTTCGAACTCGTGTCGCGTGCCATCCGGGGAAACATAAACCGACTTTCCTTCGCGGTAGCGGTCGAAGGTTTCGAGACCAAGCTCTTCTACGAGCTCAGTCAGTCGTGTTTGATCGGGCGAGATCCACTGACCGCCGATTTCGATGAAATGCTCGGTGCCCTGGGCATCAAGCACCTTGCCGCTCCATGTTCGGCCACCGACACGATTGCGCGCTTCGAGAACGCAGACTGACTTACCTGCCTTCTTTAGGGTGCGGGCAGCCATAAGCCCCGAAGCGCCGGCGCCGACGATTACAACATCAACTGTGCGCTCTTCGGCGCTGGTATTACCATTTGGTTGCGTGACCATTGGAGTTTTTCTCCTTCGCGTGCAGTAGGTATGCGGGGGAGGGAACCTTCGTATGAACGACGGTGCCCCGGCGTTAAATTAAACCCTTTAATTTAACGCTGTGACTACAGTAACAAACTTGCGGAGAGAATTGTAGGGATCACAGTGAAGAAAGTTTCGCGTCCCAAAGGGCGTCCGGTTAAAGCGCTGGTAAACCGGCAGAAAATTGCCTCAGCCGCATTGCACATTGTTGAGCGCAAAGGGCTTGAGGCTCTATCTATGTCAGCGGTGGCGAGATCTATGAAAGTGAGCACCGCAGCGCTCTACAATCACATTTCAAATAAGGAAGAGTTATTGGCGTTGGTGCAGGATGACATCATTGCCAAAGTTGATATCTCAGTGCTCCAAGGTGCGCTCGCAGGCGAGATTTCGGCAGTGGATGCGCTTCGACAATGGGCATGGTCTTATCGTGACATTCTGGCTGCCAACATCCCTCTAATTCGCGTTATTACCCAGCTTCCTCTTTATGGATCGCCACAAACGATTGCGATGTATGAAGCACTAGTTCAAGTGATTTCACTTGTTGGTGTACCTGAACGGGATGTCATTACGAGATTGGTTGCAATTGAGGCATTGGTTTTTGGCTCTGCCTATGACGTACATGCCCCCTTGAATATTTTTGCTTCACCGGGGCCCGAGGATAGTGCTTTAAATAAGATGAATTCGATTTACCTGGCGCAGTTTAGAGAACAATCATCTAACGAAAAAGAACAAGCTAGACTTCGTGCGGACAGGTCCTTTGAGGCGGGGCTGGAAGCGCTTATACAAACGCTCCTATAGACGCCGTGGCGTCTTGTTCAATGCAATCGTGCCAACGATCGCGTAGCCCTCCCCAGTGTGTCGTATGACCGGGGAGGGCAAATATAGGTACTCGAATCTGCCTGGTTTAGTTCTACCTGGGCTTTTTAAGGTCCGTGTCCTTCGACTTCGGGGCGTTCGGATCGATTGGGCGGCCGTCAGCGTCCAGATCGTTGAGCTCGGCCAGTTCGGTGAAGTCGGCCTGCGCGTCGGCGAAGCCTTCCTCTGGATCAATTTCATCGAAGTTGCGGATGGTGCCGTCGCGCTCGTCTTTGAACATGTCCTTGCCGTAGACGACGAGCACCATGATGATGCCGGCAGCGAAGCCCCAGGCGGCTCCCTGGGTAGCGAGAACGCCGGCGGTGACACCTGCGATGCCAAGATCCTTTTGGTTCTTGGATTCCATGATGCCGACGCGCACGGACACGAAGCCCTGGATGATGAGAGTCAGCGCCAGACCCACCGGCAGGATGGGCTCGACGAAAGAGGTAATAGGCAGCAGCAGAAGACCCACGTTGGTGCCCCAACGGAAGGAGCCCGCACCGCCGAAGATGGTGCGCATGGCGCGCTTGCCCTGCTTGTAGCGCTCGACGATGACCACGTGCATTGCCGCCCACAGCGGGCCACACATGGCGACGTCCGGTCCGATGATGGACATCAGCATGTTGCGGCCACCAAAAAGCAGGTGTGCGCGCGACGGGCTGTAGACCACGGCCTCGTCCGTGCGGACGTGGTCGGCTTCCTTGAGCACTGCGTTGGCCTGCAGGACGTCACCGAAGACGACGATGTAGGCAGCCAGCACCGTGGGGATGGCGGTAAGGAACATGTGCGCCGGCGGCAAACCAACGCCGAAGACGGTGTACTCAGACCACAGAGTGATGAAGTCCGGCTTGGAGAAACCCCACTCCACATCCGGCCACGGGGCCTCGCCCGCCAGCGGCGCGACAAAGACCGCGACGAAGATAGCGGGCAGGATGCCTAGCGAAGCCAGGAAGCGCCAGCCGGCGGCTTTCTGTCGCAGAGCTTGGAAGCCACGGGAGTACATGAGGAAGAAGGCCACGGCCACCGCGATGGTGATGGTAATGGGGAAGGAGTGGAAACGTCCGCCTTCCTGGAACACCGAGATGATGGCAGCGATACCAGCGCCAAGGACGATGCCGGAGCGCAAGCCAGAGGGAATGAGGCGGACGACCTTCGATGCCCATCCCGTTATGCCTAGCGTTAAGGAGAATATGCCCAGCATGAGCTGGAAGCTGATCAGCGCCCAGATGCGCTGCTCACCCTCCGGGAAGGTTTGGATGTAGACCGTCAGCAACGGAATCGCCGGGGTAATCCAGCCCGGAACAACCGGGTCGCCCAAGAGGTGGTGGGTGAGATAGAGAAGGCCGTTGAGCATAACGACGGCCAGTGCCGCTTCGTAGGGCATGCCGAGGGCCTCGGTCATCAAGGGGATAGCGCCCAGGTCGACCACGCACATGAACAGGCCTTGGGCGAAGTCCGGCCACTCCATGCGGTAATGCACGAAGGGGAGGCGGACATCGAAAGGCCCCATCTTCCAGTGGGGCGAAGCTTGACCGATGCCCTGGTCTTCAGGTTCGGTGGCTTCGGTGGTTTCGGCCATGACGGCCTCCTTTCAAAGAAAAGGGACCAAGCCCAGCGGGCGTGAAGCGCGCGGGGCTTGGTGAGGAAAGGCGAGAGATTCGTTGAGGTTTAGCCGAGCTCTGCCTAGTCGAACTCGATGATCTGGCGCAGGGCTACACCGTCGGAGAGGCGGTCCATGGCGGTGTTGATGTCCTCGAGCTTGATGTGGTCGGAGATGAGGGCCTCGGCGTTGAGCTTGCCCTCACGCCACAGCTGCTCGTACTTCGGGATGTCCTTCGACGGGACGGAGGAGCCCAGGTAGCAGCCGTGCACGCGGCGTGCCTCGGCGGTCATCACCAGTGGGTCGATGGTGATGGTGGAGCCCGGTGCCGGCAGGCCGACAGTAACGGTCAGGCCGCCCGGTGCGGTGACCTTGTAGGCGGTCTCCAGTGCCTTCGGGTGGCCAGCGGCCTCCACGACAGCGGTGAACTTCTTGCCAGACTCTTCGGCTTCCTGCGGGGTCATGGCGGAAGTAGCACCGATTTCGAGGGCCTTCTCGCACTTGTCCTTCTGCATGTCGATGCCCACGATCTCCTTCACGCCGAGTGCAGCGGCGGTGATGATCGCGGCCATGCCCACGCCGCCGAGACCAACGACAGCGATGCTGTCCTCCGGCTTTGGATCAATCTCGTTGAGCACGGCGCCGCCGCCGGTGAGGATGGCGCAGCCGAGGATGGCGGCGATGTCCGCCGGGACATCGGAGCCTACCGGTACGACGGAGAGCTCGGAGACCACGGCGTGGGTGGCGAAGCCGGAGACACCGAGGTGGTGCTGAACCGTCTCACCGTTGCGGGTGAGGTGGCGGGTGCCGCGGATGAGGCTGCCTTCATTGTTGGTCTTGGAGCCAACCTCACACGGCATCTTGCCGTCGGTTTTGCAGCCGGCACACTCGCCGCAGCGCGGCAGGAAGGTCATGACCACGTGGTCGCCGACCTTGACGTTGCTAACTCCCGGGCCGATCTCTTCGACGATGCCAGCGGACTCGTGGCCCAGCAGCATCGGCAGCGGGCGGGGGCGGTTGTTGTTGACCACGGAGAGGTCGGAGTGGCAGAGGCCAGCGGCGGTGATCTTGACCAGAATCTCGCCCTCGCCGGGAGCGCTGAGCTCGAGCTCGCTCACGGTGATGGGCTGAGAGTCGGCGTAGGGGCGCTCATCGCCGGAGCGCTCCAGGACAGCGCCGCGAATGGTAATCGTGTCAGACATTGATACCTCCAGACGTCGGATGGGGTTAATGCATCGCAATGTACGCCATGTCACGTGGGGGAGGGCGGGATCTGTATGGGAAAAACTACACCGGGCCGTTATATGGATGGGGAATTCTCTACCTGCTGAGTGTGTGGGCTCGCAGGGCCACAAAGACATCGAGCCCGCGCTGGCCGACGGCCCACTCATCACCCATGAGCTCAGCGATCCGGTCGAGGCGCTGGCGCACCGTATTGGGGTGGATAAACATGGCGCGAGCTGTTTGCGGGATGCTGTGGCCGGAGAGCAAGTAGTGGTGCGCGGTATCGGTCAGCTCCGTGGAATGCTCCGCGTCATAACGCACCAACGGGCCGATCGTGTGCGTGGACAGCGCGCTCAATGCCTGCGGGTCCGCGCCCAAGATGAGGCCGACAGTGCCCAAGGTATCTTCGGTGACTAAGCGGCCTTGTACGCCGAGCGCCAAAGCTGACTCCAAGTAGGCCATAGCGGAATCGTGGGCGCTGCGTGCCGAATCCAACCCATCGAAGCCGATGGCAGAAACCGTCAAGTCAGGAAACTCAGACAGCAGCGGGGCAAGTGCCTTATCAATTGCTCGATCCGGCTGGTACAGCACGCACACGTGTTGGTCATGGTGTGTGATAGCGGCATTTCCCGGCACGAGGTGCTCGAGCTGCGGGCGGGTCGGCAGGCTCTTAGCCGAGTGCAAGCCAAGGAAATACAGCTGCGCTGAAGAGTTCAAACTAATCCCTGTGAGGTGGCGCAGGCGGGCAATCTCTTCGCGCCCAGCATTACCCAGAGCCACGGCGTAGACGAGGTCATCGACTTTGCGCGCGGTGGCGTCGACAAGCGCTTCGGCAAAAAGAGCAATCGCAGTAAAGGCAGCGGAGGCGTGGCTGATGACGCGCAGTTCGGCATCGCTGAGCTCTTTGTCCACGCCAATCGTGCCCAGCGCCCGCCCGTTGAACTCCACGGGGAAGGTACTGGTTGGGGGAGTGGCTGGGGCACCTTCCGTGGTCCATAGTGCCACCGGTGCATCGAGGCTTTCAGCCAATACGCGTTCGAGTTCCTCAAAACTCGCGTTGTTCATGAGTACGTGGAGCAGCTGCGTGTTGACCTCATTGAGCCACTGCAGTTCTTCGACATGGCGGCTGAGCGCAATCTGGGAGCGGGTCAGCTCCGCGACGGACTCGCCTTGGCTCTCAATGACTTGCGCGTTCTCCAGCGCCACGGAGGTGATAGAGCCAAGCACCTCGAGGGCCGCGATTTCTTCGTGCGTGTAGTGGCGGGGGTGGCGGTCGCCCACCAGCAGCGCGCCAATCGTGCGACCGGCGATGCGGATCGGGGCGCCGAGGATTCCGCGGATTCCTTCGGCTTCTACCGCGCGGTCCACGTAATCCACGTGCGTGACGTTGGGATCTGCGGAATGGTCATAGGTCCACGCTGGGCGGTTGGTGGCGGCCACGATGCCGAGGACTCCGGAGCCCATCGGCATGTTGATGGTGCGGAATTCCTCCGTCACGACACCGCTGGTGGCCAACACCTTGGTAAAGCCGGTGTCCTCATCGTTGAGGCTGAGATAGCCCACGTCGGTGCCGATGGTGGAGCGCGCGTGGCGCACGATGGCCCGGAAAATATCAGTGGATTCGCGGCCCGAGTTGAGCATGTGGGACACATCGAGCAGTTTGGTCGACATCACCCGCCACGTGTGGTTGGCGCGCATGGTTTCCTCGATGGCCCGAAGAGCGCTGAGCTCCTCGGCAGCCAGTTTCTCTCGCAGCTCGTCGGGGACGCGGGTGCCGCTGGCGAGGTGGGAGAGGACGGGTCCGAGGAGAGACATGGCCTTAGCTTATTAGACCTTCTTCTTGGTGCGCGGGATGGGCTTGCCGGTAATGAGCGCGTGGAGCTTGCCATCACCGATCTGCATATCCTCGGGTAGGTCGTCGGAATCGACTTCGGTCATGATCTCCTCGATGAAGTCAGACTCCGGGATGGAGGAGTTGCGGGCGATGGCCACGAGTTCACGCATCTCCTCATCGGAGAGGTGGTTGTCATTCTCAAAGCGCTTCTTGAGGAGCTCGCGTGCGCGGCGGCGCAGGTCCGCCTCGGACTGCAGTTCCCCGCGGTTCTTCAACCAGGCGAAGCCGATGATGAACATGATGGCGATGCCCATGTAGCCCAGAATCGGGTAGACCCAACCGATGAGGTTGGAGAAGCCGACGAAGGAGAGGACAAAGCCGATGAGCACGGAAATGACATAAACCTTGTAGAAGTGCTGCGGCTTGCCGCGGGTCAGGCGCTTGGCAAAGGCATAGAACATACCAATCGCGGTGTTATAAATCATGCCGTAGATGGCAACGGACATGGCGATACCAAGCCATGGGTGGATCTGCTCAATCATGGCCAGCGTTGGCATTTCAGCCTCGGTGATCGGTCCCACGGAGACGTAGAGGCCGCCGACCAGGACCGCCAGCAGGAAGAGGAAGCATACGCCTCCGAGAATGCCGCCGTAGCCCACCTCCTTGGCATCGAGGAAGTTACCGCCGATGACGATCATCATGGAGACCACCACGATGACGTTCAGCCCCAGGTTATTGATGGCGGAGACCCACCAGTTGGGCAGCGTCGTCGGCAGCTGCTGTGCTTGCTCGTTGAGGTGCGACCAATCGGGGTTGGCCGTGAGCACGGTGTAGACGGTGCCGATGGTCAGCAGAATGATGATGAACGGGGTGATGACTCCAATGGCGATGGTCACCTTGTCCACATCGAGCAGGCCGGTTAGCAGGGTGAGCACGAGCATGAGGACCGCGCCGATCCATACCGGCCAGCCCCACTGCTGGTTAAGGTTGGCGCCGGCACCGGCAAACATGGCGAAGCCGATGCAGAAGAGACAGGTCAGCGTGGCGAAGTCGAGGATCTTCGACACGATGGGGGTGGACACCGCGTTGAACACGGAAGTGTGCTCCTTGGCACGGTGATAAGAACCTAGTTGGAGAATAGTGATACCGGAGATGGTCATGGCCAGTGCAGTAACGATGGCGCCGACGATGCCCATGTTTCCGAAGGCAACGAAGTATTGGAGGGCCTCGCGGCCGGACGCGAAGGAGGCACCCGCGAGCACGCCGATGAAGGCCATCGCGATGCCGAATGAGCGTTTAAGCATGGTGAACCTAACTTTAGGTGGATAGAAATCTCTACTTATGCAAACGGGGCAGGCTGCCTTTGAAGGTGCCTGCCCCGTGCGTGATGGAGCGGAAGCTTCTAGTTCGCTGCCGCCTTGATGAACTCGGCGATGCCAGCGAGCTCCTCCTCGCCACGGTCAATGACCGCAGCTGAGGTAAACAGCCCGTGGTGGTAGCCCAGAAGGTGCTTGTGCGTGACGTCGACGCCCGCCTTCGCCAGCTTGCCGGCGTACTCGATGCCCTCGTCCGCCAGCGGATCGTTATCCACCGTGATGACGAGCGACGGGGGCAGACCCTCCGGGAGCTCTTCTAGCAACAGCGGGGAGAGATCCGTCGCCGTGCGCTGCGATTCCTCCGTGACGAAGGTATCGATGAACCAGCGCATGGTGTCCGAAGCCAGCGGGAAGCCCTCCTCCAAGCGCTTGTAGGAGTCGCCGTTCTCGGTGCGCTCGCGGGAGCAATCCGTGATCGGGTAGAGCAGGATCTGGGAGCTGAGCTTGGCGACGTCTTCTTCGCCCACAAACTCGTTCGCCAGGGTGGCGGCGAGCTGGCCGCCGGCCGAGTCACCCGCTACCGCGATGGAGGTCACGGTCAGGCCGTGCTCGGCCTCAGAGCTGGACAGCCAGCGGTAGGCGGCGCGGCAATCGTCGATAGCCGCCGGGTAGGTGTGCTCCGGGGCAAGGCGGTAGTCCACCGCAACGACCGGGAGGCCGGTCAGCACAGCGATACGGCGTACCGAGGAGTGGTGGGTCTCCAGGTTGCCCATGAGCCATCCACCGCCGTGCATGTAGAGCACCGCTGGGGTCTCCTGGCCGCGCTCCGCCTCCGGGCGGGGGTCGTAGAGGCGAACTTGGAACTGGTCGACCTGGAAATCCGTGGTCGCGGGTTCCTTCTCCTCATGGAGCGGGTTGGCGTGGGCCGAGGCTACGTAGTTCTCACGCACCTGCGGGATGGGGAAGTTATGGAAGGACTTCGCCCCACCATCGCGGAAAGGTTTCAGCGCCTTCCACGCATCCTCAGCGACGGGACGCCCGGAAAATTCGTCGTGCAGAGTGTGCATTGTGAACTACCTCCTAGACCAGTTCGTAGTCGTTGAGCTCGAGCTTGTCAGTGAGCTCGTAGTACTCAGCAACGTTGCCGGACCAGTTGTTGATGACGCGGCCTTCCTCGTTCTTGTACCAGGAGGAGCAGTCAGCGGAGAAGGCGGAAGCCTCGAGCTCCTTCTGGATCTTGGTGTTGAACTCGTCGATGACGTCCTTCTTCACGTCGAGGGCTGCCTCTGGGTTCTCGCGCAGATAAGCAACGGCCTGGGAGATGTAGCGGTCCTGTGCCTCGAGCATGGCCACCACGGAGTGGTGGTTGAGGTTGGTGTTCGGGCCATAGAGCATGAAGAAGTTCGGGAAGCCGTCCACGGTCATGCCCAGGTAAGCCTCCGGGGAGTTACCCCAGCGCTCGCGCAGGTCGATGCCATCGCGGCCGGCAATCGGCAGATCACCCTGGAACTCCTGGGAGTGGAAGCCGGTGGCGTAGATGACCACGTCGAAGTCGTGCTCTGCTCCGTCATCGGTGCGGATGCCGGTCTCGGTGAACTTCTCGATACCAGCGGTGATGAGCTCTACGTTGTCACGGTTGAAGGTGGGGTAGAAGTCATCGGAGCGCAGAATGCGCTTGCAGCCGAAGGCGAAGGTCGGGGTGAGCTTCTCCACCAGCTCCGGGTCGTTGACCTGGGAGCGCAGGTGCTCCATGGCCTGCTCGACACCCTCGGCAGCGGAATCGGTGCCCTTGCGGGTGCGGTCGAAGCCCTCCTCGCGGACCTCGTGGATCTCCTGGCGGATGGCGCGGTAGGAATCCGGGTTCTCCTGGAACTCCTTAAGCTCCTCGTCGGTGAAGATGACCTGGTTGCGCGGCAGGATGTAGTTAGCGGAGCGCTGGAACACGGAGAGCTTCTCCGCCACCTTTGCTACCTCCGGAACCAGCTGAACAGCGGAAGCTGCGTTTCCGATGACGGCGACCTTCTTGCCAGCCAGGTCAACGTCGTGGTTCCACTCAGCGGAGTGGAACTGCACGCCCTGGAATGCCTCGCGGTTCGGGAAGTTCGGAACCTTCGGCTTGGAGAGCTGGCCCCACGCACCGACGAAGACGCGGCCGTAGTAGGTCTCACCGTTGGCCTCGATCTCCCATGCCTTGAGGTCTTCCTTCCACTCGGCGTTGGTGATGCGGTGGTTGAACTTGATGTGGTCGTAGAGGTTGAATTCCTCGGCAAGAGCCTTGAGGTAGCCCTGCATCTCGTCCTGACCGGCGAACATGCGGGAGACGCCGAGGTTGAGGAAGTAGGAGTAGCAGTAGATCAGAGCCTGGGTATCGCAGGCAGCGCCCGGGTAGGTGTTGTCGCGCCAGACACCGCCGACCTCGTCGGCGGCTTCGAGGATGAGGAAGTCCTTCTGCTCGTCGCGGACCAGCTGGGCGCCCATGCCCAGTCCGCCATAGCCGGTGCCGAGGATGATGCAATCGTAAATCTTCATAGTCTTGTGTCTCCTTTTTAAGACGTTGGTGGTTTGGATTAGTTCGCGCGGATGGCTTCTGCCAGGACCTGGAGGCCGTCGCGCAGGGTGGACTCGTTGATGACCAGTGGCGGCAGCAGGCGGATGACGTTGCCGTCGAGGCCGCAGGTGAGGATGAGCACGCCCTGCTCGCGGCAGGTCTTGGCCACCTTGGCGGTGAGGTCAGCGTTCGGCTCGTTGTTGTCGTCGACCAGCTCGATGGCGATCATGGCGCCGCGGCCGCGGACCTCGGCGACGGTAGTGAGCTCGAGCAGCGGCTCCAGCTCCTCGCGGATGATGGCCTCGATGTCGCGGGCGCGGGAAGCCAGATCCAGCTCCTCCATCTCCTCGAAAGCTGCCAGGGAAGCAGCACAGGCCACCGGGTTGCCGGCGTAGGTGCCGCCCAGGGAGCCCGGGTCCGGGGCATCCATAATCTCGGCGCGGCCGGTCACAGCGGACAGCGGCATGCCGCCACCCACGCCCTTGGCGGTGGTGATGAGGTCCGGAATGATGCCCTCATCGTCGCAGGCGAACCAGGAGCCGGTGCGGCAGATGCCGGCCTGAATTTCATCGGCGATGAAGACGACGCCGTTGTCGGTGCACCATTCCTGCAGTGCCGGGAGGAAGCCCTTGGCAGGCTCGACGAAGCCACCCTCGCCCTGGACCGGCTCGATGATGACGGCAGCCAGCTCCTCGGTGCCGACGTACTGCTCGATGTAGCGCAGGGTGCGCGCTGCTGCTTGCTTGCCGTCGAGGCCGTCACGCAGCGGGTAGGACATCGGCGCGCGGTAGATATCAGCGGCCAGGGTGCCAAAGCCCTGCTTGTACGGCTTGTTCTTGGCGGTCATGGTCATGGTCAGGTTGGTGCGGCCATGGAAAGCGCCGTCGAAGACCACAACGCGGTTCTTGCCGGTGTAGCGGCGGGAAATCTTAATGGCGTTCTCCACTGCCTCCGCGCCGGTGGAGAAGAGGCAGGTCTTCTTCTCGTGGGTACCCGGGGTCAGCTCGTTGAGCTTCTTGCAGACATCAACGAAGCCCTGGTACGGAGCGTTCAGGAAGCAGGTGTGGGTGAGGTGGCTGGCCGCCTCGGCGACAGCCTTGGCAACGCGCTGGTTGGAGGCGCCCACGGAAGTCACGGCGATACCGGAAGCGAAGTCGACGATGGTGTTGCCGTCGACGTCGACAAGCACGCCACCGTCACCGTCGGTGATATAGGAGGGGTAGCCCGGGATGACGCCAGCGGCGACGTCGGCTTCACGGGCGGCATTCAGCTCCTGGCTGCGGGGGCCAGGGATTGCGGTGGAGACATTCCGCTCCTGGGGGAGGCGGTGCTTGAGATCCTGCATGCTGTCTGCTCCTTAATACTCGGGATTTTTTATGACGTAGGTCATTCTGGCGGCTAAACTTCATAAGGGCCATAGACAACTGGGTGAAAGAATGGTGAGAATTTGTCCACATTGGATACGGGGGTAGCGGTCGGGCTGGAAGAGGGAAGCGTTTCCCTGAGATGGTTGGCTAATCAGCCTGATTTGGGGATAGAAATTCTGCACGATTGTGGGCGTACTTTTTCCGTGATGCACCCGTGTGAGCTGCGCGATCCCCGTGAGTTTGTGGGCTCTGGGGTGGTCATCTTGCTCACGGGCATGGCCTTTGAAGGAAAGCCGGAAGAGCTGACGGAGTACATCCACAGGGTGGCCGAGGGTGGGGTAACGGGGGTGGGCTTCGGCGTTGGCCTTGCCTTTGCTGAGGTTCCGCCCGCCATGGTGGAGGCCGCCCGGGAGTGCGATATTTCGCTCTTCACTGTGGCGCGGCGCGTTCCCTTCGTCTCGGTGCTCGCGCGTCTTCACGACGAGCTACAGCGTCAACGTGAGGAAGGGCTGGAGCTGTTCATTGCGCAGCAGGGTGCGCTTAACGACGCCGCTATCGCCGGCCTCGATGCCCTCGTGGATAAGACCGGACGCTTGCTAGGGGCGCACTGCTGCCTCGTGGATAGGGACGGACGGGTTTTCGCGCAGTCGAGTCACCCCGGCCTGCCCCCAGTGGAGTGGGGCCCGGTAATTGCCGATACTCGCGCTCAGAATTTCTACGCGGCACGCCGCGTGGGCGGCTGGAATGTCTTGGCCCAGCGCTTGGCCGATCACGGCGCGCGCTCCTTCGGGCTGCTGGCGGTGGCGCGTGAGAGCTTTGGTGTGAACGAGCGCGCGCTGCTCAAACAGGCCGCAGGTCTAGCGGAACTCACGGTGAAGCGCCCGCAGGAGCTGCGGCGCACCCAAAACGAACTCAATTCCATGGCCATGGCTATTCAGTTGGGTATGGACCAGCCGGAAGATCCCATGCGCCGCATCTTCCATATGGTGGGTGACGCACAGGGCCGGGTGCGTCCTGTGCTGGTGAAATCTGAGGGGGAGCGCGCCCACCAGCGCTTCATTCAGGCGTTGGATGCCCGGCTGCAGGAACACGGGCGCTTGCTTTTCGAGTACGCGCTGGATAAATCCTCCAGCCTCCTGCTCTTTAGGGGAAGCCGTTCGATGAAGAACTTGCAGGACTTGTTGCGTGATATTCGGGGAAGCAAGCGCATCGTCGTGGGGCAACCCATGCCAAGGGGCGAGCTGGGAGTGGGAGTTGTCCGTGAATTGGAATCCTTCGCCTTTGGGTTGCAGCCAGGAATGTTGGCGGGACCAGAATCGCGCACGCTGAGCTGGACCAGGGATCCTCGGGTCAAGGGTGCGGTGCACAATCGCGCCGAAGAAACCTGGGGCAAGGTGCGCGCCTTTGATGCGGAGCACGGCACCGAACTGGCGGAAACACTCGAGGTCTACCTGCGTGCGGGCGGGCATGTGAGCCGCACTGCTGAGGAGCTGCAGTCGCATCGGCATACCGTGCGCAAGCGCATCGCGGATTTGGAAGATCTCCTGGAAGTCGATCTCAAGGATCCCCTCGTGGCGGCGGAGCTGCTCATCCTCGGGGTCAGCGTTCCGGATTGAGGCCTTAAAAGTCAGCTAAGAGTCAATACTGAGTAAGAGAAGCTCCGCCCGGGTTACAGGGTTGGCCAAGTCCACGCCACAAAGTTGCTCCACTTTATCCAACCGAGCGCGCACGGTATGCCGGTGAACCCCAAGCTCCGCGGCAGCAGTGGCCAGGTTGGCGTTGCCCACGAGGAAGGCGCGCAAAGTAGCGAGCAACTCCGTGTTGTGCTGAACATCGTGTTCAGCCAGGCGGCTGACTGTCGCCGCGCGCCGGACAGCGAGGGCCTCGGGAACGCCCGGTTCTGACAGCCAGGTAGGGGCAGCCGAATCGAAGGTCGCTACAGCGCCGAGCGGCAGGCTGCGCGCGTGGCTCTGGAGAGCGGACAAGAGCGCCGGTGTCAACGCCTGCCATTGGATGCGCTGCAGGATCGATGTGCGAAGGTAGCGAGTGTGTTTGCCGCTTAAACCAGGGTGTGCGGTGCCCGGGGGAAGCGCGACAAGCGCCGCATCGTGTTCCGGACGGATGAGGTTGAGAGGCTCGGCTTTTCCGATCTCGCTCAAAGCCCACGCGAGGCGGGAGGGGGAAGCTGCCGTGAGAAACAGGACATCGACGAGGTCATGGCTATCGACCATATGAAAAGCCGCCTGCAGGGCGGGGGAGTCAACGCCGGCCAGTTGGGCATCAAGCGCCAACGCTCCGAGGATCGTGTGCGCAGTGGTGTCGGGATGATCTAAGAGCAGGCTGGCCAGGCCCGCGAGGTGCCGGATGAGCGCGCGGGAGTAGGAATCGAACTTCTCTGCGCGCGTTACCGCGATGGCCCAGCGCCGCCCCGCCGAGCCGAAGATGCTGGTGATGGTGGCGCCTGTGCTTGTCGACGTCCCCGTTCCCCGCCCCGTCTGCTCCGCGGCCTCCACCGCGGCGTCGGCCGCACTGATCCGGCCGCGATCGCTGCGGCTGACCACCGCTCCGGAGGAGCTGGCCACTGCTACCGCGGCGCCGAGTTCCTTGCCTGCCTGTGCGATGAGTGCGCCGATGCTCGTGGCCGCCGCCTGGTTGAGGCGCTCCTGCTGGCGGTGGAGTGCAAAGTGCGCGTTGTTGTCCAAGCGGGCCTGTTCTTGAGCCACGGCCGTGGTGATGGATACGAAGCGGGTGGAGCGTGGGACCTCAAAGAGGGTGAGGTTGTGCTGGGAGCAGGCGCGGATAAGTTCTGTGGGGACCTCGCCGAAGGCAAGCCCGGTGCCGAAACCAATGCCGTGTACCCCGGCTGCGGCGAGGGCGGCGGCATAGTGCTCGAAGCCTTCCGGGTCGTCGCGGAAAACGAGCCCCAGGGTGAGCATGAGCGCGCCGGGGGAGGTGAACTCGCTGGGGTCCGCGAGCTCGGAGGCGTGGATGGTGTTGAACGTAGCGCTACCGGTGACGATGTTTCGCAGGTTCAAAGAGCGCTGGTTGAGAAGCCAGCGAAAGGTTATCTCACGCATGGTGGACAGAGTACACAGCTATATACAGAAAATTTATACACCCTGTCCATAGTGGTGTCAGGGTGGTAGGGGCCACACTAAGTGGCAACCTATTCATCCGAACACAAAGGAAGACCATGCAGGAACTTCAGTACCACATTGAGCAGTCCCGTCACCTGGGCCAGCAGGTCCCGGGCCCGAAGAGCGCCGCTTTGGATGAGCGTCGCAAGAACGCCCTCCCCGCGGGCATGGCGCCCTCGCTTCCGGGCTACGTGGTGGATGCGGATGGCGGCATTCTTGCCGACGCCGACGGCAACCGCTTCATCGACCTTGCCTCCGGCATCGCCGTGACTTCTGCCGGCGCTTCTAACCCAGCCGTCGTCGCTGCGGTGCAGGAGGCCGTTGCGCACTTCACCCACACCTCCTTCACTATTTCCCCGTACGAGTCCTACGTGGCCGTGGCGGAAAAGCTCAACGAGGTCACCCCGGGTGATCACCCGAAGAAGACCGCGCTGTTTAACTCTGGTGCTGAAGCCGTCGAGAACGCAGTGAAGATTGCCCGCAACTACACCGGTAAGCGCGGAGTTGTGGTCATGGACCGTGCCTTCCACGGCCGCACCAACCTGACCATGGCGATGACCGCCAAGCAGTCGCCTTATAAGAACGGTTTCGGTCCCTTTGCACCGGAAATCTACCGCGCGCCGATGTCCTACCCGCTGCGCGATGGCCTGAGCGGCGCCGAGGCTGCCCAGAAGACCATCACCATGATTGAGCAGGAAGTTGGTGCAGCCAACCTGGCCTGCGTTGTTGCTGAGCCGATTCAGGGCGAGGGCGGCTTCGTTGTCCCTGCCGAGGGCTACCTCGCAGCAATCCAGAAATGGTGCAACGAGAACGATGTGGTCTTCATTATCGACGAGATCCAGGCAGGCATGATGCGCACCGGTACGTGGTTCGCCTCTGACCATGAGGGAATCGTGCCGGACATGGTGACCATTGCGAAGGGCATTGCTTCCGGCATGCCGCTGTCTGCGGTAACTGGCCGTGCAGAAATTATGGATGCCCCGCAGCCAGGTGGCCTGGGCGGCACCTACACCGGTAACCCGGTGGCCTGCGCGGCTGCGCTGGCAACCTTCAAGGAATTTGAGGAGAAGGACTTCGGCGCGCGCGCCCAGAACCTAGAAAAGATTGCCCGCGAGGAGCTGGAGCCGATCCTGGGTGATGAGCGCGTGGCCGAGTTCCGCGGCCGTGGCGCCATGCTTGCCCTCGAATTCGTCACCGCTGAGGGTGAGCCGGACTCCGAGCTGGTGCACAAGATTGCCGACGCCGCCAAGGCCGAGGGAGTCCTGCTGCTGACCTGCGGCCTCGACCACAACGTCATCCGTTTCCTACCTTCCCTGGCTATTCCGGAAGATCTGTGGCGTGAAGCGCTGCAGGTCGTCGTGAAGCAGTTCAACGAATACAAGTAGTTCATTTTGTCGCTCACCCGGATCTTTCCGGGTGAGCTCCTGTTTTATTAGTCCTTAGTCATCGGAGAAGTCTTTGTCCAACAACATTTCTGTGCCGCAGAAGGATGAATCCACGAAGGAATTCAAGCCCGCGCTGTCCTTCGTGCAGGGCATCGCCCTCATCTTCGGCACCAACATCGGCGCGGGAGTTCTCTCCATTCCTTATGCCGCTCGCAACGGTGGATTCCTCGCGCTCGTCATCGCCCTGCTCGTGGCTGGCACGCTCACGACCATTTCCATGCTGTATGTGGCGGAGTCAGCCATGCGCACCAAGGCGCCGCTGCAGGTGTCCGGATTGGCGGAGCATTACCTGGGGCAGTGGGGCCGCTGGTTGGTTTTCGTGGCCATCATCGTCAACGGCATCGGCGCGCTGATTGCCTACGCTGCCGGTTCCGGCGACCTGATCAATAATATCTTCGGTCTGCCACCGCTTCTTGGCACGCTGATCTTCTTTGGGTTCGGTTCCTGGGTGATGTACCGCGGGCTGCACACCACGGGTAAGACTGAAGGGGCCATCACCGCAGGCATGGCCATCATTATCGCTGTCCTCTGTGGGTGGACGATTTTGGGTCCAGGCATCAAGGTGGAAAACCTTGTGGTTCTTCATCCCTTCTTCATTGTTCCGATTCTGAACCTGGCGGTGTTTTCTTTCTTGGCGCAGTATGTGGTTCCGGAGCTGGTGCAAGGCATGGACCCGGCTAAGCCGCAGCAGACCGCCCGGGCAATCGTTATGGGCATGGTCATCACGGGCTTTACCTTGGCGTTGGTTCCTTTTGCTGCCCTTGGTCTGCTCGGCATGGAGGTCACCGAAGTGGTGACCATTGCCTGGGGTGAGGCCCTTGGCCCGGCGGCCTACTACATGGCCAATATCTTTGCGCTGGCGGCCATGCTGACTTCGTTCTTGGCGATTGGTTTTACCACCATGCGCAACGTCTTGGATATCTTCCACTGGGAAGGCGTGAAGGGGCAGCGCATCGTGGCAGTAGTACTGACGGTTGTTCCGCCACTGGTGATTTCCATTGCTGGTCTCGGTGGCTTCGTTGCGGCGTTGTCCTATGCCGGTGGTTTCGCAGGCGCCATCATGTCCGTCATTCCGGTGATGCTGCTGCACGCCTCCCGTAAGAAGGGCGACCGCGACCCAGGCTGGAACGTGGGCGGACTCGCGCACCCGGTCATTCAGGGCACGATCATTGTGGTCTACGTTCTGGCCTTCATCTATTCGATCATTTCGATTCTCGGTTTAGTGCCGGCGGGTTGGGCTTAGAGCGAGCGACGAGCGTTGAGCTAACGAACTGGAACCGAGACGGGGCTAGAAATCCTAGTGGGCGGTGATGACGATACTGTACGAATCGTCATCACCGCCTTCGTCGTCCCTGTCGAACCATTGCTGCGGACTGTGTGCATTTGTGACGTAATTGCCTTGCAGGATGTGTGCCGCACACGAGCCTCACTAGTGGCCTAGTCGTTTGCTGTTGCAGGCACGGGAGTGGTCCGCGAAGGAGAGGTTTCCTTGCCCTGTGCCGTATGTTCAGTGGGCGAGTGGCCTGAACCGATGTTGCTGTAAATCTGGGGGTGAGACCGCTTGAGCAGCTCGCCCCGGACAAAACCAGCTACACCACACAAGAGGATGATGGTTGGAATAACAAAGACCAAGTACCATAATTCGGCATCTCCAATGAGATTCTCGAAATTGGCCAAGATTAGGACGAACATTGTTCCGAATCCGATAATGGCAATGGTCGGAGCAATCTTTGTGACGAAGACGGGGTACAGGCCAGTGTGCTTTCTGAAATAGAAGTAGACCGATACTGAAGTGATCAAGAGCAAGAAAACGAGTCCGAAACCGCCAGCATTGCTCATCCAAGAGAACACGATTGCTGATGGGAAACTGTCGTCATAGCCCGAAAGTATCTGTGCGACTAGGGCTGCGGACAGAGCGATAAAACCGAAGCACGATTGGAAAAGGGACGCCGTAACAGGGGCGCCATTTTCGCTGACAGCGCCGAGATTCTTCCAAATAACCCATTCTCGTCCTAGAGCCATGAGGTAACGGGATATCGAATTATGGAAGGCAGTAACTGCTGCGAAGAGGGACGTAACCAAGAGAAGCTGAATTAGTGGAACGATGGATTGGTATCCTTGGCTCGCAATAAAATTGAAGAATAGGTCTGATCCTGATTCTTGCGCTGCCCTGACTACCTGAGACTCTCCAGTGCTTTGGGCGATTGACCATGATGAAAATCCATAGAAGGCAGAGATAACCAGGATCGATATGAGGGTTGCCTTTGGAATTGTTTTCTCTGGATTGACCGCTTCTTCGGCATACATAGCGCTGCTCTCAATGCCCATGAACCCAGCAATGGTGAAAGCAAGTAGCGTGCCTGTTCCAGCACCAATCAGTGCTGTTGGGGAGAGCGTGTCAACTGAAAGGCCGTCCACAGGGTTGCGAATTGCGAGAACGCAGAAGAATGCTATAGCGCAAGACTCTAGAAGAAGAAGAACTCCGAGAATCCTCGATGTCGCATCGGCAGATTTAATGCCTAGAAATGCCACCAGAGCTAATGCAATGAAGGACCATACTGCCCAGTGAATAGAGATGCCGAAAAGTGAATCTATAAGGCTGGATGCTGTGTATCCAAGAAGACAGTATAGAGCGATTTGCATGGCAGTGTACGAGACGACGGCCAGCGACGATGCTGCTAAACCGTGACTTTTCCCAAGGCCAGCTGATACATAGGAGAAGAACGCAGCTGTATTGGGAATTTGCTTAGCCATAGCGCAGAAGCCAACCGAAAAGAAAGCAACGAGTGCTCCGCACAGCAGATAGCCCAGTGGAACTCCTGCCATCCCTGACGTAGCGTAAGCCGCTGTCACGCCGGCGGACACAACGGTTAAAGGCGCGGCGGCAGCGATTACAAGGAAGACGATGTTGTGTGTCTTAAGTGTACGGATTTGGTCGCTCATACGGCACCATCGTTAGTTGTTGCAACGAGAGCGTTTAAAGCCGGGCTGCTGTCGTTAAAGTGCGATGTATAGGCCTTCTGAAGATAGGCGATTTGTTCCTGAGTGAAGGTCTTTCGGATTTGGCCATCCACAATGTCGGCATACTCATCCTTAAAACCAGAGCTTTCACCAGTTAGGCTTTCCAGGACGGCTAGACCACAGAAGGGAACGTAGTATTGGCAGTATCCTCCTTCTTGAACCACGACAAGGTTTCCTTCAGAAAGAGTGTCTGCCGTGGCTGCGAGCGCCTTTGTCATGTTGTAGTACCCAGAGGTTGTCACCATCATGCGGCCCAGCGGGTCCATCAGCGCAGCGTCGTAGCCGGTGCTTAGGATGATCAATTCTGGTTTGAAATCCTCAAGTGCTGGAATGACAATCTCAGCTAGCGCAGTTTCGTACACGAGATCTCCGCTTCCCGGAGGCAGAGGAATATTTAGGTTGAAATTCTCACCCTTTCCGGCGCCTTTTTCTTCGACGAAGCCACTGTCGACTGGGAAGTTTCTATCTTGGTGAATAGACACTGTAAGAACGCGGTTGTCTTCCCACCAGATGTCTTGGGTTCCATTGCCGTGGTGAACGTCCCAATCTACGATTGCAACTCGTTCAAGTCCGCGCTCTTCAAGCGCATACGAGGCTGCTGCTGAAGCGTTGTTGAAAAGGCAGAAACCTAAACCGCGATTCCTCTCGGCATGGTGACCTGGAGGATTGATGAGTGCATATCCGCGGTCGACTTCACCATCAAGTACAGCCCGTGTCATTTCAATTGCGCCGCCAGCTGACAGCATCGCAATGTCGGCGCCTCCTTGGCCGAACGGCGAGCCCCCGTCACCGCAGTCACCACCTTTAGGTAGCTGAGATTGCTCAAGCATGGAATCGATGTGCTGGCTGGAGTGAATGCGCTCGAGTTGTTCTCGCAAAGCGGGCTTCGCAGAAAGGGTGGTGAGGTGATTGCGGAGTTGGGAGACTTGCACCAACTCATGCAGACGCCGCTTAGGCTCTGGCGAGGAGAAATGGCGGTTTACCGGTTGCAGACCGAGGGCTGGGTTGGCTGGTGTATTTCCTCCCGTGCCGGTGTCATGCCACCCGTAGAGCGTATCCCAGAGGTACCCCACAGAGGTTTTATTGTGCTTTTTAGCGCTCATTTGCGATCCTTTCTTTCAGGCTGGTGTTGAAGGAAACAGTACCTGAAAAAATGTGATTTAGGAGACGTTTCTGAGTGCTATTACAGTAATAGGTAGCCTTCTTTCTGAAGATATATTTTGCATGTTTTGGAAAGTGAATGTTTTTTCGATCCGACCTGTGTCTAGAGGGTTTAATTACCGGTACGATAGACTTTGTCAATTGGTTGAAAATGGATGTGGCACCCCTTTTATTGGGTGTTTTGTCGCGGCGTGACAATATTTTGTTGAACGATATAATCGTGTGTTGCTTGAGGTGGCAGGGTCGACATGTTGCGATCGGATATTGTTTTTACATGCAAATACTATGATGGTCGATGTTGTGGGAATGGCTTTATGTGATGTCCGTTTCGTCTGATTTGTGATATCAGAGGATGACGTTGGGATAAGGTGGAGTGGGTGGTTTTCCTTTGTATGTAAAAGCAGAAAAGTTTCCGCCCGATGTTTCCGTGGCTAGACATTGAAAAAGGCGTTGGATTACCGAAAGGTAGTCCAACGCCTTTTAGTCTCTATTTCAGGCTACTTTTCTACGTAGTAGAGCTGCTTATTGACAAACTCATCCATGCCAAGGGGGCCCAGCTCACGGCCGAAGCCAGAGCGCTTCACGCCGCCGAAAGGCATTTCCTCGCCTTCGCCAGCAGGGGTGTTGACATTTGCCATGCCGCACTCCAAGCGGCGAGAGATGGCAGCGGCGCGTTCGGTGTCTTGGGAGAAGACAGTGCCACCGAGGCCATACTGGGTGTTGTTGGCCAAGTCGAGGGCCTCTTCATCACTGCTGACCTTGTAAACAGTGGCGACCGGGCCGAAGAACTCCTCGTAGTAGATGTCGGAGCCTACCGGGATATCGGTGATGACAGCAGGAGAGACGTAGGCACCTACCTCAGACAGCTCACCTCCGGCGCGCAAGTTGGCGCCAGCCGCTACAGCGCGGTCTAGCTGGTCACGCAACTTTTCTGCTGCTTCGCGGGACGAAAGAGCAGAGTATGCTCCTTCTGGTTGGTGGTCCGGCGTGGACTGAACGGCTGCGTTCGCAAGACGCTCAAGCTCAGCGACGAACTCGTCGTAGATATCGTCCATAACGATCATGCGCTTGTTCGAGTTGCATGCCTGACCAGTGTTGTACATGCGTGTTCCCCAGGCCAGCTCTGCAGCTGCCTTAACATCATCGGTATCGAGCAGGACGTATGGGTCAGAACCGCCGAGTTCGAGAACTGCCTTCTTCAGGTGTTCGCCAGCTTGAGCGCCGATGATAGAACCGGCACGCTCAGATCCTGTGAGGGATACGCCCTGGATACGGGAATCGGCGATGATCGTTGAAATCTGGTCGTGGGAAGCAAAGACGTTGTTGTACACGCCCTCAGGAACGCCAGCATCATCCATGATCTTTTGAACGGCGAGGGCCGAGCGGGGGCAGATTTCCGCATCCTTGAGAATGATGGTGTTGCCCAGCATCAGGTTGGGTGCCACGAAGCGGGCGATCTGATAGTAGGGGAAGTTCCACGGCATGATGCCGAGCAGCGGGCCGATAGGCAGGCGGCGGATGACTGCCGTGCCGTTGGAGGCAGTCGGGATCTCCTGGTCCTTGGTGAAGTCTGCGCCGTTATCGGCGTAGTACTTGATAATGGCGGAAGAGAACTCAGCCTCCTCGATTCCCTCTGAGTGGAACTTGCCCATCTCCTCGCCGGCAATCTGGGCTAGTTCTTCCTTGCGCTCCTCGAAGAGCTCGCTGACGCGGGTCATGATTTCTGCGCGCTCAGAGATGGGGCGTGCAGACCAGTCTTTATAAGCCGCGGCGGACTTTGCCAGTGCTGCTTCGACTTCAGCGTCTGTAGCGGTATCGAAGGTTTCGACTACCTCATTGGTCACGGGGTTCTGTACGCGATAGGTGTTGGACATTGATTACTCCTTTTCTCGTGTGTAGTTAGACCAGCGGTTGCTGGTCGTCGTCGCGCGAGGAAATTCGCGTGAGGGTTTCGCCCTTGAAGAATCCTGGATGGGCAAAGCGAGTGAACAGCATGATGAATACGCCGAGCCCTAAGACAGCGACGCTCAATATGAAGACCATGCCGATACCACCGATTTCAGACCCGGATCCGTAGGACGGATCCATGGAATCGAATGCAGTGATGAAGAACATCATGAGCAAGAATCCGCCGCCCACAGTGGGAAAGAGGAACTTGAACACGATGTTATGCATCGAGCTAAACAATTCAGTTCGGAAGTACCAGATGCAGGCCACGGCCGTGATTCCATAGTAGAAACAGACCATGAGGCCCATCGTAGCGATGGTGTCCCATAGCGCGTTTTCCGAAATAAGCCGGGTTACCGCGTAGAACACGGCTGCCGCTGCAGCGGACGCAATGGTGGCCGTCGACGGTGTACGGAAGCGTGGGCTAATTTTGGCGAACACCGGCGGCAATGCGCGGTAGTAGCCCATAGCCAGCAAGGTGCGGGCGGGGCCCACCATCGTGGACTGCAGGGAGGCGAAAGAGGAGGACAAGACCGCGATATAGATTAGAATCGAGGCCTTGCCCAAGACAGGCTCTGAAAGTACCGCGAAAATTGATTCCTGGTTCTCTGGATTACCAGCGCCCAGGCCCGTGTCACCTGTGCCGGCCCAAGAGATAACTGCCAGCGCGGTGAGGATGTACAGCGCGATGATGATGAGTACCGTAATCGTAGCTGCACGACCGGGAGTCTTCTCGGGGTTTTTCGTTTCCTCGTTCATCGTGAGGGTTACGTCCCATCCCCAGAACATGAAGATAGACAGTGAAATGCCCGCCGCGATGAGGGAAAAGCTTCCTATGCCAACCGGGTTGAACCATTCGAGCGAAATCGGTGTGAAGTCGAATCCGCCGTTGTTATAGGCGTTGTGGATTGCAACGACGTCGAAAAGCACAATGGCGGCAATCTGAATCGCAACGAGTACATACTGCAGCTTTTGCGTTGAGTCGAGTCCGCGGTAAGAGATGTAGCCCGCGATAGCGATAAAGACGAAGGTAGTGGGGATATTGACCCACAGGTTCCGAGTCAGATCACTAATAGCCGGGTTGTTGAAGAGCTGGCCAAGAAGCAGGTAGAAGAAATCTACAGCCACTGCCGCCAGGTTTGATAGCACCAGAATCGTGGCGGTGATAAGTCCCCATCCTCCCATCCAGCCTGCCCACGGGCCGAAGGCTTTCGTAGCCCACGTGAAGGAAGTACCGGAATCAGGGACTGCGTTGTTGAGCTCGCGGTAGGCAAACGCTACAAGCAGCATGGGGATAAAGCCCAGCAACAGTACTGCCGGGACGTATTGACCCACTGCTGAAATCGTTGGGCCAATACCGGAGGTCAGCGTATAGGTAGGGGCGATGCAACTGATGCCAATAACTACTGCACCAAGCAATCCGACGCGGCCCGTAGCTAGTCCTTTGTCTGATGCTGTCTCTTTAACAGAGTGGGTGGTTGGCGTCGAAGGGGTCGTGGTGGTCATGAGCTGTCACCACCTTTCGATAGAAGATTGTTCTCTTCGCCGGCCTGCATATAGCCGGCGGGCACAACAATCATGGGGACTGGGATCAAGCGGAGCATTCGAGACGCAGTCGAGCCTAAGAAGAGACGCCCAGGAACGGCCATGCGGGAGGAACCGACAACGGCGATTTCCCCGTCTTGCCAGCTCAGCTTATCCAAGGCTGTGCTGACGTCCTTGCCAGACGCCACCTCGGTGGTGGCGTGCCCGGCGTCAAGCATGTGCTGAGCGGAGTCAGCCAGTTTACGGTTGGCATAAGCATTGAGCGCACTGGGCACGTCGGTTCCGAGCCCATGCATGTCAGACTCACCGCTTAGGACGAGTGAGACGAGGCGCAAGGGAATCTCACGGCGACGTGCACGATCAAGGCCGATCGCAATGACGTCGGAGGTGCCACGGCGAGGGCCAAAGAAGGTCGTGACTCGAGTGATAGGGCCTGGGTAGGAGTAACCGCGCGGCGCGAGCGCGACAGGAACGGGAGCAGAGTGCAAGAGCGCATTGACCGCGGAACCCATCTGGAAACGTCCGAAGAGGCCACCCTTCCGGGCACCAACGACGAGCAAGTCAGCACCAAGGGTCTCTGCAGTTTCGCAGAGCGCGGCAGCTTCGGAATCCCCCGTCACGATGCGTGCGGTTGCAGTGATTTCTTCAGGAACCTCCGCGAGAGCCTCCTCCAGCCATCCAGCGATTTGTTCCTCCACAATGGAGTCATAGCCACGGTCGTGCGGGTAAACACCCGAGAAGGAGCTATGAGCGGGGGCTACCATAACGAGTTCGAGGCGCACGTTGCGCTCTTTTGCGAGAGCAATTCCTAAGCGCAACGCGTCTTTGCCGAAATCGGTAGCGACGTAGCCCACGAGGATGCAACCACTGGTGTTGCGGCGAGGGAAACTTGCGGGAGCCATGTTTAAGCCTTCGCCGCTTGCTCTGCGATAGCCAGTGCGGCGATCTCGCCCTGGCGTACTGCGCCGTCGACGTGCTGGTAACCTTCCGCAGCGATGTCGGAGCATGCGTAGTAAATAGGACCAGTCGGCTGATTCTGAAGGTGTCCCCAACGCGAGAGTCCACCAAGGTCGTAGGAGGTAGCGTAGGCGCCACGGGTCCATTCCTCGGCTGCCATATCGGACAGGTAGAAAGCGATGGGCTCCTTGGTCTTGGGCCCAAGGTAATCTGCCATGGCGTCGAGAATGCGTTCTTTGCGCTCTTCAGCCGGCAGGTGCCACATCTCCTCTGCATAAACGTCGGAGACAAAGCCCACGAGGGTGCCGTAGGTGTCTTCTTTGTCTGCGGTCGATTCGGCAAAATTCTTGCCGTAATTGGTGTTGTCGTAAACCTCCTGAACGAGGCGGCCGCCACCGAAGCCGGTGCCGGAGAGTCCTTCTTCGCGCCAGAACGGGGTGTCGTAGATGGCATGGACCTTGATAACCAGTCCCATGGAGATGTGCTGGTGCGCAATCTGCTGGTCGCGCGGCATCGGCGGGACGAAGGAGATGCGGTTGTACAGGTTTGGCGGAACAGCCAGTACAGCGAAACGAGCTTTTACAGTGACCTTCTCCGAAATGGCGGTAACGTTTCCGGCTTCGCCATTTCCCGCGACACCGTTGCGAACATCTGCCTTGATGTTGTTGAGTTCGTCCGCGGTAGATGCATCCGGCTCAGCCCAGTGGAGTTCGCGCACGGGAGTACCGAGGCGGACATCGTCGCCCAAGCCCTTGGCAAGGGTGAGGGAAACGGACTGCATGCCACCGACGACGCGCTTATCCAAGATGAAGTCTTCGTCCACAAGGTTGCTGAAAGATCCTGCGGAACAAGCCATGAGCACTGCTTGAAGAGTGGAGAACGTGTAGGAAGGCTTGGTCAGCATGCCGGACGCCACATAAATCGAAACGTTGTCGATGGCCTCGGTATCGTCGGAAAGCTCCTCAAGCCAAGAGCGGAAAGAGATGGAGTCGAGCTCTTTCGCGCGAGGGTGTGACCAGGGGTTTGCTGGGTCCATCTCTTCCGCAAGTTCATCCATGATCTTGATGAGGCGATCCATCTCAGCAATGGTCTTCTCATCAGCGGGGAATACGGTGCCTTCGTACTCGTGGCGGGTGCCATCCGGGGAAACATAGATTGATTTACCTTCGCGGTACCGAGAGAAGGTCTCAAGGCCGAGTTCGTCGACGAGCTCGATGAGGCGGGTCTGGTCAGGGGAGATCCATTGGCCGCCTAACTCAACGAAGTGTTCGACTCCCTGCGCATCCTTAACCTTACCGTTCCAGGTTCGGCCGCCGACGCGCTCGCGAGCCTCGAGGACAGCTACGCTCAGGCCCTTCTTTTTGAGGGTATGTGCGGCCATGAGGCCAGCGGGGCCGGCGCCGATGACGACGACATCGCGTTCGATAACGGGATTGTCTGGATTGACGAGTGAAGTCATGAAGGTGTCTCCGTTCCTATGGGACGATGATGAGGTAGGTGTGACAAAATGAACATCATTCATTTTGTGTCTCGTATCACTGTACAGAAGGAACGTAACGTGAGACAAGGTTTCGAAGCTGTGAATTCGCATCGGCCTAAAGGTCGCCCCCATAAAGCGCTGGTTACGCGCGAAAAAATCGCTCAGGCTGCGCTAACCATTGTGGGGGAAGAGGGGTATGAAAAACTCACAATGGCGCGGATCGCCCGCCGTCTAAACGTGGGAACCAGCGCGTTGTACAACCACCTTTCGGGGAAAGATGACTTGCTCGCGCTGATCGAAGACGCAGTCATGGAACAGGTGGAATGTAGTTCCTTGTATGCCGCATTGGAGGCCACCCCGGCTCTCTCACCCCGCGATGCGTTAAAACGTTGGGCAATGTCCTACCGCGATGTCTGCGCACGGCATGTTCCGCTCGTGCGGATTATTGCGTTGACACCTATTTCTGGAGCACCTCGTACGGTTGAAATGTACGAGGTGCTAGCCCGAGTTTTGAAGTTGACCGGTCTTCCAAGCTCCGCCATTATGCCACGCATCGTGGCGTTGGAATCCTTCATTTATGGCAGTGCTTACGACGTCCACGCCCCCGAGGACATCTTTGACCTTCCGGTGGATAGTGAGGCACACGCACCGGCACTGGCCGATGCGCGCGGCGCTTTCTTGCCGGCCGTCTCCATCGAGGACAGGGCGGAGAAAAAGAATCCCTATGCCGACGAACCGTTCCGCTTAGGCCTCGAAGCCCTCCTATCGGATCTCCCCGACGAGAAGAATAGCTAGCCCCTCCAGGGCTCAATGCCCGCGCGTCGCCAGGCCTCCAAGAATTGAGTGGTCTCGGGCTCATCGGTGATGGACACGCGCACGCCTTCGTCGAGGTAGCGGCGGATGACCACGCCTTCATCGAGCAACTTCGTCTCCACTTCTGCGGCATCCGCGCGCGGCAGCCAGACGAAGTTGCCGTAGGATTTCTCAGCGCCCAGCTCCGCGCAGACGCGGTCGCGTTGTGCTTTGGTGATCTCGACGGCGTCGGCAAGCTCGTCGTGGCGCTTGAGCACCTCCACGGCGGCGGTTTCCGCCATGGCAGTCACCGTCAGCGGCAGGGAGAGCAGACGCAGCGCGTTGATGATCTCTTCGCCTGCCACCGCGTAGCCCACGCGCATGCCGGCCAAACCCCACGCCTTGGAGAAGGTGCGCACGCCGAGCAGGTTGGGGTAGCGCTGGTATTCCTCCACTGAATCCGGGGTATCGGGGGCGTCGTTGTACTCCCAATATGCTTCATCCAACAGCACGACGACATCCTTGGGCACCCTGTCCATGAAGGCGTGGAATTCACCGCGCGTAATGACCGTGCCCGTCGGGTTATTGGGATTGCACAGGATGATGAGTTTGGTCTTCTCCGTCAGTGCGTCGAGTACTGCTTCCAGATCGACGCGGTAATCTTCCGTGAGCGGGACCAGAACCGGCTCCGCGCCGGCCATGCGCACGTAGAGGGGATAGGCCTCAAAGCTGCGCCAGGGCACGATGACCTCATTGCCGGTGTGGCAGGAGGCCAAGATCGTGGCTTGCAGAATGGGTGTGGAGCCAGCGGAGACAAAGATATTATCCGCTGGAACTCCTAGGTAATTGCACAAGGCATTGGTGAGTTCCAAGCTGCCGGGCTGTTGGTAGCGGTTGGTGGTGCGGGCGGCGTCGGCAACCGCGGCAATGATGTCCTCGGCGGGAGGGAAGGGGACCTCGTTGGAGGAGAGCTTGAGCGCGTTGGGGAAGTCCTTGCCCACCTTGTATTCGGGGAAGCTCGAGAGATCATTGCGAAGCATAATCACGTCCTTTCTAAATCATGTCCCAGATGGTCACGGCCATAATCAGCAGGCCCATGCCGAAGACGAAGTAGTTCCACGGGTCATTGCGGAATTGCTTGTATACGTCCAACTTCTTGAACATGTACACCGGAACCAGGTAGACGATGAACGCCACGAAGACACCGGAGACAACCGAAATCATGGAGATGATGGAGGGGTTAAAGATCGCCACCAGCGTGGTGCACACGAAGACGATGACGTAGATGATGTTGAGCAGCGTGCGGTGCGAGACCTTCTCTGCCAGCTGTGGCGCGGCATTTTTCAGCAGGTATTCCGTGCCTTCTTCGGTGCCGAGCATGTGTCCAAAGTAAGAGGAGACGATGGCGCAGATGACCACGATGGGAGCCATGTAGGCCATGAACGGAGTGCCCGTGACGTTAGCGAAGTAGGAGAGCACCGGAATGTTTTGCTCGAGTGCCTCATTCATGCCGTCGGCGCCGAGTGCGAGGACGCAGGACCACACGAAGAACATGGTGAAGACGACGAGCAGGATGGCGGTGTAGAACTCCGTGCGGGAGACGCGCTTCTCGGTCTTCTCGCCGTACTGCGGCTGCATGTCGATGGCAAACTGCGAAAGCGCCGCCATGTGAGAGAAGGAGAAGACCAGCACCGGAAGGATGAGGAAGATGCCCTTGAGCATCTGTCCCCAGCCATCGGCACCATCGTCGAAATGGATGAAGCTGTGCAGGTCCCAGCGCGGAATGAGATAGATGGAGGTAATGGCCAGGGCGATAATCAGCGGGTAGACCAGCACTTGGGCCAGCCAAATCATGGGTTTGCGGCCGATGGAGAAACCACCGGTCATGATTCCGACGCAGATGGTGGCGAGCAGCCAGCGGTCGATGGAGGGCCCGCCAAGCTGGTTGACGATGAAACTATCCACCGCGTTGGTGATGGAGACACCGTAGATCAGGACGGTGGAAAAGACCGTGATCCAGTACAGCACCGCGAAGCCAATTCCTTGGCCCTTGCCCAGGTACTGCGAAACCAGCTCGAGGATGTCCTTGCCGTGGTCTTCCTTGGGCGCGCCCGCAACGATGCGTGCATAGGTGCGGTGTGAAAAATACACCAGCGGAAGGATGAAGACCGTAGCGAAGACGAGCGGCCAGAAACCGAAACCGCCCGCATTGAGCGGTAGGAAGAGGATGCCGGCACCTACGGCGGTGCCGAAGAGCGTAATGATCCACGATGCGGTGGAGGCGGCGGGGCGTTGCTTGGCAGCGTCCCCCTCGCCCACACTGTGCACGTCCTCCTGCGGAGCAGTGGTGGGCGGCGTGGATGGAGTTGGTGGAGTATTGGTAGAGCTCATGGTGAGCCTCCTCTATTCGATGGGCAGGGAATGGTCCTGGTCGGTGATGACGTTGATGAGAGCCGGTACGCCATCCTCGGTGATGGCGCGCAGGGCCCGGGCTACCGCCTCTTGTGCCTGCGAGTCATCGGTGACGAGCTCGCCGTGCGCGCCGAAGCCGCGGGCTACCGCCGCGAAATCTGGGTTCACCAGCTGTGTGCCGGAGACGCGATCAGGGAAGTGCTTCTTCTGGTGATCGCGGATGGTTCCGAACTCGCCATTGGACATCACGATGATGAGGAAAGGCGCGCCGTACTGCAGCGCGGTGGCCAGCTCTTGGCCGTTCATGAGGTATTCGCCGTCGCCAGCAATGGTGACCACAGTGCGCTCCGGGAACTGCAGTTTGGTGGACACGGCCGCCGGGATGGAATATCCCATCGAGCCGTTGCGCACGCTGAACTGGGAGGGGTAGACAGAGGAGCGCAGGAACTGCTGGGCCCAGATGCAGTGGTTGCCGGCGCCGAAGGTGTAGATGGGATCCTGCGGCAGCTGTTCATGGAGTGCTGCGAGGATGGCCTCCATGTGGGCGGTGCCGTCTTTTCCGGGGCGGTAGTTCGCTGGCTCGGGGAGGGTGGCGAAGTCGAGGTGGTTCGCGTGCGCGGTATCAAACCACTCGCCGCGCTTATCCTTGCCCTCGACGTTTAGGCGGTCCAGCGTGTTAGCGAAGGCCACGGGGCTTGCCACGATGTGTTCTAGCAGCGCCACCGAGTGCCCGCGCAGGCTGGTATCAGGATTGATCGCGATGTTGCGTGCCTGCGGGGACTGGCGCAAGGTGTAACCGTCGGTGGGGACATCACCGAGAACGGCACCGACTTCGATGACGAGGGAGGCGGCTTCCAGAAGTTGCGCCGCGCGTGGATCGCGCCCATAGCCGAGCCAGCCGGCGTTGGCGGGGGAGTCGAAAGGCACGCGGTCAGCGGCGCGGAAGTCGTGAATGACGGGGATGTAGTGCTCTTCGGCGAAGCGAGTGATCTTCTCTGCGGCTTCCGGTGTCCAGCGCGGGCCGCCGGCAAAAATGAGTGGACGCTCTGCGTGGCTCAGCTCGCGGGAGAGGAGGTCCAGGTGATCGTCGGAAAGCGCGCCTTCCGACACCGGGATGGGTGGGTGAATGCTGCCGGTGTACTCCTGGTGGAGAACATCCTCCGGCAGGCCCACGATGACGGGTCCGGGGCGGCCCTGCTGGGCTTGGAAGAAAGCCTCGGCGACGACGCGGGAGGCACGCTCCGGATCGTCGAGGACGAAAACCTGCTTGGCCTGGGTGCCGAACCAGGCCTTAGGGTCGAATTCCTGGAAGGACTCGCGGTCGCGGTCGGCGGTGGGAATGAGGCCCACGAAGAGGACGAGCGGGGTGGCATCCTGCCAGGCGGTGTGGATACCCACGTAGGCGTTGGCCGCCCCGGGGCCGCGGGTGACCAAGGCGACGCCCGGCTGGCCGGTGGCTTTGCCGTGGGCTTCAGCCATGTAGGTGGCGCCGCCTTCGTGGCGGGTCACGATGGCTTCGACGGGGGAATCGTAGAGTCCGTCCAGCACGGGAAGGAAGCTTTCGCCGGGCACGAGGAATGCACGGGCGACGTGGTGTGCGGCGAGGGATTCGGCAATAGCAGCGCCGACGTGTGACATAGAAACCTCCCTGAAGTAGTTGTGGTGACGGTCTCATTATTCTTTGGTGATGTCATGTTGTCTAATGTCTAAAAAGATGGAAAGGCATACCCTCAGGGCATGGTTGGTGGTAAAAGTAGGGAAATGGACATGGTGAAGGCCAAATATTTCCTTGCGATTGTGGATTCCGGCACGGTGACTGCTGCTGCGGAACGCCTTGGAATAACTCAGCCGGCGTTAAGCCGGCAGCTTAGGCGCTTTGAGAAAGAACTGGACCTGGAGCTCTTCGTGCGGGCTGGTTCCTCGCTAGCGCTCAGCGATGCAGCACACGCCCTCATCCCGACTTGCCGCCGCCTCCTCGCGGAATCCGCGCGCGCCGGGCAGGCGGTGGAGGCACTTCGGGCGGGCAGTGTCCCGGCGTTGCGTGTGGCGGCTACGCCGACGACGATTTCGACGCTACTTGCCCCTTTTATTGAAGCAGCTGGCTCAACTATCCCTCTGCTCACCACGACCCCGGTCACGCACTATGACGTTTTCGACGCACTGGAAGGCGCCGCCGACGTGGTGATTGCCACCATTCCGCCGGGCAATGACGTGGCCTCCCTGGCGCTGGGCACGATTCCGGTGCGTGCCTGGGTGCCGCCGACGCACCCCTTGGCACTGGAGTGTGCGGGTTCGACCAGCGTGGAGGTTAAACGGTTATTGCAAGAAAAGGTGGCGCTGCCCTCGCGGCGCAGTGTGTCCCGCGGGGTGGTGGATGCCTTTGTGGGTAGGGCTGGCTGTGCGTTGGGCTCGCACGTGGAGTGTGATGACACCGCAACGTTATGCGCCTTGGCGCGTGCTGGGCGAGCCGTAGCGCTCATGACGGAGCTGCAACCAGTGAGGCTAGTGGGCTTTGACGTGGTCGATGGCGGAAAGACTCTGGGTGGGGTGCCGCTGGTTGCAGCCTGGTCTCCGGGGCACTACGCGGGGGAGGAAATTGCGCAGATTGCCCAGCGTTTCCGCAGTTTTATTGAAGGGTCACTTCGCTAAGGCGTGTTTCTTGGCGCTGGGCGCTTCGCACGCCTAGTTTCGCAGTGGACAAAACCGCCCCAGTTGCCAAAGTTCTGGCCAGATCTTGAGTCAGAAGCGATAACTTTGGCAGGTAGGGCAGTTGCGCAGCACTCAGCGGTGAGCCGTGTTACCTTGGGGCTTAGTTTTCCGGGGGGAATGACATGAAACATGGCATTGTGTGCGGCCTATCTAAAGGTGCGCTTGCAACTCGGGTGCGCCGAGGAGAGATTACGCGACTTGCCAAGGGGCTCTATGTCTGGGGCAGGCCCGAGCCAATAGAGCTATTGAAGCAGTTGCAGGAGCACCGGCCATTCCTTAAGGCAACAGGTACAACGGCTGCCCAGGTACTCCTTGGCGAGCCTGTTACTTTTCCACTGAGGCTCGCCAGCGTGGAGAGGATGCCGAAATCAACCTTCTATGTGCATTCGCGGGTGAGCGTCACTAGCTTTGTGACTTTGGCGGGGATCCGTATCCTTAATCCACTTGTCGCCATGAAGTCCGTTAATCCTGAGCTGGGGATTCGCGTCTTCGAATCCATCTATTCTTCGAAGGCGGGGCGTGCTCGCTTGGATAGCCACCGCGAAGCACTCAATGTCACCCCTGTGGCAAGCCAACGCATGCTGGAGCAAGCCGCGCTGTTTACGGATTCTGGCGCGGAGGTCAAGGTGGCCAAGGGATTGAAAAGGCGTGGGCTCAAGGTTGAGTGCAACGTTGTTATCGGCCATTACACCTGGGACATCGTGCTCCCAGAACTCAAAGTTGCGGTAGAAATTAACGGGATGAAATTTCATTCCCAGCAAGAGGCATGGTTGCGGGACCACTGGAAAAACAACGAAGGTGCACTGATTGGGTGGCTAACGCTGCGCTACACAGGTCATTGCGTGGCACATCATCTGGACTATGTCATCGACCAGATAGCCAATGCCAGGAATCCGGACTTTGGGAAGCGCTACTTCAAGTTCATCGGTTTCTGGCATGAGGGCGTGCTTCCTCCTAAACCACAACCATGGGAGTACAGCGAGCACTTGGGGTATCTGCCGCCTGAGCCACCCGACTCCCCAGAACCGCCCGACTTTCCGGAGCCACCGAACTGCCCTAGTTGACGAAGTTAACGCCAGATCTTGAGTCAGAGGTTATAACTTTGGCAAGTAGGGCAGTGGGTGGGGCGCGAGCTTGGCAGTGGGGCTCGAAATCAGGTTAGGCAGCAACCAGCCCCTCAACAATGAGTGCCACAGCCGCGCTGATAGCCACAACGAGGACAATGCGGTTAAGCATCTTGGCGTTGATGAAACGGTTGAGGTAGCTGGCGGCGATGAGGCCCACGATGGCTACCGGCAGGTAGGCCGCGGCCGCGGTGAGCTGCAGGCTGGTGACTTGCCCGCTCAATCCCAAGATTGCCAGTGAGATGGTGCAGCCGATAATGAAGGTGCCCGACAGGGTTCCGCGTATGCGGGCGGGATCATAGCCCTTGAGCACCAGCGCCATGGGCGGACCACCGATGGACGTGGACGTACCCAGGAACCCGGAAGCAGCACCCGCGACTGCAATGTTGGCGGTGGTGCGCTTGGGGGACCAACCGAGGCTGGACAAGGTCATGGCGAAGATGACGGCGCAACCGATGAAAATGGACAGCCCGCGGTGGGAGAGGGAGGCAATCGCCCACGCGCCGAGTAGCGAGCCGGGGATGCGCGCGATGGAGGAGACGGCCACGATGTCCCAGGACACCGCCGAGCGCGACTTGAGCATTGTCGTGGTGGAAATGATAAAAGCCAGTAGGAGGATAAGCGTGGGAACGAGCTCCGGCTTAATCAGCGCCAAGATCGGGGTGGCGATGGTACCCAACCCGAATCCGATGGTTCCCTGGCAGATTGTGCCCACGAGGATGAGCACGCCGATGAAGATGTAGAGCCAGCTGAACATTGCTCTACTATCTCACGGCGAGCCTAAGCGCGGACGGTGACCTTCTCGTTCGCCGCGATTTCCTCCAATCGGTCGGCTGAGCACAGGCCCGCCACGATGACGGCCGAGCCACCCGCAGCCAGTGGCTCTAACACAGCACGTTGGAAGGAGGCGGTGTCGCTCCACCCTGGAGACAGCACGCGCTCAGCGCCCATGTCAGTGGGGAAGAGCTCCGGAAGTGGAGTGGTGGAACCATAGAAGTGATCGCCATAAAAGCGCACCGTGGGGCCGAAGTCGATGGTGCCGAGCGGCAACTCGCCGCCGCTTTCGACAACGCCGCGGCCAAAAGGATCCTGCGTGACTAGCACCGTGTCGACCAGTGGGGCAGAAGCTGAGCCGGCGTTGGCCTCGAGGTAGGCCTCCGGTGAGGTGAAAACCACGGCGATATCGTCGGGAGTAGGCTCTGCAGCAGCCGCACCATCCGTAATGTCAAAGGGGATGCCGGCGGCTAGCGCCCCAAGCGCAATGACGGCAGCCTGCCAGGACACAGGAAGGTCGATGAGGATGCGGGAGTCCGTGTCTGGTTCGAGGTCGAGCTCTTCTAGCAGCATGTTGGCAATCTTGGAGGTCCAGTTCTCCAGCGTTTGCGCCGAGAAGTCCATGCGGGTGCCGTCAGCTTCGTTGTAGACGCTGAGGCGGGGAGCGGAGGCATCGGCGGACAGGAGATGCTGTAGGAGTTCCATGTCCGCCCATCGTAGGTGGCAGGCGCTCAGCCCGCCACGAACGACCGGTGACTAGGCCCTTGAGTCTACTGCGAGTTCACCTCGCAGCAGACTAGTTCACGCAGCGCGGGCCATCGCCGCCAGCGTCGATCTCAGGCGAAACCTCCGCGGTACCGAAGTCATCGCCCGGCGTACCCACTTGCTGGGTGTCACCGCCCTCGCTCGTCTCGGCGGAAGCCTCCTCTTCTTGCGCGGAGTCATCCTTCGGGCCGGAGTAATCATCAGTAGCCACCACGATGAAGGTATCCGGCTCGAGCTCTTCGTTGGCCGTGACCGGCAGTCCGCCGAGCTGCTCAGCCAGGGCCAGGGCGCGCTCATCGTTAGCATCCGCGGCCACAATCTGGGACTCGGTATACAGGCCCGACTGCGCATTGGCCGTGCGCTCCACGGTGTAGCCCACGTTCTTCAGCCACGCGCCGATTCCGCCGGCCATTCCGTCGACGTTGCCGGCGTTCAGGACGTGCAGGTTGAGGTTTTCAGCCACGGGCTTCTCGCCGTTGTCGCCGCCCTCGTCCGAGGCGGCATCCTCAGACTTTTCTTCTTCCTCGGCTTTTTCTTGGGACTTAGCCAAATCTTCCATGAAGCGGTGGACCTCTGCGGTATCGATGGTCACGACCGATTCGCCATAGTCACCCACGCCGGTAATTGAGGTCACCGGGATCGTCGTAAAGGTCACGTTGCCGCCGGCCAGCCCGGCCAGCTGGGTGACGAAGCCCATGATGTCCCAACCGTCATCGATGACCACGGAGCGCTCCACGGCATCGGCAATCTTGTTGAGTTTGCCAGGGGAGGTCAGCGTGCCCGAGTCCAGTACCTTCGAGGTCAGCGATGCCATGTAGGCCTGCTGGCGCACGATGCGGTCAAGGTCACCGCGCGGGAGATCATAGCGCTGGCGCACGAAGGAGAGGCCCTCGGATCCCTGCAAGGTTTGGCGCCCGGCCGGGAACTTGGCGCCCGACATCGGATCATCGACGGCGTCGTTGAGGCAGACGTCGACGCCCCCGACGGCGTCGGTAAGCAGCACGAAGCCCAGCAATCCCACCTCTGCGTAGTGATCAACGCTGACATCAGTGAGTTGGTGCACCATCGAAATGAGGCCAGAACGGCCGGCCTCCGTGCTTTCCTTCTCAATCTCCTTGTCCGTGTGAGGTGCTTTTTTGCCCGCTGCTTCAGCCTCCGCGTTGTCCTGCTGCAGCTCCTCCATCTTGGCTACCTTGTGTTGCGCAAAGACGGCGTTGATCTTCGTGTTTCCGAAGTCTTCGTCGTGGACATAGGTATCGCGCGGAATGGATACTGCCGTGGCGCGCGAGCCATCGTTGGGAATACGGATCACCATGATGGTGTCCGTGTTTTCTTCACCTTCGTCCACGCCGGCATGCAGGTCTGCCAGCTCCTGTTCGGAAAGCGGATTCCCCTTGGCATCGGTGCGGGAGTCCTTGCCCACGAGCAAGATATCGACCGCGCCATCGAGACTGCTGTCCTTGAAACCACCCTGGTTACCCAGCGCCAGGTTGGAGGCGGAGGAAATATCATTTCCCAGCTTTCCCACGGTGAAGTAGCCCACGCCGGAGAGCACCAGGACGACAGCAGACAGGAACGCGACGACGGCTTTCACCGGCGTCGATCCTCGTTGGGCGGTGGGCGCGGACTGCGAGGGCGCGGCCTGGATATGGCGGGCGGCGCGCGGGGAGTTCGGGGAAGTCACGGGACTAGTTTAGGTGAGCTCGCTGCAAAAACGTGAAGCAGTGTCGCGGGCGCGTGCGCGCACTGGCGTTGGGTACGCTCAAATTTATCGTGAAGAATATACAGAAACCCCTGGCCGTGGTCACCGTGACCTTTTCTCCTGGCCGTTACCTCAGCGATTTCTTGTCCTCGCTGCGCTTGGCGACGTCCCGTCCAACCCTCACCATCCTCGCCGATAACGGCTCGACCGATGGGGTGCCGGAAGCTGCCGCGCGGGAGCACGCGGACGTGGAATTCCTCGATACCGGGGGAAACCTCGGTTATGGCGCCGGAATGAATGCCGGCGCGCGTTTCGCTCGGGCGAAGGGCGTCGATGAAGAGTTCTTTCTCATTGCTAACCCGGACGTGACGTTTAGCGAAGGTTCTCTGGATGAGCTGATCGCGTGTGCGCGCCGCCACCCAGATGCCGCGGCGGTGGGGCCGCGCATCGTGGAGCCGGATGGTAGCAACTATCCCTCTGCTCGCGCGGTGCCGACGTTGCTGACGGGGGTTGGCCATGCGCTCTTTGGCGCAATCTGGCCTTCCAATCCGTGGTCGCGCGCCTACCGCGATGATGCCGACATGGACAGCGAGCGCCCAGCCGGCTGGCTATCCGGCTCCTGCCTGTTGGTGCGCTGGGAGGCTTTTGAGCAGATTGGCGGCTTTGATGAGCGTTACTTCATGTATTTGGAGGACGTGGACTTAGGGGACCGCTTTGTCCGCGCCGGCTGGCGCAATATCTTCTGCCCCACGGCGGTGATTACCCACGCCAAGGGCCATTCGACGCAGGCCCATCGCGGCGCGATGCTGCGTGCCCACCATGACTCCGCCTATCGCTTCCAAGCGGATAGGCACCCGTACTGGTACCAAGCGCCACTGCGCGCGGCTTTGTGGCTGGGGTTGCGGGTGCGCGGGCTGGTTTTAAGCGCGTGCCGCGACGGCTCCTAGGGCTGGGGCGCTTATACACTAACGGTGGCTTATCTGAAAAGAGATTAAGGAACGATATGACTGAATCAGCGCCCCAGTGGGGATCGACGGCCGATGCCGTCATTCTGGTGGGAGGTCGCGGCACCCGTCTGCGCCCGCTGACGATTGGCACGCCGAAGCCGATGTTGCCCACGGCCAACTACCCATTCCTTCAGCACTTGCTTGCTCGTATCAAGGAAGCAGGAATCGAGCACGTGGTGCTTTCTACTTCCTATAAGGCGGAGGTCTTTGAGGAGTACTTCGGGGACGGCTCCGAGTTGGGCTTGGAGATTGAGTACGTGGTGGAGGAGACCGCTCTGGGCACTGGTGGCGGTATCCGCAATGTCTATGACAAGTTGCGCCAGGATACGGTCATGGTGTTCAACGGTGACGTTTTGTCCGGAATGGATCTGAACGGCATCCTCGATACGCATCACTCCAAGGATGCGGATGTGACGATGCACCTGCTCAACGTTGCTGATCCTCGCGCTTTTGGTTGTGTTCCGACGGATTCTGAGGGCCGGGTGACGGCCTTTTTGGAGAAGACTGAGGATCCGCCGACGAACCAGATTAATGCTGGCTGCTACGTGTTCAAGAAGGATGTTATCGAGACCATCCCGGCAGGCCGCGTGGTTTCTGTCGAGCGTGAGACCTTCCCGCAGCTGCTAGAGTCGGGCCGCCTTGTGGTCGGACATGTGGACAACTCCTACTGGCGCGATATGGGCCGTCCGGATGATTTCGTCCGCGGTTCCTCTGATCTGGTGCGCGGTATTGCGCATTCGCCGTTGTTGGTGGGCCGCACGGGTGAGTCCGTGGTGGATGAGTCCGCGGGTATTGCCGGTGGCGTGCTCCTTCTGTCTGGTACGGCGGTGGGCCGCGGTTCCGTCATTGGGGCGGGTTCGCGTTTGGATGGCACGGTGGTCTTTGATGGCGTGACCATTGAGCCGGGTGCCATCATCAATAACTCCATCATCGCCTCGGGTGCGCACATCGGCGCCAACGCGCATATCGATGGCTGCGTTATCGGTGAAGGCGCCACTATTGGCGCGCGCTGCGAACTGCAGGGCGGCATGCGCGTCTTCCCAGGTGTGAGCATTCCGGACGCGGGCGTGCGTTTTAGTTCCGACGCCTAAGTGCTGCCGCGCAGTGGAATAAAGCGATAGGAAAGCGCGGAGAGCAGGGGGTGTCTCTCGGCGCTTTCCTTTTTTGTGTATGAGTAACGGCACCGAAGGCTAAGCGATACACGTGGCCGTGACTCGTGGTTTTCGTGGTGCGAATGAGATCCATGTGTTTTGCCGGACTGGGTGGCGACACGCCGAAGAAACCTTGGAATTGTTCACAGGATAGGGGGAGGGTACTACATGTAGTACCCCCGACGATTACCCCCCGACCAGGAGATCTGTGACTGATGTGAAAGTTGGGGACTCTGTACAGCGTTTTCGCTGGAGCTGCGCAAAAATCTTCCGCGACAGGTTGACGATATTTAGTGATTCGGTGTGAAATGACATCAGTGTAATAAACGGCACGGCGGGCGCGGCACCGAAAAATCTTTTCGGTGTAGGGTCGGTGCCACCGAATTAAGAGAGAAACGACCTCGGAGAAAGGAAGCAGCGTGGACAATACAACGAATAACGGCGCTATTCTCCGTGGCGGTGCTGCTGCAGAGATGTCGCTCGATGAACTCTTTGGTGCCGTCGAGCAGGAGTGGCAAGACCAGGCGCTGTGCGCCCAAACGGATCCGGAAGCATTCTTTCCCGAAAAGGGAGGATCTACCCGCGAGGCTAAGCGTATCTGCCAGGCCTGTGCGGTGCGTGATGAATGCCTCGAGTATGCCCTGGAGCATGATGAGCGCTTCGGAATCTGGGGTGGACTGTCAGACCGTGAGCGTCGCCGCCTCAAGCGTGAAATTGGTTAGAGCGTAGCGCAACCGCGAGCGAACAACCTTACTTCCCCTTTGTTGTTGGGCTTAGAGTTCAACAGTAAGGGGGAATAGTGGTTTTACCAGGTAAAGCGCGGATCAATATCTCCTGGATCGACATTGAGATAGTTTGCCACCAGCGCGGTGAGCACTGTGGACAGTAGTTCTTCGCGCTCCTGGGCAGAATGCACACGCTCCTCCACGGGCATGCGGAAGATGACCAACCGTGCGCGTGTGGGCTGCCCATCGGAATCGACCCCCGCGGGGACAATGCGTCCGAGCGGAACCGGGCCATCGGCGATGATTTCATCCGGCATCACGGTCATATCCACGGATAGGCGCATTCGGGGCACGGTATCGACCGCGAGATCGAGCCCGGTGAGCTGTTCCGCGAAAGCATTGTGGATGGGTGCGTAGGCCTCCAGCACGGCCATGTCGAAGCGCTCAGCGCTGCTGCGATAGCGCGGTGTGTTGTGGGGGAGCAGGGGTCCGCGTGCACCGCGGCCATGGCGGTGGCGGGCCGGGCGAATATGCGGGCGGGGCGTGCTCATGCGGCTTAGTTTAAGCCGCCCGGAACAGGGCTTGCGGCGAGACGCGCCGCGCTGGACTATCTAAATCTCAAGTTAGGGTTTAGACTTGGGCCCGTGAATAGCTCTCGCCATTGCTCCCGCCCCGGCTGCGGCCGTCCCGCCGTGGCGACGTTGACCTATGCCTACGCGCAGCAAACCGCCGTCGTGGGCCCACTGTCTGAAGAAACCGATCCCCACGCCTGGGACCTGTGCGAAAAGCACAGCGCCCGCATCACCGCCCCGCAAGGTTGGGAGATGGTGCGCGTTGACCGCATCGAACTCGATGAGGATGATGACCTCACCGCGCTCGCGGAAGCTGTCCGCGAGGCCGGGCGCGTGACCACGGGCTTGGTGGATGATTCCACTGCTGGTTCCGGTGCCGATCCCATTGACTATTCCGCCACCTTCGACGGCGCCGATCCGCGTAACTCCAACCACCCTGTGTTCCGCACCCGCCGAGTGCACGATGCCCGCCAGCGCCGCCGCGCTCACCTGACTGTGGTGCCGGACGCAGAGTAGCCATTCGGGCGCTTTCTAGCCCGTCGGACGCAGATCACCGCGTCCGACGGGGGTATGCTTGTGGGCTATGCGAACTCGTGAACAGCTCAATGCAGTGATCAAGGCCTATGACGTCCGTGGTGTCGTGGGCGAGGACATCGATGAGAACCTCGTGCGTGATACTGGTGCGGCCTTTGCCGCGATTCTCCGTGGGGAAGGGGAGAGCACCGTGGCGGTGGGCCATGACATGCGTCCTTCCTCCCCGCAGCTGGCCGCTGCTTTCGCGGAGGGCGCTGCTGCGCAGGGCCTCGATGTTATCCATCTCGGTCTGACGTCTACCGATGAGCTGTACTTTGCCGCCGGCCACCTGAACTGCGCGGGCGCTATGTTTACCGCCTCCCACAACCCGGCGAAGTACAACGGCATCAAGCTGTGCCGCGCGGGTGCTGTTCCGGTGGGCCAGGAGACAGGTCTGGAGCAGATCAAGGACATGCTGATCGACGGCATCCCGGCCTTCGACGGCGAGCCGGGCACCGTCACTGAGCGTGAGGTTCTGCCGGACTACGCGGCATTCCTTCGCGGCTTGGTGCCGCTGGAGAACTCCCGCCCACTGGTCGTGGCTGTCGACGCCGCGAACGGCATGGGTGGACACACCGTCCCGGCGGTCTTTGAGGGGCTGCCTTTCGACGTGCGTGACCTCTACTTCGAGCTGGACGGCACCTTCCCCAACCACGAGGCGAACCCGCTAGATCCGAAGAACCTGGTGGACCTGCAGAAGTTCACCGTTGAGCAGAAGGCGGATATCGGCCTGGCTTTTGATGGCGATGCGGATCGCTGCTTCGTGGTGGATGAGAAGGGCCAGCCGGTGCCGCCGTCTGCTATTTGTGCACTGGTGGCGGAGCGCTACTTGGACAAGTTCCCAGGCTCCACGGTCATCCACAACCTGATTACGTCGAAGACGGTTCCGGAGCTCATCGCGGAGAAGGGCGGCAAGGCCGTGCGCACCCGCGTGGGCCACTCCTTCATTAAGGCCCAGATGGCCAAGGAGAAGGCGGTCTTTGGTGGTGAGCACTCCGCTCACTACTACTTCCAGGAATTCTGGAATGCGGACTCCGGCATGCTCGCGGCCATGCACGTGCTGGCAGCCCTGGGTGAGCAGGACAAGCCGCTGAGCGAGCTGATGGCCCAGTATTCGCGCTACGAAGCCTCGGGAGAGATTAACTCCACCGTGGAGGATCAGAAGGCAACGACCCAGCGCGTGCTGGATGAGCTGGCGGACAAGATTGAGTCCGTCGACGAGCTCGATGGCGTGACCGTACAGTTGAAGGGCACCGAGGCCTGGTTCAACGTCCGCGCCTCCAACACCGAGCCGCTGCTGCGCCTCAACGTTGAGGCTAAGACTGAAGACGAGGTGCAGGCCATCGTCGACGAGGTCCTCGGCATCATCCGCGCCTAGCGTGTGAAGGCACGTGCCTTCACACGAAGGCCTCGAGCCTTGAGACGAAAACTGCCCTATCTGACGATTTTCCCCGCGTTCATTGCGGCGGGAGCGATAACTTCGTCAGATAGGGCAGTTTTAATTGGGACGAGCCGGCTTAGTCGCGCGAGTGGTTGACCATCTCTTCCCACTCGACAAACTTCTTGCGCTCGCGGCCCTCGGCCTCGCCCAAAGCGCGCTCGGCGGCGTCGAGTTTCTTCCAGCCCTCCCAGGTCAGGTGCTCCAGGCCCTTGGACTTGAAGAGCTCGACGATGTCCTCGTCACGGGAGTGGGAGAGGTTGCCCGCTTCGGCGTCGGCAAGCAGCATGCCGATGGTCTCCGTGGCATCGGACTTGGTGTTGCCGATAAGCCCCACCGGGCCGCGCTTGATCCAGCCGGTGGTGTACAGGCCCGGCACGACCTCACCGTCGAGGTCAACCACGTGGCCGCCGTCGTTGTTGATGACGTTCTTCTGCTTATTGAAGGGCACGCCCTCGATGGCATCAGAGCGGTAGCCCACAGCGAGGTAGACGGCCTGGACCGGCCACTCGGTGAACTTGCCGGTGCCGGAGACCGAGCCATCGCCGTTGAGGGCGGTGCGCTCAGTCTTCACGGCAGTAACCTTGCCGTTTTTACCGATGAACTCGACCGGCTGCTCGAAGAGGTGGATCTGTAGGGTGTGCGGGGCATCCTTCGGTTCACGGATGGCGTAGCCTTCCAGAGTCTGGCACACCAGGTCGCAGGACTTGGCCTCTTCGCGGGCCTTGAGGGAGGCTTCGTCGTAGTCGATATCCTCCGGGTCCACCACCACGTTGATGGTCGGGGAGTGGTCGAGCTCCTTGAGCTCCAGCGGGGTGAACTTGGCCTGCGCCGGGCCGCGGCGGCCGAAGACGCGGACGGTGATGGCCTGGTTCTTGGCCAGGGACTCATAGACGTTGTCGGGAATCTCGGTGGATTCCTTGAGCTCATCGCCGGTCTTGGCCAGGATGCGGGCGACGTCGAGGCCCACGTTGCCCACGCCGATCACGGCGACGTCGGTAGCGGAGAGATCCCAGGAGCGCTCGAAGCGTGGGTTGCCGTCGTAGAAGCCAACGAATTCGCCGGCGCCGTGGACGCCCTCGAGATCGGAGCCGGGGATCTGCATGCCCAAGTCGCCGACGGCGCCGGTGGCGAAGACGATGGCGTCGTAGTACTCCTCGAGTTCGGAGACGGTGACATCGCGGCCCACGTTGATGTTGGACAGAAGGCGGATCTGTTCGGTGTCGAGCACTCGGTGCAGGGAGTTAACGATTCCCTTAATGCGCGGGTGGTCCGGAGCCACGCCATAGCGGATGAGCCCGAAGGGGGCGGGCATCTGCTCGATGAGATCGATCTGAACGTTGCCGCCGGTTTTCTTCACCAGGATGTCGGAGGCGTAGATGCCGGCTGGGCCGGCGCCGATGACGGCTACTTTCAGGGGCTGCTGGGTCATGATGGCCTTTCGGAATGTTGTAGTAACTAACGAAAGCTTAGGTCTAAACAAGCGTGGGTTTCATTGAACCGGCTTGTCTGCTGTAGGGCAACTGGGCCTAATTACATTCGGAGAACATTGTGGCATAAACCCAGCGTGCTTTGCATATTCGGGAGAAAATAAAAAAGACCGCTTTGTCTGTTATTGCTAGACCGGTAGGTTTTCACTAACCGACGAAAGGCAGCAAATTATGACCACCGCCACACAGCGAAAGTCACGTGCGAAGAAACCGGAAGGCCAGTGGAAGATTGACGGCACCGCGCCGCTGAACTCCGACGAGGAAATCAAGCAGGCCGACGACGCCCTAGCAGTGCGTCAGCGCGTTATCGATATCTACTCCAAGCAAGGATTTTCCTCGATTCCCGCAGAGGACCTTGCCCCACGTTTCAAGTGGTTGGGTCTATATACCCAGCGCAACCAGAACCTAGGCGGGGAGATGACATCCAAGCTCAGCAACGCCGAGCTACAGGATGAATACTTCATGATGCGCGTGCGCTTCGACGGCGGCCGCGCGGATCCCGCCAAGCTGCGGGCGGTGGGAGAGATTTCGCGCGATTATGCGCGCTCCACCGCGGACTTTACGGACCGCCAGAACATCCAGCTGCATTGGATTCAGATTGAAGATGTCCCCGCCATTTGGGAGAAACTGCGCTCTGTGGGGCTGGATACCTTGTTGGGCTGCGGCGACGTGCCCCGCGTCATTCTTGGCTCACCGGTAGCGGGGGTGGCTGCCGACGAAATTATCGACGCCACCCCAGCCATCGAGGAGATTAAGAATGACTACCTCTTGCGCGCGGAGTTCCATAACCTTCCGCGTAAATTCAAGTCCGCCATCTCCGGCAACGTGCGTCAGGACGTGACCCACGAGATCCAGGACGTTGCCTTCGTGGGTACGCAGCATCCGGAGTACGGCCCGGGCTTCGATTGCTTCGTGGGCGGAGGACTGTCCACGAACCCGATGCTCTCGCAATCCCTCGGCGCGTGGATTCCGCTCGAGCGCGTGCCGGAGGTATGGGCCGGTGTGGCGCGCATCTTCCGCGACTATGGCTTCCGTCGCAACCGCAACCGCGCGCGTCTGAAGTTCCTGGTGGCGCAGTGGGGCATTGAGAAATTCCGAAAGGTACTGGAAGAGGAATACCTCGACGCGCCGCTTCTTGACGGCCTCCCGCTTCCCGTCGCCCCCGGCAACCGCGATCACGTGGGCGTGCACCGACAGCAGGACGGCAAGTTCTACGTAGGTGTTAAACCCACCGTCGGGCATGCCACCGGCGAGCAGCTCATTGCCATCGCAGATGTGGCTGAGAAGTTCGGTATCAGCCGCATCCGCACCACGCCAATGAAGGAGCTGCTTTTCCTCGACGTGGAAGAAGAGGACATTCCTGCGCTGTCGCGTGCCTTGGATGAGACGGGCCTATACTCCCAGCCCTCGGAGTTCCGCCGCGGCGTCATCTCCTGCACCGGCCTGGAGTTTTGTAAGCTCGCGCACGTGACCACCAAGGCCCGCGCCATCGAGCTCGTCGACATCCTAGAAGATACTCTCGGTGACCTCGACGTCCCGCTGTCCATTGCGCTCAACGGCTGCCCAAATGCCTGCGCGCGCTCGCAGGTAGCGGATATCGGGCTCAAGGGACAGATTGTGACCGATGCCGATGGAAACCGTGTCGAAGGCTTCCAGGTCCACCTCGGCGGCGCCCTCGGCCTATCCCCGGACTGGGGCCGCAAGTTGCGCGGACACAAGGTGGTGGCGGATGAGGTTCCGGACTATGTCATTCGCTTGGTCAACAAGTACAAGGAGCAGCGCGAAGACGGCGAACAGTTCCGCCACTGGGTCCTGCGCGCGGACGAGGAGGACCTGCAGTGAATTTTCGTCGTCAGCCTAACCCCAACCGCAATCACCCAGCCTTTTGCCCCTACTGCGCCGGAACACACCTATTTCCAGATGAGGAAGATGATTTTGCCTGGAAGTGCGAAGAGTGCCTCCGCATCTTTTCTGTACGCTTCCACGGCCAAGACGATGCCCCCGTAGCGCCCGCGCCGGCGGTCTCCTCCGCGGAGGCGCTGCAGCGCTCTCTCGCTCGCCGCGGCCATTCCACCGCGAAAACTCAGAATTAAGGAAACCCACCATGACCGCCCCGACCGCTACCACGGCATTACTAACCTTGTCACACGGCTCACGCCACCCTGAGGCTGCAGCGAACGTTATGGCCCTGACCCACGCCGCTGGCGAATTGGCCGGTGTGCCGGCCACCGCCGCACACTTAGAATTCAATAACCCGCCACTTGATGAGGCGGCGCGCTGCCTAGCAGCGCAAGGAATACGCGAGGCGGTCGTTGTGCCATTGCTCTTTACCGAGGGCTACCACCAGCGCATCGACGTTCCTGAAGCTGTGGCCCAGGCTTCTGCGGCATCTGGAGTGCGCCTTCACCAAGCCCGTGGACTCGGTACCGGTGAGGACATGGCGCGTCTGCTGGCAGAGCGAGTTCCAGAGGGAACAGATACCGTTGTGCTCTATTCTGTCGGCTCCTCCGATGAGCGTGCCAACGCCGCCGTTGCTGGTCTAGCGCGTCGTGTCGGTGAGCTTGCCGGTTGCACAGCGAAGGTTGCCTATGCCACGCGCGGTGCGCGCCAGCCCGTTGACTCGGGCGGAGAACAGGAGGTCGTCGTGCCACTCTTTGTGAGCCCTGGCCTGCTTTTAGATCGCCTCGACGAGGATGCAGGGCGCAGCGATGGGGAGACTCGGCAGATTCTCCCTCCGCTGGGTGAGGCACTCGCCGGCATTGTTTCCCACCGTTATGCGGAGGTGGCCCATGCGTAGCCTCATTCTCATCGCGGTTGCGGGTGCCGCCGCGCAGCTTGTCGACGGTGGCATCGGCATGGGCTTCGGCGTCACCTCCACCACCATCCTGCTGCTAGCTGGCTTGGGACCCGCGACGGCCTCCGCCGTGGTGCACGCCTCGGAGCTGGGTACCACCTTGGTCTCCGGAATTAGCCACTGGCGTTTTGGCAACGTGCACTGGCCTACGGTGCTCAAGCTCGGTGTGCCGGGAGGCCTGTCAGCCTTCATCGGAGCGACGGTTCTGTCTAACCTTTCTCTCGAAGCTGCCGCGCCCGTAACGTCTGCGATTCTCGTGGTCCTAGGCATCAACCTCGTCTGGCGCTTCTCGCGCCCACGGAGCCGCACATCGCAGGAAACTCGACAGCACTCCACTCCTCTTCTCGCGGGGCTCGGCGTGGTGGGAGGCTTTGTCGATGCTTCAGGCGGCGGTGGCTGGGGCCCGATTTCCACCTCGACGCTCATGGCGGTCGGCCGTGAGCAGCCGCGGCGCATCGTCGGCACGGTCAACACTGCAGAATTCCTCGTTACTTTTGGTGCCACGGCGGGCTTCATCGTTGGCCTCTGGGAGGAGATCGTGGCTAACGCTGCCGCGGTTGTAGCGTTGCTTATCGGCGGGGTGATTACCGCACCGATTGCAGCCTGGCTCATCTCGCGCATCAACCCCACGCTCCTTGGGGGATTCGTGGGCACGGCTATCGTGACGCTCAACATTCCTAGGGCCCTAGGGTGGGCGCTGGCGCATCAGCAGATCCTTCTTTTGCAGGTCGCTGCGCTGGTCCTCGGAGTTGCTCTCACGGTCTGGGCGAATCAACGCCGGGCTCGATCCGCGCAGGGCGCGGAGGGGGATAGCACTTCGCAGCAGCGCACCGGCAGCCGCGTCGTTGAAACAGCGGAGCCGACCGGCCGCGAGGGCGCCCATGCAGGAAGCTCCGCGGATTCGGAGGACGAGCGCGTCGGAGTTGAGTAGAACTTGGCGCTAGAGCCCGGCAACCTCACCGATGACGATGACCGCCGGGGGAGCCACCGAGTTCTCTTCCATCGTGGCCCCTAGCTCAGCCAACTCGCACTGGAATGCTCGCTCGCCATCGAGGGAGCCTTCCTGAATGATGCGCACGGGGGTGTGGGGCGACAGGGAGGCGTCGATCAGCGCAGCAGCGATGGCAGCCGCGTTCTTGACACCCATGATGACGGACAACGTAGCCCCAGATTGCGCCAGGGCTGCCCAATCCACCAAAGACTTGGGATGGCCTGGCGGCAGGTGCCCGGAGACCACCGTGAAGGCATGAACGACGCCACGGTGCGTCACCGGCGTCCCCGCCAGTGCGGGCACCGCGACCGCCGAGGTCACCCCGGGGATCACTTCCGCCGGGATGCCCGCTTCCGCAAGCGCAGTGAGTTCTTCGAAACCACGTCCAAACACATAAGGATCCCCACCCTTGAGGCGGACCACGCGGCGCCCCTGGCGAGCGTTGTCAACCAGAATCTCGTTGATGCGCTCCTGGGCCACCTGGGCGCGGTAGGGGATCTTGGAGACGTCGATAAGCTCCTTGGCGCCTATATCGCACAGCTTATCCAGCTGGGCGGTAGGACCGAGGTGATCTGCCACGATGACCTCGGCCTCCTGCAGCGCCCGCATGCCACGCACGGTGATGAGATCCCACGCGCCAGGGCCGCCGCCGATAAGGACTACCGGATGAATGCTCATGGCCACTAATCCTAGCTATGCTCGGGCCTATGACTTCCTATGACCCCGAAACCGTGGGCTTCTTTGACATTGCCCACGAAGGCGCCCAGGCGCGCGTGGTGGCTGCATCCGTGCCGGAGCTTGCTCGCGTGCTGGGCGGACTCCGCCCGCGCAGCGTCGTCATCCTTGCCGCCGACCAAGTTTCTCGCGCTGCCGCTCACGTTGCTGTGGGCCTAGCTGAGCCCGCTGAAGTCCCCATCATGGTCAGCGAGTCACTACCGCGCTTTACCGGTGCCCTCGATGTCGTGGTGGTGGCGGGGGATAGCCCGTGGGCGGAGCGCGCGCTGCATACTGCTGCGCGCCGGGGTGCTACGACAGTCCTTCTCAATGAGATCGACGACGCCCCCGAGGACACCATCGTCATTGACAACCTACCCACCGCCGAAGGGATCTCCCCGGTGCGCGTGATTACAGCTGTGCACGCGGTGTACGCGGTGCTGAGCGAAGACCCAGTTCTCGTTTCCCGCCGTGTGGAGGACGTCGCCGATGCAGTGGACCGTGAGCTGGAAGCACTATCCCCGCAACGTGACTCCACGACGAACCCTGGGCGCGCGTTGCGTGAATTCGTAGAGGGCGGGCGAGTCATCCACAGCTGTGGGCCCGATCCTTATGCGTTGTCGGAGGAGCGCACGCGCGTGCACCTCGACGCGCTTGTTGCCCGCATGGCCGGTGCGCTGTGGGCAGCCCACGGACTGGGAGGGACCGTTGTTGATGCGGAAGGCTTAGGGCCGATTCTGCAGACAGACCCGACTGACATCTTCTACGACCCGTTTGAAGCGGACGAGCCTTTGGTACCCTTGAAAATTGTTTTATGGGGACAGGAAGAGGCGAACCTTCCCCACTCTTTTGCAGCAGCGAGCGCCGACACCTCCTGTGGGGAATTGGCCCGCGCGCTGCAGCTGATTACGCGCAGTTATGCCGCGACCGCCTACGACGTGAAATAAAGGATTTCAATGAAGTTGCTCACCAGCGCTGCCCGCAATTATTCGTGGGGTTCGCGTACGCTTATCCCGACGCTGCTCGGCGAGCCGGAAGCCCACAGCCCGGTAGCAGAGCTGTGGTTCGGTGCGCATCCGGCTGACCCTTCAACGATTGGGGAGGAGAAGCTGGATGAGATCATCGCGGCCGACCCCCAAGGACAGCTGGGACAGCGGGTGGCTGACAAGTATGGTGCCGGCCTGCCCTTCTTGCTGAAGATTCTGGCAGCCGCCGAACCGCTATCGCTGCAGGCGCATCCTTCGAAACAGCAGGCCGAGGAAGGCTTTGCCCGCGAGAACGCGGCGGGAATCGATCTCACGGCAGCTAATCGCAACTACAAGGATGACAACCACAAGCCGGAACTCATCGTGGCGCTCACCGAGTTTTACGCCATGGCGGGATTCCGCCCCCTTGCGCAGACCCGCAGCCTCTTCGCGGCTTTGGAATGCGAAGAACTAGCGCACTATGAAGGCATGCTTGATGCGGATCCAGCCGCCGAAGGCGATAGTCTCCGCGCGCTGTTTACCACCTGGATTACGATCCCTGGCCCCAAGCGCAAGGAACTGATCAATGCGGTGGTGGCTGCTGGTGAGCGACTGCGCAGCACCCAGGCAAGTGAGCCGTGGATGACCACCGTGATGGGTACCGTGGCCAAGCTCAATGAACAGTACCCAGGTGATATCGGCGTTCTGGGAGCGCTTCTGCTCAACCACATTGTCCTGCAGCCGGGTGAGGCGATTTACCTCGACGCCGGGCAGCTGCATGCCTATGTCTCCGGCTTAGGCGTAGAGATCATGGCCAACTCCGATAACGTGCTACGCGGCGGATTGACCCCGAAGTTCGTTGACGTTCCTGAACTGGTCAAGGTCCTCACCTACGAGGCGGCTGAAGACCCGCGAGTGGAGTTAGTGGATGCCTCCGAAACCGGAAACGTGAAGGGCGCGAAGGCATGGTCCTATCCGGTACCGATTGAGGAATTCCTGCTGGACCGTGTAGAGCTTTCCGGCGAGGAGAGCGTCGATGTCGACAGCGATGGCCCGATGATTCTGCTGTGTACCTCCGGCGCAGCTGCGTTGAGCAACGCGGAGGCAGAGAGCCTCAACTTAAGCGCGGGCCACGCTGCGTGGCTCCCTGCCAACGACCCTGTTGCTACCGTCCGCGCTGCCGGTGCCGAGGGTGCTGAGGTATTCATCGCCCGCGTCTAAGCCCATGGCGTGCGGCTAGCCTTAAAACTGCGCAGCTGCCCAGGCTTTGTGTGCGCCTGGGCAGCTGTGAGGGGATTTGAGTGTGAGAGAATTTAAGCCGACTCTGTGATCGCCGGTCCGGGAGTTGGCTCGGGGGAGCTTTCAGCTGGAGCAGTGGCGGTGGGGGTTGCTGCAGAAGGTTCCTCGGCGACGGGGGTATCATCCGTCGGTGCCGCTGGGGTGGGAGCCTCGTTGCTTCGATGAGTCTCGGCGTCACGCCCCGGAGCTTTCGCGCCATCGCCGACTAGTGGGGCGGTTCCTTCCCACGGTTTCTTGCCTGCTTCGCGGGGTTCTGCGGGGGTCTCAGCATCAGGTGCGGGAGCTTCGTGGGTGAACCCAGCTGGCCGCGGATTGAAGGACTCAGGGGAGTCAGAAGGTTCTTCAGGCTGTGGCTGCCCGGAGGGCTGCGGGCCAGCGTGGTGGTCCTCCGTTGGGCTCTCTTGTGGAACGATCGTCGGTGACTCCGGTGTGGTCGGCGGCTGCGTCGGTTCTGAGCTCGGCTGAGGAGATCCCGGTACTGGCGACCCAGGGGCCGTCGTAGCGGAACCTTCAGATGGCGGCGCAGTGGGAGCCGTGCTGAGTGGCGCCTGCGGGTACTGCGTGTTCGGCGTTACCTGCGGCTGCTGGTTCTGCAGCGAGGAGACATTATCAGGGCGGTAGACAGCCGTGGGCGCAGCCGGTTCCGTGCGGTTCACCACGGCATTCGGTGCCAAGTACGGATCCTCCGCGGGTGCGGCAACCTGAGTCTGGGACTGCTTGGAGCGCGTCGAGGTCGGGGAGGCCGTGGTGGTGTAGGAGTGCGTTGCCGAAGATGACGTGGCCGGAGCGCTTGAGGCAGCGGTGGCGGCGGAGGGCTTGGATACCACGGAATCCGGCGCGCTCATGCGCCAAACTGCGATGCCAACGGCGACGGCGCACAGGAGGCCTGCCACGACGAAAGCCACAATGCGGCGAGGGGTGCTCGTCATGCGGGGCGCTCTCCTTCCTACTTAAATTGCTGCGCAAAAGCCTGCTCAAATGTCACAAGACGGTAACAACGATAACACGAAACTGAGGATAGTAAATGGGCTGGGCAATAATCCCCACGCGCTTCTTATGCGAGCCGGTCTTCGGTGCGCTGTAGAAGGAGAGAGAAATGTGAAAGAGGAAGGAAAGGTAGATAGCTAGTGCCGTAATAAAACGGGCCCGCGGGAGCAAGCCTTGCATACGTGCGCCTAAAGAATGGTAGAACTTGGATTAGATAGCGGCTGCGCGGCGTGCCCCGCCTGCGAATCCGCACCGGCCCACCGTGGATATAAGAACACAGACCCCTAATTCACCAGAGCATAAAGGAGAAAACAATGAGCTCATGGGATGAAGACATCTTCGCTGACGAGGCCAACGTCGACTTCTTGGATGAACTGGCTGATCTAGAGGATGAAGAGATCGTTGCTGCGGTCGATGATGCCTGCGCGCTTGCGGCTTCAGGTGAGGCGCAGACTGAAGAGGAGCAGCGCAACGCCCTAGCGGCGGCCACGATTGCTGCCATCTGGGCAGGTGCTCCGTTCAGTGCCGGGGAGGTCGTTGAGGACTACCCCTTCATCCGGGATCTCGCCGGCTCCGGCAGCGAGAACCTGAACGAAAACGCGCTCGAGCTGATCGAAGGTGTGGAAGAGGACTATGACCTTGAGCCCTTCATTGAGGCTCTGTCGTAGAGCCAGCTTTCCTAGAAACAGCTCGAGCACCAGATACACCAAGCATGCTGATCAGTATTGAAGGAATTGACGGCGCGGGTAAGAACACCATCACCCAGCGCTTGCGGGAAGAACTAGCCTGCGATGTCGAAGTCTTAAGCTTCCCGCGCTACGAAGACTCCATCCATGCCCAGCTCGCGCAGGAGGCGCTCTACGGGCGTATGGGTGACCTCACCGATTCGATCTACGGGATGGCCACGCTCTTTGCGCTGGATCGGCGGGGCGCCAAGGAACAGCTCCTCACCGCCGCTGCGTCCTCGGACTCTCTGCTCATTCTGGACCGCTATGTGGCCTCCAACGCCGCGTACTCTTCCGCGCGGGTGGGAGGGGAGCTCATTGTTGATTGGATTTATGAGCTCGAATTCGAGCGCTTCGGCCTGCCGGTGCCGCAACTGCAGGTCTTTTTGGATACCGACGTAGCCCTTGCCGGCCAGCGTGCCGTGGCCCGTGCAGCAGAGGATGAGGGACGCAACCGCGACCGCTATGAACGCGATGCCGCTCTGCAGTCACGCACGGCGGCTGCCTACCGTCGGTTGGCGGAGCAGCAGTGGGCAGGGCGGTGGATCGCCACCGCGGATGCCGATATGATTATCCAAGCTGTCAAGGAGCTTGTAGGAGAACAATAACGTGGCACCGAAAATCTTGGTCGTGGATGATGATCCGGCGATTGCCGAAATGCTTACCATCGTGCTCGAGGCGGAAGGGCTGGAACCTATTGCCGTCAACGATGGTAATGAGGCCATCCCGGCCTTCCGCGAGCATGACCCCGATCTGATCCTGTTGGATCTCATGCTTCCGGGCATGAACGGCGTTGATATCTGCCGTGCCATCCGTACCGAGTCCTCGGTGCCTATCGTGATGCTCACCGCAAAGACCGATACCGTCGATGTGGTCCTTGGCCTCGAATCGGGGGCGGATGACTACATCACCAAACCCTTCAAACCGAAAGAGCTCATCGCCCGTATCCGTGCGCGCCTGCGCCGGATTGACGGGGGTACGAGCGAAATAATTGAGGTAGGGGACCTGCTTATCGACGTCCCCGAGCACACCGTCACCCGTAAGGGCGGCGAGGAGATCTCGCTGACCCCGCTAGAGTTCGACCTCCTGCTGGAGATGGCTCGAAAGCCCGGACAGGTGCACACCCGCGAGGCGTTGCTCGAATCCGTCTGGGGTTACCGCCACGCTTCCGATACTCGCCTGGTCAACGTGCATGTTCAGCGCCTGCGCGCAAAGATCGAGCACGACCCAGAAGATCCACACATCGTGCTCACGGTGCGCGGTGTGGGATACAAGACTGGCAAAATCGCCGAGTAAAGGACTACCGCTATTTTTGGTTGGTTAAGGCGAGCCCGGGATGGCGTCGTCGAGCGCTGGCGCACGTCCCTGCAGACACGTGTCTTGGGCATGATGCTGGTCGCCTCCACGGTGGTCATGATCATCCTGGCGTATGCGCTGGTATCGGTGTTGACACAACAGCTCGTGAGCCAGAAGGAAGACACCGCACTGCAGGAGCTCGACCGCGCTCGTGTGGCCGTGGAGCAGCAGATCGATGCCACCGGCACAGCAAATTCAACGCAGGTGCGCATCAACTCTGCGCGCGCCGCCTTGGGCCAAATGTCGGCGCAACAGCCCGATGCCCAGGCCGTGTATGAGCCGGTCATCGTCGTGGAAAACTCAGACGGCACGGCCACGACCTCGCCGGAGGGCTACCGTATTCCCGATGGCATGCGCGAGCTCGTCAGCCGCGGTCAGGTTGTCCAGCAATATGCCACGGTGGACCAGCAGTCGGGGGCGACCTATAACGCGTTGATGGTGGGCACACCCATTGAAAGTGATATCCCGAATACCCAGGTCTACCTCGTATTGTCCATGGAGTCCGAGGAATCCACGATGGCGCTTATGCGTGGTCTGCTCTCGGCCGCCGGAGTGGTGGTCGTGGTCCTCCTCGTAGGTATTGCCTGGCTGGCCACCCAGCAGGTGATCGTCCCGATTCGCTCCGCATCCCGCATTGCACAACGATTTGCCGCCGGCCACCTGCGCGAGCGCATGGTGGTCAACTCGGATGATGAGATGGGCCGCCTTGCTTCCTCTTTCAATGACATGGCAGACAAGCTGTCAAAGCAGATTACCCAGCTGGAGGAATATGGCGACCTCCAGCGGCAGTTCACTTCCGATGTCTCTCACGAGTTGCGCACGCCGCTGACGACGGTGCGCATGGCGGCGGATGTCATCGCGGAAGACGCAGAAGAGTTCAACCCCTACACCAAACGTTCGGCGGAGTTGCTCATCAAGGAGCTGGACCGTTTCGAGGACTTGCTCGCGGACCTTTTGGAGATCTCTCGCCACGATGCAGGCGTGGCTGATTTGTCCACGGCCTCCCTTGATATTCGCTCCTGCTTGGACTCCGCACTGAGCCAGGTGGAACACCTCGCCGCCGAGTTGGGGGTGGAGGTTATCGTTCATGCCCCAGAGGAACCCGTGGCTGTGGAATGCGATTCGCGCCGCGTCGAGCGCATCTTGCGTAACCTGCTCGCGAACGCCATTGATCACTCTGAAGGCAACCCCGTTACCGTGGATATCGACGCGACTGAGGATGCTGTTGGCATCGCCGTCACCGATTCTGGCGTGGGACTCAAGGAAGGTCAGGAGGAGCTGGTGTTCAACCGCTTCTGGCGCGCGGATTCCTCGCGCAAGCGCCACTCAGGCGGAACCGGCTTAGGCTTGGCCATCGCTCGCGAGGATGCCGTGCTCCATGGAGGCACTCTGGATGCCATCGGCTACTTCGGCATCGGCTCGCGCTTCCGTCTAGTCCTGCCACGCACCCCGGGGGAAGCGGTGGAATCTGAGCCCATTGCCCTCGAGGTCCCGGGCGCTCCGAAGCCCGTCGAAGCGGAGGAACAGTCCGCGCTCGACGTGAGCACTGAACTAGGAGCCCCTGCAGTAAAGGCAGAGCCGGATAACGGGATAGTGTGGCCCTCGGAGCGCGAAGCGCGTGGCGCGGAAGCGCCGTTCAATCAAGACATCGTCCCCGATTTCGACGAGGAGGCCCAGCGATGATTCCGGCCCGCCGCTCACTCGCATTGCTCAGCTGCGTCGCGCTTACTACCCTCGTCGGGTGCTCGACCTTGCCGCATAACACTGATCCCCAGGTGATCGGCACCTTTGAACCTCATGAGCGGGCAGACGATGCCGTCGTGGAGCCCCGCACCGATAGCGAACCGGACCTCTTAGTCCGTGACTTCTATTCGGCCGTGGCGATTCCCACTGGTAACTACGCTGCTGCCCGCACCTTCCTTTCCTCCGAAATTGCTAATTCCTGGGATCCCACGGATACCGTGCTCGTCGTGGACTCCATCGACCTTGTGACCTCAAACATGGAAGACGGTGACCTCGAGTATTCGGTGCGCGGCAACATCATCGGCCGTCTGGCGAATGGCGGGGCCTATGTCCCGGATAATTCACGTCTTGAGGCGACTGTCCGCCTGCGCCAGTTTAATGGGCAATGGCGCATTACCGACCTGCCTACTGGCGCGGTGATCGAGCGCACGGAACTGCGCAACCGCTACCGCCCGCAGTCGCTGTACTTCTTCGGTACAACCCAGCGCCTACTGGTGGCGGACCGTCGGTGGCTCTACTCGGGAAAGGACTCGATCGCTTCAGAGTTGGTCACCCTCCTGTTACAGGGTCCGTCTTCCGATATCGCTCCGGCGACCTCCACCTTGATCCCGAAGGATGCCACTTTCTTAGGCATCAACGATGGTGTGTATGAATTCAGTGGGATGTCAGCAATGAGCCAGGAGGAGCGCCTTAAATTTGCGTCCCAGTTGGTCTGGACTCTCAACAATGCGGAGATCACTAATTCGGTTCGCGCCACCATCGATGGCAGCCCCTTGGTTGACAACATGGAGGAGATGACCATCGATGATTTCGCCGAGTTTAACCCGGAGGTAGCTGCCCAATCCGTGCCCAAGCTCTACGCCGTCAACGACGGTTCCCTACTGGAAGTCAAGGGCGAAGGTAGCACCGAGGTACAGGGCATGGCCGGCCAGATCCATGACATCCAGTCCGCCGATATCTCGGATGAGGGGATGGTGGCCGCGGTGCGTAAGCGTTCTGAGAAGGAATCGCAGCTGGCGATGGGCGAGCTCGGCCACGGACTCAAGGATTCGGTCAAGGGCGAAACCCTAGCCCGCCCCACCTTCGAGGTGGGCGGCCAGGTGGCGTGGACCGTTGTTGACGGCAAACATGTAGTCCGTGTGACGCGTTCGCCGGCGACTGGCGAACTGAGCACCGCGGAGGTGGACACCTCTGCACTGGAGAACGTGGAGGGAGAGATCTCGGTCATTCGACTGTCCCTCACGGGAGCCCGTATCGCCATGATCATCGACGGCAGCATTTACACCGGCGTGGTGGCCCGCGCGACCTCGGGCGAGCGGCGTATCGTCAACATCCACCAAGTTGGTCCAGAGCTAACCGGCTCGGCCTTGTCCGTGGAGTGGCAGACGGACGGTTCTTTGCTCGTGGGTACCTCGGCGTCGAATTCGCCCGTCTGGCGTATTGAGCAAGACGGTTCCTCTGCTACCACCTTGCCCACCGGAAATATCACCGCGCCGGTGGTGGCGGTGGCTTCCTCACCGTCGACGCACTACGTCACCGATGCGCATGCTCTACTGCAGCTACCCGCAGGCGGATCTGAACGCTCGTATTGGCGTGAAGTCGAAGGCCTGCAGGGAGTGCGATCCTCACCCATCATCGCGCGCTAGAGCGCGCGCTAGAGTCGCGCTAAAGTGGGGCGCATGTCGAAGAATCGGGGGATAGGGGAGGCCACGGCCGCTCTCGTGGAGCTTTTCTTGCCACGTCCCTGCGCCGGGTGCGGGGGCGAAACAACTGCGGGCGGGGTGTTGTGCACGTTCTGCCAGGAACACTTGCGGCAGGTTCCGCGCCGGGTGGAACGGCCGCGGCCCCTGGGATTTCCGGCATGGGCTCTTGGTCCCTATTCCGATACTCGCCGTGGTGTCATCATCGCCATGAAGGAACACGGGCACCACGCAGTGCGTGCTCACCTCGGGGCGGTGTTCGCCGCCGGCATCGATTACTTGCGCGCCCGCGGTGATATCCCGGAGACTGGGTTGCTCGTGCCGGCGCCGACGCGCGTGTCCTCGGCTCGTCGCCGCGGTGGCGATCCTGTTGCCGCCCTGTGCCAGGCAGCGGCTGCCAGGCTTCCGGACTGGGCTGTGGTTAATGCCTTGCGTACGGCTGAAAGCAGTGCGGATCAATCAGAGCTCAACGCCGTGGAGCGCGCCGATAACATGCGGACAGCCGTGCTGTTGCGTCCCGCCGCCCGCGAACTGGTGGGGAAGAACGTGATGCTTGTCGACGACGTCATCACCACCGGCGCAACTCTGCGTGCTAGCGCCGCGCGTGTATGGGCTATCGGGGGTGACGTCGCGGGCGCGATTGTGCTGGCAGATGCGTAGGGCGGGCCATCATCATGCGTGAGTGTAGGGGTCAGTCACCGTGTAGGTTATGACCAGTGGTAACATGAGGGGTGTCACAGGGAAGCGGGCTTTCGGCCCCTCATCACAGGCTTGTAGAAGTCCGCAGAATGTGCAGTCATTCAGTCCCCACGAGTATAGGGAGGCATTTCATGTCCCAGCAGACCAACGCTCAGGTCACCATTACCGGCCGTAACGTGGAGGTTCCGGAGCACTTCCAGGAACGTGTCACTGAAAAACTAGCCAAGATCGAGCGCCTTGATCCGACCCTGACCTTCTTCCACGTGGAGCTGCAGCACGAGCCGAACCCGCGCCGCGAGTCTGAGGCAGAGCGTCTGCAGATCACCGCTACCGGTAAGGGGCACATCGCTCGCGCCGAGGCGAAGGAAGATTCTTTCTATGCGGCACTCGAGACCGCCCTGGGCAAGATGGAGCGCTCCCTGCGCAAGGTTAAGGTGCGCCGTGAGAACGTGAAGTCCGGCCACCGCGCCCAGAAGGGTACTGGTCAGATCGCCGCTGAGCTGGTCGCTGAAGCTGAGGCAGCTAAGCCCGCTAAGGAAGAGCGCTACATCGATCCCTACGCCGAGACTGTCGAGGATGTTCGCCCGGGCCAGGTTGTCCGCTTCAAGGAGCACCCGGCAACCCCAATGTCTGTCGATGATGCGCTCAGCGAGATGGAGCTGGTCGGCCACGACTTCTACCTCTTCATCAACGAGGAGAACAACAAGCCTTCTGTGGTTTACCGCCGCCACGCATTCGACTACGGTCTCATTTCCCTGACGGATGCTGATGCTTAAGGCCTGAGCCTTAAAGGCCTTAGGGCCTAATACACAGGCTCCCTGCCCCGCAGCGTACACGCGCAGCGAGACAGGGAGCCTTCTTATGTCTCTATTGGGCATTGTTAATCTTCGATCTCCTCTTTTTCGTGACGGCCGAGGGGCGTCCTGCACACGTCGGGGTGGGACCAGAATTGTGCTTTGGGTTGGGTGGCGAATCGTGAGAGAAAAGCTAGTGAGTACAATGGCGACGAGTTAACTTATTTGTCGCGACAAGAAGGACTATCTAGACGTGTTTGGACTTTCCAAGCTGCTCCGTGCCGGTGAGGGACGCACCGTCAAGCGCCTGGCCAAAATTGCAGATGATGTTATTGCCCTAGAAGATAAATTCGCGGCGCTGTCGGACGACGAGCTCAAGGCTAAGACTGACGAGTTTAAGAAGCGTCTGGCGGATGGCGAAAAGATGAATGACATCCTTCTCGAAGCTTTCGCCACCGTGCGTGAGGCTGCCTGGCGCGTGCTTGACCAGAAGCATTACAAGGTGCAGGTTATGGGCGGTGCCGCCCTGCACTTCGGCAACGTCGCTGAGATGCGCACCGGTGAGGGCAAGACCCTGACCTCGCTGCTGCCGGCCTACCTCAATGCGCTGGAGGGCAAGGGCGTACATATCGTGACGGTCAACGATTACTTGGCCAAGCGTGACGCCGAGATGATGGGCCGTGTCCACCGCTGGCTGGGCCTTACCGTTGGCGTCATCCTCTCCGAAATGCGCCCTGCGGAGCGCAAGGAAGCTTATGCTTGCGACATCACGTACGGCACCAACAATGAGCTGGGCTTTGACTACCTGCGCGACAACATGGTCCGCTCGCTCAATGACACGGTCCAGCGTGGCCACAATTACTGCATTGTGGATGAGGTTGACTCCATCCTGATCGACGAGGCCCGTACCCCGCTCATTATTTCCGGACCGGTCGACGGCTCCTCCCAGTTCTATGGCGTTTTCTCCAAGCTGGCACCGAAGATGCGCGAGGGCATCCACTACGAGGTGGACCACAAGAAGCGCACCATTGGTGTGCTGGAGGAGGGCGTCGAATTCGTTGAGGATCAGCTGGGCATTGAAAACCTCTACGCCCCAGAGCACTCCCAGTTGGTGTCCTACCTCAACAATGCGTTGAAGGCGAAGGAGCTCTTCACCCGCGATAAGGACTACATTGTCCGCAATGGCGAAGTGCTGATCGTGGATAGCTTCACCGGCCGTGTTCTGGCTGGCCGCCGCTACAACGAAGGTATGCACCAGGCTATTGAGGCAAAGGAAGAGGTGGAGATCAAGAACGAGAACCAGACTCTCGCCACCGTTACGCTCCAGAACTACTTCCGCCTCTACGACAAGATTTCCGGCATGACCGGTACCGCAGAAACCGAGGCTGCTGAGTTGCACTCCATCTATGGGTTAGATGTGGTGCCGATTCCAACTAATAAGCCGAATCAGCGTACCGATCACTCCGACCGCATCTACAAGACCCAGGAAGCCAAGTTCGCTGCGGTGGTGGATGACATTGAGGAACACGTTGCCGACCGCCAGCCGGTGTTGGTGGGTACCACCTCCGTCGAGCGCTCCGAGTACCTCTCGCAACTGTTGAGCAAGCGCGGAATCAAGCACTCGGTACTCAATGCGAAGCACCATGAGGAAGAGGGACAGATCGTCGCCCGTGCCGGCCGCCCAGGCGCCGTAACCGTCGCCACCAACATGGCCGGCCGCGGTACCGATATCGTGCTCGGCGGTAACCCCGAGGTCATTCTGGATGAGAAGCTGCGCGAGCGCGGCCTCGATCCCTTTGAGGATGAAGAGAAGTACCAGGAGGCCTGGGACGCCGAGATCGATCAGGAGAGGGAACGCTCCAAGCGCCTGGGCGACGAGGTCCGCGAGGCCGGCGGCCTGTACGTATTGGGCACCGAGCGCCACGAGTCGCGCCGTATTGATAACCAGCTGCGCGGCCGTTCCGGCCGTCAGGGTGACCCGGGTGAGACCCGTTTCTACCTGTCCATGCGTGATGAGCTCATGGTGCGCTTCGTGGGCCAGTCCATGGAGAATATGATGAACCGCCTCAACGTGCCAGATGATGTGCCGATTGAGGCCAAGATGGTCTCTAACTCCATCAAGGGTGCACAGGCACAGGTGGAAAACCAGAACTTTGAGATGCGTAAGAATGTGCTCAAGTACGATGAGGTACTCAATGAGCAGCGCAAGGTGGTATACGCCACCCGCCACGACATCCTCGAGGCCAGCGACATCAAGGACAACATCCGCGAGATGATCAACGACACCGTGTCTGCCTACGTGGCGGGGGCGACGGCTACCGGCTACGTGGAGGACTGGAACCTAGACGAGCTGTGGAATGCGCTGGAGTCCCTCTACGGGCCGACTATGACGCACGAGGAGCTTGTCGACGGTACCGAGTACGGCTCCGCCGGCGAGATTTCTGCGGAGCAGCTGCGCGATGCACTGTTGGCTGATGCGAATTCCGAGTATGACCAACTCGAAGAAGCTGTGAGCGCTATCGGTGGTGAGAGCCAGATGCGCAATACCGAGCGCATGATCATCCTGCCGGTTATTGACCAGAAGTGGCGCGAGCACCTCTATGAGATGGATTACCTCAAAGAAGGTATCGGTCTGCGTGCCATGGCGCAGCGCGATCCTCTGGTGGAGTACCAGAAGGAAGGCGGCGACATGTTCAATGCTATGAACGACGCGGTCAAGGAAGAAACCGTGCGCCAGCTGTTTATGCTGCGCAAGCAGTTCAAGGCGCAGGAAGAGGCAAACGCCGTGGGTGAAGCGGAAGCCTAGAGCAACGCTGAAACGCCAGCGTTAGCCAACGCAGGACGCCGTGGGAATCATTCCCCACGGCGTCTTTTTATTGGAAGTAGTTAGGTATATACTGTCAGAACATTAATTATTGTTCTTCGGAGGTTGAGTCAGTATGCGCCGCTTGTCTCTGCGAGTAGGTCTATCCGTGTTCGCATCTGCCACCCTGCTGGGTGGCGGCGCAGCTGCTTCGGCTGTGGAACTAGCCCCTGAAGAGCAGTGCCAGCTGGCCTCCGTATTGGGCTCTCAGAGCGATGAACCCTTGAAGGACGCTACACGCAGCTCAGAGGCTTTTGATTCCACTCAGTGTGGCGCGGTGTCTGAATCGGAAAGTCTTGATGAATCTACTGCGAAGCTTCCCGTGGTGGGGGCCACCATGTTTGGCGGCATCAGCCTAGCTTTGGTGAGCGCTTCTGCGGCCTTCGCCGGAATCGATTGGACACCGATCCTGATCAAGCTGGGCTCGCTGTTTTAAGACCAGCGTTAAGCCGTAGGTGTGATTTCTAGGCCTCCTCAAGACCTCAGACTCATATTTTTCAGAACCTCTGTCTCTTGCGTCAGTGGGTTTGCAGGCCGCCCGAAAGTAAGCGGAATGACCGCAGGTGTCGGCCGGTTGCAGCGCCGGTAAAAGCACGCCGTGTTGAGCCTAAGAGCACCGAACCGAAGAACTCACCATTTGAGCGTGCGTGCAAGCTGCGCAGCGTTATTCCTCCGTGCGATTCTGCTGCTGCCTGGGCTTTCCGCCAGGCGCGCACATGCTTAGTGATTTCCGGGGCAAAACGCGGGTTATTGAGGTGACTCAAAGGCCGCAAGGAGGCAGCGACTTCGAGGACTATGACAACGAGACCATGGATCTCTTCCCGCGTGGCCAGGTCGCGAGCTGTGGGCTCGCGCTCATAGCGGATACGTTGCGGGGCGACATACAGTTGTAGGTGGCTCATGCCGGGGATGGGGGTGTACATGTGAATTGCGTCCTCTTCCGCAGTGCGCGGTATGGAGGAAAGCGCTGAAGCAAGGATCGGGGGATGGGCAGAGAGAAGGAAGCTGGATGTACGTTCATTGTGCCATGGCAGCGCCGCCTACGGCTAGAAATTTGCAGCGCATCGGCCGGTGAGAGCAGGCGGGCGGTATGTTCGCTATACTTTCGGACGATAAACACAGTTCAATGCGAAGGGTAGATAATATGCGTGGACTCATCGTCGATTTTGTAGGCGTGCTTGACGGCACCGAAGAGGACGTCAAGCGCTGGCGGGAATTATTCGCCGCCGCGAAATCCAACGGAGTTGCCACCGCTATCCTTTCCAACGATCCGGGCGGCCCAGGCGCGGAGCACATCCGTGAATGGGAATACCGCGGCATTGTAGATGCCGTGGTGCTTTCCGGCGAGGTTGGTGCTGAGAAACCGGACCGTGCAGCCTTCCAGGCCGCGGCAGATGCTATTGACCTGCCGATTAATGATTGCGTCATGGTGGATGATTCCATCGTTAACGTGCGCGCTGCTGTGGAGAACGGCATGGTGGGCATGCTCTACACGGTCTTCGACCGCACAAGCGTTGAGGTCCAGGCAGTCTTCGACATTGAAGGTGAGTTCTAAGTGTCGAAGGATGTGCGCGTCTTCCTGCCGGCTACCTTCGGCATGCTGGCTGAGCTCGAGGAGACCGGCCAGCTCGCCGCACGCAGTGGTTGGGGTTTTGCGCTAACACCCGCGTTGCGTGAGTTCTATACCGGAGGCGACGAGGAAGAAATTGAGTACTCTGCCTTCCTTGAAGCTTCCATGGCTTCATTGCGCCTGCTGGCTATCGGAGATGAAGAAAAGTTTCCCCACCGACGCGTGGTCATCTCCGTAGACGTGGATGAGTCCGTAGTGACTCCGAAGCCAGACATGGGCGAGCCCGTCGTGGCCCTCAATCCTGCCACGATCACGAAGGCTAACCTGCAGGCCATCCACGTGGATATCGAGGAATCAGAAGCCGCTACGGCCAAGGCTATTGACGCTATCGACAACGCTGACCTCGGAGACGAGGACGCTGAGCTCGCAGTCGGTGATGCTTTGGATAATTTCATGGCTTATTATGACCCCACCGAACTACCCATCCTCGTGGAACTTCTCTAAGGATCTTCTTGCCAACAATCACCGGTGCCTTACGCGTGGTGCTAGTCTAAGCCTCTAACGCCATCGCTTAAGAAGGAGCACCACCATGAAGAGATCCCGTCTTGCTAGCCTTGTCACCGCCGCTGCCCTGAGCAACGCTGCGCTTGTCGCCGCACCAGTTGCCGGCGCAGAGGAGCCTGCAGCGCCGATCGTGCAGGATCACGCGGACCGCAGCAACCCGGACCCCAAAAATCCGGATCCTGATATGGGTGTAACGACCCCATGGCTGCGAATCCTCGAGGGCTCCTCACAGGGGCCAGTGGCCGTCGTTATCGCCATCCTCTTTGGCATCATCAGCATTGGCTTCGCCGCCTACAAGGAGTTTGGTGATTACCTGCCCAAGTTGGGCTAATTGCTGATATTCTGCGGGGGTAAAATTCAGCTCTATCGAAAGGTTCCTTCAGTATGTCTTCCTCCCGTCTTCGCCGTGTGGTGGCTACCTCGACCTTGTCCGTTGCGCTTGTGGCTGGCGGTGTCGTTGCCCCGACTGCCGGTGCAGTGACCACCTCCATCAAGAACGATAAGTGCACCATCACCTTGAACGAGGAGGAAGCCAGCGACCTGAAGAATGCGGAGTCGAAAGACAATGATGTCGACAGCAGCTTGCTGAAGAATGGCCTTAAGATTTCGCCCAAGGACGCGGAGAAGCGTGCTCGCGACGTAGAGAACCAATCGGATGAGCTCTACCGTGCTCTGGCTGGCTATGAGGCAGAGGTCGAGCTCGGTGATGAGGACGCCGTCAAGCGCGCAAAGAACAACATTGCGGTGGTAAAGGCCTTCCGTGGGATTGCGCCGGACTACGTCAAGGCCCTCAACGCCTGTGCGAAGAAAGAAGAGTTCAATAAGGAAGAGGAGACCGGTGGCAACACCTCCTCCAATATCGATACCGGCGGCGCTATCATCCTCGGCGTTTCCGGCGGCTTGGCCGTGATCCTTATGGTTCTCCGCGCGGCTGGCCCCTTCCTTAAGACCGTTCTGCCGCCGCAGCTGGCGGCAATGCTTCCGCTCTAAAACTTAGGTGCCATTAGAGCGCGTAAAGCTCTTCCTGTACTACGCGTAAGGCCTTTCCAGCGCTACGCCTAAGGCCTTTAGGCTTTAGGCCCAATCGACGTTGGTGCGCAGGGAAGCCAAAAGGCCCCGCACGGCGTCGCGACGGCGCGCAGACGCCGTTCCTTCCTCTATGCTGAGGTCCAACCCGCATTCGGGGTCCGCGGGTGGCCCGGCGTGGGTGCAGCCACGCGGGCAATCCTCAATAGCCTCGGCAAGATCATCGAAGACCTCAATGACGTTTTCCGCATCAATGTGGGCTAAGCCGAAGGAGCGGATGCCTGGGGTATCAATGATCCACCCGCCATGCGGGGTGCTTCCGTCCGCCGGCAGTCGCAGCGCCACCGACTGCGTCGATGTATGGCGGCCTTTGCCCACGGCGGAGACTTCGCCGGTTTCGCGGTTGGCATCCGGGACGAGCCGGTTGACCAAGGTTGATTTACCCACACCGGAGTGGCCGATGAGGGCCGTGACATGTCCATCAATTGCGGCACAGACCTGCTCCAGTCCATCGTCCACGCCAGCTTCAACCACGGTGACATCCAAGTCCGCAAACTCTTGGGCGAACGGAGTGGGATCGGTGAGGTCGGTCTTCGTCAGGCACAGGACCGGGTGGATATTGCCGGCGAAGGCCGCGATGAGGGCACGCTCCACGAATCCGGAGCGCGGCGGTGGATCCGCCACAGCGCTCACGATCAGCAGGCGGTCCGCATTCGCCACCACGATTCGCTCATAAGGGTCTGTGTCATCTGCGGTGCGCCGAAGGACGGAAGTGCGCTCCTCTAGCTTCACGATGCGCGCGAGGGTGTCCTTCTTACCAGAAGTATCGCCCACGACGCCGACCCGATCACCGACCTCGACGGGCGTGCGGCCCATCTCGCGGGCGCGCATAGCGGTGACGACTGGGCCATCATTATCAAGGGCAACTCCCCAGCGCCCGCGGTCCTTGGTGATGACCATGCCGAACTTGGCATCCTTGTGCTTCGGACGGTCCTTCGTGCGGGGGCGCGACCCTTTGCCCGGCCGGATACGGACATCAGATTCGTCGTAGCTGCTCGCGCGCCTAGCCATGGATCATGGCCTCCCACATCTTGGCGAAGCCGGGCAGAGTCTTGGACGTGGTATCGATGTCCTCGACCTTGACACCATCGACTGCCAGGCCAATGATGGCGCCAGCGGTGGCCATGCGGTGATCGGCGTAGGAGTGCCACTGGCCGCCGTGGAGTGGGGCAGGGGTGATGCGGAGGCCGTCGTCAAGCTCAGTGACGTCGCCGCCCAAGCCGTTAATCTCTGTAGCGAGGGCCGCCAGACGGTCCGTCTCATGGCCGCGCAGGTGCGCGATGCCGGTCAGGGTCGACGGCGTTGAGGCCAGAGCACACAGCGCGGCTACGGTCGGGGTGAGCTCGCCGATATCTCCCATATCGAGATCGATGCCGCGCAGGCCTGCTAGACCCTCCTGCGGGCCAGTGACCTGCAGGTAGGGATCCTGGCGAGGTGCCTGCGGGACGTACTCAACCTGTGCCCCCATGTGCTCCAGGATGCCGCGGAAAGCATCACCTGGTTGGGTCGTTTCCTCCGGCCAATTCAGAATGCTCACGCTGCCGCCGGCGACTGCCGCTGCAGCCAGGAAGGGCGTGGCGTTAGACAGATCTGGTTCGATGTACCACTCGCGTCCCTCAATCTTTCCAGGCCGCACGACCCAATTATCCTCGCCCGCGAGCACATGCACGCCGGCCTCACGCAGCATACTAACGGTCATGAGAATATGTGGTTGGGAAGGGACGGTGCCGCCTTCGTGGCGCACGCTGATACCGTTGCGGTAGCGCGCCCCGGCCAGGAGCAAGCCGGAGACGAACTGGGAAGAAGCGGAGGCATCAATAGTGACTTCGGCGCCCTCCGGAACGCCATCGGGTGTGATAGTTAGTGGCAGGCTATCGCCTTCGATGTCGACGCCCAACTCACGCAAGGCCATGGTCATCGTGGACATGGGGCGCTTGCGGGCATAAGGGTCACCGTCGATGACAACGGGCCCATCGGCCAGCGCTGTCACCGGTGGTACGAAGCGCATAATTGTGCCAGCCAGGCCGCAATCGACCTTCGCTCCATGCAGCCTTCCGGGAGTCACACGAAGGTGCGGGCCTTGTTCGGAGATGCCCACGCCCATGGCCTGCAAGGCTTCTTTCATTAGATTGGTATCGCGGGAGACCAGCGGGTTATAGATGATCGACGGGGAGTCAGCCAACGCAGCGAGGATGAGGGCGCGGTTGGTCATCGATTTTGACCCGGGGAGGTTCTGCGTCCAGGACAAGGGCCCAGACGGTTGGGGTGCGCTCCAGAAATCAGACATGTAGTCCATAATAAAGGGCATGTGCGGAAGATTTGTTCTGTTCACCGAGTCCCTACTGGAGGAAGTAGGCGCGTGGGAGTCCATCACGGAGGTCCACGCGCCGGAAGGCTTGCCACCGGCTCGGTATAACATCGCTCCAACCCAGCCCATCGCCATCGTGCGAACTGAGGAGCATACCGCTCGCGTGGAACCTGCGCGCTGGGGGCTTATTCCGCACTGGAAGAAAGATCTGGACGGCCCGCCGCTGTTTAATGCCCGCGCGGAGACCGTGGCGAAGAAACCCTCCTTCCGTGATGCCTTCAAAGCACAGCGCTGCGTTATCCCGCTGGACGGCTACTACGAATGGAAAGCCGGTGAGGATAAGAAGGCCAAGAAGCAGCCCTATTATGTCACCGGTCCCGATGGCCTGCTGTGGGCAGCGGGTCTGTGGGCCACGGGGATGGATAGGCTTTCGGCCACGATGGTGACCACGGATGCCACGGAGGAGATGGCGTGGCTGCACCACCGGCTGCCCAAGCTCTTAACCCAAGAGGAAATTGCGCCCTGGCTGGCGGGGGAGGCGCTTCTAGAGCCGAGCTCTGTGCGCGGCTTTCAGGCATGCCCGGCCGACCCTGCGGTGGGCAATGTGCGCAACGACTACGCAGAGCTTATCGACGAGCCACCGGCCACTGCCTTGTTCTAGTGCACGAGAGGCTAGTCGGCGAGCACGTCGGCGAAGGAGAGCTCCAGCACGCGGGGGAGATCTTTCGGATTCATCTCAATGTCGAGGCCACGCTTGCCGCCGGAGAAGAAGATGGTATCGAAGAGCAGCGCGGTCGCGTCAACGACAGTGGGCAGGACGTGTTTGTGCCCTAACGGGGAGATGCCGCCGGGGATGTAGCCGGAGGACTTGGAGGCGTCGGCAGGCGTGGCCATCGTGGCCTTAGAAGCGCCGAAGGCAGCGGCGGCCTTCTTGAGACTGAGCTGGTGGGTGACTGGAAGGACGCAGACGGCGAGTTGGCGCTTGGGGCCTTTGCCAGCGCTCAGATCAATGACCAGGGTTTTGAAGATGCGCTCAGGAGCAACGTCGAGGGCCGCAGCGGCTGCCTCGCCGAAGTTTTCGCGACCGCCATCAAAGGTGGAGACGTGGTGGTCAATACCTGCCTCTTCGAGGAGTTTGAGAGCGGGGGTGGCGGCACGCCGGGTCTTCTTGGACATATAAACCACCCTAGTCCTGAGCGCTAGGATGGTCGGTATGGCCACAGAAACGACGAGCGAGACGCTTCAGAAACAGCGGTTGTTTGAGGAGCAAGCCTTGCCTTTGCTGGACCAGCTTTACGGCGGAGCGATGCGTCTGACACGCAACCCGCAAGACGCGGAGGATTTGATCCAAGAGACCTACCTCAAGGCCTTTAGCAATTTCGATTCCTTCAAACAGGGGACGAATTTGAAGGCGTGGCTGTACCGCATCATGACGAATACATACATCAATTCCTATCGGAAGGCCAAGCGCCGCCCGGTGGAATCCTCAGCGGATGAGCTTAGTGACTTTCAGCTGTATACCACGTCCGGACATGACTCCACGGGCTTAGAGTCAGCGGAGGTCGAAGCGCTCAAGCAGATGCCAGATTCGGAGATTTCCGAGGCCATGAATGATCTGCCGGAGGATTACCGCATGGTGGTGTATTACGCGGATGTGGTGGGGTTGGCCTATAAGGAAATCGCAGAAGTGATGGGCACCCCGTTGGGGACGGTCATGAGCCGACTCCATCGCGGAAGAAAATTGCTTCGTGCGGCGTTGAAAGACGTAGCACGAGAAAAAGGCATCGGTCGAAACCACCCAGAGATGGAGGAGAAGTAATGGAACGCGCAACAGGACGCAATTGCGGTGCGTGTAACTCTCCCGAGGTTGAAGCGCTCTTTCGGGAGCTGTTCGATGAATCAACAAGCTATGCGCGAGCACTGGAAATCCGCGAGCACCTCGCGCAGTGCGAAGCCTGTCAGCAGCGCGTCGAGAGTGAAGAAGTAGTCCGCGCACTCGTGCGCAAATGCTGTGGGGGACAGGCTGCACCGCAGTCATTGCGCCAGCGCATTTGCGTGGAGATTACGCGGACTGAAATCACCTGGGGCTAGGACCGCCGAGTCGCATAAGCAAAGGGCTCGTTTCCGTCCTCGGAATGAGGGAGGAAACGAGCCCTAATTGATTGCTGACGTTATGCGTTAGGACGCTTGCCGTGGTTAGCGGACTTCTTACGGCGATCCTTGCGCTTACGGCCACGCTTGCTCATCGCGTACTCCTTCTGTTAAGGGTAAATGAACTTATTTAACTGTAGCGGCAGGGTATGCCGAGGTGTTAATCGGGGGTGCAGCTTTTGAGGACTCTTTAAGCAGAGACGCGGGCACGGCCGCGGCTGCGGTTGCGACGCTTGATAGCGCGACGCTCCTCCTCAGAGAGACCGCCCCACACACCGGCGTCCTGTCCGGACTCGAGGGCCCACTTGAGGCAAGAGGAAGCAACCGGGCAGCGGTTGCAGACCAGCTTGGCCTTAGCGATCTGGGTGAGTGCAGGGCCGGAATTACCGACAGGGAAGAAGAGCTCCGGGTCTTCGTCGCGGCAAACAGCTTCGTGGCGCCAATCCATGATTGAAATCTCCTAACAAATTTTTGACAGCAGTAGATGAAAGCAGGCGCACCAAGGGCAGTTCACGGCAGTGAACTGTTCCGAGTGCTACGGGGTTTAAGTGAACTGGTCTGCGGTCAGTGGGGCCCTGTCTTGAGTTGGGGCCAGCGTCGCCGCCGCCATGGTTCACTTTTGGTTAACTTGGAGTTTTCTCCGAGTTAAGAACTGATTTAACAGCTCGTTGTTTTTGCTACCTGAGAATAATGACACGTTTACTCAAACTCCGCTAGGGGTAGAGACCAAAAAGTGTCCAAAGTCACTAAATAAATTCCGTCAATTCATGCATTTATTATGGATTGGGTCCTGTAAGAATCCTGTCAGAAACGCTTCCATCTGCGGTGATGGGGGTAAGGCGGTGAGTGTGGTGACCTGGATCGCGTCAAATCCGGATTGCTTCCTCTGCCCCCGAAACGCGGAGGGTGGGAAGCTGAAGCTGAGCATAATGAAGTTGTATTCGGAAAGGGGATATCCGTGGGCGCGTGAGGCACTGGCGTGGAGTAGTCCTAAGTACAAGGCTGAGAAGTAGACTAAATCTCCGTGAATAAGAAGCAGAAACAGTCCTCGACCACGCCTGTCCAAACTGAGGGAGGCCGTCCCCCGGGAACGGTGATAGCGGCTGCCGGCATCGCCGTGCTCCAGTCCATCGCGGTTATTATCTTCGGCATTTTCCTCATCGTCCGTGAGATAACCGGTGCTGAGAACGACTCCATGGTGTCCGATTCTGGGGCGACGGGCTTCGTCGGCCTAGGGACGGCCATCTTCATTTTTATCGTCTTCGGCTTTGTCATCGTCGCCTCGTGGGCCTTTGTTAAGGGCAAGCGCTGGGGCCGCGGAGCTATCGTGCTCGTGGAGTTTATTTTGGGTGCCATCGCCTTCCAGATGTTCAGCGGAGGCTCAGCAGCGCTCGGCGTCGTGACGCTGGCCAGCGCAGCGCTGGTGCTCTACCTGCTCATGGTGCGCCCTGAGGCAGCGCAATGGGCTGAAAGCCACTTCTAGGCGCGCTGCTTCTTAAACAACGAAGAAGTTAAGAGGCAGTGAGCGCCACGGCGGTGTTTCCACGCTGCTCGATGATGGCAGTACCCGCAAGAGTCAGCGAAACTGGACCGTTATAGCCGTCACGGTCGACGGGAATGCTGCGCTCGGTCTTTCCAGTAGCCCAGTCCACCACGTCGATCCCTTCTTCCGTGGGCACCAGTAGCCGTTCGCCGACGGCGATGCCGGTGCCGACTGCCTGCTCCAGAACATGGTCCACTTTGAGCTCGGTTGGGGTAAAGAGATAAAGACGTTCGCCGTCGAACCACGTCATGTGGTGGGGAAGATCAGCGACCGCGGGGGCGAAGGGGGAAGCTGAATCCATGATGGCCTTCGATGGCTCCACGTCCGTGGAGGAGAGCGTTTTACCCTCAAAGCTACAGGTGATGATGCGCGGGGTATCTCCTGGCAAGAAAATAGCAGCTGCTTCCTGACTAAAAGCGACGAGGCGCGCGCCTGGGGTCTCGATTTTTATTGCCGTTGTGATCTCTGGTGAGCGGGAATCTTCAGGTGTGACTTTCTGAATGCGCAGCCACGTGGAGTCCGGAGAATCTGGGCAGGATTCGGTGACCCCCATCGTCTCTGTACGAGTCAGGGCTGAGGTGATGGTGCAGTCTTCATGAGGCTGCAGATCGGGTTCTTGTTTGGCATCGACATCACCGTATTCAACGGTGCGTACCATGTCTGAGCGCCACAGCTCCACTCGCTCGGTAGAAACGGTTCCTACGCGGTCGTTCGACAGAATGGGGACCACCTGTTCGGAATTGCGGGAGCTACGGGTGTCGGAGTACTGGCCGGTGGCGGCATCGATCGATACCACATCGCCGCAGCCATTCCCAGCATCATAGGCCGCCACGACCTTGTCCCAAGCCGAACCGAGCACGCACAGATCAGCATCTCTGCGTTGATAGGTCCAGACCGTATCGCCAGAGGCATCCGAAGCGTTGAGCGTATCGCCGTCGTGGGTAATCAATAGCCCCTTTGCGGTTACTGCGCGGGTCTGGCCTGTCACTAGGGCGTTGGGAAGGCTAAAGGCTTCAGTCAAGGCGCTCGGGGCTGCATCGAGAAGTTGAGGGTGGGCCACCGCATTTACCGCTGGTGTGAGTTCAGCCTTATGAATCGGTGCCGTGATGATCGCGCCGCCAATTGCGACCGCGCAGACAGCGCTGATTGCGCCTACAGCTAGCCAGTCCGCCTTGGTGGCGCGCAAAATGGGAGTCCTCCCGGTATCAGGTTTGTTAGCCGGGAAGTTTCGTGCGTACTGGGTGCTCATCGGCGTCCTCCTTGAAAGGGAATACGTTTGCGGGAACGGGGGTGGTGGGAGGTGTGGTCGGATACCGGGGAAGAACGTTGGCCGCTTGCACGTGAATGTGAGCGCCGCGGTGCACCCAGCACTTTTGTGGGTGGGCCGACGGTGTCAGCAACCGCCTCTGGGATATCGAGGGCTTCCGCAAGCTCCGGGGAGGTGCTGAACCACTGCGGTGGCTCTGGCTGGCCCAAATCGAGATCATCGTTGATGACTTGCCATTTGCCCAGCTCGTCGTAGCCGACGAGAGTGATGGCTGTGCCGGTGTGCCCCGCGCGGCCAGTACGGCCTATGCGGTGGACGAAGGTCATGGGGTCATCGGGCACCTGGTAGTTGATGACGTGGGTGACATCGTCAATGTCGATGCCGCGAGCGGCGACGTCCGTGGCCACGAGAATCTCCACGGTGCCTTCCCGGAAGGCATCGAGCGAGCGTTCGCGTGCTTTTTGGTCCAAATCGCCGTGGACCGCGCCCACGCGAAAGCCGCGCTGTGCCAGCTCGTCCGCAACGGCGGCGGCCGAGCGTTTCGTACGCGTGAAGATGATGGTGCGTCCGCGGCCTTCTGCCTGCAGGACCTTTCCCAAGACCGCGATCTTATCCATACGGTGTGCCTGGAAGGTGACCTTGCGCGTGGAGGCATGCGTCTGCTGGGCGTCACCAGACTCGGCGCGGATGTGGACCGGCTTTTCAAGGAAGGTACGTGCCAAGGTCACGATGGGCCCAGGCATGGTGGCGGAAAAGAGCATGGTTTGGTGTGGATTGCCGTGCAGGAGTGAGAGGATCTTCTCGATGTCCGGCAGGAAGCCCAAGTCCAGCATCTCGTCGGCTTCATCCAGAACTAGAACACTGACGTGGTCGAAGGAGAGATGCTTCTTCTGGCAGAGATCGAGCAGGCGGCCCGGGGTGCCGACGACGACGTCTGCACCCGATTCAATCTGCTGGATCTGTTCTTCATAGGGGCGCCCGCCACACAGGGTGACCACGCTGAGCGGAAGATTCGCGGCGGCGAGCTCCAGGTCGCCGCTGACCTGGATTGCTAACTCGCGCGTCGGTGCAATGACCAGTGCGCGGGGAGTGCCATCAAGCTCCGGAATGTCAGCGTCATCGAAAACGCGATCCAGCAGCGGGACACCGAAGCCATAGGTCTTGCCCATGCCAGTGCGCGCTTGGCCGATGAGGTCCTGGCCATTCAGAGCGATAGGTAGGGTGAGTTCCTGGATGGCAAAGGTGTGCGTAATCCCGTTGTCAGCGAGGGCATCGCAGATCTCTACGGCGACGCCGAGTTCGGCAAAGGTAGGGGATTCGCGGGATTCGCGGGATGATTTCGGGGCAAGCACACCTTGATAGTAGAGGACGTGGCTATAGTGGGGCCATTAGAGCGCCGGGGGCGCAGTTCTCACGGCACCGATTAAAGAACACGATTTAAGGGAGACACACCACATGGATATCAAGTTTGGTTTTGCCGATACCGCCCGCGAGCTGGTTATTCACGCGGAAGGTGAGCGCGAAGAACTGACCCAGACCATCAATAACGCCTTGGCAGACAACTCCACCCTCGAATTGAAGGACACCAAGGGGCGCGCCTACATCGTGCGCACCGAGCGGGTGGTCTACGTGGAAATCGGTACCGCACGCGCCCATACCGTCGGATTTGCGGGCTAAGTACGCGAGCGCTGGCTCAGCGGGTAGCCTAAATGGCCATGGAGAATCCCGCGGATTTTAAGCAGCACCCACAGCGCCTTTCAGCGGTGGAGCGCTTCGCGCGCGAGTACGGCTGGTGGCGCGTGGTGGCGATCCCCGTCATGGTCGTCATCACTGTGTGGGTGCTGGTTGATGTTTTCCGCTCCCCGTCCCAGGAGTCGGAGTTGACGGCGGCAGGGGAGACGTCGGCAAGCAGCACAGCCGGATCCGCCTCCTCGCGTAAGGGGCCGGATCCCGCCAATGCCAGCGCGGTGGCCGCCGCCAAGAATGGTTTGCCCGCCGGCGGTGACTACACCGAGCAAGGTGAGGAAACTTACCGCGATGCAGGGCCGTCCACCATGCACGCGGGCAAGGGCGGGAAGCAAACCATCCGCTTTTCCGTTGAGATTGAAAACGGCATCGACACCTCCGCATATGGTGGGGACGGTGCTGTCGTTGCGCTTGTTGACGCCACTCTGGCCGACCCTCGCGGGTGGACGGCCAACGGTGACTTTGAATTCATCCACGTCAAAGCCGATGACAACCCTGATACGCACATCCGTCTGACGTCATTGGGAACCACGGCGAAGTTGTGCGGCGCGCAGTTGGAATCAGAAACCTCCTGTCACACGACCATTACGGGGGAATCCGCGGTCAACCTCAACGAGTCTCGGTGGGTGCGTGGCGCGACGCCCTTTGAAGGAGACTTGGGCAACTACCGCCAGTACCTGATCAACCATGAGTTTGGCCACGCTATCGGTTTTGCGTCCCATCAACCCTGCGGCGGGGACGGTAAACTTGCGCCGGTCATGATGCAGCAAACGCTGAGCTTGAACAACGCCAAGCTTTTTGAGAAAGAACCCAACGAGGTTTATCCGGACGAGGATGTCACGTGCGAGCCGAACCCGTGGCCCTATCCGAACCCGGCTAATTCTGATCACGCTAAGCCCGAGTAGGTCGCCCCAAACCTAAGGATTATTTTCCCATGCCATTGCCACCTGAGCCCGTTCTTGCCGCTTTCAACGCCGAATTTTACCCGCGCCGAACGCAGGGTGAGCTTGTGGGGCCTGCGTGGGATAACGGGATCCGCGTGGGCGATATTGTCTTCGCCGAGGCTCGGCCGTGGACTGGCTGGTCCGCCAAGGTCCGCGAGAAACTCAGCCTGCCAGGAGCACGTATTGCCCGGCCAGTGCTGACTGCGGATGGTCGCTACACTGCTGCCGGATGGAAGGCCACGCACTTCGTGGAGGGGCAGTTGCGGGGGCGTATTGATGAAACGGTGCAGATGGCACTGCGCCTTGATGAAGCGCTCGAGTTGGCGCCGTTGCCGACAGTGGACCGGCGCGATGATGTGTTCGCACGGGCAGAACGGGCAGCGTGGGAGGAGAGCGGCGAGGCCTATTCCGATGCTGAGCTTGCGCAGCTCCCACTTGTTACCGCCCACATGGACGTGCTGGGGACCACGGTTTTCTCTGGTGCGAACCCGCCAGCGCTGACCGATATCGTTCCTTCCGCGGCACCGCGCCCGGTTGGCTGGTCCGCCGCGCTGGTCATAGTGGATGGCCTCATCGCAGGCGCAGTGGATGATGATATTTCTGCCCGCTTTGCGTCGGTTCCCGGCATACAGCAGCTGCTCTTGCGCGCAGTGGCGTATCGCCGTTACGTCAATACCCTGCACCCGCGCTCCAAAGCGACCGTGCGTTCGAATATTGAAAGGGTCGAAGAGGCCCTCGTGTCCGCAGCATCTGACACACTATAGGGCGTGAAGTACAGCAGCGAATCCCCCACACGTACCGGCGTCACGCTTCCCCCCTCGCCGGAAGTCCGCCTCATTCCCCGAAGCCGCCGCGCCACGTCGCGCGAGTGGGATGTTCCCTTGCCACAGCAAGGTACCTGGCGGGTGCTTGGTGCGGCGGGGTCAGGGGTGTCGAGCCTGTTGATCGACGTTGTCTTGGCCCAACTCAATGCTGGAGCCGATGCCTCCGGCATCCTCGTCGTCGCCCCATCCAAGGAATCCGGCTCGTTGCTGCGCCGGGAGTTAGCAGAAAACCTCGATGACTACGCCGCACAGACTTCGATGGTGCGCTCGGTGCACTCGTTGGCTTTTGCGCTTCTGCGCCAAAGCAGCGAGGAGGAGCTGCGTCTCATCACCGGTGCGGAACAGGATGCAGTGATCCGTGAGCTGCTGCAGGGCCATGCGGCCGATCGCCGGGGCGCGTGGCCAGAGGAGATGCGCCCGGCCCTGGAGTATGTGGGCTTTGCGCGCCAATTGCGTGATTTGTTGCTGCGCGCCATCGAACGGGGGCTGGGCCCGACGGACTTGGAGGAGCTGGGACAACGCTACGGCCGGCCCATGTGGGTGGCTGCCGGAGACTTCCTGCGCGAGTATGAGCGCACTCAGGCGCTGGCGGGTTCGCATTCCTATTCCGCTGCGGAGCTGGTCAGCCAGGTGCTTTTGCGCCCAGAGCTGTTGCGCGAGCACCCCTGGCACACCATCGTGGTCGATGACGCGCAGTTGCTGGACCCGACCTCCGGCCAGCTGATCGCGGAGCTGGCGAAAACTGCACGCCTCACCGTGATCGGCGGTGACCCCGACCAAGCAGTCTTCGCCTTCCGTGGTGCTAATTCGGAATTCCTCACCACCTGGAAGGCAGAGAACGAACTTCGTCTGAGTTCTACGTACCGCAGGCCGTCCCCGGCGTGCGTGAGCGTCGTGGATTCCCGCGGCACCTTGCGTGATGTCCTAGCCAATACGGTTCGCCGCCGGCACTTAGAAGACGGCGTGGACTGGCGTGATATCGCAGTGATCGTGCGCTCTACCGGGGATATTGGACCTACCCGTCGCACGCTGCTTTCTGCTGGCGTGCCGGTGCACATTAACCCCACGGACGTGGTGCTCGCTGAGCAGCGCTTGGTCAAAGCAGTACTTCTGGCTTTGCGCGCTCTGGAGAATGAGCTTGAGCCCGTGGAGCTCGAGGACCTGATTATCGGTCCCGTGGGCGGTGCTGATCCGGTGACGCTGCGGAGGCTCATCCGCGGCCTGCGCCGTTGGAAGCCGGAGCAGCGCGGAATGAATACACTGCGGGAGTTGCTGGACGGTGAGTTGCCGGACTTCAATAACCTCCTCACCGAGCGCGAGGAAGCGATTTTGGCGCGTATTCGCGGGGTGCTGTCTGCCGGGCGTGAAGCCTTGCAGCAAGGCGCTGCTGTTGAGGAAGTCCTGTGGGAAGTGTGGCAAGCCACCGGTTTGGATACGCGCCTGCAGGCAGCCGCCCTGCGCGGCGGTGCCGCGGGTTCGCAGGCGGACCGTGACTTGGATGCGATGATGGCCTTGTTCGACGCCGCCGGCGATTACGCCGAGCGCCGTCCGGCGGCTTCGTTGGAGTCCTTCATTCTGCACATCACGGAGCAAGAACTGCCCACCGGCGTGCGGGATCGCCGCTCGGCATTGCCCAATGCAGTAGAAATCCTCACCGCGCACGGCGCAGTGGGGCGCGAGTGGGACACCGTCATCGTGGCGGGCATTCAGGAAGGAACGTGGCCCTCGGTAGGGGAGACCGGTTCTCTTTTTGGGCAAGAAGATCTCATCGATTTGCTGGATCGCAGCATCACTCCCGGCACCCCAGTCAGCCACGTGTCGGGGCGCTTGGCGGAGGAGCGCCGTCTCTTCCACGTGGCCACTACCCGTCACCGGCAACGGCTGCTCATCGTGGCGGTGGACTCACCGGAGAGCGATGTCGTGGAAGAACCCTCGCGCTTCATCGATGAATTCCTTTCCACTCGCGGTGTCGATGTACCGGGAGCCCAGGCGCGCCGAGAGGCGGGCAAGCGCCTCGCACGCCAGGCCTGGCCACGTGAGTTGGGCCTCGAGGTGCCGGAGCCGAATCCGGTGACGCTGCCCAGTGTTGCTAGTGGGGAGGAAGAGCTCGATCCTCTCGATGTCTCCGTACTCTCGGTGCCCGCGTTCGTGGCGCAACTGCGCCGTTGTGCAACTGATCCGGAGACCAATGAGGCGGAACGCTCCCAGGCGGTCCGGCAGTTGGCCCGTTTGGCGGAGGCCGGGGTCCCTGGGGCGCATCCGGATCAGTGGTGGGCCGCGCGTGGCGTGGCTTCGGAATTGCCGCTGCGTGGTTCAAGCACGGTGTCGCCTTCCCGGGTCGATGCCTTGCTCACGTGTCCGCTCAACGCGGTGCTCGGGCAGCTCGTGGAGGATGATTCTGCGAACATCAACCTGCTACGTGGTAATTTGGCGCATGCTTTCTTGGAAGCGCTGGGGCGCGGTGCTGCCGCCGAGCCTGCGAAGCTGCTAGTGCTCGATGCCTTCGATGCGCTTGTGGAGGGGCCAGCGTGGCACCGTGAGGCTGAGCGTGTGGACTTTGAGCGCCTTATCGACCGCACTCATAGTTGGGTGCTCTCGAGCTCTACATCACTCGAACCCGTTGGTGTTGAGGTCCCCGTCAGCGTGGACATCGACTCCGATGTCACCATTCGTGGGTTCATTGACCGGTTGGCGAAGGCCGGGGAAGACTACGTCGTGGTGGATCTCAAGACGGGGACAAAAGTCCCGTCGGTGGCCCGCGCCCAAGACAATACCCAGCTCATGACATATCAGTTGGCGCTAGCACACGGCGAGCTTGTCACAGCACCCGCGGAACCTGGCGGCGAGTCGCAGGCTGTGTCTATCCGGACGGGTGATGGCTTGCCGCGTGGCGGAGGTGTTCTGGTGTATCCGCGATCCAGTACTGCCGCCGTGTCCACCCGGGAGCAAGCCACCAAGCCTCCTGAGGAGCTCGAAGAGTTTGCGCAGTCGCTGCCCGCACTCGTGGCTGAGCTGCGTGGTCCGGACCTGACTGCACGTGAAAACGCTGATTGTGATCGCTGCCCGATCCGCTCTATCTGCCCTGTGATGAATGAAGGAGGTCTGGTGACCGATGCCTAAGAATCCCGCTCAACACTTCAGCCCTGAGGAGCTGGCTGCCGCGCTGGGCAAGCCCTTTCCTCCCACCCCGGAACAGGCCGCCGTTATTGATGGCCCGCTTGGACCGAAGCTCGTCGTGGCCGGCGCAGGCGCTGGTAAGACGGAGACGATGGCCTCGCGTGTTGTATCGCTCGTGGCCAATGGGCTCGTGCGGCCTGAGCAAGTCCTTGGCCTAACCTTTACCCGCAAGGCAGCCCAGCAACTAGAGCAGCGCATCCGCCGCCAGCTGCTAACCCTGCGCTCCTCTGGAATCCTTGCCCCGGGCAGCCCAGCGGCAGAAGCAGTGGAAAATATCGCGCCAAACGTGTCCACCTATGACTCTTATGCGGGTGATCTTGTCCGTGAGTATGGCCTGCTCATGCCGGTCGAGCCGAATGCCCGCATCATCACCGAGGCGGAGCGCTATGCCATCGCCCACGAGGTGGTCAGCAATTACTCGGGTTCGCTCAGCACAGATAATGCGGTGGCCACGGTCACCGCTACCTTGCTCAAGCTCGCGGAAACGATGGACGGGGAGCTTAAGAATCCGCAGGATCTCTATGAGCACGAGGACATCTTCCGCAAGACCGCTGAGGACCTAGAAAAGAGCAAGAGGACCAAAGGCGAGTTCGGCAAGGACTTGCAGAAATACCTGGATACCCAACGCCTGCGCCTGGAGTACCTGCCCTTGGTGGAAGCTCTCAAGAAGGAACAAGCGGAGCGCGGGGTCATCACTTTCGGTGAGCAGATGTCCATCGCCGCCACGCTGGCCAAGAACTTCCCGCTCTTAGGCGAGCAACAAAGCGCGCGCTACCGCGTCATCATGTTGGATGAGTACCAAGACACCTCCCATGCGCAGCGCATCTTGCTGCGCTCGCTCTTCGGAGGCGAGCGTGAGGGTCTATCAGTTACCGCGGTGGGTGACCCCATGCAGTCCATCTATGGCTGGCGTGGCGCGACGGCGGAAAACCTGGAAGCTTTTGTCACGGACTTTCCGCAGCCGGATGGCACCCCGGCCCCGAAGGATCAACTCACCACCTCCTGGCGTAATCCCTCGACGGTACTTAGCTTGGCTAATGACGTGGCGTCGAAGCTCTTCTCCTCAAGCCCCGGCGAGCGCCCAGTAGATGAGCTGTCGCCCAAGCCCACCGCGCCGGCCGGCAAGGTAGAGCTGAGCTATTTCGCTTCTGAGGACGAGGAGCGCGCTTTCATCGCTGAGCATCTCCGCCAGCTCTATGAGTCCACGCCGGAAGGCGAGGATTTCAATGCCGCCGTACTCGTGCGCACCAATAAGCAATCGCCGTTGATCGCCGCTGCTTTGGATGAGGTCGGTGTGCCCAACGAGATCTTCGGCCTGGGTGGACTTCTCTGGCAGCCGGAGATCCAAGATCTTGTGGCGGTAGCCACGCTTTTGGTGCGTCCACAAGACACCGCCGCAGCGCTGCGTGTGCTGACCGGACCGATGTGCGGTCTGGGCATCGCCGATATTCAGGCGCTGCATTCGCGTCAGCGTAATCTCGCCGGCGCCACCGAAGGCCGCACGCGGTGGGAAGGCGGTGATCCCCTGGCGCACCTAGCCGCCCAGGTTGAGGAGATTACCGCGGAGGGGCCGGACCAGGTGCTGGGGCTTGCCGACGCCCTCGCAGACCTCGGCGAACGCGATCGCTACAGCACCGAAGGCTTGGAGCGCATGGAGGAGGTCTCCTCTAAGCTGCGCTACCTCCGCACCTATTCTCTGGGAAAGTCGCTCAACGACATCGTGGCCGATATTGAGCTTCTCTTCGGCTTGCGCACCGAAGTCCTCGCCTCAGGCAAGCCGGGCGGGGCAACGCACCTCGACGCTTTCGCCGACTTTGTCGCGGGCTTCCACGGTGATGGCTTGGCCGGCCTTTTGGACTATCTTGAGTTGGCCAAGGAGAAGGAAGACGGGCTCGAACTGGGAGAGGTCCCGCTTGTGCGCAACCGCGTGCAGATCATGACGGTGCACAAGGCCAAGGGCTTGGAATGGGAACACGTCTGCGTGGCACATGCGGATTCCTCGAGCTACAAAGCGCAGGCGGAGACCTTCCTGACCAAGATCGAAAAGGCCCCAGGCGACGAGGACGTCATCGATGTGCCCGAGGATGCGGTGACGCGCTCTGACTTTGATAAGGCCTGCACGGCTTTCAAAGAACAGAACCGCGAGTTCCAAGCAGAGGAAGCGACGCGTCTTTTCTACGTGGCCATGACCCGCACCGAGTCCACGCTGACGGTGACTGGTTCCGGCACGAATAGACTCAAGGGAAAAAGCAAGAAGGGCCCCTATTCCTACCTGCAGTTGTTGGCGGATAAGCACCCAGAATTGGTCGGGCATTGGGATATCCCCGACATCCCTGTGGAAGAGGAGAAAGGAGGTGCAGTTGAGGCCTCCTTCCCTTCTTTGACCCCGCAGACGGAAGCGCTGCAGGCAGCAGAGGCGGTACGCACGGCAATGGAGAACCTCCCCCCGCTGCGCGATGGCGAAGTCTTCGGTCTCTGGGAACAAGAGGCGAGCGCGCTCATTGAAGAGCACAAAGCGCTGCAGGCCCCGGTGGTCGATGTAGAACTACCCGGCGAGCTGACGGCCTCTGACATGGTGGCTATGTCGGCGGATCCCACCCAATTCGCACGCCGCCAGCGCCGCCCCATCCCCTTCAAACCTAATTCCTACGCCAAGCGCGGCACTGCTTTCCACGCCTGGCTGGAGGATCGTTTCGGTTCGCCTGCCTTGCTGGGGGAGGATGAGCTGCCCGGTTCGCATGACGCACCGGACCACGACATGGAGTCCCTCAAGGAGTCCTTCCTAGCCTCGGAGTGGGCACAGCGCACGCCGGCTTTCGTGGAGGCCCCCTTCGAGATCACCATTGGGGACTCCGTCGTCCGCGGCCGCATGGACGCGGTATTCCAGCAGCCGGATGGCTCCTGGCTCATCGTGGACTGGAAGACTGGCCGCCGTCCACAGGGTGCCGCATTGGCCTCGGCGCAGATTCAGCTCGCCGTCTACGCGGAGGCATGGCGGCGCATCCATCGCGTGGAGACTGTCCGCGCGGCTTTCTTCTACGTGCATGAGAACTATCTTTTGGAGCCGGAGGACTTGCCCACCGGGTCACGGTTGGCTGAGCTTTTAAGCTCTGCAGTTTCCACGCCACCAGGGTTGAGTCTAAGGTAGTCTCACGAGGAAATCCGCATCATCTAGGGAGGTTGGCGTTTCGTGCCCAAGCACTTAGGCAAACGCATTACGTCGCGTTTCTTGTCGCAGGTAGAGCTGACCTCGCAGCCTGACCATGCGCTCATTGACGTCATCACGATTCCGCGCACGCAGAGCACCAGCCCGTGGAAGCAACTGGCGCGCCGAGTTATCTGGGCTATGGGGCTGATGGTCTTTGTCACCATCATCGTCTTTTTCGACGGGGATGGCTACAGCGAAGACCTGTCCTTCCTCGATGCCGCCTACTATTCAGCGGTGTCGTTGACCACTGTGGGCTATGGCGATATCGTTCCCGTCACCCCCACCGCGCGTTTCATCAACCTCATTATCGTTACCCCGGCCCGCCTGCTCTTCCTTGTTTTGTTGGTCGGTGCTACCTTGTCGGTTCTGACGGATCGAGCCCGCCGCACCTTTGAAATCCAGAATTGGAGAAAGCAATTGCGTAACCACACCGTTGTCATCGGCTATGGCACCAAGGGCGCAGGTGCGGTCGCCGCGCTTATCGCCGATGACGTTCCCGCCTCCCAAATCGTGGTTGTTGACAACAACCGCGCGGCCCTAGCCAGCGCCGAGCACCACGGCCTCGTCACCATTTACGGCTCCGGAACCAAGCAAGACGTGCTGCGCATTGCCGGCGCGCAGCACGCCTCGTCCGTGGTGGTGACTCCGTCCACGGACGATACCGCGGTGCTGTGTACCTTGTCCGTGCGCGAGCTCAACCCCAAGGCCAAGGTGGTCGCTTCCGTGCGTGAATCCGAGAACCGCCACCTTCTCCTCCAATCCGGTGCCGATTCGGTGGTCACCTCCGCAGAGACCGCCGGACGTCTCCTGGGCCTAGCCACCGTGACACCGACGGTGGTGGAGATGATGGAGGACCTCCTCTCGCCGAACGAAGGCTTTTCCGTGGCCGAGCGCGCGGTGCGCGAATTCGAAGTGGGCTCCAACCCACGTCACCTCGCAGACATTGTTCTGGCGGTCCTGCGCAACAACGAGCTACACCGCGTCGATACGGCAGACGCGTATGCACTCAAGCCTGGTGACCGCCTGCTCTATATCAAGCATGAGATGCAGCAGGCCGCGGAAGAGACCGATGAAGACGAGGACGAAGGCAACTAATGTTCCTGCCCGTCACCGAGACTGGCCGCGTCCCAGTTACGCCACAGGGCCAGCCGGTCTTTCTGACTGAGCCGACGGGGAACATCGTTGTCACGGCCGGGGATATTCACGCTTTCCTGGTGGAGTCCGAGGCCGCCGAGCGGCTCGGTACACTGCGCGATGCCACCTTCTTCAACGGTCAGCGCGACATTCTCAAAGCCCTGCATCTGATCCGAAACCGTCGGGAAGCGCGCTTTGATCCACGCACTGGGCGGGAGCTGTCTTACCCTGCGCCAGGGGCCGTGGGGCACGATGGCGAACGCCTCGTCTTTCCCCGCTTGGATCCCGCCGTCATCGGCATCATTCACCACGCGGAGTCGGACCGTATCCTGCTGGCTCGCAACCGTCACCGTCCAGGATTCTTTTCACTCATTGCCGGCTATGTCGATCCCGGCGAGACCCTTGAAGAGGCGATGGTCCGCGAGGCCTTGGAAGAAACCGGTCGCCGCGTTGAGTCAGTTTGCTATTGGGGCTCGCAGCCCTGGCCGCCTAGTGGCTCTTTGATGGTGGGCTTTTCCGCGGTTACGGAGGATGTCCAGCCCGTGTGCGATACTGACGAAGAGCTCGCAGAAGTGCGGTGGGTGTCCCGCGCTGAGCTGCCAGAACTGACCATTGCCCGCAAGGGGTCAATTGCACACACGATGATTATGGAGTGGTTCCACGGTGATGAGACCGGATCTGTCCCTGCTCGATGAAGACCAGCGGGCCGCAGCCACGGCGCCGCGCGGCCCAGTCTGCATCCTGGCGGGTGCCGGAACGGGTAAGACCCGCACGATTACCTATCGCATCGCTCACATGGTGGACCAGGGTTTCGTCAACCCGCAGCGCGTTCTGGCCGTCACCTTCACCTCTCGCGCCGCGAGTGAAATGCGCGAGCGGCTCAACCAGATGGGCGTTGGGGGAGTGCAAGCCCAAACCTTTCACGCCGCAGCGCGCCGCCAGTTGAAGTACTTTTGGCCGCAGGTTGCTGGGGATCTGCCCTGGCAGCTCATCGACAACAAGTTCAGCCTGGTCGGCCGCGCGGTCCGCTCGCTTGGTCTGGACAACAACAAGGACACCATTCGTGATTTCCTGGGGGAAATCGAATGGGCAAAATCTTCGCTGATTAGCCCCGAGGGCTATCCCGGTGTCATCGAATCCACGGACCGCGAGGCACCAGGGGATCCGGCCAAGGTGGCGGAGGTCTTCCGCCGCTATGAGGATATGAAGGCCACCCCGGATCTCATGTACCTCGATTTTGATGATTTGCTCATGCATATCGCCGGCGCCATCGAGAACGTGCCTGCGGTGGCGGAGGTCTTCCGTGAGCAGTACCGCACCTTTGTGGTGGACGAGTATCAAGACGTCACACCGCTGCAGCAGCGAGTACTGGAGGCCTGGTTGGGGGAGCGCGATGACCTGACGGTCGTGGGCGATGCCAACCAGACCATCTATTCCTTCAACGGTGCTTCCCCGGACTACCTTCTGAATTTTTCCCGCACCTACCCGCAGGCCACCGTGGTCAAGCTGCAGCGAGACTACCGCTCCACCCCGCAAGTGACGGACCTGGCTAACGAGGTCATCTCGAAGGCTTCGGGCCGCGCGGCGGGGACCCGTTTGGAGTTGCAGGGCATGCGCGAGCCTGGACCCGAGCCCACGTTTAAGGCCTATGAGTCTGAGGAGATCGAGGCCAAGGAGGTCGCAGGCCAGGTCCTGACGCTGCTCAACCAAGGCGTGAAGGCTTCTGAAATCGCCATCCTTTACCGCATCAACGCGCAGTCGGAGCAGTTCGAGCAGGCGCTTGCTGACGCTGGAGTGGTTTACCAAGTCCGCGGTGGCGAAGGCTTCTTCCGCCGCCCAGAGATTTTGGAGGCCATCCGCGTGCTCATCGCTGCCACGCGCCGTGATGATTTGCCGAATGATCCGGTGGCTGTGGCACGTGCGGCCTTCGTAGAGTTGGGGCTGTCCGCCACGGAACCGCAGGGTGCGCAGGCCCGCGAGCGCTGGCAGTCGCTCACGGCGTTGGTGGACCTCATCGCGCAGATCGTGGAGGACCACGAGGGGATAGACCTGCCTGGCGTGCTAGGAGAGCTGCACCGCCGCTCCGAAAACAAGCACAACCCCACGATGGAGGGCGTGACCCTCGCTACCATTCACGCTGCCAAGGGCCTGGAGTGGGATGCGGTGTTCCTCGTAGGCCTCACCGAAAAACTCCTGCCCATTAACCACGCCATCAAGGCCGGCGATGAACACGTGGAGGAGGAGCGCCGGCTGTTTTATGTCGGCATTACCCGTGCCCGCGAGCACCTAGCTTTGTCGTGGGCGCTGGCTAAGACCACGGGTTCGCGGGCCTCACGTGAGCGAACTCGTTTCCTGGACGGCGTTGTCCCGGGAATCGAGGAAAGCCAGTCATCAAACCGTCGCTATCGCCCGCGCCGTTGCCGAGTGTGCTCGGGGCAGCTCAGCAGCCCGGCGGAGAAGGTCCTCGGCCGCCACGAGTGGTGCGAGTATGAGGGTGATGAGGATGTCTTCAACGCGCTGCGCGCGTGGCGGGCGTCTGTGGCAAAGGACTCTCAGGTTCCTGCCTACGTCGTCTTTTCTGATGCGACTCTGCAAGCGATTTCGGAGGCTCTTCCCGCAAATGAGGCGGAGCTGCTGGATATCTCCGGGGTGGGCCCCTCCAAGCTGGAGCGCTATGGTGCGGAGGTGCTGCAGATCATTGCTTCTTCCCGCGGCTAAGAGGAGCTAAGAAGCAGCGCAGTACGTGCATCGAGGATGTTCCATGAGAAGCCTCCGCTGCTCTAGGCCGTAGAGGTCTATCTCCGTGAGTTCGCCGGCGAGCGGCTTGCCGCCGGGCGCTCCTGGCGGGGCCGGCCGTCCCAAGAGCCGGCGAATAATCACCACTGCATGCATCACTATCGCAGTGCGCACGATGGGGTCGCCCGGTGCTTCCACTGTCGCGGCGCGGTGGGCCACCTCGTGCCATAGCTCGTCTGATTCGATGCGGTGCAGATGCGCGCACAGCGGGCAGGGGCCAGCCCCGTCGATGCGAACTGGTCCGATGATGCCGCGGGCATCGATCATAGATACTGGCAACCAGGTGGCTGGGGTATTGCGCAGGGCCTGTGCCCATTCCGTGGCGCCATCCAGCATGTCGACAGCCACGATAGGCAGGTGCCCGGCCACGTTTGCGATGTACTCGGCGGGGGTTTCGCTGTGGAGAGGAGAGCGTGGTTGGAAGGAATCACCAAGTAGGACGTCGCGCAGCTCATTGGCCAGGGCGGAGGTCCCCAGCACAGCCACACGCTGCGGCCGGGGCGCCGGCCACAAAACACGGTAGCTAATCAGATCCTCCACTAAGCTGCGGGCAGCTGAGGGGCTCATGCCCGTATTCTCAATGGATTTTTCAATGGTTTGTCGGGTCAGCGGCGTGCGCAGTCTGTTGAGCAAGCCCGCTAGCTGCGGGTGGGCTTCGAAAACTCCGACTCGCGTGGCATCCATCCCACACTGGAGCATTCCGGGTTCGCGCTCAAGAATGGTGGTTTCCGGCGCCAGCATGTACGTCTGTGCACTCAAGACTGTCCTCCCCGTTTTGCCCCACCCCAGGTGTGTTTAGACACCATTGCACCACAGGTAGAATGCCCTGTCATGTCGAGCAATCCCGAGGTACGTGTCATCCGTTCGGCACGGCGCCGTCGCACCGTCCAAGCCCGCGTGGTCGACGGTGTTCTGGAGGTGCGCATTCCCGCGTGGATGTCAGCGGCGGAAGAGCGCGAAGCGGTGGATGGCATCGTGGCGAAGGTGCGCAAAAAGAACACTTCTTCGCAGCTTTCCGACGATTCCCTGGCCGACCGCGCCCGCACACTGAATGCCCGCTTTTTGGAGGGCCGCGCCACGGTGGGCTCCATCCGGTGGGTGAGTAACCAAAAATCCCGCTGGGGTAGCTGCACTACCTCAACGGGAGATATTCGGATTTCTGACCGGCTGCAGGATGTTCCCGACTACGTCCTCGACGCGGTCATCATCCACGAGTTAACGCACACCTTCATACCGGGCCATGGTCCGGACTTCTGGGAGTGGGCCGATCGAGCCCCCAAAGCCGAGCGCGCGAAGGGATACCTCGAGGCCTACCAGCGCTTCCGTTAGTTCTCGTCTTCCGGCTTGTCCTTTTTGTTTTCCTTATCCTCGTCGGCGTCCTTCTCCTTGCCAGCAGTATCACCGGCGTCCTGCTGGCGGAGCATCTCCTCCAGCTTGGAGAACTCCGCTTCAAAGCCCTCATCAGGGGTGTCATCGAGCAAACCGTCGATGAAGGAAGCCGGGTTCTCCAGGTGCTCTGCAGTGGGCAGCAGGTCCGGGTGGTCCCAGGCGGAATCGCGCTTGTCGGCGCCCACTGCGACGGTGGCGCGGCGCCACAGCTCAGCTGCTGCCTCCACCTTCGGGGCGTTCAGCTCAATGCCAACGACCTGGGAGAAGGCCTTTTCCGCGGAGCCACCGGTGGAGCGGCGATGAGCCCACGCCTCATTCATTGCCTTCGTAGACGGGATGCGCTCACCCAAGGCCTCCGTCACGACGTGCTCAACCCAGCCCTCGACGAGTGCCAGGAGGGTCTCCAAACGGGAAGCTGCTCCCGCGTTGCGGGAGGTGATCCGCGGGGACAGGTCCATGCCTTGCAGCTTGTTCATTGCGTCCTGGATGGCCTGCGGGTCACCGGATTCCAGGTTGAGCTCGCGGGTAGCCTCCTCGATATGGGAGGTATCGATAACTAAGCCCATGGCGTATTCCTCAACGGAGGAGACGAGGCGCTCGACCAACCACGGCACATGCTTGAACAGGCGCTGGCGGGCGGCTTCACGGGCGCCGATGTAGACGAGCACTTCCTGGCCCGGAACGTTGAGATCGCGCGCAATGGCCTGGATATTGTGCGGCAGGAGTGCAGTGGTGCCCGCGGGGGAGACAGGCAAGCCGAAGTCAGAACCGGTCAATGCCTGCGCAGCCAGATCACCCAGAGCGTGGCCCAGCTTCATGCCGAAGTTCATGCCGGACATCGAGTTCATCATCGAGGTCATCGGGCCCATCATCTCGCGGGCTTCCTCCGGCAGGGATTCCAGCTGCGCGGAGTTCATGTGCTCCGCAACCGGGGTGACCATGCGCTGCCACATCGGCAGCGTCTCATCCAGCCACTGCGCGGAATTCCACGCGGTGACGGTGCCGGATGCGGTGGGCAGGATCGTGGCATCATCTAGCCACAGTTCCGCCAGCCTCACGGCTTCCTGCACGGCGGTGCGGTCTTTATCATTGATCTCTTTATCGCCGGAGATCTGCTGGTGCGCGATGCGCTTGGCCAGGTCATAGTTGACCGGGCCGGCACCCTCCGGGGAGTTCATGGAGGAACCCATGCCGGAGAGCATCTGGCCAAATTGATTCAACATGTCGCCTAGGCCACCGTTGCCCGCGCTGAAGCCGAAGGCACCGAACGGGTTCTGGTCGCGACGATCGTTATCATCGTCATCGTCGTTGTTGGGGAAGGAAAAACCGAATCCGTTGCTCATGGGCCCCAATCTACTAGGTTTCCTAGCGCGGATTCTAGGACCACGGCAACGCTGAGAGCGAACAAGCTCCACAAGGCTGTAGGCTGATCCTCCGTGAAAACTCCGCAGAACCCCCGAGCCCGCCGCCTGTCCACTTTGACGTGGGGAGCCATCCCGGTGGTACTGACGGGAGCCCTGCTCAGCATCGACCACATCCCGGGCACCGATATCAGCTTGTCGGTGCCGTACGCCGCCGAGGGGCCAGGTCCTACCGTGGATACCCTGGGCAAGGTGGATGGGGAACCCGTCGTCAACGTCGAAGCCCCGGAAACATTCCGGCCGAAGGGGCATCTCAACATGACGACGGTCTCAGTGCGCACCAACATGACGCTGGCTCAGGCCCTGGGCCGGTGGCTGTTGACGGATGACACCATCGTCCCCATCGAGAACGTCATCCCACAGGGCAAGACGGACGAGGAAGTCCAGGAAGCTAATCAACAGGCCTTCACTCAGTCCGAGTCGGCGGCCACCGTCGCCGCCATGGACTATTTGAACAAGCCTGTGAGGATTGAGGTCGCGCAGGTACTCGATGACGGGCCTGCAGTGAGCGCGCTTGACGACGCCGACATCATCTCCACCATCAATGGCGATAAGGTCACGGAGCCTGGCCAAGTGCAGGAGAAGATTCGAGCGCTTAACCCTGGTGATGAGGTGAAGCTGGGCATCATTCGCGATGGCGAGGAGAAGACCGTCCCGGTGACCCTCGGCTCCCATCCCGAGCAGGAGGACGTGGCCCTGCTAGGCATCCTTATGACCTCGGTGCCCACCGAGGACATCACGGTGGATTACAACCTGCAGGACGTCGGCGGCCCCTCGGCCGGCATGATGTTTACCTTGGCGGTGATTGACAAGCTCTCTAGTGAGGATCTCACCGGCGGCCGGTTTGTCGCCGGCACCGGCACTATAGGTGAGGACGGCGAGGTCGGCCCCATCGGGGGTATCGTCCACAAGGTCCACGCGGCTCGGGAAGCGGGCGCTGAGCTTTTCCTTGCCCCAGCCGACAACTGCGCAGAGGCAGTAAGCCGCGAGACCGGAGACATGGTGGTGGCCAAGATCCACACGCTGGATGATGCCATCGAAGCCATGCACGACTTTGCCGAGGGAAGCCCCGTCGAGACCTGCGAAGGCTAGCCCTCTAAACCAGGCCTAGCTCCTTGAGTCGCTCTTCCGGATCGTCCTGGTCCGTGGAAATCATCTGCTGCATGATGAGGCCCTCATCGTTATCCACCACGGTGAGGATGGCCGTGTTGCCCAACATGGACCAGCCCACGACGCGGTTGCCGCTGTCCTCGATGACACGAGAGCTGCGCAGCTCGGTGAGAACCTGAGTGGTCTGGGAAGCCTTGGTCTTGGACTTGAAGAACTGGAACTGGCCTACCTCGGAACCGGAACAGTTGAAGGAGTCCGCCACGCCATTGGGATCGCAGCGGTCGAATTGAGCGAAGATCTCCTCCGGGACGAGCCCACCGAAGATCTCATAAGCCTGCTCCACGGAAGCATTAAACGCCCCGCTGGGCTCCGCGGACTCGCTGGCGTCCTTGTCTTTGTCTTTGCGGTCGGTGGAGCTGCGGGCTGAGGATTCATCCTTCGCGTCTGAGCTGGTCTCAGACTCGGATGCGGCAGGAGAGGTCGTCTCGGATTCCTCGGCGGACGTCGCCGGGGCCGGCGCGCTGGTCTTCTCCGCGGCGGCGGTGGTTGCTTCGCTCGCAGGCGCTGGGTCAGGGGAGGGGGCATCGTCCTTCCCACATGCGGAGAGCAGGCAGCCGGTGGCAAGCACGGCCGAAGCTGCGGCGGTGAAGCGGGATGTCAAGCGCACGAGAGACTCCTCTATCAATTGTGTGCCCAGCCCCGAGAGCTGAGCGCTAATGGCCACTGCAGTCTGAGTTTAGTCGATGAGAGGTTGAGCCGATTAGAGCATCTCCTCCGGATCCTGCTCCAACCCGTAGCGCAGCGCAGCGATGACCCCCGGTGCCACATTCGGTCCGCCACGCAATTGGATATCGTCCTCTGCGAAGGGGCCGGCCTCCGCTAACTCCTCCTCGGTCGGACGCAATTGCAGCAGGGTCAGCTCCGCGCCATCGTTGTCGACACTCTCCGCATCGGCTGTGGAGCTTCCGTCCAGGGCGGTAGCCCGCAGGACTCCGGAGAAGAGGCGGGCGGGGCGGGCGCCGCCAAGCGCGGCGTCCGAGGTGTCCTTAAACATGATCTCCTGGGCTAGGATGACGCCGGCGATCTCCCGCGGCCATGCTAGCCGCGAGACGTAGTCCGCGAGGTGCTCCGATCCCGGTTCGATGCCTTCCGGCAACTCTTGCACCACGAGGGTGAGGGGAGAGGAGTCATCGACGTCCCCAAGCTGGGCGGCCACCAGCTCAGTGGGGACGAGAGCAAAAAGGGTAGGAGGCGCATCCCAGCCTTCGGCGTGGATGAAATCCACGGCCTCGCGCATCGCCTTGTTGAGCGCGCGGTGTACAGCGGGCTGGGAGGAAGGTTGGGAACTCATAAGCGTCCTTGTTCGTTGACGGTCATAGTGCTTCTCTAGACTAGAAGCTTGATACCTCTATATTCGCACGACACTTGATTGGAGCTGGAGTTGGCTTCCGGACTCAACCGACCCGCCGCCCCGATGAAACGTCCGCCCAAATTTCTCTCGTGGGTTGTCGCCATCATCGCGGTCCTCTTGTTCATTGGCCCCATGTTGGTGGGCTTCTATACGGATTGGAAGTGGTTCGGCGCGATTGAGTACCGCGGGGTCTTTACCAAGACCCTGATCACGCGCATCGTCCTCTTCATCCTCTTCGGCCTCGTAGCAGCGGCTGTTACGTACGTTGCGGGCCTGATTGTGTGGCGGGGGCGCGGTGACTCGATGGACATGGCGGACTTCAATTCCCCCGTTTATCAGTACCGCAAGTCCATTGAGAGCACGATGAGTGTCTTCCTCAAGGTCATCCCAGTCCTCGTCGGCGTCGTCTCCGGACTGTTGGGGCAAGCCAACTGGCGGACCGTCATGCTCTTCCTCAATTCTCATGACTTTGGGGTGACGGACCCGCAGTTCAACCACGACCTCGGTTTCTACGCCTTCCGTTTGCCGGTGTGGTCAATGCTGGTCAACGCTGCTTCCATGTTGGTCGCAGTGTGCTTCCTCATCGCACTTGTGGGGCACTACATTCTTGGCGGCATTCGTTTGGGCAATCGCGCCGCTGGCGTGCGTGGTTCGTTGTCGAAGGCGGCCCGCACGCAGCTCGCCGTCACCGGTGGTATCTGGATGCTGCTCCAGGTGGCTGGCTACTGGCTGGGGCGCTACGAGTTGCTGTACAACCAGCACTCGCTGTTTACGGGTGGTTCCTACACGGACATCAATGCCTACCTGCCGGCAAAGATCATTCTCATGATCATTGGCGTGTTCGTGGCCGTGGCGATTTTCTCTGCTGTGGTGATTAAGGATCTGCGTATTCCAGGTCTGGCCGTGGTGCTCATGGTGCTGTCCTCTTTGGTCATCGGCCAGGGCTGGCCACTCATCATGGAACGTTTCTCCGTTAACCCGAACCGCCAGGCTAAAGAGGCGGAGTCCATCTCCCGCAACATCGAGTCCACTCGTTTTGCTTATGGGCTCACAGACGACAAGGTGACCTATGAGGAAAACTGGGGTGCCGACGAGGTCTCCGATGACAAGGTTGCCTCGGATGATTCCACCATCTCCAACCTGCGCCTGCTGGACCCAGACATTCTGGCTCCGACGTTCACCCAGATGCAGCAGCTGAAGAACTTCTACGGCTTCCCGGAAACCCTGGCGATGGATCGTTATGAGATCGACGGCGAGCTGCGTGACTTCGTGGTCGCTGCCCGCGAGCTGGATCCGAACGAGCTGCAAGAAAACCAGCAGAACTGGATTAACCGCCATACCGTGTACACCCACGGCAATGGTTTCATTGCGGCGCAGGCCAACACCGTCGATGAGGTGGCTCGTGACGCAGGTTCCGCGCGCGGTGGCTTCCCCATCTTTACTGTGGCGGACCTGCAGACCCAGGCGGGCAAGGACGCCGAGGGCGAGGGCGAAACCCAGAATGCTGAAGAATCCCTCGGCATCAAGGTAGACCAGCCGCGAACCTACTTCGGCCCGGTTATCGCTAGCGCCCAGGATGGTATGGATTACGCCATCGTGGGCAAGACGGGTGATGAGGACGTCGAATATGACACCGATACCTCCACCTACACCTACGACGGTAAGGGTGGCGTCGACATCGGAAACATCGTTGACCGCACTGCTTTTGCGCTGAAGTACCAGGAACTCAACTTCCTGCTGTCGGACCGCGTGGGGCCGGAGTCCAAGTTGCTCTATGACCGCGACCCGCGCGAGCGCGTGGAGAAGGTCGCCCCGTGGCTGACGACGGATTCCTCCACCTACCCGGCGGTTATCGACGGCCGCGTCAAGTGGATCGTGGACGGATACACCACGCTGGATTCCTTGCCGTACTCGCAGCGCACCTCCCTGACGGAGACCACCCAGGACGCACAGAACCCGACGGGCACGACGCAGCGCTTGGTCAACGATCAGGTGGGCTATATCCGTAACTCCGTCAAGGCGACTGTCGACGCCTACGATGGCACCGTCGACCTCTATGAGTTCGACACCGAAGACCCCGTGCTTAAGGCATGGGAGGGTGTCTTCCCGGGCGTCGTCAAGCCCGAGTCGGAGATCTCCGACGAGCTGCGTCAACACATGCGTTACCCGGAGGACATGTTCAAGGTGCAGCGCAACCTGCTGGCCAAGTACCACGTAGATGACCCGGGCGTCTTCTTCAATAACGACGCCTTCTGGTCTGTGCCAGAGGACCCCACCGCCGGTGAATCTCAGGGCCTGAACCAGCCGCCGTACTACGTGCTGGCTTCCGACCCGGAGACCAACAAGCCGAGCTTCCAACTCATCACCTCCTACCGCGGTCTGAACCGTCAGTTCCTCTCTGCGCACATGGCGGTATCCTCCGACCCGGATACCTACGGTGATATCACCGTGCGCGTGCTACCGACGAATACCCAGACCCAAGGTCCGAAGCAGGCGCAGGACGCCATGATGTCTTCTGATCAGGTGGCTCGTGACCGCACACTGTGGCAGGGCTCGAATGACCTGAAGAACGGTAACCTGCTGGCCCTGCCGGTGGGTGGGGGAGAGATCCTCTACTTGGAGCCGATTTACTCGCAGCGCAAGGGGCAGGAGTCTGCGTTCCCGAAGCTGCTGCGCGTGCTGGTGTCCTACAAGGGCCGCGTGGGCTATGCCCCGACGATTGGTGAGGCCTTGGAACAGGTCGGCATCGACCCGAAGGCAGCCCAGGACATCACCGAAATTGAGGGTGACTCCGGTAAGCAGACGGAGAAGGATGAGCAATCCACCGATGGCGAGAAGAAGGATGCAGAGGACGCTAAGGACTCCGACGCTTCTGCACCGGCCTCCGCTCCGAGGGCATCTAACGAAGGCGAGGCTATCGACGCCATCAACAAGGCTCTCGATGGCGTGGACAAGGCCAAGGACGGCTCCTTTGAGGAGTACGGCAAGGCTTTGGACGAGCTGGACAAGGCAGTGGAGGACTACCGCTCGCTGCAGTCTCAGAAGTAACTCCACATAGTCCGGAGAAATGGCGCCTGCCCAGGGGATTTGGGTAGGCGCCATTGCATCTGTATAGTTACATGAGTCGCCGGCACACGGGGTAACAATCCCAGTGACTAACCACAGTGTGCTGAAGCGCTTGATGTTCGGAAGTACATCTCGACGCGGGGTGGAGCAGCTCGGTAGCTCGCTGGGCTCATAACCCAGAGGTCGTAGGTTCGAATCCTGCCCCCGCTACCAACTTCCAAGCCCCTACCAGTGGAAACGCTGGTAGGGGCCTTCTTCATTTTCTGTCCAAATCGCCATTTGGTGCACTAGATGGGCTTAAGGGACATTTCGTGTGGATTTGCGGCGTGTCGCACTAAGGGACATTTCGTGTGGATTTAGGAGCGTCCGGCCCAGCCTTTTCTTACGCCTAAGCTGGGGTTCCACTCATTGTCGATGCCGGTATCGAATGTGGCAGGTCGCCCGTCTGGGTGGCCGCGTCGTTTGAGTTCTTCTTTTGCCCAGGCTGCGCGTGCTGCTTTTTCTCCTTGGCGTCCGAAGTCTTGTTGCTTGGCTAACTCCAGTGGCGCTACAGGGTCTTCGGTGTGGGTGTAGAGCCACCAGTCCATGGTGATGCGCTGATGCTCATCGAACATGCCACGATGGTTTCCTGCTAGGTCTTTGAGCTGTTTGTTGATGCCGCCTTCTAGTAGGTTCGTGGTGGCTTTTAAGTCTTGTGTGACGCCTTCAGGCGGGTCAAGGAAGGTAAATAGCTGTCCAACATGGATGAGCTTTTCTAACCGCTTTAGTGCCCTGCGGGCGTTGCGGTGGGTGTACCACCATTTCTGGTTGGGGCTGACCCATTTCGGTACTTGGCCTGCCGGTATAGCACTGCGGTAGGTGCGCTCTTTAAGCCAATCAGCAAAGGTGATGCGGGTGTGGTGGACTGCAGCGGTAAACCGCGCAGCATCTTCACGGTTGTGTACTTGGATAAGCATGTAGCCCAGTTTCCGGATTGCTTTATGCGCTGGGTGAATCGGGTTGCGGCTGATATCAGCAAAAGTGTTGCGCTGGACGTGAACTAGGCAGCGCTGAATGGCAACGTCGGGCCATTTAATGCGCAGTGCCTTGAGCGCTCCGCCTGCCCCGTCGGTGGTGACGATGAGTGGTTGCGCGATTTTGTCGAGCAGTTTCAGGGACCTGACCCCTGTTTGGTAGACACCTGATATCCAGCCCGGTTGGGTTGGGAAGAAAGGTAATCTACCACCATGCCTAGGTACTCCGAACAGTTCAAACGTGATGCTGTGGCCCTCTACGAAAACAATGAGGACCTCTCACTTCACGCGGCTTCAGCAGAGCTTGGAGTCAATCGTTCCTCACTTTATTCCTGGCTTAAGCAGTACGGCACCGGCAAGCGTGCCCGCACGAAGACCATGCGTGACAAGGCGAAGGCGACGACTGATTCTGAACGGATCCGCCAGCTAGAAAAAGAAGTCTCGAAGCTTCGTGAAGAACGCGACATCCTGCGCAAGGCCGCGAAATATTTTGCCGAAGAGACACGCTGGTAATCCGCTTCCAGTTTGTCGATGACCATCGAACCGAATACTCGGTCAAGCGGATGTGCCACGTGTTAAAGCTCAATCGCTCCTCGTTCTACAAATGGGCCAACACCCGCGAAAAACGCAGGTTAAAGACGTGTTCCGATGCCCTTATTGGTGCGAGAATCAAGACCATCTTCGATGATGAGCACGGGCTTTATGGTGCTAAACGCATCGCTGCAAGTCTCAACGACGATACGGACTTTCCTCCGATAAATCACAAGAAGGTCGCACGCATCATGAAATCCATGGGGCTGAAAGGCTTTACTAAACGCCGTCGATGCATCACCACCAGACGAAAGTTTGGCCACCGAGTCATGCCAGACTTAGTAGGCCGCAGATTCACAGCTGATAGGCCGAACCACGTCTACGTAGGCGATATCACCTACCTGCCGTGTAAGGGAGGCAAGAACATGTACCTGGCCACGGTCATCGACGTCTACTCGCGCAAACTTGTCGGCCATGCACTCGCCGATCACATGCGGGTATCGCTGGTTATCGAAGCTTTATCTCATGCAAGGAAAGTCCGCGGAAGCCTGAAAGGGGCAATTTTCCATTCTGATCACGGCAGTGTGTACACCTCACAAGCATTTAGGGACCACTGCACCCAGCTTGGTGTTCGCCAATCCATGGGAGCGGTGGGAACGAGTGCCGATAATGCCCTGGCAGAATCGTTTAACGCCACTCTAAAGCGTGAAGTTCTGCGTGATCGGAAAGTCTTTGACAATCCCATTACCTGCCGCCAAGAAGTCTTCCGATGGTGCATGCGCTACAACACGCACAGACGGCACTCCTGGTGCAATCTTCTAGCCCCCGATACCTTCGAAGCATTCACATCAGCTACACTGGCCCAAGCAGCATAGCTAACCCCCGACGTGTCTACTTTCCGGGGGTCAGGCCCCAGGTACTCGTATGAGCTTTCACGCAGGCACCAGTGCCAGGCGATGACGTGTGTTTCGGTGCAGGCTACCAGCAGGCATTTCTTGTGAAAGTAGGTGCCGTCGATAAAGACCTGGTCATAAACACGATAGGGGTCAGTAGACGTGGGCACGGTGATAAACCACAGCAGCTTGAACCACCGGGTCAACGTGCGCCTTGTTACCCCAAGGCGCTTGGCTAAATGGTCTGCAGATTCGCCGGAAAGAATCCAGTCAATAAAGATTTTGAAATGCCGAATCTCGCTGGTGTGTGCGCGGGTATTAATCGATGAAACGTTGCATTTAGGACATAGCCAGCGTTGGGTTCCTGCCGCGGTCTTGCCGTTCTTAACCAGTCCATGGCCGCACATGTCACACGACGGCCGATTCCTATTAGCCATAGGAATTGGCCTTACCGCACCAGCAGCAGTCCTCCTATCACAGACCTAGGACTATCCAGTGTTGATTTCACAGATCGGGCCGTTGGAACCGATCCAAAATCAAGATCACCGCATTATCCCAGGCTGCCCCGGAAATCCGTATCGGTTTATCCACACGAAATGTCCCTTAAGCCGGACGGTTGAGGATCACTTTCTCGTGCAGCTTCTCCCAGTACTGCTCTTCCCCTAGATGGACGGAGTTCAGTGCTCCCAGAACGGCATCTGGAATCCAGAGCAGGGGATCATCGCCACCGCGTACGTGTCGCAGTCGGATGCCAGCACTTTGTCCCTGGCCCTGCAGGGCAACTATATGGGCGACGTCTCGCCTGTTTTTGTGCTTCTTGCCGGCTTTCCAAAGTGACGTTGTGGACGTGCATCTCGGAGAGCTCGAGGTACATCTGCTCCAAGCATTTCCTGCGGTGCCTCTCCGTCTTCTTGCTCACTTCACTCCGGTGGGTGATGATCGCTTGCATGGAGTCGATCTCAGAAAGGGTGTCCACGATTTTTCGGCGTCGGCTATTACGTTCGTCGGTCCAGTGAAGTTTGATCTGGCCAGGAAGTCGTAGTGGACGCAGCTCCTCGCGTATTTTTTCCAAGTCTTGAGTGTCGATGATGGCTGCACACACCATGTACTCCTGCCGGTCTGGGGGTCTAAGGGCGGAGGACTCATCGATGTAGGCGACTAGCTGTGATTCCACCCTGAAATTGTAGCCTAGCCTTCAAAGACAACTTCCATATGGCGGGATGCAAGCCACGATCGCTGTGGTCAGAAAACAGCCACCAGGGAACTAGACAGCCGTTGTCTGTGTATAAGGAGAAACGATGGAGTACACCTCAAAAAACAGTTTTAGAATTACTGTCAGAGTCAGAAGGCGTTGGCACAGATGGCCCCGGTGACCAGGGTTGTGACGACGGCTTCGGAACACCATCCGGTCAGTACTCGTGTGCACTAGGCTGAAAATGTCAGAGCTCCCGGGCGCAAGGAGACAGGGATGGACAGCAGCCACACGGACATTGCTGCGACATCACACCTGACTATGCCTGAAGCTGAGTGGGAACAGGCCTGAGCACAGGGACGGGTAATCGCTAGGTTGGCTGAGTACGAGAAAGTCGGAGTAAGCACTGCTGATGCGGTCGCCGAAGAGCTGGGATGTCCCGGCGATAGATATACCGACTTCTTACACGCCACCGCGAGGGTTCAGGGGTAGTAACTGATCTTCTCGCGGATTTTCCCGCGCGGTGCGCAGCTTGTCCCCGCTGAGCAGTGGTGGCCGGCTTTCCGTGCGGCCACGAACCCAGGCAGGCTCCAGACCGGCCTGTCTCCGCCCCCGGATCAGATCACATTCAAACTCCGCCGGGCGGGAAGATGTGGAACACTTTTCGGCCCCCGGAGGATGAGGTGCCGGTGTTTCCTGCAGCGATCGAAACTCCACTCCTCTCGTTGTGCTGACGACAGAATGCCCCTCGGGGTTGTCAGCCAGGCGGGGATTACTTGACGGTCATGCCGAATGAGTCCGCGATGGTCCGCGCGGTCTGCTTGGCGTAGGGGCCTACCCCGGTGAGCGTGGCGGATCCGGGGCCGGTCCAGTCGCCGTAACCGACCAGGTGCAGGCCCGGGTATTTTGGGGTCGTGCCGTCCAGGAGCCGGCGCACCGGCCCGAGGGACGGCCGAAACCCGGTACACCAGATCAGATGATCGGCCCGTACTTCGTTGAGGGAGTTAAACATCGGCGTCGCCGCCAACCATCCGGCGTCGCGGGCAGCGCGCACCTGAGGCAGCACGACAATGTCGCCGAGCTCCGAGTCGGCCCCTGGATCGGTCTCGCCGCGCTGGACGGCCAGGGCGCGTTGCCGGTTCCGGCGAAACAGCACCCGCCCGTCGACCTCATCGGGCATCCACCGTGGTGGATGGCGGGTATACCAGGTGACTTCGGCAACACCTGTGAGCTCGGCGGCGATCTGCGCGGCGGAGTTCGCCGCCCCCACCACAGCCACGGACGACCCCCGGAAGGGGCCCACCCCCGGATAGTTCGCCGAATGCCACTGCGTGCCGGTAAACAATCCCGGGTAGGCCGGAACGAAGGGAGTAGACCAGGTACCGGTGGCGGCTACGACATGGGGAGCCGTCCACGACCGATCACCGGCGTGGAGGCGGTAGCCTCCAGCCACCCGCTCGACGCGGTCCACGTGCACGGGGCGCTCGACGGGGATCCGGTAGCGCTGCTCATAGTCGGCAAGGTAGTCGATGACATGGTCCGACGGTGGAAACCCCTCGTAGGCTGGCATAGGCTTGCCCGGCAGGCTGGAAAACTCCGCGGTGGAAAACAACGTCATTGATGGCCACACATGCCGCCACGCCCCACCCGCATCCTCCTGATCGTCGAGGACCAGTATGTCCACGCCTGCTCGCAGCAGGTAGTAGGCGGTGGCCAGCCCCGCCTGGCCACCGCCAATAATGATCGCCTCGAAGTCTTTGCTGGTCACGTGTATGGTCATCTCCTTCTCGTCGGTGGTGATTCAGTCCATTTGCAACACGGTGCGCAGCTCCGCGAACAGCTCCGGGCGCACCTGATGGGTCACCGTCCGACCGACCCGGACCTTGTCCAATAACCCGGCCTCGGTCAACCGCTTCAGGTGGTGCGACACGGTAGGCTGACTCAATCCCGACGTCTCTGTCAGCTCCCCGACGCTGACCGGGCCGCAGCCTTCGGCCGCTAACTGCGATAGCAAGCGCAGGCGGGCGGGATCGGCCAACACCTTGAACAATGTGGCGTAGCGTTCGGCCTCAACACTGGTCAAGGGGCCAGCACCCAGTGAGCAACAGTCGGACAAGTCCGCCAGCGGGAGAGTCTGCGAGAGTGTCATACCAACCATTCTATATTGACAAACATCAATATGAAAGCTACTTTTTGTATTGATGCTTGTCAATACTGTGAAAGGCTCGTATGAATATGAATGTTGATAACCGCCCACGCATGACCTTTTTAGATCGCTTCCTGCCGGTCTGGATCATTCTGGCCATGGCCGCTGGCCTACTCATCGGCCGGGTGGTCCCCGGTATTAGTGACGCCTTGGGCGCTTTAGAGGTCGGTGGGATTTCCCTGCCGATAGCGCTTGGCCTCCTGGTGATGATGTATCCGCCACTGGCGAAGGTTCGCTACGACAAGGCCGTCGAGATCGCCGCCGATAAACGCCTGATGACGGTGTCCATCGTCCTCAACTGGCTGGTCGGTCCGGCTTTCATGTTTGCCTTGGCTTGGATCTTCCTGCCAGATCAGCCGGAACTGCGCACCGGGTTGATCATCGTCGGCCTGGCTCGGTGTATTGCGATGGTGCTCGTCTGGAGTGATCTGTCATGTGGTGACCGGGAGGCCACGGCCGTGCTGGTGGCGATTAACTCGGTGTTCCAAGTCATCATGCTCGGCGTACTCGGCTGGTTCTACCTCCAGGTCCTGCCGGCTTGGCTGGGCCTGGAGACTACCTCGGCCGAATTTTCCTTCTGGTCGATCGTGGTTTCCGTGCTCGTATTCCTTGGCATCCCGCTGGCCACCGGAGTGGCCTCCCGGATCATCGGTGAAAAAACCAAGGGCCGTGCCTGGTACGAAAACACCTACCTGCCGAAGATCTCCCCGCTGGCACTGGTCGGCCTGCTCTATACCATCGTGCTGCTGTTTTCCCTGCAGGGCGAGCAGATTACCTCCCAGCCGTGGACCGTGGCCCGCGTAGCTGTGCCGCTGCTGGCCTACTTCGTCGGCATGTTCGCCATCGCACTGATTGCCGCGAAGGCGTCGGGAATGAATTACGCCCAGTCGGCGTCGGTGTCGTTTACGGCCACGGGCAATAACTTTGAGCTGGCCATCGCCGTGGCCATCGGCACCTTCGGGGCGACCTCCGCACAGGCGCTGGCCGGTACGATCGGCCCGTTGATCGAGATCCCGGTGCTTGTCGGCCTGGTCTACACCATGCGGTGGCTGGGACCGAAACTCTTCCCCCAGGATCCGACCCTACCCGTATCCTCGACACTGTCCTCGCAGACTGCTGTATCCGAGAAGGAGAACTTCACCTCATGAGCACCCACCCAACAGTTCTGTTCGTTTGCGTCGGCAACGGCGGCAAGTCCCAAATGGCCGCAGCCCTAGCCGCTAAGCACGCTGGTGACCGGATCGAGATCCACTCCGCCGGCACGAGACCCGGCACGAAGCTCAACCCCCAGTCCGTCGAGGTCATCGCCGAGGCCGGTGCCGACATGTCCGCAGGCCACCCTAAGGGTGTAGATCCACAGCTGTTGCGCGAGGTTGACCGCGTGATCATCCTGGGAGGTGATGCCCAGCTGGAGCTTCCCGACGACGCCCACGGAACGTGCGAACGGTGGGTGACCGACGAGCCGTCTAGGAGGGGGATAGAGGGGATCGAGCGCATGCGTCTGGTCCGTGACGACATCGACACGCGTGTACGCCGGCTCGTTGCCGAGCTGCTCGAGAACTGACCACCCCACCTCACACCATCAACGACCCCGCGCGAACTCGCGCGGGGTCGTTGATGCCTGAACTGATCATCAGCGTCGTCGGCCTGAAACCGGACATGCTGGTAGATACCAGGAGCGTGGCAGGTTAGGACTGAGCCTGCGGATGCTCCTCCTCCTGGTCACTGGTGGTGTCGGTGTCGTCGTCGGCGACGATCTCGACACTGCAGCAATCGGAGTTCGTATTCTTCGTGTGAAACAGGTCTTTGAAGCCCATGAGGGTCTCCTTTCGTTAGAGGTACGTGGTTTAGAGGATGATCGTCATCGCGTAGCCGGCCAGCATGGCCGCCAGCAGAATGGTGATCACGAAGGTGGCCAACAGTTTCGGCTTGAGCACTGCCGCCAACATCGAGATTTCCGGTGGCGAGGCCCCGGACCCGCCGATCATCATCGCGAAGATCGGGCCGATGGCCACCCGGCACCCGATAAAGCCAGGGCGACCGGCAGCATCGTCTCCAGTCGGACATACAGCGGGATACCGATCACCACAGCCAGTGGAATCAGCCACCAGACGTTTCCACCGGCCATAAATCTCAGGCCGTCTTCGGGCACGACCCCGTAGATGAATGCACCGATGGCCACGCCGATGATCATCGGAAGGAGCATGGGGCGCAGATCGTCCCATGCCTGACGGATTGAACTTGCCTCCGAAAGCTGGACTGGTTTAATTCTAGGCGGTTAGGGTTTCAAGGGTCTGACTCCGATATTGCATCGGGGCCAGGCCCTTGAGTCGTTGTTGGAGTTGTTGCGTGTTGTACCACTGGATGTACTCGTCGACTGCAGCGGTGAACAAAGCTATTCAAGTCTCAGAATAAAAACGGCCACCTCGTCTATCTAACAGTTTAAAACTGGCTGAAGAGACGAGGTGACCTATACGACTTAGCTTCGGCAAATCGTTATTTGCATAGTTCTTAGTCGGGTATGACGGGTAGTTGAACCACTTGTACCCCTGCCTGGTCAACGACCGAATTAATTACCTCCTGTTGCGCATTGGCTCGTCGTAACAGGAACGGTGAGGAGGTCTCGGTTGCAGGGAGCGACTGGTTGATTACCCATGCCCACGGCTCAATACCTGCTCGCGACAGGTCAGCTGCGAGGGATTGTGCCTCGAGCATTGGCGTGGTTTCTGGCAGTGTTACGAGGATTGGCCGGGTCACTTCCGCATTTTGCAAGTGTTGGAGCGTGCTCGCAGAATCGTCACGTCCAGATTGACGCATGAGTTCGCGGTGGTAGGACCCAGTGGCGTCCAGTAACAGCAGGGTGTGCCCAGTGGGGGCGGTGTCGAGGACAACCCACTGGTTTTCGGCCGTTGATACGACTTCAGAAAATGCGTTGAAAACGGCCACTTCTTCTGTGCACGGGGAGCGCAGGTCTTCCTCCAACTGTGCGTACCCGTCGGCATCGAGAGAAGCGCCTTTGCTGGCGAGCACTTCTTCTCGGTAGCTAGCCGTCACCGCGTCAGGATCGATAGATGACACCGTCAAACCTTTGACGCTGTCTTCGAGGGAACCATCGAGGTGATTCGCAGGGTCCGTGGTGGACAGATGTACCGGCTTGCCGCGCTTAGCGAGCTCCAATGCCAGCATTTGCGCCACGGTGGTTTTGCCAACCCCACCTTTGCCCATGCACAAGACGAGTTTCGGTGTCCCCTCTGCTAGCTCATCCACCAGATCGGATAAATCAACGTGCGCATTTGAAACGGACTGCGTCAAGCCCGGCTCTAGGGCGGGACCCGCGTTCGAACTTTCATTACCGTCAGGCTCGCCCAGGTGTAATAGGCCGTCTACCCCCATCACCGGGTTAGCCTTCAACTCGAGCCGTACCGTTGGAATACTATTGATCGCGCTCAGCTCAGGATTTGTGGCAAGGCCATCAAGTAATGCCTGCTCCCTGGCATAAATTGACTCCGACAGCTGATCAGTAGCGGCGCTTACTGGCAGGATGCCGTTGATCACCAACAGTGCCGGTTTGATTCCCATCTCAAGTAGTTCACCGGTGGAACGGTTAGCTTCCTGCAGAGTCGAGATTTGAGCTCTGGCCACCAGAACCAGTGAAGTTTGTGCCGGGTCAGACAGAGCGGCGACCGCCTCGTGATAGGTTTGCCGATTCTTCTCCAGCCCCGACATCGGCCCCAAACACGAGGCATCGCCCGCGCCTTTATCAATGAAACTTGACCAATCGCCAGGCAAGGACAGTAACCGCAGAGTGTGTCCGGTCGGAGCGGTATCGAAAATGATGTGGTCATAGCGGCTAGTAATGTCTTCGTTAGTTAGATAATCGACGAATCGATTAAAGCTAGCGACTTCAACGGTGCAGGAACCGGACAAGGTTTCTTCGGTTGTTGCTAGCACCTCGGGCGGCAGCAAGCCACGAACCGGACCCAGGATAGATTCGCGATACCGCTCCGCTTCTGCCTCCGGATCAATCTCTACCGCATCAAAGCTGGTAGCGCCGGGCACAAGGTCGGTTAGCTCTGCTCCGCCCGATCCGATCTCACGGCCGAATACCTGCCCAATGTTCGAGGCTGGATCAGTTGACACTAGCAGCACTCGTTTACCTTCACCTGCCGCACGGGTGGCTAGAGAACAAGCAACCGTGGTCTTTCCGACTCCACCTTTACCAGTGAAAAACGCAAACTTGGTGCTCAGTTCAGGAAGGGGCATTAGCAGCACCCACTTTCGCCACAGCAGCCAGACTCAACGACGGGCAAAGTGGTCTTTTCCTCCGGGGATACCCCGGCGAATTGACGGAGCTGATCGACTTGCGGGTAAGAACCAGTAGCAACGATAGTGCCATCGACCACAGTAACTGGCAGGCCGTCTGCACCCGCCACCTCGACATATGCGCGAACTGGCTCGCACGTCGCAAAATCAGTAGGGGCAGACGCCAGATTATGCCTAGTCACGGTAATACCCTCCTTTTCCAAAGCGGTCAACGCTGCATTGAAATCAACGAGAGCTTGGTCTACGTCGGTTCCGCAGACCCCAGAAGAACAGCACAAAGCCGGTTCATAAATATCGATTTGACGCACAATTAACTCCTTGCATTTCGATGGTTGCCGTACTGACTCGAACTCTATCACGTTTCGATGTTTATCGAAACGTGATAGAGTCCTTGCATGACCAACCAATATGCTCCGAATTGCTGCCCCGCACCTGCAGTTGCCGACGAAGGACGATGCCGGGACGTGACGAGTATTTTTGCGGCACTTAGTGATGTCACGCGGCTGCAAGTGGCTCTGTTCATATACCGCTGTTCACCGAACCCGGTGTGCGCATGTTCATTCCCCGAGGTTTTTAATATCAGCCGGTCAACCATTTCGCACCATCTCACCAAGCTGGTAAATGCTGGCATATTAGGCCGTGAACAGCAGGGTAAGTGGGCCTACTATTCGATCGCCTCGGACTTTGATACTCAATTCCTTGACGTTGTTGCTAAACACGTGCCTCAACAAACCACACGCCGAAAGGAAGCCGCCGTGACCAAAATCCTTTTCGCCTGCAGGCAAAACGCTGGTCGCTCACAAATGGCAGCTGCCATTGCGCAAGAACTAGCAACATCTGACGTGATCATCATGAGCGCAGGCACCGAACCGGCTGAGGAAGTACACCCCGAGGTACGCGACGCCCTCGCCGAAATTGGGTTAGAGCCGTTTGCGCAGCCAGAAAAACTGGATCCGGCGAAAGTGAAGATGGCCGATTGGGTGATCACGATGGGATGTGGCGAATCATGCCCAATTTTCCCCGGAACCCACTATGAAGACTGGGAGATCGCTGATCCGTCGGAGGAACCCACAGAGGTCGTACGCGAAATCCTCGACGATATTACCAAGCGCGTAAAAGAGTTGTTGAGCCGAATTTCTTAAGGAAAATCTGCGCACCCCTAAGGGTATTTGCACTTCACGATGCTCCGTTGCTGGCCACCGTCAAGACGATCCCACTGCTCGTTCAAAGCCGCGACGATGATCGCCTGGGCGTGCTCGCCACTACTTAAGGTTGCATCGTCAGGATCATAAACAGGCACACCGTGAGTAGCGAGTAGATCATTGATTGGTTTCATGGGTATCAGTCTTTCCTTAGTGGTGGACGTGCATGCGCAATCACTAGAAAATATTTTCTATAAGTGCTTTATTAAACAGGATGCTGCATCGGTCGTCGCGTGCACGCTGACCCCAATCTGAGTGTTCCCGATACTGCCCAGGAGCAGCGAGCCCATATGACTACTTGTTCAAGCCGGTTAGAGTCCAAGCACTACCCGGATTATCCAGAGAAAAACTGAGAGCAACTGTCGTTGACTCCATGATTAAAGAAGGCGGACTTGATGGAGAACACAGATCGAGAGCCTGTCGAGAGAACCTCACCCATTGTTCGCTGTCGCCCTTTCCTCTAAGAAAGAGGAAGTTTGCCTCTTCGGTGAAGCCGTGTTCTGGAACAGGGGGATCATCAACCACAAGTGTTTCTTTGACTGTTTGATACGGAGTGTATGGGCACACGAGCGAAAACTCAGTCCACTCTGGTCCGTAGAGTTCCTCCAGTGTGATGGACTCAGTAACGGGGATTGCATGTCCCGATCGTTCTACGGACGCGAGATGAGAAGCCAATGGGTCATCAAAACTACAAGAGGAGAGTAATAGGGAGACAATACTAGTGAACCCTATCCGCGCCATCATGCGTCTCATTAACATAACCCCTTTCTCGTGCCTATCCTAGGAAAGTGTAGATAGCAGTTCAATGCTAGCCCAGAGGGCGCACTGGTTCAGAGCGTTTCTTCTATGAGATCACACGCCTGGCGCACGGTACTCAACAACCGAGCAATCGCTCGCGGAGTTGCCTCCGAGATTCGCAGCGCATTCTTTGGTCACACTGAGGCCATGAACGCCCGAAACTACACGGACCTTACCGACGTTTTGGCCATGCAGTCGGCACTTGAAGGTGGTGCACTAGATGGTGCACTAGAGGGATGATTCTGGATGATTCTCAATGGTTCTAAATGATCGAAAATTCCTCTAAACAGCATGGTCAGAATCGAATAACGCCTGTTAGGCTCGAATGTAATCCGATAACCCAGAGGTCGTCGGTTCGAATCCGGCCCCCGCTACCAACTTCCAGAACCCCATCAGTCAACGTGACTGGTGGGGTTCTTCTTCGTTTTGAGGCGAGCCCGAGGCCAGCCCAGGGTTAAGGGCCAGACCTTTACCCCCAGCCCAAGCCAGAAATCCCGTGGCAAGAACTAAAGGGGATAGAGTGGGCTCACATATCAACCGCAAGGTAATGGAGGATTGTCATGTCTGCTTCGGCTCCACGCGTCTTACTCCTTGGTTTTGGCGCAATCGGGCGCCAATTGGTGGCGCTTTTTGACCCATCGGAATTCGAAGTCAGTGCCTTTGTACGTGATGCTGCCACGCACCGGGAACGCGGTGCCCTGGGAGTAGCACTTTATGATGACAATCTTCCGAAGCTCATCGATGCCCACGATATCGTGGTTGAATGCGCAGGCGTTGCGGCGGCGAAAGAACACGGACCGGCGGTGATTACACGTGGCAAGGATCTGGTGTTGACTTCGGTAGGCGCTTTGGCCGATCCTGACGCGCGCCAGGCGCTGCTTTCTGGGCTTGGAAAGGTGCACGTCACCTCCGGTGCGATCGGCGGATTCGATTTGTGGGCAGCATTAGCAGAGTCGAATGCCGTGGATACCGTAAGGATTCGGACGACCAAGAATGCGGAGTCTCTCATTCAAGGATGGATGAATGATGACGAGCGCGCGCAATTAGTAAACGCAACAGAACCGTTTGTACTTTTCAGCGGCAGGCCTAGTGACGCGATTGCACAATTCCCTGGCAACGTCAATGTTTCCGTTGCTCTTGCTTGGGCAACTCGCGGCAGGGGCTCCAGCGATGACGAGTTGCTTGCGCGATCGCTCGAGCGCGTATCGGTGGAACTAGTTGCTTCTCCGAATCTGATTAAAACACGCCATGACATCGAGGTATCAGGCTCGGCCGGTACGTTCTCTCTGGTTAGCAAATCTTCTCCACATCCAGTGAATCCTAAGACCTCTGCCATTACGGCGTTGTCGGTTGCGCACACTTTAAGACAGGCAATGGGGCCGCTTCAGTAGCGGAGGTGGTGCCCTGCAGGGTGGAGTACTACGTCACGACAGTCACCGTAAATAAGCCCCGAAATCTTTGAAGATTCGGGGCACTATTTACCGTGAACGACATTCGTCGCGAGCGTGGCTAGCGGTTGAGGCTCCTGATGACAACAACCAGAGCGATGACGAGGCCGAAAAGGACCAGAAGGCCGAGCCCTACCAAGAGGAAGGGGAAGCCGGAGAAGAGCGATGAATCATCGTTGTCTTGTGCGCGGTTCTCCGTGTCTTCTTTATTATCTTTTTCCGCTGGCGCAGAGGGCTTCTCGGTCTCGAGTTTGATTGGCGCGAAGGTTGGCTCCGGAACGGGATCGCCCACGGCGTCCGCAACCAAATCATAAGTAAGCACCGGCAGCTGTGTGTTTTCGTCGATTTCTTGGTCGGTGAGGAGCTTCTCGTAGTTGACGGCGATGTATTGCTCGCCGCCCTGCCACACTTTTTCGATTTCCGGAGTCCCAGAACCATCGTTGTGCGAGCCTCCATAGCGGTTGGCAAAGAGGATCGGTGCTGGGTAACTGAAATCAATTGTGCCGTCTTTAATTACGACGGCGCGGGAACCCTCCAGATCAATTTTTGCGCGTGCTTCGTTGTAGCCGGTAAGAACGAGGGAGTCACCCGGCCCATTGTTGTCAAAATCTTCGGCCTCTTCGACCATGGAGACCGTGCCGGCAACCTGTTGTCCGTGTTCGGCAGAGATGCGATAAAAGTGTGTTTCACCAGGCACAATTTGCGCACGTACTGGCTGCTGTGGGGTGAGCTCAGCAGCGTTGGTGAACCACGTTCCGGGAGTAACCTCAGTGGCGTCGCCAGAAGCCGTGACATGGCCGGGTTCGGTCTTTTCCTCGGCCGGGTCCGGTTGTCCCTCCATGTCCGGCTCACCAAAGCGGGTGATGGTCACTTCCACCCCCAATTCTTCGTCCTGCTTCCAGTCACCATTTCTTTCGATGGCGAAGGCAAGCTCATCGGAGTCGCAAGCCTCTTCACCGCCTTGGGTGCTAAACAAGGTTGCGGTCTGGTACTGGTTTACCCCCAGTTCATTGGCCGTCGCGGTGTCGAGCTTGCAGGATAGCTCGGCTGCATCAATACCTAAGTGGAACGATCCACCTTTTCGGAAGTTATTGATGCTTGGTGTTTGCGTCGTGTTGGCGCTAATCACCACGCGCTCGCCTTCAGCAATGGGGGTGGTGAAGAAGGTAGTGGATTCAGCTGAGTGCCCTTTACCCTCCGTCGGAAGAAGAGTGGTGGAGAAGGCCTCTACGTCACGGTCTACCTTGGCCGGGGAACCTTCGGTTTCGCTGCCTTCGATCTCCTCTAAGTCTGACTCGTAGGCGTTGAAGGTACGGGGTGCTGCGCGGTTCAGTTCCTTGACCAAGCTATCGGCGTCGGAGGCGTCGGCGTAGGTGCCGCCGGTGGCGTCGGCAATGCACTGCAGTTCCTGCTGTGCTTCAGGCTCCACATTGAAGCCGACGGTGTTGATGACCAAGTCGATGCCCTGCTCCTTCAGCTCTTTCGCCACATCACACACGGGTGGCGGGGTGCAGGTGGCAACGCCATCGGAGACCAAGATGATGCTGCGCTGGCCTTCCTTTGGAAGTTCGGCCGCTGCCTTGCGCAGGGACTCGCCGATGGGCGTAAAGCCACGCGGTTGCAGGCCATCCATATGGGTGATCATCTTCTCAGAGTTACCGGCCTCGGGTGGTGTGACCACGGTGATGTCCTGGCAACCGGCCGCCTCATCTTCGGGGGCTTCGCCGGTGTTGCCGCCGTAGGTGACAAGCCCCAGAGGGGCGTCATCCCCGGCTTCGGTGATGAAGGCGCGGGCAGCCTCCTTGGCGGCATCGATGCGGGTCTGGCCGCCGGCATCGTTGGTGATCATCGAGCCGGAGGAATCGAAGACCATCATGGTGGGGGCCATGCTGCTGGAAGTGGAGTTGGCCGATTCGGAAGGTTTGTCTTCCGCGGCGGCTAAGGGAAACAGTCCGGTTGCAGCTGCCGCGGCTAACACCGCGAGAATGGCCGCTAAGGCCGCCGATAAGGAACGGAAAGTATGGTGAGGGAAAGTGTGCATGTGAGTTAAGTTACATGCCAGGTGGTTACCTCGCTAGGCGAACGCGGAACTGAGGGGAATGGGCCCCATCGATACCCCGCTATTAGTCATCCAAAGCGTGCAGGTAGAAAAAGCGGATCAGCGCGCGCCGGGGAATATCGAGCAGCGGGCGCAGAAAGGCGAGGCGGGCAGGCTGGGAGGAGGCGTCGACAAGCAGCAGCGTGCGCCCATCCCGCAGGCGCTCCAGGGTAAAGGTCTCCTCGCCGCGCTCAATATGGCCGGGGAGGGTGCCGTAGGTAAAGCCGCAGCGCCCCTCCTCGCGGAATACATTCACCACTCGGCAGCGAAAATCCCACGGTCCAAAACCGAGGCTGACCTCGACTCCTTCTTCTACGATGGCGTGGCTGGGATTAACCCGGAAAAGGCCGCTGCGCTGGAGTCCCCAGCGGAAGAGTTTGTCCGCGGCGTCATCGAATTCAGCGTCGATGACGCGGGACATGTGCAGCTGCGGGAAGCCCTCGGTGGAGGAGTAGGAGAGTGGTTCGGGCATCGCTTAAGCCCTGTCGCCTGCACGGCGAAGCCAGGCGCAGAGTTCCTTCTGTGCGCGGTCCACGCCGCCGGGGTAGCTTTCCTCAAGCTCGAGTTTGACGTTATCGAAAATGCGCTCTGAGATGAGCTCCGCGCGCTCTCTACTCAGTTGTCCTTGTAGTTCATCGAGCGGCACCTTGGGCTCCGTATAGGGGCTCGGGCGGAAGTACCACGACCGCATGTCCTCCGAATAAACGGCAATAGTTGTCTTCGTCATGTGCGATTCCAGCACAACGTTCCCAAACACCAGCGACGTCAGCTTCTTGGATTCCATGGCCGCGAGTGTAGACCGATGTGAACGCCTGCTGCTTTTAAGCGGGTTTAACCTGCGGTAACCGGTTGGATAGAGAGGTAGTTGGCATCGCCAGCGCACCCTTCGAAGCCGGAAATGCGGATGAAGGTGCTGGCGGTTTCGCCGGGCGGGTAAACGCGCAGACCGTCGGCTGCCTGGGGCTGGCAGGAAGTTGGGTCGAGGACACCGATGTTGGTCATCTTCAGGCCCGCACGGGCAGAGTGCCCGGGCTCGAGCGTGACGGTTGCTGTTTCTTGGCCCGATTCACGCTCGGCGGCGGGGCCGAGCTGGGTGCCGTCGTCATTGGTGACGGCGGAGACTCCAGGAAAGCCTTGCAACGTACACGGTGCGGGGGAAGTGTTGGTGAACGTAATGTCAGCCAAGCGTGAGCCGGCGGCCCCCTGCTCGTTGGCAAGACTGATATCGAGCTGTTTCGTTGCGCAGGCGCTGTCGGCGCCAGCCGGGATTGTGTCTTGGGCGCTGTGCGCGTCTTCGCCGGTCTCGGGTGACTTCTGTTCGGCGGCCGCTGAATCTGCGTCGTGTGACTGCGGGTCTGCGGATGTTGAAGCCCCGGATTCGGCGTCGGCGGCCTGGGTGGTTGTAGGGGAGACGTCGGAAAGCGTGGCATCAGTGCTGTCGTCGGTGGCGCAGCCGGCCAGTGCAAGGGCAAGGGAACCGGCCGCGAGAACGGGGAGTAGTCGCTGCGTAATCATGGTGGGGAGTCTAGACGCTATGGGCTTAGAGGTCCTGCAGAGCGGGGAATACCCTCTCCCTAAGTAACGGGGCGACGGTGACGTCCGGGGCAGCGGGATCGACCCAGGCTAGCTCTGCAATCTCCTTGTCAGGATGGGCGACGGAAATCTCTTCTTCACAGACATAGACGTGAGCGTGGATCGTCTGAGGTGCGTCATTGGCCGCAGGCGAGACATAGGTAGCTAGGCGGCGCAACTTCGACATATCAACCGCGGCACGTACAGCCTCGTGGGCGATGAGCTGGGCAGCGTGGGCTGGGTTAATCGTGTCATTGATGGAGCCAAACGGCAGGACGAATTGTGGAGTATCGGTGGCGCGGATGACAAGAACGCGACCATGGTTATCGCGCAGGATTACAGCGACCATCTCAGCAATGCCTGCAGGAGATGACGAAGAATTGGCAGTCTCAGACATGCCTCCATAGTAGGTCTGCGGAGGCGCGGCAGGCGGTGAAAGAAGAGAGGGGGCACCCGAAAACTGTCAGTAATGTAACGGGTTGGACACAGTCTCACACGTTAGAAACGGCCGCTTCGATGCGCGTGCCATCATGGGTAGGTCTGATAGACCAATACGAGAAGAAGTGAGAGAGGAATTGCTCAATGCGAAAAATTCCGCACCTTAAGAAGGTCCTCGTGGGCTCGGCTTTCGCAGGTGCGTTCTTCCTGGGTAACCCAGCGGCGGGTGCCCAGGAGCTCCCCACCATCCCGGAGATTGATTCAGCAGGTTTTGTCGACCAGGTACGCGCTGATCTGCAGTCTGTGGGCATTGAGACCAAGCCTGTGGACAAAGAGGTGACCGACGCCGTCAATACCGCCGTCAACGGTGCAACCGCGGCGGCATCGAAGGATGTGAACCAGGCTGTCGCTGGCGCTGTGAACTCGCCAGCGGCGCAACGTGTCACGCAGCAGGCGAACCTGAACACCCAGCTGCCGGCTCCAGCAGTCCCGGAGGATTACGCGGGCGCTGACGCCATCACGGGTGAACCGTTGACAAACCCGACTCCCATCGGATTGCTGGAGGAGGCCACTCAGCCGGAATTCGTGCCACAGGGTACGGATCCGAACTACGTGTGGAAGAATGACCTGTTCTCCAAGATTGCTGCCGGCAAACCCGAGGCGGACTATATCCTGCACCGGGTGCCTGGATCTTTCTACGATGCGCCTCAGATTCCCGAGGAATCCAATGTTGCGATGACCGAAGGCAAGTCCCTGTACGGCCCGGGTACTCCGCTGTACATCCGTGAGGACACGATGTGCACGCTGACGGCGGCTGGCACCGATGCTGAAGGCCGCAAGGTTGGTATTACTGCTGGCCACTGTGGAAATGTCGGCGACCCGGTGTCCTCGGCGGACTCCTGGCAGGTAGGCCCCACCGGTACCGTGGTGGCGAAGAACGCCAACCTGGACTACTCGCTTATCGAGTTCGGCTCCCAAGCCGAGGTAACCCGTAGCTACAACGGTGTGACCGCTCAGGGAATCGGTGGCACCACGCAGCCGGGCGATATTACCTGTAAGCAAGGCGTGGCCACTGGCCGCACCTGCGGTATGACCTTCCAGCACAGCAAGCGCATCACCATCAATCAGGTGTGCGCAATGGTCGGTGACTCCGGCGCTCCGGTCTTCCGCGATGGCCGTATCGTCGGTTCCGTATCCCGCGGGCTCATCCCGGGCCTGCCGTCGTGCCGTACCCCGTGGCAGGGCGCGCTGCACAACCCGACGGTCGTGTCTAATACCGATGCCATCATCGCGGATCTCAACCGCCGCGAGGGCGTAGGTTCTGGATTCATGCTTCCGGAGAATTAGAAGTACGTTTCTAACAAATAGTGCCCCAGATCTTTAAAGATCTGGGGCACTATTTGATCGAAGCGACCTCTATGCGGCACGGTTCGCAGGCCGGTGCCGGCCCGCGGCGCCGCGCAGAAGCTAGGACAAGGCGCTGAGGGTGGCGTCGTGAAGCTTGGCGTTGGAGGCCAGCGCTGAGCCGCCGTGGGGGCCGTCTTCGCCGCGGACGTTGGTGAAGCGGCCACCGGCCTCAGTCACAAGAAGCGCTGGGGCTGCTAGGTCCCAGAGGGAGACTTCGGGCTCGGCAGCGATGTCGACGGCGCCTTCGGCTACGAGGCAGTAGTTCCAGAAGTCGCCGTAGCCGCGCAGACGCCACACCTTGTCCGTGAATGAGATGAAAGCGTCGCGGTTCGGCCGCCACCCAGACAAGGAGCTCATGGCCAGGGAGGCATCTCCCAGTTTGGAGACCTCGGAAACGCGCAGGCGTTTCGGCTCCCCACCGAAGACTCGGTAGGCGCCGCCACCTTTGGCCGCGTACCAGCGGCGGCGCAAAGCGGGGGCGGAAATGACGGAGACGACGGGTTCACCGTCTTCGAGGAGAGCGATAAGCGTGGCCCAGACAGGGACGCCACGCACGAAGTTCTTGGTGCCGTCGATGGGATCGATTACCCACTGGCGGCCCTCGAAGCAGGCCTCGCCGCCGAATTCCTCCCCCAGCACTTCATCGCGTGGACGCGAGCGCTTCAGAGCCTCACGGATTGCCTTTTCGCAGGCCAGATCCGCATCGGAGACCGGCGTCATGTCCGGTTTTTCCTTGACGGACAGGTCTGCAGCCTCAAAACGGTGCATCGTAATGGCGTCCGCATGGCCTGCCATCTCCAATGCCAAGCCGAGGTCTTCTTTGTACTTACCCACGGAGCCATTCCTCCATCTGATCAACTACCTGTTTATTACCCGCGATACACCATTCCACACCGCCGGCTTCAACCTTGCGCGCCGCGCCGCCGGCGGCCAGCACCAGTGCCTGGCCCGGGAACCAATCCCAGTCCTTGACGGAGTGCTGCATCCACGCTCCCCACGTACCATCCGCCACGCAGGAGAGATCCACGGAGCCCGCACCCAACATGCGGACGGTAGCGAAGTGCGGGGCTACTTTTTCCCAGGCGGAAGCGATTGCGGGATCCGTCATGGACGTAGGGTGCAGGTACGTCGACAAGCACAGCTTGTCGGCGGGGGTGTCGGCGAGCGTGGTGACCTCTTTGCCGTCCAGACTGGTGGGGAAGTCACGGCCGCCGAACCAGGTATAGCCCATGGCGGGGCGGTGGACGGCGCCGAGGATGACCCCTTCAGCGTCGACAAGCGCGAGCGCAGAGCACCAATAATCGGATCCGGAGGCAAAGTTGTAGGTGCCGTCGACGGGGTCGATGACCCAGGTCCGGCTGGACTTCGACTCGCGGTTGGCACCCTCTTCGCCCACGATGCCGTCCTCTCCGCGCAGGGCTTCGAGCACACCGGCGACGAAACGCTCGGCGGCGAAGTCAGCGTCGGTGACGACATCAGAGACGGAGGTCTTTTGCTCTATGTCTACTCCCTGCTCGCGCAGGCGCCAGGCCAGGCGGCCTGCGTTATAAACAAGTGCCTGGGCAAGGTGGGCGTCGGTATCGTCTGCGTGGGCGACGATGAAGGTCTTGATGATGGCATCGATCATCTCGGTGAGGCTTGGCTGGTCACTCATGCCGCCTATTGTCGCGCTAAACGCGGCCGATGGCTAATCAGGGAGAAAGAATAAGTAGAGTAGGGGGCTATGCGTCCGGAACAAACAGTACGACTTGAGGAACTCAGCGCCACTTTGACCTCCATTGAAAAGGTGATGGACCCGGAGGCGGTGTCCGAGCGCGTGCGCGAGCTTGAGGCCCAGGCTGGGGACCCGTCGCTGTGGGATGACCCCGACCATGCGCAGAAGGTGACCTCGGAGCTCTCGGCGCAGCAAGCAAAACTGCGCAAGCTGAATTCTTTGCGCGGGCGGATCGAGGACCTTCCGGTCATGTCTGAGCTCGCGGAGGAGGAAGGCGATGAGGCCTCCAAAGAACTCGTGGACACGGAGCTGAAAGAGCTTGGCTTGGCCATTGAGGCGCTTGAGGTAACCACGATGCTCTCCGGCGAATATGACGAGCGCGAGGCGGTCATCAACATCCGCTCCGGCGCGGGTGGTGTGGATGCCGCGGACTGGGCGGAGATGCTCATGCGCATGTACACGCGCTGGGCGGAAAAGCACGGGCACAAGGTCGATGTCTACGACATCTCCTATGCCGAAGAGGCCGGCATTAAGTCCGCCACTTTCGTGGTGCATGGCGAATACATGTATGGCCAGCTTTCCGTGGAGCAGGGCGCGCACCGCCTCGTGCGTATTTCTCCTTTTGATAACCAGGCCCGCCGCCAGACTTCCTTCGCGGAGGTCGAGGTGCTGCCGGTGGTGGAGCAAACCGACTCCATCGAAGTGCCGGATTCGGAGGTGCGCGTGGACGTCTACCGTTCCTCGGGCCCGGGCGGACAGTCGGTCAACACAACGGATTCGGCGGTGCGCTTGACGCACATCCCGACCGGCATCGTGGTGACCTGTCAGAACGAAAAGTCCCAGATCCAGAACAAGGCCTCTGCTATGCGCGTGCTGCAGGCGAAGCTGCTGGAGCGCAAGCGCCAAGAGGAGCGCGCGGAGCTCGATGCGCTGGGTGCGGGTGGCAATGCTTCCTGGGGTAATCAGATGCGTTCTTATGTGCTGCACCCGTACCAGATGGTCAAGGATCTGCGCACGAACTATGAGGTGGGGGATCCCTCCAAGGTCTTGGATGGTGATATCGATGGTTTCCTGGAATCCGGGGTCCGGTGGCGTATGGCGCAGCAGGAGGCCTAGGCCCGAGTAACAAATGTTGCTAATGTGGCTTAAGTGATCACTTTTGAGAATGTGTCCAAGGTCTATCCGACCTCCACAAGGCCCGCGTTGGACAACGTGTCCTTTGAGATTGAAGACGGAGAATTCGTCTTTCTCATCGGCCCGTCCGGCTCCGGCAAGTCGACCTTCCTCCAGCTCATGGTGCGCGAAACCAATGTCAGCTCGGGAGATATCTACTTCGGGGACTTCCACGTCAACGCGTTGAAGGGGCGCGAGGTCAACCGCCTGCGCCAGTCCATCGGCTACGTTTTCCAGGACTTTCGCCTGCTGCCCAAGCTGAACGTTTATGACAACGTGGCCTTTGCCTTGGAAGTCATCGGCAAACGCAAGGCGCGGATTGCCAAGCAAGTCCCCGAGGTCCTCGACATGGTCGGCCTGGGTGCCAAGCAGCATCGCATGCCGCATGAACTCTCCGGCGGTGAGCAGCAGCGCGTGGCGATTGCGCGGGCCTTTGTTAACCGTCCCAAGTTGCTGCTTGCCGACGAGCCCACGGGCAACCTTGATCCCTCCACGGCTGCGGAGATCATGGCCTTGCTCACCAAGATCAACCGCCGCGGAACCACCGTGGTGATGTCGACGCACAATGCGCGCGCAGTTAACGAGGCCCGCCAGCGCGTCATTGAGCTGCACAACGGCACGCTGGTGCGCGATGAGAAGAGCGCGATGTACGGGGAGGCGGTCTAGGTGAATCTGGGCTTTGTATTCAGGGAAGCTTTTAAAGGGCTAGGGCGTAACATCACCATGACTATCGCCATGGTGATCACCACGGCCATTTCGGTGGCGCTTGTGGTGGCTGGTGTGCTGGTTACCCAGATGACCAACGAAACCAAAAACATCTACCTCGAACGCGTCGAGGTCATGGTCCAGCTCAACGAGGATATTTCTGCCAACGATCCGCAGTGCAAGGACTCCGCCTGCGCCGGGCTGAAGAAGAAGCTAGAGGCGGATGAAGATATCGAGTCCGTCAGCTACCGCAACCGTGAGGATTCCTACGAGCGCTTTGTGGAACTGTTCAAGGAAACTGATCCAGTCATGGTTGAGGAAACCTCCCCGGATGCGCTGCCGGCGGCCTTCCATGTGCGGCTGAAGGATCCGACGGATACCGCGCCAATCGACGCCATCGCGTCCGACCCTGCCGTTAGCGACATCATCGACCAACAAGAGGAGGTCCGCAGCGCCGCAGGCAACCTCGACGCCATCCGGAATGCCACCTTCGTCTTAGCTGCTGTCATGGCGCTGGCCGCCATCATGCTGATCGCGAACATGGTGCAGATCGCCGCCTATCAGCGCCAGCGAGAGACCGCGATTATGCGCATCGTCGGCGCATCGCGGTGGGTGACCCACGCCCCCTTCATCATGGAGGCGGTCCTCGGCGCCGTCGGTGGTGTCGTTCTCGCCGGGATAGGCGTCATCGTAGGAAAGAACACGGTGATCGATCCCGCGCTGAAGGACCTGTACCACAACCAGCTTCTGGCCCCGGTGACCGCAGGCGACGTGTGGACGGCTCTGCCTATCGTGGGGCTTGTGGCAATCCTGTGCGCTGCACTGACCGCGCAGGTGACCATGCGCGCCTACGTGCGGACATAGGCCAACAGGCCTGTTGTGGGCTGTGCCTGGCAGTAGCGTAATATAGTTCGAACTATGGCGAAGAAGGCAAAGAAGAAAAAGGCGGCCGTCGACAATAACTCGACCTTGGCCACCAACCGACGTGCCCGCCACGACTACACCATCCTCGACACCCTGGAATGCGGCATGGTGCTCGTGGGCACCGAAATTAAGTCGATGCGCGAAGGTAAAATCTCCTTGGCAGATGCCTTCGCCACCATTGACGACGGCGAGGTCTATATCCGCAACCTCCACATCCCGGAGTATTCCCAAGGCTCGTGGACGAATCACTCGCCCAAGCGCACACGCAAGCTGCTGTTGCACCGCAGGGAGATTGACAAGCTCATGGGCCAGGTGCGCGACGGCAATAAGACGCTGATCCCGCTCAAGGTGTATCTGAAGGACGGCCGCGCCAAGTGCGAGCTCGGTTTGGCCAAGGGTAAGCAGGACTACGACAAGCGCGAAGCAATCAAGCGCCGCGACCAGGACCGCGACATCACCCGCGAGCTGGGCCGCCGCGTAAAGGGGATTAACGCCTAACCTGGAAGCCATGATTTATACGGCTAAGGTTCATGATGTTATTCGGGAAGGTGAGCAGCCGCGTGGGGTAGCGGTGCTCGTCGATAAGCTCTGGCCCCGTGTCGTGGCCAAGGAGCGTCTGTCCTATGACCACTGGTTCAAGGATGTCGCGCCCAGCCCGGGGTTGCGTAAGTGGTGGGGGCACGATGCTGACACCTTCGAGGAATTTGCCCGGCGCTATCGTGCGGAGCTCGACGAGAACGACGGCGAGGAGTTGGCGCGCTTGCGCCAACTAGCGGAGGATGGTGACGTCACCCTACTTTTCGCCGCCAAGGACCGCGAGGTCAACCACGCCACTGTTTTGAAGGCGTGGTTAGAGGAACGCTAGGAGAAAAGGCTCCAGATGGTGGCGCCCACGGCGATGAGACCCGTGATGACGACGAAGACGTTGCTGGGGCGGCCGCGGAATTGCTTCAGAGCGTCGATGCGGTGGATGGCATACATCGGCAGCAGGTACAGGATCGAGGCGATGAAGGGGCCGCCGATGGCCTCGATGAGACCCAGAATTGAAGGGTCGATGATGGCCACGATCCACGCACAGACAAAGATGATGCCGTGCATGATGGAGTTGAGCTGCTTTTCCGAGAGCTTCTCGGTGGCGCGCGGCGCGGCGCTGCGCAGCAGGAAGTTGCCGCCCTCGGTAGCTCCCAGCACGTGGCCGAAGTAGGAGGAGATAATCGCAATCATCGCGATGATCGGGGAGAGGAAAGCCAAGACCGGGACACCGGTGACGTTGGCCAGGTAAGACAGGACCGGCAGGTTTTGCTCGCGGGCCTCGGCGAGACCGTCCGCACCAAGCGTGAGGGTACAGGACCACACGAAGAACATGGTGAATACGGTGAGCAGAATTGCGGTTAGTGCCAGCGCGCGCGAGGCGTTCTCCGAGCTCTTCTCGCGGCCGTGTGCGGCGACCATGGCCAAGGAGAACTGGGAAATCGCGGGGGAGTGGTTAAAGGAAAACACCAGCACGGGGATGATAAGCGCAACGGAGCCGACGATGCGCCAATCACTGTTGCCCACCTCCATGAAGGAAGCGACGTCCCAGCGCGGGATGAGGTAGATGGACAGCGCGCCGAGGCAGAAGATCAGCGGGTAGACCAAGAACTGCGTCACGGCGAGCACGATGCGTTGGCCGAAGGCGAAGACGATGGTCATGATGCCCACGAGAAGGAACGACAATAGAGGACGCGGAACCGAGGGCCCGTGTAGCTGGTTGACGATGAAACTATCAACCGTATTGGTGATCGAAACGCCATAAATGAGGACGATGGGGAAAATTGCGCAGAAATAAACCACCGAGATGATAAATCCTGCGCTTTTGCCGAAGTAGTCCGTGACCACCGCGGTGATGTCCTCACCCTGGCGTGGCGACGCACAAATCATGCGGGCGAGCCCGCGGTGGGAGAAGTACGTCATCGGGCCGATCAGGATGGTTGCCACGAGTAGCGGCCAGAAGCCGAAGCTGCCGGCGTTGATGGGAAGGAACAAAATGCCGGCGCCCACGGCGGTACCAAAGAGGGAGATGGCCCATTCGGTATTGCTCGCTTGATGGTGGGCGGTTTCTTGGGAGCTAGAGGTTTCGGTGGTTGCGCTCACTTTGCAGCCTTTAACAAAGTAGGTGAATAGGACTCACACACCTTAACAGCGTTTAAGTTGATGTTAATCACAAGGGGGTGCTTATGAAAGCTATGCCTCATGTGGCCTGGGGTGAAGCTTGCGGGAATAGGGGCGGGTGCAGTAGCGTTGAACGAACCGTAGGGCGCGCAGAGGCGCGTGCTGCGCAGCTTTCACAGCAATGTGTAATCGAGGGGTCGACATGGTTTCGACTTCGTACATTGAGCCAGGGGAAGCGTGCCGGTGCAGGCTAGAGACCACCGTTAAGCGTCGTAGCAACCAATAAACGCAGAGAAGAACTCTCAGCGTGACTACGCCCTCGCTGCCTAATTTCAGCGACGCGTGTCTGTCAGCCTAGGTTTGGTTCCTGACCTAGATCCTGGCATCGACTAGGGAACTTGCCTGACCGGTTTGTTGTTCGGCCGGTTGGGGACTTTAAGAGCAACTGGGCCCATCATCCGGAGCGAGTTTGCCCGAGCCGGAGGGCCGAGTAGAGATCCTGTGCAGACTGCGCACGGAGAAGCCCTGGCGAGGTGACGAAGGACCCGGGTTCAATTCCCGGCGGCTCCACAAATAGCAGCAAACCCGCTGGCCATAACGGCCAGCGGGTTTCTTGTGTGAAGGGGGCGGATTAGTCGATCGGGTAACCGGTGACCGGGCCCTCGGTATTTGGCTGCCAGCCCAGCGCAGGGGCGACATGGGTTGCGAAGTTTTCGAGAATCTTCACGTTGACGTCCACACCCATGCCGGTCGGGATGGTGATCAGCAGGGTGTCGGCGGACATCACGGCCGAGTCGGCCTTGAGCTGCTCGATGAGCTTGTCAGGCTCGGCGGCATACGTGCGGCCGAATGTGGAAGCGCCGGCGTCGGGCAGCACGCCTACTTGGTCGGAGCCGGAGGCGTGCATGCCGAAACGCTGCATATCGGCGCCGTCCACGATGGGGAAGATGGAACGGGAGACGGACACGCGCGGGGTCCAGTCGTGGCCCGCTTCCTTCCATGTGGCACGGTAGCGGCTGATCTGGTCCGCCTGGATCTCACCCAAGGTCGCGGCGGTGGTCTCGGAAACCAGGGTGGAAGACATCAAGTTCAGCCCGTCCTTCGCGGTCTGCTCTGCCGAAGTGTGAGTGCCGGAGCCGTAGAAGATGTGCTTGCGCAGCTCAGATGCCGTGGGGAAGACGGGGAGGGTGGAGCCTGGCTGAAACATATTTGGGTACTGGCGGTCTAGGGGTGCGGCGGTGGCAAACCCGTTGCCGTCCACCGCGGCCATGAACGCCTCGAGGTGGTCGCGCGCCACGTCCGCGCCGTTGGGGGCCTCGCCCTTGTAGCCGAAAGCCTCCCAACCGCGCTCGGCAACCTCCGGGGCGCCGCGAGAGACACCCAGGGCCACGCGGCCGCCGGAGAGCTGGTAGAGGGAGGCGGCCTCTTCGGCGAGGTAAAGTGGGTTTTCGTAGCGCATGTCGATCACGCCGGTACCCACCTCGATGTTCTTGGTGGTGGCGGCGACTGCGCCGAGTAGCGGCATGGGGGCTGAGGCTTGCGGTACGAAGTGGTGGACGCGGAAAGACGCGTTGTTCACGCCGATCTCATCTGCAGCCTGGGCGATTTCCAGGTGGATCTTCGCGACTTTTTCGGCGGACGGTCCACGCTGGCCGCCGAAGGCGTAGTGTCCGAAGCTTAAGAATCCGAATGCTTTCATTGGCTAAACACTCCTATTGGTGACGTATCAACAACCAGGGTAGCGCCCCATCAGCAGATTGTCACGGTCTAAGGCTGCTCCGCCAAAATCCCCAGTTAGAAAGCGTTCTATCTGGGGTCTCTTCGTGTGTGGAGCCGCCGGGAATTGAACCCGGGTCCCAGATGCTCGTCCGTGCTCATAGGGCCTGCTTTAGGATGGCCGCATGGATACCGAATCTCTCCGCATCGCTGTCGTCTTGTTTGAAGGCTTTGAGCTTCTCGACGTCTTCGGACCCGTCCAGCTGCTTCAAGCGGTGCCTGACATCACCGTGGTTTTCGCCGGGCCGACGGGCGAGCCAGTTGCAAGCTCGCAGGGCGTGGAAGTGGTGCCGACGATTTCTTATGGGCAGATTGGGCCGACCGACGCTCTCCTCGTTCCCGGCGGTAAAGGAACCCGGCAGCTCGTAGGGGACGAATCTTTTCTGTCGTGGCTTCGTGGGTTGGGCGCACAAGCACCGTGGGTTGCCTCCGTGTGCACGGGTTCTGCGGTCTTGGCGGCAGCGGGGCTTTTGGAAGGCTACGCCGCGACGAGCAACAAGCGTGCCTTTGCGTGGGCGAGCTCCTTCGGGGAGTCCGTGATTTGGAAGCCCAAGGCGCGGTGGGTGCAGGACCGTAATCGGTGGACTTCCTCAGGCGTGGCGGCGGGGATGGATATGACGGTCGCACTCATTGAGTACCTCAGCTCCGAAGCTGTTGCCATCGACGCTGCCAACTTTGCGGAATTCGAGCCGCATCGCGATTGCGAGTGGGATCCTTTCGCCCGGCTTTATGGGCTGGTGCCCTCGAGCGTTGACGACGCTGAATGCGGGGAGTGACGTCTGGGAAGCCGACGACGCTCACGGTAGATAAGGTGCTAAAAACGGTCGATTTTGGGCCACTATTTACCGTGAGTGTAGCGATGGGTGAAAAGCGCTCTTGGTGAGAGGGCGCTCGGAACTTCGTCGTCAGCAGAAGCGTTAATGTTCTAGTGACTGATCAAATCTTGCGTGGTGAACTATGGCGATAAAGATGCCTATCGACTTAAGGCCGCTTCGTGTCGAGGATGCTACCGAGATGGCTACTGTGCTTTCCAGCCGTGCCCTGTACACGTTTACGGGTGGTGAGCCGCCTTCTGCTGATGAGCTTGCGCGACGGTACGCGTTCCAAACCCGAGGCGGCTCGAGCGACGGTACCGAAGAATGGATCAATCTCATCGTCACCCTCGGTTCGAGTAAGCAACCGATAGGTTACGTCCAGGCGACTGTGCCCCGCAGCGGTGATGCGACGGAGATCGCATGGGTGATTGGGAAACAGTGGCAGGGGCATGGATACGCCAAGGAAGCTGTGAAACTGCTTAGCGCTTATCTTGCGGAGCGAGGCATTACGCATCTCATCGCTCATATCCATCCCGAGCACTTAGCCTCACAGCATGTCGCTGCCTATGCAGGGATGAGCCCCACGGCACAGGTCGTTGACGGCGAAGTCCGTTGGGAGCGCAGATAGTCTCCAACAAAATCGTGAAAAGCGAGCATCATTGCCAACTCAGGGCTAATGGACACCTCTCAGTGTTGTTCACGGTAGATAAGGGGCTAAAAACGGCGTCGAATTTGGGGCGCTATTTGCAGTGAGCGTAATGAGAATCCCGTGAGGGGTGTAGGGGCGCGGGGCGAAAGCGGAGGACGGCTGGCCGGGAAAATGTGACGAAGAAGGAAAATATTTGTTACCCAAGTTACATTCCCGTGGTAGCCTTTCCCCAACAGTGTGACGTGGAGCACTGGGACTGACCCCTACGACAGGAGTACCCATGAACAGCCCATCCAATACGGCGCCGAAAGGCGGCGCCGGCACCACGGAGAAGTCGAAAGCAAATCCCGCCAAGGCCGAGCAAAAATCGAGCCAGCAATCCAGCGGGGGAATGCTGGATAAATTCCTCAACGGTGTCGAGTACATCGGCAACAAGCTGCCGGAGCCCTTCACCATCTTCTTAATCCTCTTCCTAATTACCGGTGTCCTCTCCACCATCATGGCCAAGATGGGCGTGGAGATTAAGATTCCCGGATCGGATGAGATTCAGCCGGTGAAGGGTCTCTTCACCGGTGAGGGACTGACGTGGTTCACCACGACAATGGGTGAGAACTACATCAACTTCCCGCCGCTGGTGACGGTGCTGCCCATCATGCTGGCGGTGGGTGTGGCGGAGCGCTCCGGCATGCTCTCTGCGTTGATTCGCAAGCTCTTTGGTTCCGCCAAGCCCTGGCTGCTTCCGTACGCCGTCGGCGTTATCGGCGTGACCGCTTCCGTCATGGCGGATGCCGCCTTCGTCATTGTTCCGCCGCTGGCCGCGATGGTCTTCAAAGCCGCGGGCCGCCACCCAGTGGCAGGTCTGATTGGTGGCTTCGCCGCCGTGGGCGCTGGTTATTCCACTGCCTTGGTGCCCACCTCCCTGGATGCCCTCTTTGCCGGTATTACGACCGCAGTCATGGAGACTCTGCCAGATACCGAGTTCGCGCCGGTTAACGCCATGTCGAATTACTACTTCAACGTGGCTTCTTCCATCGTGCTCGGTGTGCTTGCTGGATTCATCATCGACAAGGTCATCGAGCCGCGCATGTGGAAGCAGGAAGTTCCCACCGAGGAAGATATTGATCCCGAGGATGCCGCTGAGCGCGGTGACCGCGATGAAAACGGCGAGGAGCTCACCGCCGAACTGCGCCCGGCCGAATCCAAGGGCCTTATCTGGTCCGGTGTGGCCACGGTTATCCTCACCGCCATCATCCTCTTCGCAGTCCTTCTGCCGGAATCGCCGTGGCGCAATGAAGAGGGCAGCTTCTTGCCCAAGTCCCCGCTGCTGAATTCCATCGTCTTCATCGTCTTTGCCTACTTCTTGGTGCTTGGCGTGGTCTACGGCAAGGTCGTGGGCACGGTCAAGGGGATCACCGACGTCGTGAACATGATGATCGGTGCTCTCAAAGACATGATGAGCTTCCTTATTCTGGCCTTCATCCTGGGTCAGTTCGTGGCGCTCTTTGCGTGGACCGGTATCGGTACCTTTACTGCCGTGAAGGGTGCGGCCTTCCTCGAGTCCATTGGGCTTACCGGCTTCCCGGCCATCTTCGCCTTCATCGCGCTCGCGTCGTGCCTGAACCTGCTGATCATTTCCGGTTCTTCCATGTGGACGCTCATGGCAGCGGTCTTCGTTCCGATGTTTGCCCTGCTGGGTTATGAACCGGCCTTCATTCAGGGTGCGTTCCGCGTTGGTGATTCCGCGACCCAGATCATCACCCCGCTGAACCCGTACATGATCGTCATGCTTGGCTTCCTCCAGCGCTATGAGCGCGGGGCGGGCCTGGGGACACTGATGTCGCGCCTCGTGCCCTTCGTTATCCCGTTCTTTACCGCGTGGGCAATTCTGCTGGCCATCTGGTTCTATGTGGATCTTCCGCTGGGACCGGGCAACAACGTCATGATTGGTTAATCGAATGGACGAACGCAACAATCCGTCGACAGCGTATTTGGAGGCGATGGAGGAGGGCGTCGCCAAGCGCGTGGCGTCCGCCGCCCCACCGGAAAAGCACGGAGAGGACTACCCGGGCCAATCGCGGCTCTGGGACGCTGCTGCCGCACAGGCAGATGTCCTGCGGGAGCAGGCAGCGCACATCGTTGCGGATCTGCACGCCCACCCCGAAACCGCTTTTGAGGAGCATCGCTCCATGTCGGTACTCGCGGACCTCGTGGAGGAGCATGGTTTTTCCACGCGCCGCGGGGTCTATGGTGTGGAGACCGCGTTCGAAGCCTCGTGGCGGAGCCCGGATTTCAATCCCGAGCAGCATCCCACCGTGGCCATCCTTGCGGAGTATGATGCCCTGCCGCATATTGGGCACGCGTGTGGGCACAATGTCATCGCCGCGGCGGGTGTTACTGGATTCTTGGCGGCTACTGCCGTGCTGGACGACGCCACCCCTTCCTTATCCGGCCGCATACTTCTCCAGGGAACCCCTGCGGAGGAAGGTCATTCCGGCAAGGAATACATGATTCGCGGAGGCAGCCTCGACGGCGTGGATGCCGCAGTGATGATCCATGGCTTTGGTTATGACATCGGCGCGCACGCCTGGGTAGGCCGCCGCATCTTGCGTGTGACATTTCGTGGTGTGGCTGCACATGCGAGCTCCCAGCCCTTCATGGGGCGCAACGCCCTCGACGCCGCGAGCTTGGCCTACCAGGGCATTGGTCTGATGCGGCAGCAGATGCCGCCTTCGGATCGCGTGCACGCCATCATGAGCGGTGGCGATCGCCCTTCCATTATTCCGAGCGAGGCGGAGATGACTATTTACGTGCGCTCGTTGGGAACGCGCACGCTCATGGATCTGTCCGCCAGGGTGGAAGACATCGTCCAGGGTGCAGCGCTCATGGCCGGCGTTGAGGTGGATGTGGATTGGGACGAGCATCCGATGACGCTGCCCGTGCGCAACAATGCGGCGCTGGTGGACCGCTGGACGGCGACGCAAGCGCGCCGGGGGCGCACTGCGCTGCCGGCGGGGACGGTTCCGGATACGGTGGCTGCCTCGACGGACTTCGGCAACGTCTCCCACCTCGTTCCGGGTTTGCACCCGATGGTGCAGGTTTCGCCTACCGACGTGGCCTTGCATACCGAGGACTTCGCCCGCTGGGCGGCCACGCCGCAGGCGGTGGATGCGGCTGTCGATTCGGCTGCCGGGTTGGCGCAAGTAGCGCTAGATTTCTTGGCGGACTCGGACTTTCGCCGCGCGGCGCAGGAAGACTTTGATAGGGAAGGGCCCGTATCGGTGACCGATCTCATCGCGGAGAAGGGGTAGCGGGCCACGTCCTTGTAATGGCACGTCACGGGGCGTCGCCCAGCGTATGCGTACCCCCGTGATGAATTAAGAAACAATTGTGTGCTTGAAAGGTAAGCCTTACATAGGTTAGGTTATGCGCTGACATTATTTGCCAGCTGTGGTTAGCCACACCTAATATGCAAGGAAACTATGTTTACTCTTTCTCGCCGTGCCGCAGGCGCGACCGTCACCAAAGTTGCCGCCACCCTCTCCGTGGCTGCGCTCGCTCTAACGGGTTGCTCCGCAAACCAATCCCAGGATTCTGCTGAGCCGACCAACTCCGCAGCCGCGGACTCCTCCACGATTACGCTGGAGGATAACTTTGGTTCGAAGGAGGTCGCGCTGCCGGTAGAGAACCCCGCGGTGACGGATAACCGCGCTTTCTCCGTTCTGGCTCAGTGGGATATCGACCTTGCCGCCGCGCCGCTTCCGCTGGTGCCGAAGTCCCTGCGTGATACCTACAACAAGGACACCGTCGAGGTTGATCTGGGCTCCCATAAGGAACCGGATCTGGAAAGCCTCGTCGCAGCGGAGCCGGACGTGGTGTGGAACGGCCAGCGTTTCGAGCAGCACCAGGAGGACATCGAGAAGCTGCTCGAAGATGTTCCAGTTGTTGACTTCGAGCCGCGCGATGACAAGGACTTCTTCGAAGAGCTCAAGCGCCACACCGAGGCGCTGGGCCAGGTCTTTGGCCACGAGGAAGACGCCGAAAAGCTCATCGCGGACTTCGACGCTGCCGCCGAGCGTGCCAAGAAGGCCTATGACCCTGAGCAGAAGGTGATGGCCGTGAATACCTCCGGTGGTGAAATCGGCTACATCGCTCCTGGCATCGGGCGCGTGTATGGGCCGGTCTTCGACTTGCTCGGCCTGACCCCGGCCCTAGAGGTCGACAATGCTTCTGACGACCACGAGGGCGATGATATTTCCGTCGAGGCGATTGCTCAGTCCAACCCGGATTGGATCCTCGTTATGGACCGCGACGCTGCCATTTCCAAGGAAGGCGAGCAGGTCACCCCGGGTGAGAAGCTGGTCAAGGACAATGCGGCGCTGAAGAGCGTGAGCGCGGTAAAGGACGGCAACGTTTACGTGGCGCCGAATGACACCTACATTGATGAGTCCATCATTACCTACACCGAGATCTTGAACGCGCTTGCCGACGCCTTCGAGAAGGCCCAAGCCTAAACAGTTCTGCGTTAGCGAAGGAGAAGATTCACAACGTGACGGTGAAGAGTAGCGCTGCGTCCCAGCGGCCAGCCGCGAACAAGCGCAGTTCGCGCGGTTCTGTGCTGACCTGGAAGCTGGGCCTTGGCGTACTTGGCGTCGTCGCGCTACTCCTCCTTTCCCTCATGGTGGGCGAGTACAGCATCCTCGATAATGAGGATGGCTGGGACATGTTCTTCACCACCCGCATACCGCGTACCGTGGCGCTCGTTTTGGCGGGCGCTGCGATGGCAATGAGCGGTTTGGTTATGCAGCTGCTGACTCAAAACCGCTTCGTGGAACCCACGACGACGGGTACCACTGAGTGGGCAGGTCTTGGCTTGCTTTTTTCTTTAATCCTCTTCCCGCACGCATCGGTGCTGGTGAAGATGATCATTTCGGTGCTCTTCGCATTTGTGGGCACCATGGTGTTCTTCGCGTTCTTGCGCCGTGTGGCGTTGCGCTCTTCACTCATCGTGCCGATCATCGGCATCATGCTGGGCGCGGTCGTCAGTGCGGTGTCTTCCTACGTGGCGCTAGCGACGGATACCTTGCAGCAGCTCGGCATCTGGTTCATGGGATCCTTTACCTCTGTCTATGAAGGACAGTACGAAGTCCTGTGGATCGTGCTGCTGGTTTTGGTGGCTGTGTATTTCTATGCTGACAAACTCACCGTCGCTGGGCTGGGTGAGGATATCGCCACCAATATTGGGTTGAACTATCAGCGGATGATTCTGCTGGGAACCGGGCTCATCGCCGTGGCGACGGGTGTTGTTACCGTCGTCGTCGGCGCATTGCCGTTCCTCGGTCTTATCGTGCCCAACGTAGTGAGCATGCTGCGCGGCGATGACCTGCGCTCTAACCTCCCGTGGGTCTGCCTGCTCGGTATCGCCACGGTGACCTTATGCGACCTCATCGGCCGCACCATTATTTCCCCGTTTGAAATGCCCGTATCAGTCATCCTGGGCATTGTGGGTGCTATCGTGTTCGTCGTCTTGATCGTGAGGTCGACCAAGTGAGCGTAAGTATCTCTATCCCAGCGACGAAGGAACCTGTGCAAACGTCACGTGCCCAGCGGAACGTGGGAAGCTTCCAGTCTGCTGCTGCGGCACGAAAATACTGGATCATCCTCTGCGTACTGATTGTCGCTGGTTTGGCCTTCGCCTTTGGGCTCTTGGCCTACGACAACCCCATGGAATTTGGCACCCGCAAATGGTGGCTCATTGCACGTCGCCGCGCTGATGCAGTGACGGCCATGGCGATCGTCGCCGTATGCCAGGCCGTGGCTACGGTGGCTTTCCATACGGTGACCAACAACCGGATTCTCACTCCTTCCATCATGGGGTTTGAGTCCTTGTACGTAGCAATTAATACAGCCACGATCTTTTTCCTTGGCGCCTCCGGTCTAACTCAGGCCCGCAACATGGGAACCTTCCTTGTACAGCTTGTGCTCATGGTGGCCCTATCCCTCGTGCTGTACTCATGGCTGCTGACCAGCCGCCGCAACAATATGCATGCGATGTTGCTGGTCGGCATCATTATCGGTGGAGGCCTGGGATCGCTCTCGACGTTTATGCAGCGCATGCTGACACCCAGCGAATTCGATGTGCTGACTGCACGCCTTTTCGGTTCCGTGAATAACGCGGAGAGCGAGTACTATCCCATCGCCATTCCGCTGGTTCTCGCCGTGACACTGCTGATGTATCTGAACTCCCGCCAGCTCAACGTGCTAGCTCTGGGCCGCGATGCTGCGACGAACCTTGGTGTCAACCACAAGGTCAATGCAATTTATACCCTGATTTTGGTCTCCATTCTTATGGCGACGAGCACCGCGCTTGTAGGGCCTATGACCTTCCTTGGCTTCCTCGTGGCGACCTTGGCCTACCAGGCGGCGGAGACGTATGACCACCGTTTTTTGTTCCCAATGGCAATTGCCACAGCCTTTGCTGTTCTTACCGGCGCCTACTTCCTCATGCAGCACGTCTTCTATGCGCAGGGCGTGGTCTCCATCATTATCGAGCTCGTGGGTGGCAGTGTCTTCCTTCTGGTCATTCTGCGAAAGGGCAAGCTGTGATCAAGCTTTCCAAAGTTTCCAAGTCCTACTCCGGTGAGACCAACATTGGCCCCATCGATCTGGAGATCCCCTCCGGCGGTATCACTGCGCTGATTGGGCCGAATGGCGCGGGCAAGTCCACGATGCTGACGATGATTGGCCGGCTTCTCGACGTCGACGAAGGCACCATCGAAGTCGCCGGTTACGACGTGTCCGCCACGAAATCTCAGGACTTGGCGAAGATCCTCTCCATCCTGCGCCAGGAGAATCACTTCATTACCAAGCTGACCGTGCGCCAGCTGGTGAGCTTCGGCCGTTTCCCTTACTCGAAGGGGCGCCTGACTGCGGAAGATGAAGAGATAGTCTCGCGCTACATTGACTTCTTCCACTTGCGTGAATTGGAGAATCGCTATCTCGATGAGCTGTCCGGCGGCCAGCGCCAGCGCGCCTACGTGGCGATGGTGCTCTGCCAGGAAACGGATTACGTGCTTCTCGACGAACCCCTCAACAACCTCGACATCTCACACTCCGTGGAGATGATGAAGCATTTGCGGAAGGCCGCCAAGGAATTTGGCCGGACGATCATCATCGTCCTCCATGACATCAACTTTGCTGCCCGCTATGCCGACTATATTTGTGCGGCCAAGGACGGGAGCATCGTTGCCTTCGGAAGCCCGGAGGAGATCATGCGTGATGAGATCCTCACGCCCATCTTCGAAACCCCAATCACTGTTATCGATGGCCCGGATGGGCTGTTGGCCTGTTACCACTAGCTATTAACATTCAGGTGGACTGCCCGACAGCGAGGAAAACCGCCCCAGGAAGAGTGTCAAAAGGTGCATCTTCCTGGGGATTTGTTGTTTGTTGGGGGTGTGCGTATATTTATCGGAGTCGCCGCGAGACGCCGGTGACAAGGAGATTAACTCCCAGTTGACAAGATTTAAACTTGTTGGCTAGAGTATGAACTCCAGCCGCTCAGAGCAATGAATAAACAGATTCAGTGCAAAGAGTGTGCGGATGATGTTTGAGAACTCAATAGTGTGCCAATGTACTTTTTTGTTGGTTGATTTTATTCATTTTGGCCGTGATGCGTTGTATGTGTGTTGCGGTTGGTGTATGCCGGATGGCGCTTTTCTTTCAAGCGGCGTCATTGTAAATAACATAAGTTGTTTGGGCGTATTGTTTAAAATCTTCTAACGTGACCGGCTCCCTGTATATCCCCGTCGGGTTGGGGGTTGGTTGATGGATTTTTTCTTTATGTAATTTTTGGATAGCCAGTTCAGGCCTTTTGGTCTGTTGTGGTTTGTTCTTTTTGTTAGGTTTGGGCTTTTCACGGCCTTTTTTGTGGAGAGTTTGATCCTGGCTCAGGACGAACGCTGGCGGCGTGCTTAACACATGCAAGTCGAACGGAAAGGCCAGTGCTTGCACTGGTACTCGAGTGGCGAACGGGTGAGTAACACGTGGGTGATCTGCCTTGCACTCTGGGATAAGCTTGGGAAACTGGGTCTAATACCGGATATGAACCGTCTTTAGTGTGGTGGTTGGAAAGTTTTTTTCGGTGCAAGATGAGCTCGCGGCCTATCAGCTTGTTGGTGGGGTAATGGCCTACCAAGGCGTCGACGGGTAGCCGGCCTGAGAGGGTGTACGGCCACATTGGGACTGAGATACGGCCCAGACTCCTACGGGAGGCAGCAGTGGGGAATATTGCACAATGGGCGGAAGCCTGATGCAGCGACGCCGCGTGGGGGATGACGGCCTTCGGGTTGTAAACTCCTTTCGACAGGGACGAAGCGCAAGTGACGGTACCTGTATAAGAAGCACCGGCTAACTACGTGCCAGCAGCCGCGGTAATACGTAGGGTGCGAGCGTTGTCCGGAATTACTGGGCGTAAAGAGCTCGTAGGTGGTTTGTCGCGTCGTCTGTGAAATTCCGGGGCTTAACTTCGGGCGTGCAGGCGATACGGGCATAACTTGAGTGCTGTAGGGGAGACTGGAATTCCTGGTGTAGCGGTGAAATGCGCAGATATCAGGAGGAACACCGATGGCGAAGGCAGGTCTCTGGGCAGTTACTGACGCTGAGGAGCGAAAGCATGGGTAGCAAACAGGATTAGATACCCTGGTAGTCCATGCCGTAAACGGTGGGCGCTAGGTGTAGGGGGCTTCCACGTCTTCTGTGCCGTAGCTAACGCATTAAGCGCCCCGCCTGGGGAGTACGGCCGCAAGGCTAAAACTCAAAGGAATTGACGGGGGCCCGCACAAGCGGCGGAGCATGTGGATTAATTCGATGCAACGCGAAGAACCTTACCTGGGCTTGACATACACCAGATTGCTGCAGAGATGTAGTGTCCCTTGTGGTTGGTGTACAGGTGGTGCATGGTTGTCGTCAGCTCGTGTCGTGAGATGTTGGGTTAAGTCCCGCAACGAGCGCAACCCTTGTCTTATGTTGCCAGCATTTGGTTGGGGACTCATGAGAGACTGCCGGGGTTAACTCGGAGGAAGGTGGGGATGACGTCAAATCATCATGCCCCTTATGTCCAGGGCTTCACACATGCTACAATGGTCGGTACAACGCGCAGCGACACTGTGAGGTGGAGCGAATCGCTGAAAGCCGGCCTTAGTTCGGATTGGGGTCTGCAACTCGACCCCATGAAGTCGGAGTCGCTAGTAATCGCAGATCAGCAACGCTGCGGTGAATACGTTCCCGGGCCTTGTACACACCGCCCGTCACGTCATGAAAGTTGGTAACACCCGAAGCCAGTGGCCTAAACTTGTTAGGGAGCTGTCGAAGGTGGGATCGGCGATTGGGACGAAGTCGTAACAAGGTACCCGTACCGGAAGGTGCGGGTGGATCACCTCCTTTCTAAGGAGCTTTAATTTTAAGCACCAGTTGGTGCTATGAGCATGTGAGTATTTGTTCTCATGTGTGTGGTGGTTGATGTAGGCGATTGTTCTACTGCCATCGAATGATAATCGGGTGGAGATACATCTTAACCAGAATGGTTGACTAACATTTTTTTTAAAAGTACGTGGTGCATTGTTGGGTGTCTGGGGCATTGTTCCCTGGTTGTATAACCCACATGATGGTAATGACCGTGTGTAGGCCTTTGTTGGTTGTGGTTGTTGGGTTGTGTGGGGTGTTGTGTGAGAACTGTATAGTGGACGCGAGCATTAAACCGCATGCTTTTTACCTTGTGGCAGCTGGCTTTTTATAGTTGGTTGTTGTGGTGGGTGTGTGGTTTGTGTGATTTCTTTGTTCTTTTTGTGTTTTGTGTGTTCACGCCACTGTTGATGATTGCTGCTTGTTGTGTGGTGGTTGTTGGTGGTGGTTGTGTGTTCGTTATTTAGGGCGCATGGTGGATGCCTTGGCATGCTGAGCCGATGAAGGACGTGTAAGGCTGCGTTAAGCCTCGGGGAGTTGTCAATAAAGCGTTGATCCGAGGATGTCCGAATGGGGAAACCTGGCACCTGTTATGGGGTGTTACCCTTCAGTGAATTCATAGCTGTTGTGGGGGTTTACGCGGGGAAGTGAAACATCTCAGTACCCGTAGGAGAAGAAAATAAAATTTATGATTCTGCTAGTAGTGGCGAACGAACGTGGATGAGGCTAAACCGTGTGCATGTGATACTTGGTAGGGGTTGTGTGTGCGGTGTTGTGGGCCCCAATGTGAATCAGCTACCACTGGTTTGCTTGTGTGTTGTTGTTAGGTGAAGTGGTGTGGAAACGCCTACCGTAGAGGGTGATAGTCCCGTAGTTGAAGGCTGCAATGCATGGGTTGTTGGGTTGCCCGAGTAGCAGCGGGCTCGTGGAATCTGCTGTGAATCTGCCGGGACCACCCGGTAAGCCTAAATACTCAGTGTGACCGATAGTGTATGAGTACCGTGAGGGAATGGTGAAAAGTACCCCGGGAGGGGAGTGAAATAGTTCCTGAAACCATGTGCTTACAATCCGTCAGAGCACCTTTTTATGGTGTGATGGCGTGCCTTTTGAAGAATGAGCCTGCGAGTCAGCGGCATGTCGCGAGGTTAACCCGTGTGGGGTAGCCGTAGGGAAACCGAATCCTAATGGGGTGTTTTAAGTGGCATGTCCTGGACCCGAAGCGGGGTGATCTACCCATGGCCAGTGTGAAGCAGTAGTAAGATGCTGTGGAGGCGCGAACCCACGTAGGTTGAAAACTGCGGGGATGAGCTGTGGGTAGGGGTGAAAGGCCAATCAAACTCCGTGATAGCTGGTTCTCCCCGAAATGCATTTAGGTGCAGCGTCGCATTAGCTTGGTGGAGGTAGAGCTACTGGTTGGTTGAGCGGGACTACAATCTTAGCAATGTCAGCCAAACTCCGAATGCCATCAATTTGTGTTGTGCGGCAGTGAGACTGTGGGGGATAAGCTTCATAGTCGAGAGGGAAACAGCCCAGATCGCCGGTTAAGGCCCCTAAGGGTGTGCTAAGTGGAAAAGGATGTGGGATCGCGAAGACAGCCAGGAGGTTGGCTTAGAAGCAGCCATCCTTGAAAGAGTGCGTAATAGCTCACTGGTCGAGTGGTCCTGCGCCGACAATGTAGTGGGGCTCAAGCACACCGCCGAAGCCGCGGCAAACTTTTTTGTTTGGGTAGGGGAGCGTCGTGCATGTGTTGAAGCGTTACCGTAAGGAGGCGTGGAGTGTGTGCGAGTGAGAATGCAGGCATGAGTAACGAATTGGAAGGTGAGAATCCTTCCCGCCGGATGACTAAGGGTTCCTGGGTCAAGTTCGTCTTCCCAGGGTGAGTCGGGACCTAAGGCGAGGCCGACAGGCGTAGTCGATGGATAACCAGTTGATATTCTGGTACCCGTATATCCGCGCCCATGATAAAGCACTGATACTAACCACCGCGGATATAATTGATGTGTTCTTTGAACATGTTGGTTGTTGATGTCGTGGGGCCTGATGTGTGGTTCAAGTGATGGGGTGACACAGTGTAGTAGCCATGCCGCTTAGTGGATTGTTGGTGTAAGCGTGTGAGGTGGTGTGTAGGCAAATCCGCACACCGTAATGCCTGAGGCGTGATGCGTAGCCCAAATGTGGGTGAAGTTGGTGATCTAGTACTGTCGAGAAAAGCCTCTAGCGATGTGGATGTATGGCCCGTACCCTAAACCGACACAGGTGGTCAGGTTGAAAATACTAAGGCGTTCGGGTGAACTGTGGTTAAGGAACTCGGCAAAATGCCCCCGTAACTTCGGGAGAAGGGGGACCACATGACTTAAACCAGTCTTTGCGCTGGTGGTGGGTTGTGGGGTCGCAGAGAATAGAGGGAAGCGACTGTTTATCAAAAACACAGGTCCATGCGAAGACGTGAAGTTGATGTATATGGACTGACGCCTGCCCGGTGCTGGAAGGTTAAGAGGACCGGTTAGTAGTCTTTTGGCTGCGAAGCTGAGAATTTAAGCCCCAGTAAACGGCGGTGGTAACTATAACCATCCTAAGGTAGCGAAATTCCTTGTCGGGTAAGTTCCGACCTGCACGAATGGCGTAACGACTTCTCTGCTGTCTCAACCACAGGCCCGGTGAAATTGCACTACGAGTAAAGATGCTCGTTACGCGCGGCAGGACGAAAAGACCCCGGGACCTTCACTATAGCTTGGTATTGGTGTTCGGTTCGGTTTGTGTAGGATAGGTGGGAGACTATGATGCATGCACGCCAGTGTGTGTGGAGTCGTTGTTGAAATACCACTCTGATCGGATTGGATGTCTAACCTTGGCCCATGATCTGGGTTGGGGACAGTGCCTGGTGGGTAGTTTAACTGGGGCGGTTGCCTCCCAAAATGTAACGGAGGCGCCCAAAGGTTCCCTCAGCCTGGTTGGCAATCAGGTGGTGAGTGTAAGTGCACAAGGGAGCTTGACTGTGAGACAGACATGTCGAACAGGGACGAAAGTCGGGACTAGTGATCCGGCACCTACTTGTGGATGTGGTGTCGCTCAACGGATAAAAGGTACCCCGGGGATAACAGGCTGATCTTCCCCAAGAGTCCATATCGACGGGATGGTTTGGCACCTCGATGTCGGCTCGTCGCATCCTGGGGCTGGAGTAGGTCCCAAGGGTTGGGCTGTTCGCCCATTAAAGCGGCACGCGAGCTGGGTTCAGAACGTCGTGAGACAGTTCGGTCTCTATCCGCCGCGCGCGTTGAAACTTGAAGAAGGCTGTCCCTAGTACGAGAGGACCGGGACGGACGTACCTCTAGTGTGCCAGTTGTTCCGCCAGGAGCATCGCTGGTTGGCTACGTACGGAAGGGATAACCGCTGAAAGCATCTAAGCGGGAAGCCTGTTTTAAGATGAGGTTTCACTTGAGGTCCCCCAAAGACGATGGGGTTGATAGGCCAGACCTGGACGCACCGCAAGGTGTGAAGGCTACTGGTACTAATAGACCAAAACAAACACACACACTCACAATTGAGTGTGTCAACATATAAACACAAATAAAGACAAGAAACACACTGTCGCTTCGCGTCCACTACACAGTATCTGACACAACACACGCAACCAGGCACAAAGATGCCTCGAGTGTTTGTCGGTGGCCTATAGCAGCAGGGAAACGCCCGGACCCATTCCGAACCCGGAAGCTAAGCCTGCTAACGCTGATGGTACTGCAACCGGGAGGTTGTGGGAGAGTAAGAAACCGCCGACACCAAACAAAACAACAACTCAATAAACACAGAAGAGACCCTTTGAAAGCACCACCGCTTTCAAAGGGTCTCTTCGTTGTTTTCGCATGCAGCCTAAAAGTACAGACACGAAGATGCATACATCCTGCTGGCAGGCCACTACCCGCACGAAGGCGTGGAGAAGGGGTGGAGAAGACTTAGCCCTCGGCTGCCGTTATGACGGGCCGGGGCTAGCTCTGCAGGAAGGGGCTCTTCAATCGCCGCTATCGCTCAAGGTTCAACCCGGCACTCAACCGATCAATCCGAGTCCTTCTGCACTCGATGCCGCCATGTAGACTCCCACAATTGCCGCAATCCACAGCAACGTCACTTTGGCTTCATGCTCCAGCCGACGGATGGCGCGCTCCAGACGGGGAAATATAGCCGGCCCTGCTGCGCCTGCAATGACAGCCATAAGAGTTGCCGGAAGGACCATGATGATGCAGTACCCCGCAATAAGCGCGACCTTGCCGCTAAACCCGAAAGACATAGACTGGATAATTCCCATTGCGCCTAGGTAGGGCAACATCGTTGCAGCCTCGACAACGGCAGCACCTAGCGCAAGCCCTACCATGCCGGACGCACTCAGTGACGCGCCCCGTGCAAGGCGGGAGGCGCGACTCTTCGGTACTTCGGGGCCGGCGGTCTGCGTGGCCGCGGGCTTTTTGGGGTTTGGCGAGAAGACGCCGAAGATGAAAAGCCCTGCGCCCAGAACAAGCGTCACCCACTGGAACCAGTCAGTCTCGCTTACGCCAGAAAGTCTCGATACTGCAGCATCGAATCCTAATAGAAGCGCAATGCCAAGGCCGCAGTAGGCCGTGGCGATCGTAGCGAGATAGGTGCCCAATAGGCCTAAACGTACTCGTCGCCAGATAACAATCATGGCGATAGGAATGACAAGGGTACCTGCACTCAAACTATCTACGAGTGCAAGGCCGGCAAGGGGAAGGAAGTCTGACATGGAATTCTCCAGTAGTCGGGTGTTCGAGGGGAGGTTGACCTTAGCTTCGCGAAGGGCCTCAACCCCGATTAATACGTTCGTATTAATCGTGCGGTTGGTACGATTGTATGAGGCGCAATGCGTGAGTGCAACTACACTTATGAATGGCTCATCGCATTTGAGCCACGGAAGATTGGAGCTCCTTGTCTGTTGATCGCAATACCCCCATCACCGGTACCACCGCAGTGATCGCTGATGCTGCGATTCGAGTGATGGTCAGCCAGGGCCTCGATGCCCTGAGCGTGCGCAATGTCGCCACTGAGGCTGGCGTCGCACCTGGGACTGTCCAGTACCAGATGGGTAAACGGGACGATATCATCGCGAAAGCTTTTGTCAGGTCGTTGCAGCGCCAGGAGTCGCGGGCCCTTACACAAACCGATGCGACGGATTTTCACGCGGTCTTCCACGGTCGCCTGGCTGAACTTTTGCCAATTGGACCTGTCCAGCGCGAGGATTCCGCTGTGTGGGTCATAGTGGGAGCTGCTGCCTCGACGCGCGAATGGCTGGCTGACTTATACGACGCCGAGGTGAGGAAGTTTCGGGCGCGAGTGTCTGAAGGTCTCGAAGTAGCGCAACGTTTCGGAAAGTTAGCCCGAGGGCTGTCGCCTGAGCAAGGTGCTCGTCTTGTCACCGCACTGGTCAACGGGCTGACGATCGACTACCTCAATGCGCCTGTGGACTCGGCGAAGCAGCTGCTGGCAGACCTTGCTTCGGGACTCGCGCTGATTGTAGAACCCGGTTCTCCTAAAGGCTAGAACGGAATGTAGGGGTTGAAAGCCGTTAAAGACAAGAACGCGCAGGACGGTGAAGGCATGCTTAGGAGCCTGAATTCTTAGGACTCTGCAGTTAGCCGGCGCACGGCTTCCCGTATCACCTCGGGACGCTTGCAGAAGGCAAAGCGCACCTTGTACTTCCATGGCTCAGGGTTGTCCGTGAAGGCAGCAAGCGGGATGGCAGCCACGCCCTTCGTGGTTGGGAGTTGCATGCAGAAGTCCACGCCGGTCATGCCGGTCGAGGAGACATCGGCAACCACGTAGTAGGTGCCGCCAGTGTCATGCACGTGGAAGCCCAGCTGCTTGAGGCCTTCCACTAGGATGCTGCGGCATTCTGCAAGCTCATCCACCATGCCGTCCAGCCATTCTCGTTCGTAGCGCAGGGCGTGGGCCACGGCGGGCTGAAAGGGCGTGGTGGAGACGAAGGTGGTGAATTGCTTGGCTTTGATGACGCCATCGAGAAGCGCAGGCTCCGCAATGGCCCAGCCGGTCTTCCACCCGGTGCAGTTGAAGGATTTGGCGGCAGAAGACACGGTGACGGTGCGCGCGGCCATCCCCGGCAGGGAAGCGATGCTGACGTGCTCGGCGCTGCCGAAGGTGAGGTTTTCGTAGACCTCGTCAGCCAACACGAGGAGGTCCTTCTCCACGCAGAGTTCAGCGAGCTTGGTGAGTTCTTCGCGGGAGAAGACCGAACCGGTCGGGTTGTGCGGGGTATTGATGATGACCATGGCGGTCTTGTCCGTCACTGCGGCGCGCACGGCATCGACGTCGATGTCCCAACTGTTGCCGGATTCCTTCAAGGGGACGGGGACGCGGGTGGCGTCGGCAAGCGCGATGGCAGCGGCGTAGGCATCGTAGTAGGGCTCGAGGACGATGACTTCTTGTCCAGGCTCCACGAGGCCCAGCACCGTGGCGGTGATGGCTTCGGTAGCACCCGCGGTGACCACGACGTGATCCTGCGGTACGGAGTAGGTCTCCGCGATGGCGCTGACAAGGTCCGGAACACCGCGCAGGGGAGCGTATTGGTTGTTGCCGCCGGCGATGTTCTCCTGGGCAATCTCCAGCATGCGCTGTGGGCCGTCGCTGTCGGGGAAACCCTGGCCTAGGTTCACCGCGCCATTCTCTACGGCAAGCGCGGTCATGGTGGCGAAGATGGTTTCGCCAAATTCTTGTAGTCTCTCAACAGTCATTTAGAGCACCAGCAGATCGTATTTCGTAGCTTTTACATCGGTTAGACGCTTGCGGGCGCGCTCGAGGCGCTGCCACTGATCTTCCGGAATGGACTTGCGGGCAATCGTCACGGTCTCCGCATCTGGGGTGCCCCAGGCAATCGGCATGGGGGTGATCTGCTGCCAATGTTCCTTGTCGTCGCTGCTGCGCTGGCCGGAGACAGCGGCCACCGGAACCTTGGTTCCCACGGTGCGCTTAATGCCCGGGATATTGGTGACCGTGCGCAGGCAGGCGCCCCAGCGCGGCGGAGCCTTCGGGTCCACGTTGGTGTTCACCAAGGCCATGAGCACCATATCGCGCTCGTTGACCTCCGCCACGACGGCGGGGGCAAGCGGATAGGAGTCGTAGAGCTTTTGGGCCGATCCAACCTTGCTCGAAGCCAAGACACCGATGACGGCGCAAAAGATGCCGAAGAGCGCCATGCCTACCGCCAGCGTGATGCGCCAGACGGGGTCGATTCCAAAATAGACGGCAATCGCACCGATGATAAGCACCAGACCCATGACGAGGCCGGAATTGCGCAGGCGCGAGGAATCACGCAGGAGCTCATTGTTCTTCTTGGCAAAGTCTTCGTTGACTTCAAACTTGAAAATCTTCATCAGCTCACAAGTCTACTTCGTCCACCAGCCGGTAGGCATAACCTTGCTCGGCCAAAAAACGCTGGCGGTGCATGGCATATTCCGCATCAATCGATTCGCGCGCCACGAGAGTGTAGAAGGTAGCCTCCTGCCCGTCCTTTTTCGGGCGCAGTAGGCGGCCTAGGCGCTGGGCCTCCTCCTGGCGGGAGCCGAAGGTACCGGAGACTTGGATGGCCAGGGCGGCTTCGGGCAGGTCAATGGAGAAGTTGGCCACCTTGGACACCACGAGGGTGTCCAGGTTGCCTTCCCGGAATTGTTGGAAGAGCTTTTCGCGTTTGGCGGTGGAGGTCTTGCCGTCGATAACCGGTGCGTCTAGGTGCTCACCGAGCTCCTCCAGCTGGTCCACGTAAGCGCCAATGATGAGTGCCTGCTGACCTTCATGTTTCTTCAGCAGCTTGTCGACGGCCCGCAGCTTCGCGCCTGCCGACGCCGCAATCCGGTAGCGCTCCCGCGCTTGTGCCGTGGCATAAAGCAGGCGTTCCTCCTGCGTCATGTCGACGCGCACCTCGACGCAGTCCGCGGTGGCGATATAGCCGGCGGATTCCAGCTCCTTCCACGGCGCGTCATAGCGCTTGGGTCCGATGAGCGAAAAGACATCACCCTCGCGGCCGTCCTCGCGGATCAACGTGGCGGTCAGCCCGAGGCGGCGGCGCGATTGCAGGTCGGAGGTCATCCGGAAGACTGGGGCGGGCAAGAGGTGGACTTCGTCGTAGATAATAAGGCCCCAGTCATGGGAATCGAAGAGCTCGAGCGCCCGGTATTCACCTTTGGTCTTGCGGGTAACCACTTGGTAGGTGGCGATGGTAATCGGCTTGATTTCCTTCTTCTCGCCAGAGTATTCACCAATTTCCTCCGGCGTGAGGCTGGTGCGGCGCAGTAGTTCATCGCGCCATTGGCGCCCGGCCACGGTGTTGGTCACCAGGATGAGCGTGGTGGCCTGGGCTTTGGCCATGGCGGCAGCACCCACGATGGTCTTGCCCGCGCCACAGGGCAGGACCACGATGCCGGAGCCGCCAGACCAGAAAGATTCGGCGGCATACTGCTGATAATCGCGTAGCTGCCAGTCCACCTCCTCCGTGCTCAGCGCGATGGGGTGGGATTCGCCGTCGACGTAGCCTGCGCGGTCATCGGCGGGCCAGCTGGCTTTGAGCAGCTCTTGCTTGAGCCGCCCACGCGCGGAGGGCGGCACGGCGATGGTGTTGTCATCAATGCGCGGGCCCAGAAGTTCGCTGACCTTCTTGGTGCGCGTGAGCTCCTCCAGGATGACGGGTTCGTCCGATTCGAGGATGAGGCCGTGGGCCGGATGTGCCAGCAGGCGCACGCGCCCGTAGCGCGACATGGTCTCGGCGACGTCGATCAGCAGCGCCTGCGGCACCGGGAAGCGGGAGTAGTTCTCCAGAACGTCGACGACCTGCTCGGCATCGTGCCCGGCGGCGCGGGCATTCCACAGTGCCAGTGGGGTGATGCGATAGGTGTGGATGTGCTCGGGGGCGCGCTCCAGCTCAGCAAAAGGTGCGAGCGCTGCGCGAACCTCGTCGGCCTGCGGGTGATCCACCTCGAGGAGGACGGTCTTGTCCGATTGGACGATGAGTGGTCCGGGCATGTCTGGGGCCTTTCTACTCTGGGCGTCAGGGAAGGACTTAATCCCTGTCGGCGAAGCGGACGGAGGAAATGCGGTGTACCGGGAAGCGCACGGGTTTGCCCGCTGCGCCTAGGGCATCAATGTAGCCGCCTTCCACCGACAGTGGCTTCACAGTCACGGTGCGCAGCTCGCCGCTTTTATCGGCATAGGAGATCACGATATCGGCGTGGAAGCGCGCGGCGGCACGGGCGAGCGTGAGGGGATCCGGTTCCTCTTCCTTCTGCGCGCTGGGATTCTGTGCTGACTTCTGCAAAGCCTGAAGCGCTTGGTCCACCGAGGCCGGCTCCCGCTTGTGGGCTTTCGGACGAGGCGTAGGAAGCAGGTAAGGCTCGGGTGCGACGGTAAGGGAGGCCCCGGATTCATCCTCCGCAGTGGGGGAGAGGCCCTTAGCGCGCAGCTTCTCCAGCAGCTCGCCCACGCGCAGCTGAGATATCGCCACGGTGGGCGCGAGCAGACGCAAATCAGGAACGGATGCGACGGCGAGCTCCAGAAGCGAGGGGTCCTCGCTGCGGAGATAAGACAGTGCAGCTCCGCTGCGGAGGGTGCCATGGCGCTTGGCGACGTCCCCGATGGCAAACCCCAACGCCTGCGGCACGCCCGTCGGCGAGTGTGCTTCCAAGAAGTCGGTCATTTCCTGCGCGGTGAGCCCCTGGTCCATGCAACGGCGAATGGTGGCCTCGCTGATGCGGTACACGCTGGCTAGGCCTGGGGATTCGAGGTCCGCCAGGGAGGCGAGGGTGCGGTGCGTGTCTGGCTCAAGGGGTCCGGGCACGAGGACGGTGAGATCTTGCTGGATGATGAATTCGCTGACGGTATCGGGGACAAGGCTGGCGGCTGCTGCGCAATCAGCCAGCACGCGGGTGGCTTTGCCCAGCGCAATGGCGCCGATCCATTCGGCTTCGGCGCGCAGATTCTCAATGGTCAGCGTGCGCGTGTGGCTGGCAAAGAGTGGGGATCGAAAGCGCAACTCTTCCCAGAACTCATCGTCATTCAGCGCGACTGCGGAGTGTGCATAGACGCCGAGAACGAAAGCGCGGAAGCGCGGCAGGCGGCGCACGAGGCTATCCTCCGCGAGCACCCGGGTCTCAGCCCAGCTGGCCCAGGGGGAGGTGCGCCAGGCGTCGAGAAGAATGCGCCACTTCTCCCCGAGATCGGCCTCGAGCCAGTCCTGGGAGCCGGTGGTAGGCGCGAGGAAGTGGCCCTCCAAGCCATCCGGCTCGCCGCGGTGGAGAAGCCTAGCGTGGTGGCCCATGCAGATGAGCCGCGCAACCTCCTCCTTCTCCAGAGCGAGATCCTTGGCCAGCTGGTTGAGTGGACGAACGCCCACCGAAGAATCCTTCAGTAGTGCTACCGGATGGCTTCCGAGCAACTCGATGAGCCGCTCCATGCCGCGCACGGCTTCGAGGCCAGCTGCGGCACCGGCGTCATCCGCCTTGGGATTCGGCTCAGGGGTGCCCGCGCGCCCCGAGGGGGTGGTGGGAATGGGCGGGGTGGTATCACCAGCCAGCAGGCGGGCGAGCGAGTGCGGCAAGCGCACAGAGTGCGCGTTGATACGCTCCAGAAAACCTTTGGCCAGCAGGCGCTTGGCGGGATCCTCGGAGTTGATGTCCGGCTCGGTGTCGGTGGTATAGCCCATGCCGTCGCTTTTGCTTAAAGCATCAAGGACTCGGCGCTCCTCGGGGGCAAGCGCGGCTAGATCCTTCTCATCGACCTCTACTTGGTTGCGCAACGACCAGCCGGTGGGAAGTGAGCCCATCACGGCGGTGACGATGCGCACCTGTGGGGCATCGCCGAAGACGAGGCCGCGTTCCTTGAGCTGCCGAGTTACCTCAGGGTTGGTGTCCTCGACCATGTCGACCTCGCCGCCGCGTTGGGCGATATCCTCCAAGACAGCTAGCTGTTCGGCGTTGCTGGCTGCCAAGGCATCCGCGACGTGCATCGGAAGGGTCAGGCGTGAGGCCAGTGCGTCGAAGTCCTTCGGTGCGGGGGAGAGAACATCGCTGCGGTTGCTCAGCAGGGCGCGCAAGTCTTCGTCGGGCAACTGGCTGAGCCACTCGCGGTAGCTCTCGGTGACGCGGGCGCGGTGTGAAGGGGAGGTCATAATGGCGATCAAGTTTAGTAGTTAGCAGAAGGGGGAGGCATGGGGCCCTCGTTGGGCGAATAAGTTACTTTTTGCCGCGGGGTTTGGAATAATGAGGAGCATGTCGAACGAGAACAAAGGCTTCGTATCCCCGGCTTGGCCGAAGAACAGCCCCCGCGAGCACGCAATTACTGAACTTACTGCACCTTTTGCTGGCGCTTCCAGCCCGTACGGTGACGACCTGATTCTGCCGATGCCGGCAGAAAAGCTCAACTACGTTCACCCGTACACCCGCATCAACCGCTAAGTAGATGCGCAACTAACGGCGCATCCATACGCGGTGAAGCCGAGCCTTGGCGGCTTGCTTTCAGCCCCTCCGAGAGTGTTCTCCTCGGTGGGGCTATACGTGTATGTGTCGGATCCCTTCATCCCTTCTTCGGGATGTCTTGGGGCTAAGTAGAGCGGCTCCTCTGGAGCCTAGGAAGAAATGAAAGTAGGGGCCGGCTGGATTTCTCCAGGCGGCCCCTACTTTTTATGTACTTAAAGCTCTGCCTCTACGTGCCAAGCTTGCACAGCGCACTACTTAGCGTGTAGCCAGAACCTGTGCCAGCGGGTCGATGATGTGGCGGTTAGCGGAGTAGAAGGCGTTGAAGTCGTGGCGGTTAGCCTTGTACTGCTCGGTAAAGGTTGCCGGGATGGTCAGGCCGTACTGGGTAGCGGTGTCCTCGATGAGGGTGTAGAGGGCGTCGGAAGCCAGCTCATCGGTCGGCTGCTCAGCAGCCTCTTGGACCGCCTTCGGTGCCTCAGCCGGAGCCTGCGGTGCAGCCGGTTCCGGAGCGGCGCTCACGTCGCGCGGGGTCGGAGCAGAGTTCAGGCCCAGGCTAGCGGAGCAAGCTGGCCATGCGCCCCAGCCCTGCTGTGCCAGGGTGCGCTCAGCAACAGCGATCTGCTGCTCGCGGGTTGCCAGGTTAGCGGTCGGAGCGAATTCACCGCCGCCGTAGGCCTGCCAGGTCTGAGCGTTGAACTGCAGACCGCCGTGGTAACCGTTGCCGGTGTTGATGGCCCAGTTGCCGCCGGACTCGCACTGTGCGAGGCGGTCCCAATCGGAATCCGGTGCAGCGGCAGCGTTCGGTGCCATGATGGCTGCGGCGGCGCCCACGGCAACAGTGGAGGCGGCAAACTTGGTGGCGATGGACTTGTTCTTAGCGGAGTGGCGTCCCATTAAAGTATTCCTTCTCTAGGTTGTTCTTGCTTTCTCGCGCCCAGATGATGCCCAGTCCGGCATGTAGTTCTGCAATTGATGTTCATGTTCATGCACATCATGTATGGCCGCCGTGTGGAAGCCCGGACTGTGTCTGGGGCGAGACTTCCACGGCCGGCGGCCGAAGTGCCTGTGGGAAAGAGTAGCGGTTTATAACGAAACAGTCACGTTAAATGCTCTAAAACGGTAACGGAAGTTCCGATTCCCCAACATTTCCCCTGTTCGCAGTGCAAATGTTAGCTATCTCACACATGTAACGGGTGTGGTTGCTGGGGTGATATCTATCGTGGGTTTCTTTGTCGGGAGCGTGAGGGTTAAAATGTATCTCTTTAAAAGTTCCACGGATAATTCCTCCGCGCGGCTGCAAGGATTCGGTTCACGCTTCGCCGCGCCTCCTCGTCCCAAGACGGGCGGATCCTATCAGCCTGGTGCCTGGCAGCGCCTAAGCTCTTAGAAGAGGAGACACGGAAAGAAAGTGAGTGAAGAGCCATGCCTATCGGCAAAGTGAAGTGGTATGACGCAGACAAGGGCTTCGGCTTTGTCAGCAACCCTGGCGATGAAGACGTCTATGTTGGTCGCAATGTGCTGCCCAAGGGCGTTGATGAGCTGCACCAGGGCCAGCGTATTGAATTCGATTTCGCGGCTGGCCGCCGTGGCCCGCAGGCACTGCGTGTCAAGGTGCTTGATATCCCGCGCCGTCGCACCCCGGCCCGCAAGCCCGAAGAGCTGGCGAGCATGCTCTCCGACGTCATGACAATGCTTGAGACCCAGGTGCAGCCGGTGCTGAGCCAAGGCCGCTACCCGGAGCGCAAGACTGGCCGCCAGGTTGCCGAGATCCTGCGCGCTATCGCCAAGGACTTGGATAGCTAAGGGATCTAAAGCGTTAGGCCCGTAACTGAAAAGTGCCCTAGCTGACGAAAGTTGTGCTGATTTTTCAATGATCAGTCGTACTTTTGGCAGCTAGGGCACTTTTGTGATCGCGTAGGCGCGTGGGGGTTAACGCGCGCCGCAGTACTGCTATTTCTCTTCTGGTGCTTCGGCCTCGTCGTCTTGGGTGTTATCGGAAGTCTTGGATTCCTTGAGCTCTTCATCAGTCATGGTGGACAGTGACCATACCGTGTGCATCGGGGTCTCCTCGCCGTTGGCATCCTGGCCAATCATCAGGGTGGAGATTTCCACCACCATCAACTTCGGGCGCTCACCGGTGGAGGCTTCAATAGGCGGTACAGAGCCGGGGATTTCCAGCGACGTGGTTTCGTTGGCACCGTGGGAGGTGCTGTCATTAGCGGCCGGGTCGTCGTAAATGGAAAGCACTGACCATTCGTGGTTGGAGATAGCCTCGGGGATCTCCACTTTCAGGGTGTCATCGGGGCCCACCGTCAGGTTAGGCACTTCGCCCTCTTCGCAGTCCGTGCCGGGCTCGCAGACGATGTAGGGGGAGACCTCTAAGGTGTCCTCGCCCACTGTGGCCGTGATCGTGACGTCTGCTGGCTCGGGGCCGGGGCGGTCGTTCCACCACTTCTGGAACAACACCACTGCAACGACGATGACTGCCACGGCGATAATGAGCGCCAGAAACTGCAGTAGCGACTTCTTCCTTGCTTGCTTCACGGTAGCCATGGCAGAAAATCCTACTCGAAGCGCACCCGGTACAGCTCATCCCAGAGCTTGCCGGTGATCCAAAACTCGTCGGTGCCCGGGATTCGGGCAATGCCGTTGAGGACCGCGTTGGGATCTGCAGAGGGAACGTGGTTGAGGTTTGCGGTATCGATCACGGCGGTGACCGCGCCGGATTCCGGGTCGATGCGCAGGATATCCTCGCTCATCCAGACATTGGCATAGACCGCGCCCTCGACGCACTCAAGCTCATTGAGGTTATCCACGGGGGAGCCGTCGAGGGTGACCTTGGTGCGCGGGCCGCGCTCCTCAAAAGTCTCTGGATCGAGACGGCGTAGTGTGGCAGACCCATCGGACATGATGAGCTCAGAACCCGCGTTACACAGGCCCCAGCCTTCGCCGTCGTAATGAGCGCGCTGTAGTTCTTCAAAGGTGGTGGAGTCCCGCAGGAAGGCCGTGCCGGACTTCCACGTCAGCTGCCAGATGCCGGCGTCGGTTTGCGTGATGCCTTCGCCGAAGTATGTGTGCTCGAGCGTGGTTTCTTCCAGAGCGGTTTCTGTTCCCGGGTTGAAGCGCAGCAGGCGCGACTTGCCGTTAAGCCCGGTGCCGATCAACAGGTTGCCATCGGGGTCGACTTCTAGGCCCTGGGTGAAAGTATCGGCAGGCAGGGGTGCGGTGTCCAGGACGGTGACACCGAGGTGCTCTGGGGAGCTTGCGCTTGGCGACGTCCCACCCGCCGTAGACGAAGAAACATCCTCGTGTGCGGCTTGAGAAGAACATGACGTTAAGGGTGCGAGCAGTGCAGCAGCGGAGAGGACGGCAGCAAGTGCGCGGAGGGCGCGGTCGGTGTGGAGGAGAGGCATGACTGTCATTGTGCACTATGGCGCGGTACGTGATTAATAATGGGAGAGTGACTCGCAAGAAAAAGATGCATTCCCCGCTTCTCGATTCGACCGCCGTCAGCCTGGCGCGCCGGGCCGTGGAGGAGGTGGGTGAGGGGGACGTCGGCAAGCACCGTGGCGTTGCCGGTGTGGGCCGCAACGTGGCCACCCATCGTTTTGATGCGCACGTGCCGGGCTATCCGGGGTGGGAATGGCACGCCGTCGTTGCCTGTGCCGAAGGCTCGCGCACCCCAACCGTCAACGAGGTAGCCCTCGTCCCCGGCGGGCAGGCACTTCAAGCGCCGGAGTGGGTTCCTTATTCCGAGCGCCTGCGCCCAGGAGACCTTGGTCCTGGCGACCTCATGCCGCCCGCTCCCGATGACGACCGGCTGGACGAAGGGAAGCTCTCCCAGGTTGGCCTCACGGAGGCCAAAGAGCGCTGGCGCAAGAAGTACGGGCCGAATTCGGATATGGCATCCCAAGCCCAGCTACAGTGCAAAACCTGCGCTTTCTATCTCGAGCTGCTGCCTAATTATGGCGTCTGTGCCAATGAATACTCCGCGGATGGAAAAGTGGTGCACGCCACCTACGGGTGCGGCGCGCATTCCGGCACCACCGTCCGTGAGGAGGGATCGGAGCAGGAGAGGCCCTTCGATGATGAGAGACCTATCTACTAAAGAGTGAGGTTTCCTTCCCGCGCGCAGCAGCAATGCCGCGTGCGGGTTTTGCGTTTTAGTGCCTCGATGGAGCACCCTTAGCAGGTAAAACTTCATTTCTCTAGATAGAAGGGGCGCTCTCTCACGATGAACGCAGCTATCGATCGCTATTTCAAGATTTCCGAACGCGGATCCACCGTAGGAACCGAGGTCCGCGCCGGCGTGGTCTCGTTCTTTGCGATGGCCTACATTATTCTCCTCAACCCTCTCATCCTGGGTACCTCCGCCGACTCTGCCGGTACCACCCTGGGCATCCCGCAGGTCGCCGCTGCTACCGCGCTGGTGGCCGGTGTTATGACCATTGCCTTCGGCATGATTGCGCGCTACCCGTTCGCCATGGCCGCGGGCCTGGGCATGAACACCTTTGTGGCCGTGACCATGGTTTCCCTCAACGGCTTGGAATGGCGCGAGGCCATGGGCCTCGTCGTCATTGAAGGCCTCATCATTGTTCTGCTGGCCATCTCCGGTTTCCGCCAGGCGGTCTTCGACGCCATCCCGGCCTCCATGAAGGCAGCGATGGGCGTGGGTATTGGTATGTTCATCGCGCTCATCGGTTTCGTGGACGGTCACTTTGTTACTCGCGTGCCGGATGCCGCGATGACCACAGTTCCGGTGAGCCTAGGCGTTAACGGCTCGATTGCTACGTGGCCGGCCTTCGTCTTCGTCGTGGGCCTGATTCTCTCCGCCTTCTTCGTCATCCGCCAGGTTCGCGGCGGGCTGTTCATCGGCATCGTCATTACCACCATCATCGCCATGATCATTCAGGCGCTGACCGGCTCCGAGGACTGGGGCATGGCTACCCCCGAGGTGCCCAGTTCCTTGGGCGGTTTGCCGGATCTGTCCATTGTGGGCCAGGTGGATCCGATTAGTGCCTTTACCAAACTCGGCGTGGTCTCCACCGTGCTGCTCATCTTCACCCTGCTGCTCACCAACTTCTTCGACGCCATGGGCACCATGAACGGCTTGGGCAAGCAGGCCAACCTTGTGGATGAGAAGGGCAACCTTCCAGAGATGAAGACCGCCCTGGTGGTTGAGGGCTTCGGTGCCGTTGCCGGTGGCGCCGGTTCGGTCTCCTCCAACACAGTGTTTGCGGATTCGGCGGCCGGCATTGGTGACGGTGCCCGCACCGGCCTGGCTAACGTGGTGACCGGCGTGATCTTCTTGTTGGCCATGTTCCTCACCCCGCTCTACGAGATCGTGCCCATTGAGGCAGCGGCCCCTGTCCTCGTCGTCGTGGGCGTGATGATGGCGGCACAGCTCAAGGACATCGAGTGGAACCGCATGGAGGAGGCTATCCCGGCCTTCCTGACCATCGTGGTCATGCCCTTTACCTACTCCATCGCTAACGGTATTGGCGTGGGCTTCATCGCTTATGCCCTGATGGCTACCTTTGCCGGCAAGGCCAAGAAGGTGCACTGGATTATGTGGCTCGTGGCTGCGCTCTTCGTGGTCTACTTCGCTATGGAGCCCATCAGCTCGCTGCTGGCATAGCCCGCCGGGGGAGAGCACGCGGCCCTGTGCCTAAACTAGAGGCCATGCGTTTTGTCATCGATGACCCCACAGACCCTTGCCTGGACGATATCCGCGATCTCAAGCACGCGGACAAGTCCGGCGAGGGTTTCGTCTTTGGTGAGGGCCCACTGTGTGTGGAGCGCCTTCTTGCTTCTCGATTCCCGGTGCGCTGCATCATTGGTTTTGAGGGAAAGCTCGACACGTTCCTGGAACACCACGATGTTGGCGATATCCCCGTCTACCAAGTCACCCGGCAGACTTTGGGGGAAGTCACAGGCTTTGACATGCACCGTGGGCTGGTTGCCGCGGCTGACCGCGCGGAGGCGTGGACCGTGGAGGAAGTTATTGACGGTGCTCGCACCCTGGCCATCATGGAAGGGGTGGGTGATCATGAAAATATTGGCTCGCTCTTCCGCAACGCTGCAGGCATGGATGTCGATGGCATCCTTTTAGGCTCTGGTGCGGCGGATCCGCTCTACCGACGCTCGGTGCGTGTGTCCATGGGGCACGTTCTGCGCTTGCCCTGGGCGCGTTTCGACGGTGGTTTTACCACCTGGCAGCGGGGGCTAGAGCAGCTGCGCGAAAAGGGCTTCCGGCTGGTATCTCTGACCCCTCATCCAGATGCGGTACATATCGCCGATGCCCTCGAAGGCGCGGAAAAAGTCGCACTGCTGGTCGGCGCGGAGGGGCCAGGCCTGACTGAGCATGCTATGCGAGCGACCGACGTGCGCGCCCGCATTCCTATGGCGGAGGGCACGGATTCCCTTAATGTGGCGACGTCGGCGGCCATTGCCTTCTACGAGCGCCAGCGCTCCCAGAGGCTCCGCGAGGTCGACACTGCATAGCGGCGCACCAGCCCGCCTAAGTGCTTGGCGGTACGGATGATCTCTTCACCAGTGGACTCCGGTTCGAGATCGTGCTCCTCGTAGTCGTCATAATCGTTAAGCCCCAGCTTCGCCACTGAGGTTGTGGCCACCTCGGCCACGCTTCGGCGGGGTGGAGGAGTATCTACCTTGGGCTCAGGACGGCCGTCGGTGGCGTAGCCCACGACGTCCACGTCCGGGCCGTCCTCACCCACCTCAATACCGAGCCAGAATTCCTGGGCGGCTTCAGTGATAGTGAGCGGCTCGAAGGGCAGGGAGATACCACCCGCGGGCTCATCCATCTCCCCCGCCCAGAAAGGGGCCTCGAAGGTTTCAGGCAGGCCATGATCCTCGTAGAGGTTAAAGCGCGTTCCGCACAGGGAGCGTCGCAGGCGGCTGCCCGTCCAATGCGCAAACCCGGCGTAGCCGCTCTCCGGATTTGAGGCGAAAGCATAAATCTCTGTAGCGGGCACGGCCTCGCGCAGTGTGCGGGAGAGCTGCGAGAGAATTAGCTGATCATCGTGGATGATGGTCTGCACGACGGTCACGCCGGGATAGCCACCCACATAGAACTCGCTCGCGCCGGGCTCGGCGGAACGGTTGAGGGGGAATTGGCCGATGGGCGTGACGGGTAGAGAGGGATTGAGTTGAGCAAGGAACTTGCGGCCGAAGCCGCGGTCGGCCTTGGGCTCGCCGCGAAGAACTTCGGCGGGATCGGCGGCGGTGACGTACCAGAGAGTGAGAACGGCGCTTTGGGTATCCACGGCAGGCTACTCGCTAATTGCGGGGGCGCTTGGTAGAGGAACGAACGCCGAGCAGCACATCCTCCCAGTGCGGGGTGACGGCCTTGCGGCGGCGCTTGGTGGGTTTGGGTTCCGGATCTGGGTTCTGGAGGAAGTCCTCGTCCACTCCCGTCTCCTTCTCCTCGGACTGCGGTGCGGACTCCTCGCCAGCGGGAGCTGAGTCCTCGGCGCTTGCGGTTTCGGCCGGGTGCTCTCCGCCGTGTGGGGAGGGGAGCACGGAAGGCTCGGCGTAACCATCGGCGTCTTCTCGGTTACCGGCGTTGTCGCCGCCGGCATAGGAGGACAGCTCCGTTACGCCGGGGGCACCAGCGCGCGCGTCCTCGTTGACCTCCCGGTCCTCCGCGTAGTCACGGCCATCGATGGCTTCGTCATAGCGCTCATCGCGGCCTACGGAGGTCAGCGAACGCACTGGCTGTACGAAGTCCGGGTCCGTCAGGTCTGCGGCCACAGAGTTGCGTGCCTCCACCGTGGCTGGCGAGGACATGGTCTGCTTGAAGGTCCACTCGGCCTCGTTGGCGGACAGCCCGGTCTTCCACGTGATGCGCAGGATCCACGGCTCGCCCTGGTGGCGGTAGGCATCCCACGTGGCCTCAGATAGCGAGTGCCCGCGGGCTGCGAAGGCAGTGGCCAGAATCTCCCACAGGGTGAGCTTGGCCGGGCCATCTTCGCGGATGGGGTGTGCCTGCTTGGCGACGTCCGCGATGCGCGCCCGCTCCAAGAGCACTGGGTGCGCGAAAGGCTCGATGCGGGATTCCGGAACGTCGAGTTCCTCGGCGATCTCCGCGGCAGTTGCGCCGGCGCGGATGCGGGACTGAATCTCATTGGGCCGCAGGCGGATTTCTTGTGCCTGCGGTGCGGGCTGGCTCTGTGGGGAGGAAGGTGAGCCACCAGAGGCGGGCATGACGGTGTGCAAACCGTTGGAGCGCTCAGCCTGTGCAGGCGCGGTGGTGGAATCTTCGGTTGCTGTGGTGGCGTCGCCTTTATCCTGGGCGGTCGAGTCTTCCGCCGCGGTCTCGGATTCAGATTCGGCGGAGTCGGCGGGAGCGAAAAGCTCGCGAAGCTCGTCGGTGACTTCGAGGAAGAATTCCTCACCATCCTCAGCCCGGAGGACGAGCGAGGTGTCAGTTGAGTCGCTGGGTGCGAGGAAAATCTCGCGCATGATGGCGCTCCTTAGCCTGGTAGCGGACATGTGATGAAGTCCACTTTACCCAGAACATGCCCCGAACTCTGGCAAGAGCGCGGGGCATGTTGTACGCGGCAACAAATAAATGCAACAAACGTTGTTGTGCCGCTGAAGGAGATTCGAGCGAAACCTAGCGGTTGTCTAGGACGTAATCGATAGCCTTGGTGAGCTTGGTGACGTCCGCCGAGTCAATCGCCGGGAACAGGCCCACACGCAGTTGGTTGCGGCCGAGCTTGCGGTAGGGCTCGACGTCGAGAATGCCGTTGGCGCGCAGCGTTGCGGCGACCGCAGCGGCATCGACGCTGTCCTCGAAGTCAATGGTGCCGACCACCAGGGAACGTTCAGAAGGCTCGGCCACGAAGGGGGTGGCCTCCGGGCGGGCTTCTGCCCAGTCGTAGAGGATGGAGGAGTTCTCCGTGGTGCGCTTGACCATCCCGTCGAGGCCGCCGTTGGCGTTCATCCACTGAACCTGGTTCTCCAGCATGAGCAGCGTGGCTACGGCCGGGGTGTTATAGGTCTGGTTCTTGCGGGAGTTGTCCACGGCAGTCTGCAGGTTGAGGAAGGCCGGGATGAAGCGATCAGAGGAGTTGATCTTCCCAATGCGCTCGAGGGCTGCCGGGGACATTGCTGCCAGCCACAGGCCGCCGTCGGAAGCGAAGCACTTCTGTGGAGAGAAGTAGTAGACGTCAGTATCGGACATGTTGACCGGCAGGCCGCCGGCGCCCGAGGTGGCGTCGATGACGACGAGCTGCTCTGTGTTATCCGGATTGGGGCGGGTCACTGGGACCATCGCTCCCGTCGAGGTTTCGTTGTGGGCCCACGCGATGACGTCTGCGCCTTCAGCGTCGGCGGCCTTCGGATCCGGGGCGGTGCCGACTTCGGCTTCGGTGACGAGCGGAGTGTCGAGCCACGGGGCGGCTGCAGCGGATTTAGCAAATTTAGAGGAGAATTCGCCGAAGCTCAGGTGGGCGGATCTTTTCTCGATCAGGCCGAAGGTTGCTGCGTCCCAGAAAGCGGTTGCTCCGCCCAGCGAAAGGACGATCTCATAGCCCTCAGGCAGGGAAAACAACTCGGATAGCCCCTCGCGAATGGAGCCGACGAGGTTCTTGACGGCTGGCTTGCGGTGCGAGGTACCAATGATGGTGTCGGCACCGGCGGTGATTGCCTCAATTTGGGCCGGGCGGACCTTGGAAGGTCCGCAGCCAAAACGGCCATCGGTAGGAAGGAGATCTGCTGGCAAGACGAGTTCTGAGTTGCTCATGTGGGCAGTGTAGCCTAATTTCGTTCGCGCACTAGATACTTTGCCAGGATTGCCAATGTTGGCAGAGTCACAAGTTTTGCTACAGTGTGAAGAGGTTTAGATTTGTCGCGCCGGCCTTGGCCGGCGTTGAACATTGAGGAAAGGAAAACACGTGGCTTCTGAAAAGAACAAGGTTGTACTGCAGTACCCCGGTGGCGAATACGAAATGGACATTAAGCAGTCCACGGAGGGTGACTCCGGCTTCGATATCGGCAAGCTTCGTAATGAGACTGGCCTGGTGACCTTCGACCCGGGTTATGCAGCTACCGGTTCCACCGAGTCCAAGATCACCTTTATTAATGGTGAGGAAGGCATTCTCCGCCACCGCGGCTATGACATCGCGGACCTGGCGGAAAACGCCACCTTCAACGAGGTGTCCTACCTGCTGATTAAGGGCCACCTGCCTACCGAGGATGAGCTGTCGAAGTTCAACACCGAAATCCGTCACCACACCCTGCTGGATGAGGACTTCAAGGCCGCCTTCAACATCTTCCCGCGCAACGCGCACCCGATGGCCGTTCTTGCCTCATCCCTTAACATTCTCTCCGCTTACTACCAGGACCAGCTCAACCCGCTGGATGAGGAACAGCTGGACAAGGCAACCGTCCGTCTGCTGGCTAAGGTGCCGATGCTGGCCGCTTATGCTTACCGCGCATCGCAGGGTAAGCCTTATATGTACCCGGATAACAAGCTCAACGCGCGCGAGAACTTCCTGCGCATGATGTTTGGTTACCCGACTGAGGACTACGAGGTTGACCCGGTTGTGGCAAAGGCTCTGGATAAGCTCCTCATCCTCCACGCTGACCACGAGCAGAACTGCTCCACCTCCACCGTCCGCATGATCGGCTCCGCTCAGGCCAACCTGTTCGTTGCTATCGCCGGTGGTATCAACGCCCTGTCCGGCCCGCTGCACGGCGGCGCTAACCAGGCCGTTCTGGAGATGCTTGAGGATATCCAGAACAACCACGGTGGTGACGCTACCGACTTCATGAACCGCGTGAAGAACAAGGAAAAGGGCGTTCGCCTCATGGGCTTCGGCCACCGCGTGTACAAGAACTACGACCCGCGCGCGGCAATCGTCAAGGACACCGCTCACGAGATCATCGATCACCTGGGCGGCGACCCGATGCTGGATCTGGCCATGAAGCTCGAGGAGATTGCGCTGAACGACGACTACTTCGTCTCTCGCAAGCTCTACCCGAACGTGGACTTCTACACCGGCCTCATCTACCGCGCCATGGGCTTCCCGACGGACTTCTTCACCGTCCTCTTTGCCATCGGCCGCCTGCCGGGCTGGATTGCTCAGTACCGCGAGCAGCTTGAGCTCAACACCAAGATCAACCGCCCGCGCCAGATTTACACCGGCGAGACCCTGCGCAAGGTCACCCCGCGTAGCGAGCGCTAAACGGTAGCCTCAGCGGTGGTCTTTCACAGGCCGCCGCGGCTTACCTATAGACCATACGCTGCATTTCTAGGGCCGAGCCCCACATCTCCGCTTATACTGGGGGACGTTGTGGCTCGGCCCGAAGTGCATGCGGCCAGCAAAGAAGAAAGTAATCCAAGGAGGATAATCCCCAATGGAAAAGCCCGTAATTGAGCCGGCAACGGAGCCTGCTCCCCAGGACCTTGTCATCGAAGACATTGTGGTGGGTGACGGCGCCGAAGCCCAGCCGGGCGGCTTCGTTGAGGTCCACTACGTTGGTGTTGACTACGAGACGAACCAGGAGTTCGACTCTTCGTGGGGCCGTGGCCAGTCCATCGAATTCCCGCTGACCGGTCTCATCGCCGGCTGGCAGGAAGGAATCCCAGGCATGAAGGTTGGCGGCCGCCGCAAGTTGGTCATCCCGCCGGAGAAGGCCTATGGCCCGGCTGGTGGTGCTCACCCGCTGTCTGGCCGCACGCTGACCTTCGTCATCGATCTCATTCGCGCCTAAAGGAGGAAGGGGGGCACAGCCCCTCTTTATCTCTTTAAACGACGCCCTGACCGGCCGCGCATTAGAGCACGGCACACATTGGTGAGGGCGTTTCGCGCGTTTTCGTCGGGGCTGAAGGAGCCGTACCGCCCTTTTCTGCTACGCAGCGCGCGGCAGTGCGGCACAATGGGGGACATGAGTGTCCCACAAACTACGTTCAATGATGACCGCGAGATGCCGCTATTGGGTCTCGGAACCTACAAGCTGCGCGGGGAGGAGCTTGTCCGCTCCGTGCGCGAAGCCATCGACCTAGGCTACCGCCACTTCGATACAGCCACCCTCTACGAGAATGAAGAAGAGCTGGGCCAGGCGCTCAACGCCGCTATGAAGGCCGGCGACGTGACCCGCGATGAGCTCTTTATTACCAGCAAGGTCTGGCACGACCACCATGGCAAGGACAAAGTGGGCCAGGCTTTCCGCGAGTCCCTGGACAAGCTGCAGCTGGACTACCTCGATCTCTACCTCATCCACTGGCCCTGGCCACAGGGCGGGTTGTACGTGGAGACCTTCGAGGAGATTGCCCGCATGCAGGGCATGGGTCAGATTGCGTCGATTGGCGTGGCCAACTTCTATGAAGAGACTCTGCAAACTTTGATCGATGAGACGGGTATCGTGCCGGTCCTCAACCAGGTGGAGCTGCACCCGGGCTTTACGCAGTCGGAGCTGCGTCGATTCCATGACAAGCATGACATCGTGACGGAAGCCTGGTCGCCCCTGGCGCGCGGTGTTGTCCTCACTAACCCCGAGGTTGAGGAAGTAGCTGAGAAACACAATATTACTGCTGGCCCAGCTGTCCTGGCATACCTGTTGAACAAGGGAATTTCGGTCATTCCGAAGTCCAGCCGCCGCGAGCGCCTGGCGGAAAACTTCGCTGCCGCGGAGGTAGAGCTTACTGCCGAAGATGTCGCGGCACTCGACGCGCTTGATGGCAAGGAAGGCTTTGGCCGAATGTTCAAGGACCCGCGTGAGTTTCCTGGCGCCTAAAGCTTGAACACTGCGGGGTGCGTTACGTGCCCGTGAGCGATGGAGCCCGTCTTCCGCACCGCGCTCTTTCTTCCTTCAATGTTTTGGGAAGAAGGGTGGGGCGCTGAAGGCGGGCTTTGTTGTGTGCCTGGGAAGGTAGGGAGTTGTGTGCCTGGGAAGGTGGGGATCGGCAGGAGAGGAGAGTGAAGATCTGTTAAAGATCCTGCGAAGTTTCGGTTTGCTAAATTAGATTCCCTCTTTGAATTCTCCTGTGGGGGTGCTAGCGGTGAGCTGAAAATGCCTCGTAGATGCAGGGGTAGGGGGTAGTAAAAGTGTGTGTTATTAACTTTTCTTGGCAGGATTTACAACCTTGCAAGGGCAGTTAGGTAACTTACTGTGCAAGGCAAAACGTGATTGAAGACACTACCTTTGTCTCTCACCGCGGTTTGTGGAGAAAAGACCCCTTGTAAGGAGAGCGACATGACTGACGCACCTGCTTCGATTAACTCGCGCCGCGAACCTACGCCGCAAGAGTTCATCGAGATGCGTGACAGCCCGCAGTTTGCCAAGCTGCGCGGCACATACCGCAAGTTCACCTTCCCCATGACTGTGGCGTTCTTTGTGTGGTACGTCCTCTACGTGCTGGCCGCCGTTTTTGCGCCAGACTTCATGGCTATTGAACTTGGGGGAGGCTGGAACGTTGGCCTCATCTTCGGGTTAGCCCAGTTTCTGACCACCTTCATCATCACGTATATCTACGTTAACTACGCCAATAAGAACATCGAGCCGCAGGCAGCGGCCATTCGCCAGGAACTGGAGGGCTAAACAATGCAGACCATGACCTTGGCCGCAGCGGAATCCTCCGCCGGCAATCCGATTCTCAATATTTCAGTCTTCGCGGCGTTCCTTGTCGTCACCATGTACGTGGTGCTGAAAGCCGGTAAGTCCACGAAGGAAGCTTCTGATTTCTACACCGGTGGCGGTAGTTTCTCCGGCCGCCAGAATGGCCTGGCTATCTCCGGTGACTACCTGTCCGCCGCATCCTTCTTGGGCATCGTCGGTGCCGTCGCGCTCAATGGCTACGATGGCTTCCTTTACTCGGTGGGCTTCTTCGTTGCCTGGCTCGTTGCTCTAATGCTCGTCGCCGAGCCGATGCGCAACGTCGGCCGTTTCACCATGGCGGACGTGCTGTCCTTCCGCCTCAAGCAGCGCCCGGTGCGCGTGGCGGCGGCAATCTCGACCTTGTTCGTGTCGCTGTTCTACCTCATCGAACAGATGGCCGGCGCGGGCTCCCTCGTGGCCGTGCTCCTGAATATTCACGACTTCAAGTGGCAGGCCGTCGTCGTCGGCATCGTGGGCATCCTCATGATCGTCTACGTTCTTGTCGGTGGTATGAAGGGCACGACCTACGTGCAGATGATCAAAGCCGTGCTCCTGGTCACCGGTGTGGTCATCATGTGCATCCTCACCTTTGTCTTGCTGAAGGGCGGCTTCAGCGCCCTGTTTACCCAGGCGATTGATATGCACGCTAATTCCGAAGCAATCAAGGAAGGCGGCTACGAGGCTTCCCAGATCATGGAGCCGGGGTTGAAGTACGGCAAGAACCTCACCACGAAACTCGACTTCATCTCCTTGGGCATCGCCCTCGTTCTCGGTGTTGGTGGCCTGCCGCACGTTCTCATGCGCTTCTACACGGTGCCGACCGCGACCGAGGCTCGCCGCTCCGTTACCTGGGCCATCGTCATCATCGGCGCCTTCTACCTGATGACCCTGGTTCTGGGCTACGGCGCTGCCGCCCTCGTTGGCCCGGACCGCATCCTCGCCGCACCGGGCGGTGCGAACTCCGCGGCCCCGCTGCTGGCGCTGGAGATCGGTGGCTCCATCTTCATGGCGGTCATCTCCGCGGTGGCCTTCGCTACCGTTCTGGCTGTTGTCGCCGGCCTCGCCATCACTGCTTCGGCTTCCATCGCGCACGATATCTACCACTCCGTCATCCGCAACGGTGAGTCCACTGAGGCTGAGCAGGTTCGCGTTTCCCAGATTACCGTGGTCGTCCTGGGCATTGTCTCCATCATCCTGGGCATTCTGGCCATGACCCAGAACGTTGCCTTCCTGGTGTCCCTGGCCTTTGCCGTGGCTGCCTCCGCCAACCTGCCGACCATCCTGTACTCCCTGTACTGGCGTCGATTCAACACCGCAGGTGCCGTGGCGTCGATGTACACCGGTGTTATCTCCTGCTTGGTACTCATCTTCCTGTCCCCGGCAGTCTCCGGTACCCCGACCTCGATGTTCCCGAACGCTGACTGGTCCATCTTCCCGCTGTCCTCCCCGGGCCTGGTCACCATCCCGCTGGCCTTCTTCGCCGGCTGGATTGTCTCCATCATGACCCCGCCGGACAACCTAGAAGAACTGTCCGCCGAGATGGAGGTTCGCTCCCTGACCGGCGTGGGTGTTGAGGCTCCGGTGGATCACTAAAACGCCTCAATCACACCGTTTCAGGCGGTAGAGAGTAGACTCAAACATCGTGTTTTACTCTCAGCCTTCTCACAGGGCGGCGTCAGTGCGAGCTGGCGCCGCCCTTCTGGCGTGCGTACTCGGTGCAGCCTCTCTCGTTGCGTGCTCGCCAGCGCACGAAGAAGACTCCGCGGCTGGCGGTTCAGTGCAGACCAGCGCACGCAAACCTGGCCCCATCACACATCGGAAAGGCCAGCTGCAGCTGGCTGCTGTCCCGGACTCAGTAGGTCAGTTCCTCAAGGGCGATGAGTCCAAGGCCATCACGTATTACCGCATTGAGACGGGCATGCACATGGGCTCGACCACTGAACACCAGCCGCGCTATGCGCTGAGCTTGATTAAGCTCTACATCGCAACCTACGTGCTGGAACGCGGGTCTTTCGAGGACAAGTACCTAGCGTTGGATATGGTTGCTGATTCCTCTGACGAGAGTGCCGCACAGCTCTTTGAGAAATATCCGCGATCCATCGATGCCATTGCTAAGGAATATGGCTTGGAGTCCACGTCCGCGGGGGAGGACTGGGGGCATTCCATGACCTCTACGTACGACGTTGTGAGGTTCATTGTTCAGCTCATGGAGGATGATCCGACCCATCCTGTGCTGGTAGCTATGTCCCACGCCGATGCTGTATCTGCCGACGGATATCAACAGAACTACGGCACCGCGAAGCTGAGCGACGTCGTGGGCTCTAAGTGGGGATGGTCGGACAGCAAGGATCGCCATTCCTCGGTATCTTTTGGGGAGAACTTCGTTGTGGCTGCGTCCATTGAAGGAAGCGCTCAGGAACTCACGTCCTATGTACGCAAGGAGATCACCGGTAAGAACCTGGTGAAGGGCAACAACCTGAACAAGGAGGCGCTGGCTAATCCTGGTGCTGTTGCCACGCGCTTGACGACGTCCAGCGCTGCGCCCACTGCGACCTCCACGACAGCGACGCCGGCTGCCGCGACATCTTCGGAGCCGTCTTCTTCTGCGCCGTCCTCTCAACCAACGTCTAGAACGTCGGCCTCGAAGACCTCTGCGGCGCGGTAAGGCGCCGCGCCGCTGCGGGGCATTTAGCCCATGGACTTGCGCACGGTGTTGAGGATATCCACCGCGCCGCGGACTTGGTCATTGCTGATGGAAGAACCAGCAATGGTGATGCCATCACTGCTCACACTGGAGCCGCGACCAGTGGGATCCGGCAGGGTGATGTTGGGCAGCGGGATGTTGTCCGGCACGCTCGGGATGTCCTTGACCTTGGGCGGTGTCACCGCGCCTTGGCCCGGGGTCCACTGACCCCAGTCATTGGCGTAGACGGTGTTAATATCGCAGGTCACGCCGTCGATGGTGGCCTGGTTCTTGGCTTTTTGGTGGATGGTGGTGCGCGGGTGAATCTTGCCGCCCGAGCCCCAATCGTGCATCCAGTAGAACTGGCCAATGCGGTCGTTGACACACCAGTCGATGACGTTGTAATTGCCGTACACGCCGGTCTGGTAGCCGGCCGCGCTCAGCGCCGTCGAGAAGGCCTTGAGGTAGGGGCGGATTTGGTTCTCATACTGGGCGCGGGTGGGGTTGTCATCGATCGCGATGTAGATCGGGCGGCCCTTCGGCCCGCCAGCGGCCTTGTGAATGGCGATGGCCTGCGGGGCGTGGACGGCGGCACCCGCGGCACCGTTGAGCCAGTCGGCGGTCTCGGCGCGGCCGAACTGGTAAATGGAGGCGGTCTTCAGGCCGACAGCGGCATTGGCCTTCGTTTCCGCCAGCGTGACGGGTTTGCCCTGCATCCAGTTAGCGCCGGGGCGGCGCTGGGAAACATAGCGAATGGCGCCGAGGTGGCCGGCGGCCTTGATGGCGCGCGCAGAAGGGACACCGGCGGAGAAGTCAATAATGGTGCCCACAGCTGGACCCACGGCGAGCGCAGCGGGTGCTTGGCTGCCGATGGCACCGGCGGTCAGCGCGAGAGCGCCAGCTTTGATGAGTAAACGGCGGGACAGAGGCATAGTGGAGTTCTCCTAAAGGGCTGAGTGTGACGATGAAGGCGAGCGTAAAGTAAGTATCTGCGATAACTTTAGTCACAATGGTCTAAAATTTCACCACGGAGAGTGTGGGTGGGCACACAGTTGTGCCTCGCAGAGCCATAAACGTGCACGGAGCCCCATAAGACGGAGGAATAAGTATGGCTGAAGAGCTGAGAATGCGTTTCATTCAGGGCGACAGCGTGTTCCGGCTGAACCACCAGCAGTTCAGCGATGCTGAGGTGCAAGCGGTGCTTCAGGGCTACATCGAGAACTGCCGTCGGAACTCTCAGTGGATCCTCGATACCCGTGAAGAAGGAAACACCCTCGTGGTGGAGCATCTTTTCCCCGCGGAAGAATTCATCGAGGCGAATAATGACCGCCTGCACATCGATGAGGCCTTCGTCGAATCACTGCCCCTGACATACCCGATCGTGTTTGAAATCCGCTCCGGCTACCTGCGCATCCACAAGCCGCTAGCCAATAAGTACGGCGCTCTCCTGTCTGACTTCATTCGTGGCTTGTGGGAAGTGTTGCTGCAAGGTCAGATGCACTACCTGTGGGATCACGGCTTTGCGCAGTGTGGTGGTGTGGGAACGATACAACTCAACGCCTATGGGCTGCTGGAGCCGGACGAGCCGCTCATTGGGTTTTACCGGGTAGACGTCGATATGCAGCACGAGGCCTGGGTGTACATCACCCCGCAAGGGCTCATCCTGGTTTTCGACGATGACGACGTCCTTGCCTTCGACAAGGTGGACATGCGCAATCCCTCGATTCCTTCAGGAGTCTTTTCTTTTAGCATGCTCAAGGCTGAGGTGGTTGGAACCGGCGGCGGCAAGACTATTAAAACCTCAATGAGTCCAAAGGATCTTGGGGAACTGGACCAGGCTCGGACGGATATCCGCACTATGTTGTCCTCACCGCATCAGGGACGTCCGCGCCGCATGGTGGATCCCAGCCCGCTTCCCTGGCTCGTGGTGGACGGCGAAGAGCTGGGCTACATGGCGCAGGCGGATCGTGAGCGCTATCGCCGCCAGCGCTCCGATGCCGGGCACAACCCATTCGGGGATGGCTCCCACACTATGCAGCAAGCCATGGACAACCCCTTCGTTGAATCGTGGGAGGAGAACCCTTCGCGCGACGATAACCCTTTCGCTTAAAGCGCTCTAAAGGCGCTTAAAGCGGAGTGGGCTTAGGGCTGGGTCGTGCGGAACGTGACGTTGGTGGGGTTTTCTACCGTGCGGGACACGGTGCAGTCCTTGTCGTGGGAGATGCGCACCAAGCGCTCGACCATGGACTGGGCCTGACGGCCGGCGTCGGTATCGGGGAATCGGAGGGAGAATTCCACGTCGACGTCGCTAAGCCTTGAGGCGCCGTCCTCGTTGACGCGGGTACCTTCCACGTGAACGTCGAAAAGCTCCGGCTCCGTGCGCCGGGAGGTAACTACGTCGACGTCCACGGCTGAGCAGCCCGCCACGGCGGCGAGGAGCAGCTCAACAGGACTCAGTAGTCCCTCGCCCGAGCCGAACTCGAGGCTGGTGCCCGCCGCGTTCGTGGCGCGGTAGTGGCCGGTATCTACGCGGGTGACATCGACGTTGTACTTCTTAGTGATATTGCTCATGAGCGTTCATCCTAGCGGCGGATAATCTTTTAAACGGGCGTTCATGCGGTCGTTACGTGGGTGCAAGCTGCGCAGAATACATTTCTGGTGTCTCTTTTGGTTTTATTCACTGTGATTGGAAGATCTATGACGTTTCGCCGCCTGCTCGGCACCGTGGTCACCGCTTCGGTGGCCGGTACGTTCCTTATTGTCCCTGCTTCTGCCGATGAGTCGGTGGAAGGCCTAGGTTCGCGCTTCAGCATCGGTGTGCTGCCGGATACTCAGTTCTATTCCCGTTACTCCACCCCGGAAACCGGCAACCTGGCGCAAGCGCGCTACGGTAGCGAGCCTTTTAAGGCGCAGACCGAGTGGCTGGTGAAGAACCAGCAGGCGCTCAACATGGACTTCGCTACCCACCTCGGTGACGTGGTGGACCAGGCGGACGTCGAGGGGGAGTGGAAGGTTGCTGATGAGGCGATGAAGGTCCTCGATGATTCCGACCTGAACTACTCCATCTTGCCGGGCAACCATGACATGATTCAGGATGGTTCGGCGCACCCGTACAATGACTACTTCAGCGCCGAGCGCGCCAAGGCCGCCAACTCGGAGACCTTCCAGGAGCGCCACACCGCAGTCAACAGCGATTCCGAGTACCACATTTTTGAAGCCGAGGGCCAGAAGTACCTGGTCTTGGCGCTGGGCTGGCGCGCTGACGATGCGGCGCTGGAGTGGGCGCAGGGCGTTCTCGACGCTCACCCGGACCTGCCGGTTATCCTCACGAGCCACGAGGTACTCAACATTGATGGCGCTGGCGAGGTCTTCTACTCCGATGACTATGGCCAGGGCCTGTGGGACAAGTTCATTAAGAAGAACGACCAGATCTTCCTCACCATGGGCGGCCACCACCACGGCGCGGGCTACCGCGTGGATAAGAACGATGCAGGCCACGACGTTATTGGCATCCTGAAGGACTACCAGATGGCTTACCAGGGCGGCAATGGCCTGCTCGGCGTGCTTGAGTTCGATCTTTCCGGCAACGAACTGGAGATGACCGCCCTGTCCCCGTGGGTGGCGCAGAAACCGGCGGAGGAACTCACGCAGTTCGACAAGCTCATCCTCGACGGCAAGGGCGATAGTTACCATGTGCCGCTGAACTTCAAGGAGCGCTTCGCCGATTTCGCTCCGGAGTGGACCATCGGCGATGAGAATGACCCGGACCTTGGCCAGAAGGCCCGCGACATCGTTGAGGAAGGCTACACCCCGTACACCATTCCGCAGGACCAGCTTCCGGAGGGCCCGAACGACTTCGTGAAGTCCGACAAGACCGTCTTCCACTGGCGCCCAGGCCAGACCAAGGACAAGGACGGCGCGCAGCTTAGCGACGGCGACGTGGCCACCGAAGGCGCAATCATTCCGGATGCCTTCGGTTCCGACGGTGCCGGTGACCTCGTTCGCGAGGGTGGTCCTTCCAACACGGGTGAGCGCATCACCTACACCAAGGATCACCACCCGCTGTCTTCTGATTCTGGTTCCCTCTACTGGTCCGACCCAGCTGGCAAGGCCGCCATGGCGGAGTTCCGTTCCAAGGAGGGCGCTGACATCAACAAGGTCGATACCTCCGCGGGTTACACCTTCGAGTCCTTCGTGAAGATTCCGAAGGATTTCAACGGCTCTGAGCACGGCTGGGGCAGTGCGCTCTCCCGCGACTCCAGCATTGCTGAGCTTGTCGACGGCTCCGATGACACCGACCCCACCGTCATGTTCGGCATCTCCAACCTGCGTGAGCTGCGCTGGTGGGCGGAGCCCAAGGAAGGTGAAGGCTCTACTGTCTGGTCCCACGAGGTTCCCACCGATGAATGGATGCATATCGCCGTGGTGAACAAGCCGGATTCCGACACCGTGGAGATGTTCATCAACGGTGCTCCCATCCTGCGCAACGCCAAGGGCGCTGAGGGCCTCCTCCCGTGCGATTTGCAGTGGGTCATGGGCGCTGGCTTTGATAACCGCAAGCCGCAGGACCCGTGGTACGGCTGGATTGGTGAGACTCGCCTGACCCAGGGCGTTCTGGACTCCGATGAGTGGCTCACCGCCCGCCCTGCCGCAAAGGAGGAAGGGCCGACCACCTCCACCACGACGCCTAGCGAGCCAACCAAGCCCACTGAACCGACTCACACCAACGAACCTTCCGCCGACGACATGGCTGCGGCCTTCTTCGCCGGCTCGAGCCGCGGCGCGAAGATTATTGCTCCAATCCTGGCAGTCATCGCAGTCCTTGGCGGTGCTGCCTACGGCCTCATTCCCACCATCAACCGCATCTTCGGTCTGAACATCCCACAGCCACAGCTGCCGAAGATTCCGGGCCTGAACTAGAGAACTCAGCCCACTAACCTCCATCCCCCGTCTCACAGTGAGACGGGGGATTTTCTGTTGTGTTGCTACATTTCGCGGCGGTCACTATTTGTTAGAAACGTTGCTTCGATGAAGCGGCTTCGCTGCGTGGCCAACGGCGATCTAGTTATGGACAAACCATTCTGGAATGAGTAGTATGAAACTTATGGGACGGCCTCGTAAATTCAATGAAAAAGAAGTTCTTGCCGGCGCGATCGCGTTATTTGGCACGAACGGATTCACTGCAGTCTCAGTGGATGATGTGGTGAATCAACTGGGACTTAACCGGTCCAGCTTCTACAACCTTTATGGCTCGAAGCATGGACTGTTTCGTGCAGCAGCTGAAACGGTGTGCGCTGAAGCTGAAGGCGGCCGAGTATCGGATGCGACAAAGGACTTCGTGGTGGTGGCACTGGTTGAGGTGGCGCCAGTCAGTAAGGATTTACGCGAGCTTATCCAGCGGGCTTATGAACTGTGCTTCACGGGCCCGGAATCGTTAGGGCAGCATGCGCTCGCCCGTGCACAAGGACGCAAACACTAAGGGGAGGCATCATGAACAACAAACTCACTCTGACAGAAACAGAGCTCATCGTCGAACCACTCGGGCTAGATAAGCTCTGGTCGTTGACCGGCAGTATCAAGGTTCCGTGGGAGCATGTGCGAGGCGCTACCCATGACCCTGGCATGAAGCATGAGCCAAAAGGTTTTCGTGCGCCGGGGCTGCGCAGTGGACAGAAGCTAGCGGGCACCTTCCACGCGGATGGCGGCCGACATTTCTGGAACATTAGCGGCTATGAGAATGCCGTTGTCATCGAGCTTAAAGACGAGCATTTCGATCGGCTCATCGTTTCCTTGGAGAACCCGACTGAATGTGTAGCGCGCATCAACGAAAAGGCTCAGGCCGTCTGAGCCTGACGTGTCCCAGCGTCAGTGCTTGATGTCATTCACGGTAAATGGCAGGCGAAAACTGTGAATTCTCGTCCACTATTCACGGAGAATGACACGTTTAGGCTGAACGGCTCTCGGTTCTGGAGTTAAAGTGCCCCAGGTTTTGTCCTATCTACTCAGTCGGGACAAAACAGGGACACTTCAATCATCACTGACCTGCAGCTCAACCTGACGCAGGCGCAGTGGGTCAACAGCCTCTATGCGGTGCTACTGGCGGAGCTGCTCTGCGACGGGGCAAGATTGCGGATACCTGGGGACGCAAGCGCGCCTTCCTCACCGGCCTGACAATATTCGTGGCAGGCAGCGTATTGGCGGGATTTCCTACCTCGACCGCCACGTGGATCTCCGCGCGCGCAGTACAGGCAATCGGTGCTGCGTTCATCATGCCTTCCACGCTTTCCACGGGTAAACCGTATTCCGCGGCAAATACCACGCAACAGCCTTTGGTGTGTGGGGCGCGGTAATTTCCGGTGCGGCAGCGGTCGGACCCTTGCCGGTGGTGCACTGACGGAATGGGTGTCCTGGTATTCGCGATTATCGAGGGCCCGACCTAGGCTGGTGGGAGCCCCAATCCTCATTCAGCTTCTTTGGCTGGACCTGGTTCGAAAACGCGGCTATTTCACCGGTTCCGCTAGGGCTCACGGTTTCGGCCGTGGGCTTCGCGCTGTTAATCAGGTCGGAAAAGCACCGCGAGCGGGGTCACCGCTCGGTGCTGTTGTATCTTGAATTGTTTTCTTATTCCACGTTCTCGTGGGACAATATCACCGCTGGTGCGGTAGCAATCGGCGAGTTTGCCATCATCTTCGTGTTGCTGCTGTACCTGATTAATACGTTGGACCTCTGCACGGTGTTGTCTGGCCTGGTGCTGGCAGCCACGGCAATCGGTGCATTCTTCTCCGTTGCAGCAGCCCCCACGTCGCGGCACGGTACGGGGCGCCTGGCACCGTGCTCATTGGGCTCGGCTTGGAAGCCGTCGGCGTCCTTATCCTCGTCCTGCTTATGGGGCCGGATACGAATGGTTGGATCATCGCCGCGCCGCTGACCCTGTACGGCTTGGGCCTAGGGTTCGCCTCCGCGCAGCTGACCGGCACGATGCTGCGGGATATTCCCGTCGATGACTCCGGGCAAGCCTCCGCAACGCAAACCACCGTGCGCCTGGGGCAGTGGTGTGGGCCTTAAGCGAAGGCATGGCCAACGCCGCGCAGTGGTCGCTCGTAGCCGCTACTGCATTCTTCGCTTCGAGCTTTGTCGGTGCACTTAGGGTGCTCCGTGCTGCGGCGGAGAAGGGTGCCCCCGCAAACAACGCCGATCTCGGTGCCCGCGTTAATCGCGTCCCGAACTGATTCTCCACCCGCGTGCTGCTTTGCGTTGCTGCCAGAAGTGACGGTAGATACCGGGGACATCGGAAAGCTCAGAATGCGTGCCTAGCTGGCTGACTTGCCCGTGTTCATCCAAGACTACGATTTGATCAGCAGATTTGATTGTATCCAGCTTATGGGCGATGACAATAAAAGTAGATTGCTCCCGTAGCTCGTCCATCGCAGCAAGAATGTTTGCCTCATTTTCTGCATCGAGCGCGGAGGTCGCCTCATCAAAGAGTACAATCGGCGCTTGCTTGAGAAGCGCGCGAGCTACAGATACACGCTGGCGTTCACCACCGGATAGAAGCCGCCCGCCTTCACCAACAGGAGTATGCCACCCTAGGCGGTTGGCAATAGAAGTCACGCCTGAAAGATCAGCTGCGCGGAAGACTTCCTCATCGGAGGCGTCGGGACGACCAACGCGGATATTAGCGATTAACGAGTCGTCGAAGAGGTAGACATCCTGAAAAACCATGGACAGTCTGGACATTAACTGTTCGGTTCCAAGCTCGCGGATATCTACGCCGTCAACCATCACCGCCCCGGAATCTACATCCCAGAATCGCGAAATAAGGCGCGCAATTGTGGTCTTTCCGGAGCCAGAAGGACCGACAATGGCGGTAACGGTGCCTGGTCGAGCATGGAAAGCGATATCTACCAATACTGGTTTATCGCCGTATCCAAACGTGACATTACGCAGCTCTACACTTCCCGAACCATCGCCTGGGCGCGGAGTAGTGGGTTCCGGTAGGGAAGGGGCATCGGTGATGAGCTCAGTTTCTGTGAGCGCGATACGGCCGGCATCTAAACCGACGAAAGAAGAACCCAGCTGCTCAAGCGTGCGGGTAAACCTCAAGCTGATTCCGATGATCGCAATTGTTTCTAGTGGCGATAGGGCGCCTTCAACGGCAAGATCCGCGGAGACCATAATGAGAGCCACAATGAAGATCTGCACTACTATGCCGTTGAGTAGCAAAGCTAATGTGGATACCCATAGCTCGCGTATTCGTGCTTTATGGTCGATTTCTAGCGCTTGCTCTAGTGGCGCAAAAACTTGTGATTGTCCTGCCGCGCGCAGGGCTGGTTGACGGTTAGCAAATTCTACGATGCGCTGGGAGAGCTCTTTACTCGGCCCCAGTGCGCGGTTCGATGCTTTCTCACGAATCCATGCAGCCAACTGCATCACCACGAGCGCCAATGGTGCGATGATAAGAAGGACCAAGCCCAGCTTCGGGTTCCAGAAACACGCTCCTACTAACAAGGTGACAAGTGCCGCGCTATCGCGGTATATCGTTCCTTGAATATGCGCAATGGTCTCGGCCGCCACCATAAAGCGATCTGAAACGAGGCGAGATAGGCCGCCGGTATTAGCCGGTACGAACCAGCCGAGCGGTAGCGTTGCTAATTTATCGCCCACAGTCGTGTGCGCGGCTCGGATGAAATCCAAGGCCGTGTGGTAAGAGGCCATGGTTGCGAAAAATCGTAGCGCAAAAGCTACGAGCGCAATTGCCAAAAGCGTCCACATCCATGGTGCGATCGTCGTATCCCCATCGAGTGCCTTTGTAAGTGGCACGAGCGTGAGAACGGCGAGGCCATCAAGCACGCCAACGATAAGCGATAGACAAGCATACCTTTTATTGAGCTTATGGCCTACAGGACTTTGCAGCTTTTTGACACTGCGAGTGAGTAGCGGATCACGAAGACGCGAACTAACAGGCGTAGTGGCATTAGACATGAGAATTATCCTTCATAGGCTTGAGGCAGATTATTTGGTCTGCTCCTTGGATGGACTCCGGCTTGTGGGCGATGACTAAGACGGTCTTGCCTCTGACGAGTGTGGCTAGAGCTGCTTGAATTTCTGCTTCGCAGTCAGGATCAGTTGCCGCAGTAGCTTCATCCAGGATCAAGATTGGGGCATTGGTAATGATTGCCCGGGCAATAGAAATGCGTTGCTGTTGTCCACCGGATAAAGAGGTGTCCTCACCAACAACGGTGTCGAGCCCAGCCGGTAAAGCGCGAATATCAGCAGCTATGTGCGCAGCCTCTGCGGCTTGCCAGATCTCTTCATCGCGGGCTTCTGGGCGTGCAAGGCGAATGTTTTCCCGAATACTCATACGCAGTAAGTGAGGATCTTGTAAGACGAAAGCCACAGTGCGGTACAAACTGTCGAAAGTGAGATCACGGATATCCACGTTGTTGATAGTGATTGTGCCCGAATCTGGATCCTGGAAACGCGCCAACATCGTTGCTGCTGTGGATTTGCCAGACCCGGAGGGGCCAATCAATGCCGTGACAGTGCCTGCATTTAGTTGCGCAGAAAAGTCTTGGAGGACTGGTGTGTCTGGGGCGTAGCTAAAGCTGACCTTATGGAACTCCACCTCCATGTCTTGACTATTGGCGTCGAGGCTCTTTTGGCCTTCTTTCACATGGGAAATTGTCATGACTTCATCAAGGCGCAACGCCGCATTGCCAGCGAGCTGGTAAGACCACATCATTTGGCCGACGGTTTGAATCGTGCCCGGGAGCACCAGCGCAATTAACGTTGTTGCGATGACTTCAGCGACCGTGACATAGCCACCAGCTATCAGCAGGGAACCCACTCCTAGATTGATAAGGATGAGGACAGGAACCGCCACCACAGACTCTGAGATTGCGGAAACACGCAGAAGCGGACGTACCCACTCGTAATAGAATTCCGCGAATTTTTGGGCAGCTTCGCGATATCGAGCGTGGGCTTTGCCAACGGTGCCGAAAGCCTTGACGACGGAAATACCTTCGGAGAACTCCACCGCAGTCGCAGAGACCTCACCCAGATAATTATCCATTTCCGCAGTTTTTGTGCCCATATCTTTCATTGAATATGCTTGGATTGCTAGGAAAAAGGGCACAGTGGCAATAGAAAGTAGACCAAGGCGCCAATCCAAGATAAAGGCATAAACCAGAAGCGCGAGGGGCGTAAAGATCGCGGCGACCTTCTCTACAGGAGCATGGGCTGTCAGGGTGTGCAGAGTTAACGTATCGTCCTCGACGGCTTTGCGGACTTTGCCGGAATTAGTCTGGCTAAACCACGAGAGTGGTGCTTTCGCAATAGCGGTAATAATTCGGCGCCGGTTAATCCCCACCAGCTTTGCATCAGCGAAGTGGGTGATTGCAAGGGCAAGGAAATAGAAGAATAGCTGGCCCAAAAATGCAGCAAGTAGCCATTTCACAATGGACGCGACGTCATCAGTATTGCCGTCGATTAGAGCATTTCCCAGTGCCACCAACGCGACGTAGGGTGCTACGGCGAGTACCGAGGATATAAGCGCGAGAAACTGTGCGAAGTAGATGGTTGTTTGCACTGGGGCCAGTAGTTTTTTTAGAGCGACCTGGCCGGCTTTTAGTTTTGCGCGAGCCTCTTCTTCCGGTGACGCACCGTGTGATTCTGGTGCGTGGGTTCCGCTTGATTCTGTGGAACTTTGTTTTAGTTCAGACATTTCTTTCTCAATTCTTGTTGATGTCAGTCATATCGATGATTCTGGTGACTGATTCTTGGATGAATTCGTGGTCATGGGTGATGACGATGACCACTGCTCCGCTTGCTGCAAGAGATCGAAGTAGCGCAGAGATGGATTGCAGTTGGCGCCAGCCCACGCCAGAGGTAGGTTCATCGAAGATGTAGATCGCTGCTTGCTCGGCTTGGGCTGAAGCTATGGCTAAGCGTTGCCGTTGCCCACCGGACAGAGACTGCGGATGCCGTTGGGCCATTCCTGCCAGATCGAGGCGATGGAGAATCTCATTGACATCGATGTGGTCCCGCTTCTTCTTTGCCAGTCCGAGCGTGACTTCTTCTTCGGTGGTGGCTGCGAATAATTGGCGGCCAACATCTTGCATCACCATGTACGCGGCACGTCTGCGGGCAGCCGCTCCGACTCGTTTGCTGTTCAAACGGAGACTACCGCCGCGTTTGGGAGAAGCAAGACCACAAATGATCCTGGCGAGGGTGGTTTTTCCAGCGCCGTTGGGCCCGATTAAGGCGGTGACTTCGCCGCTGGGGAAAAATGCGTGGTCAATGTTTAATACCTCATGTGCGCCATAAGAAAAACAGATGTTGCTTAGCTCGAGTCCGCTCCGCTGGGGATCGGCGTTTTCGAGCGTGGGTGGTACCGGCACGCTCGCGGGCAGGGGAACATGGTGTAAGCTGCGTAGCCCCAATTGTTTGCGTTCGGGTTCGTCTAAGGCATAAAACTCCTGAGCGCGGAAACTCCGCGTTATTTTTCCCTGAGTCAAGTAAATAACTTGGTCAGCGATATCTTTTAAGAAAAAGAGACGGTGATCAGCGATAATGATCGTTGTGCCTAATTCCTTCAAGCGGTGTAGCACGCGTGCAAGAATATCGATGCTTTCCATAGAGAGATTGGACGTGGGTTCATCGAGAAGCACGAGACTGCCCGGGGACACAAGCGCGCATGCGCATGCCATGGTTTGTAACTGCCCACCGGATAATTCTTTGAATCGCCGGCCCCGAAGATTGTTAATGCCTAGTAGCTCGACCGCTGATTGAATCCTCGACTCAATTTCTTTGGGATCTACACCAAGGTTTTCTAGCCCGAAGGCCAATTCTGCATTGACGCTTTCAGTGAAAAATTGTGTCCTTGGATTCTGGAATACTGAGGCGCTGAACTCGATGGCTCGGGACAGCGGTTCTTCCGCAGGGGTAAAAGCCTGGTCATCCTTTATAATAGTGATGGTGCCTAGTAGCTCTCCTGGATTGAAATGGGGGATGAGTCCGTTGATCAACTTGAGTACCGTGGACTTTCCCGATCCGGAATCACCGGTAATCAGTAGACACTGTCCTGGAGAGACAGAAAAAGACACATCAGATACACCTTGAATGCCTGGCCGAGCTCCCAATGGATATGTAAAAGAAACGTTGTGGGCGTCTACACTGGTTGCGATACTGCGTTCGTTCATAAGTGGACCTCCGTGGGAAGCCAGACAGAGGCAACAACGAGGCCCAACCCAGCTAGTGCAGTTGCATCGACAAGCTTGAAGGAAAGATCGGCGGTGGTGGTTGGGCGTGCGGGTCCTCCCAATCCCCGGACAAGAGCAGAGGCAGCGAGCTCATCACCAGCGCGGACGACGGCACCTAATAAGGGGATGATCAACATCGCGGACGATTGTGTGGGCTGTGTGATCCAGCTTTTTACTCCAGGCTGGAGACCCCGAAGGACCATGGCATCGCGGATGGCTTTGGCTTCTGCCACGATGATCGGCAAAACGCGCAGGAATACCGCCGGTGGAGTGGTGGCCCAGCCTGGTAAACGCAGGTCCCGCAGTGCTGAGGTCAACGTGGATGGTGTGAGAGTGAGCAAGCCGAATGTGCCGATGGACATGCTGATGACAAAACGGCTTAGCCACGAAAAAATTGCCGCTGAAAAAGCGAAAAATGTGGAGCCAGGAAGCTGTAATAGGCCCCAGTACCCTAGATAGGATAATGCAAAAGCGAACAGGCAAATAAGACCATAGTGTGGCTTTACTGTAGCTAGTGCGATGGAGCTGAAAGCGATAGAAATCAGCAGTGTCGGTAGGTGGCCGTGGCTGAGAGCTACCGCATTGATTACTAGAACAGAAAGCAGCACGGTCCGTGGATCGATCGAAGATCGATGAAGCACGCCCTGTTTTTGCAGGCTCACAGGAGACCAGCGCTTTCAAAGTGTTTGCGGCTGACGCGAACTCCGACCTTTCCTCCGATAAAGCCGACGATGAGCGCACAAATGGCCAGTACTCCAATGGTCCATGGCTGGAAGATATCCGACATGGCATCGGCATATTCTTGACCCATTTGGTCTGCGATATCGACGTAGTAGGAGTCCGTATCCAGAATTAGCGGGATAAAAGGCATAGAAATCCAGACACAGAAGACGCTGTAGGCAATAGGGAAGGATTTGGCAATACTGAGGTGGCTTTTTGTAATAATCAAATCCGCGATAAACCCTAGAATTATGCTTCCCAGCAGGGTCCAGAAGTAGTGTCCGGTGAGCATGAATGCTAGTCCGTTAATACCACCGACGAGGGTGAAAGCACCCATTTTGGGCGTGCGGGCGGCATAAAGCGCTAGCACGATTCCGTTTGCGATTGCCGCGATGAACCATCCAATAAACATGAATTGTGGTCCTGCGAATCCAATCATTCCGCTTACAAAGGTGATTACAAAGTAAAGTGCAGCAAAGATGCCAGCGTTGATGAGATCTCTGGTGTTTAAACGTGCCGTCGACCCACTGGATGAGCTTGCACTCCGTGCGGCCGTAGAGGACTGTTGGGTCATAGTAAACCTCGATTTATGAACAGCAGGAAAGGTAAGGCTTACCTAAGTTAGGTAATACTGTTTATAAAACATTTCAAGTTTTGATCTGAAGATTCACCCTTAATGGGGGTGAATGCAGATAAGTAGACATCAAACCAGACCACGACTACCGACTAAGTACCGACAAAATCGGCACCAACGGCAAGACAACCCTGCGATGGGGAGGCAAACTACGCCGCCTCTACATCGGACGCAGATGGGGCGGGGAACCAATCACCATGGTCTGCATCGACAACCACGTCGACGTCAAAATAGCCATCACTGGGGCACAAATCGCCGCCTACACACTCACCGAAGAAAAGATCTACTACAACTAGAAAGACAACGAACTCAACCCCAGTCGGGGCAACTAAAAAATCTCGAGACACCGACCGGAACGATGTCTCGAGACTTCACAGCGTGCCCCAGAGAAGATTCGAACTTCCGACACCGGCTTTAGGAGAGCCGTGCTCTATCCCCTGAGCTACTGGGGCGGGGTGCGTTGCGCACCTAGGTAAGAGTAGCAGCCCCGCGTGGGGCGGCGGTAAATGCGTCGCCTTTGGTTTATTCGCCGGACAGCTCCGCGTACTTGGCGCGGACCTCGCTGGCGGAAGGATTGGTGGCGTGGGTACCGTCGGAGTAGAGGACGGTCGGAACGATGCGGTTGCCGTCGTTGACGGACTCGATCCACGCATTGATGTCTTCGGTGCCGTCGGCTTCGACGTCGACGAGCTCGTATGGGGTTTCGGTGCGATCCAGGTTTTTGATCAGCTTTGCACAGAACGGGCACCAGTCGGCAAAGAAGATGGTGACGTGCTCAGTGGTTTCGGGAGTGGCAACGTTGGTGCTCATTATGCAGCAGCCTTTCTGTCGTAGGTGAGGAATCGGTATTTCATGGGCAGCTCACTTGGAGGCTGCCCGGGGATGGTGAGGTGGCCCGAGGCTGAGGTCAGCCAATCGCTATCGACAGATAGGCTGAACTCCTCCGGCACTTTCGGGGCCAGTACGACATCTGCGCCGTAGGCATCGCCGACTTGTACACCCATGAGGGTGAGCTCGATGGTATCCACGCGCTCGAGGGCGGAATGGTAGAGCTGGCCGCCGCCGATGATCCAGGCGTCGCCAGGCGCAGCATCAAGCGCGGCGTCGAGGTTATCCACCACGGTGGCGCCCGCAGACCACTCGCCGGGCTCGCGGCTAGAGAGCACGATGTTCTCCCGGCCTGGCAACGGGCGGAACTTGGGGTTGAGGGACTCCCACGTCTTGCGGCCCATGATGACAGGCGCGCCCATGGTCACTTCCTTGAAGTGCTTCAGGTCCTCCGGCACGTGCCAGGGCATAACCACGCCGTCACCAATGACCCCGTCGAGGGACTGGGCCCAGATTGCGCCCAGCATTAGACGGACACCTGTGCCTTGATGGTGGGGTGGGGGTCGTAGCCGATGACCTCAAAATCTTCGAAGTCATAGGAGAACATGTCCGGCGCCTTGTGGAGCTTGAGCTGTGGGTACTCGCGGGGCTCACGGGAGAGTTGCTCTTTGACCTGCTCGATGTGGTCGTTGTAGATGTGGCAATCGCCGCCGGTCCAGATGAGATCGCCCACCTCTAAACCTGCTTGCTGGGCAAACATGTGGGTCAGCGCGGCATAGGATGCCAAGTTGAAGGGCACGCCCAAGAACATGTCGGCGGAGCGCTGGTAGACCTGCATGGACAGCTTGCCGTTAGCGACATAAAGCTGGAACAGCAGGTGGCAGGGCATGAGCGCCATCTTGTCCAACTCAGAAACGTTCCACGCGGAGACCAAGTTGCGGCGCGAATCCGGATTGTTCTTGAGCGTATCCAGCGCGACCTGAATCTGATCGATGTGCTGGCCATCCGGCGTGGGCCAGGAGCGCCATTGCACGCCATAGACGGGGCCTAGCTCACCGTCCTCATCGGCCCACTCGTTCCAGATGCGAACCTTGTTCTCCTGCAACCACTTCACGTTGGAGTCGCCACGCAGGAACCACAGCAACTCACCAATCACGCCGTGGAAGTAGACCTTCTTGGTGGTCAGCAGGGGAAAAGACTCCGCCAGGTTATAGCGAAGTTGGGCACCGAACAGGGAGAGGGTGCCGGTGCCAGTGCGGTCGCCCTTGGGCGCGCCTTCTTCGAGGACGCGGCGCAGGAGGTCCTCGTACGGAGTCTCAATCATGGTCGCCATGATAGCGCTCTTGCGTCCGTGCCACGCGCGTGGGGTTAGTACCCGCCGTTGGCCTCAGCGTAGGCGGCGGCGTGCTCCAGAATCTCCTCTGCCAGTTCCGGGCGGCAGATCAGAAGATCCGGGATGAAGGTGTCCTCGTTATTGAACTTGATGGGGGAGCCATCCAGGCGCGAGCAGTGCAGGCCCGCGGCCAAAGCCACGCCCACCGGGGCGGCCTGGTCCCACTCGTACTGGCCGCCGGCATGGATGTATCCGTCATAGTCACCCAACAACACGTGGATGGCCTTCGCACCCGCGGAGCCTACGCCGACGGTCTCAAAGCCCATCTTCTCCGCGACGTAATCCGCTACCTTCGGCGGACGATTACGAGAAACCACGAACTTCTTCGACAGCGGGCCGGTCACCGCGCGCACGTCGGAGGACTTAAAGGTCACGCCCATGTCCGGCATGCCGACGGCCGCGTGGATGGGGGTGCCGTTTTCGACCAGAGCGATGTGGACGGCCCAGTCCTGGCGGCCGGTAGCGAACTCCTTCGTGCCGTCGAGCGGGTCAATGATCCACACGCGGTCCTTCTTCAAACGGCTTAAGTCATCGGCAGCCTCTTCCGACAGGACGCCGTCCTTGGGACGGTGCTGCTCAAGGACGCGGGAGATCCACTCCTGAGCGGCCTCATCGCCGGCATCACCCAGCGCCAAGCCGCGCAGCAGGCCACCGTTGCGCACGCCTTTGAGGATCTCACCGCAGCCAGCGGCGAGGGAATTAGTTAGACGGGAATCAGAAATCTCAACGGTCATAGTGACCAGATTAGCGCGCGCGATACAGTAGGGCATGTCCAAAAACGTTCTGGCGAAGTTCCGCCCGCAGGTGGCCGGGTGGTTCCAGGACGTTTTCGCCGCCCCCACCCCCGTCCAAGAGCAGGCGTGGGAGGCGATTTCCGGTGGTGCGAATGCGCTGGTTGTGGCGCCAACCGGCTCCGGTAAGACGCTCGCAGCCTTTTTGTGGGCGCTGAATTCTTTGGTGGAGCGCGAGGGCCAAACCGCGCTGCCATTGAGCAATGAACCTTCCCGCGAGGGCGCTCATGATGGCGTGAGAGTGCTGTATATCTCACCACTGAAGGCCTTGGGCGTGGACGTGGAAAATAACCTGCGCGCCCCGCTCAACGGCATCGCTCGCACCGCCGAGCAGCTGGGGCTGGAGGTGCCGGATATTACCGTCGGCGTGCGCTCGGGGGATACCCCGCAGGCAGAGCGTGCCCGCCAGGTGCGCAAGCCACCAGACATCCTCATCACCACGCCGGAATCGGCCTACCTCATGCTCACATCCAAGGCTGCGGGGATTCTGAAGACCGTTGATACCGTCATCATCGATGAAATCCACGCCCTGGCTGGTACTAAGCGCGGCGTGCACCTGGCCCTGACTTTGGAACGCCTCGGGCTCATCGCCGGGGAGTTCCAGCGCATCGGGCTGTCGGCGACGGTGCGTCCGCTGAGTGCTGTCGCGAACTTCTTGGGCGGCGACCGTCCCGTCGACATCATCGCACCGCCTGCCAAGAAGCGTTGGCAGCTCGACGTCCACGTGCCAGTCGAGGACATGTCGGACCTGCCCACCCCGGAGCAGGGATCCCCCATCGGGGAGGCGACTGTCGACGATCCCCTGGGCATCACTCAAGGCCCCCAAGACGCGTTGCGCGTAAACGCGCAACGCAAGGAAGAGAGCGGGGTAGGAGACTCCGCCCTGCCCACTGCGAAGTCCATCTGGCCCTTCATCGAAGAGGAGCTGTACGCCGAAATCATGGAGCAGCGCTCCACCCTTGTCTTCGTCAACTCGCGTCGCACCGCCGAGCGGCTTACCAGCCGGCTCAACGAGCTCTATGCCCAGGAACACGATCCAGATTCCTTGAGCCCAGCCACCCGGCGCGACCCGGCCCAGCTGATGAAGCAGGTCGACGTCGCCGGCAAGGCCCCCGCCGTTATCGCCCGCGCGCACCACGGTTCGGTGTCCAAGGATGAGCGCGCGTTGACGGAGACGATGCTCAAGGAAGGCACGCTCAAAGCCGTGGTGGCCACGAGCTCCCTGGAGCTGGGCATCGACATGGGCGCGGTGGAGCTGGTGGTGCAGGTGGAATCCCCACCCTCGGTGGCTTCTGGTCTGCAGCGCGTGGGCCGCGCCGGGCACTCCGTCGGCGTGGTCTCTCACGGCTCCTTCTATCCCAAGCACCGCGCGGACCTCGTGCAATCAGCACTCACCGTCGCCCGCATGGAGGAGGGCCTCATCGAGGAAATGCACGCCCCGCGCAACCCGTTGGATGTCTTGGCACAGCAGACGGTGGCGGCGGTGGTGGCGTCGGCAAGCGCGGGCACGAGCGAGGGACTCGAGGCCGACAGTTGGTACGACACCGTGCGCCGCGCCTGGCCCTATAAGGATTTGGCGCGCGAGGTTTTTGACTCCGTTCTGGACCTGGTCAGTGGCGTGTATCCTTCGACGGATTTTGCGGAGCTGAAACCGCGGGTGGTTTATGACCGCGTGACGGGCGTGCTCACCCCGCGCCCCGGCGCGCAGCGTGTGGCGGTGACCAACGGCGGCACGATTCCGGACCGCGGCATGTTCGGTGTCTTCCTCGTGGGAACTGGTGAAGCCGGTTCTGCGCCGCGCCGCGTGGGTGAGCTCGATGAGGAAATGGTCTATGAAACCCGGGTGGGAGATATCTTCACTCTCGGCGCGACGAGCTGGCGCGTGGAGGAGATCACGCGCGACCAGGTGTTGGTGACACCCGCGCCGGGGCACACCGGGCGTTTGCCTTTCTGGAACGGTGACCAAGCTGGGCGTCCCTATGAGCTGGGCAAGGCGCTGGGCGCATTCCGGCGGGAGGCGCTCGCGGACCCGTCGGTGGTGCGTGGTGCGGATGAGAACGCGCGGCGCAACATCGCCGCCTACCTGCAGGAACAGAACGAGGCCACCGGGATCATCCCGGATGAAAGGACGCTGCTGCTGGAGCGCTTCACGGACGAGTTGGGGGATTGGCGCGTGCTGTTGCACACCCCGTTTGGCCGGCCGGTGAATGCGGCGTGGGCGCTGGCGGTGGGGCAGCGCGTGGCGGAGCGTACCGGGATGGATGCACAGGCCGTGGCGGGCGATGACGGCATCGTGCTGCGCCTGCCGCAGGGCGAGGCGGATCCGGATGCCGCGCTCTTTCTTTTCGACGCCGATGAGATCGCGGACATCGTCACCGAGCAGGTGGGCAACTCCGCGCTCTTTGCCTCGCGTTTCCGGGAGTGCGCCGCGCGTGCGCTGCTTCTGCCGCGGCGTAACCCGGGCAAGCGCGCGCCCTTGTGGCAGCAGCGCCAGCGTGCGGAGCAGCTTCTCGACGTCGCCCGCAACTACCCCTCGTTCCCCATCATCTTGGAGACGGTGCGCGAGTGCGTACAGGATGTCTATGACCTGCCGGCTCTGACGGAGGTCATGCGCGAGTTGGCGCACCGCCGCGTGCGCATCGCGGAGGTCACCACGGAGCAGCCTTCGCCTTTCGCGTCCTCGCTGTTGTTCAACTACACCGGCGCGTTCATGTACGAGGGGGACTCGCCCCTAGCGGAAAAGCGCGCAGCGGCCTTGGCATTGGACCCGGCGCTGTTGGCGAAGCTGTTGGGCACGGTGGAGCTGCGCGAGCTTCTCGACGGCTCCATCATCGCCGAGGTCCACGCCCAGCTGCAGCGCACCACTCCGGAACGTCAGGCGCGCACCGCTGAGGAGGTCGCGGACCTGCTGCGCGTGCTCGGCCCCATCCCGGTCGAGGAATTCGGCGCGCACGCCACGGTGCCATTGAGCGCACTCGATGCGCTTGGTGCTCGGATCATGCGGGTGCGCATCAACGGCCGCGAGCACGTGGCGCAAGCGCTCGATGCGCCGCTGCTTCGCGACGGCCTGGGCATCCCCGTCCCACCCGGCATCCCCGCTCAACAGTCCACGATTACCGATGCCGCGGACCAACTGGTCAGCCGCTGGGCTCGCACGCGCGGGCCATTTGTGGCGCGCGATGTGCAGGAGGCCTTTGGCCTGTCAGCTGCGGTGGCGCACTCGACGCTGAATGGGCTGGACTCCATCCTGGCGGGGCACTACCGGCAAGGCGTGGAGGAGCAGGAATATTGCGCGGCGGAGGTGCTCAAGGTCATCCGCTCGCGCTCGCTGGCGGCTGCCCGGGCGGCCACGCAGCCGGTCTCGCCCGCGGCCTTCGGGCGTTTCCTCCCGGATTGGCAGCAAGTGGCCGCGGTGGGCCGGCGCCCGGTTCTGCGCGGGGTGGACGGCGTCTTCGCCGTCATCGAGCAGCTGGCCGGCGTGCGCCTGCCGGCCTCGGCCTGGGAGAGCCTCATCCTTCCTGCGCGGGTAGGGGATTATTCGCCGACCATGCTCGATGAACTCACTGCCAGCGGCGAAGTCCTCATTGTGGGTGCGGGCAAGGCCGGCTCCAACGACCCGTGGATCATGCTGCTGCCGGTGGATTATGCCGCGCAGCTCGCCCCGCAGGTTTCTGCGGAGGAGGCTGGCGTGTCCTTGCTGCAGACTCAGCTGCTGGAGGCCTTGCAGGGCGGCGGCAGCTACCTCATCTCCGATATCCAACCGCAGTTGAGCGGTACGCCTGAGGAGGTCAGGGAGGCGCTCTGGGGCCTGATGGAGGCAGGCTTGGTCAGCCCTGATTCCTTCGCTCCCGTCCGCGCCCACCTGGTCGCAGGAGGGCGCGCCGGGCGTGCGGCGCATCGCGCGCGGCGTCGGCCAACGCGCTCGCGCTTACGCATGGGGCGCACGTCCTTTGCGCAAGCACACAATGCCTCCAGTACGCCGACCGCGCCCGACGTGGTGGGGCGCTGGTCGCTGTCCGTTCCCGCGGCCACGGATGCAACGTCACGCTCCATCGCCCACGGCGAGGCCTGGCTAGACCGCTATGGTGTGCTTACCCGCGGCTCTGTGGTGGCCGAGGACGTCCTGGGTGGTTTCGCCTTGGCTTATAAGGTGCTCTCCGGTTTTGAGGAATCCGGCAAGGCCATGCGCGGCTACGTTATTGAGGGCTTGGGTGCCGCGCAGTTCTCCACGCCCGCGGTCATCGACCGCCTGCGCGGGGTCGATGATTCCCCGGACGTTACAGGCTGGCCCTCCGGAACTCGCGAGCCGCAGACGTATGTTCTGGCCGCGACGGACCCGGCCAACCCTTATGGCGCAGCGCTGTCTTGGCCGCCGACTGATGCTGGCGACTCTGGTGCCCGCCCCACCCGCGCCGCGGGTGCCTTGGTGGTGCTCATGGATGGCCTGCCGGTGGCTCACTTAACCCGCGGCGGAAAGACGCTGACGACGTTCTTCAACGCCTTGCCCGAGGACATCGAGCGCACGGAGGTACTAGCCGCGGTTCTTGCAGGCCTCAACGAGCTGGTGGCCGCCGGGCGCTTGAGCAAGCTGGTCATTGAGAAGGCGAACGGGCGGCCTATCTTCGAGTCAAAGCTTGGTGGCGAAATGCGCGGCTTAGGAGCGGCGCTAACCCCGAAAGGCGTGCGCATTACCGGATCTGCCCACTCTGCCCCCTCCGGTCGTTCGGGACAGCACGGCCAATCTGGAGAAGCCGCGCGTTCTACCGAGCCTTATCGTCCTGCACGTCGCGGTGGGCGTCGCGCCGTCGATGCAATGGAGGAACTGTCCTTCGATGATCCGGAGAACGGAGCTTCTGAGGACTTGGGGGACCCGGGTGCACCCGATACACCGGGGAGCCCGGGTGGCTTCCGCCCGCGCCGCCGCCGGCGCTGAATCTTATTCCGCAGCTTTTCGGCTTCGCGCATTTCCTAGGTCTAACCTCAGAAGTTGATAGCCCAATAGAAAAGGAGTCTTATCGCCATGCGGCTGAAGCGCCAATTGCCTAACGTGTCCGAGCTGAAGAACCTCATGCGGTTCGAAGCGCCCAACCTCGACCGCCGGGCTGCCCGCCTGGCGGAGGCCGCTGATGTGTGGGATCTGCGCAAGATAGCCAAGCGCCGCACACCGAAAGCAGCCTTCGACTACGTCGACGGGGCCGCCCGCGACGAGGTCAGCTACCGCGAATCCCGCGATTTCTTCCGGGACGTGCGCCTCATGCCGAACGTGCTCAACGGCGCACACGACATTTCCTTGAGCACCGAGATTGCCGACGAGCCCGCGACCCTGCCCTTCGGCATCGCGCCGACCGGCTTTACCCGCTTCATGCACGCCGAAGGCGAGGACGCCGGTTCCCAAGCCGCCCGCGACGCAGGCATCCCGTTTACGCTCTCCACGATGGGCACGCGCTCGGTGGAGGAGGTCGCGGCGTCGCAAGGCAATAGCGGCCGCCGCTGGTTCCAGCTCTACCTGTGGAAGGACCACTCCGCCTGCCAGGAGCTCATGGAACGCGCGGCGGCCAACGGCTATGACACCCTGGTGGTCACCGTGGACACGCCCGTGGCCGGCCAGCGTCTGCGCGATACCCGTAACGGCATGCGCATCCCACCTCGCCTGACCGCAGGCACCGTCTTCGACGCCGCCTGGCGCCCGGAGTGGTGGTTCAACTTCCTCACCACGGACCCGGTTACTTTTGCCTCCCTGACCTCGACCACCGGCACCCTGGGCGAGCTGGTCAACACCATGTTCGACCCGGGCCTCAACTTCGAGGATCTGGCGTGGATCCGCGAGTCCTGGCAGGGCAAGCTCTTTGTCAAGGGAATCGTCAACCCCGAGGATGCCCGCAAGGTCATCGACCTCGGCGCCGACGGCATCGTGGTGTCCTCCCACGGCGGGCGCCAGCTCGACCGCGTGGTCAACACCCTTCAGGCCCTTGAGACTGTGCGCGCAGAAGTGGGCCCGGACGTGGAGATTATCTACGACTCCGGCATCATGTCCGGCGTCGACATCGCCATCGCGCTGGCTCTGGGTGCGGACTTCGTCCTCATCGGCCGCGCCTACCTTTACGGCCTGATGGCCGGCGGCAAGGAAGGCGTGGACCGCGTTATCGAATTGCTGGCGGAGGAGTTTAAGAACACCCTCCAATTGCTCGGCGTGAAGAGGATCGAAGACCTGGGCCGCCAGCACGTGGTCACCCCGTGGGAGCCGGGTGCGCTGGCATTCGGTGCGGGAAAGGATGCGCCGGTAGAGTAGGCACCCGTTTGGTGAGGAGGTTCTGCCGTGCCCGAGGGTGATTCCGTTCTGCAGCTGTCGAAACGGCTGCAGTTCATGGAAGGCCGGCGCGTAACCCATTCCTCCCTGCGTGTGCCGCGCTATGCCACCGTGCGTTTCGACGGGTTGGTGTGCGAGGAGGTCTGGCCCTATGGCAAGCACCTCTTCATGGACTTCGGCGGCGAGCTGATCTTGCATACTCACCTCAAGATGGAGGGCACGTGGGCCATTCACTACGCCGGTGACCGCTGGCGCAAGCCCGGCCACAGCGCGCGCGTAGTGCTACAGATGGAGAACACCCCGCGCGATATCGAGATGGTGGGGCATTGGCTAGGGCTGGTCGAGGTTTTCCCTGCCCGCGAATTTGAGCAGCGCATGGCGCACTTGGGCCCCGATATCCTCGCGCCGGAGTGGTTGGAGGGTGGCTTTGAGGAGGCCGTGCGCCGCATCGAGTCCCGCCCTGAGCGTAGCATCGGCGCGGCCCTCCTGGATCAGCGCAACGTGGCGGGCTTGGGCAACGAGTACCGCGCCGAGATCTGCTTTCTGGCGGGCCTTCATCCCGCGACGCCGGTAGCGCTTGTCGACGTGCCCCAGATCCTCACCCTCTCCCGCCGCCTCATCTGGGCCAACCGCGATTCCCCGGTGCGCGTGACCACCGGTGTCAAGCGGGCAGGGGAGACCACGTATGTCTTTGGCCGCAACCGCCGGCGCTGTCGGCGCTGTGGCACTCTCATTGAGAAATCCACGCTGGGTGGCGTGGACGCCGGCGGCGACGAAGGCGAGTTGGAGCGTGTGATCTGGTGGTGCCCACACTGCCAGCTACAATCAGGCATCTAGCGTGCCTGCCAAGCGCGCATTTGTGCGTGCCAGCCGAGGCCGAGCTCACGTAGCTAGGCTGGGAAGCATGAAAACGCTCCTCAACATCATCTGGTTGCTCACCGGCGGCATGTTCCTGGCCCTGGGCTACTTCCTTCTGGGTATTCTGGCGTGCATCCCCATCGTGACGATTCCCGCTGGCGTGGCCTCGATGCGCATGGCGAACTTCGCGCTGTGGCCCTTTGGGCGCTCCGTGGTGCAGCCGGTCAAGGGCACTGGCGGCATGTCGGCTTTCGCGAACGTCGTGTGGTTCCTGGTGGCCGGCCTGTGGCTCGCCATTGGCCACGTCACCACCGCAGCAGCCCAGGCGGTGACCATCGTAGGCATCCCGGTGGCTCTAGCCAACCTGAAGATGATCCCAGTGACCTGCTTCCCCTTCGGCCGCAAGATCGTGGATTCTGACCACATCCCCTTCGGCTGGGAGTCGATGATCAAGCTCTAATGTCACTGTCTCCGGTTGCGGGGTGGCCCAGGGTGCTTTAATGTTCTGGGTTATGGGGGATTTGGAGACCTATTTCTCCTACCGCAACTCGGGGATTTCTTTGGTGGAGCAGGCGGTAGGAGGCGAGAAACACTTACGCACACTCGGCGCTTCACCTGCCGACGCTGCCGAACTGGCACGCCTGAACCACATTTACTTCGGCACTACGAAGTTCACGGGTAAGCAACGCACTGCCCGTACCCGGGCCGCAGAGCAACGCCACGACCTAGCCACATTAAGCCTGATTGAGTCCTACACCAAGAAGCTGAAGAACCAGCTACACGCGTGGAATCTACGGGTCAAGCTTGCCAGCACACCCGCCCACAGCATCCCGGCCGTGGCAGCCAAACGTTTAAAGGAGCTCAAACCTAAACGCGTACCCACGCCCGGTGTGCGCATGACTTATCGCGCTGACGGTCCACATTCACTGACCATCACCGATGATCCGATGACAGTGACCGAGATGCGTGGCGTGCTGGAATCCATCAATCAGAACAACCTACTGGAAGCGGCCAAGCACGTCTTCTTCAACAAATCCCACGGCGGTACCAAACCTGCTGTTCTCACCAGCGTGGTTGTCACCTTGGATAAGCTCGACAAGATTGTCAGCGGCGACGGTGACGACATTGTTCTGGAGCTGACTAACGGTGGCCGGATGACCGGTGCTGAGTTTTTAAACTATAAGTTTGCCGAGATCGGCTACGTCACCCTGGTCCACCCCACGATCGGGCCGGTGTGGTTGCACCGTATGAAACGCCTAGCCGGGTTTGAGCAGCGAATGATGGCCAGTGCCGAGCATCCGACCTGTGCCAGAAAGGGCTGCAATAAACCTGCTGATTATGCCCACGTGCATCACCTGGTGCCGTGGAAAGCAGGAGGTACCACCGACCCGCCGAATCTGACCATGTTGTGTGCATATCACAACGGCATCAATGATGATGACCCGGATAAACCCACCGGTGCCGGCTATGTCTTCCGCCTTCGCGGCGAAGTAAGCTACATCCCACCCTGGGCAGAACCAATCACCGCCCAGGCGGCGTATCAAGCCGCACAACGCGCACTCGAACCACCTGGCGGGTAAAGCGCCACGCGGGTTCGTCCACAGGGACTGCCCGACAGGTAAATTGCCTCGCGGACGCCCATAAGGGCCTCCGCGGCGTTGGCGATCCCACACGTCGATTGCGCGTTAAAAACGCGTGAACCCCCGACCGTTCGGCCGGGGGACGTCGCCAAGCAGTGCTTAACGGTGGCTGCGGTACCAACCGATCAGAGCATCGGTGGAGCCATCGCCGGATGCGGCTTCCTCCTTGCCAGAGACTGCCGGTGCCAGGTCATTGGCTTGCTGCTTGCCCAGCTCCACGCCCCACTGGTCGAAGGAATTGATGTCCCAGATGATGCCCTGGGTGAAGACGATGTGCTCGTAGAGCGCGATTAGCGCGCCGAGGGTCTGCGGGGTGAGCTCCTCCGCCAGGATGGTGGTGGACGGGCGGTTGCCCGGCATCACCTTGTGCGGCACGAGGGCTTCGTCCACGCCCTCAGCGGCGATTTCCTCAGCGGTCTTACCAAATGCCAAAACCTTGGTCTGCGCGAGGAAGTTACCCATGAGCAGGTCATGCATCGAACCGGTGCCATCTGCAGTGGGGAAGTCCTCCTTCGGGCGGGCAAAGCCGATGAAGTCCGCCGGGATCAGCTTGGTGCCCTGGTGCATGAGCTGGAAGAAAGCGTGCTGGCTGTTGGTGCCTGGCTCGCCCCAGTAAATCTCCCCGGTGCCAGCGCTCACCGCAGTGCCGTCGCGGCGCACGGACTTACCATTGGATTCCATGGTCAGCTGCTGCAGGTAAGCAGGGAAGCGGCCGAGGTCCTCGGAGTAGGGCAGCACCGCGTGGGTCTGCGCACCGAAGAAGTTCGAGTACCAGACACCGAGCAGGCCCATCAGAGCCGGCACGTTCTGCTCCAGAGGAGCGGTGCGGAAGTGCTCATCCATGGCGTGGAAGCCTTCGAGGAAACGCATAAAGTCCAGTGGGCCAATGGTGCACATCAGGGACAGACCGATGGCGGAATCGACGGAGTAGCGCCCGCCGACCCAGTTCCAGAACCCAAACATGTTCTGGGTATCGATGCCGAACTCCGCGACCTTCTCCGCGTTGGTGGAGACCGCAACGAAGTGCTTGGCGACGGCCGACTCATCACCATCAAACTGCTCGATGAGCCAGCGGCGAGCGGCATGAGCGTTGGCCAGGGTTTCCTGGGTGGTGAACGTCTTGGACGCGACGATGAAGAGGGTGGAGCCGGCATCGAGGCCGTCGAGAGTCGCGGCGAGATCTGCCGGGTCGACGTTGGAGACGAACTCTGCGCTAATACCCGCTACTTCGTAGGAGCGCAGCGCCTTGGCGGCCATGGCGGGGCCCAGATCGGAGCCGCCGATGCCGATGTTGACGACCTTCTTGATGGTGTGGCCCGTATGCCCCAGCCACGTGCCGGAGCGCAGCGCGGTGGCAAAGTCGCGCATGCGTCCAAGGACTTCGTGGACGTCGGCGGCGACGTCCTGGCCGTCGACGCTCAAGTCCTTTTCAACAGGCAGGCGCAGCGCGGTGTGCAGCACGGCGCGGTCCTCAGTGTTGTTGAGATGCTCGCCGGCGAACATGGCATCGCGGCGTCCTTCGACGTCCGCGGCGCGGGCGAGGTCTACCAGCGCGGTGACTACTTCCTCATCGATGAGGTTCTTCGACAGATCCACGTGCAGGCCCGCAGCATCGAAGGAAAAGTCTGCGGCGCGGGAAGCGGAGTTGGCAAAAAGCTCACGCAGGTTGAGGTCCTTTTTGCTCTCAAAAAGCGAGGTGAGCGCGGCCCACTGCGGCTGAGCGGTGATGTCCATTGCAAAAGCCTTTCTGGCAGGTAGCAGACAGGAAACTTACTGTTTCCACCGTAGTCCAGAAATCTCTTCGGTGCCGAGGCAGAAGGCTGCGCTGCTAGGCGCTAGGCATAGAGCTTCAAGTCGAATTGCTTCATCGTGTTTCCGATCTCCATGGCGCCCACTTCGATGTCAGAGGGATCTTGGTCATTGCCGAAGGACAGCACACCAACGGCCCAGAGCTCGCCATCGATGTAAGCATAGACTGGTCCGCCACTGTCGCCTGGGGCGCTGTCATTGCCGAAAGTAAACAGCCCTTGATCCTCGTGGCGGTCGATGAAGTTGCCGCAGGAGACTCCTCGCGTGGAGCCGGCGCGGCAAATTGTGGGCTTCGTCAAAGCAACGTCCTCAAGGGGCAGCCATCCTGCTAAAGGAGCGTTCAGAGCAGGTGAGGTCGAGACTTGAGCGGCCGGATTGGAAACCTCAATAAGTGCGATATCGGCGGAGTTGATCTGGTCCGTATTGGTATTGCGGGCCTCCAGCACCATCTCACCAATCTTCACGTTGTCACCAGAGTGGTCCTGGTAGAAAAAGGTGTCTCCCTTGTCACCGCAGTGGCCGGCGGTCAGGATAAAGAGGCGCTCGCCGTCGCCAACGAAATGACCAGCCGAACATCGATTATCGCCCGCGGCGTTATAAATAGCTGCTCCAGGCGTCAACAACCCCACGGTCATGAAGTATTCAGCTGCTTCTGGCTGGGCCAGATCCACGCGGGGTTCGGGGCGCTCCGCTTGGGGGATTTCGGTGGTGTTATCCCAGAGAGAATCGCTGTCGAGGACTTCTTCCGAACCTCTATTTGTTCCGGAATCCTGCGTGCGGCCGGAATTACCAATAGCGGGAAGATTCAGAGTCGTGGTGGTGATGGAAGCGACGTGGGAAGAAGAACCGCTGCAGGCGGTCAATACGAAGGCGGAGGTAGCCGCGGTGAGAGCTGCAGCGAGACGAGAGAAAAAGCGCATGAAGAGAGAGTAGCTCACGGCCTAGCGTCAGGCGCGTGCGTTGGGGATTATTCCGCGGGCCGCTCAGCTAGCCAAGCTTGCCGCGTCCCAACCGCAGCAGGGCAGAGGCGATGGCGGGGCCTTCCTCGCCCAACTCGCTGCGGAACTCGTTGAGGATAGCGATTTCGCGGGTATGCACCAAACGGGTACCACCTGAGCTCATGCGCGTCTTACCAATGGTGCGGGAAATATCGGTGCGGCGCTTGATGGCGTCGAGAATAACGCGGTCGAGGCGGTTGATTTCTTCGCGGTAGCGCTGAATCTCGGCATCGCTCAGTGGATCATCGGTGCCCGAGGGCATACGAATGTCGAGGCCGTTGTCCACGACGTTGGGGTCGTGGTGCTCGGGGTTTAAGCCCGAGTCAGGGGTGCCAGATTGTGAAGCGCTCATGTCTTCAGATTGTGCCACTCCCGTTAAGGCAAAGGGGAATCATGAGTCGTGACGTCGGTCTTCGCCGATAAGAAGTGGTGTGGCAGGCAATGTCCGGTGGTGCTAGTAGGTTGGAGAGCATTATGAATAACAATTCTCCGTTTAGGCCCCGTTCTTTTTCCGCTCCTTCCACCGTTGCCTCCGCCGGTGGCTTTTCCCCCGCGCCCGGACCCAACGCGGATACCCCTTCCGGTCAGGCTTCTGATCCGTTGCTGGAAGGATTAAACCCACAACAAGAAGAGGCCGTGACGCATTCGGGCTCACCGTTGCTCATCGTGGCCGGCGCGGGTTCGGGCAAGACCGCCGTGTTGACCCGCCGCATCGCGTATCTCATGCGCGAGCGTGGGGTCGCCCCGTGGCAGATCCTTGCCATCACCTTTACTAACAAGGCAGCCGCGGAGATGAAGGAGCGCGTGGGCCAGCTTGTCGGGCCTGTGGCAGAACGAATGTGGGTGTCTACCTTTCACTCGATTTGCGTGCGCATCTTGCGCAATAATGCCCAGCTGGTGCCGGGGTTGAACACGAATTTCACCATTTATGACGGCGATGATGCCCGCCGGCTGCTCACCATGATCGCCAAGGACATGCAGCTGGATCTCAAGAAGTACTCGGCACGTGTTCTGGCGAACCAGATTTCCAACCGCAAGAATGAGCTCATCTCTCCGGAGCAGGCGCGCGCGGAGGCAGAGAGGACGAAGAATCCTTTCGAGCTCACCGTGGCGAGCGTGTACGAGGAATATCAGCGCCGCCTGCGTGCGGCGAATGCGGTGGACTTCGATGACCTCATCGGGGAAGTGGTGCGCATCTTTAACCAGCACCCACAGGTAGTGGAGTTTTATCGTCGCCGCTTTAAGCATGTGCTTATTGACGAATACCAGGACACCAACCACGCGCAGTATGCGCTTGTGTCGGCCTTGGTGGGCAGGGGAGAGCTGCCGCCGGATGCGCCGGAACTATGCGTGGTGGGTGATTCTGATCAGTCAATTTATGCCTTCCGTGGAGCCACCATCAGGAATATTCAGGAGTTCGAGCGGGACTACCCGCAGGCGCATACGATTCTGCTTGAGCAAAACTACCGGTCGACGCAGATCATCCTGAACGCGGCGAATGCGGTCATTGCGAAGAATGAGGGCCGCCGCGAGAAGAACCTGTGGACTGCCCACGGCCAGGGTGAGCAAATTGTTGGCTACGTGGCGGATAACGAACATGACGAGGCGCGGTATATCGCCTCGGAGATCGATTCCCTAGCGGATAAAGGCACGGCCTATTCGGATATTGCAGTGATGTACCGCACCAACAATGCTTCCCGCGCGTTGGAGGATATTTTCGTGCGCTCGGGCATCCCGTACAAGGTGGTCGGTGGTACGCGTTTCTACGAGCGCCGCGAGATCCGGGATATGGTGGCCTACCTGCGCATCATGGATAATCCGGATGACACGGTGAGCCTGCGCCGCATCATCAATGTGCCCAAGCGTGCTATTGGTGACAAGGCGCAGGCACAGATTGCTCTGCACGCGGAGAACCTTGGGGTGAGTTTTGGGGCTGCTCTCCGCGATGCGGCAGCGGGCAAGGTTGCCGGGCTTGGCACACGGGCAGTGAATGCCGTAAGCAAATTCAACGAGATGATGGACGGCGTGCGCGCGCAGATTCCGGGCATGGTCAACGAAGTGACGGGTCAACCGGATTTGGGAGAGCTGCTCAACGCGCTTCTCGATGCCACCGGCTACCGCGCAGAACTCGAAAACTCCAACGACCCGCAGGATGGGGCACGCCTCGACAACCTCAACGAGTTGGTGTCGGTGGCGCGCGAGTTCAGCTCTGAGGCGGCCAATGAGATGGCCTTCTTGGGCGCAGACGCAGAGGAAGCCCCGGAGCTCTCGGAAGGTGAAGCCGCGCCGGGCTCGCTTCAAGCCTTCCTTGAAAAGGTCTCGCTGGTGGCGGATGCAGACCAGATTCCGGATCATGAGTCCGGAGTAGTCACGCTGATGACCCTGCACACCGCGAAGGGCCTGGAGTTCCCAGTTGTCTTCCTCACCGGCTGGGAGGATGGCCAATTCCCGCACATGCGCTCCCTGGGGGACCCGAAGGAGCTCAGTGAGGAGCGCCGCCTTGCTTACGTAGGTATTACGCGCGCTAGGGAACAGCTCTACCTCACGCGCGCGATTCTCCGCTCGTCCTGGGGTAACCCGGTGACGAACCCGGCCAGCCGCTTCCTCGCCGAGGTCCCGGAAGACCTCATCGACTGGCGCCGTGAAGAACCAGACAGCTCGCTGTCCGGCGCGTGGGGTGGAGATGATTCCTATCAATACGGGCGAACCTTCGGCTCAGATAGCGGGTTCTTTGGGTCCCGTGGGGGCGGCTATGGCTCGCGGGGCGCTGCGTCTTCCCCTTCGCAGCGCTCGCGCAAGCCAGCTCCGGCAACATCGATGCCGAAGAATAACCATCTCAATTTAGTTGTGGGGGACCGTGTCAACCACGCGAAGTACGGGCTGGGCACGGTCATCGAAGCCTCCGGAACCGGCGCGCGGGCGACGGTCACCGTGGACTTCGGCTCAGCGGGCAAGGTCCGCCTCATGCTCATCGGCGGTGTGCCGATGGAAAAGCTTTAAAGCTTTAGATGAGGATGCCACGCTCGCTGAACCAATCCACCGGATCAACGGCCGCGCCGCCGCCCGGGTGCACTTCGAAGTGCAGGTGTGGGCCGGTGGAGTGGCCCTCGTTGCCGATGACGGAGATCTGGTCGCCGGCCGTGACTCGGTCACCGACGTTGACCAAGAGCTGATCGCCGGGCATGTGGCCGTAGACGGTGATAGTGCCGTCGTCGTGCTGGATGCGGATCCAGTTGCCGAAGCCCTGGGCTGCGCCGGAGGAGATGACCTCTCCATCCATGACGGCGTAGATGGGCGTGCCAACTGGGTTCGCTACATCGATGCCGTTGTGGAAGGAACCCCACCGCGGGCCAAAGCCAGAGGTGAAAGTACCGGAGGTCGGAAAGACCACGGTATTACCGTTGGCATCCTGGCCGCGCGTAGGGGTGAGACCGGAGTGATCGCCCTGTGGGGCGAAGGCCTCGGCGAGACCAGGAATGCTGGAGGGATCGAGGACGATATCGAAGCCGTCCTGCGTGGAGTTGATTTCCGGGGTGGAGGCCCCGTTGAGGGCTCCGGCCGTGGAAACGATTAGCCCGGAGAATGCTTTGAAGAGGTCGGCCTTGGAGTCTTCCTTGACTTCGATGTCGCCGGCGGTTGGGCCCTGGGAGGACCCGTCGGAGACATCCACGCTTGCTACCGGTTCGGCGGCGAACGCTGGGGCCGTCACGGTAGCGGTGGTGACCGCCACGGCGGCGAGTGCGCTGAGCGTGCGCTTCATAACTTCACGTCCTTAAGTCCTGCTGTGGCTCGCTTCCGCCGGCGTCAGCGGCAGGAAGCTTGTGAGCGATAGGGCACGGCCATACAGCCGTTATGCGCCTTGAAGCCTGCGACACGCCGGCGCGGGTGCAGCCGCGTGCTGAGGCTCTGTGGCAACGAGATACAAACTATCCCGAGCTATCACCCTGCGCAACGTCTAAAAATGCAGGTAAATACAGGGATTGTTCGAAAAACTATCGAACACCCCAGCGTGTTACATATGTGAAAGAAGTGAAAATTGTTACAGGGGTAAAGTAGAGGTTTAAAGAATGGGGGTAGGCTATGGGGGTGTGAAAAGAGTAGTTCCCCAGCCGAAAGCTCGGCCAGGGAACAACGGGGCGTACGGAGCTATGTCAGCGAACGTGATTCGCTGCGATCCCGTGCGGTCAGCGGCCCCGTCTTGTCGCTGCGATTCACCGCAGCCGCCAGTGCGGCGGCCAGAAGCGGCACGATAAGCACGGCGAGGAATTGCCACCAATCCGGGGTGAAGTAGTCTTGCGGGCGCAGACCATAAGGTGGCGTCGAGAAAACGAATCCAGAACTATCGGCAAAGAAGTACGTGCCGAGATGACCGGAAATCACGCCGAAAAGCATGCTTACGGTGGCCAGCATCCAGGTCTGCCACGCCGCTACCTTGGCCATCAGCGAAGGGTGGGCGCCGATGGATTGCAGCACGGTGCTTTCCTGGCGCATGCTGCTCGCTGCGTTGGCAATGATGAGCGCGAGCACGATGAGGCAGACGATCCCCATTCCGAGGCCCAGGTAGTAGCGGAAGTTCTCGGGAGTAGTGACTGCGAAGCTTAGCGAGTATTGCGACTGCGAGGCGCTCGCTGTCAGGTCTCGCAGCTCTTCGCGCTCTGACTCGCTTGGGGGTTCGTCGAACGTGAGGGCTTGGCCCACGTAGAAGGGCTCCATGTTCAGCTTTTCTGCTGCCTGCTGGCTAATCAAGACCACGTCGCGGGCCGCAGTGGGGAGGGCCTCCACAATTGGCAGATCAGCCTCCTGTGTTCTGCTCGGTTCTTGGCTGTCAATGCGGTTATAGGATTTTACGGTCACCGTTCCATGTGCGTTATCCCCGACGTGGCTGCTGTGGGGAAGCACGATGCCGCCGGCATCCAGCGTCTGTGCCGCTGCGCGTCGATCCTCCTCCGAGTCGAACTGCCAGAGCTCAAGCTGGGAAGAATCCGTTTGAACCATCCTGCTTTGATAGATCAACGGGTTATAAGGAAATGACGTCATCAACTCGTGCGCGCACTCTTGACGGGCCTCTTCGGACTCATCGGTGCGCCGCCCCTGGCTATCCACGAAGACTGCCCTCTCAACTGGCTTGCTGAGATCGACCTGCTCGCACTGGTAATCAAATTCGGTGGTGAGCTCGTAAAACGTGCCATCCTCCGGAAGACTGAAAGACGTCGTCCACGAAGGGAAAGCGTAGAAGGAGTGTGTGCGAACCCCGGTAGCCTGCTGGATGGCCTCTGCTGCTGCGCGTTCTTCCGGCGTGGACACCTGCGTTGGTTGGTCAAACGTCGTCTCTTCAATCAGCGCTGTGGTCTCCGGCATGACAAGCGCTTCTTCGGCTACGCTCTTTGCGCTATCGGTCATGACGCCCACACCAAACAGGGAGGCTGTGAAGGAGACCGATACGAGAGCGATGGACGTCGGCAAGGCATGCATGCTGCGCCGGGTCAGGCCGCGTCCAGCCAGACGCAATGCGAGGGGGCCGCGGCGAGACAGCAGGGAGCACAGGAAGACCAAGGCCGGGGCAGACGCGGCAACCGCGATGACTCCGAATAGCGCTAGCACCGTGGGGATATACCCGCCCCATGGGCTGAAGCTGAAGAGCACGAGCAGAAGCAGGAAGGCAGGGCCGATGGCCATCCACTTCCTAAAGCGCAGCAGACGGTCGGGTGCGGCGCCCTGGATTGCTGTGGAGAGGGCACCACGTTGTGCCAACCATGCGGGAACGATGGAGACAATGACACAGCCTGCCACCGCCACGAGCCATGCGAGGCCAATAGCTAGGAAGGGTGGGTGGGCAGCAAAATCCGGGTAGCGGGCTGTCCACCACACCCACGAGACCGTCAGACCAACCACCACGCCGATGGTGGCGCCGATAAGTCCCATCAGCAGGCCATAAGCCATCACTGCGAACATGATGTGGCGTGGTAATGCACCCTGGCTCGACATCAGCGCGTACAGGCGCGTATTGCGTCCGGTGGCCAGCGTGAAGACAGGTGCGAGTAAGAAGAGGATGAGCAATCCGGCGATGGCGTAGAGGCCGAAGAAGAAGAGTACGAAAAGAATGCTGCTCAGGATTCCACCAAAGGAATCCGACTCAGAATCGGGTCGGTCCGTATCTCGCAGCTCCGGTGCCCAGATTTCCAGCCCAGCTTCACGGGCACGGTCGGCATCCTCTTTGGTCAGCGTTGTATCACCCACGATGACCCAGGAGGTGTTTATCTGAAAGGACGGGTCGCTGAGAGCGTCATTGAGGGTGGGGGAGGTGACAAAGTCAAAGTTTTCGGGAGCAATGGCCGCGACTGTGGCTTGGTGGTCACCGCTCAGGGCGTTGGTGCGCACGATGATGACGTCTCCAACGGAAGCGTCGATCTTGTGTGCCGTCGAGCGCGATAGAACTGCCTGGTTGGGGCCAAGATTGAACTTATCGACGGCCTCCTGTGCAGGCTCCGGCGGATTCTCTGCGTCGAACTGATCTACCCAGGAGCTGGTTGACTTCCCATTATGGATTAGTGACGTGCTAGAAAAAGCGGTGACCGGGCTGACGCTGAGGCCTCCAGGAAGCACGTCGGCAGCCAGACCGGGCACGTCTTCATAACTAATCTCCGGGTGCTCGGCGCTGATCTGCAGGGTTCGCTCGGGTGAGCTCAAAGCCGCGAAGAGCCGGCCGGAGGAATTGTCAAAGAGTGCCATTCCAATCACGAGTGCCACTGGCAGCGCGATGAGCATCACGGCGGCCAGCGTGCGCCACGGGTGGCGCCACAGGTCGCGCCTCGTTGGGCGGGTGGCGGCATTAATGCCTGGCATGCTAACGCACCTCCTCGCCGGTGAGGCGCCCGTCGCGAACCATGACAACGCGGTCGGCCCAGCCTGCGAAACGTGGCTCGTGGGTGACGAGGATTCCGGAGGCGCCGGCGTCGATACGCGCGCGCAAAACCTTCATGATCTCCTCACCCGTCGAGGTATCCAAAGCTCCGGTAGGTTCATCGGCGAGCAGTACCTTACGCGGGCCGATGAGCGCGCGGGCAATGGCCACGCGCTGGGCCTGTCCACCGGAGATTTCCTCCGGGAAGCGGTCGATGGTGCCGTCGAGACCGACCTCATTGAGTGCTTGCTCAGCAGCTTCGCGGCATTGCGCAGGCGAGAGTCCGTCTAGCTCAAGAGGGAGGGACACATTCTCTCCGACGGTGAGGGAAGACACTAGGTTGAAGTGCTGAAATACCAAACCAAGGTGTCGGCGGCGAGCGATAGCTGCCTTGGCCTTGGAGAGCTGGGAGGCATCGGCACCGTCGAGAAGCACGCGTCCGGACGTCGGCGGCTGCAGCAGGCCCGCGACGTTGAGCAGGGTGGACTTGCCGGAGCCGGAAGGTCCCATAACTGCCACCAGTTCACCCGGTTGCAGCTGTAGGTTGACGGAATCCAGGGCGGTGACCTGGCGGGCGCCGCTACCGAAGACGCAGGTGATGTTCTCGAGTTCGAGCGGGAAAGGCATGTGCTGGGACGTGGGGATAGAGTCGGGGGTCATCGCGGGGCCTCCTCGGTGGCGGTTGGGTTGGCTAGGGATTCCACGCGGTCGAGCCAGCGTGAGAGAGATTCAAGGTCGAAGATTTGGCGCTCAACAGCCAAGCGCTGGGCGCTGCGTTCCGCAGGCAACTCAGAGGCCTGACGGTTGAGCTCACGCAGCTGGCGGACGGTGGCAAAGCGCTGGGCGTCGAGCACGGCAATGACGTCGATGTCGGAGCGTCGCGCTGCAAGCGACACTTTGAGTACGAGTTCATCGCGCTCAATGGCGTCGTTATGCAGTGTGGACATCCACCACTGTGAGAGCTCTTCGCGGCCAGTTGGGGTTATGGCATAGCTGGTGGCGCGGCGCCCAGTGGGGCCGGTGAGCTCACCGTCGGTGGCGATAAAGCCATCGCGTTCCAAGCGGCTTAGGGTCTGGGCAACTTGACCCATGTTGAGCGGCCAGAGGTTGTCGAAGGTCTCGGCAAAGCGCGTTTTGATGTGGCTAGCTGTGGCGGGTTCTTCACTCAGCAGAGCAAGCACGGAGTGTTTGACGGACATGGTCACCTCCTGCGCGGAGGAAAGAGGGAGGATACGATTGGTGCATACCCGGTAAGTTACCGGGTAACCTTTGGGGCGGTCAAGAGTTTTCGAGAAAAGAATCTTTCAGTACCCCCGTCCGCTTGTCCGGTGTGGAGTAGGTGGTGGAGCGTGCTCGAAGGTAGGGGGCGGGGTGGTTGAGATGCAAAAAGCGGCACAGAGCAAAAGTGCTCTATGCCGCCTAAAAGTTGTTGGAAGGCTAGGTTGAGTAGGGCTTAAGAAATGTTGACGCCGCGCTCTGCAAGCCACGGAATCGGGTCCACAGCGCCCTCACCGGTGGGGTGAATTTCAAAGTGCAGGTGGGAGCCGGTGGAGAAGCCCAAAGAGCCCATGCCGGCGATCTTCTGACCGGCGTGGACGCGCTCGCCCACAGCGACGTCGAGGGTCTGCATGTGGCCGTAGACGCTCATGGAGCCGTCATCGTGCTTGATGCGGATCCACTGGCCGTAGCCGGAAGCCGGGCCGGAATCGATGACGGTGCCGTCCATGACGGAGAGGATTGGGGTGCCCACGGCGTTGGCGATGTCGATGCCGGAGTGGAAGGAGCCCCAGCGGGGGCCGAAGCCAGAGGTGAAAGTACCTTCTGCCGGGCGGGCAACGGACGGTGCACGGTTGGCTTCGTCAGCAGCTGCGCGCGCATCGGCGGCCTGAATGGCCTTGTCGAGCTGGGTAGCCAGGTCAGCAACCGGCTTCGTCTCAGCGATGGAAAGGATCTGTGGTGCGGCATCCTCAACGGCGGCCTGTGCGTCCTTGAGCGGATCGGTATCTGCCTGCAAGGTGTAGTCGATGGACTGTGCCTTGGTCTCACCAGTGCCAGCGGATTGAATGGTGCCGGCTGCGGCGCCGCCAACACCTGCGGTGGATACGGCGCCTGCGGCGACGGTCATTACCGCCAAGCGCCCCTTCGTGGTCTGCGAGGTGGTGATCTTGCGGTGGCGACCTGCGCTTCGCTGAGTCTTGCTTCGCATGAACTCTACTTCCGTCCTAATTCACTATCGTCCAACCAGAACAATCGTTACATCTAAACCTGGTTGGTTATCCGATTGTGACCTTCCTGTTACCAACGAGATGTAACAGTAGCGTCTCGGCGAGAGCGGAGCAACCCGGATTGCGGTTTTCTTCTTGATATGTCGAAAGATCTGCTTGTTTTGATGCGGTAGCTGATTCCTGTGAATGAAGTGAATCCCTGGCGGTGCTTTCGATCTCCGGTAGCGATGTGCGCGTGGGTCGTTCTCATGGGCGGATGCAGCTAAGGATATAGCTGATAAAGAGTATCCGTTCGGGGGTGTGAGCGACCTTTTAAAACAGACCTCGTCGCGCCACCCCCGGTGGGGGAGGTGCCCGTGGCAAAGTGGACGCCGATGAATAAGAACACGAGTCCCCAGTCTAGGTCGTCTGCCCGTCCACGCGCGCACGTGCGTGGACGCGGTGATGGTGCTGAGCACTCTGAGCGCGGGCACCGGCGGGATCGCCGGGATCCTGCGCAGCGTATTAAAGGAATCGAGTCAGACAAGGCACGTGCCCGCCGCGCACAGACCCCAACAACACTGCGCGGGCGCATCCGCCGCATGCTCATCGTCGTCGGTGTTCCGCACCTCGTTGTTGTCCTCGGCATCCTGGTGGTCGCCATCGCAGCACTTCTTCTCACCAGCTCCCCATCGGCGTGGCTGAACACCATCGTCGGGGAGGCCTGGATGGTGTTCAACCTTGCGCCTATCCGCGCTGGTGGAATTGATGTGGGCTTCGTTCCAGCCCTACCTGCACTGCTCTTGGCCTGGTTGGTGGGTCGCCGTGTGCGCGCGGCGGTGAAGGATAGGGTGAGCATCAACGACCTGCTTGTCTTGAGCGCCTGCGTGCTGGTGGTGCCACTCGTCCTGACTTTCATTGCGTGGTTGATGTTGTGGGATGCCGGGAAAGTCTATGATGTTTCTCCTCCGGAGCTCTATCGCGTTCTTCCCCGCATGCTTCTGCTTCATGCGGTTGCCCTTATTGGTGGCATGGGGCCTCGCTTGTGGAAGGCCTTGGCCAAGCGCAGCGGCATTCCGCGCGTGTTCGTCGATGCCGCCCGCATCGGCCTGAGCTACCTCGGATACCTGGTTGCGGCTGGGCTCGTCCTCGTGGTGGTTCTGTGGGGATTCGGTTGGTCGCGCCAGGCCGAGATGCTTGCCAGCTATCCGGTGCTCAATGCGCTGGGAGCAATCGGCCTGTTTCTCGTGAGCATTGTGTACCTGCCCAACGCCGCGGTGGCAGCCGGCGCAGTGCTGAGCGGCTCGGAGATGCACATTGGTGAGGGAACCAGTGTGAGTCTGTTTAGCGGTCATGTAGTTCCGCTTCCTCCGCTACCTTTGGCCGCCGCGGTTCCGCCTTCCATTAGCCCTTGGTTCGCGGTGTTGTTGGTGGTCCCAGCAATCGCAGCCGTGGCGGCATTTGCTCGTCGCCGCGCCTTGGTGTCTTTCCAGGTCGTGCTCGTTGCAACCATCACGGTGGCAGTGACCGCCCTCGTGGCAATCTACGGTGTTTCCGGAACGTTGGGAGTGTACGGAAACACAGGCCCTGAGGTCTGGACCGCGGTGGGCTTGAGCTCCCTGTGGTGCCTTGTCGTGGGATGTGCTTTTGCCGCCGCACAGGCAGTGACGGCGTGGCGTGCGCGCCGCGCCACCGCCCCGGTTGCTGAGCCGGAAGCCTCGGCTGCAGCCGAGGACGTTGAGGAGGTCACTGAGGACTCCACCAGCGCCGCTCAGGAAGAGCACGAGCAGGCAGCGCTTGACGACGACACCGGTGCCGAGACAGCCGCCGACACCGACATAGACGCCGACACCGAGGACGAGACTGATACCGAGGCGAAGACTGATACGGAGGAAGCCGGTTCCGAAGTAGAGGATGACGCTGAGCCGGAGGCTGATGTGAGTGATGCAGAAATCGTGGAAACGGGCGATGCTGACGTCGACACCCAAGCTGAAGTCGAGGACGAAGCAGTAGCGGATGAGGACAGCGATGCGGAGCGCGTTCCAGAAACAGAGGAGAGCGAAGAGCCCGATGGTTCCGTTAAAGAGTGAAAATTCCCCGGTTCGCAGCGGTAGCGGCTAGGCTGTAGCGCGTGACTACACCGCATCAGCCCGCTGCTACTGCCCGCCTCAACGTCGTGGTTCTGGTTTCTGGAACCGGCTCTTTACTGCAGGCCATCTTGGACGGTCAGGATGAGCACTACAGCGTCGTGAAAGTCATCGCGGACGTGCCCTGCCAAGGCATTGAGCGCGCGCAGGCCGCGGGAATCGCCACCGAGGTTGTAGAGATGGGTGCTGACCGCACCGAATGGAATAAACGTCTGGTTGCCGCAGTGGATACTGCGCAACCAGACGTTGTTGTTTCCGCAGGTTTTATGAAGATCCTGGGGAAGGATTTTCTGGATCGCTTCGAAGGTCGCACCATCAACACTCACCCTGCGCTCTTGCCTGCCTTCAAAGGCGCGCATGGCGTGCGCGATGCGCTGGCTTATGGCGCCAAAGTCACAGGCTCGACTGTCCACTTCGTTGATGCTGGTGTCGATACCGGCTCCATCATTGCCCAGGAACCCGTCCGGGTCCTGCCAGAGGATGATGAAGCCAGTTTGCACGAGCGCATCAAAGTGGTCGAAAGAGAACTTATCGTCGATGTCCTCCGCGCGATGCGCGTGGAGGGCGAGACGCTCAGCATTCAGCTCTAACTATCTCACTACCGCAAGGAAGGCTTAAGTCCCCGTACCATGAGCGAAGATCCTAAGAACATCAAGCGCGCGCTAATTAGCGTTTATGACAAGACCGGTCTGGAAGACCTTGCTCGGTCACTTGATAACGCTGGCGTGGAGATCGTTTCCACCGGTTCCACCGCGAAGAAGATCGCGGACTTGGGCATTGATGTCACGCCCGTCGAGAAGCTCACCGGCTTCCCGGAGTGCCTCGAAGGCCGCGTAAAGACCCTGCACCCGCGCGTGCACGCAGGAATTCTCGCGGATACCCGCAAGGAGGACCACCTGAAGCAGTTGGAGGAGCTGGAGGTAGAGCCCTTCCAGCTCGTCGTGGTCAACCTGTACCCCTTCCGCGAGACTGTGGCTTCCGGCGCAGACTTTGATGGCTGCGTGGAGCAGATCGATATCGGTGGTCCATCCATGGTGCGCGCGGCTGCCAAGAACCACCCGTCCGTGGCTGTGGTTGTAGATCCTGCCCGCTACGGCGATGTGGCTGAGGCCGTGGCCAACGGCGGCTTCACCTTGGAACAGCGTCGTGGCCTCGCCCGCGATGCCTTCCTGCACACCGCTGATTACGACGCTGCGGTGTCCGCTTGGTTCGTCGATCAGCTCAGCGACGGTGACGTGACCACCCCGCTGCGCTACGGCGAGAACTCCCACCAGTCCGCGACCGTGACCCGCATCGGTACCACTGGTTTGGCCAATGCGAAGCAGTTCAACGGCAAGGAGATGAGCTACAACAACTACCAGGATGCTGACGCCGCCTGGCGCGCTGCCTGGGATCATGAGCGCCCGTGCGTGGCCATCATCAAGCACGCCAACCCGTGCGGCATCGCGGTGTCTGAGGAGTCCATCGCGGCTGCTCACCGCGCAGCACACGCCTGCGACCCAATGTCTGCCTTCGGCGGAGTCATCGCGGTGAACCGTGAGGTCACCGTGGAAATGGCCGAGCAGGTCAAGGAAATCTTCACTGAGGTCATTGTGGCTCCGTCCTACGAGGAGGGCGCCATTGAGGTTCTCAAATCCAAGAAGAACTTGCGCGTGCTGCAGGCAGAGCATGAAGCGCCCAAGGAGGAAGTTAAGTTCATCTCCGGTGGCATGCTCACCCAAGAGCCGGATACCTACCAGGCAGAGGGCGATAACCCGGCCAACTGGACGCTGGCTGCGGGTGAGGCGTTGAGCGAGTCCGACTTGGCACAGCTCGAATTCGCTTGGCGTTCCGTGCGCGCGGTGAAGTCCAACGCCATCCTGCTGGCCAAGGACAACGCCACCGTGGGTGTCGGTATGGGCCAGGTCAATCGCGTCGATTCCGCCAAGCTCGCGGTGGAGCGTGCTAACACGCTGGCCGACGGCGCCAACCGCGCCGAAGGTTCCTTCGCTGCTTCCGATGCTTTCTTCCCGTTTGCCGATGGCCTGGAGGTTCTCCTTGAAGCCGGCGTGAAGGCCGTGGTGCAGCCAGGTGGTTCCATCCGCGATGAGGAAGTCATCGAGGCCGCTAAGAAGGCAGGGGTGACCATGTACTTCACGGGAACCCGCCACTTCTTCCACTAAATCCTGGATAGCCCGCTGCCGTAGGCAGCGCGCAGCCGTCTCTCTTCGCCGTTGCTGTTTCGCCGCGCGGGGAAGGAGGCGGCTTTCGCATACATGGCAGCTTTCCCTAGAGGGCAGTAGCTGCCCTAAACGACGAAGTTATGCGCCGCCACTGCAGTCAGAGGCTATAACTTTGGCAACTAGGGCAGCTTCGGCGCTACTGCGCGAGGGGCCGTCGGGGGTGCGCTACTGCGCGTGGAGGGAAGCCACCGCGAAGCCAGTGTTGTCCGCAGGATTGCCGTTGGCGTCCTTATACGTAAAAGTAAAGCGCAGGGCTTGGTGGTCTGCGATGTTGATGGGCATCTCGAGAGCTTCCTTTGCCGGGACCTCGAAGGAAGCCAGCTCAGCACCGTCAGCTCCGTTGACGGTAACGGTGGCGCTGGCAACATCAGTATTCTCCCGGTCATCGCTGAAACCAAAGACCGCGTTGAGTTGGTTATGGCCTTCGGTCAGCTGAACGTCCGCGATGTTGGTGCTACCGGAGCGCGAGACATAGGAATCTGGGAAGAAGGTGTGGGCAATGACCACGCCGTCAGCCTCCAGGTCAGTATCGATACGGCCGCTGGTGGCAAGAGGAGTTCCCGGAAGTGTAGCAGTTGAGGTCGGTTCGGAGGATGCACCGGTGTGGCTTGAGTCGGACGACTCGCGTCCCCAGATAAACCATGCACCGACGCCGAGAATGACCGCGAGGATGACGAGCAGAGCAATCAGCGCAGCGATGGCACTACTGAAACGACCTGTGCCCTTCGGCGGTTGTGGAGCGGTGTACGCGGTGGGTTGAGGTGGACTCGGCGGAGTTGGAGCACTCCCGCCGAAAGGCTGTGAGCTGGGGCTAGCAGATTGCCCACCAAACGGCGGAGTGTTGCCGAACCCGCCCGGGCCGGACTGATGTGGGCCGTTAGCACCTCCGGGGGCGCCGGGGCGGCCAAACCCCGGAGCGGGTGAACCGAAGCCGGAGGAACCGGAATTGCGTGGCGGAGTGCCCGAAGGGCCGGTAGGAAACGTCATGGCTGGGAGAATAACAACCTTTCCGTGCACAGGGGAGATAGAGCATTGAGATACCTCTAATAATCTAAACCCTCTACCGCTGTCCGCGCGGACAGAGATGCAAACTCGTGGGAATACTCCCCATCAGAATCAGAAAAGTCGTGGAAACACGGCGTCGTGAATGAAGCACGATGCACGAACCTCACCGCAATCGTGGTAGCTGTGCAAAGATAAGAAAGATAGAAAACGCCTATCGGGCATAACCAGAACGTCTAGATCTACGGAGGCTTCGGTGACTGACTCAGATCGCAACCATGGATTCGGCGCACAGTACCCGCAGGGAAATAGCGGCCAGCCGCAGCCTTCCCGTAAAGATACCCACCCGGAAACCGCGGATTTTGAAGCGCCGCCAACGCAACAGCGTCCGCTCCCGCCCCAGAGCTACCCGCAGAACACTGGAAACAATCAGAGTTATTCGCACTCCGGCGAGCGCAATTACTCGAACCCTTTTGCCGCCTCCGGCGCATCGGGCCAGTACGGCCAACAACAGCAGTTCCAGACGCAGCACTTCGCGTCCCAGCAGGTGCCGCAGGACGGTAGCGGACAGTATGACCAGCAGCCAGCAGGGTACCCCGCTGGCTATTCTCAGGAGAGCAGCGGAAGTGGCAGCTCCTCCAACTCCGGCAAGTTTGTGCTTATCGCCGTGCTGATCCTGGCGGTCGTCCTCGTTATGGCCGCGCTGGCCTACATCTTTTTCTTCAAACATGCCGATTCACATTCTCAAGCCGGCTCACCCCTGACCACCGCGCAACTCACCGAGCAGAATGAGAGCGCACAGGAAGACACAGAGAGCGCGGGGAGCGCGGAGAGCTCTGAAAAGACGACAGAACAGCCCACGACGACCTCGCAGTCTCACAAGCGTCCCGAGCACCCGGACTTGCCTGAGGGGGCGATTCCGGCGAACGACGCCGCGCGCAACAACGAACCGGGTGGCAACTTCAACAGTGTCTACCGTGGAACAGTGGTAACGACGGAATCCTTCGCCAACGTTGTGCGCGATGAGTACGTCAAGCACTACGTGGAAACCCACGAGCTTGATGCCACCATCAAGGCCTACAGCCCAGTCACCAAGATCACCTACACCATGGATTGTTCCGACAACGGTGAATTTGTCACCTGTACCGGCGGCAACAACGCGGTTGTGCTCATCCTCTAATGCTCAGGCGGTCAACAATGAAACAGGCAGCAATGCGACGTCACAGCCCCGCACAGCCGCGGCGCCGGATGGCAGTACTAGCAGCGCTGGTGGGGATCGCGGGGGCGTCGCTAAGCGCCTGCACTATTGGTGATGTCTCCACACCTGAGTCCAGCGCTCCGGCGAGCAGCCCACAGCCCACGCTGCCTGATTCCGGGGCAGAGGTATCTGATGGGCCCACCACTGATTCAGCCCTCGACAAGGAACCAACCGTGATTAAAGCTACCGACCTTCAGGAAGCTGTCGACGCCATCGCTGCCGACAACCCCGGTACTGGAATCGCGGTGGCCGGCTCAGGAACCGTTGCAGCGGCTGGCAACACCGGCCCGCTGCCTGCGTGGTCCACCGTGAAAGTCCCGTTGGCCATTGCTGCCGAACGCGCCGGGGTGGCGGATCCCGATACCGTATCCCGGGCGATCACCTATTCAGATAACGCCGCGGCCGATTCTCTCTGGGAGGCCCTCGGCGGGGGAGAACAAGCCGCACAAGCCACCCAGGCCATCATTGGCACAACCACGGTCCCCGCTACGCCACCGCGCCCCGGTTTTAGCGCCTTCGGCCAAACACAGTGGTCGGTGTCCGAGCAAGCAGAATTCATCGCCGCGCTGGGGTGCCACGAAGGCGCGGATCCGATCCTTGCAGCCATGGGACAGCCGGATCCCGCGCAGAACTATGGTCTTCGGGCCTTAGAAGGCGCGGTGATGAAAGGCGGCTGGGGGCCGGCCGAGGACGGATCTTATGAAGCCCGCCAGATGGGATTAATCACGCTAGGCGGGCACACGGTGGCAGTGGCGATCTATGCCGCAGCGCCTTCCGGCGATTATGGCGAAGCACAGCAGATGCTGAGCCGCGTGGTCAAACAGCTGGCCACGGCAGAGGTCGAGTGGCCCGATGCGCGATGCCAGCAGGGCGCTGTTTAAGAAGCACGAGCGATGTAAAGGCGCTAGCGCGGCCAATAGTCCTCGAATTCGCCGGCCTCGCCGTCGATGTCATAGTCCGTGCCGCGAATGTTCAGCACGGAGCCGGTGTCTTTCCCGCTGGTTGGATCAAGAATCGTGGCGCTGAAGGAATCCCCTTCACCACGCGCCGGGCCAAAGGCAGCGCCGCTGGACCAAACACCGCGGTAAAAGAGGGAGTCCTGTTTCTCACAGACCACAATGTGGGAATCGGGATCGGTGCCATGGGCAGCGAAGATCATATCCTCCCCCTGTTGGCAGCGTGCCTCAGGATAATCGGACCAACCGGCGGCAGTGAGTCCCTCGGGGACGTCGGCAGCCCCGGCGCTCACTGAAGTTCCCGGAGCCTGCTCGCTCGGTGCTTCTGCCTCGTCCGTTTCTTCATCTTTCTGCGCAGCAGTCTCCTCCGGGGAGGCAGCCTCCTCCTGAGGGGCTGTCTGCTCCGAGTTTTCGCTGGTGCTGGACGTTTGTTGGCTGGTGGAGCGGGCGTCGTACCAGATAACGAGGCCTGCAATCACCAGCGCAATGAGAATTGCGATCGCGCAGATAATCGGAACGAGGTTGCGCTGCTCCGATTGAGGCTGCCGAGACTGGCCCGACACCGGTGTAGGGGGCTTATGCTCGTGATGGTTAGTGCCAAATCCTGGGGTCGTCATAGGGTCCTTGGAAAACGGTAGAGAACAACACGTAGCATAACCGGCCTGGCAACACCGGACGGAACCGCGCTTAAGTACCCTCCATTTGGGGGCGATGGGACATGGCAACATCATGCTGCCCAGTGCATATGGTCCAATGGGGCAGTGACTAATTCCTACTTCGTGCAATGGCTGACTCAGCAGAAGCGCTACACCAACGTGTACCTGCTGGGTGAAGGCGGCATGGGGCAGGTCTTTCATGCCACGGATCCGGACCTTTCCCGTGAGCTCGCCGTCAAGGTGCTGTTGGATGACGTCCGTGATGAAGCCTCCTGCGCCCGTTTCCACAATGAAATGAAGGCGCTCACGAAGATCGGTAGCCACCCAGGGGTAGTCCAGTTTTATTCCAAGGAGTCCACCCCGCGCGGCGATGACGTGATGGTCATGGCCTTCATCGACGGCAAAACCTTGGGGCATGCTATCCGTGAGCGGGCCCACCAGGGCCGGGGATTTAGCGTGGCGGAGGTTGTGTATTACCTCAAACCGATTGCCTCGGCGCTGGATTATATGCACCATGAGCTGCACCCTGGGTGGGTGCATCGGGACATCAAGCCCGCCAATATTCTATTGCGTAAGAACCCCGGCAGCTTGCCACCGGCTGTGCTGAGTGATTTCGGAATCAGCATTGAGGAGGGCCAGTCTCGGCTGACCAAAATCGGCCACATTGTGGGAACTGAGAAATACTTGGCCCCGGAAAATAACGGTAATGCTTATGGCGATGATGATATGTCGGCGCGCGCGGACGACTATTCCTTGGCCCTTATCGCCTTCGAGATGCTTACGCTGCATCATCTTAAGGACACGATGCCGCGCAGCGAGTGGGAAGGGCAGCGGCGCATCCCGGATCTGTCCAGTGATGCCTTCGCCGAATTCCTGGCAGGGGACACAAGCCGAGTTGTGTCGGAAGTACAGACCGTACTGAATAAGGCACTCAACAGCGTGCCCATGCAGCGCTATGCGCGGGCCCAGGACTTCATTGCCGCGCTTGGCGACGTCTCCCAGTCCCGCCCCGCCCAGCGTGTGGCGGCACCGGCGGCCGATGCTCCGCGTATAGCGCCCACGCCGCAGCCTTCGGCACAGCCGGAGCAACCGCGAAATGCCGGAAGAGCTGGGCAGCCGAGCCAGTTTGGCCGGCATCCTCAACCCTCCCAACGCTGGCCGGAACCTGCCGCTTCCTTCGGATCCGTGGAGCGGGCAAGGCCCACTGGTTTCGTCGCTCCTTCGAACCCGATGGCGTCCCCAGGGACTGTGTCACCTTCCACACCGGTTACGCCGGCGATGCCAGGGTCTACCGTCCAACGCGGTTCCACGCCGCAGCAAGCAAACAACAAGCCGCCTGCGAGGGATAATTCAAACGCTCTCATTATCACGGTGACCGTCGTTGTCATCATCCTCATCTTTGTGGTGACGTGGGCTATCGTGGCCTAGCGCTAGCGGGGTGGGGCAGTAACTTAGCGAGCGGAACTAAAGTGAGAGCCGCTACACTGAAAGACACTGTTTGAAGGCGCCTCGCCGGGATGGATGGCGATGTGCGCACGTTTCCCAGCCCTACGGAGGTGTCTATGAGCTCGCAGCAGCCACTCCCACCGCAGAACGCTCCTCAGGGGCCGCGGCTGCGCATTGATGATTTGATCGGTGGCGTGATGGTCATGTCCCCGGGCCAAGAAGTCATTGTCGGCCGCGCCGGTGACTTCCGGGTAGGCGAGGAGGACCTCAGCCTGCACCGCCAGCTTTTTCAGCTGTGGTTCGGCGGACAGGGCTGGATGATTTGCAACGTGGGCAGCCATATCCCACTGCGCATCGAGCTGCGCGGTGTCACGGGGTTTTCCCGCATCGATTTGGGCCCGCGTTCAGTAGCGGCTGTACCCCCGGGGCCATCGCGGATTACCTTTGAGACTCCCGAATGCCCCTATGAGCTGTATATAGACGTGGAAAACAGCAACTACTCGCGTCGCACAAAACGCGAGCAGGATGTCGATGAGGAGCGCACGCGCACCCGCCACGTTCCCAATGACGAACAAGAAGAGTTGCTGCGCCTGCTAGCCAGCTACCTCAAGAAGCCGGGCTCCACCGATGCTGATATCCCTTCGGTCCGCGAGATCGCCGAGGAGCTGGAGTGGACGGAAAAGAAGACGAATCACAAGATGGACCGCCTTGTGGACAGCCTCCGAGCAGACGGTGAAAAGGCGTATAAGCCTTATAAGACCTTCCTAGCGCACTATGCCATCCGGCACGGCCGCTAGGGCATCCGCTACGGCCGCTAGCGAGTCGACTTCTTCCGGTCGGCCGCGGCGGCGGCAGCGGAGGAAATAGAGTCGTTGCGGTTCTTGAGCAGATCTAAGGTGGTCGCTTCGGCGTCCTTAGGCGGGGTGGCGCCGAGGACTGCGAGGGCGGCGTCGGCAAGCATGGCAGACTGCTCCGGTACGCGCTGCGAAGCATCAAATGGCGCGTTGCCATCGTTGGGGCGCATCTCGATGACGGAGAGCGCGATGTGGAAGGGCAGCTCGAGGCGCGGATCATCCTCGCCCACAATCCCCGCTGCGGCAGTGCGGAAGTGCTCTTTCAAGCGGTCACGCTGTTCGTGATACTCGCCGAATTCGGGGGAGTTGGCCACCGGCAGTTGATACAGACGGCCTACATTCCACGCTGAGGTCAATAGCAGGCGCGACTCTGCGGCCACAAGGGACCACAAGCGCTGTGCCGGTGCAGCGTCTGAGGCCGCGAGCTCATCCGCGAGTTCCAGCGAAGGCTCAATGGTGGAATTGAGCAGAGTGAGGAAGATATCCGTCTTCGAAGGAAAATGGTAGTACAGCGAGGCCTGACGGATACCGACGGCATCGGCAATCTGGTGCGTGGAGGTTGTCGCAAAGCCCTGGGTGGTGAAGAGCTCGGATGAAGCATCCAGGATCTCCTCGCGCGCGGTGTTTCCCCGGCGGCGCGGACTGTTCTTCCGTGGCCTGCCAACGCTCCCTGCCATGAGGCGGACTCCCTTCGATAAAATTCATGTAATAACTGACGGCAAGTCAGTAATCCTACACCCCGCCGTGAACGGCGATCGTTAACGCTTAGCTTTCACTACAGCTAACCACACTACCGTGCCTAGCCACGATGGATTCGATAGCAGCAGAGACAGTGCGGCACGCCGAACCGTAGGCGGTGCGGTCCAAAGGCGGCAAATCTGCCAGCATAACGCTGTGCTGATCGACGCCCTCGTACCACCGACCCAACTCGAGGGCGATGCCCGTGCCCCAAGCTAGGCTCAGCCCCTCCGCTTCGGCGGAGGTAAGAAGCTCACGCTCGACGCCAATGGCGAGGCGGTCTGGGGTGGGGCGGGGCGCGGGAGCTGCCCAACGGGCGATGGCAGACACCGGTGCGAGCAAGGAGAGACGAATGGACACGTCGGCAGAGCGGTCGGGGAGACCGTCGACGAGCTTCAGTGGTGCCGGCCGCTGAGACACTGCCTCGGCGTAGAGTTCCTCCTCGCCGCCCGCGCCTAGGGGAAGGCCGGCGTCCGCACGCGTCGATGCTAGGTCTTGCACCGCACCACAGGATAGACCGGCTTCAGTGATAATCTGCTCCAGCTGTTCGTCGGTGCCCAGCCACGTGATGGGGAGCGAGGGGAGAAGATCGCCGCGGGCAGCGGCGCCGGTGAGCCGCACAGGGCTCGCCAGACCGGGAGAGCGGACAATATCGGTCACCACGCGAGAAAACCAGGCAGCGAGCTCAACTCCATCTCCGCGGTGGGCTGTGGCGTTGCGCAGCAGGTCCTGTGCCTCCTCTAGCAGGCCACGGGCATGGGCAGGGGAGTGGCAATGGGTGGCGAGTTCACTGAGATCGGTGAGGGATTCGTGCAGTGGCATAAGGTCCTTGTTTCCCTTTCCATCAGGGGCGTTCTAGCCCTTCAATCTATCACTCTGCACGCGCGCGTTGAACATGACAGGGTGGATACGGGCGCACAAGGTTGCTGGTTGGAAAATAAAAGCCGCCGCCTACTTTCCCCTTTCAGTAGGGGAGGTAGGCGGCGGCTAAAAGCTCTTTTGTCCTGTCCTAGTGTGTCACGAGTACAGCGGCAAAAGTGCGCTGTTGAAACCAGCTAGTGTTTAGCGGGACGTGAACGGCAGGAGAGCCATTTCGCGTGCGTTCTTGACGGCAGTAGCAACCTGACGCTGCTGCTGCGGGGTCAGACCGGTGACGCGACGGGAGCGGATCTTGCCGCGGTCGGAGATGAACAGACGCAGGGTCTTGATCTCCTTGTAGTCAACCTTCTCAATGCCTTCGGCCTTGAGCGGGTTCTTCTTCGGGCGGCGGGTCTGCTCCATACGGAACTTCTTGTGATTATTACGCTTGACAGCCATTGTATGGGTACCCCTTTACCAGCTGGACTTGCGAACGCCCGGCAGCTCACCACGGTGAGCCATGCCGCGCATACGGACACGGGACAGACCGAACTTGCGGAGGTAACCGCGCGGACGTCCATCAGCGGAGTCGCGGTTACGGACGCGGACGCGGGCGGCGTCGCGCGGCTGACGGTTCAGCTCGAACTGCGCCTCGAGGCGCTCTTCGTCCGGGGTGTTCGGGTTCTTGATGATTGCCTTGAGCTCAGCGCGACGCTCCGCGTAGCGGGCGACGATTTCCTTGCGCTGCTCGTTCTTGGCGATCTTTGACTTCTTAGCCATAAATTATCGCTCCTCGCGGAATTCGACGTGCTTGCGGACGATCGGATCGAACTTCTTCAAGGTGATGCGATCCGGGTTGTTGCGCTTGTTCTTACGGGTCACGTAGGTGTAGCCGGTGCCCGCAGTGGACTTCAGTTTGATGATTGGACGGATGTCATTACGTGCCATCTTTAGATCTTCTCCCCACGTGCGCGAATCTTAGCCACGACGGACTCGATGCCATCGCGGTCGATGATCTTCATGCCCTTGGTGGAAACGGTCAGGGTGATGGTACGGCCCTCAGAGGGCAGGTAGTACCGACGACGCTGCACGTTGGGGTTCCAACGGCGCGAGGTGCGGCGGTGCGAGTGCGAGACCTGCTTGCCGAATTCCGGCTTGCGGCCCGTTACCTGGCAAATAGCCGACATGGGTCTTCTTTCTCCTAGCCGCCCACATCGAAAGCGACTAACGGAGTGCCTATTCCGCGGTGAGGCGCGGCGCTCGAAAAGTGAGGTTGAGCAGGAGGCATATATCCGTTGAACACCAGTTGATGAGGGCGTAAAACGATTACTTTGACAACAGCAAGGGGAAATCTTACATGCCACGGACTGTAGAACCTAATCACCGTTGAATTATCGTCGGGCTTTGGCGCTTGTTATTTGTGTCTCGCCCACGGCTCTCCCGTGGTGAAGCTGCAGGCGGGGGCGTTGGAGGCGGGTTTCCGCGCCTAACTCTGTGGGCTGCGTCCTGCGGCGATTTCGATTTTAATGCCGCTGGCCTGTAGGATATTTCGAGTTGTCGGCGCGAGCCGCACAATTTTGTAAGTATAGAGACCCAACTCGGGCACGATCCTTTCACGCTCCCACAAGCCATCGAGCGCCGTCATCGCGGCGATGCTCGGTGGTATGAAAAGTGAAGCGTCGCGGAAGGAACCGACCCGTAGTTCAACCCTGAGGGAATCGACATATGAAGAAAGATATCCACCCGGATTACCACCCGGTGGTCTTTAAGGACGCCGGTACCGGCCACTCCTTCCTGACCAAGTCCACCGCTACCTCCGATCGCACCGTTGAGTGGGAAGACGGCAACGAGTACCCGCTCATCGTCGTTGACGTGACCGCTGAGTCCCACCCGTTCTGGACTGGTGCGCAGCGCGTTATGGATACCGCTGGCCGTGTTGAGAAGTTCAACCAGCGCTTCGGTGCAATGGCTCGCCGCAAGAAGAAGAACGCGTAAGGAGGATAGAAGAAGATGGCAACTCCTAAGTTTAAGAAGTCCCGCGCGAACACTCACTCTCGCCGTTCCCAGTGGAAGGCTGACAATGTCGCCCTCCAGGAAGTCACCATCGACGGCCAGACCGTGCGCATTCCGCGCCGCCTGGTTAAGGCTGCCAAGCTCGGCCTGGTAGACGTCGAGCAGTTCTAAGGTCTGAAGCGCTTTCAGCGTTGAGGTCTTAGGGCCATGACTGTTACCCCGCGAATCCACAAAGAAAAGTGGATTTGCGGGGATTTTTGTTATGCCTGAAAATTTTTGTTTTTGTTGTCGTGTCCACTGTTTATGTAGCTTGGAACAATTGTTTAGCACACGTATAAACTATTGCGGTGCTTAAGGGGTGGCTTTTAGGGGGCGACAGGCTGGGTTCTACTTCGTGAATAGGGCCCCGATAGGACATAATTGAGATTATGAAAATTCTTGTCGTCGATGACGAGCAGGCTGTACGCGAATCGCTCCGCCGCTCTCTGAAGTTTAATGGCTACGAGGTCATATTGGCCGCTGATGGCGTACAGGCTGTCGAGATGGTGCACAGTGAGCACCCAGAGCTTCTCATCCTCGATGTGATGATGCCGAACATGGATGGTCTGGAGGTCTGCCGCACCCTGCGCAGCGAAGGTTGGGACCGCCCCATTCTGGTATTGACGGCTCGCGACGGAGTGTCGGACCGCGTTGCGGGTCTTGACGCGGGCGCTGATGACTATCTTCCCAAGCCCTTCGCGCTGGAGGAGTTGCTAGCTCGCGTGCGTTCCTTGGTCCGCCGTGCCGCTGCGGAGTCGATTGCTAAGAAGCAGCCAGTTGAAACTCAGTTGAGCTTTGAGGACCTCAAGCTCGATGCCGATACGCGTGAGGTGACTCGGGGCGAGCGTCAGATTTCTTTGACCCGCACTGAGTTTGCCCTGCTGCGCCTGCTCATGGAGAACCCCCGCAAGGTACTCTCCCGCAATACCATCTTGGAAGAGGTATGGGGCTATGATTTCCCGACCTCCGGAAACGCTCTTGAGGTCTACATCGGTTACCTCCGAAAGAAGACTGAAGAAAGTGGCGAGCCGCGTCTTATTCACACCGTGCGTGGCGTTGGCTACGTCATGAGGGAGGCTATCGCGTGATTCTGCGGAGGCCCGCGCCCGACGCGGTGCCTTCTGAAGCCCTAGATACCACTGCGTGGTTGGGTCTCTCAGGCCGTCGTGGCTGGGCTTCGCGGGCGCCGCTTCGGTGGCGCCTTTCTCTTGTTACCGGTGTCGTTGTCGCCGTTGCGGTAGCCGTAATGACTTTTTTAACCTACTGGTTGGTTGCAGCGTCGATGACGGCGAGCGTCGATAAGCAGATCATGCAACAAGCGGATGTGCTGATGCGGCAAGCTCAGGACCCAGCCTTTGTAGAGAATATCGATCAAGAAATCGCGACATTTAAGCTCTATAACCCCTCGACTCGGGTCTCTATCTCTCCGCCTGCGGTTGCGTTTTCCTACGGTGATGCATTGCCCGTGGGTGGTGATTTTAAGTCGGATGGGGACAGTGTGGAAAGCTCCATCCGTACCTTGGGCGGTGAGCGGGTACTGGCCAAGTACCAAGAAGGCGGTGCGACGGTAGTCCTAGCTAAGGACTTGGGGTCTACCGAAGACCTCGTCTCCGCAGTAGGCTCGGCTTTGCTTATCATCGTGGCCTTTGGCGTTTTGCTGTCCGTCTTTGCGGGCATGGTGGTGTCCAAGACAGGCATGGAGCCCATTGCTCGGCTGAAACGTGCAGTCGATTATGTGACGCAAACCAATGATCTGCGCCCGATTGCGGTCGAGAGCAACGATGAGATGTCGCAGCTGACGGTGTCCTTCAACCGAATGCTGTCCGCACTCCAACACGCGCGCGTGCAACAATCGCAATTCGTGGCCGATGCCGGCCATGAGCTCAAAACGCCGCTGACGTCCATGCGGACCAACATTGAGCTCCTCATGATGCTGAATAAATCCGGTGGCGGTTTCGGTATCAGTGAGGAAGACCGGCGCGATTTGGAAGAGGACGTGATGGCGCAGATGTCCGAGCTGTCGACTTTGATTGGTGACCTCGTGGATTTGGCGCGTGAGGATGCCACCGAAAAGGAACCCGAGCCGGTGGAGCTGCATGAAGTTTTGGAGCATTCCCTCAACCGAGCTAAGCGCTGCCGCCCAGACGTCGACTTCCGTGTGCGGTTTATCCCCTGGGTCCTAGACGGGGATCCCTTTGCTTTGGGCCGAGCCACGCTCAATCTCATGGACAATGCCGCGAAGTGGTCTCCGGCTACGGGCACCGTCCGCGTATCGATGCAGCAAGTAGCCCAGGATAAGGTGCGCCTGCGCGTGGATGACTCGGGCCCCGGTATTGCCCCAGAGGAACGCGACAAGGTCTTTGAGCGTTTCTACCGTTCCGCGGAAGCCCGAGCGATGCCGGGATCTGGGTTGGGGTTGGCCATCGTGAAATCCGTGATTGAGCGGCACAACGGAGCCATCACCATCAAGGAATCTGCAGATGGAGGAACGCGCATGGAAGTCATCCTACCAGGACATCCTACCGAGGGCGATGCCATGGTGGACGGCCTGGAAGAGCAGCCGAACGAGTTTCAGTTAGATTCGACCGCTGCACAACAAGCGACGGGACAGGCGCAGGAGACTTCCGGAGAATACTCGGAGAACCACAATGACCGCGGCCGAATCTTTGCCGAGCGGTGGTTCAATCAAGGTTGACGTGCCGTGGATCGCCCCAGTTCAGAGCACACAGGAAACGTCCAGGCTTTCCTAGCACACTGGCAGAGCAGAGACAGATGCGCACCAGCTTGAAAGAGCACACTACCTGATATGAATATGAGGAATTCGAACATGGATAGTCCCATGGATAACCCGCTGAACTCTGATGGACGGGGGCAGGCGCAACAGCGCGGCGAGGCATCTTCGGCGGGAAGCGAATCGAATGGTTGGAATCAACCGCGCACCAACTCGTGGGAGTCTGGCGGGCAGGCCCCTTATGGGGGCCAGCAGGGGCAGGGGAACCGACCTTTGTTTGGTGCTCAGCCCTCCCAGGTTCCCTACGGCGCGCAAGCGCCTTATGGCGGAGCGGGCTACGGCTTCGGCCAACCCAATCAGAGCAGCCAGCAGTTGCAGAATCCGACGCAGCCTTATGCAGGACAACAAGGTGCGGGCGTGCACGGCGTGCAGCCGGGCCGCGATCAGAAGAATAAGCGCAAAGTAGGTCTGGGCACTGCGCTGGCAATGATGCTCGTCGCAGCCGTCGCTGCTGGCGGTGTCACCGGTGCGGTGGTCGGCGCGGCGGGCAAGGACAAGTCTTCCACTTCGACCGTCAACGAAGTATTGGAACGTCAGCCAGTGGCAAATAGCACCGGCCAAGAGCCGGCTGATGGCTCTGTGGAAGAAGTAGCGTCGAAGGTTCTCCCGGCAGTGGTCTCCATTTACTCCATAACCCGCTCGGGTGGTGCTGAGGGCTCCGGATCCATCATTTCCCCGGATGGCTATGTGCTGACCAACCATCACGTGGTTGCCGGTGCAGACCAAGGAGGGCGCCTAGAGGTGACAATGAATGACGGCTCGCGTCATAGCGCTACATTTGTTGCGTCGGATGCGACGACGGATGTTGGCGTCATCAAGATTGATGATGCCAATGACCTGCCCTACCTTCAGTTTGGGGATTCGGACGCTGCTGCAGTGGGGCAAGAAGTAGTCGCAGTTGGTTCCCCGCTGGGGCTCAACGCAACGGTAACGTCGGGAATTGTGTCAGCCAAGAACCGCCCTGTTCGTGCCTCGCAGGAAGGCGGGGAGTCCTCGCTGATCGACGCTATTCAGACCGACGCAGCCGTAAACCCCGGTAACTCCGGTGGCCCCTTGGTGGACATGGAGGGCAACATCATTGGCATGAACTCGATGATTGCCTCGCTGTCGAGGGGCTCGAGTTCCGAAGGCGGTTCCATTGGTTTGGGATTTGCAATTCCTTCGAACTTTGCCAAGCGCATGGCCGATGAGCTCATCAATAACGGCAGGGTCAAGCACCCCACCTTGGGCGTTAAGGTTCGCGCGCAGAGCGAGACCCAAGGCGCAGAAATCGTCGACGTGGAACCTGATAGCCCGGCTGATAAGGCAGGGCTGAAGTCCGGTGACGTGGTCACCCGCGTTAATGAGCGCCTCATTGAAAGCTCTGATGCCCTGATCGCGGCAACCCGTTCCCAAGAGTTTGGTGCAACCGTCACTCTCGAGGTGAAGAGTCGCGACAGCGAAGATGCGAGAAAGGTAGAGGTAACGCTGGCAAGCGAGTAAGTTTACAAATACTTGGGCGGTGCGCCAGCACCGCGTGAACCTCGCACCCTGACACCTTTTCAAGAAACTACTTCCGGAAGATTCCGTCCCACCTTTAAGGAGAACCTCCGTGGCAGACAACACCGACGCAACCGAGCTGTTGGGGCGCGATGCCTCACGCGAACTCGATGATGTTACCGAACCCGATGACGCCTTCCTCATTGCCAGCGAACAAGAGCAAAGCGTTCAAGCGCCGCGCCGCGCGCTCGTTGTGATCGTCACCGATCACCCGGATGAAGCGGCCCAGGACACATCGCGCTTGGCCGGTGAATTGCTGGCTGAAGCCGAGTTCACCGTTGACGGTGCAGTGATCGTCCGCTCGAAGAAGTCCAAGATCCGGCAGGCTATCGAAACCGGCGTGGTCGGGGGAGTAGACCTGGTGCTCACGATTGGCGGCACGGGAGTCGGCCCGCGTGATAAGACCCCGGAGGCAACCCGCGCGGTGTTGGACCAAATGGTTCCGGGCGTGGCGCAAGCGTTGCGCTCTTCCGGCCAGGCTTGTGGCGCGGTGGATGCGTGCACCTCCCGCGGCATTTCGGGCGTGTCTGGGTCAACGGTCATCGTCAACGTCGCTTCTTCCCGCGCGGCGGTGCGCGATGGCATGGCCACTTTGACGCCGTTGGTGCATCACCTCGTTGATCAGCTGCAGAAATCCAGCGTCTAATGGCCGAGCCCACACCGCGTACCCCGCGGGCGCGCCGTCGCGTGAAACGTCCGTCGACCGCCAAGAATTACGACCGCAGCTTCGATGTCCCTCACGGGCCAATGTCTGGGGCCGCTGGCTCTTCTTCCGCCGCAGGGGCCGATGAGCTGCGCACCGTGAGCTTTGATATGGACGCAGGCGGCCCCGGTGGTGACAACGAGGACGAGGTCACGGGGGAGGCCTTCTACCGCGAGAACATGCCGCCGCATTTTGGCACCACACAGTAGTGCGTGAGCAGCGTGTGAAGGCAAAAGAAAATCCCGCAGAACTCCGGCGAAATGCCGGTTCTGCGGGATTTTTAGGCTTGGGGCTTCTGGCTTAGATGTTGGAGCCAGGCTTGTTGGTGGTCGTGCCACCGTTTTCAGCAGCGAGCAGGTCGCGGATCTCGCCGAGTAGCTGCTCGGTGGTCGGAGCCGGCTCCTCCGGGTCAACGCCCTGGCGGCGCTTTGCGTGCTCGGTGACGGCGTTGATCGGAGCAACGATGACGAAGTAGATGACAGCGGCAACGATGAGGAAGTTGATAAGGGCGGTGATGACTGCACCGAAGTCCAGGAAGGTCTCCGGGTTATCGGTAATTGCGAAGCCCAAGCCACCAAAGTCTGGGGAGCCGAGGGAGTTAATCAGCGGCTGGATGATGTGATCGGTGATGGAGGTAACGATCGCGGTGAAGGCGGCACCGATGATGACTGCTACGGCCAACTCGATGACGTTGCCGCGCAGGATGAAATCTTTAAAGCCCTTGAGCATGGTGGTGGTTGTCCTATCTACGGGGGGTAGGTGCTTCTTGTGTCTTAAGCGTCTGCTTTGTGTAGTCCGCACTGTGTGCAGGCGCGCTGTTCAGAGAAGTCGGAGAAAAGCAGGCATAGAGCAATAATGCTCTCTAAGAGAGGCTCTAGATGCGCAGGGACTCCAACGGAAGACGAAGCATGTGGAAATACTGGAATAGCGAAAGCCACTTCTGTGCGCCATCCTGCAGGTGGTGCCGCGGGGGTCGCGCGGCAGTCACGAGACTGCAAGAGCATAAAGCGCCCGAGTGGATGTGCCTATAGTAGGCAGAGTTTTCATGTCGTGGCAACATCTTGTGGAGGTTTACCAGTGCAAATGCGATGATCTTCACAACATGGCTTAACTGTGGGCGCGATCGCCCACAATGACAACCGTGAGCGGCTGCGCAAGAGAAGCGGCCGCGACGGCTTCGGCTGCCTCAGCAGGAAGGGCGACGAGGAGTGTGTGCGTGCGCGCATCTTCTTCGCCAGTGCCCACCGATACGACGCGTGCACCCCGTGCAATTGTCGAGCCGCGAGTGGGAGCAGAAATGTCGTCGCTGTCGTCGACCGTGCTGATGATATTGACTGTATCGCCGTGATGGAGGTTTCGGGCAATTTCTGGCTCAGCCAGGGTAAGCGGGATGAGGTGGCCGTCCCCCATCCCGAAATCCGCGATGAGATCAGAGCTGAGAAGGCGGGTGCTGGTGAGGATTTCACCGGCGCTAGCCGCTGCCACCAGAACACGCCCTACTGCATCTTCCGGGTTGCTCCCCAACGCCGTGGCGGGCAGAGCGGAGGAAGGGACGCGTGCCACGGAGACATCGCTTAGCACCAGCGTCTCGCCAGCGGCGACGTCTCGGGCCATGACCACGACGCGGGGCTGCTCGCGGGTAGAGGCGAGGGCACTCGCCGCCGCGGCAAGGAGCAAGACTGTGGCTGCTATGCGGCGAAGGATAACGCTACGTTGATGCCCCGGAGTGCGCAGAACGTGAAGAAAACCCATGCCTTTTTAGACTGCACGCGGCGCCGTATGGTTCCCGAAAAATCGATGGAAAGCGCACAAACCAACGAAGCGTGCGAGACAAGGGTGCTGGCTACAGCCAGCGCATTCCGCGCTCGGTGAGGATGCCATCGACGGGGCGGTCGTGTTCCTCGAAGGGGACGTCCCGGACCTCGGTGGAGTGAACTAGCGCGACGACGGGCGGGTGCCCAGTGGGCAGCGGTGTCAGCGCGCGGTCGTAATAGCCGGCGCCTTTCCCGAGACGCATGCCAGATTCACTCACCGCCATCGCGGGCGCCAAGATGAGGTCGAGGTGTGCCAGGATTTCGCTACTGTGGCGTTGCCCGACGGGCTCTGCAATCCCTAATGCCCCCGGGCGCATGGCCTCCGGCCCGCCAAACAGCGTCCATAAAAGCCCACCGTTTTTGCCGGAAATGGGCAGGTAGACCTCCTTGCAGAGTGCTGCCACAGTCTCTACGAAGTTGGGCCCACCGGGCTCTGTGCCCAGTGGGTGGTAGGCGGCAACTCGCATCGCGGGAGTGAGCAACTCACCCACACCGGCGCACCACGCGGTATTGTCATCAGCGCGCTGCTCGGCGCTGCGCTCGCGACGGGCGTTAAGGAGTGAGGATCTTAAGGCGTCCTTGTGGGAGGTCGTCATAGGCTTTAATCATAGCGGGATGGCGTAGCGCAGCACGGGGGCGCGGGGGCTGCATTGTAAAGTGGAAATTATGGCTATTGCACACGAGGATTCCCATACCGGGATCACTACGGTCGTTGTCCCCGCTGCTGGCATGGGCACTCGCTTTTTGCCCGCCACCAAGACCGTGCCGAAGGAGCTGCTCCCCGTCGTTGATACGCCGGGCATTGAACTCATCGCGGAAGAGGCCGCGTCCGTGGGCGCCCAGCGCCTTGCGGTGATTACCGCGCCGAACAAACAGGAAGTGATGCGGCATTTCGAGGAGTTCCCCGATCTCGTCGAGACCCTCGACGCCCGTGGCAAAGATGAGCAGGTAGCCAAGGTCAAGCGCGCTGCTCAGTTGATCCACCCGATTTCCGTGGAACAGGAAAAGCCGCTGGGCCTGGGTCACGCGGTGGGCTTGGCGGAATCTGTGCTGGAGGATGACGAAGAATTCTTCGCCGTCATGCTCCCGGATGACATTGTCCTGCCGGCCACCGTCATGGGGGAGATGGCCCGCGTTCGTGCAGCGCTGGGCGGCAGCGTGCTGTGCGCCTTCGAGGTGTCGCGCGAAGAGACCTATAACTACGGCGTCTTCGACGTCGAGGACACGAACGCGCCGGGAGTGAAGAAGGTCGTGGGCATGGTGGAAAAACCGGACCCGGCTGATGCGCCCTCGAATCTCGTGGCTACTGGGCGCTACCTGCTCGATAGGAAGATTTTTGATGCCCTTCGCCGTATCGAGCCAGGTAAGGGTGGGGAACTGCAGCTGACTGACGCCATCGAGCTCCTTATTAAGGATGGGCACCCCGTTCACGTCGTAGTCCACCAGGGTAAGCGCCACGACTTGGGCAACCCGGGCGGCTACATCCCGGCCAACGTTGACTTTGGTCTGCGTGATGAGAAGTACGGTCCTGCGCTCTACAAGGCAATCAAGAAGATTGTGGAGGACTACGAAGAAGAAAAGGGGTTGAAGGGCTAAGCCTTCACACGTCCAGCGCGCTAAGCTCTACTCCAGTAACTTCCATCCCTTTAGGCCCCACATACCCCAGAGTAAAGGCAGGCGGTACATGCGTTCGGTCGATGACCAGATGGCGTTCATTCTTGATGCAGCGATGACACCTGAGCCGGTACGCATCGCCATCGCGAATGCCCTAGGTCTCAAGTGCGCGGAGGAGGTGCAGGCAAACCAGCCGCTTCCGGGCTTTCCGCAAGCAGCCATTGATGGCTACGCCGTGCGTGCCGTAGACGTCGGGGGAGAAAAAGCCCTCAAAGCGCGCTCGCGCCACGACTCCGAGGACGCGGATGCTCCCATCACGGAGACGGAGGTTGAACGTTCTCTGCCTGTAGTGGGGGAGGTTCCCGCAGGTTCGCGCCAGCCTCTGCGTTTGCAGCCCAAGCAAGCGGTGCGCGTGTACACGGGCGCGCCGTTGCCGACGCTTGCCGACGCCGTCCTTCCCCTCGAATGGACGGACCGCGGCCGTAAGCGCGTGACCTCCCACCGCCCGGTACGCTCGGGCGACTTCGTGCGCCGCGTGGGCGATGACATTCAGCCCGGGGATGTTGCCGTGTCTTCCGGAACCATCCTGGGCCCAGCACAGATTGGCTTGCTCGCGGCTGTGGGGCGCTCAAAGGTCTTGGCGTATCCGCGTCCACGCGTGACCATCGTGTCCTATGGCAAGGAGCTTGTCGACGTCGACCGCGAACCCGGCCTGGGTCAAGTCTTCGACGTGAACTCTTATTCGCTTGCAGCAGCCGCGAAGGAAGCCGGAGCGGATGTGCATCGCGTCGGCATTGCCGCCGGTGAGCCGCGCCGCGTGCGCGAGGCCTTGGAAACCTACCTGGCGCGCAGCGAGGTACTGGTGATCTCCGGCGCCGTGGGCGGTGCGGGTTCGGAAGAAATCCGCGAGGTCCTCGATGAGTTGGGAGACGTGGATACCTCACGCGTAGCCATGCACCCAGGCTCGGTCCAGGGCTTCGGGTTGTTGGGTGAGGAGCGCATCCCGACCTTCCTGTTGCCCTCGAACCCGGTATCCGCGCTGGTGATCTTCGAGGTCTTTGTGCGCCCGCTGATCCGGCTCTCCCTGGGCAAGCGCAGCGGCCAACGCCGCATGGTGCGCGCACGCGTGCTTAATCACATGGAATCCCGCCCGGGGCGCCGCGGCTATATTCGTGCCCGGCTCATGCGAGATGCAGACACCTCCGACTACCTGGTGGAAGGACTGGGCGGCGCGGCTGGCGCGCCGGCGCATTTGCTGGCTGGACTATCCGAGGCCAACGCGATGATCCGTATCCCGGAGGAAGTTACAGAGATCCGCCCCGGGGACGTGGTGGACGTCCTGTTCCTGACCCAACGCGCCTAGCTGGTCACCGCCGACATCATGCTTGATCCTTTCGGTACCGCCGCGGGGCGCTTTTCTACTCCCGCCAGCGGTGAGGTCAACCCCGACCATCCTGGATGGCCAGAAGCTACGCCTGCGGTCCGGTTGCGAGAGTCTCGCGTCCTCCCACGCGGGGCGACAGTGCGCCTGCGCCCCCTGCTGCGCCGGGACGGTGAGTCTTGGCGGCGTCAGCGCATCGAGGATAGGGATTTCCTTAAACCTGTGGAGCCGACTCTGCCGACGTCGTGGGATGCGGCACATTCGCAGTCGGCATGGTGGAATCACCTTATGTTTCTGCGTGATTCTGCCCGCGCTGGCACGGTGGTGCCGCTTGTCATTGACGTCGATGGACAGTTCCGGGGTCAGTTGACCTTAGGCAATATCCAGCACGGAGGGGTCAGCGAATGCTGGATTGGCTATTGGGTTCATTCCGCGGTGCACGGAGCTGGCGTGGCTACTGCTGCCTGTGCTCTCGGCGTGGACCATGCCTTTTACCGTGTGGGGCTGCATCGTGTGACGGCCACCTATCTGCCGGAGAATCCTGCTTCAGGCAAGGTACTGCACAGCAACGGGTTTCGGGATGAGGGCTTCCTGCGCCGCAACCTGCATATCGACGGTGCGTGGAGGGACCACCACTTCTTGGCACTGAATCGTGAGGATTTTGCTTCTGGAGCGGTCGAGCGCCTGCGTGCGACGGGCCGCCTCAGCGGTGCTTAGCCAATGCCGAATCGTTCGATATTTTAGGTCAACTACCTCTGCTTTCACTTAAGTAACAACCTTGTAATTTATGGGCTCGTTGATGCCCACAGGCCGGGGCTGGGAGGCTAGAGTAGGGGCCTAGTTATATTCCCTTTTTCGTCGACCCCTGAAAGTGGGACACAGCCGCATGATGACTGCCGTGCCGATCATTCTCGTAATCGTGTTGTGGCTCTTCATTCTCGCCCCGTTGCTTTTGCGTTCGCAACGCCCGATGAGCCATACAGGTGAGGCCTTTGAAGAGACCCGCGTGCTCTTCGAAGGTGATTCCGGCTCCGTGCCGGGCCGTCCTAAGCCGCGCTTGGGTAAGGAAGATATCCGCGTGAGTTCTCAGGCAGGGGCGGAGGCTGGTGCTGAGGAGGCAGACTACGAGCTGGTCGAGGCCGAAGGAGTCAGCGAGGATTCTCAAGCCGGCCGCGCTGAGGCCGCTGCGGCTGATGCTGCCGAGCAGCCAGATGTCGCCGACACGATTGACGGCGAAGTTGTCGAGGCTGAAGATGCGGAAGAGGATTTCGAGCTAGCAGCGGAACCTGAGCATGAAGCCGAAAATGAGCACGACCTCGATGATGATATCGAGAGCGTTGAAGCGAACGCCGCCGAGGTTTTCACGGCTCCAGCCAACGCTAGCGTCGCAGAAGATGCCTACGGCTTGGATGACTCCTATACCTCTCCGGTGGATTTGATGTACCCGGGTGCTATTGATTCTCTGGACCAGACTCCGGAGGACTCCCGCGCTGAGGAGGCAGACGGCGCTGATGATGCTCCAGGGCAGGAAGAGACCACGGCGGTTGAGGGCGTGAGCATTGATGTCGCAGATACGAACTCCGCTGAGGACGCTGAAACCAACGGCAGCGATACCGAGCTCTCCGCGGAAGAGCTTGCCTTTGCGCAGCGCCGTCTTGGCCGCGGCGGCTGGGATCCGGTGAAGGAGAAGGAGGCTTCGGCCACGCGGTACCAGCGCCGCCAGCGCACGCTCATCGGCCTGGCTGTGGCGGTGGTCGCAACGTTATGCCTGGGCATCGTCGTGGGCGGTTGGACTTGGTGGTTGGCGGGCATCGCTGGTGTTGCGACCACGGTCTACCTGGTGGCGCTGCGCGCCCAGGTACGCCGCGAGCAGGAGCTACTTCGTCGCCGCGTCTACCACCTGCGCCGTGCGCGCCTGGGTGTGCGCAACGCGGAGAATCCTGCTGAGTCGCTGCCACCGAACCTGCGCCGCCCGGGCGCCCTCATCTTGGAAATCGATGATGAAAGCCCGGACTTTGATTACCTTCCGGTGTACTCGGAGGATGATTCCGACGGTGGTTTCGACGGCCCCCATCCTTCCCCGCGCCAGCGGCGTGATGATCTCGCGGCACGGCGAGTCGGTTAAGTGGCACGCGAGTGTGTCTTGTGCCTAAGCGCGCTGAGCACTAGGCCGACCACACTCCCGAGCTCCCGCGGCGATGTGAGCCCACAAGGTGGGCATCCACCATCCCGATGGCCGTCATGAAGGAAAAGCAGGTCACTGGACCGACGAACTTGAACCCGGCCTTCTTCAAAGCCTTGGACATGTCCAAGGCTTCTTTTGTGTATTTCGGGATATCTTCTTCGCTTTCCGGCGCGATGGTTTCTTCAGGCAAGAAGCTCCATAGGAATTCGTCCAACCCGCCCTGCTCGCGCAAGGCCACCGTGGCTCGTGCGTTAGCGAGCACCGCGTTGATTTTGAGACGGTTGCGAATAATTCCTGGATTGTTCATCAAACGCTCGACTTCCTCCTCACCAAAGCTGGCCAGAAGGTCCGCATCAAACCCCACGAAAGCAGCGCGGAAAGCATCACGCTTGCGCAGTACTAGCTCCCAGCTCAGCCCTGCCTGGAAGCCTTCCAGACAGAGGCGTTCCAGCAGTGCGGATTCTTCGTGGACAGGCATGCCCCATTCAGTGTCGTAATACTCCTTGAGCAGTGGGGAAGTCATTGCCCACGCAGGGCGGCCAAGCCCTGTCGCGTCATAAACAAGTCTCGTATCATTTGCCATTTGTGTACTAGTCATGCCTTTTTAGACTGTAATACTTACTCATTGGTTCCCCGCTTCGTGCTCCAGCAGTAGCCGCTTTGCGGCAACGCCCCCGCGGTAAGACCCCAAGCCGCCGCTTGCTGGTACGACGCGGTGGCAGGGCACCACGAGAGGCAGAGGGTTGCTGGCACAGGCGCTGCCTGCGGCGCGGGCAGCTTGGGCGCTCCCAGCCGCGGAGGCAAGGCGTGAATAGGTCCAGCGCTCACCGAAGGGGATATCACGAAGCGCGCGTTGTGCTCGGGCGCGGAAGGTGTCAGGAGATGCAGGGACGTCGAGTAGCAGCTCGAAGTCTCGCCGCGTGCCAGCGAAGTATTCGGTGATCTGTTGGGTGGCCGCGACGAGAACCTTAACGCTCGACCAGGCGCTATCTGAGCGAGCGGTGAGGCGCTGCAGGCCGTTGAGATTTGGAGCCTCGTCAGGGAAATACACCTGCGATAAGCCTCGCGCGGACCCTACGAGGGTGAGGCGGCCGAGGGGAGTGTCCAGTGAAGTCCACAGGTGCATGCTGGGAGGGAGTCCTTTCGGAGAGAGGTGGCCATCCAGGGTAGTCTATGAACCATGAATAGACCCGCCGTACGCGATGCCGCGCTCCTGATCTTCCGCGCGGTACTGGGAGTCATCTTCGTGGCGCACGGTGTAGACAAGATGTTTTTTAGCGGAATGGATGAAATAACCGGGCAGTTTTCCGCACTTGGTGTCCCGCAGCCGCATACTTCCGCGTACTTGGCTGCCTTCGCAGAAATGCTGGGAGGCGCGGCGCTGGTCGTAGGCCTGCTCACCACCTTTGTGGCGGGGGCTTTGGCTCTCCTCATGGCCTGTGCTTTGTATTTTGTGCACATGGGCAATGGCCTTTTTGCAGCCGATGGTGGCGTCGAGTATCCGCTGGTTCTCATCGTGTCGCTGCTCATGATTGTCGTTTTTGGCTCTGGCCGGGCCAGCGTGGATGGGGTGCTGAGCCGTGCTGACGCATGAGCAGGTGCAGGCGGCCATTTCCGCACAGCTGGACGGGGAAGCCCCGCAGCTCTCACCGGATGTTATTGAAGCGCACGTATCGGGATGCCCCGAGTGCGCGGCTTTCCGGGATAAGGCGGCAGCCCTAACACATTCCTTGAGCCTCGTGGAACCGGCAGGCGTTCCGCCGCACGATTTGTCTGAGGTGATCCTCGCCGGCGTGGAGCCGGAATGGCAGCGCGCTTCCAGCACGCGGCAGGCGTCGCTGACGTTGGCGCGAGTATCCCTCGGAGTGTTGTCCCTGGCGTTTTTGGTGTGGGCGGTCGTGGTCGTTGTTAGTGCCTCAGGTTTGACCACCTTATCGAGCGAAGGAACCCTCGCGGAAGGGGCTGACCCAGGGCGCGCGCACCTGCTGATGGAGGCTGCGGCGCTGCGTTTCGGCCTTGCAAGTGGCTTGGCTTTTGCGGCATGGCGCCCCGCTTCGGCACCTGGATTGTTGCCGGTAGCGTGCACGATGTTCGCATTCCTGTGCGGTTTTACCATGCGCGATTTTGCCCTGGGCAGCGTCGCCGCGGGGCAGGTTTATATCCTCATCGGCACGGGCTTGGCCACCGCCAGCATGGGCTGGGCCTGGGCGGCGGACCGGGGATTCCTGCTGCGGGATATTTACCGGACGTTGTCCGCTAGCCCGCGTTAGGACCAAGATGGCAGCCACATCATGGAGCTGTACCACGAATCCGGTATGAGGTATCCATAAAGAATCGGGGAGAAGTAGGCGAACATCGCCACCACGAGCGCGGCGTAACACACCGTGAGGAAGGTACCCAAAGGCATCGCGGTACCAAAGAGTCCTGTGAGCCAGCGCCACTGCACAACACGGCCGCGCCCAATCATTTGTCCCAAGGTCAGAGATATCAGCACGATGACAAATGGGATGAACGCCGTGGCGTAAAAGAAGTACATTTGGCGGTCGAAAACGGCCAGCCAGGGCAGGAATCCCGCCGCAGCGCCCACGAGTGGGATAAGGAAGGCGCGGTTGCGGCGAACGAGCAAGGACCACAGGCCCCACAGCACAGCTGGGATGACCAGCCACCAGATGGCGGGAGTGCCAAAGAGGTACAGCATCTTGCGGCAGGAGTTGCCGTCCCCGCAGGAGATGTCCGTAGCGGAGTAGTAGAGGATAGGGCGTGCAGCCACCAGCCAAGCCCACGGCTTGGAATCCCACGGATGGCTGTGCCCACCGGAGGTGGTCAGGGAAGCGTGGAATTCCAACACGGAAGAGTGGTAGTAAAACCAGCCGGCGAGTGGCTCGGGGAGATGGAGCAACCAAGAGCCCTCTTCAATAGTGCCGTCTACTTTGGCGTGGCGGTAAACGGCGGTTTCATCAGCGAACCACGCACGCCAAGACCAGGTGTACAGTGCCACAGGAACCGCGACGATGGAGGCGAGGGCCGCTGGCGTATCGCGTACCAGCGTGCCCACGATGTAGCGGCGCACGCCGTAGAGGCGGCGCAGCGCGAGGTCCGAGAAAACGCTCATCAGACCGAAGAACATGATGTAGTACAGGCCGTTCCATTTGACCGACAATGTCAGCCCCAGGAAAACGCCGGCCGTAAAACGCCACCACCGGAACCCAAAACGGGGCCCGAAGTCGGAGTCACCCATCGCTCCCGATACGAAGGCGGCGTGGAGGCGCTCACGCATCTGCTGGTGATCCCGCGCCAAAGCCCACGCGGCGGCAACCACAAAGAAGACTTGGAAGATGTCGAGCATTCCGAATTTGGAGGCTACGAGCAGTACGCCATCGCACACGGCGAGCAGGCCTGCCAGGAATCCCACCTGCCACGAACCAGACAAGCGGCGAGCCAGTGCCATGGTGAGCATTACTGTGCCCACTCCGAAAAGCGCGGCCATGGCCCGCCATCCCAGTGGGGTATAGCCGAAAAGCGCTTCTGATATCGCGATGATCTGCTTGGCCAGCGGCGGATGCACAACCAAGCCGTAGCCCGGGTTAGATTCAATACCGCCGAGGAAGAGGTTGTGCCAGCTGGTGACCATGTCCCAGGCCTGCGGAACGTAGTGCTTCTCGTCGAAGACGGGTGTGCCTTCAGAAACCGGAGCAGCCAGACCAATGAATCGTGTGAGAAAAGCCAAGACACCAATGATCGCAGTGCTGATCGAGTCGGCCCGGGTCCAGGTGTAGGGCCGAGGGGCAGGCGGTGCCGGCCGGGTATGGGCGCCACGCGTGGCGGAGGGGCGCGTGCGCTTGCGGCGGCCAGATCGATCTGTAGGGGTTGCGGTACTCACCCGGAAGAGTCTAGCTTACATGTGCAATGCTGGGGAGTATGAGTCTTCAGCTTGAACCCCTGCCCCGCGGTGTCATCCTCGCCGCCACGCCGCTGGGAAACCCCGGTGATGCTTCCGCCCGTCTCATGCACGCTTTGGGCCACGCAGATGTGATTGCCGCGGAGGATACTCGCCGTGTCCGCAACTTGGCCCAGGCGTTAGGAGTAGAAATCCGCGGCAAGGTGGTCTCCAACTTCGACCACAACGAGGAGGAGCGCTCACGCACGTTGGTCGCCGCTGCCCAGACGGGAACCGTACTTGTCGTGTCGGATGCCGGCATGCCGGTAGTTTCTGATCCGGGGCACTCCATCGTGACCGCCGCCGTGGAGGCGGGCGTGCCCGTGACGTGTTTCCCCGGGCCCTCTGCGGTGCCGACTGCCCTCGCCCTGTCGGGCTTAGGGGTAGGCCACTTTCTCTTCGATGCTTTCCCGCCGCGCAAGCCCGGCCCGCGTAAGGCGTGGCTCGAGTCCTTGGTGGGGGAGCAGCGCGCTATTGCTTTCTTCGAGTCCCCACACCGTTTGGCGCAGACGCTTGGTGACGCCTCTGAGATCCTCGGCGCCGACCGTCGCGCTGCAGTGTGCCGCGAGCTGACGAAGACATATGAGGAGATTAAGCGTGGTTGCTTGGGCGAGCTTGCCGAATGGGCGCAAGAGAATGCGCGGGGTGAAATCACCGTAGTCATCGAGGGTGGTGATGCCGCACCCGTGTCGTTGGAGATCCTCGTGGAGCAGGTCCGCGCAGAGGTTGAACGCGGCGTGCGGGCCAAGGATGCCTGCAAGCAAGCCGCCGCAGGGACGGCGTGGTCCAATCGTGAGCTTTATGATGCCTACCTTGCTGCCCGTGGCTGAGCTGCACGAATAAGAACAAGTGATGGCCGTCTCTTTCGCGGGAATCGTTATGGCATCGTTATGTCGCCCGGCGTGGCCGCGGCATGCGTGGTAGGGGCGTCATACCTCCGAAATGCCTTCGAACAAGCTGGCAAGCTGCACAGTTGCGGTACAGAACCGGCAGTTGCAGTGGAATAACGGTCGCGTAAAGAAGCTCGTGACAGATGCTTGAGGAACGCTATATGCCCGAAATGCATGTGGCGAATAGTCTTTTTGTTTCTGATTTAGTTTGACTAGTTGATGAGACAGCACCAAGGTCGGTAGGTATGACAGACTCGACCAATTCAGACAATGTGAAGGACACGGAGGTGTCTTCGGCTGCCTCCCAAGAACAGAGCTCGCCGGCGGCGGTGGAGGAATACCGCACTGTCGACGAGCGCCTCGAGGCATCCACAGCCACGAGCCAGCTCCAGGATATGCTCACCAACAAGGCGTTCGATCCTGCGGCTGCATCTACCCCAGTAGAAGAACAAGAAGAAACCGACGAGTTTGGGCCCGGCGGCATCGATTCACCGATTGACTGGACCATTGTGGGGTTCGCCGGTCTGCTCATCGCTGCCATCGTGGCATGGGGCTTGGCGGCGCCGGAGAGCTTTGCTTCGTTCTCCGGTAACGCGCTGAGCTTTGTTGTGAATAACTTTGGATGGGCCTATGTGCTCTTCGGGACCATCTTCGTTATTTTTGTCATTTGCATTGCTGCTTCTAAGTTCGGCACCATTCGCTTGGGCAAGATCAACGAAGAGCCGGAATTCTCCACGGTCTCTTGGATTGCGATGATGTTCGCGGCCGGCATGGGCATCGGCTTGATGTTCTACGGCGCATCCGAGCCACTTAATTACTTTAAGAACGGTGTCCCGGGCCATAGCGAGCACGAGGTAGGAACTTCGATGGCCACGGCCATGTTCCACTGGACTCTGCACCCGTGGGCTGTATATGCCATCGTGGGTCTCGCCATTGCCTATTCCACCTTCCGTATCGGCCGTAAGCAGCTGTTAAGCCAAGCCTTCGTGCCACTGATCGGTCAGCGCGCGGCCGATGGCTTCGTTGGCAAGATTATCGATATCTTGGCCATCTTTGCCACAGTCTTCGGTACCGCATGTTCACTGGGACTGGGCGCTATGCAGATTCAGGCTGGGTTGGAAGCCTCCGGAATTATTGAGAACGCGACTCAGAAGGTCGTCATTGGTATCGTTCTCGTTTTGACCTTGGCATTCCTTCTATCTGCCATGTCCGGCGTGGGTAAGGGCATTCAGTACCTGTCCAACACCAACATGGTTCTGGCGGCTTTGCTGGCCATTTTCGTGTTCATTTTTGGCCCCACGGTGTCGATCTTGAACCAGATTCCGGGTTCCATTGGTAACTATCTGGCGAACTTCACTGAGATGATCGCTCGTACCGCCGAGTCTGACAACGGAACTGCTGGTGAGTGGCTGTCGACGTGGACCATCTTCTACTGGGCTTGGTGGGTTTCCTGGTCGCCGTTCGTGGGTATGTTCCTCGCCCGCATTTCCCGTGGTCGTTCCGTCCGCGAGTTCTGCGTTGGCGTGCTTCTCGTCCCGGCTGGTGTCTCCACTGTGTGGTTTGCCATCTTCGGTGGTACCGCTATTCACATGGAGCAGAAGGGCAACTCTATCTCCGGTGAATCTGCCGAGCAGGAGCTGTTCAACCTTTTGCAGAACCTGCCTGGTGGTTTCATTGCAGGCATCGTTGCCGCTCTGCTGCTGGCTACGTTCTTTATTACGTCGGCCGACTCGGCGTCGACAGTCATGGGCTCGATGTCCCAGTCCGGTGCAACCACCGCTAAGCCGTGGCTATCCGCAGCGTGGGGTGTGCTCACTGCAGCCGTCGGCCTGACCCTGCTGCTGTCGAGCGAGGATTCCCTATCGAACCTGCAGAACGTCACCATCGTGGCAGCACTGCCATTCCTCTTTATCCTCGTTGGACTCATGTTCGCTATTTTCAAGGACTTGAGTAACGACGTGATTTACCGCGAGTACCGCGAGTCCCAGGCCTTCCAGCGCAAGCTGGCGCGTGAGCGTCGCCTGCACCGCGAGTTCCAGCGCGAACAGGCCTTCAAGGCCCGCCGCCGCCAGCACAGCAACAAGAGCTAGTTCTGGCGCGAGCATTTCTCTGATACACCCCCTCACTGCATTGCCGGTGAGGGGGTGTTCGATAGAGTAGAGGCCATGACTGAGACAGTTGTCGTTAATGTTGCTTGGCCCTATGCCAACGGACCCCGCCACATCGGACACGTGGCGGGTTTCGGCGTTCCTTCCGACGTGTTCGCCCGCTTCCAGCGAATGCGTGGCAACGACGTCCTCATGGTTTCCGGTACCGACGAGCACGGCACCCCGTTGCTCGTGCAAGCGGATAAGGAAGGCGTGACGGTTCGTGAACTGGCGGATCGTTACAACCGTCAGATTGTCACTGATCTGGCTGGGCTCGGCCTGTCTTATGATCTCTTTACCCGTACCACCACCCGCAACCACTACGCCGTGGTGCAGGAGCTGTTCAAGGGGCTGTACGAGAACGGCTACATGCTTAAGGAGACCACCCAAGGCGCTATTTCGCCGTCCACGGGCCGTACCTTGCCCGACCGCTATATCGAGGGCACCTGCCCGCTGTGTGGCGCTGATGGCGCGCGCGGTGACCAGTGCGATAACTGCGGCAACCAGCTTGATCCGGTAGATCTCATCAACCCGGTGTCCAAGATCAACGGTGAAACCCCAGAGTTCATCGATACCGAGCACTTCCTGCTGGACCTGCCTGCGGTCAAGGACGTCCTCGAAGAGTGGCTGAAGACCCGTGAGGATTGGCGCCCGAACGTCCTCAAGTTCTCCCTTAACCTGCTGGAGGATATGCGCCCGCGCACCATGACCCGCGATATCGACTGGGGTATTCCCATCCCGGTGGAAGGCTGGGAGGACAACGGCGCGAAGAAGCTCTATGTGTGGTTCGACGCGGTGATTGGTTACCTGTCTTCTTCCATCGAGTGGGCCCACCGTACCGGTAACCCGGAGGCCTGGAAGGACTACTGGCAGAACCCGCAGGCGCGTCACTACTACTTCCAGGGCAAGGACAACATCACCTTCCACTCCCAAATCTGGCCAGCGGAACTCTTGGGTTACGCGGGCAAGGGCTCCAAGGGCGGTGAGCTGCACACCTATGGTGAGCTCAACCTGCCGACGGAGATTGTGTCTTCGGAATACCTGACCATGTCTGGTTCTAAGTTCTCCTCCTCCAAGGGCGTCGTTATCTACGTCAAGGACTTCCTGGAGGAGTTCGGCCCGGATGCGCTGCGCTACTTCATTGCCGTGGCTGGCCCGGAAAACAACGACACCGACTTCACCTGGGATGAGTTCGTGCGCCGCATCAACAACGAGCTTGCGAACGGCTGGGGCAACCTGGTCAACCGCACGGTGTCGATGGCCCACAAGAACTTCGGCGAGGTCCCGGCTCCTGCGGCGCTGGAGCCGGCAGACAAGGACATACTGGCGCTGGCGGAGGAGACCTTCACCACCGCCGCGGAATTCCTCGAGCAGTCCAAGTTCAAGCAGGCCATGACCGCCATCATGCACGTCGTCGGCGAGGCCAATGCCTACGTTGCTGCGATGGAGCCGTGGAAGCTGGCCAAGGATGAGACTCAGCGGGAGCGTCTGGCCACCGTGTTGTGGACCGCACTGCAGGTGGTCTCCGACTGCAACGTGATGCTGACTCCGTTCCTACCCTTCACCGCACAGAAAGTGCACGAGACCCTGGGGCGTGAGGGCGTCTGGGCCGCACAGCCGCGCATTGAGGACGTGGTCGATGATATGCCGGTCGAGCTCGTTGGCGTAGACCTCCCGCCGGAGAACCATCCCTACCCGATCATCACCGGTGACTACTCGGCGCAGCAGGCTGCGTGGAAGCGTGTCGACATTACTCCGGGTACTGCGCTGCAGAAGCCGAAGCCGTTGGTGGCTAAACTCGATCCGGAGCTCGGTGAGACCGGCCCAGAGTGGGCCCCGGTTCAGAAGTAAAGGCGTGGGCTCGGCGTTTCGGCGCTCCCTGGCGCCCGTCCTACTCTTTGTCGTTGTCTGTCTGACCGCGCTAAACCTGCGCTCGGGCATTGCCTCCGTGGCACCGGTGCTGGGGCAGATCCAGGACTTCTTCGGGATTAGCTCCGGCCAGGCGGGTTTGTTGACCGCGCTGCCGGGGCTGTGTTTTGCCGCCATGGGGTTGGCAGCGGTTCCCCTCGCGCGCCGCGTGGGGCTAAGCCGTACCTTGGCCGGCGGCACGGTGGCCTTGGTCGTGGGGCTTGGCCTGCGTCCATGGGTAAGTAGCTTTTCGCTTTTCGTAGCGCTTACCCTATGCGTTGTTGCCGGCATCGCGCTGGCAAATGTGCTGCTTCCCGCATGGATCAAGCAGCATGGGTCGGGCCGCACGCTGGTGGCGCTGATGACCACCTATACCACGATGTTGGGCGTGTCCAGCGCCCTCGGCCCGCTGTCCGCGGTGACACAAAAATCGTGGCAAGGTGCGTTGTGGATCTGGGGTCTTCCCGCCATTGCCCAGTTAGTGGCTTGGATAGTGGTCCTTCCGCAAGCTGGAAGGGACGTCGCCCACGGAACGGTTGATGGCGCGGGCGCGCCGAAGCCCATGTACACGTCGCCCACGGCGGTGGCCATGCTCTTTTTCTTCGGGCTGCAGTCCTCCATGGCTTATGTTCAAATGGGGTGGCTGCCACGCATGCTGCTGGAGAAGGGCGTGAGCGAGAACACCGCCAGTGTGGCACTTGCCGTCATCGGTGTCTTCAACATTGCCGGCGGCGTTGTCATGCCGTGGCTCATTTCTCGCTTGGACCGCCTCACACCCGTACCTATTGTGCTGGCGCTATGCACATGCGCTGGGTGGGGTGGGGTTCTCGTGGCTGCGGACGCCGCCCCGCTGGCCTGGGCCAGCCTCATGGGGATCGGCGGCATGTGTTTCCCGCTGGCGCTGGCGCTGCTCACCGCCCGCACGCGGAGCGCGCTGACGACCGCGCGGTTGTCCGGCTTCGTTCAGCCGGGCGGCTACATCCTAGCGGGCCTGGTACCGCTGTCCGTGGGAGTGGTGCGCGGGGCCACCGGCGATTGGACCGCTGTGCTTATTGGTCTCATGGTGCTCAGCTTGTGCATGCTAGTCGCGGGCCTGCGTGCGACGACGCGTGTCTACATCGACGACGAGCTCGCTGCCTAGCCGGTTCTCGACAGTTGGGGTAGCTTTTGGGTGACAACGTTAGATAGAGTTAACGTCTCGCGTTATTGACGTGTTGCGTTATAGGGGGGTATGGTGCGTTTATGATTCAGTCGTTCGCGGATAGGGCCACTGAGCGTCTATGGAATCGAGAGAGGGTGCTCTCGATTGATTCACGTATTCACTCGGTAGCTCTTCGCAAGCTGAGGCAATTGGGCTACGTTCAGAGGCTCGATGAGCTTCGGATTCCTCCAGGAAATAGGCTCGAAGCTTTGACGGGCGATCGGCGGGGTCAATATAGTATTCGTATCAATGACCAATGGCGGATCTGCTTCCGGTGGACCGCTTTAGGGCCAGAGGAGGTTGAGATCGTTGACTACCACTAACAAGCTCCCCCGGTGCACCCAGGTGAAATCCTTATGGAGGACTTTCTCAAGGGCATGGGGATTACCCAACACAAACTCGCTGTTTCGATAGGGGTCCCGCCTCGACGTATTAACGAAATCGTCCACGGAAAGCGGGCTATTACCGCCGATACGGCTCTTCGCCTTGCCAAGTACTTTGGAATGTCCCCACAATTTTGGCTCGGGCTGCAGACTCACTACGACTTGGATGTCGCAGAAGACAAAATTCTTGCTGAGTTGGACGATATTGTGCCGCTTCAGGCAGCGTCGGCTTAACACGTTTGCCGTCTGTGACCGCGTAGCGCAGGATAAGTTGTTTAAGCCGAAGTCGCCGTTGTTGCCAAAGTTTCCCGCTTTGCCTCAAGATCTGGCCAGATCTTTGGCAACAATGGCAGTGCCGTCACTGAGGCGGGGCGTAAGACAGTGCCGTCGCTGGGGTGGGGCGGCAATCAAGCCGTTTTAGGGGCGGTCGAAGTCGCGTTGCAGGTGTACCAGACCGAGGCGGACGCCATCCTTGGTGTGGATATTGGGCATGCGGCCGGTTTCCACAAATCCGAACTTTTTATGCAGGGCAATGGAGGACTCGTTGGTGTCCACGATGTAGGTAATCATCGTCTCCACGTAGTCATTTTCCTTCGCGTGATCCATGAGCGTGTCCATGAGCTCGCTGCCCACGCCCTTGCCGCGCGCAGACTCCGCAATATAGATAGAGTCCTCCGCCGTGCCGTAGTAGATAGCCGGGGTGACAAACTGGAAGTAGGCGGCCCAGCCAACGATTTCATCGTCATCGACGGCGACATAGACCGGATAGCCTTCCTTGTCCATCTGCGCCAGCCACTTTTCGCGGTCTTCTACGGATTCTTGCCATGTCACCAGGTTGGTAGCTGGTTTCGCGGCGGAGGCAGAGTTGTAGATGGCGGAGATTGCGGGGGCGTCGGCAAGCTCTGCGGGACGAACGTGCATGATGTTCCTTAAACCATGAGTTGCAAGTGGGTGAGGTCTATCCAGCGCCCAGCTTTGCGGCTGACTTCTTTTAACGTTCCTACAGTGGCAAAGCCGAACTTCTCATGCAACTTGATAGCTCAGCGTTAGGGGCTGGCCTAAGTCGGTGACTACACTCGCAGCCATGTCTAAGAAGAAGCCACGCCCCACGCCCGTGCCCGCCGAAGGTATGAGCCAGCTTATCGACGCCCATACGCACCTCGCCTCCTGCCGCGACGCCGACGCTGACCTTGTTGCCCGCGCTCATGCTGCTGGAGTTGAGCGCATCGTCACCGTGGGTGATGGTTTGGCCGAGGCGGAGAAGGCTTTGGCCGCAGCACACGAGTTCGACAACGTGTATGCGGCCTGCGCGATTCACCCGACGAAGGCTCAAGAACTCGATGAGGCCGCCCGCGCGCGCCTGATCGAGATGGCAGCGGACCCACGCTGCGTGGCCATTGGGGAAACGGGGTTGGATACCTACTGGATTCACCACGAGCCGGAGCGCACCGCACCCCTTGAGGTCCAAGAGGAAGCGCTGCGCTGGCACGCCGAATTGGCGGCGAAGGTGGGCAAGACACTGATGATCCACAATCGTGAGGCTGATGAAGATCTTATGCGCGTACTGGGGGAGTGCGCCCAGGCGCCGAAGGTGATGCTGCACTGTTTCTCTTCACCGTTGGAGGTAGCCAAAGAAGCCCTTGAGCGCGGTTATGTTCTTTCCTTCGCTGGCAATGTGACTTTCAAGCGCAACGAAGAAATGCGCCAGGCCGCAGCGCTTGCCCCAGCCGGCCAACTGCTCATTGAGACGGATGCGCCGTATATGACACCGGAGCCTTTCCGCGGTGCGCGCAACGAACCATCCTTGATCGGACACACCTATCGCTGCGTGGCCGAAGCGCGCGGTCAAAAGGTGGAGGATTTGGCTGCCGAGGTGACTGATACCTTCGCGCAGGTCTTCGGAGTGTGACGATTCTCACCCAACGCAAAAGTGCTGCTCATAGGTGGCGTGCGTGCTTGTTGTGGCAAGTGTGTTGCTAGTGGTCCTGGCGTGTAAATACGTCTCGATCGTTGAGTTCTGTTACCGTATCGTTATTCAAAGTTAGTCCGGCCTTGATGTTGCCGGCCGGCGCGCCCAGAGTGCGCCATGACAGGTGCCAAAGGTAGGAAGCTGCCTTTCGTGCACACAGCATCGCAGAGACGAGTAAAGGTTTATGTCCCCGAAGAAGCAGATCAAGCGAATCAATAACTCCCGCTCCTTGCCGCTGCGCATGGCCACCGGCGGTGTGCTCGGCACCCTTGCCGTGGGTGGTGTTGTTGCCGTTGGTGCCCAGAAGGACATCACGCTCGACGTCAATGGTGAGACCACCGAGCTGGCTACCTTCGCTGGCGATGTCAACGCCGCTCTCGAAGCTGCGGGCGTCAACGTCGGGGGAGAAGACGTTGTTTATCCCGCGCTGTCAGAGCAGGTTTCCGACGGTGATTCGATCACCGTTCGTACCGCTAAGCCGGTTGCGGTGACCATCGATGGTGTTGAAAAGCAGCTTTCCTCCACTGAACTCACGGTCTCTGACCTATTGGGCGGCCTCGATGGTATCGCCCCGGGAGCTGCCATCACTTCCGGCTCCAAGACCGTGAAGGAGGATGAAACGGTGACTGAGGGCATGAACCTTGAGGTTACGTCCCCGAAGATCATCAAGATTTCTGACGGCGGTTCCGTCTCCTACGCCAGCGTTGCCGCTAAAACCGTGGAAGACGTGCTGGAAGCCCGTGGAATTTCCGTGGGCAAGGATGACCGAGTATCCCCAGCGTTGGATACCCCGGTTAAGGCCGGCACGGCCATCACTGTGGACCGCGTCGAGATTTCCGAGGAAGAAAAGACCGAAGACTTCGATGCCCCCGCCGACTTTGTCGACGATCCTGAGTTGGAAGAGGGAACCGAGGAAGTCCGCGAGGAAGGCACCCCTGGTTCCCGTACCGTGACCCGCAAGATTGTGAAGGTCAACGGTAAGGAAGAGTCCAACGAGATCATCAAGGAAGACGTCCGCAATGAGGCCGTCGCCGCCGTGATCGCGCGCGGCACCAAGCCCAAGTCCACCGCCCCGGCCGTTGCCGAGGGCTCCGTGTGGGATGCCCTGGCGCAGTGTGAAGCTACCGGAAACTGGTCCATCAACACCGGCAACGGTTTCTCCGGTGGCCTGCAGTTCACCCCGTCGACCTGGGCTGCTTTTGGCGGAACCGAGTACGCCCCGCAGGCATGGCAGGCCTCCCGCGAGCAGCAGATTGCTGTGGCCCAGAAGGTTCAGGCCGCACAGGGCTGGGGTGCATGGCCCGCCTGCACCTCGAAGCTTGGCCTGCGCTAAAGCTTCCGAGCCGCGCGTATTAGTCTGGATGACATGACACAACCCCACCTGCTAGGCCCGGTGGAAATCCGCGAGCTCGCCGCTGAGCTCGATGTGACGCCGACGAAGAAGCTGGGCCAGAACTTTCTCCATGACCCCAACACCATCCGGCGCATTGTTGCCGCTGCGGACCTGAGTTCGGAGGATCGCGTGGTGGAAGTCGGCCCTGGTCTGGGTTCGCTGACCTTGGGGCTGTTGGGAGAGGTGGAGCACGTCACGGCAGTCGAGATTGACCAGCGTCTGGCAGGCAAGCTTCCGGACACCGTGGCCGCGCGGGCGGCCGACTTTGCGGAGCGCCTCACCGTGGTGGAGAAGGATGCACTCACCGTTGAGGCGGGGGAGCTGGGGGAGCCGACCGCCTTGGTGGCCAACCTGCCCTATAACGTGGCCGTGCCGGTGCTGCTCCACCTGTTGGAGGTCTACCCATCGATTCGCCGTGTTCTGGTCATGGTGCAGCTGGAGGTAGCTGAGCGCCTCGCCGCCGCGCCGGGCAGCAAGGTCTATGGCATACCTAGTGTGAAAGCATCTTTTTATGGCCCCGTCCGCCAGGCCGGCACGATTGGCAAGAACGTGTTTTGGCCGGCACCCAAGATCGAGTCAGGGCTGGTGCGTATCGACTGCACCCGCCCTTTCGACGAGGAGCTGCGACCACGGCTCTTTGCGCTGATCGACGCCGCCTTTGCCCAACGCCGCAAAACGCTTCGCGCCGCCTTAGCGGGCTTTTATGGCTCCGCCGCGGCAGCCGAGGAGGCGCTGCGCGCGGCGGAAATCGATCCGCGCCTGCGCGGTGAGAAGCTGGGCGTGGAGGACTTCGTTCGATTGGCGGAAGTCTCATGAACAAGACGGTAAACGAGTCCCCGCAGCTGTGGCAGGCGCGCGCCCACGCCAAGGTCAACCTACACTTGGGCGTCGGTGAGGCCCGCGCGGACGGTTTCCACGAGCTGGCTACTGTCTTCCAGTCTCTTGATGTGCACGATCGCGTAAGCTACCGCTGGAGCGAGGGAAGCACCGTGGAAGTCGCCGGCAACCATGCGAAGGGCGTTCCGGCAACGACCGAGAATCTGGCATGGCGCGCGGTGGAATCGGTGGCACAGAACCTCATGCTGCCGGCTGCTGGAACGCTTACGATGGAAAAGAGTATCCCCGCCGCCGGCGGCATGGCTGGCGGTTCTGCCGATGCCGCCGCAGCCCTGCTTCTGGCTAATCAGGCGTTGAGTACCGAGTTTGGCCGCGAGCCGCTCAGTATGGAGAAGCTCTACGAGCTTGCCGCGGAGCTGGGTTCCGACGTTCCTTTTACCCTCATGGGTGGCACGGCCTTGGGGCGCGGGCGCGGCGAGCTCTTGACGCCGATGCTCTCGCGTGGGCGCTATGTCTGGGCAATCATCACCAATGCGGAGGGCTTGTCAACGCCCTCTGTCTTCCGCAAGCTGGACGAATTGCGCGCTGCCGGCCGCGGAAGCACACCGCACCTCGACACTGAAGCCGTGGGGCAAGCCCTCGTGGGCGGCAACCCTCGCGAGCTCGCCGCGGTGATGCACAACGACCTCCAACCAGCAGCCCTCTCGCTACGCCCGGACCTGCGCAAGATTCTTGATACTGGTGAGGCCGCCGGCGCCCTCAAGGGCATCGTCTCCGGTTCCGGGCCTACCTGCGCCTTCCTCTGCGAAGACGAGGAGACCGCCCAGGAAATGGTGGCCCAGGTCTGCGCCGATAACCGCGGGACCCGTGGATTGGTGACCTATGGGCCGGCTACCGGCGCAACGCTGGTGTAGAGGCCCGCAGCCAGATTTCCACGCCGAGCCACTAAGATGAACTCTCGATATGGCGAACCTCATTAACCTGGAAAACGTAAGCAAGTCTTTTGGTCTCAAGACCCTGCTGGACGGGGTGTCCCTCGGCGTGCAAACCGGTGATCGTATCGGCATCGTCGGCGTCAACGGCGGCGGCAAAACCACGCTGCTGGAGGTCCTCACCGGCATCGAATCCCCGGACTCGGGCCGTGTGTCCCACAATTCGGATTTGCGCATGGCGGTGGTAACCCAGCGCTTTGAGCTGGAGGAGTCGCTCACCATCGCCCAGGTCATCATCGAGCCGCTTGGGTTGGAGACATTCGAATGGGCGTCTAATGCCAAGGTGCGTGATGTCCTCGGTGGCCTTGGCATCGTTGACCTAGGGCTAGACACCCCTGTGGGCTCGCTCTCCGGCGGTGAGCGCCGCCGCGTCAACCTGGCCGCCGCACTCGTCCAAGACCTCGATATTGTGGTGCTCGATGAGCCGACCAACCACCTTGACGTTGAAGGCGTGCAATGGCTGGCCAGCCACCTGCTTTCGCGCAAGCTGGCGGTTGTCGTTGTCACTCACGACCGCTGGTTCCTTGACACTGTGGCTACGACAACCTGGGAAGTACACGACGGTGTTGTCGATGCCTATGAGGGCGGTTATAACGACTGGACCTTTGCTCGTGCCGAGCGCGCCCGCCAGGCCGATGCCATCGAACAACGCCGACAGAACCTGGCACGCAAGGAGCTAGCCTGGCTGCGTCGAGGAGCACCGGCCCGTACCTCGAAGCCGCGTTACCGTATCGAGGCGGCCGAAGCACTCATTGCGGATGTACCCGCACCGCGCGACAAGGTTGAGCTCATGGCCTTTTCCAAGCAGCGTCAGGGCCGAGTCGTCATTGAGCTTGAGGATGCAAAGGTTACAACCCCGGACGGCCGCACGCTAGTGGATCACCTCACCTGGCGGCTGGCGCCGGGCGAGCGCATCGGCCTCGTCGGCGTTAACGGTTCCGGCAAGACCACGCTGCTGCGCGCCCTTGCTGGTGAAGTAGAGCTCGCCGCAGGCAAGCGCATCGAGGGCAAGACCGTGCGCCTGGGTTGGCTGCGCCAAGAACTCGATGACCTGGATCCACAGCGCCGGCTTCTCGACGCCGTCGAAGACGTTGCCACCTACGTCCACCTGGGCAAGAAAGAGCTTTCTGCCTCCCAGCTGGCCGAGCGCCTGGGCTTTTCGGCCAAGCGCCAGCGCACACCCGTCGGCGATCTCTCCGGTGGTGAGCGCCGCCGCCTGCAGCTGACCCGCGTGCTCATGGCAGAGCCGAATGTGCTGCTTCTCGACGAGCCCACGAACGATCTCGACATCGATACTCTTCAGGAGCTGGAGTCTCTTCTAGATTCGTGGCCCGGCACCTTGGTGGTGATTTCCCACGACCGCTACCTCATCGAGCGCATCGCCGATAACACTTATGCGCTTTTCGGGGATGGCAAGCTCACCAACCTGCCGGGAGGCATTGAGGAATACTTGCGTCGCCGCCAAGAGATGGAAGCTGCCACCGCCCGCGGCGTTCTCGACTTGGGGGAGAGCTCCAAGAACACCGACGAACAAAGCGCGGAAGCTGCCCCGACCAAGCGTTTGAGCTCCCAGGAGGAGCGCGAGCTGACCAAGAAGATGAATGCGCTGGAACGCAAGATGAGCAAGCTCGACGACAAGACCGCGAAGCTGAATGAAAAGATGGCACAAGCCGCGGAGAAGATGTCCTCTGGTGAGGGGGACAGTGGTGAGCTAGCGAAGCTCGACACCGAGCTCAAAGCCGTTGCCGCCGAGCGCGAAGAACTCGAGATGGAGTGGCTGGAGCTGGGGGAGAAGCTCGAAGGCTAGTGCTTGACGGTTTGGCCTAGCCCTACCCAAAGAACCCGGCGATAGCCAGCATGGCCGGCAGGGAGAGGAAGGTGGTGAGGAAGACCGTATCGCGCGCCACCGTTTCTCCCGATTGGTAGGTCGCGGCATAGTTGTAGACGTTCTGCGCGGTCGGAAGCGCGGCCAAGATGAGCGCTGCGTAAAGCTCGTTGCCGCTCAGCCCCAAGGCTAGGCCTGCCGCTAAGGCGATGGTTGGCATGGCAATGAGCTTAAGAACCGTGGCGGTAATCGTCGGCAGGCGGTCGTTGGTCAGCAACCCTTTACCTGTAAGGGAGGCTCCGAAACTCATGAGGATCATCGGAATGGAAGCACCACCGAGGATCTCGAGGGGCGCCATGATGACATCGGGGACCTGCCAGCCAGCCGCAGAAACGATGAAGCCAGCGATGGCCGCGATGACGACAGGTGCCGTAAGCCCGGAAACCACGGAGCTGGCGATCGAACGCAGGCTTGTCCCCTGAGCGTTGAGGCCGGCGATGATGAAGGGGGAGAGTACCGCCATCTGGAGTACGAGTGCTGGCACCACAAAGGTGGCATCACCGATGACATAGGTCGCGATGGGCAGTCCAATGTTGACGGAGTTGTAATAGCTTGCCGCTGCCGCACCGGCCATCGTTTCTGCTCCGCTTCGCCGGAAGAACAGTGCGCTGAGTAGACCATACAGTGCCATCGTGGTGACTGAAGCAATCGCAATGACAGCGACAACGGGAGAGGTGAAGGCAGAGGTATCTGAGGTGGCCACGCTGGAAAAAATCAGCGCCGGGGTGGCTGCCCAGAACGCTGTGCGGTTGAACTGCAGGCGCGCCTCGCCCTCGCCAATAACGCCTCGGTGAGCCAAGAAGAAGCCCACCCCGATAACCACAAAAATGATGGCGAAGCCGGTTAAGACGTCCAGCAACAGTGATCAACCTTTCGAATAATTGTGAAAGCTAGCCTTCGGTCATTCTTTCACGTCGTGGCGCTGACGCCGGCAGGGGATAACAAAGTGGTATCGAAAATCCCCTAGAGCCGAGCAGACCTTCACTGCGCTCGCAGTTGTATGGCACGGTAGAAGGCATGAATTCCTTCCGTCGTGTTTCCCGTCTGTCCGCTACTGCCGCCGTGGCAGCATCCCTTAGCGCCGCTTTGTCGGTCTCCGCGGCCCAGGCCGCCCCGGTCAACTTTTCCTCCGCACAGCCGCAGGAACTGAATCAGCTGTCCTCCCAGGCCGTTGAGCAGGTCAACTCTTTAGAGATCGAGCTGCCTGCGCAGGCTTATGACCTGGCCAAGCAGTACAACGTCGAGCTGCCAGGCTTCATCAAGAAGCCGACCCCGGCCGTGGCAAATGAGCTCGTTGGTGCAACCCACGCCCACCTGCTGAAGCAGGGCCACCACGAGGATGCCAACGCCAAGAACATTGCCCAGGAGTGGGCAAACCAGGCCGCGGCTGGCAAGGTCACCTTCCAAGACAATGTTGGCGATGGCCTGACCCACCTGGAAGAGGGCAGCGGCAACATCTACAAGCTCACTGAGTCGGAAGCGAAGGACCGCGTGAACTGGCTCAACCGCGACGTGCCCGTGACCAAGACCGATGGCACCGGTTTCGGCGTAGCCCAGGCCTTTGATGGCGCCCACGTCTATGTAGCGGAGTACTTCTTCAACTAAGCCGCCGCGCGGTTCATGAAAGCCGCCCTAGCAGAAGGCCCTGCCGCCTCAGGCAGGGCCTTCTGCACGTTTTCGTGGAGAGCGTTAATGTGGGGCACATGATTTTGATCAACGTACAGTTCCACGTTAAGCCCGAGTACGCGGATACCTTCCTGGACGAGATTGACTGGTACACCAAAGCATGCCAGGCAGAGCCCGGCTGCATCGACTTCAAGTGGTTCCGCGATCCGGAAGACAAGCAGCGCTTCCTGCTGCTTGAGTCCTACAAGGATGGCACTGACGTCGACCACGTCAACACCGAGCACTTCAAGCGCTCCTGCGAGGAGTTCCCGAAGTACCTGGTGGAGACCCCGGACATCATCAATACTTCCATTCCAGGTAAGACGGAGTGGGATAAGATGGCTGAATTCTCGGTCTAAACCACATGCTTAAACAAAAGCCGCCCAGCTGTGAAGCTGGGCGGCTTTTCGTGATTCTTAGGTCTTTGTCGCTTAGCTGGAGCACACTGTAGTGAGGTTCTTCTCCTCGTCTGCGTACTGCTCGAGGGCAGCGTACAGAGCATCCGCGTACAGGTGCGCGCCTTCGGGTAGCGGGTGGACACCGTCGTCGTAAAGCATGGCAGGATTCTCCTGCGCTACTCCGCACCAGTCTGCGATATAGACGTTGTCGTGCGTCGTTGCGGCCTCGATGATTTCGGCGCGCGCCGGCCCCATCCAATCGCGCTCACCGTAAGGCAACACGAGGACCAGTGTGCGCTCGGAGCCAACGATGTCGATGAGCTCGTCCATTTGGCCCTCAAACGTAGCTCCGTTGGTGCCCAAGCCCATAAATACGGTGGAGCGCAACTGCCCGGAATCCTTCAGCCCCTGAACCACGGGTAGGGCTGCCGAATAGTGGCGGGAGATAGCAGCGTCGATACTGATACCCGGGAAACGCTCACTAAGTGCTTCGGAAGCAGCAAGCATGACAGAATCACCGATCGCACTGATTTCGTTGCCAGTGGGTATCGCGCGCTTCTCCTTCGGCTTTGCAGTTTCCGAGGGCTGTGCCGGAGCGGAGCTAGCAGCCTGCTCGTTGGACTGCGCCATGCGCTCGAGCTCGCGCTCTAGTTCGCTCTTATCCTCCGAGGTCACCAGGGCATAGCCCACACCGAGCAGAGATAGCACGACGATGACGGGGACTGCAGGCCACAGGGCCTTGCCAAAGCCATCCTTAATCTCCTCCATGCTGGGGCGTGCCGACCAATAGGCATGCCACGTGGGGCGGAATCCGGCGCGGCGGAAGGGGTTTTCTACAAACTGGTAGGTCACCTCTGCCAGCAAGCAGCTCAGCGGAAGGCAAAGGAGACCCAGGAGCCACGAAGGGGCATCGGACAGCGCGTGGACAATCATGACCACCGGCCAGTGCCAGAGGTACAAAGAGAAGGAACGCTGTCCCAGCCAGCGCATCACGCGGGTGCGGAAGATCCAGGTAAGGGGGCCGGTTTCCCGCACCACTCCCCAAATCATCGCCGCGCCGAGCACACTGGTGAGGACCAAACCACCGCGGTAGGTGAATTCGCGGTCCGCGCCCATCCATACCAGTTGGGCAAGGTAAGCAACTAGTGCGAGAGCACCAACGGCACCGGCAAGAGTGCCCTTGTTTGCTGCCGGCCAAGAGTCGGCGTCGATGTCCTTGTCGGTGGAGGTCAAAAGCAGGGACAACATTGCGCCAATGAGGAGACCGAAGGCATGGGTATCGGTTCCGTAGTACACACGGGTGGGATCCTCGCCCGGGGTGAAGATGAGCGCCATCGCGACGGCCGAAGCAATCGTGAGGATCAGTGATACCGCGATGGGCAGACGCTTGGGCTTGCGGCGGGAAATGGCAAAGATGCCAAACATCAGCAGGGGCCAAATCAGATAGAACTGTTCCTCGACGGCCAAGGACCAATAGTGCGCGAAGACCTGCACTTCATTTGGCGCAAAGTAGGTTTGGCTGGTGGCGATTTGGGTCCAGTTGTTGACAAAGAAAAAGGTGCCCAAGAATTGCTGGCGGATGCCTACTGCTAGGTCGCCGCCGATGAGGGCCACAATCGCAGTACATATCGAGAGGACCACGAGGGCGGCGGGGAGAATGCGCCGGAAACGGCGGATCCAAAAATCCTTGAGGCTGATGCGCCCAGTCGCGTTGAATTCACGGACCAGCAGCGAGGTAATGAGGAAGCCGGAAAGGACAAAGAACATGTCCACGCCGAGGTAACCGCCGGGGAGGATATCCCCGAAGAAGTGATAGATCACTACGGCGAGCACCGCGAGACCACGCAGACCATCCAAGCCCGGTACTTGACGCAGCCGGGCGCGTCGACGGCGTGGTTTGGTTGCAGGTGAAGTTGTAGACGGGGCGGCTGTGCTGCGGGCGGATGCACTGGCAGCGGCAGGAGCCGTGGCGGGGGCCGTAGCCGCAGTGGCGGACGTCGCGCTTGCCGTTGCGGCGCCTACCGCTGCCGCGGTTGCAGTTGCCGGAGCCGCGGCAGCAGCAGTGGATTCTTTCGCTACTGGCCGCTTTGTTGAACGGCGCTTTTCTTGTTTTGTGCTCAGTACCCCGACGGACTGTGAGCGACGAGCCAGAGCCCGCGAAATCTCATTCTCGGGCCCGGCGGTTTCTTTTTTCTTTTTTCCCTTTCCCTTTCCCGGTTCTTTGGTCTGTTCAGGTGCCTCGGCCTTGATGGCCTCAGTGCGCTGGGCTTTTTGGCGCTCTTCGCCCTGTGCAGGATTCTTAGTAGGCTTGGGAGTCTTTTCTTTGTGTGCAGCCGGTGCCGGAGTCGAGGCAGGCTTCTGTGTTGTGGCAGCTGTAGGGGACTTTGCCGCAGCGGGCTGGGAACCTGGTGTGGCGGCCGGAGTCTTGCTGGCACGGCTGGTCTCCGAGACCTTGTTTCCCGGAACAGAAGTCTTGTTCTGCTGCTCAGAACCTGTTTTCTGCGGGGCAGGGCTCTGCGTGATCGGGCGGCGAGGGACGGTGCGTCGTGGGCCGCGGCGGCCAGTCGAGACTACGTCAGCCTCCTCGCGGGCTTTGACGAGTTTGGCCTTCTTCACCGCCGCAGCTTTGGGAAGGGCGCTCGGCGACAAGTCCAGGGTGAAGTCTTCCGCTGGCCGTGGGCGCACGCGGCCAGGCCGCGCGGCTGGGCGCTGAGTGCTGGGCCGCTGAGCTCTGGGCGTAGCGCTTTTATCCGAGGTGGTGGGCTTGGCGGGTGAGGTCGACTTTCCAGGCTTCGTGGTGTCAGTAGGTGCGGTGGATGGAGAAGCCGATGAGGGCTTGACAGCCGTAGTGGACTTAGTAGACGCGGCTGAGACTTTAGATGCAGTAGTCGACGTTGAAGAAGGCTTCTGTGAAGCGGAAGGGGAGTCCGGAGTGGAACTCGATGTGGATGATTCGCCTTTTGCCAAGCGTGACACCATCGACCGCAAAAACTTCTTCACTTCACACTCCGCAGGTAGACACCGTGGTTCGGATACTGAGGCTTAGTAACCCGAGTAATCCTACTCTGTGCGTGCGACTAGTCGGTCAAGGAGTCAGGGGAGCGTGTTAGGTGCGCAAAAGCTGGCGAAGCACGGTGCTGACGCCGTTGTCAGTATTGGGAGGGGCAATGATGTCCGCTAGGTCTTTCAGCTGCGGATGTGCGTTCTCCATCGCGACGGCTGTCCCGGCAGCGCGCAGCATTTCGAGATCATTGAGGTAGTCACCGAAGGCCACGGTGGCGGTGATGGGTACGTTGGCGAGTTCAGCGAGCTTGACTAAGGCTGCACCTTTATCCACGCCGCGAGCCATGACATCGAGCCAGACTTTGCCCGATACCGCCACGTTGTCTTCCGGGACAGCGCGGACAATGGGTTTGTAGATGTGTGCCTCTGAACCGGATTCGCAGAAGATGGCGATCTTGATGATGTTGCTATCGGGGACGGCGTCTAGGTCATCGACCCACGTGACCGCCTTGTAGTACTTGGAGATCTCTGCGCGGGCTGCATCGGATGCATCCCGCCCGACATAGGCGGTTTTAGGTGAGCACAGCACCACGGTGTGCTCCACATCCATGGCTGCTGAGGCCTCGCGTGCTGAGTGCACGGTCGCTTCTGGGAGCGGGAATGTCGCAATGATGTCGCCACCACGCATGACTACTGAGCCATTTTCAGCGATGAAGGTTTCGCCTTGCGGGAACATCTGCTTGAGTGTTGCCAGTTGGCGCCCTGAGGCCGGAACTAGCTCGCATCCACGGTGCGCGGCAAGCTCCTGCAGCTCCGCGAAGTCCGCTGGTAGTTGGCCGTGGGCATCGAGGAGCGTGCCGTCCATGTCAAGAGCAACAAGTTGTGGGAGCAAAAAAGTCACACCAATCTAAATGGGTTGGGCTAAAGCAGAAACCATGTCCAAGGTAGCGCCAAAAATAGGTGGCTGAAACATTTGTGATATGGAACACTGGTGCGCATGACTATGACTGATCCAGTACTCGTTTCTGTCCGCAACCGTACCGGAGTCCTTGAACTCAATCGCCCGAAGGCTCTGAATTCTTTGAACCCGGAGATGATTGACATCATCCGCCGCTCCCTCGAAGCGTGGGCGCAGGATGACGAGATTGAGCAAGTCCTGATTCATTCCAACAGCCCCAAAGCTTTTTGCGCCGGTGGCGATGTGCGCCACGCACGGGAGGGAATCGCGGAAGGAAAGTTGGAGGAGGTCGATGCCTTCTTCGCCAGCGAGTACCTCACTAACGGTGATATCGCCGAGTTCCCGAAGCCCTATATTGCCGTCATCGACGGGGTTGTGATGGGTGGTGGATTGGGTATCTCCATGCATGGTTCGCACCGCGTGGTAACTGAGAAGGCCTTCGCGTCGATGCCGGAGATGAATATCGGCTACGTCACGGACGTGGGAGTGGCCTATGCAGCGCAGCGCATGGTGGGCACACGCGGAGTAGCTTCGCCGGGCTTGGCAAAATTCTGGGGGCTCAGCGGCTACCGCATGTATGCCGCGGACATGCTGTGGACGGGTGTCGCAACCCACGTGGTTAAGGATGCCGCTGAGTTGATTGAGGCAGCTATCGAGCGGGGCATCGACGCAGCACTGGAGGATCTAGCTTTGCCTGCACCACAACAGCCGGCGCCGTTGGAGCAGGTAGCCAAAGACTTGGAGGAGACCTTCGCGCTGCCGACGTGGGAGGAGATTTCCGCAGAGCTCGACAAGCGCCCAACCATTGCCGGCGAAGTACGCCGCCTCATGGCCGCCGCCTGTCCAGCCGCCATCGTTGCGGCCAATGAGCTTTATGAGGCGGAGGCTGCTGTCGACGATATCCGCGAGGCCCTCCTACTGGAGCTCAAGCTGGGCATGCACATGTACCGCCGCCCCGATTTTTCCGAAGGCGTGCGCGCGGTGCTGGTGGACAAGACCCAGGATGCTGCGTTTAACCCAGCGACCACCGAGGAGGTTGACGCCGAAGAATTCCGCGCAGTGTTGAACTCCTAGTTAGGACTTATAGGCCACGTGCCTGCTGATAGGCGGCGCGCGCCCGGTGTTCATCCACTCCTTCAGGCACGGCAACGTTAAGGGTGGCCTGCGTGGCGGCCGGGGTCGGTGCGGGCAGATGGAAGGCAGGGGCATCGGTCAGCGCCAGCCCCTGGCGACCATCGGGCAGCTGCACAGGCAATAGGGTCCACAGTCCCAAGACCGGCATGGCTAACTGCGGCAGGCGCACCGAGCGCGCTTCGGGGATCGACACACGGGCGCGAATCAGCTCGGGGAGAGCATTGTCATAGCCGAAGCGGCGCAGGTTCGCCGCTGCTTGGGCGGACATGGAACTAGATAGCTCGTCCGCCCATGCCCAGGTGAACGTGTCCGTGGATGCGTCGAGAGTAGCAATGAGGTGGGCGGGAACCGTGAGCGAACCATAATCAGAGTTGACCACGGTGCGAGACGTGCCAGGGGCGAGGTCCGCAGACAGGTTGGGGAAGCGGGCCTCCAAGAAGAAATTATGCTCGGTGGCAAGAAAGTGGGCGTCAGCCAATACATCGCGTGCGCTAAGCCCGGCCTGGCCTGAGGGGTGGGGAAGGGCCGCGATCCGAGTGCCGTGGAAGCGCGCGAGGCCTTCTGCTGCCACCGGTGCCACGCCTAGATAGGAGGCGAGCTCAGAGGTAGCAAGGCGCTCGTCGACGCCCCCTTCGACATCCCCCGAGCGTTCGAGCCCGGCCAGGATGCTAACACGGGGATCCGGGGGGAGCTCCGTGAAATCGACGGCGACGAGTGCTTCGCCCTCACCCTGTGGGACGCGGAGAACGGGCCGGTCACCCACCAACCGCCGTGCTAAGCCGCGAAGCAGGGCGGAATCGGGCTGTGGTCCGTGGAACTGAGGTTGGGGCGCTTGTTCCGTCAAACCCGTGGCCCAGTGCAGCTGTCCATCCTGGATGGTGGCTAGACGCAGTCCATCGAAGTCATAGCTCCCTGAATCAGTACTAAAGCGCACCACCGCGCGCTGGTCTTGGTCTGGCTGCGCTGCTTGTCGGGCTTCGGGGGCTGGGGCAGCGGGCGTGAAGTTCACTTCGACGTCGCGCACGTCGCCCAAGCGGGACGTAAACGTGGCGTCGATGCCGGCTTGGATAAAAGCGCCTGCGGAGTACAGGTTCTGGGCGGAATCCATTAGCGCTCCTTGACTTCGTTTTCTTCCCTGCGGAAGGGGTGCTCGATAGCTTCCTCATAGGCCTGAAGGAGGGCTTGGGTGGATTCTACCCAGGAATACTTTTCAGCTTCGTGGCGGGCGGCGGCACCCATCTTCTCCCGGCGGGCAGGGTCTTCGAGGAGTCCGAGCGTGGCGCGGGCCCAGGCCTCATCATCGGCGTCCGGCGCGATGAGGTGCCCGGTCACGCCTTCCTCAATGACGAAGGGGATACCACCGGCATTCGTGCCGACGACCGGCACGCCCGAGGCAAAGGATTCCAGAGCAACAAGCCCCAAGGTCTCCGTGGCGGAGGGGAAAAGGAAGACATCCCCCACGGCGAAGGCAGCGGCGAGCTCCTCGCCAGACAGGTAGCCGGTGAACACTGTGTGCGCAGGATCGAAGCTAGCCTTGAGCTCCTCCAAGGCGGGGCCATCGCCAACGATGGCTAGACGGACGTCGCTAAGCTGTGCCCGCACTAACTGCATCACGTGGTCGAGGCGCTCCAAGTCCTTCTCTTTGGATACTCTGCCGATATAAGTCACCAGCGGGGCATCCGGGTTACCGTCGGTGAGGCGCTCGCGCATCTGCGTCGTGGCGCGGCTGGGGTGATAGTTTTGCGTATCAACGGCTTTGGGCCACAAATGCACGTTGCGGATCCCCATCTTCTGCGCCTTATCCACCATGGGTCCAGAGGTACATAGGTTCACTGCAGCCTGGTTGTGCAGATACTTCAGCGCGGCTTCGGTCAGCGGCCTAGTCCACCCGATGCCCAGCGCGTCGACGTACTCAGGGACATTGGTGTGGAAGCTAGCTACCAACGGCACGGCATCGCGCTGCGCGGCAAAGACGCCGAGGGCCGCGGTCCAAATGGGATTGACCGCGTGGATGACATCGGGATCGAAATCCCGGATCTCCTTGAAGAATTTCCACGAAGGCAGGCCAAACTTGATCTCCGGGTAGACCCACAGCGACAGACTGGGGATGCGGGTGACCTCGAAGCCGGCATAGGAATCAGGAGCCTTGCCCGTGGCAAAAATCCGGACCTCGTGGCCCATCGCGGCCAACTGGTCCAGCGTGCGCGTCAGGCGCGTGACCACGCCGTCGATCTTGGGCAGGAAGACCTCAGTAACGATAGCGATGCGCACGAAGGTTTAGGCCTCCGCAGCGTCGGCGCCGTTGGTCAAGGTTTCGGGAACACCGGCGTGCTGCTGGCGCGTCCACAGTGACTGTGCCGGAATCTTGGAACGGTCAGCGCGGTCGGCGTACTTACGCGCGACCTCCTCCACCTCATGGAGCAACCCCTCCGACAAGGTGGTCGGCTCCAGTCCTAGTTCGAGGAAGGTGTCGTTGGTGACGTGAAGTTCATTCTCGGCGGATTCCTTGCGCGGGTTCGGCACATAGGCCACTTCCGCACCAGAGATCTTTGCCAGCAATTCTGCCAGGTCGCGCACGCGGTGGGTTTCGGTCATCTGGTTGATGATCTTGACGCGCTCGCCGCGTGCCGGCGGGTTCTGCAGGGCTAGCTCGATGCAGCGCACCATGTCACGGATGTGGATGAAAGCGCGGGTTTGTCCGCCGGTGCCGTGCACGGTCAGCGGATAACCAATGCCGGCCTGGATGAGGAAGCGGTTAAGCACGGTGCCGTAGTCACCGTCATAATCAAAACGGTTAATAAGGCGTTCATCTTTCTGGGTCTGCTCAGTGTGGGTGCCCCAGATAATCCCCTGGTGCAAGTCGGTGATGCGCAGCTCATCGTTCTTGGCATAGTAAGCAAAAAGGTGCTGGACCAGCACCTTCGTCATGTGGTAGACCGAGCCCGGGTTGGAGGGGTAGAGGATTTGCTGCTTGACGACGCCATTCTCACCCGCATCCACCTGCACGTCCAGGTAGCCCTCCGGGATCTTCATGCCGGCGGTGCCGTAGCCGTAGACCCCCATGGTGCCCAAGTGTGCGACGTGGATATCCTGCTCAGACTCGACAATGGCGGCGAGCAAGTTGTGGGTGGCGTTGATGTTGTTATCCACTGTGTAGCGCTTGGTGCGCGAATTCTTCATGGAATAGGGAGCGGCGCGCTGCTCAGCAAAGTGCACCACAGCATCTGGGTGCTCGGTCTGCAGGAACTCCAACAAGCCGTCGTAGTCCTGGGCCACGTCGAGGTTACGGAAGCCGATGGTCTTGCCGGAGACCTCAGTCCACGCAGCCAGGCGCTCTTCAATGGAGGCGATGGGTGTTAACGATTCCGCGCCCAACTCCTCATCGATGGCGCGCCGGGAGAGGTTATCCACGATGATGACCTCATGGCCTTGGTCGGAGAGATAAAGGGAAGCGGGCCAACCGCAAAAGCCGTCTCCACCGAGAATCGCTACCTTCATTTTTTAATCTCTCCATATTCGCTGTCGGGGGCATGAGTTACGGCGCCGCCGACGATGGGGGAGAAACCCGTCGCGGCGGCAAGCACTTTTCAATACCTTACCGTTTACGGCCTTTACATGAGGGCTCTTAACGGTAAACAGTGAGTGAATGTTTCCTCAGGCTGTACCGCTAGGGTGAGGCTCGGTTCAGGAGCTGAAGACTCGGAGTCCGTATTAGCTCCGACACGACGCCCTGTACACTGGCCCGCATGCTCGAAGCCGTGCTTAATGCTTTTGCCGATTCCGTCAATGCTCTACTGATCGGAATCCTGGTAGCTATCGGCATCATGCTTCCGCGGGGCAGCTACCGCAAGATCGCAGCCCTCGTCATCGTCGGTGACTGGTTCGGTGTGCTCACCGCGGCCGCCGTGGTGATGTTCGTATTCGTTGGTATCCAGGACAAGGTGGCCGCCGCACTCGAATCACCGCTGCTTGGCTGGGGGCTGGTGATCATTGGCCTGGGACTGGGCCTTCTGGCCTGGCGCTCCAAGGGCGAACCTAATGACATGGTGCAGAAACTCCTCGGCCCGCTGCGTACACCTTCGGCCAAGACTGTCGCGGTGGGCTATGCCATGGGCGTTATCCAGTCCTTGACTTCCGTGCCGTTCTTCTATGGCCTGATGCACCTTGCGGCCGGCGACTTTAGCAACACCGTTAAGTATGGCGGTCTCTTCTTCTATGCCACCTTTGCGCTCTCGCTGCCCACGGTGTGCGGGCTTTTCATCGCTGTGGTCCGGGCGAAACCGCACTCCTGGGCCGGCCGCGCCTTCGCGTGGGCGCGGGAGAACTCCGCAACCGTTGCGTTGTGGAGTGGCTACGGCGTGGCCGCCTTCCTAGTGATTATGGGGCTTGTTTCCCTGTTCTAGGGCTGTAGCCCTGAAATCATCTGATTGTGGCTTAGTTCGTGGCCCGAGGCTGCGTAGATGGAACTGCCCAAGTTGACAAAGATCTGGTCAGATCCTGCGGCGAGTTCAAGAGTTTTGGCAACAACGGCAGTTTGAAAGAGTCGTGGCGCTAGTCGTAGAGGACAGCGTCGAGGGGGAGGGCGTCGCCAAACAGCGCCTGCTTCTGAGCAATCTCGACGTAGCGCGCGGCGTGCGGGATGAAGGCGGCGGATTCCTCAGGGCTCAACTCACGCCGCACCTTGGCAGGCACCCCAGCAGCTAGGGTGCCGGCGGGAATGTCTTGGCCTTCGAGCACCACAGCGCCGGCGGCGATGAGAGAACCTGGGCCCACGGTAGAGCCGGAGAGTAGGGAGGCTTTCATCCCGACGAGCGTGCCCGCGCCCACGTGCGTGCCATGGAGCATGGCCATGTGTCCTACGGTGACGTCATCCTCCAGCACACAAGGCGCAGTGGCTTCGACGTGAATGACGCAGTTGTCCTGGATGTTGACGCGCGCCCCAAGGCGGATGGAACCGACGTCCCCGCGCAACACAGAGCCATAGAACACGGAAGAATCTGGCCCGATGGTGACGTCACCGATGATGGTGGCATTCGAAGCAATCCAGGCGCTGCGGTGGATGCGGGGAGTGTGTCCTTGGAAGGGGAGGATGAGCATGGCGGACTAGCTTTCTTCAGGGGTGGTTTCGATGGAGACCGCGAGGGACTCGGAGACTTCATAATCGCCGGGTTCGGTGCTGAGGTGTATCAGCGTGTCCCGTTCTGCAGGGGATAGCGGGATAGCCCAGCCCCGCTTGGGATCGTGGATAGGGCGCTGTGTCTTCGCCGTGGGGGAGAGGTGCACCGTGGATTGCGGTCCGCGCAGCTGTGCGGGCTCGCCGGAGCGGGCCACCTCACTGAGCACCTGTGCACCGTCTGGGGAGGTCACCAGGATGATGAGGCCGCCGGCCGTGTGGACGGACAGGTGGTCTACAGAGACCTCGACGGCGTGGGGATCCGGGGAAGCCAAGCGGACGGTGGGGGAGCCGCCGAGCTTATCGACGATCTCCTTTACCGCAGAAAACAAACTCATGGCGCGATCCTAGCGCGGGGGTACCATCGGGCACTGTGATTGACGCGAAAGATACAGCACTCGTCATTGAAGGCGGCGGCATGCGCAACTCCTATACCGCCGCGTGCATCGTCAAGCTTCTGCGGGAGGAGGTGGAATTCGGCTGGGTCGGAGGCGTGTCCGCGGGCTCCTCGCACACCGTGAACTTCCTCTCCCGCGACCTAAGTCGCTCGGAGGAATCTTTCGTCGACTTTGCCAAGAATCCCAGCTTCGGTGGTCTAGGTTCGCTGCTGCGCGGTAGCGGCTACTTCAATGCGGAGTTCATCTACGAGAAGGCTGCGGACCAGGACATGCCTTTTGACTGGGAAGCCTTCGAAGCCAACCCGGCGCAGATGTGTATTTCCGCCGCGCGCGCCGATACGGGGGAGAGCGTGTATTGGGGACGTGAAGACATCAAAACGCAGGAAGATTTGATGGTGCGTGTGCGCGCCTCCTCGACGCTGCCGCTGATCATGCCGATGCGTGTCATCGACGGTGCGCCGTATGTCGATGGTGCGATGGGCGAGTCCGGTGGCATCCTCATCGAGCAAGCGGAGAAGGCCGGGTTTGAGAAGTTCCTGTTCCTGGGGTCGAAACCGCGAGGCTACGTGCGGCCCGAGGTTGGGCGGCCGGCGGCGCTGCGACGAATCTTCCGGAAGTACCCTGCCGTGGCAGAGGCGATGATTGGACGGCCACCCCGGTACAACGCCTCCAAGGACCGGCTTCTGGAGCTGGAGAAGGAGGGGCGCGCTCAGCTTTTCTTCCCGGAGGATATGCAGGTGGCGTCGACTGAACGTTCCGTGACAAAGCTGCGCTCTAACTATGAGGCCGGGCGCGCACAGACCTATGCGGAATGGCCGGCATGGAAGGAATTCTTAAGCAGTTAGCTTGTCAGCACGGTGAATGTGTACTCAGCTCACCTTGATGCTAAGGGCGTGAGACGTAGCACCCTTGGAGCGGAAAAGCGTCTTTGAACGTGGCGTTTTCCACACGTTTTCCTACAATGGCCTTTCGTGTTGGCTCTATTTGATGGAAATATTTGGCTGAGCATATTCTTTGTTGCCTTGCTCGGCACGTTGTTTGGCATGATCCCCTTCGGCCCGTTGCGCTTCGGCGCGGCCGGTACGTTGTTCGTGGGCTTGGCCATCGGCGCCTTTATCGAACTCGATGGAACGATTTTAAGCAGCCTGCAAGAGATGGGGCTTGGCCTCTTTATCTATATGCAGGGCTTGTCTGCTGGTGAACGCTTCTTCAAGGGTTTCTCTGAGCAGCTGAAACACATGATCACCGCCGCTATCGCGGTGGTCGGTGCTGCTGCCGTGGCGCTTCTCGCGGGTGGATGGTTGGGCCTGTCACCCTTGCTTTCCGTGGGCGTATTCTCCGGCGCGACGACTTCGACGGCGTCGCTAGCCGTTGCCCAACAACAGACCGGCGAGGAGCTGCCCGCCGTGGGCTATTCCTTGGGCTACCCGGTGGGCGTAGCCGTTGCCATTCTGCTCGTGGCCTTCCTGCTGAAGCAGTCCTGGCCGGATTCCAAGGACAAAGACAATTCTGCGGAGGAGGTTTTCCGCTCCCGCACCATTCGGGTGACCAAGGACATCACCTATGAGGAGCTCGTGGAGCGCTTTGAGGACCAATTTGTCATCGCCACGATTCGCCGCGGCAATACCCGCACCGTGGCGGGGGACCATCCAGAGATTCGCAAGGGCGATATCCTGCGCGTGCTCGTGACGAAGGCCAAGAAGCATGAGCTGACCGCTGCCTTGGGAAAGCGCCAGCCCCAAGTGCCCTTCGTGGATAAGCGCTTGGTCATTGAAAACGTGGTGGTCTCGAACACCGATATTGCGGGACGAACCGTGGAGGACCTCAACCTTTTCCAGCGCTTTGGTGGCCGTATCGTCCACGTGCAGCGCGGTGATGAGGAGTTCCTCGCTAGCTTCGATACGCACCTCGATGCCGGTGACCGGGTAGCGGTGATTGGGGATCAGGACCGTATGGGCGATATTCGCGATTATTTCGGTGACTCGGTTCAGGGCTACTCGCAGCTGAACTGGATCGCTGTGGGCGGCGGCCTGTTCTTGGGCTACCTCATTGCGCTCATCGTGGTGCCCTTGCCAGGTGGTACGTCCTTTGAGCTGGGCTTCGCGCTGGGGCCGCTGATTACCGGACTTGTTCTCGGTGCTCTGCACCGCACACGCCGCGTGCCCTGGAAGGTTCCGGCCTCTATCAATATGGCTCTTCAGCAGTGGGGTCTAGTCATCTTCTTGGCGTCGGTGGGGCTCGCTTCGAGTGAGGCTTTCCAGTCCACGGCATTCTCCTGGATGGGCCTGAAGTGCATGCTTCTGGCTGCCATCATTACCGTGATTGCCGTCGCCCTCTTTGCTGTGGCGAACAGGTTCCTAGGCCAGTCGGAGACCCGCACTGCTGGCGGCATTTCCGGCATCTTCGGCCAGCCTGCCGTGGTCAACTACGCCACAGGGATGAGCTCAGATTCCCGCATCATGACTGGCTACGCAGCCACCATCGTGGTGGCGCAGATAGTCAAGATTGTGGTCATTCCGTTGATGCTCACGTTCTAATCCGCCACCAGCGTCTCAATGGTCAGCTCCGGGTGCTCCTTCTCAATGAAGGCCAGCTTCCACTTATCACCAAAGAGTGCGATGAGCTCGCCGTCGCTGCGGGTGAAGATCTCCACGCCGCGCTGGCGGCCCAGCTCGGGCGCGGACTCGGCATCGGTGCGGCGCGCCACCGAGTAGGGGATGGGCTCGGTGATGGTCTCCACGTTGTATTCGACTTCCATGCGGGCCTGCATGACCTCGAACTGCATGGGGCCCACCGCGGCCATGACTGGGGCGGCGTCGCCGCGCGTATCGTTGCGCAGAATCTGCACCACACCTTCTGCGGCCAGCTGGTCCAGGCCCTTGCGGAAGGCCTTGTAATCGCCCAAGGATTTTGCACGCAAAATCTGGAAAGCCTCTGGAGCGAACTGCGGCATTGGCTTGAACTGCACCTTCTTGCCGGTATAAATCGTGTCACCTGGTGCCAAGGAACCGGCGTTGACCAAGCCGACGATATCACCCGGGTAGGCCGTATCCACGGTGTCACGCGTGCGGCCAAAGACCGTCAGCGCATACTTGGTGGAGAAGCTGCGGCCGGATTGGGCGTGGTTGACCTGCATACCGCGCTCAAACTCACCGGAAACCACGCGCATGAAGGCCAAGTTATCGCGGTGCTTGCGGTCCATGCCTGCCTGCACCTTGAAGATGACGCCCGAGAACTCATCGGTGACCTCGCGGACCTCATCGATGGCGGAGGTGGCGGCCTCGATGGCCTGCGGATCCGAATCGCGGGAGCGCGGAGCCGGGGCGATGGCGCATAGGGTATCCAGAATCTGGTGCACGCCGAAGTTCAGCATCGCGGAAGCGAAAATCAGCGGGGAGGTCACGCATTGCTCAAAGAGCTCTTGGTCGTGCAGAGCGCCGTCCGCGGCCAGCAGCTCTGCTTCCTCCACGGCGGTCTCCCAAGCAGCCTCTTCCTTCTCGGCGGCTTCCGCAGGCTCGTAGTGCTCCTCCGGGGCGATAGTGGAACCACCTGCGGTGCGCAGGAAGTGCACGTACTCGTCGGCCTCGCCGTCATCGTTGATGTGGGCCAAGCCGCGGAAGTCGCCGGCGATACCCACCGGCCAGTACAGCGGGGTGGGCTGCAGCTGGATTTCGTTCACGATTTCATCGACAAGCTCCAGCGGTTCCCGTCCCACGCGGTCCCACTTGTTGATCACCGTGATGATCGGCAGGCCGCGGGCCTTACACACGCGGAAGAGCTTGAGGGTCTGGGGCTCGAGGCCCTTGGCGGCGTCGATAAGCATGACGGCAGCATCCACCGCCGTGAGCACGCGGTAAGTATCCTCCGAGAAGTCCGCGTGGCCCGGGGTATCCACCAAGTTGATCATGTAGGGCTCGCCCTCGTGGCCTTCGGGCGCGTACTCGAACTGCAGCGCGGAGGAGGCCACGGAAATACCGCGTTCCTTCTCCATCTCCATCCAGTCAGAGACCGTGGATTTGCGGTTGCCCTTGCCGTGCACCGCGCCGGCCTCGTTGATGACGTGCGCGTGCAGCGCCAGCGCCTCCGTCAGCGTGGACTTACCAGCATCCGGGTGGGCGATGACGGCGAATGTGCGGCGGCGGGAAGCTTCGGAGGCAATACTCATGCGGGCTAGTTTAGCCGCTGGCTGCTACCACTCCACATTGAGCTGGCGGCCCAGATCATCAAAGATGCGCCGGGCCACGGAGAGCTTCTTCGCAATCGGCCGCTGCAGGCCGGGTTTACGCTTTTGGTTGTAGTACTCGCCGGAGTCGAAATGGATGCCCGGGGTGCCGCTGAGGAAGTAGGCCAAGTTCTCCCCACCCTTGTCCGCTTTGCCCAAGACGTATTGAGCCGCAGCGGTCGAATACAGCTTGCTCGTCCTGCTCGTTGAGTTATGCCCGAAGCCAGTATTCAAAATGCCCGGGTGGAAAGCCACCGAGGTTAGGCCGTGGGAATCGAGGTAGCGGGTCAGCAGAATATCGCCCAACTTGGCGTTGCCGTAGGCGAGCTCGGCGCTGAACTTTTCAAAAGTATTCGGGTCACCGGGGTCGAAAGAAGAATACAGCATGTTGGCCAAGGAGGCAGTCTGCACCACGGTGGCGTTGCTGGCCCGCAGCGTATCGCGCAGCAAGGAGGTCAGCAGAAATGGGGCCACGACGTTGATCTGCCACGTGCGCTCGAAGCCATCGGCGGTGGCGAAAGGGCCGTCGAACATTCCGCCGGCGTTGTTGCCCAAGGCATCAATCTGCGGGTACTGGCCCAACTCCTCCGCGAGGCGGCGCACCTGGCCCAAAGACTCAAAATTGGCCACATGGTACTGTGCGCCGATTTCCTCAGCTACAGCCTGCGTCTTCTCCGGATTGCGGCCTACCAGAACCAGCGAATCCTGCGGGCGGCGCTGGTGAAGGATACGGGCAGCGGCCGCCCCCACGCCGCTAGAAGCGCCGGTGATGACGATAGTTCTCGGGTCGTTATTCGATGGCAGGCTGTGGCTCGTGCGGCTCATACTTGGACAGTGTAGGACGTTGAGCTAAGGCGCGCCGGGGTTTATTTCGCCCGGGAGTGGATTTCCTGCTGGGCCTTGTTGAGGCCCTCAGTCACGATGAGGCGTGCGGCCTCGGCGGCGGTAGCGATGGTGGAATCGAGCTCAGCGGTGGTGTCGACAGGCGCGAGCACCCAGTCCGGGATGGAACCACCCTTCGGCGGGCGCCCGATACCGATGCGCACGCGCAGGTAATCGCGCGTGCCCAAGCGCTCGCTCAGCGACTTTAGGCCGTTATGGCCATTCTCGTTGCCGCCCTTCTTAATGCGCACCTTTCCAACAGGCAGGTCGAGCTCATCGTGGATGACGATGATGTTTTCTGCCGCAACCCCCAGTTGCGCGGCCAAGGGTGCAATGGGATCGCCGGAGAGATTCATGTACGTGTGCGAACGCAAAGCCACGACCTTCGTGCCCCCAAGCTCGAGCTGCGCCGCGCTGAGCTGGTGCCCAGTGACGGGGTCAAGCATGTCGCCAGATTCGGCGAGGAGATCATCCACCGCCATGTATCCCACGTTGTGACGAGTCGCGGCGTATTTCGCGCCGGGGTTGCCCAAACCCACGATGAGCCACTCGGCGCTTAAATCTGCCGGGTTTAATCCGGAGGTGGCGGCCTTCTGTGTTTTCTTATTCGGTGCTTCGCCGGCGCGGCCAAAGAGGCGGGTGAAAAAGTCACGGATGGCAGACACTACAACTCCCTTGATGGTTTTCTTTAGGCTGGGTAACCATGAGTCAACTTCTTGAGACTATCACTTGCCCCGTCCTACCTGCCCCGATGGCGGGCGGGCCCACCACGCCTGAACTGGTGGCCGCCGCCGATGCCGCCGGTTCCTTCAGCGCGTTGGGCTTGGGGAGCTGCTCCGTCGACGCCGCGCGGGAGGCCATCGCTGCGTGTGTAGGTACGCGCTTCGGGGTCAATATCTTTCACCCCCAGCGCGCACTGACCGAAACGGAACTCGCGACTGCGCAGTCCCTTGCTGCGGAAGAGGGCGCCGTGCTTGGCGACGTCTCCCTAAACTTCGGCTGGCAGGACAAGCTCGAGGCCGCGCTGGAGGGTGGGGCAGCAGTGCTGTGGTCGATGTTCGGCGTCTTTAGTGAGGAAGAGATCGCGCGCATCCATGGCGCCGGGGCAGAGGCCTGGACCACAGTCATCACCCCCGAGGAAGCGCGGGCTGCCACCGAGCGGGGCGTCGACGTCTTATGCGTGCAGGGGCCTGAAGCAGGCGGGCACCGCGGCGTGTGGGACCCGGGTGCGGAACCGGATCAGCGCCCACTTAAAGAACTTGTTGCGGCGGTCCACCAGGTCACGGACCTTCCACTCATTGCCGCGGGTGGTCTGCGCACCGCAGAGGATGTTGCCACGGCCCTGGCCTGGCCGGGGGTAAAAGCAGTCAGCTGTGGTTCCGCCTTCCTGCTCTCCGAGGAGGCCGGGACGAGTGAGCACAACCGCGAGCTGCTACACCGCGGCGGCCAAACGGTTTCCACCCGCGCGTTCTCCGGGCGCTACGCCCGCGGGCTGGAGACCGCCTACACACGGGCACACCCGGACCTGCCTTTGGTCTACCCCTATCTCAACGCGTTGCTGAAACCGCGTCGTGCGCAGCTCGACGCCGACGTGGACTATTGCCTCGTGGGCGTCGACTTGGAGAAAATCGGCGGGGGTAGTGTGGCGGAGATCCTCGCGCAACTACACCCAAACGGGCATGAATAAGGGTTAATATTTACGGATGGACAGAGTTTTACACCCTTTTTGACGAGTAAAGGATACAAAGCACGTGACTTCGAACGCGCACATTGGGCACGAGGATTGGAACGAGCGCCTGGAGCTGGCCCAAGAGATGATCCCGCTCATCCACCAGCTGCACCGCAACAACAACGTTGTCACCTCTATCTACGGCCGCCTGCTCATCGGCGTGACCGATATCGACATCATCAAGGCGCACCGCTACGCCCGCCGCATCGCTGAGCGCGAGCTTTCCACCGCAGAGACCCTGCCCATCCTCAAGGAACTGTGCTCGATGAACCTGGGCACCGCTTCCATCGACTTGGGCCGCCTGGCCACTGGCTTCCAAGAGTCCGGCTCCGATAACCTGCGCAACTACCTCGAGGAGACCCTCGTGGATCTCGTCGGCGCTGCTGTGGATAAGGAATCCACCGACGTCGTTCTTTATGGCTTCGGCCGGATCGGCCGCCTGCTGGCCCGCATCCTGATTGCCCGCGAGGCTGCTTACGGCGGCGTGCGCCTGCGCGCCATCGTCGTGCGCAAGAAGGGCGACATTGACATCTTCAAGCGCGCCTCCCTTCTGCGCCGTGACTCCGTCCACGGTGCCTTCAATGGCACCATCGCTGTTGACGAGGAGAACGAGGTCATCTGGGCCAACGGCACCAAGATTCAGATGATCTACGCCAACAACCCGGCAGAGATCGACTACACCCAGTACGGCATCGACAACGCCATCGTCGTGGACAATACTGGTGTCTGGCGCGACCGCGAGGGCCTGTCCCAGCACCTGCAGTCCAAGGGTGTGGCTCGCGTGCTGCTCACCGCTCCGGGCAAGGGAGACCTGAAGAACATCGTCTACGGCATCAACCACGGTGACATCGAGGACTCCGACCAGATCCTTTCCGCCGCTTCCTGCACCACCAACGGCATCACCCCAGTGCTCAAGGTCATCAATGACCGCTACGGCGTGGTTCACGGCCACGTGGAGACTGCGCACTCCTTCACCAATGACCAGAACCTCATCGATAACTTCCACAAGGGTGACCGCCGCGGCCGCGCCGCCGGCCTGAACATGGTGCTCACGGAAACCGGTGCAGCCAAGGCCGTGTCCAAGGCTCTGCCGGAGTTTGAGGGCAAGCTCACCGGCAACGCCATCCGCGTTCCCACCCCGGATGTGTCCATGGCTGTGCTCAACCTCGAGCTGGAGAAGGAAGCTGACCGCGACGAGGTCAATGACTTCCTGCGCAACGTGTCCCTGCACTCTGACCTGCGCCAGCAGATTTCCTACATCGCTTCTCCGGAAGTTGTGTCCTCTGACTTCGTGGGCTCTACCCACGCCGGTGTGGTCGATGGTCTCGCCACCATCTCCTCCGGCAAGCACCTCGTGCTCTACGTGTGGTACGACAACGAGTTCGGCTACTCCAACCAGGTCATTCGCATCGTCGAGGAAATCGCCGGTGCCCGCCCGGTGGTCTACCCGAAGCGCGTCGATGTTTCTGAGCTCTAAGAGCTAGATAGCTAACACCGCTCTCGCCACATGGCGCGGGCGGTGTTTCGTTGTTTTGGGGTCGTTATCGATTCATCCCTAAGCTTGCCAGGATGCTTCACACGCACAACTGCCCGATCTGCCAAAAGTAGGGGCCGAAAAATCTAGACTGTTTTCGACAGATTGGTCAGTTTTAGCGGGAAGACAGCGCTCGAGTATGGAGTAAATGCCGTGCGCGCAATGTTGCGGCCACACCAAGCACTGCGGCCAACAGCACAGCGACGGCATAGCGCAAAGGTGAGTGCGCAACCAAAGGCCAGGCGGGGAAGGCGAGTACCCACAGACCGGTATCTGCCAAGACATCGCCGCCCAAGGTGACGGAGACAATCGTCCCTACGATTGTGAGAGCGATAGCGCTCACAGTGCCGAAGCGAATCACCAGAATGAGTGATACAGCTGCGATGACATAGCCCACCCCAACCGCAAGGGGCAAAGCGGAAAACTGTGCAGCGCCATCACCACCTGCGAGCGCGCTGGCCAGGTATGCGGCAGCGCAAACCGCCACGATGACGGACAAAAACCACATGAGGATTCCGGATGTACCGAACCGTGTTTCCATATACACCAGCGGCCACGAATCTGACATGCGCGGCCATACGAGGACAGGCAAAATACCTGCGCCGACCGGCAGCAGAAAGAAGTAAAAGAAACCTTCGACGTAGTTAGCAGGATATTGCAGGGCGACAAAGCCTAGCGCCAGAGTGCTGAGCATCAGGCAAGAGAAAACCGCTGGGCTAAAAGCTGCACGGTGGAGTCCTAGCAGCGTAGACCACAGCGAGGACTGTGCCGCCGCACGTGGGTGGTTCGTTGGCTGCCATACTTGGGCTTTTTCCACGGTGGTATCAGCCACGTCGGCGTCAGCCTGGGCCGTTGTAAAACGCGCGAAACGGTGTCGCAGCGAGAACATTGGCCGGTATCGTCGCGGCGTGTAGACCGCGGCTAATGCTCCGAGCACGGCGAGGATGACGCACAATATGAAAGCCGGTAGTGGACTGCTGTTTAGAAGTGGGTCGTGTGGTTCAAGAGGCACCGAGTTCTGGTGAATACGCAATGCGCGTAAAAGCAGTCGTTGTGGCCATGCTGGGGGAAAGGCCCACCACTTGCCTGATTCAACAGTGTTCGGAAGGATGCTGAGTATTTGCCACAGGGCCGCAGCAACCAGTGTAAAGGCGAAGCCCAGTCGGCGGGCACAGGCAGCGGAAAGCCCGGCAATGCCAAGTGCACCAAGGAAAGAATAAAGCCCGGCTACGAGGATAAGCTCGTGGTTCTCGCGCCCCTGAATGGCGACAGCGAGCCAGGAACCACCAAAGTTCAGCATGTGGAAGAGCGCAATGCTGGCAATGACGACGAGAAGCCGGACAGCGTTCTCCCGACGCGGGTTGAGGTTTCTCCACTGCGTCCCGCCGCTGCGGGTAACGGCTTCACGGTGTTCTGGGATCGCAGCGAATAGCGCAACAAGTGGGGCGTACATGCCAGTAACAAATAAGGATTGCCAAGTCAAGACGCCTGTGGCATCACTGTGCACCGATGCCATAGATGAGAAGATCACCGTCATGATGACCAGCGGTAGAGCAAGTAAAGGCAACCACTGTAAGGTGCTTCCACGGCTGCGCAGTAGTTCTGCTGAAAGGTAACTCGGGCGAGGAGCAGTAGTGTGCTTAGGCACGTGACTCTCCTTCCCGGTTGGTAGGCGCTTGGGAGGGGTGGCCAGGTGAGGTAAGTCGGAAGAATTCCTCCTCCAACTGACCACGTGGAGCTAGCTCGTGCAGGGAACCGGAATAGCGAATCGTGCCCTCGGCCAAGACGGTGATGTCATGGGCAAGGTGCAGGACCTCTCCAAGCTGGTGGGAGCTGACGATAACGGTGTGCCCAGCCGCGGCTAGTTGTTGTAGTAGCTCTCGCAATTCCATGATGCCTTGGGGATCGAGGCCATTCTGGGGCTCATCAAGAACAAGTACCTCTGGATCGCCGAGGAGAGCTTGCGCTAACGCCAGGCGGGCCTTCATACCAGTGGAAAAGGATTTCGCCTTCTTGGAGCCAACGCCGTTGAGCCCAGCGATGGAGAGAACCCGGTCAATCTCGGAATCAGGAAGGCCCAGAAGTCGAGCGTGAACGCGAAGATTCGCCGAGGCAGACAGATGGCCATAAAAGGCTGGCCCGTTCACTGAGGCACCAATGCGGCGAAGCACATTGCGGTTCCAAGGTTGGCCCGCCACGTTGATGGAGCCTGAGTCAGGCGGCAGGAGACCTAAGAGGATGGAAAAGAGCGTCGATTTTCCTGCCCCGTTGCGCCCGAGGAGCGCATGCACGCTGCCAGGAGAGATACGGAAAGAAATGTCATCGAGCACTCGTTGCCGACCAAAAGACTTCGAGATGTGCTCAAAAGAGATATCGCAATTCATAAAATGCAGTATCGCCGGGGCTCATCATAAAGGAATCCGCCTGCATGATGGTCTTCAGCGAGCAGACCTCCTACCGTGGTAGGAGCTTAGGCAACCCCAGCACGCTGCGCTAAGAGAACGAGGGCCACTCGGTCACGTGCGGCGAGTTTAGACATGAGCGCGGAGACGTGAGTTTTCACCGTGGTTTCTGCGATGACCATGTCGGCGGCTATCTCCGCATTTGTAGCACCACGCGCGATGAGCGAAAGCACTTCCATCTCGCGGCGTGTTACAAGACTGAGTCCTTGGCGTTCCTGGGCGCTGAGGTTTTCGCGCGTCAGCGCCGAGCGATAAGCCTCCAGCACTGGGCCGGTTACCCCGGCGGCCAGCACCGATTCTCCTTGCGCCACGTTGCGAACGGCGGTCACAAGAACCTCTGGGTCGGCATCCTTCAGCAGGAAGCCGTGGGCGCCAGCGGAGATGGACCGCGCCACGAGTTCTTCATCATTGAATGTGGTGAGCATGATGATGCGGCACTCGGGCTTGCGCTCGAGTATGGCTTGAGCCGCTCCGATGCCGTCCATGCCGGGCATGCGAATGTCGAGGATAGCCACATCAATGTGGTGGCTTAGTGCTGCTGCCACGGCATCCGCCCCCGTGGCCGCGGTGGCCGCGACCTCGATGTCTTCTTGCGCAGTGAGGATGGTAGACAACGCTGAGAGCAGCATTGCTTGATCATCGGCCAATAAGACGCGGATTCTAGATCTGCTGTGTGGCATCCTTGGTCTCCTTCATCGGTATCTGTGCGTGCAAGGAAAAGGAATGAGCATCGCCGGAATAGTCGAGGCGACCGCCGAGCGAACGGGCTCGTTCCGCCACTCCGACTAAGCCCACGCCGCTGCCCGCGACGTTGCTTGGCGTGGGATGAGGATTGGTGGAGGTGAGGGTGAGCGCGGCGGCGTCATCAAGTACAAGCTCAACCACGACATGCGTGCCGACGCCCTGATGGCGCAGAGCATTCGTCAAGCCCTCCGTGGTAATGCGCACCAATGCCATCTGCACCAACGACGGCACGGCGTATTCAGCTGGGAGGTTTGCGTCGACTTTCAGCCCAGCAGCGCGGAAGCCTTCGAGGATTCCTTCGATGTGCTCAAGTTGTTGAGCAGGCTCCAGAGCCGTGGGTCGGGGTGAGCGCAAGGCAGCGACGATTCCGCGAACCTCGCGCAGGGCGGTATCCGCATTATCGCGGATCGAAAGAAGTGCTTCTTCAGCCGCGCCGGAGTCCGCAGTCGCTGCAATGATGCCTGCATTAGCCTGAACCTTAATCAGGGTGAGGGAATGGGCAAGGACATCGTGAAGTTCCCGTGCAATGAGGAGGCGTTCTTCTTCTTGTGCTTGGTGGAAGCGCTCGCGCGCTAGTATCTCCCGTTGGCGATCACGGTCAAAATACCGGGCAGCGATGAAATACGTGCTTCCCAGCACCGCCCAGTGAGCCACCACCATGGCAAGGAAGGGTGTGTCGACCTCATAGCGCAGAAGGTAGGTCTCAGTGTCGATGCGCCACATGAAGGGGGAGATAAAGGTACCGATCACGGTGATGAACAGAACCACCCGCGGAATCAGTCTCTGGGTGATGTACCGCGAGGTGGTGTACACGGCCATGGGGGCGGTCAACGCCCATGGGGTGAGGCCGCTATTGGTGGGGAGCTGGTTCATCCATATGACAGCCCAGGCCAGGAGCAGAACTAGGAATCCTGTTGCGCTCACGACAGGCTTCGAGCGCCAGACTAAGAAAAGCGGTATGAACAGTAGCGACAAGAGAGCCTCGACAACTTCCACCGTTCCGGGGGAGGAAAATGCCAAGGCACAATAAAAGGCCGCTACGAGCCCCGCGACTCCTGCGAGTAGCGCGTCTCCCAAGCGCACCGAGGTCAGGAAGGCGCGTACGGTGCGGGAAACTCTCATAGACGGCCATGGTAGTACATGCCGAAAGTACTACTTCTTCTTTTTGTCCTTCTTGCCCTTCTTTTTCTTTCCCTGCTTCTTGCCGTCGCCGTTGACCTTGGCACGCTCCAAGTCGGCCGCGACATCTGGGACGTAGGCAAAGTCGTTGCGCGGCGGGCGGACGTATTCGGCCTCGAGCTCGGGGCGGCTCGGTATCTCCGGTACGTCCTGCTCCACGTGCTGGTAGGGAACTGTCTTGAGGATGTGGTTGATCACGTTGATGCGTGAGCGCTTCTTATCCTCAGATTCCACGGTGTACCACGGCGAGGATGGGGTATCCGTGTGGACGAACATCTCGTCCTTGGCACGCGAGTAGTCTTCCCAGCGGGTGATGGACTGCAGGTCCATGGGGGAGAGCTTCCAGCGGCGCAGCGGATCGTTGCGGCGGGATTTAAAGCGCGCGAGCTGCTCCTCGTCAGAGACGGAGAACCAGTACTTAAGCAGAATGATGCCATCTTCGATGAGCATGTGCTCCAGCAGCGGGGCCTGGTGGAGGAAGCGAACGTATTCCTGCTGGGAGCAAAAGCCCATGACGCGTTCCACGCCGGCGCGGTTGTACCAGGAACGGTCGAAGATGACGATCTCGCCTGCGGTGGGCAGCTTTTCAATGTAGCGCTGGAAGTACCACTGGCCCGCCTCGCGGTCGGTGGGCTTGGGCAGTGCTTCGATGCGGCAAGTACGCGGGTTTAGGTATTGCGTAATACGCTTGATGGCGGAACCCTTGCCGGCGGCGTCGCGGCCTTCCATGACGATGACCACGCGGGCGCCGGTCTCAACGACCCACTGCTGCATCTCGACGAGCTCTGCCTGGAGGCGCTTGAGCTCGTCCTCATAGGCTTGCTTGTCTAGCTTCGGCGGCTTGGTGGCAGACTTCTTAGACTGTGAACTCATACCTCTAAATTTACCCCTTAGCTGGGGAAATACCTAAACGTGGGCTAAGGAATGGGAACCGGATTAAGCGTGTGCTTAGTCTACTTCGTGTTGCGTTACCGCTCCGCTGGCGGCATCGACATCGAGCTCGTGTTCCTGGCCGTTGGCCTTGAATTCAATCTCCCAGTGCGGGCCCTTGCCGTCGTCACCATCGTCGTAGTCGACTTCCTTCTCTGTGACGGCCTGGGCATCAACGCCGGCATGGGCTAAAGCTTTCTCGAATGCTTCATCACCGGTGAGTTTCCCGGAATTCTCTGCATTTCCGGCGTCCCCGGCGCCAGCCGTGTTGGCAGGCTGCTGGGCGTCGTCATCGCGGTCATCGTCGTCATCATCGCCCTGGGCCGCGCCAGTTGCAGCGGCTGTTTCCGTCACGGTTTCCACAGGCGCGGGAGTCGGCGTCGGGGCGGGATCGGCCTCTTTATCTGAAGAGCACGCAACCAGCGCGGTGCTCGCGAAGAGCGCGATGCCGGCGGCGGTAAAGCGGGAACGAAGAGTCATTAAGGCTCATCCTTCTTGGTCGGTCGGGCAAGTGTGGTGCCCCACCCTAACGAAGCCTGTCAGTTTTCGCTGAAGATCCTGGATATAGATGAATGTTAACGGCCGTGACAAGAGCAGTCGTCGCCGCAGCCACCAGCAGCGGGTGGCTCACCGAAGCGCGTGGTGTTTTCGATTGCCCCAAGACCTTCGATGCTGATGCGGGTGCGGGAGCCGTTGCCCAGCAGCGCCTGTTCACCGCGCGCGAAGCCCACGCCTTCCGGAGTGCCGGTGGCAATGACATCGCCCGGATTAAGAGGGTAGAGGGAGGAACAGAAGGCGATGAGCTCGGCCACGGAGAAGATGAGATCATCAGTGTTGTCATCTTGGCGCACGTCGCCGTCGACGGTCGTCCTAAGCCGCGCGGCCTTGCCCGGGGCCCATTCATCAGCCGTGGTCAACCATGGTCCGAAACCAGCGGTGCGGTAGAAGGATTTGCCGGCGTGGAACTGCGTGGTAGCGCGCTGATAATCCCGCAGAGTGTAGTCGTTCATGATGGCATAGCCGGCCGCATAGTCCAGTGCATCTTTCACGCTTACCCGGTGCGCGCGGCGGCCCATGACTACGGCGAGCTCTCCTTCATAGTCCGGCTTTTTCGTGGCATAGTCCGGGACATAGACATCGTCGAAGGGGCCGGTCAGAGCCTCCGGGAACTTGATGAAGAGCGTGGGCTGTGTGGGAAGCTCGCGGCCCATCTCCCGGGCATGCTTGGCGTAGTTGACGCCAACGCAGATAATCTTGCCCGGGTTCGGGATAACGGGGGCTAGGTCTGAATCCTCAAAAACCACCGGCTCGCCGGAGAGCTGCGCGGCTTTACGCCAGTCTGGACTGGCCAGCAATTCGCCGACGTCCTCATAATCCAGCTCGGTGCCCACGTTGGGGCCGTCAATACGGATAGCGCAGGTGCCAAAACTGGTGCGGAGAGTAGCGAGCTTCATGCCGGTTAGTCTAACGCGCGAAGAATCTCATCCACCGCATCAGCACAGACGATGGGAATTTCCTGGACTTCCTGTTTGCTCCACGGCTTGAGAACAAACGCGGCTGGGTCCATGCGGCCAGGTGGACGGCCGATGCCCACGGAAAGCCGCTGATAGTCCTTGGTGCCCAGAGATTTCGTGGTGGAGCGCAGGCCATTGTGGCCGTGGTCCCCGCCGCCGAGGCGGCGCTTGATGGCGGCGAAGTCAAGCTCCAGCTCATCGTGGACGACGATGATGTGGTCAGCGGCGACGTTGAAGTATTGGGCGAGGGCCTTGATGGGTCCGCCGGACAGGTTCATAAAGCTGCGCGGCTTGGCGACGATCACCTTGGCGTCCCCACGCCGCGCTTCGGCGACATCCGTGTTTGTTTTTCTTGTGAACGGAAAAGGAAGTAAGCAGCTCGCGGGCTAGTTCATCAGCCACGTCAAAGCCAATGTTGTGGCGGGTACCGGTGTACTTCGGGCCGGGGTTTCCTAGACCAACGACGAGAAAGGGAGAAGAAGTCACGCTGCCCATTCTAAACAGCGCGAGGGTGAAAACGGCGAACCGCGCCCGCCCCAGCAAAGCAGGGGACCAGGCGCGGTGCGCTAGATAGGTGAGGGGGAGAGGAGCTTTACTCCTCGTCCTTCTTCTCCTCGGAAGCGCCCTCATCGGCGGACTCGGCGCCAGCCTCAGCGCCGCCTTCCTCAGCAGCCTCAGCGGCAGCCTCGACGTCCTCATCAACCTCCGGCTCGGAGATGGAGACGATGACGGTGTCTTCCTCGGCCACGAGGGTGGTGCCCTCCGGCAGGGTGATGTCGCCAGCGGTAACCACGGTGCCATCCTCGAGACCCTCGATGGAAACGGCGATCTCTTCCGGAATGTTGAGTACGTCGGACTCGACCAGCAGCACGTCGGCATCCTGGATGAACATGAGGCCCGGAGCCGGCTCGCCCTCGATGGCGAGCGGCACCTCAACCTCAACCTTCTCGCCACGCTTAATGGAGAGCAGGTCGATGTGGTCGATGTCGAAGGTCAGGACGTTCTGGTCGATGTGCTTGACCATGACGAGGTGCTGCTCGCCCTCGAGCTCCAGCTCGAACACGGCGTTAACACCTTGGTTACGGACGACTGCGGTCATTTCCAGACGGTCAACGGCGAAGTGCAGAACGTCGACGGCGTGGCCGTAGACAACGCCTGGGACCTTGCCGGCAGCGCGCAGACGGCGAGCGAAGCCCTTGCCAAACTCAGAACGGACTTCAGCCTTCACTACGGGGCGCTCAGAAGCCATAAGTAAATCTCCTTAAAGTATCGTTGTGCGGCAAGGGCTGATGAAGGACCGTGTAGATACGACAAAAGCCTGCCGATGGACGTCTTGGACGAGTCATCGCAGGCTTAAATACAAGATTCACTGCTTAACTTGTGCTATCGCGTCGATAACGGATTTCTCCCTCGCCGAGACGCACAAGATTCTAGCAGCAGCGCTGTCGCTGAACAAAATTTAGTGAGTCTCAAACAGAGTGGTCACGGAACCGTTCTCGAAGATCTCGTGGATGGTGCGAGCCAGCAGCGGGGCGATGGACAGGACCGTGAGGTTGTCCCAGCCCTCGGTGGACTGCGGCAGCGTATCGGTGGTGATGACCTCTTCAGCGCCGCACTCGGACAGGCGCTCGCGTGCCGGGTCGGAGAAGACACCGTGGGTACAAGCAATAACCACGGATTTGGCGCCGGCTTCCTTGAGCACGCGGACTGCGCCCGCGATGGTGCCGCCGGTATCAATCATGTCATCGAGCAGGATGCAGTCTTTGCCCTCCACGTCACCGACGACGCGGTTGGATACGGTCTTGTTGGCCTCGGTGGTGGAGCGAGTCTTGTGGACGAAGGACAGCGGGGCATCGCCCAACTCGTGTGCCCACTTCTCCGCGACCTTCACGCGGCCGGCATCGGGGGAGACCACGGCCAAGTTGTCCATCGGGTACTTGGACTTGATGTAGTCGGTCAGGATCGGCATCGCGTGCATGTGATCGACTGGGCCATCGAAGAAGCCCTGGATCTGGTCGGTGTGCAGGTCTACGGACACGATGCGGTCGGCACCGGCAGCGGCCAGCAAGTCTGCCACCAGGCGGGCAGAAATGGGTTCGCGGCCCAGGTGCTTCTTGTCCTGGCGTGCGTACGGGTAGAAGGGCAGGATGGCGGTAATACGCTTGGCGGAGCCGCGCTTGAGCGCATCAATCATGATGAGCTGCTCTACCAGCCACTTGTTGAGCGGCTGGGTGTGGGACTGCATCACGAAGCAGTCTGCACCACGGACGGACTCCTCGAAGCGAATGAAGATCTCACCGTTGGCGAAATCGCGGGCGGTGGTCGGCACCAGATCGGTCTTGAGCTCCTTGGCCACAGCTTCAGCCAACGCCGGGTGAGCGCGCCCGGTGAAGAGCATCATGTTCTTGCTGCTGCCGGTAACCTTGCCAGTCATCAGTAGATATCCCTTTACTTGTCGTTAGTTAGTGGTCTGTTCGTCAGCTTCGGCGCCCTGTGCCTTGTCGGCGGCTTCTGCCGCCGGCGTGCCCGGACGCTTCTTTTGCACCCAACCTTCGATGTTGCGCTGCTTGCCGCCGGAGACCGCGAGCGCTCCCGCAGGAACGTCATCCTTAATTACTGTACCCGCACCGGAGTAGGCGCCATCACCGACGGTAACGGGAGCAATGAACATGGTGTCTGAACCGGTGCGCACGTGGCTGCCGATGGTGGTGTGGTGCTTGTTGACGCCGTCATAGTTGACGAAGACGGAGGAGGCACCAATGTTGGAGTAATCACCCACGGTGGCATCGCCGATATAGGTCAGGTGAGGAACCTTGGTACCGCGACCAATCTGGGCCTTCTTCGCCTCGACGAAGCCGCCCAGCTTGCCTTCTTCACCCACGATGACGCCGGAGCGGATGTAGGTGAACGGGCCAATCTGCGCATTGCTGCCAATGACGGAGTCGAAGCCGTGCGTGCGCACCACGCTGGCGCCTGCTCCTACCTGCATGTTGGTCAGGGTGGTGTCGGGGCCAATCTCGGCGCCATCGGCGATGGTCGTCGCACCCCACAGCTGGGTATTGGGGTGAATGACAACGTCCTGGCCAATGGTCACGTTGACGCCGATCCAAGTGGTATCGGGATCAACGATGGTGGCGCCGCCGCGCATGGCGTCCTCGACCACACGGCGGTTGAGAAGGCGGCCGGCCGCGGCCAACTGCACGCGGTCGTTCACACCGGAAAGCTCCTCCGGATCGGCGGCGACGTGTGCGCCGACGCGGTGGCCCGCCTCGCGGGCGATTTCCAGAACATCGGTGATGTAAAGCTCGCCCTGGGCGTTATCGGGGTTGAGCTTCGTCAGGGCGTCGCGAAGCACGGCGCCGTCAAAGGCGAAGACGCCGGAGTTGACCTCGCGCACCGTGCGCTGCTCCTCGGAGGCATCCTTCTGCTCCACGATGGCGGTGACAGAACCATCCTCGGCGCGCAGCACGCGGCCGTAACCGGTGGGATCCTCCAGGGTCATGGACAGCACAGTCACGGCATTACCATCGCCGGAATGGGCCTCGTGCAGCTGACGCAAGGTCTCCGGGCGCAGAAGCGGAACGTCACCGTTAGTCACGATGACGGTGCCGTCGAAATCAGGCACAGCACTTAGGCCGCACTGGACGGCGTGGCCGGTACCGTTTTGCTCCTCTTGGACGGCCTGGGAGACCGCGCAGTCCAGCTCCTCGGAGATGGCATCGACGGCGGGGGAGACCTGGTCGCGCTGATGGCCGACGACGACCACCAGGTGCTCCGGGTTTAGACCAGCTGCTGCGTGGAGGGCGTGGCCGAGAAGTGACCTCCCGCCAATCTCATGCAACGTCTTTTGGGTTGAGGATTTCATGCGGGTACCTGCGCCTGCGGCGAGGACGATGGCGGCGCAGTTCGTTACTTCAGCCACGAGTGTGTGCTTCTCCTGTGATTGGGGATGTCAGGACTTACTTTTTTCATCATAACGCCTGCGTTCTATTTTTCGCGTGAGACCTCCGGAAGTGCGCGGGCGCGCCAGGCACCGAGTAAGCCGATACAGGCCAAGAACACAATGGCTGCTGAGGGGCCCGCCAGAGCGATCACGGCGGAGATGCCGCCGATCACGAGGAGGATGACGCCCATCATGGTGTTTGCGGCTCCGACGTAGCGGGTGCGCTTATCCTCACCAGCCATGTCCACCACATAAGTCTTGCGAGCCACGCGGATGGCGGCGTGCGCAAGATTGACCAGGAAGAAGCCGAGGGGAAGCGCCCACATGCTCACCGCCGTCGGCGCCCACGCGGCGCAGGCCACGATGCCCAGCAAAATGATCGCCGCGGCACCCGCGGCCCAGGACATGACCAAGCGCGACGACTTATCCGAGAGCACACCGGATACCCGGCCGCCCACGAGACTGGCCAAACCCGAGGCCAAGACGAAGCCGCCGAGCCCAGTCAAAGCCTGCGAGCCGATGCTTTGCGAAAGCACCACGATGAAGGAGGTGGACAGGGCGGACACCAGCAGCAGGGCGCGGACGTTGACGAAGCTGCGGAAGCGCGCATCCTGTGTATACAACTGCCAGGTATCTGTCCACCAGCTGCGGTTCATACCCTTCTGCCCGGAGTCTTCCGGTACCGGCTCCTCGATGCTGCGAAAGACCGCTGCTGCGATAAACCAGGTGGCCGCACCGATAGCCAGCAACACCGCTAGCCCCCAGCGCGGGAGATCGCCGAGAACAGCGAGGATGCCGCCGGTAGTCAAGGTAACCGCGCCGCCGAGTTGCGTGGCCCGGCCGGTGACCACGCCGCGGTGCCCCTTGGAGATGGTCCGGCCCTGCACGTCCTTGCCGGTCAGCGAACACAGCGCGCGCAGCACGGCAAGCGCAGCAAGCGCGAGGCAGACGATGAGGCCGAGGAGGGGACCTCGAACAAGCACGGCAGCTGCCGCGATGATCGCCGCGCACAGACCTTGGCCCACCGAGCCCAGCACCCACAAGCGCTTGCGAGCTGGGTGGGTGAGCACCCACGGAGTCAAGGCGGCTTGGGGGAGCATAGACCCGGACTCGCGCAAAGGAACCAGCAAGCCCGTAAAGAAACTCGCGACTCCGGCGGCGCTAAACAGCCAGGGCAGGACAGTCTTGCCGGAGAGGAATTGATCACCCACTCCCTGCAGGCCATTCGACCAGATGAAGCGGCGGGCATTGGCGGATTCTGAGGAGGGTGACGAACCGTGAGGAGACGGAGAACGCGAAGTCATGACTGTGATCTTAAGCCCGGCTGGGCCTAATCCGCGGCCTAAGGTTTACCTGATCTCTATCCTGGGGAGCATGTCTATCTCCGCTCGCCCTACCATCTCCCGCCGCATCTTCGTCCAGGGTTCCGTGCTCACCGTTGCCGGTGCCGCCGTAATGGGGCTGGGTGCGTGCTCCACCTCGGGATCGAAGAATCAGCCGGAACCGCTGGGCTACGACGGTGAGCCGCGCCCCCTGCCCATCCCACCCGTGGAGGAAGGGGAGGTGAGTGACGGCACACGCGTATTCAAGCTCACCGCCCGGGACGGCTACTCGGAAATTCTTCCCGGCAACGACCGCACCCGGACGTGGGGTTTTAACGGTCCCTTCTTAGGCCCCACGCTGCGCGCCCGCCGCGGTGAGAAGGTCCGCGCGGAGATCACCAACGACCTTATTGAAATGACCACGGTGCACTGGCATGGCATGAAGCTGCCGGCCTACTCGGATGGCGGCCCGCACTCGCCGATTGAGGTGGGCAAGACCTGGAAGCCCGAGTGGGAGATCATCCAGCCCGCGGCCACGCTGTGGTACCACCCGCACCCGCACATGGCCACGGCCACGCACGCCTACCGCGGTCTGGCGGGCATGTTCCTCATCGATGACGACGTTGCCGATGACCTGGACTTGCCGCAGGACTACGGCGTGGACGATATCCCAGTCGTCATCATGGATGCGAAGTTCACCGAAGACGGGCAGATCGACGAAAAGAGTGACAACACTCTGGGCCTTCTGGGCACCACGCCTCTGGTCAACGGCATCACCAATGCGCGCTTCGACGCCACCACGCGCCGGGTCCGCCTGCGCCTGCTCAACGGCGCTTCGATGCGCTTCTACACACTGGAGCTTACAAACGGCCCCTTCCACGTCATCGCCACGGACACAGGGCTTCTCGACGCCCCCGTCGAAGCCGATACCCTCCTGCTTGGCCCCGGCGAGCGTGCCGAAATCATCGTGGACCTGGAACCCGGTAAAGAGGTCACGCTGCGCTCGGTGCCGCGCAAGGATAACTTCGGGGTGCCCAAGGACAAGGATGCGGCCGATTTCGGCTTCCAAGATTCCTTCGACCTGCTCACCATTTCCGGGCCGGAAGAGTCCGCGCCGGAAGCCCCCGCCCTGCCGGCAACACTTGACCCCGCGGCGGCGAAGACCCCGTCCACGCAGGGCCTTGAAGAGCGTGAGTTCGTGCTCAACACCTTCATGATCAACGGTGAGCAGATGGACATGGCACGTGTGGATACCGTCATCGACCACGACGCCCCGGAGATCTGGACCGTGACCAACGAGAACTCTGACTGGCCGCACAACTTCCACATCCACAACGCCCGCTTCAAGGTTCTGGACTGGGACGGCGATGAGAAGATGAAGGTCTTCAACTCCGGGTGGAAGGACATTGTTAACCTTCCACCGAAGGTGACCGCACGCCTGTTGGTGGAGTTCGGACACTTCCCGGACAAGACCATCCCGTACATGTACCACTGCCACATGTTGCTGCATGAGGACGAGGGAATGATGGGGCAGTACGTCATGGTCAACAAAGGTGAGAAGCCCGACGTGCGCGTCAAGCCCGCCGCCTTAGTCTTCGACCAAACCGCCACCGCCCACTCCGCCCACGCGGGCCAGGTGGTGGACTCCTCCCGCAGCCCCTATGCGACGCCGGAGGCGAAGGGCTAACCGTTTACGATTTTCTCGTAGGCACGGCCCGCCAGCTCCGAGCTGTGCCAGCGGCGTGCCCATGCGGAGGCTCTTGAAACTCGCAAAAGTGCAGACCTGAAAGTGCAGACTCGCTGGTCGTCGCCAAGCAATGTGTTGGTGCTTCACGACGCCCACCTGGGGGTCTGTACTTCCAGGTCTGCACGTTTGGTAAAGACGACCGTCAGTAGGGTTCCTTTGAGTCACACTGAGGCGGCACGGGGGTAGCGATAGTGAACTGAAACAAATCCACCATTGATATGTGAGCAGTGCGCTATGGTCAGTATCTGTGATTCAGGACGTCGACCCGCTCATCCATTCCCTGTACCAAGTCTTTGACCTCATCGGTGTTGTGCTCAACGGCATTATTGGAGGCACGATTGCACGCCGTAGGGAATTTGACATTATTGGTTTCGTCTTTCTGGCGCTCTTTTCGGCGCTGGCGGGCGGCATGATCCGTGACATGCTGATAGCCAGCGGTCCGGCAGCGGCTATCTCTGATCCGCTGTATCTCACGCTGGCGTGTGTGGGCGCGCTCATTGCTTTCTTGACGGACCTAAAGGGCAAGGCCTGGGAGATCTTCCTCGAGCACGCGGATGCTGTCATCTTGGGCGTGTGGTGCACAACTGGCTGCGTGAAGGCTCTGGCCTACGGTATGCCGTTTATTGCCTGCGTATTCTTGGGCGTCTTGACCGCAGTGGGCGGCGGAATGGTGCGCGATGTTGCTTCAGGCCAGATTCCCTCAGTCTTTGGCGGCAGCCCGCTCTATGCCGTGCCGGCGGTGCTTACAGGAATCGTAATGGCGTCCTTCGCCCACTTTGATAAGTTCGCCCTTGGCATGATCATCTCGCCCTTCGTGGGCTTTGGCCTTGCAGTGATGGCGTATTGGCGCGGGTGGGTGCTTCCGCGAGCCGGCATTGCCCCCTTGAACTACACCGCGGCGCAGGTGGCATCGATTGCGCGGAAGGCCGAAATCAGGGGCTTTAAGCGTGGTCGGAAGAAAAGAAAACAAACACCGCCTAACGCTGAATAAATGCAGGCTAGGTGGTGTTTTATCTTGCTTCCCCACCAGGACTCGAACCTAGAATGACGGTACCAAAAACCGTAGTGTTGCCGATTACACCATGGGGAAACGCGCACATAATATGAGCGCTGGAGGACATATTACATGACAGGTGTCGGCTAGACCTAAACAGGTGCCCGAGACTTTCGGGCGCGCGGTTAACGGCCGACTTTTAGCTGGTGCGGGCCATGTCCAGTGGGGGAGATACAGTAGAAGGCATGGTTCGACAAAGGATGACCGGGCGTGAGCGCCGTGAGCAGTTGATCTCCATTGGGCGTGCAGCCTTCGCAGAACGCGGCTTCGATGGTGCCAGCGTCGAGGACATTGCAGCACGCGCTGGTGTGTCCAAGCCGGTGGTCTATGAGCACTTTGGCGGCAAGGAAGGCCTCTATGCTGTCGTCATTGACCGTGAGCTTGTCGCGTTAGAGAAGGTTGTGACGGATTCACTGCAGACAGGGTCGTGGCGCGAGCGCATTGAGCAGGGGGTCGTCGCCTTGCTGACCTACGTGGAGGAGGAGACCGATGGTTTCTTGATCCTCGTGCGTGATTCCAAGCCAGGGGAGGAGCGTAGCTTTTCTACGTTGTTGAACACGGCGGTAAATCAGATTGCGCATATCCTCGGTGAGGCCTTCGAACACCGTGGTCTCGACTCCGAGCTGGCGGTGCTTTACGGCCAGGCGCTCGTCGGCATGGTGGCCACCACGGCACAGTGGTGGCTGGATGAACGCGAGCCTTCGCGGGAGACCGTCGCAGCACACATCGTTAACTTGTGCTGGAATGGTCTTTCGGGCATGGAAGCAGCACCGAAGTTGAAGGGAGCTAAGTAGGTGGCAACGCCGATGCTGGGCGGGCTGCTCAAGGTAGCCGCCTCAGATCCGAAACTTAAAGGCCTCGCCTCCCAAGTGGGGGAAGCCTCATTGCACATTACTGGCATCGACCAGGCACGCCCGTGGGCCATCGGTACGCTGGCGCATCATGCGCCGGTGCTGGTGGTGACTGCCTCCGGGCGTGAGGCGGAGGACCTCACCGCGGAGCTGACGGCCATGCTGGGGGATAAGGTGGCTTATTTCCCGGCTTGGGAGACACTTCCACACGAGAGGCTGTCGCCGGCCCCGGATATCGTCGGCAAGCGCGCGCGTGTGCTCGACCTGGTGGGGGCAGGCAAAGCCCAGGTCGTGGTGACCTCTGCCCGCGGGTATTGCCAACCCATCCTGAGCAAGGTGGAGGGGCGTGCACCCATCTTCCTGAAGGAAGAAGATGAGCACGAGCTTTCACATATCTTGTCGGAGCTGGAGTTTCGCGCCTATAAGCACGTGGATATGGTGGCCAAGCGCGGTGAATACGCCACGCGCGGCGGCATTCTCGATGTTTTTCCCACCACCTCCGATTACCCGGTACGCGTCGAGTTTTGGGGCGATGAGATTACGGATATCCGCCAGTTCTCCGTGGCGGACCAGCGCGCCATCCCGGAGATTGAGGTCGGTGAGGTTGCAATCTATCCCGCTCGCGAGCTGCCGATCACTAATGAGGTTGCCGCACGTGCCCGCGAGCTGGCGCAGAAGTTTGGGGGCAACGCGGCGCTGGCGGAGCTTCTGACCAAGGTAGGGGAGCACATCCCGGCTGAAGGTATGGAAGCTGTGCTGGCGGTGCTTGCCGCCGAACCCTTTGTCACCCTCCCCGAGCTCCTTGCAGCAGGCACCCATGTGTTGCTCGTGGCACCGGAAAAGATCCGCACCCGTATTGCAGACTTGGAATCCACCGATGCCGAGTTCTTGGCCGCTGGCTGGGAGGCCGCCGCGATGGGCGCGGATGGTCCGCTGGCGGCCGAGGGTTTGGATACCTCGGCGTCGAGTTACCGCTCCTATGAGTCCCTTGAGGCGACATGCCGGAATATCGAGTCCCCGCTGTGGACTTTTGCCCCGCCGGGGATGTTCGCCGCCGCCGAATCGGAGACCCTGCCACTGGACTTTGAGCCCGGACCTACTCCGCGTGGTGATATCCCAGAGATAGATGCCATGATGGCGCAGCTTTTGGCGCACACCACCGCCGGCGGACGTGCCGCTTTCATTGCCCCTGCGCGGGGTGCGATCAAGCGCATGGTGGAGCGCTTCGCGGAAAAGGGCATTCCCACCAAGGTGGCTACTCCTGGCTGGGAGCCGAGCCCTGGTGAGGTCACTCTCTACCAGGCCTTGTCCCATGCGGGTCTGGTGTTCCCGAAGGTGCGTAAGCTGAAGGATGCTGAGGCGCTGCCACTGGTCGTCATCACGGAAACCGATCTGACAGGTAACCGTGTGGGCGATATTGCGGGGGCGAAGCGTCGCCCAGCAAAGCGCCGCAACCGCGTGGATCCTCTCGCCTTGAAGCAGGGCGACTACGTGGTGCATGAGACCCATGGCATCGGCAAATTCCTCAAGATGGCCGAGCGCACCGTCCAATCCGGTGATGAGACCTCCCGCCGCGAGTACATCGTGCTGGAGTATGCGGCGTCCAAGCGCGGGCAGCCTGCCGACCAGCTGTGGGTACCCATGGATTCGTTGGATCTACTGAGCAAATACACCGGCGGTGAGGCGCCGACGCTGTCCAAGATGGGCGGCTCGGATTGGAAGAACACCAAGAAGAAGGCGCGTGCCGCGGTGCGCGAGATCGCCGGTGAGCTGGTGGAGCTTTATGCCAAGCGCCAGGCAGCACCGGGCCACCAGTTTGGGCCCGATACCCCGTGGCAGGCGGAGATGGAGGATAACTTCCCCTTCATCGAGACGGAAGACCAAATGCTGGCCATCGATGCCGTCAAGGAAGATATGGAATCTACGGTGCCGATGGACCGCGTGGTCGTCGGTGATGTGGGCTACGGCAAGACCGAGGTGGCAGTGCGCGCAGCCTTCAAGGCGGTGCAAGATGGCAAGCAGGTGGCGGTTCTTGTGCCCACGACGCTGCTGGCGCAACAGCACGCCGATACCTTCCGCGAGCGCATGCAGGGCTTCCCAGTGGATATCGAGGTGCTCTCGCGCTTTACTTCGGCCAAGGAGTCTAAGGAGATTCTCGCCGGTTTGGCGGATGGTTCCGTGGATATCGTCATCGGCACGCACCGCTTGTTGCAGACTGGCGTGCAGTGGAAGAACTTGGGCCTCATCGTGGTGGATGAGGAGCAGCGATTCGGTGTTGAGCACAAGGAGCACATCAAGGCACTCAAAGCCAGCGTGGATGTGCTCACCATGTCCGCGACACCGATTCCGCGCACCTTGGAGATGTCCATGGCGGGCATCCGCGAGATGTCCACCATCCTGACCCCGCCGGAGGACCGCCACCCGGTCCTGACCTATGTGGGCGCGTACGAGGATAAGCAGGTGGCCGCGGCCATCCGCCGCGAGCTGCTGCGCGACGGCCAAGTCTTCTTCATCCACAACAAGGTCGCTGACATCGAAAAGAAAGCCCGCGAGCTGCGGGACCTGGTGCCTGAGGCCCGAATCGTCGTGGCACACGGCCAGATGAATGAGGACGTGCTTGAGCGCACCGTCCAAGGCTTCTGGGATCGCGAATTCGACGTCCTGGTGTGTACCACCATCGTGGAAACCGGCCTGGACATCGCTAATGCGAATACCCTCATTGTGGAAAACGCCCACCACATGGGCCTATCCCAGCTGCACCAGTTGCGCGGGCGCGTGGGCCGCTCCCGCGAGCGCGGCTACGCCTACTTCCTCTACCCGAAGGGCGCCACGCTGACGGAGACCTCCTATGACCGCTTGGCCACCATCGCTCAGAACAACGATCTGGGCGCCGGTATGGCAGTGGCCATGAAGGACCTTGAGATGCGCGGCGCCGGCAACGTGCTCGGCGCTGAGCAGTCCGGCCACATCGCCGGCGTGGGCTTCGATCTCTACGTGCGCCTTGTCGGCGAGGCCGTAGAGACCTTCAAAGCGCTTGCCCGCGGTGAGACGCCCGTCGTCACGGACGAAGGACCAAAGGAAATCCGCATCGACTTGCCGGTGGATGCTCATATCCCGGAGTCCTACATCAACTCCGAACGCCTCCGTCTGGAGGTTTACCGCAAGCTGGCAGCTTCCAAGGACAACGCGGACCTGGCACACGTGGTGGAAGAAATGCAGGACCGCTACGGGCCTGTCCCGGAGCCTGTGGAACGCCTTCTCGCGGTAGCGCGCCTGCGCCACCAGGCCCGCCGGGCCGGGGTCAGCGATATCACGGTGCAGGGCACACGCATCAAGGTTCACCCGGTGGAGCTGGCGGATTCCAAACAAGTGCGCCTCAAGCGCCTCTTCCCGGGCTCCAATTACCGTGCAGCGGCCAAGGCCATCCAGCTCAACTTCCCCAAGGCTGGCCGCAATGTCACCGACCCCAAGTTGCGTGACATTGAGCTGCTGCAATGGGTGGCAGACTTCCTAGCGTCGATGTTTGAACTCGAGCGCGTTGACGTCAGCGGTGCTAAGACTAAAAAGAACGTCATTAGCGTAGGAGAAAAATAATGAACGCCGCGAACAACCACAGTGGGCCTAGTAGAGCTAATCCCCGAATCATCATGATGGTGGTGTGGATGTTCGCGGCGTTGTTCAGTATCCCCGTCTCCCTGGTTATCAAATTCAGCGGTGAGAACGGCGGCTGGCTCACCTTCATGTTGGTGATGTTTGGGATCTTCCTAGTTGGCATTTGGGTGTTGTTCGGGTTACTCCCGCTATTCATCCGCGCTGATTACCCAAGCCGGTTGGAGTGGGCGTGGGTGTCAATGGCATTGCTGTTTATCGGCTTCATTGTGGGCAACGCCAACCTGCCCGATTTCGGGGACACTGGGCCAGCCACCGTGCCGACGTGGTGGTCCGGCAACGAGGAAGCGGCCGAAATTACCGGCGGCATTTTCCTCGTTATCAGCGCCATCGGCCACGTGCTCTGGCTGACCAGCTGCATCGCGTATGCAGTACTGTCACATCGCTCGGAGCCCGAGGCCTTCTAAAGCACCAAACGGCCGGTGCCCAAGCCCCACACCGCGGCCACCGCGCCGATAATCACCAGTGCCACCACGAACCACTCAAAAGTGTTGAATACGCGTTCCTTCTTGTACAGGCGGGTAGCCACGTAAGGAATCATGCTGGGGACCACGGCCAGTGCACCAAGCAGCACGTAGACTGGGTCAGCAGCGTAGATGAGCCACAGTGAGTAGATGAAGGCGACCAAGCCGATGAAAAAGTGTCGGCGATTTTCGCGGCGGCCCACGTCCGGGCCAGATAAATCGAAACGAACGCCGGCATGCGGGTGCGTTAGGCCCTTGCCGCGTACGGCCAAGAGAACTAGGTACAGCGAGGAGAAGATGTACGGCAGCAGGTACATGATTGTAGCTAACTGCACCATGGCGTTATAAGAGGTCTCGTTGAGGAAAAAGACAATGACGAAGAGCTGAATCGTCAGCGTGGAAATCAGCTGCGCTACCCATGGTGCGCCGGCGATGTTCACTGTGCCGATCTTGCGGGGGAGAAGGCCATCGACAGCCATCATGACGATCGGCTCCGCGCACAGCATCTGCCAGGACACGTAGGCACCAAGCACAGAAAGGCACAGGCCAAGCGAGATGAGCGCGCCGCCCCATTCACCCACGGCGGCGGTGAGCACGGAAGCCATGGAGTTATCCGGTAGTGCAGCGAGCTCCTCCTGAGTAAGGACACCGAAGCTCAACGTGGACACGGAGACCAGCAGCGCCAAGACGCTGATGAAGCCGATGACAGTGGCGCGGCCGACGTCGGCACGCGTGCGAGCCTGCTTGGAGTAGACCGAGGCGCCTTCCACGCCGATGAATACCCACACGGTAAAGAGCATGATGCCCTGTACCTGCTCAAAAAGAGTTTTGTCGGAAGCTTGGCCCCAAAAATCCAGGGTGAACTTGTCCCAGCTGAAACCCACAAAAGCGAGGATGATAATGAATGCCAGGATAGGCACGATTTTGGCGATGGACGTCACCATGTTCATGATCGCTGCCTGCTTAATACCGCGGGCGAGCACAGCAAAGATACCCCACGACAGCAAGGAGACCGCGATCGCGGAAACCCAGCGATGGTCCGCGTCGAAGAAGGGAACGTAGTGTCCGATGGTGTTGAAGAACAAGGTGGCGTAGCCCACCTGCGCCATGACGGAGCCGAGCCAATAACCCCAGCCGGAGGTAAAACCGATGAAATCACCCAGGCCGGCGCGGACATAGGAGTAGACACCGGAGTCGAGGTGCGGCTTGCGGTGCGCGAGGATTTGGAAAACGAAGGCAACGGAGAGCATGCCTACGCCGGCGATGAGCCAACCAATGAGCATGGCTCCGGGGCCGGCCACCGAGGCAATGTTTTGTGGAAGAGAGAAAATTCCGGCGCCCACCGTGGAACCGATGATGAGCGCGACGAGCGTCCACAGCGTCACGGAGTGCGTGCGCGGCGATTCGGTGAGATTGGAAGTGGTCATTGGTTAAAAATACCTCCTAAAGCGGCCTTTTGCGCAACCGGAGCGATGGTTCTGGGAATCCGAGACCTATACTCGTTGCTTATGACTGTCCTGTTGTTAGATCCGCGCTGGCCCACCTTGATCCCCATGGAGGCCATTGGAAAACTTCAGGGACCTGTTGTTTTCACTGATGAGGTTCCGGTGAAGGTGCGCTGGGACTTCGACAAGTTGCTGTGCGGTGAAGATCCGGCAGGCCATGGTGTTGTGGTGAGCACAGACCCGTCACACCCGCAGGTGCGCGAGCTTATCGACGCCCACGCGGAGCTCATCCTCGCTCCTTCCTTGGAGGATCCGATGTGGCAGGCGCGCGAGGTGATGATGCGCGCGCGGCGCATAGGGGAGTGGGAGCGCGATCAAACCCACGAGACCCTGCTGCCATATATGGAGGAAGAGTCCGCTGAGTTTGCCGAGGCAGTGCGGGAACATGCTTCGGATGCTGAGCTGCTGAAGGAATTGGGCGATGTCTTCCTGCAGATCCTCTTCCACGCCGAAATCGCGGCACGCCGTGGGGCCTTCAACCTTGATGATGTTGCGATGTCTTTCGTCAACAAAATGCGCTCCCGCGCGCCCTACCTTTTTGATGGCTCAGAGGACATCGTGGGGGTAGAGGAACAGGAGCGCTTGTGGGCCGAAGGTAAGGCCCGAGAAAAGAAGGACTAGCCCTTCTGGATCATGGAGGACAGTAGGGGAGCGTAGTCCGCAATCTTGGAGGACAGGCCCGTGCCGCCGGTGGCGATGGTGTCTTCCTTGACAATCTTGCACTCGAGAGCGCGGTCAGCGGTCTGGCCGGCGTACTTCACCGCGGCAAAGGCCAGCGGGCCGAGTTCCTCGGTGGTGCCCAGTGCAGTGAGGTTCTTCGAAAGCTGGTTGCGGGTGGTATCCGGAGTCAGAAGCTCGACTTCAGTGCTTCGATCGATGAGTGTGAGGGTGCTGCGCAGGGCGTTGCAGTCAGCGGACTGGATGCCCTGGGAAAGGAAGCCGCCCAGCTCAGTGAGGGAAGCGGCGGAGGCGGTAGCGGGTGCGATGGCACCCAGAGTAACAATGGCGGAAGCAGTAGCGAGGATACGACGGATGGACATGGAACTCCTTGACTAAGAGAAAAGCACGTTTCTAGAACGGACAGTGATAGAACGTGGAGCACCAGCGGGGCCTCGGCTCTCTGTTCAACGCTGCAGTGTAGCGCAGAATGTTACGCATGGGAACATTTTGACATAACTTTTGTTTCGCAAATTTCGTAGGGCGTGCCTATATAGTCGCCTCGTGGTGCCCTCTGTGTCGCTAGACCCCCTTCGCGCAACGGGCTGTAGTATTCACCTTTATGACGCAGGGGCTTAGGAGGATCGGGGGCTGTGGCCTTGGAATTGTCTTAGCCATCATTCTGATCATTTCCCTGGTGGCCTGGAGTCTTTCCTTCCTGGGTAAGCCATCCCCGTTCCGGCAGCTTTCCCCTGTCCCAGAGGATCTTCCACCGGTCGGCGGGGCAGAAGTGCCCAATATTGATGTCGACGGTCCGGGGCGCACGGCGGATAAATTGACGTGGTGGTCCGACCAGCTTGCTGATGCCACCAGCATCCCCGATCAAGCCTTGCGGGCCTATGGCAATGCGGAGTTGATTGCGCGGGAGTCCTGGCCGAACTGTAATCTGCGCTGGAATACCCTTGCGGGGATCGGTTGGGTTGAAAGCCGTCACGGGACCTATAACGGCAATCTCTTTCACCGTTCTACACTCGATGAGAACGGCTACCCCGACCCACCCATCGTGGGTATACCTCTCGATGGTACGAACAACACCACCATGGTTCCGGATAGTGATGGCGGCGTGATTGACGGCGATACCGACTTTGATCGCGCCGTCGGACCGATGCAATTTATCGCTTCTTCGTGGGAGCATTTAGGTCGTGATGCCAATGGCGATGGGGTGGCTGATCCCAACCAGATTGATGATGCTGCGCTAGGTGCCGCCGCATTGTTGTGTTTTGGGGATAGGGACCTTTCCACGCCGGAAGGCTGGCGCTCAGCCGTCCTCAACTACAACCAATCGGAGGACTACCTGCGTAAAGTGGCGGCAGCGGCAAATTCCTACGCCATTGAACAGCCTGCGACGTCCTAGTCTCTTCCTAGATCTTTGTCACGTTGTCCGTTTAAGCCCGACACGTTCCGAAGTTTTCTGGAACAATTGGCTGCAGGTGGTTTGGGAGCACCTCCCAGAACACAAACCAAGATCAATTTGGCTCTATAGGAGTGAAAGCAGCATGGCTGACATCATCCACGTAATGGCACGCGAAATTCTTGATTCCCGCGGCAACCCCACCGTTGAGGCTGAAGTCTTCCTCGACGATGGCGCACGCGGTGTCGCCGGCGTTCCGTCTGGCGCTTCCACCGGTGTTCACGAGGCTCACGAGTTGCGCGACGGTGGTGACCGCTACTTGGGCAAGGGCGTTCTTAAGGCCGTTGAGAACGTCAACGAAGAGATCGCTGATGAACTTGCCGGCTTCGAGGCCGATGACCAGCGCCTCATCGACCAGGCCCTGATCAAGCTGGACGGCACTGAGAACAAGTCTCGCCTCGGCGCCAACGCCATCCTGGGCGTTTCCATCGCAGCAGCTAAGGCCGCTGCCGAGTCTGCCGGCCTGCCGCTCTACCGTTACGTCGGTGGCCCGAACGCCCATGTCCTGCCCGTTCCAATGATGAACATTCTCAACGGTGGCTCCCACGCTGACTCCGGCGTGGACGTCCAAGAGTTCATGATCGCCCCGATTGGCGCGGAGTCCTTCTCCGAGGCGCTGCGTCAGGGCACTGAGGTTTACCACGCACTCAAGAACGTTATCAAGGACAAGGGCCTGTCCACCGGTCTGGGTGACGAGGGTGGCTTCGCTCCGTCTGTCGAGTCCACCAAGGCAGCGCTCGATCTCATCGTTGACGCAATCAAGAAGGCTGGCTTCGAGCCGGGCAAGGACGTTGCTCTTGCACTAGACGTTGCTTCCTCCGAGTTCTTCAAGGACGGTAAGTACCACTTCGAGGGCGGCGAGCACACCGCTGAGGAGATGGCCAAGGTTTACGAGGATCTCGTTGCTAAGTACCCGATCGTGTCCATTGAGGACCCGCTGCAGGAAGATGACTGGGAGGGCTACACCAAGCTCACCGAGACTATCGGTGACAAGGTTCAGATCGTTGGCGATGATTTCTTCGTCACCAACCCGGCCCGCCTCCAGGAGGGTATCGACAAGAAGGCTGCTAACGCTCTGCTGGTCAAGGTCAACCAGATTGGTACCCTGACCGAGACCTTTGACGCCGTCGAGCTGGCTCACCGCAACGGCTACCGCACCATGATGTCCCACCGCTCTGGTGAGACCGAGGACACTACCATTGCTGACCTCGCAGTCGCCCTGAACTGTGGCCAGATCAAGACGGGTGCTCCGGCCCGCTCTGAGCGCGTAGCCAAGTATAACCAGCTGCTGCGTATTGAGCAGGAGCTGGGCGATGCCGCTGTTTACGCCGGCCGCTCCGCATTTCCGCGCTTCCAAGGCTAAGTTTGCCACTAGCTTCTCATGGCAGTCTTCTCGGACTGTCCGCTGAGCTAGCGCTAGTTCAGAAGGTGTCACAGGAAACTGTGGCACCTTTTGCGTTGGGAGGGCAGCCGCAGAGCCCAAGTTGACGCGGCACACGTACCGGAACAGACTTTGAATTTCTGTGACACGTGTTATTTCTGAGACACGACGCGCGCCGCACAGCACTGGGGCCGGTCCGGGATACAATGGCTTCCCGATGGCACGCACTATTTCTCCTCGTACAAAGCGCCGGAACACCGTTCCGGTACACACGCGTGCCCGCGATGCGCAGCGCACCAAGCGGAAGAAGACCCCGGTCCAGCCTAAAGGCCTGGACATTCTGGGCGTCGGTGTGATCATTGCCGTTGTTCTCGTAGTCTTGTTATCCATTGCTGTTCCGCTGCGCAATTACTACCATGGACAATCAGAAATTGCCCGCTTAGAAAGCTCTATTGCCGCCAAGCAGGCCCATAAGGATGAGCTCCTCACCGAGATTGATAAGTACAACTCGGAGGAGTACGTCAAGCAAGAGGCGCGTCGCCGGTTCGGTGTGATGGATGAGGGTGAAACGGCCTTCCGCATCATGGATCCGCGCATGGACTCGGGTGACACGGTAACCTCGGAGCGCCGCGAGGATACCGATGACCGCGAGTGGTACGCGGTGTTGTGGGATTCTGTAGCGGAAGAAGTAGAGAATCAGCCGCAAGCCCCTGCTGAATAGGACTCAACCATTCCTCCGTGTCACAATGGTTCCTATGACCGTGACCGATGCTGATCTTGAAGTCGTCCGCGAACAACTAGGCCGCACCCCACGTGGCGTCGTGGACATTGCATACCGCACTCCGGACGGAGCCCCGGCGGTGATTAAGACCGCGCCTAAGCTTCCCGACGGCACCCCGTTTCCCACCCTTTACTACCTCACCGATCCGCGCTTGACCGCCGAAGCATCGCGCCTTGAGGTTGCCCATGTCATGAAATGGATGGAGCAGCGCCTTGCAGAGGATGAGGACCTGCAGAAGGATTACCAAGCCGCGCATGAACACTACCTGGCAACCCGCAACGCCATGGAAGACCTAGGTACTGACTTTTCCGGTGGTGGCATGCCTGAGCGCGTGAAGTGCCTTCACGTCCTCATCGCGTATGCCCTGGCGGAGGGGCCAGGCCGCGTACGTTTCGGCACCGAAGCCGTAGCGATGGCCGCAGAACACGGTAAACTTCGAGGAAGCGCCATCCCAAAGGATTGGCCCACCGTGGGGGACCTGGGCATTGATATGGCCCAGTTCGATTTTTCTAACGCCGGTTAAGAGAAAGGCTAGCCTTATGACACGCGTCGCTGCTGTCGACTGCGGAACCAACTCCATCCGCCTGCTTATCAGTGAGATTCAGGAAGATGGAAAGATCCGCGATATCTCCCGCACGATGGAGATCGTTCGTCTCGGACAGGGCGTCGACGCCACCGGCGAGTTTGAACCAGAGGCCCTTGCGCGGACCCGCGCGGCGCTCGAGGGCTACGTCAAACAGATGAAGTTTGAGAAGGTTGAGCGCGTGCGGATGGTGGCCACCTCAGCCACCCGCGATGCCAAAAATCACCGCGAATTCTTTGACATGACCGAAGAACTGCTCGGTCAAGTCCAGCCTGGTGCTCGTGCGGAGGTTATCTCCGGCGAGGAGGAAGCACTGCTGTCCTTTACCGGCGCGGTGGGGGATCTGCATTCTGAAGAGGGCCCATATTGCGTTATCGATTTGGGTGGTGGTTCGACGGAGTTCGTCGTTGGCACCATCGACGGTGAGATTCTCGGCTCCCACTCGGCACAAATGGGATGTGTGCGTCTTACCGAGCGCATCATGCGCAATGATCCGCCCACCGAAGCGGAAATTGAGATCGCTACGGATTATGTGGCTGAGCGCATGGCCGAAGTCGAGAAGATCGTTCCTATCGATAAAGCCCTGACCTTCGTTGGCTGCGCCGGTACGTTTACGACTCTTTCCGCGCTGGCCCAGGGAATGGAGCGCTACGATGCCGATTCCATTCATGGCTCCGAGCTGCGTTTCGACGCCCTGCGGGTGCTCACCCGACAGATGATTGGTCTGCCTTCGGATGTTCGCGCTCTCAACCCCGTCATCCACCCTGGACGCGCGGATGTCATTGGCGGTGGATGCGTGGCAGTCGAGGGCATCATGACGATGATTGAACGCAATAGCGAGGCACGTTCTTTCTTCATCAGTGAGAAAGACATCCTCGATGGCATCATTACTGGCCTTGCAGCAAAATTAGCGGGCTAAGGCCGGAAGGCTACGCAGAAGCCGACCCTATTTTCAGTTCATGACTATCCGTGCCCTAAGATAAGTGAGCACGGTTTGGCCCCCATAGCCCAATCGGCAGAGGCAGTCGACTTAAAATCGATTCAGTCTGGGTTCGAGTCCCAGTGGGGGCACCATGACCAGCGGAAACGATGGTCCAATCAAGGGGGTGGAGATTGAAAACCCAAAAACTCTCTATCTAATCAGAACAGTTGTTGCGGGGAAGAGCAGTGCTTGTCGACGATTCCCTGTTAAGCATGGATAATTTTGCGAATTTTGGGATTTTGGGAACTTCCTAGCAATGGGGAGCGTTGATCCTAGTGAAGTGAAAGACAAGGCGGCCCCGAGTGGCCGCTTTTTAGAGAACGACTGTGAAAGGAATCGGGATTCGCGTGCGTTCTAGTAACCCCGTCATGAGTTCCCTCTCGTCCAGCCAAAGCCAGACCCAGGTTAACCCCTACGGTCAGAGCGACAATCCGTTTAACCAAGGAAACCGTAGCGCCGATCGTCCGCTGACGGTTGATGATGTCGTGACCAAGACTGGTATTACTCTTGGCGTCATCATCGTAATGGCCGTACTTAACTTCGCCATTGGTGAGTTGATTAACCCGGGCATTGCGATGATTCTTACCTTGGTTGGTGCGCTGGGCGGTTTCATTACTGTTCTCGTCTCAACGTTTGGCAAGAAGTTTGGTTCCGCTGCGGTGACGTTGATTTACGCCGTGTTTGAGGGCCTTTTCGTGGGCGGCTTCTCGCTCATGTTCGCTGGCGTATCCTTCGGTAACTCCGATGGTATGGCGCTTATCGGTCAGGCCATCATGGGCACTGTAGGTGTATTCATCGGCATGCTGATGGTCTACAAGACCGGTGCGGTCAAGGTCACCCCGAAGTTCAACAAGATCATGTTCGGCCTTATTGCCGGTGTGGCAGTGTTGGCGCTGGGTAACATGCTGGGTGCTATTTTCTTCGGCTTCAACCCGCTGCGTGATGGCGGCATGCTCGCCATCATCTTCTCCCTTGTCTGCATCGTCTTGGCTTCGCTGTCCTTCATGACGGACTTTGACCAAGCTGATCGCCTTATCCGTCAGGGCGCTCCGGCTCAGTACGCCTGGGGTATCGCTCTTGGTCTGGCTGTGACCTTGGTCTGGCTCTACACCGAGATTCTCCGTCTGCTGAGCTACTTTAGGGACTAATCAGTCTCATAACGCTATTGCGAACCGGTGGCCGGAACCACAATCTTTGTGGTTCCGGCCACCGGTTTCTTTTCTGAGCCGCGAACCTTCTATTGGGCACAGCGCCGGCTATAGGCGGAGCGTTCTTTCTTTCGCCTCAGTGCTAAAACCGTCGAAGCTGGCCAGCTGTTAGCACGAATGTTCCTAAAGTTCCGTGTGTGATTGTGTATTGATTCCGCTCGGTGCGTTAGTCATTTTCCCCGCGCTACGTGGATGGCCATCCACGTAGTTATGCTTGTGAAGCCAAAGGTTCTCCTGGTGGCTATGGGCGAAATGTTCGATTTATCGAAGCTTGAGAGAAGTCAATCAGGGGTTATGTGGGTTGCCGCTCGTCTGCTGGCAATGGTGTGACTGTTACTAAACCGCAGTGTCGCGTGGTTGTGCCATTGCCATTTCCTTGCGTGTTGATGGAACTAGCTGGGCTTTTAAGCGGAGCTTGAGGTGTTGTCTAGGGGGATCATCTGAGGTGGCTGGCTTCCTGCTTTCCTATTGGAAAAACGACACCCGAAAGTTAACAGTGTTGTAATTAGGGGACCCCCACTTGGTTATAATCGGCAGCTCGGTCACATGTAGATCACTGCTGGCGTCCAAATTTCTTACAGGCTACGACCAGCGATTATTTATAAAAGTTCTATTAATGTCGTCGAATGGGTGTTCTGTCGGGAAATATTGCATGAATCTTTTTTGGCTCTGGCGCGACATCTTGATAGTTCTCATGCATTCTGGTCGCAGAAGCCGCTCGAAGCTTTCAGCTTCAGCGAGGGGCTTCTAATGGTCAGGAAAATTGGTTGAAAGGAAACCATGAAGCGAATCGGGGGCCTAGTGCTGGTGGCAGTTTGTATCGGGGTGCTGTCCAACTGTGCATCTCCGCTAGGTCTAGGTGCTCGCGACCATGGTGATAATCCGGGGGACTTTCACAATGTTCCTGGCGATAACACCGGCGGTGGCTCAGGGGACTCGGGGGTCGCTGATGCCACCGCCACGAGGTTGCGGGAGTCGCAGGCTTCAAGCGACGAACCTCGTGCGGGAGAGGGGTGCTGCCGCCTCTCGGTGAATTTGATCGTACGGTGCCGGGATTCCAAGTGTTTGATCCATGTACCACGGAGACTCTAGCGGTGTTTGAAGACTCGGGCTTAGTGTCTACTGGTTCGGTTAAGCGCGAAACTGGATATCGGTCTTGTCAGTTTGAGGCGCAGGAACGGGATGGAAGTAAAGCTAGCGTGACTATTGCATCAAGGGATTTCACTCTCTCTGAGGTTCGCTCTACGTTCCCCGATGGGGTGGAGGCGACCGGAGAGGACGCCAAATCAATCTACCTTGTCGAGGAATCGTTTATAACGAACGCGACCTGTACCGGGTATGTGGGGACTGTACAGGGGACGCTCTCAATCTCTTGGACCAACTTGTCCGACGCTATTTCGATAGAAGATAACTGTAAAAACGTTGAAAGGTTAGCAAGCGCCGTTATCTAGTTTGATGGCGCTCGGGGGAAGCAATGATTATTAATCAAGAAGATTTAAATCAACAAGTCGACGCAATTAACAATCTGGGTCAAAATCTAGCTTTGGCCACGCAAAAGGCGAATAGCCCACTCGATGGAGGCTTCTCCACGGTGATCGGCCTAAGTGAAGTTGGTGCAATCCACCAGCGTGTGCTGGCAACGGACCCTGGGTCCGCGCGGAATTCTTTGGAAGGATTTAGGGGGCAGGTTTCTTGGCTCGGGGAAGCTCTTCAAACAGAGCTAGCAAGCTTCGAATCACAAGACATACTTACCAGCCGGGGGCTGGATGTCGCTGATGCTGGCGGGGGAGGCGGTGCAGCGTCGATGCCGATAGTCTCGCAACCGGATCCGGGCTATAGTCCGTTTGGGTTTACTGTTCCGATCGTGGACCCGGGAACGTCCATCATGGGCCTGGCATCGAATCTGTTCAGCACTCGCTTCTGGGATGTGTCCGAAGCGAATGCGCGGTGGGGAGCGCTGAGTGGGGAAGTCGCTGATATCGTCGCTGGACTTGAGCGCTCAGCCGCGTCCTTAGAATCGGAGAATGACAGCGAAGCTACTACACGAGCGGCACAAAAAATTCGTGAGGTCGCACAGGCAGGAACGCACTTCATCGCCAACGCAAATGTCATGCAGCAGAAGCTATTTGGCTTCCAAGCGCAGCTAGTGAACGTTCAACCCGAAGCCGTTGCCCTGGCATTCGAGGTGGCCGCAATTCCAGATCCTGTTGCACGCGCTGCTGCTGAAAAAGCAGCATTGACCTATATGCAGGGTGTTCTGCAGCAGCAAGTGATTTCGGCTATGCCGTATCAGCATGCACTCATGGATGCGGCACCGCCCAGCGGCGGTGGGGACACCAGCACTCATTTTGGAGCCGTCGCGGGCGACGGAAACCAGTACAACACAGATGGGGTTGCCTGGCCCCAAAAGATTGCTGAAGCAATCGAGAGTGGTGCTGTGGGGCCTGGGTCTTTCAATGTTGCCAATGGTCAGATCCAAGGGCTTGAAAGCGTCGGGATGGGCGCTGAGGATATCGCGAAGCTTCATGGTGATTTACATAATCGTGGGCGCAGTATCCTCAACGACCTAGGCTTTGGTGAAGCGCTGGCACCCATCAATGCAGCCGAGGTAAACACGTCGGCCGCTAGTGCGGGAATCGGGTCTCTTAACCCAGTTCACGGCACGATGACAGGAGCCACGACTGCTCCGGGCGGTGCGCCTTATGCGGCGAGTGGTCTCAATGGGTTGGGATCGGTCGGTCTCGCTGATGGACGTGGCAACCAGCTTCCCGGAGGAATTGCGGGACTCAGTGGTCGTTTGCCGGAGGCATCAGCGAATCCAAACACTTCCGCGGCGGGCTTGGGCGGCTTGAATTCCTCCTTCGGCGGGCCGCAGACCGGAACACATCCGGTACTCGGTGGACTTCCCGGGGCCGTAACAGGGGCTGGTCAGCAGCGGGAGGGGCGGGCGTCGCTAAGCGGCAATGGCCTCCTGGGCGGTAATGCAGGCAGTGGTGCCGTTGGTGTGGGTGGCATGGGCGGCGTGGCCGGTCCTGGTGCCGTCGGCAACGCCGGTGGTGTCGTGGGTGCTGCGGGCGGAGCGCACGGTGCGAAGTCGGGTGTTGGCAATGCCCGTGGTGCGGGGATGCGCATGATGCCGTTGATGGGTGGGATGGCACGTGGCGGCGATGGTGAGCGGCGGATCAAATCCGTTACCACGCAGGTAGAGCGCGATCCCAACCGCCGCGACCTATTAGGCGAAGCCCCTGCGGTGCTGCCAGGGGTTATTGGGGATTGGGCCCGCGAAGAAAACTAGGTGCAAGGCGGTGGAGGGGAAGTGCCCTCAAAACGCTAAAAGCGGCGCCGGATTATTCGGGGCGCCGCTCTCGCTTTAAGATGCCGTTGAGCTTACTGCTGAACCGGGGCAGTGGTGTATTCAGCCGGAGCTACCGCGGTCTCGGTGGCAGCTTCGGTGCCAACGACGTCGGTGGCATCTGCAGACTCGGAGGATTCGGCTGCGCCGGCTCCCGGGGCCTCACCGGTGAAGGTAGCACCGGTGTCGACCTTTTCAGTGGAATCCTGCTCGCTCGGCGGGTGGCAAGCAGCAAGGGTAAGACCAGCAGAGACAACCAGACCAGCAGCAGCGAAACGAGTGAACTTCTTCATGGGGATAAAACTCTTTCTCAGAAAAACGGTGACCTAAGAGCAGTATAAATTAGGACTTGCGCGGAGTTGCGGCCTTTGCGGAATCATAAGGTGCAGCGGAGACCACGGTCACCGACAAGGTCTTGCCATTCGGCGCGGTGTACTCGCGGGTCTCGCCCTCGGCAGCACCCAGAAGGGCAGCGCCCAGCGGGGACTGCTCAGAGTAGGTCTCCAAGTCCTTGTTGTCGGAAGCAGCAGCGCGGGTACCAATGAGGAAGGTCTCGCGGTCCTCTTCGTCACCGTTGTAGTAAACGTGGACCACCGAACCGATGTGGGCAACGCCCTCCTGGACGGCGGTGCGCTCGGTGGTGGAGTTAGCCAGAACCTCGGAGATCTGCTTGATGCGGGCCTCTTCCTGGTCTTGCATCTCGCGTGCGGCGTCGTAACCCGCGTTCTCCTTAAGGTCACCCTCCTCGCGGCGCTCATTAATTTCCGCGGCGACGACCGGGCGGTGGTCAATCAGGGCCTGCAGCTCGGCCTCGAGCTTGGCCTTGGTTTCCGGGGTGATGTATTGCTTCTGCTGCTCAGCCATAGTGCAACCTTCCGTATACGGTTTCTAATGAACACTTTTATTTCTCAAAGAACGGGCGCAAAAGTGCAGGTGGCGCAGCCCATTCAGAACGCTCAACATACTAGCACAGCTGGGCTTTTAGTTGTCGGTTGCCTCACCCGCTGTATCCATTGCGCTGGTATCGAGATAAGAAGGAATATTTCCAGAACAACCGTAGACGCCACCGGCGACAGCCGGGTGGTTGGTGGGGATGTCCACTGCGACGCGCTGGGCAGACTCGCCGCCGGCCGGCACGGCAATTTCGCGGCGGCCGACCTCCGCTTTGGAGTAGTCAAAAGCCTGCACGATGCAATAAGCAGGTTCTTCAACGCGGTTGCGTGTGATGTCTACCCAAATGCGCATGGAGTCATCGGAGAGGATCTCGTGTGTGACATAAGATATATCTGCGTTGACCTTCTGCTGGCTGCGGAAGTACTGGACGCCAAAGACAACGGCCGCGACGAGCATGGCCAAAAACACCAGTACCAGTGCCCGGTTGGTCCACGAGCCTCCCTTGAGCGGAGAGTGGTTCGTGGAGCCATAGCGGTACTGTGAACGTGCGGAGCGAGAAGCGGGTTGGGCGTCAGACATGAGTCTGATTCTATCCAACGGTCGCCGCGAAGCTACTATCCACTAGACTGGGCGTCTGTTTAAAGAAGCAATCTAGGGAGATGTAGCACCCAGTGAGTACAAAGCGCCTTTTGGCTATTCACGCGCACCCTGACGACGAATCCTCGAAGGGTGCGGCGACAACCGCGAAATATGCTGCGGAAGGGGCGGAGGTCCTCGTCGTCACCTGTACCGGTGGTGAGCGTGGGGATATTATCAACCCGGCCATGGACCGCCCTGGTGTCCTTGAGAATATGGGCAGTATTCGTCGAGAGGAAATGGCGGAAGCGGCCGCTGCTTTGGGCGTGCAACACCGCTGGCTTGGGCACGCGGATTCGGGCCTTCCCGGCAACCCGCTTGCGCCTAATATTAAGGACCTGCTCCCCGAGGGCTGCTTTGCTCTCAAGGAAGATGATGAGGTAGCCCAAGAGCTGGTGGAGATTATCCGTGAGTTCCGCCCCCACGTCATCATTACCTATGACGAAAATGGCGGCTACCCACACCCGGATCATCTCATGGTCTACCGAGCGTCTATGTTGGCGTGGGACAAGGCGGGCGATTCCGCGTACCACCCAGAATTGGGGGAGCCGTGGGAGCCGCTGAAGCTCTACTACACGCACGGCTTTGTGTATCAAAGGATGAAGATTTTCCACGACCTCCTTGTGGAGGAAGGAAAGGTGAGCCCTTATGAGCCGATGCTTGCGCGGTGGGATACCGCTTTCGGTGACATCATGGCGCGAGTGACCACGCAGGTAGAGTGCGCGGACTACTTCCAAAATCGGGAGGACGCTCTCCGCGCACACGCCACCCAAATTGATCCGGCCGGTGCCTTTCTTGCGACTCCGGTGTCCGTGCAGCAGGAGCACTGGCCTACGGAGGAATTTGAGCTGGCTAAGACCCGCGTTTCGACGGCGCTGCCGGAGGATGATTTATTTGCGGGAATCCCGGAAGTAGGGGAGGCTTAAAACATGAACGCTTTGTACTTCGCGGCGCATGACGTCGCCCTGCTCGCCCAGGGGAGCCAAAGCGGGCCGGTAGGACCAGAGTTCGGTAAGGCCTCGCCCATCGGTTTGCTCATTCTTGCCCTGATGGGCGTTGCCGTCCTCTTCGCAGGCTGGAATTTTCACCGCCGCTACTCGCGTTTCCGCCGCCGTACCATGTTCGCGCAGGATCACGGCATTGATCCTTTCGATGATGAGGCGGTCGATGCGGCTATGAAGGAAGCCGGCATCCTCGATAACAGTAAGAAGTCCATCTTTTAACGCAGAGGACGTTTCCCCACCGTGAAGTTCCTAAGCCAGCTCCTATATCCCCTGTATGAGGCGCGTCTAACGCGTGAGATTAAGAACAAACCGCAGCCACGCCACGTGGCAATCATGGCGGATGGCAATCGCCGCTGGGCGCGCGAGGCGGGCTTTACGGATATTAGCCACGGTCACCGCCAGGGAGCGCGGAAAATTAGTGAGATGATCTCTTGGTGCCAAGGCACTGACATTGAGGTCGTCACTATTTACCTGTTGTCGACGGAAAATTTGAAGCGCAGCGAGCAGGAAGTGCAGCTGCTTTTTGACATCATTTCTGATGTTGTCACGCACCTTTCCCAGGGCGATCTGGATTGCCAAATCCGTCTCGTGGGACACCTAGATCTGCTTCCTGAACAGGTTACCGCCAAAATGCAGTGCGCTGCTGAAGCCACAGAAGATCACCAGGGCGTCATCGTTAACATCGCGGTGGGCTACGGCGGGCGTCAAGAAATCGTCGATGCCGTGCAGAGTCTCATTCGTAGCGAAGCCGAAAAGGGATTGAGCGCTGAGGAGATTGCGGAGAACGTGACGGCAGAGGCCATCACGGGCAACCTCTACACCAAAGGTTTGCCGGACCCAGATCTCGTGATCCGCACCTCCGGTGAACAGCGTCTTTCCGGCTTCCTTCTGTGGCAGGCTGCTTATTCAGAGATTTGGTTTACGGATACGTATTGGCCCGCATTCCGCCGGGTAGATTTCTTGCGCGCTTTGCGCGATTATTCGCAGCGCTCACGCCGCTTTGGGCGCTAGCCCGATAATGCCCGCCTAGAGCTTGCGCATCCGCACTTGCTCCACCAAATGGTGTGAGCCCTTGCGTAGAACCAAGGAAGCACGCACTCGGGTGGGCAAAATATTTTCAATAAGGTTGGGCAGGTTGATGGACTGCCAGATTTCTCGGGCCTGCACGTAGGCTTCCTCATCCGTCATGTCCGCGAAGGAGGCAAAGTGCGCACCCGGCTCGCGGAAAGCAGTATGCCGGAGCTTGAGGAAGCGGTCAATGTACCACTTTTCAATGTCGTCGACTCGGGCGTCCACATAAACAGAGAAGTCGAACAGGTCGGAGACCATGAGGGTCGGACCGGTTTGCAGCACGTTGAGGCCCTCCAAGATGAGGATGTCCGGCTGCCGGACCTCCTGGAATTCCCCGGGGACGATGTCATAGGACACGTGCGAGTAGAGCGGGGCCGTGACTAGGGGTTTGCCCGATTTAACGTCGGTAACAAAACGCATCAGCGCGCGGCGGTCATAGGACTCGGGGTAGCCCTTGCGCTGCATCAACCCGTGTTCTTTGAGGTAGGCGGTGGGATAGAGGAAGCCGTCCGTGGTCACCAAGTCGACCTTCGGGTGGGATTCCCAGCGCTCAAGGAGTACTTGGAGCAGGCGTGCTGTCGTGGATTTGCCCACGGCAACAGAGCCGGCGACGCCGATGACGAAGGGCACGTGCGTCGGTGGATTACCCAAGAAGGCCTCGGTGGCCGCGGTGAGTTTTTGTCGGGCCTCCACCTGCATGTGAATGAGACGCGAAAGGGGGAGGTAAACCTCTGCTACCTCGGTGAGGTCGATGCGGTCACCAATGCCGCGGAGTTTTTCCACCTCATTTGCCGTTAGCACCTGTGGCATGGATTTACGCAGGGCACGCCACGTATCACGGTCAAAATCGAGGTACGGGCTCGCATCGGTCATTCGCGCCATGCCGACTATTGTCGCACTGCATCAGGCACCTAGTGCAATTGCCCCGAATGAAAAGATTCCTAGAGGCCCCCGCGCGGGGGATAGGGGCGTTAGGATGTAGAACTAGCTTCGGCGATTTCTAAAGCCGGTGGTGTTGTGCCGCGAGCGGGCACTGCTGGCGATCTTGACCATCTGTAGGAAGGGACACCACGCTTTCATGACGACTACGAACAATTCAGACGTGCGCTACCAGGAGATGCGCGATCTTGATCCCGAGGTCTTCGATGCTATCTCCGGTGAGATTGCTCGTCAGCGCGATACCCTCGAGATGATTGCCTCGGAGAACTTCGTCCCCCGCGCGGTTCTGCAGGCACAGGGCTCTGTTCTCACCAACAAGTACGCAGAGGGCTACCCGGGACGCCGCTACTACGGCGGCTGCGAGCACGTCGACGTCGTGGAGGATCTGGCACGCGATCGCGCCAAGGCGCTGTTTGGTGCGGATTTTGCCAACGTCCAGCCGCACTCCGGTGCCCAGGCCAACGCTGCGGTCCTGGCTTCGCTGATCCAGCCGGGTGACAAGATCATGGGCCTGTCCTTGGCGCACGGCGGTCACCTGACCCACGGTATGCAGCTGAACTTCTCCGGCAAGCTTTACGACGTTGCCGCGTACGAGGTTGACCCGGAGACCATGCGCCTCGACATGGACAAGGTGCGCGAGCAGGCCCTGGCAGAAAAGCCACAGGTGATCATTGCTGGTTGGTCCGCTTACCCGCGCACCATCGACTTCGAGGCCTTCCGCTCCATCGCCGATGAGGTCGGCGCATACCTGTGGACGGATATGGCACACTTCGCGGGCCTCGTGGCAGCTGGTCTGCACCCCTCCCCGGTGCCGCACTCCGATGTTGTGTCCTCCACCGTCCACAAGACTCTTGGTGGCCCGCGCTCTGGACTCATCTTGGCCAAGCAGGACTTTGCCAAGAAGATCAACTCCAATGTCTTCCCGGGCCAGCAGGGCGGACCGCTCATGCACGTCATCGCGGCGAAGGCTATCGCCCTCAAGATCGCGGCCACCGAGGAGTTCAAGGAGCGCCAGGAGCGCACCCTGGAAGGCGCGCGCATTCTGGCTGAGCGTCTGACCGCCGAGGATTGCACCAAGGCGGGCGTTGACGTCCTCACTGGCGGCACCGACGTGCACCTCGTCCTGGCGGACCTGCGCAACTCCGAGCTTGATGGCCAGCAGGCGGAGGACCTCCTCCACGAGGTGGGCATCACCGTGAACCGCAATGCGGTTCCGAATGATCCGCGCCCGCCGATGGTTACCTCTGGTCTGCGCATTGGTACCCCGGCCCTGGCTACCCGTGGCCTCGACACGGCGGCCTTTACCGAGGTGGCCGATGTTATCGGTACCGCACTGGCAAACGGTAAGAACGCGGACGTCGCCAAGCTGCGCGCCCGCGTGGAGAAGGTCGCCGCGGACTTCCCGCTCTACGACGGCCTTGAGGACTGGAAGCTGGTCTAAGCTTCCTTGCGCTCCTCAGCGTGAGCTTTCCGAGCGGCTTCGAGCCACTCGGGCTTTGCGCTGAGGAGTTCTTTAATTTCCGCGGTGGTGAGCGGGCGGTCCATCTCGTTCTTCTTCAGCGCGGTCACGGAGATCCCCAGCTTCTGCGCCACCACCGGGCGCGGGTGCGGGCCTTCTCGGCGCAGGGTTGCGAGCCATTCCGGCGGATTCTCCTGCAAGTCGCGCAATTGGGCGTGGGTTACTGCGTTGGCTTGAAACTCCTCCGGGGTGGCCGGCAGGTAGATGCCCAGCTTCTTGGCCGCGGTTTGCGCGCGCATGGCGGTACCGGAAGGCTGCTGGGTTTCGTTGGTCGGGGTTTCATTATTCGGGGTATCAGTCACGCTCACCACGCTAGCAGCACCGTAGTATGAGGTGCATGCTCCGCCTTGTCTTTTCCACTGGTACAGAACCCGGTAAGTGGTTTCGCCGCTACCGCGACTCGCATTCCCCCGAGTCCCTGGTGACCGTCGACGCCGATGATGCGCTGGCGGTTCTTCTCGCGCATGAGGCAGACCTCGCACTGACCCGCCTGCCGGATCCGCGAATCGACGACAGCTTCCATGTGGTTCGTCTTTATGAGGAGGCGCCTGGTATTGCGGTGCCGAAAGACTCGGTCTATGCGGAGGTGGGGGAGGACATCGCGCCAGCGGATGTTGCCGAAGAGATCGTGAACTACCGAATATCCGCAGACGGCAGCGTCGACGTTCCGGCCCTGTGCACCGCGCTCCAGGTCGTGGCAGCTAACGTGGGCGTGGCCATCGCGCCTCGACCACTGCTGAAGGTGCTGAGCAAGAAGCAGGTAGTCGCACTTGGGCTAGAAGACCCTTCCGTTGCGCGCACAGAAATCGCTTTGGTGTGGCGTCGGGCTGATGATGGTGACGAGATTCAGGATTTCGTTGGGGTGGCAAAGGGAAGGACGCGGAATTCCTCCCGCAACACGGCTGAGAAGCGCACAGCACGCGACAAAGCAAAAGCTAAGCAAGAACGCAGAAAGGCCCAAGGAAAGTCTCACAAGGGCTCGATTTCCAAACCGTTATCGAAAAGATATAGGGGTTCTCAACAGCGGAAACGTAGATAAAGAAAGCTCTTTGTTGTCAAATCACAGGTTCGATGGTGGCAAGACGTGCTGTCTAGGCCTACGGTGGGCTTCGTTCTCAACAAAAGTACTTAGAACAGTGCTCAACTAGAAGAGAAAGGCTTAAGAATGAAGAAGATGACTCGTCGTTTCGCTGCTGGTATCGCCGCCGCCACCCTGTCCCTGGGTGTCGTTGCTTGCTCGGATGCTGAGGATGCCGCTAAGGATGCTGGCGACGCCGCACAGTCCGCCGCGTCCGACGCTACCGATGCTGCCGGCTCTGCCGCTCAGGACGCTAAGGATTCCATGAAGGACTCCGAGTCCGCCGATCCTTCTGATGCTGAGGGTGCAGAGGATGCTGACTCCTCTGAAGCAGATTCTGCCGACTCGGAGGGCGGCGCTGAGGGCGACAAGGAGAGCGTATCCACCGCCAACGGTGATGTAGAGGTCCCGGCCGACTTCGCTCAGGCCATCAAGGAGAAGGCTGCTGAGTGGGGCGACCCGGAGTCCATCGAGACCACCGATGCCGGTAGCGTTGCCACCTTTGCCAAGGACAAGCTGCTGGCATTCGCTGAGGGCGAAGGCACCCAGCCGATCATTGGCAAGATCGCCGAGACCTGGACCGAGGAAGGCGGCCTTGAGAGCAAGGTAGGCCTGCCGACTGCCCCGGAGCAGGCCGAGGGCAACGGTTGGGTACAGGAGTTCACCAACGGCACCATCTCCTGGCTGCAGGGTGAGTCCGGCGAGTACGAGGCCACCATCAACTAAGGCTTAGCTCGTATGCAGCGGGATTAACCACCCGTTGAGCTTCTAAGACAGACTCCGCACTGATAGAACGGTGCGGAGTCTGTCGCTGTTTTCCATGGTCACGGCTTCGCGAAAGAATGAACTACTCCCAACTCGTGGGAATGGTGTGACTGTGGTGAATGCCGTTTTAAAACTGTTCATCTTGCACCCATGTAATTTCAACCTTCGCTCTCTAGCGTGGACGGTGTCCGGAGGTTAAGTGCAGTTTCCGGGCAGTTCGACAATCACCAGCTTCACCATGCCCTCCCAGGTCGATGAGTTGGGACGGGCATAAAAAGGGAGAACCCTGCCGCTATGACCAATCCTTCCGTCCTGACCGAGCAGCCGCACGAGGCCGCTGTGGCAACCAAGACCTATGTCATCGATACCTCCGTCCTTCTCTCCGACCCCTGGGCGTTGCGTAAATTCGCAGAGCACGATGTGGTTCTGCCCATCGTCGTTATCTCTGAGTTGGAAGGAAAACGTCATCACCCGGAGCTTGGCTGGTTCGCCCGCCAAGCTCTTCGCTTTTTGGAGGACCTCCGCGCCACTTACGAAGCTCTCGACCAACCGCTGCCCGTCAATGCCGCGGGCGGAACGCTGCGCGTGGAGCTTAACCACCAGGATCAATCCTTGCTGCCGGTGGCCTTCCGCGGGCCGGAGGGGGACCACAGAATCCTCGCGTGCGCGCTCAACCTACAGCATGAGGGGAAAGACACCGTTCTGGTGACCAAGGACGTTCCGCTACGTGTCAAGGCTGGCGCTGTGGGCTTGCAGGCCGATGAGTACCATGCACAGGATGTCGTGCTCACCGGCTACACCGGTATGGCCATAGTGCCCACCAGCGCCGAGGTTATCGATGAGCTCTACGGGGAAGGCGAGGTGCTTATCGACGGCTCCGTGACCACCGCCGGCACCCGCGTCGAAGACCTGCCGGTGCACTGTGGCGTGACTCTGCAGGCAGGCGGGCAGTCAGCACTGGGCCGTATGACGGCTGAGGGCACTGTTCGCTTGGTGCGTGGGGATAGCAATGTATTCGGTCTGCAAGGCCGTTCCGCCGAGCAGCGCGTTGCACTGGACCTCTTAGTAGATCCTTCCGTGGGCATCATGTCCATCGGCGGCCGAGCGGGCACGGGTAAGTCCGCGCTGGCATTATGTGCTGGCTTGGAAGCAGTGCTGGAGCGTGGTGAGCACCGCCGCATCGTGGTATTCCGCCCGATGTATGCGGTGGGAGGGCAGTCCTTGGGGTACCTGCCGGGCTCGGAGAGCGAAAAGATGAACCCCTGGGCCCAAGCAGTCTATGACACTTTGGAGGGCTTGGTTTCCGAAAATGTCCTGGAGGAAGTCCACGATCGAGGTCTTTTAGAGGTTCTCCCGCTGACCCACATCCGAGGCCGCAGTCTGCATGATTCCTTCGTCATCGTCGACGAGGCCCAGTCACTAGAGCGCAATGTGCTGCTCACAGTCCTTTCGCGGTTGGGCCGCGGCTCCCGTGTGGTTCTCACACATGACGTTGCCCAGCGCGATAACTTGCGCGTTGGTCGCCACGATGGTGTGCAGGCGGTCATTGAGAAACTCAAAGGGCGTGAGCTTTTTGCGCATGTCACCCTGCAGCGCTCTGAGCGCTCTGCCATTGCGGAGCTCGTCACCGATTTGTTGGAGGGTGAGAACTAACGCGTTCGCGCGTGGCGATCTCCCCACCCTCAGCTTGGCATTCATGCAGTACGCTCAGTAATAATTGTTTCATGAGCGACAACGCGAAAGACAAGAAGAGGGATTTCCGCATCCGTCCCTTCAACGCTGCAGACTACCCGCAGATGCGGGAAATCTATGAGCAGGGTCTTAACACTGGTCACGCTACCTATGAGACCCGCTCGTTGACCTTCGAGGAGTTTAAGAACGTCAAGATCATGTCGTCCGTCTTCGTCGCTGTTGAGGAAGACGATGACTCGAAGGTTCTCGGTTGGGTTTGCGCTGCGCAGGCGTCCACCCGTACCGTGTTCCACGGCGTGGTGGAGGATTCCATCTACCTGAGTAAGGAAGCCCAGGGCAGGGGTATCGGTGGCGCCTTGCTGGATCAGCTCATTGAGGTCTGCCGTGACTTGCACAAGTGGGCCATCCATTCGTGGATTTTCCCGGAGAACGAAGGCTCTGCTGGTCTCCACAAGTCCCGTGGCTTCGTCAAGGTGGGTACCTACTCCCACATGGCAAAGATGACTTATGGTGAGCTTGCCGGCCAGTGGCGCGATACCGATGTCTATGAGCTGCTCCTTCCGAAGCCGGAGGAAAAGAAGGCAGAAGCCAACCAGAAGAGAAAGTAATTATCTCACTTTTCCAATATCAGGGCAGGAGTGGGGATAGAATAGAACCTGTTCTCAACCACTCTCTATCGAAGGCGAATCATGGCTTTCCGCACCTCCGTGCTTGCCCTTTCTACCGCCGTAGCCGTGTCGACCGGTGCTTTCGCAGCGCCCGTTGCCACGGCTGCTGAGTTTCCATCTGCTGGCTCCGTCCCTGTGGCGGAGCTCGACGTTAACCACCCCAATGGTGCTTTGGCTTATGTCTTTGCTGAGCCCGTGATGCAGTCCGATATTGACCTGGTTACCCGCCAGGTTCGGCAGCTGCGCGGCAAGGCTTGGGACGATAACCTTCCCTTCAACGGCGGAACGCTGCGCCAGGCTGCTAGCGCCGCAGGTTTCCGCACCCGCGACGCCTATGTGAATTCCATCTCCTGGGATCGAGGTCTCGAGCACGCGGTAATGCAGCGTGCTGCCGAGGAGAACCTTGACTTCAACCATGAGAGGCTGCCAGGGGTTCCCCCATTCGGAGTCATCGGCAACCTGTTTGCAGGTGAAAACCTCACCACGACAGGAATGTCGGAGGCGATCGCATCGTGGTCGACCGATAAATACCAGGGCGCAAGCGAATGGGATATGCTCATCCGCTCTAATGGCCAATTCAATGAACGGACTGGACACCTCTACTCGATCCTCGATCCCACCCACGTAACATTCGCTCAAGCCCAAGTGGGGGAAGTGACCGCTGGTTTCTTCTCTAATCGCGATATGCCAGGTGAGCCCGCCCGCATTTCGGGCCGCCACGCATTCCCCATTGCCGTGCCGGAAAGCGCAGTCGGCAAAGCCGAGCTCATGACGACCGGTGGCACTTCTGTCGGAAGCCAAGGAAGCCTGGGATTGAGCATCGATGGATTCCGGGGAGCGACGCTGGGGGTTCCGGTGGCGTCGCCAAGCAGCAGCAATCCAGAGATCCTCGAAGTCAACGAGGACGGAACGTACACGGCCAAGTCTGAGGGCACCGCGACCGTAACCTTCAACACTTATGTGTTGCGTAACGGTCAGCCCCAGCTGTCATCCAACCAAGTCACCAAGACCGTGAAGGTGACCAAGAAATCTTCCCTCGGAAGCTCAAGCTCCGGCGGCACGGATGTGGGAACCATTGTTGGCATTCTTGCTGGAATTTTTGCACTCATCGGTGTGGCCGCCCAGGTAGCACGCCAAATGGGAATCCTGCGTTAAACTCTTAGAGCTGAAAAATCCTCGCCCGTAAATCTACGCGGCGAGGATTTCTTGTTGTGTGGGAAACAACGGTGCTCTAGTCGATGGTCTCCTTGAGGTGCTCCTCCCGCACCGGAAGGATGAGTAGGAGCGCAACGATGGCAATCGGCACCATAAGCAGGATCACGGGAGTGAGACCGTCGTTGTAGGCGTTGAGGATCACGTCGCGGATCGGGTCAGGAAGCTGTGCCACCATCGACGGGGTCAGGCTAGAGGAACCGCCGCCCTCGGCGCTGAACTTCTCTGCAAAGGGCGCGCCGGCCTTACCCATGGAGGCGATGGCAGCAGGCATATTGGCAGCCAACTCATCCTTCATGTTGTGGATGAATAGCGAGCCCACCAAGGAAGCACCCATGGCGGAACCAATTTGGCGGAAAAAGTTGTTAGCCGCCGTTGCAGTACCCACCAGTGCCACGGGGAAGGAGTTCTGAACGATGAGAACGAGCACTTGCATGACGAAGCCGAGGCCGATGCCGAAGACGAGGAACTCAGCGCCAAGCTGAGTCAGGGAGGTGTCCACAGTCAGCTTCGACATCCAGAACAGAGCGCCAGCCGTAATCGCGAGGCCAATGATGGGGTAGCGCTTGTAGTGGCCGGTTCGGGCGATGATGAATCCAACGGTGGTGGAGGTAGCGATCATGCCGAGCATCATCGGGATCATCATCAAACCTGCCTTGGTTGGCGTCAGGGTATGCACCATCTGCAGGTAGGTCGGCATGTATCCCAGCACTCCGAACATAGCCAAGCCCAGCACCATGCCGGCGGCCGTCGTGAGCACCATGTTGCGGTTCTTAAACAGCTGTACAGGGATCAGGGGCTCTTTAGCCCGCTTCTCGACGAAGACCGTGATGACGGCACCGATCACAACGATGACAGCCAAGGTGAGAATCAGCGGATCCGACCACTCGTATTGGGTACCGCCCCAGGTGGTCATGAGGATGAGTGAAGCGGTAGTGATAGCGATGAAGGTGGCTCCCAAAGCATCAAACTTACGCAGATCAGTATCGCCGACGCGCAGGCGCAGAACGAGCACGCACACGGTCATAGCGAGCAGACCAAGGGGAATATTCATCCACAGACCCCAGCGCCAGCCAGGTCCATCGGTGAACCAGCCGCCAAGGACTGGGCCGAGGACGGAGGACAGGCCGAAAACGCCGCCCATGATGCCCATAAACTTACCGCGCTCACGTGCCGTGGTGACCTCCGCGATGATGGACTGGGAGGAGATCATCATGAATCCAGCGCCGAAGCCCTGAATGGCACGGCCAATAATGAGTAGGTTCATCGAATTAGCGAAGCCGCCCACGGCGGACCCGATGACGAAGGTGGCAATACCGCCGATGTAGAGCCACTTGCGGCCCATCATGTCACCGAGCTTGCCGGAGATAGGCATAGCAATGGTCATGGTTACCAGGAAAGCGGAGATAACCCAGCTCATGTGGTCGACACCACCGAGCTCGCCGACGATTGTGGGAAGGGCGGAAGCGAAAATCATTTGCCCCAGGGAGCTCATCAACATGGTGAGCACGAGGGCAGAGAAGACGAGGGCAAGGTTGTTTTCCGGCTTGCCATTGTCAGTGTTGGCCACTGGCGGTTTCGCGGTAGCTACCATGAAAGTCCTTTCGAATAGTTGTTGATGAGTGTGAGTGCGGAGTCAAAGCGCTGCTCAAAGGGAATATCACAACTGAAGTCTGGCGAGGTGGTGGCCAACCAAAAAGCCTCACGGATGGTGACAGCAATGAGTAGTGCCTCCGTGTGCGGGGAGACATCCGGCATGGTCTTTAACGCTGACTCCTTCTCTAGCCGCTGGGTGAGAAGCTCAAGTACTTCGTTAGACTTGGCACGCTTTCTGCTTAAGGACGCCGCCGCTGCGTCCGCATCGCTGGAGATACGGCGGCGTCGTTCAGCAATTTCCTTATTGGCGTGCTGCCCATTGAGGTGTTCCTTGATGAGGCCTACGGCCAGCTTGAAGAGGTTCTCCGTGGGAGTTTCGAGCAGGTAGCTCTTTTGCTCCTGGGAGAACTCTTGACTGGGGTTGCCCAAGACGGCTGAGTCCTTGGAATCGAAATAATTAAAGAAGGTGCGCCGGGAAATTCCGGCTTTCTCACAAATCTCCTCCACCGTGACGGAGGCAAAGCCATGCTCGTCTACCAAGAGGGTGGCAGCATCCTCTATGCGCAGGCGGGTTTTCAGGCGTTTTTGCTCGCGTAATGACAGATCTTCTTGCACGGAGTGCAATCCTACACCCAGTGCAAGTTTGCACCAAGTGCAATGATGGTGATTTTGCTGATTACAGAGCTATCTCTATGTCCTAGAACACAGCGGTGGCGAAAATGGCGAAGCCGCCCTCCCGAAGGAGAGCGGCGGCGTGGGCGAAAGCGAACTTAGAAGTTATCGCGGTCGCGGTTGGTCATGGTGAGAACGTTGAGGCGCTCATCGAGTTCCTCTTCGGTGAGGTTCTCGCCGTCGACGAAGCCGAGGTCGATGACGGCTTCGCGGACGGTGATCTTCTCGTTCAGTGCGTGCTTAGCTGCCTTGGCGGCGTTCTCGTAGCCGATCTTGGAGTTCAGCGGGGTGACGATGGAGGTGGAGGACTCCGCAAACTTCTTCATGCGCTCCTCGTTGGCCTCGATGCCGTCAACGCACTTCTCAGCGAAGACGCGGGAAACATTAGCTAGCAGGCGGGAGGACTCGAGAACGTTGCGGGCCATCATCGGGATGTAGACGTTGAGCTCGAAGTGGCCGTTGGAGCCGCCGAAAGCAACAGCGGCGTCGTTGCCGATGACCTGGCTGACCACCATGGTGGCGGCCTCGCTCAGAACCGGGTTGACCTTACCCGGCATGATGGAGGAGCCCGGCTGCAGATCCGGGAGGTGGATCTCCGCAAGGCCGGTGAGTGGGCCGGAGCCCATCATGCGAATGTCGTTGGCAATCTTGTTGAGGGAGATAGCAACGGTGCGCATGGCGCCAGAGAACTCGACGAGGGCGTCGCGGGCAGCCTGGGCCTCGAAGTGGTTCTTGGCCTCGGAGAGCTGGTCAATGCCGGTGAGCTTCTTGAGCTCCTCGGTGACCTTTCCGCCAAACTCAGCGTCGGTGTTCAGGCCGGTACCGGTAGCGGTGCCGCCGATAGCCAGTTCACCCAAGCGCGGCAGGGTAGCCTCAACGCGCTCGATGCCGAGCTCGATCTGGCGAGCGTAGCCGCCGAATTCCTGGCCCAGGGTGATCGGGGTGGCGTCCATCAGGTGGGTGCGGCCGGACTTTACTACATCAGCGAATTCCTTGGCCTTGGCCAGCAGGGAATCGTGCAGGATTTTGAGGCCCGGGATGAGGTCATTCACTGCAGCTTCCGTTGCCGCAACGTGGGTTGCGGTGGGGAAGGTGTCGTTGGAGGACTGACCCATGTTCACGTGGTCATTCGGGTGAATCTCCACGCCGTTCTTGTGGGCGATGGAGGCGATGACCTCGTTGGTGTTCATGTTGGAGGAGGTGCCGGAGCCGGTCTGGAAGACGTCAATCGGGAAAGCATCGTTGTGCTTGCCCTCTGCAATCTCGGTGGCGGCGGCGATGATGGCGTCAGCCTTCTCTGCGTCCAGTTTGCCGGAGTCCTTGTTCACCTGAGCACAGGCAGCCTTCAGGAGGCCGAGAGCGCGAATCTGCGCATCCTCGAGACCGCGGCCGGAGATCGGGAAGTTCTCCACAGCGCGCTGGGTCTGGGCACGCCACAGGGCGTCTGCCGGAACCTTTACCTCGCCCATGGTGTCGTGTTCAATGCGGTATTCAGTCATGGATTCACCTTTTCTGTGAAATGAGTTTTTTGGGGTCTTTGTGTGCGCCGTGGCACGGCATTCATGGCCACCGTAGCACTCTTCCTAAGAAAGTGAACTAGCTTTCCTTATCGTGGGGGTTGGTGTAGTCGACCACGGAGTATTCCTGCAGCTTAGCCAGCTTATGGATGGAGTCGACATAGCGGATGGTGCCGGACTTGGAACGCATGACCAGAGAGCGGGTGGTGGCACCGTTCGGGCGGTAAGAGACACCGCGGAGCATATCGCCATTGGTCACGCCGGTAGCGGCGAAGTAACAGTTCTCAGAGGACACCAAGTCGTTGGTGGTGAGGACGCGGTCGAGGTCGTGGCCAGCCTTGCGAGCTTTCTCGGCTTCCTCCTCATCCTTGGGCCATAGCTTGCCCTGAATTTCTCCGCCCATGCACTTCATAGCGCAGGCGGTGATGATGCCCTCCGGGGTGCCGCCGATGCCCATCATGATGTCGATGGAGTTGCTGTCCTGGCAGGTAGCGATGGCGCCTGCGACGTCACCGTCCATGATGAGGCGAACCTTGGCACCGGCCTCGCGGATCTCACGGATGAGGTCATCGTGGCGCGGGCGGTCGAGAACGACGACGGTCAGGTCAGCCGGCTTGATGCCCTTGGCCTTGGCCACGGACTTCACATTCCATTCGACCGACTCATTGAGGTCGATCGCGCCGACTGCTTCGGGGCCGACAGCAATCTTCTTCATGTAGAAGACAGCGGACGGGTCGTACATGGTGCCGCGCTCGGCAGCGGCGATGACAGAAATAGCGTTCGGGCGGCCTTCAGCCATCAGGCGGGTGCCGTCCACCGGGTCAACGGCGATGTCCATCTCGGCGCCCTGGCCGGTGCCGACCTTCTCGCCGTTAAACAGCATCGGGGCTTCATCCTTCTCGCCCTCGCCAATGACGACGACACCGTTCATCTCGACGGAGTTGATGAGCTTGCGCATAGCATCCACCGCGGCGCCGTCACCTTCATTCTTCTGTCCACGGCCAACCCAGCGACCCGAGGCGAGTGCTGCCGCCTCGGTGACACGCACCAGCTCCATGGCTAGGTTGCGGTCGGGGATATAAGACGTGTTATCAGACATGTTTGATTAGTCCCTTTCTTTTCAGGTGGCTCGGCCCGGGGTGGGGGACAACCCGGAATACATATTTCATTCTTCCACTTTTCTTCCGGTTTCAAGCCCGAATGCCTCCCCCAGAAGTGGGATGTGGGGGTGCTTACTGCCAAAAGGGCAGGTAGGAGGTCGCTGTCGCATGTGGTGGAGCAGGCGTGACATACTAGGCGAGTGGCATCTGAAGATAAACCAAAGATTTTTGAGGACGCGCGCGATATCACCCTGACGGTGGGCGTCATCCTCATCATGATGTTCCTCGCGGTCGGAGCTACGGGGCTGTGCTCAATTAATCCGGAGAAGACGGGACCCGTGCAGAACGTGGATGCGGCCACCTTCCTGGAAATGGAAGCGCGCGGCAGCGGGGCTGTCATTAGGGAGCCGGATATGCCGGAGGGCTGGCAGCCCACCGCGGCGCGGCGCAAGCAGATGGGCGGCGAATCTGGTGCCGTGGTGAGTTGGCTGACGGCCAACGAGGGCTATGTCGAGTCAGCACAGACGCAGTTGGCGCTTGGCGATGTCCCCGGGGCTTATGACTCCAATTACCGTGCCAACTCCGAGCGGCGCGAGGTAGCGGGCCAGGACGTGGAAATTCTCAGTAGCGATGACAAAGACGTGCGCCCGCTGTGGATTACCGACTTGGGTGATGCCCGCCTCGTCCTCACCGGCTCTGCCTCCGATGCCGACTATGAAGCGGCCCTGACCGCATTTGCTGAGGCCGAGCCACTCCAGATCGCTGAGGATGGAAGCGTCATCAGCGACTAGGTTCCGCTGATTAACGGAAGGTTACGCTCTGCAGTGTGGTTCCGTCCCATTCCACCTCGACCGAATCTCCAGCGGCGCTGGTGAGGGACTCTGGATCGAGGCCGCTCAAGCGCGTCTTGCCGAGGTAGACATCTACCTTCTCATGGAGGGACTTGCCGGGGAAGACAGCGATTTCGCTGAGCTTATTTTCGCTAAAGCGCAGCACAATGGAGTCAGAGAAATAGCCAATCTCTTCATCGTTCGCGGTGTGCGGGGTACCGAAGAATTCTTCGGCGAGCTGGCGGGAGTCACCAAAAACCATGGACCCTGCTCCGCCTGACTTGGAGACGAAGTCCACGCGATCTCCCGGGTAGCCGTAAATCTTCATTTAGTCTTCTCCTGCTTCTTCGTTGTGAGCTGCACTATCGGTGCCCTCTGCGTTCTTTCGGAGGGCCTCCTCTACGCGCTTCGAGGCACCGTCGAGGTGCGCCTCGCAGGCTTTAGCTAGGGCCTCGCCGCGCTCCCAGTACTTGAGGGATTCATCCAATCCCATCTGTCCTAGCTCGAGGATTTTCACTGTTTCAATGAGCTCATCACGAGCCTGCTCATAGCTCAGCTCTTCCACCGGCGGGAATGCATCCTGGCCGGGCTGGCCGGCGCCAATCGTGTCAGTCATGAGGTGAAGTATCTTCTTTCTCTTTTATGTTCCGTCTTAACTATTAAGTGTTCTGTTTAGTCTGCGGCTTGAGAAGCCATTGCAGCAGCGGTGATCGAGCCATCGCCCACACGTATACGCAGCTGCGAACCCGGTGGTGATTGCGTGTAGCTCGTGACGACCTCCGGACCGCTCCCATCGCGCGGAAGGACCTGCACGATGGCATAGCCGCGTTCGAGGGTGGCCGAGGGACCTAAGGCGGAGACCCGAGCACGCAATGAGGCTACCTGGTTAGTTTCGCGGTCCAGCTGGTGGCTCATTACCCGGCGGATCAGCGCGAGATTTCGCTCCAGCTCCTCGCGGCGTGCGGTGATAGGCACCATCGGATCTGCAAGAACCGGGCGGGAGCGGATGTTTTCGAGTCCGCGGCGCTCTCGGTCCACCCAGCCGCGCAGCGCTGCCGCCATGCGCGAGCGTGCTTCGGAGATCAGCGCGTATTCCTCGGCGGCGGAGGGCACGACACGTTTGGCCGCATCGGTGGGGGTGGCGGCGCGGAGATCGGCGACATCATCAAGAACCGGGTGATCCGGTTCGTGGCCGATGGCGGAAACGACAGGGGTGCGGGCCTCCGCAACGGCGCGCTGCAGCGCCTCCTCGGAGAAGGGGAGGAGATCCTCCACTGAACCGCCGCCGCGAGCAACGATGATGACATCTACGTCTGGGTCCGCGTCGAGGGTCCGCAGAGCGTCAATCACCTGGGTAACAGCCGTGGCGCCCTGCACTGCAGTATTGATGACGTTGAACTGGACCGCCGGCCAGCGGTCCTGTGCCACGGACAGGACATCGCGCTCGGCGTGGGAGCCGCGGCCGGTGATGAGGCCGATTTTCTTGGGCAGGTAGGGAAGCGGCAACTTGCGCGAGGGATCACACAGGCCTTCCTGGCGCAGCTTCTGCCGCAACATTTCCACCCGAGCGAGGAGATCGCCGATGCCGACGTGGCGGATCTCGGTCACCCATAGGGAAAAGCTTCCGCGCCCAGCGTAGAAGGCAGGCTTGCCGTACACCACGACGCGGTCGCCATCTTTGAGCGGTGAGGGAGCATTGCGGATGAGCGAGGTGTTGCACGTCAACTGAACAGACTTTTCCTGCTCGACGTCACGCAACGTGATATAGGAGAGCTTCCACGTCGGCTTCATGTTCAACTGGGTAATTTGCCCCTCCACCCAGAGGAAGCCGAGGCGCTCGATCCAGCCTTTGACTTGGTCATTGACCTTGCCGACGGGCCACGGTGTCTCCGCGGAATTGGCCGGTTGGTTCACGCGCAGTCCTTTCTCTTGAGCGGTCTTCTCGGTGGGGTCTGTTCCGAACAGTGTATGGCTCAGTCTAGGAGGCGCGCCGGACATCCGGTGTCACCAGCCAAGCCGGGTGGGCAGAAACTACAGTATGTGCCCGACTTTCGATACTGTGGGTGCCATGACTGAAACTGCAAAGAAGGTGCTCCTGGCGGCTCCCCGCGGCTACTGTGCCGGCGTGGACCGTGCTGTTGAGACAGTGGAAAAGGCGTTGGAGAAGTACGGCGCCCCTATCTACGTGCGCAAGCAGATTGTGCACAACCGATTCGTTGTTGAATCCCTGGCTAAGCGTGGTGTCATCTTTGTGGAAGAGGCTTCCGAAGCCCCCGAAGGCGCTCATCTCGTGTTCTCTGCACACGGCATCGCGCCGAGCGTGCGCAAGGAGGCACAAGAGCGCAAGCAGCTCACGCTCGACGCCACCTGCCCGCTGGTGACCAAGGTCCACAAGGAGGCCCAGCGCTTTGAGCGAGATGGCTACCAGATCCTCCTTGTCGGCCACGAGGGGCACGAAGAGGTCGAAGGCACCGCCGGTGAGGCCCCGGACGTTACCCACTTGGTGGATGGCTTGGAGGGCGTCGACAAGCTGCCCGATTTCCTGCATGAGGAAAAGCTCATCTGGCTGTCCCAAACCACCTTGTCGGTGGATGAAACCATCCAGATCGTCAACAAGCTGCGCGAGCGCTTCCCGCACTTGGAGAACCCGCCATCAGATGACATTTGCTATGCCACGCAGAATCGCCAGGAGTCGGTCAAGGCCATTGCTCCGAAATGCGATCTCATGATTGTTGTGGGCTCCGAGAACTCCTCGAACTCCAAGCGCCTCGTCGAGGTTGCTTTGGAGGCGGGCTCTAAGACTTCACATCTGGTGGACTTTGCCTCGGAGATCGACGAGACCTGGCTGGAAGGCGTGAACACTGTAGGCGTGACCTGTGGTGCGTCCGTGCCTGAGTTGCTGGTCCGTGAAGTGCTGGAGTTTCTGGATGAGCGCGGCTACAACGATGTTGAACAGGTGACGACGTCCACGGAGACCATCACTTTCTCCCTGCCACGCGAACTGCGTCCGGCACGTACTGCGCGTTAATCCTCGTCGTAGAGATTTTCTTCCAGCGGCTGGGAGGACCGCTGGGAGCGCTCCCGTGCACGCCGCGCCTTCTCTGCCGACTCAGCGGCGGCGCGACGGAAGTCCTCCCGCTCATCCGCCTCGGGGGAAGCCTGTCGGCGCTTCGCGCGTTCTTCGGCTTGAAGCCGGCGGCGTTCTTCGCGGTCGCGCTCACGGACTCGGCCCGAGCTCGTATTTTCACGGGCAAGCAGTTCTGCTACGGACAGGCGCTCGGAGCGGTTCCGACGGTCAGAAGCCGCGTCAGCGCGGCGCTTTTCTTGAGCTTCAGCCTTAAGGTTCTTCGCGTGGCTATCGCTGCGCCACAGGCGTAGAACTGCGAGCAGCGCGCAGGCCACAACCGTAACGATGAGCACCGGGAAATGCTGCAGTAGTGGGAAAGCCGTGGTGAGAATCGCGGTTTTGGAAAAGGGCGAGGCACCTTCCGGCAATCCAGCGGTGGAATTGAGGAACCCGCCGCCCACGGTTCCTAATGCGTACAGCAGCGGCAGGGAAATTACCGTCATGTAGAGGCCGCGAGTTTCCACCAACCAGGTGACAGCCAGCGAACCGAGTCCAAAAATCAGAGCGAAGGGCAGCCCCACGCTGCCCAGAACGCCGGAGACCGCCAAGGCCACAAGCGTAACGACGAGCGCGACGAGGAGTGCTCGGCTAAGCGGCATCCCGCGGCGGCGAGGGCGGCGACGATTTTTGGCTACAGACACGCCCAGAAAGCTTACCGGGATTGGTGACCAAAACGTTATTCATTCTGGGCGCGCCGCGGCCAAGAACCGACGCTGCGCGGCTCCACCGGCAGCCGGTCAACGCGGGCTGGGACATCTAGCTCCTTAAGCCGCCGCGCCGTAACCCCGACGCGAGAATCCAAACTGGCCAAGCTTGCGTTATAGGCTTCCACTGCCCGCTCGAGTCCGCGGCCCACCTTGTCGTAGTGCTCGTTAAGAGTATTCAAGCGCGTATAAAGCTCGCGACCCAAACGCTGGACTTCGCGGGCCTTATTGGAGATCTCCTCGTGCTGCCAGCTCACCGCGACGGTGCGCAGGAGAGCAAAGAGGGTGCTTGGGGTGGCGATGACGACGTTGCGCTCGAAGGCGAATTCCAGCAATTCGGCGTCGATAGACAGGGCAGCGTCGACGAAAGTATCGGCGGGGACAAAGAGGATGACAAACTGTGGCGTGGGGGAGAAGGCCTCGATATAGTCCTTCGACGCCAGTGCCTGCACGTGGGAACGCATGAGGTGCGCGTGGCGGCGAAGATAGCCTGCCCGCTCCTCTGGGTCCTCGGTCTCCATTGCGTCGAGGTAGGCGCTCAGTGGCACCTTTGCATCCACGACAATGCTGCGCCCTCCTGCCAAGTGAATGACCAGATCAGGGCGTACCAGCGATCCGTTGATGCGGGCGCTGACTTGGGAATCAAAGTCCACGTGTTTGCGCATGCCGCCGAGCTCAACGACGCGCTCTAGTTGTACCTCGCCCCACCGCCCGCGGACATTGGGGGAACGCAGCGCGCCGACCAGCTTGTCCGTTCGATCAGACAGGCGTGTTGAGGTCCGAGTTACAGCCTGGACCTGGCTGCTGAGTGCTGCGAGTGAGGTCGCTCGATCTTCCTCAATTTCCTGGAGCTGTAGCCCTAGACGGTCCATGGCTTTCTCCAGCGGAGCGAGCTCTGCTTGGCGACGCTGGGACTCTTGCAGGGCGCGATGCTCCTCTGAGGGCTGGGCGGACTGCGCTGAATAAGCGCGGGCTAGCCAGCCCAATGCGGCCCCAATGATGAGGCCGAGGAATAGGAGCACTATGGGTAGGGAAGACGTCATGCCTGTCATCATGGCATGCGCCCCGGACATGAAGAATTAGTCCTTATCCTTTGAGTGCAACATCTGTTCGAGAGCGCCAATTGCGCGCTTGATCCCCGCTCGTGCTCCTCCATCGCGCTCACTGAAATCCGCATCAACGTCGACATTCGCGTCGATCTTTTGGTCCAGAGGGCTCGTGCCGTTGTGGGCGACGTCTTCGGCTGCGCCTTCGGGTGCGGCGTGGTCGGGGATGGACAGCCATTGCTCGCGCTTGTGATCACCCTGTTGCTGCGTGTAGCGCCCGATGAGGAATCCAGCGACGGTCGAAAACTCCAAGTCCTCGGCAGTTCTCTCGCCCGATTGGAGCATCATCATGTCCTGGAAATAGCGGTAGACCACCGCGATGGTCGCTGCGGCTGGGACGGCGAGGAAACCACCGATGAGGCCAAAGAGCGCGGAACCCACGGTCACGGAAATCAACACGATAACCGGGTGCAAGTTCATGGCTTTCGACTGCAGCCACGGGGACAGCACGTTGCCCTCAAGCTGTTGGACCAGCAGTACCAGGCCCAGCACGAGCAGCGCCTTGGTGAAACCCAAGGACACTAGCGCGATGGTCACGGATAGTGCGCCGGCCACGATTGCGCCCACAAAGGGGATGAAACCGGCGATGAACGTGATAATGGCAAGCGCCATGGCCAAAGGCACACCGATGAGGGCGAGGCCGAGGCCGATGAAGATGGCGTCGACAAGCGAGACCACCGCTTGTGCCCGCACGAAACCGCCCAACGTGCTCCACACTCGGGTCAGCAGCTCGGTGAGGTGCCAGCCGGTCCGGCGGCCGGTGGCCTGGCGCAGCCAGGGCAGGAAGTTGTGGCCGTCCTTAAGGAAGAAGAAGGTCAGTACCACGATGATGAAGAGCGTGACCACGATGGAGGTCGCCGTGCCAATGCCCGTGAATACCGAGCCCGCGATGGACCCTGCTTGGCGCTGTAGCCACAGGGCGATTTCATCGATATAGCCGCCGATCTCATCCGCGTCGAGGTTGAGCGGAGGGCCCTGTGCCCATAGCTGCAAGCGCTGAATTCCTTCTACAGTCTGCAGATATAGCGTCTGGGACTGCCGCGCGAAGTCCGGTGCGATGAACATAAAGAGGGTGCCTACCGCAGTAAAAGAAACCAGAATGGTCACTGCCGCAGCGAGGGCTGAGGGCAGTTTCTTGCGCCGCATGGCGCTCGCAATGGGAGCAAGCACAGTGCAAATAATCAGCGCGATGAGGACGGGAAGGATGCCGCGCCAGAAGTTGCCCAGCATGCGGAAGGAGGCATAAAGGAATATCCCAATGATGGTCAGGCGCAGTGCCCACAGCGATGTGGACTTGATGACCTCGCCGACCACCACAGAGCGATCCACCTGGTTGCCGGGCGGGTGCGGAGAGACAGCGTTCAGTGAAGCAGCATCGACGGAGTCATCGAAACGCCCGCCGAGCGCTGCCTCCGCGGCGGCGAACTCAGAGGAAGAGGCGTTGGGGGATGGCTGATCAGAACTCACCCCACCATCTTGCCTCAAAAGATTCGGGGTGCGTTAGGATTGGCCCCGTGAGTCTTACACTTGGAATCGTCGGCCTGCCCAACGTGGGCAAGTCCACTTTGTTTAATGCCCTGACCCGTTCCGACATCTTGGCGGCGAATTACCCGTTTGCCACCATTGAGCCCAATGTCGGTCTCGTTGAGCTTCCCGATTCCCGCCTGAACCGCCTTGCGGAAATCTTCAGCTCCGAACGTATCCTTCCGGCCACCGTGTCCTTCGTGGACATCGCCGGCATCGTTGAGGGCGCTTCCAAGGGCGAGGGAATGGGTAACGCCTTCCTCGCCAATATTCGTGAAGCTGATGCCATTTGCCAGGTAGTGCGTGCCTTCGCTGATGAGAACGTCATCCACGTCGACGGTGAGGTCAACCCGGCACACGATATTTCTGTCATCAATACGGAGCTCATCCTCGCGGACCTGCAGACCATCGAGAAGGCTCTGCCGCGCTTGGAAAAGGAAGCCCGCAAGAACAAGGATTTAGCCGAGACCGTTGAAGAGACCAAGAAGGCGCAGGCCATCTTGGAGGATGACCGCACCCTCTTTGCTGCTTCCAAGAGCAACGAGATCGACCTGTCTCTCCTGTGCGAGCTGCACCTCATGACCGCGAAGCCCTTCCTCTATGTCTTCAACTCGGATGAGGCCGTGCTCACCGATGACGCCAAGAAGGAGGAGCTGCGCCAGCTCGTGGCTCCTGCGGAATGCGTCTTCCTCGATGCCCAGACCGAAACCGACCTCCTTGAGCTCGATGAAGCGGAGGCACTGGAACTGCTCGAGTCGGTGGGCCAGGAAGAGCCTGGCTTGGCGACGTTGGCCAAGGCCGGCTTCGCCACCCTCGGCCTGCAGACCTACCTGACCGCAGGCCCGAAGGAAGCCCGCGCATGGACCATCAAGCAGGGCTCCGCTGCACCGCAGGCTGCGGGTGTTATCCACACCGACTTTGAGAAGAAGTTCATTAAGGCCGAAATCGTCTCCTTCGATGACCTGGACGCCGCTGGCTCCATGGCAGAAGCCCGCAATGCGGGCAAAGTCCGCCAGGAAGGCAAGGAGTACATCATGCAGGACGGCGACGTCTGCGATTTCAAGATCGGCGGCTAATTCGTGCGCTCATAGCGCGTAGGCTGTGGGCATGAGTATCGCCCACATCCTAGATCGCGCAGCAGGGGCCACGCAGTGGCAGGAAGCCCTCTACAAGGATTTGCACCAGCATCCTGAGCTCAGCATGGAGGAGGAGCGCACCCGCGGTGTTATCGCGGATAAGCTCCAGGAGTTTCCAGGAGTTGAGGTGCTGGAATTCGGCGGGGGAGTAGTCGGCATCCTCCGCAACGGCGAAGGAGCGACCGTTTTGGAGCGTGCCGATTTCGACGGTCTGCCCATCACAGAGGACACTGGCCTGGACTATTCCGCTACGGGCGAGGCTATGCATGCCTGCGGCCACGACACCCATGTGACCGCCTTGCTGGGTGCCACGGAGGCGCTGGCGAATTCCACTGAAGCGTGGTCCGGTACCTTCATCGCCCTTTTCCAGCCGGGTGAAGAGACCGCTGAGGGCGCGCAGTCCATGGTGGACGCGGGCCTCACCGATAAAGTCCCCACGCCCGATGTGGCTTTTGGCCAGCACATCTTCATTGATAAGAATGCCCCCGCTGGCAGCGTACTGATTGCACCCGGACCGGTCTTGTCTACAGCGACCTCACTTACCGTCACCGTTTATGGCCACGGTTCTCACGGCTCGATGCCGCACCTCAGCGTTGATCCGGTGGTGCTGGTCAGCTCCATCATTTTGCGGTTGCAAACCATTGTCTCCCGTGAGATCGATCCGCACCAGTTCGCCGTACTGACCGTTGGCGCGCTGCAGGCGGGATCAAAGGCCAATATCATCCCGGACTCGGCCACCCTGCGCATTAACATTCGTGCTTATGACGAGGACGTTCGAGCACAAATCGTTGAGGCTATCCGCCGCATCGTCGAAGCCGAGTGCCAGGCAGCGATGTCCCCGTGCGAGCCAGAGTTTGTGCAGAGTGATAATTACCCCCTTACCGTCAACGATGAAGACGTGACCACAAAGGTACGCGCGCAGCTTATCGACGTCTTGGGTAGCGACAACGTTCTCGGCATGGAGCCGTGGACCGCCTCGGAGGATTTCTCTCGCATCCCCGATGCCTTCGGCACTCCCTATTGTTTCTGGGGGTTTGGCGGGCGTACCGATGGCGCATCAATTCCCAACCACAACCCGCGCTTTGCGCCGGAGCTGCAGCCGACGCTGACCACTGCGACGCAGACACTCATCGCCGCGGCCTACGCTTATCTGAGCCCACGGTAAAGGCGAATCGTTGTTTGGAGTCCTCCACGGCGGTAGCGAAATCACTAGTATCGCGTTAGCCTGGGCGCCGCACTCAATAGAAGGAGGTCGCATCATGGCTGAACTAGATAATAAGACTATTGCAATCGTCGCTACCGATGGTTTCGAGGACTCCGAGCTGACTTCTCCGCTGGAGGCCGTCAAGAACGTCGGCGCTACCGTACGAGTACTCGCCCCGGAGGCAGGCAAGATTACCGGCAAGAATGGAACCGAAATTGATGTTGATGCCACCACCGCCGAATCCACTGGCGAGGCATTCGATGGCATTATTTTGCCTGGCGGTACCGGTAACGCGGATATGCTCCGCCTAGACAAGTCTGCCGTGGAAATCGTGCGCAATCACGTCACCAAGGACCTTCCGCTGGGCGTTATTTGCCACGGTGCGTGGATTCTGACCGATGCCGATGTGCTTAAGGGGCGCACCCTTACTTCTTTCCCTAGCCTTAAGACCGACCTGCGTAACGCGGGTGCTACTTGGGTGGATGAAGAGGTTCATTGCGACCAGGGTCTGGTGTCCTCCCGTACCCCTGACGATCTGCCAGCGTTCAACGCTAAGTTGGTCGAGGAATTCGCTGAGGGCCAGCACTAAATCAGTTGCTTAGCATAGCCGCGGGTGGCTCACCCGCGGCTTTTCACGCCTTGCGTCCGCTGGGAGCTCGCTATAAGGTTAGGTATTCCTGAAGGGGAGTAGTTCCCTCGGATACTTTCCGAGATGCCTGGTCGACATCCTGGCTTTCCGCCCGGCCAGCCAGCGCCTGCACGGCCTGCGGCGTGAACGAGACCTTCGGTCCGCGCCCGAACCGAAGGAGTCTTTAGCGTGTCTTCTCTTAGCACCGAGCAAACGATCCTAGAGCGTTTCATGAAGCTCTCTATCGCCACTGCGGTGGCCACGATCGCGCTCAAGGTTGTCGCTGCCGCTGTGACGGGGTCGGTAGGTTTCCTTTCGGATGCCCTCGAATCCGGTGTGAACCTCGTTGCTGCCGTTGTGGGATTCATAGCCATCAGGATTGCCGCCAAGCCCGCGGATGCGAACCACCAATTTGGTCATGGCAAAGCTGAATATGTTTCCGCACTGGTGGAAGGCGCGATGATTTTCGTCGCGGCCGCGATGATCATCTACACGGCCATTCGCCGCTTCTTGCACCCGCTGCCGCTTGAACAACCGAGCGTGGGTTTGCTGCTGTCAGTAGTAGCAGCTCTCATTAATTTGGTGGTCGGTCTGCTGCTCGTGCGTGCCGGCAAGCATTACCGTTCTTCTACCCTGCAGGCGGATGGTCAGCATCTGCTTACCGACGTCTGGACCTCCGTCGGCGTCATCGTCGGCATCGGGGCAGTGGCGTTGACAGGCTGGCTGTGGTTGGACCCCGTCATCGCGCTGGCAGTCGGTATCAATATCTTATGGACCGGGTACAAGCTGCTCAAGGAATCCTTGAGCTCCCTTTTGTCGGAATCCTTGCCCAAGGAAGAACATGCACAGCTGGATGCGCTACTCAATGAGCTGGAGGACCACCACCAGGTCTCTTTTACCTCGCGCCGCACAGTAGCAGCGGGGCGCCAGCGCCTTGTGTACCTTACGATGGACGTGCCCGGCGAGTGGACGGTGTTGCACTCGCACACCATCGCCGACCGCATCGAGGACGCCATTGATGAGCTTTTCCCCGGCGCTGAGGTCTTCATCCACGTCGAACCCGCCGGAACGGTTCATCGCCGCATCCTGCGCATGCTGTAGATTACCTCGCATACCGCAGGCTAGCGACCCCGCGTCCGCCCTCCATGACCCACGGCCAGCTGAGGCCGTTCCTGGTCAGGACATCATTGCGGATCTCATCAGGAACGATCCATTCTTTGTGTGCATATCCCAGAAGGTATTCATCAAAGGCGGGGAGCTCGAGGCGAATTTTTAGGGCCTTCTCGATCTCACTAGATGTGACATCCTCCTGCCAAGTGGCCATCCAAAAGTCTTGGCCATCGTGGCGAGTGTGTCGAGCGTCTGCCGACTTCAAAGCTGTGGTGGCTTGAGTCTTGCTGAGCTTGGACCATGCTTGGAGGTCGGCTGCGGATACTGGCCCGTGTCCTTCGACATAGCGCTGGGCCAGCTCAGCAAGCGGTTCCTCCGGCTCGCGCTGTTTGGTAGGCAGCGCGTCGACGTGGAGGAAAGTCTCTTGGCTGCCAGCTTTCGGGCCCTGCACGAGGTCGCCGGCGCCACCAAAGGCACGGAGTAGGTGGGAGCCCCTGCCTTCAGTGGGATCAACACCAGCTTCAGCGAAGATCTCGTAGACTTCCGTGCGGCTCAGGGGTTCGGTCGCTGCGCTGTGAAGCGCTTCCGAGGCGGCTGCCACCATGTCTTCGCTCAGCCTCAAACTCGGACGCCGAGATTTCTGGCTGGAAGCCACTCGTGGATAGAGAAGGCGGGACATCCAGCGGACGTCGGCAGCCGGCATGAAGTGCAGCGTGCCGCGCTGCGGCCAACAGCGCACCACGCGAAAGCGTGCTACGTCTTCGAGTACCTTTTGCTCATCGCAGCCGGCGCGAAGAGCAAGTGCTCTGATACCGGCATCGTAGGTCTGGCCCTGGAGGGCGAGCAGATGCTCGGCAACATCGAGGGCCGACGCCAGAGTCGGCCGCGCCGCCGATGGTGCAAGGCCTTGAGCAATGAGCCGACGAGCGAGAAGTTCATCGCGGGTAAGTTCCTTCATGGCTGTTTAGGTTAGAGCCGGAAGGTCTTCATCAGCTGCATGCCGGTGGAGACCAGCTGGCGGAAGCGCTCCGGGGAGATGTACTCCGAAGGAGCAAGTGGGTGCAGGCGCTGCTCGGCCACGGTGCGCTCGTTGGCCCACAGGCGCATGCCGGTAATACCGTGGCGGTGGTTCAGGCCAGACTCCTTGACGCCGCCACCGGGTGCGGCGATGGAGCCATAGGCGGCGGCGAAGCCCTCGTTGATATTGACCATGCCGGCCTCCAGCTGGGATGCCACCTTCCAGGCGCGGCGGGAATTCCCAGACCACACGGAAGCGGATAGGCCGTAGGAGGTGTCGTTCGCGCGCTGGATGGCTTCGGCATCAGAGCTGACCGGATAGACAGCGAGCACTGGGCCGAAGGTCTCCGCGGCATGGAGATCCATGTCTGGGGTCACTCCGGTGAGCACGGTGGGCTCGTAGAAGAAGGGCCCAAGGTCCGGCCGGGCCTTTCCGCCGTAGACCACGGTGGCGCCCTTGGATACGGCGTCTTCGACGTGGGCTTCCACGGCATCAAGTTGGCGCTGCGAGGTCAGCGAGCCGATGGTGGCGGCGTCGGAAAAGGCCGCACCAAGCACCTGCTGGTCCAGCGCGTTCTTGAGTTCGGCGAGGAACTCCTCGAAGATGCTCTCGTGGACATAGGCGCGCTCGGCGGACATGCACAACTGCCCGGAGGAGGAGAATGCGGTGCGTACGGCACCTTGGGCGGTGGATTTCAGGGGGGCGTCGTCAAGCACCAGCATCGGGTTCTTGCCACCCAGCTCCAGCATGGTGGGGATGAGGCGCCCCGCAGCCTGGGTAGCGATGGACTTGCCGGCCTTGGTGGAACCGGTAAAGGAAAGGCCATCCACCAGCGGAACAAGGGCATCGCCCACCTCCGCACCGCGGCCGGGAACCAGCTGCCAGGCAGCCTCCGGAAGACCCGACTCGATGGCTAGGCGCCTCAGCAGAATTGCCGTCAGCGTGGTCTGAGAATCCGGCTTGTGTACCACGGCATTACCAGCCGAGAGGGCTGCCAGAACATCGCCAACACCGAGGGACAGGGGATAGTTCCACGGAGAGATGAGCCCCACCACGCCCAGTGGGTAATGCTGGGTGCGGGTCTTAGTCAGCACGGGAAGCGCGCCGGGGTGGCGGTCAGCGCCGAAAGCTTTGTGGATATTGACCGCGTAGAAGCGCGCGCAATTATACAGATCCATAAGCTCGTCATAGGCATGGGAGCGGGACTTGCCGTTTTCTGCCTGAATGAGGTCGAGGATGAGCTCCTCATTCTCGTGAACGAGGTCGTGCAGGCGCAGCAGGATGGCGGCGCGGTCACCCTGGCCAACGCCAGCGCGCGCATAATTTACGGCCTTCTCGACGTCCACTGCAGTGGCAACGGGGAAGCTAAAAAGCTCGTCACCACTAAACGGCGCGTGAGCCTGGTGTTGCTCACCCGTGCCACGGACATCGCGGGCGGGGGAAGTGTCTAAGAAATTGAGCACTCGCTGGGGAAGACGTGTCTGCGTGAAGGTTTTCATGCGGTCTATTGTTCCAAAAATATGCAATCGCGCTATAGAATTTTCGAGATTTGTCTCACAAACTAAACTATTCGTGGTTAGGATGACGCTATGCCAATCCTCGCGACCATTCCACAGGCCCAGGTGCGCTCGGCGGTTGAGCCGCTCATTAGATCTGGAGAAAGCCCGGCGCCCGTAGGTGTTATCGACCTCTCCGCATTCGACTACAACGCTGCACAGATGCCGGCCCGCTCTGGGGGACTGCCCATCCGCGTGGCCTCGAAGTCAATCCGCAGCGTGGCAGCACTTCGCCGTGCCCTCGAGCATGAGGGCTACCAAGGCATCCTTGCGTATTCCGTTCCAGAAGCGCTCCATCTGGTGGGAGAAGGCTTCCGCGACATCGTGGTGGCCTACCCGAGCGTCAACCGGAAAGCCTTGCGTGAGCTCGCCACAGATGACACGGCGCGCGAGGCTATCACCGTCATGGTGGATAGCGTCGAGCTCTTAGACCTGCTTGAGGGATCCCTGCGTGTGGCCATCGACATTGATTGCACCCTTCATTTGCCGGGCGCAGTTGTGGGCCCGCGCCGCTCGCCCATACGGGAACCGGAACAGGTCACGGAACTTACTCGGGACATCATTCGCCGTGGTCATCGGCTGGTAGGACTCATGGCCTATGAAGGGCAGGTGGCATCTGTTGCCGATGGCTTGCCGGGGCCGGTGGGAGCAGTCAAGCGCTGGCTGCGCACGCGCTCCATGTCAGACCTAGCCCCTCGCCGCCGTGCCTGCGTGGAGGCAGCGCGGGAGGTTGCGGACATCGAATTCGTTAACGGCGGGGGAACGGGCAGCCTCCAGGAATCCGCGGCGGAGGGAACTCTGACCGAGCTTGCCGCGGGCTCCGGCTTTTACACACCGGCCATCTTCGATGACTTCACCGGCATCAATCACAAGGCGGCAGCCTTCTTCGTTTGCCAGGTCTCCCGCGTTCCCGCGCCGGGCTGGGCCACGGTCAACTCCGGAGGTTGGATTGCCTCCGGGCCGCCCGCGAAGGATCGCGTTCCGGTTCCGGTGTGGCCGGAAGGGTTGAGCTACTCCAGCACGGAGGGCGCTGGTGAGGTGCAAACCCCGCTTCACGGGGCCGACCTGAACGTCGAGGACCTGGTGTGGTTCCGCCACGCCAAGGCCGGTGAAATGACAGAAAACGTCGACCGCCTCCTCGCCGTCGGACACGACGGCGTTGATGTATGGGACACCTATAGAGGACAAGGATGGACACTCCGATGACAACCACATTTAGCAACTGGGCAGGATCGGTCACCACGAAGCCACAGGAGTTTGTGCAGCCATCCCGAATCGACGAAATTCCAGATATCATCAGCCGCTCCCGCAGCGTGCGTGCTGTGGGCGCTGGTCACTCTTTCACTCCCATTGCGGCGGGGGAGGAGACGATGCTCAATTTGGATCACGTGAGTGGGCTGGTGAGCGTCGATAAGCAGCGCAAGCGCGTTCGTTTCCTGGCGGGGACCCGGTTACGTGATGTCCCAGCCCTTCTGCGTCCCTATGGGTTGGCGCTGGCCAATCAGGGTGATGTTGACCCGCAATCGCTGGCGGGCGCGATTTCGACCTCGACCCACGGTACCGGCATCGATTACACGGGCTTTGCGGGGACGGTCACGGGGCTGACGCTTATCGACGCCGACGGCAACACCCACACCTATTCCATCGACGAAGACCCAGAACTCCTTCGCCTCGTGGTCGTCAGCGTGGGCGCGCTCGGGGTGGTTGTCGAAGTCGAAATGCAGTGCGTGGATGCCTTCGACCTGCTGGCGGAGGAATCAGGGATTGATTTCGATGAGTTGATGGATAATTGGGAGGAGCTCTCTCGGGGCGTCGACCACTTCGAGTCCTACTGGTTCCCGCACACCGACCGCGCGATGGTCAAGGCCAACACGCGCCTCGAACCGAACGGGGAGCGCCGCTCGCGGCTTAAGCAGCTTATCGACGACGAACTCATCGGCAATGGGGCCTTCGCCGCAGCCCTAGCGCTGGGGCGTCTTGTGCCGGGGACGATCCCGACGCTCAACAAATTCGCTACCTCGGTCATTTCCAATAACCGCTACCGATCCGCTGCTCACGACGTGTTCGTCAGCCCGCGCCGGGTTCGCTTCCACGAAATGGAGTATGCGGTGCCGCTTGCCGACGGCCCCGCCACCGTCCGCGAAATCCGTCGCTTCATCGACGAACAGGGCTGGCGCATCGGGTTTCCGATGGAGCTGCGCACGACGGCCGCGGATGACGTTGCACTGTCAACGGCATCGGGCCGCGAATCGATGTACATTGCCTTCCACATTCCACGTGCGCTTAATCCGCGGGACTACATGCCCAAGCTGGAGCCGATCTTCCGCGCGGCCGGTGGCCGCCCGCACTGGGGCAAGATGAACTCCCTGTCCCGAAACGACTTTTCTCAACTTTATACAAGATTTGATGAGTTCTGCGAGCTGCGCGAAAAGATGGATCCGGAGTGGAAATTCGGTTCGTCCTACCTGCGGAAACTGTTCGGATAGGGGCGTCGTCAAGCGCAGTCCAAGGCGTGGAAGTGGATTCGAAAGTCTCTCTGATCTTTGGTAGCGTGTGGAAGTCTTAATTCCATACGCTGTCGAAGAAGGTGTCTCAAACGTCCGCTGAATCCAAGCCCCTCATCACGCCGACATTTGTGTTTGCGTGGTTGGTAAATTTCGCTCAGTTTACGGTCTTCTATCTGCTCGTGACCATCATGGCTCTCTATGCAGTCGAGCAGTTCCAGGCTTCGGATACGGCGGGCGGGTTTGCCTCAAGCGCCTTCGTGGTGGGGGCGACGATTGCTCGCCTCTTTTCGGGCTACATTGTGGATGCTGCTGGGCGGAAACGTTCGCTGGTCATCTCCCTCATCGTGGTGGCTGTGGCGATGGCGCTGTATTTCCCAGCTCAGTCTCTGCCACTGCTGTTTGCTGTCCGTATCGTGCACGGCTTCGGATATGCGGTGGCGTCGACGGCTGTGATGGCCGTGGCGCAATCGGTTATCCCGGACCATCGCCGCGCTGAGGGAACCGGGTACTTCGCCTTGGGGACAACGCTGGCTGCAGCTTTTGGTCCGGCGGCAGGCCTGGCGATTGTCCACAATGCTGGCTATAACTCCGTGTTTCTGGTGGCGCTGACGCTGACGGTGGTGGCGCTGGGGCTGGGGCTCGTCGTCAAAGCGCCCGCGCAGGAGCAACGTAGCGTGACCTTCTCGCTGGGGAATATTGTGCACCCAGCGGTGGCACCCTTCGGTGTCTTTATCCTGTTTGTAGGTGTTGCCTACACCGGAATCATTACCTTCCTGAATGGCTATTCCGCTCACGCCGGTCTGGAGAAGGGCGCTAGCTACTTTTTCTTGGCTTATGCGGTGGTGAGCCTCGTCCTGCGCTTTGTGCTGGGTAAGCTGCAGGACCGCCGCGGTGACAACATCATCATCTACTCCTCACTCGTCTTCTTTATTGCTGGTCTGGCTGTTCTGGCTTCGGCTGGTGCGGATTGGCAGATTATTGCTGCGGGTGCCTTGGTGGGCATCGGATATGGCTCTATCCTTCCAGCGGGCCAGGCTATCGCTGTGCGTCTGGTGCCGATGCACGAGATGGGTGCGGGGATCTCAACCTTCTTCTTGTTGCTGGACATAGGCATCGGTTTCGGTCCGATTCTGCTGGGGCAGGTTATCTCCGCGACCGGGTACTCCGCCATGTACTGGGCGCTGGCGGCTTTGATGGTGGTGGCCGCGGTGGTGTACTTCTTCGTTCACGGGCGCAAGGATATTGCGCGCGGTGACGTGCGCTACGAATAGATTCCTCGTCGGTGACTTCTCCACTGGGTGAGGTCGAACGTGCAGTCTAAACCTGGGGTTGATACCCCCGTTTATAGTAACGACTTGACGTGAATTCACCACTAGCTATAGCCATGTTCGGTGGAGGCCGCTAGGATCATGTGTAGAACATTTCTTCTAATACATGTTTATCTCGGGGGAGATACCATGACCACCACTGCTACACGCCCGCCTACCTTTTTCTTTTCCACCACCAACCCTAATAATCCACATGCGATGGCTCGTGCTCAAGCACGAAGAGCCACCTATAAAACCTGGGTCGGGGCCATGCCCAGCCTTGACGCCGATATCAACACCACCGCACTATCCCTGGTGGCTGCCTGGTCACTGCCGGAAGGTCACATCAAATCCGGACTGCGCGCTATCCACCGCCTGGAGAGTCTGCCAAAAGTCAAAGCCATACAAGACACCCACTGCCTGCTCGACATTGAATCCCTCATTGCTATTGATCAACCCATGTCAGCGCTGACAGCCTTAACCGGTGAAACCCTAGACTTCATCGACACTATCCTGGCTGACTTCTTTACCCCTTCTAAACCGAATCAAGCTTTTCCTACGCGTAGCCAAATCAGACGCAAAGTCCGCGATATATGTAAAACACTGGATGATTCCATTGCCTATCGCGATACCCGCCCTAAAGACTCCTACAGGTTTTCTTCTAACGGTACGTCTGCCTGGCTGGAACTGCAGGTTGGGGAAGATACCGGCATGAAACTTGATGCCTTCATCCACCAGACCGCAGCCAAGGAAGACATCACTGTCCCTGAGGCAGTCATCAAACTGCTTTCCGGTGAAATCAAACCACCAACCACCGTGATACTACACACCTACCAAGCCCGCGATATTGAAAACGCACCAACCTTTATTGAAGGCTTCGGCTGGCGGACTACGCCCATGCCGCATGATAAGACTCGGGATTTAGCCGAAGACATAAAAGAAGCCGACGGCTACCAACCCGGCCTGATTATGCGCAAACTTGTCGAAGGACGCGACGGAACCTGCCGGGTCGGCGGCTGCGACGAGCCTGCCTTTCTCAGCCAGTTGGATCACCGACACAACTGGGCCGAAGGCGGGCCAACCCACCCGAAGAACCTAGCGTGTTTATGCCAAAGCCATCACAACATGAAAACCGATGGCAGCTTGAAATACCTGCTGGACCCCTACAGCGGGGATGCCATCTGGCTCTACGAAGACGGCACCTGGACAATTACCGAAGCCGATGGACCCTTAGCGCCAAAGCAGAAACGCTGGGCGCAAACAGTAGCCCAACACATCACCAACACCAGAAAACGGGCCTGACCCCCGGAAAGTAGACACGTCGGGGGTTAGCTATGCTGCTTGGGCCAGTGTAGCTGATGTGAATGCTTCGAAGGTATCGGGGGCTAGAAGATTGCACCAGGAGTGCCGTCTGTGCGTGTTGTAGCGCATGCACCATCGGAAGACTTCTTGGCGGCAGGTAATGGGATTGTCAAAGACTTTCCGATCACGCAGAACTTCACGCTTTAGAGTGGCGTTAAACGATTCTGCCAGGGCATTATCGGCACTCGTTCCCACCGCTCCCATGGATTGGCGAACACCAAGCTGGGTGCAGTGGTCCCTAAATGCTTGTGAGGTGTACACACTGCCGTGATCAGAATGGAAAATTGCCCCTTTCAGGCTTCCGCGGACTTTCCTTGCATGAGATAAAGCTTCGATAACCAGCGATACCCGCATGTGATCGGCGAGTGCATGGCCGACAAGTTTGCGCGAGTAGACGTCGATGACCGTGGCCAGGTACATGTTCTTGCCTCCCTTACACGGCAGGTAGGTGATATCGCCTACGTAGACGTGGTTCGGCCTATCAGCTGTGAATCTGCGGCCTACTAAGTCTGGCATGACTCGGTGGCCAAACTTTCGTCTGGTGGTGATGCATCGACGGCGTTTAGTAAAGCCTTTCAGCCCCATGGATTTCATGATGCGTGCGACCTTCTTGTGATTTATCGGAGGAAAGTCCGTATCGTCGTTGAGACTTGCAGCGATGCGTTTAGCACCATAAAGCCCGTGCTCATCATCGAAGATGGTCTTGATTCTCGCACCAATAAGGGCATCGGAACACGTCTTTAACCTGCGTTTTTCGCGGGTGTTGGCCCATTTGTAGAACGAGGAGCGATTGAGCTTTAACACGTGGCACATCCGCTTGACCGAGTATTCGGTTCGATGGTCATCGACAAACTGGAAGCGGATTACCAGCGTGTCTCTTCGGCAAAATATTTCGCGGCCTTGCGCAGGATGTCGCGTTCTTCACGAAGCTTAGAGACTTCTTTTTCTAGCTGGCGGATCCGTTCAGAATCAGTCGTCGCCTTCGCCTTGTCACGCATGGTCTTCGTGCGGGCACGCTTGCCGGTGCCGTACTGCTTAAGCCAGGAATAAAGTGAGGAACGATTGACTCCAAGCTCTGCTGAAGCCGCGTGAAGTGAGAGGTCCTCATTGTTTTCGTAGAGGGCCACAGCATCACGTTTGAACTGTTCGGAGTACCTAGGCATGGTGGTAGATTACCTTTCTTCCCAACCCAACCGGGCTGGATATCAGGTGTCTACCAAACAGGGGTCAGGTCCAACGCATCCGCGAGCAAGCCCAACACTTAAAACAAGAACTCGACGACTACCAACAACAACAGCAAGCCCAAGCCAAAGCCGAAGCCGAGGACGCGGACAACACCGACACAGATGCCGGCACCGACGACATCCCCTTCTAAACACCCGCCGTCGAATCACACGACGAAGAAGAACTCGGGCACACCCCTTAGGGGCTGAACCCAGACTCGTCGTTTCAAACGACGAAACCTGGCAAAGGGACCTGAAAGGAAAAGAGAAAGACTACGAACCCACACCGTCGAATAAAACGACGATCCTGCCTGGTGCTGAATAGGACTGGGTCAGCTCGTCGTCTGAAACGACGAATGCGGATCGCTAGCGGTCGGGAGACTCAAGCTGCCTCTGGGACTCAAGTGGGGATTGTTGGCGGTAGTTATTGCCAGGTGTCGGTGAGGGGAATGGACTAGACCTCTTTTAGACGATTCCGCTTGGAGGCGAAGAGAACGCCTCCGCCGGTGATAATCGCAGCGGCAACAAGGTAATACGCCGGGGCCAGTTGGTTGTCGGTTTTGTCAATGAGCCAAGTGGCGATCATGGGCGCTGTGCCGCCGAAGACAGCGTTTGCCGTGTTGAAGGTGAGTGCAAAGCCGGAAAGGCGAACATGGGTGGGGAACTGTTCGGAGAGGAAGGAGGGGAGGACGCCGTCGTTAAGCGCAAGCACGCCGCCCAGGCACACCTGGATGATGATGACTAGGAGAATCCCAGCGCCGTCTAGGAGCATGAAGGCAGGGACGATGAAGAGGCCCATGAAAAGTGCAGCACACAGCATGGTGGTGCGGCGTCCCAGGCGGTCCGAAAGTAGGCCGGTGAGAAGTGCGAAGCCGACATAGAAAGCGGAAGCGACCGATGACGCAATGAAAGCAGGTGTTTCCGCCATGCCCAGCTCCTGGGAGAGGTAGGTCGGCAGGTAAGTCAGGATGACATAGAAACCGATGGCGTTGAGAACTGCGCCCGAGAAGGCGATTGCCAGGGCCTTGGGGTATTTGATGACCTCGCGAAGAGGGGATTCTTCCGTGTCATCTTGATTCTCAAAGCGAGAAGACTCGTCGGCGTTGCGGCGAATCCACAGGCCGTAAAGACCCAGAGGTAGTGCGATGAGGAAGGGGACGCGCCAACCCCAGGAGATGAGGGCATCGGCGTCAAGCACGCCGGTGAGTAGTGCTGCGATGAGGGAGCCCAATAGCAGGCCGGATGCTGTGGCGGAAGGCACGATTGCGGCGTAAATGCCCCGCTTATGCGTCGGAGCGATTTCTGCGAGGTGCGTGGCTGCCCCGGCATATTCGCCAGCCGCGGAGAAACCTTGGACCATGCGCGAAAGCAGAAGTAGCAGGGTGGCGGCGAATCCGATTGCTTCGTAGCTGGGAAGGAAGCCGATCACGGCTGTCGCCAGCGACATCATCGTGATTGATACCGTCAGGGTTTGAATTCGTCCGTGTTTGTCACCAAAGTGTCCCCACACAATTCCGCCGAGGGGGCGGACGAGGAAGGAAAGTGCAAACAGTGCGAATGTCATGATGAGCGCGCGGCGCCCTTCCATCTCTGGGAAGAAGACTCGGGAGATAATGGCCGACATATAAATGTAGGCCGCATAGTCGAACCATTCGATGAAGGTTCCTATGAAGGACGCCTTGATAGCGCTGCGGTGTTGTGTGGAATTGGGGTCTGGTGGTGCTTGGGTTGACGTGGACATAGCTTCCACCGTACAGAAACTATGTGTGTTTCACGTCACTTAATATTTAAGCGTTCACGCTTTCCCGGTTGTTCTCATCAGCGTTCATGATGTCATTGACGCCACCTTCGGCAGCGTCCCAGGTTGCTTGGTCTTGGATGTCGGCGCGCTTGGCGACGATCGTGGCGCACAGTGCCTGACCGGTGACGTTGACGGCGGTGCGTCCCATGTCAATGATGGGCTCGATGGCTAGCAAGAGGCCCACGCCGGCGAGCGGAAGGCCCAGCGTGGAGAGCGTCAGCGTCAACATGACGGTGGCGCCAGTCGTGCCAGCAGTAGCTGCGGAGCCAATGACGGAAACGAAGATGATGAGAAGATACTGGGTCGGGGATAGGTCAATTCCGTAGAACTGGGCAATGAAGATGGCAGCGATGGCCGGGTAGACGGAGGCACAGCCGTCCATCTTGGTGGTGGCGCCCAGCGGGATGGCAAAGGAAGCGTATTCGCTAGGCACGCCCATGGCCTTTTCGGTAAACCGCTGGGTGACCGGCATGACTCCCATGGAGGAGCGTGTGACGAAGCCGAGGGAGAAAACCGGCCATACGCGCTTGTAGAAGCCGATGATTGGAATGCGGTTGAACGCAAGGACGGCAGGGTAGACCACAACAATGACAAGGGCGAGTCCGACATACATCGCGAGGACGAACTTGCCCAAGGAGCTCAGCGCATCCCAGCCATAGGTGGCCACGGCCTTACCGATGAGTGCGGCGGTGCCAATCGGGGCGAGGCGAATGATCCACCAGAGAACCACCTGGATGACCTTGAGGAAGGATTCGGTAAAGCGCAGGAAGGGATCGGCTGCTTTGCCGGCCTTAACCGCGGCGATGCCGAGAGCCAAAGAAATAACAAGAAGCTGAAGGGCGCCGAAGCTGAGGGAGATTTCACCGTCGCTCAGCGAAGCCTTGAGTCCAAAGAAGTTGGCGGGGACAAGTTGTTGGAGGAATGCAGTCCAGGAACCAACGTTGGAGGGATCGGCGGCGGTGGAGGCGTCGACAGTCGTGCCCACTCCGGGCTTCATTACTAGCGCGACCAGAATGCCGGCGAGCACGGAGAAGAATGCCGTAATGGCGAACCATACAAGGGTGGAGATTGCCAGCGAGGCGGCGTTAGCCACCTTGCGCAGGTTGGCAACCGAGGTAACAACGGCCGCGAAGATGAGCGGCGGGACCATCACCTTGAGCAATTGGACGTACGCACCGCCGACGCCGGACAAGGTATCGGAGAGCCACGTGGATTCCATGCCGGAAGCGATGAATCCGAGAATCAGGCCAATAATAAGGCCGGCGATGACTTGGGCGCCAAAGCCGGTGGCCCAAGAGGGCAGCGTGCGCGAGGATGCGCGGGAGGGAGTGTCGGACACGAGATTTTTCCTTCTAGACAGTGTTGTATAGAAATGGACCATTTAGTTCGGTACTCTCATACCGATCGGTTCACTTGAACTTATAACACCGTACGCTGCCCAGAAATTCCCCCGCAAATTATGGGATGCGCTTGGTCCATTCATCGTTGAGGAATTTGGTGTCGACGAGGCGACGGGCGGCGGCGAGGGAGTCGTCGGAAAGTACAGCGTCGACGGCGCCGTATCGGGTGGCGAACTCACGAGCCATGGTCTCGATGATTTCCTCGCGAGGCACGCCAGTTTGGCGACGCAGCGGGTCTACGCGCTTCTTTGCGCTGGCCAGACCCTTGGAGGAAACCTTGACCTTGCCAATGCGCAAGACCTCCATCATCTTGTCCGCATCGATGTCGTAGCTCATCGTGGTGTGGTGGAGTACCGCACCCTTGCGGCGCTTTTGGGCTGCACCGCCAATTTTGCCGCCGTCCGAGGTGATGTCATTAATCGGCACGTACCACGCATTGACGCCAAGCTTGCTCAATGCCGCGAGCACCCACTGGTCCAGGTATTCGTAGCTAGCCTCGTAGGAATATCCGGCCACGAGCGACTCCGGGGCGTACAGGGAATAAGTTACACAGTTGCCGCCCTCCATGAACATTGCACCACCACCGGAGATCCGGCGTACTGGAACAATGCCGTGCTTGTCGACGCCCTCCTGATCCAGCTCATTGGCGTAGGACTGGTAGGAACCGAATACGACGGCACGGTCGTCCCATTCCCAGAAGCGGAGCGTGGGCCCGCGCTGTCCTTCAGCAACCTCGTTGAGAAGAACTTCATCAAGCGCGACATTTACTGGAGTGGGGAGAACCCCTGGGCGCAGGATCTCCCAGTGGTGGTCGGTGAAGTCGGTGCCGCCAGACAGCGCGCGCTTGACCGTAACTGCAAGGTGGTGGGTGTCAAAACCGTGAAGGGCTACGGGGGAGTCGATTCGCGCAAGCGCGGCATCGAGCCGGGATTGAATCTCTTCTGTCGAGGTGGCTGTGGTGGTTCCGACCAGCGCCGGGGCTAGTGTCTCGTAGGCTTCTTCGGGTTCGAGGAAGAAGTCACCGGATACTTTCGCTGCGATTACGGTGCTGTCGGCGTCAATATCAAGATCGACGACGAGTAGTTTGCCGCCTGGGACTTTGAGTTCGAAGTGTTTCGTCTGGTTCATGATGTTCAGAGTACTCAATGGTGGAGTTGTGACGATTGGGAATGTAGACCAATTAAGGAATGTGCCGAACGGGGTGAGGGTAGCTAACGTTTATTGGTTGTCCCTGTGGGCAACGTAAAGAGTTGTATAGAGGATTGTTGCTGGGTGCTACGTTGCGAGTGCAGGTTGATGTCTTTGCGTTTCGGTCTGGGTGTGGGGTAGGGGGCGGGGCGTCGGGTTGGTGGGCCTTTGAGGTGCATAAATGGTCCCGTAATCCAATTGTTATAGATGGTGTGACCTGCGAGTAAGCGCGATTTCAACGATGACGTGTGCTGCTCCAGTGGCGCAGTGTCGCTTGATCCGTATGGTGGGTGTCAGCGCAAACGAAAAAGCAAATCTGCTTCCATTTCCCTTGGTTTATGGGGGTAGTGGCGCGAGCTATGGTTTGCCATCCCGATATAGACCAAAATACAGAAAGGTTTAGAGAACTAATGGGTAAGAACATCAAGGATCTGTTTAATGCAACTGCATACGACAAGACCGGCGACAAGCTGGGCTCCGTCAAGGAGGTCTTCGTCGACGAGCAGTCCGGTCAGCCGACTTTCGTTGAGGTCAACCACGGTCTGTTCGGCATGAACTCCAGCTTGGTTCCGCTCCGCGGTCATGATTTCACCGGTGATGAGCTCAAGCTGGCCTTCTCTAAGGACCGTATCGAGAACGCACCGGAGTTTGACTCCGATAAGCCTCTGACTCCTGAGGCGCAGGCGGACATCTTCAAGCACTACGACCTCGAGAACGCACAGGATGTCACCACCTACCGTGACGAGCGTGATGAGCGCGCTGGTGTTGCTGGTGCTGGTGTAGCTGGCGCTGGCGTGGCTGGAGCCGGTGCACATGCTACGGAGGAGACCGCTGCTACCGACCGTGTTGACACTGACCGCGCTACTGCTACCGGTAACGGCGTCTCCAACAACGAAGGTGAAGTTATCCGCTCCGAGGAGCGCCTAGACGTCAACAAGGAGCGCGTGGCCACTGGTGAGGCTCGCCTGCGCAAGTACGTCGTGACCGATACTGAGACTGTTGAGGTTCCGGTCGAGCGTGAAGAGGTTCGCGTCGAGCGCACTCCGATTTCCGAGGCTGACGCTGCCAACTACACCGGCACCATCGGTGACAACGACACCGAAGAAGCCTCCGTCACCCTGCATGAAGAGCGCGTGAACGTAGAGAAGAAGACCGTCCCGGTGGAGAAGGTCAACCTCTCCAAGGAAACCATCAAGGACACCGAGACCCACACCGAGGATCTGCGCAAGGAGCAGATCGATACTGATGGCATCACCGAGACCCGCAAGTAAACTCGGTTAAGGGTTAAAAGGCTGGAGCTGCAAAGCTCCAGCTTTTCGCTTTTTAGGCCTGTTCCGTGTCGTGTGGTCTTAGACAGGGTGGAAAACATGTAGGTAAACCAGTAGGTTTAAGGCATGTCACGTTTTAGCCCACTGAACTGGCCCGTCGTGCGCCAGATCCGAAATAAGGATGCCTTCGGCCGCGACGTATCTACGCAGTCAGCCAAGAGTGAAGACCTGCGCGGACGCACTGTCGACGCGGACCGTGTGGTGCAATCGGTGTGTCCCTACTGCGCAGTGGGCTGCTCCCAGCGCGTCTATGTGAAGGATGACAAGGTCATCCAAATTGAGGGCGACCCGGATTCTCCGATTTCCCGCGGCCGTCTGTGTCCCAAGGGCTCTGCTTCTGAGCAGCTCATTAACTCCTCGACCCGCATCACCACGATTAAATACCGTGCGCCCTATGCCACCGAGTGGCAGGAGCTCGATGAAGAGACCGCGATGAACATGATCGCGGATCGTTTTGTGGAATCGCGGAAGAGGCATTGGGAAGACGTCGATAAGCAAGGGCGTCCCCTCAACCGCACCATGGGCATTGCCGGATTGGGCGGTGCGACGCTGGACAATGAGGAGAATTACCTCATTAAGAAGCTGTTTACGGCAACCGGCGCGATTCAGGTGGAGAACCAGGCGCGCATATGACACTCCGCCACTGTTCCTAGTCTAGGAACATCGTTTGGCCGCGGCGGCGCAACCCAACCGCTGCAGGATATGGCGAATGCGGACTGCATCGTCATTGAGGGTTCTAACATGGCGGAATGCCACCCAGTGGGATTCCAGTGGGTCGTTGAAGCCAAGAAGCGTGGTGCACGCATTATCCACGTGGATCCGCGCTACACGCGTACGTCTGCCTTTGCGAACCGCCACATTGGCATTCGCGGTGGTACCGACGTGGTGCTGCTCGGCGCGATTATCAAGTACGTGCTGGATAATGACCTGTATTTCCACGATTACGTGGTGAATTACACCAACGCGGCGTCGATCATCTCGCCGGATTTTAAGGACACCGAGGACCTCGAGGGTCTGTTCTCTGGGTACGACGCAGAGAAGGGCAAGTATGTCACGGACTCGTGGCAGTACGTGCAGAAACCTGAGGGCTCCTCGTGGAACGTGGAGAAGGATATGACGCTGGAGGATCCGAACACGGTCTTCCAGATTCTCAAGCGCCACTACTCGCGCTACACCCCAGAGATGGTGGAGGAGACGTGTGGCATTTCGCCGGAGGACTTCTACTACTTGGCGGATTCCATTGCGCAGAACTCTAACCCGGAGCGCACGACGTGCTTTGCCTATGCTTTGGGCTTTACCCAGCACACTCTGGGTGCACAGTTCATCCGCACCGCGGCAATCCTGCAGCTGCTCATGGGCAACGTGGGCCGCCCTGGTTCGGGCATCATGGCCTTGCGCGGGCATGCCTCGATTCAAGGCTCGACTGATATTCCGACCCTGTTCAACTCGCTTCCGGGCTACCTGCCCATGCCGCACGTGGATCAGGAGACCTGGGCGGATTACCTGGATTCCTTCCGGCAGGAAGACCAGAAGGGCTTCTGGCAGTTGGGTGAGAACTACGCGGTCTCGCTCATGAAGTCCTATTGGGGCGACGCCGCCACCAAGGACAGTAATTGGGGCTTTGACCTCATGCCGCGCCTGTCCGGTGCGCACTCGACCTATGAGACTTTGCTAGCCATGCTGCGCAAAGAAGTGGAAGGCTACTTCGTCTTCGGCCAGAACCCGGCGGTGGCGCAGTCCAACGGTGGCATGCAGCGCCGCGGACTCGCCTCGCTGAAGTGGTTGGTCGTCCGCGATTTCCAAGAGATTGAAACGGCAAGCTTCTGGAAGGACTCGCCAGAAGTCAAGAACGGCGAGCTCAAGACCGAGGAGATTGGTACCGAGGTCTTCCTCATGCCGGCGGCAACGCACGTGGAGAAGTCCGGAACTTTTACCCAGACCCAACGCATGGTGCAATGGCGCTTCCAGGCGACTCCGCCACCGGGCCAGGCCCGCAGCGAGGCGTGGTTCTTCTACCACCTGGGGAAGAAGATTAGGGAGCGCTTGGCGGATTCGACCGACCCGCGCGACCTGCCGATTAAGTCCGTGACGTGGGATTACACCGAGGATGAACACGGGGATCCCAGCTCGGATGAGATCCTGCGTGAGATCAACGGCTACTACCTCGATGGGCCAAAGAAGGGTCAGCTCTTGCCGGCCTTCACCGAGATGCGCACCGATGGCTCTACCTCCGGAGGCTGCTGGATTTACACCGGCGTGTATAAGGACGGCATCAACCATGCCGCGAAGAAGGTTCCGGGGTCGGAGCAGAACGAAGTAGCACTCGAGTGGGGGTGGGTATGGCCGGCTAACCGACGCATCCTGTACAACCGCGCCTCCGCCAAGCCGGATGGCACTCCGTGGTCGGAGCGCAAGAAGTACATCTGGTGGGATGAGGACCAGGGCAAGTGGGTTGGTGACGATGTCCCGGACTTCCCGGTGACGAAGCGCCCGGACTATGTCGCGCCTGTCGACGCCGTCGGCCCCGACGCCCTCGACGGCGATGATCCCTTCATTATGCAGGCCGACGGCCTAGGTTGGCTGTTTGCCCCGAAGGGGCTGTCCGACGGCCCACTGCCGACTCACTACGAGCCGCAGGAATCCCCGGTCACCAATGCTTTGTACAAGCAACAGCAGTCGCCGACGCGTCTGACGATTAAGCGCGAAGATAACCTCTCCCGACCAGAGCCGGGGGAGCGCGGTGCCGATGTTTTCCCGTTCGTCTTTTCCACCTATCGCTTGACGGAGATGTATACCTCTGGCGCGATGTCACGCCGCTTGCCTTTCTTGGCGGAGTTGCAGCCGGGACTATTCTGCGAGGTGGACAAGGAATTGGCCGCCAAGCGCGGCTTGGTCAACGGTGAGTGGGCCACCATCGTGTCCCCGCGCGGTGTCATCGAGGCACAGGTTTTGGTGACGGACCGCATGGAGATGCTCACCATCAATGGAGAGGACTTCCACCAGATCGGTTTGCCGTATCACTATGGCGAATCGGGGACGACCGAGGTAGCCGGTGACGGCGCCAATGATCTGTTGGGCCTGACCCTGGAACCGAACGTGTTCATCCAGAACTCCAAGGTCGGTGCGTGCGATATCCGGCCGGGTCGTCGCCCACGTGGCGAGGCGCGTATTCAACTTTTGCGCGAGTACCAAGAGCGGGCTCACCTGACCGTTGACTCGGGTAACCGAATCCTCGATGTTTCAGATGCCTTCACAACTGAGAAAGCAGCTACCGAGGACAACACGGGTGATGATGAGACCGCTGGAAACGTCGCCGACTATGAAGGCAAAGAAAGCTAAGGAGGACTAATGGCTAATCTTTTGACCGAAAAAGCTGATAAGCACGGCTATGAGTCCTATCAGCGCATGGCTTTCTTTACGGATACCTCGATTTGCATTGGCTGCAAGGCCTGCGAGGTGGCGTGTAAGGAGTGGAACCGTAACCCGGTTGAGGGGTACGCGGTCACCGGTGACTCTTATGACAACACTGGTTCGCTGGGCGCGAATACTTGGCGCCACGTGGCCTTCATTGAGCAAAGCAACGAGCGTATTGAGCAGGCGCGCGAGGAGGGGCGCAAGCTCGTCTCACTGGGTCTGCCCACAGTCTCTGCGCCAAGCGTGCCCCCGGATACCGATGACTTCCGCTGGCTCATGTCCTCCGACGTGTGCAAGCACTGCACCAACGCAGGATGTTTGGACGTGTGCCCGACAGGCGCGCTCTTCCGTTCCGAATTCGGCACCGTCGTGGTGCAGGATGACGTATGCAATGGCTGCGGGACATGCGTGGCCGGTTGTCCGTTCGGCGTGATTGAGCGCCGCGATGACGGCGGAGTGACGCTGAAGGCGGACAAGACAGCCACCGTGGATTATCAGGTTCCGGATCACGCGGGCGTGAACGTGTTGGCAAAGCTGAAGCAGCTTAAGCCGCAGGGCCCCGACCATACGCCGGGACAGTCCATGCCTATTAAGAATCTGGGCGTGGCCCAGAAGTGCACCATGTGCTATGACCGCCTCAAAATTGGCGAGCAACCCGCCTGCGCCAAAACGTGCCCGACGGACTCCATTCAATTCGGTCCCTACGAGGAGATGCTCGCGGCCGCGCGGGAGCGCGTGCGCGTCCTCCACGAGCAAGGTCTGACCGAAGCGCGCCTTTACGGAGCGAACTCGCAAGATGGTGTTGGGGGAACGGGATCAATCTTCTTGTTGCTCGACTCTCCTGAGGTTTATGGGCTGCCGCCGGATCCGCGCGTGCCCACAGCGGATTTGCCGCAGATGTACAAGACGGCCGTGAAAGCCATCGGCGGCATGGCGCTGGCCGTGGCAGGAGCATTCATGGTGGGAGGCCGTAAATGAGCGATTTTGATGAGTACCGTCCTCCACAGGAGCCGCGTCGGCGTCGTGGCGGCGGGAAGAAGCGCCGACGCGGCCGCGTTGGCGCGGGTGCGCAGGACGGTTCTAAAGAAGAGCGCATGGCGGAGGACTTCGAGTTCTCCTCGTATTACGGCAAGCCCGTAGTCAAGGCCCCGCCGTGGGAGTGGCCGATTGGTGGCTATCTGTTCCTCGGTGGACTTTCGGGAGGCTCGGCATTACTCGCCGCTGGCGCGCAGGCAACGGGGAATACGGAGTTGCGCCGCTCCACCCGATTGACGGCGTTCTCTGCGGCTTCGGTGGGATCCGTTTTTCTCATCCTTGACTTGGGGCGCCCAGAGCGTCTGCTCAACATGTTCCGCGTTTTCAAGGTGACCTCCCCGATGTCCATCGGTTCGTGGATTCTCGGCAGTTTTGCCTCCGCTGCGTCGCTACCCGCAGTTGTCGAGGCGGATGAGTTGATCGGTGGCGTGTTGCCGAGGCCGGTGCGCCGAGCCCTTGATCGGGCAGCGGGCCCTGCGGGAGCCGTTGCGGGCGTTCTTGGCGGCCCATTGGCTGGTTATACAGCTGTGCTCCTAGCTAATACTTCGAATCCGACGTGGAACGATGCGAAGAAGCACTTGCCCTATGTCTTTGTCTCCTCAGCGTCGGCCGCGGCGGCGGGTGCTGCCATGGCCTTTACCCCGGTGAAGAGCGCCGGACCCGCACGAGCACTGGGCATGGCAGCCGCAGTGAGTGACCTAGCTGCGACGCGGATCATGGAAGACCACATGGAACCGGAACCCAGGCGGCCGCTGCATGAGGGATTGCCTGGAAAGCTCATGAAGGCTTCTGAATGGCTCATCGCCTCTGGTGGTGTGGGAACGGCCGTAGCTGCGGCGACCAAGTCGCGCACCGTGTCGGTGCTGTCCGGCCTCGCGCTCATGGCGGGATCTGCGTGCACCCGCTTCGGTGTGCTCAACGCGGGCTTGGAAGCAGTCAAGGACCCAGCCACCACGATTGCTCCACAGAAGCGGCGTGCTGAAGCGCGGGGTGACTACAGCACTTCCGTCGTGACGGGTGGATAAGAACCCTCATTTTGTGATGGGAAAGAATTGCAAGAATGGCAAAGGTTTAGGAAAGAGATAGACCAATGTGATTGAGTAGAACGAGGTAAACATTCTCTCGTTCTCCCTAATCGTTCTGTTAAGGAATCATGTCTCTCTCCTTCTCCCAGCGCATCAAGCGTTTTTCCGCTGCTCTTGCCGCAACTGCTCTGGCCTGCAGTGCCGTGACCTTCTCTACCGCTGCGGCCTCCGCAGAACCGCACCGGGGAGCCGATGTGGTGTTCTTCGGTGACTCTTTCTTTGCTAACCCTGGCTACAAGCAAGTCGCTGGCGTGCGGGCAGATCTCGTGCGTGCTGGGCTGAGCAGTGTGGAAGGTAGTGAGTCAGAAGCGGGTGCCCCGTCCCCGCAGGGCTGCCCGCAAGGCAAGAAGACAGTGGCCGGCGAGTACGGCAAGATTACTGGACGCTCGGTTGCGAACTATGCATGCTCGGCCGCCAAGGCTAGTGAGGGTTCTTTTCGGAAGGACTTTGATCAGCAGGTCGGTGGCGCCATTGCCAATCACCACCTCACTGCCGCTACTAAGAACGTCTTTGTACAATTCGGCGCAAATAACCTGCAGGACATTGCTGTCTCGCAATTCAATAATGGCTTTTACCGCAAGGCCATGGTGAATAACACGAACCGGATCCGTCAGGCTGCGCCGCATGCCACCATCACGTTTGTGGGGTACCCAGCTATCTCTGCCGCTAATGGCGCGATGTGCCCCGTGCGCTCTGGTAGCAGCAGCGAGGTGGGCTTCAACATGGATGTGCTGGGCTTGGTTCGTTTGGGAGAGGACACCATTAACTCCGCGATGCACACTGCAGCCACCGCTGCTGGTGCCAATTACGTTGACCTCCGCCGCGCTTCCATCGACCACAACATGTGTGCTCCGGACTCTATTCGCTGGGTATCCGGCATCAGCGAGAAGTCCGTGACACACAATTTGTCCAACCACCTCACGCATGCCGGAGTCGATGGCGTCGCGCGCATTCTGAGCGCGCGTTCCTAAGCAGAGATAGAAATCCGTGCCTCACCCGGCACGGTTCGCCCGATAACTGGGTAGCCGGGAACCTCTCCGATGAGGAGGAGGCCCCCGGAGGTTTGGGCATCGGCGAGGAAGATCAAGTCCTCTTCGCTCAAGTCCGAATCGAGGTGGGGGCGCACCCAATCCAGGTTGCGGCGCGAGCCACCCGGGATGAAGCCGTCTGCCAAGGCATCCTTCGCGCCGTCCACCGCAGGAACAGCGGAGAAGTCTAGCTCCGCTCCGATGCCGGAGGCGCGGCACATCTTGTAGAGGTGCCCCAGAAGACCAAAGCCGGTGACATCGGTAGCCGCGCGCACACCCGCTGCCACGGCTGCTGCGGAGGCATCCCGATTAAGCGCGGTCATGGAATCCACCGCGGCCTGGGAAACCTCACCTGTGGCCTTGTGCTTGTTGTTGAGGATGCCCACGCCAATTGGCTTGGTCAGCGTGATGGGAAGCCCAGCTTCGGCGGCGTCGTTGCGCATGAGCTTGTCTGGGTCCACAATTCCGGTGGCGGCCAAACCATAGATCGGCTCGGGGGCTGTGATGGAGTGGCCACCAGTAATGGAGATGCCCGCCTCGCTAGCGACGTCCATCCCGCCGCGCAGAACCTCGCGCAGGATGTCCAGGCTGAGCACCTCGCGCGGCCAGCCCACGAGGTTGATCGCGGTAACCGGCGTGCCGCCCATGGCGTAGACGTCGGACAGCGCGTTGGCAGCCGCCACCCGGCCCCAGTCGTAGGGGTCGTTGAGCATTGGTGTGAAGAAATCCGCGGTGGAGATGACGGCAAGGCCGTCCTGGATGCGCACGGCGGCGGCATCGTCGCCGTCGTCAAGCCCCACCAGCACGTTGGGGTCTGCGGTACCCACGAGGCCCTCAACAGCAGACTCGAGCTCACCCGGGGGAATCTTGCACGCACAACCGCCACCGGCGGCAAAGGACGTAAGTTTAATGTCAGTCATAAGTACTACTGTAGCCCCGTGTAAGGTGAGCAGGCGGAGGCGTACGTGTCCTGGTGGGCGCCCCGGTCTTCAAAACCGGTGAGGCCGAGCATCTCGGTCTGGCAGGTTCGATTCCTGTCCGTCTCCGCCATCCGCGCCGCTAGGAGGAACTTTGATGACTGACCCCCGCCGCTTTATCCCGAAGATGGATGAGAGCCTCCAGTACCCGGCGGTGCGCACTGCGCAGGAGCGCAGTGCACCCCACAAGGTGCGCGCGATCATCGACGCCGTGCTTGCCGACGCCCGCTCCGGCTCCCTCGCCCCCTCCCAGATTGAGGAGGAGCTGGCCGCCAGGCTCGATGCTGTGCAGCCTTATTCCTTGCGCCACGTCATCAACGCCACGGGCGTGATCATTCACACAAACCTGGGCAGGGCTCCTTTACCACCGGCTGCGGTGGATGCGTTGGTGGCTGCGGCCGGCTATACGGATGTCGAGATGGACTTGGATAGTGGTCTGCGCTCTCGGGATAGAGGGCGCGCGGCGGTTGATGCGGTGCTGGCAGCCTGTCCCGGCGCGGAGGATGCGCTGATAGTGAACAACGGTGCCTCCGCGTTGCTGTTGGCTACGGCGGCGCTGGCCCCCGGCAAAGAGGTCATCATCTCCCGCGGTGAGCTCATCGAGATTGGCGCGGGCTTCCGCTTGCCCGAGCTCATTGAGTCCACGGCCACCCGCTTGCGTGAGGTTGGCGCGACGAACCGCACCCACCTGGCGGACTATGAGCGGGCCTTGGGGGAGAACACCGGGGCGATTCTCAAGGTGCATCCCTCCAACTTTGTGATCAGCGGCTTCACGTCTTCTGTGCCGGTTGCTGAGCTTCGCGCGCTCACGGACCTGCCGCTCATCGTGGACATCGGTTCAGGGCTGCTTAGGCCAGATGACGCGCTGCCAGCAGAACCCTCCGCCAGTGAGGCTCTTCGCGATGGTGCCGACGTGGTCCTCTTTTCGGGGGATAAGCTGCTCGGCGGCCCGCAGGCCGGGGTGCTCGTGGGCACGAAGGAAGCGATTACTGCGTGTAAGAAGCATCCGCTGGCGAGGGCGGTGCGCATCGATAAGCTGCGGCTCAACGCGCTCGAGGCTTCTCTGTCCACGCCCTCCAACGCCGTGCAGGACGCGCTCCACATTGGTCCGCAGCGCCACCGCGAGCGCACGGAAAAGGTAGCCGCGGCAGTCGGAGGTGAGGTCGTCGAACATGCAGGCCGCGTCGGCGGTGGCGGGGCGCCCGAGGTACCGCTGCCGGGCTGGGCCGTGGCGTTGCCAGAAGAGCTGGCCCGTCCACTGCGATTGGGCGAGCCTCCTGTGGTGGCGCGCGTGAACCAGGGCCGCTGCCTGGTGGATGTGCGCTGCGTTCCGGAGGCACAGGATGCGGAGCTCATCGCGGCATTGCAGGCGGTGATGTAGGTGTATGTAGTGGCCACTGCGGGGCACGTGGATCACGGCAAGTCGAGCCTGGTCAAGGCGCTGACGGGGATGGAACCGGACCGCTGGGAGGAAGAAAAGCGGCGCGGCTTGACCATTGACTTGGGCTTCGTGTGGACGAAGCTTGGCTCCGGCGCCGATGTGGCTTTTGTCGATGTGCCGGGGCATGAGAAGTTCCTGGGCAACATGCTAGCCGGGGTGGGGCCCGCGCCGGTGGTGCTCTTTGTGGTGGCGGCCGATGAAGGCTGGCAGGCGCAATCCACTGACCACCGCGATGCATTGCGCGCTTTGGGAATTGAGCACGGCGTGGTGGCGCTGACTCGTGCTGATAGGGCTGAGACTGCCCGCCGGGTAGAGGTAGCCGCGCAGGTCAAGGCAGAACTGGCTGGAACAGCGCTTGCCGACGCCCCCATCGTCGACGTCTCCGCAAAGACCGGCGAAGGCGTGGAAGAGCTTCGCGCTGAGTTGGACCAGGTACTCGCCGCTATGCCAGTGCCCGATCCAACGGCGCGCGTGCGGTTGTGGGTCGATCGCGCCTTTAGTGTGAAGGGCGCTGGCACCGTGGTGACAGGAACGCTAGCGGCCGGGACGGTATCGGTTGGCGATGACCTTGAGCTTAGTGGGCAACGCGTCACGGTGCGCGGTGTGCACAGCGAGAACACAGCAGTGGACAGTGCTGGTCCGGTTACGCGCGTGGCGCTCAACCTGCGCGGGGTGGCCGCGGACCAGGTGCATCGCGGGGATGCCTTGCTTAGCCCTGGGCGCTGGCGTGTGCTCGACACCGTGGATGTGCGGCGAACGTTCGGTACTGACATGAGCGAGCTTCCACAGAACCTCGTGGTGCACATCGGCACTGCGGGAGTGGGGGCGCGGCTGCGGCCTTTAGGAAGCGAGTTCGCACGGCTAACTCTTGAAAGCCCGCTACCGCTTACTTTGCTCGATAGGTTTGTGGTGCGCAGCCCCGGTGGGCGGCACGTCGTGGCCGGTTTTGACGTGGTGGATGTACACCCAGCCGAACTGAATAGGCGCGGTGATGCCAAGAAACGCGCTGTTGACTTAGAAGCAATAGAACCGACAAACCCGGCCCAATGGCTCAAGCGCTGTGGCTACGCGGAGTTGCGTGGTCTTGTGCGCGATGGCTTTTCGGTGGCAGAAAAGCCGGCGGGAGTCATAGAGTTCCGCGACTGGTGGATCGCCGCCAGCCAGGTCACGGCATGGAAAAGGGCTCTGGTCCAGGCTGTGGAAGCCCATGCCGCGGCGAATCCACTGTCCCCGGGGATAACGAAGGCAGCGGCCATGGATGCGCTGGGTCTGACCGAGCCGGCCTTGCTGGGCCTTGCGGTAGCAGCTGCCAAGCTCGAGACAGTTGATGGCGTGCTGCGCATGCCCGGGCAGACCGTCGACCTTGGCCCTGCGGAGAGGGGAGTGGCTGAACTTGAGCAACGTCTTCGCACCGAACCATTTGCCGCCCCGGAGGCAGAAGATCTTAGGGAGTTGGGACTGGGGGCTAAGGAACTCGCCGCCGCTGAACGCGCCGGGCGCCTGCTCCGGGTGGCTAACGGTGTGGTGCTTCTGCCTTCGGCTCCGCGTGAGGCGCTCAGCGTGGTGGCACAGTTGGAACAGCCCTTTACCCTCTCGGCGGCACGTCAGGCCCTGGGCACGACGCGCCGGGTTGCCATCCCATTACTGGAGCACCTCGACGCAACGGGTGCGACGCGCCTAGTCGACGGAAAGCGGTTCGTGCGCGCGGCAGGGGCAAAGGAACCAAAGTAAAGACACCATCTGCGACTGGATTTCGGAGAAAACCCAGGTCAGTGCATTAGCTTCAGTGCATAAGGTGCCTGTTAAAAGGTGTTTTGGGGGGACGTGAAAGCGCGGGGGCCGGCCGGCAGCGGCGAGGCAAGGGGATCGGCCGGGGTGGTGAATTCCCAGTCAGCGTCGGGGTCGAGCGCCGGCGGGATGGCAGGCTTGTCCGGGTCGAGCGGCAACGGTGGTACTGCGGGGGCGAAGAGCGCTTCGGGGTCTATTGGAAGATCCACGGCGATGCGGCCCGCGGCAACATAAGCGCGGGCGGCAAGGGAGGCGCCGGATTGGGCGGCGGCCGTGAACGCGGCGGCCAGCGCTGGGGTATCGGAGAGCTCCGCGCACGGGCCGAGGACGAGGTTGTCGTGGGTGGCGAGGACGGTGTCGTCGAGAAGCACAAGCGTCACGAAGAGCTGTTCGGTTCCCATCTCGCGGAGCTGATATGCGGTGAGCTCTCCCTCCGTGACACGAACGAGGGCGCCGTATCCACCACTGAGCAGGGCGGTACCCGCTGGCTGATTGTTCGCGGGAATCATCCACGGGTCGAGGCCCAAGGCAACGGCAACGTCCACCTCACCGTCCACGATCTCGACGCTGGCATGTGTTGCTGGATTCATCGCCGCTGTGCGCAGCCGGTTCAGCGCTGGATACTCAGCGGACTCTTCGCCATCGAGCGCACCGAGAAAACCGAAATCCGAGCGCACGCGCCAGCCACCCGTGGTGGGGTCGGGGAGCAAGGAAACGTCGACGAGCGCAGGCTGCTGCGCCAACCCCGGGATGCTCAACGTGGTGGAAAAGTTGACGTGCTCAAGAATCGCGACGTGCTCGACACCAAAATAAGACGGAGCCAGCGGATACAGCACCATGGTTGCGACAGTCACCTCGTGAGTCAGATGGGAAGCGATGGACTCCTTCCAAGCTTACGCAGGAGCCGGAACTCGGATACGGTCGATAGGAGACTTAAAAAACAACATATCGATTAAGGAGTGAAGACCCATCTCAGCTGATTCTCACAGTTCGGTGAATAACACCGACAAGAGCAAGAAGCGCACGCGCGAGGCCAAGCGGATTCTCAAAGACATTATTTATCCGCACAACATTCACCCGGCCTTGGTGCCGGGCGTGTCCATCGAGGACCAGAAGGTCAAGTATGGGGTGGACAAGCCCATCTTGATCGTCGTGGGCGGACTCATTGTGGCCTTTGTGGCCTGGGGCGTCTTTGCGCCCGATCAGGTTTTCAACGCCTCCTCCGCGGCTTTGGATTGGGTCATGCGTAACCTGGGCTGGATCTTTACCGCGCTGGCAACCTTCCTGATGTTCTTGCTCCTCATCCTTGCTTTCTCCAAGTACGGAAAAATCCCCTTGGGCGTGGACGGCGAGAAGCCAGAATTCTCCACGGTGAGTTGGGCAGCTATGCTCTTTGGTGCCGGTATCGGAATCGGCATCATCTTCTTCGGCCCTTTCGAACCACTGAGCTACTACCTCTCGCCGCGCCCCGGCTCCTATGAAGCAGCCAGCGATGAGGCTGTCATGGGCGCGATGGCACAAGCAGCAATGCACTGGGGTATCAATGCCTGGGCAATCTATGCCATCGTGGGACTCTGCGTGGCCTATGTGTCCTATCGGCGCGGGCGAGTGCCGTTGATGAGTTCCATTCTCATGCCGCTTTTTGGCAACCGCGAAACGGACTCCACACCTGCCCGCATTATCGACGGCCTGGCCATCATCGCCACGCTCTTTGGCACGGCGGCAACGCTCGGCATCGGCGCGCTGCAGATCGGCCGTGGCATCGAAATTGTCAGCGGCTGGTCCACCACGGGAAACACGGCTGCATTGGTCATCATCATTGTGCTCTCCATTGGCACAATTTTCTCCGCGGTCTCGGGCGTAGCAAAGGGCATTCGTTGGCTGTCTAATATCAACTTGGTGTTGGCGCTGGGCCTAGCGATTTTCTTCTTTGTCGTGGGTCCCACCGCCTTCCTGGCCAATATGTTGCCTGCCGTCATCATTGAATACCTCGATGAGATGCCGAGCATGCTCTCCGCCAACATGGGTCAAGGCGAGGAGATGGTGTCATTCCTATCCTCCTGGACCACGTTCTACTGGGCCTGGTGGGTCTCTTGGTCGCCCTTCGTTGGCGTCTTCGTGGCCAAGATTTCGCGTGGCCGCACTATCCGCCAATACATTTTGGGCGTCTTACTCATCCCTTCCGCCATCATCGTCTGTGCTTTCACCATTCTGGGCGGTACCACGATCTGGCTGCAGCGCCGCGATGGCGATATTGCTCCTGATGGCACGATTGATTCTATGCCGCCGGCGGAGGACATCTTCTTCACCGTCCTAGACCATCTCCCGGGCGCGCACATCATGGCTCCGCTCGTGCTCGTGATGCTCATCGTCTTCTTTATCACGACGGCGGATTCTGCGTCCATAGTGAACTCACAGCTGACGCAGCGTGGTAACCCGAACCCGAAGCCTGGCGTCACAATCTTCTGGGTTGTGTGCATGGCCGGCATTGCTGTCGTGATTTTGCTAGCGGGCGGCCGCAACGCCCTGCAAGGCCTGCAGAACCTTATTACCGTGACGGCTCTGCCTTTCGCGGTCATCATCGTGCTCATGTGTATCGCGCTGATTCGAGAATTGCGGCACGACCCTGCAGCAATCCGTAGCTTCTACGAGGAACAGGCCATCTCTAATGCTGTCTTGCAGGGTGTGCGCGAGCACGGCGATAACTTCGCGCTAGCCATTGAGCCGACTGCGGACGACTCCGATTACGCCACTGGCGCGGAATTTGATTCCACCGCAGCGGAAGTCACCGAATGGTACGCGCGCACGGATGAAGAAGGCCACGCGGTGGGTTATGACTATGAAACCGGCGAATACACTGACGATGATCCAACCGTGAAGGATGGCGAGTCACTGGTGCTACCCCCAGAGGAGAACTCCGACAAGCTATAGTTTCCCACTATGGACTTAGTCACCATTGCCTTCGCTTTCAGCCTTGTGCTGTTGTCGGGCTTGTCGACGTCCATCGGTGCTGCCTTGGCCGTCGGCAAGCGCGAGCCTGGCCCGAAGTTCATGGCGGCTGCGCTGGGCCTGTCCGCGGGTGTGATGCTTTATGTCTCCTTTATGGAAATCCTGCCGGAGGCCTTGAAGAAGCTAGAGAGCACTCTCGGGGACGAAGCTCGCGCCACCTGGACGATGATGGGGGCGTTCTTCGCGGGCATTGCGCTTATCGCCATCATTGACCGCCTCGTGCCGGAGGAGATTAACCCACACGAGCCGGCCACCACCGAAGAAGAAGCCCGGCGCAAAAGGCTAATGAAGACCGGCATGTTCACCGCCTTCGCGCTGGCCATTCACAATTTCCCCGAGGGTTTTGCCACGTTCCTCTCGGGCCTGGAAGCCCCGGAGATCGCCATCCCCGTTGCCGTGGCTATTGCCATTCACAACATCCCCGAGGGCATTGCGGTAGCGGTACCTTTGCGCAGTGCAACGGGCTCACGCAAGAAAGCCTTCTGGTGGGCCACGCTATCTGGCTTGGCAGAGCCCCTCGGCGCCCTCATTGGCTTCGCGCTGCTGATGCCATTTATCGGGCCGATGACTATCGGCATCTGCTTTGCCGTCATCGCCGGCATCATGGTGTTCATCTCCTTGGATGAGCTTTTGCCCACGGCGGAGGAGACCGGAGAACACCACTGTGCCATCTACGGACTGATCGCCGGGATGGCGGTCATGGCCGTCTCCCTCGCGCTGTTTATCTAAGGTCTATTTCACGCGCTCGGCGGTGGCCTTGACCGCCATGATGATGGTGACGATAACGGCGCCCAGAATAAAGCCGCACAACATCGACAAGCCGGTGTCCGCCAACCAGGCGAGGGCACCGTTGTTGATGCTCTCGGTCACGTGGTGGCTAAAGCCATAAGGCTGTTCGGCGCCGAATTCGCTCAGACCCTTGACCACAATGTGGCCGCCGACCCACAGCATGGCGGCGGTGCCGATGATGCCGATGATATTGAGCACAATCGGCATGCCCTTCACCAAGGCGGTGCCCAGGGCGGAGTCACCATCGTGACGCTTGAGCAGGGCGACGCCGATGTCATCCATCTTGACTAGCAGCCCGACGGCGCCATAGACGCCCAACGTGAGGAGGACACCAACGGTGACCAAGGCGCCGAGGCGCAGCCAGAAGGGCTGATCAATGACCTCGTTGAGGGAGATCACCATGATCTCGGCGGAGAGGATGAGGTCGGTGGTGATAGCGGATTTCACCAGGGAGTCCTCGGCATCGGGGCCCTTTTCTTCCACGGTCTGTTCGTCCTTATCACCGCGGTGAAGGACAGCATGGAAGATCTTCTCTGCGCCCTCGAAGCACAGGTAAGCACCACCGCACATGAGGATAGGGGTGAGCGCCCACGGCGCGATCCACGACAGGATGAGCGCAATCGGCAGGATGATGACGAGCTTGTTGATGAGCGAGCCCTTGGTGATGCGCCAAATCATGGGCAGCTCACGCTGCGGCTTGACGCCCTGGACATATTGGGGCGTGACAGCGGCGTCGTCGACAACGACCCCGGCGGCTTTCACCGAAGTCTTTCCGGCCAATGCTGCCACGTCGTCGACGCTGGAGGCAGCGGAGCGGGCGATCAGGGCGACGTCGTCAAGCAGGGCAAAGAGACCACCGGCCATGGCTCACATCCTTTTAAGGTGGGGGAGAAGTACTCACCCTAGGTTACTCGGCAGGAACGAGCTCCACATTTTCTGCCCAAGTAAGGTCCATTCCCAGCGTGCGCAACCAATTCATGGCGTCATCGCCGTAGCGCGTGATGCCTTCGACGGCGGTCAGGGTCCGCTCCATGGCGCGCTCGGCCTCCTCGGCACTGATGAGGCCGTTGGAGGTGGCGGCGGCTAGCTCGTCAATATCGAGAACATCGACTGGCTCGCCAGAGGTGGAGACCAAGTCGACGTAGAGATCGCGGGTGGTCCACACGTCCCCGTCAATATCGATATCGGCAACGTCGATGTAGAAGTCCTGGTGCACATCGATGCCCTTGCGGAAGTGGAAGATGTTGGCGCGCAAGCCAAGGTCCGGCAGCAGCCAAGACTCGAGGTAGCCGAAGCGCGGGTGATTAGCGCCGCGGGCCATGTAGAGGCCAAAGTCGGTGACCCGGTAGGTGTCTACCTCGCGCTCGAAACCTTTCGGGTCGACGTTGATGTTGTCGGTGGTATTAAAGGTTTCTTGCTTGACTGGGTGCAGGTCTGTGCTCATTAGTTCACCTCGAGGTAAGCCGCGGTAGGTGGGAAGGAACACGAGGATTCAGCAGTGTTGACCGCGCCGGAAAGGACCGCCACGACGGTACCCTTGCCAGTCGTGGCACGGCCCGAGACCGTGGTTGGCCCATCGGTGTTGATGCCATTGTTGAACAGGGGAGTAGTGCCAAACTGGAAGGTGTCCAGGTTGAACCACTGAACGCGCATGGCGCCCTGCTCTTCAGCGGCGGTCGGGGTGCCCAGCGCGGTGAAGAGGAAGACTGCTTCGCCTTCACCGGCACCTGGGGCCGGCATATCGGTCGGGCCAGGCACGGCGATGGCGGAGCCCACCGAATCGCCCTGCCCGCCGATGCACTGCGCGGAGACCGTGGGCCAGTAGAACTGGCGGAAGCCGGGGTTATTTCCCTCCGGCATGGCAACGCCGCCTTCGCCGCCTTCACCGGCGGTGAAATTAAGGGCGGTGAGGATGGCGCTGCGGGCCTCCTGCGGGATCCATGGCTGTGCCGCGAAAGCACGAACGCGCTCCTGCGTCTCCGGGGTGGGACGGCCGAGGCTGTCCAGCGGGTTGCTGCTCTGTGGGATATTCACGAGCGAGGAGAGGTCGGGGGCGCCGGCGTTTGCGGGCGTGATGCTGAGTAGGCCCATCATCACGGCAGCAGTGAGTCCGGCGACGCCACGACGGGCGGAGCGGGAAGAGTGCTGTTCGGAAAAGGCCATGGAAAATCCTTGTGTGTGGGTGGGGGGCGTGACGGCAGAAACTAAATCACATGCGTCACAATAGTATCTGCTGCCACAATATTCACTTTTTTGATGTAGTCAACTCTCAATAGAGGACTACTGTGCGGTATGTCGGGTGTTGATATCAATTCGTTACATCCCGCAGCGCTCTGCGGGATCCTGCGCGATGCTGCACATCAAAGAGCTAGAGAGTATATTTAAGGGCCGTTCACATCGCTAACGCATCATGCTTTAAGGAGCACCCCACACGTGAGTAATACTGAGTTCCGTAACGTAGCCATCGTCGCGCACGTTGACCACGGTAAAACCACCCTCGTCAACGGCATGCTGGAGCAGTCCGGCGCTTTCGGCGACCATGGCGAACACTCGGATCGCGTCATGGACTCCAATGATCAGGAGCGCGAGCGCGGCATCACCATTCTGGCGAAGAACACCGCCATCCACCGCAAGGGCCTGGGCAAGGACGGCGGGGATCTCATCATCAACGTCATCGACACCCCGGGCCACGCCGACTTCGGCGGCGAGGTGGAGCGCGGTATCTCGATGGTCGACGGCGTCGTGCTGCTTGTCGACGCCTCCGAAGGCCCCCTCCCACAGACCCGCTTCGTGCTTACCAAGGCGCTGGAGGCGAAGCTGCCGGTCATCATTTGCGTGAATAAGACCGACCGCCCGGATGCCCGAATCGATGAGGTCGTTACCGAGGCCCAGGACCTGCTGCTGGAAATCGCCGCCGGCCTGGAAGATGAGGAAGCAGCAGCTGCTGCCGAGGAGCTGCTGGATCTGCCGGTCCTCTACACCTCCGGCCGTGAGGGCAAGGCCTCAACCGAAAACCCGGGCAATGGCAACGTCCCGAACGCCGATGATCTGCAGGCGCTTTTCGACGTCATCTATGACGTCCTCCCTGAGCCCTCCGCCAAGGTCGACGCCCCGCTGCAGGCGCACGTGACCAACCTGGACTCCGATGACTTCCTCGGCCGTATCGCTCTGCTGCGCATCTACTCAGGCACCATCAAGAAGGGCCAGCAGGTGGCCTGGATACATTATGACGAGGAAGGGGAGATGCACACCAAGACCGTCAAGGTGGCAGAGCTCCTGCGCACCGTCGGCTTCCAGCGCCAGCCGGACACCGAGGCTATCGCCGGTGACATCGTGGCCATCTCCGGTATCTCCGACATCATGATTGGTGACACCATCGCGGACGTCGAGCACCCAGAGCCGCTGCCGCGCATCAAGGTCGACGAGCCGGCTATTTCCATGACCATCGGCGTCAACACCTCCCCGATGGCAGGCCAGGGCGGCGGCGATAAGCTCACTGCCCGCATGGTCAAGGCTCGCTTGGACCAGGAGCTCATCGGTAACGTCTCCCTCAAGGTGCTGCCGACAGAGCGCCCGGATGCTTGGGAGGTTCAGGGCCGCGGCGAGATGGCCTTGTCCGTGCTCATCGAGAACATGCGCCGTGAGGGTTTCGAGTTGACCGTCGGCAAGCCGCAGGTGGTCACCCAGGTCATCGACGGAAAGACGATGGAGCCGTACGAGATGCTCACCATCGATTCCCCCTCCGAGCACCAGGGCGCTATTACCCAGTTGCTGGCCACCCGCAAGGGCCAAATGCAGTCCATGGATGTCCGCGAGGGCGACTGGGTCCGCATGGTTTTCCGCGTCCCCGCCCGCGGCCTTATCGGCTTCCGCACTCAGTTCATGACGGAGACTCGCGGCTCTGGTATCGCCAACTCCATCTCCGATGGTCTCGATGTTTGGGCTGGCGATATCAAGGCACGCCCGACGGGCTCGCTGGTGGCCGACCGTTCCGGCCAGATCACCGCCTACGCTCTGCAGCAGTTGGCGGACCGTGGTGACTTCTTCGTGGAGCCGGGCATGGAGGCCTACGAAGGCATGGTTGTCGGCGCCAATAACCGTGATGAGGATATGGATATCAACATCACCAAGGAAAAGAAGCTGACCAACATGCGCTCCGCTACCGCGGATGCCACCGTCACCCTCGCCAAGGCTCGGACCCTGTCCCTGGAAGAGGCGCTGGAGTTCTGTGGCACCGACGAGTGCGTCGAGGTCGGCCCGAACGTCCTGCGCGTGCGCAAGGTCGAGCTGTCCTCCACCGAACGCAAGCGTGCGGCCGCCCGCGCCAAGCAACTCAACAAGTAGCTCGCTCAGCGGCGCCCCTCGCGGAACTACAGTGGTGGGGAAAGTTTTCGGAACGTAAAAGGTTGTGTGGAGTGGACCGTTTCCTGCCTCGGCTCGGCGTTATCCTCGCAGCCGCCCTGCTGACGGCCTGCCAGGCCAATCCTGGCCCGCCGCCAGTGGTAGATGAGGATGATCGCAGCGCCACTCCTACGAATTCCAGCACAACGTCCCCGCCACCTGAGGCAGTGCCCGAAGAGGACCTTCTGCCGAAGCGCAGCACCGTGGCCATCGGTGTCGACCCGCTGCGCGGCGGGCTCAACCCGCACCTCGTGGCAAATAATTCTGAGCTGGTCAACCAGATTTCGGAGCTAGTGCTGCCTTCTGCTTTCCACGGCACCGAGATGGACACGGATGTCCTCGAATCCGCCGAGGAGATCGAAGCCCCCGAAGGCGTTGCGATGCGTGTGCGCTACAGCATCGCCGCGCCAGCCCAATGGTCTGATGGCACGCCGATCAGTGGTTCCGACTTTAACTATTTGTGGTCCCAGATAACGCGCACACCAGGCGCGAAAGACGTGTCCGGCTATCGCGCCATTACAGCCGTGCGGACCTCCGGCAATGGGCGAGTGGTCACCGTCGACTTTGGCCATCGCGTCGAAGATTGGCACAAGCTTTTTGCTCATCTCATGCCTTCCCACCTCCTCGAAGACCGGGACTTCACCTCGGCCTTGGCGGATGGCATCCCCGCCTCAGCCGGGCGTTACCTTGTGGAAAGCATGGACCGCGGGCGAGGGATTATCACTCTGAACCGCAATGACCGTTTCTGGGGAGAAGATCCCGCGAACATCGATATCATCCAACTGCGCGCTGTCCGCGATACCGCGCAGGCGGTGAACATGCTGCGTTCGCACCAAATAGGGTTTGCTGATATCACCCCGCAGCAGACCACTTTGGAGAATTTGAGCCTGATCAGCGATGTCAACACCGGAGTGGTGAACCGGCAGCGCCAGCTGCGCTTGGAAATGTCGGCTGCGGAGGGGGCTCTCGAGGAAGAACCGCAGCGCCGCGCCTTGGCCTCGCTTCTCGACACCGACCAAATAGCCCGCTTGGCCACTGGCCGCGCCTCGGAGCTGGAGCCGGGGGATAATCCCTTCGATAGCAATGTTGAGCTCGCCCCACTGCGGGAGCGGGCGGGACGCAAACCCGTGCGCATTGGTGTGGATCCCCAGAACCCCACTGCTTTGGCGGCGGCCACCACCATCGTGGACGTGCTGCAAGCCAAGGCCATTGACGCGGAGGTCGTCACCGAACGCCTGACTACAATTACCTCGGATCTGCTTCCGGCGGGCAAGGTGGATGCCGTGGTGGCGTGGGATGAGAACGGCAAGGATGCGATGACCTTGGCCAATTACTTCGTGTGTGCAACGCCGACGCGCCCAGCGGCAACGCTGTCGAGTTTCTGCCCGGACAACTCTGCGGAGACGGCCTTTGGCATTCTCTCAGGCGAGCTGGATTCCACAGCCGCCCAGGAGAACGTTAAGCACCTGAACAAGGAACATGTGCTTTTTGTCCCGCTGCTCAATGAGGTGCGAATCCACGCTTTAGGCAAGGGTATTGTTGGCCCCGGACAAAGCATTCACGACTGGGATTCCGGTCTTGTCAGCGCACCGCAGTGGAGGAAAGATGATGAATAAGGATCTCACCGGATATCGCGTCGTAGCTGTCCACGCTCACCCGGATGACGAGGTGCTTTTTACCGGCGGCACGCTGGCGGACTTGTCCGCGCGCGGCGCGCAGGTCACCGTGATTACCGCGACGCTGGGTGAGGAAGGCGAGATTATTGGCGAGCCCTACCAGGGGCTCGCGGAGACCGACCAGCTGGGAGGGTTCCGCGCCTGGGAGCTCAAGCACGCGCTCGATGCTTTAGGTGTTGAAGGCATTCAGCTGGGTGGCTTCGGGCACTTCCGCGATTCTGGGATGGAAGGCTCGTCTGCACACGAGAACCCGCGGGCCCTGGTCAATCGTGTGGAGGAGGCCGCAGGCCTGCTACGGGGCCATCTCGATCGGCTGCGTCCGCACGCGGTACTGACCTATGGTCCGGACGGCGGCTACGGGCACCCCGACCATATCGCCGTGCACAAGGCCGTGCATGCGGCTGCCGAGCCGGAGCAGCGGATCTGGTGGGCCGTCTTCGAGCGCACCGCGCACTACCGTGCGCTCGACGCCATCACTCCTCCGGAGGGGTGGAGCGTGCCGGATAAGGCATACCTGGACAACTTCACCAACGCCGGCTGCGATGTCGCCTACGAGCTCACTGACGCGGCTCTCAGCGCCAAGCGTGCAGCGATGCTGGCCCATGCCACACAGATCTGGCTTGCCGATGGCTCCCTCACCACCGTCAACCCGCACGCCGCCCAAGCGGCGCTGCAAGCCCCTTCCGAGGTTCCCGCCGCCTATGCCTTGTCCAACTTGCTCACCATGCCTCTGCTGCGCCAAGAGTTCTACCAATTGGGACAGGGTGAACCACAGGATTCATTGCTGGGGGAGAAATGACCGAGCGCGCCATTCGCACTGATTTCTCCCGCGGCGAGCAGGTAGGGGGTCTAGTGTGGCTCGTCTTAGGCGCACTCTGCTCGCTGACCCTCGAGGTTGTCTACCTCACCGCTCGCTTGCCGTGGCCTGGCGAGGCGGGCGTGGCCTTTCCCATCACCATCCTCATTGCATTCTGGTTCAACGGAGTGTTGACCCGCACAGCCCGCCTGTGGAGTGAGAATCCCTACATCGCAGGTGTGCCCGGGCTGGCGTGGGTGGGAGGATTTCTCGCGTTCATGCTGGGAGCCGCCATCGGTGGCGGTAGCCTGCTGCCCAATAATATTCTCAGCCTGCTGCTGTTCGCCGCGGGAATCGCGGGTAGCGTTTGGCCATTTTTCGCCTCGGAGTAGCATACTGTTAGTCGTAGAAAACCCGTGACACACAGGAGTTTAAACACCTTATGACTTACACCATCGCGCAGCCTTGCGTCGACGTAATGGATCGAGGCTGCGTTGAAGAGTGCCCGGTCGACTGCATCTACGAGGGCAAGCGCATGCTCTACATCCACCCGGATGAGTGCGTGGACTGCGGCGCCTGTGAGCCGGCTTGCCCGGTGGAGGCCATCTTCTATGAGGATGATGTCCCGGATGAGTGGCTGGACTACAACGATGCCAACGCCGCCTTCTTCGATGATCTCGGCTCCCCGGGTGGCGCAGCAGCTCTCGGCCCGCAGGACTTTGACGTCCCGATGATCGCTGCACTCCCGCCTCAGAACCAGGAGTAGACCATGAGCCGCACGCCGCTTGGACACACGCTCCCGGATTTTCCGTGGAACTCGCTTGCTGACGCCAAGAAGAAAGCACAGGCGCACCCAGACGGAATCGTCGACCTATCAGTTGGCAATCCCGTTGATCCGGTCGCTCCTGGCGTGCAGTTAGCAATGTCCGCCGCGGCTGAGGCTCCCGGTTATCCGCAGACCCAGGGCACCCCGGAGCTGCGGGAGGCCATCGCGAAGGCGCTGCAGCGCCGCTACAACATGAACGTGGACGCGGTGCTGCCGGTCATCGGCACCAAGGAGGCTATCGCCTGGCTGCCCACTTTGCTGGGTATGCGTGGCGAGACCGTAGCTTTCCCGACGGTGGCTTATCCCACCTATGAAGTCGGTGCGCTCTTGGCCGGTGCTAAGCCCCTGCGTGCGGACGATGACTTCGAAGACTCCTCGCTGGTGTTCATCAACTCGCCGTCGAATCCGACGGGCAAGGTGTTGGGCGTCGAGAAGCTGCGTGAGATCGTCGCTTGGGCGCGCGCGAACAATGTCATCGTGGCCTCAGATGAGTGTTACATGGGCTTGGGTTGGGATGATGAGAACCCGCCGGTGTCCATCCTGGACCCGCGCGTAACAGACGGCGACAATACCGGACTCATCGCCATGCATTCGCTGTCTAAGAGCGCGAACATGGCCTCCTACCGCGCCGGTTTCTTCGCCGGTGATGCCCAGCTCATCGCGGAGCTGTTGGAGCTGCGCAAGCACGCAGGGCTCATTGTTCCGGGCCCCATTCAGGCGGCCATGGTTGCCGCGCTTGACGACGACCCCTCCGAAGCCCTCCAGCGCCAGCGCTACGCCGCGCGCCGTGTAGATCTGATGCGGGCGCTGACCAGCGCGGGCTTTAGGATTGATCACTCCGAAGCCGGTCTCTATCTGTGGGCAACCCGCGGTGAAAACTGCCGCGAAACCGTCGACTGGCTGGCCGAGCGTGGCATCCTCGTTGCGCCTGGTGATTTCTATGGTCCGGCGGGCGAGCAGTACGTGCGCATCGGCCTCAACGGCACCGATGAGCGGATTGCCGCAGCCGTTGCGCGCTTGGCTGAGTAAGTGGTCTTTCGCCCGCCGGCGCGGGAGGGGATTAGCCCGCGCAAGGTGATGCTCACCGGCATCGTGCCCGCCACTCCTACCTATTGGGCAGGTGAGGCGGGCGATTCCGCGTTTTCTCCTGGCACTCGCTTGGAGCCCGGCACTCTACTTCCTGGGCCCACGTTAGCGTGGTATCACCCTTCTATCCCGCGTGAAGTGCCCATTCCCTTTGACTACCGGGTGGTATATGAGGACGAGGACCTGATAGTCGTCGACAAGCCGCACTTCTTACCCCACGACTTCGAATGGGCGCATCGTCCGCGAGACCCTCCAGACCCGCCTGCGAGTGGATTATGGGGAGGACTCCATTGTTCCGCTGCACCGGTTGGACCGGTTGACGTCGGGGTTGGTGTTGTGTTCGCGCAATCCGCGTACGCGGTCTGCCTACCAGCTTCTTTTCCAGGAGCGTGCGGTGCTTAAGCACTACAGGGCTAGGGTGGCCGCGCCCTTCTCCTTCGACGGCACGGTGCGGCTGGGTATGCGGCGAGTGCGGGGCGAGCGCCAGGTCCGCGTGGATCCTTCCGGCACGCCTACCGTGACTCGGGTGCGCGTTCGGGGAACGGTGGCCGATGTCTGGCCGCTGACCGGCCACACCCACCAGATTCGCGTGGTGCTTAAGCACCTGGGGCATCCGATTGTGGGGGATGATACCTATCCGGTGGATCGTGGATTGTCCCTCTATGATTTTTCAACGCCGCTGCAGCTTTCCCACATTGCGATGAGCTTTAAGGACCCGCTTTCGGGCGAGAAGCGTGAGTTTAAGCTGTGAGATTGGGCGCTATTGCGGCGCGCGTTTTAGTCTGCGCTTCGCGAGGGACTAGACTCATACGAAGTTTTATTCATCATTTTTGAGCATTTTGCAAAGGACGTGTCCATGGCGGATCTGAGCTTTGCTCGCTTTGCCTCGAATCTTGGCCAGTTCATCAAGTTTGGTCTGGTCGGCGGCTCGGGCACGTTGGTCAACATTGCGACCTCGATTGTGGCTGCGAAATGCGGTTTGGCCTGGTTTGACGCCACGCCGCATGACGCGATGTTCAATCTCTTCGGCACACAGTTCCACGTGCGCTGGTTCATGCTCTTTTCCACCATCGCCTTCCTCGTGGCAAACACCTGGAATTACCAGCTCAACCGCATGTGGACGTTTAAATCCGTCAACAAGGTGTCCTGGCTACGCGGCTTTTTCCCATTCCTTATTACGGGTATCGGAGCTTACCTGGTTACACTCGCGGTGCAGTACCTGCTGATGAATCCGACCTCGCCGCTGCAACTGCCTCCCCATATCTTCGATGACTCCACGGGCTTCCGCACGATGTACTACTGGGCCAATGCCATTTCAATCGTGGTAGCCATGCCCATCAATTTTATCTTCAACAAGCTGTGGACCTTCCGCTCGACGCCCAAGGCGCCGGTCGTGGTCCACGAGACCGAGCCGGCTTAACCCCTTCCGCCCCGCCTGTCCTTCCGCACGGCACCTGCCCCGCGCCTGCCTTTCACGCTCACCAGCGATGGCCGGCGGGGCTTTTTACATGCTGCGGTGAGCGCGAAGGGGGCGTCGGCAAGCTATGCCCCTTCGCGCTCACTGAAGGCACGGCGTGGAAGCGCTCCATCGCGCTGGTGAGTGCTTAGGCGTGGAAATCAGAAACCCGCCCTTTGCGCTCACCGGCATCTAATAGATTCGCTAGTTCCCGCTCACGGTGAGCGCGAAGGGAGATGGCAGCGGTTTAGCGGGGCAGGGCCGCATTCTTAGCGGGGGCGGGCAGTATCGGCTTGAACTACCTTTGGCGCTCACCGGCGCCTGTAAAAAGCAAGACCCGCCGTCCGCGGTGAGCGCGAAGGGCGGGACGGCAAGGAGAGCAAGCTAGTCGTCGAGCTCGGCGTCGAGGCGGGCTTGGTCGCGTTGGTGCTGGCGGCGGCGGAGGAATGGTGTGAAGATGATGGCGGCGGTCACGCCGGCCCCAGCGCCAATCAAGTAGGAGGTGGAGTCCGGTGCGTAAGCGTTATGGGCAATTCCGACGAACATCACAATGAGCGGGATGAGGTCGACGGTCATCGCAGACCAATTACGGCCAACAGATGGGGTGGCGACTCGTTTGCGCAGCCACGCCGTGCCGAAGAGATTGCCGATGATAGACGGCGCGATGGCGAGGAAGCACAGCATGCTCATCTTCCCAGGTAGTACCCAAGCGAGGATGGCTGCTGCGACGATCTCGAGGAACTGTGCAGGCGGCGCAGCGATGGCATACGCCTTGTAGAAAGTCTCGCGCTCGAATTCGTCGCGAGAGGCGCGGTCGATCTCGCGGAGCGTGTAGTTGGCCAGGGCGTTAATCATGTTGTTCATCTCCAAAGATTTCTTCGACGGTTTTTCCTAGTTCGCGGCAAATGTCGAGTGCTAGGTGCACAGAGGGGGAGTAGTTGCCGCGCTCGATATTGGCGATTGTTTGGCGGGAAACGCCGGCTCGTTCGGCGAGTTCGGTTTGAGACATTTCGAGCCAGCGCCGCCATTTGCGAACCATGTTCTGGTGCTCAGCCATCTGCCCTCCTTTACGGTGTGTCGTGCGTACATGACTAAGTGTAAAGCAAACTTGTCACGATGGCAATGTTTGCATGCATAAGTGCCAAGTCCAATAAGGCTGGGTCGCGGCAGAAGGGAGCTTGGGATTTCGCCCTTTGAGCAGCTCAAGGGTCGCTTTGATAAGCAAGAAGGCATCGTCGAGGTGGTAGCGGATATCGTCGGCAGTAAAGCGCAAAACCGTATAGCCATGCGCCACGGCCGCGTTCTGCTTCGTACGGTCTGCCTGAAAAGCCCTTCCATGCTTGTGGTATTCCCAACCGTCGACCTCGATGATGAGCTTGCCAATCTTCAGGTCAAAGCGGTAACCCGCAATGAGCACGTTGTGCTCAGGAAAGATCCCGTCCGCGCTAAGCCTTCGGCTAAGCTGGCGCTCCGGCACGCTGTCCGCGCCGATGGGCGTGTGGCGGATAGTCTCTTTCAAACGCCGGGGAACTCGACGCATTCTCCGCCGGTCATTTTCTAGACGGGCAGGCCCTGTCTTGCTGCGATAGTACTCTTCCAGCAGCTGCCCGCACGCCGCAGCTATACGACGGGCTGCCCACAGCACTTGAACAACAGGCAGGCCATTCACTTTGGCGGTGGCCGACAGGCGTGAATGCGTTACGCGAAAATTCTTGCCCTTAAGCGTGCGTGGGCCCTCGGCTTCCAGCGGAAACGTCAGTTTCCTCCCCAAGTGAATCTCCTGTGCGGTCTTGCCCGTGAAATGTATTCGACTGAGACCGTGCGCCAGAGCCCGCGCCACAGCTAGCGGCGACCACTCGTCGCTATAAATCCCGCGGTGCACGCGAAAGAGCGTCCCCGCGCGAAGCTTCCGCCTGATTGCTTCCTTGCTCAAGCCTTGCGCGCGAAGCTCCGCGGTTGTCCATGTTTTCATGACGCTCAAGGTATGCAGTGCTTAACGACGCGTCGAGGGTCAATTCCTCGCCTGTGGATAACTCGTCTCTGCGTGGTCGATTTTGCGCTAAGAAGCTGTCATGTCCGCAATTTAAGTTGCCATACGCCCCTCAAAACTCTCTTCGCGCTCACCAGGTGCGGGAAAACTGTGGTTTGCACCATGTCAGTGAGCGCGACGGGAGGAGGCGACGGGGAAGCGGCACCAATTCGGGTCCACCTACCTTTCGCGCTCACCGGGAAGCATCGGCCGTTGTTCCACCCATCGCTGGTGAGCGCGAGGGGCACGAAGCTGCGGTGTGAAGGGCGCGTGGGAGGGCGCGTGGGGAGGGGATTTCACGCGGCATGCCCTTGGCGGCCACGGGGAGCAGACAAGCGGCGCTACGACCGGCACCGGTGAGCGCGAAGGGAAGGAGGGGTCCGGTAGTGAGGCGCGGCGCGAAGGGAAGGAGGGGCTGCGAGAAGGGGGCGGCTAGCGGGCCTCGAGCTCCTCGGCCGTTGGTAGGGGCAGGCGCGAGGTCGGGGCGATGCCGCGGGCCTTCGCGTTGATGACACCGGCGATAGCCAGTACCACGAACATGGCGGCGGCGGAGAAGAGCTGGATGCGGGCGGAGGCGTCGGTAAGCATGAGCACCGCGATGGCCGCAAAGAGCACCAGGGCGAACCACGTGAGATACGGGTAGGCCCACATACGCACCGGCAGTGGATGCATGGCCTCGAGCTGGGGGCGCAGGCGCAACTGGCTCACCGCGATGAAGACCCACACGATAAGCAGCGAAGCACCAGCGGCGTTCAGCATGAAGGAGAGTAGCCATCCGGTATCCGCATAGTTGAGAACAACCATCACCGTGGAAAGAATGACAGATAGCGCGATGGCCGCAGTCGGGACGCCGCGACGGTCGGTGGCGGCGAAGAGCTTGGGGGCTTCACCGCGGCTAGCCAGTGAGTGCATCATGCGGGAGGAAGCGTAGATTTGCGCGTTGAAAGCAGAGAGTAGCGCGAGAACGATGACCACTTCCATGATGGCTGCCGCGCCTGGGATACCAGCCCGGTCCAGCACCATGGTGAACGGCGACTCGGCGGCAGACTGTGCTGAGCCGAGCGAAGAGTAGGGCAGGAGGAAGGTGATAACGAGGACAGAGCCCAGATAGAACACCGAAATGCGAGTAATGGTAGTGCGCACTGCGTTGACGAGAGATTTCTCGGGGTCCTCGGATTCCGCAGCGGCGATGGCGACGACCTCGATGCCGCCGAAGGCGAATGCCACGGCGAGCAGACCGGCGGCCACACCACCGAGGCCGTTGGGCATGAAACCGTCGGCAAGGAAGACGGATGTGCCGATGAAGGTGTGGCCGGGGAGAAGACCGAAGATGAGCAGCGCGCCGATGACAAGGAACGCAATGATGACGGCGACTTTGATGAAGGCGAACCAGTACTCGAACTCGCCGAACAAGCGCACCCGCAGGAGGTTGATGGTGCCGAAGAGAGCCACACAGATGGCTGCAGGAATCCAGGGCGGGCAGTTAAACCACGCGCCGATGAACCCGGCCGCGCCGGTGATTTCCGCGCCGAGAACCGCGACGGTGGCGAGCCAGTAAATCCAGCCCTGCGTAAAGCCTGCCCAGCGGCCGATGCCGTGCTCCGCGTATTCGGAAAAGGAGCCGGATGCGGGGATGACCGTGCCCATCTCACCGAGCATCTGCATGACTAGGATGGCAAGGAAACCAGCGATGAGATAAGCCAAAAGGACCGCGGGGCCGGCGGCAGAAATGCCTACACCGGTGCCTAAGAAAAGGCCAGCGCCAATGGTGGAGCCCAGCCCCATCATGGTCAGGTGGCGGACCTTCAAGCCGCTGCCGAGTGAGCGAGAGGAGGAATCGTTTTGAGCAGTCACCTTTAGCATTCTAGGCCGCGGCTGTCGTAGGTAGGGCATCGAGGGGTGCCCGTGGCGCAGGGACGTGGGCGAGGGAATGAATTTGGGATCACGAAAGGCCCCCGCAGAAACGGGGGCCTCAAGCAGCAGCGCTTAGTTCTTGTGCAGATCCTCGTTGAGAGCCACAGCCTCAGACTTCCAATCGACGGCCTCGACGGCGCCGGTCACGGAGTTGCGGCGCAGCAGCACGCCGGAAACACCAGAGAGCTTGGAACCCTTGATGGTGTCGCCCTCAGACAGGCCTAGGGCCGCCGCGATCTTGCCAAAGACGGCAATCTTGGTGCCGGCGGTGACGTAGAGGCCGGCTTCGACGACGGCGTCGTCGCCAAGCGAAATGCCCACGCCGGAGTTCGCGCCGAGCAGGCAGCGCTCACCGATGGAGATGACCTCCTTGCCGCCACCGGACAGGGTGCCCATGATGGAGGCGCCGCCGCCGATATCGGAGCCATCGCCCACGACGACGCCTGCGGAAATACGGCCCTCGACCATGGAGGCGCCCAGGGTGCCGGCGTTGAAGTTAACGAAGCCCTCGTGCATCACGGTCGTGCCCTCAGCGAGGTGGGCACCTAGGCGAACGCGGTCCGCGTCACCAATGCGCACGCCGGAGGGGACAACGTAGTCCACCATGCGCGGGAACTTATCGACGGAGTAGACGACGACCGGGCCGCGGGAAGCGAGGCGGCCGCGGACCATCTGGAAATCGGCAACCGCGCAGGGGCCGTAGTTGGTCCACACGACGTTGGCCAGCTTGCCGAAGATCCCGTCTACGTTCAGGCCGTGAGGCTTGACTGCGCGGTGGGAGAGCAGGTGCAGGCGCAGGTAAGCGTCGTAGGTGTCGGCGGGAGCCTCGTCCAGATCCTTGATGGAGGTCTCCACCGCGATGCGGGCAACGCCGCGCTCCTCGTCGGGGCCAACCAGGTCAGCGAACTGCTGCGGAACCTCCTCCAAGCGCTCGGTGCCGCTGGCTTCTACAGAGATATCGGTGTGAACTGCGGGGAACCAGACGTCCAGGACGGTGCCGTCGTGGGTAATGGTTGCCAGGCCGCGTGCGGATGCTGAAGTCATAGGCTCACACCCTAGCAGTTACGCGTCCGCCGCGCGCCTTGAGTTACCCGGGAGTAGGTGGAATATCACAACCAGGGCCACGGTCAGGATGAGGACGGCGAGGACTTGGTTGCGGGCGGAGGGATCGAAAAGCATGAGAATTGTAAGACCCACCAGCGCCAGGGCGGTGATCCATGGCAGCCACGGGAAGCCCGGAACACGCAGCGTAGTGAGCTCTCCATTGGCCTTCATCTGAGGGTGCAGCTTGATGTAGGACGCCACGATGAAGCACCAGATGATCAGCAAACAACCGCCCACCGCGTTGAAGAGGAAGGCCAGAAGCCCCGGCGGGTTCCAGTACTGCAGAGCTACCGATGCAAAGGCGAAGACGATGGAGAGCACCACCGCATAAATGGGGGAGCCGGAGGCGTTGGTCTTCAAAAAGACGTGGTGCGCGCTGTGGTCCTTAGCCATGTCATAGACCAAGCGGGAGGTGGCGTAGATCTGCGCGTTGAAGGCGGACAGCAGCGCCAGGGCAATGATCGCCTCCATGAATCCCGCAGCGAAGGGGATTTTCGCGGCCGCAAGGACCAACGTGAAGGGCGAGTCCGCGGCCACATCGGCGTCCTGGATAGAGCTGAAAGGCAAGGCCATGGTGATGACCAGAATGGAGCCGATGTAGAAGACCATGATGCGCACGATGATGGCGCGCACGGCAGTGGCCACGTTGTGTGCGGGGTCTTCGGACTCAGCTGCGGCAATGGTGACCAGTTCGATGCCACCGAATGCGAAAGCCACGGCGAGCAGGCCGGCAGCAAAGCCGGGGCCGCCATTGGGGAGGAAGTTCTCCGTAAAGTTGTGGCCCGCCACCGAGAGATCCATACCCGGCAGGATGCCCAGTGCCATGAGCACGCCGATGCCGAGGAAGGCCACGATGGTGGCAACCTTGATGATGGCGAACCAGAACTCGAATTCGCCGAAGCCGCCCACGGCGGCAAAGTTGACGATGGCGAAGAGAATTACGGCCACCAATGCTGGAATCCAGGGGTCTACCCCGAACCAGTTGGAGACGATTGCCGCGGCACCAGTAATCTCTGCGCCCATCACCATGACCAGCATGAACCAGTAAATCCAGCCCAGCGTGAACCGCGCCCACGGCCCGAAAGCCTGGCCCGCATAAGTGGAGAAAGCACCCAACGAAGGGCGGGCGGCAGCCATCTCACCGAGCATCCACATCACCAAGGCGATGAGCACACCAGCCACCGCATAGGAAATAAGGACGGAAGTGCCGGAGACCTGGATGCCCAGGCCGACGCCCAGGAAGAGGCCCGCGCCCACCGCGGAGCCGAGCCCCATCATGGTGAGGTGGCGGGTTTTGAGTTGAGTGGCCGCAGCCATAGGGAAATCACCTTCAACGCTGTTGATTGTTTGCAACGGGAAGTACTTTACGCAATGCACTAAGCAACCGGGGGCGCTAGCATGGCGGGTTGTGACTTTAAATCTCTTCTCCGATCCCATTGAGCTGACCAAGGCCTTGGTGGATATCCCCAGCCCTTCACACCACGAGCAAGCGATCGCCGCTGCGGTCGAAGAGGCTCTGCGTGGTCTGGACCAGAGCAAAGTAGAGGTGGAACGCTACGGTAACACCGTCTGTGCCCGGACGAATCGGGGCTTTAAAAGCCGCGTGGTCCTCGCCGGCCACATCGATACCGTGCCCTTAGCCGATAACGTGCCCCACACCATGTCGGAGGACGGCAGCATCATGTATGGCTGCGGCACCGTTGACATGAAGTCCGGCATGGCTGTCTACCTCAACGCTTTTGCGCAGCTGTACAACTCCGATGAGCTCAAGCACGATCTCACGGTTATTGCCTATGAGGGCGAGGAGGTCGCCACCGAATTCAACGGTCTGGGCCACCTGCAAAAGGATCACCCGGAGTGGTTGCAGGGAGAACTAGCGCTGCTGGGTGAGCCTTCCGGCGCCATGATCGAAGCCGGCTGCCAGGGCACCATCCGCGTGCGGGTGACCGCCCACGGCACCCGCGCGCACTCAGCCCGCGCCTGGCTCGGCTCTAACGCGGCGCATACCTTGGCGCCGGTGATGCTCAACGTGGCCAACTACCAGCCCCGCGACGTTGAGATTGACGGCTGCACCTACAAGGAAGGCCTCAACATCGTCCACCTCGAATCGGGTGTGGCGACCAATACCATCCCGGATGAGGCCTGGATGTTCGTCAACTTCCGTTTCGCCCCCGACCGCAGTGCCGAGGAGGCGCTGGCGCACCTGATGGAGGTCCTCGGCGAGCACGAGAACATCACCGTGGAGGTCGATGACATCGCGGGTGCGGCCTTGCCCGGTTTGGGCCAGCCGGCGGCACGCGCGCTTGTCGACGCCGTCGGCGGCAACGTCCGCGCCAAGTATGGTTGGACCGATGTGGCCCGTTTCTCCGAGATGGGGACCCCAGCCGTCAATTTCGGCGCCGGGGATCCGGGCTTTGCCCACAAGAAGGACGAGCAAGTACCCGTCGTTCAGATCACCGAAGTCTCGACCGCACTCTTGAATTACCTGAAGGGATAAGACCACTATGACGCCTGAGCAACTGCGCACTCTGCGCGGACCTCTTCTCGTGCGCACTGCTGGAGAGCAGTCCTCCACCTTTGACCAGCGCCTGCTGCAGTCCGGTGCGGATCATGAGTGGCAGCACGCCGATCCCTGGCGCGTCCTGCGCATTCAGGGCGAGTTCGTGGACGGCTTTGACGCGCTGGCCAAGCTGCCCAAGGCCGTGACCGTCTTCGGCTCTGCGCGCACCCCGGAGGATGATCCGAATTACCAGCTGGGCGTGGCTTTGGGCCGCCGCCTAGTAGAGGCCAAGTACGCCGTTATCACCGGCGGCGGCCCCGGCATCATGGAGGCGGCCAACCGCGGCGCGCATGAGGCCGGCGGACTGTCTGTGGGCTTAGGCATCGAGCTGCCGCACGAGCAGGGCCTGAACCCCTACGTCGATCTTGGCCTGAACTTCCGTTACTTCTTCGCCCGCAAGACCATGTTCCTCAAATACTCCCAGGCCTTCATCTGCCTACCCGGCGGCATGGGCACCATGGATGAATTCTTCGAGGTCATGTGCATGGTCCAAACCGGGAAGGTGACCAACTATCCCATCGTGCTCATGGGCACCAAGTACTGGGCCGGCTTGGTGGAGTGGATGAAGAAAACCTTGGCCGAGGGCGGGTTCATCAACCCTGAAGACCTCGATCTCTTCTTGATCACCGACGATATCGATGAAGCCGTCGCCCACATCTTGGCCGCGCACAAGGTGATGTCGGACAAGCGCCTGCGGGAGCAAGAAAACAAGTGACCTCTGCTCCTAACCTCGCGCGGGTCATGGCGATCGTGAACCGCACGCCCGACTCCTTCTACGACAAGGGCGCTACCTTCGAGCTCGACCCCGCCATCCAGCGCGCTGAGCAGGCGCTTGACGACGGCGCCTCCATCATCGACATCGGCGGAGTCAAGGCCGGCCCGGGTGAACATGTGGACGCGGCCGAGGAAATTGAGCGCGTCGTGCCCACCATCACGGAACTGCATCGCCGCCGCCCGGAGGCGCTGATTTCCGTGGACACGTGGCGCGCCGAGGTAGCAGAAGCGGCTATCGCCGCCGGTGCTGGCCTGGTCAACGACACGTGGGCCGGCTGGGACCCCGAGCTCATCGAGGTGGCTGGCCACCACAAGGTGGGCTACGTGTGCTCGCACACCGGTGGGGTCACACCACGCACCCGCCCGCACCGCGTTCATTTCGATGATGTTGTCGCCGATGTCATCTTCGAGACCACGCAGCTGGCCGAGCGAGCCGCCGATCTGGGTTGCCCGGAGGAGCTGACGTTCATCGACCCCACGCACGACTTCGGCAAAAACACCTTCCATGGTCTGGAACTGCTGCGACGCATCGACGAAATTGTCGCGACGGGGTGGCCGGTGCTCATGGCCTTGTCAAACAAGGACTTTGTCGGCGAGACCCTTGACCGCGCTGTGGACCAGCGCGTCGCGGGCACGCTGGCGGCAACGGCGTGGTCAGCTGCACGTGGCGTGGCAGCGTTCCGGGTCCATGAGGTGGCCCCGACGCTCGATGTTATTCGCATGACCGCCGCCATCCAGAGCCAGATGGCGCCCTTGGCGACGACCCGGGGGCTAGCCTAAGCCATGTCTGTCAGCGTTTCCGTAGTCATCCCTGCGCTTAATGAGGAGCGCACCGTCGCCCACGTGGTGCGCGCCGGCCTGGCTGACGATCCGTTAGAGGTCATCGTCGTCGACGCCGACTCCACCGATGGGACCGCGGCACAGGCAGCCGCGGCCGGGGCTCGGGTGTGCAATTGGCGCGACGTGGTGGAGGAGCCGCCGCAGCCTGGCAAGGGCGAGTCCTTGTGGCGCGGGGTGGCCGCGGCCCGGGGCGAGGTCGTCGTCTTCATCGACGCGGATTTAGAATCCGCCGCCCCCGGCATGGTCACCGCACTCAGCGAGCCTTTCGTGGATCCCCACGTGCAGATGGTCAAGGCGCGTTATACGCGCAGCCTGAACGGTCAGCCCACAGGTGGCGGGCGGGTCACGGAACTGAGCGCCAAGCCGCTGCTGCGCATGTTTTTCCCGGAGCTCGCGCACATTGATCAGCCTTTGGGCGGGGAGTATGCGATTCGCCGCGATGCGGCTGTGGGTTTGCCTTTCGTTGCGGGCTATGGGGTGGAAGCGGGGTTACTGATAGACGTCGCCAAGCGCCACGGCCCCCACGCCATCGCCGAAGTGGACCTGGGCACTCGCGCCCACCGCAACCGCCCGCTCCATGAGCTATCCCCGATGGCCGATGTAGTTTCGCGCACCATCCTCTCCCGCGCGGGCGTGGTCGGGCCTGTTACCCAACGACCGCCGCTGCTGGGTAAGATTTAGCGCATGTTGTCCTGGATTCTTCTTATCGTTGTCCTTATAGCTCTCGTCATCTTTGGTACATGGTTGTGGGGAACCCTTGTGGGGCGCGGAACTGTCATGGACGCACCCGACATAGCGGTGAGCACTGTTAATGAGAATCTGCAGGCTCTTGACGAGGGGCGTTTCGACGACCTGCGTTTCGACGTGGTCGCGCGCGGCTACCGTCAGGACCAGGTGGACGCCCTCCTAGCTGCGGTGGAGCGCCGTTTAAAGGCCGCGCCGGCGACATCGTCTGACGCTTCTTCCGAACCTTCGGCTTAACCCTTTGACTCGTCCTTGGACGAGGCCTTGAGGGAGCTTGCGGGGAAGCCTGTGGGAACGAGCCTGCCGCCGTCGGCTGAAAAAGGGCTAGACTAGAAGGACGTACAAAACTCAGTCGAAGGAGACTCAATATGGCAGCGATGAAGCCCCGTACCACTGGTGGAGAGATGGAAGCGGTAGAGGAGTCCCGCAAGATCGTTATGCGCATTCCTTCTGACGGGGGTGGGCGCATTGTTATTGAGCTCAGCAAAGAAGAAGCAGCGGAGCTGGGTTCACTCCTCGTAGCAGTTTCTAGCTAGTCTAGGAGCATGCTTTCACATATCGTCGATATTCTGGCCGATCCCGCCGATGGCAGCGCCCTGCAGGGTGCGGATGATTTTTCCCGCCTCGTGTCGGAGACTGGCCATTCCTATGATGTGGCCAAGCAGGGCTACGTCACGCTGGCAGCCGGTGCAGGCCTGAAGCATCAAGGCGATGATGCCGCGATGGTCACCGCCCGTGAAACCTACCTGGCCATGGGGCACTTTGCTCCCTTCGTGGAGGCAGTCACCGGTGCGGTGCAGGATTCTCTGGAGACCCAAGATGCGGCCGAACATGCGGCTGGCCTGAATGTGGACACCGCACCTGCGCTGCTTGAGGTCGGCGCGGGTACTGGCTACTACCTCGCTCACACCCTTGATTCGATTGCGGGCGCACGCGGCGTTGGCCTGGATATCTCTACGCACGCGGCTAAGCACTTGGCCAAGTCGCATGAGCGAGTTGGTGCCGTGGTTGCGGATGTATGGGAGCGTCTTCCGCTAAAGGATGATTCGATTCACGCCATCTCGGTGGTCTTCGCCCCGCGCAATCCGGCGGAGTTCCAGCGCGTTCTCGCACCGGGCGGGGAGGTCATCGTGCTGACTCCACAGGCGGGCCATCTGGACGAGCTGCGGGAGCCCCTGGGCATCCTCGGTGTGGAAGAAGGCAAGGTGGAACGCCTCTATGCGCAGGCGGAAGGCTTCTTGGAGCAGGCGGCCGACCCGGTCGATATTTCCTTCCCCATCGTCTTGGATAAGGCCTCCATCGCCGCACAGGTCGGCATGAGCCCGTCGGCGCGCCACATCAGTCCGGAAGAGCTGGCAGAGCGCATGGCCTCCTTGCCGCAGTCGCTGACCGTGACGGCTCACGCTCGCCTGGATCGCCTGCGCTCGGCCTAATTGCTGACGCTCCTTTTTAGGGCCTTCCTTCGCTGCTTCTCTTCGAAACCACCCTTCGCGCTCACCGGCAGCGCCCGCGGTGGTTGTTTGATGTCCTCGGTGAGCGCGAAGGGGGCTTGCAGCTGCCCAGTCCGCCGTGGTCTCCCTTCGCGCTCACCGGGGATGAGCGTGGAGGAAGTTTATGGTCCGCGGTGAGCGCGAAGGGCGGGGTGAGGCCCGGCCTGGCTCGTTGTGGCTCTGATGTTGCGTGGTCTTGTCGGCGCTCGAAGGCATCTGCATCGACCTCCGCCTCAATCTCCTTTCGCGCTCACCGGCAGCGCCCGCGGTGGTTGTTTGAGAACCCCGGTGAGCGCGAAGGGTAGGGGCGCATTAAAAAGAGGACCGAGACAACTCGGTCCTCCTCCTATATGCCGTCTCGCAGTCGATGCGATTAGGAGCGCTTGGTACCCTTGCGGCTCCACGATTGCTCAATGACAGCTTCGCCATCGGTGCTGACCTCGATGGCGGAGCAACCACCATCGAAGTAGACACGGGAGCTCATGGCCACCAAACCGCCGTCGACGAAGACCTCAACGCTGGCACCATCCTGAATGACGGTGAGGGTATCCGAATCCCCCTCAGCCAGCGGCGCTACCGCAGGAGCGGAGTCCTTGAAGTAGTTATCGAAGGCCTTGGACATGGAGCGGTCCAGGCTGATTTCTTCACCAGTATGGCGAATGACCGCAGCGGTATCGCCAGAGCCGTCCTTCAGCGTCACGGTCACGCTCGAACCCGTAGGTACTTCGAGGACGCCCGTCCAAGACTGTGCGTAATCCGAAAGCTTTACAGCATCCGGCAGCCCCTCTGCCGGGGTTTGGAACAGCACGCCGCCCTGCAGTGTCACCGCGCGCGGCAGGGACAAGCTATTAGCCCAGCCCTCAGCCTCCCACGTGGGGTGCTTGGTGGCATCATCGCCGCGGCCGTTGCCGTTGAGCAGACCGAGGATGACTGCGCGGTCGTAGCGGCAATCCTGCGGAATTGTTCCGGTCGTGGTGTTGGTGTTGCGCGGGCGGGAGAAGTCATGGCCAAAGTCCACGCGCTGGAAGCCTTTCGCCACGGTGAAAACGGTGCCATCAAGGCGGCCCACGATATATCCGGAGACATCGCGGCCCTCGCGTTCCAAGGTCACGAAGAGAACGTCGTAAATTTCCCTATCCACCTCGTCGCGCAGGCGTACCAGACGCGGTGAAACCACCGGCGGGATGGGGGAGGTGGCCGGAACTTCGTCCTCCTTAAAGCCAGGATCACCATCGAAGCTCAAGGGCCCGAGGAGCGTCCAGGATTCGCCATTGGGGCTGTCCAGGATTACCGGTACTGGTGCGTCGGAATGCCCGGTCAGCGCCAGCATAAGCCAGCCATCGTGTCCTTCTTCGCGGTCTTCCTTGGCCCAGTCCGGGACCACGGAGGGCGAGCGGAAGCGGTCATAATTGGTGTGGGCGCCTACGGCTTCCCCGAAGCGGACAACGTCTGGGTCGAGCGCCGAAGAGTCATCTGACACGATGCATTCATCGGCGTAGTCGGTGTAGCGCGCCAAGCGCACGCTAGTGCCGACCGAGGTCACCGACGTGAAGTACAGGTTGAGAGCGTCCTTTCCTTCCGCCACGGATCCTGCACGCAGCGATAGCTCGCCGCCGACGGTGGCGAGGACGTCGTCGCACTCCAGCCACTCGAAGGCCGTTTCCTCAGAGGTGGAATGGCCCCAGCGCGCAGGCTGGCCGGCATCAGGACGGTACTGGTGGAACAGGTGCCAGGTATGACCGTCCCGAACGATTCCTGCGGGGGCCTCGAGGATCCCGCTATCGGGAACGAAGTGAAGTTCTGGGCGATGGTGCGTTTCTTTATGCGTCACGGCAGTCCTTCCTACATTAACGAGCGGTAAATGTCCACGGTCTGCTGCGCGATGGTAGCCCACGAGAAGTCCTCGATGGCGCGCTGGCGGCCGGCGGAACCGAAGCGTAATGCCAGCTCTTTATCGGCGGCGACACGGTTCACAGCGGCAGCCAGATCAGCTTCAAAGGTGGCTTCGTCATTTACGTCATAGTTGACCAGAACGCCGGTTTCGCCGTCCACGACGACCTCAGGGATGCCACCCACATTGGAGGCCACAACCGCGGTGCCACAGGCCATTGCCTCAAGGTTGACAATCCCCAGCGGCTCATAAATAGAGGGGCACACGAAAACGTCCGCACCGGAGTAGACCTGCTTGATCTGCTCGCGCGAGAGCATGTCCTTGACCCAGTACAGGCCGTCACGTTGCGCGCTCAGTTCCTCCACGAGGGCTTCGGTCTCTGCCGCAATCTCCGGTGTGTCCGGCGCGCCAGCACACAGCACAAGCTGAATGTCTGCATCAAAGCTCTGGGTAGCCTTGAGCAGGTGCTTGACGCCTTTCTGCCGAGTAATCCGGCCCACGAAGGCAACGATGGGACGCTGCTTGTCGACGCCCAGCTCATCCAGCACCGTGGATTCACCCGGCTGCCAGACCTGAGTATCAATGCCGTTAAGGACTACATGGACCTTGTCGGCGTCGATGCGGGGGTAGGCATCCAAGATGGAATCTTTCATCCCGGCCGACACGGCGATGACGGCATCGGCATATTCCATAGCGTTCTTCTCGGACCACGAGGAGACCTCATAGCCACCACCGAGTTGCTCGCGCTTCCATGGGCGGTGCGGTTCGAGCGAGTGCGCGGTGACCACGTGGGGGATGCCGTATAGGCGGCCGGCAAGGTGGCCACCTAGACCGGTGTACCAGGTATGGGAGTGAGCCACATCGATATCGGAGGCGGCATTGGCCATACGCAGACCCGTGGAAAGCGTCTGCACGGCGGCATTGGCCTCCTTCAACGCAGGATCAATGCCATGTACAAAGACGTCCTTCTCATCGCGTTCAGAACCCATGCAGTGCACAGAGACATCAATAATCTCGCGCATGAAGCGCGTGAGCTCTGCAACGTGGACGCCCGCTCCGCCATAAATCTCTGGCGGATACTCCTTAGAAAATATTCCGGCTCTCATACTCGCCAGAATACGGATTATCCACAGCTCGCGCTAAACCTTGATGGACAGGTCGGTGCGGTGGTTCGTCGGAAAGCAGCGGGCGGGGTGTGAGGTGGACAATGGGGGGTAGAAACAAACGCACTTCTTCTGCGCGATCCAGAAAACGTCTATAAATTGGGTGGTGTGAGAAGCCTTCCTAATGTCCTTGCTATTGTCCTTGCCGGCGGCGAGGGAAAGCGCCTCTTTCCGCTGACGGAAGACCGCGCTAAGCCCGCCGTTCCTTTCGGTGGTTCCTATCGCCTGATCGACTTCGTGCTGTCGAACCTTGTCAACGCCGGATTCCTCAAAATTGCTGTGCTGACCCAGTACAAGTCCCACTCTCTGGACCGCCACATCTCCCAAGCGTGGAACCTGTCTGGCCCGACTCCGCAGTACATCGCTTCCGTGCCCGCTCAGCAGCGCCGCGGTAAGCGCTGGTACAACGGTTCGGCCGATGCGATCCTGCAGTCGCTGAACCTCATCTATGACGAGAAGCCGGATTATGTCATCGTCTTCGGTGCTGACCACGTCTACCGCATGGACCCAGCGCAGATGGTGGAGGAGCACATCGCGACTGGCCTGGACTGCTCGGTGGCGGGCATCCGCGTCCCGCGTTCTGAGGCTTCTGCCTTTGGCTGCATTCAGGCGGATGGGATGGGTACGATTACGGAGTTCGTCGAGAAGCCTGCCAATCCTCCGGCGACCCCGGACGACCCGAACATGACCTACGCCTCCATGGGCAACTACGTTTTTACCACGCAGGCGCTTATCGACGCTTTGCTGGAAGACGAAAAGGATGAGGACTCCGCACATGACATGGGCGGCAACATCATTCCTTATTTTGTGGAGCGTGGGCAGGCGCATGTTTATGACTTCATGGCCAATGAGGTGCCCGGTGCCACGGAGCGTGACCATGGCTATTGGCGTGATGTTGGCACCATCGACTCCTTCTATGAGGCACACATGGACATGATTTCGGTGCACCCGATTTTCAACCTGTACAACCGTTCGTGGCCCATTCACTCCACGGATGATTCCAACTTCCCGCCGGCGAAGTTCGTGCAGAACGGTATTGCGCAGTCTTCGATGGTGGCTCCGGGCTGCATCGTCTCCGGTGGTACGGTGCGCAACTCCGTGTTGGCTTCAGACGTGCACGTGGCGGATGGCGCGACGGTGGAAGGCTCCGTCATCCTGCCAGGCGTGCGCATTGGCCGGGGCGCGGTAGTTCGTCATGCCATCTTGGACAAGAACGTGGTGGTCAGCGACGGGGCCATCATTGGTGTTGACCGCGAGCGCGATGAGGAGCGATTCAAGGTGTCTGAGGGCGGCGTGGTTGTCGTGGGCAAGAACGTAAAGGTCTAAGCCGCGAGACAGCGCAGCGCCTTAAGCGGGCGTGTGGGTGGATTGAAGTCCACTCCACGTCCGCTTTTCGTGGTTTTGGTGGTGCCGACGAGTCCCGGAATGCTTCAGGAGCTGCGTAACAACGCCCTGCAACACCGCACCTTTCAGTACACTCCCTTCGCGCTCACCGAGAGCGCGCAGCCCGCCTAGAGAAGCCCCCACGGTGAGCGCGAAGGGTGGGGGAACGGAGAAGGAATAAAAAGTCGGCGCCAAAAGGACACCGGCGACACAGGGCGGGGTTTAGCTCGGAGACGTATCAGTGGCTAAACCAACGGTGCCCTAGATGACGAAAATCTCCGTGCCGATCGAAAAACGGGCGATGGTTTTGGCAGATCGGGCAGTTTCAGAAGGCGACTACAGCTTGGTGATGAGTGTTAGGCCCGCCCCATACGGCAGGCGAGTGACGGCAGCACCCTCGAGAGAGCGAGCGTATTCGTCGGCTTCGCGGGCGGCGGCGGTGTCGCGGTCGGTGCGGGAGGGGTCGGCGACGGTGCCGTCGAGAAGCGCATTGGCCAACACCAAGGTGCCGTGCTGATGCAGTAGAGGCCAAGCGGCCTTGAGCAGCGCGGGCATATCGAGCGCCGGGACCTCGGCGTAAATCACCTGGTAGGTGTCATTGGCTAGGCGGCCCATGATGTCGAGGGGGCGCGAGGGCAAGAAGCGCCCACGGCTAGGGGAGTAACCGGCCTCGCGGAAAGTTCTCTTGGCGCTGGCCTGGTGCTCGGCTTCCGGGTCAATGCAGGTAAGGATTCCGTTCTCCGGCATGCCGGCGAGCAAGTAGAGGCCCACGACGGATGCTGCGGGAGTAATCGCTACCGCTTGCGGGCGGGAGGTGGTGCCGGATGAAGCCGCCGCGAGCGTGCTGAGCAGCTGGCCGGTGGCTTCATCCGGGGCCGGCAGGCCGTACTCCTCCGCATGGGCGCGGGCGCCGGCGAGCACCTCGGAGACCTCGCTGGTGGATTCGATATAGGTACGCATTGCGTCATAAGCCGTAGTAGTCACAAAGAAAACCATAGTGAAATCGCCACAGCTGCGTGCCGAGAATCGCCCGCAACTCTCCTCAGCTGTGACGCAAGAAGCGCATGTAAGAGGTGTGACGGATTCACAGGTTGCTCACAGGGCCGTGGCTGGAGTTTCGACGCGCACTATAGAAAGATATTCGCCATGACCACACAGCAGCGCGAGTTTGAGCACGCTCACCGTTCCACCGATTCCTCTGCCACTGGCAGCCATGATGTCAGCGCTGAAACTGAGAAGTTGACCGGAACCGCTGCGTTCGACGCCGGCCAGGCCGATATGCCTTCCTGGGGCGAACTCGTGGCCGAGCACGCCGATGATGTCTATCGCTTGGCTTACCGCCTCTCCGGTAACCAGCACGATGCTGAAGATCTCACGCAGGAAACTTTCATGCGTGTCTTCCGCTCCTTGGATAAGTACCAAGCAGGAACCTTTGGGGGCTGGCTGCACCGGATTACCACCAATCTCTTTTTGGATATGGTCCGCCACCGCTCCAAGATCCGCATGGAGGCGCTGCCGGAGGATTATGAGCGTGTCCCAGGTACAGATATGACCCCGGAGCAGGCCTACTCGGTGGCCAACCTGGATCCGGCGTTGCAATCAGCCCTGGATAACCTGGCGCCGGACTTCCGTGTGGCGGTGGTTCTCTGTGATGTCGTGGGTATGAGCTACGACGAAATCGCTGAAACCCTCGGCGTGAAAATGGGTACTGTGCGTTCGCGCATCCACCGCGGCCGCTCCCAGCTGCGTGCCGCGCTGGAAAAGGAAGCCCAGACAAACGCAGACACGCGCAGCCTGCTGCGTACCCGCTAGACTGGGCAGCGTTTGAATCTTAGAGGGCTAGACTCCCGCAGCTAAGCGCTAGGCCACTGCAGAAGAGCATGCACTGAGGTGAGGTGACGTTGAGGTGAATGCAGAAGGACATAGCAGCGACGGGCATTCCCTGAGCCTGTCCGGGTTCTTCACCGAGGCCCAAGCCAAAGTCCGCGATAAAGCAAAGTCCCGCGCCCAGCGGGCAGATACTATCGGCCATTTGGGGCCCGAGGCGGTCGTCGCTTTTGTCGACGGCGAAATGCTGGCCAAATATGCCCACCGCGTACGCATCCACCTCGTGCACTGCCCGGAATGCCGGGCGGAGATTCACCACCAGCGCAACGCCGCCGAGTGGGTTCGTGAATGCAGTGTGGAATCCCATGTTAAGGCCCCGGATTCCCTCATGGCGAAGCTCGCGGGTATCGCCCATCAGGGCATAGGGCCCGGGCCGGATGCGGAAGCGCCCGCGCACCAGCCACGCCAGGATTTCCTGGACAAGGTGGAAATGGTGGTGCGCGCCATCCGGCATAACCAGCGGGGCTAACAAGAGACCGAAGCCTCCCGCGCGCCCGTCGCCCAGTCACCACTAGCTAAGTAGTTAAGATAGTTTCGTGTTTTCCTCAATTGGTTGGGTAGAGATCCTCGTCATCGTGCTGCTGGGGCTGGTGATCATTGGTCCCGAGCGCCTGCCCGGCGTGATTATGGATGTCCGTGCGGCTATCTACGCGGCGCGCAAGGCCATTGCCAACGCCAAGGCGGAGCTCAACGGCGAGATGAGCGGTCTCGGGGCGGAGTTCGACGATCTCCGGGTGCCTTTGAGTCAGGCGGCGGAGTGGACGCGGATGGGCCCGCGCGGGGTTATCACCAAGGCGCTTTTCGACGGCGACGATTCCGCCTGGGATGACTTCAACCCGAAGAAGATGGCTGAGGACATCAAGAAGAGCACCAGCCCGTATGAGCACGATGCGGATATGAACAACCAACCCGCGCACACGCAGCAGGGTCCGGCGCAGCCAGCGCCGCAGCAGACCCCTGGCCGGCCGACTTTTGATTATTCGGAGGTCTACCCGGACCTGAACGCCGGAGTACAACAGCCGACGGGGGAGAAGGCGACTAAAACGACACAGCCCCCGCGCGGTGGGAATGCGCCCACCGGCGAGGGCAGCTCCTCCTGGGAGGATGTCACCTAAAGGCTATTTAGCCTTTGCGGGTCACACCCAAGCCGAGCTTCTTACCCACGAGGGAATCGGAGCGCACCGCAATGGAATCCGCCACCTTGGTGATGGCTTGGGTAGCGGGGGAGTCGGGCGCGGAAATGACGATGGGGGTTCCGGCATCGCCAGCCGCGCGCAGGCTCGGATCGAGCGGAATGCTGGCCAGCAGGGGAACCTCGTGGCCCAGCAGCACGCTGAGGCGCTCGGCCACCACGCTGCCGCCGCCGGAGCCGAAGATATCCATGGTGGATCCATCCGGCATGACCATCGCACCCATGTTCTCAATCACACCGGCCACGCGCTGGCGCGTTTGCTGCGAGATGGAACCGGCGCGCTCGGCCACCTCGGCGGCGGCCGCCTGCGGCGTGGTCACGATGAGGAGCTCCGCATTAGGGATGAGCTGGGCTACGGACAGGGCAACGTCACCAGTACCCGGCGGCAGGTCCAGCAGGAGCACGTCCAAGTCACCCCAGAAGACATCTGCGAGGAACTGCTGAAGTGCGCGGTGGAGCATCGGCCCGCGCCAGACCACGGGCGCATTGCCCTCCACGAACTGGCCAATGGAAATGTGCTTGATGCCGTGGGAGATGGGGGGAAGCAGCATTTCGTCGTCAAGCACGGTTGGCCCGGCAGTAGAACCCAGCAGGCTGGGGACGGAGTGGCCGTAAATATCGGCGTCCACGATGCCTACCTTGAGGCCCTTCTTGACCAAGGCCGCGGCAAGGTTCACCGTGACGGAAGACTTGCCCACGCCACCCTTGCCGGAGGCCACCGCAAAGACTCGGGTGGTGGACTCCGGCTTGGCAAAGGGGATCTCCGGCTCGGCTTGGCCGCCGCGCAGCTTCTGCTTGAGTTCTTTGCGTTGCTCGTCGCTCATCGGCGTCATGGAGATGCTGATGTCGCCGACACCGTCGAGCTCTGCGACGGCCGCGCGGGTATTGGACTCGATGGTGCCCTTCATCGGGCAGCCGGCGATGGTGAGATAAAGCTCGATATCCACGTCCGAACCGTTAACAGTCACGGACTTCACCATGCCGAGCTCCGTGATGGGGCGGCCGATTTCTGGGTCATCGACGCGGGTGAGCGCGTCGCGAACGGAAGATTCAGTAATAGCGCTAGTCATAACGGGCATTAGTCTAGTCACGTGCTATCGGGGAGAGCCACCCCGCCGTCTGGCCAGCGGGGCGTGTAAAATTCAGCCAGATGCTGCGGCCCAGCGCTGCGGACTTTGGACCCTGAAGAACAGCGACATGTGTGCTCGACATGTCCAGTTGAATAGAAAGAATGCGCCTGATTCTGATGCCCCGCCTTATTGCACATTCCCGCACCTTCGCCCGCATTGTTGGGGTGGCCTTGGTGGGGGTTGTGGGGGCGTCGTTAAGCGCCTGCTCTGGGTATGAACCCAAGCCGGAACCGAACCCAGTGAACTCGGCGCCGATCACCATCATGATTGATCCGACTTCCCATGAGCAGCGCGTGCTGGCGGAGATCTATCGCCAGACCCTGCGCGATGAGGGACGCGCGGCTACCGTTTCTCAGAAGCCAATGCTGGTGCGCCAGGGAGGGGAGCATGTCAGCGGGGTAAGCGCTAATGGCAACTTCTTCGTCGGCTGCACGGGTGAATTCTTAAGCGTCTACAACCCGGAGGAAGCCCGCGCCGTTTCCAAGGACTACGTGGCTGCCAAGGAAGAGGGCGCCAAGGACGTGGATTTTTTGGAGCGCACCCACATCGCTCTCATGGCCTCCTTGCCGCCAGAGGTCTCCGTGGTGGAGCCAGCCGGTGCTGAAGGTTGCCCTAGCTCTAAGCCGGAGCTTCCACAGAATTACGTCGTGGTCTACCAGGATGGGCTATTCAACCGCGATGAGAAGCTGGAGATAGCCTCCTTCACCAAGTTCCTCACCACGCAGGATCTTGATGAAGTCGTGCAGGAAGTGGAAGATGCCGAGGACTTTGAGGCGGCCGTGCGTGCCTGGATGGAGGCCAACCTCATGCAGAACCTCAACGAGGAGGGCGACTCCAATTCTTCCGGTGGCTCGGATTTGGTGCACGGGCAATCCTAGAAAATTCACCTTCAGAGATTCAGTTCTAGTGGACGCGCGTGGCGGGGTGGGGCTGTTGAAACGGTCTTGCTTGGCGCTGGCTCCCTGCACCGCTAACGCCCGGAAATGGGAGGAAAATCTCTAAAACTTGGCAAACCTGACGATTCTGTGAAGTTCATCCTTCACATGAAACGTGCACTGGCTTTCTTAAAATGCAGGTTAAACAAGTTTTTCCTTGCTTATGTCTGAAGAGAGAGGTATCGTTTTTAGGGATCGTCTGCTTGTTCCCTGTCTATTCTCTGGGGCAGTCGTGGGGAAATAACTTGATAATCCACAGGGGTTTGGGTTTTCCGCGCTCAGAGGGCGAGGCAGAGTGCTGCATTTGAAAGGACATTTAATAATGAATGCACCAAAAAATCGCTCCACCCGGCTGCGCTCCTCCCGTAAAGGGGTGGCAGCTCTTTCTGCTATTACGCTCGCACTGAGCGGCCTTAGCATTACCTCTTTTAATACGGTGGTCCCTGACGCCACTGCTGCGGAGTTTTCCGGAGGCATTCGTGAGCATTCCGGTGCGGTGGAGCCCGATGCCCAGCAGGCCTCGGATCTGCCGGCCGGTTCGTGTGTTGTGTCGGAAAACTCTCCGCAGGGCAGCCAGGCTGGTTTCAGCTGGTATACCTCTGAGCCGGCTGCGGCCAGCCCCGACAAGAAAGCCTGGGGCTTGAGTGTTTCCTTTGATAACTCGAAGGACCGCACGTTCGCTGATTGGAGCTTTTCCAATTCAGGCCTTATGGGTGCGTACCTCGATGCAGCGCAAATTCCCGCTACGGACGGGGGCCAGACCTTTGTTGACAAGGTAGTCACGCACAAGGCCGACGAAGCCCTCGTGATTGATGGCTCTAGGCAACAGCGAAATCTGAACCTCTACGCGGAACTGACCGATGCGAAAGTCAAGCAGTTCGCTGAGGCCACTGCCGCTAACCCGGTACGTTACGCCTGGCAGGGAAAATATAAGACTGACCGTACCTCCGCTCCGTTTGCCACCCAGGGAGACAGTGCATCCTTTAAGGCCGTCGTTAACCCGTGGCCGAGCGAGAACATCGAATGTAACCCGATTTCAGTGTCATGGGAGAACCAAGAAAAGCTGGTGATCAGGCCGGGCGAAGAGCTTAAGGTCGGCAAGATTAACGTTCCAGCGATTAAGGGCGGGGGCGTGGATGATTCCCTGTCCCGCATGGTTGTGGAGGCCTACGACGCCCAGGGTAACTTCATCGGAACAAGTGACACTGACGCTTCCGGTGGTGGCACGCCGAGCGTGCGTATTGACCAGACCACCGGCGAGATTTTCTACACCATGCCGGAGTACAAGGGTACGAAGCTGAGTCAACAGCAGGGCATGCGGTTTAGCGTGTTGGCAAAGCCGCGTTCTGTGGAGCAGCTTCAAGCTGCCGCTGAGACGAATAATGACGGCGAAGGCAGTGCTTTTGATAGCTCTAATTCGCTTTCTCGCTACAATAAGGCCAACGTAGTGAGTAACAATCAGTGGAGTTTCGACGACACTCAGTTCCACGATCCGGAGTATTCGCCGGTCCAGCAATCAGTGACCTCTGGCGTTGATAAGACTTCGAATACAGTTGTCACTGGGCCCCAAACTCTTACCTATAAGCAGGTTGGTGACAAGATCGCTGATCTGGTGAGGAGGCGTGAGGATGGCGGCGTCGAAGCCGAGGTGAAGCTTGATAAGCGCTACGTTTATAAAGGTTGGGACGCCAAACTAGATCCAAACACTTACGATGTCACCGTCACAACACCTGCTAATCCGATGCCGGGCACGTTCGCTCAGCCTCGTGTTATCGTCACCTATTCCAATGGCTCGCAAGATATTATTCCGCTGCTCGCTGTCATCGACCCGAACGATACTCAGGTTACGGAATTAGCTGTCAGGGGAACGGTTGAGGGCCCAGCTGGTAAAGTACTCGTTTCAGAGCTTGACCTAAAGCCTAGCTTTGAGGGATACGACCCAGTCCGGCCCAAGTCTTTTGATGTTGACCCTGCGTCAGTTCCAGAAGGATGGAAGGTGACCGTCGATGATGATGGCACCGTCAAAGTCAGGGCAACGTCCCCGGAAGCTGCTGCGAACAACACCAAGATTTTGCCGAGGGTTATCGCTACCTACCCAGATGGGACGACCGATACCGTTGAGGTTCCCTTCCAGATCGTCAATGCGATCAAGGTGCCGGACTACACCGCGGAGTCTGGCCACGTAAATGAAACGGTTACGCTTCAGCCAACCTTGCCAGAGCTTGGCTTGGGCGGTCGCGCCGATGACGAGAAACCTAATCGCTATACCTTCCCCGACGGTTCTTTGGAGTACAAGTATGGTGACTGGACAGTCACTATCGACGAGAATACTGGTGAGCTGACTTCGACGATTCCGGAAACAGCTATACCTGGCGCGCGACTAACCATCCCAGTGAAGGCTTACTACGCTACGGGCGCTACCCCACAGGTGGTGACCGGCACCATCAACGTTATTGGTGATGGCACCGGCAAGGACTTCGCTTCCTACCCTGCGCAGGTGACTAAGGCAGGGGAGAAGGTGAGTTCGGATATCGATACGATGTTGCCTGATCCGACACTTGCTAAGTACAAATTGCCTGATAACTTGCCGCAGGACTGGGAATTCGACATTGATGAGAAGGGTACGGTTACCGCAACCCCGAATGTGACAGTGGAGAATGGTACGACTGTCACCGTCAATGTAGAAGTAACCTACCCGGATGGTTCCACGGCTACTGTTCCGGCTGAGTTTACGGTCATCGATGCCTACGCGCGTACGAATGACCCCTTGTATCCGACGGTTAGTGGTCAACCCGGTACATTAGTGGTTAGCCAGGTGGATCGTACTAACCTGTACGATGCTGCTGAACCGAAGTTTTCCATCATCACGGATCCGAATGACCCGGAATATATTGATCCACCCCGCAACCTGAAATGGGAAGATGTGAAGATTGACCCGGTTACGGGCGTCATCACCACTCCGATCAGCAAGTTTGCTCTGCCTGGAACTTCCGCAGATATCCCTGTTCGTGTCACATACAAGGACGGTTCGACTGATAAGACCATCGCCACAGTCGTCGTTAAGGCGGAAGTACGGCAGGTCTATGAGGCACAGTACTTGCTGCAAAACACCACGCCTGGTGGAACAGTCAAGTCCGAAATTACGGAAGTAACGAGGATTCCTGAACGCGACCTCGCTAAGGATCCTTCGAAGCGTTTCCAGGTGCCCTCAGACTTCAATGGATGGAAGGTCAGCGTCGACGAAAACGGTGTCGTCACCGCCACCGCACCGAAGGACGCTCGACCTGGTGACGGTGTGGATATCCCTGTTACCGTCACGTACTACGACGGTTCCACTGACACCGTCTTCGCACCGTTCAATGTGAAGGAGAACCAGAAGGACATCAGCGAGCCTACCTACCCGGTTCAATCCACCAAGCCAGGCCACGAGGTGAAGCGTTCCGTTAACCGGGACGGTGCACCGGACGGCACGGCCTTCTCCTTCGGCATGGACGGCGGCAAGCCGAAAACTGAGGACACCGTTGACGGATGGACCTACACGATCGATCCGAAGACCGGTGAGGTTTCCGTAACCCCGCCCGCTGACTCTAAGCCGGGTGACAAGCACGTACACAACGTCACGGTGACGTACCCCGATGGTTCGACCGACGAGACTCCAGTTACCACTGTGGTGAACTTGACTCAGAACTTCGAGGTTGATCCGACCTATCCACCAGAGACTACGTTCCCAGGCGAGACTGTGACTTCACCGCTCACCATTGAGCTGCCTGACGGTATTACCGTGGCGAAGGAACAGCCATACAAGATCACTCCGGCTGATGGCTACACGGCAACCGAGGATAAAAACGAGTTTGGTAACCCGACGTACACGGTTACGACAGCCAACGGTGACTGGCTCGTAGGCTTGGATGACAAGGGCAATGTAATTGCTACCGCACCGAAGACCGCGAAGCCGGGTGACTCTATCAAGGTTCCGGTCACGGTGACATATTCTGATGGTTCCACTGATCGGATCTATGCACCGATCAACATCCAGGATGCCCCGACTCGCGAGGTGCCGTTCGATGTTGAGTACAAGTTCGATGACACCGTCCCGCAGGGTACCTACAAGGTCGAAACCGAGGGTGTTCCGGGTACAGAGGTACAGGACCCTAAGGGCAACTGGTCGCAAACCAAGGCACCGGTCAATGAGGTCGTCGTCATTGGTACCAAACCCGCAAAGGCTACCGATGAAATGACCTGGAAGATGTCTACCGGTTTCGACACCATCATGCGTCCGAACCCGGCACTCAAGCCGGGTGAGGTAAAGGTCGTTCAGGAGGGCGAAGCTGGCGAGCGCACGATTACTGCGAAGTTCGACGCCACGCTCGAGCCGGGCGGTGTCCCGACGGTAAAGACCACGTCAGATACCGTGACCAAGGACCCGAAGCCACGCATCGTGGAGTACGGCCCGCGCCTTAAGGATCAGGAACTGGTTTTCACTGACAAGAACCGCATCCCGTTCGAGACTGAGGTTAAGTACGATCCGAACCTGGAGGCTGGCAAGCAGGTTATTGACCAGGAGGGAGAAGAAGGCGAAGAGACCGTTACGACTAAGCAGAAGCTTGTCGACGGTCAACCTTCTGGCGACCCTGTAATCACCACCGAGCGCACCAAGGAACCGGTCAAGCAGATCATCCGCGTTGGTGGCAAGACCGAAGGCTCTGACACCTCCGAGCACGAGGTTGATGTTCCGTTTGAGACCGAGGTCATCTTCGATGACACGATGGAAGCCGGTACCCAGGAGACCGTCCAAGAGGGCAAGCTGGGTAAAGACAAGGTTACAACGACCAAGACCATTGAGAATTCAAAGGTCACGGGTTCGGAGACCAACATCGAGCGTGTTGCCGATCCAGTCAAGAAGATCGTCAAGGTCGGCACTAAGGGCAAGCCTGCATCCACGGTTATCGAATGGAATGAGCACACTCCGTTCGAGGTTGAGGTGCGAGTTAACCCTGCGCTGAAGCCGGGCGAGACCAAGGTTGTCCAGCAGGGCAAGCAAGGCGAGGTTAAGCACACCGTTAAGGTGAATGCCGAGAACGGTGAGGCGACAAAGGACGAGTCCACTGAGAAGATCAGTGATCCGACCACGCACATCATCGAGGTTGGTCCTGCGGACCACCACGAGACTGAGCTGACGGATAAGTACAAGGAGAACACTCCTTACGACACCATCATTGAGTACGACCCGGACATGGAGGTTGGCAAGGTCGTTGAAGACCAGGCTGGCCAGTTCGGTGAGAAGGAAGTAACCAAGACCTGGAAGCTCAAGGACGGCGTGCCGGAGGGCGATCCGGAGACTTCTGAGGAAGTCATCAAAGACCCGCAGCCGCGCAAGCTGCGCGTCGGTACCAAGTGCAAGTGCGAGGGACCGACGGACGATCCGAGCCAGGAGCCGAGCGAAGAGCCCGGTGACGACCCGAGCCAGGAACCCAGCCAGGAGCCGAGTGAAGAGCCCGGTGACGACCCGAGCCAGGAACCCAGCCAGGAGCCGAGTGAAGAGCCCGGTGACGACCCGAGCCAGGAACCCAGCCAGGAGCCGAGTGAAGAGCCCGGTGACGACCCGAGCCAGGAACCCAGCCAGGAGCCGAGTGAAGAGCCCGGTGACGACCCGAGCCAGGAACCCAGCCAGGAGCCGAGTGAAGAGCCCGGTGACGACCCGAGCCAGGAACCCAGCCAGGAACCCAGCCAGGAGCCGAGTGAAGAGCCCGGTGACGACCCGAGCCAGGAACCCAGCCAGGAGCCGAGCGAAAAGCCGGATAAGCCTGGTACATCGAGCATCCCGGATCTCAGCAGCCTGTGGCCGCTCATCCCGCTGGTGATTATTCCGCCGGCACTGGCCCACTTCTTCAAGCCTCCGCACATTCCGGAGCTGCCGACGAAGCCGGCCAAGCCAGCAGAGCCGCTGAAGCCTGAGGAACCGAAGGCGCCAGAGGCACCGAGCACGGAAGCACAGCCGACGGCTGAGCAGACTCCGAGTGCACAGCCGAGCCAGGCTAGCCAGCCAGGAACGACATCGAGCACCCCGGCCTCTTCCAAGAGCACCTCGTCTAGCAAGCTTGCCAACACCGGTGCTAACGTCCTAGGCCTCATTGGTGTGGCACTGGCACTCATCGCTGGTGCAGCTCTGATTCTGCGTCCTAGCCGCCGCAAGGATTCCTAAGCACTAGGTATCCGCAGGGGCCCGACCGGCCTCACGGCAGTGGTTGAGTAAACCACGAGCAAACGCCCGAGCATTAGCTCGGGCGTTTCTTTTTGCTCAATCACACTGAGGCGATCCACTTGCCCTGTCGAGGTTCGATGCCACATGAGAAGGGGTGTCTGCCGTCGTCGTCGGCTAGGGCGTCAGCGTGATCAATCGCGCCGGTTGACGGATGGATCACTTAGAGGTTGTGCCACAGCCTCATCTACGTGTGCCACGCTGCCTAGCCTTTCGCGGGGTATCTGAGAAAGCACTCACTCATATGGGCGTCTCCCTTCGCGCTCACCGGGAGTGCTTGCGGTTGCTGTTTGAGGCTCACGGTGAGCGCGAAGGGCGAGTAAGGGAGCACGGAGGGCGGGTGGCTGAGCGCGCAGCGCGGCTTTTGTGGTCTGGTAGGGGAGGCACCCCGGGTTACACAAGCAAGAAAAGGCCCCGGCCACCGCACTCGCTGTGAGTTCGTGGTGGCCGGGGCCTTGCTCGGCGCTGGGCTGTGTGCCAGCGCCTTCGGCTTTAAGCGCCTTTAGACGTCGAAGGCTTCCTCGAGCAGGTTCTTCTGCTCAATCTGGTGGACCTTCGCGTTGCCGGTGGCAGTCGAGGACTGCGAGCGGCGGGAGACGCGGACCAGCTCCGGCATATCCGGGATGAGCTCACGCAGGTGCTCGTTGTAGAACGGCCACGGGCCCTGGTTGGCCGGCTCGTCCTGTACGAAGCGAATCTGCGTTGCGTTCGGGTAAGCCTCGAAAGCCTCACGCAGGCGATTGAACGGAATCGGGTGGAGCATCTCCACGCGCACGATGGCGATGTCATCGCGGCCATCGGTTTCCTTCTTCTTGGCCAGCTCCCAGTAGAGCTTGCCGGAAACCAGCATGATGGTCTTGACCTTGTCAGTATCGCCGACCTTCTTGCCGTTGATGTCAACGTAGTTCGGGTCGTTGATAACGGACTGGAACTTCTTGACCTCAGTGAAGTCCGCCACGGAGGAGGTCGCAGCCTTGTTACGCAGCATGGACTTCGGGGTGAAGACCACCAGCGGGCGCTTCATCTCACCGAGAGCCTGGCGGCGCAGCAGGTGGAAGTGGTTAGCCGGGGTGGAAGGCTGAGCCACCGTCATGGAGCCCTCAGCGCACAGCTGCAGGAAGCGCTCGATGCGGGCGGAGGAGTGGTCCGGACCCTGGCCCTCGTAGCCGTGCGGCAGCAGCAGGATCAGGCTGGAGAGCTGGCCCCACTTGGCCTCACCGGAGGAGACGTACTCATCGATGATGGTCTGCGCACCGTTGGCGAAGTCACCGAACTGTGCCTCCCAGGCCACGACAGCATCCGGGTTACCCACGGTGTAGCCGTACTCGTAGCCCATGCCGGCGAACTCGGTCAGCGCGGAGTTGTAGACCATGAACTTACCGCCATTGCCCTTGGACTTCGCCAGGTGAGCAACCGGGTTGTGCTCCTCACCCGTGCGCGGGTCGAAGGCCACCGCGTGGCGCTGCGTGAAGGTACCGCGGCGAGAATCCTCACCGGCCAGGCGCACGACCTTGCCGGAGTTAGCCAGGGAACCGAAGGCGATGAGCTCGCCCCAGCCCCAGTCGATGCCTCCCTCGCGCGAGGACTTCTGGCGCTCCTTGGCCACCTTGGCCACGCGCTTGTGGTACTCGAAGCCCTCCGGCGGGTTGCCGTAGGCATCACCAATCTCGGCGATCTCCTCAGCGGTAATGGAAGTGTCCAGACCGCGGGTCAGCTCCTGGGAGGAGGTGATACCAGTCTGCTCCTTCGGGCCAGCCTCTTGTGCCTTCTTGTGGTCAGCGAAGACGGACTCCATCTGGTCGTGGAAGTCACGCGCAGCTGCCTCTGCCTCTTCATCGGAGAGGTCACCGCGGCCGATGAGTTCCTCGGTGTAGCGCTCACGGACGGACTTGTGGTCATCGATGATGTCGTAGAGACGTGGCTGGGTCATGGACGGGTCATCGGCCTCGTTGTGGCCGCGCAGGCGGTAGCAAACGAGGTCAATGAAGACGTCCTTGCCAAAGCGGCGGCGGTACTCGGTGGCCAGCTTGCCCACCCAGACAACAGCCTCCGGGTTGTCGCCATTGACGTGGAAGACCGGGCAATCGAAGCCCTTGGCCAGGTCGGTGGCGTAGTGCGTGGAGCGACCGGAATCCGGGGTGGTGGTGAAACCAACCTGGTTGTTAACCACCACGTGGACGGTACCGCCGGTGGTGTAGCCGCGCAGCTGGGAAAGGTTGATGGTCTCCTGGACCACGCCCAGGCCGGTGAAGGATGCATCGCCGTGGAGCATGATCGGCACAACAGTGTGGCCCTCAGCACCCTTGTCCAGGATGTCCTGCTTGGCGCGTGCGATACCTTCCATGACCGGGTCGACGGCCTCGAGGTGAGACGGGTTAGCAGCCAGGGTGACCTTGATTTCCCCGTCACCGAACATCTGCAGGTGCTCGCCCTCTGCGCCCAGGTGGTACTTCACGTCACCGGAGCCGCCCATTTGGCCGCCCTTGTAGTTGCCGTCGAACTCACCGAAGATATCTGCCAGTGGCTTGCCAACGATGTTGAAGAGGACGTTGAGGCGGCCACGGTGCGGCATGCCGATAACAACTTCGTCGAGGTCCTGGCCTGCTGCGGTGTCCACGATGGAATCCAGCAGGGCAATGAGGGACTCAGCGCCCTCCAAGGAGAAGCGCTTCTGGCCCACGTACTTGGTCTGCAGGAAGTTCTCAAAGGCCTCAGCGGCGTTGACCTTCTGCAGGATGTACTTCTGCTCAGAGTTAGTCGGCTTCGGCATGCCGGCCTCAATCTGCTCCTGCAGCCAGCCGCGCTCATCGCGGTCGAGGATGTGGGCGTACTCGGAGCCAACCTTGAGGGTGTAGGCGGAGCGCAGGCGGGTAACCACCTCGCGCAGCGTCATGGTCTCCTTGCCACCGAAACCGCCAACGTTGAAGGTGCGGTCCAGATCCCAGATGGTCAGGCCGTGGGTAGCCAGGTCGAGGTCGCGGTGATCCGGCCAGGGCAGGCCCGGCTGCTTCCAACCCAGCGGGTTGATGTCCGCGAGAAGGTGGCCACGGGAGCGGTAGGCCTCGATGTACTGCATGACGCGGGTGTTCTTGTCGACGCCCGTGTTCGGCACGTCGGCAGCCCAGCGGAAGGGCTGGTAGGGAACTCCCATGGACTCGAAGAGCTCGTCCCAGAAGGCATCATCCAGGATGAGCTGGCCCACGGTACGCAGGAACTCACCGGACTCCGCGCCCTGAATAACGCGGTGGTCATAGGTGGAGGTCAGGGTAACCAGGCGGCCGACGCCGAGGTCTGCCAAGCGGTCGGCGGAGGTGCCGGCAAACTCTGCCGGGTAATCCATGGATCCCACACCGATGATGGAGCCGGAGCCCTTGGTCAGGCGGGCGATGGAGTGGCGGGTACCGATGCCACCCGGGTTGGTCAGGTTGATGGTGACGCCGGAGAAATCATCCATCGTCAGCTTGTTCTTGCGGGAGCGGTCAACGATGTCCTGGTAGGCATCGATGAACTCGGAGAAGGTCTTGTTTTCCGCTTCCTTGATGGCGGCGACGACGAGGGCGCGGGAGCCATCCTTCTGCGGAAGGTCGATGGCCAGGCCCAGGTTGATGTGCTCCGGCTGAACCACGGTGGGCTTGCCGTCCTGGATTTCGTAGCGGACGTTCATATCCGGGTGGATCTGAACAGCCTTCACCAGCGCGTAGCCCAGGATGTGGGTGAAGGAGATCTTGCCGCCGCGGGTGCGCTTGAGGTGATCGTTGATCATCGCGCGGTTTTCCCACATGAGCTTGACTGGGATATCACGCACGGTGGTAGCGGTGGGGATCTCCAGGGACTCGTCCATGTTCTTGGCAATGGCCTTGAACATGCCCTTGAGTACGCGGGAGCCCGGCTCCGGTGCCTCCTTGATGCGGTCCAGCGGGGCCTCGGACTTCTTCTCCGTCTTCTTCGCGTCCTTCTTGGATGCGGCGGAAGTCTTGGAATCGCTCGGTGCCTTAGCGCCTGGAACAGCGGATGACTTCTCCTCAGCCTGGGTCTTCTTCGGCGCAGCCTGTGCCGCGTCCTTCTTCTTGGTGGGGGTGCTGGATTGAGCGTTCGCAGCCTTGGACTGTGCGGCCGACTTCGGTGCTCCGTTGGCCTCAAAGTACTCGCGCCACTCCTTGTCTACGGAGTTCGGGTCCTTGGAGTACTGCTGAAACTGTTCGTCAATCAGCCACGCATTCGGGCCATAGATGCTCGAGTTGCTCACGGCAGATGCTCGCCTCTTTCTGTGCTTCTAAGTTTGTCTTTATTCGACTCTAGTAGGCCAATCCACGGGTGCGAAAGGCACCCCGAAAAGTGTCTCTCCTTATGATACGGCCCTTGTAAGTTTGCTCACTAACCTGAGCGGGTTTCGCCCCTTTTATTCCCCCTGCAGGGGGGAGAGTTGGGTGCCCGCATGGCTGATTACTTGGCGGCCCAATTTACGGTTGGCGGTTGTTCCCAGCACCGCGCCTACACCCATCGGCAGCAGTTTGGATACCCATGCCCACTTGAGCTTCTTGGTGGCCTGCTTCATGAAGAGCTTGGTCAGGCGGCCGTTGAGACCGCTGAGGGTAGGGCCGGAAAAACGCGAGAGGGTAGCAGCGGAGGTGACGCCCGACAGCGAGGTTGCATCACCCACAAAGGTATCGACCAACGCGCTGCCTTGGGAGCCGGTGAGCACCACCAAGACCAGCGCGCGGCGGCGCTCCTTATCCCGGATGTTGTCACCGCGCAGGTGCGCGGAGGCGAGAATGTACCAGGCGGCGGCTTCAAGGAAGACCAGGGATTCCGCGCCGATAGTGGCTGCGCCGGTGACCAGGCCGATGCCAGGGATAGCCGCGGAGGCGCCCGCGGCAGCACCGGTACCGGTGATGATGTTCATGAAATGCTTGTCGATGAGCTCTTGCAGCTCCGCAGGGCTGGCGTCGGGGTTGCGCTTCTTTAGACCCTCGACATAGTTGATGATGACGGAGGACTGGACGGAGACGACTTTGTCGATGGCCGCCAGGAATCCCTTGGTGATGCGGTTGGCCTCATCCACCTCCAAGGTTCCCACAGCCTCTGCGGAGCCGGCCTGATCGACCGATGCATCCCGGCGACTAATGTCCTTGCCCTCTTTCTCCTTGTTAAAGACCTTGTCCAACATTGTCTCACCTAACTTTTTAACTAAATCTGATTGTGAATCTGAACTGTATGTTTACCACCGTATCGAAAAAGCTTTATCCAGCGCGCTAGCAGGGTGGCGCACTAGGGTATGAGGCATGAGCGAGTTTGAGCCTTTCCCTCCGCGTGAGGTCAGCGCGGCTGCGGCGCGCTTGCTTGCAGATTCCCTCCACGCCCGTGCCCTCGCCGCACAGGAGGCGGCACGCACCGCGCTTGCCGACGATCTCACGGTGCTCACCACCGGCGGTTGGGTACGAGGTTGCATCGAGGAAGAGTTACGCACGGACCGCCCGCTCAGCGCTCCTGTCCGCTCGTGGCGCGGTATCCCTTTTGGCGCAGATACCTCGGGCGCCAACCGTTTCATGGAACCGCGGCCTGCCCCGGCGTGGGAAGGAATCCGGGATTGCCGTGAGTTCGGGCACGTGGCCCCGCAGCCGGTGTACTCTTGGACCGACCGCATCGAGGGTGCAGAAGATTGCCTGACCCTTGATGTCGTCCGGCCGCACGATACGGGTTCACCCGATACACCGTCGGGTTCTAAGGCAGGGGAGAAGCTGCCCGTCGTAGTGTATTTGCATGGCGGCAGTTTCATTGTGGGTTCCTCCCACATGCTGATGCTGCGCGGCTTCGAGTTCGCAGCCCAGATGGACGTTGTTTATGTTTCGGTGAATTTCCGCTTAGGTGCCTTGGGCTACCTCGACGTCCGCAGTCTTGGCGGTGAGGCCTGTGCCAACCCGGCCGTGGCAGATCAGGTCTTAGCGCTGGAGTGGGTGCGCGAGAATATCGCGGCCTTCGGCGGGGACCCGGACAACGTCACGCTCATGGGCGAATCCGCTGGCGGCGCAGCGGTCCTGACTCTCATGGCGGTGCCGCGCGCAGAAGGGCTCTTCCACCGCGCGATTGCGCAGTCACCGCCGATAGGCATGATTCATTCGCGGGCGCAGTCGGTGTTTTGGGCCCGCGAGCTGGTTCACAAGATGGCCTTGCCACGCGATACCACCGCCGATGATCTGCGCCGCGAGGACTTCGCGGACCTAGTGCGCTCTGGCCAGTCCATGATGTGGCGCGCGGGCGAGTTGCTGTACCTGAACTCCTGCTATGCGCCGACTGTCGACGGCGACCTCATCCCGCACCATCCCATCGAAGCCTTTGAGGACGGCAACCAACACCCGGTGCCGCTGCTGGTGGGAACCAACTCCGGTGAGGCCAGCTTTGGAAAATTCCTCTTCCAACGCCAGAGCGCCCGAGAGCGCGCGGCCCTGCGGCTGCTAGCCTCTTTTGATCCGGAGAGCGCACCGGATGTCATCGCGGCCTACGGCGGTGCGGTCTCGCGCCGTGATTTCGGGGATCTGCTGACCGACGCCCTCTTTTGGGCCCCGACCGTCCGCGTAGCTTCCGAGCACGCACGGCGCTATCCCACGTGGATGTACCGCTTCGACTTCGCTCCGGCGGCGCTGCGCTGGTTAGGTCTGGGTGCGATGCATTCGATGGAGCTATCCAACATCTTTGGCGATCCAGGGGCGTCGAGAGTGTCCTTCCTAAACAGCATTGCTAAGCCTTCCGAAATGGAGGACGTGACCGAGACCATGCAGGCGCAGTGGGGCGAGTTCATTCGGGGCGGAGCGCCTCTAGACAACTGGCCGCAATACCGCGCGCCGCAGCGCTCGACCATGGTTTTTGATGTGGGGCCGCGCGTGGAGGAGGCGCCGATGGAAGGGCGTCGCCAAGCATGGGAGGCCTATGACATGTTGGAGTGGGGTACTGGGCGCCCGGAGATTCTGAAGGAACTGGGATTCCTGCTCGATGAGGAGAGCTATTGACGGAGATCGCAGGTAAGATGTGTGGGGCCTTGGCAGCAGCCCGGGTGAGACTCCCACATGGACGGATGTTAATCACATGAGCTTTTTTGAAGATATCGCCTCTGCGCTGGACGGGGAGGGCATTGAGTCCCGCGTCAACGACGATGTGATGTTCGTGCCCATCACCTCCGATTTGGAAATCCAGTTTGTGGAAATTGACCCCATCCTGCCGGCGGCCAACGTCTACATTGCCGCGGCCGATGTGGATGAAGATGATGAAGACTTCGAGGCCGTTTTGGTGTCCGTGGCGTTTTCTGTGGACGATGCGGTTGAGGCCGTATCCCGCCACATTGCCACGGACCAGGTGGTGACGGTGCTGCGTGACCTGCTGGAGGGCACTGACGAGCGCATCGCCGAGTTGGAGTTTCTCCAGGATGAGTTCAACCCGAACCTAGTCGTGGCGGAAGTCGCCAACGACTCGGAGCTGCGCGTGCTCGTGGAAACCATCGACGGTGTCCCGAGCGCGATCGTGCGTTTCCTCTCCTTCGACTTCGATGAGGAAGAGCTCGACGAGCTGGAGGATGAGGCGATCAGCAAGCTCTGGGAAATCGATACCCCGGAGGACATGAGTGAGGAAGAGCGCGTTGCCATCTTCGGTGATGCGGACGACGAAGACGGCGGGCTAGCCCCCATCATTGAGGTCCCGGCTGAGGCACTTGAACTGGGTACCTACACAGACTTCGACCGCCTCTTCGATGTGCTCAACTTGGTCTCCGATCAAGCCTTAGATTGGGAAGCACAGCTAGTGAGCATCGATGACGATGACTTCGACGAGCCGGAGGTCTATGACATCTTCGGCGCCGACGACGAGGATGAGGACGACGTTCTCTTCGACGATGACGATGACGAAGACTACGACGGGGACGTCGAAGACGTCGAAGAAGGCAACGAGTCAGACTAATCAGACGACACCGAGCTTCTACGGTAGGGTAAGCGGGTATTATTTCTCGACTTCGAAGAGGAGCAGCCGCAGCCAATGCCGGATAACAAGGCATCGCACAGCCAACGTCTGTGTGTTGGATTCGCTCTAGCATGCTTGTGCCTGGCCTGGGTTCTGACGCTGAACCCGAGTTACGGCCACACAGGCTTTGTCTTCGATTCCGTCTTATCAACCGGTGCATGGTGCCTGAGTTTGCTGGCAGCATTGCTGTTCATTGCCGCGCAGTGGCGTTCCTTGGGGAACCACGCGCTTTTCAACCCACTGCTGGCGGTGGCGGCAAACCTGCTGTTGTCATCGCTGATTTTCAACGTCAACATCCCCTTGTACCTTGACATGATGGGCACGGCGTTTATAGCAATCGTCTATGGCCCCGTCTTAGGAATGGGCACGTCAGTCTTGAGCGCGTGCCTGGCCAGCATCAACAACCCGCTGCTCTTGGTCTATCTGCCGACCGCGGTGGTGGTGGCGTACCTGTTTGGCTGGCTAGCGCGCCGTGGAGTGTTTAAGCGGATGGTGCCCATGATGCTCGCCGGAACCGGGGTAGGCGTGGTTGCCGGGCTACTATCCGCTATGTCGACCTTGCTCCTTCCAGCTGAGTACGAGCAGCGCGGGCCCCTCCAGTTCATGGCATTGCTGGAGCTGATTCTGCGCGACGAGCGCCTAGCAGTCCTAGTACAAACCTTGAGCTCCGACATGATTGATAAGACGTTTACGGTGCTCGTGGTCTGCTTTTCCATTCGCTTGGAGCCGCAGGCGATCCGCCGTCTCTATGATTTCCCGGAGACACGCCCGGCTCTCGGCCGCGTGTTAACGGAGGATCGGTTCTCGCTTTCGCTTGAAGAAGAGCCGTCCCGCAACTTTTTCGACCGCATACAGCGCTACTTCTAGCAGGCGTATAGCACTCGATGCAGGGCCTCACGCACTGCGGAGGGTGCGCATTACGCCGCCTGGCTGAAGCCTTCGAAGAGCGAGAGCGGTGAATGCACCGGGGTATAAGTGCTATCCACCAGCCACACGAATGTGGCCGCGCTGCTGCTGGAAATCTCATGCACCGCGGAGACGAGCTCCTCTGGGACTAGGGCCCGCACCCATGCTTCCGCCAACGAAGGGGAAACCGGGCGGCCGGTGGGGTCGGTGATGCGCACCGTAATGAGATAGGACGGCACGCGCTTTTCGCCGTAGCCCAATACGCGAGCCTTGGCGCGCTCACCCACGCGGTGGCGCGAGACAGTAAAGGTCAGTGGTAGTGATTCACCACCCTGTATGTCTACTGGTGGCAGCATCTTGGATGGTGGCCGCCACTGCGGTGTGGGTCGCGCGAGCGAGCGTGGGTGGCGGATGATGCTTTCGATGGAGCGAAGAGTGTCATGGTGGTGGTAGAGGATCTCAGTGGTGAGTTCGCTCGTGCTCACGTCGGCCGGGAAAGGGGGCTGAACGGACTGGTGAATGCTGCTGTAGTTCTTCATGGCCCACACACTAGGAGTCGGCACGGACATCACTGCACACAGATTCGAACAGAGGTTCGGTTAAACGTTCGGCCATTTGACGTGATGGGCTACAGTGAGTGGCGATATGAAAAATACTGCAGTACCGCAGGTTAAAATCCCGCGGGAAATCTGGGTCATGGTCGCCGCCGGGTTCATCATTGCCTTAGGCTACGGTCTCATCGCGCCGCTGCTGCCGCAGTTCATCGTCAGCTTCGATGTCTCGATGGTCGCGGCCGGTCTGGTTGTCTCAGTCTTTTCTGCCAGTCGTCTCATCTTTGCCCCTGCTGCGGGCTTTCTCATCGACCGCGTAGGTACGCGCAGGGTGTATGTGACAGGATTACTTACCGTGGCGGTCACCACCGGCCTCGTGGGCGTGGCGCAGGAGTACTGGCAAATCGTTGCCTTGCGCACTATCGCTGGCATTGGTTCGACGATGTTCACCGTCGCGGCGATGGGGCTCATTGTGCGCCTGGCACCACCCAGCATTCGCGGGCGCTGTTCGGCCACCTATGCCACGTCTTTCCTCTTGGGTAACGTGATTGGCCCGCTCGTGGGCGCAAGCCTCTCTTTCTTGGGATTCCGTTGGCCTTTCTTCATTTATGGCGTTGGCGTCGCCATCGCCGCACTCGTTGTGTGGATCCTTATGCCCTCGGTCAATGAGGCCGATGAACGTCGGCGTCACCTAACTCCAATGCGCTTGGAGGAAGCTTGGGAGGATACTGCTTTCCGTGCAGTGCTCACGTCGAACTTCGCCCAGGGCTGGATCAATATGGGGGTTCGCGTGGCGGTCCTCCCGCTCTTCGCGGCCGCCATTTTTGCCAACGGTGCATCTACATCAGGCGTTGCGCTAGCGGCCTTTGCCGCGGGCAACGCCATCGTCTTGCAGTTCTCCGGCTCTTGGTCGGACCGCGTGGGGCGCCGGCCACTCATCGTGGCGGGACTTGTGGGCTCCGCGTTGTTCGTGGGCACACTGGGCTTGGCGACGAACATCGTCACCCTCCTCGCCCTCTCGGCCCTGTCCGGCGCGGCCTCGGGCCTCATTGCCCCTTCGCAACAAGCAGCCGTGGCGGATATCGTCGGCTCGAAACGCTCGGGTGGTCAGGTGCTGTCGACATTCCAGATGGCAGGCGACTTTGGGCAAATTTTAGGCCCCATCGTCATTGGACTGCTGGCGGATAAGTACGGGTTTGAGACGGCCTTTGGCTTCTGTGCGGTAGTGGCTGCAGCTGGCGTTGTGGCGTGGATTTTCGGCCGCGACACGTTGGGGGAGAGGAAAGGTATCCTGCAGGGCCTGCGCCACCGCTACCGCCCGCGGCGATAGTAAGCGTGGTTCTAGTGAGCGCGGCGCGCTTTCTTGCTACACGCAGCCCACGGAGGGGTGGTGCCAGTTTTGAAGCTGCGCTCCCGAAAGCGCGTAAAGCCATACACGGAAGTTTCAGAACCGTTATCTGGGTGGCTCCACCCCTTCCGGCTACGCTCGCTCGCGGCTTCCATAACCGTCCTCCACATTTCTGTCCACGGCATCAGAGACTAATCTTTTCTTAATCTGCTAAGGAAATCTTAATTTAACGGTGATTACGGCGTCAACTTCATAACCTGACCATAATTACCTGACCATAATTGAGGTTTAAGCCACAGTGCGCCCGGCGGCGTATAGCTGCTTAGGCATATCGCGGCGAAGGCTCCATTCAAACTGGATGGGTTTCTCGCCTCGGTGCGAGACGTAATCGACATTGCCCAAGAAGGTATACGCCGACGCCGTGTCGACTTTGTTCCGCTTGGTAAAACGCGTGGCGATGATGATGTTGCCGTTGAGTTCGTGGTGGTGGATGTAGCGTCGGGCCATTGCGGACTTGAGCGACGTAGTGGATTGGGATTCCCAGTGCAAACGATCGGGCGCCAAAGGGTAATCACGGTAGTTCGTGGAGGCACTCACGTTCTCATCCTTCTGGAAAGTTACCAGGAAGAGATCGGTATTGGTGGCATCGAAGCGGCGTACGCCCTCACGTGGCAAATTCGCGAGCTTGCGCAACGGGCCATCATCCAATGCGCCTACCAGCTCGGCAAGGCTGTAGTCCGCGTGAGTCTCCAAGACGTTATTCGTAGACTTCTCTGGAATGACGCGGGAGCGGTCGAGCGTGAGCTGCATGACCTGAGTTACCTCAGCGACGAAGGAAGGACAGGCCCGGATGATACGCAGGGCCTCATCAAGGGATTCCGGCACCGTCGTATTTGAATTTGCCCACAGAGCCAACACGAGCATGGTGGCATATCGGGTTTGCTCGGGAGTCATATCCTTCTCCTTGGGACCGTCCGGGGAAACAAGAAGGCTGTAGGCCGCTACGCGGTTGGGGTCATTGATGTGCAACAGCACGCGGATTCGGCTGAGAAGGAATTCTTCGTGCTCGCCCGCGGGGCTGGAGGGTAGCAGCTTCTCATCACGCAGCAGCGTGGTCCACGTAATTCCCTTACGGCGGTAGATATCTTCCACCGGAACACCGGAGCTATTAATGAAACTAGCGAGATCGGTTGTGCCGTAATCAGAAATGAGCGCTCGTATCTTTTTAACGGAGTTACGGGCCAAGCGCTTCATGTTCTTGAGAACGCGTTCGGTCGTTACTCGGTCCAAGGTGATGTTGGAGCCCGGCGGAGCAGTGGGGAAACCTTGCTCCACTTCCTTGGCGAGGTTCTTTCCACGTGCGGCAGTCAGCGCTTTGAAACGTTGTTCGAAATCGAATTCTTCGTGCTGAACACCCAAGAAATCAAAGACGGTGCAGGCATTCTTTCCCTCGTGGAGGCGCAGACCGCGGCCTAGCTGTTGGGCAAAGAGCACCGGACTTTGCGTAGGGCGCAGAAGCAGCAGCGTGTTGACCGCGGGGATATCGACGCCTTCGTTGAAAATATCGACCGCAAAGATCGTCTTGATAGTGCCTTCGCGGAGTTGCTCTATCGCGCGGCGACGTTCATCAACGCTGAGCTTGCTACTGACGGCCAGGGAAGGGATACCGAAATGAGTAAATTGCTCCGCCATGTATTCGGCATGGGCGATGGATACGCAGAAACCAAGGGCCTTCATATCGGAGAGGTCGAAGATACGGCGGTTGAGCTCATTGATGATGAACCTGGTGCGCTTCTCACCGGCCTTGATATAGAACTCGCTTAGCTCCGAAACCTGGTAGTCCTTCTTCCCGCGGTTCCAGGTCAAGCTCGTCAGGTCAGTATCATCGTCGACTCCGTAGTAGTGCAACGGGGCGAGAAGCTGCAGACGCAATGCATCCCAGAGACGAAGCTCATGGGCCACGCGGTAGTCGAAGTACTTTTGTACGTTTTCTCCGTCACCGCGCTCTGGTGTGGCCGTTAGTCCCAGGAGTTCACGCGGTTGGAGGTAGTCAAGTACTGCACGGTAGGTCGGGGCCTCAGCGTGGTGAAACTCGTCAATGACGACGACTTCAAAGTGCTCCGGTGCAATGTTTGGCAGGCGCCTGCTATGCAGAGACTGGATGCTCGCAAAGACATGGTCCCACTCGCCGGGCTGCGAATCGCCGACAAGGAGCTCACCAAAATCAGAGGTGCTAAGCACCTCGCGATATGTCCGCTGGGCCTGGGTAAGAATCTCGCGCCGGTGGGCAATGAAAAGCATTCGTGGTCTGCGCCCCAGCTTCTCACTTAAGCGGCGGTAGTCAAGTGCCGCCACAACAGTCTTGCCTGTACCAGTAGCGGCAATGAGCAGGTTGCGGTGGCGGTCGTGAACTTCGCGCTCGGAGTCTAAAGCTTCGAGCATTTCCTCCTGGTAGGGGTAGGGCTCAACGCGAAGGCCTGAGAGTTCGAGCTTTTCACCGGGCTTTGCTTCTAGAAATCTGGCACTGCCGAGGGCCTCCTTGAGGCGCTCATAGTCTTGGGCCGGGTCAAATGCTTTGAAATGAGTGTCGTACCAATAGCTGTCGAAAGTCTTGATGAACTTCTCGATGATCTCCGGAGTGGAGGAGCGAGAGCCCCGGACATTCCATTCCCAACCGTCAACAAGCGCTGAGCGCGAAAGGTTTGAGCTACCGATAAACGCGGTGTCGAACCCAGACTGGCGGCGAAAGAGCCAGGCCTTGGCATGCAACCGTGTGGTCTTGTGCTCGTAACAGATCCGGACTTCAGCGCCGTAGTCTTCCACGAGGCGGCGTACTGCGGCGGCCTCGGTCGCCCCGCAGTACGTCGAAGTGATAACACGCAGTGGGATCTGATGATCCCTGAGGTATTCCAATTCATCGCTGATGACCGCGATGCCTGAAGTCTTGATGAAAGCGCACAATAAATCGACGGAGTCCGCAGTGCGGATCTCGCGGGCAATCTCGACCGACATATTCGTGTCGTCCACGCTGTTGGTGAACAAGGCGCTGGAGTTGAGCGAGACTTCCGGGAGTTTCGGAGCCTCTTCGAGCTCTGAACTATAGATGGCGTAAAGCAGTTCTTCGGCGGAGATGGACTCATCTTCCCCGAGGTGCTGGGCCAGTCCATTGATGAGGGCTACACGCTCCTCGGGCTTAGTTAGCTCTGTGAGCTTGTGCTCGAGGACTTTGGCAAAATGCTGGGACACCGCCGCGGCGAACCGCGGGTTGACATCCTTCTTGGAACCGGGGGCGATGCCGGTTGCTGCCGTGGGCCGGGCACGCGTGGTTTCCTCGATTCGCTCCTGGATACGAGCAGTGACTGGGGTTTCGTAGATGCCAAACGGCAGGATGGATCCGGAACTCATAGGCGCGAAGAAAGCAGTTTGACGGCGGGGATATCGGCAGGGGCCCAGTCGAGTTCCTGCGCCTCGGCAGGGGACACCCAACGGGTGGCATCGTGATCACTAAGAACGAGTTCCCCGGAATCCTTAGTGCACAAGAACGTAGTGAGTTCGATGGTGGCGAAATCGTACTCGTACACAGTCGTGGTGACCTTGTCACCCACGGTTGCGATGACGGACAGCTCTTCCTCGATTTCGCGCGCGAGAGCCTCCTTAGGCGTCTCGCCTTCTTCAATCTTGCCGCCTGGAAATTCCCACATGCCGGCGAGTGATTTTCCTGGAGCTTTGCGACAGGCCAGGAATCGCTTGCCGTCTACGAAGACGGCTCCGACGACGCGAATCGGTGAACTCATGGGCACTAGTATGCCGGCTGGCCGGCGTCTTATCTAGGAATTCGCTCCTGTGGTAGCAACAAAATGCGCCGTCACAATGTCATCAATTAACCGCGCGGCCAGCTTGGCGGTGTGGTTGTCGGCGTCGAAGGTGGGGTTGAGCTCGACGACGTCGACAAGCGCGAGGCGTCCCGTGGCGGCGATGGTGAGCGCGAGTTCACGGATGATGTTCAGGGGTACGCCGAGGCCAGCGGGGGCGGAGACACCCGGCGCCTGGTCGGCGGGGAGGACATCCAAGTCGATGGAGAGGTGGATGGGCTTGGTACCGGCGCAGATACTGTCGACGGTTGTGCGCAGCTGGGAGCGATCCATGTTGAGCAAATCCTCGTCGAGGACGACGGTGACGCCGAGGGCGGAGGCTTCGTCGAAAAGCACGGGCGTGTTGTTGGGGCGGGAGATTCCCAGGACGGAATAGTCGAAGTCCTCGCGGCCGACCAGTTCAGAGATCTGCTTAAACGGGGTGCCGGAGGTAGGCACGTCCGCGGTGCGGAGATCAAAGTGCGCATCCAGGTTGATGATCTGCAGAGGGCCCTGTGCGCGGAAAGCACCGCGGTGGGAGCCGAAGGCGGTCTCGTGTCCACCGCCGAGGATGATGGGCAGGTGCCCGGCGCGTGAGAGTGTCTCCACCGTATCGGAGAGACGCTCGTGGGCGGCCTCCAGGTCGGTGCCTTGGGTGGTGATCGTGCCGGCGTCGTAAAGCGGATGCGGATGGTGCAGCGCCAGGGAACCCAAGGCGTCGCGCAGGGCGGCCGGGCCCGCAGCCGCGCCGGGGCGGCCATGGTTGCGCTCAACGCCCTCGTCGGAGGCAAAGCCCAGGAGCGCGATGCCGGGTTCTGCCTGGGGCTTGGCGACGTCCAGCGGGCGAACCACGCTGTGCCACCGCGCATGCTCGGGGCCTGGGCCATCGGAGCGGCCGGACCACTCGGGGGCAGGGGAGTAGGCGGGGGCATCAACGGTGTTCATGGTTATCCTTTCGTGGTTGTTCCTTGTGTGGCTGTTTCTTGTGGGGCACTCGCGGCGGCGCTACGGCGGCCGGTGAGGTAGAAGATGGCGGTCATCAGGAGGATGAAGATAACGCCGGTGGCGAGTGCCGGGCGGTATTGCTCCTGCCACACCATGATGCCAAAAGTAAAGATGATGAAGGCGATGGAGAAGTACTGGCCCCAGGGCCAGAAGGGGACGGTGTATTCCAAGCTGGCGCGTTCTTCGGTGGGCATTTGGCGGCGGGAAGCCACGTGGGCCAAGAGGATCATCAGCCACACATAGATGGTGGCAAACGTGGCCAGGGAGGCGATGACCTCGAAGACGTTTTCTGGGATGAGCGCGTTGAGCCCGGTGCCGATAATCATGACGATGAGCAGGATGATCATGGTCATCACCGGCACACCCCGAGTCTTTTTGGCCATGATCTTTGGTGCCAGGTTCTGGCGTGCCAGGCCGGTGAGAACGTTGCCGGCGCCGAAAAGGTCGGCGTTGATGGCAGAAACCGCCGCGGTGATGACAACGACGTTGAGTGCGGCGGCAGCCCAGGTGACACCGAGTGTGGAGAAGATTTGGACGAAGGGGCTTTCCTCACCGGTGATGCTGCGCCAAGGATTGATCATGAGGATGACCAGGATGGCCAGGACGTAGAACAGCAGGATGCGCACCGGGATGGTGTTGACGGCCTTCGGTACGGACTTGGCGGGATCTTCTGCCTCCGCACTGGCGACGCCGACGATCTCCGTGCCGCCGAAGGCGAAAAGAACGAGGATGAAGGAGGCGACCATGCCGGAGACGCCGTTGGGGAAGAAGCCGCCATCGTTGACGAGGTTGGCCGGGCCGGTGGTCTCCGCGGTGGAGAGGCCGAAGATTAAGACGGCTACGCCGCCTAAGATCATGGCGATGACGGCGCCGACCTTGACGATGGTGAAGGCGAATTCCAGCTCGCCGAAAGCCTTGACGGTGGCGAGGTTGGCGCCGCCGACGAGAAGCAGTGTGGCGGCGACCCACACCCACTTGGGTGAGCCGGGGAACCAGAATTGCATGTAGACGCCAATAGCGGTGAGGTCGGCGAGGGCCACGATGACCATCTCGAAGGCGAACATCCAGCCGGTGATGTAGCCGGCCCAGGGGCCTAAGAAGGTGCGGGCGTATTCGGCGAAGGAGCCGGTAACGGGGTGGTGCACGGACATCTCACCGAGTGCGCGCAGGAGGAAATAAACCACGGCGCCGCCGAGGAGATAGACCAAGAGGACCGAGGGGCCGGCGGCTTGGATGGCGCCGGCAGAACCGTAGAACAGGCCGGTGCCGATAGCTGAGCCTAAGGCGATGAAGTGCAGGTGCCGGTGTTTCAAGCCGGCGCGCTTGGTGGTGGTTTCTGCCACGGGGATGCGTCCTCCTCTGTCCCCCTGTGCGGGCGCTAGTTGGTTCTAGCACCGCGAATGTGGGGAGTGGTTGGTGCGAGTGGGTCTGGGAGCTACTTTCCTCTAGTTGAGACGCGGGGTCAATTTTGTGGTGGGTAGCTTCATCCGGCGCTATGGTGGGCGCCTCATTTCGTGCGTGGGGGTGACGTGCGTGACATTTGTGTGGGGTGCCGCTAGTATGTGGGAGACCTGCGTGTGGCTGTCGCGTGGGCATGGCTAGAAGCAATCGCTGTGTAGCGGCGTGTGTGCTTGGCGCGTTCCTTTAAAGGGCGCGTGCGTGGCCGTGCTAATGACGTGTCGTTTCCACCACCGTGAGGTAGAACATGAACTCTGAAGACGCAATCGTTGACGCCTTCTACGAGAACGAGGATGACGTGCCCTCCAAGAAGGGCATCTGGCGCCTCTTCGTCTACAGCGCTATCGGCGCTTTCGTATTCTTCTTTCCCATTAGTTATGACGGAAAGAAATCCATCCCGCTTGACCACATGGTCACCATCATCCGCACCTATGCCGATGCCTTCGTGCCGTGGTTTATCCTGGCGCTAGCGCTCTATGGCACGGTGCGCAGTATCGTGAATAAAAACTGGCAGGAAGGCCCGCTGCAAGCGGTCTTTACCGCGCTCAACGTGGTGGGCCTGGTGGTCTCCTTCTTGATGGTCATCGGAAAGCTTCCAGGGGTACTCGGCAACGAGGACATCGTGCCCTTCCTGTGGAATTCGGTTGCGACACCCGTCGGCCTCATCGTACCCATCGGCGGCGCATTCCTAGCTCTGCTCATCAGCTACGGCTTTCTGGAATTCGTGGGCGTATTTATGCAGCCCATCATGCGCCCGCTCTGGCGCACACCGGGGCGCTCCGCCATCGACGCGGTAGCCTCCTTCGTGGGCTCCTACTCTTTGGGAATCCTCATTACTGACCGTGTGTACCAGCGCGGCGGCTACACCGCGCGTGAGGCCTCCATCATCGCGACGGGCTTCTCGACGGTCTCGGCAGCGTTCATGGTCATCGTGGCCAAGCAGCTGGACTTGATGGATATGTGGGGCGTGTACTTCGCAGTATCCCTTGTGGTGACCTTCCTGGTCACGGCGATTACCGTGTGGATTCCGCCGCTGAGTAGGATTCCTAATGACTACGTAGATGGTGTAAAGCCGGACCCGGAAAAGCCGGTAAAGGGCAATTTCTTTAAGGCCGCCTGGCGGGAAGCGCTGCTAGCGTTGGACCGCGCGCCGTCTTTAGGCGCTGCCATTTGGGAGAACCTGCGCGATGGCGTGCGCATGGCGTCGGCGATTGTGCCCTCCATCATGTCCGTGGGCCTGATTGGTTTGCTGCTGGCAAACTACACCCCTCTCTTCGACTGGCTGGGGTACCTGTTCTACCCGTTCGCCTGGATTGTTCAATTACCGGAACCGGAACTGGCGGGTAAGGCCGCGGCCATGGGCATTGCGGAGATGTTCCTGCCGGCGACGGCTGTGGCGGGCTCAGAAAGCATGGTGCTCAAGTTCGTCATCGGTGTGGTGGCTATCTCCGCCATTATCTTCTTCTCCGCGCTGGTGCCGTGCATCTTGGCCACCAAGATTCCGATCAAGCTGTGGCAGATCGTGGTCATCTGGTTCGAGCGCGTGGTGCTGACCATCATTATTGCGACGCCGATTGCCTTCCTGGTGACTTAGCTGGGGCTTGTACGAGGGCTCATTAGAATGTGGGCCCATGAGTACCTCCCGAGTCCCGGCGGCGCGCAATGCACTGGAGATCCTCCGGCTGCTGTCGACCATCGACGTGCCGATTTCCGCCGCGCGCATCCGCAGTGAGCTGGACCTGCCACGCTCAACTACTTACCACCTGCTCAAGGAGATGGTGGACGCGGGATTCGTGGTACACCTGCCGGAGAACCAAACCTACGGGTTGGGGCTTGCTGCCTACTCGATGGCCGCGGCCTATGCCACGCAGCAGCCCTTGGTGCGGGCGACCCAGGGGCACCTCGAGCGGATTGCCAGCAGTGTTGGGGGATCGGGGCACTTATCGCGTTTGGCGGGCTCGGAGATTCTCTACCTCAACGAGGTGCGCGCGCCGGGGGCGCTGTCGCTGGTGACGGAGAAGGGCGTGCGGCTGCAGGCACAGCGGACGGCCTCTGGGCGGGCCATGTTGGCATTGCTTCCGGAAGCAGAGTGGCGTGCAGCATTTGTCCCGGGTTCCTTAGGTTTTGGGGAGTACAAGGAAATCTTGCGCCAGGTACGCGAACGCGGTTGGGCCGAAGAGGTCGAGGTGGTGGCGCGCGGGCAGGCGTCGGTAGGCGTGGCGGTGGTTGACCACGTGGGCAGGCCAGCAGCGGCACTCGCGGTGACTTTTCCCGCGGGCACAGCTGATGCCACTGATGCTGCGCAGCAACTGCGCGCGGCCGCGCAGCAGGTGGCGGAGAGGATGTACGGGCGCCGCTAACAGGTAGTGCCCGAGGTATTGGCGCGTCGGGCAGCCTGTTGTACTATGAGCGCAACGCGTAAGGCTGTCGCGCGTATCACTATTTTTCTATTCTTGTGAAAACGAGTACGTGTTTTCACGTGCCTTCTTCCCTTCCACGTGGGTGGTGGGACGTGGGTAACGCAGCGACGTTAAAGGAGCCTTACATGTCTAATTCTTATCCTTCCACCGTGACCGTGGGTATCGGGGCGCTGAGTATCGAAGAAGTCGTGGCCGTTGCGCGCTACGGCGCGAAGGTGGAAATTTCCGAGGACGCCCTGGCAGAAATCGCCTCGACCCGCGAGCGCGTCGAGGAACTAGCCCAGGATCCGACCCCCGTCTACGGTATTTCCACCGGCTTCGGTGCGCTGGCGCGGCGCCACATTCCGGAGGAGATGCGCGCGCAACTGCAGCTCTCACTCGTGCGCTCGCATGCGGCGGGAACGGGCCCGGAAGTTGAGCAAGAGGTCATCCGTGCGCTGATGTTGCTGCGCTTGTCCACCCTGTGCACTGGACGTACCGGCGTGCGTCCGGTGGTGGCGGAAACTTATGCCGCGGTGCTCAACGCCAATATCCATCCGGTGGTCCGCGAATACGGCTCCCTGGGCTGCTCCGGTGACTTGGCGCCGCTGGCACACTGTGCGCTGGCGCTGCTGGGTGAGGGTGAGGTGCGCGTCGATGGCGGCCAGGTCACCCCGGCCGCCGAGGCGCTGTCGGCTGCGGGCATTGAACCGCTCAAGCTGCGGGAGAAGGAAGGCTTAGCACTCATTAACGGCACCGACGGCATGCTGGGGCAGCTCTGCCTGGCTATCACTGACCTGCGCGAGCTTGCCAAGACCGCTGACATCGCCACCGCAATGACGGTGGAAGGCCTGCTGGGTACGCTCGTGGTCTTCGCCGATGACCTGCAGCAGCTGCGCCCGCACCCGGGCCAGGCAGATGCCGCGGCCAATATCCTGCAGGTCGCAGAGGGCTCGGAGATTCTCGCGGCCGCCCTCGAGGAATTCAAGAAGAAGCAAGTCCAGGACGCCTACTCCGTGCGCTGTGCCCCGCAGGTGGCCGGTGGTTTCCGCGATACCGTGGCGCACACAGCAACGGTTGCTGAGCGCGAGCTGGCCGCGGCCGTCGACAACCCGGTGGTGGCCAAGGATGGACGCGTGGTCTCCAACGGCAACTTCCACGGCGCGCCGGTGGCCTATGCGCTGGACTTCTTGGCCATCGTCGTGGCTGACCTGGCCTCTATTTCGGAGCGCCGCACCGACCGCTTCCTCGACGTCGCCCGTAACCGCGGCCTTAACGCCTTCCTTGCGGATGACCCGGGCGTGGACTCCGGCCACATGATTGCGCAGTATGCGCAGGCGGGCATCGTCTCTGAGCTCAAGCGCTTGGCCAACCCGTCTTCGGCGGACTCCATTCCGTCTTCGGCCATGCAGGAAGACCACGTGTCCATGGGCTGGTCGGGTGCCCGCAAGCTGCGCAAGGCCGTAGACGGTCTGCAGCGCGTCCTCGCCATTGAAATCCTCACTGCCGCCCGCGCCATCGATATGCGCGAGGGCCAGCCCGCCAAGGGTACCGGCGCGGTCATCGATGCTCTGCGCCAGACCGTCCAAGGTCCGGGCACCGACCGCTATCTGTCCCCGGAGATCGAAGAGACCGTGCGCCTGGTCAAGGAAGGTGCGCTGGTGGCTGCGGTAGAGGGGGCTGTCGGCACGTTGCGCTAACTCCACCCCCAGCCCCATGGCGTATGCCATGGGGCTTTTTCATGCGCGCTTGATTTCAAAAGTGCAGACCTGGAAGTGCAGACCTGCTGGTCGCCGCAAAGCACTGTCCTCGCGATTGACGACGCCCACCTGCATGAATGCACTTCCAGGTCTGCACTTTTGCCTTCGCAGCGGAGACGAGAGGCGCCCTGAGGCAATGAGTGGGTGATTTTTTGTAGTGCGGCGCGGGTGTGGATGCGGGTGAAGAGCGGAAGCCTATCTGTGGCGAGTCACACAAAGCTGGGTTATGAGTAGTGCATGAACAATGAAGAACTCTTTAACTTTTTAGACCAGCATCTTATCGACCTTCGGAAGCTGCCCAATGATGATCCCCGATGGAAGAAGGTGCACGCCGGCAAAGTGGCCACACTGGCGTGGTGCTTCGTGCTGCCGTTGGTGCACTGGCACGAGCTCAAGCCGTGGCACAAGGAGACCGCGAAGGCATACGCGCTCGGGTTGACCTTGCCCAAGGCAACATTAGTAGGAAAATCCGCCGCGCTCATTCACGGGGTTCCCCTGGTTGTGCCACCCGCCGAGTGGGAGGCAACGTTGCCTTCGAACTCGGTACCCCCACGAGCTAAAGCCAATGTCCGGTATCGGCGCATGAACTTGCGCGGTAAAGAGGCGGTGGTGCACGGGATTCGCGTGTCCTCGCTGGAACGCACGGCCATTGATATTGCGCGGTTCTATGGATTTGAGGAGGGGCTCGTTGCCGTCGATGATGTGCGGGCGCGCAATGTTGGCCAGTTCTGGATCAATGAGACGCTCGGCGCTATGGGGAGAGTTAAGGGCGTTGCCGCCGCGCGGCGGGCGGTTGCTGAAAGTATTAACTGCGCGGAGTCACCGTGGGAATCCTATGCCCGTGCCTTGATCCTTGCGGCTAATTACCCTGAGCTGCGCTGGGTCAAGGCGCAATATGTGATTGAGAATTACCGGGCGGACCTGGTTATTAATGGGTGGTTGGTGATTGAGATTGACGGGAACGTCAAGTACCGGCACGAGGTTGAAGAGGTGATTCGCGCGGAGCATCGGCGTCAGCAGGACATCCTCAACAAGGGCTACATCGTCTTGAGGTTTAGCCCGGAACAATTAAGCGCGCGCCCCGACTACTTCCAGGAGACCGTGGGGAAGCACTTGGCGCGTGGTCCGCGGTTGTAAAAGTGCAGACCTGGAAGTGCATTCATGCAGGTGGGCGTCGTCCAGCGCCCGGGCAGTGCTTGACGACGACCAGCAGGTCTGCACTTCTAGGTCTGCACTTTTGGCTTTGGGCGTTGCTGGGTTACTGGGTGTCAGACGGACATGGCGGGTGTAGGCAAGACGGGGGCAGACCACCGGTCACGCGGCAGTCTCGTATCTGAGACAGCTAGGCCAAAAGTGTCCTGGCTCATGGTTTTGGGTCACAGTAACTTGTGCTGTGTGACGCTGACCAAGCCCCACTAGGGACAGCCCCGGGGAACCGGCCTTGGGGGTTTGGGAGGGCGTCGAAAAGCACGAGCGAAAGGAAGTCATGTCTGAACCCCGCGAAGTACGCGCTCCGCGCGGAACCGAAATCACCGCCAAGTCTTGGCAGACCGAAGCCCCGCTGCGCATGCTCATGAACAACCTTGATCCCGAGGTTGCTGAGCGCCCCGAGGACCTCGTGGTCTACGGCGGCACCGGGCGTGCAGCCCGCAGCTGGGAGGCTTTTGATGCCATCGTGGAGTCCCTCAAGGACCTCGAGTCCGATGAGACGCTGCTGGTGCAGTCCGGCAAGCCGGTCGGCATCTGGAAGACCAATGAGTGGGCGCCGCGCGTGCTCATCGCGAATTCCAACCTGGTGGGCGACTGGGCCAATTGGGAGCACTTCCGCAAGCTCGAGGACGAGGGCCTGATGATGTACGGCCAGATGACGGCCGGTTCCTGGATCTATATTGCTACCCAGGGCATCCTGCAGGGCACTTTTGAGACCTTCGCGGCCGTGGCCAAGAAGCGTTTCAACGGCACGCTCGCCGGCACTTTGACGCTGACCGGTGGCTGCGGCGGCATGGGCGGCGCGCAGCCGCTCTCCGTAACCTTGAACGGCGGTGCCTGCCTCATCGTCGATGTGGATGAGACCCGCCTGAAGCGCCGCCAGCACAAGCGCTACCTCGATGAGGTTGTTACCGACCTGGATGAGGCGCTCAAGCTGGTGCTCGACGCCAAGGAGAACAAGAAGCCGCTGTCCGTGGGTCTCGTGGGCAACGCCGCCGAGGTTTTCCCGGAGGTGCTGCGCCGCCAGCGCGCGGGTGAATTCACCGTGGACATCGTCACGGACCAGACCTCCGCGCATGACCCGCTGAGCTACCTGCCCACCGAAATCACCGTGGAGGATTGGCACAACGAGGCCAAGGCGGACCCGACCACCTTCACCAAGAAGGCCCGCGAGGCCATGGCCGCCCAGGTCCAGGCCATGGTGGAATTCCAGGACGAGGGTGCTGAGGTCTTCGACTACGGCAACTCCATCCGCGACGAGGCCCGCAAGGCCGGATACCAGCGCGCCTTCGAGTTCCCGGGCTTCGTCCCGGCCTACATCCGCCCGCTCTTCTGCGAGGGGCTCGGCCCGTTCCGCTGGGCAGCGCTCTCCGGCGACCCGGAGGACATCAAGGTCACCGACCAGGCGCTCAAGGAGCTCTTCCCGGACAACGAGCACCTGCACAACTGGCTTGATGCCGCCGAGGAGTACGTGGAGTTCGAGGGCCTGCCGGCGCGTATTTGCTGGCTGGGCTACAACGAGCGCCACAAGGCTGGTCTGCTCTTCAATGACCTGGTCAAGGAAGGCAAGATCAAGGCCCCGATCGTCATCGGCCGCGACCACCTCGACTCCGGCTCCGTGGCCTCCCCGTACCGCGAGACCGAGGCCATGCTCGATGGCACCGATGCCGTGGCCGACTGGCCGCTGCTCAACGCCATGACCGCTGTGTCTTCCGGTGCCACCTGGGTATCTCTCCACCACGGTGGTGGCGTGGGCATGGGCCGCTCCATCCACGCCGGCCAGGTCACCGTGGCCGATGGCACCGAGCTGGCCGCCGCCAAGCTGCGCGCCGTGCTCACCAATGACCCGGGCATGGGCGTTATCCGCCACGTGGATTCCGGTTACACTCGCGCCAAGGAAGTCGCCGACGAGCGCGGCGTGCGTATCCCGATGGAATTCAAGGCCCGCGACTAGATAAGAGAGGAAAAGAAGATCATGTCCACCCTGTTTACTGGAATCTCAGAGCTGCGCACGGTGTCGGAGGCAGGCACGCTTGCCGACGCCTCCCTCATCGCCAACACCGACGGCACCATCGCCTGGATCGGACTGGAGTCCGAGGCGCCGGCCGCGGATGAGAAAGTCGACCTGGGCGGGCGCGCGGTCCTGCCGGGATGGGTGGATTCTCATACGCACATGATCTTCGACGGCGACCGCTCCGCCGAGTTCGAAGCCCGCATGGCGGGTGAGTCCTACCAGGCCGGTGGCATCGCGGTGACCATGGACGCGACCCGCTCGGCGGGGGAGGAGCGCCTGGAAAAGCTGTTGGTGGAGCGCATTGCCGCCGCCCGCCGCGGGGGTACGACGACCTTGGAGACGAAGACCGGCTACGGTCTTAATACTGAATCCGAGGTGGAGGCCGCTCGCGTGGCGGCTCGCCACGTCGATGACGTTACCTTCCTCGGCGCACACCTCGTGCCGCCGGGAGCGGAAGCCGAGACTTACCTCGACGAGGTTGTCGGCCCGATGCTGGACGGTGTGGCCGAGCACGTGCAGTGGATCGATGTCTTCTGCGAGCGCGGCGCCTTCGACGAGGGGCAGTCGCGCCGCGTGCTCGAGGCGGGCAAGGCCCGGGGCTTAGGCGTGCGAGTGCACGGCAACCAGCTCGGCGAGGGCCCAGGCGTAGCACTCGCGGTGGAGTTGGGCGCTGCCTCCGTGGACCACGTCAACTACCTCAGCGATGCCGATGTCGAGGCGCTGGCCTCCTCCGATACGGTGGCTACGCTGCTGCCAGCCTGCGATCTGTCCACACGCGAGCCGCTGGCGCCGGGCCGGAAGCTTATTGATGCCGGCGCGACCGTCGCCATCGCCTCGAACCTCAACCCGGGTACCTCGTATACCTCCTCGATGAACTTCTGCGTGACCACGGCTGTGCTCCAGCAGCACCTCACGCTTGATGAGGCCATCGCCGCCGGCACGCTGGGCGGTGCCACCGCGCTGCGCCGCCAGGATGTTGGCTCAGGTAAGGACGCGCAAGGCCGCCCGGCTAAAGGCTCGCTGGTGGTGGGCGCTGCTGCGGACCTGCACGTGCTTGATGCCCCGAGCGCTATCCACCTGGCTTATCGCCCGGGCATGCCGATGACCTGGAAGACCTTCGTGGGTGGCCGTGAAGTCTAGAACGTAAAGTCTTGCACTCTAGAGTGTAACACTTTGTAGTCTGCGGTATTCTGCAGGCATGATGTGGACGGTTGATGAGCTCGAGGATTACCTCGAGCACTGTCGCCTTTTGCAGTCGGATACTACGACCGTGGAAGTGAAGTCGGGACGCGGGGGAATGCCGCAGTCCCTCGGGGCTACTCTGTGTGCCTTCGCCAACATGCCGCGCGGTGGCACCGTCATTATTGGAGTGGCGGAACCCGACTTTGCGGTGCACGGCGTGGACGATCCCGGCGCCATCGAAAGCGCGCTGGCGGATCAGGCACGCACTCTAGTGGAACCCGCGCCCTTCATTGAGACTCAGACCCTGTACGTCGAAGGGCGAGCTGTCGTGCTTGGACACGTCGAAGGCGTGCTGCCGCACCAGCGGCCGGCACTCTATCGGGGTCGGCCTTACCTGCGAATGGCGGATGGTGACTACGTCATGAGCGCCAATGATCTTCGCATGGTCGAGGTGGATAAGCTGCACGCTCGCGAGGCCATTGCCTATGACTCAGCACCGGTTCCCGGGTCAAACCTAGAAGTCTGTGATGCTTCGGTGCTTAAGGAGGCGGTGGCGGAGCTGCGCAGCGCCACCCCTCGTTTGCGGGGTGCGAGCGATGCCGAGCTGCTGGAGCTATTCCGCGTGCTTGATTCCCAAGGGCAGCTGAGTGTGGCAGGTTTATACGCTCTGGGGCGCTTTCCGCAGGGATTCTTTCCCGACCTGCATATTTCTGCGGCCGTGCAATACCCAGCGGGGGAAGAAGGACCGCGTACCCGGAATCTGGAGGAATTCTACGGCCCTGTGCCGGATCTGGTGGATGGAGCCGTGGCGTGGGTGCACAGGAATATCGACACTGACTTGGTCTATGGCACAGATGGCCACCTGCGCGAGGTTCCAGAACTACCGCTGGAGGCTGTTCGTGAAGTCATTGCTAATGCCGTGGTCCACCGCGACCTTGGCCCAGAAAGCTTAGGCGCCGGCAAATTTGTCACTGTCCGGCTGACCCGCCAAGCACTGATTGTGACCAGCCCCGGTGGATTGCGGGGCATCTCCGTGGAAGAGCTTAGGGGAAAGATGCTGTCACCCGTCGCTGTGAACCCGCGCCTATACACATTGAGCACGAAGCTGCGGCTTGAGGACGGCGAGCGTGTCATTGAGGGCCAGGGCGGAGGAATGCGGGTGGTTTTTGAATCGCTTCGGAAAGCTGGATTGCGTCCGCCCACCCTCATCGACACTGGTGTGCGCTTCACCGTGATCCTCTGGAGGGCGGGGCGAGGCGATGACGAACATGACGCGGCACCGCACGGCGCTAACGCTTCCTCTCTGTCTGCTCCGGAGCCTGCGAGCATAGGCAGTGAGGGCAGTGTGGTGGAAGACGGGCTCGTCGCCAAGCTCGGCGGAAACCCCGCACTTGTGCTTGCTGCGTTGCGCCGGAAGGGCGAGCTCTCGCTCGTGGACATCGTAAACAGTACGCAGCTCACCCGCGGCCAGGTGCGTTACGCGCTGGGCAAGCTTATCGAGTCTGGGCACGTCATCATGCGCGGCAAACACGGTGACCGAGCCACGCGTTACGCTGCGAAGGAGTAGCCCCTAGTGGAAAAGCTCGGGTAAATCTTCGGCGAAATAGCTAATTGGATGTTGGTACCGTACTCTGGTGTGAGCAATGAGCATTACCGATAACGCCACCGGCGGCGTCAACGAGCCGGAAGAATTCAATAAGTCGGAATCTCAGGAAAACTCGCAAGGTGGCGAAGCATTGGACGCTTCGCAGGTGTCGAATCAGGACACCGGGGCTGCGAATAACCCTGAGGACACCGGCGCTGAAGAAAATTCAGCCAACGACAACTCCCAGGGTTTTGCACACCTCGGCCTTCCCGATGACGTTCAGGAAGCCGTGTCCAAGGTGGGCTTTGCCAAGCCATCCCCAATTCAGGAAGAAACCATCCCGATCCTCATGGAAGGCCGCGACGTCGTCGGTCTGGCCCAGACGGGTACGGGTAAGACCGCAGCCTTCGCGCTGCCGGTCCTATCTCAGATCGATACCGAGGCCCGTTACCCGCAGGCTTTGGTCCTCGCGCCCACGCGCGAGCTGGCCCTCCAGGTAGCGGACTCCTTCCAGTCCTTCGCTGACCACTTGGGCCGCATCGAGGTTCTGCCGATCTACGGTGGCCAGGCTTATGGCATCCAGCTCTCCGGGCTGCGCCGTGGCGCCCAGATCATCGTCGGCACCCCAGGCCGCGTCATTGACCACCTGGAGAAGGGCTCCCTGGACATCTCGCAGCTGCGCTTCCTCGTGCTCGATGAGGCGGACGAGATGCTCAACATGGGCTTCCAAGAAGACGTCGAGCGCATTCTTGAGGACACCCCGGAAGATAAGCAGGTCGCACTCTTCTCGGCGACCATGCCGAATTCCATTCGCCGCCTGTCCAAGCAGTACCTCAACAACCCCGCTGAGGTCACTGTGAAGTCGGAGCGCCGCACGAATGACAACATCACGCAGCGCTTCCTGTTGACCCCGCACCGCCACAAGATGGATGCCTTCACCCGCATCCTCGAGGTCATTGACTACGACGCCATTATTGTCTTCTGCCGCACCAAGCACGCGACCGAGGACGTGGCCGATAGTCTCAAGGAGGCCGGTTACAACGCTGCCGCCATCAATGGCGATATTGCCCAGCAGCAGCGTGAGCGCACCGTGGACCAGCTCAAGGATGGCCGCCTCGATATATTGGTGGCTACCGACGTTGCCGCTCGTGGTCTTGACGTGGACCGCATTACCCACGTGGTCAACTACGACATCCCGAATGACACCGAGTCCTACGTGCACCGCATCGGCCGTACCGGCCGTGCTGGCCGCACTGGTGAGGCCATCCTGTTCGTCACCCCGCGTGAGCGTCGCATGCTGCGCTCCATCGAGCGCGTGACCAACGCCCGCCTGGAGGAGATGGACCTTCCGACTGCGGATGAGGTCAACGCCAAGCGCAAGGAGAAGTTCTTCGCTTCCATCGGCGCTTCGCAGGAGGACAAGCAGTTCGAGTTCTTCCGTGACATGGTGCGCGAGTACTCCGCGGCTGAAAACGTGGCGATGGATGATATCGCTGCCGCCCTGGCCGTGCAGCTGCAGGGCGGGACGGATTTCCTGCTCAAGGAGCGCCCGGTATCCAAGAAGGACCGTCGCGAGCGCGACCGCTTCGAACGCGATGGCCGCGGGCGTGACCGCGGTGATCGTGGCCGTGATCGCGGCGGCCGCGACCGTGACCGCGGCCCGCGCCGACCGGACGGGGACTTTGAGACGTACCGGCTGGACGTCGGCAAGCGCCAGAACGTGCGCCCCGGAGCCATCGTGGGCGCGCTGGCCAATGAAGGAGGTCTGTCCTCGAAGGACTTCGGTCGCATCACCATTGCGGTGGGCCACACCTTGGTGGACCTGCCGAAGAACCTGGACCCGGCAGTGCTGGAGCGTCTGAAGGACACCCGCATCTCCGGACAGCTGATCAAGATTCAGAAGGACACCGGCCGCCCACCGCGCCGGAACTTCGATGATGACCGTGGACGCGGCGGCTACGGCGGACGTGGCCGTGGTGGACGCGGTGAGCGCGGCGGATACCGCGACCGTGACCGCGGTGGACGCGGTCGTGATCGTGGCGGGCGCCGCGGCGGCTGGCGCGATTAATACCCGCTAGGCGTTGCAGCGGCCTTAATGCTGCACGAGAAAACCTCCCAAGCCCTCATTGAGGGCTTGGGAGGTTTTGCTATTGAGGGCTAAACCGGAAAGTTTAGACGTACATCAGGATGGCGCACACAACCCACAGCAGGTTGAAAATGCCGGAGAACATTGCCAGCTGCTTCTTCAGCTTGGCCACATCGGCGCTGCCCGGGCTAGCAATCGCAGCCATGGCCTTGTTCTGCTTCGGGATAACGACGACGAGCAGAATTACCCAAGCGATGACAGAGAGCAGAAGGGCAATGTGGAACTGGACCTGGGACTTGTAGGCATCCAGGTCAGTAAGGAAAACGGCCAGGCCAATAACCGGAACAATGGCGGAAATGTAGCCATAGGTCGAGGTGATCTTGTTGAGGATGCCGGCGGCACCAGCGGCCGAAGCATCACCAGCGCCAGCCTTTGCCAGCTGTGCTGGGAAGGCGGAGGTAGAGATACATACGGTACCGACCAACAAGATAGCGGCGAAGGCGTGGAGGAAAATGAGCAAGCTAGTCATGGGGAGTGCGCTTTACCTTTCTGTACGGGGCTTTTCCCAGCGAAAGTCTAACGGTGCTGTGAGATGAAATCGAATCGGCACTGGTGGCGCATGACCGCATAGTCACGGGAGGGGAGCGGTAGTTGGTACTTGCGTGCCACCGCAGCAAGCCGCTGCGAATAGTCGCAGCGGTCGGCGGGCGGGAGCCACTCAGCCGGCAAGGAATCGGACTTGGCTTGGTTCAAATTGCGGGCGGTAGCGACGAGGTTGAGCGGATCGTTGGCGAAGGCCATTTTCTTATCACGCGGCCAATCTGAAGCGCCGAGATCCCAAGCGGCGGAGAGCGGAAAGACGTGGTCGACTTCCACGCGCGCCGGCGCCGGGGCGCGGGCATAGGGATCGTAGAGAGTGCCGTCGATGGTCTGCGCGTCTTTAACGTTGTCGCGGGTTCCGGGTGCCCAGCCGCCGAAATCATCGCGGTCATAGCCAGGGGCCTCCACGCGCGCAGGCACGGTAGTCACACCCAGGTCGGGGCCGGGGAGGAGGTGGTAGCCGCTGTAGGCCACCGTGGCTATAGAGAGGAAACCGATATAGGCCGCGCGCAGGTTCATGCACTTTTAGACTGTGCGGCGGTGTTCGCGGTTCCCGAATCAGTAGCAAGCTTGTGAGCACACAGAAGGGCTACGTGGATGCACTCAAAAAGGCATTTCCCAGAAGGCATTAGTTAGAAGGTTTCTTTGGGGGCAAAGGCACCTTTTAGAGGCTCGCACACGGCGTTTTCGAGGCAAAGGCACCTTTTGAGAAATGCCTTTTGAGTAGCGACCATGTAAAGCCATCCGAGCCAATCACAAGCGAAACCCCGCCACAGCAGTAACTTGACTGCCGGAGCGGGGTTTGCGCGTAGGGAGGGAGAAGGGAAGAGGCTTACTTCTGAACCTTCTCTGCGGCCTCCTCGAAGTCCAAGTCGTCGTTCTTCTCAACGAGCTTGGCCAAGCGGGTAGCCTCCTCGAACTCCTGGGTGACCTTCGCATCCGGGGCCTTGGTGGCCAGGGAAGCGCCGACAGCCACGAGTAGAGCGGAGATGAAGCCCGGAACCAGCTCGTAGAGGGTATCGCCCAGCGGGCTCATGCCCCAGCCGATGGCCACGATCGCACCGGTGAGCATGCCGGCGATAGCGCCGGTGGAGTTGAGGCGCTTCCAGTACAGCGCCAGCAGGATGATTGGGCCGAAGGCGGAGCCGAAGCCAGCCCAGGCGAAGCCAACTAGGCCCAGAATCGAATCCGACGGGTTGATGGCCAGCACAGCAGCGATGATGGCGATGGCCACGACCGCGGTACGGGACAGGTTGATCAGAACGTTCTGGCTCGGCTTCTTCTTAGCGAAGATGAGGTAGAGGTCCTCGATGAGGGAGGTGGAGACCACCAGCATCTGGGAGGACATGGTGGACATGATGGCCGCGAGAACGGCGGTCAGAACCAGACCAGCAAACAGCGGGTGGAACATGACCTGAGCCATGTCCAGGAAGATGGTCTCGTAGTTCTCCTGGTCAGTAATGGAGTGGCCGGTCTGGGTGAAGAACACGGTACCCGACAGCGCCACGAAGATAGCGCCAATCAGGGAGATACCCATCCAGCTCACACCGTAGAAGCGGCCCGCGCGGGCGTCGGAAGGCTTACGCAGCGCCATGAAGCGCACGATGATGTGCGGCTGGCCAAAGTAACCCAAGCCCCAAGCCAGATTACCGATGATGACGGCGGCGGATACGCCGGAGAACATCGAGAAATAATCGGGGTTCTCAATAACGCCATTGGTGGCGTAGGGGTTCTCAGCGGCGAAGCTGAAGATTTCGCCCGGGTTGTCCAAGGAGAAGAGCACCATGATCGGCACGATGATGAGAGAAGCGAACATGAGCAGGCCCTGGACGGTATCGGTGTAGGACACCGCAAGGAAGCCACCGACGAAAGTGTAGAAGACCGTCACGGCAGCAACGACCAACATGCCGACCATGTAGTCGCCGCCGAAGCTGGACTCGAAGTAACGGCCGCCGGCCACCATGCCGGAGGAGACGTAGAAGGTGAAGAAGAAGATAATGATCGCCGCCGCGATAATGCGCAGCAGACGCGACTTATCGTGCAGGCGGTTTTCAAAGAAGGAAGGCACGGTAATAGAGTTGCCGGCAATTTCGGAGTAGGAGCGCAGACGTGGCGCAACCCACTTCCAGTTGGCCCAAGCACCGACGAGCAGGCCGATGGCCATCCACAGCTCGGACATACCGGTCAGGAACAAAGCGCCCGGCAGGCCCATGAGCAGCCAACCAGACATATCGGAGGCGCCGGCGGACAGGGCGGCTACGAACGGGTGAAGGCCGCGGCCGGCGAGAACGTAGTCGTCATACTCATCCGTCTGCTTGTAGCTCCAGAAGCCGATAGCGGCCATGGCAAGCAGGTAGATGATCATCGCAACGACATACCAAGTGGAGTCTTGCACTGATCTCTCCTTGAGATTGAGATTAAAAAATAGGACCTAACCACGCTAACGAGGCACAAGCTCCTACCCAACTGAAAATTGGCTGGTTGACCAGTATTTGGTTACCTTGGTCACAGCTTAATGTACGGTCTTACTGGTGTTACGTTGTTATGTAACGAGACTGTAACGATTGTTTATTTGGGCTGGATTTGGGAACTTTCTGAGACCTCCACCCACAAAAGGTGTGCTGCTAAACTGGCCCCTATGGCTTCTTACCTGCTGCATGGCCTCTGGCTGCCCGTCTCCGGCCTGAGTCTATGGATCGAACAGGTCGAAGGGCACAAAATCATCATGCCCTCAGCAGTCCCAGAGGGAACCTTCCCGGATGTGGTCGATAGCATCCTGAGCAAGAAAACCTTCCGCAACCGAGCGCGAGTCTCCCTGCGCACCCCGAAGGGCAAAGAAGTCTCCCTCATGGTGCCCATGGCTATGTTCGCCCCAGATGAAGCAGTGGAAACACTGGCCAAGCTGGAATTCCTTGACACCGATAGCCAGGCGGTTTCGGCGAAACAGCGTGCAGCTATTGCGCCGGATCTCCTGTGGCTCATTCGCGCCTACCGCGGGCTTTACCGTTTTGTCCGCGCCGGCCGCGTGACCATCCGACTGTCCTATCAAGCCGGCGAGTGGTATCCCATGTGGCAACTGGCCTCCGGTTTGGGCGAGCGCAGCTGGTTGGCGGAAATGCTGGCGTCCGCACCCGGCATCCTGTCCATTAATAACCGGGCTCTCTCTGATGATTTGGCAGATGAGCTCACGCACTGGATTGCCTATACCCAGCTGCGCCCGCAGATCGACGCCCCACGCGCTGCCCCCTGGCACGACTTTGCCCAAGCGCTGCTGAAAACCGCGCCCGTGAAAAAGGGGCGCGCTCAGCTGTTGCGCGGGCTCAACGAGTGGAAAGATTCCATAACCTCTGTGGACCTGCAACTGGTCTTCCTCGTCGAGGAGCCGCCAAACGATGACGTCGCCGTCGAGGATGCGGCGTGGCCCATCCGCCTGCTGGTTCGCTCTGGTACGGATTCTCCTCTGCCGGTGCGGCAGGAGCAGTTGGATCGGGGGAGCGTCGAGAAGCTGCGTGAAGCCCGTCGACACGCCTTCGACGTGGCCCCGCGGCTAAAGTACAATTCCGCCCCGGCGAGCCGGAATGCGGGGGACTGGGATGTGTACCTGACCACGGAACAACTCGTGGATTTTGTGACCCACGACGCCGCCGCCCTGCGCAAAGCTGGCTTTACCGTGCTGCTGCCCAAGTCCTGGTCCCACATGGAGACCAAGGCCAAGCTGGAAACCACAGAGGTGCGCGATCCTGCTGATGCTGCCACCAAGGCGCACATCGGCATGGAGAAGCTGTTCAGCTATGACTGGAAGCTTTCGGTGGGGGATACGCAGCTTACCGACGCCGAAATGCACGAGCTCATCTCCTCCAAGTCCGGCCTCATTCGCCTGCGTGGCGAGTGGGTCATGGCGGATACACAGGCCCTCAACAAGATCTCGCAATACATGCGCGAACTGGCCGATACCGCCCGCAAGCGCGCCCTAAAGGAACTGGAGCAGCTCGCTGCGACCGCGGAGATGGCCCGCCAACTGGAACAGCCTGGCTGGGAAGAGCTCGTTGCGGAGGTGGAGCGCCGCCGCAAGGAATTCAACGAGGGTGAACAAGAAGAAGCGGTAACGCTTGCGGACCTACGCGAGATGGCCTTGAAGTCGATGGCGGAAGACCCCGTTGCCTTCACCGGCTCTGAGTGGCACACCTCGCTGCTTGGCGGGCTGGATAGTACTGCGCCCGACCGCGTGGAAATTCCCGATATGGTCCATGCCGAGCTGCGCGAGTACCAGCGCCGTGGCGTGGATTGGCTGTACTGGATGTCCCGCAACAATATCGGCGCGGTGCTGGCAGATGACATGGGTTTGGGCAAGACCCTGCAGCTGTTGTCCCTGCTGGCGGTAGAAAAGGCCGCCCATGAGACAGAGGGGGAAGCAGAGGCGTGGAAGCCTACCCTGGTGGTTGCCCCGACCTCCGTGGTGGGCAACTGGGCTAGGGAAGCCACGCGTTTCGTGCCGGACTTTAAGGTCATGGTGCAACACGGCACCGGGCGCCTGAAGGGCGAGGAGCTGGTCACGGCGGCGCAGAACGCCGATATCGTCATCACCTCCTATGGCACGGTCAGCCGTGACTTCCTGACCTTGAGCAAGGTGGAGTGGGACCGCGTGGTCCTCGATGAAGCCCAAGCGATCAAGAACGCCTCCACGCGCTCCTCCAAGGCCGTGCGCGCCATTCCTTCGCGGCACCGCGTGGCGCTGACGGGCACGCCGATTGAGAACCGGCTGTCGGAAATGCGCTCTATCCTGGATTATTGCAACCCCGGGATCCTGGGCTCTGCTTCCTTCTTCCGCAACCACTTTGCCAAGGCTATTGAGCGCGAAGGAAGCGATGTCATGGCGGAGCGCCTGCGCCTGCTCACCGGCCCGTTCATCCTGCGCCGCCTCAAGACGGACCCGAATATCATCGATGACCTGCCGGAGAAGTCTGAGCAGATCATCACCGTGCGCATGACCGATGAGCAGGCCGCACTCTATAAGGCTCTGGTCAATGACGTGGAGCAAGCCCTACAGAAGAAGAAGGAGGGCATTTCGCGCCGCGGCCTCATCTTGGCTTCGCTGACCCGCATTAAGCAGATTTGTAATCACCCGGCCCACTTCTTGGCTGATGGCAGCGCTGTCACCATCAAGGGCAAGCACCGCTCCGGCAAGGTGGAAGAGCTCATGCGGATCATCGACCAGGCCATCGAATCCTCGGAGCGCGTACTGATCTTTACCCAGTACAAGGCCTTCGGTGACGTTCTCCAGCCCTACCTGTCTGAGCAGCTGGGCTGTGAGATTCCCTTCCTCCACGGCGGGGTGAGCAAGAACCGGCGCGACCAGATGGTGGAGGACTTCCAGGCCGAGGATGGTGCGCCCGTCATGCTGCTCTCGCTCAAGGCGGGTGGTACAGGCTTGAACCTCACGGCGGCGTCGATTGTCGTGCACATGGACCGCTGGTGGAATCCGGCGGTGGAGAACCAGGCCACAGACCGCGCCTTCCGCATTGGCCAGCAGCGCAACGTGCAGGTGTACAAGATGATTACCGCCGGTACCTTGGAGGAATCCATCCAGGACATCCTTGATGGCAAGACGCAGCTGGCCGGGGCCGTCGTGGGCGAAGGCGAGGGCTGGCTCACAGAACTGAGCCCCGAGCAGCTGGCGGATCTCATGAGTTATAGGGAGCAGGAGAAGTAAATGGCACCGAAGAATACTGAGGACAACAACGTCATCTACGCCAACTTCGGCACCCGCAAGCGCGTGAGCACGCCGGAGGAGGTCAACCGCGTCGACCGCGTGCGCACCATGCAGCCGGCGGCCACACGCCTGCTCAATTTTGTGAACCAGCAGACGGATTCCGGTCGCATTCGCCGCGGGCGACAGTACGCCACGGAGGGCCATGTCGTGGGCCTTGACGTGCGCAATGGCGCGGTGCACGGAAAGGTCGCGGGCTCCCAGAATGAGCCTTTTGCGGTGCTCATCCAGGTGCCCTACCGCAATAACGAGGACATCGGGCGGCTGTCGGAGATGTTCGCACGCACCCCCAACTCAGTAGCGAAGGCTAAGGAAGGCATGCTTGCCGACGCCTCCCTCGACATCCTCATCGCCGAATACCCCGACGACCTCCGATTCTCCTGCACCTGCCCCGACCCGGAATATGTGTGCAAGCACGTCGTGGCGGTGGCGGACCGCCTCGCGGCCCGGATGGATGCCGATCCTTCCGTCATCTTCGCCCTGCGCGGACTTGATTTCGCGCGGCTGGAGCAAGCGGTCATGGAACAGGCCAAGGCGGCCTCGGAGGACTCTTTTTCAGCTTCCGCGGCCTCTGAAATCTCTGCCGAGGAACGCAATGCCTTGTTCTGGGAGGGGCGCGAATTGCCGCCCTTGCCGGAGCCCAAAACTGCTCCTGCCGTGGATGATTCCGACCCGGAATTGCTGCGCAAAGCCATGCGCTCCGTGAGTCATACGAACATAGATTTGCTTCGGGCAGTCTCCGATGTCGAGGACCTTTACTATCATCTGACGCACTAGACATTGCCACCCCAGGGGACAGGCTCAAGCGCCAGCCCTGGACCACGTTGTAGGGAGTTTGCATGGCCGCGGTTACGTTCATCCACACCTCAGATTTCCAGCTGGGAATGACACGCTGGTTTTTAAGTCCCGCGGCGCAATCGCGCTTTGATGATGACCGCGAAGCAGCGGTCCTGCGGCTGGGGGAGCTGGCCACCGAGACGGGCGCGGAGTTCATCGTCGTGGCCGGTGACGTCTTCGAGCACAACTCCTTGAACAAATCAACGCTGCTGCGCGCGAAGGACATGTTCAAGCGCCTGCCGGTTCCTGTTTACCTGCTGCCCGGCAACCATGATCCGCTGGTGGCGGATTCCATCTTCTTCAACTCTTTTGCGGATAACGTGCACGTCATCGCTGATTCGGAGCCGATTGAGGTTCGCCCAGGCATAGAGATCGTTGGTGCCCCTTACCTGTCTAAGCGGGCTAATTATGACCTCGTGCGCCGTGCGCTGGAGCCTTTAGAGCCTGCCGAGGAGGGCGCGGTTCGCATCGCAGTGGGCCACGGCCAGGTGGAGTCCCGCGCAGGCACAGGGGAAGACTCGGACGCCGATACTATCGACCTCGCCTTCGTGGAAGAGTGCCTGGATAAGGGTGTTATCGATTACCTTGCGCTGGGGGATACGCACTCCACCGAATCCCTCGGTTCTACCGGCAAGGTATGGTTCTCCGGCAGCCCGGAGACCACGGCCTTCGACGATAGGGAGCGCGATTCGGGCAACGCCTTGGTGGTGACCGTTGAGGGGGAGCGGGTGGATGTGGCCAAGCACCACGTTGGCCGTTGGGACTTCCGGGCGATTGATGCGGACGTTAACTCACTGGAGGAGGTCGAGGCTTTTCTTGCGGAGCTCGATGCCGTTCCGGAGAAGATTCGTACCGCGGTGAAGTACAGCCTGCGCGGCACCGTGGGCTTGAGCGCGCAGGCCCGTCTGGAGCAGGGCCTGGCGGAGATGGAGGAGGTCTTTGCCTCCCTCAAGCCGCGCAAGAGGACCATGGACCTGCATCTGGCGCCCTCAGAAGAAGAACTCGGCGAGCTGAGTTTGAGCGGGTACGCCGCCGATGCGCTAGCGGAGTTGCTCGAGGACCTAGATAATCCCACTGCCCGCGACGCCGCCAACCTGCTGTTCCGCCTCAGCGCGAAGGGAGCCTAAACCATGATGCAGCTGCATTCTGTTGAACTGAACAACGTCCGGGGCGTGGAGCACCTGGAGGTCAAGGACCTCCCGGAGACCGGGGTGGTGGTCATCGGTGGGCCGAACGAAGCTGGAAAGTCCACGCTGGTGGAGGCCATCGATTTCGTGCTCACGGAAAAGCACACGGCAAATTCCAAGCCGGTGAGGGCGCTGCAGCCTGCCGGCCGCGATGTGGGACCTGAGGTCACGCTGGAGGCAACCGTGGGGCCGTACCGCTTCCGCATTCGCAAGCGGTGGGTGAAAAAGCGCACCTCGGAGCTGCATGTTTTCTCCCCGCGCCCGGGCCAGTGGACCGGTGCCGAGGCCGATGGGGAGCTGGAGCGCATCCTCAGTGAGCACGTGGACCGCGCGCTTCTCGACGCCCTCTTCGTCCGTCAGGACGACCCCCACCAAGGCATCGCCGCAGTGGGCATTCCTTCCCTGACCGCAGCGCTGGAGGAGGAAACCGGGACGAGTGCCGCGGCGGAAGACTCCGAGCTGCTCACACGCATCGAGGCGGAGTACAAGGAGTACTTCACCGCGAAGACAGACAAACCGGCAGGAGACTATAAGGCTGCCATTGCTGCGCTCGCGGATGCTGAGGAAAAGCACGCTGCCGCCGAGGCCTCGCTGCGCGAACTCGACGGCGTGGTGGAGCGCTATGAAGCCGCCGAGCTGAAGAAAGCCGAGGCTGAAGCAGCCCTGCCGGCCGCCGCGGAAGAACGCGAGCGCCGTGACGGTGAGCTGCTCGCCGCTCGGGCCGCCCAAGAGAAAATCACCGCGCAGAAGCAAGCAGTGACTCGAGCGGCGGAGGCTGTGACTCGCGCAGAGGAGGAGGCAGAGCGCCGTAAAACTGTGGTTGCTGAGCATGCCGCAGCTGTCGAGGCTGCTGAGCGTGCCGCCGCTGCGGTTGTGGGGGCCCGCGAGCGGGCCGAGGAAGAAGCCACTGCCCGCACAGCCTTGGAAAAGGAGCGCGCCGAGGTTCACCAGCGCTACGAGGCCGTGCGCGAGGAGCGCCAGCGCGCCCGCCGCGCGCAGCAACGCGCTGAACGCGAGGCCCTGGGTACCCGCCTCGAAGCACTGAACAAACTGGAAGAGACTTTGGCGTCCCGCCGCCGCGAGCTGGCTGCGACGCCCGACGTACCGAATCTGCAGGCACTGGAGGACGCTGCACGCGAGGTCACTGTCCAGGAGCGCCTGCGGGCGGCTGCGGCGGCCAAGCTCTACTTTTCTGGCGAAGGCGTTGTCACCGTCGATGGCGAAGCACGTGCACTGGAGAGCAACAAAGAACTAGTCGTTGAGCTGCGCGAAGGTACCACGCTGAAGATCGGCGACATCACTGCCCGCTATGCAGCCGGTGCGGGCGATAGCGGTGAGGAAGGCGTGGAGAAAGCCCGCGCGGAGCTCACACGCCTGCTGGAAGACGCCGGGTGCGAGGACGTGGAGGCTGCCCGTTCCATCCACGAAAAACACGTAGAGCTAGCATCCGCTGCCGATACCGCAGCCCGCGAACTCGCTGCGGCACTGGGTGGGGAGGACCTCGGTGAGTTGCGTGCTCGCTTCGAGGCGGGTGCGGCCGATGCTGAGGACACCGAGGGTGCCGGCGGCACTACCGATTCCACCGCACAGCCGCGGGAGCTCGACGTCGTGGAGCGGGAAGAAGAGAAGCTGCGCAGGAAGCTGGATGAGCTCGACCGCGCCCTGGCACCCTACCGCGAGAACAAGGCGGGCGCCGCACTGGAGGTGGCGATGGTCCGTGCGGAGGAGGCCACGATGCAGCGTGATGCTCAGGCCGCAGCCGTGGAGGCCGCCCGCGCCCAGCTCAGTGATGCCGAGGTGACCGCCGCGATTGAGACAGCACGGACTGAGCTGGCGAAAGAGAAGGCGGCTTTGGAGGAGATGTCCACCGTGGATGTCGACACCGCAGAGCAGCTAGCTAGGGGAGCACACACGCACGTTGATTCGCTGAACGCAGCGGTTAATGCGGCGGTTGGCGATATGCGCGAGTTTAACGGGCTTATCACTATGCACTCTGGTGCAGCTGAGGATGCAGAGAAAGCTGCCGCGGAGCTCGAAGTGGCTCGTGAGCGCCACGCCGCTATCGAGCGCCGTGCGAATGCCGCGCGCTACCTGCGCACGCTCATGCTGCGCCACCGCGATGCCGCCCGCCAGCGCTATGCTGCGCCCTTTGTCACGGCTCTTAATGGTTTGGCTCGCACCGTCTTTGGCGGTGACGTGGACTTCGAGCTCTCCGAAGAACTCAAGGTCCAAGCTCGCAGCCGTAACGGTGAGACCGTGTCCTTCGACGCGCTCTCCGGCGGCGCCAAAGAACAGCTGAGCATCCTGACACGCTTTGCCATCGCACAGCTAGTGTCCGGCGAACCGGTTCCCGTCGTCATCGACGACGCGTTAGGGTCTACCGACTCGCAACGCCTTCAGCTTATGGCGGCGTTGTTCAGCAAGGCCGGGAAAAACACTCAGGTCATCGTGCTGACCTGTATGCCGCAGCGCTACTCGTGGGTACCGGGGCGCATGGACCTAGATATGGAGAGACTTACAAGCGCTTAAGTCATGGAGTGTAGGGTGTGAGCCATGACTGCGGACACTCGATGGCTCACCGAAAGCGAACAGGACCTCTGGCGGCACATTCTCGCCAGCATTCGCAAGATTAATCGCGGTATGGAGGAAACCCTCTTAGCCTGCAGCGATATCTCCGCGGCGGAGTTTGCGGTCCTCGTCTCGCTTTCGGAGGCACCCGAGCGCACGCTGCGTTTGCGCGAGTTGTGCTCGGAATTGGAGTGGGACCGCTCCCGTGCCTCCCACCAGATCACCCGCATGGAAAAGCGCGGTTTGGTGCGCAAGGAAAAGTGCGCAGGCGATGCGCGCGGCGTTGAAGTCGTCATGACTAAGGCCGGCCGGGCACGCCTGGAGGCGGCAGTTCCTGAGCACGTCGAGTCGGTGCGTCGCATGGTGTTTGATCACCTCGATCCTGCCGATGTTCCGGCACTTCTGCGCTTTTGCAAGGGCGTCCTGTCGGAGAATAACCTTCCGGGCTTTGACGGCTTCGTTCCGGACGAACGTCTGGGCCTCCACGCAGACTAGCCGTGCTTGGCGCGGGTAGAGTAAGGCCCGTCCGTTTACGCACCAGGAGGTGACCTTCCCACACCATGATGGGACAAGAACTGTTTGAGCATCCGCAGCGCCAATACGCTACGTACGGCATCACTCCCTTGAAGGAACTGAGCGCTCAGGTTGGTCCGGTTGAGGATCTGGAAGAGCTCACCGAGGAACAAGCCACCGCGCTTGAGGCAGCCCTTGAGCAGCATCCGGAGGGCGCACTAACCTTCGATGATGCCGCACAGCTGTGGATTATTGGCGCGGAGGAGGATATTGAGCGCATGTTCCAGGACCGTGAGGACTTCGTCGAAGCGCTCAATAACAATGAGGACCCTGGGGTCTAGGCCACAGTCGGCGTCAAACTAAAGGCGGATGCCGGCCGAAATATCTGCGTTTAACTACGGGCGGCTCTGCATAAACTGCTAAGATACTCTGTGTTAAAGGGCGAGCATCCCCCGTGTAGTGAAGAGAAGGCATTCAATGAGAATGCAGTCTGGCTAGGGGAGCTAAGTGAAAGGACAAAACATGATGGTCGAGCGCGATTTGGCTCAGGAGCAGCGCGAAGCAGCTGCACGTGACAAGGCTGACGGCTGGGTATCCGTCTTCGTTCAGTGGATCCCCTCCATGCTTCTTGCCGTGGTGATGGTGGGTGCCATGATGCTCGGTATGTACTACGTCGAGCACGGCACCCTGGATATCACTCAGCCGATCGTCAACCAGTACATCACCCAGTAACCTGGTTCGCTTTCCACGCTGCCGCCCAGCGGGGAGAGTAGTTTGACGTCAAGCCCCAGCAGATTTGCTTGCTGGGGCTTCATCTTTTTCACCAGCCCCCAAATCTTTAACTCGTGCCGCCAACTGCCCTAGTTGCCAAAAACATTGCTCCTGCCGCACGATCTGGCCAGAACTTTGTCAACTAGGGCAGTGCTAAGCCTGAAAGTGAGTCTCCGAGTGCGATGTCTCCGAGACATTTTGACCCCTTCGCGCTCACCGTGGGCCTTAACCGTCTACCGCGCGCCCTTCCGGTGAGCGCGAAGGGTGTATTCGTCCGATAGTGTGAACGCTATGGACCCTCACATCTACGTTCGCTATCTCAACGGCCCGCTCCAGTGGCTAGGAATTATCGTTGGCCTTGCCGTCGTGGCAGCAGTGGTGCCCACAATGATCGATTCCACATGGGCAGCGATCCTCTTTGGCGTCCTGGTCATCGCTGCGACGGCAGTGTGCATTCTGATGCGGGTAAAGATCGTCGTCAACGACCATGAAGTTGCAGTGTCTGTTTTGGGAGTCTTCACACAGACGATTCCTCTGCGCGAGATCACCGAGGTAAGTAAAGGTCCCGAAACTGGGCTCAAGGAAGGCGCGGGCCCACGCGTCGTCGACGGCGCACCGGCTTATATCGTTTCTGGGTCGACGGTGCGCATCAAGTATGGCCACGATTCTCTTATCGCTTCGGCGAAGCACCCGGAAAACGTGGTTGCGGATATTAAGGCACGCTTGGGTTAGTTCCATACCCCCAGACCTGGATCCCGCAACCTCCTGGTGGGTGGTGGGCGACGCCAAGGGCTTGGCGACGCCCACCTGCAGGTTGCGGGTTTCAGTTCTGGGGAAATGCAGAATGTGTACAGTTCCCCCGCACACGTGGCGTCGTTGAAACTGTGGGCCGGGGCGGAGCCTGATTGGAGAGAGATTTGGGCAAGAAAAAGTGCCCCTGACAGGGATCGAACCTGCGACCTTCGGTACCGGAAACCGATGCTCTAATCCGCTGAGCTACAAGGGCATTGCTGGCTAAATGCCAACGATGCGATTCTAGCCTATAAAGGCTGAAGCGCAGTAATTGGCCTCACGCCGATGGGGGTGTGGTGGAGGACAGAGCGGCTAAGATAGCCGCTCCCTCGTCGCTTTCAGCAGCTTGTAGGGCTAGGCTGGCTGCTCCTGAGCCTGGGGCTGGTCAAAGAAGCCCGGGGCGTCCGCGGTGTGGACTTCACCGGTGCGCAGGTAATCAACCACAATCTGGTCGACGGCCTTGTTGCCCATTGCGAAGTGGCCGTGGCCCGGGCCGTGGACGGTCACCACGCGGGACTGCATCGGATCGGAGAGGCCGCGGTAGAAGGCGTACGGGGTCTGCGGGTCACCGGTAGCCTGCAGCTGCAGAGGCTTGGTCTGCAGCTTCTCGCCGGAAACGGCAATCGGGGTGCTGACGGGCGCGCGTCCACCGCAGCCGACGCCCGAGGCATACATGGAGTTGAACAGCGTGAAGGGATCAATCGTGACGTAGTTCGACCAGAGGAACGCCGGAATGAGAGTCGGATCCGTCGGTGCGGTGTTCTCATTGCACATAATGATGTTCTGCATGCTCATTGCGTTGACAAGCTGCTGCTGGGCTTTTTCTGGATCCTGCTGAGCCTGCTGTGCGGCCAGGTCCGCAAAGTTCATGGGCTCAACACCGCCGATGTGCTTGGCCAGTGTGTCCCACATCTCGGGGCGGGGGAGGAGCTCACGGGTCGCGCTCAGCGTCTGCGAAGAAGCTTGAACAGCCTGCGGGTTGCGTACCTTGCCTGCAAGGTGCTCTACCTGTACGCGCAGCTCACCCGTGGCGGTCATGACATTGGCGCCGGGCTGGCCAGCAAACTCCAGTCCTGGCGGGAGGTCACCAATTTGGGCGTTTGGCGGAAGCACAGTCGGGCGCACGCCTGCTTCCTTGGCCACGATCTGGGACCAGCGCTCATAAGCCTTCAGGGGAGTCGTGCCGGCGTGGTAGGTGGCGTCATTCTTGGCCACGTACGCAAAGAAGTCATGGAGGGCATTCTCATAGCCTGCCTGCTGGGAGGCGAAGATCTGGTTCCATGCCATCTTCGGATTCATACCGGAGTCCAAAACGACCTTGTCGGTGTGCTCCGGGAAGAGCGTGGCATAGGTGGACCCCAGGAAGGTGCCGTAGGAGAGACCAGCGATGTTGATCTTCTCCTCGCCGAGGGCTTGACGGACAACCTCCCAGTCCTTGGCGGTGTTCTCCGTCGTCAGAGAGTCGGTGTAGCCCGGGGTGTTTTTCTCGCAGTCATCGCGGGTAATTGCACCAATCTGCGTGAGTTCTGCGAGCGGGTTTGCTCCAGTCTCACGCGACGTGCAATTCACCTCGCCGGATTCGCGCAAACCACGCGGCTGAACGCCGATGATGTCGTAGCTCTGTTTGACTTCCTCCGGCCACGCGGCGAAGCTCACCCAGCTATACGCGTCACCGCCCGGGCCGCCCGGGTTAGTGAATAGGGCGCCCTGGCGGTTGCCTGTGGCCTTCAGACGGATGAGGCCGACATCGATGGTGCCTTTCTCCGGGGCATCGTGATAGGTCGGAACGGTTATGTGGCCACACTCGGCGCGCTCTTCGGTGACCCCCTCCGGGCACGAGCCCCAGTTGATGGAGGGTTGGTCTGCGTGAGCGACAGCGGGCGCGGCAACCAGGCCAGCAGCGATAGCCACGGGCCCCAGCACCGAGCCTAAAACGCGAGAAAGACGCATAGAATAAGGCTCCTTAAATCGTTAATTGCTTTGGGCCTTATCCTATGCGCCGGAGGTGATGTGAGCCGAGTGCTCGGAAGGGTCGGGTGCCCCCGAACGTCACATTACTTAACAATCACCACAATCAGATCGCGCGGGCCGTGGACACCCTCCACGCGGGAGAGCTCGATATCCGAGGTAGCGGAAGGGCCAGAGATCCACGTCGCTGGGCACTCCGGGTTCATACGGGAGACCATCTCCGGCACACCGTAGACGATCTGGTCTTTGCGCACGATACATACGTGACGGTCCGGCACCAAGGTCAGCGCGCGGCGGCCACAGGTCTCATTGGACTCAAGCACAATGGTGCCGGTCTGCGCAGAGGTGACGTGGGATTCGGTCACCACGGCATCGACAGCGTCGAGCTCGCGCGGGTCCTTGGCGTTGTCATCAGGGGTGATGGTTCCCTCGAAGCCGTCCAGAAGCCCAGCGTCCATGCCGGGGGCGTAGACGACGTTCGAGCAGCCGCGCTCCTTCAGGATGCCCACGAGGGTGGAGTTCAACCCAGACTCATCGGTGACGTGCACATCAGCCTTGTAGTCCTCGAGGCGGTCCACCAGCATGTCCCGCAGCTCCTCTTCGTTGAGCGTGCCTTCCTTCTGGTACTCGCGCGGAATGTCTACGTGGTCCGGCAGGCCGGCCTGCTTTTGGGCGGCTGAAATGCGGTTGAGGATTTCCTCTTTGGCGGTGGTCACTTGATGCCCTCCTTCTTGGCTTGGGCGAGGAGTTCTTGAGCTTCGTCAGTGTTGAACCATTGGCGGAAGGACTTCTTCGGCGGAACGGCAGTATCGCGTACCTCGGACCACCCAGACATGAATAGCGGCAGCTTGTCGATGACCCCGTTGAAACCACCGAGGACACGGCCGAGCGCCACCATGTGGGTGATCTGGTTCCAGATCTTCGGGTTCTTCCACACCAGCTCCACGACTTGGAAGAGCTTCTCTTCGACCGGCGGGGTGGCGTTGGTGACCTTCTGGTAGCGGTTCTCCAGAATGACTTGGGAGAGCGGAATGCGTACCGGGCATACCTCGTCGCAACGGCCACACAGGGAGCAGGCATAGGGCAAGCTTGCCGACGGATCGTTGTGGTCCTTCATGCCAGTCAGCTGCGGCGTCAGGGAGATGCCAATCGGGCCGGGGTAGACCGAGCCATAGGCGTGGCCGCCGGCGCGCTCGTAGACCGGGCAGACGTTCAGGCAGGCAGAGCAGCGGATGCACTTGAGTGCCTCGTGGCCCTTGGGGGAGGACAGAGCAGCGGTGCGGCCGTTATCCAGCAGCACGATGTGGAAGTTCTGCGGGCCGTCACCTTCGGTCACACCAGACCACATGGAGGTGTACGGGTTCATGCGCTCTGCAGTGGAGGAGCGCGGCAGCAGCTGGAGGAAGACCTCGAGGTCCTGGAAAGTCGGGACCAGCTTCTCAATACCCATCACGGTAATGAGGGTCTCCGGCAGGGTCAGGCACATGCGGCCATTGCCCTCAGATTCCACGATGTTGATGGTGCCGGTCTCTGCGACACCGAAGTTAGCGCCGGAGATGGCGACCTTGGCCTTCATGAACTGCTCGCGAAGGAACTGACGGGATGCTTCAGCCAGTTCCGCCGGCTCGGCCTTGAGCGAGTCATCGGTATTCGGCATCTTGTTGACAAAGATGTCACGGATCTCCGCGCGGTTGCGGTGGATCGCCGGGACCAGAATGTGGGAAGGTTTGTCCTCTCCCAGCTGGACGATGAGCTCCGCCAGGTCAGTTTCCTGGGCGTGGATACCGGCTTCTTCCAGGTGTTCGTTGAGCGCGATTTCCTGGGTGGCCATGGACTTGATCTTGACCACGTCGGTCTCGCCGGTTTCGCGGATAAGGCCCTCGATAATTTCGTTGGCTTCCTTGGCGTCGCGTGCCCAGTGGACGATGCCGCCGCGTTTGGTCACCTGCTCTTCGAACTGGACGAGTAGCTCGCCCATGCGAACAGCAACGTCATCCTTGAGCGCGGATCCGGCGTCACGCAGCTGCTCCCAGTCCGGGGTCTCATCCACGGCGTGCTGGCGCTTGTCACGAATGGTGGTGGTGGCGTGGTGCAGGTTGCGGCGCTGGGTGGCGTTGTTGAGGCCCACGTGAGCCAGCGGCACGAAGGCCTTCGAGCCGCGCAGGTTGCCGTAGCCTTCAGGGGCGCGCGGAGGGGTGGTGTCGAGGAAGGAAGTCATTAGAGCATCTTCTCCTTGGAGTAGGCCGCAGAGGTAGGAGTCCACGGGTGTTCCTTGGTGGAGGCGAGGATTTCCGCCAAGTGGATAGCGCGAACACCGGAGCGCTGGCGAGCCAGAGCACCACCGATATTCATCAGGCAGGAGGAGTCACCGCCGGTGACGTACTCGGCTTCGGTTTCGCGGATGTGGCGGGTCTTATCACCGACCATCGCTGCGGAGACCTCGGCGTTCTTGAGGGCGAAGGTGCCGCCGAAACCGCAGCATTCTTCTGCATTAGGCAGCGGGGCGAGGTCGATTCCCTCGACCTCCTTAAGCAGCTGGTAGGGGCGGTCACCCAACTTGAGGAAGCGCAGGCCGTGGCAGGAGGGGTGGTAGGTCACGCGGTGAGGGAAGAAAGCGCCGACATTGGTGACTCCGGCGATGTCGACCAGAAACTCCGGCAGATCCAAAGTCTTGCCGGCTGCCTTCTTGGCGCCGTCCACATCGGCGGAAGTGCCGAAACGATCAGCGATCATCTCGTGCTGCTCACGCACTGCGCCCACGCAGGAGCCGGAGGCTGAGACCACGTAGTCGATGGAGGGGTCCGCAAAGGCGTCCGCATAAGTGCGGATCATGCCCAAGGTCTGCTCCTGGTAGCCGGTGTTGATGTGCATCTGGCCGCAGCAGGTTTGCTCCTCTGGGAAAACTACGTCATAGCCCAAGCGGGAGAGGATGAGGGCCGTGGCCTTATGAGCATCGGGGAAGAGTGAATCACCGATGCAGGTGGAAAACAATGCTATTCGCATTCGTGAGCGCTCCTTAATCTGCCTCTTCGTGGCTTTGTCCCGTGCTTGGCACAGCGATGGTGTACTCGGATGCGCGCTACCAGGACAGCCGTAGTGGGCATTTTTCGAGTTTGTATCTATGAGCCTACCGCCCAAAACTCACATTATCGAGACGGGATTAGCCCTCCTACCTGGCGTTTTATCGCAACATTAATGTTGTGAAATTCCTTACGTGCAGAGATGGAGCAGTCACAAAACGCGGGCAAGCGAAAACCCCCAGACGTGGCGAGTGAAGTGCCCGATTCTGGGGGTAGTTGGTGCTGAGGACTGAGAGCTTAAGGAACCAAGAATCCCAGCACGTTGCTCATGAGGAAGACGATGATGCACACGACGGCAAGGAAGGCCACGGAGTAGCCCACGACGGCCTTGAAAATGCGAGATTCCTGGCCCTCCATCTGGACCGCGGTGGCGGCGATGGCCAGCGACTGCGGGGAGATCATCTTGCCTACTACGCCACCCGAGGTATTGGCGGCCAGCATGAGGTCCGGATTGACGCCGATGCGCTCGGCTGCGGTGACTTGCAGATTGGCAAAGAGCGCGTTGGCGGAGGTATCCGAACCGGTCACCGCGGTACCAATCCAGCCCAGGACGGGGGAGAAAAGCGCGAAGATACCGCCGACAGAAGCCACGAACTGGCCGATGGAGATGGTCTGGCCGGAGTAGTTCATGGTGTAGGCCAGCGCCAGGACCAGGATGATGGTCAGCGCCGAGAACTTCATACGGGAGATAACCTCGCCAAACTTAGCTAGCGGTGCCGATGCCTCCAGCGTGTAGCGGCCGTTTTCGTTGAAAGACATGTAGATAGCAGCCACGATGATGCCGGAAATCAGCAGCAGGGTGCCCGGGTTGCCCAACACGTTGAACTTAAACGCGGTATCCATGGCTTGGCCTTCGGCGTCGAAGACGGTGCCGTCGAGAAGCGGCCAGGCAACGTTGAGCTGCAGGAAGCCGAAGATGGCCGGCCACGCGGTGGCGATGGCGAATACTGCAGTGACCACGGCATAAGGCAGCAGTGCCATCCAGATGCGGCTGCCGTTTAGGTCCGTGACCTCTTCCTGGGCGGGCAACTCCATGCGCTCACGCAGGCTGTCCACGCCCTTGGGCTTCCACACACGCAGGAAGATAAAGCCCGCGCCGAGGGAGACAATGCAGGCCACGACGTTGGTGAGCTGGTAGGCAAAGAACGTGGCGGCGGCCCACTGAGCAATGGCGAAGGAGATGCCGATGACAGCGGCGGCGGGGCCGGCCTCCTTGACGCCACGCATGCCGTCGAGGATGAAGAGGATAAAGAAAGGAACGACGGCGGCGATGAGCAGGACCTGCAGGGAAATCAGACCGGCGATATCGGCGGTCTGCTCGGCGGTGCGCCCACCCACGGAACCGGCAGTGGTCACCGGGATGCCCACCGCACCGAAGGCGACGGGCGCGGTGTTGGCGATGAGCACGGTGGTGGCTGCCTTGAGGGGTTTGACGCCCAGCGCCAGGATCATGGTGGCCGTAATCGCCACGGGGGCACCGAAGCCAGCGAGGGCCTCTAGTAGGCCGCCGAAGCAGAAAGCGATGAGAATGGCCTGGATGCGAATATCGCCATCGCCCAAGAGGTCAAAGGTCTTGCGCAGGTCATTGAAGCGGCCAGAGGCCACGGTGACCTCGTAGAACCAGATGGCAGTAATGATTACCCAGACGATGGGAAAGAGGCCGAAGAGCCCGCCGCGCACCGCGGAGGACAATGCCATGCCGGTTGGCATGCCCATGCCAAAAATTGCGATGAGAACCGCGACGAGAAGCGCTACCGCACCCGAGGTGTGAGCGCGGGCCTTGAGCCCTAGGAGCATGATGAAGAACGCGATAAGCGGCAACGTGGACACCAGCGCGGTGAGCCCGACGTTGCCAGCAATGGCGTCGGTGGTGATGGTGAAGGTTGACATAAAACTCAATTCCAGTTGGCTCCCGCTGGCGTCTTTGCGGAGAAACCCAGCATGCGGCACCGCATGTGTCGGCCAAGCGAGAGGGCGAAAGATTGAATCGATTCAGATAACGCCTTTTAGGGTAGAACTTGGTGCTTCGCTGTGCCGCATTGTTCACCCGATGGGGGTAAGTGACCTTGCTAACGTCTGTGACCTGATAGCGCCTCCCAGCGGCGGAGACGATAGACTTTGGCCCTATGAATCCAGAAGATCTTTCCGTCTTGATCAAGAACACTGCCGCCGCCGTGCTCACCGAGCATGAGCTGGACGCCTCCGTCCTGCCGAAGACTGTCACTGTGGAGCGCCCGCGCAACCCGGAGCACGGCGATTACGCCACCAATCTGGCACTCCAGGTGGCCAAGAAGGCTGGCGCCCAGCCCCGCGAGCTGGCGCAGTGGTTGGCGGATGCCCTCGCCGGCAACGACGCCATCGATGAGGCCTCCATCGCGGGCCCGGGATTCCTTAACATTCGCCTCGCTGCCGCAGCGCAGGGCGCCATCGTGGCCCAGGTGCTCAATGCCGGCGCAGACTTCGGCAGCAACACCACCTACCAGGGCAAGAAGATCAACCTGGAGTTTGTCTCCGCGAACCCGACTGGCCCGATCCACCTGGGCGGTACCCGTTGGGCTGCCGTGGGCGATTCGCTGGGCCGCGTGCTCGAAGCCTCTGGCGCGGAGGTGACCCGCGAGTACTACTTCAACGATCACGGCGGACAGATCGACCGCTTTGCGCGTTCGCTGGTGGCCGCAGCTAAGGGCGAGCCCACGCCGGAGGACGGTTACGGCGGCGATTACATTAAGGAAATCGCGCAGGGCGTGCTCGAGCAGAACCCGGACGCCCTCGACGGCAGCGATGCCGAGGTCCAGGAAGCCTTCCGCTCGGCGGGCGTGGAGATGATGTTCGCCCAAATTAAAGAGTCCCTCCATGAGTTCGGTGTGGACTTCGATGTCTACTTCCACGAAAATTCCCTCTTCGAGTCTGGCGCAGTGGAGAAGGCCATCCAGAAGCTCAAGGACAACGGCAAGCTCTACGAGTCTGAGGGTGCCTGGTGGCTGAAGTCCACCGAGTACGGTGATGATAAGGACCGCGTGGTCATCAAGTCCGATGGCAATGCGGCTTATATCGCCGGCGATATTGCCTACGTGGCCGATAAGTTTGACCGCGGCCACGACCTGGCCATCTACATGTTGGGCGCAGACCACCACGGCTACATCGCCCGACTGCGCGCATCCGCCCAGGCCCTGGGCTATGACCCGGAGGCTGTCGAGGTCCTCATCGGCCAGATGGTCAACCTGGTCCGCGATGGTCAAGCGGTCAAGATGTCTAAGCGTGCCGGCACCGTCATCACTCTTGATGACCTCGTCGAGGCCATCGGTGTCGACGGCGCGCGCTACTCTCTGGTGCGCTCCTCCGTGGATTCCAGCCTGGACATCGACTTGGGCCTGTGGGCCTCCCAATCGGCGGATAACCCGGTCTACTACGTGCAGTATGGCCACGCCCGTATCTGCTCCATCCTGCGCAAGGCAGAAGAGCTGGGCTTCGACACCGCCGCGCTTGCCGATGCCTCCCTCGACCTCCTCACCCACGAGAAGGAGGGCGACCTCATCCGCACCCTGGGCGAGTTCCCGGAGGTTGTGGCCACCGCCGCCACGCTGCGCGAACCGCACCGCATCGCGCGCTATGCCGAGGAGCTTGCTGCTGTGTTCCACCGCTTCTATGACCAGTGCCAGGTGCTGCCGAAAGCTGGTGAAGAGACCGAGTCGATTCACTCCGCACGCCTTGCCCTGGCCAGCGCCACCCGCCAGGTCATGGCCAATGCCTTGACTATGGTCGGGGTAAGCGCACCGGAGAAGATGTAAGACGGAGACGATGTAAGACAAGGTATCGATGACTGATTTCAATTCTCTTCCGGCCCACGTGTGGCCGCGTAACGCTGCTCGAGATTCGGATGGCGTGGTCTCGATTGGTGGCGTTTCCCTGACCGAGCTGGCTGAAGAATACGGCACCCCGCTCTATGTCTTTGATGAGCAGGACTTCCGCTCACGCTGCCGGGATATGGCCCAGGCCTTCGGCGGCCCCGATCACGTGCACTATGCCTCCAAGGCTTTCATCACCAAGCGCATCGTCCGCTGGGTAGATGAGGAGGGCCTGTGCCTTGACGTGGCCTCCCTCAACGAGGCCAAGCTGGCGCTCGCTGCGGACTTCCCACCGGAGCGCATGACAGCGCACGGCAATAACAAGGAAGACGAGTACCTTGAGCTGTGCGTAAACGAGGGGATTGGCCATGTGGTCTTGGATAACGCGGAGGAGCTCTCGCGCCTCAACAGCATTGCGGCGGCCGCCGGCCGTGTGCAGCCGGTGATGATCCGTGTCAAGCCCGGTGTGGATGCCCACACGCACGAATTCATCGCCACGGCTCATGAGGATCAAAAGTTCGGCATTTCCCTGTCCACCGGCGCCGCCTTCGATGTCGCTCGCACGGTGCTGGAATCCGCGAACCTAAAGCTCGTGGGCTTGCACTGTCACGTGGGCTCCTCGGTGTTTAATGCCGATGGCTTCAAGCTGGCCGCCGAGCGCGTGCTGAGCCTATACAAGCGCATTCACTCCGAGCTCGGTGTTGCCCTTGAGGAGCTGGACTTGGGCGGCGGCTTCGGCATTCCCTACATGGAATACGAGGAAGCCCTCGACGTCGCCACGCTGGCTAAGGACCTGCTCGACGCCGTGGAGCGCACCGCCACTGAGCTCGGTATCAAGCCGCCCTTCGTGCTGGTGGAGCCCGGCCGCTCGCTGGTGGGTGCCTCCGCGGTCACCGTATACCGCGTGGGCACGGTCAAGGACGTGGAGACCGGCAAGGCGGATCTGCCGATGCGCCGTTACCTCTCCGTGGACGGCGGCATGTCCGATAACATCCGGCCGGCGCTCTATGGCTCTGAGTATGACGTGCGCGTGGTCAACCGCCGCACCCAGGGTGAGCCGGTGGACTCGCGCATCGTGGGCTTCCACTGCGAGTCCGGTGACATTCTGGTCAACGAGCGTCGTTTCCCCTCGGATATCACTACCGGGGACCTCCTCGCCTTCGCCACCACCGGCGCCTATCAGTACATGATGGCGTCGCGCTATAACGGCGCTTTGCGCCCGGCGGTTGTTTCCGTGCGTGACGGCAAAGCCGCGCTCATGCTGCGCCGGGAAACGGTGGAGGACTTGCTGGCGTTGGACGTCGACTAGCGCGGCGTTGCCACAGCTCACTGCATTTTATTCACAAAGACATGGCCGGTCGCACGTTGTGCCGGCCGTTTCGTATAGAAATAGACAGCTCGTTCTGTATAGTGATGGGCTAGCACGTAAGAATCTTTCGCAATTTCAACAAGGGGACACCATGACGACGACGTACCGTAGCAAGAAGCCCGAAGGCGAACCCGTAGGAATCGCGCTGCTTGGATTTGGCACTGTGGGCGCTGAGGTTTTCCGCCTCGTGCAGGAGAACGCTGATGCTTTCGCGCACCGCATCGGCGGCCCCGTGGAGATCCGCGGCGTCGCCGTGCACAACAAGAATAAGCTGCGCCCAGGCGTGCCGGCGGAGCTGCTGACCGACGACGCCAAGGCCCTCGTCCTGCGCGATGATATCGACCTTGTCGTCGAGGTCATCGGCGGCATTGACTTCCCGCGCGAGCTGGTTCTCGCTGCCCTCAACGCAGGCAAGTCCGTGGTCACGGCCAACAAGGCTCTCGTGGCCGCACACGCGGACGAGCTCGCTGAGGCTGCCGACCGTGCCGACGTCGACCTTTACTTTGAGGCCGCTGTAGCCGCCGCCATCCCGGTGGTGGGCATGCTGCGCCGCTCCCTGGCCGGTGACAAGATCCAGCGCATCTCCGGAATCGTCAACGGCACCACCAACTTCATTTTGGACGCCATGGAGTCCACCGGTGCTTCCTATGAGGATGCACTGGCTGAGGCCACGCGCTTAGGCTACGCTGAGGCCGACCCTACCGCTGACGTAGAGGGCCACGACGCTGCCTCCAAGGCCGCCATCCTGGCATCACTGGGCTTCTATACCCGCCTGACCTTCGACGATGTCTACTGCGAGGGTATTTCTAAGATCACCGCCGATGACATCAAAGCTGCCAACCAGGCTGGCTACTCCATTAAGCTTCTCGCGATCTGTGAGCGCTTGGTGGACGAGGAGACCGGTGCGGAATCCGTCAACGCCCGCGTGCACCCGACGTTGGTTCCGAAGGAGCACCCGCTGGCTTCGGTCAGCCAGTCCTATAACGCCATCTTCGTTGAGGCAGAGGCCGCTGGTTCCCTGATGTTCTACGGCAACGGTGCCGGCGGTAACCCGACGGCATCTGCTGTGCTGGGTGATGTCATCGGCGCGGCACGCAACATCGTCCACGGCGGCCGTGCGCCGGGGGAGAACACCTACGCCAACCTACCTATTGCGGAGTTCGGAGAAGTGGAAACTCGTTATCACGTCGACATGGAAGTTGAAGACCGCACCGGCGTGCTCTCCGCTATCTCCGGAGTCTTTGCCCGCCACGGAGTCTCCCTGCGCACCGTGCGCCAGGAAGACGGCGATGCCACCGCGCGCCTCATCGTGGTCACCCACGCGGCCAAGGAAGCAGTACTCGAAGATATCGTCGCAGCTCTCGGCGAGCTCGATGAGGTCAAGGCCGTTCACTCCGTCATCCGCCTCGGCGTCTAAGGGCACAGGTAAAAACAATGAGTATCGATATCGAAGCAGGCACCAAGGTCACCGTCCAGGTCCCGGCCTCTTCGGCCAACCTGGGCCCAGGCTACGATACCCTCGGCATCGCGCTGAGCCTCTACGACACCGTGGAGGTAGAAGTCACTCGCTCCGGCTTGGAAGTAGAGATCTTCGGCGAGGGCGCCGACGAGCTGCCTCGCGATGGCTCCCACCTGGTAGTCAAGGCCATCCGTTCTGCACTGAAGGCTGCCGACGTGGAAGTTACCGGCCTGCGCGTGGTGTGCACGAATAACATCCCGCAGTCTCGCGGTTTGGGCTCCTCGGCCTCGGCCGCGGTAGCCGGTGTGGCCGCAGGCAATGGTCTGGCTGGGTTCCCGCTCTCGGAGGAACAGGTTGTTCAGCTCTCCTCAGCCTTTGAGGGGCACCCGGATAACGCTGCGGCCTCCGTACTGGGCAACGCGGTGGTCTCGTGGACCACCGTGCCTGTCGACGGCCGTTCGCTTCCGGAGTACCGCGCCGCCACTTTGGACGTGCACCCGACTATCAAGGCCACAGCCTTAGTCCCGGATTTTCACGCCTCAACGCAGGCAGTGCGCCGCGTGCTTCCCTCGCACGTCACGCATGCCGACGCCGCCTTCAACGTCTCCCGCACCGCAGTGAACGTGGCGGCGCTAACCGCCTACCCGGACCTGCTGTGGGAGGGCACCCGCGACCGCCTGCACCAGCCTTATCGCGCTGATGTTCTGCCGGTGACCGCGGAGTGGGTTAACCGCTTGCGCAACCGCGGCTATGCCGCCTACCTGTCGGGCGCTGGCCCCACCGTCATGGTCTTGCACACCGAGCCCATCGAGGAGGCAATCCTCGAGGATGCCCGCGGACAGAACCTTCGCGTGTTAGAGCTGGAGGTCGCCGGGCCGGTCTCTGTCGAGCGCGGATAGGCTAGCTAGCTAGCCTCCTTTTCCACACTGATCCGGCACACACCGTTGCCGGACTTTGGGATCAGCTTCAGGCTCAGCCGCCCGCCCGAAGCGGCGGCTGTTTGCTCTAAGTAGCCATCGTGGATGGCGCAGACGAAGGGGGAGGGCTCCACACCGGCGCTGACAAATGGGCAGGCGTGTAGCTCCACATCGGTGCGGCCCTCCTCGTCGAGGTGCTCGGACGAGGTTACCGGGTCAAAGCCCATATCGCGCATCATCAGATAAAGCGAGCTGAGTGCCTCAGCACCATGGCTGGTGGCCGCAGTTTTGGCCCATTCGCGGCCAAGCTCCCGCGCTTGCTCGGAGGAATAATCGTTGAGCTGGTCTTTTTCTGCTAGCGCTGAGATGAGCACGCTGATCAGCGTGACGTATTCCTCCGCCACTGAACGGTTGTCCGGCACCCGCACTTGGAAGATCAGTGAGGGGCGTCCGCGCCCCTTCGCCGGAGCAGTGACTACTCGCACCGCGCCAGCGCGAACGAGCTCATCTAGGTGGCCGCGCGCGGTGTTGACATGCATGCTCATCTTCTTCGCAATCTCTGCAGCCCGTGCTCCTTGCGGGAAATTCTGTAAGACCGAGAGGACGTCGCGCTGCTTGGGGGAGAGCTTCATCGTGTCAGGAAAGAGCTCGCTGGATGAGCGGGGGCTGGGCGTAACAAATGCAGACATGGACTGTGACTCCTTGAAACCTCTAGGAGGATCCTACATCCGAGGTCCTGATTTTCTCCTATTGGGCAGCGTAGAGGCACTAAGATATGCATCACGACGTGGATAAATCCACAGGATTAAATACGGGTATAGACCGTTAGAGCGTGCGTGTCGAGGGCCACGGTCACCTTATCCCCGGGGGCGTTGTGGGGTGCTGGCTGGTCCACTGTGAGCCGTTGGCCGTCAATATCAACAAGTGTGGTGTTGCCAAGATCTGCCAGAATGGTGGCGCTCAGTGCGCCAGCGGGGTCGAAGCGCAGCGCAGTCTGGGGAAAGACCGCCCAGTGCTCGCCGTTGCGAGCTGGCTGAAATGCATCATTCTGAAGGCAGCCGCGAAGCACATTGACGCCTGCCAGCTCTGCCATAAAGCGGGACGGGGGCTGTGCCAGTAGGCGCTCCGCGGAGCCTTGAGAGATGATGTTGCCGGCTTCCATCACCAGGATGTCGTCCGCCAGCGTGTCGAGGTCCACGCGGCTGTGGGTGACGATGACGGTGGTACGGTCAGCGGCTGAAAGGCGCAGTAAGTAGCGCCAACGCGCGGCGGATTCTACGTCCATGGCGGCAAAGGGCTCATCCGCAACCAATACCGCCGGGCGCGCCGCCAGCGCGCGGAGGAGGGCAACCTGCGCGGCTTGACCACTGGAAAGCTCGGATACATGGCCCAGCTCTTGCAATCCGGCGGCGTTGAGCAGCTCTTCGGTCCGTTGCGGGTCTTTGGTCACCATCGTCAAAGCTTGAGCCACGGTGGCGGTGGGCGGCAGCCCAGGGTTTTGAGAAAGCATGATCACGCGTTCGGCGTTGGTGCGTGCCCCTTGGAGTCGCCCGCTAATGAAACGCAGAAGCGTGGTCTTTCCGGCACCGTTGGGCCCGACCACCGCGGTCACGCGCCCGCCCCGGAACGTTGTGGTGGCGTTGCCGACCGTGACGTAAAGGTCCTGGGCTTTGCCCACCGGGGTGGTTGCAGCCCGGAGTGCCGCAGGATCCATCGGCTTGAGCATGCGCACCTTCGGCTCGCGGCGACGCCGCAGCAACAGGGGCAGTCCGGCGGCGGCGAGCGCAAGGATGGCTATTCCAATAAGCACGGCGGAAAGGGCATAGGCGTTGTCCGCGCTGACCTCGCGCTCTAGGTAGATTCCGCTCGGCATGGTCCGGGTCGAGCCGGGCAGGGAACCAGCGAAGGTGATAGTTGTTCCGAATTCACCCAGTGAGCGGGCGAAAGCTAGCGCACCACCGGTGAGCACAGCGGGGCGGATGGCCGGGAGAATGATGCGCCGAAGGATGGTTCCCGCTCCTAAGCCGATGCCGCGCGCGCTGGCGATGACCTCAGGATCGAGTTGCCGCAGCGCGGAGTCCACCGCCACCACCACGAAGGGAAGCGTGACGAAGACATGGGCTGCCACGACACCCGGGAAGGCGAAAGACACGTGCAGTCCAGCCTGCTCAAGCGCAGGGCCAAGCAGCCCACGGCGCCCCAGCAGCGCAGTGAGAGCCAAGCCACCCACGACGGGAGGCATGGCCAAGGGGAGGTAGACCACCAGCCTCACCAGGTGGGAGACGCGGTGTAGCTGCTGCAGCCACAGCGCCAAGCAGGTGCCGAGCAACGTGGACAGCACTGTAGACCACGCCGCCGCGAACAGGCTGACGCGGAGAAGATCCTGGGTCATCGGCGAGCTCAGCGTCTCCGAGAGCTGCCTCCAGGGCACCCGCACTCCCAGCGCGAGGACAGGGGCAAGGACGTAGATAGCCGCGAGCACGCCGGCGGCGATAACCGGCCAAGGGGTCCGTGGGCGCTGCTCGCGCAGAATCATACGCGACACCTAGTTCACCGGCGTGAAACCGAACTTTTCCCAGGTGCTATCAAAATCCGACTCGAGGAGCGAGAGGACTTCTTGGGCTTCTTCGTGGCGGTGTGAATCAGACACCACCGCGCCCATGATCTCATTGCGGAAGTCTTCCGCGTGGGCGAGCGGGATGGCCTCGACGTCCTCGCTGGCGGCGGCGTCGGTGGAATAGACCCACCCGGCGTCCGCTTCACCGGAGGCAACCTTTCCCAGGACATCAGCGACTTGGCTCTCCAAAGATGATGCGTGCAGATGCCAGCCATTGGCCTCCATAATGCGCGTGGAAATGGCTCCGCACGGCACGCTCGGATCACAGAGAACTAGGCGTGCCGAGGGCTCCAGGTCTGCCGCGGAGCGCAGACCTTGGGGATTACCTTTCGGCACGACCATAACCATGACGTTGCTGGCTAAGGCTACGGGAGCGTCCACGCTGCCCTGAGCAAGTGCATTCTCCATGGTTTCCCGAGAGGCAGTGAGGAGAAGGTCTGCGGGCGCGCCGTCATTGATTTGCTGTACCAGAGCGGAAGAGCCGCCGTTGTTGAAGGCGAGCGGAGTCTCGGAGGCACGAGAGAGTTCGTCATTGAGCACCCGCGTGGAAGACGCAGCGAATACCTGCAACGGATCTCCGGAGTCAGAGGCACAACCGGCAACGGTCACCGCGGCGGCGATGACGGGGATTGCAATCTTTGCGAGGCGCATGTTCAGTCAGCTTACGGAAGCTTTAGGCGGTTCGCGTGAATTTGATGTGGACGTCTTGTGGTTCTTTCTTAAGATACTCGCGAGTGAAAACCTCCTCCCGCTGGTCCACCTCTTTGAGCAGTGGAAGCGGGTCGTGCGGAGCTATGAGGATCATGGCTTCGCCCACGTTGAGGGTGCCCAGCGCTCCATGGATGGCGCCGTGGCGCACTGCGTGAGGGATTTCGGAGGCGTTGAGGGTGGGGATGTCCTGGCCCTTGGAGGCGTCGATAAGCGGCAAGTTCATTGATCGTTTCCTTTTCGATTCTCTAGGGGGAGCGGGCGTTGCTACCCCTACAAGCAATTTACTACGATTATATCCGTGCAAATAAAAATGTCAGACGTGCCTCTGCGTGACGCTTCCTTGGCTGCTCGTCGACGCTGGCACACCATCGCCTTTAGCCTGGTTGCCTTGTGGATCGCGGTGGGTGTGGGTATCACCGTGGCGAACTATCTGGGAGCACCCGTGGTGTGGTGGGACCTCATTCATCCCTTTACTCTCGGAGCGCTGACCACCGCCATCCTCGTATTTAGCACCCACTTCACTGAGGCACTGACCCGCACCCCGGCTGCCGGCTTCCGCGGGGTGGGCGCGCGGGTAGGCCTAGTGCAGGTGGGGCTGGTTCTGCTACTTGTTGATCGCGCAGGCTACGACTGGGGCGTGCTCGCGGATACTGGCTCCGCATTTGTGATCGTCGCAGTGGGGTGGCACGTGTGGGCATTGTGGACCAGGCTTCGAGGCTCTCTTTCTGGCTCTTTCGCAGTCACCGTGCCCTTTTATCTGGCCGCGGCGTGCTTCATGGTGATCTCTGTGCTGATGGTCATTCTGGCCGCGCACGGGGTGGGGAATTACTCGCTGTTGGTGGCCGCGCATTCACGCGGCATGGTGTGGGGGTTTGCACTGCTTACCATTGTGGGCACCGTAGTCACGCTGCTGCCGACGTTGACCCGCACCCCCATTTCCCCGGTGGCTCGGGCGCGGTGTAGTCGGGCTCTGACCGTGCATTGCGTGGGGCTGGGGGTGGCCATGCTTGCCGACGCCTCCGGGCTCACCCGCGCCGCCGGCATGGCGCAGCTACTCACCGTTCTTGCCGCTGTGTTCATCATTCAGCCAGTACTTGCCGGCGCGCTTGGTGGCGTGAAGACCACGGCAAGCGTGTCCGCGATGGCGGGACTGGTATGGATGCTGGCACTTTGTGCCGGTGACGCGGCAGCCACTCTCGTCGGGGCTTACCCACGCGCGGTGACGTTGCTGCTGATGCCCGCATTCGTCGGCGCCGGCCTCCTGCAGCTCGTGACCGGGGTACTCCACCACATGCTGCCCATCCTGGCCGGGGCTGCTCATCCCGCGCGAGGCCACCTTCCAGGGCTTGTGCGCGTAGCGCTTATCAACCTTGGCGGCGTGCTGAGCCTCACTGGCATTACTGGTGTGTTCGTCGCCGGGCTTATCATGATGGGGCTAGGCCTCATCGCCAATTGTGCGGCCCTAGTGTGGGCCGTCTCGTCATCTCAAGGAGAAGTTCATGTCAAGCGTGCCCGTTAAAAAGGAGCATTCTGAGAAGCAGTGGGCATCCTGGCTCATCATCATTGTTGCCTTGGTGGCGGTCATTGCACTGGCAGTGACCAATTCGCGGATAGGCAAACAGGATCCGGCGCTGGTAGCTTCCGCTGATGCCGTCACTGTGGATGTCTCTGTCGACGGCATGGCCTTTGTCCCTTCCTCCATCGACGTGGCTGCGGGCAGCCATCTGGTGGTGAATTTTCATAACACGGGCGACCAGGTCCATGACTTGAAGATCGGCCGTGAGGAGACCGGAAGGGTGGAACCGGGTGAGACCGTGCAGCTGGATGCCGGGATCATCGATGAATCTGTGGAAGGCTATTGCACGATCGCCGGCCACAAGATGCAGGGCATGACGTTTATGGTCAACGTTGACGAGCCAGCATCTGGGGAACATGAGCATGCGGGAGCGTCGGCAAGCACGGGCTCTGCTGGTGCCCCGGCGACGGTGCCCTCAGCGGCCGAGCGCATGGAAGCCCGTGAGGGATTTGACGCCGTCGATGCCTCCCTTGCTCCCGTGGAAGGCGACCTTCACGAGGAGACCTGGGTGATGACAGAGAAGGAAATGGAAGTCGCCCCAGGAGTGCGCCAAACCCGGTGGCTCTTCAACGGGCAGGCACCCGGACCAACCCTGCGCGGCAAGGTAGGGGATACGTTCCGCATCACTATCAAGAATGAGGGCTCGATGGGACATTCGGTGGACTTTCACGCTGGTGAGGTCAACCCGGATGAGAATATGAAGACGATCCAGCCGGGTGAGTCGCTGACATACGAATTTGTAGCGCACCGGGCAGGCATCTGGATGTATCACTGCTCAACGATGCCGATGAGCTTGCACATTGCTAACGGCATGGCGGGAGCAGTCATTATCGATCCGCGTGGTGAGGATGCACTGGGGGACGTTGATGCGGAGTACGTCATGACGGCCAGCGAAATCTTCCTCGCTACCGCGGGCAGGGAAGCTGAAGGTGCGGATGCGCAGCGAGTCAGCAATGGCGACTATGACCTCACCGCCTTCAACTACTATCCCAATCAATATGACGAGGGCTTAGCACCGCTGCGCGCCAAGGCGGGCGATACCGTGCGTATCTGGCTGGTTAATCTGGGCCCCGATCTTCCTTTGAGCTTCCACGTCGTGGGCGAGCAATTCGACACCGTGTACAAGGAAGGCACCTACCTCATTAAGGGCGCGAAGGATTCCGGCTCCCAGGCGCTGGACCTCTTACCTGCCCAGGGCGGATTCGTGGAGATGACCTTCAACGAGCCGGGCACCTATTCCTTTGTGAACCACCTCATGACGAACGCGGAGAAGGGCCAGCACGGTCAGATTATCGTTGAGTAGCAAGGCGCTCGCGCCGTATACGTAATTCGTCCATGGTGTCGATATCGCGCACTGCGGGCGTTGCCTCGACCTCGGCGATGGTGCCCGCGAGCCTCAGTAAGTGCATGGCCGGCTTGTTGCGTGGATCTCCGAGCTCCTCCAGCGCGCGGGTGAGGGCCTTAGTGCGCCACAGCGCGCACAGCGGTTGGAGGCGCCCATCGAGGGTGGCCACTGCGGCATCAGCATCGGAGCTTTCTAAGGCCTGTTCTAGGACAGGCAGGATACGCGGGGAATCCGGGGCGTCGACGGCAAAGATGGCGGTGGTGGGCTCTGAGGAGCTGACCAGCGCGGCATGGCCCGCAGCGATGCCTGCGGCAGGCCCGCCAAACAGGGGGCTTTCGCACACCTGGGGCATGCCCAAACGATAGGGCGAGACGACCGCTACCGGCGCGCCATAAGGAAGCTGGCGCAGGAGGCGGTCGATAAGGCGCTCACCGGCGAGAGTGATACTTGCCTTGTCCACGCCTCCCATGCGTGTGCCGCGTCCGCCCGCCAAAACAATGACACCTGGCATTGTTCTCTATCCTTCCGCGCCGGGCAGTTCGCGGGACCAATCACCCGAGCGACCGCCGGACTTTGCGGTGATGCCGCAGCGCCGGATATAGGCGGAGCGGTCGACGCCTTTTACCATGTCGATGAGCGCTAGGGCGGCGATGTTCACCGCGGTGAGCGCCTCCATTTCCACGCCGGTGCGGTCGGCGGTGCGAACTGTGGCTTCGATGAAAACGTGGTCTTCACACAGCTCAATATCCACCGCACAGCCATGTACCCCAATGGTGTGGGCCAGCGGAAGGAGATCAGGAACTTTCTTGGCCGCCGCGATGCCAGCAACACGCGCAACCGCAAGCACGTCGCCCTTAGGCACGGTTCCCTCCTGCAGCGCGGTGAGAACTTCTGGTGAGCACGCGACCTCGCCTTGGGCGGTAGCTGTGCGTACCGTGGGCTGTTTTTCGGTGACGTCCACCATGTAGGCGGAGCCGGCGGCATTGAGGTGAGTGAACTTCATGTCTAAACAAGAATCCTTTCCTAGCGTGGACCTAGCCTAGCTGACGAAGAGTAGGCCGATCCGGGTGTTCAGATGCGCGATCTTTGGCAGCAACGGAGGGGTGGGGATGTGGAGGCGGATTGTGAAGCTAGTAGGGGTAGACGGTAAGTTGCTCGCCGGCGGAGACCGGACTCGTTAACAGTGCAAAGCCGTGTGTGCCCGGTAGCGCGGCAACGTGGTGGCTGCGCATACGCGGACCCGGCGGTGGGCTTGCGGTGATGGTTTCGGCCATGGTGATGGAGCACGGCTGAATGAGCGGGTGGTGCGGTTCGGGGAAGTCCGCACCGGCGACGGCGGTGAGGCACGGCCGGTCCTTGACACCCGTGGGGCGGGGCAGTCCGCGCAGAGAGCACAGCAGTTGGGTGAGGTAGAGGTGTGCGGAGACAAACGCTGCCACCGGGTTGCCCGGCAAACACACCACGGGGATACCGTCCCAGAGCGCATGGCCTTGTGGCGCGCCGGGCCGCTGGTTGACGTGCCCGAACCAGTAAGAATCGCGTTCCACGGCATCCTCGATCACAGCGCGGACCACGTCGAAAGCGCCTGCGGACACGCCACCGGTGGTGACAATGAGATCGGAATCCGCAGCGGCCGCGTTGAAGCGCCGGTGCAGCTCAACGGGGGAATCTCCACAGGCCGTGCGGGTGATCTCGCAGAGACCGGTGGAAGAAATGAGGGCTTCGAGCATGGGCCCATTCGAATCGGAAAGCTGGCCGTTGAGCAGCTCCTCACCAGTGGCAATGATGGTCACTCGTGGGATGCGGTGAACCACGGCGGCGTCTACACCAGAGGAGAGGGCGGCGGCGATAAGGGGGGCGTCGACAAGCGTGGCAGAACCGGCGAGTTGGTGGCCGGCGCTGATGTGGGAGCCGCGCCGCCGGATATGGTTATGGTCGGGCAGGTGGTGCACCGTGACGGTTTCAGGCACAGGTCCGGGCCCCGGGGGCACATCGGTGCTTTCTACTGGAATGACCAGGCCATCAAACCCCTCCGGAACCTCCCCGCCAGTCATGATTCGCACCGCGGTCCCAGGCTGCGGGACCTGGGCGGGTGAGCCTGCTGGGACATCCCCTATGACAGGCAGGGTGAATGGCTTGGTGACGTCATCAGGTGAGGACGGAGCTGGGATGAGGAAGCCATCCATCGCCGAATTATCCTGCGGCGGGAGGGGAAGGCGGGCGAAGAGTGGCTCGGCCAGAACGCGGCCTTGTAGAAGGGGGGCGCGCTCCGCAGGCAGGGCGCGAACCAATGCGTGGAGGCGGTCGAAGTACTCCTCAATGCTTAAGCCAGTCCCAGTGCTTGTCATTGCACCCAATCTAGCCGCCGATGGCGGACATCGGGCGATCGGGCTGGAGGAATCCTTCATCATCCGCACCATGGCCCGGAAGCTTCTTCCACATTTCGCCTGCCCACGCGGCGGCGAGTTCCGCGTCGCTGGTGCCGCTGCGCAACAAGTCCCGCAAGGATGTCTCAGAGTTCCCAAACAAGCAGTTACGCACAGCGCCGTCCGCGGTGAGTCGCGTGCGGTCGCAATTGCCGCAGAAAGGCCTTGTCACGGATGCGACGACGCCGATTCGGCCTGCCGGTATAAAGCCATCGCGTGATTGTGCGTTCCACAGCGCGGCGGGGGCTGAGCCGCGGGGACTTTGCACAGGTGTGAGCTCGAATTCTTCACCCAAACGAGCCAAGATATCTTCCGCGGTCACCATCCGAGAGCGTTCCCATTCTTCGCGCGGGCCTAGGGGCATCTGCTCGATAAATCGTAGCTGCGCCCCGTGCTTCAGGCAGTAGCGCGCCAAGGGAACGATATCCTCTTCATTAACTCCGGGCATCACCACAGCATTGACTTTGACTGTGCCTAGACGCCCTTCGCGGTGGGCCTCCGTGGCGGCTTCAATAGCAGCGAAGACGTCTTTGATCCTGTCGCGCCGGGTGAGGCGAGCATAGAGGGCGGGATCAATGGTGTCTAGCGAGATGTTGACGCGATTCAGTCCAGCTTCAATGAGGCCGTCCAGGCGGCGGGAGAGTCCCAAGCCATTGGTTGTCAGGGCGGTGCCGGGCACCAAATGTTCGTCTGTGCGTAGCTGCGTTGTGGCGGCAATAATCTTCTCTAGCGACTTGCGCAGCAAAGGTTCGCCTCCGGTAAAGCGCACCTGACGGATACCCAATCGGGTCACGGCAATCCGGATGAGGCGGATGGTCTCTTCGTCGTTGAGAGTCTGTTCGGTGGGCATCCATTCGAGACCTTCAGCGGGCATGCAATAAGTGCAGCGCAAGTTACATCGATCGGTCAGCGAGACACGAAGATCCCGTGCTTGGCGTCCGTAACGGTCGAGCAAGTTGCGGCGACCATCGGGTAGGGCAGGCGGGAGATCCGCAGCCGTTGCGTCGGCCCCGCCACGGGGGATTCCGCGCGGGGAGGGCGTAGGTAAAAAGACGCGATCAGACATTAACCACACTTTAGCCGGAGTAAAAGCGAATCTATAGTCGTCTATTGTGGCGTGCCGTCCGCAGCATCGAGGCGCTGCGCCTCACCCGGGCCCTTGAGACGGATGATGTTGTACTCGCCCTCCGCAAGGTGGGCGCGCAGGTCCTTCTTATCGAATTTGCCCACCGAGGTTTTATCGATGGTTTTCACGAAGGTCCAGTACTCCGGCAGCATCCAAGAGGGCAGCTCAGAGCGCATACCGTTGCGCAGGCGCTCGGCGGTCTCAATCGTGGGGCTGATGCCTGCGGCGAGCACGGTGACAGCCAGCGGGCGCTCGACCCACTGTTTGTCGGGGTAGCCAATGACGGCGCATTCGAGTACCACCGGGTTGGCCATGATGAGGTTCTCCAACTGCACGGAGTAAATCCACTCACCACCGGAGCGAATGACATCGCGCGCACGATCCTCCACGGTAAGGAAGCCATCCTCGGTGACGAAGCCGACATCGCCTGTGCGTAGCCAGCCGTCCGCCGTGAACTTGGAAGCCGCGTCCTCGACGTCTTTCCCGCGGAACTCGTGAGCAGCGCCGCCATCCTCCGAGGTGGGCGAGTGGTAATAGGAGCCGGTGACCAAGTTGCCGCGCACCTGAATCTCGCCCGCATTGCGGTCGGTGGTGTTGACCACGTGGCCGTCATTGACCACCCGGTATTCCAGGGAGGAGGGGAAGCGCCCCTGGGAAATGCGGTAGGCCCACCGGGCTTCACCCGAAGCACCTGAGGGCGGGCGCGCCACGGTGCCCACCGTGGTGGTTTCCGCCATGCCCCACACGTGGACCACGTCCACGCCGTAGCGCTCTTCCCAGCTCTTGATGAGCTGCGGCGGCACAGGGGAGCCACCAGCGAAGATCTCCGTCAATGTCATACGCTCCGGCGGGTTCTTGAGGTAGTGCACGAAGAGCTGAATCCAAATGGTGGGCACACCGTGCGCCACGCGCGGGGAGGTGGCGGCGATGATTTTGGCCAGGGTGGCGGGGGAGACGTCGGCGTCGGGAAGCACCAGCGGCGTGCCCGTCATCCACGCAGCAAAGGGAACTCCCCAGCTCAGCACGTGGTAGATGGGGATGCAGCACAGAAATGTTTCCCCGTGGGTCACACACAAGGAATCGGAGGAGCGCAGCTGCATACCTTCCAAGTACAGGGCGCGGTGGGAGTAGAGCACGCCCTTGGGTGCACCGGTGGTGCCGGTGGAGTAGCACAGCGCGGCGGCGGTGTGCTCATCGAGAACCGGCCAGTCATACACGGTGGAGTGCCCATCCAGCAGTTGCTCATAACTATATACCTCGACGTTGCCCGGCAGAGCGGTGCTGGGCTTGTCGACGCCCGTGAATACCACCGCGCGCACGCAGTCCACGCCTTCCAGAACCTGGTCCAGTTGCTCGGCGAGGCGGCAATCCGCGACGATGACGCGGACCTCAGCGTGGTTGATGATGTGCCGGATCTGATCATTCATCAGCTGCTTGTTGAGCGGGGTAAACACCGCGCCCTTGCAGGCAGTGCCAAAGAGCACTTCGAGGTGTTCGGCGCAGTTCCACATTAGGGAGCCCACACGTTCATCACCAGTGATGCCGAGGGTGTCATGCAGGGCGTGGGCGAAGGCAGCGGCGCGTGCGCCGATATCGGCGAAGGTGGTTTCTTCGCGTTCATTGCCGGGATTGGCACTGTGCCACGTAACCACCTGGGTTTGGCCGTGGACAGTGGAACCGTACTCCAGGATGCGAGTGAGGGACAGCGGGATATCCTGCATTGTGGAGAGCATGCGCACTACTTTAGCCGTGTCAGTGTGAGCGCGGTGGAAGGATACGGTATAGTTGTTCGCGACTGGCGGGGAAAGCCTTCCTCGCACCTCCGAGCTCCCTCCACGGCGCACACACCTGCGGTGAAAACTCATGGCAGTCCAACGGTGCGCGCGGCGGTGAGAGGGGAGAGATACGCTCGCAGTCGCCTTCTTAAAAATATCTCCCCGCGATTGACCCGCGGCCGCATCCTTTTCAGATCTTTCAGGAGTTCTGCAAGGGGTTCCTAAAGTTCTGTACCGCAGGGCCGAAAAAAGAGGGGAGAGCCAAGACAACCACCGCCCACGGGGATCGCGGTCGCGTGAACTCGCTGGTGGCGGCGGACCATCTCAATTACACACTGGCTTCCAACGCCCGCTTGGAACAGCACCACACACAGTGCAGGTGCGGCAGATAAGACGGCGCGCGTTGGTGAAGCGACGAAAGGATATCCGTGAGCGATACGGACAAGACCGCAGCACAGGATCTCGCATCCCTGAAGCTGCCGGAATTGCGCAAGCTGGCTGCGGAGCGCGGACTTCGCGGCGTTTCTGGACTGCGCAAGGGGGACCTCATCACCGCACTGACCACCGGCCAGGTTCCGGCACGCGGCGCAAAGGCTGCTGCCGAGGGCGAGGCTAAGGACGCACAGCCGCGTCGCGCTGCCCGCAAGGCCTCGCGCCCCGCCGGTGCTGCTGACCAGGCCTCCGAGCAACCGGAGCAGGACAAGAAGCGTCAGCAGGAGCAGTCGCAGCAGCAATCCGAGAATGCCCACAAGGGTGAGGACGGTGCTCACGAGTCCGAGCACAAGGACGGCCACGACGAGCAGCGCTACGAGTCCCGTTCTCAGGCCCGCCGCGCCCGCCGCAACCGCGCTCGCCGTCAAGAGCGCGAGGCCCGCGGAGAGTCCAAGGGCAACGGGAATGACAATGGCGCCGAGGACAACAACGCCAAGTCGGACAACCAGTCCCGTGGCGGAAAGAACTCCGACAACGGTGACCACGGCCACGGTGGCAACGGTCATAACGGCGGCAATAACGGCGGTGGCCAGAACAACAACCGCCGCGATAACCACCGCAACGATGATGACAACAACGGTGGTGGTGGCCGCCGTAACCGCCGTAACCGTCGCAACCGCCGCGGTCGTGACCGCGACGGCGGCAATGGTGGCAATGACCTGCAGATCCGCGAGGGCGATGAAGTGCAGGTAGTCGGCGGCATCCTCGAGGTTGTGGACAACAACGTGGCCTTCCTGCGCACCACCGGTTACCGTGCGGCGAGCTCCGATGTCTTTGTCAACAACAACCTCGTGCGCCGCCTAGGCCTGCGCTCTGGTGACGCTCTGACCGGCAAGGTCAAAGTTTCCGGCCCGACCCACACCCACGGCAACGGCCGCAACCGCCGCAAGTACAACCAGCTGGTGGAGGTCGACACCGTCAACGGCCTGGATCCGTCCACCGCGAAGGAGCGCCCGAACTTCGCCAAGCTCACCCCGCTCTACCCGAACCAGCGTCTGCGCCTAGAGACGGACCCGAAGATCCTCACCACTCGCGTCATCGACCTCATCATGCCGATTGGTAAGGGCCAGCGCGCGCTCATCGTCTCCCCGCCGAAGGCCGGTAAGACGACGATCCTGCAGAACATCGCCAACGCCATCGCCACGAATAACCCGGAGTGCTACCTCATGGTGGTCCTCGTGGACGAGCGCCCCGAAGAGGTCACGGACATGCAGCGCAGCGTTAACGGTGAGGTCATTGCCTCCACCTTCGACCGCCCTCCGTCAGAGCACACCTCGGTGGCGGAGCTGGCTATCGAGCGCGCCAAGCGCTTGGTGGAGCAGGGCAAGGACGTCGTCGTTCTGCTCGACTCCATCACCCGCCTAGGCCGTGCTTACAACAACTCCTCCCCGGCATCCGGCCGCATCCTCTCCGGTGGTGTGGACTCCAACGCCCTGTACCCGCCGAAGCGCTTCTTGGGCGCTGCCCGCAACATCGAAAACGGCGGCTCGCTGACCATCATCGCCACCGCGATGGTGGAGACCGGCTCCACCGGTGACACTGTCATCTTCGAGGAGTTCAAGGGCACCGGCAACGCCGAGCTCAAGCTCGACCGCGCCATCTCCGAGCGCCGCATCTTCCCGGCCGTGGACGTCAACCCCTCCGGTACCCGCAAGGACGAGCTCCTGCTCGTTCCGGAGGAGGCACGCATCATGACCAAGCTGCGCCGCATCCTCTCCGGCCTGGACTCCTTCGCCGCCATTGACCTGCTCATCAAGCAGCTCAAGAAGACCCGCTCCAACGGCGAGTTCCTCATGCAGGTCGCTTCGTCCGCGCCCATGGCGGCAGACACGGACGAGGAGGACTACAAGTAATGTCTAGCCAGGTTTCCCTCGTTGATGACATCATCTCCGAGTACCAAGGCATCGAAATGCAGATGGCTGACCCAGAAGTAGCCGGGGATCAATCGCAATTCCGCAAGCTATCAAAGCGCTACGCTGAGCTGCGCCCTATCGTCGCCGTCAACGAAGAGCTGGTCCAGGCCCGCCAGGATTTGACCGACGCCAAGGAAATGGCCTACGAGGATCACGAGTTCCAGTCTGAGGTGGACCGCCTCGAGCCGCTCGTCGTGCAGCTGGAGGAGCAACTCGCGGACCTGCTAGCCCCGCGCGATGAGCATGACTCCGAGGACATCATCATGGAGATCAAGGCCGGTGCTGGTGGTGAAGAGGCAGCGCTCTTCGCCGGCGACTTGGCCCGCATGTACGAGCGTTTCGCCGACAAGGCAGGATTCCAGTGGGAGGTTCTGGGCCTCAACGAGTCCGACCTTGGCGGAGTGAAGGATATGTCCATCTCCTTCAAGTCCAAGACCCCCTCGCGCGATGGCGCGTGGAGCGTGTTCAAGTTTGAAGGCGGCGTCCACCGTGTACAGCGCGTGCCGGTGACCGAGTCCCAGGGCCGCATCCAGACCTCTGCGGCTGGTGTGTTGGTCTACCCGGAGCCGGAGGAGATCGACTCCGTCAATATCGATGACAAGGACATCCGTGTCGACGTTTACCGTTCCTCCGGTAAGGGTGGTCAGGGCGTGAACACCACTGACTCCGCTGTGCGTATTACCCACCTGCCCACTGGCCTGGTGGTGACCTGTCAGAAGGAGCGCTCGCAGATTCAGAACAAGGCGCGTGCCCTGCAGGTGCTGCAGGCTCGCCTGGACCAGATGGAGCGCGAGGCCCGCGAGGCCGAGGCCGGCGAGCAGCGCGCCTCCCAGGTGCGCACCATGGACCGCTCGGAGCGCATCCGCACCTATAACTGGCCGGAAAACCGCATCACCGATCACCGCATTGGTTACAAGGCCAATAACCTTGACTCCGTGCTCGACGGCGATATGCAGGATCTCATCGAAGCTCTGCAAGCCCAGGAGCGCGCGGAGCGTCTTGAGGCCGAAGGCTAAGGCACGGTTAGATACGGTGACTTTTCACACCTATAAGGAGGCGCTTCGTGATGCCACGGAGCGCTTTTGCGCTGTCGGGGTACCCTCACCCGAGTGGGATGCGCGCCTGTTGGCTGCCCACCTCATTCACTGCGGCCACATGGATATCCCGCTAAACGAGGCTCCGATCCCCGGCTTTGACGTGGCATATGGGGCGTTGGTGGGGCGTCGTGAAGCGCGCGAGCCCCTCCAGCACATCCTAGGAGTGGCGTGGTTTGGTCCCCTCGAACTCGAGGTCGGCCCCGGCGTGTTCATTCCGCGCCCAGAGACGGAGGTGCTCGCCGACTGGGGAGTTAAGTTTCTGACGAAACTTAACTCGCGGGAGATGACGAAACTTAACTCGCGGGAGATGACGAAGACTAACGCGCACCCTCCCCGCGTCGTGGATTTGTGCGCCGGATCCGGTGCGCTGGCGTTGTACGTCGCCCACTACGTACCGCAGGCCGAGGTGTGGGCAGTAGAGCTTGCCGACGCCGCCTTGGCTTACACCCGCCGCAACGCTGCGACTACTGTGCGCGGCGGGGCGAGGTCGGTGAACGTGGTGCAAGGCGACGTCACCGACGCTGGCCTCTTGCCAGAACTGCACGGCACCGTCGACCTCGTGCTGACCAACCCGCCCTATGTCCCCGAGACCCCGGACCTGGATCCGGAGGTCTACCAAGACCCCCACGAGGCGGTGTTTGGGGGAGCAGACGGCATGGAGACCATCAACGCGATGATTCCGTCCATCGCTGCGCTGCTGCGCCCCGGCGGAAAGGTGGGTATTGAACACGATGATGACACGTCTGAACAGGTGCAAGAAGCCCTGCGTGCGGATGGCGGGTTTACGCGCATCGAGGTACTTAAGGATCTGACTGGCACTGCCCGCTTTGTCACGGCCGAACGGGGAGTACAGTAGATTGGTCGAAGATTGGTCGACAAGCCGATAGGAACGGGATTAAGGAGAGACCAATGCAGGGACAGATTTATAACTGTGCGGACGCTGCTGAGCGCGAGGAAGGAATGGCCCTTGCCGTCAAGGCGGCTAAGTCAGGCCGACTCGTCGTCATGCCCACCGATACGCTCTACGGGTTGGGCTGCGACGCCTTCGATAACGACGCCGTTGCGAGCCTGCTGGCCACCAAGCACCGCGGCCCAGACATGCCGGTGCCGGTCCTTGTGGGATCCTGGGACACCGTGAAAGGCCTTGTCGCCTCTCTGGATGACACCGCACAAACGCTTATCGAGGCCTTCTGGCCGGGAGGTTTGTCCATCGTGGTCCCGCAAGCGCCTTCGCTTCCGTGGAACCTGGGCGATACCCGCGGCACGGTGATGCTGCGCATGCCCCTGCACCCCATTGCAATCGAGCTCCTCCGCGAGGTCGGACCCATGGCGGTGTCTTCCGCGAATATCTCTGGACAGACTCCGCCCACCACCGCGATTGCTGCCAAGCAGCAGCTGGGTAAGGCCGTCACGGTCTACCTCGACGGGGGAGAAGCTGAGGTGGGCAAGCCCTCCACCATCATTGATCTGTCCGGCTCACACCCGTATCTGCTGCGCGAAGGTGCTTTGAGCGCCGAGCAGATCGGCGAGGTCATCGGAGTGTCTGCAGAGTCCCTGCGCACACGCCCGGGCTCCCAATCCTCTTAAGGAGACATCAGTGGCTGGAACCGGAGTGCCGCTGCGGGAGCTGGCGTTGGTGATCTTCGTCGCCGCGGCGTTTACCTACCTCACCACCGGACTGGTGCGCACCTTTCTGGTGCGCAGTGGCCAGGTGGCGGAGATCCGCCTGCGCGATAGTCACTCCCAGCCCACCCCGCAGCTTGGCGGAGTGGCGATGTTTACGGGGTTTGCTGCCGCCGTGTACCTCGCCGGCCAGCTTCCAGCCTTGACTCGCGGGTTTATGCCCGTCACGCCAGAGATGAACGCTGTGCTCTGGTCCGCTGCCGCCATCGTGGTTGTCGGTGTGGTGGATGACCTGTTGGAACTGAGTGCTTTGGTCAAACTCATCGGGCAGCTCGTTGCCGCAGCCATTATGAGCGGATTGGGCTTGACCTGGACGCTTCTCTTTCTGCCTTTTGGTGATGGAACGACGGTCATCCTGGATCAGGTCCAGGGAACACTCTTGACCACTTTCTTTACCGTACTGCTCATTAATGCCATCAACTTCGTCGACGGCCTCGACGGCTTGGCGGCCGGGCTGGGCATGATTGCCGGCGGGGCCATCCTGGTCTTCTCCTTGACTGTTCTGCATGACCAAGGCGGTACCGTATCGGCCTATCCGCCCGCGATTATTGCGGCGGCACTTGTTGGTGTGTGTGCTGGATTCCTTCCGCATAATTTTGAGCCCTCCCGCATTTTCATGGGGGATAGCGGAGCGATGCTGATTGGTTTGTTGCTCGCCGCGGCGTCGACCTCAGCATCCGGCAAGATCAACATGTCCCTCTACGGCACCGTGGACATCGTGGCGCTGATGTCACCCGTCATCGTCGTCGTTGCCGCGGTCTTTATTCCAGTCCTGGACCTTGTCTGGGCGGTCATTCGGCGTGTTTCGCAGGGGCGTTCGCCCTTCGCTGCCGATAAGGCGCACATCCACCACCGGCTGCTGTCGCTGGGGCATACGCACCGCCGCACCGTGCTGGTGCTCTACCTGTGGGTCTCCGCGGTGGCTTTCGGGGCGGTTTCCTTCTCCATCGTTCCAGCCCCTGTCGCGGTGGTGCTCGCTGTTTTTGCGCTCCTCGTAGCCTTTGGCGTGACCTTGATTCCGCTGCGCCAGGGTAAGATTGGACGCCGGCCGCGTTCGACTAGCGTGGTGCTGGAAACGGATCCCTCCTGAGGTAGGGTATGGGGCTGTGACTGATTCAACGACTTCCGAAGAGCTATCGCCCTATGACGATCACCGGCGTCCCCTCAAGCGCGCCCTGCGCCTCGGAGCCATTGGCCTCGTCGTAGTGACCATCGCATCCCTAGCCATCTGGGGTGGCGTTCGTGGGTTGCCTGGCATTTGGGGAGTGCTCGTCGGTGCCGCTATCGGAGGCGGCTTCGTGCTCTTTACCGCAGCTTCGGTGCTTCTTACCGCGCGGACTACGCCCTCGACCACGATGGCTGTGGTGCTCGGCGGCTGGTTGCTCAAGGTGGTCATCCTCATCATGGTGCTGTTGCTGATTAAGGACTTGGAGTTCTATGACACGATGGCGCTGTTTGTGACTGTGTTGCTAGCGCTGGCGGTGACGCTGGGAACCGAGGTCTGGGGTGTGATTACTTCCAACGTGACCTACGTGTCCTAGCGCGCCTCGATCTTCATCAAAGCCACCGCTTCCGGTGACCCCGGGAGGGTGGCTTTTTGTGTAGTAAGACGCGTCTTTCAACCTGCTCATTACCCCCGTCAAGGTGGGAAAACGTGGGTATGTGACCAAATACACTCAGCAGGGTTTTGGCAGAATGCGGGCCTTTTATGGGGCTTTCTGGTGCTGGGCTGTGGCTTTAGGTCCGCAACGGTGCCCCCACGTGCGAAAACTTGAGGGCGAACTGATAGCATTCTCTTCGGGTTACCGCGGGTTAGCGTCATGCTATCCCGAAAAAGTACGGTTTATCCTTGCCCTGTTTACGCTGATGTGCGACGGAGTCCGTGGACAGGGCAAAGAGCTTGAGACGTCCATCGCACCACATAGCCTTCGACAAGCTGTGTGGCCCGAACACGGGAGAGAACGCTGAGCGTTACGACATTGGCCATGAAGGGTGAGTTTCACGCACCCGAACTGGATCCAGAATTTTTCCCGGGGCACGTAACCGATGATGGTGAAGTCGTCGATCTCTTGTTCGCCGATTTCGCCAACGGTTGGTTCGCTTTGGATCGCATCATGCTGGTTCGCCTGTTCATGGCGGCCATTCTGGTGCTCCTTTTTGTTGTCGCCTTCAGGAACCCGAAGCTGGTTCCTAAAGGATTGCAAAACGTAGCGGAGCATGCGATTGACTTCGTACGAATTCACATCGCAGAAGACATCTTGGGCCGCAAGGAAGGGCGTCGATTCCTTCCGATCTTGGCCACGATCTTCTTCGGTGTTTTGTTCTGGAACGTAGCAACTATTGTTCCAGCTCTAAACATCTCTCCGAACGCTCGTATTGGTATGCCAATCGTGCTGGCAGCTGTCGCGTACATCGCCATGATCTACGCCGGTGCTAAGCGCTTTGGCTTCGGCAAGTTCATCAAGTCCTCGGTGGTTATTCCTAACCTGCCGCCGTTGCTGCACGTGCTTGTTGTACCGATTGAGGCTTTCTCTACGTTTGTCATGCGCCCAGTCACGCTGGCTCTTCGTCTGATGGCGAACTTCTTGGCTGGCCACCTCATTTTGGTCCTGTTGTACTCGGCAACGAACTTCTTCTTCTTCCAGTTCAACGGCTGGACTGCCATGAGTGGCCTGACGCTGGTCGCAGCGGTTCTGTTCACGCTGTACGAAATTATCGTCATCTTCCTGCAGGCATACATTTTCGCCCTGCTGACGGCGGTATACATCGAATTGTCGCTGCATGCAGATTCGCACTAACAACAACGCGAACCTCGCGGTTAACTAAATACCCCAAAACCACCACATCCCCCGCGGACAAATCCGTGGGAAAACATTGAAAGGGAACGACTTTCATCATGAACGAAATCATTCTTGCTCAGGCCGCTGACGAGTCCACCCTCAAGGGTCTCGGTGCTATCGGCTACGGCATCGCAACCATCGGCCCGGGTCTGGGCATCGGTATCCTCGTCGGCAAGACCGTCGAGGGCATGGCTCGCCAGCCGGAGATGGCTGGTCAGCTGCGTACCACCATGTTCCTGGGTATCGCCTTCGTTGAGGCCCTCGCCCTGATTGGCCTCGTTGCAGGCTTCCTGTTCTAAAGAGCGCTTTACACAAAGTAAATCGAACTTTAAGAACGGAGCCCCATGAACAACGTCATTTACTACCTTGCAGCAGAGGGAAGTGAGCACCTGCCGCTGGAGAGCGGTAACTCCATCCTTCTGCCCAAGATGTACGACTTGGTCTGGTCCCTCATTCCGTTCACCATCATCCTGCTTGTGTTCTGGAAGCTCGTTCTTCCGGCATACAACAAGATGCTGCAGGAGCGTGAAGACCGGATCGAAGGTGGCCTTAAGCGTGCGGAGGCTCAGCAGGCCGAAGCAAAGGCCGCTCTGGAAAAGTACAATGCTCAGCTCGCTGACGCTCGAGCAGAGGCTGCGGAGATTCGTGAGCAGGCGCGTGAGCGCGGCAAGCTGATCGAGGCAGAGGCTAAGGAAGCTGCAGAGGAAGAGTCTCGTCGCATCCTGACCGCCGGCGAGAAGCAGCTTGAAGCTTCCCGCGCACAGGTCGTGTCTGAGCTGCGTTCCGACATCGGGCAGAACTCCATCAACCTGGCAGAGAAGCTGCTCGGCGGCGAACTTTCGGACGCCACCAAGCAGTCCTCCACGATTGATAACTTCCTGTCCGAGCTCGACACTGTGGCACCGGCCGGAAAGTAGGCAACGATGAAGGCAGCTAGCCGCGAAGCACTCGCTACCACTGAGTCCAAGCTGGATGAGTTCCTCTCCAGCGACCGCTCGGTAGCGACTGCTACCCAGGCAGGCCAGGACCTCTTCGAGGTAGTCCGCGTCCTCGACGGCGACCGCGAACTGCGCGTCGCGCTGACCGACGACGCCGCCACCGCAGAGGAACGCAAGTCCCTGGTCCAGACCCTTTTCGGCGGGAAGGTCACCCCGGTAGCACTCCAGGTGCTGCAGGAGGCCGCCGCCGCACAGTGGTCGACTCCGCGTGATATCGCCCGTGGCCTCATCATCCTCGGCCGCCGCGCACTGCTGCGTGGCGCTGAGTTTGAGGGCAAGCTGGGCCAGGTAGAAGACGAGCTCTTCTCCCTGTCGCGCGTGCTTGACCGAGAAGGCGAACTGACCCAGCTGCTTTCAGACCGTACTGCTACGTCCGATCGTAAGGTCGGGCTGCTGGCAAGCGTGCTCTACGGCAAGGTCACGATGGTTACTGAGGCCCTCGCGCTGCAGGCCATTGGCCGCCCTGAGCAGAACCCGATTGATGATCTCGCCGGTTTGGCGGACACCGCAGCCAAGCTGCAGGGCCGTACCATCGCGCGCGTGACCACCGCGGGTGAGCTGAACGATAGCCAGCGGGCAGCACTCGCTGAAAAGCTGGGCAAAATTTATGGTCGTGCGATGTCCATCCACTCTGAGGTTGACACCAGCCTCCTCGGTGGTATGACCATCCGCGTCGGCGACGAAGTCATCGATGGCTCGACGGCAGGCAAAATCGCCCGCCTTCGCGCGCAGATGGCATAAGCCGAAACGACAGAAACGATTAAGTAATTGCTGGAAGATACTACCGAGAGCAGGAAGAACATGGCGGAGCTGACGATCTCCTCCGACGAGATCCGTAGCGCGATTGCGAACTACACCTCGAGCTACTCCGCGGAGGCCTCCCGTGAGGAGGTCGGCGTGGTCATTTCGGCAGCTGACGGTATTGCGCAGGTTTCGGGCCTGCCGTCCGTCATGGCGAATGAGCTGCTCGAGTTCCCGGGCGGCGTGATTGGCGTCGCACAGAACCTTGACACCAACTCCATCGGTGTCGTGGTCCTGGGCAACTTCGAGTCGCTGAAAGAAGGCGACGAGGTCAAGAGGACCGGCGAGGTTCTCTCCATCCCTGTGGGCGAGGAATTCCTCGGCCGCGTAATTAACCCCCTGGGCCAGCCGATTGACGGCATGGGCCCGATCACCGGTGAAGAGGACCGCGTCCTCGAGCTGCAGGCACCGTCCGTGCTGCAGCGTCAGCCGGTGGAAGAGCCGATGCAGACCGGCATCAAGGCTATTGACGCGATGACCCCGATTGGTCGCGGTCAGCGTCAGTTGATCATTGGTGACCGTAAGACGGGTAAGACCGCTGTCTGTATCGACACCATCCTGAACCAGAAGGCTAACTGGGAATCCGGCGACAAGAACAAGCAGGTCCGCTGCATCTATGTCGCCATCGGTCAGAAGGGCTCCACCATCGCTGGTGTGCGCCACACCCTGGAGCAGCACGGCGCTCTGGAGTACACCACCATCGTGGCGGCTCCGGCATCCGACGCCGCCGGCTTCAAGTGGCTGGCACCGTTCTCCGGTGCAGCTCTGGGTCAGCACTGGATGTACCAGGGCAACCACGTCCTGATCATTTACGATGATCTGACCAAGCAGGCTGAGGCCTACCGTGCGATTTCCCTTCTGCTGCGCCGTCCGCCGGGCCGCGAGGCTTACCCGGGCGACGTCTTCTACCTCCACTCCCGTCTGTTGGAGCGTGCTGCAAAGCTCTCCGACGACATGGGTGCAGGTTCCATGACCGCACTGCCGATCATCGAGACCAAGGCGAACGACGTCTCCGCCTTCATTCCGACCAACGTTATTTCTATTACCGACGGCCAGGTCTTCCTGGAGTCCGACCTGTTCAACCAGGGCGTCCGTCCGGCAATTAACGTCGGTGTGTCCGTCTCCCGTGTTGGTGGTGCTGCGCAAACCAAGGGTATGAAGAAGGTTGCCGGTAACCTGCGTCTTGAGCTGGCTGCCTACCGTGACCTGCAGGCCTTCGCGGCCTTCGCATCCGACCTGGATCCGGCCTCCAAGGCTCAGCTGGAGCGCGGTGAGCGCCTCGTCGAGCTGCTCAAGCAGTCCGAGTCCTCCCCGCAGCCTGTCGAGTACCAGATGGTGTCCATCTTCCTCGCAGACCAGGGCATCTTCGACGTCGTTCCCGTCGAGGACGTACGCCGCTTCGAGAAGGAGCTGCACGATCACCTCAACTCTGCAACCCCGCAGGTGTTCGAGCAGATCCAGGGCGGTACCGCTCTGACCGACGAGTCCAAGGATGCACTTGTTGCAGCAGCTAAGGACTTCATTCCGTCATTCCGCACGACCGAGGGCAACAACCTCGGTACCGAGGCTCCGGTTGACCCGCTCGCCGCAGATGACGTGAACAAGACCGAGCTCAACGTCTCCCGCAAGACGGCCAAATAGAGTTTCGCACGCTCTAAGAATTAACCGTCTAGAAAAAGAAGGGAGGAGCGAACACCATGGCTAATCTTCGTGAACTGCGTGACCGTATCCGGTCCGTCAATTCCACTAAGAAGATCACCAAGGCACAGGAGCTCATTGCTACCTCGCGCATTACCAAGGCTCAGGCCAGGGTAGAAGCGGCACAGCCTTATGCACGTGAACTATCCAGCGTGCTCAACAAGCTGGCGGCGCACACGTCCCTGGATCACCCGATGCTCCGGGAACGCGAAGATGCCAAGGTAGCCGCCATTCTCGTGGTTTCTTCTGACCGCGGTATGTGCGGTGGCTACAACAACAACATCTTCAAGAAGGCGGCCGAGCTGGAAGCCCTGCTGAAGGGCGAGGGTTTCGAGACCGTCCGTTACGTGACCGGCAACAAGGGCGTTGGCTTCTACAAGTTCCGTGAGGCCGAGGTCGCAGGCAGCTGGACTGGGTTCTCGCAGGATCCAACCTGGGAGAAGACGCACGACGTGCGCCGCCACATCATCGACGGCTTCGTCGCCGGTTCGAATGGCCAGGCCAAGACCCGCGAGGGTATTCACGTGGAAGGCGAGACCGTTCGCGGTTTCGACCAGGTACACGTTGTGTACACCGAGTTCGAGTCCATGCTGACCCAGACCGCGCGTGTGCAGCAGCTGCTGCCGGTGGTACCGGTTATTGAGGAAGAGGACTACAACCTGGGTGAGTCCGCGCTTTCCGACGCCGAATCGACTAATCAGATCACTCCTGATTACGACTTCGAGCCGGATGCGGACACCCTGATGGAAGCGCTGCTTCCGCAGTACGTTTCTCGCCTCCTGTTTGCGATGTTCTTGGAGTCCTCGGCCTCCGAGTCCGCCGCACGCCGTACCGCAATGAAGTCTGCAACCGACAACGCTACCGAGCTGGTCAAGGACCTCTCGCGCGTGGCCAACCAGGCCCGTCAGGCGCAGATTACCCAAGAAATCACAGAGATCGTCGGTGGCGCTGGGGCGCTCGCCGAAAGCGCAGAAAGTGACTAGATTATGACTACAGCTCTGCAAGAGCAGAACACACAGTCGTCGGCTACCGCCGGCCGTGTGGTGCGTGTCATCGGTCCGGTCGTCGACGTGGAGTTTCCGCGTGGCGGGCTGCCGGCACTGTACAACGCACTGACCGTCGAGGTGACCCTCGAGGCTGTTGCAAAGACCGTCACCCTTGAGGTCGCTCAGCACCTCGGTGACAACCTCGTCCGTGCCGTGTCCATGGCTCCGACCGACGGCCTCGTCCGCGGTGCAGCCGTGACCGACACCGGCAAGCCGATTTCCGTCCCGGTGGGCGATGTGGTCAAGGGCCACGTCTTCAACGCCCTCGGTGACTGCCTTGACCAGCCGGGTCTGGGCCGCGATGGCGAGCAGTGGGGCATCCACCGTGAGCCGCCGGCATTCGACCAGCTGGAGGGTAAGACCGAGATCCTGGAGACCGGTATTAAGGTCATCGACCTGCTGACCCCCTACGTGAAGGGCGGCAAGATCGGCCTCTTCGGTGGTGCAGGTGTGGGTAAGACCGTTCTTATCCAGGAGATGATTACTCGTATCGCACGCGAGTTCTCCGGTACCTCCGTCTTCGCAGGCGTCGGCGAGCGTACCCGTGAGGGCACCGACCTCTTCCTCGAGATGGAAGAGATGGGCGTTCTCCAGGACACCGCACTTGTCTTCGGCCAGATGGATGAGCCGCCAGGAGTCCGTATGCGCGTGGCTCTGTCCGGCCTGACCATGGCGGAGTACTTCCGTGATGTGCAGAACCAGGACGTGCTGCTGTTCATCGACAACATCTTCCGTTTCACCCAGGCCGGTTCTGAGGTGTCGACCCTGCTGGGCCGTATGCCTTCCGCCGTGGGTTACCAGCCGACTCTGGCTGATGAGATGGGTGTGCTGCAGGAGCGTATTACCTCTACCAAGGGTAAGTCCATTACCTCTCTGCAGGCCGTCTACGTGCCGGCCGATGACTACACTGACCCGGCTCCGGCCACCACCTTCGCCCACCTCGACGCCACCACCGAGTTGGACCGTGGTATTGCTTCGAAGGGTATTTACCCGGCAGTGAACCCGCTGACCTCTACCTCTCGTATTCTGGAGCCGTCCATCGTGGGCGAGCGCCACTACGAGGTGGCACAGCGTGTCATCGGTATTCTGCAGAAGAACAAGGAGCTCCAGGACATCATCGCCATCCTTGGTATGGACGAGCTGTCTGAGGAAGACAAGATCACCGTTCAGCGTGCTCGTCGTATCGAGCGCTTCCTGGGCCAGAACTTCTTCGTCGCAGAGAAGTTCACCGGCCTGCCGGGCTCCTACGTGCCGCTGGCCGATACCATCGACGCTTTCGAGCGCATCTGCAACGGCGAATTCGACCACTACCCGGAGCAGGCTTTCAACGGCCTGGGTGGCTTGGACGACGTCGAGGCTGCGTACAAGAAGCTGACCGAGAAGAAGTAGGGAGAGGCACATGGCTGACATCACCGCCGAATTGGTTTCGGTCGAGCGCCTGCTGTGGACCGGAAAGGCCACCATGGTGACGGCTGAGACCACCGAGGGTGAGATCGGCGTGCTTCCTGGACATGAGCCCATGGTTGGTCAGTTGATCGACAATGGTGTTGTGACCATCCACCCGGTGGACGGCGAGCGTCTCGTCGCTGCCGTCCAGGGTGGCTTCCTCTCCGTGTCCGAGAACAAGATCACCGTCCTCGCTGACTGGTCCATCTGGGCCTCCGAGGTCGATGAAGCACAGGCACAGGAAGACCTGAAGTCTGAGCACGAGCTGACGAGGTCTCGTGGCGACGCCGCATTGCGCGCCGCCCGCCGCTTCAGCAGCTAACGGATGAGCGGAGAGGGAAACGACGGGCAGCAATGACCGCCCTTCCCACTCTCACCTAGGAACCCCACAACCTCGATAAGAGGCGGTGGGGTTCCTTCGTGATCTGAGCCAGGAGGGGTACCTCAGGGCTAGCAGGAACTGGCAAGAACTAGCATTGCCTGCTCCAACGGCGGTACAATCAACCCATGAATTCTCAGGTGCTTCAGGGGCTAACAATTCTTTTAGGTCTGTGTGCACTGGTCCTTCTGGTTCTCCTCATCCTGGCGGCGGTGCGCTTTTTCACCGTGCGCTCCCGCGGCACGAGCATCCTTTTGCGCCGACTCCCTTCGAAGGACTCTTATGCATGGCGTCATGGTCTCGTTCGCTATGACGGTGAGTATATGAAGTATTTTAAGCTTCGCTCTGTCATGCCCCGCGCCAACAAGCGCTTTAATCGCCTCGACATCGAACTGGGCAGCATCCGCCCTATGGACGATGACGAGGCTTCTTTTATGCCCTCCGGCCACCAGATCATCCAGATCAGCGTCGATGGGCAGGACTATGAGATTGCCTCCGATGCGCAGGGAATTATGGCGCTGAACGCCTGGGTGGAATCTGCTCCGTCGAAGCGCCAAGAAAAGTTGGACTATCACCAGATGCGCCAGCGGGCTACCCGTTTACCTAAGAAGTAGCGCTCAACGATAGGGTAGAGGGCATGCGTCTTGTCATCGCCCAATGCTCCGTAGACTACGTCGGTCGCCTCGACGCCCACCTTCCGATGGCGGATCGGCTCATCCTTATCAAGGCCGATGGTTCGGTGTCCATCCATGCGGATGATCGCGCCTACAAGCCTCTGAACTGGATGACACCACCATGCACCTTTGAAGAGTCGGCGATTGAGGATATCGACGGCGAAGACACAGGAGAAAAGCTGTGGCTGGTGGAGAACCCGAAGGGTGAGCAGCTACGCATCACCATTGCTGAGATCCACCAGGACATCACTATGGAGCTGGGGGAAGATCCGGGCCTAGTCAAGGATGGCGTGGAAGCGCACCTGCAGGAGCTTCTGGCCGAGCACATCGAAACGTTGGGGGAGAAGTACTCCCTCGTGCGCCGCGAGTACCCCACGGCTATCGGGCCGGTGGACATTATGGCCAAGAATGCCAAGAACGAGTTTGTCGCCGTTGAGGTCAAGCGTCGCGGGGGCATTGATGGCGTCGAGCAGCTTTCGCGCTACCTCGAGTTGCTGAATCGCGATGACCTGCTAGCACCCGTGCATGGCGTCTTCGCCGCGCAGGAAATCAAGCCCCAAGCACGGACCCTGGCAGAAGACCGCGGTATTCGTTGCGTTGTCCTGGATTACCAGGAGCTGCGCGGCATCGAATCCAACGAGCTGCGGTTGTTCTAGTGCCACGCCGCAATCGCAGAATCCGCGAAGAGCCGCGTTCGCTACCGCGCGATGGAAGTGCCTTCCTCGGATCGCAGACTGTACCTGGGCCGCGCTGGACTAATGGGGAGCCCTTCGTCATGAGGCACGTTGGCAGTGCCGCCGCGCAGAAGTATTACGTGTGCCCGGGATGTAACCAAAATATCCCTCCCGGGGTGGCTCATATCGTGGCCTGGCCACGGGACACCGGTGGGCGCGGTGAAGACCGCCGCCACTGGCACCGGCACTGCTGGGACCGGCGGTAGGATGGCGGGCATGATTGTTGCCTTTTCCGTAGCTCCCACCATCGTGGGGGATGAAAGCGCTGAAATGTCCGAGGCCGTCGCCGAGGCTGTGCGCGTCGTTCGCGCCTCTGGCCTGCCTAATGAGACCAACTCCATGTTCACCATCATCGAAGGTGAGTGGGACGAGGTCTTCGCGGTCATCAAGGAGGCCACCGATGCCGTGCGCGCCGTGTCGCCGCGCACGAGCTTGGTGATTAAGGCCGATATCCGCGAAGGCGTGAGCGGGCAGATAACCCAAAAAGTAGATTCCGTTAATCGTTACCTGGAGGAGAATAAGTGACTGGACCGTACGTAGGAGGAGCCCTCGACCTGGGCGCCATCAAGCAGCAGGCAGAGGCCAAGGCGAAAGCACAGGAACAGGGTACTACTGGTGCCTTGGCAGGTGTGCAGCCCTTCTTCGAGGTCACCGAGCAAAACTTTGAGAATGACCTGGTGCGCCGCTCTGCGGAGGTGCCAGTTATTGCTCTGATCGGCTCCCCGCGCTCGCCTGCCTCCGAGCAGCTCAAGAAAGACTTCGAGGAGATGGCGGCCGCCGGTGGGTGTCAGTTCATCGTGGGCTACATCAACGCCGATGTCGTGCCCCAGGTAGCGCAGGTCTTCGGTGTGCAGAATCTGCCTACCACCGTCGCCATCGCCGCCGGCCAGCCCGTTACCAATTTCGAGGGCGGGCAGCCGCGTGAGAACTTGGAACAGTGGGTAGCGGCGATCGTCGACAAGCTCGGCCCTCAGCTCAAGGGTCTGTCCGAGCAGGCTCAGGCAGGGGAGAGCCGCGAGGAAGAGACAGCGGACCCACGCCTGAGCATGGCGGAGGAAGCTCTCAACCGGGGTGATTTCGATTCCGCTATTGCTACCTACGAGGAGATCTTGGCAGCCGAGCCAGGCAACGTGGAAATCAAGCAGGCTCGTGATACCACGCTGCTGCTCAAGCGTTTAGACCCGGCGAACCGTAGCGAGGATCCTATCGCTGCGGCGGATGCCGCTCCGGAGGATATGTCCAAGCAGCTCGATGCCGCCGACGCCGAGGTTGTCGCCGGAGCTCCCGACCGCGCCTTCGAGCGCCTCATCGAGGCCATGAAGCGCACCGCCGGGGATGAGAAGGAACAGCTCAAGACCCGTCTGTTGGAGCTCTTCGGGCTCTTTGATTCTGGTGACCCGCGCGTGCTGGCCGCGCGCACGAAGCTGGCTAGTGCATTGTATTAATTGCCCTTCCGTGTGGAGTCCCACGAGCAGCTGTAGCCTTCACGGGCGCTTGTTGCACCTCACACTCAACCCTCAGGATTGACTGATTAAGTCCTCTCCTGAGGGTCTTTTTGCACCCACACCGGTGTGTGAGTTGTGTCATGCTAAATTGATGTGAGTGACATAACGCATACTTTGTTTTTAGCTCTTTCAGGAGGACTCTCATGCGCAAGCTCCTCGGCGTCATCGGCGCCGCCTCTCTTGTTTTTACCCTGACCGCCTGCGGAAGCGATAGCTCCGATAGCGCCGGTGGCGCGAACTACGTTCGCGTGCCCGGTACCGAGCCGCAGCAGGGCCTGATCCCCGCAATGACGAATGAGAATGGCGGCGGACGCATCGTCGACATGCTGTATTCCGGGTTGGTGTACTACGACGCCGAGGGCAACGTGCACAACGAGATGGCGGAGTCCATCGACAAGGAAGGGGAGAAGACCTACAAGGTCACGCTCAAGCCTGACCTGAAATTTTCCGACGGTTCCGCTGTGACCGCGGATACCTTCGTCGATACGTGGAACTACGCGGTGGCCAATGAGCAGCTCAACGAAAGCTTCTTCTCCTCCATCAAGGGATACGGGGAAGGCGTCAAGGAGATGGAGGGCCTTAAGGTTATCGATGAGCGCACCTTCACCATCGAGCTCACCCAGCCGGAGAGCGATTTCCCAAGCCGCTTAGGCTACAACGCCTACTTCCCGGTTCCAGCGGCTGCGCTGGGGGACCCCCAGGCTTTCGGCGAGACTCCAGTGTCCAATGGCCCCTACAAGATCAAGGAATGGAACCACAACCAGAACCTGATTATCGAGCCCAACCCGGAGTACAAGGGTGACCGTGCTGCACAAAACGACGGCATCGAGTTCACCTTCTACGCCGATTCCAACGCCGCGTACATGGACCTGTTGGCGAATAACCTCGATGTCCTCGAAGCCATTCCTTCGTCTGCCTTCGGAAGCTATGAGCAGGACTTGGGTGACCGCCAAGAAACCAAGCCGGCGGCAACCTATCTGGAGATGTCCATCCACATGGAGACCCCGCACTTTAGTGGGGAAGAAGGCGCGCTGCGCCGCAAAGCAATCTCGATGGCTATCAACCGCGAGGAAATCGCGGAGACCATTTTCCACGGCACCCGCACACCGGCCCGCGAGTTCACCTCACCGGTCCTGAATGGCTACAACGACAGCCTGCCCGGTTCGGAGAACCTAGACTATAACCCGGAGGAGGCGAAGAAGCTCTGGGCGGAGGCCGATAAGAAGTACGGTGCTTTTGAAGGCTCGTTCCCCATTAACTACAACACCGATGGCGACAACAAAGATTGGGCCGATGCCGTAGCCAACAACATCAGCAACGCGCTGGGAATTCAAGCCGTGGGGAACCCCTACCCGGACTTCAAGTCCTTCCGCGATGCCTACCGCAGCGAGCGTATGGACGGTGCCTACCGCACGGCGTGGTTCGCCGACTATCCCTCCATGGGCAACTTCCTAGGGCCGAACTTCACCACGGGTGTCGCCTCTAATGACTCGAAGTACTCCAACCCGGAGTTTGATGAGCTCATCGTCAAGGCCAACGGCGCCGCGAACCAGGAAGAGGCCGCGAAGCTCTACAACCAGGCGCAAGAGCTTCTGCTGCGTGACCTTCCTTCTATCCCGCTCTTCTACCCGAATGTGGTCGGCGGCTGGTCGGAGAACGTCGAGGACGTGACCTTCAACTGGAAGTCCTTGCCGGTGTATTACGCGGTGAAGAAGAACTAGCGCTCTGGTCTTATTGGCGCACTGTAATTCGATTAAAGTACGGAGGCATGACCTCTGTACTTTTTCTTTGTAACACCAACCGCGGTAAGTCCCAGATGGCGGCTGCCTTAGCCAGGAAGCATGCGCCCGATTGGGAAGTTCACTCCGCAGGAGTAAAGACCACTGAACAGCATCGTGAGCAGGGCGTTAATGCTGAGGCGCAAGCGTCGCTAACTAAGGTCGGCGCCGACATGGCAGGTACGCCGACGTTGATTGACCGCGACCTTGCGTCTTCAGTGGACCACGTCATCGTCGTCGGGGATGCCGACTATGACGGAGTGGCTGAGCGTTGGGAGATTGAGGACCCGTCCGTACGCGGCCTAGAAGGCGCGGAGCGAATGGATGCGCTTCGCGATGACATTGATGCTCGCGTACGAGCTTTCCTTGATGCACACGCGCAGGACTGAAAACCAAAACTGCCCGAGTTGCCAAAGATCCCCGCTGAGATTGAATCCCAGCTCTTACTTTTGGCAGATCGGGCAGTTGTGTCTCTCAGGCCTTGCTTGCGATGAGGGTGAGCACGCGCCGAGCCAGGCTCGGCACTGGGCCGCGCAGCTTAGCCGCGGTATGCGTACCACTGCACCGAGTTCGCCGGCAGGTGTAGCTGTACGTGGTTGCCTTCGGAGCGCACGCGGTGGGCAAGATCGTTGCCAGCACCCTGGTAGACGGCATCGTCGGTGTTGATGACCAGCTCCCATTCGCCGTCGCGCGGCACCCAGAGGTCATAGTTGGGCACCGAGCTGCCGGAGAAGTTGCACACCGCCAACAGCGCGGATCCATCCTTGCCGTAGCGCACATATCCGAGCATGTTGTTGTTAGCATCATCGGCCTTGACCCACTGGAAGCCGTCCTGGGTAAAGTCCTGCGTCCAGAGTGCCGGGTGCTGCTTGTACACCGCGTTGAGGTCGCGCACCAGGCGCTTAATGCCGTGGTGCCACTCGTTGCCCCAGCCCTCCAAGTTGGACCAATCCACGGAGTGGCCTTCGGCCCATTCGGTGGTCTGGCCAAATTCTTGGCCCATGAACATCAGCTGCTTGCCTGGATGGGAGAACATATAGCCGTACAGAGCACGCAGGCCTGCCGCCTTATTCCAGTCATCGCCCGGCATGCGCTCCCACAAGGAGCCCTTGCCGTGCACAACTTCGTCGTGGCTAAACGGCAGCACATAGCGCTCCGAGTAGGCGTAGACCATGGAGAAGGTGAGCTCGCCGTGGTGGTAGCGTCGGTGAATCGGCTCGTGCTTGAAGTACTCCAGGGTGTCGTTCATCCAGCCCATGTTCCACTTCAGACTAAAGCCTAGGCCGCCCTCATGCGTTGGGGCGGTCACGCCTGGCCAGGAGGTGGATTCTTCGGCGATGGTGAGTACGCCCGGGTGGGTGCGGTTCAGTGTGGCGTTGGTTTCCTGGAGAAACTGGACGGCCTCGAGGTTCTCGCGGCCGCCGTAGATATTGGGCAGCCACTCCTCGCGGGAGTAGTCCAGGTAGAGCATGGATGCCACGGCGTCGACACGCAGGCCGTCGATGTGGAACTCTTCCGCCCAGTAGAGGGCATTGGCCACGAGGAAGTTGCGCACCTCGTTGCGGCCGAAGTCGAAGACATACGTTCCCCAGTCGGCCTGCTCGCCGCGGCGCGGATCCGGGTGCTCGTAGAGTGCCTGACCATCAAACCGGCCCAGCGCCCACTCATCCTTGGGGAAGTGAGCTGGTACCCAGTCGACGAAGACGCCGATGCCGGCGTTATGCAGGTCGTCGATAAGCGCGCGCAGCTCATCCGGAGAGCCCCAGCGTGCCGAGGGAGCGTAGTAGCCGGAGACCTGATAGCCCCAGGAACCGCCGAAGGGGTGCTCGGCCACGGGCAGCAGCTCCACGTGGGTAAAGCCGTGTTCCAGCAGGTAGGGGATGAGCTCTTCGCGCAAGGTGTTGTAGTTGGCGCCCACTTTCCACGAGCCAACGTGCAGCTCGTAGACACTCATAGGGACGTCGAGGTCGCCGTTGCGGTTCTTCATCCACTCCTCATCGCTCCATTCGAAGCTGGAGCGAGCCACCACGGAGGCGGTCTCCGGCGGGGCGATGGTGCGCTTGGCCAGGGGATCTGCTTTATCAATGCGTGGGGAGTTCTTGCCGTGGACGGCAAACTTATAGCGCTCGCCTTCGCCCACGCCGGGGATGAAGACCTCCCAAATGCCCGTTGAGCCAAGGCAACGCATGGGGTATTGGGTAGGGTTCCAGCCGCAGAAGTCACCGACCACGGCCACACCTTCAGCATTGGGTGCCCACACAGCAAATGCGGTGCCTTCGACTACGCCCATGTCGGTGGTGTAGGTCTTGAGATTGGCGCCGAGCACTTCCCACAAGCGTTCGTGGCGGCCTTCGCCGATGAGGTGCTGATCCAGGGTGCCCAGAGTGGGCAGGAAGTGGTAGCCGTCTGCCACCTCGATGGCGGGCTGGCCCGGGTAGGTGATACGCAGGCGGTAGTCTGCTTCCTCTGCGAGTGGGGCCTCCCAGATATCATCCCCAACCGCGCGCATAGCAATCGTGTCGGTTGCGGTGACGAGCTCGACGGCTTCGGCACCGGGGCGGCGGGTGCGGACGGTTCCATCGTGCCAGCCATAGAAATTATGGGGCGCGTGGTGACGGCAGTGGTTAAGGCGTTCGAGGTCTGAGGCCGGGATGTTCATACAGACCAAATTACCGAACAACGACTGCCCGCGGGGCCTAAAAGAAGCCCCGCGCTACCCATGAAGGGGGTATGGGTTCAGCGCGGGGTGGTCAATGCTTCAAAAGCCTAGGGGCGGTAATCGTTGACACGGCGCCACGCAATGCGTTCCTGCAAGTCATGGTCGGCCGGGGGAAGGATGAAGACATGGGCGACGTCGCGAAGCGGCTCCAGACGCACGAAGTTGCGGTCGGACCACTCGTAGGCGGCACCACTGATGGTGTCCTGCACCGTGAAGTGATCGCCTGGGTGGCGGCCCACGGCAGCCAGGTCCACAAAGACCGTGGCCTCTTGTGCATTGCGCGGATCCAGGTTAACCACCACGAGCACCACGTTGCCGGTGGTGGGATCAGCCTTGGAGTAGGCGATGATGGCCTCGTTATCGGTGTTGTGGAAGCGCAGCGTGCGTAGCTGCTGGAGGGCCGGGTTCTCGCGGCGGATGAGGTTGAGCAGGCGGATATAGGATTCCAGGGAGTCACCGGACTTAACGGCGGCCTGGAAGTCGCGCGGGCGCAGTTCGTATTTCTCCGAGTCGAGATATTCCTCGCTGCCCGGCTTGACTGCTTGGTGCTCGTAGAGCTCGAAGCCCGAGTACACACCCCACAGCGGGGAGAGCGTGGCAGCCAAAGTGGCGCGGATGGCGAACATGGCGCGCCCGCCGGTCTGCAGGGATTCGTGGAGGATATCCGGGGTATTGACAAAGAGGTTGGGGCGGCAAATATCGGCCTGCTCTACGTGCATTTGCGCGAATTCAGTGAGCTCGTGCTTAGAGGTTTGCCACGTGAAGTACGTATAGGACTGCGTAAAGCCAGCCTTAGCCAGACCGAACAGGCGCGGGGCGCGGGTAAAGGCCTCGGAGAGGAAGATGACCTCCGGGTGGGTAACGTGCACCTTGGAAATCAGCCAATTCCAGAAGTTGGCCGGCTTGGTGTGGGGATTATCCACGCGGAAGGTGGTGACACCAGCCTCGATCCAGATCATGACGATGCGGTAAATCTCCGCGTAAATGGCATCCGGGTCGTTATCGAAGTTCAGGGGGTAGATGTCCTGGTACTTCTTCGGCGGGTTCTCCGCGTAGGCAATGGTGCCGTCAGCCAACACCGTGAAAAACTCCGGGTTGGTCTTAGCCCACGGGTGGTCTGGGGAGGCCTGTAGGGCTAGGTCCAGTGCTACCTCTAGGCCCAAGTCGGCTGCTTTCTTGACCAGCTCCTTGAAGTCCTCCATGGTGCCCAGGTCCGGGTGCGTGGTGGAGTGGTCCTGAATAGCCCAGGGGGAGCCCACATCACCGGGCTCAGCCACCACGGAGTTGTTGCGCCCCTTGCGGTGCACCTTGCCGATGGGGTGGATGGGCGGGAAATAGACGGTATCGAAACCCATGGCAGCCACGCGCTCGAGCGCCTGCGCTGTGGTCTTAAACGTACCGTGCACGGGGTTGCCCTCGTCATCCCAGCCGCCGGTCGAGCGCGGGAAGAGCTCGTACCAAGAGTTGTAGAGGGCCTCGGGGCGCTCTACCAGGACCTCGTGGATGTCACCTTCCACAAGTAGGTGGCGCAGCGGGTGGCGGTGGAGAATTTCTGCGGCCTTATCGGAGAGCGCGGTGCGCACGCGCTTATCGACGTCCACCGACTCATCCTTCAGCTCCTTCGCCGCCTGAAAGAGCAGCTCCGCCTTGTCACTCGGGCATTGGATTGCCGCTTCCTCGAAGAGTTCAGTCCCGTGCAGCAGGTCGTTGTTAAGTTCTTGCGCGGATTGGCCGGCCTCCATCTTCTTGACCACCGCGTTGCGCCAGGTGGACATCGGATCCGACCAGGCATCGATGCGGAAGAACCAACGCCCAGTGGTGGCTGGGCTAAATACGCCGTGGACTCGGTCTGGATTCTCCGGGTCCACCGTCATAGTAACGGCGGAGGTAGATGGGGATTCGGTGTTCCACACCGACAGCGTCGCGGCGACGGCATCGTGGCCCTCGCGCCACACCAGCGCGGTGACAGGAACGACCTCTCCGACCACGGCCTTCGAGGCTGCGTTACCGGAAAGGGAGGGGCGGACATCGTCGATACCAAGGCGTTGTGTCATGCCCATAGAATAATGCAGCTGTGTCAGTTTCACCGGGGAAGAAGGATTTCGGCCACAATGGTGCCTGTGAACACTCCAGAGCAAATGAGCCAGCAAGACCCTGAACTGATGGAAACCGACGAAGATTGGTTGATTGACTTCCGCGGCGTCGAACTCCGGCGTGGCGGCCGCACGCTCGTGGGGCCCATCGACTGGCAGGTGGAGCTTGATGAGCGCTGGGTCATCATCGGCCCCAACGGCGCGGGCAAGACCTCCTTGGTTCGAATGGCTGCCGCCGAAGAGTTCCCGTCCGCTGGTGTCGCTTTCCTCATGGGCGAGCGCTTGGGCAAGACAGATATGCGCGATCTGCGTGCCGCCATCGGTATTTCCTCCGCCGCCGTCCAACACCGCATCCCGGACAACGAGCGTGTGGATGATCTCGTTGTGTCTGCCGGCTATGCGGTCCTCGGCCGCTGGCGTGAGGATTACCAAGACATGGACTTCTCCCGTGCCGATGACATCTTGGAACAAGTCGGCGCCGCGCACCTAGCAGAGCGGACCTGGGGCACGCTCTCCGAAGGTGAGAAGAAGCGAGTCATCCTCGCCCGTGCGCTCATGGCCAACCCGGAGCTGCTCATCCTGGATGAGCCTTCCGCCGGTATGGACTTGGGTGGCCGTGAGGACCTCGTGGGCTACTTGGGGGACCTAGCACTCGATGCGGATGCCCCGGCAATTGTCATGATTACCCACCACGTCGAGGAAATCCCCTATGGATTTACCCATGCGATGCTCCTGGATGAGGGTAAGGTCGTGGCCAAAGGACTCATTAACTCTGTCCTGACGTCGGAAAACCTCTCCAAGGCCTTCCACCAACCCATCCAGGTGGATCGCATCGGGGAGAGGTACTTCGCCCGACGAGTCCGCTAACCCCTAGTACATAACTTTTAGTACAAAACCTCAGTACGCCTTCTCGACGTATACCTCTCGAATTCTGCCCCCCAGCCTGCAGACACGGAAAGTTGCATGAGTCAGTCCATCCACGACAGCCTTGACGCCATCGACCCTGGCGAAACAACGGGCTTTAACGGGGCACGTCTGGCCGCTACTGTCCTCTTATTGCGCGATACGACTGAAGGGTTGCGCGTGTGGATCCAAGAACGCGTACACACCATGCGTAACTACCCTGGCCACGTTGTTTTTCCCGGCGGCGGGGTAGACCCGCGTGACTTCCCACCGCGTTCCTGGGATTCCGGCGAACTGTGGGCAGGTCGCTCGGTAGTCTCCATGGCGCGGCGCATGGGCGTGACCAAGTACAAGGCGCATGCCCTTGTCTTCGCTGCTGCCCGGGAGCTTTTCGAAGAAGCCGGTACGCTGCTGGCCATCCGCGATGATGGCTTGGTTTCCGACGCCTCTCGCTACCACCGTGAGCGCGAGCTGTTAGAAACCCACGAGATTTCCTTCACCGACTTCCTCGAACACAACGGCATGCGTGTCGACGCCGACATGCTCTTGCCATGGTCGCGCTGGGCCGGGGAAGATAACAACCACTGGTTCGACACCTTCTTCTTCATCGGTGTGCTGCCCGAGGGCCAAGAACCCGATGGGGATACAGGCGAAGCCGACGACGCCGGCTGGTTCGACCCACAACTGGTCCTCGATGGCTGGCGCGCCGGGTTGGTGCGCCTAGCCATCCCCACGTGGGCGCAGCTCAAGCGTTTGACCTCCTACGCCACGGTCAAAGAGGTCTTAGATGATGCCTCCTTCTCCGACCTGCGTCCGATTATCGGCGACCCGCGCGATGACGAGCGCTACCGCGAATACTTCACCACGTTCCCCGTCGACCGCATTTAAGTCGGCCTCGGCCGCCATCAACCGATACAGAAGAATCCTGCATGAGCTACACCCTGGACGAAGTTGCCTTCCTACGCGCGAATGCCGCTGCGATCGACGCCGCCGCAGCAGACCTGGAAGGGACCAAGAAGGCGCACCTGAGGGACGTCGCCAAGCTGCAGGCCTACTTCGGTGACTATGGGCGTGCTGTGGCCGAACTCATCCAAGCCCGCAGCTCCGGCAAGCTGCCGGGCCAGTGGCTCATCGACCACGACTCCGCCCAGCAGGCCACGCCACCTGCGGTAGCTGCTTATCGCGCGCAGTTCCTTCAGGAACGCAACGTGGACGTGGTCCACGACCTCACCTGCTCCATCGGCACCGAAGGCCAGGCCTATCGCCCCGGCGCTTACGTGGGCAGCGACCTCGACGCCTCGCGCGTAGCCATGGCGCAGCACAACATTGAGCACCCAGTCTTTCGTGCAGACGCCCTGACCACCACAACCACCGCTCAGGTCTGCATCGCCGACCCCGCCCGGCGCCAAGGTGGCAAACGTATTACGCGCCTGGACCAGCTCCTGCCACCGCCGGCAGATCTGCTGGCCACCCACGGCGAGATGGCTATCAAGTGCGCGCCGGGAATCGATCACTCCGAATGGGAAGGCCTGGCTTGCGTGGTCAGCCTTGGCGGAGGGGTGAAGGAAACCTGCCTGTATACCCCGGGCCTGGGAACGGGGAAGAGGGCAGTGGTCCTCAACACCACGCCCGAAGGACTACACACGGACGTTATCGAGGATGACCGCAACGAAGACGAGCTGCCTGAGGCCGGGCCCATCGGGCGCTTCCTCATCGACCCCGACGGCGCCATCGTGCGCGCCGGGCTGGTACGCCACTACGCCGCGCGGGAAGACCTGCACCAGCTGGACCCGCGCATTGCCTACCTCACCGGTGACCGCCTGCCGCAAGGCACGTCCGGATTTGAATTCATCGAGATGGTCTCCATGAAGAAGCTCAAGGCGGCCATGGCGGCCCACGATGTCGGCTCGCTGGAAATCCTGGTACGCGGGCAAGACGTGAACCCGGACCAACTGCGTAAGAAGCTCAAACTGAAAGGCTCCACGGCCAAGACTCTCGTGGTCACGCGCATTGGAACGAAGGGAGTCGCGGTGTTGTGCGGACCGCGAGTAGTATCGACCAAAGGTAATTACGCACCCTAATAGTTTCAAAATTTACGGAAGGGGAAGTGCCCACATGCCAGTCATTGTGGCTCTGGTCAAGCACGTACCGGATACGTGGTCAACCAAGACCCTCGAGGCGGACCACACACTGGACCGCACTTCGGTGGATAACGTCATCGATGAGGTCAACGAGTACTCCGTCGAACAGGCACTGCGTCTGCGCGACGATAACGCCGATGCCGGCTACGAGGTCGTGGCCCTTACCATGGGCCCGGCCGCTGCCGATGAGGCTCTGCGCAAGGCTCTGGCCATGGGTGCGGACCACGCCGTGCACGTGACGGACGACGCCCTCGCCGGCGCCGACGCCCTGGCTACCGCCTGGGTTCTCAACGCCGCCATCAACCAGGTGGCGGAGAAGTTCGGCGAGGTCCAGGTCATCACCCTGGGAAATAACTCCTCGGATGCCTCCACCGGGCTCATCGCAGGTCTCTTGGCCGAGTACCGCCAGCTGCCCGCGCTCACGGAGCTCAAGGCGGCCTCCCTGGCTGGTGCTACCGCTAGCGGCACTCGCGAGGATGCTCACGGCCACTGGGAGCTATCCGCCAACCTGCCAGCCATCCTGTCCTTCACTGACAAGGCCGATAAGCCGCGCTTCCCGAACTTCAAGGGTCTAATGGCCGCCAAGAAGGCTGAGGTCACCACCCTCGCCGTGGCGGACCTGGGCATTGATGGCGTGCCGTCCACCACCACTGTGACCGCCTCCGCGCAGCGCCCGGCCCGCACCGCCGGTGAGGTCATCGTTGAAACTGATCCGACCGTGGCTGCCGCCAAGGTCGCGGACTTCCTGGCCGCCAAGAATCTCATCGAGGGTTAAGGAGAAAAGATATGTCTCACGTTTATGTCCTAGTTGAGCACGAAGCAGACCAGCTCAGCCCCGTTACCGGCGAGCTCATCACCGCCGCCCGCGCGCTCGGCACCGTCTCCGCCGTCGTCGTGGCCAAGGATGGCGCCACCGCCGCCTCCTTCGACGCCGAGCTGGGCAACCTCGGTGCAGCCCAGGTAGTCCAGGCCACCGCCGGGGACTATGAGCAGCGCATCGTCACCCCGGAGGTCGACGCCCTTCATGCCTTGGCCGCCAATAACCCGGCGCCCATCGTGCTGGCCGCCACCCCGACCAACAACGAGATCGCCGGCCGCCTTGCTGCGCGCCTGGGCTCGGGTGCCCTGGTCAACGTCGACGGCATCAATGCTGACGGCACCGCGCACCACACCATCTTCGGCGGCTCCTACGAGACCTCCTCCACGGCCACCGGCTCCGTGGTCTATACCCTGCGCCCAGGCTCCGTGGCCACTGAGCTGCAGCCGGTCACCGCAGCACCCGCGCCCTTCGAGCTGCCTGCCGCCACCGCGAAGGATGTCACCGTCACCTCCTTCACCCCGGCGGAGAAGACCGCTCGTCCGGAGTTGACCTCCGCCAAGGTCGTCGTGGCCGGTGGCCGCGGCGTGGGCGATAAGTTCGCTGATGTGGTGGAGCCGCTTGCCGACGTCCTCGGTGGCGCCGTCGGTGCCACCCGCGATGCCGTGGACGAGGGTTTCTACGACCCGGCCCACCAGATTGGCCAGACCGGTGCGACCGTCTCCCCGAAGCTCTACATCGGTCTCGGTATTTCCGGTGCCATCCAGCACACCTCCGGCATGCAGACCTCGGAGACCATCGTCGTGGTCAACCAAGACCAGGACGAGCCTTTCTTCCAAATCGCTGACCTCGGCGTGGTGGGCGACCTCCACGAGATCGCCCCGGCGCTGGTCACCGAGCTCGAGTCCCGCAAGGGGGCCGGCAACTAATGCCTCGCTACCTCGATTACGCGGCCACCCAACCCATGCGCCAGTGCGCCATTGAGGCGTGGACAAAGGCAGCCAGTTCCCTCAACCCGGGCGCGTCCTATGCCTCCGGGCGCAAGGCACGCTCCGTGCTGGACGACGCCCGCGAGACCGTCGCCGAGCTTCTCGGCTGCGAACCCATCGAGGTCATCTTCACCTCCTCCGGCACGGAGGCCGATAACATCGCCATTCAGGGCCTCTACCGCGCTGCGCAAAGCGCAGCACCGGAGGCGGAGAAACGAATCGTTTCGACCCCCATCGAGCACCCCGCCGTGCTCGAAACCGTGGAGAAGCTTCGCGCTGAGCACGGCGCCACCGTTGAGCTTCTCCCGGTTGATTCCACCGGCCACGTCAGCGATTTAAGCGCCCTGGATACCCCGGCCGCGGTGGCCACCTGCATGTGGGCCAACAACGAGACCGGTGCCATTCAGCCGGTCGCGGACATTGCGCAGCGCGCCGCTGCGCAGAACACTCCCGTGCACATCGATGCCGTGCAGGTTGCCGGCAAGCTGCCCATCAGCTTCCACGAGCTGGGCGCTACCACGCTCGCAGCCAGCGCTCACAAGTTCGGCGGTCCCCGCGGCATCGGCCTGCTGCTCGCACGCCGTACCCCAGCGCCACTGCCATTAGCCTTCGGTGGCGGACAAGAGCGCGGCATCCGCCCCGGCACCGTCGATGTCGCTAGTGCGAGCGCGCTCGCCGCAGCTCTGCGCGAGTCCGTCGCGGACATGGAGCAGGAGGATACCCGCCTGACTGCACTTCGCGACAAGCTCAAGGCCGGCATCGAGTCGAGCATCGACAACGTCATCATCAACTCCGCCGAGCCCACCTTGGCCTCCCACCTGCACGTGTCCTTCCCTGGCACGGATGGCGACAGCCTCATCATGCTTCTTGACGCCGCCGGCATCGAAGCCTCCGCCGGCTCCGCCTGCCACGCCGGTGTCAACCGCATGTCCCACGTACTCGAAGCCATGGGCATCGACGAGGAACACGGCCGCGGCAGCCTGCGCTTCAGCCTGGGGCGCCTCACCACCGACGAGGACATTGACGCCGTGTTGGCAGAGCTTCCTGAAATCATCCGCCGAGCACGCTCGGTCTAGGACACAACAGGTCTGGGCCTAGGCAAAAACGATCACCAATCACGAAGCGAACAGGCACATTTCGCAATCTTCGACGTTGTGCCACGGAGTGAATAGGCCGTCAGGTTTCTTCCTCCTAGTCGATGGTTAATCCGGTACGAAAGCGTTGTCCGACGTCGCCACCGACCGCGATCTCTTGCGGAGGAATCCGGTGGACTCGTGGCCGTCGCCCTACAGCTTGGAGGGCATGGTGGCGGCGGGGCGTCGAAAAGCATGCCTAAGTTGTACCCGACGCTCGGGCGACGTACCCCGATTCGACGCTGGTTGAAAACTACCTGTTGTGCTTTCACGCAACCCGTCTTATTCTGGGCGCAACGATTGGTTCAGACTCGCGGAGCCTAGTCAGCAATTACTGGAGATACTGATGACTTCCTCAATAACGTTGACCTCGCATGAAGGTGCTCAGTTCGCTTTACCGTTTGGCGAAGGGACTATCCGTTTCGGTGACAATGCTGAGCAGGTGGTAGCGGTCCTCGGGGAGCCGGAGAATCACCCGAGTGAAAGCCCCTTGTACTACTCCCAAGCAAATATTCAGGTTCACATCGGTGACAACGGTGTCGAGTTCATTGAGTTCGCAACCAACCCTGAAAAAGACGGTGTCACGGTGGAATGGGAAGGCCATACCCTCTCCCACATGAACGCCATCGAATGCGCCGAGCTGTTGAAGAGGCTCAACGACGGGGCTCGGCTTGACGATGATCAAGCTCCAGAGTCTTATGCTTTCGAGAAACTGGGGCTTAGCGTATGGCAACCGTACGCGCTTGCCGATGCTCTCGAGGAACTCGAGGAAGAGCGAGCTGGGGGCGCCGAGGGTGACGAACTCGAGTACTTTGAAGAAGAAGCCAAGATGGCAGAGTGCTTTGACGCGATCGGCCTGGGTTCTCGCGACTACATGAACCAGTACTTCTAGGCTCGCCTTTCTCCAGACCCGCGCCACGCTTCGCGGAGACGAGCGAGAGCGTAACAAATTATTGCCTCACCCGACATCGAACATACGGTTCCAGTGCGGGAACCCAATCTTGCGCTCGAGCACCTCTTGTCACGCGTCAAGCGAAATGAGCGACCACACGTCGTCGGGGGTGAGCTCGAAAGAGTAGCGGTGGGGGGCGTCGCCAAGCACTGCCCAAGTACTAGCAGTTGTAGCACGCGACAACGCAAGCCAGTGGCCCCTGCCTGTGAAGTGGGTGTGGTGGGGCCGGTGAGGGCACGTTGCGTAAGAAATGTGACAAACGAGTTGAATGTTGCGCGTGTTGCATCTGTGACTGATGTTGTTGAAACGGTAGTGTGGCGCGCATGAGCCATGTACGTCGCCTTGTTACCGCCGCCGTTACCGCAGTAGCGGCCGTTGCTTTATCCGTTTCCACTGCTGTTGCCATCCCGTCCTACGCACCTTCCGGTGTGGATGTCTCTGGCAATAACCACATGTCCCTGCGTGGGATCGACTGGGACGCCGTGAAGTCCGACGGCCAGTCCTATGCCTTTGTGAAGGCCACCGAGGGTGTTGGGTTTGTCAACAATCACTTCGTGCGCGATGCCAATGCCGCAGCAGCGGCTGGCTTGAAGGTCGGCGCTTACCACTACGCGCGCCCGGCTGGCGATGCCAAGCAGCAGGCGGCCAGTTTTGCCTCCCAAATCGCGCTGGTGCCGACGCAGACCCTGCCGCCGGTGCTCGACATCGAGGTTGATGAGGGCCTGAGCGCTAAGCAGCTGGAGGAGTGGATTGACACCTTCATGAAGGAGGTGAAGTCCCTGACCGGGCGCACGCCGATGCTGTACACCTACAAGTACTTCTGGATGGGCCAGATGGGTAATACCACGCGTTTCTCCGAGTACCCGCTGTGGTTGGCGGCCTACCAGGACACCGCGCCGGACCCGGTCGGTGGCTGGGACAAGCTGGCCTTCTGGCAGCGCTCGGGTTCTGGTCGCGTGGCCGGTATTGAGACCGATGTGGACATGAACCTCTTTAACGGTACTGAAGCCCAGCTGCACTCCTTCTCCGGTGGTAACTACATTGACTTCGGTGGCATCTTGAATGACCTGGTTATCCCAGGCGTGGACCTTGGTGATGACGCCGGCGTGCTGATTGCCGGAATCCTGGCCCTAGCAGCGGGCGCGGTAGCCGTTCCTGCCGTAGCGGATGCTGCGAAGGATGCGGGGTTGGACGTGGATCCGACCGGGCTTATCAAGCAGGCGGAGAAGCTGCTCAACACTGGCGCTATTAGCACCGACGACCTCAAGGACATGTCCAATAACGACGCCAGTATCGGTGACCTGGCCATCTTCTTGGATAACGCGCAGCACCTGCAGGACGTCGACGCTGATAACCTAAGCCAGCAGGATGTGGAAACTGCCGACCGCGCCGCGCGCAGTGCAGGCCACGCCGCAGGTGTGTCTATCCCGGCCATTGACTCCAAGCAGGTAGCAGACCTGCTCAATAGCCTGCGTTAATCACTTCCGGGAGCCGGGGTATCGCGCCGCGGAGTCGCGCCCTTAAAAAAGCGGCGGGTCCACGACTCGTCGCGAAAGTGTGCGGGCACCGCACCGGAGAGTAACGGCTTGGCCAGGGCAGCGGCTTCGGGGGAGCCGTCTGCGGGTAGCTCGGTGTCTGAGCCGATGAGGATGATGTTGCCGTAGCGCCGGCCTTTGAGCATGGGAGGGTCGGCGATAACCGCGACGTGTGCGAAGACTTCTGCCATCCCGGCCAGTTCGGCCTTCGCACCTTGGAGATCGGAATGGTCACCGCAGTTGGCCACGTAGAGGCCACCAGGGGACAAGGTAGCGTGGGCGTGCTGGAAAAATTCTTGGGTGGTGAGAGGCTTCGGGGTTGTATCACCCGCGAAGACGTCTCGGATGATGACGTCGAAGCGGTTCGGCGGGAAGCCCTCAGTGACTGCGCGTGCCTCGCCGGCACGGATTTTCACGCGGGGTGCTGCCGGGATATCGGCCAGCTCACGAATGAGCTCGGCAAGCTTCGCGTCGAGTTCGACCACAGTGTTGTGGGAATCCGGCCACAGGTCAGCGAAGTAGCGTGGTAGCGAGCAGCCGCCACCGCCTAGGTGGAGTAGGCGTTTGCCGGGTGCGAGATTCTCCACCGCGGCAGCGATCCAGCGCATGTACTCGAACTCCAGGGTGCGCGGCTCATCGGGGATGAGATGTGAGGAAGGCACGCCGTTGACGTTGAGGATGAATGCGCCGTCGCGGAAAGGATCCGGCTCGACGACGAGCTCGCCAGTGGATATCTCATAGGTTCCTGCGATGGAGTTGGTGGTGTTGCGCTTTCTGCCCATAGTGCCTCTTAGCTTAGGGAATAGGCTGCGTGGTTCGCGTGTTGGGGTATGAGGTACACCGCGACTAGCCTTGGTGGACAACAAAGCAACGAGAAGGGGAGAGCATGCGAGTACTGGTAGCCATGTCCGGCGGCGTCGATTCCTCAGTCGCCGCTGCGCGTGCGGTGGAAGCAGGCCATGACGTCATCGGCGTGCACTTGGCCCTGCACAAGGATGCGCAGCAGACCCGTGAGAAGGCACGCGGATGCTGCTCCCTCGAGGATTCCGCCGATGCCCGGCGTATCTGCGACAAGCTCGGCATTCCCTTCTATGTATGGGACTTCTCCGAGGAGTTCAAGGAAGCCGTCATCGGGGATTTCGTGGACTCCTACGCCCGCGGTGAGACCCCGAATCCGTGCTTGCGCTGTAATGAGAAGATCAAGTTCGCAGCCTTGCTGCGCAAGGGCATGGCGCTGGGCTTCGATGCAGTCGCCACAGGCCACTACGCCACCATCGACTCTGATGGCTACATGCGCCGCTCCCTGGATGAGAACAAGGACCAGTCCTATGTGCTGGGGGTTATCACCAAGGAGGAACTCGACCATTGCTTCTTCCCCATCGGGGATACTCCGAAGCCGCAAATCCGCGAAGAGGCCAAGCGCCACGGATTCTCCACTGCGTCCAAGCCTGATTCTTATGACATCTGCTTCATCCCGGACGGCAATACCCAGGCCTTCCTGGGCCGTTCCATTGGTCTGCGCCCCGGCATGATCGTGGATACTGAGGGCAATGAGCTCAAGGAACACGACGGCGCGTGGAACTACACTATCGGCCAGCGCAAGGGCTTGGACATCAAGACGCCGACTGCCGACGGCTCCCCGCGCTACGTCACCGACATCGATGCCGCTACCGGCACCGTCACCGTGGGATCGCGCGCGGACTTGGCCGTGACCCGCATTGAGGCGGACCGCCTGAAATACTTGCACCCGGCGATGGAGGGTGACTTCGATTGCGAGGTGCAGGTGCGTGCCCACGGCTCCGTCGTTCCCTGCCGCGCCCACGTGGACCGCGAGGCTGACCGCATGACGCTGGAGCTTAACGAGCCACTCTCCGGTGTAGCACGCGGCCAGGCCGCGGTGCTCTACTTGCCGAGCCCGGATGAACTGGGTGATATTGTGCTCGGTTCCGGCACCATCTGCGGGACTGAGTAGATGACGGGATTCGCTCTTGGCCCCATGCCCGGTACCTCCATTGCGGAGGCCGCAGACATCATCATGGGGGAGACGGAGCTGCCCGCTATTCCACAGCTGCCCGAGCGTGGGTTGGGCTCTGATTCGGTGGGCCGCACGGTGAGCATGCTGGAGGCTATCTCCATTGACCGCGGCCCGCGTGCGTGGCGCATGACGGCGCGCCCGCAGCTTCTCACGCGCCGCACGTGGGACCGCTTGGAGCGCGACCTCGACGAGGTCCAAGAGGTCTGGGGCGAGACCGTGCCGCGCGTCAAGGTGCAGGCACTTGGCCCCTGGTCGCTCGCGGCGAGCATTGAGCTTTCCGACGGCCACCGCGTCCTCACCGACCGCGGCGCCTTCAACGAGCTGGCCGAGTCTCTGCTTCATGGTGTCCACACCCACGCCGCGGATGTCGCGCGCCGCTTCCACGGGGATGTCGTCGTCCAACTCGACGAGCCCTTGCTTGCTGACGTTGTGGCCGGGCGCATTCCTGGCACCACCGACTTCGACACGATCCCTGCTGTTCCCGACGAGGTCGCGCTTGATCTCCTGCAGTCCTTCGACGCGGATTACCTGCACGCCCCGCCGCTCTGGTCGGTGGCGCGTGCCGCGAGGGCTTTCCTCACGGATCTTCGCGGTCTAGACACCCCGCGCCACCTCGACGGCCTGGGTGAGCATTTGAATGCCGGCCACCGCATCGGGCTGGGCATTGACGGTTCCGATGCTCGAGCGGAGGCCATCGCGTTGGCCCGTCACCTCGACCGCATCGGTATGCCACGCGAACTCCTCGTCGATCATTTCGACGTCTACCCAGTCAAGGCTTCCGCTAGAACCCTGCGCTCAGTATCCGAGACCGCCGACATTCTTACCCGCGATGCCGGTGACCTTTAACCCAGCTTCTAATCGACTCGTCCCAGGCTGTCCGTAGCGGTGAAGTAGGCCTCCATATACGGGATGACGAACTGGAGCCTGCCGTGGGCGGTGGGTTCGATGAGGTCGGCGTCGATAAGCCTTTGGCGTGTGGCCGATAGTGAACGCACCGTCCGGTCCTGGTGCGCCGCAATGTTCTTGATTTCCGCCGTGCCGTCCTCCATGACTGCGCTCATCGCTTCGAGGAAGAGCCGCTGCGCCGGCGGAAGCGTCAGGGTAGCGGGCTGGTGGACTTGGGCCCCTAGAACTGAGATCGCCTCGGCTGACACCGCCGCGACGTCACGTTCCTCGATGCGGCTGCCGCCCTCACGCTGCGCCTTTCCCCAAGCCAGTGAACCCACTAGCTGCACCATGTAGGGGTAGCCGCGGGACAGTCGCACCGCAGCCGCTACAGCATCGTCGGTGAACTCGAGCCCCGACTGCGCGGCGGTCTCGGTGAACGCTACCTCGGCATTAGCAGGGGAGAGCGGCCCCAGAACGAACTTCTGCGCGCGGCGCAGGAAGGTGACACCCGGCAGATCCAGCAGGCGGTTGACTCCCTGTGGAAGGCCCGCAGCCACAATAGCGACGTCGAGCTCATCGCGCACTAGGTCTTGGTACGCCACGGCGAGGGAGGTGAGGTCCTCCGCGTCGGCGTCTTGTACCTCGTCGATAGTCAGCAGCACGCCTGAGTCTTTGAGCAGACCTAAAAGTTCGCGCAGGCGGGTGTTGAGCGTGGGTTTATAGGCTTCCTCGCTGTTGTGCTGGATGCCGATGGTTGCCAAGCCACCGATACCCACTCGGTTGACTTTGTGTTTGTCTGCTGGAGCCAGCTTGTCCATAATGCGCGGGATGGTGGTATCGACCAGTTCCTCCACCATGGAGCTGCGTCCCGAGGCTCGCAGGGTAATCCACCCGCGACTAGCGGCGATATCTTCGAGTTCGTTCAGGAGCACCGTCTTGCCGATACCGCGGGCGCCGCTAATGATAAGCGAGCGGCCAGGCGTTCCCGGCTGGGAGTCAAGCGCAGCCCGAAAGGTGTCGAGCACTGCCGTGCGCCCGACCCAAAAGAGTGGTGGCACGCCGAAGGTGGGGCGGAAGGGGTTCTCATGTGGGGACATAGTGCCCATCGTAGCGCAATGGGAGATTTGGGAGACTTTATAAAGAACGGAGATTTGGGAGACTTTTGACGGTTAAGGCAAGCTGTCCAAGTCAATCGAGTCGGGCCACGCGGCCATGAGGCGAGTGTCTCGACTAACGAGAGGAGCTTCGAAGATGTTGGACACTGCTACATAGGCCGAATCATAGATAGAGAAGGTGCGTCGACGGCTCCAAACGTGGTTGGCGATGTCACCGACGCTTATCAACTCAATGTTGAATTCCATGACATCGTTGGCCAGAAAACTTGCCGTAGCGCTGTCGATTGCCTCTGCTCGCTCCAACCTTTTCAACACGTTGAGGCACTCCAAAGGCATGTGGCTCGGGGCAATAAAATCGGCCTCGGGGTAAGCAGTGATAAGCCGTTGAAGCGCATCGCGTTTCAAGAGGAACTCGATCGCTGCTGAGGCATCGATGACTAACAGCGTCATGAAGCGTCCCGTGCTTCACGTATTGCGGCCACCACGTCAAAGTCCTTCTTGAGTTCAATGGGTTCACGCTGCGAGAGCTCTTCCAACTTTTCTTCCAAGGTTGGGCGAGAAGCAACCTTTTCAAGGGTCTCTCGCAGGTAGCTAGAGAGGGAAATGCCCTTACGGTCGGCGCGCTTTTTGAGAATGTTGACGACGTCAGCATCGACATCACGGATCTGAACATTGATGGCTTTCGGGTTTGTCATACCCGCCATAATAGTGCATGCAATATGCATGCACAATGGATAACCTTAGGAACTTTTTGCCTCGCCGGCCCGCCAGGCCACCGCGGCGGCGTACACAGCACATGCGGCGACGAGGCCATACCACCAGAAGAAGTGGAGGCCGTCATACCAGGGCATGGCAAGTCCGATAACGGCGACGGCGAGGGAATCGTTGTTGACGAAGGCGGCGCGTTTGGGGGCTTTCACGAAACCACTCCAATCTTTTTACGAAACCTCCTGCCAGCCAAAAAATAGCCGCGAACGAAAAAATGACCCACTCCCTTCGTTTGGAGGGGTCATTTTTTCTTGGTCTCAACGTCGTTTTAGGTCCAATTTCGGCTCTCGCCCACGACCTCTAGGCCACGGGCTTCGTCCTCGTTGTTGAGGGCCAGCCGGTGGTGGCTTCGTTCGCTGGGTGGCGGGGTCTTGTAGCGCTCCATGGCGGTCTTGTTGCTGCGATCGCGCAGGACTGGCTGCGGGTAGTTGTTGGGGTCTGAACCGAGAGGGGTGCGCCCGGTCGGGGCCGTTTGGAACGCAGTTGCTACGTCAGAGCCCGAAGGCTCCGCCGCTGACGAGGATCGCTATGCCGAGGCCGATGAGAACGATGGGAAAGAGGATGTGCTCCCAGCGTTCGAGCACTTCCGCGATCGGGGGGCGGGTAGCGACGTACTTTGCCAGGGCCACCAGGACCGCAACGAGCGCGAGGAAGATAACGCAGTAGGCGACTACTGCGAGAGGTTCCACGCTGAGGAATACAGGGGTGTAGACGCCGATGTTGTCGCCACCGTTGGCAAAGGTGACGCCTGCGACTGTCCCCACGCCGACCTTCTTGCCGGCAACCTTGGCCTCGTCGTCATCGTCGTCGTCTCCGCGCCAGGCCTGCCATGCGGCCCAGAGGCCGAGGCACAGAGGGATGAGACCGAAGTACGGGATGGCTGTCGAGGGCAGGAATGCTCCGGCGCCCATGGTCACTAGAACCGCGGCACCGAGGATGCCGGCGAATCCGAGGTACTGGCCGGCCAGAATGCGGGCGGTGGTGCCGCGCTGGCCTGCCCCTCGCGCGAAGAAGAGGGAGAGCACGATGATGTCGTCGATGTTGGTAGCTGCGAACAGGCCTATCGCCTGCAAGGCCGAGGTGAGGATCATGCGTCCTCCCCAGCTGCGTAGCACCCGGGAAGCGAGCAGGCGGGATCGATGCACGGGGCGTCTTCGTCTACTGCCAAGGTGGCATCGACCAATGTAGTCAGCGCCTGTGCCAGGTGCGGATCGGCGATCTCGTATCGCGTCCGACGCCCCTCGGGCTCGGAGACGACAATCCCACAATCGCGCAAGCATGCGAGGTGATTCGACACATTCGAGCGTGTCAGGTCCAGATCTCGGGACAGTTCCGCCGGGTAAGCGGGGTGGTCGAGCAGAGTCAAGATGATCCGGGATCGAGTGGGGTCGGCCAGTGCACGACCCAGACGGTTCATCACGTCGAGACGAGAAGCAATAGTCAGCATGCGCTGAACTATACAGTGCTCGCTGAACTAGTCAAGTTCCGGGTAGCGTTGCAGCTGTGTGCGCTGCTCAAGAGGCAGTGGAAGTAGCAGAGATGGCAGAGATTCCGGCAAAGTTGCGAAAGCAGCGTCGCCAGCTCGAGATTCAAGTGGCGCACGAGCCTGGCGTAGTTCGCGAGATCCGTTTTGAGGGCCCAAGCAATGACCCGAACGGGACAAAACTCGATGACCTCATCATCTTGAACTGGGAAGGCTCGAACAAACTTATCTACCTCATCCGCAGCCTTGACTCGATTCCCGTTTGCAGCGGGGACACTTCAGGGTCCGACGACGGTTCGCGCCGCCAGCGCGCTTCTGAAGGGTGGCAGTTACGGTGGGGGCGACGTTATGGATGTGGACCGTGCGGGGAGCGGGGGCAGTCATACCGTCAGTTTGCGGGAGGGCTTAGATTGTGTTTGCGGGCTTCGAGTCCATAGCCCGCCAAGCCACCGCGCCGGCGTACAGCGCACATGCGGCGACGAGGCCGTACCACCAGAAGAAGTGGAGACCGTCATTCCAGGGCAAGGAGTTTCCGATGACGATTAGAACGAGGGCCGTAATCGCTACGGAAATAGCGCGATAGACCGTCTTTCCTGGGGTGGTGAAGGCCTTCCATGCCGACCGAAGGAGAGATGCAATGATAATGATCATGCTGAGGGGGAGCAACATGGTGACTCCTTAGGATACGAGCTTGTCGAAAAGAGCTTGGGCCAGGTCTTCGGTGCCGGCGAGGGAATCGTTGTTGGCGAAGGCGGCACGCCTAGTGTCCGGATCGATGATGAGCATCGTGGAATAGCCATAGGTGCCGCCGTTGTGCCAGAACCCAGGTTTGTCTTCGCTGGGCGGCTGCCAGCCGTAGGCGGTATCGCCGTTGTCCATGAACCACTCGGCGAACTTGGCCATGTCACTTGCCGTGGAGCGGATCGCTCCCGCGGGTGCGGAGCCTTCCATCTCCCACGGCTCAGCGTGGCGGCCGGTGGGGGTGAGGCCGCGTGGGGCGCCGTCAGGCACAGAGCCCGGTGTCATGAGGTAGGTTTCCGTCATACCGGCTGGCTCGAAGATGCGTTCTTTGAGCATCTGCTCATAAGGCTGCCCAGCGACGGTCTCCAGAATGTGTCCTAGGAGGCCATATCCAAGGTTGGAATAGGACTCTTTCCCGCGGTCTTCCAGCTTAGACCTCGTGGCGGCTGCCATAATGTCGTGGACGGTTTCGCCCTCGTAGGGGTTTGCTCCGGTGATGACAGAAACGAGGTTGCTGAGGAAGTTCGTGCTGGCCGTGGGTGGCAAGCCTGAGGTGTGGTCGAGCAATTCTCGGACAGTGACATCAGCGACGGGCGAACCACCGACGTTGAGGACCTCGCCCACAGTGGTGTCGGGGCTAAGCCTTCCCTCCTTGACGAGCTGATGGGCAAGCTCGCCGGTGAGCATCTTGGTCACCGAGCCGATTTCGACTTCGGTGTGTTCGTCGTTGCCCAGACCCGCGAACGTAACCTTGCCATCGTGGAGGGTGAAGACAGTGAGGTTGTGGAAGCCGGTTTCGGAGTGTTCTTTCAGCTGGGGGGATAGGGTATTATCGCCGGTCTCGTCTTGAGCCAGGGCTATTCTTCGTGGACCTGCGGCAAGGAGGACTGCGGCAACAGCAATGGCGGTAATGGATGCTAAGACAATCTGGCGCATTAGTGAGCCTCGCTTGCGGTGATGATGGTGAGCAATGGGATAACGCGGGCGGGGCGAATGGAGTACTCGCCGCTCGTCTTTGTGGTCCAGCCGGCGTTGGTTAAGGCACTGAGATGGTGATAGGCGGTGCCAGTGGAGGTAACAATTCCTTCCTCGACGAGCTCAGCGGCGGTAGCAGGGGCGGCGAGAAGGCGGCGCAGCATGTCACCGCGGATGGGGTGTGCAAGGGCGGAAAGGCGTTCGAGGTTTTCCGTCCACTCTTCGTCGCTGACGAAGTGAGTGGGGCGTTGCCATTGATAGGCATAAGTGCGCTTGCCGACGTTGATGTTTCCTCCGAAGATGACGGAGCCATCGGGAAGCTGATCGTTGGGCGCGAGGGCGTCAACGAGCCAGTAGGTCGAATTTTCTGTGGTTGGTTGGGTGGCGGCCGGTGAAGCGGGGTCGGTGTTTTCGGCGCTGGCGCGTCCCTCAAGCGCGGCGACGCGCGCTTCAAGTTCGGCAAGGCGTGCTTCGACTGTTATTTCCATGTGTTCTAGAATTCCAGAACTCTAGAACACTGGCAAGGGGAGTAGGGCTTAAGAAATCATCGGCCATGCGGTAGAGACGTCCGAGGCATCGCGCCCGCGGCCCTCCAAGTACTTCTTGAAGGACTCGCGGTCCTTGTACCACTCCACGGCCTGGTATTCCATGAGCTCGTTGGTATCCATCTGTGCTAGCTCGGGGAAGTGCTGGCGCACCTGCTTCCAGGCCACGCGGGCGGCCGCCAAAGCGTCGGCAGTCGCCTCATGTGCGTTGCTCAACTCCACGCCGTAGTGTGCGGAAACCTCTCCCAAGGTGCGCTTGCCTTTGCGCCACTTGTCCTTAACACGATCGATGACGAAAGGATCGAACACCGGACCGTTGACCGTGAAGTCCCCGGTCAACGCGCGCAGGACGGAGAGATCGTAGGCGGCGTTGTAGACAATGAGCGTGAGCCCCTCCTCCCAGGCCTGATAGATGGAATCGACCGTTTCCTTGAGCACCTCCTCGTGCGGGCGACCCTCCGCGCGGGCCTTCTCGGTAGTGATTCCGTGGATCTTGGCGGCTTCCTCGGGGATTTCCACGCCGGGGTCAGCGAGCATTTCCCGCTTGTCCACTTCGCGCCCGTCGATACGCACCAGGGCGGAGGTGACGATGCGGGCTTCTTTGGGCTTTACGGAGGTGGTCTCAAGGTCGAAGGAGAGCATGCGGGTGGCGTCGAAGTTCATGGACAACACTCTAGCGCCCGGCTCGGACATGCACTGTGGAAGTACTGCAGAATGACGGACAAACCTTTGCAGAATGACGATCTAACCCTTGCAGAATGACGGACGAACTCTTGCAGAATGACCAACTGCAGGTAGAGTGCTATTTATGGAACGGTATATTAGGCGCGGCATGGAAGGTTTTGCCCGAGAAGCATTGACCTTCTCACCCGTTGTCCACGTCACGGGCGCGCGGCAGGTTGGCAAGTCGACGTTGACAAGGCATCTCGGCCTTGAACGTGCGGTGTATGTAACGCTGGATGATCCTGCTGCTCTCTCACTAGCGGAAGAAGATCCGACGACCTTTGTGCAGCAAGGTGGTGACGCAACGCTGATTATCGATGAGATTCAGCGGCTTCCCGAGCTCACACTGCCGTTAAAGGCTGAAGTGGATAGGAACCGCCGGCCAGGTCGATTTATCATTACTGGTTCATCAGATTTTGCTCGGGGCGTGGGTAGGAAGGATTCTCTGGCAGGAAGAATTATTGACCTCCATTTGCACCCACTGAGCCAACAAGAGATTTGTGAAACGGTCAGTGACGGAGCATTTGTGGATAGGCTCGATGATCTTGTCGGGTTGCCTGTGCGTTCTGTTCCTACGGAACAAGTAGATCGAGCTGGCTTGGTGGACAAAGTGCTCAAAGGCGGCTATCCGGTTGCATTAGATCTGCAAGATCGGATGCGCCGAGCTTGGTACGAGTCTTATGTATCACATGTGACGGTGATTGAAGAAACCCTATCCCGGGAAAGCGCACAGCCGGGGAGGCTGCAATCGCTGTTGCGTCTACTCGCAGCGCATCAGGCGGGAGAGTTGGTCCCGGCGAAACTCGCACGTGAAGCGGAAATCCCAGCGTCCACTGTTCGCTCCTACCTCGATACTTTGTCAAGGCTGTTTCTTTCCTCGCAAGTGAAAGCGTGGAAATCAAATCTGACTTCGAGAGAGATCTCCAAACCTAAAAGTTGGGTCACTGACTCGGGTTTGGCTTCCTGGCTAGCAGGGCAAACTCGAGACATGCTCATGAATCCTCTGGTGCAGTCGCACTTAGGGCATTTGGTCGAAGGGTTTGTTCTTCAAGAGCTTTCTGCCCAGCAGGGTTGGGCAGAAAACCAGCATCAGCTTCTTCACTGGCGTGATAGTGCCGGGATGGAAGCGGATGTTGTCATCGAATTCGCGGACAATAGCATCGCTGCGCTTGAGATTAAATCCGGTGCGACAGTCAAGGCAGGACAGGTTCGGCATCTGCGTGCGCTAAGCGAGAAACTAGGGCCCCGTTTCCGTGGCGGATTTGTCTTGGCCCCGATTTCCTATGTGCAGCCCTTGGGGGACAAACTATGGGCGTTACCGATGTCATATCTGTGGCGTGGATAGGGCGTTTGGCCAGCTACATGCTATGTCCGGCGGCCCCGCTACACTAGTGACTCGTGAGTGAAGCAGTAGATATCCAACGCGAATGGTCCGAGCTTGCCCAGGAAGTGCGCAAGCACCGCGAGTTGTACTACAACGGTGAGCCGTCGATTCCGGATGCGGACTTTGACGCGCTCTTCCAGCGTTTGTTAGCGCTGGAGGCAGAGCACCCGGAGCTGCAGACCCCGGATTCGCCTACCCAGCAGGTAGGCGCAGCCCCGGAGGGCGCTGTAGATATCGAGCACCTGGAACGCCTGTACAGCTTGGACAATGTCTTCAGTACGGATGAGCTGCAGGACTGGCTGGACCGCACCCCGGCCGAGGCGTATTTGACCGAGCTGAAGATTGATGGCCTGTCCATTGACTTGGTCTACCGCGAGGGCAAGCTCGCCACGGCCGCCACGCGCGGTGATGGTCGTGTGGGCGAGGACATCACTGCCAATGCGCGCGTCATTCCTGATATTCCACACGAGCTGACAGGAACCGAAGAATATCCGGTGCCCTCCCTGGTGGAAGTTCGCGGCGAAGTGTACATGCGCCCGGATGAGTTTGAAGAGATCAACGCAGCGCGCCGCGAAGACGGCAAGCCCACCTTTGCCAACCCCCGTAATGCGGCTGCCGGCGGGCTGCGCATGAAGGACCCAGAGGACGTCAAGAAGCGCCGACTCCACATGGTTTGCCACGGCATTGGTGCACGTGAGGGGTTCCAGCCCACCTCGCAGCACGATGCTTACAAGGCCCTGGAGGCTTGGGGCTTCCCGGTTTCTCCCTATACCCAGCGGGTAACCACCGCTAAAGAGGTTCAGGAGCGCGTGACCTATTGGGAGGAGCACCGCCACGACGCCTACTTTGAGATGGATGGGCTCGTCATCAAAGTCGATGACCTGGCCAGCCAGCGCGCCTTGGGCGCGACCTCCCGCGCGCCGCGATGGGCAATTGCCTACAAGTACCCACCAGAAGAGGTGACCACCAAGCTGCTCAACATCGAGGTCGGCGTGGGACGTACCGGACGCGTGACGCCTTTCGCCATTATGGAGCCGGTCTTCGTTTCTGGTTCGACGGTGTCCATGGCCACCCTGCACAACCAATTCGAGGTTAAGAACAAGAACGTTCTCATCGGGGACACCATCATCATCCGCAAGGCCGGAGAGATCATCCCCGAGGTCTTAGGCCCCGTCCTGGACAAACGCGATGGCAGCGAGACCGAATGGGTCTTCCCGGAGAATTGCCCTGCCTGCGGCACGAAGCTGGCGCCACAGAAAGAAGGCGACCAAGACTGGCGTTGCCCGAATACACGCAGCTGCCCGGCCCAGCTAGCTGCGCGCCTGGAATACCTCGCTTCCCGCAAGGCGCTCGATATTGGCGAGCTGGGGGAGAAGGCAGCCGCGGATCTGATATCCTCCGACGTGCTCAAGGATGAGGCGGACCTCTTCGATCTTGATGAAGAAGCACTCCTCAAATCCTCGGTTTATACCACCCAGAAGGGTGCGCTCAATGCCTCCGGCAAGAAGCTGCTGGAGAATCTCAAGACGGCCCGTCAGGCTGAGTTCTGGCGAGTGCTGGTAGCGCTGTCTATCCGCCACGTTGGCCCCATCGCGGCGCGTGCGCTAGCCACCCGCTTTGGTTCCATGGAGGCGCTGCGCGCGGCATCGGTGGAGGAGCTGGCAGATACCGATGGAGTGGGCAGCATCATCGCGGAATCATTCAAGCAATGGTTCGAGGTGGACTGGCACGACAACATCGTGCAGAGGTGGACCGCCGCTGGGGTCACCATGGAAGAAGAAGTCAGCGATAAACCGGCGCAAACGCTTGAAGGCATCACCGTCGTGGTGACCGGTACCTTGGAGAACTTCACCCGCGATTCCGCCAAGGAAGCCATCATCACCCGTGGCGGAAAGGCGTCCGGTTCGGTGTCCAAGAAGACGAACTACGTCGTGGTTGGAGAGAATGCCGGATCCAAGGAACAGAAAGCCCGCGATCTGGGGCTGACCATCTTGGATGAGGAGGGCTTTAACCGGCTTCTCGAGACGGGCGGGGCATGAAGCTAGCCGCCTTCGACTTGGATGGCACCATCTACTTTGACGGGCACATGCCCGACGAGGTGCCGGAAGCGATTGCTCGGTGGCGCGCTGCGGGCAATCTTGCGGTCGTGGCCACGGGTAAATCGCCCCACTCGGCGCGGCGTGCCCTTGAGCCCTTTGGCATCGAGTTCGACTATTACTTGCTATGCAATGGCACCGTTATCATGGATGGCTCCTATGAACTGCTCTATGAAAGCCACGTGCCGCCAGAGGTAGTCCGCGCTGTATATGAGCGGGTTCGCGATATTCCGGCATTGGATCTTTACTGCACGCGCCTGGAAGGTCCGGATGGGCACCTCGTCCGCAACGTGGCCGGTGTGCACAACCCCATCATCAGCGAGCCTGTACCGGTCGCGCCCGAGCGCATCGAGGAAGAAGTCTTTCCCCTCGTCGCTGCGTGGACTCCGGACGATCCAAGCCTGCAGAAAGAGATCGCGCAATGGGTCACGGACCGCTTTCCGGTAGGTACCGCGATGAACCGCAACTTCTTCGACATCATGCCGCCCGGCCACGACAAGGCTTTTGCCTTGACCTGGCTGCTTCACCACCTAGACGTTGAGCGCTCTGACATTGAGCTCATCACCTTCGGGGACGGGCACAATGACTTACCCATGCATGCGCTTGCCGACGTCTCCCTCACCTTCCCCTGGGCGCAACCCGAAATCCAGAAGGCGTGCACTGCGGTGGTGGACTCGGCCGCGAAAGGTCTAATAGACTGCGGGGCATGAAGATTGCGGCTTTGGACATGGATGGCACCGTTTACGTCAACGAAGACATAACTGAGGCCACACAACAAGCCATCGCTGAGTGGCGCGCCGCTGGCAACCTCGCGATCTCCGCGACGGGCAAGTCCATCGCCAATGCGCGCAACACCCTTGAGCCATTCGGGGTGGAGCTGGACTACCACGTGCTCTACAACGGCACCGTCATCACAGACGGCGATTACTCCGTCCTCCACGAGGAGCACTTGCCTAGTGATATCGTCCAAGCCGTCATCGACCGTTTCACTGGGCTGCCATTGAATATCTACCTCACAGGCTTGTCTGGAGCCGACCAGGTGGTGTGGGATGGGCTGGCTGGCCGTGAATCTTCGATGGTGGCGAATACGGAAGTGGTGGATCCGGGGGACGTCGCCAAGCGCAGCACCGTTCTCATGTCCCTGTGGATTCCGGGCGGCGCCGAGTTGCGCCGCGAAGTCGACGAGTGGGTCCGTGCGAATTGTGCAGTCGAGTCATCCTTCAACTGCGACTTCTACGACATCATGCCGCCTGGACACAATAAGGGCGAGGGGTTGACGCGGCTGCTTGGACACCTCGGCCACGAAGGAGCTGAACTCTACGCCTTCGGCGATAGCTTCAACGATCTCTCGATGCATTCCATCGCTACCGAGTCCTTCACGTTCCCAGGAACACACATCACCGACGAGGTAGACCACGTGGTTCCTGACGTCGCCGCGGGCCTCAGCTTATTGCTCGATCGCTAGGTCGAGCTAGGTGAGGAAGGCCCCCAAGATGGCGCCCAAGTCACCCAAGTGCTCGACCTCGGAAGCGAGATAATCGGGCCCGCCAACGCGGCCCATCACCACGACATAGTTCGTGCCTACGAGGGGAGCGGCCGCCAGTGCGGATTCGATGAGGGTCCACGACTCCGGGATCCACGTGTCCTTCTCCGGATTGAGCACGCGGGCGGAGGTGATGTTGAGGTCGGTGGGGATCGAGCCATCGTCGGCAGGCGCGGCGTCAGAGGCGGCAATGCGGCTGATCTTCTCATCGTTCGCAATGACGATGGCCCAATTGGAGGTCAGTGCCTTGGGAATGGCGGCGCAGACTTCCTTCATCGCGGCGGTTACGTTGCGCTGCGAGGCAACCTTTGCCAGCACATGGATCTGCCCGCGGCGGTCAACGCGGCCGCTGAACGGACGGATGGAATCAATTTCTACGCCTTCCACGGCCTGGGCTGCCGTGATGATCTCATCCGCCATGGTTGTCTGGGGAAGATCTAAGACAATGTCGTCCATGACCGTCCCGTCGGGGAAGTTTTCTACGATGTCGACGGAGCGGATATTGGCCTCGATGCTGCCCATCGCGTTGGCAAGAAGGCCAAGGTTGCCGGGGGTGTCAGGGAGAAGGACACGGACGAGGTACGACATATCGTTCTTTCTAGGGGAGCTAAGCGGTTAAGCAAGGGATAATAGGTTCTACTAACCCAATCGATGGTACCCAAGGTATCGAATACTATTCAATAGTATTGAGTATCACTTAGGGGAGGAGTGGTGGTGGCATGGCATCGGCCGTGCAGTACCATGGGGGCCTAGCTATCAACCGTCTCAATGAATAAAAGGATGGAGTTCGCGTGTCTGATATTTCGCGTGACGAGGTCGCGCACTTGGCAAAGCTGTCGCGATTGGCCCTGAGCGAGGAAGAACTGAAACAGTTCGCCGCGCAGATCGACGAAATCGTGGATTCCGTGTCCGCGGTTGGCAAGGTCGGGGCTGAAGGTGTGGAGCCGATGTCGCACCCGCACTCCGTACATGCCCCAATGCGCGAGGACGTTGTCGTGCGAACCCTCACTGCCGAGCAGGCCTTGGACCAGGCCCCCGCAGCTGATGAAGACCGCTTCATGGTTCCGCAGATTCTGGGTGGAGGAGACGAATAAGAATGGCACAATTCATTGCGCCCACCGAGGGCATTACCGCGCTGACCGCCGCCGAACTGGCTGAGAAGATCCACTCCCGTGAGCTCACCTCCCGCGAAGTTACTCAGGCATTCTTGGATCGCATCGCGGAGACCGATGGCGAGCTCAACGCTTTCCTGCATGTTGGCGCCGAGGAAGCACTGGCGGCTGCCGACGCCGTCGACAAGTCCCTCGACGCTGGCGAAGAGCCGGCTTCCGCGTTGGCCGGTGTGCCGCTGGCCCTCAAGGACCTGCTGGTGACTACCGACGCCCCCACGACCGCTGCCTCCAAGATGCTGGAGGGCTGGGTGTCACCTTATGACGCTACGCTGGTGACCAAGCTGCGCGAGGCCGGCATTCCGATCTTGGGTAAGACGAACCTCGATGAGTTCGCGATGGGTTCTTCCAACGAGAACTCCGCCTATGGCCCGGCTCACAATCCGTATGACACCGAGCGCACCCCGGGTGGTTCCGGTGGTGGAACCGCGGCGGCCCTCGCGTCTGGTCAGGCTCCGCTGGGTATCGGTACTGACACCGGCGGCTCGATCCGTCAGCCGGCCGCTCTGACCAACACCGTGGGCGTGAAGCCGACGTATGGCACGGTGTCTCGCTATGGCCTCATCGCTGCTGCAAGCTCCTTGGACCAGGCGGGCCCGACCGCGCGCACAGTCCTCGATACCGCGTTGCTGCACGAAATCATTGCCGGCCACGACTCCTTCGACGCGACTTCTGTGGACAAGCCGGTTGCTCCGGTAGTAGCGGCCGCCAAGGAAGGCGCCAACGGAGACCTTTCCGGCGTCAAGGTCGGCCTGATTAAGCAGTTCGAGCGCGACGGCTGGCAGCCGGGTGTGATGGAGGCCTACCACGCCGCGGTTGAACAGCTGAAGTCTCAGGGCGCAGAGATCATTGAGGTTGACTGCCCGCACTTCGATGACGCTCTCGCGGCGTACTACCTAATCATGCCGTGTGAGGTCTCCTCCAACCTGGCCCGCTTCGACGGCATGCGCTACGGCCTGCGCGTCGGCGATGATGGAACCCACTCCGCTGAAGAGGTCATGTCCCTGTCGCGTGCGGCTGGTTTCGGGCCGGAGGTCAAGCGCCGCATCATGCTGGGTACCTACGCACTGTCCGTCGGCTACTACGACGCCTACTACCTCCAAGCGCAGCGTGTACGTACCCTCATCGCCCAGGACTTTGAGCGCGCTTTCGAGCAGGTCGACGTCCTTGTTTCCCCAACCACCCCGACCACGGCCTTCAAGCTGGGGGAGAAGGTTGAGGATCCGATGGAGATGTACAACTTCGACCTCTGCACCCTGCCGCTGAACCTTGCCGGCGTGTGCGGCATGTCTGTGCCCTCCGGCTTGGCGTCCGACACTAACCTGCCGACCGGCCTGCAGATCATGGCACCGGCGTTCAAGGATGACCGCCTGTACAAGGTAGGCGCTGCCTACGAAGCGGGACGCAAGTAGCCCGCCGAACCGTATCTGGTAGCGCGCCTGAGCCGGTGATCTTTCACGGAAACGTGGGAGGTCGCCGGCGCTCGTCGTTTTATTCGACGGTGCCAGGCCTGGGGTTTGCGGCTTTGCTTCGTCGTTTGATTCGACGGTGTGGGTTCGTAGTCTTTCTCTTTTCCTTTCAGTTACCTTGGTCAGGTTTCGTCGTTTGATTCGACGGCGGGGTGGTTTAGAAGGGGATGTCGTCGGTGCCGGCATCTGTGTCGGTGTTGTCCGCGTCCTCGGCTTCGGCTTTGGCTTGGGCTTGCTGTTGTTGTGCGTAGTCGTCGAGTTCTTGTTTTAGGTGTTGGGCGTCTTCGCGGATGCGTTTTCTGGTGTTGGTGATGTGTTGGGCTACTGTTTGCGCCCAGCGTTTCTGCTTTGGCGCTAAGGGTCCATCGGCTTCGGTAATTGTCCAGGTGCCGTCTTCGTAGAGCCAGATGGCATCCCCGCTGTAGGGGTCCAGCAGGTATTTCAAGCTGCCATCGGTTTTCATGTTGTGATGGCTTTGGCATAAACACGCTAGGTTCTTCGGGTGGGTTGGCCCGCCTTCGGCCCAGTTGTGTCGGTGATCCAACTGGCTGAGAAAAGCAGGCTCGTCGCAGCCGCCGACCCGGCAGGTACCGTCGCGTCCTTCGACAAGTTTGCGCATAATCAGGCCGGGTTGGTAGCCGTCGGCTTCTTTTATGTCTTCGGTTAAATCTCGTATCTTGTCATGCGGCATGGGCTCAGCCCGCCAGCCGAAGCCTTCAATAAAGGTCGGTGCATTCTCAATATCGCGGGCTTGGTAGGTGTGTAGTATCACGGTGGCTGGTGGCTTAATCTCCCCGGAAAGCAGTTTGATGACTGCTTCAGGAATGGTGATGTCTTCCTTGGCTGCGGTCTGGTGGATGAAGGCATCAAGTTTCATGCCGGTATCTTCCCCAACCTGCAGTTCCAGCCAGGCAGACGTACCGTTAGAAGAAAACCTGTAGGAGTCTTTAGGGCGGGTATCGCGATAGGCGATGGAATCATCCAGAGTTTTACACAGGTCGCGGACTTTGCGTCTGATTTGGCTACGCGTAGGAAAAGCTTGATTCGGTTTAGAAGGGGTAAAGAAGTCAGCCAGGATAGTGTCGATGAAGTCTAGGGTTTCATCAGCCAAGGCTGTTAGTGCTGACATGGGTTGATCGATAGCGATGAGGGACTCGATGTCGAGCAGGCAGTGGGTGTCTTGTATGGCTTTGACTTTCGGCAGACTCTCCAGGCGATGGATAGCGCGCAGTCCGGATTTAATGTGGCCTTCCGGCAGTGACCAGGCAGCCACCAGGGATAGTGCGGTGGGATATCGGCATCAAGACTGGGCATGGCCCCGACCCAGGTTTTATAGGTGGCTCTTCGTGCTTGAGCACGAGCCATCGCATGTGGATTATTAGGGTTGGTGGTGGAAAAGAAGAAGGTTGGTGGACGTGTGACAGTGGTCATGGTATCTCCCCCGAGATCAACATGTATTAGAAGAAATGTTCTAACCATGATTCTAGTACCACACACTGGCCTTGGCTATAGCTAGACGTGAATTCATGTCAAGTCGTTACTATAAACGGGGGTGTCAACCCCAGGTTTAGACTGCACGTTCGACGTCGTCTGGGGCGGTGCGCTCGCATGTGAAACGTGAAACGCCCCTCCGGCCGTCAAAGACCGCGCGAAAGGGTGTGGGATGGGGATCTACTTGGCGTCGGAAAGCGCGTAGGCAGCACCAGCGCTTGCGGCAGTGACGGCCAGGACTGCCGGCCAGGAGCCAATCTTCTTAGCCAGCGGGTGAGAGAGGCCAAACGCGCCGGTGTATAGGGCTGCCAGGCCAGCGGTAGTGGCCGGATTCGTCTTAGTCCACCAACTCCGGCCCGCCCAGATACCAGCCGCAGCGAGCACAACGCCGCCAAGCGGACGGATTCCCGTCTCCCGGGCTGTGAGCCAACCGCCAATGAGTCCTAGTGTGACGGTCGCGGCCGTCGACACATCCTGTGGTTTCTTGATGTCAATCATTCCCATGCGCTTCAGTTTAGGCCGCGTGCGAGGATGGTGGCTAGACTTCGCTCCATGAAACTCGCAGCAACCCCCACATCAGAAAAGCAGGCTTGGCTCGCCATGGCTGCGCTGTCACTGGGCTTCTTCATGTCGTTGCTCGATCAATCGATGATTGCCGTTGCGCTTCCCGACGTCCGCCGCGAGTTCAACGCCGACGTCAATCAGGTGCTGTGGGTCTCCGCTATCTATTTGCTCGCCGTGGTCGTGCCCCTCCTGTTTACCGGAAGGTTAGGGGATATCTACGGGCAGAAGCGAATGTTTCAGCTAGGCAATGGGCTCTTTGGCCTTGGTGCGCTACTTTGTGCGCTGGCGCCATCCGTAGAGTTTCTCATCGCCGCACGGTCGCTACAAGGCCTAGGTGCCTCCATTCAGATGCCGCAAACCATGGCAGTGATCAACCGCATTTTCCCTCGTGAGCGGCGCGGCCGTGCGCTGGGCGCCTGGGGCGTGGTGGGTTCGCTAGCCACTCTTGCTGGACCGCTTGTGGGAGGCTTCGTCGTAGCCGCGTTTGGGTGGCAGGCAGTCTTTTGGATCCACATTCCCATTGTCATTGCAGCGATTGTCCTTTCCGGCCTGTGGGTGCCTGCCTTACCGACGGCGACCGGGAAGATTGACTTCGTGTCGGTAGGGGCGTCGTTTGTCGCGTTGACCTGCTTCGTCTTTGCCGTGCAACAAGGCCCAGAGACGGGCTGGCCGTGGTGGATTTGGGCCCTCTTAGTCGCCGGGATTGTCGGCATGGCCATTTTCGTGCGCCTGCAATCTTCCCGTGGGGCGGCAGCGCTCGTTCCGCTTGAGTTGTTTAAGGACCGTAACTACTCCGTGGGCACTGTAGCCATCGTGTCCATGGGCTTTATGGCGGCGTCGATGATGATTCCGATCATGATGTGGTTGCAGGTCGAGCAGGGGATATCGGCGGGCGATGCCGGAATGATCGTCACGCCGATGGCTCTGGTTTCCTTGTGTGTGTCACCGCTAGCGGGCATTTTGGCAGATAAGCTGCATCCACGACGATTGGCGCTCACGGGCTTCGGCATTTTGATTGCCACTTTCACCGTGCTGTGGTTCCTGATGCACGCGGGTGTTTCGGGGTGGTGGTTGAGCCTGCCATGTGCGGCCTTGGGTGCGGGACAGTCCTTTATTTGGGGATCCAATGCCGCGACGACGATGCGTGATATTGATGCACATCTGATGGGAGCCGCTTCCGGTGTCTATAACACATCGCGACAGGTGGGTTCAGTGATTGGTGTGGCCGGCATATCAGCAGTTATGCAGGTCGCCGGTGCGGCGGACTCTCTGGTCGCTATCGTTGTGATCCTTTTTGTCGGGTGTATTGCTTCGCTCTTCTTCAGGGATACCCTGCACGCTGGCGTGGAAACTGCGAGCCTATAGGGAAGCGAGTAGATTGGAACTCATGCGTCTTGCTGTACTGACATCCGGTGGTGATTGCCCCGGTCTGAATGCTGTTATCCGCGCGGTCGTTCGTACCGCTTCCAACGAGTTCGGCGATACAGTCGTCGGCTACGAGGACGGCTGGGTTGGTCTGATGGAAGACCGCCGCCGTGACCTTTATGACGACGCTGAGATTGACCGCATCCTTCTGCGCGGCGGAACCATACTTGGTACTGGCCGCCTCCACCCAGATAAGTTCAAGGCTGGGCTGGATACCATCAAAGCCAACATGGCTGATGCTGAGGTCGATGCGCTCATCGCCATTGGCGGTGAGGGAACGTTGAAGGGTGCCAAGTGGCTGTCCGATAATGGCATTCCAGTCGTCGGCGTGCCGAAGACCATTGACAATGATGTCAATGCAACGGACTACACCTTTGGCTTCGACACCGCAGTCTCCGTCGCTACCGATGCGATCGATCGCCTCCACACCACCGCTGAATCCCACGATCGCATCCTCATCGTGGAGGTTATGGGCCGCCACGTCGGTTGGATCGCGCTGCACGCTGGCATGGCCGGCGGTGCGCACTACACGGTGATCCCCGAAGAACCGTTCGATATCGCCGATATCACCAAGGCAATGGAGCGCCGCTTCCAGATGGGTGAGAAGTACGGCATCGTCTGCGTCGCTGAGGGCGCTCTGCCCAAGGAAGGCACCATGGACTTCGAAGAAGGCGGCGTGGACCAGTTCGGCCACCAGACCTTCAACGGAATTGGCCAGGTCATCGGTGATGAGATCAAGAAGCGCACCGGCTACGACGTGCGGACTACTGTCCTCGGCCACATCCAGCGTGGCGGTACGCCAACTGCCTATGACCGCGTGCTGGCCACTCGCTACGGCACCCACGCCGCCCGTGCTGCGCACAATGGACAGTCCGGAATGTGCGTGGCTCTCCATGGCGAAAACATCGACCTCGTGCCTCTCGAAGACGCAGTGGGCAAGCTGAAGGTGGTTCCGGCCAAGCGTTATGCCAACGCACAAGCCCTGTTTGGTTAAACACCACTAGGGCCCACCCTTAGTTAATAAAGGAATTATGACAAGCGTATTAGCTTTCCTGGCTGATCAGCCGGTTCTGTTGGTGTTCCTGCTGATTGGCCTCGGCATGGCCCTCGGCGGTATTAAGACACGGGGCATCAGCTTGGGCGCGGCAGCCGTGCTCTTCTTGGGCATCGCTTTCTCGGCCGCTGCCTCCGCCGTAGGCGTGGAAGCTTCCGTACCTCCCATTTTGGGAATGTTTGGCTTGGTGCTCTTTGCCTTTGGCATTGGCAACAACTCCGGCGTGTCCTTCTTCAAGTCGCTGAAAACTGCGACTGGCCCCGTGCTTTCCATGATTGGCGTCTTTATCGTCGCCGCCCTCGCTGCTTGGGGGCTGGGGGCCTATGTCTTTGGGTTGTCGAGTGCCACTATCGCCGGTACCTTCGCTGGAGCGGTGACAAATACCCCTGCTTTGGCGGCGGCCTCGGAGGCTACGGGCGATCCGGGCTCAGCAACGGTGGGCTATGCGGTGTCTTATCTGTTTGGCGTCATCGGTATGCTCGTGGCGACTGTGCTGGTGCTTCGCGACGCCGGTAGTGACGACGACACCCTGTCACCCGTCACGCGCCAGCACATGCAGATTCTGCGTGAGACCTCCGTTGCAGAGCTCGCGGACATTGGCAATGGGGAAGTGCAGGTCACCCGTTTACGCCGAGTAGGCAGCAACGTGATCGTCCTGCCGAAGTTTTTTGATGTGCTACACCCAGGGGATGTCGTCACGCTCGTTGGTGCGCCCGAGGACCTCGACAACATTATTGAGCACGCTGGGCGTGAGTCCCCGCAGATCCTCAACGATGACCGCCACGAGCTAGATTTTCGCCGCATCACGGTGTCAGAGCACAGCTTGGCGGGCCTGACGATTGCGGAGCTGAACAACCAGCTGGCGGATCGCTGGGGCGCACGAATCTCGCGTGTTCGTCGCGCCGACAACGACCAAGTCGCTATCCCTGAGCACATCGTAGAGCTGGGGGACCGCGTGCGCGTCGTCGGTTCAAAGAAGTCTTTGCAGGAGATTTCTGCTTTTCTCGGTGATTCCTCCCAAGGCTTGACGGATATCAACCCGGTCTCCCTCGGCTTAGGCATGGCTCTCGGCGTTTTCGTGGGCCACCTCGAAATCCCGCTTCCAGGCGGCTCTTCCTTTAGCCTTGGCGCTGCCGCGGGTGTCCTCATCGTGGCGCTGATCATGGCGCGCATCGGGCGCATTGGCAACACGGTCACCGCACTGCCGCACTCGGCCAACACGATTCTTTCCGAGCTCGGTCTGCTGCTCTTCTTGGCGCAGGCCGGAACGAATGCGGGTGGGGAGATTGCCGGCGCCTTTACCGGTGGTTCGTGGTGGAAAATTCTCCTGCTCGGTGCAATCATCACCACGCTGGTGGCCACCGGGTTCGCCTTTGTGATGCGGCGTTTCCTGCACGTTGGTGCAACAAAGACCGCGGGGGCCATGGCTGGCGCACAAACGCAACCGGCGGTGCTCGCTTTCGTGAACAATCGGACGAACACTGACCAGCGAGTTGCCTTGGGCTATGCCATGGTGTATCCGGCGGCGATGATAGCCAAGATTCTTATTACCCACGGCATCACCTTGTTGGGTTAGGCGGTTGCGCACGGTATCGCGCTGACATACTAAGATGGCACGCATGACTGCTGCGATGTATGACCTGATGGACTATGACGAGGTCCTTGAAAAGTTCGATCCCGTTATGGGCATGGAAGTTCACGTGGAGCTCAATACGGAGACCAAGATGTTCTCCACCTCGCCCACGAACTTCAACGCAGCCCCCAACTCCAATGTGGACCCGGTGTCCCTCGGCCTGCCAGGCGCCTTGCCCGTGGTGAACTCCAAGGGCGTGGAAGGCGCCATCAAGATTGGTCTGGCACTGAACTGCAAGATTGCGGAGTCTTCGCGCTTTGCCCGCAAGAATTATTTCTACCCGGACCAGCCGAAGAACTACCAGATTTCCCAGTACGATGAGCCGATTGCCTACGACGGCTACCTCGACGTCGTTCTCGACGACGGCACCGAGTGGCGCGTAGAGATTGAGCGCGCCCACATGGAGGAAGACACCGGCAAGCTCACCCACCTGGGTGGCGCCGATGGCCGTATTCATGGCGCAACCTCCTCGCTGGTGGACTGTAACCGCGCGGGCATTCCTCTCATTGAGATTGTTACCAAGCCAATTATGGGTGCTGGCGAGCGTGCTCCCGAGGTAGCTCGCGCCTACGTGACGGCGCTGCGTGAGCTCGTCGCCGCTCTCGGCGTTTCTGATGCCCGCATGGATCAGGGCTCGATGCGCGTTGACTCCAACCTCTCGTTGCGCCCAGTGGGCCAGGAGGAGTTCGGCACCCGTACCGAAACCAAAAACATTAACTCCTTGCGCTCGGTTGAGCAGGCGGTGCGCTTTGAGATGCAGCGCCAGGCGCAGGTGCTTGTCGACGGGGGCGAGATCGTCCAGGAAACTCGCCACTACCAAGAAACGGATGGCTCCACCTCGAAGGGCCGCCCGAAGGAGACCGCGGAGGACTACCGTTACTTCAACGACCCGGACCTGCCACCGGTGATTGTCTCCCGCGAGTGGGTTGAGGAGATCCGCCAGACCCTGCCTGAGATGCCATGGATTCGCCGTGCCCGCATCCAAGAAGAGTGGGGCCTCAAGGATGAGGAGATGCGTGACCTGGTCAACGCTGGCGCGCTCGATCTCATCATCGAAACCGTGGAAGCCGGCACCACCCCGGACGAGGCTCGCTCCTGGTGGGTGTCCTACCTGACCGGTAAGGCTAATGAGGCCGGCGTTGAGCTGAGCGCTCTCGGCATCACACCGGAACAGGTGGCCCGCGTCGTGGAGCTGGTCAAGGAAGGCAAGCTGACTACCAAGCTGGCTCGCCAGGCGGTCGATGGCGTGCTGGCTGGGGAGGGTGACGTCGACGAGGTCGTCGCCAAGCGCGGGCTCGAGGTCGTGCGCGATGACGGCGCGATCGAGAAGGCCGTCGATGATGCTCTGGCCGCTAACCCGGACATCGTGGAGAAGTACAAGGCCGGCAACAAGAAGGTCACTGGCGCCATCGTGGGTGCGGTCATGAAGGCCACCCAGGGTAAGGCTGACCCGGGACAGGTCAACAAGCTGATTGCGAAGAAGCTCTCCTAGGTGATCAACCTAGTTGGCAAAAATTTCCATTAGGCGAGGTCAGGCGGCTGCGGGGTACCGTGGTCGCCATGACTATTTCTACCAAAGCTCTGCAGAAGACCGGCCCGAACGAGCCTTTCGAGGTCGTGACCATCCAACGCCGTGACCCCCGTGCCGATGACGTGGTCATCGACATTAAGGCCGCCGGCATCTGTCACTCGGATATCCACACCATCCGCAACGAGTGGGGCGAAGCGCACTTTCCGCTGACCGTCGGCCATGAAATCGCCGGCGTGGTCTCCGCCGTAGGGGAGGAGGTCACCAAGTTCAAGGTGGGTGACCGTGTCGGCGTGGGTTGCCTGGTCAATTCCTGCGGCGAATGCGAACAGTGCCAAGCCGGGATGGAGCAAAACTGCCTGAATGGTGGCGTGGGAACCTATAATTCCACGGATGTCGATGGCACGGTTACCCAAGGTGGCTACGCAGAAAAGATCGTGGTGAATCAGGACTTCGTTCTGCGCATCCCCGATTCCCTTGATTTTGACGTGGCAGCGCCTTTGTTGTGCGCTGGTATTACTACTTACTCTCCGCTGGCGCGTTGGGACGTTAAGGCAGGCCAGAAGGTAGCCGTCGTGGGCCTGGGCGGCTTGGGGCACATGGGCGTGCAGATCGCCGCCGCCAAGGGCGCGGATGTCACCGTCATCTCGCGCACCTCGCGCAAGGCAGAGGAGGCCAAGAAGCTGGGGGCGAGCCGTACCTTGGCCACCACCGAAGAAGAAGACTTCTCCAGGAACCACCGCGGCGAATTTGACCTCATCCTCTCAACCATTTCCGCAGAGTACAGCCTCGAGGACTACCTGCGGATGCTCAAACCCCGCGGCATCATGTCGGTGGTCGGCCTACCGCCGGAGGCGCTCCCGCTGCGCCTCAACCGTCTGGTCGGCGGCGGCAAGGTGCTCACCGGAAATAATATCGGTGGCATCGCGGAAACTCAGGAAATGCTGGACTTTTGTGCTGAGCATGGCCTAGGTGCGGTGATCGAAAAGGTCGGCGTCGACGAGGTGGACGCGGCCTACGAGCGCGTCGTTGCGGGTGACGTGAAGTTCCGATTCGTCATCGATACCGCTACGTTTGCCGAGCATTAAGAGGTGAGCCGCCTCATGCTTTAGCGGCCATTGGAGCAAGCTCTCCACGGCCGCACACATGTTTTCCTGTCATGATGGAGTACCGTGGTAGTAGTGTGCCGCCGTACTCCATCAAAGGTATGGCGCGTTTTTATGCGCTAAACCTGAAGCATAAAAAGAAGAAACTAGAAACAGATAGGAAAACGTGTCTTATAAAAACGTCGTGGGCATCGCTTTGTCCTTCATTGGCTTGCTCGTGGGTGCGGGCTTTGCCACGGGTCAGGAAGTTGTCCAGTACTTTACGTCCTTCGGTATTCCTGGCATGTGGGGAATCCTGGTCGCCGGCTTGGTCATGACACTCGCCGGCACGGTCTTCCTCCAGCTAGGTAGCTACTTCCACGCCAGCGAGCACAACCAGGTGTTCAGGAACATCACCCACCCGATCATTTCGCGCATTCTGGATGTCGCGGTAATCCTCACGCTGTTTGCGGTGGGCTTCGTCATGCTGGCCGGTGCCGGCTCCAACATGCAGCAACAGTTCGGCTGGCCCGCCTGGGTGGGCTCGCTGCTCATGCTCGTCCTGGTTCTTATCACGGGCATGCTCGATGTCGATAAGGTGTCCCAGATCATTGGCCTTCTCACGCCGACTCTCATTATCGCAGTACTCTTTGCCGGTACCTACACGCTGCTACACATGCCGGACAATGTCGACGCTGCGATTGCTGCCTCTGAGGCGATTGAATCCCCAATCCCGCATTGGCTTATCTCCGCGCTGAACTACAACGGCCTGGCCCTCATCCTGGCGGTATCAATGTCCCTGGTGATCGGCGGCGATAATATCAGCCCGCGCGAGGCGGGCGTCGGCGGCATCGTGGGCGGCGCGGTGTACGCGGTGCTCATGGCCATTGCCGGTTTCTCTTTGCTCATGAATGCGGAGAACGTTGGCGATTCCGATATTCCGATGCTGACCCTGGTAGACAACATCCACCCAACACTCGGCGTCATCATGGCCATCATCATTTACCTGATGATTTTCAACACGGCCATCGGCATGTTCTACGCGCTGGGTAAGCGTCTGTCTTCTGGCAAGGAATCGAAGTACCGCATCATCTTCATCGCCGGCTGTCTTGCTGGCTTTGCCGTCTCTTTCGCCGGCTTCAAGTCGTTGATGCAGTATGTCTACCCGGTCTTGGGCTACATGGGCATCGTTCTAGTAGCCATCCTGGTTATTGGCTGGCTGCGCTCCCTGGGCAAAATCAAGGATGAGGGTATGCGCCGTGAGCGCATCCGTGCACTGCTGCACCTCAAGCTGCACCCCGATTCGGAGTACGACGCCGCGCGTTACGACGACGAGATCGGCCAGCAGATCGCTGACTCCAACATGGATGATGAAGCCCTGTTCGAGGATCTCGTCTCCGAAGTGGTCGAGGAGCTGGACTCGGATGAAGAGCTAGATTTCGACAAGGAAAAGTGGGAGGAAAACCGCAACGACCACTCCTACTACACCGAGCGCGAGGGCGTGGAGCAGGACCGCAGCGACGAAGAAATCAAGGCGTGGGTCGAAGAGACCGGCGCGGTGGGAGACCCCGCGGAGGATGACGACCTCCCCGAGGATTCACAGAAGAACTAGTGGAGCAAGAGCTTCGCTGTTAGTGCAATCATGACGCAGCCGATGACGATGTTGACTACGCGCCACGTCGTCGGCTTGGCCAGCACGTGGGAGAGCTTGTAGGCACCAAAGCCCAGGGAGGGGAACCACACGGCGCTGGCCAGAATCGCTCCACCGGCGAAAACCCAGCGCTGGTCGCCATATTGGTTCGCAATGGAGCCCAGCATGACCAGCGCGTCGACGTAGGCCAAGGGGTTTAGCCACGTCAGCGCCAGCGCACCGAGGACCGGCTTGACCCACGATTTCGAGCGCACGCGGGGCCGAATTTTGGTGAGCACGGAGGTTCTCGGTGCTCCCGAAATGCCCGAGTTCTCATCAACGACCTGCGCCACTGGTGCGGTTTCCTCAATGACCAGTGAGTCCTGTTCCTTCTTAAACGCGTCGCGGAAGCACGTGAACCCAAAGTAGATGAGGTAGGCCGCGCCCAAGTATTTGACCACGATGAGCGCGGTGGGGAAGCGCTCGACGAGGACGCCAACGCCGGCGGTACCGCCGGTGATCAAAATGACGTCGGAAAGCAAGCACGCCAACAGGATCGCGCCGACATGATCGCGCTTAATGCCCATCTTGATGATGTAAGCATTCTGCGGTCCGATGGCGATGATGAGGGACAGGCCCAGCGCAAATCCTGCAAGCAATACTGACATGCCATCTAGTCTGCGTATAGCAGCATATGAAGTCCAGTTAAATGTCCTACAGCTGGTTTAAAATAGCTTCATGAACCCGCTCCATACTGAGACTCTGCTGGCCATCATCGATGAAGGATCCTTCGAGGGGGCTGCGGCTGTGTTGGGAATCACGCCTTCGGCCGTCAGCCAGCGCATCAAAGCGCTGGAAGTTTCGACCGGCCGCATCCTTCTGCGCCGCGGCACTCCGGTCACCGTGACTGAAGCAGGGGAGATCGTCGCCCAAGCAGCACGGCGCATGGCGCTGGTCCAAGCTGAGGCGGATGCGCGGCTGACCGAGCGCCTGTCCCGCGTTCCGCTCACCGTTGCTATCAACTCGGATTCTCTGGCCACGTGGTTTCGTCCCGTTATCCAGCGCACTGCCGAGCGGGGTGAGGCGGCGTTGCGCATCCGCATCGAGGATGAAGCCCGCACGCTCGCGATGTTGCGCCGGGGTGATGTGCTGGGGGCGGTCACGCGCGAGCAAACCCCGGTCTCCGGATGTGAATCCACGTACCTCGGCACCATGCGCTATTTTGCCGTTGCCGCGCCTGCTCTGGCGGAGACTTTCGAAGACTGGGAGACCCTGCCCATCGTGGGCTTCGGTCCGAACGACGCCACCTTGGATGACGCCATGCGCGAGCGCTTCATTGATTCCCATGTTCTGCGTGCGCGGGTGTCCCAAATTCCGTCTTCGGAGAGTTATGTCGAAGCAGTGCGCTATGGCCTGGGATGGGGCTTAGTGCCGCGCCTGCAGGCACAACCCCTGCTGGAGACCGGAGAGCTGGTGCTTCTCGACGACTTCCCGCTCGACATTGACCTCTACTGGCAACGCTGGCGGTTGGAGTCGGAGTTGCTTGCGGACCTCACGGCGGATGTCTTGGACGCAGGCCATGCAGTTTTAGCTTCGCGCCGCGCCGATAAAGATGCACCATAAGGGGGCTGTACTGCCTTAAGTTGGAGGCATGAGCGATAAAACTCCTGATAAAGCCACCGACTTTGATGACGATATCCCGACCTACACGGGGAAAGACTCCGTGAAGGACAGCACGTCTAAAGAAGAAGCTACCGATAAACCGAAGAAGAGCAGCCTCTTCCAGCGCCCCGGACGTGCCGAGCCGCAGGTGATTAAGCCGAAGAAGGCCGAGGAGCCTGCCGTTGAAGCAGAGCCTGAAGCTAAGACCGAAACTTTTGAGGGTGCTTCTCGCGACTCCCTGTCTTTCGACAGTGCTGCAGCAGAAACCGAGACCACCGCCTTCCCGCGCGCGGAGGTGACGGCAGAGTCCGAAGCGGAGACAACTGCTATGCCGGTATCCACAGCCGCTGAAACCACAACTGAGCCTGTGGAAACTGAGAGCTATGAAGAGGTACCAAGCACGGTTGCTGTTGTCGACCCCGCCGCGGACTCCGAGGCGGCAGCCGTGGAAAAGAAACCGGAGCCAGCACGCCGTGGCACCATTGACTTCGGTCTGCTCTTCGTGCGCTTGGCGCTCAGCGTTTACCTGCTCGTGGCGGGTGCTTCTACCTTCTTCAAGCTCGGCGGTAACGAGGGACTGTCTGGCTTGGAGAAGGAGTTCGGCGAGTACACCATGGCTGCAGCCTTGGCCATCGGCGTGCCGACTGTTCAGCTCATCGCCGGAGCCTTCCTGCTGCTGGGCCTGGTGACACCGCTGGCGGCCATGTTCGGCCTTATCGTCACGGGCTTCTCCGCTATCCACGGCCTCAACGCCTCCGGTGCCGGGTTGGATGTCTTTGCCTGGAATGAGAGCGTCTGGCTGGGGCTCGTCCTCTTCGTTATCGCGGTGGCCCTGCAGTTCACCGGTCCGGGCTTCATCTCTCTGGACTTTAACCGCTCGTGGACTCGCCGCCCATTGGCAACGTCCTGGATTTTCGTCGTCATTGGCGTGGCCGCGCTCGTTGCCATCTGGTGGTTTGGCGCGGGCGTTAACCCGCTGAATTAGGCGCTGTTAGCACGTTTCTACGCTTCCAGCCTGCAGCTATATACAAACTCTTGTTATTTTCCGTTGCGTAAAGTAAGTTGCTTTCCGTAATGGAAAACAATGACTTTGGTGCCGCAGGAGGGGAGCTTTAGTTTTGTCCAATCAGGATGTTCGGGACGCACTCGCATTTGAGGAACAACAACGGCTGGCCGCGGCCAAAAGGCCACCCGTCTGGCTAAGTCTGTTCGCAGCGGCGGCATACGGCGCGTGGTTTGCCTACATGTGGATCAAGGATGACGTCCATCCTCTCGTTCTTGTTGGTGGACTGCTTCTTGTACTCGCGCTCTTGGTGAGTCTTGCCTTCTTTTATCGCACGGGGGTGAGGGATTCAATGCGCCAGAAGGTGGATCTGCACGCCTCCCGAAGCGTGACCTGGCGCTACTACGCAGGATTGGGATTTATGATTCTGCCGGCTCTCTTCAACCCTTTCGTCGAAGGGCACGTTATTGCCTCGTGCGGTGCGGGTGTGCTGTGCGCCTTGGCGGTCTTTTGGACGTTGCACACCGGTGCGCTGAATAGGATGCCGCGATGAGTGAGATCGATCCGATAATCCACCCGCTCAACCGCTTCAAAATTTGCGCCACACTCAATGCCTTCGGCGCCACGCAGGGCGGGGAGGTAAACCGTGAGATGAAATTCGCCATGTTGCGCGACCGCACGGAGCTTTCCGACGCCTCCCTGTCCAAGCAGCTCGGAGCTCTAGAGCAAGCTGGCTACGTGACTCGCTTCCGCGAATATGGCACCAGCCGTGCTAAAGATTCAGTGTGGGTGGCCTTGACAGAGAAGGGCAAGAGCGCCTTCGACGGCCATTTGGCAGCACTCAAGGCTTTAGCCGAGGGCTGAGGGCCCGTGTTGCCAAAGTTTTCCCATTTTTTGCAATGGCGGCGCATAACTTTGGCAGGTAGGGCAGTTTTGCACCCCGAATCTGCGCTTGGCTTAGCTGGATGGGGCCGCAGCGAATTCAGCATGTGGCTTGTCTGCCTTATTGCCCTGAATCTTGAGACAGATGGCGTAGAGAATCCAGCTGAGGAGTGCCAGCCACACGAAGTCATCGACCAAGAACTTCTGATACAGCGGCATCGCGTGGACATCGATGCTGTCACCGAACCACCATTTGGGCGGGACGGTCAGGAGCATGCCCACCCAGGCGGCCAGTACGGCCAGCAGGCTGCCGGCGACCCAGGTGGAATTGCGCCACGACCAGGCGCGGTAAACCAGAACCGGCACGATGAGGGACAGCCACACCCAGTGGTGGGACCACGAAACGGGGGAGATGAGCAGCATGGTCGTGGCGGTGGTGAGGTGGGCGTCGACAAGCAGGCCGCGCCGCATCTGCGCCAGGATGAGGGTGGAGCCAAGGCCGATGATCGCGAGCGCAGCCACGAGCCACAGCACGTTAATGAGGGTGCCGTGGTTGTCCATGGCCTCCTGGGAGGTAAAGAGGCGCTGGATGACGCCCTTGAGCGAGGAGTTGGACTGATAGTCCGTAGCCACGCCGAAGTCTGCGCCCTTGCCCATATCGAGAAGCTTTGAGCTGAAGAATTCGACAAAGGCCTCCCAGCGGTAAGCCGCGGCCAGCAGGGTAGCAACGACGGCGGAAGCGAAGGCTGTGAGGATCGGCTTCCATTCGCGTCGCAGCAGAAAATACAGCAGCATGGCCAATGGAGTGATCTTGATGGCCGCCGCAAGACCTATCAGCCAGCCTTGCGGAAGCTTGCGCTTGCGGGGGACGAGATCGAAGATGACCAACGCCATGATGACGATGTTGATTTGCGCAAAACCGTTGTTGAGGCGGATGGGCTCAAAGAACATGGCCGCGGCCCACGCGATCGCCATGGTGGGCCACAGGTGCGGCACCTTGAGCGCGCGGAAGATCGCGTAGAGGCAGGCAAAGACCAAGGCGTCCGAGAGGAGGATCATGATATCGCCTGCCAGGGCGTCGCTCATCCAGTCAAAGGCAGTCAGCGGCACCATGACCAGCGCCCCGAAGGGCGGATAGATAAAGGGGAGCGCCAAATCCCCGGCGTACATGGGTTCCGAGTAGACCGAGCGTCCCTCCATGAAGGCGTGCACGCCCTCACGGTAAATGATCATGTCCACGGGGAAGTCCGTGTGGAGGACGTGGCGGATGACGCCCACCAGGCCAACGATGAGCCCGGCGGCGGTCAGCAGTGTGCGCCTTGCGGCGTTAGTGGCGAAATTCATCGCCCCATACTCTAATTGACGTAGCCATCCACCATGCGCACCGCACCACGGTCAGCGGACGTGGCCATGTTGGCGTAGGCGCGCAGAGCCTTGGTGACCGGGCGGTTGCGGTCCTTCGGCGTCCAGGGCTTCTCGCGCTGTTCCTCGGTGGCGCGACGGCGTTCCAAGACCTCTTCGTCCACGTCGAGGGAGAGCTGGCGCTCGCGGATGTTGATGGTGATGGGGTCACCGTTTTCGACCAGTCCAATGAGGCCGCCGTGGGCTGCCTCAGGCGAGATATGACCGATGGAGAGGCCGGAGGTGCCGCCAGAAAAGCGGCCATCCGTAATCAAGGCGCAGGCCTTGCCCAAACCGGAACCCTTGAGGAAGGAAGTCGGGTGCAGCATCTCCTGCATGCCGGGACCGCCGGCTGGTCCCTCGTAGCGAATGACGATGACATCGCCGGGCTGGACTTCCTTCTTGAGAATGATGGAAACAGCCTCTTCCTGGGACTCCACCACGCGGGCGGGACCAGTAAAGGTCCAGAGCTCTTCCTCCACGCCAGCAGCCTTGACGATGGCCCCGTTGGGAGCGAGGTTGCCGCGCAGGACGACCAGGCCACCGTCGGAGGAGAAGGCATGCTCGGCGTCGTGGATGCAGCCATTGGCAGCGTCGGTGTCGAGCTCATCCCATCGGTTGGATTGGCTGAATGGCTCGGTGGTGCGTACACCGCCGGGTGCGGCGTGAAAAAGTTCGAGAGCGGCCTCCGTGGCCTTGCCGCCGCGGATATCCCAATCATCAAGCCATTCCTCGGCGTTGTCGTAGAGCGCGGTGTGGACCTTGAGGTTCAAGTGGCCCGCGCGGCGCAACTCGCCCAAGATAGCGGGGATGCCCCCGGCGCGGTGCACGTCCTCGATGTGGTAAGTGCCGTTGGGGGCCACCTTGGACAGGCAAGGTACGCGGTAGGAGATCTCGTTGATGTCCTCCAGCGTAAAGTCCACCTCGCCCTCCTGCGCGGCGGCCAGCGTGTGGAGGATGGTGTTGGTGGAACCACCCATAGCCATGTCCAGAGCCATGGCATTGCTGAAGGCTTCCTTGGTTGCAATCGAGCGCGGGAGAACGGCGTCGTCTTCTTCGCCGTAGTAGCGTCGGCACAAGTCCACGATGGCGCGGCCGGCTTGTTTAAAGAGATCACGGCGGGCGCTGTGGGTAGCCAGCGTGGTGCCATTGCCCGGAAGGGCCAAGCCGAGTGCCTCGGTGAGGCAGTTCATGGAGTTGGCGGTAAACATGCCGGAGCAGGAGCCACAGGTGGGGCAGGCGCTTTCCTCCACGCGGGTCAAGCCCTCATCGGAGACGGCATCGCTGGCCGACGCCGTGATGGCTGTAATCAGATCCGTCGGTGCGTGTGCCACGCCGTCAACGACAACAGCCTTGCCGGCTTCCATCGGGCCACCGGAGACGAAGATGGTGGGGATGTTGAGGCGTAGCGCGGCATTCAACATGCCCGGGGTGATCTTGTCGCAGTTCGAGATGCAGACCAGGGCGTCGGCAGTGTGGGCATTGACCATGTACTCGATGGAATCGGAGATGATCTCCCGCGAAGGCAGGGAGTAGAGCATGCCGCTGTGGCCCATGGCGATGCCATCGTCAACAGCAATGGTGTTGAACTCCTTTGGCACACCGCCGGCTTCGCGGACGGCGTCGGCCACGATGTCACCGACGTTTTTGAGGTGGACGTGGCCGGGGACGAACTGGGTAAAGGAATTGGCAATGGCGACGATCGGCTTGCCAAAGTCACTCTCCTTGGAGCCGGTAGCGCGCCACAGTGCGCGGGCACCGGATGCCTGGCGGCCAACGGTGGTGACTTTAGAGCGGAGAGGGTACATGGTTAATCCTTCAGTTCGGGGTGTTTCTTGAGATACTCGGCGTATTCCTCCTTGGTGAGGAGGATCTGCTGGCCATCGCGGTGGACGATGACGACTTTGTCGTCAGCCGCGTCGCGGCCAGCGGTGAGCGCGTCGGGGATGCGCCCATTGGAAGCGGCAGCGAGGCGGGGGAGGGAGTTGAAAGTCACTCCCGGCAGGTTGAAGTTATCGCCCTTCGTGGTGCGGGCATAGGCTTTCGAACGCTGGAAGCCGATTCCTTGGAAGTCGTTCCACGCGATGTGCTTGGGTCCGCGGAAGCCATAGGTGATGTGGATGCCCTTGCTGTCCACGGTGGTGCGGGCCCGCAGGACCCACCAGATGGCCAGCACGGGGAAGATGAGAATCCAGAAGAGGTACTTCGGGGCCCAGCCAATGCTGAGGAAAGCGATGGCGGCGAGGATGCCGATGCCGAGGAGGTGTTCGCGAGTGGGCTTGAACGTTTCGGCCGCGGGGTGTTCGGTGCGAGAAGATGCGTTCTGCGGGTGTGAGGACGTCATAGTGGGTCATCGTAATTGACAATATGGCGCGGTGGCGAACCGCCCCACCTGTGGAATCTCGCTAAATGAGAAATGGATCCCAAAAATGGGGGTAAAGGCCTGCGGTGGCGTTTCTATCAGTGTACAGTTTATCCCATGATCATTATTCGACTTCACCTCGTAGTAGTACCCGGGCGGCGCGAGCCGTAGCGAGTCCGCTAGTGACGTCGACCAGCATGCGCCCCCGTTACCTTCACACCCAGGAAGGAAAGACGGGGGCGTTATTCGTTGGATGATCTCTCCGATATCCATCCCCACTAAAGGAGCACACCAACCGTGACAGCTTCCACACCGCCACAGCGGGCGCCCGAGCGCATCACGGGCGCACACGCCATTGTCCGTACCCTCGAAGATTTGGGCACCGAGCTGGTCTTCGGCATTCCGGGCGGCGCCGTGCTTCCGTTGTACGACGCCCTCTTTGAATCCACGAAGCTGCGCCACGTGCTCACCCGCCACGAGCAGGGAGCTGGCCATGCAGCAGAAGGCTATGCGCAGGCATCCGGAAAGGTCGGCGTCATGATTGCTACCTCCGGCCCGGGTGCCACCAACCTGGTGACCCCGCTGGCGGATGCAAACCTGGACTCCGTGCCCGTGGTGGCTATTACCGGACAGGTCGGCAGTTCGTTGTTGGGCACCGACGCCTTCCAAGAGGCTGATATCCGCGGCGTGACGATGCCGATTACGAAGCATAACTTCATCGTCACCAAGGCAGAGGATATCCCGGGAGCTATTGCTGCCGCCTTCCACTTGGCGTCCACTGGACGGCCGGGCCCGGTCCTCGTGGATATTCCGAAGGACGTGCAGAACGCGTTTATGGAGTACTCGGGTCCGGTCATGCCGGACCTGCCGGGGTATAAGCCCACCACGACCCCGCACCCGCGCCAGATCACCCAGGCTGTTCAGCGCATTGCTCGCGCCGAACGTCCGGTGCTCTACGTTGGCGGCGGTGTCATCAAAGCCGAAGCCTCCCGCGAGCTGCGCGAGTTTGCTGAGCTGACTGGTATCCCTGTGGTGACCACGCTTATGGCTCTCGGTGCTTTCCCGGATAATCACCCGCAGCACATGGGTATGCCCGGCATGCATGGCACAGTGCCGGCGGTGGCCGCGCTGCAGCGCGCAGACCTCATTATTGCGGTGGGCGCACGCTTCGATGATCGCGTGACCGGTGATACCGATACCTTTGCTCCGAACGCCGAGGTCATCCACGCTGACATCGACCCGGCCGAGATCGGCAAGATCCGTGAGGTTGCCGTTCCCATCGTGGGTGATGCGCGCGAGGTGCTCCTTCGCCTGACCAAGGCTTATGCCAATGACGCGGAGATGGATGCCCCGCGCATCGGGCCGTGGATGGAGTACTTGGGGGACCTGCAGAGCCGCTTCCCGCGCGGTTTCGAGCCGACGTCGGACGGGCTGCTTAACCCGCAGGAGGTCATCCAGCAGCTCAGCTCCATTGTTGGCCCGGAGGCTATCTACTGCGCGGGCGTGGGCCAGCACCAGATGTGGTCGGCGCAGTTCCTTGACTTCGAGCACCCGCGCAGCTGGATCAACTCCGGTGGCGCCGGCACAATGGGCTACGCCGTGCCCGCGGCGCTGGGGGCTAAGGCTGCCTGCCCGGAGCGTGAAGTCTGGGCGATTGACGGCGATGGCTGCTTCCAGATGACGAACCAGGAGCTGACCACCGCGGCCGTGGAAGGCTTTCCCATCAAGGTTGCCGTGATTAATAACGGCAACCTGGGCATGGTGCGCCAGTGGCAGACGCTGTTCTATGAGAACAAGTACTCCCATACCAAGCTGCGTGAGCATGATGAGTACGTCCCGGACTTCGTCAAGCTCAGCGAGGCCCTGGGATGCGAGTCCATTCGCGTGACCACGGCAGAGGAGATTGGCCCCGCGATTGAACGCGCACGGGCAATTAATGACCGCCCGGTGGTCATCGACTTCATCGTGGGCCAAGACGCCCAGGTGTGGCCGATGATTGGTGGCGGCGCCTCCAACGAGGAAATCCAGTACGCCCTGGGCCTGCGCCCGCTGTTTGATGAAAATGAGTCCGCGGCCGAGGAACCGGCCGACATCCACGAATCCCTCGAGGAGGCCTAAGAACAATGGCTAAAGACGACATCACCCGACACATCCTGTCCGTGCGCGTCCAGGACATTGAGGGCATCATCTCCCGCGTGACCGGTATGTTTACCCGTCGCGGTTATAACCTCATCTCGCTGGTCTCCGCGCGGACCGAAACCGAAGGGATTAACCGCCTGACCATCGTTGTGGACGCCTCCGAGGTTGTCATCGAACAGGTGACGAAGCAGCTCAACAAGATCGTCCCGGTGCTCAAGGTGGTGGAGCTGGAGGAAGAAAACACCATTGCCCGCGCCATCATGCTGGTCAAGGTGGCTGCGGATAACTCGAACCGCCCCCAGGTGGTCGACGCGGTGAACATCTTCCGCGCCCGCATCGTGGATGTATCGCCGGAGTCCGTGGTGGTGGAGGCCACCGGTACACCGGGCAAGCTGCAGGCGCTTCTCGACGTCCTCGAGCCCTTTGGCATCCGCGAACTGGTGCAGTCCGGAAACGTCGCGCTGGGGCGTGGCCCGAAGGCGATGGCACCGAGCAAATAAATAATCTCACATTGTGGACATTGCGTCCCAAAATGTGATACAAATTCAGTAGACCACGTCACTATTCGCTGAGTAGTGACGACGAACCACAGAGAGACCACAGAGAGAAGGAACAACAACATGGCTATTGAGACTCTGTACGATTCCGATGCCGACCTGTCCATCATCCAGGGCCGTAAGGTCGCCATCATTGGCTATGGCTCCCAGGGCCACGCCCACGCAATGAACCTGCGTGACTCTGGCGTTGAGGTGGCGATCGGCCTGCGCGAGGGTTCCAAGTCCCGAGAGAAGGCGGAAGAGGCCGGCTTTAAGGTCCTGAGCAACGCTGAGGCTTCCAAGTGGGCTGACGTCATCATGCTGCTGGCCCCGGATACTTCCCAGGCGGCCATCTTTACTGAGGATATTGAGCCGAACCTGGAGGACGGCAACGCTCTGTTCTTCGGCCACGGTCTCAACATTCACTTCGAACTGATCAAGCCGGCGGAGAACATCACCATCGGTATGGTCGCTCCGAAGGGGCCGGGCCACTTGGTTCGCCGCCAGTTCGTTGACGGAAAGGGCGTTCCTTGCCTGATTGCCACCGAACAGGATCCGAAGGGCGAGGGGCGCGAACTGACCCTGTCCTACGCCGCAGCCATCGGCGGTGCCCGCGCCGGCGTTATCCCGACCACCTTCAAGGATGAGACTGAGACCGACCTCTTTGGTGAGCAGGCCGTCTTGTGTGGTGGCGTAGAGTACCTGATCATGAACGGCTTCGAGGTCCTTACCGAGGCTGGCTACGAGCCGGAGATGGCCTACTTTGAGGTCTGCCACGAGCTGAAGCTCATTGTTGATCTCATCGTTGAGGGTGGCATCAAGAACATGAACTACTCCTGTTCCGACACCGCGGAGTTCGGCGGCTATCTTTCTGGACCGCGAGTCATCGATGCTTCCGTGAAGGAGCGTATGAAGGATGTCCTGACTGATATTCAGGACGGCACCTTTGTCAAGCGCCTCGTTGCCAACGTTGAGGGTGGCAACAAGGAGCTCGAGGATCTGCGCGCCAAGGTGAACTCTCACCCAATCGAGCAGACTGGTTCCCAGCTGCGCGATCTCATGAGCTGGGTAAAGAATCCGCTGGACGCAACTGCCTAAACCGCGTTTTATCTGAAGATTCCCATTGGCCTGTGTGCAGTGGTCAACGGGAATCTTTTGTTATGTGATGTTCGCGCACAAACGGGCACATTCCCACATCTGAGAGTAGGGTTGAGGCCATGGGTTTCTCTACGCCAAGCTATGACCTTAATGACCTCTTCGCCCGCATCGATCGCGGTGATATTCAGCTTCCCGATTTCCAGCGCTCCTATTCCTGGGACGAGGACCGCATCCGATCGTTGATCGTCACTGTCCTGCGCGGCTACCCGCTCGGCGCATTTATGGCCTTGGATACCCGCAACGAGGCTATGCGCTTTCGGCCGAGGCCGCTCGCAGGTGCGCCCAATACCGGGGTAAACCCCGGCCTGCTTCTGCTCGACGGTCAACAGAGGCTAACTACTCTGTACCACTGCTTCCGTGGCGAGGGTTTTGTCGATACCACCGATTTCCGTTCCAAGAAGGTTTCCCGCAAGTACTTTGTAGACCTGCATAAGGCGACCTCCGAGGACATCATGCCTGATGAGGCCGTCTTCGCTATCAACCAACAGGGCGAGCTGCGCTCCCACTTCGCGCCAGAGCTCGAGTCTTCTTTGAGCAGCCGTGAGGCCGCCGTGGAGGCGTGCTGCATCCCCGTCTCCGCGCTCCTGAGCGAGGAGGGCACTAGCATGCTCTTCGAGCTCGCGGCAGCTAATGACGGCGCCAATCGCGATGTTGTTGCTGCCTTCAACAATCGGATTCTGCGCCCCCTGTCCGGCTACACGGTGCCGATGATCCGTCTTTCTCGTGAGACTGCGAGCGCTGGCATTGGCTCCATCTTCGCGCAGGTGAACTCGGCTGGTTTGCAGATGGATGTCTTCGATCTCCTCACCGCAGTCTTTGCCTCTGAAGACCCGGACTTCCATTTGGCGGAGGATTGGGCGGACGTCGAGAAGCAGCTGCGCGCCTTCCCAGCGCTCGACGGCATTGGTCGTAATGAGTTCTTGTCGGCAGTGTCTTTGCTGGTGTCGGGGGAGAAGGGCAACGCTGGTGGTCAACGTGAAGACATCCTGCAGCTCTCGCTCTCGGAGTACCGCAAGGCTTCGCAAACCCTAGTGATTACTTTCCGCGAGGTGGCTGAATTCTTAGCTGAGCGCTGTATCCTATCTTTGGAGCAGGTGCCCTATTCCGAGCAGATCATTCCGCTAGCGGTCATTTTGGCGCGTCTGGCTGAGCAGAAGGGCGTGCTGTCGAGCCAGGAAGCCTGGGATCGCCTCAATCAGTGGTTCTGGAGCGGCGTCTTTGGTGAGCTCTACGGCTCCTCCGCCGTGAAGCTACGTGCTGCGCGCGATGTTGACGAGGTCACCGCATGGGTTGCTGGCGACACCGAGGTTGTTCCGAAGACCGTCCGTGATGCCTCCTTCCGCGAGTCCCGCCTGTTGTCGGTAGGAGAGCACGACGGAGTGTGGCATGGCCTGTATGCCCTGCTCATGGCTCGTGGCGCAAAAGACTGGCGTACAGGCCGTCCGTTTAGCCGCCATAGCTTTGAGGAGCTGCAGCCGGGCTTCTTCCCCGTCTTCCCGCTTCGCTGGTGTGAGCGCCACGGCGTCAGCGGCGTGCTGGCAAACTCTGTGCTGAACTGCACTCCGATGGGCAAGCGCACCGAGGTTGTCATCGATGGGCATTCGCCGGAGCGCTACCTGCCGCGCGTGCAGTCGAAATCGATCATGGAGGATGCTGAGTTCGATAGCGTGCTGGCCTCCCACGAACTGGAACCTGAGCTGCTGACCGCGAAGACTGTGCACCAGTTCTTTGCGGATCGCCGCGAGCGCTTCGTCGGCATCGTTGAATACGCGCTCAACAAAAAGGTAGTGCGTGACGTGGACGAGGCGAATCTATCTGGTGGCGAGGAGGGGCCGCAGGCCTTTGCACGTTAAGGTTCCATCTAAGCGTGAGCTCGCGGCCGTGTCCCTGGCGTTGCTCGTGGGGCTCACTGCGAGCTGCTCGTCGGTCGGGCGCGGTGAGCCCCTTCTCACGCAAGACATCACGGCCCTTCCGGAGTCTGCGATTGATCTGGAACGCGCGAGCGAGGAAAACCGCCTGCGGCTCATTGATCCGCAATTCGCTGATGAAGTCACCGTTGTTGGGGACCGTTGGGGAATCGATTCGGCACGTTTATTCTTCAAGGAGAGCAACTCGCTGATCCTCGCCGAGGAGACAGATGCTGCGGCCTTGCGCGCTGCGACGTTGAGCGTGTCGCAGCGCGTTCCCATGGTGACCTACGACGATTCGATTCGCTCGCAGATTTCACAACTGCTCAATGACCTTGATGTTGACCGAATCCTCGTTATCGGCAACGTCCCGTGGGCTAGCCAGAGCGGGCAACTCGAGGTTATCCACGACCCAGGAAACACCAAGGCGTTGGGGGAGTACACTGCTTTTCGTTTTGATTCCAAAGTAGTGATGAACCGTGAGCGCATGGTTGATAACATCGCGCGTTTGGACTCTTCTACAAAGACGGAGCTCAAGGCCGCCTGGGAGCCATTACCGCAGCATCTCACTAAGGAAAAGATGCCGGCGATTCCCGCGCAAGCGCGCCGTGATGCGCAAATGGCACCGGTTATTGTGGCGACGAAAGATAGCCCCTTAGCCAATGTGGTGAATGCCACCGCATATGGCGGTACGGTGTTTGTGATGGAGGACCCGGATCCGACAGAGACGAAGGCCGGCGCGGCGATTACAGCTGGGCTATCAGACGGGCCGATCGTGGCCCTTGGTCCGGAATTCGGTTCAGTGACAGAATTCACGCATAAAATCACTCAGGGCTGGAAAGAATAAACTACACTTCTCGGCATCTCCAATTCTGACTAGTAAAGGAAGTTATGTCGAAGCCGGTCGTTCTTATCGCCGATAAGCTTGCAGAATCCACCGTCGATGCTCTCGGGGACACCGTCGAGGTCCGCTGGGTAGATGGTCCAAATCGCGCGGAGCTGCTCGCCGCGGTGCCGGAGGCTGATGCTCTCCTCGTGCGCTCCGCCACGACCGTGGATGCGGAGGTGCTGGCCGCTGCGGAGAACCTCAAGATTGTGGGCCGCGCTGGTGTCGGTTTGGACAATGTTGATATCCCCGCTGCCACCGAGCGCGGCGTCATGGTTGTCAACGCGCCGACCTCCAATATTCACTCCGCGTGTGAGCAGGCCATCGCGCTGCTTCTAGCCACCGCCCGCCAGGTGCCGGCAGCAGATCAATCTCTGCGTCAGGGGGAGTGGAAGCGCTCCGCCTTCAAGGGCGTCGAGATCTATGGCAAGACCATCGGCATCGTGGGTTTCGGTCACATCGGCCAGCTCTTTGCGCAGCGTTTGCTGGCTTTTGAGACCACCGTCATCGCCTACGATCCTTATGCCAATCCGGCTCGCGCGGCGGCGTTAGGTGTAGATTTGGTGAGCCTTGAAGAGCTCATGTCCCGCTCTGACTTTGTAACCATTCACCTGCCCAAGACACCGGAGACTGCCGGCATGTTTGATGCTGAACTCCTGGCTAAGGCCAAGAAGGGGCAGATCATCATCAACGCCGCCCGCGGCGGCCTCGTGGATGAGGCAGCGCTGGCTGAGTCCATCAAGTCGGGCCACCACCGCGGCGCCGGTTTCGATGTTTATGCTTCCGAGCCCTGCACCGACTCCCCACTCTTCGAGCTGCCACAGGTTACCGTGTCTCCGCACCTTGGTGCTTCCACGGTGGAGGCGCAGGACCGTGCGGGTACCGACGTAGCCGCATCCGTGTTGAAGGCGTTGGCCGGTGAGTTCGTGGCCGACGCCGTCAACGTTGAAGGCGGCAAGGTCGGCGAGGAAGTATCTGGCTGGCTGGAGTTGACGCGCAAGCTTGGTCTCGTTGCCGGCAACCTGTTGGGTGCAGCACCCGTCGCCATCGAGGTGGAAGCGTGCGGCGAGCTGGCTAATGAGGAAGTCTCTGCGCTTGGTTTGTCTGCCGTTCGCGGCGTGTTCTCCGGCGTGGTTTCGGAGACCGTTACTTTTGTCAACGCCATGAAGATCGCCGAAAGCCGCGGGGTGACGGTGGACGTTAAGACCAACGTGGAGTCAAAGGGCCACCGCTCCTCGGTGCGCGTGAAGGTCATCGGTCCTAATGGTCTGGTTTCCCAGCTCACAGGCGCCCTGACGGGTATCGATGGTGTGGAGAAGATTGTCCGCATCAACGGCCGTGGCGTCGACATGCGCGCTACCGGCCGCAACCTCTTCTTCTCCTACAAGGATGCCCCGGGCGCACTGGGAACCGTGGGCACCAAGCTGGGCGCTGCTGGAATCAACATCGTGGCTGCCGCCCTGACCCAGGGCAAGGAAGCCTCCGATGCTGTGCTCATCCTGCGCGTCGAACGTGAGGTGCCGGAGGAGCTGGTCGAGGAAATCAACGCGGCGCTGGGTGCTACCTGCCGCCAGCTCGACTTGGACGCATAGCCCACGGCGCTAAGCTTTTCGCAACAGCCCCCGTGAAGAATCCACCGCGGTTCTTCACGGGGGTTTTGCCGTCGCCGGAGTCAAGAGAGTGGTACCCTCACAAGTATCCAATATGTGAGAAAGGAATCCCACAAAATGAAACTGGCAGTGATTGGCGGCGACGGCATCGGACCCGAGGTAACCGCGGAGGCGCTCAAGGTTCTGCGCGCGGTGCGCCAGGACATCGAGGTGACGGACTATAACCTCGGCGCCCGACGCTACCTGCGCAACGGGGAGCTGCTTACCGACGCCGACCTGGCATCTCTGCGCGAGCACGACGCCATCCTGCTCGGTGCGATTGGCGCACCCGGTGAGGTTCCGCCTGGTGTCTTGGAGCGCGGCCTGCTGCTGAAGATGCGTTTCGCCCTCGACCATCACGTTAACCTGCGCCCCTCCAAGCTGTACCCAACGTCCACCTCACCGCTGGCGAACCCGGGTGATATTGATTTCGTCGTCGTGCGCGAAGGCACCGAAGGTCTGTACTGCGGTAACGGAGGTACGCTGCGCGAGGGAACCGAACATGAGGTGGCCTCGGAGGTCTCCCAGAACACCCGCTTTGGCGTCGAGCGCGTGGTGCGCGATGCCTTCCAGCGCGCAATGGGCCGCCGCAAACACGTGACTTTAGTGCACAAGACCAATGTCTTGGTCAACGCTGGTGGGCTCTGGCAGCGCACTGTGAACGAGGTAGCGCAGGAATTCCCTGAGGTTAGCGTGGACTACAACCACATCGATGCCGCAACCATCTACATGGTCACCGACCCTGCGCGCTATGACGTCATCGTTACTGACAACCTCTTTGGTGACATCCTGACTGACTTGGCGGGAGCAGTGACCGGCGGTATTGGCTTGGCCGCCTCCGGAAATATTGATGCCTCCGGCGCTAATCCCTCCATGTTTGAACCAGTTCACGGTTCTGCTCCGGATATTGCGGGCAAAGGGATTGCGGATCCCACCGCGGCGATCCTGTCGGCTGCGATGCTGCTGCGCCACCTCGGAGACGGGGAGAACGCCGTGCGGATCGAAGAGGCTGTTGCGGCCGATGTCTCCTCCCGCGGAGATGCACAAGCGCGCACTACTGAAATTGGTGATCGAATCGCCGCCGCGCTCAGTGCTTAGCGCTGTATGGTTGGCGCATGAGCGTCGAAATAGACGAGGTCACTAGCTTCCTCGCCCAGCATGAGCCTTTCTCCCACCTGCCGGAGGAAGAGCTCACCGCGCTGTCCTCTCGGTTAAGCATGATCTACCTGCGCCGCGGGGATATTCCCGTAAAGCTCGGGGAAGAGAATACTTACCTTTACATCATCCGCACCGGCGCGATCGATGTTGTGGGGGAGGAAGGTGTGCTGCTCGATCGGCGCGAATCTGGCCTCACCTTTGGCTACTCCACTCTGCAGGGAGAACCGGTTTCCGCCTATGAGATGATTGCGGTGGAAGACAGCCTAGTCCTCACTCTCCCGCAGGAGGCCTTTAGCCAACTCGCCGAGCGCAACCCCGATATAGCGCGTTTCTTTTCAGCGCAGTCCCGTCAGATCCGAGCAGCCGCGCGGGAGCTTTCCGATTCCGCACCGACCGACGTGCTCCGCACGCCGCTAAGGGAGCTCATTCGGACCGACGTGTTGACCGCCCCAGCCTCGACCACCATCCGCGACGCTGCAATGCAGATGACGCAGCGCGGTGTTTCTTCATTACTCGTCGTGGAACCAGGCTCGAGGTCTGACAAGCGTCTCACCGGGATCGTCACCGACCGCGATCTGCGAACCCGGGTGCTCGCCTCTCAGCGCGACCCGTCTGAGCCAGTGAGGGAGATCATGACGCCTCAGCCCCTCACGGTGCCGGCAGACGCCCCGGCCATGGAAGCCCTGCTGCACATGGCCGAGCGCGGCATCCACCATTTGCCGGTGGTCAAAGAAGGCACCCTGCAGGGGATAGTCACGCAGTCGGACGTTACCCGGCTGCTGCATAATGATCCGGTCTACCTCGCTGCGGATCTTTCACGGCGCTCCAGTGTTGCAGAGCTGAATGGTGCCTTCAATGAAGCCGCGCGCCTAGCCGGGCGCTTCGTGGAGCGCGGCTCCACACCGGCGGAGGCCTCGAGCCTGGTCACGCTTGCCGCCGATGCTGTGGCACGGCGATTGTGCACGCTGGCTGAGGAAGAACTTGGTCCTCCGCCTGTGGAGTATGCCTTCGTGGCCGTGGGCTCGCAAGGGCGGCGTGAAATGGCGCTGGCCTCGGATCAGGATAATGCGCTTGTCCTCGCGGATGATTATGATGCCAGCACACACGGCGAGTACTTCGCGCGGCTTAGTTCCTTTGTGTGCCAGGGTCTAGCCGATGCTGGACAAGTTCTCTGCCCTGGGGACATGATGGCCATGACCAATCAGTGGCGGATGACGCGCTCCCAATGGATCGATACCTTCCGTCGGTGGATTCGCGACCCTCAACCGGAGGCGCTGCTCAATGCGCAAATCTTCTTCGATTTCCGGGTTCTCTATGGAAGCGAGGCGCTGGGCCGGGAAGTTCACACTGCTGCCGTGGAAATGGGTCAAGGGGCGACGCGCTTGCACGCCCACCTAGCCAGCTTGGCCGCGCGCCGTGAGCCACCGCTGACCTTCTTCCGGGGGCTTGTGGTCGAGCGCGATGGCGATTACGCGAACACCCTTGATATAAAAAAGGGCGGTACTGCGGGCATCGTACAAATGGCCCGTCTCTTCGCGCTGGCCTCCGGATCCACGGTGGTGGATACACGCCAACGGCTCAGGGAAGCAGCGGGTAGTGCGGTGAGCCGACAGGGCGCACAGGAGCTTCTCGACGCCTTCGACTACCTGCGTTCCCTGTCCTTCCAGCATCAAGCCCACCAGCTGCGGGAGGGCCAGCAGCCGGATTATCACATCGACCCCAAGAGCCTCGGCCGCATGGAGCGAGAGCACCTGCGCGATGCTTTCCGCGCCATCAAGTCGATGCAGAATGCGTTGGCAACGAAGTATCCGGTGAGGAATATCTAGATGTGGAGCCCCTGGAGTCGGCGCGCGGATTGGGGCGCGCCAGGACGAGGCACCACGCTCGATGAGCTGGATTTGCTTGCCGTAGACATGGAGACCACGAGCCTAGACCCGCGAAAAGGAAAGATTGTCTCCATTGGCTGGGTGCCGGTCAACGGGGGAGTCATCGACTTATCTGGTGCCGGCTATACCGTGGTGCGCGGCGCGCAGGTGGCCGAGGATGCACATGTCCACCTGCTGACGCAGGAGGTCATTGATGCCGGCGAGGAGCTAAGTATCGCGGTGACGCGATTGCGCGAGGCTCTGCAGGGCCGCGTACTACTCGCGCACTTCGCGGCCTTGGAGGTGGGCTTCATCGAGGCTGCCTCCCGCGAGGTTTTTGGGGAGCGCCCTCGCCTGAGCGTGGTCGATACCTTCGCTCTCGAGCGCCGCCACATGGAGCGAATGGGAACCTACCCGCGCGGCGAGGATCTACGCCTGCCTTGCGTGCGCGCGCGTTATGGCCTACCGCGTTATGGAAGCCACAATGCGCTCAGTGATGCCTTGGCCTGTGCTGAGTTATACCTTGCGCAGCGGGGACACACGCGGGCGGTGACCTTAGGGGACGTCGCCCAGCGCTAGGCCTGTGCGAAAGTGCTCGCCGCGGAGCCTGATACCAGTAGAAGCATTGCAATCTTTGCAACCTTTACTCAAGACCCCTGATCGCGAGTTAAAAATCCTTGCGAGTAGTATGGCCGTTATGCGTTTAGGACGAATTGCTCACACCGAAGGTATCTGTTTCGCCATCATTGATGGCCCCGCCGACGCCCCGCTTGACCAGCTGGTGGCGAAGGAAATTTCCGGCACACCGTTTACCCCACCGGAGCCCACTGGCCGCGAGTGGCCGCTAAGTGAAGTGCGCCTGCTGGCGCCGACCCTGCCCACCAAGGTCGTGGCTCTGGGCCGCAACTACGCTGACCACGTGGCGGAGGTCTTCAAGGAATCCGCGGAGCACCTGCCGCCGACGATCTTTATCAAGCCCTCCACCGCGGTCATTGGCCCCGGTGCACCCATCAAGATTCCGGAGTTCGCTACCAACGTTGAGTTCGAGGGTGAGCTCGCCGTGGTGATCTCCAAGGTGTCAAAGAATATTGATCCAGAGAAGTGGCGCGATCACGTCGTCGGCTACACGATCTGTAACGATGTTTCTTCGCGTGACCTGCAGTTCCAGGATGGCCAGTGGGCACGTGCGAAGGGCATCGACACCTTCTGCCCGCTGGGCCCGTGGATTGAGACGGACTTGGACTGCATCAATCTCGATAATCAGAAGATTAACGCCTACCTCACTCACGAGGGCAAGCGAGAGCAGAAGCAGGATTCCAATACGGATCAGATGATTGTGAAGATGGGTGACATCATCGCTGAGATCTCGCAGTCCTACACGCTGCTGCCGGGTGATGTCATCACGACGGGTTCCCCGGCTGGCACGGCGCCGATGGTGCCGGGCGATACCATCGAAATTGAGATCCCCGGCGTGGGTAGCCTGAAGAACCCGATCGAGCGCGCTTAGAAGCTGCGCGAAAGGTTGAGCGCACGCAGGATAGTGCGCAGCTTCGCCGTGGTTTCCTGAAGCTCGGCCGTCGGGTCGGAATCCACGACGATTCCTCCGCCTGCCCACGCGCGGGCGGAGAGGCCATCGCCGGCTACCTCGGCGCAGCGGATGGCTACCATGTATTCGCCATCGCCTGAATCATCGCACCAGCCCACTGCGCCGGCGTAGAAGCCTCGGTCAGTTTCGGCGGTTTCGATCAGCGCTTGTGCGGCCTCAGTGGGGGTGCCACAAATAGCAGGGGTGGGGTAGACCAGCTCGGCCAACTCGAGGGCAGTAATGCTCGAATCCTTAAGGGTTCCTGCGATCGGAGTTCCCAGATGCCACATCTCATTGGTGGAGGTCAGCTGCGGAGACGTGGGGGCGTCGAGGGTTTCGCACAGCGGCTGCAGGATGCGGCGGATATGGTCCACAACGAAAGCATGTTCCCGCAGGTCCTTTGCCGAGTTGTGGAGGTCTTGGCCGGCCTTGATATCGCGTGCCTTATCAGCCTGGCGGGGTGCGGATCCGGCTAGGGGGAAAGCTGTGACCGTTGATCCCTGCTTCTTGACCAGCACTTCTGGGGAGGAGCCGACGAACATTGCGCCAGGGCGTCCAGCCGGAGTGAGGTCGGCGATAAAGCCATCGCGGTGGGAAGATAAATCAATGAGCCGCGCGGCAACGAGGAGCGGATCCACAGGGGCATTAAACTCGATGTCGACGGCGCGTGCAAGCACTACCTTATCCAGCTTCGAGGCTTCGATTGTGGCGATGGCGGCTTCGATGCGGCGCAGGTGCTCCTCGGGCTCTGGGTCGAACCCAGTCACGCGCGCGTTAAGCGAGCCGCTGCGGTAATAGGCGTGTGGTTCGAGTGGCCCGTCCTCGCGGATGATGCTGCGCGGCACGGTCAGTGCCGCGGGGTCACCCTTGTGGAAGGGAAGTGCGCCGACAACCATGGGTGCGGTGCCGGAACGCAGAGCAGATACGGCAGCATCGACGTCGGTGAAGGTGGCTACTGCGCCTTGGGTACGCACAGACCCCGTCGCACGGGACAGGAGGAAGTCGGGGGCGGTGGAGGGTCTGTTTTCACACATAAGGAATAATTCTAGTTGCTGCCTCCGCTAGCGCCGAAACCAGCTCCCTTCCTCCTGCGCTGCTCCCATCGCCGCAGTATTAGTCGCGGTTGCGCGGGCGGAAGAATTGCACGGCGATAAAAAGCCCAATTCCTAGCAGCAGGGCCAGGGCGCCCATACCAGCCAGAAAGCCCGCCCAGAAGCCCACCATTGGGGCTCCATAGCTCATAGCCTGGATGTTTTCGCTGTCAGCATATTGTTCCTGAGCCTCGGATTGCGGTCGCTGTGCCGTGGCTTCCTTCTTAGCGCCTCGTTCGCGACTGGCTCCGCTGTTACGCGTAGAGTCCTTGGCGCCTGAGGCAGATGAGCTTTGCGACGTCCCACGGTGTGCGGAATCTCTCTGTCCTTGTGCAGTGTGCGCTGCGCCGTTCTGTGCTGAACCGCGGTCCTGTGCAGCGGAACGCTGGGAATGAGCAGGATTGGCAGCGTTGCGCTCCTTCGCGTCTTCTTCCTTTCGCGGTTTCGGCTCTTTGCTGGCGCTGGCCCGCGTGGAGCGTCGTTCTTCCTTTGCATTCTTCGCATCGGAGGGCTTTCCACCGTTGAAGAAAGTATCGGCCTCCTTGAACGTTTTGTCCATCGTCTTATCCAACTGCGCGATGGACTTGGAGGTATCGTTGATGTCCTTGGCCAACTGCTGGGGGCGGTTTTTCGGGCTTCCCGAGCCACCGCTGCCACTTGCGCCCGAGCCCCACTCCAGCTGGCAGAGCTCAGTGGTATCTGTGCCACCGACTAAGAAAGGCACATCAATAGAGTGTTCGGAGCCATCGTTGAGGGTGAAGGTGAAAGTGGCAGCATACGCACCCGGCTCCGTAAAGATGATCCCGGTGTGACTGTGGAAATGATCAGGATAGTCCCACGTGATATCCGGGTTCTCGGAGTCAAAGAGCACGGTGGGAGCAGCGCCCAAAGAATTTTGGAAGCCCACCATGCGCCCACCGTCCGGGCCGCTATGCAGCGTCAAGGATAGGGTGGCATCGGCCGCTGTGTCCTCGTCGATGTAGCTGGTGTTGAACCCCACCCAGGGGATATCCGGATCCTGGGTTTGGGGAATTTGCCAACCGCTCGATGGAATATCGCCACCGGCTGATTCATCGAAGGAAGCGTTGCTACCCACTTCTACGTAGAAATCCCCAGAAGTGTAGTCCTTACCGGATTCATCATCGCGGGCTATAAAGGACAGGTCCCCAGAGTTCCCAACCAGGGCGAGGTCCTGGTGGCCGCGGCTAAAGGCGTGTAGGGAATCAGCATCACAGGAAGAGTCGCTCGCCGGCTCGGCTGCAGTGGCGGTCGGTGCGCCGAGTATGATCGTCGGGGAGCTGAGCGCCAGTGCAGCGGCTGCAGCCAAGGTTAGGGGACGGTAGCTCATGCGAGTCATTGGGAGAATGTTCATGCGGACAAGGTCTCCTTCGGGTTGTGTGGTGTCGAGGGGGATGCTGAAGCACGGCGGGAGTGCACGAGAGGGGAGAGCACCCACGCCACGAGGAAACAGGCGGTCAGGAGTAGAACGATGGTGGCGCCGGCGGGAAGGTCAATGGCCCATGCCAGGTAGATTCCGAAGAAGCTACCCAAGGAGCCGATCGCCGCGGCCGCGAGCATCATCGTTCCCAGCGAGTCACAGAGCAGCCGGGCAGTTGCAGCCGGGGTGATGAGCAGCGCGAGGACAAGGACGTTGCCGATGGTTCCCACCGAGATAACTACCGCGCCCGTAACACAGAGATAAAGCACAATGTCCAGAGCAAAGACGGGAAGCCCCATCGCGCGGGCGGTTTCTTTGTCCAAACACGTAGCGGTGAGCTGGGGACCAAGGAGAAGAACCGTGGCCACGATGAGCACCGTGACGGTGAACGCGGCGTAGAGGTCCGCGCGGGAGACACCCGTGAGTGATCCGAAGAGAAAACTCGTGAGTGAGGCTGTATAGCCCTCTGCCCGGGAGATGATCACCATGCCGAGGGCGAAGGCGGCGGCGAAGAAGATGCCTATAACGGAATCCTCGCGCACCGTGCGCCGCTGGGAGAAGCATGCGATGAGCACCGCCACGGTGCAGCCCGCCACGGCGCCGCCCAGCAGCACTGAGCCTTGGAGTACGAAGGCAATGGCCAGTCCGGGGAAGACCGCGTGGGAGACGGCGTCACCAATGAATGCCATACCGCGTAGTACGACGTAGCATCCCACCACGCCGCACACGATGGCGGCGAGGATAGAAATTCCTACCGCACGGGCCAGGAAGTCCAGGTGCGGGTTGGTGAGGTCCTGGAAGAACTCGAAAAGCGAAATGTCGATCATGCGGCCACCCCAATCGCTGAGAGCAGCGGAGAAGAAGCTGAGACACCGAATGTGTCGCTCCAGGGCTGCGGGGTCAAGCGCAGAGCTTCTGCTGGACCATCCGCGATGATTCCCTGGTTAAACAGCACGAGTCGCGAGCAGGAATGCGCGGCCTCCGAGAGGTTGTGCGTGGACATGACAACACTGGTGCCGTCGGCGGTGAGTTTGTCAAACAGAAGCAAGAGCTCTTCGGTGTTGGGAGCGTCCAGGCCGGTAAACGGCTCGTCGAGAAGCAGCACCTCAGGTTCGCATGCTAAAGCGCGGGCGATGAGGACACGTTGCCGTTGGCCACCGGAAAGCTGCGCTATGGGGCGTCGTGCATATTCTTCCAAGTTGGTGAGCTCGATGGCGCGGCGGGCGGCCTGTTTATCGGCCTGTCCTGGGCGGCGGAACCAGCCCACCAGCCCGGTGCGTCCGCTGAGCACAGCTTTGCCCACGCTGATGGGAAAGTCCCATTCCACGTCGTGGCGCTGTGGGACATAACCCAACGAGGTGCTCACGTCGACGGTCCCGGTAAAGGGGACGAGCCCCAAGATGGCGCGCATCAGCGTGGTTTTGCCCGCGCCGTTGGGGCCGAGAAGCCCGATGAACTCGCCGGGGTGAACGGATAGGTTCGCGGAGTCGATGACTCTGCGGCCGGAAAGCGAAACGGAAAGATCGTTGACGGAAATGAGGGGACTAGTCACGCTGGCCACCCTTCGCACGGACGACGGCGATAATGGCACCGATAAGAACGAGGACGCCCACGCCGGCCAGCGCCCAGATCCATACCGGCACGGATGCCGATGCAGAGCTGGAAGCGGAGGAGGATTCAGCGTTTGTATCCCATTCGGCCGCCTGAGCCTGCTCGACATCCGTTTCATCACCCACCGCGAAGGTCAACGTGGCCTCGGCGGCCACCTCGCTTCCGGCGCTTTCCCCTGCGCCCTCGCCACTCATGCGGACTCGAACCTGATGGATGCCGGGCTCGGTAAACACCCAGTTGGCGTGGGTATGCGTGCCTAAGTCGACCCAGAAATCCTCCGAGTCCCCGGTGGCGGTGGACCACAGCAGCTGTGGTTCTTCGAAGCCGCCGTTCTGTAGGAAGAGGGAGAATTCACCTGGGCCTTGGTGCCCAAGGAATTCCATGTTCACGCCTCGCTCGACGTTTTCTTCCAAGGAGGGGGCCTGGGTATTCCAACCCAGCCACGGCACCTCAGCTTGTTCGGTTTGTGGAACGACCCAGACCTGCGAACCCGGCTCGGCGCCGACGAAGGAGAAAGCCTTGTCTTCCGGCAGGGTCAACAAGGCGTTATCACCCACCTGAAAGACCACATCGTCGGGTTGACGCCATACAGGCGTCTCAGCCGAATCATCACGGGCGAGGAACTGGGCTTGCCCGTCGGTAAGCAGCAGTCCCAGGTCGACGTGGCCGTGATCGATAGTGGCCGCCGTCCCAGGTGCGGCTACATCTTCGTCGGAGCTGACAACCTGAGCCAAATCCCCGGCCCAGGCGGTGACCGGAGCGAAGGCCAATGCAACAGAGGTGAGCGCTGCTGCGAGGGGCATAGTGAGGGTACGAATGGTGCGATTAGACATGAGATTCCTTTGTTGTACTGCTAAGACAGCGGTTGAGTGAGTGTGCGTTGAAACGCATCAGATCGAGATACGTGGGCACAGCGTCATCGAGGGTGTCGCCGTAAATCGGGCATACCGCCACCCCAAGGGAATCGGCGGCTTCCTTAATGACGTCTGCGCTGGCTTGTTGGGTTGGTTCCACGAACACGGCGGGAAGCCGGAGGTTTTCCAAGGTACGACGCAGCGCGATGACATCGCGCGGCGAAGGCTCGATGGCCGGGTTGGGGCTAACGAACCCCGCGATATCAATGCCGTAGCCTTGCTCTAGGTAGGCGTATCCGTGGTGGGGTGTGACGAGGTGGCGGTTGCGTTCAGGGATGGCGGAGATGAGCCGCCCCACCTCTTCATCGACGTCTCGCAGTTGTGTGATGTAGTCCTGTGCGCGGGCACGGTAGTCCGCGCCGTGCGAGGGATCAGTTTGGGCAAGTTGCTCCGCGATGACCTCGGTAAAGCTGATGACATTGGCGGCGTTATGCCACAGGTGCGGGTCCACCTCACCGTGAATGTGCTTGCCCAAGACAGCTTGGGGCAGGAGATAGGTTTCATCCCCGGGCCGGCCCAAGAAACGGTAGGAGGGATCCGGCGGTATCTGTTGGAGAGCGGAATTCGGGATGCTAAGCACCGTGGTGTTTGGATCGAATCGCTCACCTTGATCCTCCAAGTCGAGTTTTCCTGTGGCCATGTCCGCGGTGATATCCACGTGACCGGCATCGAGCGCGCGCATTCCCGCAGGGGCGCTAACGCCTACCGCCACCGTGAACTCCTGCGGTGTGCTGTTGGTAGCGCCAAAGCTCAGCCGGTAAATTCCGGGCTTGTTGAAAGCCCAGGAGACATGCGTGTGGGCATTAGCCGGCAGCGTCGTGGAATCGTTGTGCTGGTCAATCCCGTCGGCGCTGTTAAAGAGCGGCTCAGGTGTACCGAACGTGGAGACCACGTAGGCCGCGACATCGCCGGGTCCTTCCACATCGAGCAGACGCATGTCGACGCTCGTGGTACCTGGGGCTGCGTTGCGCACACGCAGTCCCAGCCACACCGCATCGAGGGCAACGTTTTCTACCAAGGGGACGAGCTTCGCGCCGCGTGTGGATGCTTGGTCCGCCACTTCAGTCACGGGCACATCAGACGACTCCCGCAAGGACTTCAGCAGGCTTTGCGGCTCGAGGAGAAAACCATTGGACAGCAATACGTCGGCGTTAGCGATATCGCGCACCGAGCGCAGGCTCGGCTCAAAAGTATGTGGATCCTTTCCCGCAGGAATCAGCGTGGTCACTGTGGCATCCTCACCGGCTACGTGCTTGGCGACGTCCCCCAGTATCGGCGTTGTCGCCACCACCTGCACCTTCCCATCGTCTCCGGTAGCGGAGCTCGCGCAGCCACTCACCATGGATGCGCCGAGAAAGATGGCGGAAAAAAGCGTGGTGTACTGCGTCCGAGTGCGAACCTTCCGTGGCATTAGTCGCGGCCCTTCATGAGCGCGAGGCGCGCTAGCGCCAACCCCAGCACAAGCATGCCCAGGCCGAGGATTCCGATGCCCCACGGCAGCAGGTTTTGCCCGCTGTCGTAGTAGCCGGCCGCAGCGACGGTGTCCACATTCTCCCCGTCGGTGGCCTCGGTGGAGCGGTGAGAAGGCTTGCGTTCTTTCCTATCTCCGCGCTCTTTACGCTCCTTGCTGCTTGCCTGTTGCTTCGCGTTCCTGGTTCCGGCTGCGGATGCTGCACCGCGGGAACCGCCTCCAGCGTTTCCACCTCCCGGGCGTGTTCCGGAGGAAGAGGATGCCGGTTGCTCAGTGGAGGCGTCATCTAGCTCGGCCTCGTGGTTGCCTTCGGTACCGTCATCACCATGATCGGTGGTGGCTTCCCCGTCCCCGGACTCCTGCGGCGCGGCGTCACCATCACCGACATCCCAGGTATAGGTGACCTGATTACTCGTATCGCCGTTGGATTCCGCTTGGACAGTCATGGTGTAGATACCCGGTTCACTAAACGCCCAGTTGACGTGGCGGTGTGCTGGGTAAGCCTGGTTGATGACGTCACCGGAGACCAAGTCGAGCTCGCCGGCATTGGTGACTGGTTGGATGTCCCCGAAGCCTGCCGTTTCGAAGATGAAGATATCGCCAGGACCGGTCACCTCAACGAATTCGAAGTTAACGTCTTTGTAGCCAGCCGATTGTGCCGCCTGGGTATCCCAACCTGGCCAGAGCAACGAGCTGTCCTGGGTCTGGGGAAGGTAGTACGTGGGTAGACCAATGCCGTCGATGCCCTCGGTCGCCTCGCTCCATGCTTCTTCTGCGACTTTGAGGATGACATCGTTGCCGGGCCGGATGACGCCGCTGCCGGTGACGTCCTCCTTCATCTCTAGGGTCAGTTGACCGCCCGGTGCGGAGACATAGAAGGCATCGACGTGCCCGGAATCGATGAGCTCGCTGTCGGCGCGGGCTGGCGCAGGATAGCCAAGGACGGCCACAAGCATCGCCACGGCAACGGTGAACGTGAACACGGCGGCGCTGGTTTTCTGCAGTGCACTGCTCTGGCGAAAGTTCAAGCGCTGAGCAGCGGGTGGTGTGGAGTGCAATCCAGTGTGTCCTTTCTAGCGGGGAAGAAGGCCATTGAACCGCGCCGCAATCTGGTCACGGTGATCGTTGTAGAAGTTGAGGAAGCCTTGGAAGACGATGGCCAAGACAACTGGGAGTACCAGGCCCCACAGACCCTCGAGCTTGGGCATGGATGAGGTCTTGTCCTTACCGCCTTCAGGTTTCTTCTCGCCGGGCTTCTGGTCGCCAGGCTTCTGGCTTCCTCCTCCAGGGTTGTCTTCCTCCGCGCTCGTGCAGTCAGTAATAGCGGTGTCACCTGCGGCTACGGTGAGCGTTTGGGGCCTAGAGGAAATCTCTTTGTCATCTGTTGTAGTCGCGGAATACGTGACCTCGAGCTTGTAGATGCCCGGCTTGGTAAACGCCCAGTTGGTGTGGGTATGGGATGCGAAGGTGGTTTCGATGGAATAGTCCTCCTGCGTGGAGTTCACCAGCGGGGTAAATTTATTGCCCATGCCTTCCGTGGTGAACAACCCTACGGCGGCGCCCTCCGGCATCTCCACGGGCTTGATGTTGAGCGTGACTGTGCCGTTTTTGTAGTCCTTGTAGTTGAGAGCCTGGGTGTTGTAGCCCGGCCAGATGATGCTCTGCTCCTGTGTTTGCGGGAGGAGGAAGAATTTATCCTGGCCTAGGTAATCGAACTCCTTGCCCTTCAGCGCGGCAGGGCGGGAGCGCAGGGCGTTGTCGTGCACAGCGAGGACGACGTCATCGAGCGGGCGCTCGACGGTCTTCTTGTCCACGAGGGCTGTCTCATCCTTCAAGCGGGTGAGGAACTCATCACCCTCACGGGTGACCGCAATGTCGACGTGGCCGCGGTCAAGCACCACCTTGTCAGCACAGGTACCAGTGTGTTCTCCCGTGTCCGGTTTCGGGCCGTTATCCGGGGCTGGCGCAGGAGCCTGAGCCCCAGCGCCGAGTTTGCCCGCTCCCTCGTATTTTTGGCCGAAGGCGAAATTGTCGGTCAGCGTGATGCTGCCGGAGTCTTGCGTGATGTTCGGGTGCGGAAGAATATCGAGGCGCACGGTAGTGCCGTTGAAGTTTGCATCGGCACCGACAACAAATTCCGCGCGGCCGCGGGTGATCGTGCCGTCGAAATCGATGTCGGGAAGCGAACTTCCCTTGCTAAAGAAGCCGCCGTGCACGTAGCCTTCCAGGTTCTTATCGGCTGCCTCCAGGATGATGCGGGTGGCGTCTTCGCCCTCCGGAACAGCGCGCGCGGACAGTCCCGTGTCAGATAGCGACACCTCATTCCCGGAGAAGAGCTGGCGCGGGTTAGTGGTTTCGGTCCAAGACTCCTCAGACGACTTCGAGGTGGTGGAAAGCTCTGCGTTTGCAGAGTAGGCGAGCTCCTCGCTCACCCAGCGCGGGCTGCCGTCCTTCGGGGTGTACACAGCTTGGATTGTTGAAGCCTCGGGCCCTAAGAATTCATCGAAGTGTGCCTTGCCATCTTTCACAGCTAGATCGGTGAGGAAGTAGCCGTCGATCAGCAGTGTCAGAGTGCCGTCGCTGCCGCCAGAGAAATCGATGGAGGAAAGGCGCTCATCCCCATCCTTGTCCCCGGATTTCTTGGGCGTGATGCTCAGGCGGTAGTCCTTCTGGCTGGCATCGCCAGAGGAAGCCTGGTCAAAGCGCTCTTTGAGGGAAGGCGTCTTTTCATCAGCGGGCCGCTGCCCGCCGACTTGGATCGACGTGGTCGTGGGCTGGGAGGTAATCAACGAACCATCCTTGCCCCGCGCGCTCGTTTGATAGGTGAGCTCATAGCGTCCAGGTTTAGAAAATACGGTGTAGTTGTGGGTATGCGTGCCGCTGGTCAGCCATGCGGAATGCGGAGCGCTCTCGGTGGTTCCAAAGAAACGCTGTAGGCCGCCGGGTCCAGGGTAGTAGCCAAACATCTCGACATCGCCGGGTCCGTCAACACTTAAGAGGTCCAGGGAAGCAATGTTGTCGCGGAAGTCGTCAACAGGCAGCTCTGTGTCGGCGCCAAAGCCCATCCATACCGGGTCCAGGCTGCCTTGGACACTGGCGGGTGCCATGTAATACGTTTCACCCGGCTTTCCCACAAAGGCGAGCGCAGGGTCCTGAGGCACGGTGAACTGGTATTGGTTGGTGCCGTTCTGGTTCCAGCCTTTGCCTACCCAGGTGACGGTATCGGCTAGGTTGTGGTTGGACTGTGCAGAATGGCTCTTGAGGTTGAGAGCATTGCCCTCCCAGAAAGCCTTGGGGGAATCAATATGTGTCTGAGTGGCTACGTGTTTGCCGTCGTCGGGACCAGCGACGGCGGTAGCGGGGGAGAAGAGAAGCGTGGCGCAGGTTAAAAGCGCCACATAGCGAGTTCGAGCCACAGTCTGGGACCTTTCTTCAGTTCTTTGGCGAGAGTTTCACTATAGGTAATGGAATTCAGTCCCGTTAGGCTTGCACAGAAAGCCCAGTTCACGCTTAGTGGAAACAGGGTTCAATTACCCCCAAGTGGGGCGGCCAGTGCAGTGGGGAGGCCCTGAACTACGATGGGGGACATGACTAAACCGACATCCGACGTCCGCGTCCGTTTCTGCCCTTCGCCTACCGGCACGCCCCACGTGGGCATGGTCCGCACGGCTCTGTTCAACTGGGCCTATGCCCGTCACACTGGCGGTACGCTCATCTTCCGCATCGAGGACACCGATGCTGCCCGTGACTCTGAGGAGTCCTACCAGGCCATCATTGACTCCCTGAACTGGCTCGGGTTGGGCTGGGATGAAGGTGTTAACGTCGGTGGCCCGGATGAGCCTTACCGTCAGTCGCAGCGCACGGACATCTACGCAGATGTCCTGCAGAAGCTCAAGGATGGCGGCTATGTCTATCCGGCCTACTCCACCAACGAAGAGGTTCAGGAGCGCCACAAGGCGGCCGGCCGCGACCCGCAGCTGGGCTACGACAATTTCGACCGCGACCTCACTCAAGAGCAGATCGACGCCTTCGAGGCAGAAGGCCGCAAGCCGGTTTGGCGCCTGCGCATGCCGGACAAGGATTGGTCCTGGAATGACCTGGTGCGCGGCGAGATGACTTTCAAGTCGGAGACCCAGCCGGACTATGTCGTGGCGCGCTCGAACGGTGCGCCGCTCTACACCCTGGTTAACCCGGTCGACGATGCCCTCATGGGAGTTACTCACGTCCTGCGCGGAGAGGACCTCCTGTCTTCCACGCCGCGCCAGCTCGCCCTCTACGAGGCGCTCATGGAGCTCGGCATTGCCAAACAGACGCCTGAGTTTGGTCACCTGCCCTTCGTGATGGGTGAGGGGAACAAGAAGCTGTCCAAGCGTGACCCGCAGTCCAATCTGTTCAATCACCGCGACAACGGCATCATCCCGGAGGGCATGCTTAATTACCTGTCGCTCTTGGGTTGGTCCCTGTCCGCGGACCAGGACATCTTCTCCGTCGACGAGCTCATCGCCAACTTCGACGTCCACGACGTGTTGGGTAACCCAGCTCGCTTCGACCAGAAGAAGCTCGAGGCCATTAATGCCGACCACATCCGTCTGCTTGAGCCAGCGGACTTTGCGCAGCGCCTACGTGACTACCTGACTGAGTACACCGACTTCCCAGCCGACTATCCGGAAGAGAAGTTCGCTTTCGCAGCAGATCTGGTGCAGACCCGCATCAAGACGCTGTCTGACGCCTATGGCCTCATGTCCTTCCTTACCACGCCGGACGCTGAGTTGGAATTGGATGAGAAGGCGGCCCGGAAGAACCTCAAGGAGGATGCAGTCCAGCCGCTGGAGGTTTCCATCGCCAAGCTGGAGGAGCTCGGGGAGTGGAAGACGGAGGAGATTGAAAAGGTTCTCTCCGCCGCGCTTATCGACGACCTCGGCCTCAAGCCACGCAAGGCCTACGGCGCCCTGCGTGTAGCTATCTCGGGTCAGCAGGTCTCCCCGCCGTTGTTTGAGTCCATGGAGCTGCTGGGCAAGGAGTCCACGGTGGCTCGCCTTAAGGCTGCGCGTGCTCTCACACCGTGGAGCGCTGAGTAGATCCATTAAGTAGTCTCACATGGCTGTCATTTTGGGGCGTTAGGGATGAACCCTAACGCCCCGAAAAAATATCTTGACCTGGCGATTTGTGTGTATCGGTAGTGCTGGATATAGTAATAAACCGTTGCAGCGAGCAGCGAGGGGTTAAAGCCCCGAGCTAGTTCACAGCAATAATGGCCTATGGTGTAATTGGCAACACAACGGTTTCTGGTACCGTCATTCTAGGTTCGAGTCCTGGTAGGCCAGCAGTGATAACGATGTAACGTGGCACTGCACGTTACAGTACGTCGTCACAGTTCTAAGCCCCGTTCGTCTAGCGGCCTAGGACGCCGGCCTCTCACGCCGGTAACACGGGTTCAAATCCCGTACGGGGTACCACCACGGAGTGGCAAGCACGATGAGCTTGCCACTCTTTTTTTATAATTGGCGACCATGCACTTCTACATTGTTCATGGATACCAAGCCAGCCCTGACAGTCACTGGTTCCCGTGGCTAGAGCGCCTGTTGGCCGCCGATGGACACACCGTTCACACCATCGCGCTGCCGGAACCGAACGCTCCGAAGCTCGATGAGTGGGTAGAGGCGATACGCAACGATATTGGGCATCCAAACGCTAATACCTGCATCATCACGCATAGCCTGGGCGGCACCGCGCTGCTGCACTATCTCACGGCACTGGAGGGCGAGTGGGAGCTTCCTGGGCTCTTCATTGTCTCTGGGTTTGTGGAGAAGCTTCGCGTCATCCCAGAGCTTGACGAATTTATTGGCCAGGCCCACGTCGACGTGCCTGCTGTCAAACCCCACATCGCTCACACAGAGGTCTTCGTGTCCACTAATGATGTCCTGGTGGACCCTTCCCTCACGCAGCAGCTTGCCGACGCCCTCTCGGCCGCGCCCATCACCATCCACGGCGCTGGACATTTCCTTGAGAGTGACGGCTATACCGAGTTTCCACAGCTGGGGGATCGCATAGCGCAATGGCTGCGCAGCCTATAGGCCCTCAGTCATGGCTTTGAGCGCCTTCACGTGCTGCACGTAAGCTTGTGAGCCTGCCTCAGTAAGCGTGACCCACACAGTGTCCTTGGCGCGGGTAGAACCGTACTCTCGGGCGCGGCTAATATAGCCGCAGCCTTCGAGGTGCTTTAGCTGCTTGGAAAGCGTATCGGCGGGGAGCTCGGTCAACTCGGCGAGCGTACTGTACTTCATCTGCCGGCCGTCGGTGGCACCGGCGGAGTAGAGCGTGGCACAGATTCTGAGGCGGTTAATCGGGTGGATAACTGGATCCAGCTCAGGGGATTGTTTGGGTGCGTCCTTAGGCATTGGCGCCCTTTATTGCCGCGTTGCGGTTCTCGTAGAGCATCCAAGCCATCGCTGCGGAAACGACGACCCCGCTGGTGATCATCCATGGCCATGTATCAGGTGTCGGCGTGGTGGAGAAAATCATTGCGGCGGGAAGCAGTACGCGTGACCACGTGGCGCGATCGTTCCTTGGCCCTTTGTTGGGATTGGGGCGAACAAAAGGGTTCGCGATTTTATCCTTGAGGAGGTAGCCGAGAATGAAGGTCGGTATGAGGATTGCGAGGGTGTACCACCACGACAGCTTAGAGACTGCGAGGCTACTGCCGATGCCGAGCGCTACAAGCGCTACTGCCCACCCGCTCTGCTTCCAAGCTGTGCGTTGTTGAACCTCTTTAATGACTTTAAGGTCGCTGTCCATGATGTGGCTCCTTTGTTTGCATCTAGTGCAAGTGTAACGCTTGCACTAGTGGCAAGTAAAGGGGTGTAGCTCTCCGTGTTATCTGAGTGGTCTGGTTTTACCCCATACCGGTTTGAATCCTCGGCGAGGTAGACAGGAGGGAGGCTGGAGTACCAGGGGGTGGACCAGTGGCCAATTGGTCTAAGTCCTACCGGTATGCCTTTTCTGGCCATACACTGCAGGTATAACGCATTCCCGACAGAAAGGAGAGCGGATGGCGGAAGTTGAAAATCATCACTATCGCCGACGCAACCCTAGCAGATAATACAAGGCGGCATCGCCATAATCCACAACTTCTTAAAGCCAACACTCGAGCGAAGTAGGAGCCTTGCACCGCATGCTGTTAGCGCACGTGTCCTCCCGAACCTCCAGCGATGACTAACTAGTGCTCCGGCCCCAGCAGCCAACGGCAAGCCGGCGGAATAACCATTGATTCGATCCGCACCTAGGCCTTGAGAGTCGAAGTTTATATCGCAGCCATAAGTGGCAACGAGGTTCGGGATTTTGTCTGTCTAAAAAGGGCTTTTACCTGCCGATTTGTGCAATCTTTCGGGGATCCTATAGTGTTTAGCAAGTCCGAAACGGAAAGCTAAGCGAGCCCCGTTCGTCTAGCGGCCTAGGACGCCGGCCTCTCACGCCGGTAACACGGGTTCAAATCCCGTACGGGGTACAAATAAAGAGGGCGACAAGCAATATAGCTTGTCGCCCTCTTTCGTGATTGGGTTGTGGGTTAGCGGCTTAAGGGACATTTAGCGGTCTGGAGTCTAGACAATGAGGACTTCAGCGTTATTACCGCCCGTGCAGCGAATCACCTCGTGCTCATCAATGTTGCACGTCAATGAGTAGTTCTGCTGTGTGACCGAGCTGTTGACGGTTACCTGTGCGGGGATATAGGCGCGGAGGTCATCCTGGGAGCTTGGGGCTAAGGTCATCAAGCGGCCGGCTGTGGAGCGCGCAAAATCGCAACTAGTGTTTGCGCCGGCCATGACGAAGGCGATGTTATAGCCATCGCCCATCTGGCACACCGTGGCGGGTGTGCCGTGAACGTTGACTGCTGCACCGTTGGCCTCGCCTTGGGGGAGCTGTCCGGAAAGGCTGTTGTAGGTGGCCATCTTTGCAGCCTGAGTGGTCTGGTGCTGGCCTGCGCTTGGTTTGGCTCCTTGCACACCCTGCGCTTGAGTATCCGGCTGCTGAGGCTGGCTCGCAGGCTGATTGGCTGCGGTGCCGGGCATTGTCGGTTCGGGGCCGGATGGGGCTCCTTCGTCGGCGGAGTCAGGAACGTGAAGTTCAGCGTCATCATTGAGCGGCTGAAAGGCCGGGTATGTGTTCTCGAAAGTTGGCTCACCCGATACTTCGCCCGGGCCTGACGATTCCGCCATGTCGGATGACGTGGAACATCCAACCGTTAGAACGCCAGCGGTGGCTATGGCTGCAAAAACTGCGACGGGACGGAGGGAGCGCGTGGAAGTCATAAGACCCACCCTAACGGGATGTACCGAGGTGTGCTGGAGAAAACGGGGAGAGCTGCCCAAGCCCGGCATCGTGGGTGCGGGCTAGACAGCTCAGAAAAATGGAATCCGGAGTGCTCTTAGTGGCAATCCCAGTGGCCATCGTGCGCTGCGTGGCGGTGGCCATCGTGCAGATAGTCCACGTGATCGCCGTGCGGGATCGCTACGTGACCGCAGCCTTCGCCGTGCTCGTGGTCGTGGCCCTCATGAACGGTGTGCTCGGATGCCTCACACTCGTCCCAGTGGCCTTCATGCTCGCGGTGGATGTGGCCATCGTGGGCGTAGTCAGTGTGATCGCCGTGCGGGAATGCGACGTGGCCGCAGCCTTCGCCGTGGGTGTGCGTGTGCTCGTCGTGAATGGTGTGGGTCATGACTCCTCCTTGAAAGGTTGGGGATTTTCAATCAGTTTTCAGTAGCTGTCACTGTCAGTAAAGCGTGTTTTCAACCCAGTTTCAATAGCGGGGGTGTTAGGGGGTGTTAGTAGAGTGACGTGCGGGGCGTGAGGTGTATGTGGGGCGAAACAGGCTAGAGTGAAAGCATGATGAATAAGTCTCCTCGGCGTCGCCTTTCGCTTTTTGCTTCCAGCCTTGGTTCCGTGGTTGGTGCATGCTCGTTAGTCATTGCTCTTTCTGCCCCCGCAACGGCTGCCGAGGGTGTGCCGGTGAGGCAGGGGCAAAAGGTTGCTGCTGCTGATGGCACCTTGTGCAGTGTCGGTTATGTTGAGGCTGGCCGGGCGTGGACCTCGGCCCACTGCGGTCTCAACGGGGAGCAGATGTATAACGAAGCGGGTCAGCACGTAGGAACCTTGCGTTGGTTCAAACCTTCCGGGGCGGCAGGGCATGACTTGGCCTATATTCAGTTCGCCGGCGGAACGTACTCGGCCGGAAACCCCCTCACTGGGGATGGCATGGCGCCGGTTCCGGGCGAAGGTGCAACTGTGTGTTTCGACGGGCAGGCTGCGCCCCGGCAGTGTGGTACTGCCGTCCGTGGGCCGGGTCTCTTCCCCGGAATGAACTATGCGGTCGACGTGTCGCTGGCGCCAGGGGATAGTGGCGGGGCGGTCTCTGTTCCAGGGCAGCCAGGTGTGGTGGGTATTTACCAGGGAATTACACAGGCCAACCGTGAAGGTCGGACACTAACTTTCTCCAACTATGCGCGGATGCCGCGCGCAGACGAGCTGGCGCATTTGCCGCACCAAGGCTGGGTACCGCGCCGCCCCAACCGGGAACCAGGAAATCCAATCCGGGTGGCGCAGGAAAAGGGTGAGGCGTTGTCCTCGACGAGTAGCACAGGGCCCGAGGGGCTACGCGGGCTCGCGATGTATTTTGGCTTGAGTATTTAGAGGCATCTTTAGAGGCATCTGGGGTGTCTGGGGCCGGAGGTTGCAGGCCTAGCCGTCGGCGTTCTTAGCGGGTGCCGTTTTGCGGTGTGCCATGGGAAAGGGCGGAGCTCAGCCGGCTGGAAGCGCTGACCAGTACGTCTGCAAATTTCTCCGCTGGGGAGGGACGGAAGCGCTCGGCCGAACCGGAAATGGAGATCGCGGCGATGAAGTTTCCGGCGCCGTCGAAAACTGGTGCGGAGATGGAGGCGAGGTTGGACTCGCGTTCTTCGATGGATTCGGAATAACCGTTGGTGCGTGCGAGTTCGACATCGTGCTCGCTGAAAATGGCGTCCTCAACGTGTACATCGGCAAAAGCAGCGAAGATTCTAGCGGCGGAGCCGGAGGTGAGCGGGAGCTGGCGGCCTACAGGGACCACGTTGTGTAGCCCAATTTCTGGCTCGCGCGTGGCAATGCAGGTGCGGGTGGTTCCCGAGAGTTCGTATAGCTGGACGGATTCGCCAGTGGCGTCGAGAAGCTCTTCCATGATGGGGCCGGCGGTCTCGATGATTCGATCTCGGTTGCCGGGAAGGGCGGGGCCCGCGCCCCACTTACCGTCGGGCGTGCGGGTAAGTATTCGGTGTGCCTCGAGCGCTGTGGCGAGACGGTGTGCGGTTGCCCGGGGTAGGCCGGTGGTCTCACACAGCTCATTGAGCGTGGAGGGGCGGTTGGTTGCGGCCATCATGATGGCTACTGCGCGATCCAATACCTTAATTCCTGATACTGCGGTATACTCTCCCATATAATGAAACCTACGTCCCATTAATTGAGATTTCAAGTGGAGAGATACATGACTGAGAAACTGACACTCGCAGAGAAGGTATGGCGTGACCACGTTGTGCGCAAGGGCGAGGGCGGCGAGCCCGATCTTATCTACATTGACTTCCAGCTCCTGCACGAAGTTACCAGCCCCCAGGCTTTCGACGGCCTTCGCTTGGCCGGTCGCGCTATGCGTCACCCTGAGCTACACCTGGCTACTGAAGATCATAACGTGCCCACCGTCGGAATTAAGACCGGCAACCTTTTAGAAATTAAAGATGAGGTCTCCCGCACGCAGGTATCTACCCTGCGCAAGAACTGTGAAGAGTTCGGGGTGCGCCTGCATTCGATGGGTGATGCTCAGCAAGGCATCGTTCACACCGTAGGCCCGCAGTTGGGAATCACCCAGCCCGGCATGACCATTGTGTGTGGTGACTCGCACACCTCGACACATGGCGCCTTCGGCTCCATCGCCATGGGCATCGGTACCTCCGAGGTTGAGCACGTCATGGCCACCCAGACGCTTTCTCTCAAGCCTTTCAAGACGATGGCTATCGAGGTTAGCGGAGAGCTGGCGGAAGGTGTTTCGGCCAAGGACTTGATTCTGGCCATCATCGCCAAGATTGGCACCGGCGGCGGCCAGGGCCACATTATCGAGTACCGCGGCGAGGCCATTCGCAAAATGTCGATGGAAGCGCGCATGACGATCTGCAATATGTCCATCGAGGCTGGTGCCCGCGCTGGCATGGTGGCTCCGGATGAAACCACTTTCGAGTACGTCAAGGGCCGCGAGTTCGCCCCGCAGGGCGAAGACTGGGACGCAGCGGTCGACTACTGGAAAACGCTGCCGACCGATGAGGGCGCCGAGTTCGATACCGTCGTGGAGATCGACGGCTCCGCCCTCACCCCGTTTGTCACTTGGGGTACCAACCCGGGACAGGGCCTGCCACTGAGCGCTGTGGTGCCCGACCCGGAGGAGTGTGGTGACGACGGCGAGAAGGCTGCAGTCGAGAAGGCCCTGGCGTACATGGACCTCACACCGGGCACGCCACTGCGCGATATCCAGATCGACACTGTCTTCCTGGGCTCCTGCACGAATGCCCGCATCGAAGATCTGCGCGCAGCTGCTGAGGTAGTCAAAGGGCGCAGTATCGCGGCCGATACCCGCATGATGGTCGTTCCCTCTTCCGCCGTGGTGAAGGCGCAGGCCGAAGAAGAAGGCCTGGATAAGATTTTCACTGATTTTGGCGCTGTATGGCGCACCGCTGGTTGCTCGATGTGCCTGGGTATGAACCCAGACCAGCTGAAGCCAGGGGAGCGCTCGGCGTCGACAAGCAACCGCAACTTTGAGGGCCGCCAGGGCCCCGGTGGCCGTACCCACTTGGTATCCCCGGCCGTTGCCGCGGCGACGGCTGTCCTGGGCCACCTCGCCGCACCAGCAGATATCGACGATGCCGCCATGGCGCGCGCTTAAGGAAAAGGAAAAGACAATGGAGAAGTTCGTAACTCATACTGGCGTCGGCGTTCCGCTGCGAGTATCCAATGTGGATACTGACCAGATCATTCCGGCGCGCTACCTGAAGTCAGTAAAGCGCACGGGATTCGCCGACGGCCTGTTTTCCAACTGGCGCAGCGACGAGAACTTTATTCTCAACCAAGAGCCGTTTAAGGAGGGTTCTGTGCTTTTCGCGGGTCCGGATTTTGGTACCGGCTCCTCCCGTGAGCACGCGGTATGGGCGCTGGCTGAATACGGATTCAAGGCTGTGTTTTCTTCGCGCTTCGCCGATATCTTCCGTGGCAACTCCGGCAAGGCCGGCCTGCTGACGGGGCTCATGGAACAAGAAGACATCGAGCTCATCTGGAAACAGTTGGAGGCCGGCGAGACCGAGACCACCGTGGATCTGGAAGCGCGCACGGTTAGCGTCGGCGGCAACAGCTACACCTTTGAGATCGATGATTACACTCGCTGGCGCCTTATGGAGGGGCTCGATGATATCGGCCTGACCCTGCGCAATGAGGCCGATATCGAGGCTTTCGAATCCGCGCGCCCCGCGTTCAAGCCCCGCGTCGTAGCATCTTAACGTGAGCAATGGAGGCGTGGGAGCATTCCCCGCCTCCTGTGGCACCGGACACATATCGGCGTTAACATCCTCGGCATGAGCAATCCTTATCAAAGCTTTAGCGGGGACAACGGCAATCAGTTCGGCGGCGCAGGCGGGTATGGCGGCTATGACTATCACGACACCGCGGGGTATGGCTATCAACAGCCAGGGAACTACGGTTACCAGCAGTCCGGCAGCTACGGTGAGCGCCAGCCCGGTGCCTGGGCTGGAAATCCACCAGGCGGGGCTCTCGCCCAACCCATCGACGCCATGGATATTGTGGGCCAATCATTCAAGGGCTACCTGAAGCAGCCTGTGCCAGGGATGTTGGCCATGCTGGTGCATTTGATCGTCACTTTTGCTCTTTTTCTTGTTCCGAGTACCGCTGTAGGCGGCATCTTCGCAGCAATGGAAGAAAGCGGCACGGACATTGAGCCTTTGGTGCCTACCGTGGGGATCCCTCTCATGGTTGTCATGGGGCTAGTGGCCTTCGCTTATCTTTTCTGGCTGATGGCGAACCTCTTTAATGGTTCCCGGAAGATCGCTGATGGGGAGAAGGTCACCTTCCGCGACTACTTCAGGTTTGCCCAGCTGAGTGGTTGCGCCGGCGTCTATGCCTGCTTCTTTATTTTGGTAATGCTCGGATCTATTGCGGGAGGCTTCCCTGGTCTGATTCTCTTTGCGCTCCTGTGGCCAGCGCCCGTGATTAAGGCGGATAACCCTGATAAGCCTCTCATGGACTGCTTCCGAGAGGCCCTCAACCTGGTTATGGAGAATCTAGGGGAGTCGCTGCTCTTTATCTTGGTCTGCTCCCTCATCGCGAGCTTGCTTGTCTTTATTCCCATAGTCGGCTTCCTTGCCGCCTATCCGATCTGGGCGCTCGGGATGGTCCTTTTCACTCGCGCTATGCAGCGCCGCCCTGCAGCGCGGTGGGAATAAGGCAGCAGGGCAGCACTGAAGTTCCTGAGAGACGGCGGTGATGCCGTACTTAGCGCACAGGAAGCGGGCTAGCCAGGTAGTCCGCCCCGGTAAGCTCACCGTCGTTGAAGGAAAGAACCCATACCGAAGCCTTCTTGAACTTGAGCTCGTCGATCGACTTTTTAAGGAACTTCGGCGCGTAGGACTCGATGATGCCGGGGATGGTCAGCCCTTGGCTGACGATAACCGGAACACCGCCGCCGTCGACCACGCGCTGGAAGGCGGCGCGTGCGTCGTCGGGCGATTCAGCAAAGACATCATCGCCGAATGCTTTATTCACGGCGATGTCCATGCCGAGTTCATCGGCCAGCGGGGCAGCGGTGTGCTGGCAGCGCTGCGGCGGAGCGCTATAAATGGCGGTCGGATGGAATGGCGTGAGCATCGGCACGAGCATCTCCGCCTGGCGGCGCCCCTTCTTATCCAGCGGGCGCAGGTCATCATCGCCTTCCCACGAGCGGCGCTGGTGTGCGCGTGCATGACGCACATAAAGAACGCGGGTCGTAGGCGCAAGGCGCAGACGCTTTTGTGCCTTGCCTAGCACCTGGGCATCAACGTCGTAGGAGAGTAATGAGCTGGCCTCGTCGATCTTCATCCACCGCAGCTCGTCGGTCTCATCATTCGGGGTGTACTCACCGTCGAGTACACAGGCTAGCCAGTAGTAGACCACCTTCGTGCGGCCTTGCACCGGGTAGGACACCTTGCCGATGAGCTTGCCTCCTGACTTAGGTCATGGGTGGGTGAGTAACGTCACTCTTGACACTGTTACCTGTTGGTTTTCGTCGGTGGGGAGGAATTTTTCCGCACTAAGTGGGTAGTGCCGGGGGTATTCAGTAGTCTGATTTTTGTGAGTCCTTATATTCGCACCGTTAAGACCGCTTCTGGGGCGATGGCGGTGCAGGTAGTGTTCTCTGAACGCAAAGGTGCGAAAAGGATGAAGCATATCGGCTCAGCGCATTCAGAGTCTGAGCTTGCGCTTTTAAGAGCTGAAGCTCAACGCATCGTTGATGGTGACCAACTCGCATTGGACTTCGGCGAGGTAGAACACATCCCACCGGCAACAGGCAGCGTTTGCCACCCGCTGCCGGTAGTCGGTCAGCGGGCCGGATACTTGCTGGACTGTATTGATGCGTGTTTCAACGAGCTAGGTCTTGCTGTAGCAAGCGGTGATGATCCGGTGTTTCGGGATCTGGTGCGTGCCCGGATCATTAATCCCGGCTCAAAGCTGGATTCCATCGAGACTCTTGGAGAGGTTGGCATCACCAGCGCAAGCTACCGCACCATCCAGAGGCGTCTTCCCACCTTCGCAACCGAATCATTCGGGGAGATACTAACCCAAGCGTTGGCCCATCATGCAGGTATCGGGCCAGGTACTTTTATTTTGTACGACGTGACCACCTTGTACTTTGAAACCGATACCGCTGATGAGCTTCGCAAACCCGGGTTTTCCAAAGAGCGCCGCCTAGAGCCGCAAATCCTTGTCGGGCTGCTTACTGATGCCACTGGGTTTCCACTGCATGCGGGGGCGTTTGCTGGCAACTCGGCAGAAACCCACACGATGCTGCCGATGATCACACGGTTCCAAGAGGCCTTTCAACTCGATGAAGTTACCGTCGTTGCTGATGCAGGCATGTTCTCCGCGGCGAACAAACAAGCACTCATCGATGCAGGTCTGCACTACATCTTGTCGGTGAAAACCCCCACCGTGCCTGAGGTGATCGAAACCTGGCGGCGGGAAAACCCCGGTGAAGACTACACCCACGGCCAGATCTGGACACAAGCCTCGGCAAGCGATGGGCGCAAACACACAACCCCGAATACGGTGACGCATTACCAGTACTCCCACGATCGGGCCAGACGCAGCCTGCGCGGAATCAAAGAGCAAGTAGCGAAAGCCAAACGCGCTGTTGACGGCGATATCGCTATCAAGCGCAACCGTTATATCGATCTTTCCGCCCCGAACAAGAAGGTCAACTATGCTCTTGCTGCCAAACACCGAGCCCTTGCCGGAATTAAAGGTTATGAAACCGACCTGACCGCGCTTGCCGCCCAGGAGGTTATCGGGCATTACCGCAGGCTATTTAACATTGAGAAATCATTTCGGATGTCGAAATCAGACCTGAAAGCACGCCCAATCTACGCCAGGAAACAAGACTCCATCACCGCACATCTCAACATTGTCATCGCAGCACTAGCCGTGGCCCACCTAATGGAGACCCGCAGTGGTCAATCCATCAAACGCCTGGTGAGAACACTCAAAAAATACCGCAGCTTCCAACTCGTCGTTGGCGGCGAAACCATCCACGCCGCCGTACCGCTTCCACCCGATATCACCGCCACCATCCAAGCAATCACCGGCCGCGAACTTCCGCACTAAATTGGCCTAAGTCAGGTTTCACTCGCGCTATGCAGCGCCGCCCTGCAGCGCGGTGGGAATAAGGCAGCAGGGCAGCACTGAAGTTCCTGAGAGACGGCGGTGATGCCGTACTTAGCGCACAGGAAGCGGGCTAGCCAGGTAGTCCGCCCCGGTAAGCTCACCGTCGTTGAAGGAAAGAACCCATACCGAAGCCTTCTTGAACTTGAGCTCGTCGATCGACTTTTTAAGGAACTTCGGCGCGTAGGACTCGATGATGCCGGGGATGGTCAGCCCTTGGCTGACGATAACCGGAACACCGCCGCCGTCGACCACGCGCTGGAAGGCGGCGCGTGCGTCGTCGGGCGATTCAGCAAAGACATCATCGCCGAATGCTTTATTCACGGCGATGTCCATGCCGAGTTCATCGGCCAGCGGGGCAGCGGTGTGCTGGCAGCGCTGCGGCGGAGCGCTATAAATGGCGGTCGGATGGAATGGCGTGAGCATCGGCACGAGCATCTCCGCCTGGCGGCGCCCCTTCTTATCCAGCGGGCGCAGGTCATCATCGCCTTCCCACGAGCGGCGCTGGTGTGCGCGTGCATGACGCACATAAAGAACGCGGGTCGTAGGCGCAAGGCGCAGACGCTTTTGTGCCTTGCCTAGCACCTGGGCATCAACGTCGTAGGAGAGTAATGAGCTGGCCTCGTCGATCTTCATCCACCGCAGCTCGTCGGTCTCATCATTCGGGGTGTACTCACCGTCGAGTACACAGGCTAGCCAGTAGTAGACCACCTTCGTGCGGCCTTGCACCGGGTAGGACACCTTGCCGATGAGCTTGCCTAGGCGCACGGAGTAACCGGTTTCCTCGAAGATCTCGCGCGCGGCGGTCGTGGGGAGCGATTCGCCCGGATCGACCTTGCCCTTGGGCAGCGACCAATCGTCATAGTGGGGGCGGTGGATAAGTGCGACCTCCGGATCGTGGGGGTCACCACGCCAGAGAACCGCGCCGGCGGCAAGCGTCTTGCGCTTGAATTCATCTGCCGGATCGACGGGGATCTCCTGGTGGCGTCCGGAAATAAAGACTTCCGAGCGAATGTCTTTGTCCGTCTCGTGCATGTTCTTTGCCTTGGGCATGCTGCTCCTTTTGCGCCGGTAGCTTTCAACCTTTTCTATCTTCCTCCACTCGCCGTCGCGATGCAGCCTTACGCGCCGAGCGTGCAGGAATGCCAGGCGTGCTTTAATGGGAAAAGCCGATGCAGAGGAATCTAGAGTGAGGTGGCACATGGCAAACGTGGCAGTAATGGGGGCGGGCTCGTGGGGAACCACGCTGGCGAAAGTCTTTGCTGACGCCGGCAACGACGTCCGCTTGTGGGCGCGCCGCGAGGAATTGGCGAATGCCATCAACACGCGCCACGAGAATCCGGATTACCTCCCAGAACTCCCGCTTCCTGAGTCGATTAAGGCCTCCACAGATCCGGCAATAGCGCTGCAGGCCGCGGACATTGTGATCTTCGGCGTTCCCTCCCAGACGCTGCGCGGAAACCTGGAAAAGTGGGCCCCGCTCTTGCCTGAGGACGCGACCTTGGTGTCGATCTCTAAAGGCGTGGAGAAGGCCACACTCAACCTAATGAGCGAAGTGATCGCAGACGCCGCCGGCGTCTCCTCCGACCGTATCGCGGTCCTCTCTGGGCCCAACCTAGCCAAAGAGGTGGCTCAGGAGCAACCAGCAGCCACGGTGATTGCCTGCAGCGATGCTGCCCGTGCCGAAGCCGTGCAACATGCCGCCGCAGCACCGTATTTTCGGCCCTATACCAACACCGATGTCATCGGCGCGGAGATCGGCGGCGCCTGCAAAAACGTGATTGCACTTGCCTGCGGCATGGCGGCGGGTAAGGGGTTAGGCAATAACACCATGGCCACCATCATCACGCGCGGGCTTGCGGAGATTACCCGCCTAGGGGTGAAGCTGGGGGCGGATCCGTTCACCTTTTCTGGTCTTGCTGGCATGGGAGACCTTGTGGCGACGTGCAGTTCGACGTTGTCGCGTAACCGCACCTTTGGGTATCGCCTCGGCCAAGGCGGCACGCTGGAGGAAGCAACTGCCGCCACCAACGGGCAGGTCGCGGAAGGCGTTATCTCTTCTGATTCCATCTTTAGGTTGGCGCAGCGCGCAGACGTAGAGATGCCGATTACCCAAGCAGTCTACGGTGTGTGCCACCGCGGGGTGACTGTCGACGACATGATTGTTGCTCTGATGGGTCGTACCAAGAAGGCTGAGTAAAGCCGAGTAAAGTTGCTCGGTATGACTGAAGCGAAACCTGTGCGCGTTGCCGTTGTGTACGGCGGTCGCAGCTCCGAGCATTCGGTGTCGTGCATTTCCGCCGGCGCAATCATGGAGCACCTTGATCCGGAAAAATATGAAGTCGTGCCCATCGGTATCACGCGGGAAGGCACCTGGACGCAGGGCAACCGCGCGGGACTCGACATTGTCGACGGGCGGCTGCCCGAAGTAGAACTGCACGATGAACTGGCGTTATCCCTCAACCCTGCCACGCGTGGGCGCATCCACAATGTCACCCGCCACGAGCACTACACAGAGGTCGATGTCATTGTCCCGGTTCTGCACGGCCCCTATGGGGAAGACGGCACAGTGCAGGGCCTCTTTGAACTTTCCGGGATTCCCTATGTCGGCGCAGGCGTATTGGCTTCGGCTGTGGGAATGGACAAGGAATTCACCAAGAAGCTTCTGGTCGCGGAAGGCCTTCCGGTAGCGCCGCAAGAAGTACTCACAGGGGAAGCCACGCTTAATGATGCCCAGAAGGAACGCCTTGGCCTGCCCGTCTTCGTGAAGCCGGCGCGGGGCGGATCCTCCATCGGTGTGTCCAAAGTCTCCGCGTGGGAAGACCTTGAAGCAGCACTAACCCTGGCCTATGAATCCGATGACAAGGTCCTCATCGAACCAGAAATCAGCGGCGCCGAGGTGGAGGTGGGAGTTCTTGAACGCCCCGACGGCAGCCTCCAGGCCTCTGTCCCCGCCAAGCTCTTGGGCACCACGGAGTCTGAGGAAGGCTTTTATGATTTCGATGCCAAGTACATCGACGAGGGAGTCTCGGCAGCAATTCCCGCTCCGTTGAGTGAGGAGCTGACCGCCGAACTTCGACAGCGCGCTATTGAGGCTTTCCGGGCGCTGGGTGCCTCGGGCCTATCGCGCGTGGATTTCTTCGTCAGTGATGATTCCTACTGCATCAACGAAGTGAATACCTTCCCCGGCTTCACCCCGATTTCTATGTACCCGCAGGTCTTTGCTGCGGAAGGGGTAGGTTATGCCGAGCTGCTCGACACCCTTATTCAGACGGCCCTCGCGCGTTCCTAGGGTGACGATGTAGGCCGCGCTTTTCACACTTACTGGGAGGGAGTGGCTGCCACGAGGGCGTCGCTAAGCCGCACCAGCGCGGAATTCGCAGCATCCTGTGGGGCAGACAACGCGAGGTCCTCCGCCCGGCCGAGCGCGAACCATGTGCCGGCCGTGGTGCCCTCCGCCAGCGTGGTGTCTTCGAACCACGGGACGTCGTTGACCTGCTGGAGCTGAACACCTGCTCGGTAGTTCTCCGGAGAGGCCACGCCGCAGCGCACGACAATCTCTTCCTGACCCGGCGCGCTATAAACCCAGGTGTTCTTATCGCCCACATCCGCGCGGCGCGTATAGCCTTCTGCAAGTGTTTCCGGCAGGGCCTCTTCTAGAGCGGGACACATGGAATCTGGTCCTGCCTTTAGCTGCGATAGTGGCGCTGGGTTGGCCTTCTGTGCCTTCTTTTCTAGTTGCTTGAAGGCTGCTTCTAGACCCTCTGGAGCGTCATCTTGGGCCTCTTCCGAAGCGGTTGTCACCGCGATGGCGGGGGTGTGCTTGGTGCTGTACCACGTCGTGAGGTTGGAGCCGGGGGTGGCGTCGAGGACTTGTAGCCACGATTCGCCGTCGGACTCGACGGTGTGGGAGTAGTCGGTAAACTGCTGCGGCAAGTCAACACCACAGCGCAGCGTTATCTTGTCCTCCGAGCTCTTAGCCCACGCGCCAGCACCCGCCGGGGCGGGCTCGACCAGGTCGACGCGCGGGTAACCCATGAGCTTGTCCGGCAGCGCATCGACGACAGCGGCGCACTCGGGGGATTCCGCCGCCTCAGAGGGAGTGGGAGGCAGCGCCACTGGCTGTTGCGCGGCGCTGGTAAATACGTATTTGGCCCCAAAAATCACCGCGAAGACCATCGCGATGGAGATCCCGAGTGAGATGTAAATAGCGGTGCGGTTAAATTGGGTATCCATAGGGGCTTATCCTATCGCTGATAGCCCGAGAAGAACGAACGTGGACGGCGCGCACGAGTGGCGCGTAGCCCGCGCAAGGAAAAGGAGTCCGTGACGGTGGGTTTGTCCCATACCCTCGATCAAGCCGGTGAACGGCACGTTATCCATGAGATTGTCACTGCAGCCCCGAGCGCGCTCAACGGCGACGATGCGGCCGTGCTGTACCCGGCGACACCTAATTCGCGCACGGTGGCCGCGACAGACATGATGGTGGAAGGTCGGCACTTCCGGCGGGACTGGTCCACCGCGGCGGAGATCGGGCAGAAAGCCATCGTGCGCAACTTCGCAGATATTGAGGCAATGGGCGCGCGCCCCACAGCGGCATTGCTGGCGATTGCCGCCCCGGGAGATACCCCGGTGGACTTCGTGCGGGGGATTGCGCAGGGTATCGCTGAGCGCTGCGCGGTATATAACGCGGAGCTCGTAGGCGGTGATCTGACCCGCAGTGAGAGCTTGGTCATCAATGTCACGGCGTTAGGCTCCCTGGGTGGAAGTGGTGCAGCGCTGACTCTGGATGGTGCCCGGGCGGGCCAGAAGCTGGTAGCACACGGCAAGATTGGGTATTCCGGGGCGGGCCTGGCGCTGTTGCAACGCTATGGCCGCGCATTGCCGCCGGAGCTAGAGGAATTCTGGCCTTTGGTCGACGCCCACTGCGCTCCCTCCCTTACCCCGGGGCGTGGTGTCATCGCGCGGGCTACCGGTTCGACCTCGATGACGGATAATTCGGATGGCCTCGTGCGCGATATAGGACACTTAGCTGGGCGTTCCGGGGTGCACATCGACCTTGACCGCGGAGCGATTGCCCCTGACCCGCTGCTGGCTGCCGCCGGCGCGTTGCTTGATATCGATCCTTGGGAATGGGTCTTAACCGGCGGCGAGGACCATACGCTGTTGGCTACCACGTACAAGGCCCCTCCCTCTGGTTTCCGGGAAATTGGTCGGGTGATGCGCGGTACCGGCGTGACCATTGACGGAGAGGAGCCGCGCTATAGCGAGGGCTGGGAGGGATTCGCGTGAGCCACATTGATACCTCTCACATTCACTACTCGTGGATGCCTTACATCCGGCAGGCACTGGAGGACAACCTTCCCCGCATTGAGCGCGAGATTGGCGCAGAGTTCCTGCCGCCCGCCGAGGATGTATTCGCCGCCCTATCAATGCCGCTCGAGGACGTGCGGGTGCTCATCGTGGGCCAAGATCCCTATCCCACGCCGGGGCATGCCATGGGTTTGTCCTTCTCCACGCGATCGGGCGTGCCGGCCCCGCGTTCGTTGAAGAATATCTACGCCGAGCTTGGCGACGACCTCGGCATCCCCGGCCGCGCTGATGGTGATCTACGGGCCTGGTTTGAGCAAGGAGTGCTGCTGCTCAACCGAGTGCTCACCGTGGCCCCGGGCCAGGCCGGTTCGCACCGCAGGCTCGGGTGGGAAGCGATTACCGAGGCCGCTATCAGAGCACTGGCGGGGCGCGATATCGTGGCCATTCTATGGGGCCGCGATGCCCAAGCCTGCCAAGCTTTCCTGCCCGGTACGGAGTGCATTACCTCCCCGCATCCTTCGCCGCTGTCAGCGCGGCGTGGATTCTTTGGATCGCGTCCTTTTTCCCGGGCCAACGCTGCTTTAGAGGCCCGTGGCGTCCCCGCGGTGGACTGGCGCTTGTAGACTAGCCAGCATGTCATATCCCGCTGAGTTGGATGCTCGTGGCCTCCACGAGTGGGCCGCCCGAACCGTGGAGGAGCTGCAGCGCCGCCGCGTTGAAATCAATGCTCTCAACGTTTTCCCAGTGCCCGATTCCGACACGGGATCCAACATGGCGCACACCATGGAGTCCGCGTTAGCGGAGGCCAATAAGGGCGAGGTGGACGTGGCCGAAGCCTTGGCCATCGGCTCAGTGCGCGGTGCCCGCGGCAATTCGGGGATGGTGCTCTCCCAAGTGCTGCGCGGGGTTGCCGATGCCACGACGGATTCGCGCGTGGACGGTGCGGTACTCGCCGATGCTTTGACCTTGGCTGTCATTTTGGTGGACCGCGCGCTTGCCGCACCGGTGGAAGGAACGATTATTACCGTGCTGCGAGCCGCGGCCACCGCCGCTAATCAGGCTGCCGAGCAGCCTGGGGCCGAGCTTTACGGCATCTTGCTCGCAGCGGTCGAGGCCGCACGGAAGGCCCTTGCTGAGACCCCCTCGCAGCTATCGGCGCTGCGCGACGCCGGCGTTGTGGATGCCGGTGGAACCGGCTTCGTAATTTTGCTCGAGTGCTTGCTCACTCAGGTCACAGGGCACGACCCCGCCAGCCAACCCCTGACGGAGTCGAGGCCACTTCACTCCGAGGAGCCTGCCGTGCGGGAGCCACAGGCAGGAGAAGAGCTCGCAGAGATCGAAGCGATCTTCTTCTTTGAGGGCAACCTGGGCGACATCGAAGAGACCTTGGCTCCGCTGGGCAATAGTCTCGTCATTGCACGGGCGACGGAAACCTCCGCCAGCGTGCACATCCATAGCGCTGAGGCGGGGGCCGTGATCGAAAAGGCCTATGCCCTGGGAAAGGTCAGCAACCTGCGGCTCGAAGCGCTACCGCAGGCTGGTCAGGCGGCCAGCTGCGAAGATTCTGCTGGTGGCGGGGGAGCACAGCGGCGTATCTTTGCCGCGGTGCCTGAAGAGGCAGCGCGGGAGCTTTTTGAGAAGGCGGGGGCGGACGTCGTCAAGCCCGGCGAAGAACTGCAGAGCGCCGGGGAGGGAGATCTTTTCTTGCCCAATGGCTGCGGTGGTGACCCGGGCAAGGCTACTGTCATTCCGACCGATTCCCTGGTAGCCGGGCTGGCGGCGCTCTCGGTTTATGCGCCGAGTTCTGCGCACACCGACGACGTGCTCGCCGCGATGAAGGACGCTGCCGGCTCCATGCGGGTAGCCTACCCAGATAGAGAAAGCGTGGCTGGGATTCTAGAGGCATGCCGTACTCAGCTGGGCTATGGTGGCGAGCAGATCACGGTGCTGACTGCCCTTGAGGCGGATGAAGATGAGTTAGCCCGTGAACTGGGGGTAGACGTCGTGGTGTTGCGCGTACCCGGATTGCGTACCGAGATTGGGGTGGAGTAGGCCATGCTGGGCTGGCAGGATGACCGCGCATTGACGGATATCTTGGCAAAGAAGGATGCCGCGGCTTTCAAGCGCGCCTTCGGATACACCACGTGCGGGGAGCTGCTCAGCCACTATCCGCGCGACTACATCCGCCACAATAAGGACGTGGGCCTCGGCGGTGCTGAGGATGGTGATCACGTCACCATCACTGGCGTTATCGAAGAACTCCGCGTTAAACACACATCTAAAGCCGTGGTGTTTATCCTCTACATGGATAGCGGAGTCCAGGCCTCCTTTTTCAATGCGCACTACGTGCAGCGCGTGCTGGGGCGCGGCATGCGCGTCATGCTCTCCGGCAAGCTGAAATACTTCCGGGGATACCCCAGCTTGCAGCACCCCGATTTTCTCATCCTCGATCCCGGCCGCTATCAGGAGTCCATGCTGGATAGCACTACTGGGCAGGGGACAGGTTCGCTGAAGAAGCTCTCCCAGTTCGGCTCGTTGGAGACCTTCCTGCAGCGCGAATGGATTCCCGTGTACCCGGCTAGTGGAAAGGTGACGTCGTGGTACATCATGGGCGCTATCCACAAAGTGCTCGAGCACACCCCACCGATCCCGGAGCCGCTGGACTACCGGATGATGGTGACGCTGGATCAAGCCGTGCGCGAGATCCACGAACCGGGTGACACTGGTCCGGAGCGCGCCATCCAGCGGCTTAAGTACAACGAGGCCTTATCGGTTGGCTTGGTTATGGCCTTGCGGCAGCGCGATGTTAAGGCGCGCACGGCAACCCCGATGCCGGCAATTCTGGAAGGCTACCGCGATGAGCTGCTCAGTGGGCTACCCTTCGCGCTGACTGACGGTCAGCGACGTGTCATCGGCGAGATCGACGCAGATCTGTGTGGCACCGCGCCCATGATGCGGCTGTTGCAAGGTGAGGTCGGTTCAGGCAAAACGCTCGTTGCCACCTGTGCCATGCTGCAGGCGGTTGATGCTGGAAAACAAGCTGCACTGCTTGCCCCGACGGAGGTACTGGCGGCGCAGCATGGGGCGTCGATTAGCGCCAGCGTTCCCGAAGGTGTCACCGTCACGGTCCTAACGCGTTCGATGAAGACGGCGGAGAAACGCAAAGCTTTGTTGGAGATTGTCTCTGGCGAGGCCGATATCGTGATTGGCACCCACGCCATCATCCAGGACAGCGTTGAATTCTTCGATTTGGGCCTAGTCATCGTGGATGAGCAGCATCGCTTCGGCGTTGAACAGCGCGATAGCCTGCGCACCAAAACTCGGGAGGGGACCAGCCCGCACCTGTTGGTGATGACTGCGACACCTATCCCGCGCACGATTGCCATGACGGTGTTCGGTGATTTAGCGGTATCGACGCTCAAGGAGCTGCCCGGTGGGCGCAAACCTATCTTGTCCGCGGTGGTTCCCGAATGGAAGCCGGAGTGGGTACGCCGCGCCATCGAGCGCATCCGTGAAGAGGTAGACAAGGGTCACCAGGCTTATATCGTCTGCCCACGGATTGAAGGAGAGGGTGGTGTGGAAACCATGTCGGTCCAGCTGCGCAACCTTCCCTTGCGGGGACTGCGGGTGGAGATGCTCCACGGCAAAATGCCCGATAAGGACCAAGTAATGGAGAGCTTCGCGCGCGGGGAGATTGATGTCCTCGTGGCCACCACGGTCATTGAAGTCGGCGTCGATGTTCCCAATGCCACCGTCATGCTGATCCGGGAATCGGAGAACTTTGGAGTCTCGCAGCTGCACCAACTGCGCGGGCGCGTGGGCCGCGGGGGCAATGAATCGGTGTGTCTGCTACACACGACGGCTGAGCCTGATAGCAAGTCTTTCCGGCGTATCAAAGCTATCGCGGATACGCCATCTGGTTTTGACCTAGCTGAGCTCGACCTACAGCAACGCCACGAGGGCGATATCTTAGGAACACTGCAATCCGGTACGAAGCGCACGCTGAAGTTGCTGGACCTTATCAATGACCGGGACATCGTCGAGCGCACGCATGCTGATGCCGCCGCGTTGGTCGAGCGCAACCCTGAATTAGCGGAGGAACTGACGCACAACCTAAGCGCAGATGAACAGGGATTTTTGGAGAAAAACTAGGCTTGTCACCGCGGGAAACTGAGGGGAGATAGGGTAGAAGCCATGACCAGAATCATCGCCGGAGAAGCCCGCGGGCGCACCATCAAGGTGCCCGAAGCTGGGACGAGGCCCACGTCCGACCGTGCCCGCGAGGGCCTTTTCTCATCGTTGAATGTGCGCTGGGGGTTCATTGATTCCCGCGTGTTGGATCTCTTTGCTGGTTCCGGCGCCTTAGGCCTTGAGGCAGCTAGCCGTGGCGCTGAGGACGTCGTCCTCGTGGAGAATAATGCCGCGGCCGTGAAGGTCATTCGCCACAATATTGGGGTGGTGAAGCACCCACGCGTGGAGGTACGAGAAATGAAAGCCTCGTCATACCTGGCCACCGCACCGCGCGGCTACTTCGATATGGTGCTCGCGGATCCGCCCTATGAGTTCGATGATGTTGATGGTCTTCTCGCCGCCATCGAGCCGGTGCTGGATGATGACGCGATAGTTGTCATCGAGCGCCACGTGGACTCGCCTCACACACAGTGGCCAGATGGCTTTGAGCCCACCGGCCAGAAGCTTAAGAAGCGGACCTTTGGCATCGCGCGTTTTGATATGGCGATCTATCACCGCAGTGCGGATAGCTCGAAGACCGATACCACCGGAACCCAGGAGGACTAGCTATGCCGACTCACGCCGTATGCCCCGGCTCTTTCGATCCCATCACGCTGGGACACGTCGACGTTTTTAATCGTGCCAGCGAACTCTTTGACAAGGTCACGGTGCTGGTGACGGGAAACCCCGACAAGCCTTCCGGGCTGTTTAGCGTGGAGGAGCGCGTGGACCTTATTCGCAGTACCGTTTCCCCGGAGATCGAGGTGGACTGGTGGGGCGGATTGTTGGTGGATTACACCAGCGCGCATGGTGTGGACACGATTGTGAAGGGCTTGCGCTCTTCCTTGGACTATGAGTATGAGCTGCCGATGGCGCAGATGAACCGGCGCCTTTCCGGAATCGATACGGTCTTCTTGCTGACGGATGAGAAGTACGGCTATATCTCCTCCTCGCTTTGCAAGCAGGTGGCGCAGTACGGCGGTGACGTTACGGGTATGTTCCCGGATCATGTGGCTGCCGCGGTGATGGAACGCTACCGAGGCTAAGGGGATATGTCTGTACTGGCAATACCCCTCGTTGTCCTCCTTACCGTCATCGCTGGCTCCTGCCTGCAGCGAGTCTCCGGCATGGGCCTGGGCCTCATTGGTGGGCCCATCCTGACGCTTTTCCTCGGACCCGTCGAAGGCATCATGGTCATCAACGTCTTGGCCTGCCTCAATGCCATTCTCACGACCTATTCGATGCGGGAGAACGTGGATTGGGGAAAGTGGATGCGCATCGGGCCTTTCATGGTCCTCGGCTCAATTCCGGCGGCGCTGCTCATTGCCCGGATTGATACCTCGGCATTGTTAGTGCTTGTTGGTGCCGCTTTATTGATTGCACTGGGCGTGGTGGTCTTTGGGCGAAAATTCGTCCCAGAGATGAGTGGCTCGGGCCCGGCCATTTCAGCAGGTATTTTGGGTGGATTCACCAATACCCTGGCCGGCGTGGCGGGCCCGGTCATCACGGTCTATGCCCAGGCCGCGCGGTGGCCCAAAGAGGTACTCGCGCCAACCCTGCAGCCCTGCTTTGTCATCGGTGGATTGTCTTCGGTTCTCACGAAGTACTTCCTGGGCTCCGGCGGCTTTGACGGTTTGCACTGGCTGGTGTGGCCCTGCGGGGTGATTGGAATGTGCGTTGGCATTTTCTTAGGAAAGAAGATTGCTGGGCGCGTCTCTCGGGACAAGGCCCATAAGCTATCGCTATCGCTGGCCAGCCTAGGAGCGCTCAGCGCATTGCTGCGAGGCCTTTTTACCCTGGGTGCTTAAACAGCATCTCGGTATGGTGGGGTCCATGGCGAAATTCAAGATTGAGGACGCGCTCTCCCTGCGCGCTGGCAAGAAATTTCAGATTGACTCGGTTGATGCCTCGGCAACGCCTGGTTTTGACGGTGACAAAGACGAGCTTGATGCGCGCTTTTCCAAGTATGACGATGAGCTCTATGAACTGCAGGAGCGGCTTTTTGCCAACGGCCGCAGCTACGGTGAGGACGCCCCCGCGGTCCTCATCGTCTTGCAGGGCATGGATACTTCGGGCAAGGGCGGTGCTATCCGCCACGTGTTGAGCACCTTCGACCCGCAAGGAACCACGACCGTCGGCTTCGGTAAACCCACCGAAGAGGAGCTAGAGCATGACTTCCTGTGGCGCATCCGCAAACACGACCCGCAGCCGGGACAAATCGTGGCCTTCGACCGCTCCCACTACGAGGATGTCCTCATTCAGCGCGTGCACGAGTGGGTGGATGAAGAAGAGGTGGATCGGCGCATCGAGGCCATCCATGACTATGAGCTGGAATTAACGGCCAGGGGAGTCAAGGTCATCAAAATCTTCCTTCACCTGTCCAAGGAAGCCCAGAAGGAGAATCTGCTGGAGCGCACGGAGCGGGAAGACAAGTTCTGGAAATACGACCCGGCTGATGTTGAGGAGCGCGCCTATTGGGATGAGTACATGGCGGCCTACGAGGATGCTATTCAGCGCACGGATGAAAACTACGCGCCCTGGTACGTCATTCCTACCGATAACAAGAAGTACGCCCGGATGGCGCTGAAGTTTCTCATCGTGGATCTCCTGCGCCACCTAGACCTGGAGTGGCCGGCGCCCGACTTTGATCCGGAAGTCGAGCGCCAGCGTATTAAGGACGCTGACTAGACGCTGACTAGACGCTGACTAAAGGCTAGTCGCTCTCTGTGCCATCGACGTCGCTGGCCAGCTCGCGGGCGGCGGCGTTAAACGCATCCAGAACAGACAGCAGCGCTTCTTGCGCATTGATGATGCCGAGGTTGAGCGCGTGAAAGAGCTGGTCCTCGTTCAGGCCAGCGGTGGTGACGAAGCACGCATCACCGCGCAGCTCAACCTCATCCTCAGCTAAACCAACGAGCGCGCGCCCATCGAAAGCACCGGAATTGAACTCGTTGCAGAGCACATGGAAGATGGGGAGCATCTCCGCATTGAGCTGTGTGGACAGCACGCTCTCGATGCGCACGAGGCCCTCTTCCACGGTGATGACCCAGTCAAGGTCGTTGAGGCGAGCAACCGCGGCTGTCGCATCCTCCGAGTGCGCGGTGGCCGCCATATCTAGGTCGGCGCTGTTGAGCGCGCTGAGAACGCGGTTACGGTCGACTGCGGGGAGAGGTGATCCGGACAGGATGTCGAAAGGATCGGATACTACGGATGCATTCTGGTTTTCGTTCGAGTCCTGGCTCATGCTTGCTCCTCCTTATCCCAAGTGACAGCCTGCGGGAAGCGCTGTGCCACGACGTCAAAGATCTCAGCGAAGCTGGCCAGTGAACTCAGCAGGAAATGGCCGAGCTGAGCCAAGGAGAGGCCTTCGCCCACGCCCATGGCGCGGTTGGCGCCTAGGTGGATCTCCGCGTTACCCTTCGCATCCTCTTCTACGAGGAAGTTCAGGGTGGGCGCATCGCTGGCCCAGTTCAGCTCCGCCACCACGGCGGCTACCTCCGGTTCGAGGCGTGCTGGAAGAGTGCCCTCCCACGAGGCGAAGGCACTGAGTACCTCGCCTTCAGCGTCGAGCTCACAGTGCACCGCGATATGGGGGACACCGGTCTGCAGCACGCGGCGCGCGGAATCGGCACTGTCGGCGCCAGTGTCAGCGTCGTCTTCTGGCTCTGGGGTTGCCTCGATGAGTGCATAGTCGGCGTCGATAAGCTCGCACAACTGCGCCAACCGGTCAATGGTGACCGGCTCAACCACGTGGAGATCGGTCACTGCTGCTCACCTTGAGCGCCCTCGGTCCCCTCGCCCGCCTGCGCGGCTGACTCGGAACCGAGCTTGGCCATTTCTTCGGCAGCGGCGACCATGGCGTTCTGGGCGTTGATGACGCCGTCCACAGAGGCGCGCAGTGCGGCCGCGAGTTGTTCATCGGTCATTCCGGCCGCGCACGGAATGTCAGCCTCGGTGCGTACGAGCAGCATGCCATCGAAATCAGCGATGACGGCGCGAGCGCCCATGGCTACGGAGTTGATCTGGTTGGCTGCAAGGAAGAGTCCCGCATCAGCCTTGGCATAGTTAACGTCCGTCGGTACATCGCAACGTACGATAGCAACGCTCTCCAGTACGGCGAACATGCACGGCAGACCGTTGAGATTAGCGGTCGCGGCGTCGTCGCGACCGGTGACCGGCTCGAGTTCGATGTCGAAGGTCTTCATCGCCTCGATGATGCGGTCGAGGGTGACCTCCGGCAGTGCGTGCGGATCCTCGGCGGTAGGCGTTGTCGGATTAGTCATGGTTGTGCTCCTTCCAGGTGACGAGCTGCGGGTACTGCTGTTCAATCCACTCGAAGGATTGCAACACAGCATCCAGGGTGGACATGACAAACGCGCCGAGCTGGTTGCGGGATGCACCATGGGTCACGTCCAGATCGCGTGCACCGGAGACCGCCAAAGCATTATCCGGCGCCTCGAAGAAGCGGAACGTCGGCGTGAAGTGGTCCTGGTTCCATGCGTTAATGTGCATGAGCAGCGCAGGGCCTTCGGAGGCGGGGACAGAGCCGCGCCATACGGAATCGACGATGAGGGAGGAACCCACGAGCTGGAAGGCGATGGCGGCGTTGGAGAAGCCGGTGCGCAAGAGGTTGACCGTTTGGCCGTCTTGGGTCTTCTGCTCTTCGATGCGGTATTCCAAGCCCTCTGACTCAAAGATTTCCGCTATGCGCTCGAGGTTGACTTCTTCGATGGGTGTGTCGGGCTGCAGCTGGCGCTGCTGCGCGTGGTCATGGTTAGTGGTGTCCGTCAATTCTTCTACTCACTTCGCTACATTTTTCTTAATCTTTTCCGGCCCCGACACTACCGGAGCCGTCTTCCTCGGGTGCGCAGGTGGGGGCCTTGACTAGTTTTTCGCCGCCGAGCTCGTGGGCGAGCGCTGGAGCGAGAGCAGGGTAGCGGAAGGTGTGAGCCAGCGCCTCTGCGCGCGTGGGACGGACCTTTTGGTTCGCCAGTGCAAGTTCACGCGCACCTTCCTTACCCAGCAGTAGCGCCGGACCGACGTTAGGAATGGGGATGACGGTCGGCCGGTGAAGGAGTGATCCGAGGGCATCAACGTAATCGCGGTTAAGCACCGGGGTCGGAGAGACTGCATTGATGGCGCCATCCCAGGCGGGATCGAGGGCGGCGCGAACGAACATGTCCGAAAGGTCGTCTTGCGCAATCCAGCTATTCCACATGGTGCCCTTGCCAAAAGCTCCACCCAGCCCGGTAGAAAACAGCGCCCGCAGCAGCGGCAGGATGCCCGCGTTGGCTGATTGCACGATGCCGGTGCGCACGTTCACCACTCGCTTGCCGGCTTCCCGTGCCGGCGTGCAGGCATCCTCCCACGCCTCCACGACATCGGCTAAAAAGCCCTCACCGCGTTCCGATTCTTCGGTGAGTTCTTCATCGCCCCGGTCCGGACCGTAGATGCCGATAGCGGAGGCACAGACCATCGCGGTCACGGAGGGAGTCTCGGCCGCCAGCTGTGCCAGCAGATGAGTAGGGCCTACACGTGAATCCCGAATAGCTTCCTTGTGTGCGGTATTAAAGCGCCCGAAAATCGGCTCGCCGGCCAGGTGGATGAGGACATCGACGCCGTCCAGCAAGTCTTTGGCGGGCACAGTAGGCCGCCACAGGCGCTCGCCGGAACCTGGGTTAGAGCGCACGAGCGGAATGACGGTGTGGCCCAAGGTGCCGAGTTGTGCAGCCACAGCAGTGCCTATCGTGCCGTGCGTTCCTGTTATGGCCACCGTGCGGGGCTCGGCGTTGAGAGCACCCAGCCGTTGAGCAAAGCGAAAATCCTCAATGAGCTGTTGCTGCCGGTAGGCAAAAATCGATTCCACTGCCCCCGTGGGAATGCGGGTTTCTACCTTGTCGGTAATGAGCGTACCTTCCACATGATCCTCAAAAAAGTGTTCGTGACGCCAATTGGCCAGCGAACGGAAGGGGGCGTTGATGCAGGCATCAGCGAAAGAACGCCGTGGCTGGTACTTACTCAAATCATGCCGGGCGACCCATTTCAGACCACCAGGAAACCCCAAGATAGAAGTCCCATCAGCTAATGACTCGGCTTGCTGCAGGGGAGTCATGAAACCGAAAGGCGCGGTGAGGCGCGCGAGCGCTCCCGGGCGGGTGTGCCATTGCCATACCTCTTCACGCGGGGCTGGGACGACGTGCTGGGTAGTAAAACTCACTGTCTAGGGACCTGCCTCAAAAAATTCGGGGGTGCGAGGGCATACACAGCACACTGGAACGGTGCTATGGTTAGTGCTGGCTTTCAAGCATAGACAAGTCCCTTTAACCATTGTCCGACATCCTTTAAAGACCGCACCGTGAGGCGGGGAAGGAGGTCACGATGAGTGAAACCGGCACCCACGCGGAGTCCAACGAGCTGCTGAGCTCGAAAGACGTCGCGCGTACTGTCGCACGCATCGCGCACCAGATCATTGAGAAAACGGCGCTTGATTCGAGTGATTCCCCTCGAGTCCTGCTCTTAGGCATTCCCTCTGGTGGCGTGCCTTTGGCGCAGCGCCTTGCCGAGAAAATTGAGGAATTCTCCGGGGTAGAGGTTCCCTGGGGCTCCCTAGACATCACGCTCTACCGCGACGATCTCTACGCCCGTCCGCACCGAGCATTGCAACCCACGACGGTTCCGGACGGCGGAATTAACGGCGCCACCGTCATCCTTGTCGACGACGTCCTCTATTCCGGCCGCACCATCCGCGCCGCGCTCGACGCCCTCGCGGATATTGGCCGTCCTGACATCATTCAACTCGCAGTCCTCGTCGATCGTGGGCACCGCCAAGTACCCATCCGCGCCGATTACGTGGGCAAAAACATCCCTACTGCACGCGACGAGGACGTCACCGTGTACAACGCCGACATCGACGGCCGAGATGCCGTCGTTCTCACCCGCTTTAATGCACAGCCCGGCAAGGAGGCATAAATGAAGCACCTCATCAACATCGCCGACCACAGCGCCGAAGAGATCCTCGGGCTCATGGATGAGGCTGACCGTTTCCGGGAAGCCTTGGAAGGCCGCGAAGTCAAAAAGTTGCCCACGTTACGCGGGCGCACCGTCTTCACCTTGTTCTATGAGAACTCGACCCGCACCCGTTCTTCTTTTGAGACGGCGGGTAAGTGGATGTCGGCAGATGTCATCAACCTCTCTGCCTCGACGTCCTCGGTCAAGAAAGGCGAGTCCCTCAAGGATACCGGTTTGACTCTCGCGTCGATCGGCGCAGATGCCATCATTATGCGCCATCCTTCCTCGGGGGCCGCGCAGCAGCTTGCTGGTTGGGTGGCATCCGAAGGGCAGGGGCCGAGCGTCATCAATGCTGGCGATGGCTCTCACCAACATCCGACGCAGGCGCTTCTCGACGCCGTCACGATGCGCCAGCGCCTGCACCTGGGCGCGGATCGTTCCGCCGCAGGCACCGGCTTCGAGGGACTGAAAGTCACCATCGTCGGTGACTGCCTGCACTCGCGCGTTGTGCGCTCCAACGTGGATCTGCTGTCCACTCTCGGAGCTGAGGTCACGCTTGTCGCTCCGCCGACGCTGTTGCCCTTCGGCGTCGACACGTGGCCGGTGCGGGTCTCCCATGATTTCGACGCCGAGGTGCCGGAGGCGGACGTCGTCATGATGCTGCGCGTTCAGGCAGAGCGCATGAACGGCGGCTTTTTCCCCTCGCACCGTGAATACGCCTCCCTCTACGGGCTGTCCAAAGACCGTGCTGCCGCCATGAAGAAGGACGCCATCATCATGCACCCGGGCCCCATGGTTCGCGGCATGGAGATTAACTACGCTGTGGCCGACTATGACAGCACCGCGGTGCTCCAGCAGGTCAACAACGGTGTCCATGTTCGCATGGCCACCCTATTTACCCTGCTCACGAACGGCGAGAACGCCGGTATCTAAAACCAGTTATCTCACACACCTACGAGGAGAGCTTCAGTAACCATGACTAACTATCCAGAAACCGGCGTGCTCTCTGCTCCCGCTGCAGGCACCTTACTTATCACCAACGTCCGACTCTATGGCGAGGGTGAGCCCACCAGCCTCTTAGTCGAGGATGGCGTTATCGAGGCCATCGGCGCCGCTGCAGAGATCGCTCCTGAGGGTACCGCCGACCGCACCATCGAGGGCGGCGGCAACGTACTGCTCCCGGGGTTGGTGGACATGCACGTTCACCTGCGTGAGCCGGGCCGCGAAGACACTGAGACCATCGAAACCGGTTCAAGGGCAGCCGCCAAGGGCGGCTTTACCGCCGTGTTCACCATGGCCAACACCTCCCCGGTTACGGATCAACCAATCATCGCCGAGTCCGTCTGGGCCAAGGGCCAGGCACGTGGCCTGTGCGACGTCCATCCGGTCGGCTCCATCACGAAGGGCCTCGAGGGCAAGACGCTGACCGAGTTCGGCATGATGGCCCGCTCGGACGCCAAGGTGCGTATGTTCTCCGATGACGGCAAGTGTGTCCAGGACCCACAGCTGATGCGCCGTGCCCTGGAGTACGCCAAGGGGCTCGACGTCCTGTTAGCGCAGCATGCAGAGGACCATCGCATGACCGAGGGCGCTAGCGCTCACGAGGGCGAGACCGCGGCTCGCCTGGGACTGCGCGGCTGGCCGCGTGTGGCCGAGGAATCCATCGTCGCCCGCGATGCCTTGCTCGCGCGTGACTATGGCAACCGCATGCACATCTGCCACGCCTCGACTAAGGGCACCGTGGAATTGCTCAAGTGGGCCAAGGAGCAGGGCATTCCGTTGACCGCCGAGGTGACCCCGCACCACCTGTTGCTGACCGATGACAAGTTGGTGACCTACGACGGCGTCTTCCGCGTCAACCCACCGTTGCGTGAGGAGTCCGACACCTTGGCTCTGCGCCAGGCGTTGCTTGACGGGCTAATCGACGTCGTGGCAACAGACCATGCTCCGCACGGCAGCGAAGATAAGTGCGTAGAGTTCGAGCACGCTAAGCCGGGCATGCTGGGCCTGGAATCCTCCCTGGCGGTCATTGCCAAGCTCTTCGTCGCCACGGGTCTGGCGGACTGGCGCTTTGTCGCCCGCGTCATGTCGGAGCGCCCGGCCGAAATCACCCGGCTGCCAGGTCACGGCCGGCCTATCGCAGTGGGAGAGCCTGCCAACCTCACCATTGTCGACCCGGAGCATAAGTGGGTGTCGGATTCCACGCGGTTGGCCTCGAAGTCGGAGAATAACCCGTATGAGGGGGAGGAATTCGGCGCGCGCGTGGCCTACACGATCCTGCGTGGTGAGGTGACCTACGACCTCGCGGCTGAAAGCGGCAGCGAGGCGGCTAAGTAATCGGGATAATTGACAATCAGAGTTGCTCAACTTCTCAGTAGCCACCGCACGCCCCAACACATTCACCCTTCACCGAAAATTCACTGAAAGGTTCAACGCACAGTGACTTCCACTACCACCACCCCCGCCATCCTGGTCCTCGCTGATGGCCGCGCCTTCCGAGGCTTCGGATTCGGCGCCACCGGTACGACTCTGGGCGAGGCCGTCTTCACCACCGCCATGACGGGCTACCAGGAGACTATGACAGACCCGTCTTACCACCGCCAGATCGTCGTCGCCTCTGCGCCGCAGATTGGCAATACGGGCTGGAACGATGAGGACAACGAGTCCCATGACGACAAGATCTGGGTTGCCGGCCTAGTTATCCGTGATCTGGCTCGCCGCGTCTCCAACTGGCGTGCCGCCCGCTCGCTGCCGGAGGAGATGGAGAAGCAGGGCATCATTGGTATCAGCGGCATCGATACCCGCACCCTAGTGCGCCACCTGCGCAATCACGGCTCCATCAAGGCTGGTATCTTTTCCGGAGAAGCCGCTGAGCGGGACGTCGAGGAGCTCATCTCTGAGGTCAAGAACCAACCTTCCATGGCCGGTCTTGACCTGTCCGAAGAAGTCTCGACCGATGAGGTCTACACCTTCCCAGCCGTAGGGGAGAAGCGCTTTACCGTCGTGGCCTATGACATGGGTGTCAAGACCGCCACCCCGAAGAACTTTGCCGAGCGCGGCATCGAGACCATCGTGGTTCCCGCCAACACCCCGTTCGAGAAGATCAAGCAATACAACCCAGACGGCGTGTTTGTCTCTAACGGTCCGGGCGACCCGGCTACCGCTGACACCATGGTCGGCATCGTGCGCGACATCCTTGCTGCCAAGTACCCCTTCTTCGGCATCTGCTTTGGCAACCAGATCCTCGGCCGTGCGCTGGGTATGGACACCTATAAGCTGAAGTTCGGTCACCGCGGCATCAACGTTCCGGTGCGCAACCAGCTCACCGGAAAGATCGATATCACCTCCCAGAACCACGGCTTTGCCCTGGCCAGCCCCTCGGGCAAGGAAGACCCGGCCGGTGAGGAGTTCGAGACCGACTTCGGCCCGGCAGTGGTCTCCCACACCTGCCTCAACGACAACACCATCGAAGGCGTTGCACTCAAGGATGGCATGGCTTATTCCGTGCAGTACCACCCTGAGTCCGCCGCCGGCCCACACGATGCCAACCCGCTCTTTGATCAGTTCATCGAGCTCATGACTGAAAAGTCCCCGAATAAGTAGAACGCAACCAGGAAAAGGAAGAAGAAACACATGCCAAAGCGCAACGACATCAATCACGTCCTGGTTATCGGCTCCGGTCCGATTGTTATTGGTCAGGCCTGCGAGTTCGACTACTCCGGCACCCAAGCCTGCCGCGTGCTCAAGGAGGAAGGCCTGCGCGTCACGCTGGTTAACTCCAACCCGGCAACAATTATGACGGACCCGGAGTTCGCCGACCACACCTATGTGGAGCCCATCGAGCCCGAGTTCATCGAGAAGATCTTCCAGAAGGAAAAGGAAGAGGGCAACCCCATCGACGCCGTGCTGGCAACCCTGGGCGGCCAGACCGCTCTGAACGCCGCGGTGCAGTTGGACCGCCTGGGCATCCTCAAGAAGTACGATATCGAGCTCATCGGTGCTGATATCGACGCGATTGAGCGCGGCGAGGACCGGCAGAAGTTTAAGGATATTGTTGCCTCCATCGGCGGCGAATCCGCGCGCTCCCGTGTTTGCCACACGATGGAGGAGGTCCACGAGACCGTCGCCGAGCTTGGCCTCCCGGTCGTTGTACGCCCATCGTTTACCATGGGCGGCCTGGGCTCTGGCTTGGCCTTCAACGAGGAGGACCTTGAGCGCATTGCCGGCGGCGGCTTGGCTGCCTCGCCGGAGGCGAACGTCCTCATCGAGGAGTCCATCTTGGGCTGGAAGGAGTTCGAGCTCGAGCTCATGCGTGACGGCGACGATAACGTTGTAGTTATCGCCTCCATCGAGAACGTCGACGCCCTCGGCGTCCACACCGGTGACTCCGTGACCGTGGCCCCGGCATTGACCCTCACAGACCGCGAGTACCAGAAGATGCGCGACCAGGGTATCGCCATCATCCGCGAGGTCGGCGTCGATACTGGCGGATGCAACATTCAGTTCGCCGTGAACCCGGATGACGGCCGCATCATCACCATTGAGATGAACCCGCGCGTGTCCCGCTCCTCCGCACTGGCCTCTAAGGCCACCGGTTTCCCGATTGCCAAGCTGGCAGCCAAGCTGGCGATTGGCTACACCCTGGATGAGGTACGCAACGACATCACTGGCGTGACCCCGGCGGCCTTCGAGCCGACTCTGGATTACGTCATTGTCAAGGCTCCGCGCTTTGCTTTTGAGAAGTTCCCGGGCGCCGATGACACCCTGACCACCACGATGAAGTCTGTGGGCGAGGCCATGGGGATCGGCCGCAACTATATTTCCGGCCTGAACAAGGTCATGCGCTCGCTGGAGGGCAAGCCTTCTGGTTTCTGGACCAAGCCGGATGAGTACTTCGCTGGGGAGCGCGCAACGGACGTGGAGGCCGTTCTCAAGGACCTGGAGCGTCCGACCGAGGGCCGCATCTACGATGTCGAGCTGGCTCTGCGCCTCGGTGCCACGGTGGAGCAGTTGCACGAGCACTCGCACATCGACCCGTGGTTCCTCGCCGAGCTTGAGGCGCTTGTTGAGTTCCGCGAGGAGCTCGTGAGCGCGCCAGTCCTGGACGCTGAATTACTGCGCCGCGCTAAGGTCTTTGGTCTGTCCGACGCCCAGATCGCGGCTCTTCGCCCAGAGTTCGCCGGTGAGGATGGCGTGCGCTCCCTGCGCTGGTCTTTGGGCATTCGCCCGGTGTACAAGACCGTGGATACTTGTGCGGGCGAGTTTGAAGCCCAGACCCCGTACCACTACAGCGCTTATGAGATGGACCCGAACGCTGAGTCCGAGGTGCGCGAGAGCAGCGAGAAGACCAAGGGCAAGGTCATCATCTTAGGCTCCGGCCCGAACCGTATTGGCCAGGGCATCGAGTTTGACTACTCCTGTGTGCACGCCGCCCTGGAGCTTTCCCGCGAGGGCTACGAGACGGTCATGGTTAACTGCAACCCGGAGACGGTGTCGACTGACTATGACACCGCCGACCGTCTCTACTTCGAGCCGCTGACCTTCGAGGATGTCATGGAGGTTTACCACGCGGAGGCCGCTTGTGGTGAGGTTGCCGGCGTCATCGTTCAGCTGGGTGGCCAAACCCCGCTGGGCCTGGCTGAGCGCCTAACGGCTGCCGGCGTTCCGGTCGTGGGAACCTCGGCTGCTGCCATCGATTTGGCCGAGGACCGCGGTGAATTCGGCAAGGTGCTTGCCGAAGCCGAGCTGCCTGCACCGGCCTTCGGCACCGCTACCTCCTTCGAAGAGGCCCGCCAGGTCGCTTCGAATATCGGCTATCCGGTGCTGGTCCGCCCGTCCTACGTGCTGGGTGGCCGCGGCATGGAGATCGTCTACGACGAGGATTCGCTGCGCGATTACATCGAGCGCGCTACCGAGATCACCTCGGATCACCCAGTCTTGGTCGACCGCTTCCTAGATAACGCCATTGAGATCGACGTCGACGCGCTGTGTGACGGCGAGGAGGTCTACCTCGGCGGAGTCATGGAGCACATCGAGGAAGCAGGTATCCACTCCGGTGACTCCTCCTGCGCGCTGCCGCCGATGACGCTGGGGCCGGAGGATATTGAGAAGGTGCGGGAGTCGACGCGTCGCCTAGCGCACGGCATCGGCGTCAAGGGCCTGATGAACGTTCAGTACGCCCTGAAGGATGACACTCTCTATGTCATCGAGGCCAACCCGCGTGCCTCCCGTACCGTGCCTTTCGTCTCCAAGGCCACCGGCGTGCCGCTGGCCAAGGCTGCCGCACGCGTCATGCTGGGTGCGTCCATCGCCGAACTGCGCGAGGAAGGCATCATTGCGTCCTCTTACGATGGTGGGTCCCTGCCGCTGGAGCACCCGATTGCGGTCAAGGAAGCCGTGCTGCCGTTTAACCGCTTCCGTCGCCCCGACGGCCAGCTGCTGGATACCTTGCTTTCCCCGGAGATGAAGTCCACCGGTGAGGTGATGGGCCTGGCAGATAACTTCGGCGCCGCCTATGCCAAGGGTGAGATGGCCGCCTTCGGCGAGCTGCCCACCGAAGGCACCGTGTTTGTCTCCGTAGCCAACCGCGATAAGCGCACGCTTATCTTCCCGATTCAGCGCCTGGCCTACATGGGCTACACCATTGTGGCTACCGCTGGAACCGCGCAGATGCTGCGCCGCAATGGCGTGGAGTGTGAGGTGGCAGTCAAGGTCTCCGAGGCTGAGGAGGGGCAAGAGTCCATCGTCGACGCCATCCTGGCCGGCAAGGTCGACCTCATCCTCAACACCCCGGCAGGCTCGGCCGGCGCCCGTCACGATGGCTATGACATCCGCGCTGCTGCGGTATCCGTGGGTGTTCCACTGGTGACGACCGTCCAAGGCGTGACCGCAGCCGTGCAGGGCATCGAAGCCCTGCGCCGCGGTGACCTTAAGGTACGCGCGCTGCAGGAGCTTGAGCATGACCCAGCCAACTAGGAAGACGCCGTCTTTCGGCGAGCGCCTCGTGGCAGCCGGCGCGGAGCGCGGGCGCCTGTGCGTGGGCATCGACCCCCACCCGCACCTGCTGGAGGCCTGGGGCCTGTCGGTTGATGTGGACGGTCTGCGCACGTTTACGCTGCGCTGTGTAGAGGCCTTCGCGGAGACCGCGGCGGTGGTGAAGCCGCAGGTGGCCTTCTTTGAGCGTTTCGGCTCTCGCGGTTTCGCTGTACTCGAGGAGGCGCTGGCGGGCCTTCGGGAGCAGGGCTGTTTGAGCTTGGCGGACGCGAAGCGCGGTGACATCGGCTCGACCATGGCGGGCTACGCACAAGCCTGGCTGGGGGAGGACTCGCCGCTGCGGTCCGATGCTGTGACGGTGTCGCCCTACCTCGGTGTGGGTGCTTTGAGTCCAGTCTTCGACCTAGCGGAGGAGACTGGACGTGGGGTCTTCGTCCTTGCGGCGACCTCCAACCCGGAGGCCGTGGCACTCCAGTCGCTGAGCGTGGACGGCCGCAGCGTGGCACAGCGCGTCGTCGATGAGCTTGCACAGCGCAATGCGTCTGCGGCTGGGCCAGACAACACCGTGGGTGCTCTCGGCGTGGTCGTTGGAGCGACATTGGAAGCTCCGCCTGCATTAGACCAATTGAACGGTCCAGTGCTGCTGCCGGGCGTCGGCGCCCAGGGCGCAACGCCGGCAGATGTAAGGCAACTCACCGCAGCGGCGCCGGAACTGGGCTTTGCTAACGTCTCCAGGGCCATCCTTTCGGCGGGCTCCGACGTGGCTGACCTGCGCAAAGCCGTTCTCGATACCGCCTCAGAGTTTCGGGACTAAGACGCCTGGTAATTAACAGCGCGCTGGATTAACAGGAGCGCTGTTTACCTGGTATTTTGTTTAAGGCATGTGCGTTGACGTGCAGGAACCTTTAAAAGAAAGGGGCCGCGTTGCGTCACCGCGTACAGACCAGTGCTAGGATTGCCAGAAGTCGGCTCGTGGAGGTAGCAAAAGCTATCCCGCGCTGGGGAAATCTTCCCACCGTGAGCCGAGATTCTGGTGCTAGCCATCAGATGACAATGTTCGTACTAATGAAATCGGAGGAAACCCGTGGCCCTTCCCAAGTTGACAGATGAGCAGCGCAAAGAAGCTCTCGCAAAGGCTGCTGAGGCCCGCAAGGCTCGCGCTGAGCTCAAGGCTGCGTTGAAGCGCGGCGAGACCAACCTGCAGGAAGTTCTGGAGAAGGCCGAGACCGACGAGATCATCGGCAAGACCAAGGTCTCCGCTCTTCTCGAGGCTCTGCCGAAGGTTGGCAAGGTCAAGGCCAAGGAAATCATGGAGGACCTGGAGATTGCTCAGACCCGTCGTCTGCGTGGCCTGGGTGACCGTCAGCGCCGCGCCCTGCTCGAGCGTTTCGGCTACGGCGAGTAATTAGCACAATGGCTGACGAAACTGCACGCGGGCGCCTGGTCGTACTGGCCGGGCCGTCCGCTGTGGGTAAGTCCACTGTGGTTTCGCGCCTGCGTGATGATGTTGACAACCTCTACTTCAGCGTCTCAATGACGACGCGCCAACCCCGCCCCGGCGAGACTGATGGGGTGGATTACTTCTTCGTCTCCCCGGAGGCTTTCCAAGAACATATTGATGCCGGTGACATGCTCGAATGGGCTGAGATCCACGGTGGTTTGCAGCGCTCCGGGACGCCGGCTCAGCCGGTGCAGGAAGCGATGGTGGCCGGCCGTCCGGTGTTGGTGGAGGTTGATCTTGCAGGCGCCCGCAACGTGAAGGCGGCGATGCCGGAGGCGGAAACCGTGTTTCTCGCCCCACCATCCTGGGAAGTTCTGGTTGAGCGCCTGACTGGGCGCGGCACCGAACCGCAGGATGTCATTGACCGCAGACTGCATACTGCAGAGACGGAACTTGCCGCGCAAAAGGAATTCGACCACATCGTTGTGAATGAAGATCTCGATGAGGCCGTTGCTGCAATTAGTGCTATCCTGCGTGGATAGACCACGATTTTGACCATCTACCAACAGTAAAGGTGCATGTGACCAACGTGACCACACCTGCCAATTCTGAGGCCGTGAAGCCGGAGCCAGTATTCGATCCGCCGACGGGTATTACCGATCCGCCGATTGATGAACTGCTGGGCAAGGTCTCGTCCAAGTACGCTCTGGTGATTTTCGCTGCTAAGCGCGCACGCCAGATCAACAGCTACTACCAGGAACAGGATGAAGGCGTCTTCGAGTTCGTCGGACCACTGGTAACCCCGGAACCGGGTGAGAAGCCGCTGTCCATCGCCCTCCGCGAGATTGACGCTGGCCTGCTGGACCACGAGGAAGGCAACTAGCCTGCTCGTCGTGAAGGCAAAAAGGCAGCTTCTTAAAGTGCCTTAGCGCCGTTCTGAATCTAAACCCACCCAAGTGTCTCCCTAGGCGCTTCGGTGGGTTTGCTGTGTCTTGGGTACTATCGGCCGAGTGAAGGACGTACAGAAAACCCCAGATAGTTCAGAGTTGAGACCTGCGTCGCCCAAACCCGCAGGGGGCCGCCGAATCCTTATCGGCGTGGCAGGCGGCATTGCTGCCTATAAGGCGTGTCACCTTATTCGGGATTTTAAAGAACACGGCGATGATGTCCGCGTCGTTCCCACAGAGGCCGCATTGAACTTCGTTGGGGCGGCCACCTTCGAAGCTTTGTCAGGACACCCGGTCTCCACAACCGTCTTTGATGCCGTGGATGAGGTCCAACACGTTTCCTTGGGGCAGCAGGCTGATGCGGTCGTCATCGCTCCTGCCACCGCCGATCTTATCGCCCGGTTGGCCTGTGGTCGCGCTGATGATCTTTTGAGCGCTTCCGTGCTGGTTGCTACGTGCCCCGTCATCATTGCCCCCGCCATGCACACGGAGATGTGGCTGAACCCGGCAACCCAGGACAATGTGGCAACGCTCCGCCGCCGCGGTATCACTGTGATGGAGCCGGCGTATGGCCGTCTCACCGGTACCGATACGGGTGCCGGCCGCCTACCAGATCCAGAACAGATAGCGGAGTTTGCTCGCACGATTATCGCGGGGCATCGCGTGGAGCATGATTGGCAGGGCCGGAAGGTTGTGATCTCTGCCGGAGGTACCCACGAGAACCTCGATCCAGTGCGGTACCTTGGCAACCGTTCTTCTGGACGTCAGGGTTTTGCCTTGGCGGAGATCGCTGCGCAACGCGGGGCAGATGTCACTATTGTTGCTGGAACTACTGAAGCACTTCCCATCCCTGCAGGCGCTTCCGTGGTGCGCGTGACATCGACGCGGGATATGCAGGAGGCGATGAACAGCGAAGCTGCCGATGCCGACATCATTATCATGGCCGCAGCTGTTGCCGACTACCGTCCCGCGTCCGTGGCGGATTCGAAGATGAAGAAGGGCGCAGCCGACGAGGACTTGGCCAGCCTTGAGCTCGTGGAGAACCCGGACATACTCAAGGGCCTAGTGCAGCGGCGTGAGAATGGTGAGGTTAAGCGCGAGGCAATCATCGTTGGCTTTGCTGCGGAGACTGGTGATGAGACTACTAGCGTGCTCGAGTATGCCCAGAAGAAGTTTATGAAGAAGGGCTGTGATGTGCTCATGGCTAATGAGGTCGGAGAGGGCAAGGTCTTTGGCCAAGCCACGAGTGCCGGGTGGATCCTTCGTCGCTCTTCCGACCCAGTGGTGGTGGCCCCGGGCTCAAAGCAAGTTGTGGCCGCACAGATTCTTGATGTGGTGAATGAAATGTTGGAAAAGGAGCACTCGTTCTTGCAGTCATAGACCGCTTGGTCTACGATGGGGCGGTGTTATCAACCGGGGCGTGGGCGAGGCGAAGTCCTGCCCACGGCGCGCGGAATTAGTTTAAGGAAGATTTGTGACTGATAAAGCTGCTCAGGCGGTGCGCCTTTTTACTAGCGAATCCGTGACAGAAGGTCATCCGGATAAGATTTGTGACGCGATCTCAGACGCCATTCTTGACGCCCTCCTGGAGGAAGATCCTGACGCCCACGTCGCTGTGGAGACTCTCGTGACGACGGGCCAAGTCCACGTCGTGGGCGAGGTGCGCACCTCCGGTTATGTTGAAATCCCGCAGATCGTCCGCAAGACCCTTGTGGAGATCGGTTTTACCTCTTCCGATGTGGGCTTTGATGGCCACACCTGCGGCGTCAACGTGGCCATTGGTGAACAGTCCCAGGAGATTGGGGCCGGCGTCGACGCCTCCACAGAGGTGCGTTCGGGGACGTTTGAGGATGATGACCAGTATGGTGCTGGTGATCAGGGCCTCATGTTTGGCTACGCAACGAATGAAACTCCAGAGTTTATGCCGCTGCCGATTTCGACGGCTCACCACCTTTCGCGCCGTCTTACCCACGTCCGCAAGGAAGGTATCGTGCCTTCGCTCCGCCCCGACGGAAAGACTCAGGTCACCTTCGCTTACGACGAAAATGATGTCCCGACGCGCTTGGAGACGATCGTCATCTCCACGCAGCATGATCCGGATGTGACCCAGGAGTGGTTGGCCGAGCAACTTCGCACCCATGTCGTCGAGTGGGTCGTGAACGATGCTGACTTGGGCCAGTACTACACCGAAGATACTGAGCTTCTCATCAACCCATCCGGCTCCTTTATTCTGGGCGGACCCATGGGTGATGCGGGCTTGACCGGCCGTAAGATCATCGTGGACACCTACGGTGGCATGGCCCGCCACGGTGGCGGTGCGTTCTCCGGTAAGGACCCAAGCAAGGTGGACCGTTCCGCGGCTTATGCTATGCGCTGGGTGGCTAAGAATATCGTGGCCGCTGGCCTGGCTGACCGTGCCGAGGTGCAGGTTGCCTATGCCATTGGACGTGCAAAGCCGGTCGGTCTGTATGTGGAGACCTTCGGCACTGCCCACGAGGGATTGAGCGACGCTGACATTCAGGTAGCGGTGAATAAGGTCTTCGACCTGCGCCCGGCCGCGATTATTCGCGAGCTCGACCTGCAGCGTCCAATCTATCGTCAGACTGCAGCCTATGGACACTTCGGGCGTACCGATGTCGATCTGCCGTGGGAGGACACCTCGCGAGCCGACGGCCTGCGTCGCGCCGCCGGCCTGTAGAATCGGGCCCTATGCCCAAGAAGACACCCGCCGCCCAGCAACCGGTCGCGCGGGTGTTGCCTTTATTAGGGGTGGCCCACTTGGACCGAGAATTCGACTACCTCATTGATGAATCGGATTCACAGGCTGCCCAGCCCGGAGTGCGAGTGCGCATCCGCTTCAACGGCCGTCTGGTTGACGCCATCTTGTTGTCGCGGGCTAGCGACTCCGACTATGCGGGTTCGCTTCGTTATATTGATCGCGTCATTTCTCCTTATGCGGTATATACCCCGACAATGTCAGCGCTCATCGAATCCCTCGCGGCTCGTTATGGTGGCGTGCGCTCCGACATCATTCGCACCGCAATCCCGGCGCGCCACGCCAAGGCCGAAGAAGCAGACGTGGATACGCCGTGGGAGGAACTTGGCACTGCCGAGCATCCGGATCTTTCCGCGTGGTCGGGCTACCAGCATGGGGAGTCCTTCGTAGATTCGATCCTGTCAGGGCACATTGCCCGGGCAGCCTGGCAGATAGCACCCGGGGAAGACTGGGCCGGTGCGTTAGCAGCCCTTGGAACCAGCGTGGCCCTGCAGGGCGGGGGCGTGCTCATGGTCGTCCCCGATCAGCGTGACTTGGATTGCTTAGAGGCGGCGTTTCGCCGCCACGTTTCTGCCAAACAAATCACTGTCCTCGCGCACAGTACTGGGCCCCAGGCCCGTTATCGTCGCTACCTTTCCGCCTTAACTGGTCAAGCCCGGATCGTCATCGGTACCCGCTCCGCAGCCTTTGCCCCAGTCAAAGGCCTCAAGCTGGCCGTTGTCCTTAATGACGGCGACGATAATTTGGTGGATAACCTCAAGCCCTATGCCCATTCGAGGGAGGTGCTCAGCACCCGCTCGGCACAGGAAGGCTGCAGCCTTATTCTCGCCGGCCATGCGCGCACCGCAGAAGCGCAGTTGCTTGTTGAATCGGGGTGGGCCCACGATCTTTTACCTAGCGACACGGCGCTGGAGAAGAGGCGTCCCAACATCCTTGCGGTGGGTGCGTACGGGATTAATCTGGCCCGCCACATGCAGGGCGGGACGACGGCTGTCAGTAGCCCGGCATTTCAGGCCACACGTGCGGCGCTCGACCGCGGTGAGCCCGTTCTCGTACAGGTCCCGCGTAAGGGGTATGCGCCGATTTTGGCTTGTGGGCACTGCGCGTCCCCGGCGCGTTGCCGTCATTGCAATGGCCCCTTGGGTCTGCCTTCCGCTGGTGCTTCGAGGGATGAATCGACAGATTCGGCTGCGCTGCCGACGTGCCGGTGGTGTGGGCGCGTTGACGCTCATTATCGGTGCTCCGAATGCGGCTCGCCTCGGCTGCGCGCCATCGTGCTGGGTTCCGAACGCACGGCGGAGGAGATGGGCCGCGCTTTTCCCAATACCAGGGTGATTCAGTCGGGCGGATCCACAGTCCTCGATGAGATCCCAGCCGGTCCCGCGTTGGTTATCGCTACACCGGGCGCGGAACCGCGCATCGCGGAGGGTGGGCACTACGGCGCCGCCCTCTTGGTGGAAACCGGGGCGCTGCTGGGTCGCCAGGATCTGCGAGCCACGGAGGACACTTTGGCCAAGTGGGCGGCTGCAGCGACTCTCGTCGCGCCGGCACGCGACGGCGGTGCGGTGATCGTTGCCGCCGATGAGCAGCTGCCACTCGTGGGCTTCTTGAGCCGCTGGGACATGGTGGGAGCTGCAGCAGCGGAATTGCAGGCACGCCGCGAGGTACGCTTTCCACCTGCTGTGCATATGGCGGCCGTCGACGGCGCCGATGCTTCCCTCGATGCGTTTTTGGAGTTGGCGGAATTGCCGGAACATGCGGAGCTTCTCGGTCCCGTCCCGTTGCCGCCGGGAGTGAGCCTGCCAGGTGATTATGACCATGAGCGCGGCGGTGAGCCGCAGCGCCTATTGATTCGTACCCCACTAGGTCCGCGTTCAGAGCTCGGTCAGGCTTTGAGGAGGGCTAATTCCGTGCGCAGTGCACGCAAGGATGTGTTGCCGCTGCGCATCACCGTGGACCCAATCAACATTGGTTAACGGCTGCTTCCTTTTCACCCCTGGCGGGCGCGCGCTGCTGGAGGTGAACTATTCTCGGTAGCCGACACACTGTTTAGCCCTCGAGGAGTACCACTATGACTGTGCGCGAGGTTCGCCTTTATGGCGATCCGGTCCTGACCACCCGTGCCGAGGAGATCACCGAGTTCGGGCCGTCACTGGAACGCTTGGCCCAGGACATGCTGGAAACCATGGAAGATGCTGGGGGAGTCGGATTAGCCGCCAACCAGATTGGTGTGACCAAGCGCATCTTCGTCTTCGATTGCTCACACTTTCAGAACGGCCTGCGCGGTGCGGTTATCAACCCAGAGTGGGAAGCGGTAGGGGAGGACATGCAGTTAGGAACTGAGGGCTGCCTGTCCATCCCAGGTATTTCGCAGCCCACCGAAAGGTTCTCCACGGTGCGTCTGCGCGGCTACGACCCGCAGGGCCGACCTGTATCGATGCTGGCTTCGGGGCTTATGGCGCGTTGCATACAGCACGAAACAGATCACTTGGACGGTGTCTTGTTCCTCCAGCGCCTGAGCGGAGAACTGCGCAAGGAATCTATGAAGACCATCCGCCAAGCGGAGTGGTTTAACTCATAGCCGCGCGCACGCTCTGATGCCAGTGTGGCCCCACATCGATTAAAAACTTAAACCCAAACAACGTGAACTAAGAAAGGCCTGCTTTCACAGTGCGCATTATTTTTGCCGGAACCCCCGAGCCCGCTGTTGTGGCTTTGCAGAAGCTTATCGAGTCCCATCATGAGGTAGCCGCAGTCATCACTCGGCCCGACGCCCGCCGTGGTCGCGGACGCAGCTTGCATCCGAGCCCCGTGAAAGCCCTAGCTGAGGAACACGGTATCGAGGTGCTCACGCCGACCACCCTCAAGCCGGGCACCGAGGATGGCGATGCATTGCGTGCACGGCTAGCAGAGATCGCCCCCGAGGCCATTCCAGTGGTCGCCTACGGAAACCTGATCACCGAGGACCTCTTGAGCCTTCCCCGGCACGGCTGGGTCAACCTGCACTTTTCCCTTCTCCCAGCGTGGCGTGGTGCTGCCCCAGTGCAGGCTGCTATTGCTGCGGGAGATGAGCGAACGGGTGCTACAACCTTCCGGATTGATCGAGGTCTGGACACCGGGGATATCTTGGCCACCATGGAAGAGACAATCCGGCCCACTGATACCGCGGATGACCTGCTGACGCGCTTGGCGTATACCGGCGGTGATCTTCTCGTCGAGACGATGAATGGGTTGGAAGATGGCAGCATCACCCCGCAGCCGCAGGCGGGTGAGGCCACCTACGCGCACAAGATTTCCACGGAAGACGCCCGAATCGATTGGACCGCGCAGGCTGACGTTGTCGATCGCCATATCCGTGCGCATACTCCAGGGCCGGGCGCGTGGACCCTATTGGGGGAGTCGCGCTTAAAAGTAGGTCCGGTCAGCGTCGTGGAGCCAGCAGAACGAGAGGAGCTGCCAGACACTACCGCGTTGACTTCGCTGCAACCCGGCGAAGTACACGTGGCGAAGAAGGAGGTAATGGTCGGTACCGGAAGCACCCCGGTGCGCCTAGGCCAGATCCAACCGCCCGGCAAAAAGATGATGAATGCCGCCGACTGGGGCCGCGGGCTTTCTAGCCAGGCTTCCCAAGCAGCAGAGGGCGGCCAGGATGAGGTGAAGTTTTCATGAGTGGAGGTTTCCGATCCCGCAGCAAGTCCGGTGATCCGGCAGCTCGCACCGAGCGCGCCGAACAGCAGCGCGGCGGTGGACGCAGAACCGCACGTGGCGGTACGAACCGCCAGGCTAAAGGAAAGCGAGAGCATCGAGGCGGACAGCGCCAGCACAGCCGCCGGGACGGACAGTCAGCGTCCTTCATGTCCGCAGCGCGGCGCTGCGGAGTCGATGTCCCACGCGCGGTAGCTTTCGAGGTACTGCAGCGTGTGGAGGCCGATGATGCTTTTGCCAACCTCACGCTGCCAAAGGCAGTAAGCGCGAACAACCTTAGCGGGCGTGATGCAGCCTTCTCTACGGAACTCACCTACGGCACGCTGCGCAGCGAAGGCGTGCTTGATGCGGTTATCGCCGAGTGCGCTTCGCGCGGCCTAGAGGCCATTGCACCTGACGTTCTCACCGCCTTGCGAATGGGCACCTACCAAGTGCTATACACCCGCGTTGAAGCGCATGCGGCGGTCGATACCACCGTCCGCCTCGTGGAGGCAGCTGGCCACGAAAAGGCCAAGGGCTTTGCCAACGGCATTATGCGCACCATCACCCGCACACCTGCGCAAGAGTGGCTAGACAAGCTTGCTCCAAAGGAAGAGGTCGCGGCTGTGGCCTTCCGCCATGCCCACCCGGAGTGGATTGCCCGCTCTTTCGGACGCGCCTTGGGCCTGCTGGACGCCGCTGGTGAGAACAAGCTCAACGCCGAGCAGACAGCGGAGTTGGAACGCGCACTCGGAGCGGATTCTGAGCGGCCCCTGGTGCATTTGGTGGCGCGGCCCGGCGAAATCTCTGCGGAAGAGCTTGCTCTCATTACCGGTTGTGAGGAAGGGCGTTATTCGCCTTATGCGGTGTATCTTGAGCAGGGTGACCCGGGCTCGCTAGAGCCCGTTCGTCAGAAGTTGGCAGCGGTCCAGGACGAAGGATCGCAGCTGATCGCACGCGCAGTAACGGAAGCTGAACTCATCGGCGACGACACCGGACGCTGGTTGGACTTGTGTGCGGGTCCCGGTGGCAAGGCTGCTTTGATGGGTGCCATCGCCCGCATTGAGGGGGCGGAAGTCGATGCCGTAGAAGTCTCTCCGCACCGCGCTACCTTGGTGGAAAAGACCGTGGGAGACCTACCTGTCCGCGTGCATCGTGCGGATGGTCGTGCGCCGGGTCTCGGTGCAGGCTTCGACCGCGTGCTTGTCGACGCCCCCTGTTCCGGCCTGGGTGCGCTCCGTCGCCGCCCAGAGGCTCGCTGGCGCAAGGCCGAGTCCGATATTGCGGAGCTCAACAAACTCCAGAGCGAGCTCCTCGAATCCGCATTAGAGCTCGTGCGCCCCGGCGGTGTTGTGGTGTACTCCACCTGCTCGCCCGATCTGCGAGAGACCCGAGGCATTGTGGATGCGGCCTTGGAGCGCCATGGAGCCGGGGCAGAGGCGCGTATCGAGGAGCTGGATGCGCGGGAGGTGCTGCCGGAAATGGAAGACCTCGGCAGCGAACTCTCCGCCCAAATGTGGCCGCACCGCCACGGCACAGATGCAATGTTTTTCGCCGTCCTCCGCCGAGTAGCGGACTAGCGCCGTGTGAGGGACTAGGCTGAGTGTCATGTCTGCACACTCGTCTGGTCCCATCATTTCCCCATCTATTCTGGCCGCTGATTTCACCCGCTTGGGTGAGGAGGTTCAGGCCGTGGCCAACGCGGATTGGATTCACGTTGACATCATGGATGGACACTTCGTGCCCAATTTGTCCTTCGGCCCGGATATTACGGCGACGGTGGACGGGATTACCCCGCAGACCCTCGACGTTCACCTCATGATTGAGGAGCCGGAGCAGTGGGTGGAAACCTACGCCAAGGCCGGGGCTGATTGCATCATCTTCCACGTCGAGGCCGTGGCCGATAAGGAAGCGGCCATCGCCTTGGCCCGCAAGATCCGTGACCTAGGGGTGCGCGCGGGCTTCTCCATCAAGCCGGGCACCCCGATTGAGCCCTGGCTGGATGCCTTGGAGCACTTCGACGAGGTTCTCGTCATGTCTGTCGAGCCCGGCTTTGGTGGTCAGAGCTTTATGCCGGATCAGCTGGACAAGGTGCGCACCTTGCGCGCAGCCATCGATGAGCGCGGCCTCGATGTCCTCATCGAAATCGATGGCGGCATTTCTGCAGAGACGATCCGCTCCGCCGCTGAGGCGGGCTGCGATGCTTTCGTCGCGGGTTCGGCTATTTACAAGCAAGCGGATAAGGCGGCGGCCGTCGAGGAGCTGCGCCGACTGGCTACGCTGTGAAGCCACTCCACGATTCTGCTGTCCTTTCGCAAGCGTTGCACCTAGCCATGGAGGCCGGCGAGCAGGTGCGCGGTAAAACGAGCCCAAACCCGCCGGTCGGCGCAGTCATCCTTGATTCCGCTGGGCAGGTGGTTGGCGTCGGCGCAACCCAGCCCCCGGGCGGACCGCATGCTGAAGTCATGGCGCTGCGCGATGCGGGAGACAAGGCACGCGGTGGAACCGCGGTGGTCACCTTGGAACCCTGCAATCACACGGGTCGAACTGGGCCCTGCGCGCAGGCGCTTATCGATGCCTCCGTGGCCGCCGTGTATTACCTCCACCCAGACCCCACCCCGCAAGCTGGGGGAGGGTCAACCACTCTGCGCCGCGCCGGTATCACCGTGGGACAGCTCTCGGAACCGGCACAAAGAGCAGATGCGTTGGAGCCGTGGCTGTGCGCCGTCGCCCTCGGTCGGCCGCACGTCACGTTGAAGTTCGCACAGAGCCTGGATGGTTTCACCGCCGCGGTAGATGGCAGCAGCCAGTGGATCACGGGGGAGCAGGCCCGCGAGCGTGTGCACCGTGACCGAGCTCAGCGCGATGCCATCCTCATCGGAACTGGCACAGCCTTAGCGGATAACCCGTCTTTAACGGCGCGCTTTGCGGATGGTTCCTTGCGCCCGCAGCAACCGCGGCGTGTTGTCATCGGCTCCCGGGATGTGTCTCAAGGAGGACAAACCAACCTTGAGAGACTAGGTTTTGAGCACTATGCCTCGCCAGAGGAGGCCCTAACTGAGCTTTATGCTACCGGCGCCCGCGACATCCTCGTTGAAGGCGGCGCGGGGCTCGCAACAAGCTTCATGGAGCTAGGTTGTGTCGACCGGATCCAGGCTTATATAGGAAATGTCATCCTCGGTGAAGGCAGGGGCGTTCTCACCAGTGCTGTGTCGTCGAACTTAGCCCGCGCCCAAAGATGGCGGCGTTGCGCGGTTACCGAGTTCGGCGAGGACCTGCTCGTGGAATATCGCAAGGATGAAAAGCTTTGAAAGCTGGGAAACAGTGAAAGCTGGCAAGCTTTCACTGGGTAGAAGATTCAAGGGCTAGAAGTTTTAGAGAGTTAAAAGGGAAGGGGAGTGCGGTCTATGTTTACCGGACTCGTTGAGGAGATCGGCCACGTCGATAGCGTCGAACCGCAGGGTGATGCCGTGCGGTTGGGTATTGCGGCATTTACCGTATTGAGTGACGCGCAACTAGGTGATTCCATCGCGGTCAACGGCGTGTGCCTGACCGTGGCTGAGTTAGGAGAAGGGACCTTCATCGCCGATGTCATGAAGGAATCCTTAGACCGTAGCTCTCTCGGCGAGCTCGCGGAGGGCTCGCCGGTTAACCTCGAGCGTGCGGTGCTCCCGACGACGCGTTTGGGCGGCCACATTGTGCAGGGACACGTTGATGGCACCGGGACCTTGCTGTCCCGCACGCCTTCAGAGCACTGGGAGGTATTGCGCTTTAGTCTGCCGGCTGAGCTGGCGCGCTACGTGGTGGAAAAGGGCTCCATCGCGGTGCAGGGGACCTCCCTGACGGTATCGGCCTTGTCAGATGGGCAGGAAGAGCCCGGTGCGGAAGCCTTCTTTGAAGTCTCACTCATTCCCACCACCCTGCGCGATACCGTCTTTGGTTCCATGAAGCCAGGCGCCCGAGTAAACCTCGAAGTAGACGTGGTTGCCAAGTATGTGGAGAAAATGGTTCACCCTAACGCCCACGGCGCGGGAACAGAGGGATAGAGTTAGTCCTTATGAGCGCTGCAGATTCAGCTTTTAGTTTAGATAGCGTCGACCAAGCCATCGCCGACATCGCGGCCGGCAAGGCAGTCGTCGTCGTAGATAATGAGGACCGCGAGAATGAAGGCGACCTTATCTTCGCCGCTGAGCTCGCCACCCCGGAGCTTGTGGCCTTTATGGTGCGTTATAGCTCCGGCTACATTTGCGCGCCGCTGCTCCCGGAAGACTGTGAGCGGTTGAACCTACCTCCAATGCTGGCGGTTAACCAGGATGTGCGCCAGACTGCATACACCGTGACGGTGGACTTGGCTAATGGCTCGACGGGTATCTCCGCCACCTCGCGCTGCGACACCATTCGGCGCTTGGCTGATCCTTCCTCTGAACCGTCGGAGTTCACACGCCCTGGCCACGTGGTCCCGCTCGCTGCCCGCCCGAATGGTGTGCTCGAGCGCGATGGGCATACGGAAGCTGCCATCGACTTGGCCCGGCTGGCCGGTCTGCGCCCAGCCGGCGTGCTGTGTGAAATCGTCTCCGAAGAGGACCCCACGGACATGGCCCGCTCGCCGGAGCTGCGCCGCTTTGCCGACGCTCACGGGCTGACGATGATTTCCATCGAGCAGCTCATCGAGTGGCGTCGTCACAACGAACAACAGGTTCGCCGCAAGGTAGAAACCCGCCTGCCCACCGAGTACGGCGAGTTCCGCGCGGTGGGTTATTCGAGTGACGTCGATAAGCGCGAGCACATCGCCCTCTTCGTCGGTGACGTGGAGAGCTATTCTGGTGCGGAGGATGTGCCCGTTCGCGTCCACTCTGAGTGCCTTACAGGGGACGTCTTTGCCTCTCAGCGCTGTGACTGTGGCCCACAGCTGCAGGAATCCCTTCGTGCGGTGCAAGAAGCAGGACGCGGGATCGTCATCTACCTGCGCGGACAGGAAGGCCGCGGCATCGGTTTGGTGAATAAACTCAAAGCCTATCGCCTGCAGGACAAGGGAATGGACACCGTTGATGCCAACGTGGAGCAGGGCCTGCCGGAAGATGCCCGCGAGTATTCCGTGGCCGGCCAAATCCTGCGGGATGTAGGCGTGAAGTCCGTGAACCTCTTGACCAATAACCCGCACAAGGGCGAGGGTCTACAGGGCTTTGGCATTGACGCCACCGCACGCACCGCGCTGGCTACCCCCGCCACGGCGGAGAACATCAGCTATCTGCGCACGAAGCGCGACCGGATGGGGCATGATCTGCCACAGGTCGCTGAGTGGGACCAGAAGCACTCTTAGGGCATTAAGCCGGAAAATCGCGCTGAAAACTAAAACAAAGGAGCACCCAATGAGCAAGGAAGGCTTGCCAACCCCGAAGAATGTCTCGGGTGAAGGACTCCGCGTCGCGGTTGTCACCGCCACGTGGAACGCCGAGATTTGTGATCAGCTGCATCGTCGCGCACTGGAGACCGCTGAAGCAGCCGGTGCCGTTGTCACCCCGCTGCGCGTTGTGGGCGCTCTGGAACTCCCCGTGGTGGTCCAGGCCGCGGCGCGCACGCATGACGCCGTGGTGGCATTGGGCTGTGTTGTCCGTGGCGGTACTCCGCACTTTGATTATGTGTGTGATTCCGTCACCCAGGGCTTGACCCGCATCGCGCTCGATGAATCCACTCCAGTGGCTAACGGTGTGCTCACCGTCAACGACTATGAGCAAGCAGTTGATCGTGCTGGCTTTGCAGACTCCGCGGAAGATAAAGGTGCAGAGGCCATGCAGGCAGCTTTAGAAACCGTGCACACCTTGCGTACACTGGATGAGTCAAACCTAAAGTAGGCTGCCACGCGCAACCACGGCGCCCTGCATATCAGCACAGAGCCGTGGCCTGCCTCAGCGGAGTGATGAGGAGATGGAAAACTCGATGACGGACCCACAGGTGCCCTTGGGCCATGAAGAGCGGGAACAGTCAGCTCACGCCAATACGTCCTCGCAATCCTTGCGGCCAGCCGCAACGAGCTCTGCGGGGGGCGCACAGCGCATGAGCGAGGAGCAGTTGTTGGCCTATACCAGCGCTGATCCTTTTGCCCAGACCTCATCCAAGCCTTGGGAATACGAAGCAACCTCGCCTTACCTGCGCAAGGTGGCGATCATCTGGATCATCCTCGTTATGGCAGCGCACTTGTTTATGGGCTTCACGGTGGGCTTGTCTTTTACCGGCGCAACGGTGACGACTATTGATAAGTTCGCTTTCCCCGGTGTGGGCGTGGTGATTTCGATCCTGTCGTGGTTGGCATTGACTCGGCCGCGACTCCGCGCGAACTCCGATGGGGTAGAGATCCGCAACATCCTAGGAACCCGCTTCTACCCGTGGCAGGTCATCTACGGCCTATCTTTCCCTGAGGGATCACGCATGGCGCGCATCGAGCTGCCTGACTTCGAATACGTGCCGGTGTGGGCCCTGCAGTCAGGTGATAAGCAGGACGTTATAACCAAGGTCCGCTCTTTCCGTGACTTGGAAGCCCGCTACATGCCGCAGGATGACTAGTGGCTGATCCCTCTGAGTACCGCCCCGCGCCCGGAAGCATCCCCACGGATCCGGGCGTTTATAAGTTCCGCGATGAGAACCGCCGTGTCATCTATGTGGGCAAGGCGAAGAATCTGCGCGCGCGGCTATCAAATTACTTCCAAGACATCACCCAACTGCACCCGCGAACCCGCCAGATGGTTCTGACTGCGGCCTCAGTCGAATGGACTGTGGTGGCCAGCGAGGTGGAAGCACTGCAGTTGGAGTACACGTGGATCAAACGCTTCGATCCACGTTTCAACGTCATGTACCGCGACGACAAAACCTACCCTATGCTCGCGGTATCTGTGGGGGAGACCGTCCCGCGCGCATTTTTCTACCGCGGCCCACGCCGCAAAGGTGTGCGTTATTTCGGCCCTTATTCCCACGCCTGGGCGGTGCGCGAATCCCTCGATCTTCTGACTCGAATCTTTCCCATGCGCACGTGCGCCAAGGGCGTGTATAACCGCCACGAGCGCTTAGGACGGCCGTGTCTTTTGGGCTACATCGGCAAGTGCGATGCTCCCTGCATCGGCCGGGTCAGCCCCGAGAATCACCGCGAGACGGTTAACCAACTCATCAGCTTCATGAATGGCAATACCGCCCCGGTGCGCAAGAGGATAACTCAGCGCATGGAGGAGGCGGCGGAGAACCTAGAGTTCGAGTTGGCAGCACGCCTGCGCGATGACCTCGGCGCGATAGACAAACTGATGGAGCAGCAAGCCGTGGTTCTGTCCGATGGGACGGATGCAGACCTCATCGCGTTTAGCTCGGATGAGTTGGAGGCGGCCGTGCAGATCTTCCATGTGCGTGCGGGCCGTATCCGCGGTCAGCGTGGTTGGGTGGTTGAGCGTTCCGGCGATCAGGCAACGACCGACGTGGTGGAGGAGGGCCAAGCAGATCCGGGTCTGCCGGCGTTGATCCAGAACTTCCTCATCCAGTTCTATTCGGATGCAATCGAACGCCAACGCCAAGAGGCCGCCGAGGACGCCAAGTTGGAGCGCAGGGGAGTGGACCAGGAATCTCATACTGAGGCCTATCACGGCAATGCCATTCCCCGAGAAATTCTGGTCCAAGCGCTGCCGGAGGAAGCCGACGAGGTGAAGGTAGTTCTGGAGGAACTACGGGGCGCCCAGATTGATGTACGGGTACCGCAGCGCGGCGACAAACGCGCCTTGCTGGAGACCGTCGAGAGGAATGCGAAGGAGCAGCTGAAACAGCACAAGCTCAAGCGCGTGGGCGACCTGACTGCCCGGTCGGCAGCACTACAGGAGCTGCAGGAGGCGCTAGGCATGGATTCCGCGCCGCTGCGCATTGAGTGTACGGATATCTCGCACATTCAAGGTACCGATGTGGTGGCTTCCTTGGTGGTCTTCGAGGATGGCCTGCCACGCAAGTCTGATTACCGCCGCTACCGCATCAAGGAGGCTGCGGGTGATGGACGCTCCAACGATGTCGGTTCCATCGCTGAGGTGACTCGCCGCCGCTTCAAGCATCACCACGATGACAAGCGAGCCGTGCCGGACGAGGAGCTCGAGAACACTACCTTCGCCGAGGAGATGGTGCGCGAAGAGACTGCGAGCCAGACCAAACGCAGCTCCTACCCACCGCAGCTTTTCATTGTGGATGGAGGCGCACCGCAGGTGGCCGCGGCGCAGGCAGTTTTCGACGAACTCGGCATCGTGGACGTAACCCTCATCGGTCTGGCGAAGCGCCTAGAAGAAGTGTGGGTTCCGGGTGATGATGAACCTGTGATTTTGCCGCGCAATTCGCAGGCGCTCTTCTTGCTCCAGCACCTCCGTGATGAAGCCCACCGTGTCGCCATTTCCTATCACCGCCAGCAGCGCTCGAAGCGTATGCGCTCATCGGTTCTTGATGCTGTTCCGGGCTTGGGGCCCCAGCGTCGTACTGACCTGGTCAAGCACTTCGGTTCGGTGAAGAAGCTCAAAGAAGCCAGCGTGGAAGACATTGCTGAGGTCAAGGGTTTCGGCCCGAAGTTAGCGCAAACAGTATTTGATCATCTTCACGCCTCCTAAGCAGGCTTGGCTCTCGAGATAATTCGCCACCGAGGACTCTGAATAGGTGGTAAGAATGGAAGCCATGACGCTGTTTGATTCCCCACCCATTTTGATCACCGGCATGTCAGGCGGAGGCCTGACGTCGGCGGCTAAAGTGCTGGAGGATAAAGGCTACTACGTAGCCCATAACATCCCGCCCAAGGCAATCGTTGACTTGCTCAAACTGTGTGCGAGCCCGGAGTCCCCGGTAAGCAAAATCGCCGCGGTGACCGATGTACGTTCCCGCTTGTTCCCGGGTTCCCTGGCAGAAACTCTTGATGAACTAGAACAGCTAGATATGAAACCGACGCTGCTCTTCCTCGATGCGCGCGATGACGTCCTGATTCGCCGGTTCGACTCAGTGCGGCGTACACACCCGTTGCAGGATGGGGAAACCCTCAAGGCAGGTATTCAGCGCGAGCGTGCAGCAGTGCAGTCCATCCGTGACCGCGCGGATATTATCATCGACACCACCAATCTGTCTGTCCATGACTTGCGCCGCGCGATCGAGGCCTCTTTCGGCGAGATGGGTCATGAGCTGCAGCACGTCACGTTAGAGTCCTTCGGCTTCAAGCATGGCTCCCCGCGTGACGCAGATCTTGTCGTCGATGTCCGCTTCCTTCCCAATCCTTATTGGGTGCCCGAATTGCGGGGATACCGCGGTACTGATGTACCGGTCGCAGACTACGTCCTTTCCCAGGACGCCGCTGAACCCTTCATTGATCACTTCATCACCATGCTTGACTCGATGCTTGCCGGCTACCGGCACGAGGGCAAGAACTTCATTACCGTAGGCATCGGGTGCACCGGTGGGCATCACCGATCTGTGGCCGTTACGGAGGAGATTGCTCGCCGTCTCAGGGAGCGCGGGGATCTGGATGTGAGCACACTGCACCGTGACATTGCCCGGGATTAGGTGCGATAAAATAAAAATTCATTCCCTACCCTTAGATGACCGAAAGCTAATATTTCCGTGACGTCTCTCCCTACCCACATGGCTAGCCTGGGCGGCGGCCATGGTCTTTATCAAACCCTTTTGGCTGCTCGCCGCACCGGTGCGGAGGCGATCTCTGCCATCGTCACTGTGGCTGATGACGGCGGTTCTTCCGGACGGCTGCGCCGCGAGATGGACATTATTCCGCCGGGTGATTTGCGCATGGCGCTCGCCGCATTGTCGAGTGACTCAGAAGAGGGCCAGATGTGGGCCTCAACGCTGCAGCACCGCTTCCAAAGCACAGGCGCCATGGCCGGCCACGCGGTGGGTAATCTCCTCATTGCCGGACTCACTGAGGTCTTGGGGGATTTCCAAGCGGCGCTTGACGCGGTGGGACGGCTAACGCAGTCTGCGGGCCGCGTGCTGCCGGCTGTGAATCTGCCGCTCGATATCGAAGCGGACGTGGCCGGGCTTGACGACGATCCCCGCATCATGCGCTCTGTCCGCGGCCAAGTCGCCGTGGCGTCCACCGTGGGGCAGGTTCGCCGCGTCCGGATCATCCCGGAGAAGCCACAAGCCAATCCGGAAACCATCGCGGCCTTGCGCGATGCGGACCTCATCACCTTGGGGCCGGGATCGTGGTTTAGCTCGGTGCTTCCACACGTCCTCGTGCCGGAGATTGTCAACGCAATTACGTCCTCGGATGCGCTTCGCGTTGTGGTACTTAACCTTTCCGCGGAACCAGGGGAGACCCAGGGCTTTTCAGCTGAGCGCCACCTGCACGTCTTAGCGCAGCATGCGCCGAACCTGCGGGTAGACAAAGTAATCGTCGATGGTTCTGGTCTACCAAATGAGTCGGAGCGAGTCTTCGTACAGCGTGCAGCAAGCGTGCTCGGTGCTACGGCGGTCTTCCGAGATGTGTGTCAGAGCGATGAGAACGGACATTCTCTCAACAAGCATTGCCCAGACAAGCTCGCGCAGGTACTGACTGAGCTTTATACCGACTATGCCGCTCAGCGAGATTCTTCAGCGGGTGCCCCGGGCACTCACCGCGACTAAGTGCGCGATAGACTAAGTGGCATTCATCGCTCACCGCAGCGTCGCTGCGCTTCACAGGCGCGGTAGTGCGTGCCGTATGCACTAGCTCAAGGCCCTTCTGAGGCCAGTTGCACCACTGTTGCTTTCTGCGGTGAGTTACATCAAGAGTTGAAAGGGGAGGCACGAGGTGTCTGCGTCATTGACCGATCAGGTCAAGGAGGAACTTACGGCGGTGTCCGTACCGCGCCAGTCCGCTCGTGCGGCGGAGGTTGCCGCGATCCTTAGGTTCGCCGGCGAGCTCCACATCACCGGAGATAGGGTGATGTACGAGGTCGAATTGGAATCGAAGAGCGTAGCCACTCGCTTGGTCACCGCACTCGACGAGCTGTATTCAATCTCTGCCAGCGTACACGTAGCAGGCCCCGCCGCATCCTCTAAGAAGAGCAGGGTGCAGGTGCGAATCACTACCGGGGCCAAGGAGTTGACCAGGCGCCTGGGGTTGGTGACCCGCTCGGGTCACCCAGTCGTGGGCCTGCCACCGCAAGTAATCTCCGGCTCTGTTGCGGATAATGAAGCAGCTTGGCGCGGCGCCTTTTTGGCGCAAGGTTCGCTAACTGAACCGGGCCGGTCTTCAGCGCTGGAGGTGACCTGTCCTTGCCAGGAGGCAGCACTCGCTCTCGTAGGCTGCGCGCGTCGTTTGGGTGTAGTGGCGAAAACTAAGGAGACCCGCGGGGCCGATCGCGTCGTGGTGCGTGATGGCGATGCCATTGGTGCGTTGCTGACCAGGATGGGGGCCCAAGAGACTCGCCTGACGTGGGAGAAGAAGCGTATCCAACGCGAAGCCCACGACACCTCCCGCCGCCTAGATAACTTCGATGACGCCAATTTGCGCCGTTCTGCCCGTGCGGCAGTTACAGCTGCGGCCCGTGTCGAACGCGCCATGGTTATCTTGGGCGATGACGTTCCGGAACATCTCGCGGACGCCGGCCGCCTACGCGTGCAGTACCGCGAAGCGTCCTTGGAAGAGCTCGGACGCCTGGCTGATCCGCCGATGACCAAGGACGCGGTGGCTGGGCGTATTCGCCGCTTGCTTTCTATGGCAGATAAGCGCGCGAAGGAACTTGGTGTGCCGGATACGACGAAGGCAGTTACAGAGGAACTTTTTGAGGAATCCTAGTTTCTCGTCTCAGCCCCAGACGCAGTCGAACTTTGTGCCCGTTCGGGCAATGCAGCGACCGTCTGGGGCAATTTTTTGACTATCGTTGGTGAATTTATGACCGTCGATAGCCGGTTTATTTTTGGATTCACCCGCTCTTTTTTGTTTTAGTGAGATATCCCACCTTGCCCTCTTTAGGGTCAACACAATCCCACATAAACGGGCATATCTGCAGGTGTGTGGGTTTGGGGGATTGTCTTAAGTAACTAGCGGCCCATCTAGTGTACGCCCCCTTTCCCTTTCGTGCGAGCGCCTTTGTTGGGAACTTGAACGCGCACTGCAGGATGCAAAATCCGTGGGTACTATCGGCCGTGTTGGGAAAACCACCGAGCACGTCACGGAAGTGGCAGGGTAACGGTGCCGCAAGAACGGTCCACCGCACTGCCTATAAGGACAAAGTCTCGGAAGCCCCCACAATTGAACTTCACTCGATTATTTGAGGAGACATTACAGTGACCATTCGCGTAGGTATCAACGGATTTGGCCGCATCGGCCGCAACTTCTTCCGTGCAGTCGCACAGGGCAACAATGACCTCGAGGTCGTCGCAGTCAACGACCTGACGGACAACGCAACCCTGGCCAACCTGCTCAAGTACGACTCGGTGCTGGGCCGCTTCGACGGTGAGATCGAGCACGACGACGAGTCCATCACCGTCAACGGTCACAAGATTGCAGTCTCCGCAGAGCGCGATCCGAAGAACCTGAACTGGGGCGAGCACAACGTCGACATCGTCATCGAGTCCACCGGTTTCTTCACCGATGGTGAGGCTGCCAAGGCCCACATCGAGGCCGGCGCTAAGAAGGTCATCATCTCTGCACCGGGTAAGAACGTTGACGCAACCTTCGTCTACGGCGTTAACTCCGATGAGTACGACGCTGAGAAGCACAATGTCATCTCCGCCGCATCCTGCACCACCAACTGCCTGGCACCGATGGCCAAGGTCCTGCACGAGAAGTTCGGCATCGAGAAGGGCCTGATGACCACCATCCACGCCTACACCGGTGACCAGCGCATCCAGGATGCTCCGCACCGCGACCTGCGCCGCGCCCGCGCCGCAGCCGTCAACATGGTTCCGACTTCCACTGGTGCAGCAAAGGCTGTCTCCCTGGTTCTGCCGGAGCTGGAGGGCAAGCTGGACGGTTACGCAATGCGCGTTCCTACCATCACCGGTTCCGCTACCGACCTGACCTTCCAGGCATCCCGCGACGTCACCGCTGAGGAAATCAACGCTGCTATCAAGGAAGCCGCCACCGGCGAGTTCGGCGAGACCCTAGGGTACACCGAGGACCCGATCGTCTCCACCGACATCATCACCGATTCCCACGGCTGCATCTTCGATGCTGGCATGACCAAGGTTTCCAACGGCAACTTCGTCAAGGTTCTCGGCTGGTACGACAACGAGTGGGGCTACACCAGCCAGCTCGTGCGCACCACCTCCCTGGTTGCCTCCAAGCTCTAAAGCTTCACCCTTTGAAATGAGCACAGTGAAGCAAGCTGTGATTGCCCGCGGAAGCACCGCTGGCTAGATACCGGCCCACGCGCCGCGCCTACTATCTCTGAATATGTGGCGTACGCTGGGCCGGTATTCGTCTTTAGAGAACGAGTATGCGCTTTCACATACATCGCAAATCAGGTTTCGGCACACTTTCTAATTGAATAGCATTAACCTTTAGCTTGAGTACCCACCTTTAAGGAGAACACAATGGCTTTCAAGACTTTGGACGATCTGCTCGCAGAAGGCGTTTCCGGCCGCCACGTCCTTGTTCGTTCTGACTTCAACGTCCCGCTTGATGATGAAGGAAACATCACCGACTCTGGCCGCATCACCGCCTCGCTGCCCACTATCAAGGCGCTCATTGAGGGTGGAGCGAAGGTCATTCTGTCGGCACATTTGGGACGTCCGAAGGGCGAAGTAAACCCGAAGTACTCCCTCGCTCCAGTCGCAGAGGCTCTCTCCGAGGCGCTGGATCAGTACGTTGCCCTTGCCGGCGATGTCAGCGGTGAAGACGCTCACGAGCGCGCCAACGGCCTCAACGATGGCGATGTTCTCCTCCTAGAGAATGTTCGCTTTGATCCGCGCGAGACCTCCAAGGATGAGGCTGAGCGCGGCGCCTTCGCCGATGAACTCGTCGCCCTGGCTGCGGACAACGGTGCCTTCGTCTCCGATGGTTTCGGTGTTGTTCACCGCGCACAGGCCTCTGTGTACGACGTCGCCAAGCGCTTGCCCGCCTACGCCGGCAAGCTGGTGCAGAAGGAAGTGGAAACCCTGGCTGCGGTAGCAGAGAAGCCAGAGCACCCGTACGTGGTTGTTCTGGGCGGCGCCAAGGTCTCCGACAAGCTCGGTGTGATCGAAGCGCTTGCGGGCAAGGCCGACAAGGTGATCATTGGCGGCGGCATGTGCTACACCCTTTTGGCTGCGCAGGGCTACAACGTCCAGAACTCCTTGCTGCAAGAAGACCAAATCGACAACTGCAAGGAGCTGCTCGAGCGCTTCGGTGAAAAGATTGTCCTGCCGGTCGACCTCGTTGCTGCAACCGAGTTCGATGCTCAGGCAGAGCACAAGGTCGTCGCCCTGGACGGTATTCCGGAGGGTTGGCAGTCTCTCGACATCGGCCCGGAGTCGGTGAAGGAGTTCGACGAGGTCATCGCTTCCTCCAAGACCGTCTTCTGGAACGGCCCGATGGGTGTGTTCGAGATGGAGGCCTTCTCCAAGGGCACCGCCGGTGTGGCACAGTCCATCATCGATGCCACCGCGAAGAACGGCTCCTTCACCGTCGTTGGCGGGGGTGACTCCGCAGCTTCCGTCCGCCTGCTCGGCCTCGACGAAGATGGCTTCTCTCACATCTCTACCGGTGGTGGCGCTTCCCTCGAGTTCCTTGAAGGCAAGGAGCTGCCGGGCGTCAAGGTCCTGGAAGCCTAAGCACTTAAACCGTCAACTCAGTCTGATTTAGAAAGGCTAATCATGGCACGTACCCCGCTTATCGCAGGTAACTGGAAGATGAACCTCGACCACAAGGAAGCTATTGGTTCCTTGCAGAAGTTCGCATTCTCTCTGCCGAAGGAATACTACGAGAAGGTTGACGTGGCTTTCATGGTCCCGTTCACCAATATCCGCACCGTGCAGACGCTGGTCGACGGCGACGACTTGCAGTTCACCTACGGCGCACAGGACATCTCCAAGCATGAGTCCGGCGCATACACCGGTGAAGTTTCCGGCAAGATGCTCTCCGTCCTGGGATGCTCCTGGGCAGTCGTTGGCCACTCCGAGCGCCGTCAATACCACGGTGAGACCGACCAGCTGGTTGCTGAGAAGGCCGCTGCAGCTCTGGCTAACGGCATCAGCCCTATTGTCTGCGTGGGTGAGCCGCTCAACGTGCGCGAGGCAGGCACTCACGTAGATTACGTGGTCACCCAGACCCGCAACTCCCTGCAAGGCCTTTCTGCCGAGGACCTCTCCAAGACCGTCATCGCTTATGAGCCGGTCTGGGCAATCGGTACCGGTAAGGTTGCTTCTGCTGAGGACGCGCAGGAAGTGTGCGCAGCTATTCGCGAGCTCGTCCGTGAACTGGGCGGCGATGAGGTGGCCGAGGGGATCCGCATTCTCTACGGTGGCTCCGTCAAGGTGGATTCCGTCGCGGAGATCGTAGGCAAGCCGGACGTCGACGGCGGCCTGGTTGGCGGGGCTTCTCTCAAGGGCGAGGAGTTTGCCAAGCTGGCGGCTAACGCTGCCCAGGGCGCATAGTCCTCATACCAGCTAGCATCACGCTCATTAGCCGTGGCGGGTCGGAATGGTTTCTGGCCCGCCACGTGGTGTATTATCGGGGATTATTGCGCCCGCTTTCGGCGCCCTTTTCTCCGTGGGCTGACGGCATAGGCTGTCACCCACCACATAAAACTCAACGAACGCGTAAAACAAGGAACTATTTCATGATCTTGGCACTGGAAATCATCCTCGTGATTGCCGCAATCCTGATGTCTGTCTTCGTGCTGCTGCACAAAGGTAAGGGCGGCGGTCTTTCCAGCCTCTTTGGCGGCGGTGTGCAGTCCAACTTGTCTGGTTCCACCGTGGTTGAAAAGAACCTCGACCGTTATACCGTGGTCATGGTGGTCATCTGGCTCGCTTGCATCGTAGCCCTGAACCTGCTGCAGGCATTTAGCAGCTAAAACCGCCAGCTGGTCTACGGCCACAACAACGCATAACGCCGCGTGCTTCCTCTCATGGAGGAGGGAACGCGGCGTTATTTTTTCCTAGGCCTCAAGCGACTGGAGGCACCGTGGTGCTAAAGCTGCTGTGCGGCGTCTTCACTCACGAAAAGCAGAGTCTCGTCGGTGCCCCGCGCACCTGCGGCAGGCCAATCCTCAGCCGCGGCACCGGCTACGAGATGGGACGCAGCTTCGGCCTTCTCCTCACCGGAGACAAGGAACCAAATGCGTTGAGAGCGATTGATAGCGGGGTAGGTCAGCGTGACGCGCTCCGACGGGGGCTTAGGGGAATCATGGACAGCAAATGCATAGTCCGTGTCCTCATAGACTGCCTCCGAGTGCGGGAAAAGAGAGTTGATGTGGCCCTCATGTCCCATGCCCAAGAGGTGAATGTCGAAGCCCTCCGGCGCAAAATCACGAATCTCGCCTTCATAGGCTTGGGCGGCGTGCTCCATGGATACCGCACCCAAGTCATAGCCATGAATGTGCTGTTCTGGAATACCGACCTTGCTGAGAAGAGCCTCGCGAGCTTGTCCCTCGTTGGAATCCGAATCGCTGACCGGAACATTGCGCTCATCCCCGAAGAAGACATGGACCCGCGTCCAGTCTACGGCCAATGCGGGATAGTCGGTGCCTTGCTGCTCGGCAGCTTCGTGGAGGCGCGCCAATTCGCGGAGTACACCGATTCCAGCACCACCACCGGTGAGGACTACGCGTGCTACTCCGTCCTTGTGTAGGCCACCGCCCGGGGCTTGAATCGCTGCAATCGTCTCAATAAAGGCGAGTGCGGCGGAGGATATGAGCTCGTCGATGTCGCTAACGCGGCGAAGCGTGACCATGGTGCAGAAAGATCCTTCTGAATGATGGGACTGTGGAAACGATGGAATAGTTACGCCTACACACTGTAGTGCACGCGCGCTAAGGCGCGGAGAGCATGGGCGTATGTCCTATCCGAATCAAGGTGGCGCAGCTCTTCCGAGAGCACCTCCGCTTCGGAACGCACAGCGAGGCTCACGAGCGATTCCGGGGAACCGGGGACGCTGACCTTAACCGTCGTGGCGTCGACGGCCGTGACAGTGATATCCGCGGTGGGGCGCCGGAAAACTAAGGAGGTAATCGGGAAGGCGCCTGCCTCGCACTCCGAGATTCTACGGGTGACGGGGACGGAAAGGGCGTCGAGCAGCCAGCCGGCCGCAAAATCGACGGCGGCGTGGTGCTCGGCTCCGGAAATCTCCACCGAATTGACAGGCTCGTGTGGGTGGCGGTCAAGAGCGGAGGCGATGATGCCACGCCACAGGGTGATGGCGCCCCAGGACATGTCGGAATCACCCGGCTTATAGCCGGAGGACAGCACGTGAAGGTCGTATTGATCAACACCGCTGCCGAAAGCCACGTTAGTGATGCGGCGTTGGGCTAGAGCACCGATGGGCACGGCTGCGGGTGCAGGCGGGCAAGCAGTTGGCCACCAGGCAACGATCGGTGTATCCGGAAGAAGAAGGGGAGTAACCACTGCTTCTGCCTGGTCGGCGAGGGCGCCGTGAAGGTGCATAACGACGATTTCCGAGGCACCAGCCTCGCCGCCGACGCGCAACTCAGCGTCGAGGCGGGTTTCCTCCTCGAGGGAGCCCGAGGCGATCACGATGACGCGAGAGGGGTGCTCGTGGGAGGCATCGCGTACTGAAGTGAGCAGGTTGTCAAGATCATCGCCTTCTTCGGTCATAACGATGAGCGTAAGAACGCGGCCGGTCGTGAGCGTGTAATGCTCCTGCATCTCCACGAGCTTTTTGGAGATTTTGCGCGTGGTCGTATCTGGCAAGGGGATAATCATAAAGCCATTCCTCCTAGGGGACCTACGGACGGCGCCAGGAATGACCCCGGCGGCGCAGCATTCTATCGGCAGACTCCGGCCCCCATGTGCCAGCGCGGTACTGCTCTGGCTGACCGATGTTGGACCAGTATTCAATGATGGGGTCGAGGATGGACCAGGATAGCTCCACTTCCTCGTTGGTGGGGAAGAGGGAGGACTCGTCTAAGAGGGCGTCGAGAATCAGGCGCTCGTAGGCCTCCGGTGATTCCTCGGTGAAGGCTTCGGCGTAGGCGAAGTCCATGTTGACGTCGCGCACCTCCATGGTGGAGCCGGGGACTTTGGATCCGAAACGCATGGTGACGCCTTCATCTGGCTGGACGCGGATCACCACGGCATTCTGGCCCAGTGAATCAGCTTGACCTTGGTCAAAAGGCTGGTGTGGGGCGGTCTTAAAGACGAGTGCAATCTCCGTCACGCGGCGGCCGAGGCGCTTGCCGGTGCGCAGGTAGAAAGGAACGCCCGCCCAGCGACGGGAATTGACCTCAAGGGTGCAGGCTGCGTAGGTTTCCGTTGTGGATTCGGGATCGAAGCCTTCCTCTTCTCGGAGGCCATTAACATATTCTGAGCCCTGCCAGCCAGCGGAGTACTGGCCGCGGGCTGTGGTCTTGTTAAGCGGGTGCACCGCGTTGGTGGCACGCAGCACCTTGATCTTTTCGGCTTGGAGTGCCTCAGGGGCAAAGGAGGAAGGCTCCTCCATGGCGACGAGGGCTAGCAGCTGCAGGAGATGGTTTTGGATGACATCGCGGGCAGCGCCGATGCCGTCGTAGTAGCCAGCACGGCCTCCGAGCCCGATGTCTTCGGCCATGGTGATTTGCACATGGTCGATATAGTGCGCATTCCACATGGGTTCGAAGATCTGGTTGGCAAAGCGCAAAGCCATGATGTTCTGCACCGTTTCTTTACCCAGGTAGTGGTCGATGCGGAAGACCGAGGATTCTGGGAAAACCGCGTTGACAATCTCGTTGAGCTGGCGTGCGGAGTTCTGATCGTGGCCGAAAGGTTTCTCAATGATGACGCGGCGCCAGGAATTATCCGTGCTATCTGCCATGCCGACGCGCTCCAACTGATGGCAAATATCGGAGAAGAACTCCGGGGGCACGGAAAGGTAGTAGGCCCAGTTACCGCCCGTGCCGCGGGAAGCGTTGAGCTCAGCGAGCCGGGCAGATAGCTTGTCAAAGCCTTCGTCATCGAAGCTGCCTTGTACAAACTCGATTCCCTTGGCGAGGTGCTCCCACACATGCTCACTGAAGGTGGTTCGTGCTCCTGCCTCGGCGGCTTCGCGTACGTAGTCGCAGAAGGCCTGTTTATCCCAGTCGCGGCGGCCGTAGCCGACCAAAGTGAATCCCGCCGGAAGCAATCCGCGATTGGCCAGGTCATAGATTGCAGGCAGGAGCTTCTTGCGCGCCAAGTCACCCGTAACGCCAAAAATCACCATGCCAGAGGGGCCGGCGATGCGTGGCAGGCGCTTGTCCTTCGCGTTGCGCAACGGGTTGACCCACGCGCTGGTAGTGCTCACTAAGTGTCCTTTCGGTCTGTGTGAGTTAAGTCCAACTGCTCAGCATAGCGACCCGCGCCCCGTAGGCCATAGTTGCGTGGCCATAGACGGTGCGTGAGTCGCTATCGAGCAATCACTGTTCGCCGTTGTCTAAGCGAGGCGGTCCGTCATAGAAGCAAGCAAAGCTTCCCATGCATCGACGAACTTGTCGACGCCCTCCTTCTCCAGCACTGCGAAGACATCCGCGAAGTCAATGCCCACTGCCTCCAGCTGTGACCACACTCGCTCTGCCTGCTCAGCAGAGCCACTGAGAGTATCGCCGTGCAGGTTGCCCTGCTCGAGGACGGCATCGATGGTCTTCTCCGGCATCGTGTTAACGGTATCCGGTCCAGCTAGCTCAGAAACATAGAGCGTGGCAGGGTAGTCGGGGTTCTTAACTCCCGTCGACGCCCACAGGGGGCGTTGCGGGTTAGCACCAGTTGGGAGGTCTTCGCCGCCCTCCTTGAACTCTTTGTGGAACAGGGCGTAGGCCCGCTGAGCATTAGCCACACCAGCTTTTCCGCGCAAGGCAAGAGCCGCATCAGAGCCATTCAATTCCAGGCGCTTGTCTACTTCGGTATCCAAACGGGAGACAAAGAAGGATGCTACGGAGTGAATCCTGGAAACTTCCTTGCCCGCCGCAGCCGCGCGCTTGATTCCCTCCTTATAAGCTGCAATGACCTGGGCGTAGCGTTCGACGGAAAAGATAAGGGTGACATTGACGGAGATGCCCTCGGCGAGGGCGTCGGAGATAGCAGGAAGGGAGCCATCGGTAGCTGGGATCTTGATCATGAGGTTGGGGCGCTCAACCTTCGCCCACAGCTCACGTGCCTGCTCCAAGGTTGCTTCCGCATCTGCGGAGATGCGGGGGTCTACCTCGATGGAGACGCGGCCATCCCGGCCACCCGACTTCTCGTAGATCTCGGTAAAGACGTCGCACGCGTCACGGACATCGTCGATAGCCAGTGAGTACACAGCTTCGTCCGCGTTAGCGGACTTTTCCTTCAGTGCTGCGATATCGGAATCATAGGAGGTGCCGGATGACATTGCGGCAGCAAAGATCGCGGGGTTCGTGGTGACACCCACGATGGACTTAGTGTCCAAGAGCTCACGGAGGTTGCCGGAGTCTAGGCGCTCGCGGGAAAGATCATCGAGCCAGGTTGACGTCCCGAGGTGAGCCAGATCATCAATATGCGTCATGGTGTGGTGTAGGTCCTTTCGTGATGGGAAACTCGGAACGGGAGACTAGTCTGCCTGCGCCGCGCTCAGTGCTTCGCGCGCGGCATCAGCAACGGCCTCGGCGGTGAAACCGAATTTCTCAAAGAGCTCTGCGGCAGGTGCAGAGGCACCAAAGTGCTCCAGAGACACGGTGCGGCCGAAGGAACCGGTGTACTTGTGCCACGGCATAGAGATACCGGCTTCGACGGAGATGCGCGCGCGGACCGAGGAGGGGAGGACGGATTCGCGGTAGGAAGCATCCTGCTCATCGAACCACTCCAGGCACGGTGCGGAAACAACCCGGGTGGCAGTACCTTCAGCCTCGAGCTGCTTGGCGGCTTCCACAGCGAGCTGCACCTCGGAGCCGGTGGCAAGGAGGATGACATCAGGAGTTTCCTTCGATGCCTCAACAAGGACATAGGCGCCGCGGCGGACGCCTTCGGCCGCCTTTTCCTTGGTGCCCTCAAGCACTGGAAGATTCTGGCGGGACAGCGCTAGGCCCTTCGGCGCGGCCTTGTACTCGAGTGCTGCCGCCCACGCCTGGGCCGTCTCGTTAGCATCGGCCGGGCGGATGACGGAAAGGTTAGGGATGGCACGCAGGGCAGCGAGCGTTTCCACCGGCTGGTGGGTGGGGCCGTCTTCGCCCAAGCCAATGGAATCGTGAGTCCACACGTAGTAGGTATCGGTGGACATGAGCGCACCGAGGCGCACGGCGGGGTACTGGTACTCAGAGAAGATAAGGAAGGTACCGCCGTAGACGCGGGTATTGCCGTGCAATGCAATGCCGTTCATGATGGCGGACATGGCGTGTTCACGAATACCGAAGTGTAGGTTGCGACCATAAGGTGTGGCGGTCCAGGCATCCGTGGTGATGGACTCGGGTCCAAAGGACTCCGCGCCCTTGATCACTGTGTTATTGGAGCCTGCCAGGTCGGCGGAACCGCCCCACATCTCCGGCAGGGAGGCCGCAAGTGCTTGAATGGCGGCTTCAGAAGCCTTTCGGGTAGCCAGAGACTCGCCCGCTTCCCAGGTGGGAAGCTCGGCGGCGAAGTCAGCAGGAAGTTCGCGTGCTTGGAGGCGGTCGAAGAGCTTCTTCTCTTCCGGGTTGGCTGCGGCCCACGCGTCGAACTTCTCCTGCCACTCAGCATGCTTCTGCGCACCGCGGGCAGTTAGCTCGCGGGTATGAGCGAGAACTTCCTCGTCGATGTGGAAGGATTGAGCAGGATCGAAGCCGAGGACTTCCTTGGTCGCGGCCACCTCGTCTTCACCGAGGGCGGCGCCGTGGACGCCACCGGTGTTCATCTTGTTCGGTGCTGGGTAACCGATGACCGTCTTCACGCGGATGAAGGAGGGGCGGGAGGTTTCGGCGCGGGCAGCAGCAGCAGCTGCTTCGATGGCTTCGACGTCCTCACCGGACTCCACGGTTTGGACGTGCCAGCCATAAGCCTCATAGCGCTTGGCGACGTCCTCGTTGAAGGCAATGTTGGTGTCATCCTCGATGGAGATGCGGTTGTCATCCCAGAAGACGATAAGGTTGCCCAGCTTCTGAGTACCTGCCAAGGAGGAGGCCTCAGCAGTCACGCCCTCCTGCAGGTCACCGTCAGAGGCGATGACATAGACATAGTGATCGAAAGGAGATTCGCCAGCCGGGGCGGAAGCGTCGAACAATCCACGCTCCTTGCGCGCGGCCATGGCCATACCAACCGCGGAAGCCAGGCCCTGGCCCAGCGGGCCGGTGGTGATTTCTACGCCGTCGGTGTGGTGAACCTCCGGGTGGCCGGGAGTCTTAGAACCCCACGTGCGCAAAGACTTGAGATCCTCCATCTCAAGGCCGAAGCCACCGAGGAAGAGCTGGATGTACTGCGTCAGGGAAGAATGCCCCACGGAGAGGACAAAGCGATCGCGCCCCGCCCAGTGAACATCTGCTGGGTCATGGTTGAGCACGCGCTGGTAAAGCGTGTAAGCCAGAGGCGCCAGGGACATGGCGGTACCGGGGTGGCCGGAGCCGCAGTTCTGAACGGCGTCGGCAGCGAGCACGCGGACGGTATCCACGGCGCGGGTGTCGAGGTCACTCCAGTCCGAAGGATAACGGCGCTGAACCATAGCCTGCAGTTCCGGGGACAACTTTTCGTGCGACACGGCGAAAACCTCACTTCGCTTCTGGAAACAGATATACCGTTAATCAGTGTAAAGGTTTTTCGATCTTCGGCGGGGGATTATATAAACCAGGTTTCGGGCGGTAGTCTGGCATGGTTGACGCCGTTGCTCCCCGCTTTCGGATCTGGCTGGCGAGTTCTTCGAAGAGGAAACCTCGACCGTGCCACACCGCTCTCGGGAAATCTCGGGAACTTTTTAGCGCGAGCAGACGACCACTACTTCAGACCTATAAGCCATACACCCACGTGCCGGATATACGGAGGACTATTCCTTGGAGACCATCAAGGCCTATTTTGCGCTAACGAAACCGAGGATCATTGAACTCCTCCTCGTGGCAGCAATCCCGGCTATGCTCCAGGCCCAGCGTGGATTCGAGGCGGTGTCCTCAAACTTCTGGCTCATCGTATCCACCATCTTTGGCGGATGGATGGGTGCCGCTGCGGCCCACACGTTCAACAACGTCGTGGACTATGAGATTGACCAGAAGATGCAGCGCACTCGTGCCCGGCCGCTGGTGCGCAAGACTATTTCGCGTCGCAATGCCGCCATTTTCGCCTGGGTCATGCTCGCACTATCCGTCTTCTGGCTGGGCGTGCTGGCGCATTCCTGGCTGGCGGCGTTCTTCGTGCTGCTGACTAACTTCTTCTATGTCATCGTCTACACGAAATTCCTTAAGATGCGAAACTCCCAGAACATTGTCTGGGGTGGCCTAGCAGGCTGTATGCCCGCCATGGTGGGCTGGGCAGTGATCCGGGATAACGCACCGGCGGGGGAGCCTGACCGTTGGTGGCAAGCCGTAGTGTTGTTCCTCATCATCTTCTTCTGGACCCCGCCTCATACGTGGGCGCTGGCGATGAAGTACAAGGAGGACTACCGCAAGGCCGGGGTGCCGATGCTGCCCGTCGTTGCTGGGGAGGTGGAAGTAACCCGCCAGATTGTGTGGTACACGATCGGAACAGTTATCGTGACCTTCCTTATTATCCCGGCAGCCTCTTGGATCTACTTGGTGGCCGCGGTGGCCTCCGGTGCGGTCTTCTTATGGATGGCAATCCGCCTCCACCAAGGGGTGAAGAAGGGCGCAAAGGTCAAGCCCATGCGCCTATTCATCTACTCCAATAACTATCTGTCAGTCCTCTTCATTGGGTTGTCTATCGACGCCGTCGTGGGCTGGGAACCCATCGGTCGCATGCTGGGCTGGTCGGCCGCCCTCTTCTAACGAGGCGGCCTGCCAACCAGCTCAGCGAACCTCCAATTATCTCGACCTAGTCCAGGGAGCGACTCCCTGGACTAGTCTTTTCTTACGCGCAGAACGATAGAGCCGGTGGTTTTGCGCTCTTGGAGGTCGCGGTGGGCCTGTGCGGCTTCGGCGAGCGGATATTCCGCCGAGATGCGGAAATCGATGTCGCCATCGATGACCGCCTGAACAACAGCCTGAGCACGCATCTGGAACTCGCCTTCCTGGGAGGTCCAGGCACCGAGTGAGGGGCGGGTAAGGAAGATGGAACCGTGCTTATTAAGCAGCTGCGGGTCCATCGGCGGGACTGGGCCCGACGCGGCGCCGAAAAGCGCGACCGTGCCGCGTGGCCGCACAACTTCTAGAGACTCATTGAAAGTGGCTTTGCCGACGCCGTCGTAGACCACGTCGACGCCGCGCCCGCCATTGTGACGACGTACCTGCTCTGCCAAGCCACTGCTGCAGCGGAACACGTGGTCTGCACCCGCGCCATAGGCCAGCTCTTCCTTCTCATCGGTAGAAACCACGGAATAGACGGTGGCGCCCAGGGACTTGGCCATCTGGGTGAGGATTAAGCCCACGCCGCCCGCACCGGCAGTAATGAGGCAGGACGCACCTTCCCCCAGCTGATACACACCGTGGGTGAGGTAGTGCGCCGTCATACCCTGGAGGAGCATGGAACCGGCGACTGCGGAAGGAATCTCGTCGGGGACGGCCACCACGCGGTCGCGCGGCACGCAGACTTGCTCCGCATAGGAGCCGAAAGCGTGATCCCAGGCCACCATCGTGCCCGGGGCGACTTCCCCTTGGGGGTCGTGCACAACGCGTCCGGTGCCTTCGAGTCCGATGATGAACGGCACGGAGGCGTTGTAGATGCCTTCGCGGTAGTAGGTGTCGATGTAGTTGACACCGGCCACGGAGACGTCGACAAGCAACTGCTCCTTCGTCGGCGTGGGGGATTCTACCTCGGCGTAGGTGAGGACCTCGGGCCCTCCGGTCGTGGTCACCTGAATAGCATGCATGGTGTCTAGGCTAAACGAAGCCGAGGGCTCCGCGCAGCAAAAAGCGCCGCCATCCTCACGTCCTGGTGAGAACGGCGGCGCTTCGAGTACCTCCCACTGTTGGCCCTACTTAGCTGTGGGCGGTGGCGTTCTTGTCACTGCGCTGGACAGCGCAGGCTGTAGTGCTCTGCGCGTTCCCGACGCGGCGCAAGCCATGCGCCCACAGCAAGGCGGTGAAGGCCGTGACCACTGAGGACATGCCCACGTGGATGGGGACGGTCCAGCGGGGGATGTGGAGATAGAACTGGATTACGCCGATTGCCCACTGGATGACGATGCAGGCAATGAGCACCCAGCCGGCCTTTTTCGCCACCTTGGGAGCGCCGGTGCGGTGCAGGAGGAAGACCACGATGAGCGTCAGCGCTAAGTAGACGTACATGCAGACCGCGTGAATGACGGCCATGCCATAGGTGTCCACGCCGAGGCGGCCCTCCATGCCCACACCGGAATCACCGGAGTGGGTACCCGAGCCAGTTACAAAGGTGCCCGTCAGGAGAACAACGGACAGGGCAACCGTGGCCACCACCGCGAGGGTGCGCACCGCGGCGGGGAAGAGGCGAGTGGGAGTGCCGTCATCGGGTTCATTAATGCGGGAGAACAGCATGGCCGCGATCCACACCAGGACCATTGATGGGAGGAAATGGACAGCCACACTCCACCAAGAAAGCTTCAGCACGACCGACAGAGCGCCAATGAGTGCCTGCACGACGACGCCCGCGAGCCCCGCCCAGGCATAGACCTTGAGCTCCTTGCGGCGCTGTGCCTTGTGAACGACCACGATGCTGGCGATGGCAGCCGCCGCTACAACGAAGGTCAGCAGGCGGTTGCCAAACTCAATGGCCTGGTGGAGCATGGGAGCCGCTCCCTGCATGGGAACCAAAGAACCGGGGTGGCAGTTAGGCCAGGTGACGCAGCCAAGCCCGGATCCGGTTACGCGCACGATCGAGCCCGATACCGTAATGCCGGCCTGACAGAACAGAAGGATGAGGGCGATAATGCGCTGCATCTTCAGCGACGGGCCAGAGGCCACGCCGGCAGGCGCGAGGGGACGTTGAGAAGAAACATTTGCGGTACTCACGGCTATTCAGCCTACCGCTCGGCCCTGCCCCGGAACCAATATCGACGGCTGGGTCACACCATGCAAGGGAGAAGAATCACTTTTAGCCCTCGAAGCGGAACCAACGCACCGCAGCAAACGACGCCACTGCTGCCCACACCACGAGGACAAGGAGCTCAATGCCCGGGAAAGAACCGTTGAGGGCGGTATCCAGACCAGCAGCCATCGCCACCGTGGGCACAAGCGTGAGTGCCCCGTTATCACCGAGACCCTGGGAAAACATCGCCCACCCGACGGCCCCAAGGAGGAGAAACCAAATCAGGTTGGCCACTGCCAGGACTATCTCAGAGCTAAAGGTTCCGCCCAGCAGCAGGCCCAAGGCTGTAAACGTAGCCACCCCTAACGCCAAGGTGAGCACGCCGATGGCAGCGCCCCCAGCAGAAACGCGCAGGCCGAGGAGAGCCGCGACGGTGCCGAGCACAAGGACCTGGAGCACCACCATGGAGAGCACGCCGAGAATCTTTCCCACCACGATGGCCCAGGCAGGAACGCCCGATGCGCCGGTGCGCTTCAGTGCACCGTAGCGTCGATCGAAAGCCAGAGAGATAGCCTGGCCGGTAAAACCAGACGAGGTGGCGGCCACGGCGAGCACCATGGGGAAAACCTCATCCACACCATGCCCGGTAGTGTCCTTCAGCTTCGCGGCGCCGATCAGGATAGCGAGCGGGATAATGATGCTCAGCAACTGTTGCTCGCCGTGCCGCAGCATCAGCTTGGATTCGATAGCCCCTTGGGCACGCGCCATGGCCGCTACGCCGACGCGCTGCGGGTGCGGGCTAAAAGTGCCGGGTGCGAAGGTGCTCATGGAGCGTCTCCTTGATCAAAGAAAGTGGTGAAAACAGTAGAGAAAGTCAGCAGCGGTTCTAGCTGCGCATCTCGCGACCGGTAAGGTCCAGGAAGACCTCTTCGAGATTGCGGTGCGAGGTATGCAGGTTGCGGAGGACAACGTTTTGCGCGGCCAAACCCGTGGCGAGATCCGCGATGACGGCTGGGCTGACCGTGGAGGTGAGTCGGTAGTGCAGGGGGCGAAGGGCCTCGGCGGAGATCCCGACCTCGCGCAAGGCCTCCAGGTCCACCGGGGTTGCGGTATCAAAGTTCAGCTGCGGGATGTCGGTTGTCTCCGTTAGGGAAGCCGCGGTGCCGCTGGCGACGAGCCGGCCGTGGTCGATGATGACGACATGGTCGCTGAGCGCTTCCGCCTCGTCCATGAGATGAGTAGTCAAGATGACGGTGACGCCGTCGGCCCGCAAAGAGCGGATAAGGTCCCAGACGGCAAGACGCGATTGGGTATCCATGCCTGCGGTGGGCTCATCGAGGAAGACCAATTCGGGGCGCCCAATGATGGCCAGGGCGAGAGAGAGACGTTGTTGTTGCCCACCGGACAAACGGCGGTAGCTATTCTTTGCCACCCCGCGCAGCCCGAGGGTATCCAGAAGCCACTCCGGGTCCAAAGGATTTTCGTTATAGGAGGCGCTGAGTTTCAGCATCTCCTTGACCTTGATGCCGGAGTAGGAGCCCCCGCCTTGGAGCATGATGCCGATGCGGGAGCGCACTGCATCAGGGTTGCGGGCGGGGTCAAGGCCTAAGACTTCAATGTGGCCGGAAGTGGGCTTTTTGAAGCCTTCACACATCTCGATGGTGGTTGTCTTTCCGGCACCATTAGGGCCCAGCAAACACAGGATCTCGCCATATTTGGCGCGGAAACTCAGCCCGTTAACTGCGTTGACGTCGCCATAGGTCTTAATGACGTTATCCAATACAAGAGCTGATGTAGTCACGAAGCCTTAGTCTAGGACACGGACGCCTGAGCGTCGCAATGCAACCCACCCCGCAGCGGCGAGCACGAGGAAGGTCACCAGGGCGGCGAGGTAGATGATGAATACCGTCCCGGGAGGAAGCCCGAGCCCGCGGGGCAAGACGATGAAGCTCATCAATCCGGAATAGATCATGACGGCCATGCGGAAAAAGCGGCGGTTAGCCCACGCGGCGAGCGGCAACACGGCCCACAGGATGTACCAGGGCTGGACAACGGGGAAAAACACCACGAGCACAAAGGTGGACACTCCCAGCCCACCCACTGGGTGGATTGCGCCGCGGTAGGTGGCAAACAGCATGCGGATCATGAAACCGGCGGCGATAATGACGCCCACGGTACGGGTGACGCTGAGGATGGCTTCGGTGTGGTCGCCTAAACCTAGCAACATCCCCAGGGAGCCGGCGCCGACACCCACGGAGGTTGTCGCTGACAGCCAGGAACGGATAGTTGCTGCGCCGCCCTGACCGAAAATCCAACCTATGTCGATCCCCGTAATGACAGTGACAGCGGCGATGGACGCTGCGAGCACCAGCAATTGGGTCACGCCAGCGCCAAGCACCGCCCGCACTGGTGGGATGCCGAGCTTGTCGACGAGCCCGCGAGCCGCCGCCATGCCAACAAAGCCTAGGCCAATGAAGCCGGTGACCTTGACCATGCCCGCGCAAGAAATAAGGACACCCGAGGCCAGAAACAACCCCCACACTCGCCATCGGGCGTTGTGCTCGTCATTGACCGCCCGCAGGCCCAGCTCCACGCCGACGAGAGCCAACCCCAACATGAAGGACTCATTGTGGATTCCGCCGACGAGGTGAAGGATGGTCAGGGGGTTAAGGATGCCCAGCCACAGCGCCGCCTCGGGGGATACACGGCATCGGGTAGCAAGCCGTGCACTGGCCCAGCCGGCAGCGATGATGCCGAAAAGAGACAACACGCGGTGCAGCACCACACCCCAAATGATGGAATCGTTGGTCAGCCAGCTCACGGCAGCTGCCAAGCCCAAGGCCACGGGGCCATAGGGGGAAGGGGAGTTTGCCCAAATGAAAGGGACGGACCGCGCAAGGTCATTATCTGCGCCCAGAAGTTCCACGGGGCCCGCGGAATAGGGATCGAGCCCTTGTAGCACGATGGAGCCGTTGGCGAGATAGGAGTAAATGTCTTGGGTAAACAGCGGCGCGGTGACGAGCAAGGGGAGAACCCATCCCAACCATGTTCGCCACATCTGACTTTGCGTGACTACTCGCGGGGAGTGGCTAAACCGCGGATCTGCGCTAGGTGTTGAGCCTGTGCTTGCGCTCGCTGAGTTCTTGCCCAAGCGCAGCGGTGCACCCACCAACGGGGCCATGCATACCCAGGCCGTCACCATGAATCCGACACCAATGAAGACAAGGGCGGATGCTGATTGCAGCATGCGCGTCATGAGTGAGCCAAAAGGCAATGACTCATAAGGGTTACCCACGACGGGCAGGGCACCGGCACCTAGGCCGCCAAGCGCGATGAGTAAGGCTCCGATGGTTCCGAGCCATCTCAGGCTAAAAAGTGTGCGCAGCTGGGCTACGGTGCGGCGGTGAAAGTCGCCAAGCACGGCGTGATCTGCATCTTCGGGGGAGTTGGGAAAATCCTGGTGAAGGAGCGCAGAGCGGGATCCCGGGACTCCCATGCGGGGGAGTTCATCGCGCACGCCCCAGATGGCTCGGTGCAATCGCCCCGATTGGGTGTAGTCGCGCTCGATATTCATGCCTGTTTACCTTAGTCGCTCGGTGGTGGGAAGCGGCTAGGTGCCCGCGACACGAATGAAAGAGTGGAAATCGGGAATGAATTAAGGAACACTAGTGTTGTCTAAAGGGAGAGTGTTTCATTCAAGGAGGTGCACACCGTGACGAAGGAGTTGCCAAGGGAAACTCGCTCTACAGAGGGCGATACCCGCCGACACGTCATGCTGTTGCTTCTCAAGGACGGTCCGGTAACGGCGTCCTATTTGGGTGAACGTCTTGGTCTCTCTGCGGCCGGCATCCGTCGGCACTTAGACATTCTGGTGGAGGAAGGACTCACCGAGGTGGTGCACCGCCGCCCGCCAGCCCGTCCCGGGCAAACAGTAGGCCGCGGTCGCCCCGCCAAGCATTTCCGCCTTACGGATCAAGGGCGCGCCCAATTTGGTCACGCCTATGACCAGTTGGCGGCGGAAGCACTCACAGCGCTGCGAGAAGCGGGCGGTCCGGAAGCAGTCCGCCGCTTTGCCAAGGCGCGATTCGAACGTCTCGTGGAAGACGTGACACCTTTGGTACAGGACGAGGAATCTGTTCCGGAGGTGGCACGTCAGCTAGCTGAGGTGCTCGATGCGCATGGATACGCGGCCACGGTGACATCGGTGGGCAACGGAGTACAGATTTGCCAGCACCACTGCCCGGTTGCCCACGTGGCCACCGAGCACCCGGAGTTGTGTGAAGCTGAACAGGAAGTCTTCTCCGCGCTATTAGGCAAACATGTGCAGCCCTTGGCCTCCATCGCGGATGGCCATGGAATCTGCACCACGAATATCCCCTTAACTCCCGTTCCACCAGCTTCGGCGGAGCGGGAAGAGAACTAATCGAACTAGAAAGGAGCGGGCTTTGACACAGGCACAACCAGCACCAGGGCTTGAGACCAAGATGAGCGATGACGAGATCATCTCTTCCATCGGTGGCTATGAGTACGGCTGGCGTGATTCCGACGAAGCCGGCCAGGCTGCACACCGCGGTTTGAGCGAGGATGTCGTCCGCGATATCTCGAAGAAGAAGAACGAGCCGGAATGGATGCTCGAGTCCCGCCTCAAGGCGCTGCGTGTATTCAACAAGAAGCCGGTTCCGACGTGGGGCCCGGATCTTTCCGGAATCGACTTCGACAACATTAAGTACTTTGTCCGCTCCACCGAGAAGCAGGCCCAGACCTGGGATGACCTGCCGGATGACATTAAGGAAACCTACGACAAGCTGGGTATTCCGGACGCCGAAAAGAAGCGACTTGTCTCTGGTGTTGCCGCGCAGTATGAGTCCGAGGTGGTTTACCACAAGATCCGTGAGGACCTTGAGGCCCAAGGCGTTATATTCGTTGATACCGACACCGCCGTGCGCGAGTACCCGGAGATCCTCCAGGAGTACTTCGGCACTGTTATTCCGGCCGGTGACAATAAGTTCTCCGCGCTGAATAACGCGTGCTGGTCCGGTGGTTCCTTCGTGTACGTTCCGAAGGGCGTCCACGTGGATATCCCGCTGCAGGCCTACTTCCGCATTAACACCGAGAACATGGGCCAGTTCGAGCGCACCCTCATCATCGTGGAAGAGGGCGCCTACGTTCACTACATCGAGGGCTGTACCGCGCCGATCTACAACTCGGATTCACTGCACACCGGTGTCATCGAGATCGTCGTGAAGAAGGGCGGCCGCTGCCGCTACACCACCATTCAGAACTGGTCCACCAACGTCTATAACCTGGTGACCCAGCGCGCCAAGGTCGAAGAGGGCGGCACCATGGAATGGGTCGATGGCAACATCGGCTCCAAGGTGACCATGAAGTACCCGTCGTGCTGGCTGACCGGCGAGCACGCCAAGGGCGAGGTTCTCTCCCTGGCTTTCGCGGCGGACACCCAGGTGCAGGACACCGGTTCCAAGATGGTTCACATGGCACCGAACACCTCCTCCAACATTGTGTCCAAGTCCGTGGCCCGCAACGGCGGCCGCGCGGCTTACCGTGGATTGGTGCAGGTCAATGCGAACGCTACTAACTCCACAGCCAACGTCGAGTGTGACGCCCTCCTGGTGGATAACAATTCTCGTTCGGATACCTACCCGTACAACGACATCCGCAATGATCACGTCACCTTGGGCCATGAGGCGACGGTCTCCCAGGTTTCTGAGGAGCAGCTTTTCTACCTCATGTCGCGAGGCATCGCTGAGGAAGAGGCCATGGCGATGATTGTGCGCGGCTTCGTCGAGCCGATTGCTAAGGAGCTCCCAATGGAATATGCGCTGGAGCTCAACCGTCTTATCGAGCTGCAGATGGAAGGATCGGTGGGCTAAGTGGTAGCTTCCAACGAATTTAATCCTGCTGACGTCACCAAGGGTGACCAGTTCACCTCTTTCAACGTGGAGGATTTCCCGGTCCCGCATGGCCGCGACGAAGTCTGGCGCTTTATTTCCTTGCGCAACCTGCGTGGCCTGCATAATGGTGAGTTCGCACCGGCTACGGCGCAGAAGATTGACGTCGTGGCCCCGGAAGGCGTGACCTCTGAGACGGTCGCGCCTGATGATGAGCGCCTGGGAACCGCCGGCGCTCCCGCTGACCGCGTTGCCGCACAGGCTTGGACTTCCATGCCGGAAGCTCAGATCGTTACGGTCGACGCGGAGGCACAGCTGGAGAAGCCGGTGGAGATCACCATCACCGGCGCCGGTGAGGGCGTGACTTCCTTCGGTGCGACCTCCATCCACGTCGGCCACCACGCCGAGGCCACCATCGTGCTCAAGTACGTCGGCTCCGGCACCCACGCGGACAATGTTGAGTTTGTGCTTGGCGATGGCTCCCAGGTCACCGTCGTCGTTGACGCTGACTGGGAGGACGATGCAGTGCACCTGTCCCACCAGATTGCAAAGGTGGGGCGCGACGCCGTACTGCGCCACAACACCGCCATCTTTGGCGGCGAAATTGTGCGCCTCGCTCCGCGCGTGGTTTTCGACGCCCCGGGCGGCGATGCCGAACTGCTGGGCGTCTACTTCGCTGATGCCGGCCAGTACTTTGAGAACCGCCTGCTGGTGGACCACGACGTACCAAACTGCCGCTCCCGCGTCTTCTACAAGGGCGCTCTGCAGGGCGCAACGGCAGCACAGAAGGCCGAAGCCGGCTCTGCTTCCCGTACCCCGGAGGCCCGCACCTGCTGGGTCGGTGACGTGCTCATCCGCAAGAATGCGAACAACACGGACACCTATGAGACGAACAACAACCTGATCCTCACCGAGGGTGCGCGCGCTGATGCCATCCCGAACCTGGAGATCCAGACCGGTGAGATCGTCGGTGCTGGCCACGCCGCAACGGTGGGCCGCTTCGATGACCTCGAGCTGTTCTACCTCATGTCCCGCGGTATCCCTGCCGCCGAGGCACGTCGCCTCATCATCCGCGGCTTCTTCTCTGAAGTCATTTCCCGCATCCCGGTCGAGTCCCTGCGCGAGGATCTGGAATCCCGCGTCGTCGACGAGCTCGCCAAGATCAACGCTTAAATCTTTCCGAAAGCAGGTACCAACTCAATGTCTACCCTGGAAATCAAGAATCTCCACGCGCAGGTGCTCCCACATGAGGAGGACGGTGAGCCCACGCCGATCCTCAAGGGCGTAAATCTCACCATCAATTCCGGTGAGACCCACGCTGTCATGGGTCCGAACGGCTCCGGCAAGTCCACTCTGTCCTACGTTATCGCTGGCCACCCTAAGTACGAGGTGACCGAGGGCGAGGTGCTCCTCGACGGCGAGAATATCCTCGAGATGGAAGTCGATGAGCGCGCCCGCGCTGGTCTCTTCCTGGCTATGCAGTACCCGACTGAGGTGCCGGGCGTGAAGATGTCGCAGTTCATGCGCTCCGCCGTGACCGCTATCCGCGGTGAGGCTCCGAAGCTGCGTGAGTGGAACAAGGAGCTCACTGAGGCCCGTGAGAAGCTGGCCATCGATAAGTCCTTTGCGCACCGCTCCGTGAACGAGGGCTTCTCCGGTGGTGAGAAGAAGCGCCACGAGGTTATGCAGCTGGATATCCTCAAGCCGAAGTTCGCCGTCATGGATGAGACCGACTCCGGCCTGGACGTCGACGCCCTGCGCGTCGTTTCCGATGGCATCAACAGCTACCAAGAGGAGACCAAGGGCGGCATCCTCCTCATTACGCACTACAAGCGCATCCTCAACTACGTAGTCCCAGACTACGTGCACGTCTTCGCCGACGGACAGATCATCAAGACCGGCGGCGCTGAGCTGGCTGACCAGCTTGAGGCGGACGGCTACGAGCAGTTCCTCAAGTAGGCAGTAGCGCCGACCCCGGCGACAACACGACAGACAACACCACGACACGCTAGAGAAGAAGAACCGAGCACAAGGACCTATGCCTGAACTAGACGTTAATGCGATTCGGGAACAATTCCCTATCCTCTCGCGCACCGTGCGCGACGGTAAACCACTGGTGTACCTGGATTCGGGAGCGACCTCGCAACGTCCCCTGCCGGTATGGAAGGCCGAGGAGGAGTTCGTGCTCGGCACCAACGCGCCGGTGCACCGTGGCTCTTATCAGCTGGCGGAGGAGGCTGATGATGCCTATGAGTCCGCTCGCCAGGCCATTGCCGCCTTCGTTGGAGCTGATCGCGATGAGATTTCCTTCACCAAGAACGCCACGGAGGCGTTGAATGAAGTTGCCTATGTGCTCAGTGACGAGCGCGCGGGCGAGCTTTATGTTGGTGAGGGCGATACCGTCGTGGTCACCGAGTTGGAGCACCACGCGAACTTAGTGCCGTGGCAAGAGCTGTGCCAGCGCACCGGCGCGACGCTGAAGTGGTACTCCATGACCGACGACGGCCGCATTGATCTCGATTCGCTCGAGCTCGATGACACCGTCAAGGTGGTGGCTTTTACCCACCAATCCAACGTGACCGGGGCCGTGGCGCCCGTCGCAGAGTTGGTGCGTCGTGCTCGTGCCGTGGGCGCCATGGTCGTCCTCGACGCCTGCCAGTCGGTGCCGCACATGCCCGTGGATTTCCACGAACTCGACGTCGACTTCGCGGCGTTCTCTGGGCACAAGATGTGCGGTCCGACGGGCGTGGGCGTTCTCTACGGCAAGCAAGAGCTGCTGGCGCAGCTGCCGCCTTTCCTCACTGGCGGTTCCATGATCGAGGTAGTCAAGATGGAGGGTTCGACGTTCGCCGAGCCACCCACCCGCTTCGAGGCTGGTACCCAGATGACCAGCCAGGTTGTGGGCCTTGGTGCAGCAGTGAAGTTCTTGAGCGAGGTGGGCATGGACGCCATCCACGCCCATGAGCAAAAACTCACTGCATTGGCTTTGGAGAAGCTTGCTGAGATCCCCGGCGTGCGCATCATCGGACCAGAAACCACCGAGGATCGCGGGGGAGCGGTTTCCTTCATTGTGGATGGGATCCATCCGCATGACCTAGGCCAGGTTCTTGATTCCCATGGTGTGTCCATCCGCACTGGCCACCACTGTGCGTGGCCGCTGCACCGCGCCTGCCAGGCTAATTCGACCGCACGCGTTAGCTTTTACCTGTACAACACTGAGGACGAGGTCGACGCCCTCATAGAGGCAGTGCGGGCAGCCCGTACCTTCTTTGGAGTGAGCGAATGAACCTAGATTCCATGTACCAGGACGTCATCCTGGACCACTACAAGAACCCGAAATTCTCTGGCCTGCGCGAAGGCCAAGCAGAGGTTCACCATGTCAACCCTTCCTGCGGCGATGAGCTCACCCTGCGCGTGAAGCTGTCGCCTGATGGTTCCACCGTCGAGGACGTGTCCTACGACGCCGAGGGATGCTCCATCTCGCAGGCTTCGACTTCTGTCATGGCAGAGGAAATCGTCGGCATTCCCCTCGAGGAGGCGAACGCCAAGCTAGCCGAGTTCGAGAGGATGGTGACCTCCCGCGGGGAGGTTGAGGGTGATGACGAGATTATTGGGGATGGCATCGCCTTCGCCGGCGTGGCTAAGTTCCCAGCCCGTGTAAAGTGCGCTCTCCTCGGTTGGAAGGCTTTCCAAGCCGCCACCGCCGAAGCGCTGAATGAATTGGAGAAGTAGATGGCTGATAACACTGAAACCACTGGTGGCAGCACTGATCCTTACCAGGATCAGAATGCTTCCTTTGATGGCGCTGCTGTCAAGCCTGAACAAACCGAAGAGCAGATTTCCAAGGTCTTCGATATCACCGAGTATCTTCGTGATGTCATCGACCCGGAGCTTGGCATCAACATCGTTGATCTGGGCTTGGTTTATGACGTCTGGATCGACGAGATCGACGGCAAGAACACCTGCGTCATTAACATGACTCTGACCTCCCCGGCATGTCCGCTCACCGATGTCATCGGCGAGCAGATCGAGGATGTCATCGTGGGCAACAAGCTCGCTGAGGCAGTCCAGCTCAACTGGGTTTGGATGCCGCCGTGGGGCCCGAACATGATTACAGAAGAAGGCCGCGAGATGCTCCAGGCTCTCGGCTTCGCGGTCTAGGTTCCGCGAATCGCCTTAGTTAATACCACCGCCGGTTCGAGAGTGCGCATTGTCCTTATGTTCACACGAACCGGCGGTGTTCTGCGTTTATGTGAGCAACTCCCGTCACTGTCAACGCGGCCTCCTCAACCAAAACAAAGCCCCAGACCTCGATCCCGAAAGGCCCAGGTGGGCGTCGCCAAGCACTGGGTCACCCAGAAAAGGCGAGCAGGAGGTTGCGGGATCGAGGTCTGGGGATCTATTCGTCAGCGGTGGTTCGAAAGTGATGCTCTGTCTAGGCACCATGTCTAGGCGTAGTGCAGTTCGGGTTTAACTACCCTGGTTGCTAGACTGTTTCGACGTGATTGTGACCAATGATTTCGAGGTGCGCGTGGGCGCACGCACGCTTCTCGACGCCCCCGGCCAGCACCTTCGCGTGCAACCGGGGGATCGCATCGGCTTGGTCGGCCGCAATGGCGCGGGCAAGACGACGACGATGCGAATCCTGGCGGGGGAGACCGAGCCCTATGGCGGCTCGGTAACGCGCTCAGGTCCTATTGGTTACCTGCCGCAGGATTCCCGTGAGGGCAATATTGAGCAGACCGCTCGTGAGCGCGTGCTCTCTGCGCGCGGCTTAGATGAGATCAAGCGCCGCATGGCTAAGCAACAAGAGCTGATGGAAACCGCCACGGACGATAGGTTCCGTGACAAGGCCATTCGTAAGTTCTCCCGCCTAGAGGAGGAATACCACACCTTAGGTGGCTACGAGGCGGACTCCGAGTGCGCCCAGATCTGCGATAACCTGGGCCTTCCACAGCGCGTACTCGACCAGCAACTCAAGACTCTGTCCGGTGGACAGCGGCGCCGCGTAGAACTGGCGCAGATTCTCTTCGCGGCGTCGGCAGGCTCCGGCAAGTCCCAGACCACGCTGCTTCTCGACGAGCCCACGAACCACCTCGACGCGGACTCGATTACCTGGCTGCGTGGCTTCCTGTCCAAGCACGAGGGTGGCCTCGTGATGATTTCCCACGACGTAGACCTGCTGGAGGCTGTGTGCAACAAGGTCTGGTTCCTTGATGCTGTGCGCGCCGAAGCAGACGTCTACAACATGGGCTTTAAGAAGTACCTTGACGCCCGCGCTACCGATGAGGCACGTCGCCGGCGAGAGCGCGCGAACGCGGAGAAGAAGGCCGCAGCCCTGCACAAGCAAGCCGCCAAGTTGGGAGCGAAGGCCACGAAGGCCGCCGCCGCCAAGCAGATGCTGCACCGCGCTGAGCGCATGATGAACGAGCTTGATGACGTCCGCGTGGCCGATAAGGTCGCCCATATCAAGTTCCCCGAACCAGCTCCCTGCGGCAAGACTCCGATGAACGCCAAGGGCTTGACCAAGATGTACGGTTCGCTGGAGGTCTTCGCCGGCGTTGATTTGGCCATTGACAAGGGCTCCCGCGTAGTTGTACTGGGCTATAACGGTGCGGGCAAGACGACTCTGCTCAAGCTTCTGGCGGGCGTGGAGCGCACCGATGGCGAAGGCGGCATCGTCTCCGGGCACGGCCTGCGCATCGGATACTTCGCCCAGGAGCACGACAACATCGACCCCGACAAGACCGTGTGGGAAAATACCATCGAGGCCTGCCCGGATGCCGGCCAGCAGGATTTGCGTGGTCTGCTCGGTGCCTTCATGTTCTCCGGAGACAAGCTGGAACAACCCGCCGGCACGCTCTCCGGTGGTGAGAAGACTCGACTGTCGCTGGCAACGCTGGTGTCCTCACGCGCCAACGTGCTGCTTCTCGACGAGCCTACAAACAACCTCGATCCTCAGTCCCGCGAGCAGGTGCTCGATGCCCTGGGCACCTACACCGGTGCCGTGGTCTTGGTTACCCATGACCCGGGTGCGGTCAAGGCGCTCAACCCTGAGCGCGTCATCATCATGCCTGATGGCGATGAGGACTTGTGGAACGACGAGTACATGGAAATCGTGGAGCTAGCCTAAAGACTATTTCCTAAGGAGGACACTGTCCTCGTTCCACATCCTGGGCTAGACTCAGGCTCACAACCACACACCGCTCAAGACTCTTCTCTTGGGTTCTTCCGCTTCCCACGCACAGGGTCTAGAAGTGGTAAGACGCCTTCGTGCCGCCGCTGGAGAGGAAGAGACCATGAGCACCGCCGCGACCCTAGATTCCGTCATCGAACCCTTGCTCACCGGATTGGTGAGCAAGCGCCCTGAAGTACGAGTGGACTGGGCTTATACCGAATTGAAAGAGGGCATTGTGTCAGGCCAGTGGGACAGCCATCTCGGCCAGATTCGAGAGCGCCTCACCGGTTACCTGCGTACAGACAAGATATGGACCAAGGCTTTGTCCGCCCAGTTGCTCAATGTGCTCGCGGAGGCAGGCCACTTCCACTACGAGGACTACCTCACCTTCCGTGCGTGGTATGTCACAGAGGAGGACACACGCGGCATCGTCAAAGACATCGGTCCTATCATGGCCGTTGGTTACGGCGCCGACTACGTAGAAACCTGCGTCCGCAAGGGAATGATCCCGCCCGTCGAAGCGGCAGCAATTATCTCATGTCGCCTTCGCGCCCCCGGAGGAGTGTGGCATGACGATGAGAGCATCCGCTTAGCGCGTGCGGCCTGCACCACGATTGCCAAGAGTACCTCGCCGCATATCCTCGAAATTTGGACCGAACGGCTGAGTACTACCGTGCTCACCGAAGGCATTCGCAACAATAACCGTGCCGTAGTCGAAAATTTCGCCCACTTTCTCACGGCCATAGCCGACATGGTCCGCAGTGAACCGGAGAAGTGGGGAATTGACGCCGAACGTGCGGGTCTCGTGTTGCCGATGATTGCGGAGATTGAAGAAGAACTTCGCAGCGCCAGTAATTAGCAAGAAATAGCACCATAAAAGCGCACCTTCGTTACCTCCTTTGGGTGAGCGCTCTGCCATGGGTAGCGGTCCGGCGATGCCTGGACGGGTTCACTAAGGTCAAGGAGGGTATCGGTTCCAGCTGGGCCACCTACAGTGAGTTCACCTTTGCTTATAACAACCGCTGATTCGAAAGTACGGTCTGCCCGCTTGCTGCGGACAAGAGCCATCGGTACTTCAGCGAAGACAGTTTTCCCGCGCCTCAAAACCGTGAGGTCATCGGTGACATAGCTCGGTCGAATACGTTCGGCAGCAATCAAGCCCCAGACGAAGACTATGGCCCACAGCGACAGAAGCAATGCCAAAATTCGTAGAACGCCCACAGGGAGTAGAAAGTGAACGGCCACCATTTCAACCACCAGCACCGCAGTGACGAAGCCCAGCATCTGTAGCCTGCCCGGAGGGTGGGGAAGCGCTACCGCTCCGGCGGGGACCAACGTCTGGCCCCGTATCCACCGCCACAGATCGTGGTAGAGCCCCAATTCATATTTGGCTAGGCGAAATCCAGGATGTTTCTCCACAAATCGCCAGATACTAGCCACCTGAGCCACCCACCAAAGCTTTGATCGCTACACCTTGCGCACCAGTAGTAGGAATTTCAGCCACGGTCAGCGGAGCGTTACCAGGTCGCAAGGTGGGATAGATTCCTCGCATCAACCCGTGTTCCCCCAGGTAGCGAAGCTTCTCGACGATACGATCGACCCTAGGATCATGCGGAGACAGCGAGCCAAGCTCTCGCCAAAGGATTTCAATTCCACGGAGGGCTGCAAGGCAATCGTCGTCGGCGAGGTTCTGTCGTAGCTGTTCCCAGGTGGCTGATGTAGCGACTCCGGTAAGTGCAATGAGATCCCAGGAATCCAGTTCGAGTTGAAGCATTGCCGGATCCTCGATGACCTGGCTGAGGAAGTCACGGATATCCTCTGGTGTCCCTTTTGGAGCTTGAGAAAGGGCACGCAAACGTTCTCGCTGCTGTTGCAGCCGAGCAATGCGCTCATCCAGCATATTAAACGAGCGTTCGACCGCATCAGGAGATGAGACTTCAGCGATGGGGACGCCGGCGTCGATAAGCGCACGCGCTCGCAGCACTGAAGCCAGGTCAGAGACCGAATAGTTGCGATAGTTTCCGCTGGTGCGTGCGGGTTCAGGAACCGCACCCGTTTCGTGCAAATGTCGCACGGAGCGCACTGAGCAACCAGCGACCGCAGCGACGTCCGATATCTTCATAGGATAAAGCTAAACCCTCACACAATGTGAGGGTCAAGTGTTCGGTGCACATTGCTCCGTATGGTGTTCTCCTTAGTTACGGAAACCGTGCACCGGTGCCGGGATAAAGCCACCGCGGTTGATGAAGGTGGAGTTGCCCACGTCATTAACCGGAATGACTGGGGCGTAGCCTAGAAGGCCGCCGAAGTTGACCTCGTCGCCAGCCTTGGTGCCTGGAGCAGGGATGACGCGCACGGCGGTTGTCTTATGGTTCATCACGCCAATGGCGGCTTCGTCCGCGATCATGCCGGCGATGGTCTCTGCGGAGGTATCACCCGGAATGGCGATCATGTCCAAGCCCACTGAGCAGATAGAGGTCATCGCCTCCAGCTTGTCGATGGAGATGGCACCGGTGCGCACCGCATCGATCATGCCCTTGTCTTCCGAAACCGGGATGAAGGAACCTGACAGACCGCCCACGCGGGAGCAGGCCATCATGCCGCCCTTCTTGACGGCGTCGTTAAGCAGAGCCAGTGCCGCCGTGGTGCCGTGCGTGCCCACCTGATCCAGGCCCATGTGCTCCAGGATGTGTGCGACGGAATCACCCAGCTCTGCGGTGGGAGCGAGGGAAAGGTCAATGATGCCGAAAGGCACACCGAGGCGCTCAGAAGCCATGGAACCCACGAGCTGGCCGGCGCGGGTGACCTTGAAGGCTGCCTTTTTGACTTCCTCGGCGACCTCATTAAGGGTGGCTCCCTCGAGGGAGCCGAGCGCGCGATCGACGACACCGGGTCCGGATACGCCAACAGAAACCACGCAGTCCGGCTCCTCAATACCGTGGAAAGCGCCGGCCATGAAGGGGTTATCGCCCACGGAGTTGGAGAAGATCACGAGCTTGGCACAGCCGATGGCGCTGCGGTCCTTGGTCAGCTCGGCTGCTTCCTTGATGATGCGTCCCATCTGGGCCGCGGCGTTCATGTTGATTCCGGCGCGGGAAGAAGCGATGTTCACCGAGGAGCAGACGAGGTTCGTCTCAGCCAGAGCTTCCGGGATGGAGCGGATTAGAGCCTTTTCAGCGGTGGTAGCGCCCTTTTCAACGAGCGCGGAGTAGCCGCCGACGAAGTCGACGCCGGTCGCGGCTGCCGCACGGTCGAGCGCGCGGGCGACGTCGACGGGGTTTCCTTCGACGCCGGCCACGATAAGCGCGACTGGGGTGACGGAGATGCGCTTGTTGACGATCGGGATGCCGAGCTCGGCCTCGATGCCTTCGCACACCTCAACCAGCTGTGCGGCGCGGGAAGTCACGAGGTCGTAGACAGCTTCAGCGGTGGCTTCCATGGTGGAGCGTGTGCAGCCGAGCAGCGAAATGCCCATGGTGACGGTGCGGATATCGAGACGATATTTCTCGATCATCTCGATGGTGTCGAGAATGCTGGCGGTATTGAAGCGGTTAAGCATGACTGGTTATCGCCCCTAAATTTCGTTCATTGCGGTAAACAGCGCTTCCGACTGCACGCGAATGGATTGTTTGATGGACTCACCGACGGTGTTCATCCGTTCCTGAAGCTGCTGGATGCTGACCTCGTTCTCATCGAATTCGACGCGCAAGATCATGGTGAAATACTCAGACATGAGCGTCTGGGAGACGTCAACGATATTGACATTAAGTTCTGCAAGGGCGGTGGACACGGCGGAGATAATTCCGGTGTTATCAACACCGGTAACAGTCATGATGGCGATCATGACTAGATTGTAGCCTGTAGGTTTTTCCAGCTGTCCTGGGGTCCTGCAGAGAGATCAGATAGCGCGTACGGTGGCGCTCATGACTGATACGACAACAACTGCACGCAAGAAGGTTCTGTACATCGGCGGCCATGGAAAGGTTGGGCTTTTAGCGGCGCCCAAGCTTGTCGACGCCAATCTTACCGTCCATTCCCTTATCCGTAACCCCGACCAGGTCGCTGATATTGAAGCCCTCGGCGCCACCGCAGTGGTGCGCGATCTCACCGAACTCTCTGTTGAAGACTGGGCGGATCTCGCGGCCGACTATGACGTCGTAGTGTGGGGTGCCGGAAACGGTGGCCGCGCTGGCGCGGAAGTTACGTGGGCAGTGGACCGCGATGCTGCACTTGCCTCCATCGCTGGTTTGGAGAAGCTAGCGGAGGAGGGAAAGCGCACCCCGGCCTACGTGATGATTTCCTACATGGGTGCCACGACCAATACCACCGATCCCGCGGACGAGAAGTGGTATGCCTACGTAGAGTCCAAGAAGGCCGTAGACAACAAGCTCAATTCGACCGATCTCAATTACCTCATTCTGGGTCCTGCGGCGCTCACGGAAGAGCCTTCTCAGGGCATCACTGTGCTCGATAACGACGCCGAGCGCACGAGCGACATGACGACTTCCCGGGAGCTTGTCGCCGAGGTTGTCACCGAGGTGGCTCGCCGCGACACCTTCCCAGCCTCGCCATTAGAGTTCATCGATGGTGACGGCGACGTTAAGGACATCTAGGAAGCAGAAGATGCGGCGGCGTTAAGCCCGGCTATTACTTGCTCGCGGCTGAGTCCATGACGCAGGCTTGCAAAGCGTAGTGGCTTTGTGGATAAGTGAGCGGCAATGTACCACCCCGTGGTGCGCTCAAAGATGGCCTTGCTTTGAAAACGCACCACGCCGATGCCCTGTTCGCGGAAGGCACGTGGAGAAGTGAGAGACGCAAACTCATCGCTGATGATGTCGTGAATAGTGCCATCGGGAAGGAAAAGGCGCACTTTCGCTTTGTAATAGTACTGGGTGGGTTCATATTCTGGGACGTATTGGCCGGTCTGCCAGATCTCGCTGAGCAATGCGGGATAATACTCTATCCATCCATTTTCTGCGGCGGTACGTATCCGGCGCGCACCCCATGTCGAGCTGCGTATTGACCACAGATTTCTAGCTGCTGTAACCACGAACAAGACAGCGAAGAATGCCGCGGCCAATCCCTGCCATCCGGAGCTGAAGGACAGATCTTCAAAAATAAGGATTGGAACCGCCATGGCGCAGAGTACTACTGCCACCACAATGCGCGTGCGAAGTTCTTTAGTTTCAAGCGTTTTCCCGCCAGGAAGTGGACCTGCTGTTGCGATTGCACGCGTGATGGCGCTAGTTGCTGGCGAGGGGTTGGGAGAAGAAACTGACCGATGACTTCGAGGAATCAGCCTTTCATTGTATTCATGGTCGGGAAAGTCAAAAGGGGCTATATAGTGTTGAGGCATTCTTATCGGCTCCTAGAAGGCGGCCAGTCTAGACTGTAAATCCTTGAGCATTAACCTTTTACCCAGTTTTGCTCGGCAAAAGACAGCGCCGCCTCGATGTTCTTCTTGCTCAGACCATGCTGGAGTTCTAGTTGCGGATTATCCGAGTCGGCGCGGTATCCCACCACACTCCAGCCGTTATTGTGGTTGAAGTCGACGGTGGCGACGAGGGGACCGTCGGCGAGCAACCGGCCACGCAGCTTCAGCCAGTTCGGATTCGGAGCAATGAACTCCGCTGTCCTGCTCTTTGTCAATGAGCCGTCCGGCTGCAAAATCAGTATCGGGGCGGTGTAGTAGTAATCGATGGTGTCGTTGTAATCGACGCGACGCTTATAAACCAGCTCACCGATCAATGCGGGGCGGTACTCAATCCATCCATTCGCCCACGCAGTGCGCAGCCGCGTCGTGGATCCCCAGCGCCCTCGCATGACCATAACTCCGATAAGGATGAATACCAGTGCGGTGAGCGCGATGATAATACTGGCTATCGGTATCCCGCCGATGGTTCCATTTGCGCCTGGAAAAAGGACAAAGAGGAAAAGCGCATGCGTCACTGTGAAGAACAGGGACATAACTCCCATGGAGATGACAATGAATCCAGCGATGGTCATGCCGAGATTCGTTTGGCCGATCGGTGACCCGACGCTATCGATAGCTTCGCGTATGCCGCTGCGATCTACGTTGGGGTTGGGCTGCTGATCGTGCTCCTTTAGCTCCTTAGGCGCGAGGGAGTCGGCGCTGGCTGCATCAAATTTCAGCGGTGACCGAGGTAATTGAATAGAAGATTGCGTCATGGATCACAGTGTAAAGGGCTTGGAGCTGCCTTGATCGTCGGTTCAACATCCAATGGGGAGCAGGACCCGTGTGGAGCGGCGGGCCGACCCCAATGAAAGAGCGGCCTTAGCGCACCCAGCGCTGTTCGGCGAAGGAGAGAACGGCTTCTACCTGGCGCCCGGTGAGGCCACACGAAAGTTCTGCTTCTGAACTCGTCCCGTCGGTGCGGTAAGCAGCAACGGTCCATCCATTGTTATTCGTGGAGTCCACGGTTGCTAAGTGGGATCCTTCGGCAATAGCAGTGCCCCGCGATCTCAGCCAGTTCGGATTTGCAACGCGGAACTCACCGGACATGGCTCTAGCTAGTGTGCCGTCTGGCTGGAGGAGCAGAAGGGGCGCCGAGTAATAAAAATAGGTTCGTTCACGGTCGTCGGGGCCTACGGTTTTGCTGCGTAGGTACACCAACTCACCGATGAGAGCAGGACGGTATTCTACCCAGCCGTTGCGCCATGCAGTGCGCAGAAGCCGAGAACGACTGACTTTCATGACCACGCGTCTCAAGCCAATCCCCACGATGATCAGGATGATCAGTAAAGGGAAGACGGGAATGAAAGAGATGAGCCGAAACTGTGAAATGACATGTCGCGCTGAGCCGAGGAAATAGTAAATAAAAGTGAACGCCATGCCGCATACGAAGAGCACCACGATAGTTATAAAAATCCAGGAAGCCACGTCACTGGGTCTCAGACGCCCTGGCAGCGGTCCAGCATCCTCGATGACCTGGCGAAGACCTGAATCATCTATCCGCGGGTTCGGTTGAGCATCGTGGGCACGCTGTTCCTTCGGGGCGAGTCGTGGCGTAGCCTTCATATCGATTCCACACTGCGTCCGCGGAAGCTGTAGGGGAGTATGGTGCATACGCCAGAGTGTAGCGTCAATCACACCACTCGTCCCTGAGCGTTAAACGCTTAGTGCTCGGCGCGGGAGCCACGAATCGATTGCTCAACCAAGGTCAACACCTGCTCTAGGTTCTTGGTGTCTCCCAGCGCAAGGCGGTTGATGAAGCCGTCCATGAAAGTCTCTAGGTACGTCACTAGGGTATCGATGGAGACGTCATCGCGCAGGCGGCCTTTTTCGGCGTTGGATTCCAAGCGAGCGCGTACCGCCTTATCCAGAATTTCTTGCTCTTCGTGCCACCGAGCGGCGAAAGAAGGATCGGTGCGCAGCATCGAGGTAACGGCCAAGCGCGTGGCCAACCAGTCGTGGCGCTCCGGGTGGCGCAGCATTTCGCTCATAACCTCAACCAGACCATTGTTTGCCACAACCTCGGCCTCGCGCGCCGCGTCTTCCCGGGCCAGGGCCAAAAAGAGAGACTCTTTATCGCCGAAGTGGTGAAAGATAGCCCCGCGCGATTTGCCTGTGGCTTCTTCAAGGCGGCGGACTGTAGCACCGTCATAGCCGTGCTCCGCGAAGCATTTTCGTGCCCCAACCAGGATGTCGTTGCGGCGGCGATGAAGTTCGGAGTCGCTCATAATCGGCATGGCTGGAATCTCGCTCCTTAAAGCACAGCGGCGGATAGTCAGGTGATGAAAAGACGTAAAGGTTAGGAAATAGAAAAGGCCAGCCAGCACTCGTTGTTGCTAGCTGGCCTTTTGCCTAGTTATGCGGGGTCATCCGTAGCCGGCGTCCCCGCATGCGGGACAAGGCTGGTTTAGGCCTTGACCATCTGGCGCAGAACGAACTGCAGGATGCCGCCGTGGCGGTAGTAGTCGGCCTCACCAGGCGTATCGATGCGAACCTTGGCATCGAACTCAACGGTCTCGCCGGATTCCTTGGTGGCGGTCACGTGGACCGTCTTCGGAATGCCGCCCTCGTTAAGAGCCTCAATGCCCTCGATATCGAAGGTCTCGGTGCCGTCTAGGCCCAGAGACTCGTGGGACTCGCCCTCCGGGAACTGCAGCGGGATGACGCCCATACCGATGAGGTTCGAGCGGTGGATGCGCTCGAAGGACTCGGTGATGACGGCCTTCACACCAAGCAGGTTGGTGCCCTTAGCAGCCCAGTCACGGGAGGAACCGGTGCCGTACTCCTTGCCGGCAAGGACAACCAGCGGGATGTTGGCTGCCTTGTAGTTCTCGCAAGCATCGAAGATGAAGGCCTGCGGTGCGCCCTCCTGGGTGAAGTCGCGGGTGTAGCCACCGGCGACGTCGACCAGCTGGTTCTGGAGGCGGATGTTGGCGAAGGTACCGCGCATCATGACCTCGTGGTTACCGCGACGGGAACCCAGGGAGTTGTAGTCCTGGCGCTCCACACCGTTGGCATCCAGGTACTGAGCGGCCGGGGTGCCCGGCTTAATGGAGGAAGCCGGGGAGATGTGGTCGGTGGTTACGGAGTCACCGAGCTTAGCCAGAACACGAGCGCCCTTGATGTCCTGAACCGGTTCCGGCTCAGTTGGCATGCCGTCGAAGTACGGTGCCTTGCGGATGTAGGTGGAGTCCTCATTCCACTGGAAGGTCTCACCCTCCGGGACGTCCAGGCTGCGCCATGCGTCATCGCCCTTGAACACGTCGGCGTAGTCCGCCTCGTAGAGCTCGCGGGAGATGGCCTGCTGGATGGTGTCCTCAATCTCCTGCGGGGAAGGCCAGATGTCCTTGAGGAAGACATCGTTGCCATCCTGATCCTGGCCCAGCGGCTGGGTCTCGAAATCAAAGTCCATGGTGCCAGCAATAGCGTAAGCGATGACCATGATGGGGGAGGCCAAGTAGTTCATCTTGACGTCCGGGGAGATGCGGCCCTCGAAGTTACGGTTACCGGACAGCACCGCGGTAGCAGCCAGATCATGCTCGTTGATGGCGTTGGAAATTTCCTCCGGCAGCGGGCCGGAGTTACCAATACAGGTGGTGCAGCCGAAACCGGAGAGGTAGAAGCCCAAGGCCTCCAGATCCTTCCAGAGGTCTGCGCGCTGGAAGTAGCCATCCACAACCTGGGAACCCGGAGCACAAATGGTCTTAACCCACGGCTTGGACTTCAGGCCCTTCTCGGCCGCCTTGCGGGCGATGAGGCCTGCGCCGACCATGACGGACGGGTTGGAGGTGTTGGTGCAGGAGGTGATGGAAGCGATGGCTACCATGCCGTGGTCCAAGGTGTACTCGCCGCCGTTCGGGGAGGTGACAGTCACCGGGTTGGACTGGCGGCCGGAGCCACCCTTGGCTGCGGATTCGCCCTCACCAGCGCGAGACTTGTTCAGGCCACCGGTCACGTCGACGAGGGAGTTCTCGTCGGCGCCCTCAGCGGTCATGCGCTTCGCCTCGATGGTGGACTCGTCTGCAACAACCTCGCCGGAAGCGTAGGTCGGCAGATCCTTACGGAACTGCTCCTTGGCCTCGGAGAGGAGGATGCGGTCCTGTGGGCGCTTCGGGCCGGCGATGGAGGGCTTAACGGTGGACAGGTCCAGTTCGAGGTACTCGGAGTACTCTGCCTCCGGAGCGTCCTGCTCCAGCCACATACCCTGCGCCTTGGCGTATGCCTCGACGCGGTCGATCTGCTCCTGCGGGCGGCCGGTGAGTTCGAGGTACTTGATGGTCTCCTCGTCGATCGGGAAGATTGCGGCGGTGGAACCGAACTCGGGGGACATGTTGCCGATGGTGGCGCGGTTGGCCAGCGGCACCGACTTCACGCCATTGCCGTAGAACTCAACAAACTTCTGAACGACGCCGTGCTGACGCAGCATCTCGGTGATGGTCAGAACCACATCGGTTGCGGTCACACCGGTCGGAATCTCGCCGGTGAGTTTGAAGCCCACGACGCGCGGGATCAGCATGGACACCGGCTGGCCCAGCATTGCAGCCTCGGCCTCGATGCCGCCGACGCCCCAGCCCAGAATGCCCAGGCCGTTCTCCATGGTGGTGTGGGAGTCAGTGCCGATACAGGTATCCGGGTAAGCAACACCGTCGTTGTCGAAGACAACGCGGGAGAGGTACTCAATGTTGACCTGGTGGACGATACCGGTTCCCGGAGGAACAACGCGGAAGTTAGAGAAGTTCTCAGCACCCCAGCGCAGGAACTGGTAGCGCTCCTGGTTGCGCTCGTACTCGATCTCAACGTTCTTCTCCAGAGCTTCGGTGGAGCCGAAGGCCTCGACGATGACGGAGTGGTCAATAACCATCTCAGCCGGGTTGAGCGGGTTCACCTGGTCCGGCTTGCCGCCGAGGGCGGTGATAGCTTCACGCATGGTTGCCAGGTCCACCACACAGGGGACACCGGTGAAGTCCTGCATAAGAACACGGGCCGGAGTGAACTGAATCTCGGTATCCGGCTCAGCGGAGGGATCCCAGTTCGCCAAAGCGTTAATGTGATCCTTGGTTACGTTCTTCCCATCCTCGTAGCGCAGCTGGTTCTCAGCCAGCACCTTGAGGGAGTAAGGAAGCTTCTCCAGGCCCTCAACTGCGTTGATGTCGAAGTAGTCATAAGACTTACCGTTGACCTCAAGAGTCTTCTTGGCGCCGAAGGAGTTCAGGCTTTCAGTCATAAGGAGCTCCATTCCTTGCTTTTGCTTGTGGGTTATCGAACACTGGTCGAAGGTTCCTCGAATTTGCCGGCATGCCCTAGCAACCAACTTGAGCCAGGAATTTCGACAGTCTCAGAACGCTAATGTTCCGTATCTATTGTAGATGTAAGAACCCTCGGTCGACACCAGCATAACAGTACGGGCGTTCTGTTTCCTACATTTCGGGGGTAGCGGCGAGTCGCCCACCTCAGCCACACTGCACGGTTTAGGCTCAGTCGGGAGCAGCAGGGGGACACGCCCCGCAAGGAAATGAGCGCGGCGAGCCGTGACGCCGAGTAGAGCGATCTAGGCTCCAATGTTCATTGAGGCTAGAGATTAAGGAGAGGCGAATGATTCCTGCGGGAGTAGACGTTGATGACATCGCCGATCAGCTCTCGGCCGATGGTGTGGCATTCTCCAATCCAGAACTGGCGCTTGACGACAACCTCCAGACCCACATCGCAGAATCCCTCCAACCCAACCACGGCATTGCTGTCGTTGATGTTTTTCCGGAGAAAATTCCAGATCTCCGCGATCTGACCACAACCCTTCAAGAGCAAACGGGACTTGACACAGTAATTCTCCAGGCGCCCATGCGGGTGTCCGCGGTCAGTAATACTTATGACCGGGCAGCCTTAGAGGCAGCCGAAGATTCGCTTCCCACTGGACTCGATCAGGTAACCCTACTTAATGATTTTTATGCCGTTGCAGATCAGTTCTCCGTGCCGTGGTTGTTGATTTTTGCGGTCGCGTTCACCGTTGCGGCGGTCGCCGGATGGGCGAGTTTCCGGGCAGCCGCCACGAAGGTTGAACCAGCCGATCGCTAGGCAAGAAGACGCCGACCAACACGCGCCGGCCTTCAGTGCAGGGGAGTAGGGAAGTGGCGAAAATCAACCACTAAGACTTGATTTTTCAGCGGGGGAGTGGTTGCCGCTATGCCTTCGAGCCTTCCAAAGCTAGGTATGCCACCAGACTTGAGACTGGCGCAGGGCGGACATTTTCTCGTCCCACTGGAGGGTGAAATCTCTGGCCGGCGGGCGGGCGATCCGAGGGCCAAAGCTGACGCCGCGAGGCAGGGCGCGCAGGGCGAAAGACCATTGGGCCCTCGCACTCAAATGCCGCCCCCTTAAGCATCCTCCGAATGGTGTGCCGGTAGGAAGCCACTCCCGAAGAAAGAAGGACACAAGACAAGGCTTGGGACGCGACAAAGGGGGGCGGCGCCCGATGGGTACGGCGGGTGAAGTCCGGGGGTTGAGTGAGCAACATCACAGTCACACCTTGGTAACAATGTCATTGCAGGTTAGATGCGCCTGTAATGCCGTGTGGTCATGCGTGGCTTATGTGAAAGATGGGGAAAGTGTGCGAGAAGGCGTGTCGGTGACGTATGGTTCACGTATCGACTCACGGGTTGACTATTGCTCCATACGTTCATGGACCAAGCCTTGACTCTCAACTGATTTGTCGCACGGGTATGTGGGGAAGCACGCCACGAGCGAAGGGAACTGTTGAGGTTCACCGCCTGGTGGATGACCGTCGCACCACCATGTTGATGCGCATTGCAGTACAGTTTGCTCGGCGCAGTCGGTACCAGTGTTCAATTTTTTTAGATATCGAAACACCTACCTCCCGAGTGGAAGAGGCTTCATACACTTCATACGCATGCCTTTTTGAGGGCTGCGTCGGCCTGGGTTCCATCGGTTTCCGGTTGGGTGCCAGCCACGAGGGCTTGCGCGTGCGCCACTATTGGCGCGGGGCGTGACCCTTCCATGAGCGCGGCGCCGAGCGAGGAGGAACCGACATAGGACTTATCGCCAGATTAGGGTGTGTGCCCCCTCATCGCCGGATCGCGCAGTCATATTTAAGTGCGCTCTATGCGGAGCAAACGAGCCCGCGAGTGCGCAGTCTGACTTGCTTTTATAAAGCGGTCCGGCTTGATGTTGGTGCACACACGAGACGCCGCGCAGTATCGTGTTGCCCTGTGTCAGTGATGGTGCAGGCCACTTATTCGACCTATATTGTCGTGAAGTTGCTAGCAACCATCTAGGGCAACCCGCGTAGGCATACCCCGGTCAGCACCGGGTGCCAGCCTCTTCGGTCCCACTATTCCTTTGGGCGCAACCGTCGTCGTAACATCCTGTGGGAAGTCCGAGCCAGCTATGCGTACCTTAACTACCGTTATGCCTGGCTGACTCGTTGCCTGTACCGCTCGATGTCCGGCACGTATGCCTGCACGACACGCATGACAGTTCCAATGAGGTAGGTGCCTAGGAGATAACTCTCGTGGCCACCACATCGTCTTTTGGCTTCCGGCGTTTCAAGGCAGCTTTCGCTGCCATTGCGACCACCGCGGCCCTGTCTACCGCTTCTTCGCTCACTCCTGCAGTGGCGGAGGAGCCTGAGCGGCTCAATATTGAGTCGCTGCTGTCCTCTGATAGTCCATCCATCGCTGACCTCGCCGGCGCCATCGCTCAGATTGAGGAACGCATCGCGAAAGCGGAAGCCGAAATCGGCATCCAACGTGAAACCGTCAACCGGGCGCTCGTTGATCTCAATGACGCTCGCACCAAGGCAGCCCAGGCTCGCCAGGGAACCACGACGGCTCGCCAGGAGCTTGATGATGCCCAGGCAGACGTCGCCGATGCACAAGCCAAGCTGGACGAGGTCTCACGCTCTGCCTACCGCCGAGCAAATACCTCTGACGCCGTTTCCCATGCGGCCGGCAAGGATGCCCGCTCGGACATGTTGGAGCGCCAGTCCTACCTCCGCTCGCAATCAGAGAAGCAACAGGCCGTTGTGAGCGATCTGGAAAAGGAGCGCACGGAGAAGGCCAACAAGGAGTCGCAGCTACGCAAGACCCAACAGTTGGCTGAGGAGCGCGCAGACAAGGCGGCCGATGCCGAGTCCGCTGCACGCGAACAGCTCTCCGCTTCCGAAGCTTCAATTGAAGAATCTGCGGCCGAGCGCGAGGATCTTCTCTCTCAACTCTCATCTCTCCACAAGGCCCTTAATCAAGTCAAGGGTGTTGACGACACCGAACCGTCAAGTCCAGAGACCGGAATGAACGTCAATGATGAGGCCTTGTCGGCTGCGGAAGGGGCTGATTCTCAGGACACAACTACAGCCCCAGCCGATGACGCGACAGAGCCGACCCCAGAAACTGATGACGTCGCGGCCGCCGGCCCTTCAGCCTCCGAGGCGAAGAACCCTACTTTGCAATCACAACGCTCTGCGCCCTCCGTTTCTGCTGAAGACATGGATGCGCTCTCGAGTGCCGCAAGCACTGTGGTCAACGATCCCAACGTGCGGGAACTGTCGTCGACAAGCACTGCAAGCTCCGCTGAAGCGGGGACGGCTTCAGGCGGCAGCGGCAGCTCCTTCGACCCGAGCGGGATCGATGCTGAGACCGTTGCATTGGGCATTGGCGCGGTAGGAACCGTAGCTTCCTTGATCGCCGCTTCTCAGCCAGGCCACAGCAACAGCTTGAGCCAGGACGAGATCGACGCTTTGGTCGAAGGCTCCTCGAAGCTTTTCGCCCTCCAGGGCGAAGGCGCAAGCACCGCGGAGGCTAGCGATTCCGCTTCCGCGCCTTCGGATGAAGGCACTTTGGAGTCCGAGGTTTCCGGTGTGCTGGATCCACTTGACACGACTGATAGCGTCACGGATAAGGTTTCCGAATCTCTGGGGGATGCCTCACGTGAGGCAAAGATCGAGACTGTCATTTCGCGCGCGACGTCCCAGGTAGGTGTTCCGTATGCGTGGGGCGGTGGCGATGCAAACGGTCCCACCCAGGGCATTCGTGACGGCGGCGTGGCGGATTCCCACGGTGACTACAACAAGGTCGGCTTCGACTGCTCGGGCCTGGTTCTCTATGCCTTTGCCGGAGTAGGCATCTCCCTGCCGCACTACACCGGCTACCAGTACCAGAAGGGGACCAAGATCGCACCGAGTGAGATGGAGCGTGGTGACCTAATCTTCTACGGCCCAAGCGGTAGCCAACACGTGGCTATCTACCTTGGCGATGGCACGATGGTTGAAGCCCCGCAGTCTGGTCAAAACGTCAGCATTACCCCTGTGCGCCAAGGCGGCATGGCACCCTATGCCGTGCGCCTGATCTAGAACTGCCCGTTGCTAGACTGGGCTGCATGACTGACACACTGCGTACTGCCCAGGGCAACGCCCACAGCACCGATTCGGTGCCCTCTTCATTCGACGCCCTCCTCGTTCTTTCTTTCGGTGGCCCGGAAGCAAACGAGGAGGTCGTCCCGTTTTTGGAGAACGTTACCCGTGGCCGCGGCATTCCGCGCGAGCGCCTTATCGAAGTTGGGGAGCACTACTTTCACTTCGGTGGTAAAAGCCCCCTGAACGAATTGAACCGAGAGATTATTGACAACGTAGCCGCGGAGCTCAAGGCTCGCGGACATAATCTACCGGTCTACTTTGGTAACCGTAACTGGCATCCCTTCGGAACAGAAGCTGTCGAGAAAATGGCCGCCGACGGAGTGCGCAACGTCGCTGTCTTTGCTACCTCGGCGTGGGGTGGCTACAGTGCGTGCCGTCAATACAACGAAGACATCGTCGCTTTGCGCAAGTACGTCGAAGACAAGAACTTGCCCGCCATGACCTTCACCAAGCTTCGTCAGTTCTTCGATCACCCGAAGTTCATCGAAGAGATGGCTGCCGCGGTCCGAGATGCCTACGCACAGGTCCCAGAAGACAAGCTGGCTAGCACCCGCATGCTGTTTACTGCCCACTCAGTTCCAACGGCGCACGATGCAGTGGGGGGTGCTGAAGGGGATAAGCACATTTATTCCCGCCAGGTGGCGGAAGCTTCCCGTCTCGTCGCCGAGGCAGCAGGGGTGGAGGACTATGACCTTGTATGGCAGTCGCGGTCAGGCAACCCGGCTACTCCATGGCTAGAGCCGGACATCGTCGACCACACGACGCTTATCCACCAAGAGGACGGTGTTGACGGCGTCGTCGTGTGTCCCATCGGATTCATCTCCGATCATATGGAGGTCATCTGGGACCTCGATTCAGAACTGAAGCAAGCCGCCGAGGAGATGGGGGTTAGCGTCTATCGCACCCACACCGCTGGTCCAACCACTCGTTTCGCCTCGCTCATCGTGGACCTCATCGATGAGCTGGAGCAGGGGACCGAGCCCGTTTCTCTCGGAGACGTCACTGTCCAAGGTTGCACCGTCGATGGTGCCCCCTGCGCTGAAGGGTGCTGCGATATCTGGTCGCTGCACAAGCCGCATTAACGCGCGAAATCCGTGAGCGCGTAGGTCACGCCAGCCATTCGCGTTTGACGGATGTGGCGCCATAGGCGCAGCAGCTGTGGATCGAGACTGTGGTCCTGGATGCGGTCGGTCACTGTCTCGATGATGGCCGCGACACGATCAGCGCGCGCAAAAAGTTTTGCCGCGCGCCCCGGCACCGCAGCGGGTAAGCCCGGAGTGTCATAGAAGTCACTGAGAGTTCCCACCGTCAGCCGCGGATTGGGGAGAGCATCCCTGCGGTAGCCAAGAGCCTCGATGAGTGCTGCGGATTCATTCGTCGCGGCGCTCAAAAGCGCATCAGCCTCGCCCGGGCTTAGCCACGCAGGTGAGGGGAGCGCAGCAGTTTCCTCAATTACCATCCACTGGGTGGCGCCGTGGGCATAAGAGGGCACCAGCACTAAATGACGGTCTCTATCGTTGGTCCGCACCACGATAGCGCCGGCCGGATTATTAGCCGCTGCACGCGCCGAATCCGAGCCCGCCGGTAGTGCTGGCGCCTCGCCTGGGCCAGAAAGGATGAGTCGCAGGAGGGGCTCGCGTTCACCGCGCTCGATAATGGAGATGGTTTCTCGTCGAAGAAGTGACATAACATCAAGGAAGGGTTCTCCGTTCGCCCCCTGCTGTTCCCCGCCTAGCTCGCGGAGTGCATCAAGGAAATCATCGGCGGATTCGTGTCCCCACAGCCACGCGCCAAGCCAGACGGCGACGTTTTGTACAGGGGACCAGACTTCGGCGCGCATATCCATGGCTGGACAGTGTAGACGATAGGGTAGACCGCTATGAGCTTGAATTCCCGGGATCCTTACGGCGGCGACATTTTCGCCGGACATGCACGCAACAAGAAAACCGAATACCCCGAGGTACCCGCAGAACCGGGGCTGGTCGTCGAAGTTCGGGGAGACGATTTCGTGGGGGCGGTGATGGGCGTGGACAAGACCGCGTGGGGGCCAGTCGTGCGCCTCGAAGATCGTCACGGTACCGAGCGAGTATTCAAACTTGTCAAGGGCGGCTTCCTTGTGGAGGGGCAGCCGGTGACGCTGACGAGATACGTCGAGAAACAAGCGCCCAGAAAGTCAAACTCTGGATCGCGCCGCGTTGAGAACGTTGAGGCGAAAGTAGCCGCGCCATCGCGCATTTGGGTCGAAGGTATCCATGATGCGGCGATCGTGGAGAAGGTCTGGGGGCACGACCTGCGCGTAGAGGGCGTGGTAGTCGAATACCTCGAGGGTCTAGACAACCTCGAGGAACGCCTCGCTGAATTCCAGCCCGGGCCGGGGCGCCGCGTGGGAGTTCTCGCGGATCACCTCGTAGAAGGCTCAAAGGAAACGCGGTTGACGCAAACGGTGGGCGAGCACGTACTCGTGACCGGACATCCCTTCATTGATATCTGGGCAGCCGTCAAACCTGAGCGCCTAGGGCTGCGCGCCTGGCCCGAAGTTCCCTATGGGGAGGACTGGAAGACTGGTATCTGCCGGCGAACGGGCTGGTCCGATCCCAAGGAAGGCTGGAGCCGTGTTTATAATGCCGTCAATTCCTTCCGGGATCTCGATTCCACGCTCATCGGCGCTGTAGAACGTCTCGTAGACTTCGTCACGACGCCGGAGCTGCGCAAAGAAGATCTTCTTTAGTTCGAATTCACTCGGTCGATGAGATTCACCGCGAGCTGACACCCAGCGGTTTCCGCTGCCCAGCCTGCCGCCTGGAGGCGCTGGGACATAGCCTGTTTGGAGATACCCAATTCCTCGGCGGCCTCATTCTGGTTCAATCCACCGCGCACTAGGGACGTAGCCTCGCGCCCTTCCATCGTGCGCTTAGTGAGTACGAAGCCGAGGAGAGCGAAGGCCGCTGCAATATCCTGCGCTTCCTGCGCCCGCCCGCGCCGATCAACCTTGGCGTAGACATGCCCCGCGCGTGCCGATCCCTTCACGGCAGCGGTAGCGACGGCGCGCGTCTCGGCATCTCCAGCGCCCTCGCCCGGGACAACACCGATACCGATGGCCCAGTCACCGTCCGCAAGGAGTGCCATGACGACATCGCAAACCGCGGAAGAGGAGTAAGCAACGGCGCAAATATCCTCGACGCCCAGGACCTCGAATTCACCGATGCCCTCCAGCGTGGACAGCGCTGCAGCGGAGCGTTGGACCAAATCGGCGCGGCGCACCGAGCGACCGCGGTAGCGGGCATGGACTGCTAGCACAGTGAGAGACTCCTTCCAGCGAGAAACAACGTTTAGTCTACCCCTTGCGCTTGACCGGTTGCTGCATGCCGGGCTCGATCGGCAAACGCGTGTCTAAAATGAGCCCGGCGATTCCGATTGCAGCGGCGAGGACAAAGCCAACGATGGTGTAGGGGCTTGTCTTACCGGTGAGCGCGTCCCCGAAAAAGACACCGATGGCGGTCGTAGGAATCGAACCGATGAGAGTGGCGATGGAAAACTGCAGGACCGAAATTGGGGTGAGGGCCGCGACATAGTTTAATAAGGAAAACGGAACTCCACCGACCATCCGCAACGAGGCCACGGCGAGCCAACCGCGGCGGTCCAGGCGCGCATTGATGGCATACACCGCTGGGTGTGTGAGATGCGGGCGAATCCATTCACCAAGCAGGCTGCGGACTATCAGCAGGGAAACAGTGGCGGAGATGGTCAGTGCGACGAGGGAGATGACCAGCCCGAGCCACGGGCCGAAGAGGAGCCCCGCGGCTAAAGTCCATACTGTTCGGGGGATGGGGAACTGCGTGAAGAAGATATAGGCGCCGGCAAAGGCGATGAGGAACCATGGCCCGAGGTGCTGCGACCAAGAACGGAGCGCAGCGAGAGAGGGGACGTCGACAAACACGGCAAGTATCACCAGCGCCGTGCCGGTGAGGATTACCGCCGCCCAACGCTTCCACGTCCAGCGGCGGCATGTCTGCCAAGCCGAGCGCGCCAAAGACGTACAAAAGTCACCGACGCTGTGCACCCAACCAGTTTTCATAGGGCTACAAGCTTAATCAGAGTGAGGCCAAAATCCTCATTGAACACCAACGCACCCGCGAGTCGCGGTGTCTGCGGGCCCATAGAGGCTGTTTACAGTTATGGCACGTCGAAGAAGAAGGCGACCGTAGCGGAAGAATCGGAACCTTCTAGCAGCCCGGCAGCTTAGCAGTCTGCGTAACGAGCGTACTCACCCCGCAAGCGAGCATGAGTGACATAAACGGGTTCGTTGTCCGCAGCGTGCCGCAATTCCTCTGTGAGGCCGCTCATGACCGCATCGCGGGCTTGCGCATGGGTGGCGTGGAAGCTCATCACTGTGCCATTAACGACGGCGTCACCGCGCCGTTTAACCACAACATACTGAGAGCCCTCGGGGGCCACCACGAACCTACTAGAAGGCGGCATCAACAAACAGCTCAAAGACCTAGCAGGAAACCATCGTGGCATGTTCGATGAGCATCAGCGCATCACCATGGACTGGTGGCTCTACACCCACACCGAAGACCCTGTAGCGCCACTGGAGTTAGCCAAGCAACAAGACTTCGGACGCCAAGGAGAAAAAGCAGCACGCGCAGCCTGGGCAAAAGAAGAACTCAAACGACGCGGCCACCCAGACGGGCGACCTGCCACATTCGATACCGGCATCGACAATGAGTGGAACCCCAGCTTAGGCGTAAGAAAAGGCTGGGCCGGACGCTCCTAAATCCACACGAAATGTCCCTTAGTGCGACACGCCGCAAATCCACACGAAATGTCCCTTAAGCCGGGGGCTTCGACTACATGGCGCTGGGCGGTGAAAGGATCGAGATAGGTAAAAGTAGCGTTCATACGCACCCACTGTACCGAGACGAAAACCCCGTGACTCACCTGTCATTTCTGACAATGTGAAACACGGGGTTTCTATTTGTGCCCGAGGGGGGACTTGAACCCCCACGTCCGTTAATAGGACACTAGCACCTCAAGCTAGCGCGTCTGCCATTCCGCCACCCGGGCTAGGGTGTTTGTTCAGCCTCTCGGCTGGGCACTCGCATACTGTATCCCGAATTGGCATAACTTCACAAATCAGCACTTCAAACAGTGTTTTAAAGCTTATTCTGAGTGTTGAAAACACACTGATGAAACTTGCTAGACCCTCGAGCAGGCCCTCAAGTTTGAGGTTGAGTTTATGTCGATAACCCAAGGCCGAATGCCGGCGCGGGTTTTAGCTTTCCGGTACAAATGGATCTATGACTAAGAACACTTCAGATTCCATTGAGAGCTACGCCACCGATTCCCGTTTTCCGGGCCCGGACCCTTATGCACCGCTGGGAGATGTCCCCGCGTTTACCGTCACGTCCTCCGATATCGAAGAGGGCGCAGAGATCGCAGAGCGCTTCCGCGCTCCTGAGAACATCTCACCGCAACTCTCGTGGTCGGACGTACCCGAGGGAACCAAGTCCTTCGCTGTCACCTGCTTTGACCCGGACGCTCCGACGGGTTCCGGCTTCTGGCACTGGGCTGCGTTCAATATTCCGGCTGACGTACGTGAGCTTCCTACGGGAGCAGGCTCCGCGGAAGACCTTGGGCATGAAGGTGTCATCAGCTTGCGCGGAGACTCCGGCCAGCGCGTTTATTACGGTCCCCAGCCGCCAGCTGGTCATTCCCCGCACCGCTACCTCTTTGCGGTCCACGCTGTCGACGTTGAGCGCCTCGACATCGACCCGGAGGCAACGCCGACGGTCCTTGGGTTTAACCTTTTCATCCACACCCTCGGCCGCGCGATTACTTGGGGCTGGTACGAGGCCCATTAATACGGCCCATTAAACTCGGCACAATGACTAGGAATTCGGATACCAACCCCACGACTGACGGAGTAGATATCCCCGCCGCCCTGCGCGTGGGCGGCGCTTTCATGTTGCTGGCCGCCGTGTTAGCACTATTTGGGCTCGTATCGATTTTCACCGACGGCTGGGGCGCCACCTTTGAATGGACATGGCGCCGCCTCGCCATCGTTGGTGCGGCGCTGCTCGTCGGTGCATTCAGCACCCAACGCCGCGATCAGCGCGGCAGCCGCGAGCAAATCATTGCGCTAGTCCTGGCGCTGGTGCTCATCATTGCTAGCCGCGCACTGCCCAGTACAGTCCTCACCACGATGGGGCAGTACGTGGTCTTCCTCTACGCCGTGGCTGCAGGCCTGTGCGCGGTCATTATCCGCCGCACACTGCGTTAAGCGAAACGCTTAAAGCGCGGAAGCCCCATCCGCGCTTCGCTTCATCGACAGGGCTGAGCCCCTCGAAAAACTCTACGGGGTCTTAGTCGATCCATCCCAGGCCGGAGCCAACTGCCTCCGAGATGTTACTGAGGCCGTGCGCGTGAATCTGCTGGGCAATGCCGCGGTGGATATCGCGAATCCAATCCGGTCCACCGTAAATCAGTCCGGTGTAGCCCTGCAGCAGCGAGGCACCGGCAGTGATACGCTCCCATGCCTGCTCCGGCGTGGAGATTCCTCCCGCCGAGACCAGCACCAGTTCATCGCCCACGCGGGTGTGAAGGCGCTTCAGTACCTCCAGCGCACGTGCAGCCACCGGAGGGCCCGACACGCCACCCGCGCCCATGGCAGCGACCTCGTCAGACGGGGTTTTCAAGCCCTCGCGGGAAATAGTGGTGTTGGTAGCCACGATTCCGGCCAAGCCAACTTCCACGGCCATATCCGCCACGGCATCAATATCTTCATCGCTGAGATCGGGAGCAATCTTGACCAAGACCGGCGAAGAAGTTGATGCCACCACGGCCTCCATGATGGGGCGGAGAGACTCCACTGCCTGCAGGTCACGTAATCCTGGGGTATTAGGGGAGGACACATTAACCACGACATAGTCGGCCAGATCCCCCAGCACAGATGCGCATTGACGGTAGTCATCCACAGCATGGTCGGCGTCGGTGACCTTGTTCTTGCCAATGTTGATGCCCACGACATCGTTGTAGCGGCGCTTGCGTAGATTGCGCGCGGCGGCCAGAGCACCCTCATTGTTAAAGCCCATGCGGTTTAGGATTGCCTTGTCCGCCTTGAGTCGGAACAGGCGGGGAGCAGGGTTTCCGGGCTGCGCCTTCGGGGTGATGGTGCCCAGCTCGGCATAGCCGAAGCCAACGGGGGTCCAGACATCAGCAGCCGCCGCGTTCTTGTCGAAGCCGGCCGCCAACCCTAGCGGGCGTGGGAAACGCACCCCAAAGACTTCCTGCTCCAATACCGGATCATTAACCGGTACCACCTTTCCCAGCGCGCGATTGAGCGGGCCACCGGCTTGGAAGATAGCGAGCCCGCCGTTGATGATTCCGTGGATTCGCTCTGGGTCGAGTTTAAACATTCCCTTCAATGCTGCCTGGTAGGCAGCATGGCGGGCGCGGTCAAGGGCGGAGTACTGCATGAAGTGTCCTTAGCTGAGGTTGCGAATGAGGTCTTTGAGACCGGATGCTAGCGCGGTGATGCGTCGAGTTGCGGATCGGTGATGAACTGGAGGCCTTCACCGGATGCGGAGGCGGTGACGAGGGTGCCGTCGCCCAGCACAGCAATCGTGCGTGCATCAGCTACAGTGTCCATGGTGCCAACGTTTTCTGGGACGCCCGCGGAAACGGTATAGGCGTGGAGATGGTTGTTATCGGTGGTGGTTACCCACGCCAGTGTGCGGCCGGCATCCCAAGCCACGCCCCACGGTGTGCCGTCGGTGTTGCCGTACTGGTGCAGGCGAATAACATCGCTGGCAGTGTAGATAGCCACGCGTTTGCCTACGGTGTCCGATGCCACGACCACGGCCCCTTCGCCGCCGGAGATCTGGCCGACGCCCTGGCCTACGCGAAGACGCCCGCCCGCACGGTCCTTTTCCCAATCGAGAGATTGAATCGTCGAGTCTTCCCTTAAGACGCGGACGATGCCGTCCGCACCATCAGAAACAGGAACGGAAATGAGCTGATCCGAACCGGCCTCCACCGTGATGCCGGTACTGCGTTCCCCGTCGCGGTACACGCCGACGGTGGCCGAGTCCTTTGAACCAACGAATACTTCACCGCTGGAAGCCTCCGCGGCTACCGTTACTGGCTGCTCCTCATCCACTGCCAATTCCTGAGGGGAATCCGGCTGAGACGGATCAATAAGCAAGACTTTTTCCCCACACGCGAGGAGGAAATGCTTGTCAGAAGCAGTCAGGTCGCCGCACTTCTGATCGACGGAAATCTGCGTGGCCTTTTCTTCCTCAAAGTCCGCAGCCGAACCTACAGCGAGGGAATCCTCGGTGCGCACGGCGAGGGTATCACCCACCGCCGCGAGGTCAGTCACGGCAGTGTAGGGCACGACGGTGCCCACTGGCTTCGATGACTCTGGGGAAGAAGCGGGTTCAGCCTTGCCATAGACCGCCGAGTTGGGGTCCCCGCCAACCCCTTCCGTGGGATTGCAGGCGGCAAGGGCACATGTGCTGGCAAGAAGGGCAGAAGAAAGCAGGACTCGACGCATTTTCACGATCCCTCATCCTAGCAGTCAGCGTGGTGGAAACCGGAAGCCATGGACCGCGCTAGTAGGCTGTCGCGGGTGACTACAACAGCTACAACTGACGCCATGACATGGGTACAGGTCATCGTCTTGTCTCTTGTCCAAGGCCTCACCGAATTCCTCCCCGTGAGCTCTTCGGGGCACCTACGCATCGTCTCCACGCTCTTTTGGGGGCAGGACGCCGGCGCCTCCTTTACTGCCGTTATCCAGCTCGGCACTGAGTTAGCAGTGATTGTGTACTTCGCGGGAATGATCTGGCAGATCCTCAAAGGGTGGTTCATAGGTCTCGTGCACAAGGAGCAGCGTGGCCAGGACTACCGCATGGGGTGGATGGTCATCGTCGGCTCAATCCCGATTGGCATCCTCGGCGTCCTGGGCAAGGACCTGATCAGGGATAACTTGCGCAACCTGTGGATTACGGCGTCCATGCTCGTGCTTTTCTCCGTTGTCTTCATCATCGCTGAGAGGGTGGGCAAAAAGGAACGCAGCTTCGAGGAATTGACGATGCGCGATGCCATCGTCATGGGCCTATGCCAGTGCTTGGCTCTCATCCCAGGTGTCTCGCGCTCGGGAGGCACGATTTCGGGCGGCCTCTTTTTGGGCTTGGATCGTGAGGTGGCGACGCGCTTTAGCTTCCTCCTCGCCATTCCTGCGGTTATGGCTTCGGGCCTGTTTTCGCTTGGCGACGCCTTTGGCCCCACCGTGGGGCAATCTGCCACCGGCGCCCAACTGCTCGTCGGCACGCTCATCGCGTTCGTCGTCGGCTATGCGTCTATTGCGTGGCTGTTGAAGTTCGTGGGTAGCCATTCATTCGAGTGGTTTGCGGCCTACCGCATCCCTGTCGGGCTCCTCGTCATGCTCTTGCTGGGCCTCGGAGTGCTCGCCCCTTAATAACCGGGCATGCGCCAGTTGCGGAGTCAGTACACGTTAGGATGGTGCCCATGCACTCTTGGCCTGTCCCGCACATCGATTCCGTACCTGGCGCCCCGTCGCCGCTTCACCTCTATGATTCCGCTGATGAAGAGGTAAAAAAGCTCAACATCGAGGGGGAGACCGCCACCATGTATGTCTGTGGTATTACCCCGTATGACTCCACCCACCTGGGCCATGCGGCGACCTATCTCACCTTTGATCTGATCTACCGCCAGCTGCTGGATAACGGCTACAAGGTGAATTACGCCCAGAACATCACCGACGTGGATGATCCGCTCTTCGAACGCGCGGAGCGCGATGGCGTGGATTGGCGCGAGTTGGGTACCTCGCAGATCAATCTTTTCCGCTCCGACATGGAACTGCTCTCTGTGTTTCCTCCGCAGCACTTCGTTGGGGCGATGGAAGCCATCGATGAGATCACGGAGATGGTGCAGGCGCTTCTCGACGCAGGTGCAGCCTACGTCGTCGATGACCCCGACTATCCGGACGTCTACGCATCCATCGAGGCCACGAGGAACTTCGGCTACGAATCGAATTGTTCCCGGGAGCAGATGGAGACCTTCTTTGCCGAGCGCGGCGGTGACCCGGACCGCCCCGGTAAGCGTGATCCGCTAGATGCCTTGATTTGGCGTGCCCACCGCGAGGGCGAACCCGCCTGGGAATCTCCTTTTGGTCCGGGGCGTCCGGGCTGGCACATTGAGTGTTCTGCCATCGCGACCAACCGGCTCGGCTCCAGCTTCGATATTCAGGGTGGAGGTTCGGATCTCAAGTTTCCGCACCACGAGTTTTCTGCGGCGCATGCTGAGGCCGCCCGTGGTGTCAAACGCATGGCCCAGTCCTATGTGCACACCGGCATGATTGGCTTGGAGGGCACCAAGATGTCCAAGTCTTTGGGTAACCTGGTCTTCGTCCACAAGCTAGTGGAGGCAGGCGTTGATCCCTCTGCGATTCGCCTTGGAGTATTCTCCAGCCACTACCGTGAGGACCGGGACTGGTCCGACGAGGTCCTGCACACCGCGCAGGAGCGTTTGGAGCGCTGGCGCGCGGCCTCCCGAAACCCAGGAACCGTGGAAGAGATCAAGGACGTTGTCCACAACGTGCGCCAAGCGTTGGCAGACGATGTGGATACCCCGCGCGCTATTGCGATTCTTGATCAGTGGGCTGAGAATGCCCCAGGGGCAGTGGATGCGTCCGAAGAAGCATCTAATGTGCTGCGCACTGCAGTTAATTCCTTGCTTGGCGTGCGCCTCTAGGAAACTTCAGGCATGATTTAGCTCATGACGATTCGTGCAGAATTCCAGCCCACCGTTGATGAGTTCATATCCAACCTGCAGTCCTTCGCTACCGGGGATTACCTCAAGGAAGAGGAGAAGGAGTTCTGGGAGGCACCGTTTGATGCTTCGGTGCTCCCAGACCTCCGCTCCATCTTGGAGTCCTTCCTCGAGAACCTGGATAAACTTCCAGATGATCCAGATGGTGGTCTCCTGGGAGCTGCGGTGCGTCCTTCCGTCGAGAAGCTCGCAGCTTTCAACCGCAAGAATGCCGACGCTGTACTTGAGCCGGAGGAGAAGGAGGAGCTCACCGAGCTTATTCACTCGGCCTCCGCAGCAACAGGTGCAGATGATGAAGCCCTCGCGCAGCTACCGGAGCTGGATTTCTAATTGACTGATACCGATCAGACAGCACATACCTGTCGTCCCGCTGCGATCTTCTGGGACATGGACGGCACACTCACTAACTCTGAACCTTTATGGGAAGAGGCCACCTTTTACCTCTCCGAGACGTTGGGGCGCCGGCTGACACCTACTGAGCGTTTGGCGACGGTCGGCGCGACCTTCGAGGACACGCTCGCGATCTGCGCTGACAAAGCCGGCGTCGAGCTCCAGTCTGGTGATAGCGAACGCTACCGCATGCTCATGTTCGACTACGTAAAGTCGCTATTTGCCGAGCATCTCGAGATATTCCCGGGAATTTCGGAGCTTCTTGGTGAGCTCAAGGATGCGGGAATGCCGATGATGGTGACCACGAACACTGAGCGCTACGTGGCGGATTCCGCAATCGCGGCGTTGGGCCGAGACTATTTCGTTGACACGATCTGCGGCGACGAGGTTCCCAACGGCAAACCAGCTCCTGATATGTATGCCAAGGCTGCCCGCCGGGTAGGTGCTCGACCCCAGGATTGCCTCGTATTCGAGGATTCGGCGGCCGGTATGCGCGCCGCGGTTGACGCGGGTTGCACGGTCATTGGCCTGCCGGAAGGGGAGCATGTTGCAGTCCCAGACGAGGTCACTGTCATCGCCGAACTGCGAGGCAGTGGGCACCGCCACCTGGAAGGTGCGACGGCGCGCGATATTTATGAGTGGTATCAGCGCTTGCGCTCACTGTAGCCGGAGAATTTCGGCCGGGGTGCAGAATTTTATGCAGCGGTGTGGAAGAATATTCTTTTGTGAAGAATTTTGAAAGCCTGTTTGAGGAACTGTCCCAGAAGATCGCCGAACGCCCCGAAGGCTCCGGCACCGTGGAAGCCTTCGATAAAGGAATCCACCACTTGGGCAAGAAAATCATCGAAGAGGCTGGCGAAGTGTGGATTGCGGCCGAGTACCAGTCTGATGAGGAACTCGCTGAGGAGATGTCGCAACTGCTGTACTGGCTCCAGGTTATGGCGCATAAGCGCGGCCTGAAGCTCGAGGATATTTACTCCTACCTTTAGTCGGCCCCTTGCCGTCCTAGTACACAGCCAACATCACAGTCAGCGTAGAAAGTACCGCACACCAATGATCAAAATTGCCGTCCCCAACAAGGGGTCTCTGTCCGAGGCCGCCCTCGAAATCCTGAAGGAAGCTGGATACAAAGGCCGTGGGCACAACAAGTCACTCAACGTCGTGGATGAGGAGAACGGAGTCGAGTTCTTCTTCCTGCGCCCAAAGGATATTGCCATCTACGTGGCGCAGGGCGTCCTGGATCTGGGCATCACCGGCCGTGATTTGGCACTGGATTCCCGCGCAAAGTTCAACGAAGTTCTAGCCCTGAATTTTGGCGGCTCCACCTTCCGCTATGCCGCACCGGCGGGGGAGGAGTGGGACGTCGCCAAGCTGCAGGGCAAGCGTATTGCCACGTCTTATCCCAACGTGGTTCGTGATCACCTTGCAGCCAATGACATCGACGCGCAAGTCATCCGCCTTGACGGTGCGGTCGAGATTTCGATTCACCTTGGTGTCGCAGATGTCATTGCCGATGTGGTTTCCACAGGCACCACACTGCGCCAGCAGGGCCTTGAACCCTTCGGTGAGCCCATCGTGACTTCGGAGGCTGTGGTGATCAAGCGCGAGGGCGAAGACGTCACTGCAGATGAGAACGTTGTGCTCAGTCGTATCCGCGGAATCCTCAATGCACGCCACTTCGTCATGCTCGACTACAACGTGGCAGAGGAAAAGCTGCCTGAGGTCGAAGCAGTGACTCCTGGTCTGACGGGACCGACCATCTCTCCTTTGGCCCGGGAAGGTTGGGTCGCCGTGCGCGTCATGGTTCCCCGCAAGTTGGCGAATCAGGTTATGGACAGCCTCGAAGGGCTCGGAGCAGAAGCGATTCTCGCTTCAGATCTGCGCATTGCCCGCTTTTAGGGGGTTATTCCAAACATTTTATTCGCGCACCTAGCTACTATGGTGGCTGACCATCATCGTTCTTCGATTTTTATGCAAGGAGTCAGCCCCGATGGCAAAGACAACTAAGAAGGATGCTCAGCCAGAGGCCAAGGAGACCAAGGACGTGAAGTCTGAGGTCGAGGAAAAGGCCACTAACAAGTCTTCGAAGGCCCCGTCTAGCAAGAAGACGCGTACTGAGACTGATCTTCTCGGCTCCGTGGAGGTTCCGAGTGATGCGTACTACGGCGTTCACACGCTGCGCGCTATCGAAAACTTCCAGATTTCCTACGTGACCATCAACACCATCCCGGATTTCATCCGCGGTATGGTGCAGGTCAAGAAGGCCACCGCGATGGCTAACCGCCGTCTGCACGTCCTTCCTAAGAAGAAAGCAGAGGCAATCATCTGGGCTTGTGACCAGATCCTGGAAGAAGGCCGCTGCATGGACCAGTTCCCGCTGGATGTCTTCCAGGGTGGTGCTGGTACCTCCCTCAACATGAACACCAACGAGGTTGTAGCCAACCTGGCGCTCGAGTACCTCGGTGAGGAAAAGGGTTCCTACGACGTCATCAACCCAAACGATGATGTCAACATGTCCCAGTCCACCAATGACGCGTACCCAACCGGCTTCCGCTTGGGCATCTACTACGCCATGGAGGACCTCATCGAGCGCATTGATACCCTCCAGGCAGCATTCCACGCCAAGGGCAATGAGTTCGTTGACATCCTGAAGATGGGCCGCACCCAGCTGCAGGATGCCGTTCCGATGACCCTTGGTGATGAATTCAAGGCCTTTGCGCACAACCTTGCGGAAGAGCAGGCCATCCTGCGCGACGCCCAGAAGCGTCTGCTGGAGATCAACCTCGGCGCAACCGCTATCGGAACTGGCGTGAACACCCCGGCCGGCTACCGCCACCAGGTCACCGCCGCACTGTCCGAGGTCACTGGTCTGGAGATTAAGACCGCCCGCGATCTCATTGAAGCAACCTCTGACTGTGGTGCTTATGTACTGCTGCACTCCACCATCAAGCGTGCGGCAATGAAGCTGGCCAAGATTTCTAACGACTTGCGCCTGCTGTCTTCTGGTCCGCGCGCTGGCCTGGCAGAGATCAACCTGCCGCCGCGTCAGGCTGGTTCCTCCATCATGCCGGGTAAGGTCAACCCGGTTATCCCGGAGGTTGTTAACCAGGTCTGCTTCAAGATCTTCGGTAATGACCACGTCGTCACCATGGCGGCTGAGGCTGGCCAGCTGCAGCTCAACGTCATGGAGCCTGTCATCGGTGAGGCGCTGTTCCAGTCCATCCGTATCATGGGCAACGCCGTCGATACCCTGCGCGAGAAGTGCGTCACGGGCATCACCGCAAACGCTGATGTGTGCCGCGCTTACGTGGAGAACTCCATTGGTATCGTCACTTACCTGAACCCGTTCATCGGCCACCACAACGGTGACATGATTGCTAAGGAGTCCCTCAAGACCGGCAAGGGAGTCAAGGAGCTTGTTCTGGAGAAGGGCCTGCTCGACGAAGAGACTCTCAACAAGGTTCTGTCTGTAGAGAACCTTATGCACCCAGAATTCCGCGGTCAGCTCTACATCGACGAATAGAGCTGTGCCACAGCACTAGCGTATAGAAACGCTGATGCTGCACGCCACGCGCCCGCGCTGCCTCGTTGAAGGTAGCGCGGGCGCGTCGTTTTCTTTCAGTGGCTGTCCACGTCTAAAGCCCCTTGGATCTCCTTCCAGCGAAGGGGGTGTGTAAACGGACACAATCGGGCCTGAATACTCGCTAAAGCCACACCAATAAGGAAGAATAAAAACTGTCAGTTCTCGCGCCATGGTCGTGTACTGACCGTCGCGCGAATTACCACCCATACTGCAGTTAAACTGCACATATTGGAGTAACACAATGGTTGTAGTGCACATCCTCATCGTCCTTGCGGCGATTTATCTCGGTGCCCGAATTGGTTCGATCGGCATTGGCATGGCCGGCGGCTTGGGCGTCCTGCTTCTCGGCCTGAGCGGCGTTCCCGTTACACGCGAAGACATTCCTTTCGATGTCATCGGCATCATCATGACCGTTATCGCGGCCATTGCTGCTATGCAACGCGCCGGCGGCATGGACTATCTGGTGTACCTCGCCGAGAAATTCCTTCGCAAGAATCCTAAGAAGATCACGTTCTATGCCCCTGTCGTGACCTGGCTTATGACCGTTCTGGCGGGTACCGGCCACACGGCATTTTCTACACTTCCCGTCATCGTTGAGGTGGCCAAGGAAGGCAAGGTTCGCCCATCCCGTCCGCTGTCCATCTCTGTGGTGGCCTCACAAATGGCCATCTGTGCCTCGCCTATCTCCGCCGCCGTGGTGTTGCTAGCCTCCCTCTTGGAGCCCATGAACGTGGGCTACTTGCAGATCCTCGCCGTGCTCATTCCGGCGACATTTCTCTCCATTTTCCCTGCCGCGTGGATTGCCAACCGTTCCGGCGCGGAGTTAGAAGATGATCCCGTATACCAGGAGCGCAAGGCCCAAGGCTTGGTAAAGATGCCGCAGGGCTCCCAGAATTACAGCCCGGTACAGGGCGCTAAGACCTCCGTCATCATCTTCCTCGTTGCCATCGTCATCGTTATGCTGTGGGCCACCCTGACATCTTCTCAGGTGGGACTCATCGAAGAGCCGACTCTGCCCCGCAATGAAGCCATCATGACGGTGATGCTCACTGCCGCAACCCTTATCGTGATGATCACCAAGATCTCCGCCGGCGACGTACTTAATACGCCAGTGTTCAAGTCGGGCATGTCCGCCTGTATCTGTGTGCTTGGTGTGGCCTGGTTGGGCACCACGCTCATTAACCACTACATGGAGGACATTCAGGCCATCTCCGGCTCCGTCATCGAATCCGCCCCTTGGCTGCTGGCCGTCGTGCTCTTCTTTGCTGCGGCGCTGCTGTACTCGCAAGCCGCGACCACCAAGGCTCTCATGCCGGCGGCTCTGGCCCTCGGCGTCAACCCACTGACCGCTGTGGCTGCCTTCCCTGCGGTATCCGCTCTGTTCATCCTGCCGACCTACCCGACCCTGTTGGCAGCCGTTGAGATGGATGACACCGGCTCGACCCGCATCGGAAAGGCTGTCTTCAACCACCCGTTCATCATCCCCGGCACCGTTAGCATCGCCTTGTCTGTCCTCCTGTGCTACGCCTTCGGTGCGGTCCTGCTTTAGCATCATCTAGAAATTATCTAATGTTGCTCAAGAGGCTTCTTTAGAGCGCTAAGCTGGTGGGCATGACTACGCAACCTTCTGATGTTGACATTGCCCAAGCCCACCAGCTCGAACCCATCACAGATATTGCCGCCCGCGCTGGAATCCCAGCGCCCGCCCTCATCCCTTATGGGCAGAACAAAGCCAAGGTGGATATCACCCAGGTTGGGGATATTCCCGCCGATGGCAAGCTGGTACTCGTCACTGGTGTCTCTCCGACACCAGCCGGCGAGGGAAAGTCCACCGTACTTATCGGTTTGACCGATGCCCTCACACAGCTTGGCAAGAAGGCAATCGTCGCGCTTCGCGAACCTTCTCAAGGCCCCGTCATGGGTATCAAGGGTGGCGCTGCGGGCGGCGGCTACTCGCAGGTTGTACCGATGGAGGACATCAACCTTCATTTCACCGGCGACTTCCACGCTATCGCCGCGGCCACTAACACATTGGCCGCCATCATCGATAACCACATCCACCAAGGCAACGCCCTCAACATCGATCCGCGCCGCATCACCTGGCAGCGCTGCATTGACGTCAATGACCGCGCTCTGCGCAACGTCGTCACCGGTCTTGGTGGCCCAGCGCACGGAGTGCCGGGGGAGACCGGATTCACCATTACTGCGGCGTCGGAAATCATGGCCATCCTCGGTCTCGCTACCGATTTGGCAGACCTGAAGAAACGCCTCGGTGATATCACTGTGGGCTACACCTATGACCAGCAGCCGGTAACCGCCCGCGACTTGGGCGCAGAGGGCGCACTCACCGCCCTGATGCGCGATGCGCTGAACCCCAACCTAGTCCAGACCCTGGGCGGTACGCCGGCTTTCGTCCACGGCGGTCCTTTCGCCAACATCGCTCATGGCTGCAACACGCTGTTGGCCACCCAGACTGCTATGCGCTTCGGCGATATCGTCCTCACGGAAGCAGGTTTCGGGGCGGACCTCGGTGGCGAGAAATTCATGGACATCAAGTCCCGCTTTGGTGAGCTTGATGTCGCCGGCGCCGTCGTTGTCGCGACCATCCGCTCCCAGAAGTACAACGGCGGACAGCCGCGCGAGGAACTCACTACCGAGAACTTGGAGGCGCTAAAGAAAGGCGTGGTGAACCTCGAGCGCCACGTAGAGAACGTGCGCAAGTTCGGTCTCAAGCCAGTGGTCGCGCTCAACCTCTTCTGGAGCGATACTGAGGCCGAGCGCGAGTTCATGCGTCAGTGGGCAGCTGACTTCGACGTGGCTCTTGAAGAAGCAGAGGTGTGGGCGAAGGGTGGTGCAGGGGCGACTGCGCTAGCTGAGCGCCTTCTGAACAACCTCTCCCAAAGCTCCTCACACCAGCTCTACGATCCCGCTGAGGGAATTGAGGCCTCCATCGACACCATCGCCAAGGAAATCTACCGCGCCGAGCGGGTGGAGTATTCTTCCAAGGCGTTGAAGGATTTGAAGTACATCAAGGACAATGGTTGGGAGCAGTTCCCAGTCGTCATTTCCAAGACCCAGTACTCTTTCTCGGATGATCCGAGCCAGCTCGGCGCTCCGGAGGGCCACGTCCTGCACGTCCGCGAGCTGCAGCCGCGCACAGGCGCTGGTTTCATCGTGGCGCTGACCGGTGATGTCATGACCATGCCGGGCCTTCCCAAGAAGCCTGCAGCGAACAACATCGATGTTGCCGCTGACGGTTCCATCTCTGGGTTGTTCTAAGCCGCGGCACGGTCTACGCAGCGCGACGTTCTACGAGGTCTGGTCGGGCCACCCGGGATACTCGGGTGGCGTACCGCCAAAAGCCGGGCAGAGGTCTTGGAACGAGCACCAACCACACAGCTTTGACGTCTTCGGCCTGAAATCTCCGGCCTTGCCATCGCCTTCGATTTTGGCCCAGAGCTCGCCTAGGTCACGCTCGAAGTACTCGAGCTCTTCTGGCCCGGGCGTGAGGAACATCGAATCCAAGACCTTGAGGTACATCAGCCGCAGCTGCGTGGGGATGGTGCCGAGCAGCCGCCAGTACACCAGCGCGTAGAAATTCATTTGGAATTGCGCGTCCTGGGAATACCGGGGAAGCGGCTTCTTTCCCGTCTTATAGTCCACCACGCGCACTTCGCCGGTGGGGGCAACGTCTACGCGGTCGATGAACCCGCGGACAGGCACACCGTTGGGCAGAACGGTATCGACGTACATCTCGCACTCGTGGGCGTCGAAACCTTGGGGGTTTTCCATCTGGAAGTACCCCTTGATGAGCTGGCGTGCTTCGACGAAGAAATCCAGCTCCTCGGGCTCGGGTACCAATTCACGCAGCTCCGGATCGGAGTCGAGCATCACCGCCCATTCGGGCTTAATCATTTTCACCGCGGCCGGGTACTCACGTTGCTCGCGGGGCAGCTGGTGCATCTTCTCCAGCACAGCGTGGACCAGTGTTCCCTTGACCTGAGCTTTTGTCTTAGGTTCAGGCAATTTGTCAATGGCCCGGAAGCGATAGAGCAGAGGGCATTGCTTGTAATCGGAGGCACGGGAAGGGGAGAGGGCTAGTCTTTTCGGCATAATGTTCCTCAGCCTAGCGCATAGGCAACCTCGTTCCCGCCCGCATCTCCCGACGGTCCGTGGCAAGCTAGTAGGCATGAGCACTACGCAAGATTTTCTCGATTTCATCGCCGCCAGTCCCTCCTCTTATCACGCGGCTGAGGAGGTAGCGCGCGCACTCGTTGATGCGGGTTTTAGCCGCCAAGACGAGTCTGCCGAATGGTCGGCTGCACCAGGCGGTCACGTCATGGTCCGGGGTGGTGCGGTCATGGCATGGTTCGTCCCCGAAGGTGCTGGCCTGGATTCGGGTTTCCGGATTATCGGCTCCCATACTGATTCGCCCGGTCTTGCTCTCAAGCCCACCCCGGATTTCGATTCCGCCGGCTGGCAGCAGGTAGCCGTCGAGGTTTATGGCGGAGTCCTTCTCCACAGCTGGTTTGATCGCGAGCTCACCGTCGGTGGTCAAGTCGTCCTGCGTGATGGCACCCGCCACTTGGTCAACACCGGCCCGCTGCTTCGTCTTCCCTCGCTGGCGATTCACCTCTACCGCAAGGATGAGTTCAAACCGGATCGCCAGCGCCACATGCAGCCAGTGCTCTCCGTGGGCACTCCGGAAACGTCGGTGATGGGGGTCGTCGGCAAGCAGCTAGGCGTCGCCCCGGAAGATATCGCTTCCTTCAACCTCATTACCGCCGATGCCCAGCGCGGTGAGGTCTTTGGCGCCGGCGAAAAGCTCATCGCTGCTGGACGCATGGACAATCTCTCTTCCGTTCACGCCTCCCTGCGTGCCCTCCTCGCCGCCGCCCGCAACGCCGACTCAATTGAGCACAAGGACATCCTCGTCATGGCGGCCTTCGACCACGAAGAGGTCGGTTCCTCCTCGCGCTATGGCGCGGGCTGCCCGATTCTGGGAGATATCCTTACCCGTACGGCACGGGCGCTCGGCGCAAACGAGGAGCAGCGCTTCCAGATGTTCGCGCGGTCCAGCTGTGTGTCTGCGGATGCCGCCCACTCCGTGCACCCCAACTACGCGGAGAAGCACGATCCCACGCACCACCCGATCATCGGCCAGGGACCTGTGACCAAGATCAACGGCAACCAGCGCTACGCCTCCGATGCTCACACCGTGGCCCTGTGGGAATCCGCCTGCCGCCGTGCGGACGTTCCGGCCCAGCGCTTCGTGGGAAATAACGACGTGCCCTGCGGCTCTACTATCGGGCCGATTTCCGCCACTCGCTTGGGCATCCCCACCGTCGACGTGGGAGTTCCGATGCTTTCGATGCACTCGGCCCGCGAGTTGGTGGGCGAGCGCGACCAACTATGGCTTGGTAACGCCCTTGAGGCATACTTGGTGGGTTAATCCTTACCACCTTCAACTATGTGAAAGGTTCCCACGCCATGGCTTATTCAGGCCCCTTCCGCTACGGCGACCGCGTGCAGCTCACCGATGCCAAGCGGCGTCACTACACCATCGTCCTCGAGGAGGGAGGCCAGTTCCATTCGCACAAGGGCATCATCAACCACGATGATGTCGTCGGCATGGATGAGGGCTCCGTCATCGATTCGACTCTGGGTAGCTCCTTCCTCCTGTTCCGCCACCTCATGGTGGACCATGTCCTGTCGATGCCACGGGGTGCCGCGGTGATCTATCCCAAAGACTCCGCGCAGATTCTGGTCGAAGGCGATATCTTCATGGGCGCACGCGTGCTCGAGGCCGGCGCCGGTTCCGGTGCTCTCTCAATGACGCTGTTGCGCGCCGTGGGGCCGGAAGGCCACGTTTTCTCCTATGAGGTACGCGATGACCACTTGGAATACGCCGTGGACAACGTCACCGAATACTTCGGTAAACAGCCCGAATGGTGGAGCCCGCGTCTGGGAGACTTGGCCGATGTCACCGTCGAGGAGCTGGGCGGCCCCGTGGACCGCGTCATCCTAGACATGCTCGAGCCCTGGGAGCACCTCGAGAAGGTGCGCGACATCCTCATTCCAGGCGGCGTTTTCATGACCTACGTGGCCACAGTGCCACAGCTGATGAAGGTGATGGAGGGAATCCGCGAGCTCAAGTGCTTCACGGAGCCGCGGGCCTGGGAGTCCCTCGTGCGTGAATGGAAGGTGGAAGGTTTGGCCACCCGCCCGGAGCATCGCATGAACGCGCACACCGCGTTTCTGATCTGGACGCGCCGGCTTGCCGACGGCGTCACTCCGCCCCGCCCACAGCGCCGCGCCCGAAAATAAGCCCCTCACGCTAAACGTGGCGCACTGCGCGCTAGGGTGGACTCTATGAACGATGCCACTCATTCCCAGGAACTTGGCCAGCAGCGTCGCCAGATAGAGCAGCTCGCTGAACGCAATGCCAAGCTTGCTGCCCTGTTGAAGGATGCGCGTACAAAGCTTCAGCAGATGCTCGCGGAAGTTGATGCTCTTGCGGAGCCCGCCTCAACGTACGGTGTCTTTCTTGGCTATTCCGGGCGCGCGCATGATTCACGCCGTGACGCCGAGGTTTATACCAATGGCCGAGCCATGCGGGTCAAGATTTCGCCAAACCTGGAGCCCGGCTCCCTGAAAGTTGGTCAGCAGGTTCGCTTGGGCGAGGGCTTCGTCGTCGTGGAGGCCTGCGCCCCGGTGAATACGGGCGCGCTGGCAACGCTCCAAGAACGTCTCGGCACCGACCGCGCCGTGGTCATCAATTCCTCTGGTGAGGAGCAGGTTGTTCTCCTCGCTGCAGCACTGCGGGATACCGTGCGCGCCGGCGATACCCTCTTGGTTGAGCCCAAATCTGGTGTAGCCACCGATCGCGTGCACAAGACTGAGGTAGCGCAACTCACGCTGGAGGAAGTTCCTGACGTCTCCTACGAGGACATCGGCGGTTTGGATGAGCAGATCTCCCTCATCCGTGACTCCGTCGAGCTGCCTTTCCTGCACCCGGAGCTCTACCGCCAGTACGATCTCCAGCCGCCCAAGGGCGTACTGCTCTACGGCCCGCCGGGCTGCGGCAAAACGCTTATCGCCAAGGCGGTGGCGCATTCGCTGTCCGCGTCGCTCGGAGCTAGTGCCCCCAGCTACTTTCTCAATGTAAAGGGCCCAGAACTGCTCAACAAATTCGTGGGCGAGACTGAGCGCCGCATCCGCCTCATTTTTGAGCGCGCCCGCGAGCTTGCCTCCGAGCCCAGCGCCGATGGCAGCCAGCGCCCGGTCATCATCTTCTTCGATGAGATGGAATCCATCTTCCGCACACGTGGTTCCGGCGTGTCCTCCGATATGGAAACCACCGTCGTCCCGCAGCTGTTGACGGAGCTGGACGGTGTGGAGAAGCTCAGCAACGTCATCGTCATCGGTGCCACCAACCGCGAGGAACTCATCGACCCCGCCATCATGCGCCCGGGGCGCCTCGACATCAAGATCCGTGTCAACCGCCCGACCAAACAGGGCGCACGCGAAATCTTTGCCCGCCACTTCCCGGAGTCCGTCCCCCACGAGGGCGATATTTCCCAGCTCATCGATACCGCGGTCGAAGACCTCTACGCCGAGCGGCCGTTTGTCAAACTCCACTTCGCTAACGCGGATCCGCGCGTGCTGCACTACCGGGACTTCGTGTCTGGCGCCATGATCGCCAACATCGTTTCCCGTGCCAAGAAGCTAGCGATTAAGGCAGCGTTGGACACAACCACAAACCGCGAAGCGGCACAGCCCGCAGGCATCACCGCCGCGCACCTGCACCAGGCCATCGCCGCTGAGCAGGCAGAATCTGAATACGTACCGACCTCCGCCAACCCGGAGGAATGGGCGAAGATCGTCGCCGGTACCTCTGCTGGCGCATATGTCACAGAGGTCGAATTGATGGGAGTGTAGCCATGAGCCGTGTTCTAGGAACCGAAACTGAATATGGAATCTCTACGCCGTCCAACCCGGCACTGTCACCGATTGTGACCTCCACCCATGCTGTTGTGGCCTATGCCGCCCTGCATACCGGTGCGCGCTCCCGCTGGGATTTTCGGGAGGAGCACCCACTGCGCGATAGCCGCGGTTTCGATCTCAAGCGCTATCACACCGTGCCCGTCGTGGATCCGAATGCTTTGGGAGTGGCCAACGTGGTGACCGCCAATGGTGCGCGTTTCTACGTCGATCACGCCCATCCCGAGTACTCCTCACCGGAGTGCACGAATGCCTGGGATGCGATGCTTTACGACGCCGCCGGCGACCTCATCCTGCGCCGTGCAGGGGAGGCCGTAGCATCGTTGACCGCTCAGGACACGTCCGTACTGGCCACGCACGATCCCTGCCCGCCGCTGAAGTTTTACAAGAACAACGTGGACGGCAAGGGAGCTTCCTATGGCAGCCACGAGAACTATCAGTACTCCAGGGATACGGACTTCGAGGATATTGCCCAGGGGCTGATTCCCTTCTTCGTCGCCCGCCAGGTAGTCACCGGTGCCGGGCGCATGGGTTTGGGCGCTGACGGAGAGGGACCAGGCTTCCAGATCTCGCAGCGCGCTGACTATATCGAGCAAGAAATCTCCTTGGAGACCACCCTGAACCGCGGCATCATCAACACCCGCGACGAGCCGCACGCGGTGGCCGAGGACTTCGGTCGCCTACACGTCATCATCGGCGATGCCACGATCTCCCATACCTCGACGCTGCTCAAGCTGGGCATGACCTCGCTGGTGCTCGATGCCATCGAGAGCGGCGTGGACTTTAGTGACCTGCGCCTAGCAGAGCCAGTGGAGGAGGTGCAGCGGGTGAGCCGCGACCTCACCTTGACGCACCAGCTGACGCTTCGCGACGGCCGCCGCCTCACCGCCCTCGACCTCCTCGCGGTCTACCGGGAGAGGGTCACCGCCGCCTCAGAAGCGGATGAAAAAGTGCTCGCCGCCTGGGACGAGGTTGTCGACCTCCTGGCCGAGAACCCGCTCAAGGCCGCCCACCTGCTGGATTGGGTAGCCAAATACCGCTTGATTAAGGGCTACCTCGACCGCGGCGTGGATGCCGATGACCCGAAGCTAGCGCTCATCGATCTGCAGTACACCGATATCGATCCGGCAAAGTCCCTCTACCATGCGCTCGTGCGCAAGGGACAGATGCGTACTTTGGTTAGCGAGGAAGAGATCGCCGCAGCTGCCGATACTCCTCCTGCGGATACTCGCGCCTACCTGCGCGGCCATGCCACCCGAAAGTTCGGAGAGGATGTCTTAGCGGCGTCCTGGCAGTCGCTGACCTTCCGCATCGGTGAAGCCGAAGGTTCTAACTCTGGAACCGCCTGCGTGGCGCTTGACGACACCACACGTCTTGGGCAGGACGAGGTGGGCGTTTTGCTGGAATCTGCAAACAGCGCCGCCGACTTCGTAGATAGTTTGCGCCAGCTCGGGGTGCGAATCGAGTACCCTACACTGTATTAGCGCAGCATTCTCCACTCGCGAAAGGAGCTCTCACCATGAGCGGACAACAGTCTCAGATCAACGCCGGTGGCGGCAACGGTCAAGGAGGCGACACTCCGGAGTTCGATGCCGGACAAGTCAGCATCAACAGCGCGGGTACCGATGACCTCCTCGACGAGATTGACGGCCTTTTGGAGTCCAATGCCGAGGAGTTCGTGCGCTCCTACGTCCAAAAGGGCGGCGAATAAAGGTGGAACGGTCCTCCGGTGGCGCCCCTGTTTATGCGCGCCGAATCATGGGAGTTGAAACCGAGTACGGCATTACTGCGAGCGCAAGCGATGGACAGCGGGTGATGTCCCCGGATGAAATCGCCCGCGTGCTTTTCCGGCCCATCGTGTCGAAGTACTCCTCCTCGAATATCTTTAGCACCAACGCCTCCCGTCTCTACCTTGACGTCGGCTCCCACCCGGAGGTGGCTACCGCGGAATGCGATAGCCTGAGCCAGCTCATTGCCTATGAGCGCGCCGGCGATGCCATGGTCAACCGCATGGCCGTGCAGGCGGAGGAAAATCTGGCGGCGGAGGGGGAGAAGCGCGCCGTCTATCTGTTCAAGAATAACGTCGATTCCGCGGGCAATTCCTACGGCTGCCACGAGAACTACCTCATCGGCCGCCACGTAGTGCTCAAGGACCTCGGCAAAGCTCTCCTGCCATTCATGATCACACGCCAGCTCATCTGTGGCGCGGGGATGATTAGACCTGCTAGGGGAGAAGAAGCAGCTCGTTTCGTGCTCTCGCAGCGCGCCGACCAAGTCTGGGAAGGCGTGTCCTCCGCCACGACTCGCTCGCGGCCCATCATCAATACTCGCGATGAACCGCATGGGGATTCGAAGCGTTTCCGTCGCATGCACGTTATCGTCGGCGACTCCAATATGGCTGAGCCCACGATGGCCCTCAAAGTTGGCTCCACGCTGCTCATGCTGGAGATGCTGGAGGCCGGTTTTGAGGTGCCGGCATTCTCGGTACTCGAGCCAATTAAACACATTAGGGCTATCGCCCTCGACCCCACCGGCCGCACCGAGCTCCCGCTTGAGGGAGGCGGCAGCACCACCGCACTCGCCGTGCAGCAAGAGCTCTGCACCGCCGCTGAGCGTTGGCTGGAACACCGCGAAGACACAGGCACGCCGACGGCTGAGCTGGCCCGTGTCGTGGACTTGTGGAAGCGCACCCTCCTGGCCATCGAGACGCAGGACTTTTCTGACGTCGACCGCGAGATCGACTGGGTCATCAAGCGCAGCCTGCTGAACCGCTACCGAGAGCGCCTGGGCGGGGATTGGTCGCACCCCAAGCTGGCACAGATTGATCTGACCTACCACGACATCCGTCCCGGCCGTGGTCTCTACAGCGTATTGGAGCAGCGCGGCATGGTGAAGCGCTGGATCGGCGATGCTGCAATCGATGCTGCCGTTGACACCGCCCCGCAGACCACCCGTGCCAAGCTGCGCGGGGAGTTTCTCGCTGTTGCCCGCGAGTTCGATGCCGCGGTAACGGTGGATTGGACGCGGATGAAGGTCAACCGTCCGGAGCCCATGACCGAGGAATTCTCTGATCCCTTTGTGTCCGAGGACCCGCGCCTAGATGGGTTGTTAGACTACATGCGTTCGCACCCAGGCTCGTAGAGCCGTAGAGCTGATCAAGGAACCTGCCACTATGCCTTCAGCAGATCGCACTGCAGCCCGGACGCCGGTCAGAGACCGCGCTATCGAAAGGCTCACCAACCTCACCTTCGCCCTCCATGGCGCCGCGCACCAAGGCGGAGTTCCTGACCGCAGCGCAGCCTGGATTCGCAGCCACGTCGAGGGCTACCAGTCTCGCAGTGACGAGGCTTTTCAGAAACAACTTTCCCGTGACATTCTGACTCTGCAACGCGCTGGTGTTCCGGTAGTGCACAGCAGCGGCGAGCAAGGGTCGCTTTACCGCCTTGATCCCGAAAGCTACCAGCTGCCTGCCGTGGATTTCACCCCTGAGGAGGCCATGGTGTTGGGCGTTGCCGGCGGCATTGGCACCCCTGGGGGTTTAAGCGATTTCAGCCTATCTGCGTGGACCAAGATCGCGGCCTCGGGAGCTTCGCGTGACTTGAACGGTGCACCGGTTTATACCGCAGTCAATGACATGACCAGATTGAGCCCAGAGCTTGTCACCGCGGTGATCACGGCCGTTCGTGCTGGACTACGTATCTCCTTCGATTACTACGCTACGCCCTCTGCCAAAGCGGTTCGCCGCCACATGGATCCCTGGGGGCTGGTCAACCACCGTGATCGGGTCTATCTCGTTGGTTGGGATGTGGACCGCGAAGCACCCCGGACGTTTCGCGCTACCCGCGTGGATAACGTCAGGCGTTCGCGTCATGCAGCCACGCACCTCGAGCCCACCGCACCACTGCAAGAGCTCGTTGTGGAGGCACTAGACCGTGGCGATACCGTGGACGCTCTCCTTGACGTACCAGAGGGCCAAGCTGTCGAGCTTGTCGACGCCGGACGCAGGCGCGAGGACAACCTCGTAGAACTCACCGCCGTGCGGCGGGATTGGCTGGTGCGCACCGCTGCTGGTTATGCGCCAGATGTTGTGGTGATCGAACCGCCAGAAGTGCGTGCTGACATCATCACACTCTTAACTGTCGGCTGTACCGATGCGACGGTGGCCGCGACCACGGGGACGACAAAGGCACCGACGAAGGAGGCCCACCGTGGCTGATCAACCTCGCAAGCTGCAATCGCTGGTTCGTTCCCTCAACCTTATCCCGTATCTTCGCAACCACCCGGGGCTAACCCCGATGGAGGCCGCTGAGGATTTAGGGATGACCCCTACTGAACTTAAGGATGCTGTCGATAGACTTTTCTGCTCTGGTGTAGGCCGCAATACTGAAGACCTTATCGATTTAAGCTTTAGCTACCGCGATGGCATCGAAATCTACAACGACCAGGGCCTCACCCAGGCATTGCGTTTGACCCCCACCGAGGCCGGCGCGTTGTTGCTAACGCTTGAGTCCCTCGAGGCAATGCCGGGGCTTGTCGACGTCTCCGCAGTCCATTCTGCTGCCGCGAAACTGCGCGGAATCATGGATGAAAAGACCGCCGCCATTTATGACTCGTTGGCCACGATTAATCCCGAAGAGTCGCAGGTGCAGGCCGCGCTAGCGGGGGCCGTCGACAAGCGCCAGCAAGTGCGCTTTACCTACTGGAGCATGTCCTCCAACCGCACCAGCGAGCGTACCGTGCACCCGGCCCGCATCTTCATCGTGGATGGCGAGCCCTACCTCGTGGCATGGGATGAATCGGTGGGGGAGCACCGCACCTTCCGCCTCGACCGCATGAGTGATGTCGAGGTGCTCGAAGCTTCCGCTACCCCGCGCGTGCGAGAGCTGGATTTCAACCCGGACTCGCCGTTTGGTCTAGATCACACTCTTGTTGCGGAGCTGGAGATTAACCAAGAATTCACCTGGCTAGCAGAACACTACGACATCACCCTAGGCGAAACACTTGAAAATGGGTTCATAGCTGCGCAGATGCCCGTCGGATCCGAGGCATGGTTTAGTCGTTTCGCCCTCGGGCAAGCTGACCGTTTGCGGGTCGTGGGACCCCAGAAGCTTGTCGACGCCATTTCGGAGCATAGAAATCGGGCGCTGGAGCGTTATACTCAACTGCCAGACTAAGAGCTCTCCTGCGTGCGCCCCGTGCAGCACTTCGTTGCGTGGAACCGTACGCTTTATCGACCTAGAAAGAAGGGGCACCCTCCATGACCGTGGGACCTTTGGAAATCGGCCTTGTCGTCCTCGTTATCGTGCTGTTGTTCGGCGCAAGGAAGCTGCCAGAGCTAGCTCGCTCTATGGGCCGATCCATGCGCATCTTCAAGTCTGAAGTAAAAGAAATGAAGGAGGAGAACAACACTCCTGAGCAGCAGGCCCAGATTGCTGCTTCCAAGAAGAATGACGAAGACTTCTGGAATAGCCCAGAGATGCAGCCGCGTGCTTCTAAGCCGGCTGACGGAAACCAGAACTAATAATCTTTTCTCGGCGAGCAGACCGCGCTCTGAGTTTCTCGGAGCAGTAGGGCCTTGCCTGCCGCCGTGGGCTTTTCTGTGGAGGTCTTGCTGTGAGTGCCGCGAGCACACCGTCTAATACTGGTTCTAACGCGCGGAAACAAAAATGGGGCTCAAAGCTACGCCGCAAGCCCAAGAATCCGACGGGGGAGATGACCCTAGTCCAGCACCTCCAGGAGCTGCGCCGACGCATCGTCATTTCTCTCCTCGCTTTGGTGGTTGGCGCCATCATTGGTTTTATTTGGTACCAGAACGCCCCGTTTGGCACGTCACCGCTGGGCGAAATCCTGCGCGGTCCTTATTGTTCGCTTCCTGAGGAAAAGCGTGTTTCTTTCACCGCCGACGGTGAGTGCCGCCTGCTTGCCACCAGCCCGTTCGAAATGCTGTTATTGCGCCTCAAGGTCGGTGCGTTGGCTGGCGCCGTATTGTCCTCACCGGTCTGGCTCTACCAGATCTGGGCCTTCATCGTGCCTGGCCTCCACAAGAACGAGCGCCGCTTTACCTTCTTGTTTGTCTCGACAGCGGTTCTGCTTTTCGTCCTCGGCGCGATTCTTGCCTACGTCATCCTTTCCGTGGGCTTGGAATTCCTCATGGGGATGGGCTCCGAGTACCAAACTGCGGCACTGACGGGTGAGCGTTACTTCTACTTCTTGCTGGCGTTGCTCCTGATTTTCGGCGTGAGCTTTGAGATCCCATTACTTGTGGTCTGCCTCAACCTGATTGGTGTCTTGGAGTATGACCACGTCAAGGACAAGCGTCGCATCATCATTGTCGCCATCATGATTTTCGCGGCGGTTGTCACACCGGGCCAAGAGCCCTTTTCAATGCTGGTCTTGGCTGGTGCCCTCGTAATCCTTGTCGAGATAGCTTTCCAATTCTGCCGCATCAACGACAAGCGCCAGAAGCGCGAGCGCCCAGACTGGCTTGACCTCGATGACGAAACTGCCTCCGCGCTGGGTGAAGGTCCGGGTGCCATAGGCGCACCAACCCCGGTATCTGCGCCCACTAATGTTTCTGCGTCATCGACGCCGGTGTCTTCTAGGCCTGGGGCCTCGGTTTCGACCGGTGACGCTCGGGTGTCGAAGCCTCAACAGACGAACACGCAGCCCCCGCAGAGCGGCTTTTTCGACGACGTTCTGTAGGCTCTTGAGCCTCCTGCCCAAGAGTTCTGCTCGGAGCCTGGTACCGGCGTGCTAGCAGACGGTGTCTGACGGGTACCCTGGGGACTTATGACACTGACGCATCTGGACGAGTTCACCCAAGCACTGCCGTACTCACTGGATGACTTCCAGATCCAGGGATGCCAAGCCGTGGAAGACGGCCACGGCGTTCTGGTCTGTGCACCCACCGGTGCCGGTAAAACCGTGGTGGGTGAGTTCGCCGTGTCCTTGGCGCTGCGCCAAGGGACCCGCTGTTTCTACACCACACCCATCAAAGCGCTGAGTAACCAGAAGTATCACGACCTGGTTGACGCACATGGTGAGGATGCGGTCGGGCTGCTGACCGGTGACGTCTCCATTAATTCCTCCGCGGACATCCTCGTGATGACCACTGAGGTTTTGCGCAACATGATTTATGCGGGCTCAGGCGCACTGGACCGCTTGACCCACGTGGTGATGGATGAGATCCACTTCCTGGCCGATGCCTCACGCGGCGCAGTATGGGAAGAAGTCATCCTCAACCTTGAGGAGCACGTTTCCATCATCGGCTTGTCGGCAACGGTGTCCAACTCCGAGGAATTCGGCCGGTGGCTGACCACCGTGCGCGGGGATACCAAGGTCATCGTCACTGAAAAGCGCCCCGTACCACTGGACCAGTGGATGATGGTCGGCCGCAAAATCTATCCGCTCTTTGAACCCGAGTCAGGCGGTCAAGTAAACACTGAGCTAGAACGGCGTATCCATCGACTGGAAGCTGGTGATAGCGATACGGGACGCGCAGACTATGCCCAGAACCGCGCAAGCTTTCGCGCCCGCGCTCGGCACAAAGGCGGCGGGCGCAACGATCGGCGCAGGGATTCACGCAGTGGTGCGCCCCGCGTGCAAGACCGTTACCGTCCGCTTGGCAGGCCGGAGGTACTCAAAGAGCTGCAGTCAATGAACATGCTGCCGGCAATTACCTTCATCTTCTCCCGCGCAGGCTGCGATGGTGCGTTGTACCAGTGTTTGCGCTCCCGCATGGTGTTGACCTCCCCGGAGGAGGCCATCGAGATTAAGGCCATTGTCGATAAAGGCGTGGAAGGCATCCCGGAAGAGGACCTCAAGGTCCTTGATTTCAAGCGCTGGCGCGAGGCACTCTCGCGCGGCTTTGCCGCTCACCACGCAGGCATGCTTCCGGCCTTTCGGCACATCGTGGAGGAGCTCTTCGTGAAAGGCCTGGTTCGTGCGGTCTTTGCCACCGAAACCCTTGCCCTAGGCATCAATATGCCGGCGCGCACCGTGGTGCTGGAGAAGCTAGTGAAGTTCAACGGCGAGGCACACGTGGACCTCACCCCCGGCCAGTACACTCAGCTCACCGGTCGAGCAGGCAGGCGTGGCATCGATACCCTGGGCAATGCCGTCGTGCAGTGGGCACCAGCTATGGATCCCACTGCGGTCGCGGGACTTGCATCGACCCGTACATATCCGCTCATTTCTACTTTCGAACCTGGCTACAACATGGCCATTAACCTGCTGGGCATGCTCGGCTTTGATGACTCGCTGCGCCTGTTAGAAAAGTCTTTTGCTCAGTTCCAGGCGGATGGATCCGTTGTGGAGGAAACCCGCGAGATCGAGCGTGCCGAACACCGCGTCCGCGAGCTTCGCACGCAGTTGGATGAGGCCGTGGATAATTTGGCTCCGCCGGTCACCGATGGCGAGGACCCAGCTGAGATCCTCATGGACTACATGCGGTTGCGCCGTGCGCTAACTGAGGAGGAGAAAACGGCACGGGCCTCCAAGAAGGAGGAGCGGCACAAGGAGGTCGCAGCGGTCCTTGCCCGGCTGCAGGTCGGTGAGGTCATCGCTATCGCCACGAAGAAGCGCCCAACTCTGGCCGTCGTTATTACCCCGGCAAACCAGACTGCTGATCCACGTCCCTGGGTTACCACGGAGACCGGCTGGTCTGGGCGTATCGATTCCGCCGGCATTGATAATCCTCCAATCGTCGTCGGCCACATGAAGCTCCCGCGTGCAGCCCAGAAGAATCCGCGCCGCCATACCCGATTTGTCCAGGAGTCCTTCAAGCGCGACTACTACAAGCGGCCGAAGAAGATGCGCACCGAGCCGCGCAATCGCCCCAACAAGAAGATAGCGCAGTTGCGCGATGCCCTCCGCGAACATCCAGTGCACCATTGGCCGGCGACTGACCGCGAGCAATTGGCCGGTGTGGCACAAAAGCTGGCGCGCCGCGAGAGAGAACTGGCACGACTAGAAGCCAAGGTAGAGCGCGCCACAGATACCCTTGGCCGCACGTTTGAGCGCATCGTGGACCTGCTGGCAGAGATGGACTACGTGGAGTTCGAAGGCTATGGAGTAAACCGCGAACCGGTCATCACGGATGAGGGCGAGCGCTTGGCCAAGATCCATTCCGAATCCGACCTCCTGGTTGCGCAATGCCTCAAGCGCGGTATCTGGAACGAGCTTGACCCGGCGGAGCTCGCTGGTGTGGCCTCCCTCTGCGTCTTCGAAAACCGCAAGGCCACCCGCGGCGAACCTGGCGCAGCAACCGACGAGATGGCGGACGCCATGAACGCAACCTGGCGCATCTACGGAGAGCTCGTCGCCGATGAGAAACGCCATAACCTGCCTCAAACGCGCGAGCCGGAGCCAGCCTTTGCACTCGCTGTCCACCAGTGGACCGCGGGCGCCCCCTTGGCCTATTGCATGGCCGCGGCAAACGAATCCGGCGCGGAACTCACCCCCGGTGACTTTGTCCGCTGGTGTCGACAGGTCATCGACCTGCTCCAGCAGGTGGCCAAGACCGGCTACGAGGACGAGATTCGCCGAAATGCCCGGCGCGCCATTGACGCGATCCAGCGCGGCGTCGTCGCCATCGGCGCCTAGGCTTAGCGCCTAGTTTTCGGAGCCACCGCGAAGCAGTGCCGTGGCTGCCGCCGCGAGTGCTTGGCGGTGGGGCGCAACTAGTGCCACAGTGGCGAGCTTGAGGTTGCGCCCCAGCGGGTTAAGTATGAGGGCTTGCGTACCGATGACGGCGTCATCGACTAAAGCTGGACCGCCCGAGTCACCTTTGACTGCCGGAATCGTGTTGAAGACAAATCCGGCGGGGGAGACAGTGGTGCGGAAGTCAATGGACCAGGTGCGGAAGAAGGGAAGGAGAAAAAGCCCACTGCGTTGCTGGGCACGGCGAGCTTTTCCGCCGTATCCCCAGGTGGTGACTGGGGAGCGGAATGGTGGGGTGCTTTTTGCAAGCCCAGGAAGGTCCCGGGGCGGGGCCGGCCGGTCTAGCAAGCACAGCGCCATGTCGGTCCCGTCAATCGTGCGCACGGCGGCCACGCGCCGATTGAACCCGCCACTCACCTTGTACTGATCCCCTCTGTCAAGGCCGCCGCGGAAGAAGTGCGCGCAGGTCAGAACCAACCGGGTTGCCTGCTGGGTGCGGGGGTTTAAGGAGGCATCGATGAGCACTCCCGAGCAATAGCTTGAACGATTACGGATCTTGACGGCAGCGCGATGGGAATTCACGCCTCCCAGCTTAACTGGACGAAGGCGGGCGGTAGGCTAACTGTCATGACTGATTATGCGCCCCGACTGAGCCGCTCCCGCGCTATCGCCGCTGCTAAGGGCATCGACATCCTGTTAGTGGGGACAGGTGCCGAATTCGCGTACCTCACCGGTTCGTGGGTTTCCTCCCACGAGCGCCTGACCTGTTTGGTTATCTGCCCCGATGCCGAACCGGTAATCGTCGCCCCCAGCACCGACATTGAGTCGCTTCAGGGCGTTGCAGCCCAGCTGGTGGGGTGGAGCGATGGGCAGGATCCCTATGCGCTGGCCTTGGGAGGTGTGCGCCCTACCACCGTTGCCTTGGGGTCCTCACTCACCGCCGATCACGTGCTGCGCTTTCAATCCGCAATTGACAACCTGGAGGCGAAGTCCACGAAAGAACAGCACGCTGCAAAGTGTGTTCTGGTCACCGAGGCCCTCGCCGAGCTTTTTACCCGCAAGGATCCAGATGAGGTGGCTGAGCTGCGCGCTGCAGCGAGAGCTATCGACGCTGTACACGCCGAGGTGCCGCGCCTCCTGCAGCCGGGCCGCACCGAGGCCGACGTAGCCGCAGATGTACGGGAGCTTATCCTGCGCGAGCACCGCGAGGTGGATTTCATCATCGTGGGCTCCGGTCCGAATGGAGCCAACCCACACTATGACTTTGGGGACCGTGTACTCGCCGCCGGCGATCCCGTGGTAGTGGATATTGGCGGCACGCTGCCCTCGGGCTATCGCTCCGACTGCACCCGCACCTACGTGGTTGGTGCCGATCCTGCTGCCGCGCCGGCAGAGTTTCGCGAGGCTTACTCGGTCCTAGAAAAGGCCCAGGCTGCCGGACGAGCTGCCGCACGCCCGGGGGCGAGCGCCCAGGATATTGACCGTGCCACGCGCAGTGTGATCGAAGCAGCCGGTTGGGGTGAATATTTCACGCACCGCACTGGGCACGGCATTGGCTTGTCCACGCACGAGGAGCCCTTCATCATGGAGGGAAATGAGCTGGAGCTTTCCCAATCCATGGCCTTTTCTATTGAGCCGGGTGTCTACGTGCCGGGTAAGTGGGGCATGCGTCTGGAAGACATCGTGGTGACCACTGAATCCGGGTGTGAGTCCCTGAACCAGGCCCCAAGGGGGTTGCGTTAATGGGTGCGCTGTTGATTCTTGGCGGGCGCAGCGATATCGGTGGGGAGCTTGCGTGTCGGCTGTGCGTGGGGCGCCCAGTGGTACTCGCCGCACGCGGTGAGCACGGGATGGAGAAACTGCGCTCGAAACTTATGCATGATGGAGCGAGGTCCGTGCACACGCTATCTTTCGACGCTGCGGATGTCTCCTCCCACCGCTCAGTCATCGAACAAGCCTCAGCACTCGCGGATGAGGACATTACAACAGCGGTCGTCGCCTTCGGAATCCTGGGTGATCAGGAACGCGCCGAGCATGACGAGGCCCACGCCTTCGACATAGCACTGGTGGACTTTGCAGCGCAGGTATCCATACTCACCGTGCTCGCTGATGTCATGACCACGGGCCACATCGTGGCCTTTTCCTCCATCGCCGGCTGGCGTGCGCGCAGAGCCAACTATGTCTATGGCTCGACAAAGGCTGGCCTGGATGCTTTCTGCCAGGGTTTAGCGGATCGGCTGCAGGGCAGCGACCTAGCCCTGATCACCGCGCGCCCCGGATTCGTCATCGGATCCATGACTGAGGGGATGAAACCCGCGCCCTTGTCGGTGACCCCAGACGTCGTGGCACAAGCTGTGGTGAAGGCCATCGAGTCCTCGTCGGGTACCGAGTCCCCGTCGGATTCACGGCCGGTCTCCCGTACGCTGTGGATCCCCCGGAGGCTTAAGGTGTTGGCGTGGATCATGAAGCTGGTCCCACGGCCAATCTGGCGGCACATGCCGCGCTAGTGATGCCCGAGGGCGGGGGAGTTAGCATCAAAGATGAAGCCGCGCGGCGCAAGGACTCGGAGCACGACGTCAGCATCGCCTTCGGCCAAATCGTGGATAACCAAACCCCGCCACGGCGTAACTGAAATCGACGCGCCCAGCTGGGCCATGAGTCCAGCGTATTCGCCGGGCAACACGCCATCCTGCAGCCCCGCGCCCAGATCGACGCGGCCGGGCTCAGTGTGTTCGGTCAGCCAGCCGATGGGCAAGGTCGGCGCGGCAGAGGCAGCACGCGTCGGCGAGGGGAAGCCATCGATGGCTTCAGGGCGCTGAGCAGATAGCTCGAGCGCGTAGTCGACGAGCTGAGAAATCGCACCGTCTAGTTCTAGGGCCGGACCGGTAACCGCCCCCTCTCGGATGAGGCGCACGGAGCCGGCGTCCTCGTCTTCTTTAGTGCTAGTACCGGATAGTTGGAGCCCAGCCGCCACACCGTGTGAGAGGAGATCGCCCGCGCCACCATCGATACCGAAGAGTGCATCCTGGTCGAGAGCGGCGGAGGCTCCTTCGGCTGCAGCCAGGGCATCAGCAACGTGCTGCGCCACACGGCGTGCATGAACGGAGAGGGGAGAGGCCAGCACGTGGGCGGCGGTGGTGGGAAGGGGGACGTCGCCAAGCACCTGCTCATCACGGATGCCGCGCAGGCTGATGACGCTGTGCTGCTCTAGGTACACAAAGCCGTCGCCGTGTTCTCTGGCGGTCTGGCCTAGGGCAAGCCACTGCTCGGGGGTGACAACACCGCCGGCGGGATGGAAGCGCAAGGTATCGGATTCGGGATGCTTCAACTCGGGGAGGGACATGGTGGGTCAGTCTAATCGCTCCGGGAGGGTCTCCAGCGAACCGGCAGGTCCAGCAAGTATGGTGGGCTGCATGCCGTTTCTTCTGTTCATCGCGTACATCCTCCTCGAAACCCTGGCTTTTTGGGCCGTCGCCGAGTGGATTAGCGTGCTGTGGGCACTATTAGCCTTGGCGCTGACCATGCTCTTCGGCATGACGATAGCCAGCTGGGAAGTTCGCCGCATGATGGTCAGCCGCATCCGCCAGACCGAAGACGGAGTCTATGTAATGGAGGATCCCACTCCAGGTAAAACAGCCGGCAACGTCGGCCTGACTATGGTGGGCGGAATCCTGCTTTCGCTGCCCGGCTTCGTCTCCACGATCATCGGGGTTCTGCTCATTTTTGCGCCAACGCGTTCCATCATCCGCACGCTTCTTGCCGCGTCGATGTTCCGGAAAATCGAAGACATGGGCGTGCGCGTTTACGAGGCCTCACCCATGGCGCAGCACCGCGACTCCTATGGATCCTTTGGAAACTTCGGCGCGGGCGCTGGCGGCAGCGCCATGGGGAGCAGGGGACAAGCGGACCAAACGCACGAAGTCCTCGATGAAGATGAAATCCGCACATGGACCCAACACGTCAAGCCCGAGGACTTTGAGGACGGAAATAAATAGTGCTCGCTGTGTGTGCCCGGCTTGTCCTCGCAGCCCTTTCGGGCGCGGTCACGTATCTATCGGTGGAGCCGCGCGGCTGGTGGGCTGCGGGAATCATTGGGGTGGCCATGTTGGTGGCTGCGTTATCGCCTTGGCGAAACCCTCTGCATTTAGGGTGGGCGGCGCTCATCGCTGTGGTCCATAGCGCTGTCTTATATCTATTCACTCTGCCGTGGATTGGTGAGCTCGTAGGCAACATGCCCTATATTGCGCTCGCTATCTTCCTGTCCCTGTACAGCATCCTCCTCGGTATCGGCGGGGCAGCGTTGCTGCGCTTGAGTTATGGCTACGCACTTTTTCCCTTCTTCTATGTGGCGGTGGAAATGCTGCGCTCCTCCGTGCCCTTTGGAGGGTTTGCCTGGGTACGTCTGGCGTGGGGACAGATTGAAGGGCCGCTTGCCAACCTTGCCCCATGGGGTGGGCCTGCGCTCATTAGCTTTGCGGTCGTCTGCGTCGCCGCGGGAGTGGTGGGCCTTGCGCGCGCACCACGGTTGGCCTGTGCATTCCTGGCGGTGCCGCTTCTTGCAGGGCTCATCGCAGCGCAAGGCGTGAATCAACCTAACCACACCACAGGCACGGTCACGGTAGCCGCTGTCCAGGGAAACGTCCCGCGGCTGGGCCTTGACTTTGCAGCGCAACGCCGCGCAGTGTTGGATAACCACGTCCGCGTCACCGAACAAGCCGCACAGGATGGGCACCGCCCGGATATCGTTATCTGGCCGGAGAACTCCTCCGATATCAACCCTTTTGCCAACGAGGACGCACGGGCGCTTATCGACGGCGCCGCCCACGACATCGACGCCCCCATCTTGGTCGGAACTCTCACCCGAGATGAGGTCGGCGCGCGCAATACTATGCAGGTGTTCAACCCGGATGGCTCGGTGGGGCAACACCACTACAAGAAATACTTGCAGCCCTTTGGTGAGACGATGCCGATGCGCGAATTCTTTAGGAAGATCACTGATCTGGTAGACCTCGCGGGCGATATGAAGCCCGGTGACGGGTCAGGCGTGGTGACCATGGCCGGGACTGCAGTGGGCGTTGCTACGTGCTACGAGGTCAGCTTTGACCAGGCGTTCCGAACGGCCATCGAAAACGGCGCACAGATTCTCACAACGCCGACCAATAACGCCACGTTCAGCGATTCTGACATGACCTACCAGCAGCTGGCTATGAGCCGCCTGCGCGCGATGGAAGCGGACCGAGCCGTGGTTGTGTCCGCCACATCAGGAGTCTCAGCCATCGTGCACCCCGATGGTTCAGTGAGCCAAGACAGCGGTATCTTTGAACCGACGTACCTCGAAGAGGAACTTCCGCTGCGAGAAGGGCATACATTTGCGGTGCGTTATGGTTCGCTCCTGCAGTGGCTCATGACTATTATTGGAACGGTCTGCGCGCTGTTTGCGATCTATTCCACCCGCTTGTCCGGACGACGCAGTGCGCCTTAAAGCAGAAACCCAAAGGAGCAAGGAACTAGTGAGCTCGACCCACGAATCAACTCTGGTCATCATCCCCACCTATAACGAGATTGAGAACCTGCCGCTGATTACCGGCCGCGTGCGCAAGGCAACGCCAGAGGTTCACATCCTAATCGTGGACGATAATTCCCCGGATGGTACCGGAGAGGCCGCGGACAAGCTGGCCGCCGAGGATTCTCACCTGCACGTTCTACACCGCGAAGGAAAAGGTGGCCTCCTCGGCGCCTACATCGCCGGCTTCGAGTGGGGGCTGGAGAAGGACTACCAGGTTCTGTGCGAAATGGATGCCGACGGCTCCCACGCTCCGGAGCAGCTGCACCTGCTGCTCGAGGAAATTGACAAGGGCGCTGACTTGGTAATCGGCTCTCGCTACGTGCCGGGCGGCGAGACCGTCAACTGGCCTGCCAACCGTGAACTGCTCTCCCGTCTGGGCAACAAGTACATTTCGGTGGCCCTGGGGGCCGGTATCAATGACATGACTGCTGGCTACCGCGCTTTCCGGCGCGAACTTCTTGAACACCTCGACTTTGAAGAGCTCTCCAACGCCGGCTATATCTTCCAGGTGGACGTTGCCTTCCGCGCCATCAAGGATGGCTTCGATGTCCGCGAGGTTCCGATCACCTTTACCGAGCGTGAGCTTGGCGAATCCAAGCTGGACGGCTCCTTTGTCAAGGATTCCCTGCTCGAAGTAACCAAGTGGGGCGTGGCTCACCGCTCTGAGCAGATCAGTGATTTCACTTCGGAAGTATCGAAGATCGGCTCCCGCACGGTCAAAGACATGGAGCTTGGCCCGAAGGTCAACACGGCCAAGAATGCCGTGGCCGACTTTGTTTCCGAAGTCTCCAACCTGGTGAAAGGCACCCTCAAGCGTTAATTTGATGCTCATGGCGCCCGATACACGCGCGTGAGGAATAAGAACCAGCCCGGAAGCCCGTTATGGCTTCCGGGCTTTTACCGTAGCTACCAGCACTAGTGCTAATGTCGTAAGTGGCACTGTAGCTGGTGCACAGTGATTCACTTCACTGTTTCTCACACTACGGATCGTTCGGCACGTACCTGCCGATGGAGGAGTTTTTGCTATGGCAACCGTAACGTTCAAAGACGCATCCCTGACCTACCCGGGAGCAAAGGAACCTACCGTCAAGAAGTTCAACTTGGAAATCGCCGACGGCGAGTTCCTCGTCCTCGTCGGGCCCTCTGGCTGTGGTAAGTCCACCACGCTGCGCATGCTAGCCGGTCTGGAAAACGTCACTGACGGTGCCATTTTCATCGGCGACAAGGACGTCACCCACGTTGCACCGCGTGACCGTGACATCGCCATGGTTTTCCAAAACTACGCTCTCTACCCACACATGACCGTGCGCGAGAACATGGGCTTCGCGCTGAAGATCGCCGGCAAACCCCAAGACGAGATCAATAAGCGCGTCGACGAAGCCGCCGCTACCTTGGGCCTGACCGAATTCCTTGAGCGCAAGCCGAAGGCCCTGTCCGGCGGTCAGCGCCAGCGCGTGGCCATGGGCCGCGCTATTGTTCGCAACCCGCAGGTCTTCCTCATGGATGAACCGCTGTCTAACCTCGATGCCAAGCTGCGTGTTCAGACGCGTACCCAGATTGCAGCCCTGCAGCGCAAGCTTGGAGTTACCACCGTCTACGTCACCCACGACCAGACGGAGGCCTTGACCATGGGTGACCGTATCGCAGTGCTGAAGGATGGCTACCTGCAGCAGGTTGGCGCGCCCCGCGAGCTTTATGACCGCCCCGCCAACGTCTTCGTCGCGGGCTTCATCGGCTCCCCAGCCATGAACTTGGGCACCTTCTCGGTGAAGGATGGTGACGCTACCTCTGGCCAAGCTCGCATCAACCTTTCTCAGGAAACTTTGGCAGCCATGACGCCTGAGGATAATGGCCGCATCACCATCGGTTTCCGCCCAGAAGCTCTGGAGATTATCCCGGAGGGCGAGTCCACGGATCTTTCCATCCCGATCAAGCTCGACTTCGTGGAAGAACTTGGTTCTGACTCCTTTCTCTACGGCAAGCTGGTGGGCGAGGGCGACCTCGGTTCCTCAAGCGAGGACGTCCCCGAGTCCGGCCAAATCGTCGTCCGCGCTGCGCCGAACACCGCGCCGGCTCCGGGCAGCATTTTCCACGCACGCATCGTGGAGGGTGGCCAGCACAACTTCTCGGCGTCGACTGGCAAGCGCCTTCCTTAAGCCCACATGCCGGCTGCCCCGCGGCACGTACTGAATAGGGCAGCTCTAGCCATAATCAGCAGAAAAGGTGGAGTGATTCACCATGAAAGAGTCCATGAGCATCACCTCGTCGACGTACGCGTCGGCACTGCTGACGCTGCCCTGGGACACGCCCTTGGAGCAGTGGCCCGATGATCTCATCGCCGCATTGCCCAGGGGTATCTCCCGGCATATCGTGCGGTTCGTGGGGATCAACCGCGGCATCGTCGCGGTCAAAGAAATTGGTGCGCGTACCGCCCACCACGAGTACAAGATGTTGCGAGAATTGCAACGCCTTGGCGCGCCCAGTGTGCGGCCCGTTGCCGTCATCACGGGACGCCATCCAGCAGAGGAAAGCTATGGAGAGCTGACCGCGGCTTTGGTGACCGAGCACTTGGAATTCTCCTTGCCGTATCGCGAGATTTTCTCCCGCCACCTCACGGTCATCGAGGCGGAAAAGCTCATCCGCGCCCTGTCCGTGCTGTTGGTGCGGATGCATCTGCTCAACTTCTACTGGGGCGATGTGTCACTGTCCAACACTCTCTTTCGGCGCGATGCTGAAACCTATTCCGCCTATCTTGTCGATGCCGAGACAGGTGAGTTCCAACCCAACCTCTCCGAATCACGCAGGCTTTACGACGTCGACATTGCCCGCGTCAACATCATCGGGGAGCTCATGGACCTACAGGCGGGTGAATGCTTAGATAAGTCCATCGATGTCATCGCCCTAGGAGGTCTCGTCGAAAGTTCTTATCTTGAATTGTGGACGGAGCTCACCGCTGAGGAGGCCGTGGATGCCAGTGAGTACTGGCGCGTCTCCGAGAGAATCGACCGCCTCAATCAACTGGGCTTTGACGTAGGGGAGCTCAAGGTCACTAAGGACGATTCGAGACAGGTTGTGCACATTCGCCCTGTGGTGGTGGATCCAGGCCACTATCGTGCAGAGCTGTTGAGCTTGACCGGACTGAGCGTCGAGGAACACCAGGCCCAACGCCTGTTGGGCTCGATCCAGGCCTATCAGGCCGTCGAATGCGGACCGCATGTGGGTCTTACCCAAGCCGCGCATCTCTGGATGACGCATGAGTATGAGCCGACTATCGCTGCCGTGCCCGAAGAGATGCTAGACAAGCTTGAGCCGGCACAAATCTTCCACGAGATAGTCGATCACCGTTGGTTCCTCGCCCAGGAAAGGGGAGAGGCTGTCACGCTCGCGGAGGCCACGGCATCCTATCTGGCGTCTGTATTACCAGCCCGCCGTGCTGAGGCCCGGCTCCTCAACACACCCCCGGCAGACGAGGACTTGTCATAACCTCTCGCGTATCCCAACAACGCCCGCAATCTCAAATCCAACCGGACTTTTTCAACTGTTTTTTATATGTATTTCTATGTTTTAGGTCCGATTGCCCCATAAATGGGGAGGGCTTCCATGCCCGAATATGGATATGGTCACAATCGGGTGTTTTGTGTCCGAATTCTTTTGAATATGTGGAATACCTCACTAGGATGGAAGACAGGCTAACCAGTTCATAGTCGGACTACGATCCGCTATGAAGCACTTGGTGGCGCTGGGAAGAAGCCTTCGTTACGGGAGGTCTCCCAGACACAACCGAATACGAGCCGGGTATCTATCCTCGGCCCACCATCCCGCTTTTCATCAAGAAAGATGAGGACCTCATGAAGCGTCTTACTCGCATCGCATCCATCAGCATGGCTTCCATGCTTGCCGCCGCAAGCCTCGTCGCGTGCTCAGGCTCCACTGATGAGGAAGGTGATGTTTACTTCCTCAACTTCAAGCCTGAGCAGGACGCCGCTTACCAAGAGATCGCCAAGGCCTACACCGAAGAAACCGGTGTCAAGGTCAAGGTCGTTACCGCCGCCTCCGGCTCTTATGAGCAGACCCTCAAGGCGGAAATCGGTAAGGATGAAGCCCCGACTCTCTTCCAGGTCAACGGACCTGCTGGCTTCATCACCTGGCAAGACTACATGGCAGATATGTCGGACACCGAGGTAGCTAAGCAGCTCACCGACGACATCCCACCGCTAACCACCGAGGACGGAGAGGTACGCGGCGTCCCGTTCGCCGTCGAGGGCTTCGGCATCATCTACAACGACGAGATCTTCGACAAGTACATCGCCACCTCCGGCGCGAAAATCAAGTCCACGGATGAAATCAAGAGCTACCAAAAGCTCAAGGAAGTCGCCGAGGATATGCAGGCAAAGAAGGACGAGCTCGGTATCGAGGGCGCCTTCGCCTCCACCTCACTGACCTCCGGTGAAGACTGGCGTTGGCAGACCCACTTGGCTAACGCTCCGATCTGGCAGGAGTACCAGGACAAGAACGTCGAGGACACCAACGAGATCGAATTCTCCTACAACAAGGAGTACAAGAACCTTTTCGACCTCTACCTTGATAACTCCACCGTAGAAAAGTCTCTTGCACCTTCTAAGACGGTGTCTGATTCCATGGCCGAGTTCGCACAGGGCAAGGCCGCCATGGTTCAGAACGGTAACTGGGCATGGTCCCAGATTTCCGAGACCTCTGGCAACGTGGTCAAGGAAGACAAGATCAAGTTCTTGCCCATGTACATGGGTCTGCCAGACGAAGAGAAGTACGGCATCAACGTCGGCACCGAGAACTACCTGGGTGTGAACTCTGAGGCCTCCGAGGTCGACCAGCAAGCCACTAAGGACTTCGTGGATTGGCTGTTTACCTCTGATGCTGGCAAGGAGCACGTAGTGAAGGACCTTGGCTTCATCGCACCGTTCGAAAGCTACACCGCTGAAGACACCCCGAATGACCCCCTTGCTGAGCAGGTCGCGGAAGCTATCGCTAACGAGGATCTGACCACCTACCCGTGGAATTTCCAGTACTTCCCGTCGCAGCAATTCAAGGATGACTTCGGCCAGGCCTTGTCACAGTACGCCTCCGGAACGCTGAAGTGGGAGGACGTCGTCAAGCAGTTCAAGGACAACTGGGCTGCTGAGAAGGAATCCAACTGGGGTTAAATCTTTAAAGTCCCAATCCCCTCGCCAAACGTCTTCCGGCACTGGAGGGCGGGGAGGGGAGTAGGTGAGGATTGTGGCCCACGCCGGTAGCACGTGCGCGACTGGTTCTCCGCATCCTCAGCCTCCTCTCCTCGCCGCCTTCCCGCTAGGACACGTGTGGCACCACCAGAAATTAAGGTTTCACCACCATGCAAGCAACGCTGAAGAAGTACTTCCCAGTCTTTGTCTTGCCCACCCTTCTGGCATTCATGATTGCCTTCTTGGTGCCGTTCATCGTGGGTTTCTTCCTTTCCTTTACGAAGTTCACCACCATCACCAACGCCAAGTGGGTTGGCATCGACAACTACGTCAAAGCTTTCTCCCAACGCGAAGGTTTCATCTCAGCCTTCGGTTTCACTGTCCTCGTGGTCATCGTCTCCGTGATCACCGTCAATGTCTTCGCCTTCCTCCTGGCGTGGATGCTGACCCGCAAACTTCGCGGTACCAATTTTTTCCGCACAGTCTTCTTCATGCCGAACCTCATCGGCGGCATCGTGCTGGGCTATACCTGGCAGACCATGATCAACGCCGTGCTCTCGCACTATGCGACGACGATTAGCGCGGATTGGAAGTTTGGCTATGCCGGCCTCATCATGCTGCTTAACTGGCAGCTGATCGGCTACATGATGATCATTTACATCGCCGGCCTCCAGAACGTCCCGCCCGAGCTCATCGAGGCTGCCGAGCTCGACGGTGTCAATAAGTGGGAGATGCTGCGCCACGTCACTATTCCGATGGTCATGCCATCCATCACCATCTGCCTCTTCCTGACTTTGTCGAACTCCTTCAAGCTCTTCGACCAGAACTTGGCGCTGACCAACGGCGCTCCTGGCGGGCAAACTGAGATGGTGGCGCTCAACATCGTCAACACGCTCTTTAACCGTATGAATGTCGAGGGGGTCGGCCAAGCCAAGGCTGTCATCTTCGTCGTCGTTGTGGTCGTCATCGCTTACTTCCAGCTGCGCGCGACCCGCTCCAAGGAAATCGAGGCTTAAGTTATGACTACCAGCACTTCAGCGCAGGCCGTTCCGGCCTCGAAGAAGAAGGATCACCAGCTTCCCTCGGATAATAAGACTCGGATGTCTGGCGGCGCCAAGTTCGTGGTCTACGCCATTCTGGCGTTCTTCACCATCGTCTTCCTCGGGCCGATCTTCTTCATCTTCATCAACTCCTTTAAATCCAAGTTCGCTATCTCCTCCGATCCTTTCTCGCTTCCCATCGGTGAAACCTGGGTCGGCTTCGAGAACTTCATGGTGGGCTTGACCAAGCAGGGATTCTTGGAAGCGACCTTGTGGTCCTTCATCATCACGATCTTGTCCGTCATCGTCATCGTGTTCTTCTCCGCGATGACCGCCTACTACATCACGCGCGTCAAGACGTGGTGGACAAACCTTCTGTACTACCTCTTCGTGGTCTCCATGATCATCCCCTTCCAGATGGTCATGTTCCCGACGGTCAAGATTGCAGACATGCTTCACCTCAACAACCCGATCGGTATCGTGGTGCTTTACCTCGGTTTCGGTTCCGGTCTGTCAGTGTTCATGTTTGCAGGCTTCGTCAAGTCCATCCCTCTGGATGTCGAGGAAGCCGCGATGATCGACGGTTGTGGGCCGATCCAAAACTACTTCCGTGTGGTGTGGCCCATGCTCAAGCCAACTGCTATCACCGTGGCCATTCTCAATGCCATGTGGGTGTGGAACGACTACCTGCTGCCATACTTGGTCATCGGCCTGTCCACGCGATACAAGACCATCCCGGTGGTCATCCAGTCCTTCGTTGGCTCCAACGGTAACCGCGATATGGGTGCCATGATGGCCATGTTGGTTCTCGCCATCATCCCGATCGTCATCTTCTACTTCTCCACGCAGAAGCACATCATCGAAGGTGTGGCTGCCGGTGCCGTGAAGGGTTAAACCGGTGCGATAGGTTAGAAAACCATGAATCGCATGCTCGGCCCCGAATCGAAGTTCTATGCTGCTCTGAGTCTCTTCGCTGACCTAGTCATCGTGAATGTTCTCTTGGTGATCACGTGCTTTCCCGTGTTCACCGGGGGAATGTCCTTGCGCACCGCCCATGCGGTGACCGGGCAGATGGTCCGGGAGGAAGGTTCTCGCCGCGGCTCGGCCTTCGTTCGGGGCCTTCTGACGCGTCCCGGGGTCAACACCGCATGGTGGCTGATTTGCCTCGCCGTCGCCGCCTTAGCCGCGTATGAATTCGCCATTATTGCCAAGGCAGATCTGGGTTCAATGGGCCTCATACTGCGCGCAGCCTTGATCTCGGGGCTTATCGTATTGGGCTGTGTCAGCGTATGGTTCTTCCATCTCGATGCACCGGGGCTCGGATTCCGTCAAAGAAGCACACAGGCGATAATGAAGGCGGTAGGGAACCTACCGCGTACTCTATTGGCAGTATTGCCTGGCATAGTGCTTGTTCTGTACCCCGTCTTTTTCCCAGCGCAGTGGGGAGGCTACCTGTTCTTCCTCGCGGTGCTGGGCCCAGCTCTCGCGGTCTATCTCGCTGAGTTGGCTCTGCAATGGCCTGAGCTCAATTCACAGTCGCCCGATAGCCTCTCCGCGTAGCTCACTGTCAGCAAGCTGAGTGGGCAAGATAGCTTAAAAAGAGAAATAGGGTAGCGGTATCCACATCATCGTGGATCCGCTACCCTGCAGTCTTTGTGGGCTTCCTAGAAGCCCTCTAAGCTTCGCCTTCTTCCTGCGCCTTCTGCTCCTTGAGCAAACGGGCGGCCGCGCGGCGACGAGAACGAAGATTCTCAATACGCTCGGTCAACAGCTCATCCAGCTCCTCAATGGAGCGGCGCTCGCGCAGCATGTCCCAGTGGGTCCGCGGTGGCTTCACGGGCTTAGACTCGACGCCTTCGCCTTCCACCAGGGTGCCGAGTTTTCCGTTCTTACACATCCACTCCTCGGGGATCTCCGCATCGTCAGCGAAGGGCACCTCATAGATGTCGCCGTCTTCGGTGCGGTACTTCACCATTTGGCGTGGGGCCAAGTCGTGGTCGCGGTCGGTTTCGTAGCTCACTGCGCCCATGCGGCTGCCACGGAGTACGCGATCTGCCATGCAACATCATCCTTTTCACGTGTTGAGGTAGGGAAGTGATCAGGGTCGACCCATATCACCCAGAGAACTATCATTATAACGAACAGCCCACTGCCTTTGTTCCCACCCTCGGTTTAATGGGCTAAGGTGTGTGAGGTGATTGGTACACAGGATCCGCAGCCCGGAAAGCCAACAAGGCGCGGCTCGGCTACCTGCCAGTGGTGCGGCAAAGAGATCGCCCAGGGCGGCCGAGGAAGGCCTCGCAAGTTTTGCTCGCCCTCGTGCAAGCAACGCGCGTACGAACAGCGCCACAACGTCGCAGGGACGCCTATTCCAGCCAACGCTGTGATCTTGACTCCGGAGAAGGCCGACCGGCTTCGTGACGGCCTCTTCGAGCTTCGATGCTGTGCCGAGGACGTCGCCACGGCGGCGTCGGAAAGCTCCAGCGCTGAAGAAATGGAAGAACTGTGTACCGAACTGGTCACATTGGCTCGCAAGCTTGAGGAATTGAGATAGCACATGAAATCTGTACTAGGCAACCGCAAACTGATTGTCAGCATCTTCGTGATCCTGATTGTGGCCTCAACGGCACTGGCCCTTGGACCGCTGGCGTTCTCTTTAATCATGGGCCGTGGCGTCCAGACCGAGCCGATCAACGCGGATAAGGTCCAAGCCGCAACAACGGACGTCGACGGCGAATGGCAGGTGGCGCAAGGTTCGGCACATAACCACACCTCAGCAGGATTTACCATCGACGAAATCCTCCCGGCAGATAAGCGCACGACGTCTGGTTCCACCAAGCACGTCACCGGCCAGGTGATCATCCAGAACGGTATCGTCGAGAAAGCGCGCATCGCCGTGGACATGTCCTCCTTGACCACCGATAAAAAGGTGCGCGACCAAAACATGAAGACGAAGCTCTTTGAGGTCTCAAAGTATCCAGAATCCACCTTTACGTTGACCGATCCGGCTGATGTCTCCGCCGTGCCTGACGACGGCTCACTGGTTACCATCCCGCTCACAGGTGACCTCACCATCCACGGTCAAACGAAGAGCGTGACGCAGGACTTCCAGGTGGTCCGCGATGGTGACACCATCATCCTGGGCGGCGATATTCCGGTTAACCGTCTCGACTACGGAATTGAGACTCCAGAGATGATCGCCGCGCGAATCTCGGAAACCGGCGAGATCAATGTCCGCGTAACTTTTGAGAAGAAATAGCTACGGTTCCTTATGAAATATCGCCATCTCATTCCAGTCCTGTGGATCCGGCTCGTCGTGCTCGCAGGCTTCGGCATCTTCATTTGGGCCCAAGACATGAAGCTCCTCGCTGCCTTCTCAGTGCTACTCGTAGTCCTTTCGGCGGTCCAGCTGGTGATCGCCTACCGTCAACGCTAAAACTCGCCCTCGGTACGGCCACAGGAACATAGGCCAATTACGTAACTGTGACTATATTTGGGCGATAAGAGGGCTCAGCTGCGCGACAAGCAGGGGATGCAGATCGGGAACGCCAAGAGTTGTCAGTGCAAAACCCCGCACACGTACAGTGCATTACTTGACGCCAATAAAGAGCACGCAAATGGACTGCCCGGAAGCAGGAAGCCGCGCATCAACAGAAGAGTGTCATACCGCAACAACAGCGCAATTTAGGAACGGTAAGCATTCCAGAAACTGCAAGGCGGATGTCCCGGCACCTAAGCACCAAGCGGCAGCAAACTGGAGACAGTACGCCCATTACAGTGCCACAACAATCCGCGGACACCGGCACCTCACAGTCAAGGACTGAACCTGAACCCGGCCAGGTTTAACCGAAAGACCACGCTTGGCCCACCGCTTTAATCATAGTCCGATAATGTACATTATGTCAGATAATCGACGCGCCCACTTCCCACCCAGCACAAAACTTGCCCAAGAAGAATTTTTCACCCATTGAGACTTTCATTTCATTGCGTGGGACGGTAGTGTTTCCCTCACAACCAATCGACCTATCGAAATAATCAAGGAGGGCGCCCCTCACATGACCGCCGTCAGCACAACACCGCCAAAAGCAGCGGCCCCAGCACAGCAGCTCACCAAACGTGACCGTGTGCGTGTGGCCGTGGCTTCAACTATTGGCACGACCATCGAGTTCTATGATTTCTATATTTATGCTACGGCAGCCGTAGCCGTCTTTCCTTTCCTCTTCTTCCCGAAGACTGAGGATCCGACCGTTGCCCTGCTGCAGTCCTTTGCAACCTTCGGCCTTGCCTTTATCGCTCGACCACTGGGCTCACTGCTCTTTGGGCACTTCGGCGATCGCATCGGCCGCAAGGCCACGCTCGTTGGCGCACTCCTGACGATGGGTATTGCCACCTTTATCATTGGCATCCTGCCTACCTACCAAACCGCAGGCATTATCGCGCCAGCCCTGCTGGCCCTGATGCGCTTCTGCCAAGGTTTGGGCCTGGGCGGCGAATGGTCCGGTGCAGCTTTGCTCGCCTCCGAGACCGCGAAGGAAGGCAAACGAGCTTTTGCCGCCATGTGGCCGCAGTTTGGCGCACCCTTCGGCTTCCTACTGGCCAATGGCTTCTTCCTGACGCTCGTAGCCACCATGGATTACTCGCGCGGCGATACCACCGGCACCTTCATGGAATGGGGCTGGCGCCTGCCCTTCCTCGCCTCTGCTGTGATGGTGCTCATCGGCCTCTACGTCCGCTTGCGTCTGGAAGAAACACCGGTTTTCCAGCAGGCCGTTGATGAAGGCAAGAAGGTCAAGACCCCTATGGTGGAGGCTTTCCGCACAGCATGGAAGCCGATGATCATCGGTACCTTCGTCATGGTCTCTTGCTACACCCTGTTCTACCTGGTCACCACCTGGATCCTTTCCTACGGTATTGGCGATAAGACCAAGGGGCTGGGCTTGGGAATCCCCTACCTGGAGTTCCTGGAGATTCAGCTGATTTCCATCTTCATGTTCATCATCGGTATTCCGGTGTCCTCCATGCTCTCGGACAAGTACGGACGCAGGCCGATCTTGACAATAACCTCGCTTATCATGATTGCCTTCGGCTTCAGCTTCCCGTACTTCTTGGGCATTGCGCACGCTGACCGCAACTCCGTCCTTGGGTTCCTGGTCGTTGGCATGTTCATCATGGGCCTCATCTTCGGCCCTATGTCCGCCGTTCTCCCAGAGCTCTTCCCCACCAACGTGCGCTACACCGGCTCCGGCATCGCGTACAACGTCTCCTCTATCCTCGGCGCCGCCGTGGCCCCGTTCATCGCAACGTGGCTCGTAAGCACATACAACGTGAGCTACGTGGGCTACTACCTGGTTATCGTTTGCTTCATCTCCCTCATCGCTATCCTCATGATGCAGGAGCTGAAGGATCAGGATCTGTCCCAGGTTTAGGTCTTTAGGTACAAGCATCTCCCCGACTCTTTCTAGTGTGAAGCACCAAGGTCGGGGAGATTTTTATTGCGGCGTTGCGGGCTCTACTCACATCGCCTTCATCTGACACCGCCTGCGGGCGCCATTCATGGGCGGTTGTGCCCCACTGCTGCCAAAAGTGCAGACCTGGAAGTGCAGACACGCTGGTCGCCGCCAAGCACTGCCTGGCGCTTTACGACGCCCAACCTGCAAGTCTGCACTTCCAGGTCTGTACATATAGAAATAGGTGACCGGCAAAAATGTGCCAACCACCTATCACGAGCTCTTCATCCACTCAGCCTGCCTAGAAACTACGCAGTAACAGCAACTTCACCGGCCTTCGCATCATCCTCGATGGATTTACGGCGCACGATGGCGGAGAAGATCGCACCAGTAATGTTTGCCCACACCGCGGCGACCACACCCGGAATCGCTGCCTCAGGAGTGAAGAACTGCAGCGCCAATGCCGAGGCCAGACCGGAGTTCTGGGTCGCTACTTCAATGGCCGTAGTGCGTGCCGCTGCCTCGCGCTGGCGAGCAATTTTCGCCAGATAGTAGCCGAAAAGAAATCCGATGAGATTCTGGATAGCCACGCCCGCGAATACCACGAGACCAACGGTGACCAGCTTGTCCTGAGATTTCGACACCACCGCCATGACCACGCCGCCGATTCCGGCAATGGCCACCCACGGCAACGCCGGCAGAACCTTGTCCACAGCTTTAGTAGCAATCACGCGCAGCAACAGACCCAGGCCTACCGGAATGAGGACGGTCTGGACCAGCGACCACATCATGCCGGCACCATCGACCTCTGCGGTTTATCCCGCCAACCACAGCATGAGCACCGGCGTCATGATCGGCGAGACGAGGGTTGACACCGAAGTCATCGCCACCGACAACGCCACATCGCCCTTAGCCAGGTAGGCCATCACATTGGAGGCAGTACCGCCGGGCACAGAGCCAAGGAGGATGAGGCCGACAGTGGCGGCGTCGGAAAGCCCTAGCATTTTTGCCACGAGCACAGCACTCGTCGGCATGATGGCAAATTGACAGATAACGCCCAAGAAGATGGGCAACGGTCGCTTCGCCACCAGGGACAGGTCCGGAATAGTCAGGGTAAGGCCCATGGAAAACATGATGACCATGAGCAACTGCGAGGTGTACTGCCCCACCGGCTCAAAGGTGCTGGGGCTCACAAAGGCGACAATGGCGCAGGCAATGATAACGATGGGGAAGATGTAAACGGCAAGTTTCTCGCCGGTCTCCCCTTCTGTGCGCGGGTTCGTCATGGTGTTTCCTTTCCAGAATGTGTCTCATTATGTGAATTGAGTATCCCATATGATGAACCTCACGTACCCGGTTTGGCCGAGATTTACTGTCAAGCGATAGATTAGAAATATGTCCAAGCTTTTAAGCCCCGATTCCTCTCGTTTCTCCCGCCCAGCCGGCACCACGAGCCAGGCCGACGCAGTCCCCGCACGCTTCAAGAACGGCTCTCCCGCCGAGCTGGTTGCAGATATGGAAGCTATCGTCGGTCAAGAGAACGTGCACCGCCGACTGAGTGACCTCGTGCGCTTCTCCTCCGACGCCGGCCCTTACCGCTCCATCCCGAACATCGTGGTCTCCCCTCGCAACGCCGCGGACCTCGCTGCACTGATGAAGTACTGCGATACTCACGATCGCCACATGACCTTCCGCGCAGCAGGAACGTCGCTGAACGGCCAGGCCATGGGCGATGACATCCTCGTCGATATCAAAACCCACTTCGGCGGCATGGAGGTGCGCGAAGAAGGCCGCAAGCTGTGGTCGCGCCCCGGCGTCATTTTGGGCGATGCCCAGGCGGTACTCTCCCGCCACGGTTTCATGCTGGGGCCGGACCCGGGATCCACGTCCGTGTGCACCATCGGTGGCGTGCTGGCCGATAACTCCGGCGGCATGCGCTGCTCTTTAGAGCGCGATAGCTACCACAGCATTGAAGAGCTCATCTTCGTCTTGCCTTCGGGCACCATCGTGGATACATCGCGCGGTGATGAGGCCTTCCGAAAGAAGGAGCCGAAGCTCCACGCCGATCTACTGGCCTTCCGCGACAGGTTGCGCGCCAACACCGAGATAGTGGAGTTCCTGCGCACCAAGTTCTCCATCCGCAACACCAATGGACTGCGAATTGACGCCTTCCTCGATGAAGACGAACCCGTGCACATCCTCAAGCGCCTCCTCATCGGTTCCGAGGGTATCTTCGGTGCTATCACGGAATCCGTCATCCGCACGGTGAAGCTACCGCGTGTGAAGGCCACGACGTGGGTCGAGCTGCCTAACCTCCGCGATGCCGCAAACTACGTGCACCCCATCATGGAAACCGGCGCCGAGGCCTGCGAGCTTCTCGTCGCCCCCGTGATGCGCCGCTCGGCCGAGCATTATGCACACGCGCCAGAATCGTGGCGCAATCTCGACGATGACGCCGCAGCACTTCTCGTCGAGGTCGGCGGCAGCGACGAGGCGGATTTGGACAAGGCCATGGATCGCCTACGCACCGTGCTTGCCGACGCCCCACTACTCCGCCCCCTCGAATTCCTCACCACCGCAGAGGGTATGCGCGGTGCGTGGGAGCTGCGCAACGGCCTCTATGGCCTGCTGGGCGCGGACCGCCCGAACGGAACAGCGTATATCACCGAGGATGTCTGCTTCCCACCGTCCCAGGTTGGCGAAGCCGCAGCGGACCTGTTGGACCTGCAGGCTAAGTACGGCTACCCGGAATCCGTCATGGGGCACGCGGCTTTTGGCAACCTGCACTTCTTCTTCACTCCGCGCTTCGACGTTGAGGAGGAGCGCGAGTCCTATGCCGCGTTCTTGGATGAGTTGGCCGAGCTGGTCATCGATAAGTACCAGGGCTCGATGAAGGCCGAGCACGGCACGGGTGTGAACATGGCTCCCTTCTTGGAGCACGAATGGGGCACGGAAGCCTTCGAGCTGTTCTGGGAAGTCAAGAACATGATCGATCCCAAGGGCATCCTTGCACCGAACGTGAAGCTCACGCGCGACCAGACCATCCACCTACGCAACTTCAAGTCCTTCCCGAAGGTCGAGAATGAAATCAACCCGTGTGTGGAGTGCGGCTTCTGCGAGCCGGTCTGTCCCTCCCGCCACGCCACGGTGACCCCGCGCCAGCGCATCGTGCTGCGCCGCGAAATGGCCCGGCAGCAAGAAGGCTCGGAGGTCCTAGCGCAACTACAGAAGGAGTACCAGTACGACGCAGTCGACATGTGCGCTGCCGACGGCACCTGTTCTATCCCCTGCCCGATTAGCATCGATACAGGTGCGGTCATGAAGCAGCTGCGCGCGCAACAGGCTACCCCGGCCCGTGAGAAAGTAGCACTGACGACGGCACAGCGCTGGGAACTGGTGGAAAAGCTTGCCCGCGCTGGCATCATCTCCGCCAACAAGATCCCCCACAAGCCCCTCGAGCTGGGCGCCAACATGGCTCGCAACGTGGTAGCTCCCGACTTGCTGCCCACCGTCCCGGGGCCGCTTCCGAAGGCCGCATCGCGTCTTCCGGAAACCACGCGCGAGGGCGCTGGCGCACTCTACTTCCCGGCCTGCATCAACCGCATCTTCGGCCGTCCAGCGGGTGCGGCCAAGGATTCGGTGGATCTGCCGCGTGCCATCGTGGAGCTGGGACGCCGTGCTGGCCAGCCAGTGTGGATCCCCGACGATGTCGCGGGCGATTGCTGTGGCACGCCGTGGTCTTCCAAGGGCTACAAGGAAGGATTTGAGTACCAGGCTCAAAAGATTGTGCGTGACCTCTGGCACTGGTCGGAGCACGGCCAGCTGCCCATTGTGGTCGATGCTGCCAGCTGCACCCACGGGTTACTTGATTCCGTTCCTGAGGTGCTCTCCCCTGCTGACCGCAAGCTTTGGGAGGATCTGCGCATCCTCGATGTCGTGGAATGGCTACGCGATGAAATCGCCCCGCACCTGCCAATCGTGAAAAACATGGGCAGCATCGCCGTACACCCGACCTGCTCGACTGACCACATGGGGGTCAGCCAAGCGCTCGTTGACCTGGCAAACCTCTGTGGCTCTGCCAAGGTCCCGGAGGGCGCGATGTGCTGTGGCTCCGCCGGTGATCGTGTCATGCTGCACCCGGAGCTCGTCGAGTCCGCCACACGCGAGGAACGTGCTTCACTCGACGCGGAGCACTTCGACGCCTTCGTCTCCGATAACCGCACCTGCGAGATGGGCCTGGAGATGATCTCCGGGCGGACCTATGAATCAATCGCAGTGCTGTTGGAGCGGGCCTCCCGTCCGGTCGTCACTCCATAGCAACGCGCCGGTGGCAATACTCCTCGTCAGGAGCTCTGCCACCGGCGCAACAGATGTGGTGGAGCCGGTTTAGAGATAGTCGTAATTGATTTCGGTGTCCGGGGCGAAAAACACGCACCCGCCCTTCATTGGGCGCAGATAGATTGTGTCGCCCTGGTGCACGTCAATGCCGCGCGGCACCTTCACTGTGATCCGGTCACCGCGGACCACGGTTCCGTCATTGGCCGACTCTTCGCGGCCACCATAGACGTACAGCTCGGAGCCTAAGTGCTCCACAATATCCACCCGAACCGGTATCCCATACTGTTCACCTGGCTGGTTGACGCCAACGATGTCCCAATTCTCTGGGCGCACACCAACGAGGACGTGCTCCGACCCTACCTTCGCGGCCTGCTCCTGTGGCATGTAATAGTCCAGCGCGTGGTCTTTGCCGCTGACGACGCGGCCGTCAATGAAGGGGACGTTGTCGATGAGAGTCATAGCCGGCGAACCGATGAACGTCGCGACGAAGGAATTACCGGGGTTCTCATACAGTGTCTTAGGCGCATCGACTTGCTGAATAATGCCCTGTTTGAGAACACACACGCGATCACCCATGGTCATTGCTTCAGTTTGATCGTGAGTGACATAAACCGTGGTGGTGTTGAGCTCGCGCTGCAGTTGAAGGATCTGCGCACGCGTGGATACGCGGAGCTTCGCATCCAGATTGGACAGGGGCTCATCCATGAGAAAGACCTTGGGCTGGCGCACGATAGCGCGACCCATGGCCACACGCTGGCGCTGGCCACCTGACATTGCGGAGGGCTTGCGATCGATAAGATCTTCCAGCTCCAGCATTTTCGCAGCGAAGCTCACACGCTCTTCGATGGTTGCCTTATCCACCTTGGCATTTTGCAATGCAAACGCCATGTTCTGACGCGCTGTCATGTTGGGGTATAGCGCATAGGACTGGAACACCATGGCTACATCGCGGTCCCGCGAGCGGGTCTCGGTAACGTCGGCCCCGTCGATGAAGATCTGGCCTTCGTCGATTGGCTCAAGGCCAGCGAGCATGCGCAACGTCGTAGACTTGCCGCAACCAGACGGTCCGACGAGTACCAGAAACTCGCCGTCCTTGATATCGAGGTTAATGCGGCTGACCGCCGGTGGCTTCTTCGGATCATAAATCCTGGAAGCTTGACGGAATTCAACAGTAGCCATGGTGTCCTTTCAAACGATCCGAAGTGTTACTTGAGCTTCGGGGTGATGTCGCGGTCGATAACGCTCTGCGTCTCCTCTTGCAGGTCACCGAATGCGGACTCCACGTCCTCATTGCCCACAGTGATGCGGTCAAGAACGCCACCGATGCGCTGTCCACCGCCCGGTACGAAGACGCGAGCGTAATCCTGCGGCTTGGTGTTCTCGTTGAGCTGCTCGATTGCCGTCTGGGCGTTCGGATTCTCCTCCAAGAACTTCTTCTCCTCCGGATCATCCAGGGCGTCCTTGCGCACCGGCATGTAACCCGTCTTCTGGGAGAACTTGATGGTGTTCTCGGTGTTCGTCAGGAAGTCAATGAACTTGACCGCGTTAGCCTTGCGTTCGTCAGAAATTCCAGCCGGCACGGCCAGACCAGCACCACCGGTGGCTGCCGAAGGACCAGGGCCTGGCAGGTAGGTGGTGATGAATGGAATCGTCGCCGTCTCCTTCAGGCCGCCAAGGGAACCGGTGGACTCCAGCAGACCAGAGGCCTTGCCAGAGCCGAAGGCTACGGTCGGGTCAGTGGAGATTTCGATGTGACCGGCCTTGACCTGGTCCTGCAGGAATTTACCAGCCTCAATGGACTCCTTCGACGTAAAGTTCGGTTCCCACTCATCAGAGTAAGAGCCGCCGAAGGCCCAAATCATGCCCTGGAAGTACCAGTCGAGGTAGTTGGATCCATCCGGGACAGTGACGGCCGGCTTATCGAGCTTGTCCTTGATCTTGGTGGCCCACTCGTCGAATTCTTCCCAGTCCTTCGGGCCACGGTCGGTCGGAAGGCCAGCCGCCTTGAGGTCATCGGTGTTCCAGTACATCAGGTTCGTGGAGCGGGAGTACGGAACGCCGTAGTGCTTGTCCTTGTAGTTGTAGTCATCGCGCAGGGTGTCGACGTAGCTCTCATAGTCAATGTCGTTCATCTCCCACAGCTCATCGAGCGGCGTCGTGGCCTCATTCAGTGCAAAGTTGAACCACGTGACGTCAGAAGCAACGAGGACGTCGGGAAGGTCGCCACCTGCGAGGGCAGCGTTAAAGCGCTGTGCAACTTCCTCGTAGTTGGAGCCTGCGGTGACCAGTTCGACCTTCAGATCTGGGTTCTCCTTCTCGAATTCATCAATGAGCTCTTGTTCTATATCACGGGAGGAACCCGGGTGGTTGGACCAGAAGGTGATGGTGTTGGCGTCGCCGCCGTCCTTTGAGTCGTTCCCTGCGGTGGTCGAACCACCTGCACAGGCGGTCAAGGACATGGTGGTGAGAAGCGCCGCGCAAGCGGCAACGATACGAGTAGAAATCTTATGAGACATGGGGAGGTTCTCCTTGAGAAGTGAAGAGTTGGGTGGACTTGTTTGAGTTGGGCGTCGGTATGGCAGGCAGGCTAGCCCTTGACTGCTCCAGCAGTCAGGCCCTTAATCATCGGCTTCTGAAGTATGAGGAAGATGATGATCATGGGCAGGGTTGTCAGCACTGTGCCGGCCATCACCGGCGCCCAGTTGGTCACGCCTTCCGCATCCTGCAAGCGGGTCAGGCCCACCGGAAGGGTGGCTGCAGCCGGTGTATCCGTAATCAGGAAGGGCCACAGGTATTGGTTCCACTCATTGACCACGGTGATCAGGACGAACGCGGACAGCGTTGGCCACGACATGGGCAGGACCACTCGGAACAAGGTGGTGAAGAATCCTGCCCCGTCCATGCGCGCGGCCTCGAGAATCTCCGGCGGCAATGATTGGAAGTGATTGCGCATGAGGAAGGCACCGAACGCCACGCCCGCCAACGGGATGATGACTCCAGCGTAGGTGTCTCTCCAACCCCATGACGCAACCAACGAGTAATTGGAAATAATGGTGATCTGGTTGGGCACCATCAGCGAGGCGATGATGAGCAAGAAGAGCAGATTCCGGCCGGGGAAGCGAATGAATGCGAAGGCATAGGCAGTCAGCACTCCGAGGACTACCTCCACCACCGTGAGAATCAGCGTGATGATGATGGAGTTTCTCAGATAGCTCGAGAAGCCAGAAGTCTGCCAAACATAGGAATAATTTTCTGCCTTGAAAGGATTAGGCCAGAAGGAAATCGGGTCCGAGTACACATCCTGGAAGGACTTAAAGCTGGTGATGAAGATGAAGTACAGCGGCACCATAATCATCAGCACTGTCAGTACCAAGGCAATGTAGCCGACGACCTTCGTTGCTGGGTGACCATGATCAACCGGCTCACCTTTACGCTTGCGTTGGGCCTCGGTGATAACTGGTGCTGCGAGGGACTGCGAACCAGGAACCGGTGGCAGCTCTCCCTTCGCTTGCGGGAGCCCCACCTTGATGGAAGCCGGGGTTGCACGTTTTTCGGACATTTACTTGTCCATCCTTTCCTGCAACTTAATCTGCAACACCGTAATGACAAGCACGACGAGGAACATGATGGTGGCCACGGCAGCGCCATAGCCGGCACGGTTGTTGATAAACGTCTCTTGGTACACCTGGAAAACCATCGTGGAGGTTCCGTAACCAAACGGTCCACCGCCGGTCATCGCGTTGATGATGTCGAAAACTTGGAAAGAATTGAGCAGCACGGTGATTAACAGGAAAAACGTGGTTCCGCGAAGCTGCGGCAGGACCACGCGGAAGAAATGGCGCGCGGCCGGGGTGCCGTCAATCTCAGAGGCCTCATCGAGGTCGCGCCGGCGCCCCTGCAGGGCAGCAAGATAGATGACGAAAACGTAGCCGACGTTCTTCCACACGTAGGTCACCGTAATCATGAACAGTGCCCAGTTCTGCTGCTGGTAGAAGTTCGGCACATCGACCCCGATTAGGCCCAGGAAGTATTGGATAAGACCGTAGTTGGGATCGAAGACGAACTGAAAGGCAACGCCAATCGCTGCGCCCGCGATGACATAGGGCGCGAAAACAATTGAGCGCACAGCCGCACGGCCGAACAGCTTCTGGTCCAGAAGCAATGCCAGCGCTAGCCCCAGCACCATCGAACCGACCACCGCGAAGAAGGTGAAGACGACAGTGTTGAACACCACGCGTCCAGTATCTGGCGCCTGGAACCAGTCGATGTAGTTCTGCAGACCGACGAAGGTCATCGTCGGCGATGAAATATTCCAGTTAAAGAAAGAGATGCGGATGTTATCGACCAGTGGTCGATAGGTGAAAAGAATGAGAAGGAGAAGGTTCGGGCCAATCAGCAATGCCGCTAGGCCGATCTGGCGCCAGTCGAGCTTTCGCTTGCGTGGGTGGCGCGCGTACTCCTCGGAGACGATCGGCTTTTCGGTAACAGGAGGGATCGTAGCCGTTCGCCCGCTCGCGGGGATGGTTTTTGCCATGCAGAAGAAACTAGACCAAGGCAGTAAACAGAAAGTTTACTCAACGTTTTAATTGAATAAACAAAAAGCTAATTCCAGGGGCCTAGCCCTCCAAAAGCATTCCCTGCGCGTGGGGAACGTCACACGAAGCACGGCAGAAAGAACTCCACAGAAACTCCCGGGTGAGAGAGCGCCGCTATCTTTACAGCTAGACCTTTTTGCCATGAACACCACGGCTACGGGCGTAGTTGGGCGCTAACTCGCTGGGCACACAACGTCGAGTGCTAGCTCTGGCAAGTCCGTTGCCATGAGCTCTACCCCGTTGTTACGGCACCACTCCATGTCTTTCGGTAAATTCACCGTCCATACGTAGGACTGACTGTCGACGCCTGTAAAGAAGTCAGCTTCCAACCGCGCCTGGCGAATGGAAGGCCCGAAGCCCGAAGCGCCCTCGAGAGAATCTGGTAGTCCCGCATCCGGTTCCAAGAGAAGAAAGGATCGCAGGGATGGCAATAGGTTTCGGAATCGCACAATTGCCTCAGGGTTAAAGGAAATCAGGCTGAACCGTGGATCGGCATCGAGATGTCGGTTGCGCAGGACTTCGGCCACCGACTCTTCGAGTCGCGCCCCGAAAGGAGACGGGTGCTTCGTCTCGATAAGCAGCTGCTTTCCGGGGTACGACTCGATGAGGTCCACAAGTTCGTCGAGAAGCAGGATGCGTTGGGGATCCTCGTGGGTACCAAAGTTGAGTGTGCGCAGCTCCTCCAGTGTCATGTCACCGACAGAGCCGGTGCCATCCGACGTCCTATCCACAGTCTGGTCGTGGATAACCACTACCTCCCTGTCCTTGGTCAGGTTGACGTCGCACTCCACACCGGCCACATCAAGTTTGAGAGCCTCCTCGAAGGCACGATACGTGTTCTCCGGGTACCAACCGTTATATCCTCGGTGCGCGATAATTCCTATGCGGTCTGCCATGTTCTTTTCCTCCGGGCCGCAAAGTGGTTGTGCTTCTGGCACCGCCCAGTGTAGACCGCTAACGGCGGCCCCCGCGGTTGCGGTGGGTCGCCACCACGTGCACCGAATCCAGCATTCCTAAGGTGAGCAGCGCCTCACGGAGCGCAAATTGGAAAGTCCAGAGGCGGCGGAAGACCTGGTCAAAACCTGCCGCCCCGGCTTCGCGGTGCCGGCCGTCGAAGAAGCTGCGCTGGTAGCGAAGCGTCTCTAGATAGTGGCTTCCCGTGTGAGTTTGCGCCACGATCCGTAGATTGGAGCGTCTATCGAAAAGCTGGTGGGTCTCTTCCAACGTCGGATAGTCCAAGCCCGGCCAGATATACGCTCGCAGAACCTGAATCGCGGACCGGGCGGCCGGGGTCATCGCCTCGGTGGCAAAAAGCGAGCCCAAAGCCACTCGCCCACCGCTGACCAGCGAGCGATCCAGCATCTGCACGTAACGCCGGCGCTCGGGGGGCGATAGCGTCTCCAACTTCTCCACACTGACAATCGCGTCATAGCGCCCGCGCCACTGCTTCGGATTGGGCAACGCTGTTTCGATGCCCTGCACATGGACAGAGTCAGCGGCTCCTTCAAGGAGTAGTTGTTCGTCGAACAGCGCCTGCTGCTCAGCATCCCCCGTAAGGACGTCAACGGTGGCGCGCCGGGCAACGGCTTGAATTGCTACCTGCAGACCAGTCGCCGGATAAACCAGAAGATGTGTGCCGGCGCCGGTGCAGGTGGCGTCGAGAAGCCACTGTGCAGCGCGGCGCTGCGCATCGCCCAAGTCATCACGGTCGGTGTGCGTCGGCTCGGTCACGCTTGTCACATCGACGAAGTGCTCTTTGGGTTCTTTGCTCCCCACCCGCGCACTATAGCTGCGCACCGCTTCACGCACCGTTGTGGGAACACCGCTAGCAAAGATGCCGCCCGAATGGCTGAGGGAATCACCCGCGTACAGTTTCACCACATCAAGAGGCAGCTCGCCGGGGCTCGAAGTCTCCACCGCAAGCTCTTTCACTTTCGGCCGATAGCCCACCCCCAGCAGCCGCAGGAGAACCTTGACCAAACGATCGGAATCGGGCGTCGTCCACTCCCCTGCCATATAAGACTCGGCCAAGCCCAGCCAGCCTGAATCGGCGATGCGGGAGAAGAGGGCGTCATGAAGCACGGCTAGATCTGGGTCCTCGCCGTCCAACTCGACCCCAGCTTTGGAACACGCCTGCGCAAATTCCGCCTCCGACCGGTCGCTTTTGAAACGCAGCAAGCGTGGAGAAGGGACGGTGGCCACGCCCGGCCACGCCGCAGCGTCAATCGAAGCCAAGTGGGAATACACGCTCTAGCCAGCCTTCCTCATCGCACGCACGTATTTTCTTAGACTAAAACGGGCGGGCCACAAAAAGGTGGAGGCGCGGCCTAAAAAGCCAGTTAATAACCCATAAAGTATGCATGTACCGCTAGAAAGGTTTAGACTAACTCGGGTAAAATAATCTAGCTTTCTTAAGGAAGGTATTCAATCACCATGGCGCACACCCCCTACCGTCCTAGTAACGGCCGCCACCACGTCGTTGTTATCGGTGCCGGCTTCGGCGGCATCAACGCCGTTAAGAAGCTCAAGGACGCGGATGTTGAGATCACCCTGATCGACAAGAAGAACCACCACCTCTTCCAGCCGATGCTTTACCAGGTAGCCACCGGCGTTATTTCCGCCGGCGAAATCGCACCGTCCACGCGCCAAATCCTGCGCCACCAGGACAACGTCAACTTCGTCAACGGCGAGGTCACCGACGTCAATATCAAGGACCAGACCGTCACCGCAGAGCTTGACGGCGCGGTTCGCACCTACGGCTATGACTCCCTCATTGTTGCCGCCGGCGCTGGCCAGTCCTACTTCGGCAACGACCACTTTGCAGAGCACGCGCCGGGCATGAAGACGCTTGACGACGCCTTCGAGATCCGCTCTCGCATCATCTCCGCCTTCGAGAAGGCTGAACTGGAAGAAGATCCGGCAAAGCGTGAAAAACTGCTGACCTTCGTCATCGTGGGCGCTGGCCCGACCGGCGTTGAGCTGACCGGCCAGATTGCTGAGCTGGCACAGCGTACGTTTGCTGGCGAATACTCCAACTTCGGTTCCTCCTCCGCCAAGATCTACCTCTTGGACGGCGCCCCGCAGGTTCTTCCGCCCTTTGGCAAGCGTCTTGGCCGCAAGGCACAGCGCACCTTGGAGAAGCTGGGCGTTGACGTGCGCCTCAACGCCATGGTTACCGACGTTACCGCTGACGCCGTCACCTACAAGAACATGAAGACCGAGGAAGAGGTCACGATTGAGGCCGCGACCAAGATCTGGTCTGCCGGTGTCGCTGCTTCCCCGCTCGGCAAGCTTATCGCTGACCAGGCAGGCGTGGAGGCGGACCGTGCCGGCCGCGTCTCTGTCAACGAGGACCTCACGGTTGGTGAGTACAAGAACGTCTACATCGTCGGCGACATGATCTCCCTCAATCGCCTTCCGGGTGTGGCCCAGGTGGCCATCCAAGGTGGCAACCACGTGGGCAAGCTCATCGAGGCCAAGATTGATGAAGAGTCCACCGCTAACGAGGCCGAGCCGTTTGAGTACTTCGACAAGGGCTCCATGGCCGTCATTTCCCGCTTCAACGCAGTGGTCAAGCTGGGCAAGACTGAGTTCGCTGGTTTCCCGGCTTGGATTTCTTGGCTTGGTCTGCACATCTTCTACATCGTTGGATTCCGCAGCCGCACCCTCGTTGCGCTGCACTGGTTGCTCAACGCCTTCTCGCGCGACCGCGGCAATCTGGAGATCACCCAGCAGCAGCGCGTTGCTCGCAACGTGATTGACCGCGACCTCCACTAGGTCTTACGCGTCTTTTGAGGAGAGAGGAAATATCCTCTCTCCTTTCTCTTTGCCCATGTACGGTAGACGGAAGAAGAGCCTAGCTTAAGGAGAAAACCATGAGCCAACCTGCACTGCCTCGTGTCCTCAGCATTGCCGGCACCGATCCCACGGGCGGCGCTGGTATTCATGCCGACCTCAAGTCTTTTGAGGCCGCTGGGGCCTACGGCATGGCCGTGGTGACCGCCCTGGTGGCGCAGAATACGCAGGGCGTGCGCGCTATCCACACCCCACCGGTGGACTTTCTGCGCGAACAGCTGGAAAGTGTCAAGGACGACGTGACTATCGACGCCGTCAAGATCGGCATGCTGGGCTCTGTCGCCATTACTGAAACGGTGAGCGACTTCATTACTTCCCTCCCCGCGGGTGTGCCGGTGGTCTGTGATCCAGTCATGGTCGCCTCCAGCGGTGACCGCCTGCTCGAGCCGGAGGCGGAACGCGCCGTACGTGAGCTGGCTTGCCACGCGACAGTGGTCACACCCAACCTGCCGGAGCTTGCAGTCCTCGCGGGCGTAGCAGAACCGCGCACCTTTGATGATGCTCTTTCTGTCGCAACCAAGTGGGCCAACGAGAACGACACGTGGGTCGTAGTCAAAGGCGGGCACTTGGACGGTGCCCAGGCCGATAACGCGACCGTAAGCCCTTCCGGAGAAATCACACGCGTGCCCTGCCCGCGGATTGATACGAAGAACACGCACGGCACCGGCTGCTCGCTGTCCTCTGCCCTAGCGGCGCGTTTGGGCGCGGGCCAATCCCTCGACGAGGCACTGGTATGGGCAACTGAATGGCTCCACGAGGCGATCGAGCATGCGGATGCGCTCTACGTCGGGCACGGACACGGCCCCGTTGACCACGGCCACCGGCTCCGGCGCCTGGCCGCGGAGGCACAAGGTTAGCCCAGCAAATCGGCGCCTGGGCGGGTAAGCACAGCCACCATGAAGGTGGAATTCTCCTTAAAGACCTTCATGTCCCAGGATGCAAAGATGAAATCGACCCGATAACCCACTGAGCGAGCGAGGTCGAGGAAGTCCTCAAAGCCCCAGCCGCGGCCCTCACCAAAACCGACGACGAAGCGGCCGCCGGGTCGTAGCGCGTTACACACGTTGCGCAAGGCCGCCTCACGCCCTTCGGTAGCAATGAAAGTCATGACGTTGCCCGCAGCCACTGCGATGTCGAAGTTATCCTCCGGGATTTCCTCCTCGGAAAGATCACCTACCTCCCATCGGGCCTCCGGATAATCATTCACTGCATGCTCAATCAAAATCGGGTCGACGTCCACGCCCAAGACCGTATGCCCGCGTTTCGCCAACTCACCGCCAAGACGTCCGGAACCGCAACCGGCGTCGAGAACGCGGGAGTGGCGTTCACTCATGGCGTCGATAAGCCGGGCTTCCCCATCGATATCCTTGCCCTGGGCCCGTAGCGTCTTCCATTTCCGTGCAAAATTGTGGGAATGGGCGGGATTCGCTGCAGTTACTTCTTTCCAGGTAGGCATGACAACGAGTATAGGCCTTTAGCGGTGTAAGATTTAGCCGCTCTTATAAAACGCCTATACGAAGCGAAGGAGGCTGAGACACGATGCCATCTGTACCGTCACCATTCAAGCCACGCAAGAAAAACACCCCCGGCAATAGTACGCCGAGTTTTTCCGTGCCGGTCGAGCGCGCCATCGAGCACTGCCGAGTGTTTATCGACGGCGAGGCGCTGCCGGGTGAGTTCACTCCGCACAGCGCTCTGCAAACCGTGGAAGAATACGGCCGCGGCTTCGTGTGGGTAGGCCTGCATGAGCCTTTAGAGTCCCAGATGACGAAGGTGGCGGCTGAATTCCGTATCCACGAACTTATCGTTGAAGACACGGTCCAGGCCCACCAGCGCCCAAAATTGGAGCGCTACGATGACCAGCTCTTCGTGGTGGCACGATCCGTGAACTACCGCGACCACGATGAGGTTGCCGATAAGCGTCAAATCATCTCCACTGGTGAAATCCAGATGATCATTGGCGCTACGTTCATCATCACGGTGCGCCACTCAGCGAAGCTGCCCAACTTAGCCTACGTAATTCAGGATGAACAGGACCTCGTTGAGCAAGGCCCCATATCGCTGGCCTGGAAGATTCTGGACATGATGGTGGACCGCTATTCGGAGATCTGCCGCCTCATCGCCATCGAGGTCGACGAACTAGAAGAAGAAATCTTCACCCCGAATTCGCTGCCCAATATTGACCGTATCTACATGTTTAAGCGAGAGATTCTGGAGATGAAGCACGCTATCGTGCCGCTTTCCCCGGCGTTGCGCGCGATGGTCACAGACCACAAGGATCTCATTCCGAAGACGATTCGCTCCTATATCCGAGATGTCAACGACCACCAACTTGTGGTCCAAGACCACGTGGCGGGCTTCGATGAGCGCTTGACCTCGCTTATCGACGCCTCCGTGGCCAAAATCAGCATGCAACAGAACTCCGACATGCGCACAATCTCCGCGGTGGTTGGCATGTGGGCCGCTCCGACGCTCGTGGCGGGTATCTACGGTATGAACTTTGACGTCATGCCGGAGCTGCATTTTCCTTGGGGCTATTACGGGGCAATTGGCCTCATGGTCTTGGTCGTGGCCGGAATGTGGTGGTGGTTCCGGCGCAATAACTGGTTGTAGGGGCTACTGCACCACCATGGTGCGCAGTGTGGAAGCAGCGAGAAGTACATCGCCCTGGCTGATTTTTACTTCCCACAACTGCGTGCGGCGGCCCTTGTACAGCGGCGTAGCGACGGCGCTGACGGTGCCTTCGGCTACTGGCTTAAGGAAGTCTGTGTTGTTGTTCACGCCGACAACCGGCTTGCCCGCGAGAATGAGGCTGCCGACAGATGCAGTGGACTCCGTAATCGTGCAGAACAGTCCACCATTCGCCACGCCCCAAGGCTGGTGATGATCTGAAACGACATCAACCTCGGAGCGAATCTCATCAGCCGAGATGTGTGTGAAGCGCAGTCCGATGAGCCCAGCAAGCCCCTGTGGGTGAGAGTTGATGAGGTCGAGTTCCTCGGCGTTGAGCGGCCGTGTTTGGGATACCGCGACAAACTTTTCAAAGATTTCAGAGTGTTTCATGCCACACCAGGTTAGTGGATATCGGTGACGTAGGATGGTGGACATGACTCAAACTGCTGAAAAGACAGATCTTGCTCAGATCGGCGTTGTGGGCCTCGCTGTTATGGGCTCCAACCTCGCGCGTAACTTTGCCCGAAACGGAAACACCGTCGCGGTCTACAACCGCAGTCCGGAAAAAACCCGCGCGCTCATCAGTGAGCACGGTGATGAAGGTACCTTCATCCCGTCCGAAACTGTGGAGGACTTCGTCGCTTCGCTCGAGCGTCCCCGTAAGGCAATCATCATGGTGCAGGCTGGCGCGGCTACCGACGCCGTCATCAATCAACTCACCGAGGCGATGGATGAGGGCGACATTATTATCGATGGCGGCAACGCCTTGTTCACGGACACCATTCGCCGTGAGAAGGAGGTGGCGGCTAAGGGCCGTCACTTCGTCGGCGCGGGAATTTCCGGTGGTGAAGAAGGCGCGCTCAATGGCCCGTCCATCATGCCTGGCGGCCCAGCAGAGTCTTGGGAGACCCTGGGCCCAATCCTTGAATCGATCGCAGCAGAAGTGGACGGAACGCCGTGTGTGACTCACATTGGGCCGGATGGCGCGGGGCACTTTGTCAAGATGGTGCACAACGGCATCGAATACGCCGACATGCAGGTTATCGGTGAGGCCTACCAGCTTCTTCGCTATGGCGCGGGCATGGAACCAGCTGAAATCGCTGAGGTCTTCCGCGAGTGGAACGCCGGCGACCTGGACTCCTACCTCATTGAGATCACCGCCGAAGTGCTGGCACAACAGGATCCGGAGACAGGTGCCCCGCTTGTCGACGTCATCGTGGACGCCGCCGGCCAGAAGGGCACCGGCCGTTGGACCGCCATTAATGGCCTCGAGCTGGGCGTGCCGATCACTGGCATTGCGGAATCGGTGTTCGCGCGTGCGCTCTCCTCTGCCACCGCTCAGCGTGCAGCTGCCCAGGAGGGCCAGCTGCCCTCCGGAACCATTACCGAGCTCAACGTAGATAAGGCCGAGTTCGTCGAAGACGTTCGCCGTGCACTGTATGCTGCAAAGCTCATTGCCTACTCTCAGGGCTTCGATGAGATCAAGGCTGGCTCCGAGGAGTTCGGCTGGAACGTGGACCCACGTGACTTGGCTACAATCTGGCGCGGTGGTTGCATCATTCGTGCGAAGTTCCTCGACCGCATCCGTGAGGCCTACGACAACAATGCCGACCTGCCTGCCTTGATTTTGGACCCGTATTTCAAGGGCGAGCTGGAAAACCTCATCGACCCGTGGCGCCGCGTCGTCGTTGCTGCAACGCAGCTGGGCCTGCCGGTTCCGGTGTTTGCCTCTTCCCTCTCCTACTACGACAGCTTGCGAGCCGAGCGCCTCCCAGCTGCTCTTATCCAGGGCCAGCGCGATTTCTTCGGCGCCCACACATTCAAGCGTGTAGACCGAGACGGCACATTCCACATCGAATGGTCAGGTGACCGCTCCCTGACCGAAATGTAGCCGCCAAGCCCCTCCCCCCGAGGGGCTTTTTCATACCTGTTCCGCCGAACGTATTCTTCCCTTTCCGGCTGCGCCACCCTCACCGTTACTACGGAGCGCTCCTAGCCGCCACACGCCGCCGTTCCAGCCCATGGCTCACATCCTCCCGCCTGCAGCCGCTATTCGCCCAGCCCCCCCTTTCCCCTACCCTTAGTCAGCGTTAACCCCGCCTGTGGCCAACCTTCTTCCCGCACCCTTCTAAGCAGGAATTATGTTCTTCCGGTTGCGGGGTTGCGGGTGCTGTTTTAGTCTCTGTGGCCATGGGGGATATCGAAACCTACCTCCGCCTACGCAACTCGGGGATTGCGCTGGTGGAGCATATACCTGGCACACCCGATGAGCTCCGCGCGCTCGGCGCGGATCCTGCCGATGCCACCGAGCTTGCCGGCCTACACCAGGTGTACTTCGGCCCCACCCGCTTTACAGGTAAGCAGAAAAAGGCCCGCCAAGCAGCACTCGCCCAGAAACACAGCCTCGGCACCCTCACACTCATCGAGTCCTACACCGCACGCGTGAAAAAGACCCTCGATGCCTGGAACCTGCGGGTCAAACTCGCCGCCACCCCCGCACACCGCATCCCCACTGTGGCCGCCGCACGGCTAAAAGAACTCCGCGCCAAAAGAACCGCCAAACCAGGCGTGCGCATCACCTACAGAGCCGAAGGCCCCAACACCCTCTCCATTACTGATGACGCCACCACCATCGCCAACATGCGCGCAGTCTTAGAATCCACCAACACCACCGACCTACTTAAAGCCGCCAACGACGTCTTCTTCAAAGAAGGCACTGGTTCCACACCCGCGGTGCGCACCCAAGTCATCATCACATTGAATGAGCTCGACCAGATCATCAACGGCGACGGGGATGACATTGAGCTCAAGCTGACCAACGGCGCACGCATGACCGGCGCCGAGTTTCTCACCCACAAGTTTGCCGACATCGGCTACGCCACCATCGTCCACCCTCTTGACGGGCCCATCAACACCTGGCGCCTATCCCGTGGAGCAAACCTCAACCAACGCCTCACCCTCCACGCGGAATTCCACACCTGCTCAAGACCAGGCTGTAATAAACCAGCTGACTACTGCCAAGTCCATCATTTAGTCCCGTGGCAGGCTGGCGGATACACCAACATCAAGAACTTAACTTTCTTGTGTGCCTACCACAACGGCATTAACGACGATGACCCACACAGGCCTACCGGGCGCGGCTACATGTACCGGCTCAACACCGGGGTCAGCTTCATCCCACCCTGGGGAACACCAATTACCGCAATGCCGGAATACCAAGAAGCACTAGCCAGACTCAACACCGAACAAGCCTCCACACGAGGAGCTGAAAAGACACAGGCCACAGCCCAAGGAGCTGCAACAACACCGGGCACAGCCAGCCAAAGCCAAGCAGTACCAGAACAACCACCGGACCCACCACCCGACAGCAGCTAACACCCCCAGCCACCACACACAGCAACAGCAGAAAGGAAACGGCTCACTACCAGCGACAACACCGCCACCCGCCAACCGAGGGAAGGTTCGCGGGCACACCGGCGATCCTTCAAGACAACACCACCCACAAACCACAACAAGGTACGCGGGGATCCCTGACCACGGCTAATGGGCCACAACATGCTGCGGGGTGTACCAAGACTCTTAAGCACTTAAAGGAGAAACCCGCCACCCAGATGTAAGGCAGTGACAGTAAGGCCGGGTTTAAGCGCTTAAAGAGCGAAACCTGCCAACCGGATGAAGGTTTACGGGCACACCGGCGATCCTTCAGACAACACCACCCACAAACCACAACAAGATCTATAAGGAACTCAGCGATCCTGGTCGCGCTCCATGCGCTGCCGGCTACCGCAGGGACAGTGCACGGACAGCCGCGGCAAGACCCTAAAGACCTTAAAGAACGAGACCCGCCAACCGAAAGATTAACGGGATGCCCGTGGTGTGTGACGACAAGTCGGCCCACCGCAGCGAAACACTTTCAAGCCAGTTCTCGAAAGCAATCGACCTGAAGCAGGGGCGGCCGATAACTTTACTGCCCGCTATCCCGGCTATCCACACCGCCTGCGTATGACAGATGCGCACTCGCGGGTGTGCAGCCGGCGGATGGATGGGACGTGCGGAGCTAAAAGCTAGGCATCCAGCGGCGGGCCTCCCGGAGTCAGCTCAAGGATGCCCGCACCCACTAGATAGGTTGCTAGATCATTCAAATCAGCTTCGTCCCCATTGTCGTCATAACCATCCATGACGTACTCAATGACCGCGTCGCCATCCTCGAGAACTTCCGCAATCACGTACTCATCTGCCTCCCCAAAGGCAGCAATCTGCGAGCCACGGGCCGAAGTAATGTCCTCTACGGAATCGCTTAGCCCCACGCTTTCTGTATCGCGAATCGCATCCTTGTTCTCTGTGTACTGAGCCACGAACTCCCTGTCCGGGCCATAAATACAAGAGATCGTCGGAACCCACTGCACATCCAAGCTCAGATAGTCCGACTGCCCAAAGAAAGACGTGTCCTCATAGCACTCGTCCGAAAGCCCAGTAAGCGGTTCGGGCACCGGAGCAGATACCTCGGAGGCGCGGATCCTGTCGACATCATCAGCGTCGTATGTGCTATTCCAATACGCGTCATCAGAAGCCGCGACGTCTCGTGGTGCCTCGTCGAAGTCGGCTGCGACATCCTTGAAGAAGGAAACTGCAGCAAAGATTGCGACGGCTGCGATAATAGCGAGTACAAGGATTACTGCCAGTACAATCCACAGCACCTTCTTCGAGCTCGACTTCTTTTCCGGCGGCTGCGGCATTGCCGGTCCGCTGGCGTTAGGCCCTTGATTCTGATTGTTAAATCCAGGTGCTGCTTGGTTGTGCGCTGGGTGGCCTTGCTGTGGGTTCTGTCCAAATCCACCGGGCGGTTGTTGCGGGTTAGCGAAAGGGTTCGTCATGTCGATCAATCTAACAGAGAACCACGTCACAATATCGTGAAAAATGCAGGATGTGAGGCCCGTTCCCCGTCCTAGCTTTTCGGTCTGGCGGCGCAGCGCATTAGACTGCCATCCGATGAGTACTTTCGCCGATCTCGGCCTCCCCCGCGATGTTGTCCGTGTTCTAGAAAAGCAGGGCATCACGACCCCCTTCCCTATCCAAGAAGCCGCGATTCCCGACGCCCTCTCCGGCAAGGACGTCCTCGGCCGCGGCCCCACCGGATCGGGGAAAACCTTTACGTTCGGTCTTCCTATGTTGTCCCGGCTAGCAGAATCTGGTGTTTCCCGCCCCGCGCACCCACGTGGGCTCGTTCTGGCACCAACACGTGAGTTGGCAACCCAGATCCAGCAACGCCTGGAAGAACCGGCAGCTGCCCTCGGCCTGCGTGTGCTTGCGGTAGTCGGAGGCGTCAACATCAACAACCACATTCGCTCACTCGCGCGCCCGGTCGACCTGCTTGTTGCCACCCCAGGGCGAGCACAGGATCTTATCGACCAGGGCAAGCTCTTCTTCGACCACGTCGCCATCACTGCGCTCGACGAGGCCGACCAGATGGCGGACATGGGATTTCTTCCCCAAGTGCGCAAATTACTTAAGCTCACCCCACCAGACGGCCAACGCCTACTCTTCTCTGCCACCCTCGACGGTGAAGTCAACAAGCTGGTCGAGCAGTTCATGCACGAGCCCGTAACTCACTCCACCGCGCCTGTCGAGGCCGCCGTGGACACGATGGAACACCACCTGATATACATCGGCACCCGTGAGGCGCGCAACGACGTCGTCCTGCGCCTAGGTGCACGCAAAGGCAAGACCATCATGTTCATGCGCACTAAGCACGGCGTCGACAGGCAGGCCAAGAAGCTCCGCAGAGTCGGTATCAATGCGCTGCCCCTCCACGGCGATAAGGGCCAGGGCTCGCGGACGAAGGCTATAGAGGGCTTCGCCGACGGCAGCGTTCCGGTGCTCGTCGCCACCGACATCGCCGCGCGGGGAATCGACATCGCAGACGTTTCCCTCGTCGTCCATGTTGATCCGCCCGCGGAACACAAGGCCTACCTGCACCGTTCCGGCCGCACGGCGCGCGGTGGAGATTCAGGCACCGTTGTCACACTCGTCACTGATGAACAGCGCGATGAGGTGGCTAAACTCATCGCGAAAGCTGGGGTCAAACACACCGACCTCGACATCAGCGACCGCGCCAACCCTGCCAGCAGTCCTGAGCTTGCCCAGATGACCGGTGCACGCAAGCCAAAGGGCGAACCGCTCGGCCCACCACACCAGCAACCATCTAAGAAGCAGACATCGCGTCAGCGAGCGGGCAGCCAAGGCCAGCGCCACCGTAACTCGCGCCGCCGACGGGGCAACGCAGGTCAACGATGATTCTGCAGACCACAGACTGGCAAGCTCAGATGCGCAAGCATGAGGAAACAGCAGATGAGTTCCTCAAGCGCTTTCGGCACCCTGGTTCCTACCACCCTGTCTACGACTTTCTCTTCGAGTACTACCCTGTTCGCCCTTCGCATCTGCGGCGTTGGCACCCAGGGGTAGGCATCACCCTGGCAGGGGATGCTCCACACGGCGACTGGCGCTACTATCACCGCACTGCTGAGGGAATTGCGGTAGACACCGAGGCCTTCCTCGAGCGCCGCGGCGGTACCGTGCGCTACATCCTGGACCTACTGGAAAAGACCACAGGCAACCCCACCCAATTTGATTGTTTTGGGCTGCATGAATGGGCCATGGTCTACCGCACCGATTCTCCACGCCATGACCTGCCGTTGCGGTTAGGGGCGGAGGGGACGAACGAGGTCGTCGACAAGCACCGCATCAAGTGCACCCATTACGATGCCTTCCGTTTCTTTACGGAGCCCGCGCGTCCGCTCAATCTCACGGTGCTGAGCCGCGAAGACCAGCCGGAAAACGACCAGGCCGGGTGCGTCCATGTGAGCATGGATCTCTATAAGTGGGCGTGGAAATTGGGGCCTCTGGTGCCGGGTGAGTTGTTTCTTGACACCTTCCGTCTGGCCGTCGCCGCACGCACGCTCGATATGGAGGCCTCTCCCTACGATTGTCGCGAATGGGGCTTTGGTGTCGTTCCTATCGAAACGCCCGAGGGAAAGTCGGAGTACGTGCGACGCCAACGCGCGCTTGCCGACGCCTCCGAGCCACTCCGCGCGCGGCTTGTCTCCCAAATTAGAGCAGCGCTGAGGGCTACAATGAAAGACCATTGATGTGACCTGTCGGGACGCAGTGCGCGGCCCCGAGACCTCAGCGCGGAAGGAAAAAGATGGCCCGGCACTCGGATGGAAAAAATAACTACGCATTTGCACCGTGGGTCATCATCGTGGCCGTCCTGGCGGTGTTAGCGCTGGCCATCGGCGGTTTCTTCCTTTTCCGAGAGGGAGATTCCTCAAAATCTGAAACAGTGGCTGCGGACACAACCGCTGAGACTTCCACTGAGGACGCCCCCACCAGCACTGCTGCCAAGACTCCGGAATCCGCCACGTCTTCGGAACCAGAGCAGCCTTCTTCGGCCGCGCCCAGCTCGGATGACAAGGCCCCTGAAGATGTCGCGCCAAATACGCTGTTCCTGCTCGATACATCCGACAGCCTTGCGCCGTACTTCGATGCGGTCACTCAGGGCGTGGCGGAGGCGGCGACGGCGGTCGGCGCGACGGGAAGCCAGGTGGCTCTCTGGAACTATTCCTCCCCCATTTCCGCAACAGCCACCGTGGGCTTCCGTCAAAATGTGGCTTACGGCGACGCCGAGAACGTCGCCTTTGCCGTGGGGCAGTTCGGCACTGGCGGTGTTCCACAAACACGCAGCGCCGTCGTTGCGGCACTCAGTAATGCCACGGATCAAACAACTGGAAGCGGAGAGAACACTCGCGTCGTACTGATTACCACTGGGACCCAACAGGATATGGATGACGCAAGCTTTGCAGAGGCAGCCAAGAACGCTCGCGGTGAAGGCGTTAGTTTGAGTGTGGTCCATGTCGGTAATGCCGAAAAGGACACAGAATTGGAAAAACTCGCGGACGATTATTCCACTGTCTCGAATCCTTCCGATGCACAAGAGAGCATCGCGAGCGCCGCTGGGGCGTAATATTTGGGTACGCACCTGGAGGATGCGCGGCCTTGCTTGAAGCGGCGGTGTGCGGGCACGTGCAACCGCCATGTGGGTGCCGGGCTGCAGAGAAGAAAAGCCGCCGCATCCTCTACAGCACTGACGTGAGCTGCAGTGCGCAGGAGGAGGAGCGGCGGCGGCTTCCTGTAGCAGGCGTTCTAGGAGGTCTTGCGCTTGCGGCGAGCGGCCAGCTCGTCGAGGCCAATGACAACGTCGATGTCTTCTTCCTCTACAACACGCTCGGCCGGGAAGGAAGTAATGGTACCAGAGAGTTCCTTGAGAATACCCGGCACAGCGATGCCGAATACGCCTTGGCCGCCGGCCAGCAAGTCGATAACTTCGTCGTTAGATCGGCACTCGTAGACCGTGGTGCCATCCGACACCAAGGTGAGCTCAGCAAGATCGTTGACACCGCGGTCCCGCAAAGACTCCACGGCGAGGCGGATGTTCTGGAGGGAGATTCCGGTATCCAGAAGGCGCTTGACAATCTTCAGGACCAGCACGTCTTTAAAGGAGTACAGGCGCTGGGAACCGGAACCGCGAGCAGTACGGATCGAGGGCTTAACCAAGTCGGTACGCGCCCAGTAGTCCAGCTGGCGATAGGTGATTCCAGCTACCTGACACGCGATGGGAACGCGGTAGCCCAGCTCCTCATCAGGCCCTACATCGAAGAGAGATTCCTGAACGTAGGTGTTGGCGGCAACCTCGTCGAGCGGCAGGGCGCTGGACTCAGTACGATTATTCTTACTGCTCACGTAATTACTCCAGTGATACTTGAGGGGAGTTCTATTTTTCTATTAAAGGGCACGTCAGCGACGGCGTCAAGAGTCGTCCTCGGTGAACCTCTAGTAGAACTTTAGACTTTTTGATTCACTTTGTCATCATTAGTCACACGCGTGTCATTAAAAATTTTCACTGACAGCACGAGAAAAGCGGCGCCCGCAAGGGCGCCGCTCTGTCCATCAAAGATCGGTTTAGAACATATGTCCGCTATTGAACTACGCGGAACCTAGGCTCCTCGCAGTGAAGGGGCTAGTCCTCCTCTTCCTCTCCTCCGAGCAAGTCCTCCTCCGATATGCCAGAATCACGCATCATCTGCTCGAAGTCATCATGCTCCTGCGCATTCTGCTGAGCAGCTCGCTCCTGAAAGTCGCGCATGCGCTTCTCGGGAAAGGTTTCCGGGGATTCCGCCTCGCGCTCTAGGTCGTAATACTCTTTAAGGTCGTCGTCGCTAATGTAGATGGCCACCTCGTCGAGCACATCCTTGTCAAAATGGATGGGTAGCCCATAATGGTCTGCTAGGACGAGTGCATCGGACAAACGGGCATCATGCTCTTCGCCGGTTCCGTCCACAAGATCAACCATGAAAACGCCCTTGCGGTACTCGGAGACGCAGATGTGCTCGATGCCATCGAGCTGGTCCGCGAAGGCGATGAGCAGCTCGTAGGTACTTGGCCGCGCGTTGAAATGGCGCTCGAGGACTTGCAACACGCGCGCTCCATCAATCGGTGAGAGCCACACTGGCACGTGCCGGTCCGCTTCTTCCCAGTAGAAGAGAGCGCACAGATTGTTTTCGGGTCCGACGGGATGGATTCCTAAAAATTTCAGTACTTCAGTAGTCATGGGACCTACTTTTACACACTTTTCTTGCACATGGTTCTCGGGCCAGCTAGGCAGCGTAGAGATACGCGGAGTGACACGAGAAGTCGACACGAAACCTGGGCTATGCCACATCCCATCGCGAGCCAGACATCAGGTCTTAAGGCCGGAATTCGTCGCGAAGCTCGGTCTTGACCAACGTCCCGTGAAGCGATAGAACCAGGGCCGCCATCTGCTGTGACAGCTCCTCCGCCTGTTGCGGGGCGGTATCAGACTTCGAATGCGCAACCGGCGTTGCCACCTGCGAAATCATGTCCGCCTGGCGGCGGGCAGCATTGCGCAGCGATTTCAACTGCCGAGCCTCGAGCCCAAAGGACTCCAGCGCCACGGCCGCGGAGACAATGGACACGTCATCCGTGTCGAAGAAACCCGCCGGATCCGGCTTGATCAGGCCCACCGAGACCAGTTTCACGATGTTTTCCTGCGTTGTTCCGGCTTGGTCGGCCACGTCGGCGTCGGTAAGCCGGGTAACTACCGGCGCACGCAGCTGCTCAGCGCTGATAAGGGCCTCAGCCTGGGAGGAGACAATGGCGGTCACCTGCCCTGAGTCCATCGCATCCAGCTGCTCTCGAATGACCTTGAGCGGCGTGTAGTGATCACGCTGCGCCGTCAGAATGTAGCGCAGGCGGTCCAAGTCTTTTTGGTAATAGCGACGGTAGCCCTTTGCGGTGCGCTCCGGGGTAATCAGCCCCTCAGACTCCAAGAAGCGGATCTTCGACACCGTCACGTCGGGAAATTGCTTCTGAACGTGCTTCAGCGTTACGCCAATAGACATGGGCTTCTGCTTAGCAGGCTTGGTCTTCTTGGCCACGGAAGACGCTGCTGCGGCAGCGGCGGTGGACTTCTGCGCACTCACGATAGGACTACTACTGCTTTCTACACGGTTTCACTTGGACACAGCGGGAACGTGGGCAGGGTGCGAGATAAACCTACACCCCCTCGCACCCGTTAGTTCCTGCTAACTGGAACTGCTTTATTTAGGGGCAATAAAAACCAGGCGGAACTTACCGATCTGGATTTCATCGCCTACTTCCAGCACCTGCGCATTGCGCGGCTCACGGTTGACGTAGGTGCCGTTGAGCGATCCGACATCGACAACTTCAAATTGGCCGTCTTTGGCGCGGAACTCGGCATGGCGGCGGGACACCGTGACATCATCAAGGAAGATGTCTGCTTCTGGGTGGCGTCCAGCGGTAGTGGTCGGCTGATCCAGCAGGAAGCGTGCGCCAGCGTTGGGGCCGCGCTTTACGACGAGCAGCGCCTGGCCCTCTGCCAGGTTCTCAGCGCCGGCAACGGAGGCGTCAGAACCCGCCGCGGTGCCGTTTTCCATCTCCTTGAGAAGATCAGCGCGGAAGACAGAAGTAGTCTCTGCCTGCGGTTCCGGCGTTCCGGTATTCTCGCTCATTTTTACCTCCGAAGGGTCGGATCGATGTTGACTCATTCCATATTAGCGACTCCGCTGTCCGCGCGAGTCACCTCTGGCGCATTTACATTAGCGGAAAATGTTTCCTATGCCCTTGAGCACGGAGTTTCCGCCCCCAGATAGTGGGTTATCAGAGACCATATAGGTCCACGTGGCGCTCGGTCGGGCCAGCCCATGATCCTCGAGGTGGGCTCCCTCAGAATCAATAAGCACAGTCTTAAAAGTATCAAGAGCATCATCAACTGCCCGCTGCGCTAAGTCCTTAAATTCACGCACCGCGATGCGGTGGTATTCGTCGATGGGCGTCTCGCGAGCGATGGCGCGCAAGTGGATGGATTCACGAACGTCATCCATCAGCTCCAGGTGGTCGGCCCACGCCAAATCTAGGTGATACAGCATAATCTCGCGGGCAGCCCGCTCACGAGCTTCCGCGGGAACGTCTCCAAGCTCGGCTGCGCGTTCGGGCGCCCGTTCAGCCAGCTCCTGCCAGGCTTGGTCAGTGTCGAGCAGCTTGGCACGACGCTCATCGATAATGATGCGTTGGTCCGCGAGCAACTGGTTGTATTTCCAGGTTTGCGCGTGAATCTCCAGCAGTTGCCCTTCCGTCACGCGTTGGCAGTGTGCAATGAAGTCCCGGACGCGCTTGGAATCGATGAGCCCGTCGGCATCGGGGCGCGCGGACAAGGATTCATCTTCACCGCCCTGTTTGACCACGTCATCCTCCAAGGAAACGAAAAAGAGCGACATGCCCGGATCTCCTTGGCGGCCTGCACGCCCGCGCAACTGGTTATCCAAACGGGAGGAGCGGTGCCGCGAGGTGCCGAGCACTGCCAAACCGCCCTTTTCAACAACGGCTTCACGGTCAGACTCATCCGCGCCGCCCAGCTTGATATCGGTGCCGCGGCCCGCCATCTGGGTAGACACAGTCACTCGCCCCACGTCGCCTGCTTCCGCAACGATGCGCGCCTCGTCCTCATCATTTTTTGCGTTGAGGACGTTGACCGTAATCCCCTGTTCACGTAGGGCTTCGGCGAGGTCTTCTGATTCAGCAACATCGTGGGTACCCACGAGTACCGGCTGGCCAGTGCTATTGATTGCCACGATTTCATTGACGATGGCACGGGATTTTTCATCCACGGAGGCATAAATGCGGTCAGGTTCGTCGAAGCGCTGCAGTTCCTTGTTACGGTCGATGACCGAGACGTGCAGGTCATAGAACTGACGCAGTTGGTCTGTTGCCTCCACTGCGGTTCCGGTCATGCCGCACACCAGCGGATAGCGCCGCATGAGCTCCTGGAGCGTAATGGTGTCGAGGATGCGCCCTCCTTCTGACACCTCTAGGCCTTCCTTGGCCTCCACCGCGGCCTGGAGGCCATCCGGCCAGCGCTGCAGTTCCGCTACGCGGCCGCGGGAGGCGTCGATAAGCTGCAGTTTTCCGTCCGTGATGATGTAGTGAATATCGCGGATAAGCAATGCCTTAGCGTGCAGCGCTAAGTTAACTTTGACCAGCACGGAGCCGATGTTCTCCTCCGAGTAGAGCGAGTCGAGTCCCAATTCGTGCTCCACACGCGCCGCGCCCTCGTCGGTGAGCGCTACCGTGCGCCCATCCTCCGCAATAACGTAGTCCTGCTCCTCTCGCAGCCGGGACACCACGTTGGTGATGTGGCCCGTAGATTCCTCACCGGGGCGATTTCCGGCGAGGACGAGGGGGACGAGGGCTTCGTCGACAAGCACAGAATCCGCTTCATCCACCAACGCCACATCCGCGCGCGCTTGCACCGTTTGCTCGCGGGACGTGATCTGGTTATCCCGTAGCACATCGAAACCGAGCTCATTGACTGGTGCATAGATGATGTCGGATAAGTAAGCCGCGCGGCGTTCTTCCGGGCCGAGCTTCTCCGTTACCGGGGCCACCGTGAGTCCAAAGAACTCCACGAGCGGGCGCATCCATTCAGCGTCGCGCGCTGCTAGATAATTGTTCACTGTCACCAGGTGCACGCGCTTGCCGGTCAGCGCAAAACCCGTCGCGGCCATGGCTCCCACCAGCGTCTTTCCCTCACCAGTGGCCATCTGGATAACGTCGCCTTCAAGAAGACGCAGCACAGCTTGGGACTGGACAGTAAAGGGACGCATGCCAAGCTTGCGTTCGCTGGCCACGGCTAGGGCTGCGAGGAAGCGGGATTTATCCGCGATCTTGCCGTCCTTCACGCACTCCCGTGCGGTGGCGGCAACCTCTGCATCCGACAGGTTCGCGATATCCTCTACCGCGGAATCTGCGGCCGTCACAACGGCTTTCGACTTCTTGTTGTTGCGTTCGGACTGCGCGCCCATTGCCTTCCAGAACCAATCGAATGCGCCCATGAGCACTCCTCCATCCTTGTGCGTCATACAGGTCTTCTATCGACTCTAGTCAACCCCGGTTCGCAGGCGTGCGTTCGCCCTTATATCCTTATGGTCATGCAATCCGTGAACGTGTCGCTCCCCTCCAGCACCGGTACCACGATGGCCGGAACCATCGACTTCCCTGACTCCCCTCCGCAAGCCTTCGCCATCTTCGCGCACTGCTTTGCCGGCTCGCGCCATACCCCGGGCGCTGCCCGCGTGAGCAAACAGCTGACTAACTTTGGCATCGCTACCCTGCGCTTTGATTTTCCTGGCCTAGGCCAATCCGAAGGAAATTTTGCGGACACATGTTTCAGCCAGAATGTTGCCGATATCCAGGCCGCCGCTGACTGGCTAGCACAGAACTATTCCGCACCGCAGCTACTCATGGGCCATTCACTGGGCGGGGCTGCCGCTCTGGCCGCGGCCAACAACATTCGCTCCCTCAAGGCCGTGGCCACCATCGGCGCCCCCTTCGATCCTGCACACTCCGTGCTGCACTACGCCGACAAGATCGGCGAGGTCGACGCCAACGGTGAAGTCGAGGTCACCCTTGGAGGCCGGGCGCTGACCATTTCGCGTCTCTTCCTCGAAGACCTTGCTGAGACCAACCCGGAGGACTATCTTCCGCGTCTGCGCAAGCCCCTCATGGTGCTGCATTCCCCCATTGATCAAACGGTGGGCATTGATAACGCGCAAAATATTTTCCGGACCACGCGTTATCCCAAGTCCCTCGTCGCCTTGGATAAGGCCGATCACCTGGTGACTAAGCAGGGCGCGGCAGCCCGTGCCGCCGACCTCATCGGGGCGTGGGCGGAGCAGTTTATTGTTCCGGAGAACCTTCCCACCCCAGTTGCTGAGGACTCAGCGCTTGCAATCCCGGCAGTTGGAACCAGGATGGGCGTCGTCGTGCGCCACAATGACCGATCGGTGAGCGCTGACCGCACGAAAAAGAACGGCGGCAAAGGCCAAGGTTTCACCGCGGAAGGCCTTCTTATGTCCGCTGTGGCTGCGGCAAGCACCCAGGCCATCAAAGAAGCGGGCAAGGCGCAGAAAATCGACGCGAAGGTACTCGAAGCGGTATCTGTAAGGGTTAGCCAAGAATCCGAATCTCGTCTCACACGTACGGTGACGCTTCCTGCTTCTCTGAGTGCCGATCAACAACGCGCGCTTGCCGACGCCGCCGCTTCCACCACCATCGACTCCCTCCTCGCTGTGGACATCGCCACCGCCGTGGCAACCACTGCAGAATAAGCCGCCCATGGTTGTTCTTAACCCACTTGATCCTGCCGCCCGCTGCCCCTGCGGTACCGGCCTAAGCTTCGGCGAGTGCTGCTCGCGCTACCATGCCGGCACACCCGCCCCCTCAGCGGAGGCTCTAATGCGCTCGCGTTTCAGCGCTTTCGTCACCGGCGACGAGGACTATTTGCTGCGCACTTGGGACCCCGAGACTCGCCCGGAACGCCTCGACCTCGCCGAAACCGGCATTCGCTTTTACCGCCTCGACATTATCGACACCGTCGCGGGTGGCCCCTTGGACCAGACCGGAATCGTGGAATTCGAGGCTTTCTATAAGGGATCTGCCAAGGGCTCTCAACGAGAGCGCTCCTCTTTTCGCCGCCAAGGCGGGCAGTGGGTCTATTCCGCCGGAGAGTTTTAGCTGCCGCTAAAACAAGGGGTGGACTGGGATTTGTTGTGGCGAATACCCTTGGTGTAATCTGTAGCAGCTGCACCAAATGGTGCGGCGGCGGACTATGGCGCAGTTTGGTAGCGCACTACACTGGGGGTGTAGGGGTCGCAGGTTCAAATCCTGTTAGTCCGACAGCATTCGGGCTGGCCAGAACGATTCTGGCCAGTCTTTTCTCACGTTTTCCATTCCCATCCTGAGATGGGCTAGCGGGCTAGTCCACCGTAACTCAGAACTTCAAAGTGCCTAATGCGTCGTCGCCAAGCAGCGCTGTCCCTATGTTTCTCCCTCTCATGGGCTAAAGATGACCAGCCTAGCAACCAGCTAAAACATGTCCAAATCCCTGCTCACAAGCTTGGAGCTGAGGTGTAGGGTCGGCGCCACTCAGAGCCGATCCCGCCAGCCATATCCATGACTCACACACTCACCTGCACAGCTCCACAATCCCTCCTTGTAGGACTTTGATTAGGCTTACCTTGTTCATATAAGCTTGCTCACGTTAAGATCATGGACTTTCACGCGTCAAGGAGGGATGCATGGCTATCTCTACCCCGCATGCGCAATCCCCTTCTCAATCACACCTGGGGTCTCGCGCGGACGCTACTGCGGACGCTTCTGCCAGCGCTCCATCAGGTAAAATCCCGCGTCGCCTCGTCGGCCTCGGCGTCCTTTTCCTCCTATTGCTCGCCAGCATCGTTGCCAGCATCGTGTTTGGATCACGGCAGATCCCTTTTGGAGAAGTGTCCGCCGTGTTCCGCGATCTCGGCACGGCGTTCGGCCACGCGGAGGGGCTGAATGTGGATCAGCGCGTGATCGTCGAGCTCCGCATTCCCCGCACCCTGTTGGGCCTAGTCGCCGGTGCTGCCCTTGGCGCCTCCGGTGCATTGATCCAAGGGCACACGCGCAACCCTCTCGCGGACACGGGCATTCTCGGCATCAACTACGGTGCGTCCCTGGCCGTGGTTGCCAGCTTCTCCTTGCTGGGTGTGACGTCCGTGTGGGTTACCAGCATGTGGGCGTTCGGTGGGGCCATCGCTGCTACTGCGTTGGTGTTTAGTTTGGCGTCCATAGGAGGAGGACAGGCCAATCCAATGACGCTGGTCCTCGGCGGCGCGGCTTTGTCCGCGGTCCTCAGCGCCATCATCAGCGGTTTTATCCTCACTGACGATGCCAATCTGGATCGCATGCGCTTCTGGACCGTCGGCTCCATCGCGGGCCGGGATCTCACCGTGTTCTACGGCGTGCTGCCGTTTATCCTGGTGGGCCTCCTGCTGGCGTTCATCACGGCACCGCAGCTAAACCTCCTGAATCTGGGCGATGACATCGCCTCCGGACTGGGCATCAACACCCAGCGCGCCCGCCTGATTGGCATGGCTCTGATCGCACTGCTGGCCGGTGCCGCGACAGCTGCCGCCGGCCCCATCACCTTCATCGGCCTGGTGGTCCCGCACCTCGTGCGCGCCATCACGGGCCCTGATTACCGCTGGATCCTCCCTTACTCTGCCCTGACGGGTGCGGTGATGATGCTGTTCGCAGACGTGGTGGGCCGTCTGATCGCTCGTCCGGGCGAGTTGCAAGTAGGCATCATCCTCGCGTTCGTGGGCGCGCCGTTCTTCATCGCCCTTATTTATCGACGCCGGGTGGTGGCCATTTAATGAGTTCCCTCCTTGCCCGCCCTACCTCTTCCACTATCCCTGGGCGCCCGCCATTCCGCGTGGGCTCATTTTCTGTGGTCTGGCGCCCTCGCGCGTTGACGGTGTCTCTATTGCTGCTCGTGGCGATCGTCTTGCTAGCGGCGGTCTCCATCGGCCTGGGTGACTATCCTGTGTCCCCGGCTCGTGTGCTGGAGGTGCTGTTCACCGGCCAGGGCACCCGCATTGAGCGTCTGGTGGTTTTGGATTGGCGCATGCCTCGTGCGCTGACGGCCATTCTGGTGGGCTGTGCGCTGGGATTATCCGGAGCCCTCACTCAGTCCGTGACTCGCAATGCGCTGGCCAGCCCGGATATCTTGGGCTTCACTACGGGCGCGTCCGCGGCCGCGGTCACCGTCATCACTCTGGGTGGTGGCGCTGGTGGTTTCCTCGGCTGGCTCAGCAGCATCGGCATTCCCTTGGCCGCGGTGCTTGGTGCGGCTGTCACCGCAACGGTGATGTGGGCTCTGGCGTGGAGGAGATCGACTGATTCCTTCCGGCTAGTGCTGTTCGGCATCATCATCTCTGCTCTGTTGACCTCGTATATCAACTTCCTGATGATCCGCACGGAGTTGCGCGATGCCGCGGCCGCGCAGTTCTGGCTTACTGGCTCCCTGAGCACTGCGGACTGGTCCAAGATGTGGCCCATCGCCATTGTTGTGTTGGTGTTTACACCGCTGCTGGCCTGGATTGGTCACCAACTTTTAGCCACCTTGCTGGGCTCGGATACTGCACGGGCTTTGGGACAAAACGTCCAGGGTGTGCAGGTGCTTCTGCTCGCCGCTGCCGTGGCTTTGGCAGCAGTGGCGGTCTCGGCCGCTGGCCCCATCGGGTTCGTCGCCTTCGTGGCCCCACAGGTGGCGCTGCGCTTGTGCAACTGCTCTGCACCACCGCTTCTGGCCTCTGCGCTGACCGGCGCTGCGCTACTCCTGCTGGCAGATATCAGCACCCAAACTCTTCTGCCCGTAGAGCTGCCGGTGGGCATTCTCACCTCGGCAATCGGCGGTGCGTTCCTTATTTATTTGCTGGTCCAACGGAATAGGTCAACCACGGCATGAGAAAAGATCCCACCCTGGAAGTTAGCAGTGCCGCGAACAAAGAAGGACACATGACTCAGAAGCACAGCATGAGCGCACGCGGCCTCGCCGTGGGCTACGGCGACCGGACGGTCATCGAAGGCTTGGACGTGGACTTTCCTCGCGGGCAGATCACCACAATCATCGGCCCCAATGGCTGCGGCAAATCCACGTTGTTGCGAGCCATGTCTCGTCTCCTTCCGGCGAATGAGGGCGAAGTGCTGTTAGACGGCGCCGATATCTCATCCATCAGGCGCAAGGACCTCGCACGGACCATCAGCGTGCTGCCACAAACCCCTACCGCCCCGGAGGGACTCAACGTGGCTGATCTCGTCTCGCGCGGTCGGCACCCACACCAATCGTGGATCCGTCAGTGGTCGTCCACGGACGAAGCCGAGGTGCACAAGGCGCTGGAAATGACTGGCTCGATGGGGCTGGCGGAGCGCACCCTGGATTCTCTGTCCGGAGGGCAGCGGCAGCGTGTGTGGATCTCCATGGTTCTTGCGCAGAACACGGACATCCTGTTCCTGGACGAGCCCACCACCTACCTGGATCTGGCCACGTCGGTAGAGATTTTGGAGCTGGTGCAGCGTCTACGCCGAGAGCTGGATCGGACTGTGGTGATGGTGCTGCACGATCTCAACTTGGCTGTACGCTACAGCGATAATCTCGTGGTGATGAAGGATGGACAGGTCCTCGCCACCGGGCGTCCCAGCGAGGTCATTACCCCAGAGCTACTGCTCGAGGCGTTTGCCCTCAACGCGCTAGTCATCGAGGATCCTGTCACCGGCGGTCCGCTGATCGTCCCCAAGTGACGATCAGGGCTTAGTCCTCCATCAGCTCCTGGGCGGGAGTCTTCTTGGACTTCCGCCAGTTGATCATCGCGGAAATCACCACCGGAGTCACAGACACCAGCACGATGACGATGGCGATCATGTCGATGCGATCCGCAATGCCCGGGATATCCCCCAGCAGCACGCCAATGCCGACCATGCTGACAATCCTCAGCACTGCACCCGTGACGTTCCATCCCACGAACTTCTTGTACGGCATCTCCGCGGTACCAGCGGCCACGGGAATGTAGGTACGCACGATCGGGATGAAGCGCCCCAGTACCAGAGCCAACGGCCCGTACTTCAGGAAGAAAGCCTCGGCTTGTTCGAGGTGCTCGGTTATGAGGATCTTGGCGTCGGGCTTAAACAACTTGCGGCCAAAGCGGTGGCCGAGCCAGAAACCTACCTGGTCGCCCAAGAACGCCGCGACGATGGCCACGCCCACCAGAATCGGAACGTTCAAGCCCAGCTGATCGCGCAAGATTGCCGCGGTGACCAGCATGGAATCGCCGGGGAGGAACGGGAAGAGCACGCCGGATTCAATAAAGATAATCAGCGCAATGCCGCCGAGCGCCCAGCCGCCAAAGTTCTGGAGCAGGGTGGTGGCGTCCATGAGGTCGCTTAAGTGCACAGGGAATCCCTTCTAGAAAACAACTGGTCTATTCTTACCCCGGTTTCTGACCGGAATACAGGCAGGCGTGCCCGATTGCGCCTGGTTCATAGATAGTCAGCATGAAACGCAGGCATTGCACAGAAAAACCCGCACCAACTTCAACAAAGAAGTGTGCGGGTTTTCTAAGCCAAGTCGCCGAGAGGCCCGGCGTTCAAACAGAAGCGGGAATTACTCGCCGGAGTTCTGCTTGGACTTGAATGGGAAGCCCAGCTCGCGGAGCAGGGCGCGTCCCTCATCATCGTTGGTCGCAGTGGTGACCACGGTGATGTTCATACCGCGTGGACGGTCAATCTTGTCTACGTCGATTTCGTAGAACATGGACTGCTCGTTCAGGCCGAAGGTGTAGTTACCGTGGCCGTCGAACTGCTGGTCAGACAGGCCGCGGAAGTCACGAATACGTGGCAGCGCGACGGTCAGCAGACGGTCCAGGAACTCCCACTTGCGGTCGCCGCGCAGGGTAACGCGAGCGCCGATGGGCATGCCTTCGCGGAGCTTGAAGTTAGCGATAGCCTTCTTCGCAACGCGGATCTGTGGCTTCTGACCGGTGATCAGGGTGAGATCTTCGATCGCACCATTGATCAGCTTGGAATCGCGAGCAGCGTCGCCGACACCCATGTTGACGACCACCTTGGTGACGCCTGGGATCTGCATGACGTTGTCGTAGTTGAACTCAGAGTTGAGCTTCTCGCGGATTTCTGCACGGTACTCGGACTTGAGGCGTGGAGTGTAGTTTTCGCTCATCGTTAGATGTCCTTCCCGGGTCCGGATGAGTTTTTCGGTCTACTGATGCCGCCACCGAATCAGCCCTTTAGTTCTCCGGAGGACTTCGCCGCCACACCCATCGAGGGCCTGAACATACGGGCTGCCGTGGCAGCAATGCCTCCCGAAGTGCGGCCCAACCTGCGGTGGTACACCGTGCGCCACCTCGACAAAGCCCGCGGCTTGCTGGCGTTTGACGTCGCTACGCACGGGGTGTCTGCGGAAGATGTCCACTCCACCTCCGGCCCAGGGCTCTCGTGGTGTTTGTCCGCACAGCCGGGCGACCCTGCTGGCTTGTGGACTTGCCAAGGCCTGTGGCATCGCGAGCACCGCACACAACTACTGGTGGCAGATCCCACCTCCCTGCCTTCCATGCGCGCGATCCTAGAGTACCTCGCCACGCTCTATCCCGAACAGCTCGCTTCCACGCACGTCATCGCGGTCACCAGTACCGATTCCGATTCAGAGCCCCACCTGGAAGATTGGCGCAACCGTCTAAGCAGCCTCACCCGGATCTCCGCACCTTTTGACGGTTATGCGCAGGCCATCGCCGAGCATCTCGCCAACATTGACGTTGAGTCCTCGCGCAATCGACAGCACAAGCCCCACCCAGACGTGGACTATGTGTGGGTCGCCGGGGAGGGGGATTTCTGCAAGGTGGTGCGCTCCCACGCCATCAAGACTTGGCAGCTCAACAAGGACAACATCCTGTGGTGCCCTTATTGGTTCGTCGGCAAGGCTCGCCCCTAGCGTGCATCCGTTATCCCCGTGAGTGCCCGTCCCCTAGCCAACAACAGCAAAACCGCCCCAGCACGTTCATGCGGGGCGGTTCGGCGGTTGATTCAGACTACTTCGTGGCGTCTGCCAACGGCTGCTCGATCTTGTCCAGCAGGTAGTTCAGGCTCAGCACGGTCTGCCATCCGAAGGCCTTTTCCAGGTCGCCTTCCAGGTAGACACTGTGTCCGTCCTTCACGGCGGGCAGCTTGCCCACGATCGGATCCTCGGTCACAGAAGCCTTGCTCTGCTTCGGAGAGTAAGACAGTTGATCCCACACCAGCACGTCAGAGTTGATCTGGTCTGCGTTTTCCTTGGAGACCTCACCGTAGAACTTGTCCTTGGTGATGCCCGCGTAGGCCGGGTTGATCTTGAATCCCAGCTCGGTGAAGAAGCGGCTACGCGGATCGCCCTCGGCAAAGACAGCCAGGCTCTCGTCGGAGACAGTGGCCACGCCGAGTTCCTTTTCGGCCCATTCTGGGTGGCGGCCCTTGAGCTCTGCGAACTTCTCCTTGACCTGCTCCACCTGGCGCTTTGCCTCTTCAGGCTTGCCCACGGCCTGCCCGATCTCTTCCGTGGTCACGTCCCATGGTTGCTGTAGTTCTTCGTATTCGCCCTTTTGTACGACGACAGGGGCGATCTCAGACAGCTTCTTGTACGTGTCTTCATCGATGTCCGAGTACACGGCCACGATGAGGTCTGGATTGTCCTTGGCGATGGCTTCCGCGTTGACTTCTGTGTCCTTGTCGATCCGAGGAGTGTCGCCCTCGATCTTGTCATTGGACCAGTTGCCCGCAGCCTGACCATCCGGGGTCATTCCGTCCCAGTACTTCACGGAGACAGGAGTAACTCCCAGCGCCAGCAGTGCGTCCTGATCCGTGTAGCCCAAGGAGACCACGCGCTGCGGGGCTTCCTTGATTTCGGTGGAGCCGTAGCGGTGCTCGATGGTGGTGGGGAATGCGCCCTGCTCGGCGTTGACTGCCTGGGAGTCCCCGGAATTTCCGGACTGGTCATCAGTCGAGCAAGCGGTCAGTGCCGCGCCCAAGGTCAGCACAGCAGCGGTGCTAACGAGAATCTTCTTGAGTGTCATTTTTCTCCGTTGTTACTGGTGACGGATTTCCGCGCGAGGCGTGGCCCGTACACAAAAGGGAAAGGTCAAACCTTTGGTTGGATATATCCAGCCCTATGTCCAAAGAATTCGGTGGCGGTCAGTTCCGAGTTGTCGTCGAGACGAACACGATCCAGAACAATCGCCGGCGCCGGCACGTTGGCACGGGGCGATCCACAGACCACCGCGATTCCTCCCTCGTGAGGGATGGTGACTCGGCCGGGGGTTCCGCCGAAGCGGCCCTGCGAGACGTGCGCGGAAAGCACGCGGACGCGCTGGCCTCGGAATTCAAAGTAAGCATTGGGGTACGGGTCGGACTGCGCCCTGACCAGCAAGGCGATATCTTCCGCAGGTTGGGTGAAATCTATGCGAGATTCCTGCTCGCCGCGCTTGTGGAAGTACGTAGCGCGGGTGGGATCTTGAGGTTGCGCAGTGGCGGTGCCTTGGGCGACGTCACTCAATGCGCGTTCCACGAGGGGCTCGATGAGGTCGAGGGTCTTGGCCACGAGATCCGTGGTGGTGTCCTGCGGACCCACGGGGATCGCGCGCTGGGCAACGATGGGTCCGCCGTCCAGCACTTCATCCATCTCGTGCACAGTGACGCCCACGTGAGTTTCCCGGTTCAACAGCGCCCACAGGATGGGCGAAAATCCGGCGTACTCGGGCAGGAGACCATCGTGGACATTCAATGCGCCGTGCTTGGCCAGGCTGAAAACCTCGGGAGGAAGCCAGGTTCGCCAATTGTTGGCCACGATGATGTCTGGTGCAGCATCGCGCAACGCCTCAATGACGTCTTGACCCACGCGCTCAGTGACACACACCTGGAGCTCATGTTCGCTGGCGAGCTCCTCAACGGAGTCTGCCCACATTTGCTCATAAGGGTGATCGCTGGCAGGGTTCGTAACTACCAAAACTACTTCATGACCAGCATTGATGACCGCAGACAACGTCCGGTGTCCCCACGACTGATAGCCGAAAACAGCAACTCGCATGCAGGGGATGTTAGCTTAGGTTTACCTATGTAGTCAATGATGAAAGTGGCGCAATTTTCATGCCAGACTCCCCGGACGTGACCACCCTTCACCGAATCTCGGTGCCCGCGGATGCGGAAGCCCTCGTTTTCCCGGACCCCTACCGCTCGAACGTCGAGCTCACCGAATCGATGTCCACCGTCGATGTGCGCATCCCGGCGCACTCAGCAGTGACCTATAGCTTTCAATCCGGCGAGCTGAAATATCCCGATCCACATAACGCACACGGCGCAGGCCCACAGGCGAGCCTATTGAGCGGCGATTCTGTGGACCAGACACTCTGGCCGCCTCGCTCCCCAGAAGTCATCGCGGACTTGCCCGGCGCACGCCTGTCCATCGACCGGAAGGTATTCGGCAGGCGCTGCACCGCGCGCCTCGATGACCGCGGTGCGGATACCACCGTGGTGTTTTTGGATGGCGATGACTGGATCCATCTGCATGACCTCACGGGCGCACTGGACCGGGCAGTCACGGCAGGGCTTATCCCCCAGATCAACCGCGTCTTCCTGCCGGCAGCCAAAGACCGCAGCGAGGAGTACACCTCCCAAACATTCGCCAGCGCACTGGCCACCGAGCTTCCGCCGATCATCAACAGCAGCCACATAGTCCTGGTGGGGCAAAGCTTCGGCGGTCTCTCCGCCCTGCGCGCAGCTCTTACGGCTTCCACCGAAACCACGCCTGCAATCAAAGGAGCCATCGCCCAGTCCCCTGCCGTCTGGTGGTCCGCTGACCGTTCTGCAGAGCTCGCGGACACGCTCTCGGACGGGCCCGCAGGAGGCGACATTGCCGCACAGCTCACTGGCCCCTCACTCGAAAATCCTGCGGCTCACAGTGGCTCCGGTCTGGCACGCATCGTACTGACGTGCGGTGCAGAAGAGCCGCCCATGCAACGACACGTGGATGCAGTGGCCGATGCCGATCCCGACGATGTCGCGGACGGAATTTTCGTGGGTACTGCGCTCTGCGGATGTCTGAGCTTGACGATCGATGATGGTCACTATGGCCTCTCTGTAGGATGCGCCAACCAACTTCTTAGGGTAGGCAATGCAAAGGGTAGGCTAACCTATCTTCTATTGCTCAACAACCCCCTAGCGGGAATTGCTCACCCCGCGTCCGCAAACTCCCAGCTAGAGGCTTCACATCAACTACGTCCTCGGCTACCGACTGGAAGGCCCTCCCCACACACAGGACCACCGTGGTACGCCCGCGGCGAATATCTCTCACCGCACGCGCCACTTTCATGCCCGTCATTGAATCCACTGACGAGACCGGATCAACCATCACCAACATCTCCGGCTCAGCCAGTAGCGCTCGTGCCAATCCCAGCCGCTGCCGCTGACCACCGGAAAGATTGCGCGCACCTTCGGTCAGCTCGTGATCCAATACCCCGGCTGAATGAGCCGCCCCCGGCGCCAGTTCATCGAGCCCTAAGGCGTTAAGAATGTCTACTGCATCCTCCGCCCTGCCCTCTCCAGAGCTCCGCAGCACCGCCTGCCCCACTGTGTCCCCAAACAATGCCGGCTTCCGAGGCTCGGCAAGCACAGCGGAACGCACATCGTCTACCGAGATCTCGCAAATATCGCGCCCCCGGATCCACAGTTGTTGAGTTTGTGGCCTAGTCAGGGAGCCAAGCTCCATCGACTCCCCCGCGACCAACGCATCCACCAGAGCATCTGCCCATGCGGCTGAACAGTGCACCACCGTCAGTCGCCCCTCTGCGAACGCCACGGAAGCCTGCTCTGATCCCTCGACCTCGCCGTCTCCTTCGGCCTCACCGTCTCCACCGCGCATGGAAATGGCAGGCGTGCCAATCTGAGCAGATGGCACGCCCTGCCCCTCACGCAGCCGCTGAGCTTCCGCCACGCGCTGCAGCCTCCGAACGGAAGCCCTCGCCAATCCAATGAAGCGCGGCATTCTGCTGCACTGCCGCATCGGCTCCGCGATAAATTGTAACAGCGCCACCACGGTGACCAACTCCCCCAACGTCACATCGCCGGAAATGGTTCGATAGCCCGCGTACAGGCCCACCGCACTCAGCAACAGCACATTGCTGCCCATCGCCACGGCTTCATAACCTCCGCTGACCCACGCGAGCTTCCGAGCATCCGCACACGCCTCTTCAGATTTACGCGCATATCCACGGTAGGCCGGATGCGCGCCAGCCACTCCCGAGATCACCGGCAGCCCCTGCAGAATGTCGGTCATGCGCGCGGTCACTCGCGCGAGCAGAGTTTGTTGCCGCTCCGCGCGGCGTTCAATGATCTGAGACAGCCGGTGCAGGACTATCAACACCACCGCGCTGAGCACCAACACCACCACTCCCAGTGGCAGATCAATCAGCGCCAGAACAATCGTGCAGAAAATGGCTCCCACCAGCGCACTGATCCCCACCGGGACCACTTCGATGATGTCTACCGCCTGCACCACGTCTTCACCCACCACCGTGGGCAATTCCTGGCGAGGCAGACTGTCCGCATCGTCGGAATGCCCACCATGGCTCACCACCTGCGAGGTGATGCCTGCCCGCAATTCACATACGTTCCGAGCCGACGTAGCCTGCAGTATCCGGAACCCTGTCTGCCAGCTCACAGACACCGTCGCCAGCGTAGCGCCTAAGGCTGCGATTCCACCCACCAGGTGCCACACATTCTCGCTAGCGATAAGACTGTGCGCCAACCATCCCAGTAACACCGCAATCATGGCTTCTGCCACGTGGTAGATGCTCAGCAACAAGCCACTCAGAGCCATCGCGCGAGAATTTTTTCTGACCAGCCCGCGCAGCGTCACCACCTTGTTGTCAGACACGCGCCTGCCTCCCCTGCTCATTCCAGGCGGTCCACATATCGGCATATGTTCCGTTTCTTGCTGCCAGCTCCTCGTGCGTACCTGTTTCCACCACGCGCCCGCGCTCCATCACCACCACGCTATCGGCGGAGGTTGCTTGGCTGAGCCGGTGCGCAATCACCATCGCCGTCCGTCCGCGGATCGCCGCGCGGGCAGCGTCCTCCAAGGACATCGAAAAGGCCTCGTGTGATTGCTGTGTTTCCTCGAGGTCACCGTCATCTTCGGCCGTTGATTCGTCAAGAATGACGACGCCAGCCCGAGACAATGCCACCCTGGCCAGCGCCAGACGCTGTGCCGCCACCGCATCTACGTGCAGGCCCCCTTCGCCCAGCATTGTGTCTAAGCCCTGCTTGTCGCCATGGGACAAGGATGTGCACCAATCTTCCGCACCGGTTCGGCGCAGCGCATCCCATATTTCTGCGTCGCTGGCACCTTCGGCTGCCAGCAGGAGATTATCGCGCAAACTCATCGCGAAGACGTAGTTTTCCTGGGAGGCAACGCAAAAGATCGAGCTTCTTTCTTGCGCACTCATTCCCACCACGTCGCACCCCCCAACGGTGATCACACCCGGCTCTGCCATCTCGAGGGTTCCAGAGACAATTTCCGCAACCGTGGACTTGCCAGCTCCCGATCCGCCGACCACGCATACCGTGCACCCCGCAGGGATGTGGAACGCCAAGTCATGCAAGATCTCTGGGCCATCCTCGTACCGATAATTCAGGCCCTTGACCTCTACAGCTGGACTCTGCCGATGCGAGGAGTAGTCATCAATCGGCTGTGGCGTATCCGCACCCGCGGAGCGAATGAGTCCCACGATGCGCCCCAAGGCCGCCCCGCTGCGCTGCAGTTCATCAAAGGTGAACAGAATCGTGCCGATCGGCACGAACTGACGGTGGAACAGAATCAACGCTGCCGAGATCTCGCCCACCGTCACCGCATCTTCGCGGAAGAGCAACCAGCCTACGACAGACAGGGCTGACAACCCCATGAACTCCGCGAAGTTCTCCCGCGCCACCAGCCCGGAAAACACACGAAACGCAGCGATTGATTCGTCCCGCGAAGCCTGCGCGTAGCGCCTGGTGAGACCTTGGCGGCTATCCACCAGCCGATGCGAACGAACCGAACGAATGCCCTCCATAGAACCTTGCAAGGAACCGATGACACCGGCTTCTAATTCGCGTTGGCGTCGATACAAAGGGGCAGAACGAGGAAGATACCATCGCAACCCCAGCGCATAGAACGGAATCCCGCACAGCCCCGCCAACGCGAGGCGCCAATCCAACCCCGCTATTCCAGCGCTGGCCACCACGACCATCACCAGCGCGCTGAGGGTCGATGGAACCGACTTGCGGGCACTGCTCACCAGCGCGGCGACATCCGCACCAACTCGGCCCAGCACCTCTCCCCGGCCCAGGGACTCCACCGTGGTGGAAGGCAGATTCAGCACCGCGGCGACGGCGCGCTCACGCAACTTCGCAACTACCTGGGCAATCGTCACACCCGTCAGCGCCTCCGCAAGGCCAGCGACAACGGCAGTACCAACACACGCCACGGCAGCCCACACAATCACCTTCAGCACGCCAGACTTGCCGTCACCGGCGGCTACCGCATCGATGACGCTGGCCAGCAGATAAATGGGCGCCAGAGAGAGCAAGGCACCGGCGAAAGTGAACAGCACCGCACTAATTGCTGGAGTTGCGGTGCGACGGAGCAGGCGGCCAATCTCCGCAGCGGACTCACCAGGCGAAGCAGTGGGAAGTACGGCACTCACTTAAGCGTGAGACTTTCCTGCCGGTTGCAAGGTGGTCCACTCGCGGTCGATGAACTCCATCGCCTCGTCCCGCGATACCCCGCCGTCTACGCCACGGGAAGGGTCTCCCAGAGCCACGGTCCATCCGTCTGGCACGGCGGCGAACGTAGGCCACAACGAGTACTGTCCCTCGTCGTTGATAAGGGCGAAGAAGCTGCCCTGTTCGTCATCAAACGGGTTGCTAGACAACACGCGCTCCTTGTCTCATGATGCGGAAATAACGGGTTTATGGGCTGCGTTGGCCAAAGTGGTGGCACAAGTGCAGCAAGCGTGAATTAACTTAGCATAACCTAATATGCAGCTTTTGAGGGTTAAGTAAAGAAAAGTGTGTCCGCATGCCACCATAACCCCAGACCACACACCACAAATCACCAAAGAATAGCTCCCCGAAAGCTATTACCCACACCATCCCGCACCTCCGGCCACATTTGTGCTAACCGCACACCGGTTGGATTAAAGGATGACCACCAACCGCCGGACCTGACCCCTGTTTGGTAGACACCTGATATCCAGCCCTGTTGGGTTGGGAAGAAAGGTAATCTACCACCATGCCTAGGTACTCCGAACAGTTCAAACGTGATGCTGTGGCCCTCTACGAAAACAATGAGGACCTCTCACTTCACGCGGCTTCAGCAGAGCTTGGAGTCAATCGTTCCTCACTTTTCTCATGGCTCAAGCAGTACGGCACCGGCAAGCGTGCCCGCACGAAGACCATGCGTGACAAGGCGAAGGCGACGACTGATTCTGAACGGATCCGTCAGCTAGAAAAAGAAGTCTCTAAGCTTCGTGAAGAACGCGACATCCTGCGCAAGGCCGCGAAATATTTTGCCGAAGAGACACGCTGGTAATCCGCTTCCAGTTTGTCGATGACCACCGAACCGAATACTCGGTCAAGCGGATGTGCCACGTGTTAAAGCTCAATCGCTCCTCGTTCTACAAATGGGCCAACACCCGCGAAAAACGCAGGTTAAAGACGTGTTCCGATGCTCTTATTGGTGCACGAATCAAAACCATCTTCGATGATGAGCACGGGCTTTATGGTGCTAAACGCATCGCTGCAAGTCTCAACGACGATACGGACTTTCCTCCGATAAATCACAAGAAGGTCGCACGCATCATGAAATCCATGGGGCTGAAAGGCTTTACTAAACGCCGTCGATGCATCACCACCAGACGAAAGTTTGGCCACCGAGTCATGCCAGACTTAGTAGGCCGCAGATTCACAGCTGATAGGCCGAACCACGTCTACGTAGGCGATATCACCTACCTGCCGTGTAAGGGAGGCAAGAACATGTACCTGGCCACGGTCATCGACGTCTACTCGCGCAAACTCGTCGGACATGCACTCGCCGATCACATGCGGGTATCGCTGGTTATCGAAGCTTTATCTCATGCAAGGAAAGTCCGCGGAAGCCTGAAAGGGGCAATTTTCCATTCTGATCACGGCAGTGTGTACACCTCACAAGCATTTAGGGACCACTGCACCCAGCTTGGTGTTCGCCAATCCATGGGAGCGGTGGGAACGAGTGCCGATAATGCCCTGGCAGAATCATTTAACGCCACCTTAAAGCGTGAAGTGCTTCGTGATCGGAAAGTCTTTGACAATCCCATCATCTGTCGCCAAGAAGTCTTCCGATGGTGCATGCGCTACAACACGCGCAGACGCCACTACTGGTGTAACCTTCTAGCCCCCGATACCTTCGAAGCACTCACATCAGCTACACTGGCCCAAGCAGCATAGCTAACCCCCGACGTGTCTACTTTCCGGGGGTCAGGCCCACATGATCATGCTTGCTATGCCCGCCCAGCACGCGAACGTCGACGCAGTCAAGGAGATCTTCGCCTCCCATATCAACCCTAAGGAATGCACCATTAGCTCGCTGGCAATGTACCGCGAGGACGTAGAAGACCTCGAGGAACTCGGGCTTAACGTCGTGGTGCATCTGCAGGACGGTGCAGGCAAATCACTGGCCGAACGGACCTTCACCGAAAACCAGATGCGGCGCCTTCGCCTGGCTGGTGAGCTCTAGGTCTACGACGGCATCGGAGCGGCGCCTCCCCACCCCGGCGGGCTTTCTCCTCCTCCGGCCACACAAATGCACCTAGAAAATACGCATATCTCACCCGTCACAAAGTAACTTCACACGGAAGAACTAAGAAGAAAAATCTCCGGTTCCCCTTAAGGAAGCGGAGATTAGCCGTGATAAGCGTTGCGGCCAACTAGGAACGCTGCACCGTCACGAGAGTGAAACTAGTTTGCCATACCGCTAAGGCTTCGCATGATGCCGCCAAATTCGATATCCATATACTGAGTGAGGACCTCAAAAATAAAGTCTGAGTCATAACCACGCAACGGACCTTTAGTGCTCAGCATGGAAAGACCGTGAGCGCCGGACCACACGGAGATAACGAGGGTGAAAAGGACCCATGGGGTGCGCGGCCCATCAACCTCATCGATCACTTCGCGCACAAGAGACATAATGAAGCCAAAGGCTCGTCCAAATTCGCTAAAGTCGCGCTCGAGCTCGACCGCTTTGTTTGCATTCGGGAGGAAATTATCTTCGAATGACATGGGGACGATTGGCCCAGATGCAATCTTGATCAGCGTATCGAAACCTTGTGGGTCATACAGGGCATGTGAGACATACCCATAACCTGTGGCCTTAATCTTGGATACGGCACTAGCATCTTCAGGCAATGCAGCCACCTGGCGGTAAATGAACTCATAGTTGATCTTGTCCAGACAGCGCTCAAGGTAGTTAGCTAGTTCCTTATCACTTTCAATAAGGTGTTCCGCCTCTTGAACGCTGAGGCCTGCACGATTTGCAGCCCCGCCAATGTGAAGCCCGGTTACACCACGATCAAGAATCTCCTCAACAGCACCCCGAAGTAGCGCTGAACGCTGCTCTTCTTCTGTCGCGCGTGGGAGATCCTTAGCCTTTGTCGAAAGCGCTTCCGGCTGCTCCCCCACCAATCCATAAGGAAGGGTGCGTTCAACTCGCTCACCTCTAAAAAACGGGTAAAGACCAACGCTGAGAGTATCCATAACAGCACTAAAAGTCTGCTTCTTGGCTGCCGGCGAAAGGTAGCGCAAGATTCCTTCAGCAGCGAGCTGCGTTACGCCGTGCAGGTGTGAGAAGATAGACAACGCTGAAAGCAGAGTCCCCTTTGCACCGAGCTCTGGGCCGCCTGATTCCTTAATAGCTTCTTCGGTCAGCCCAAAAAGGATTCGCATAATAGGACACTTCTCAGCGTGCCCATCGGGATTGGCGAAATCCTCCGCTGTAAGCTCCAACCGCGGCGTTGCGTGGACTGCAGTAAATGCCGCGAAGGCAGAAGGATCCTCAACCGCAAAAGAAAAATATGACAGACCTGTGGCCCGAAGTTTATCTACTGCAGTTGCGTTTTCAGGTAGGCGTTCTAGATGCAAATCGACCACTGAGATCAATGCGTCATTGAGTGAGTGTTTAGTGGCTTCAACAAGCTCAGCCTCAGAGGCAAACAGCGCCTGAGCTTCCGCAAAGGGCACATCGACTTGGTCTGCTACCTCGCGAAGGCGGACTTTATCAACGCCCGCCTTGGTAATGACCCGGCCGGCCTGCTCAATAAGTAGCTGCCGAGAGGGCCGGTTACCGTGTTCCACGCCTACTGAAGTAATCACAGCGATTAGCCTACCTAGGAAATAGCGGTTTTTAGTTCCATAAACACAAGATAGGAATATTTATAGATTATTCACAGTTTTCGGCCCGGCGCTTATCACTCCATGACCGAGTCAAACGCGCTAAGAACTATGCATCACCATAAAGATTATACAGTCCTGTCCGCGAGGCGGACAGGACTGTATAATTTACATGACATGCCCAGCCACCTAAGGCTGTCATGCCGGAGAGTCGGAAAACCTTTACTTCCGCTCATCACCCTCGGGAGCCTCAGCACCCTGGTTGCCGATGCGCTCATCAAGCTGGTCACGCGCAGAGTCAATCTTATCTGCCTTGTCCTCGCCCAGCTTTCCCTTCGCCAGGTCTGCCCCCTTGTCCAGTGCGCTATCCGAAATCTGCTCACCCTTATCGGTGTTCAGCGCGTCCTTTGCCTTGTCAAAAATACCCATTTCTACGGTCCTTTCGTTGAATCACTATTTCTAACAGTGATAGCCGCCAACAGCCGAATGCATCAACGTCCGAGTGATTCCTGTTATCGTACGAAGCTTTCCTCAACTCCCCACGCAGCAAACAAATACACTATGGTCGCTACATTCGACCTTCGCGCCACCACGACATACCACCGTACCGACGCGCTAGACTCTTCGCCACAAAAGCTATTAATTGATAATGACAACATCGCTTGACGCTATTCAAACCCTAGACTCTGAGAACGTTAAGAATCCCTACACTGCCCCCACCCCCACAATCCACCCCTTTCGTTCAACAACTTGACGCTTGCCGTCACCTTCTCATTTGTGAAGGCTTGGACTCTGAGACACAATTCTCTATGTGCTCTTTTCGGTCATCGTCGTGTGAGGCGAATAGAGCATCAGTTCCTAACCGGCCCCTTTAGCCCTTAACCTCTATCACCATCACAGCAACCACCACGATGCCTTCGTCCCATTCCACGCCTGCTTCCCGTCCTGCCAGACACTCTCTTCACAGCTCACCTTTCTCCGTGGAGAGCGCTTCCACCAAGATGGATTCAGGATTCGGCCTTGTATGGCCGGGCAAGGAAGAAGCTGCTGCACTAGCTAAGGAAAAACTAGCGAGCAAGCGAACACTGATCAGCGGCGTAGGTTCTTCCCCCAACAGCGTTAACGTGGCAGATAATCTAGCAGCGCTGAGTGATTTTATCGGACGGGGTCTTCGCGCGGATGTCATCTACATTGACCCCCCGTATAACACTGGTAAAGACTTTGTCTATCGCGATAACTTCCGGCAGCGCCGCGACATGCGCTCAGAGCATTTTGGTCAATGGCATGCTGACTGGCTTTCCATGATGTTGCCGCGCTTGATTCTGGCGCGTGAGGTTCTTGCTGATACAGGCTTCATCCTGGTGTCCATCGGCGAATCGGAGTGCGCCCATCTTCGACTGATCCTTAATGAAGTCTTTGGGGAGGATTGCTTTGCAGGCCAACTCATTTGGAAGAAGGGTGGGACTGGCAAAAATGACTCGAAGTATGCCGTAATAGAGCACGAATATGTACTGTGTTACGCCAAGTCCCCAGCGAACAACGGGTTCAACGTGGATATTGAGGCGCAGACCTCAACCCGCTACAACCACAGCGACGAGAAGGGCAACTACTCCTTAGTCCGATTGGACTCTAAAACTTTGGGCTATCTACCCAGTCTGGACTTCCCCATCGTCGCCCCTGATGGCCGCGAGTACTGGCCTCATCAGCCAGAAGGAAAATCAGAGGTTGCCCGCTGGCGGTGGGGTAAGGACAAGGTCGCTGAGCACTACGATGAGTTGGTGTTCAGGCGCGGTTTTGTCTACACCAAGAACTACGAAAAGAAGGGTGCACGGCCTCGTTCCATTCTGGACGGGGAACGGTTCGGAGTCACACGCACGGGCCGCCGAGATGCCGAGGAGGCGCTTGGCACCACGGGTGTCTTTGATTTTCCTAAACCAGTACGGCTTATCAAACACCTCATCTCAATCGCCGGCGGTCCAGATGCGATAGTCGTGGACTTTTTCGCCGGCTCGGGGACCACCGCCCAAGCTGTCGTTGAGCTCAACCGCGAAGACGGTGGCCAGCGCTCTTTCCATTTGGTGCAAATACCTGCCCCCACAGATCCGTCCAGCGCCGCGCGCCAAGCGGGTTTTGAAACGGTTGCCGATATTTGTCTCGCGCGGGTTCGCTCACTCAATGTGCCCTTTGACCACTTCGCCTTGGCCTAGAGCCCAACACTTTATCGGTCCTGGGCCACTCCGTGCTCTTCGGTGCCTTCCGGACGGCCGGGAATGCCAAAGAAATCCAGTATTGCATCGGTGGCGAATCCTTGTCCGACTTCGATTTTCGTGTCATTGTTTCCGCCCGGCCATACGTGGGATCCGCCTTCAATGCGGATGTGCTGTAGCGGCGCTTCACAGGCAGTCCAGGTCTCTCTGGTGGCACCGTTTGTCAGGCGCACAGAGTCGACGTCGCCTCGACACCTATTGCGCCGCTGATCCTGCCCAAGCACCTCTGCTACTGAAGAATAGGCAGTATCGTGGCGCACTCCGCCCTCGTAATTAACCACGGGGTCTTTCGTACCGTGGATATCCAAACGGCCTACAGGTTTATCTGAACAATCTGTATGGATGCCTTCGTAATACGCCGCCGAAACTGTCGCTACAGAACGAAAGGTGCCCGGCATCCGGCAGGCCAGGAAGGCTGCGAACCCCCCGCCGTTGGACAGACCTGCGGCATAGATGGCGTTATCGTCCACCTCATAAGTAGAACGCAGACTATCCACGAGAGCGCTAACGAATTCTAGGTCTTCTTCCGCGCTAGTAGCGGCGTAAGGGGCTGGCGCCCATGCGGCCTTCTCCCCCGCTGGGTAGGCAACGATGGCGTGAGCGGCATTGAATTGACTGTACTGCTCCATATTTTCCGGGGAGTCCGTATATCCGTGGAAAGAAAGCAGCACCGGCCAAGAGCGCTCAGGCGTGTAGTTTTCGGGTACATGGAGGAGGAAACTCCGCCCAGAGGCCAACCGAAGTTTCTTCGTGTGTCCAGGCTCTGGGCCAACGAGCATTGGGGCTAATGGGATACCGAGGTCATTTGTCCACTCTGCTGGGGAGGTTGACGTTGGTGCTTCCTCTTCAGGTGAGCTGCACGACGCCAACGCCATGACAGTTGCCGCGACGGCGACAGCCCCAGCGAGCGCACGCAACCGGCGCAGCCGCGCTGCGGAATCTTCGCCCATCATTCCCCTCGCCACATTCATTATCGGAAAATATCCTCGTCCACCTTAAAACATCCCACCAACATCCACGAACCTGCAGCACCACGGTAAGTTTGAGGGCATCATGAGCTCTTTGCCTTCCGACCCATCCGATTCCTTGGGCACACCCTCTCCGCACCCACTTCCCGAGCATTACCCCAGCTACCGGCACGCATCCGGAAAGGAATCTCCTAACTTCGGCACTGCTCAACAGCGGGTGCATTCTGCCCGAGCTTTCCAACAAGGAGCCGACGTCTACCACGATGCTCGTCCTGGATATCCGCCGGAAGTATCGCAACTTGTTTCCTCTGCACACACGGTCCTCGACGTTGGGGCAGGAACCGGGAAACTGACCGAGTCTCTGACCAATCCCGTAATCTACGCCAGCGATCCTTCCCCTGATATGACACGAGTGTTGGCACGCCTGGGGATTCCCTGCTGGCGCGCCACCGCTGAGAACACAGCTGCGGATACCGCCTCCCTCGACGCCATCACCTGTGCTCAAACCTGGCACTGGGTTGATGTCGAGCAAGCATGTGCAGAGTTTGACCGAATTCTCCGTCCAGGAGGAAAAGTCCTTTTGGTGTGGAATACGCTGGACGTTAACGCTGACCCATGGATTCTCCGGCTCTCCCGCATCATGCATTCGGGAGATGTCCACCGTCCCGGTTTTTATCCTGCTTTTAGCGATCCGTGGTCTCTTCGCCAAGAGGTGCGCTTAACGTGGGAACACGAGTTGAGTCCCGAAGATTTACATGCGCTCATGCATACTCGCTCTTACTGGCTGCGCAATGGCAAGAAAATCCATGAACGTATGACGCACAACCTCAACTGGTACCTCTACGAGCACATGGGGTTTAGCTCCGGACAAGCGCTGAGCATCCCGTACCGTACGGATGCATTCTTGTTGGGCCGCCTTGGCGAGTAGTTCCGCCATTGCCAGGAGCGGGCCTTCGGCAGCCATGACAACTGTCATCACTGATTGGTGACACCTCTTCTACGCTGCGAATGCTTCACAGCCATAGCGTGAAGATATGAACACAACACGCACACTCCCACCAGTCGTAGATGTCAGAGGCGTCGGCAAGGTCTTCAACGCATCCTCCCGCGAACCTGTGTCAGCGCTTCACGACGTCTCCCTCACCATTCAACGGGGTGAAATCGTCGGTTTGCTGGGTACGAATGGCGCTGGCAAGACCACGCTCATTGACCTCATCCTTGGGCTCACGAGTCCAACTTCAGGGACAATTAACGTGCTCGGCACCTCGCCAAAGGAAGCAGCGAAGACTGGACGCATCGGCGCGGTCATGCAATCCGGCGGCTTACTCCCAGATATCACGGTGAAGGAAACCCTCGAGCTCCTTGGCGCGGCCTTCCCATCCCACCGCCCATTGAAGGACATTATTGAGCGCGCGAACTTAGGCAATATTCTCTCGCGCCGGGTGGGGAAATGCTCCGGCGGCGAGCAACAGCGTGTGCGGTTCGGCTTAGCGCTGTTGGGGGATCCGGAGCTGTTGCTTCTCGACGAACCCACGGCCGGCATGGATGCCGCGGCTCGGCGTCACTTCTGGGAGGCCATGCACCACGAGGCTGAATCCGGCCGGACCATCGTCCTTACTACTCATTACCTTGAGGAAGCAGATTCTTTTGCCCAGCGCATCGTCATGCTCAACAAGGGCGAAGTTCAAGCCGACGGCTCCACGGAGGAGATCCGCACATCTAACTCCACCCGGATTATCCGCGCCACATTTCCCGATGGGCTGCCTGATTCCCTCTTGAGTGCTGATCTTCCGGGAGTTGTCCGCCTAGAGCGCACCAAAACTGGCCTCACCATCACTACACGGGACTCTGACGCTGTGGCCCGCTTCCTGCTCACGGAAACTGCAGCTCGCGATATCACCATCGCTGGCCATAGCTTGGAGGATTCCTTCCTGGAGCTTTCGAACGCATCCCCGACTACCGCCGATCTTTAAGGAGACAACCACCATGAGCACACGCATGGCATCACCCAACCTTGCCGCTACGCTACGGTACGCCGGTCACGACCTCAAGCGATTGCGCCGCGACCTACCAACGCTCTTCTTTAGTATTGGGCTACCGATCATCTTCTACATTCTCTTCGGCGCCATGCAGGAGTACGGAGACATCGAATTCAATGGCGGCAACATTGCTGCCATGGTCATGATCGGCATGGCGCTCTATGCCGGTGCCACAGGTGCTGTAGGCGCTGCTGGCTCAATGATCGCAGAGAACCGCGCGGGGTGGGGCCGGCAATTGGCTCTTACTCCCCTGCAGCCTGTCCAGCTGGGAATTGCTCACTTCCTCAACATTGCGGTTCGAGCTATCTTGCCTATCCTCGCTGTTTTCATCACTGGGGCGCTGACCAAAGCCAACTTGCAGCCAGAGCAATGGGCGTTGAGCTTTCTCGCTACCGTCGCCTGCGCCATCCCCTTCGGCTTCTACGGCATGGCCTGTGCCATGCTCATTCCCTCGGAAAACACTGTGTCCATTGCTTCCTCTAGCATCGTCATCCTCGCCTTTGCCGGAAATGTCTTTATGCCTCTCAAGGAGAATCTCCTCGACGTAGGACGCTTCTCCCCCATGTACGGCGCGCAAGCCCTTGCTCGTTGGCCGCTGTCTGAAGGCGCTCAAATGATCAATGGCCAACGGCTTTTTATCGAGGATCCTCTCTGGTACGCATGGGTTAATATCGCGGTATGGACAGTGCTTTTCGTCGGGATGTGCTTGCTTCTTCGCAACCGCGACAAGAACCGAGCATGATGCGCAGTTTCAAGGCCCGCGACGCCACCTTCGCCGCAGTCTGGCTGATATTCCTCCTTCCGGTACTGCTGCAAATCCTCTTCCGGCCCACTACTTCCGCAGGGCAACGTTTCTGGGCGGTGGCAATCACCGTCGTCTTCTGCGTGGCCTATTCTCTTGCTTTCGGAACGTTGCATTCCTACCCACAGGAGTGGTCCTACCAGCGTCGCGTTGCTACGTGGTGGCTCATCCTCGCACTGCTAGCACTTTTAGCTATTCCATCTCACGGTGTTTGGGCTGTGGTCTTCGCGCCCTACCTTGGGGCCTTAGTGTCCTTCACACAACCGCTCAAAACAGCGTCCACCATCATTGCCCTGACCGGTGCCGTAGTTGGTATTCCTCTCTGGTTTTTCGCGGAACAGCGCTTTATCGATTTCGCACTCATCCTCTTCGGGTGGCCGCTGCTCATCTTGACGCTGGGCACTTTATCGCAGCGCGATGACACTGAAACCGCCCTGCGCCACGACTTGGATTTAGCTCAACAACGTGAAGACATCGCCGCAGATATTCACGATCTCCTCGGTCATACCCTCACGGCTATTAATCTCAAATCAGAAGTAGCCCGCCGCCTGATCGACCATGATCCGTCGGCAGCAGCCACTGAGCTCGAGGAAATTAGCGCTCTTTCAAGGATGTCCCTTGCGGAGGTCCGCTCGACAGTTACACGGATGAAGAACCCCACTTTTGCCGGTGAGATCCAGGCGGCCCGCCGCATCTTGGACACTGCCGGAATCACAACCCACCTTCCCGATACATTTACGCGGCCCCAGTCACATGAGGATCTTTTCTCCTGGGCATTGCGGGAACTCACCACCAATGTGGTGCGGCATTCTGGTGCCACGGAGTGCTGGGTGACCCTAGACGAAAACTCCTTGCAAGTGACGGATAACGGCGGCGGCTTCACGGAGGACGCTAAGCAGGCGCTTGCCGCCGGCGACACGGGCCTCGCCGGTCTGCGCCGCCGCGCTGACGACGCCGGTGGTGAAGTAATGATCCGGCGCAGTGACGGCTTAACCACCGTCCTGTTGACTCTTGAAGGCGCCCCGAGGTAAAGGAGTCTCACCAGCAATGACAGTTTCGATCCGAGTTCTTATCGCCGAAGACCAGTCACTGGTCCGCGGAGCGCTCACTGCGCTGCTCAACACCGAACCGGACATAGAAGTCGTAGCGGACTGCGCTTCCGGGACAGAGGTCGCTGCACTCGTCGCTGAGCACAGCGTTGACGTGGCTCTACTAGATATTGAAATGCCCGGCATGAACGGCATCGATGCGGCACAAACTATCGCGGATACTGGCTGCCGTAGCCTTATCGTCACCACGTTTGGCCGCTCTGGTTACGTCAAGCGTGCGCTCCAGGCAGGTGTCGATGGCTTTCTGGTCAAGGACACCCCTCCCGACGAACTCGCTGATGCCATCCGTCGTGTCCATTCAGGTTTGCGTGTTATTGATCCGCAGCTTGCTCAAGATATTCTCTTCTCCCCCGACAATCCTCTGAGCGAAAGAGAAGTAGAGGTCTGTCGCCTGCTACTCCGTGGACTCGGCTCCGCCGACATCGCTTCACAGATGCACCTCAGTGGTGGGACCGTGCGCAACCACGTCTCCGCCATCATGGCGAAGACGCGGGCAGGAAATCGCTTCGAAGCCGCACGGCGAGCCGAAGCTAACGGCTGGATTTAAGAGGGGCTTAGAGCAGGATCTGCGCGAGCACCGAACCAACCACGCAGGAGGTAACGAGGGAAATCGCGCCGGGGATGATAAACGAGTGGTTGACGACAAATTTGCCGATGTGTGTCTTACCGGTTCGGTCGAAGCCAATGCAGGCCAAATCGGAGGGGTACGTCGGCAAAATGAAGTAGCCGTAAGCAGCACCGTAGAAGCCCACGATGACCGCTGGGTCAATGCCTAGCTGGAGCCCGATGGGAGCAATAGCTACGAGTGCCGCAGCCTGGGAATTGACCAGCTTAGACACGATAACCAAGACGACAGCGTAGGCCCATGGAGCGGCTTCGACGACACTGCCAAGGTTGGATTCCAGGACATCGATGTGGGCTTGGAAAAAGGTGTCTGCCATCCAGGCCACGCCGAAGACTGAAAACACTGCAGTCATACCGGCCTTAAAGACCGGGGTCGAAGCGATCTTTGCCGGTTCGACCTTGCAGCTCAACAAAATAGTTGCGCCTGCGACCAACATAATCATCTGGATGACCAGGTTCATTGACAGCGGGCTCAGCTCCCCATCCTTGCCGGGGAATACCGGACGCAAGAACTCGAAGGCGCCGAGAACGACCACGCACGCGATAGCGACAAGGAACACAGCTACGGAACACTTAGCTTCCTTGGGAAGACCTCATTCATCAGCGAACCGGTGCTCTCGTTGAACAGCCTATCCATATGGGCACAATCGGACACAACCAAAAGGACGAGCAAATAATCAAACTCTCAAAAGGGTGGGATTTGCTCGCCCTTGCGGTATAATGCCGGCGTAACAGTCATACTGTTAAGAGCACCGTCCTACTCGGACACCGACCAGAATGTCAACAAACCGGACATTTTATCGGCGTTGGCGGCGCTCGCGCACGCGCACCGCGATGCGCACAGGCGAGCCATGGAAACCGAAGCGCTCACGGAACTTGCGCTCCAAATAGCGGCGATAACCCGCATCCAGAAAGCCGGTGGTAAACAACACGATGGTCGGCGGCTGCGTGGATGCCTGGGTAGCGAACAGCACGCGCGGGAGGCGGTTATTGTTCATCGGCGGTGGGTTGGCGGCGATTGCCTCGCGCATCCAGTTGTTGAGCTGACCAGTCGACACGCGCTGATCCCAGCTCTCGAGAGCCTCGATCATGGCGGGTTCCAGCTTCTGCAGAGCGCGGCCGGTCTCCGCCGAGATATTCACGCGGGTCACCCACGGCAGGTGACGCAAGTTCTCATCGATCTCGCGCTCCAAGTAGTAACGGCGATCCTCATCCACAAGGTCCCACTTATTGAAGGCAATGACCAGAGCCTTACCGGCTTCCAAAATCATGTTGAGAACGCGTTGGTCTTGCTCGGAGACTTCCTGGGAGGCATCGATAAGCATGATGCACACCTCGGCCGCGTCGATCACGCCGCGCGTGCGCAGCGAAGCGTAATACTCGTGCCCCTGCGCGTTCTTGACCTTCTTGCGCAGGCCCGCAGTGTCGATGAACTTCCATAGCCGCTGATCCAGCTGCACCAAGGAGTCGACAGGATCAACGGTCGTGCCAGCGGCATTGTCCACGACGGAGCGCTCCTCCGCCGTCAGCTTATTCAGAAGCGAGGACTTACCCACATTTGGCTTGCCCACTAGCGCTACGCGGCGGGGCCCGGAGGTAATCGAAGAATGGCGCGGTTCCTCGGGGAACAAACGCAGAATCTCATCCAGGACGTCGGCGCCGCCCCGGCCGTGCTGGGCGGATACCGGCCACGGATCGCCCAGACCCAGCGCGTAGAACTCGGCCATATCTGCATACATCGTCTCCGAATCAAACTTGTTCGAGACGAGAATGACCGGAACTTCGGAGCGCTGCAGCTTTCGAGCCATCACAGCATCGGTTTCCGTGATGCCCACCTTGGTGTCCACCACGAACACGATGACATCGGCAGTCTCCATAGCCTGCTCTGCTTGGCGGGCGATGGCAGCGTGGATGCCCTTGACATTCGGATCCCAACCACCGGTGTCCTGAACGAAGAAGCGCTGGCCATTCCAATCCGCCACGTAGGACACACGGTCACGGGTCACGCCAGGATGGTCCTCCACCACTGCTTCACGCCGGCCAAGGAAGCGGTTAACGAGGGAAGACTTGCCCACGTTCGGCCGCCCCACCACAGCCACCGTGCAGAGGTTTTCCTCAGTGTGTTCCCCGACTACTCCGAAGGCGTGAGATAGAGCTTCCCATTCCTCCTCGCTGAGCGGGGTGTCACCTTCGGCGATATCTTCTTCCTCGTCGAAATCGGCCTCACCGAACTCCGAGTCGTCGAATTCTGACTCGTCGAACTCGTAGTCGAAATCCTCGGAATCGAAATCTTTTTGCGCCCAGCCGCCGTGCGGATCGCGCACGACCTCTTCCTCGAGCTTGCCTACCGGGTAATGAAACTCCGTCTCGAATTCTTCCGGCTGCTGCTCGGGATTCAGGTCCGGATTCTGCGGTTCATTAGTCATTCGAGGCCTCCTTTGCAGCCGATTCTTTCACGACAGCGATGAGTGCGTCGAGGACTTCCCCACGGGTCATCTCGGACGTATCGACGAGCACCGCGTCCTCAGCGGGGCGCAGCGGCGAGGTGGCGCGGGAGGAGTCTGCGGCGTCGCGCCGTTCGACGTCGGCAAGCACGGTGTCAAAATCCGATTCAATGCCGGCGGCGAGGTTCTGGTCGTGGCGGCGCTGCGCGCGGACCTCGGCGCTGGCCGTCATGAAGGCCTTTGCGGGGGCAGCAGCGAGCACCACGGTGCCGATATCGCGGCCTTCCACAATCGCGCGGTGGGCTTGGGAGGCAAGCTTGCGCTGCAGCTCGACGAGGTTCTGGCGTACTTCCGGGATTGCCGATACCGCCGAAACATTGCGAGTGACCTCATCCTCACGGATAACGCGGGAAACATCTTCACCATCGAAGATAACCTGAGTGGAATCAGGGTCATCGGAGACCTCAAGGGGAAGGTCTGCAGTCGCGGCAATCACCGCTTCAGTATCTGCCGGGTCCACCCCTGCGCGCAGTACAGCCAGAGTAGCTACGCGGTACATCGCCCCAGTGTCGACATACTTCGCCTCAAGCCGCTTGGCCAGCGCACGGCACGTCGTGGACTTACCGGTCCCAGAGGGGCCGTCAACAGCCAAGATGAGGCCTTGATCAGGCATATTTGAAATCATTACATCCCCACCGCCTTGTACAGGCTGGTCAATTCATTGGAGTTCAGAGCACGCAGCGAGCCAGGCTTCATATCGCCCAGCTGTACTGTGTGAAGCTTAGTGCGCACGAGGCGCTGGACTGGGTAGCCGGCTTCCTTCAACATGCGGCGAACGATGTGCTTGCGCCCCTCGTGCAATTCGACACGCACCAGCGAATAGCCCTGGTTCTTGTCCACGATTTGCACATAATCTGCCTGTGCCAGGCCATCTTCCAATTCGATGCCCTCGCGCAGTTGGCGAACCAGCTTCTTATCGGCCTCCCCCAGCACGGTAGCCAGGTAAGTCTTAGAAACCTCGTACTTAGGGTGCATGAGGCGGTTAGCAAGCTCGCCATCATTAGTCAGCAAAAGTAAGCCCTCGGTGTCAGCATCGAGACGCCCGACGTGGAATAGGCGTTGACCTGCCACGACGCGATCAGCCACGACATCACCCACACAAGGCCGGCCCATGTCATCCGACATGGTGGACTGCATCCCGCGGGGCTTGTTGAGCACGAAGTACTGTGTTTCTTCGTTGACGTTGATGCGGGTGCCATCAACTCGGATGACGTCCTTGTTGGGGTTCACACGGGTGCCCTGCTTGATGATGACGTGACCGTTAACTTCGACTCGGCCCTCATCGATCAGGATCTCAGCGTGGCGGCGCGAAGCAACGCCGGCCTTGGCCAACACCTTTTGGAGGCGTTCGCCCTGATTCAGGGAATTCTTCTTGTTGTTGCCGGCTACCAGCCAATCCGCGCCTAGGTCTCGGGCGATGGAATCTGCGGTGGCCTTCTTCTTTACATGCTGGTGGCGAGCCGGCTTAGCGTTCGAGACGATCATGTCGCTGTCACGCTTTTTCTTTTCCGGTGTGCCGTCGCGGCGAGCGGGTGGAGTCACGGGAGTGTGTCCTCTCAATAGTTCTTCAATTTGCTGGGCGCGAAACACGCCTCTGTCCGGCCGCAATCCTACCGCAGAGTATGCCCTTATGAGTAGTCCTCCTCGATCTGCTCGATGTCTGGCAACAGCGGAGCAAGATCCGGAAGGCGCTCAAGAGAATCAATGCCGAGTAGCTCGAGGAAAAGCTCAGTGGTTTCATACTGGTGTGCATGTCCCACGGAGGGCTCAGGGCTTTCTATCTCCCGAATAAGTCCACGCAACAATAGCGTCCGGACGACTCCATCAACATTAACGCCGCGAACACCTGCGACTTGAGCTCGAGTTACCGGCTGGCGGTATGCAATAACCGCCAAGGTTTCCAGGGCGGCGCGGGAGAGTTTGGTTTGGGTGCCATCGAGAACAAACTGCTCGACGGCATCTGCGTTCTCTCTACGCGTATAGAAGCGCCACCCCTCAGGTGTCTCGCGCAGGTCGATTCCGGAACCACGCTCGGTCAGTTCTCGTTCCACAGCCCGCAAGGTATCGCTGACAATAGTCGGCTCCGCGTCCAACACGCGGGCCAACTCTTCCACGCTTGCAGGCGAGTCAACGACGAGGAGTATCGACTCGAGGCGCGAGCGCAGCTGCGGGATGAGGGGCAAAGCTCCCTGTCCGCTGGAGGGGGCCGCTTCGCTAGGTGCCGGGGATGACGTGTCGTCCATGTCTCGGTAGCGTACCTTAATCCCAGTTCGCTGCTGCGACGACGGCCGGATCTACGTCGAGTCCAGTCCACGATAGTTCGAGCGGCCCCAAAGATTCCGGCTGGGAAGCATCCACAGCCTTGGCTTTATACAGCTCCAGCAACGCCAGGAAGCGGCCGACGATTTCCATAGAGACAGTACAGTCCCTCGTTAAGGCATCGAAGCTCATCCACTGCCCGGTACCCAGCAGCTTGAGCGTAGTGAGGATCTTTCCGGCTTGCTCCGGCACGGAAACGGCAACTTGGTGGATGTGCCCCGTCGCGACCTCCTCCGGCGGCTTAGGCCGGAAAACACCTGCGGCCAGCTCTGCGAAGCTAGCTGGAGTGTGCCCAAGCTTCACCGGCGGGAGGAGATCACTAAAGCATTCCTCCATGGCCACCGCGCGCGGATAGCGCCGCTGAGCAGCACGCTGCCACTGCGCGAACTGGTCGGCGACTTGTTTATAGGCCTTATACTGCAGCAGACGCGCGAAAAGAAGATCGCGGGTCTCCAAAAGCTCTAGGTCCTCCACGTCATCAACCTCGCCGCGCGGTAGCAAACGCGCCGCCTTCAGGTCCAGGAGTGTAGCCGCGATAAGGAGGAACTCCGTAGTCTCATCCAAGTCCGCAGTTTCTCCCAGTGCACGTGTATAAGCCACGAACTCGTCAGTAACTTCAGACAGCGCCACTTCCGTAACGTCCAGCTTCTTTGCCTGAATCAGCTGGAGCAGCAGATCGAAAGGGCCCTCGAAGTTGCCCAGCGCGATGCGAAAGCCGGTGATCTCCGGTTGGGTCATAGTAGGCGGCTAGCCGTTAGCCCGCTCAATGACCTCTTTAGCTAGGTCGCGGTACTGCTTGGCTGCCTGGGAGCTCGGGGCCCACGTAGTAATGGGCTCACCGGCGACAGATGTCTCAGGGAAACGCACGGTGCGGGTAATCACCGTATCGAAAACCTTGTCACCGAAGTACTCCACCACACGATCCATGACCTCGCGCGCGTGACGGGTACGGCGATCAAACATGGTGACCAGAATGCCCATGATCTCGAGGTCAAAATTGATTCGGTCAGCCACCTTCTCCACAGTATCGGTCAACAAGGCGAGACCACGCAGGGAGAAGAACTCACATTCCATAGGAATGATGACGCCCTGAGAACAGGCCAAGGCGTTGACGGTCAGAAGGCCCAGGGAGGGCTGACAGTCAATGATGATGAAGTCATAGTCCTTGCGCACAGGGCGCAGCGCGCGGGCCAGAGTGTGCTCGCGGCCTACCTCGTTGACCATCTGGATCTCCGCGGCGGACAAGTCGATGTTGGCTGGAACAAGGTCGAGCCCAGCCACACCGGTATGCACAATCGCCGAATGCACCGAGACCTCGCTGTCAAGCATGACGTCATAGATGGTGTCCTGGATCTGGTCGTGAGTCAGGCCCAGACCAGCCGAAAGAGCACCCTGGGGATCCAAGTCAACGAGGAGGACTTTACGCCCGAGCTCCGCCAAACATGCGCCCATGTTAATGGTGGACGTGGTCTTTCCCACGCCACCCTTCTGGTTGCACATGGAGATAATCGTCGCGGGACCATGCTTTTCCAACGGCTCTGGTTCCGGAAGCTCCCGCAGTGGGCGGCCGGTCAACCCGACCTGTGCTTCTGAGGCCTCAAACAGTCCCTCGTCGCTCACAGTCACACCTGCTTCCTTGACCTTACGGCCTCTCTGCGGCCTTTCCGCTTCGACACTGCAGCCCCGACCGGCGCTACATTCTTACATCCTTGTGATTATAGGGTACCCCTTGGGTGCCCGCGCCGCGATTATAGCTAGCACAAACCACAGAATAAAGCGTGCAGCCTAGATTAAGAAAGCTCTTCCTTCGATATCGAACGGCGCTTCTTCACGATAAACCCGACGATGAGAGCGATGATCCCGATGCCCACAATGCCCGCTGCGAGCACGCCAGCTCCCACTTTCGAGCTATTCTGATCCTCGCTGTCAGACCCGTTAGCGCCATCAGAATCGAGCTGCTGCTCCGGCGGTACCTCACTAGTGTTCTCACGAGTCGGATCCGTAAGCGTCACTACCAGCTCCGCGGCCTGAGTGTCCTTATTAAAGAACTGCATGATGAAAGGATTGTCAGGCTCCGTACCTTCTGGATAGGTCAACGTCATCGTGCGCGAGCCTTTATCAATCTCGCGCTTCACGCCTTCCACAAACTCGCCCTCCGCATTGAGGTAGCGCAGCGTGACCCCTTCATCCTCGAGATGCTTGAAGCGGTTGTACAGATCTAGAGCCTGCTTGAAGCCAAGCTTGGCGGTCATTGTCTGCCCGTCGATCGTGGATTCCAGGTTGACATAGGCCGTGTGGGAATCATCGACACCCTCCCAGCCGCGGCCAGTGCGCGGAGGACGTTCTTGGCCTTTTCCACCGCCATCCGTGGCAGGTGCCGAGCCGCCGGTGGCAGGATCATTTCCGCCTTCTTTTTCATCTCCGCGTATGCCACCCTGAGGTTCTCCATTATCTCCAAGGCTATCCGCACCACCTGGGTTCTGCTGTCCCCCTCCGAGGCTGTCCGGATCACCACTTTCAGCCGCGTCATTGAGTTCCTCGGCAGTTACCTCAGCATCTGCCACGAGCACGATAGTCATGCTCACGCCCTGGTAGGTAACCGGAACACTGATTTGTCCTCCAGCTGCCGGCGCGGTCACCGTTGCCGTACCACCAGAAGCGCTCACATTCCATCCATCGGAGGCCACGTTGACATCGACAGGCACAGGCAAGGAGACGGTTGTCGTCTGACCAGCCGGCACCGGGATGGTGGCATCTTGCGCGTGCGCAACCGCCGACCCAATCCCAGTTATTCCACCCTTCCCGCTCACGGGGCCGGCGACGATACCGGACAGCGGGGCTACGGTGATCGCGAAGGCCAGAGCCATCCCGCGATAAGCTCGGGAGAAAGATGCGGTTGAAGCCATAAGAATCCTTTTCATTGGTAGACGTCGTGATGATTCTAGGTGCCTTTAGGCACGTGGGTGCGCAGTGCGCCATACTTCGCGGAGCGAATCCGCGGTCACGTGCGTGTAAATCTGTGTTGTCGTCACGGAAGAATGTCCCAAGAGCTCCTGCACGGTACGTACATCCGCCCCGCCTTCTAGCAGGTGGGTAGCAAAGGAATGCCGCAAAGTGTGCGGAGAAATTTTAGTGCTCAAGTGTGCGCGCTGCGCTGCGGTCTTGATCGCGGCCCAGGCGCTTTGCCGTGACAAAGCCCTTCCCCGAGTGTTGAGGAATAAGGCGTGGGAGGCCCCCGTTGCCAAAACCGGTCGGGCACGCACCAGGTAGTTCTCCACCGCTTTCACCGCGTGCGAGCCCAGCGGAACCAGGCGCTGCTTATCTCCCTTGCCGCTCAGCAGGAGAATATCGCGCACCGACGTCGGTCCCTCACCCGTCACATCATCCATGCTCAGCGAAATCACTTCGGAAATACGGGCTCCCGTTCCGTACAGCATTTCCAAAAGGGCGCGATCCCGAATATCAATGGGTGTTGCGGATTCATTGGTGGGGATAGCGTTGAGGAGAGCCTCGACGTCGTGCACGCTGAGTGTTTCTGGCAACGCTTGCGCCCGCTTGGGTGGGGTCACTTCCGCAGCCACATTCTCCTCAATCATCCCCTCCGCTAGCGCAAACTTGTGCAAGCCGCGCGCCACAATCAGTGCGCGGCTAGCAGAGGACTGCGCCAAAGATTCTCGGAGAAAAACGAGGTAATTTTCCACGTGCGCGCGGGTCACCCGGCACAGGTCCGTGATACCGGATTCCGCGAGCCAATCAACATAGCGATTGATGTCTCGGCGGTAGTTGCTCACCGTGTTCTTTGAGGCACCTTTTTCCACCATGAGGTGCATCAACCATGCTTCTCCCGCAGCTGCGGCGGAGCTTGACTGCGTCACAGCTTCTTCAGATCCGGTCCGGGGCGCCGTTGCGCTAGGGATTGCGGGCGCAGCTCGAAGGGCGCATCGACCGAGCGCGCTGCGCGTCCCTCTTGCACGCAGGCATAAGCTGCGAGAATTCCCGCCACCGCAATCGAGTTCACGATCTCCCCTGCGAGGATTCGCTCGACGGCCTCTGCGAGGGGCACCCAGGCAAAACCCATGTCGGCTTCTTCGTCGCCTTCGGCTGCAAGCTTCTCCACAGGGGACAGGCCACGCGCTAAGAAGACGCGCACGGCTTCCTCACAGAAGCCCGGGGAGGTCACCAGATCGGTCAACACTGCCCATTCCTCGGCGGCTAACCCGGCCTCCTCCTGGAGTTCGCGTTGCGCGCCGCTGAGCTCATCTTCACCCTTGACGTCGAGCAATCCGGCTGGTAGCTCCCACAAGCGCTGGGCGACGCTATGGCGGTACTGCTGCACCATGGCGACCCGGTTGTTCTCATCCAAGGCCACAACGGCGACAGCGCCGAGGTGCTCTACAATCTCGCGTTGCGCTACGACCTCCCCTGGCATGATGACGTCATCGCGACGAACGGCGATGATGGGGGCGTCGACAAGCAGCTCGCTACCTACCGTGCGAAAATCGTGTGACATCTAGAGGTCCTTCGGCAGTGCCGGCGCTGCGCCTTCAGCATTCGCCGCAGAACCGTAGACGCCCTTCCCGCCATCCAGCTGTTCCTTCACCGCCAGGACTGTCGCCATCTGGGACACTGGGTGATCGATAGAATCCACAGTGCTGATTCCTGTCTTGGCGGCACGAAGCTTATCCAATACTCCATCATCGCCGGCAGATTGCACACGACCGGCATAGACCATAGCGGTGTCTACGGAATCAAAACCTTCGAGGAATTTGACGGTGGTATCGATAGCGTACTTCTTAGCAGGGCTGTCCTCAGCATCCCCTGGGACCAAGCCGCCTCCCACGACAACGACTGCTTGGGCGGGAAGAATAGTCCCGTCTTTGTAGTCGATATAGCCGGCATCGCGCAGGGCACGCAGCAAGGTGGCCCGGTCCTCAACGCTGGCAAGAGGCTGGGTGGTTTTAGCATCCATCAGCAGGCCCGCGGCGAGAGCTTGGCCGGAATGAGTACCGGCGTCGACTTTCTTCTTGTCGAGCTTCGCGCCGGCCGGCAAGGTAGAGGTGACGAGGGACAGGAGCTTGTCTGCCGAATCTTGGGCAAAGAATTTGTCGGTCAGCTTGATGCTTCCGGCATCGGTGGAATCCGCCGAGCCCAGCAGATCCTTCACAGCCTTAACATCGGCATCATCAGCATCAGGCATGCTCAGCACCATGACTGGGCGCTGGACTAGGGTTCCATCGACTACGAAACGGCCGAGTTCGCCCATGACGGAATCCGCAGAGTCCAGCTGAGCTTCTGCAATATTATTGTCCAACACTAGCTCACTGTACTTTTCCCGCACCTCATCTGTGGATTCACCGCCGGGGCCAGGGGCGGAATCCATGTTGGGGGCAATCACCAATGTGCCAAGTGCAATGCCTAGTGCTGCGCCGAAACCGAGCCCGGCAACGACGAGGGATTTAGGCGACATCATCACTTGAACCACCCCTGCACGCTCAGTGCGAAGTTATTCCAGGTATCGATCAAGTTCTGGAGGAAGGATTCATCGCCGCCCAAGCCGACGATCAGAATAACCACAGCAAGCGCCACGAGAATGCCGAGCAGCGCCCACAGCCACCCCATAGCGCCGGAATTCGGCGCAGTATAGAGGTTAATAACAGCGTCCGCATCCACGAGGCGCGTTCCTGCCTTCATGTGGCACAGCAAGGCTGCCGGCGTAGCATTCGGCTCATTGGCGAAGATGTCATCAAGGTCGAGAGCTCCCCCTACCTGCACGATCATCTGGGCCTCGTGGTAGTCCGCTAACAGAAGGGCAAGGTCGGTGGCTGAGTCCGTAGCTGCCGGGAAAGTCATCGCCCCGATCCCCAGATCCTGAATGCGCTCGAGCCCTTCAGCGGTTCCGTCTGGCTCAGCGGGAAGAATGACCTGGGCGCCGCTGCGCAAGGTTTCCGAGCTCACCTCGGAGGGGTTTCCCACGATGAAGTGAGGCTGGTAGCCCAGCTCTACCAACGTATCGGCTGCAGAATCCACGCCGATGATGATGGGTTCATACTCGCGGATGAAATTGCGCAGAAGTGTTAGCTTCTTACGGTGTTCCTCGGAGGGCGAGACCACGAGTACTTTACGGCCAGCCATGTCGGAACCCGCATCGGGTACGCCTAGGCCGTCGATGAGCAGCGGCCCCTCGGAGTGAATGAACTCGATGGAGTTGCCGAAATATGCCTCCATGTGATCGATGAGTTCCTGTTGGGCAGAAGCGAAATTCTTCTCCGCCCGGTCACGAGTCACTACTGTTCCGGAGGACAGCTGGGTATCGCCAGAATAAATCGATCCGTCCTCAGTGAGTCGAGCCTTCTTTCCATCCTTGAAGTTGCTCACGAAGTCTTGACCGACGCCTTCAACGAGGGTGACATCGGCGTCGAGAAGCATATGCGGGCCATAGTTCGGGATAGAACCAGTGGAAAACTCTGCGACGTTGATAACGGCGGCCGGCTTCATGTCCACGAGGGTCTGGGCCTCTTGGCGGGAAATATTGGCAGCGTTGATGACGGCGAAGTCACCAGCGCTAAACTTCTTCATACCTTTGCCACCCGGGGTGCAATCACGCAGCGCGCCGTGTTCTCCAGGCAGATCGGTGTTACGGGAAAACAGACTCATGTCTGACAGTTTCCCCTGTTAGGGGCTCAATGTGTGGAAGGCGCGCGGAAAGTCTCCACTTCTGCTTGAGCTCTATCGAAAAGCTCCTGAGCGTGCGCGCGACCGGTCTCGGTGTCATCGAGACCAGCGAGCATACGAGCGAGCTCCTCGACGCGTTCCTCAGGGGTCAAATCCGCCACGCCTGACGTGAACTTCTCTTTGGACACATGCAGGTGCGAATCTGCATAGGCAGCTACCTGTGGCAGGTGGGTAACGCAGATGACCTGGTTGGTGGTCGAAAGCCGTGCTAGGCGACGCCCAATTTCCACCGCCGCACGCCCTCCGACGCCGGCATCCACCTCATCGAAGACCAGCGTGGTGCCGTCGCCACTGGCCAGGACCACCTCCATAGCGAGCATGACGCGGGAGAGCTCACCTCCCGAGGCCGCGGAAGCTAGCGGTTTGCCGTTGAGTTGGAACTCAACCTCATCCGCGCCAGTTTTGGAATATTTGGCCTTCTTTACGGCGGCCGTCAAGGTGGAGTTTGGCATCGCCAAGCCGTGGATCTCTTCGGAGACCTGAGTACCCAGTTTCTTCGCTGCCTTAGTACGGGCAGCAGTGAGTGCTTCTGCCTTGGCCACCATCGTCTTTTCGGCCTCCATTACTTCCTTCTTCAAGGCTTCGAGGGCCTCGGTGGAGGTATCCAAGGTCGCAAGTTTCGCTTCAGCGGCGTCCCGCCAGGCCAAAACTCCATCGATGTCAGCGGCATACTTGCGCGTGAGGAGCTTAAGCTCCTGCTGACGTTGCAGAGATTCCTCAAGGAGGTTGGGATCCGCGGGCAGATCGCTTAAATACGTGGTGAGCTCGGCAGCGATATCGGTCAGCTGCGCGGTGACTTCACTCAACCGCTCTCCCAGCCGGTTCAGCTCGGCATCGCTCGCCCCAGTTAATGCCGATTCAGCTGCGCCGACAAGGTTGACAGCAGTATCCTCATCACCAAAACCTTCACCACCGTCCAAAGCACTCAGAGCAGTAGCTGCGCCTTCACGCAAAGCATCGACGTCCTGCAAACGCTTAATCAAGGTCACGAGCTCAGCATCCTCACCAGGCTCCGGCTCGAGATCAGAAATCTCCTTGATAGCAAACTGCAAGCGGTCCACCTCTTGGGCCATCTCACGTCGGGACTCCATCCGGTGCTGGTAGTCCTTGGCCAATGCGCGCCACTGCCTAAAAGCCTCGGTATACGCAGTACGGAACTTCTCGATGGAAGGCTCGAAGCGATCGATGGCGGCCAACTGTTGATCAGCCGACAGCAAGCGCAGCTGGTCATTTTGCCCATGCACAGTGATGAGGTGGGAAGCGAATTCCCCCAATGTCGCCGCCGGTACCGAACGCCCACCCAGGTACGCGCGTGAGCGTCCCGCCGCAGACACCGTGCGGGAGGCGATATACTCACCGTTTTCATCTGGCTCTCCCCCTGCGTCCTCTACCAACGCCGCCACAGGCAGTGAATCGGAGGAAAAATGACCTTCTACAGCCGCCTTCGAGGCCCCATCGCGCACACGTGATGCATCAGCGCGACCGCCAGCCAGCAGGCGTAGTCCAGTCACAACCATGGTCTTACCGGCACCAGTTTCACCGGTAAGCACGGTAAGACCCTCCGAAAGCTCCGCTGCGGAGCTTTCGATAACGCCAAGGTCAGAGATGCTGATATCTACGAGCACAGTGCGGTATCTTCCTTCCTGAAACGCGCTAAGGCGGTTAATGCCGCGGTCCGCGCCAACCTTCCACGGGAAGGCGGAGCTTGGACACGAGGCGGTCGGTAAAGGGCTGCTGGTCCAACCGAACCCAACGCACGGGCCTTTCACCACGCACGATTTCCACGCGCGAACCCGGCGGCATAGAAATCTCACGGAAGCCATCGAGGATTACCACGGCCGGAGTCGTAGCCGAGGCCGATTCGACCGCCACCTGCGAATCCGGAGAGACTACGAGTGGCTTAGTAAACAGTGCATGCGCATTGTTCGGAACCACCAAGATGGCATCGAGAGAGGGCCACAAGACTGGACCACCCGCTGAAAAGGCATAGGCCGTGGACCCCGTCGGAGTGGAGATAAGAACACCATCGCACCCAAAAGCTGAGACTGGGCGCCCATCTACCTCGAGGATGGCATCGAGGACCCCCGAGCGGTTGAGGTTCTCAATGGAGGCCTCATTGAGCGCCCAACTACGCTCCCGCAGCTCGCCTTCCGAATCAAAGACGCTCACGTCGATGGTCAAGCGGTCTTCGACGTCATAGGACTGCTCGATGACGCGCACAAGCGCACGGTCTAGGGACTCCGCTTCCCATTCTGCGAGGAAGCCCACGTGTCCCAAATTGATGCCCAAGACGGGAACATCCACCGCACGCGCCATATCCGCAGCGCGCAAGAATGTGCCATCGCCGCCGAGCACCAGCACCAGCTCACAGCCTTCGGCCGCCGCCGGAGTGTGTCGCACATGCTGCAACCCGGGAAGAACGGTATCCGCTGCGCAGACGCGTACCTTGATGCCTGCCTCTTGCAGCAATTCCGCCGCGCGGTGCGTGGCCGCAAGGTTATCCTCACGGCTGGCGTGCGGGACAAGGAGAATTTCGCGGCGCATGGTGCCCTCCGCGGCATTGGTACTGCTCACTGGGGTCCTTCCTTTATTGCCGTGTCGATCAATACATCGAGCTTATCTTCTGAAGTAGACAAACCATCTTTCACCAGCCACAGGAAGTATTCGACATTACCGCTTGGTCCAGGTAGTGGGGAGGCAACCACGCCTTTCACACTCAACCCAAGCTCTTGGGCAAAGACGGCCACATCCTTGGTAACTTCTGCGCGAAGCTCAGGCGAGCGCACAACGCCGCCGGCCCCAATCCGGTCCTTGCCCACTTCAAACTGCGGTTTGACCATAGGCAAAAGCCACGCGCCGTCCGCCATACATTTAACGATTGCCGGAAGTACCAGCTTCAGGGAGATAAAGGAAAGATCCCCCACCATCGCGTCGCAAGGCCCATTCGTCTGTTCAAGAGTCAGGTTGCGAATATTGGTGCGGTCAAGCACGGTCACGCGCTCATCATTCTGCAGACGCCACAATAACTGCCCATAGCCCACGTCGACAGATAGCACCTCCGCGGCACCGCGGCGCAAGCAGACATCGGTAAAGCCACCGGTAGATGCCCCCGCATCCAGAACACGCTTGTCCTTGAGATCCACGTCGAATGCTTCGAGAGCGCCTAAGAGCTTGTGCGCGCCTCGCGACGCCCAATCATCACCTTCGCTGGCCTCAACCTTGATTGACACTTCAGGTTCCACCACAGTCGCCGGCTTGGTCGCCTTGAAGCCGCCAACCGTCACCCGACCAGCCTTGATCATCTCGACGGCTTGCTCTCGTGAGCGTGCAATCTTACGGCGTACCAATTCCGCGTCGAGACGGCGACGTTGCGGTGGCATGATTAGGTCCTCTTTCCCCTTGGTTCCTCGGCGTTTGCGCTAATTGTCTTGAAGCGCATCCCGCAGCACAGTATGAGCGCGATCCAGCTGAGCGAGCTCTTCTTCTAGAGTCTCTGCAGGCTCGGTGAGAATCTCAGCGATAGACTCATCAAGCTTTTCCGGAGCCAACACGGCGCGCGGGTCATGGGGTTTTACCGCCATGTAGATACAACCCTCTCCGCAGCTTCGCTCCGCGGCTGGATGTAACGCGGCGGTTCGGAACCGGACCAGGCCACTTCAAGCACGGTACGAAGTGCCTCGACGGACGTCGATTTCTCAGTACCGCCCTGGAGAACAATGTCATAACCGTCGAAGCGTGCCTTGAACCCGCCCTGGGCTCCCGGACGTGCTTGGGCCTCAGACAACGAGAGCTCATGGAATCCGGCACCGATGAAATTCGGGCGCTCTTCTGGCTTCGCTTCAATGAGTGCCAGCTCACGCGATACACCTGTAAGCACGTGGAAGGTATCCATAGCCGCGTTGTTGCCGCCAACGATATCGGTGTCAAGACGGTCCCCTACAGCAAGGGGCTTCGACGAGTTCACCAGCTTGGCTGCCTGCGTAAACATAGCGGGCTCAGGTTTACCAGCCGAAATTGGTTCCACCCCTGTCGTGGAAACTACGGCTGCGACGAGTGAGCCATTACCCACCGCCATTCCGCGCTCCGTCGGAAGTGACGTATCAAGGTTTGAGGCATAGTACTTCGCACCTTGGTTAATAGCGAGCGCGCCTTCAGAGAGTTGTTCCCACCCCACTGATTTATGCATGCCCTGCAGTACAGCAGCAGGCTTGTCATCAGCACTATCAACAACGACGAAACCGGCATCGCGCGCTAGCGAGCGGAAGGAGTCCGCACCAATGACGAGGACCTTGGCGCCAGCCGGCAGATCCTCACGAGCAATCTTGACTACCGCTTGCGCTGAGGTAACAACGCGATTGGCATCGGTCTCAAGACCGATCTCTTCGAGCATATCGGCTACGGTTTGGGGGCTGCGCGAAGCATTATTCGTGACATAAACAGCAGGGACGCCGCAAGAATTGATCACGTCAACCACGCACTGAAGGGCTTGTCCGCCCTCCCACACAGTTCCGTCAAGATCCAGCAACAGTGAATCGTGGGTTTTGAGAATACTCATTATTTACACTCGGCCAGACGCTCTGCGGCGTCGGTCCAGTCTCCTTCATCAATGTCGATCGCGTGCTGGAACCATTCCTGTGCCTCGTCTTTACGGCCAGCTTCCAGCAAGGCGTTGGCATAGGCATAGGAAAGGCGGCACGCGGACACACCCGTGGCATCCTTCGTGGGTTGCGCACGCTGAATCGTGACCACTGCGGAATCTGCCTGGCCCATGTCCAACCGCGCGCCTGCAGCGACGATGGCCAATTCGACGGCATCCTCTGGACTAAGCTCCTTAGCCTCCTCGCTACGCCACAGCTCGACAGCTTTCTCAGGGCGCCCAAGTCCGCGCTCGCAATCAGCCATGACAGCCATCAAACCAGGGCCACCGGAAATGCGGCGTGCTGCGCGCAGCTCCGCGAGTGCTTCCTTCCACTCGCCGGCGCGGTACGCAGCGATTCCGTTCATCTCACGAGCAACCGAAACACGGCCTGCACGGTCTTTGGCAGCACGGGCATGGCGAAGTGACAGCTGTGGATCGTCATCAAGCCACGTCGCCGCCATGATGAAGTGCTTAGCCACTGCTTCGGAGTTTTCCTTCGAAAGCGAAGAGAGGTCCTGCAAAACCGAGGGATCGAGATCAGTGATATCGATATCAGAAGGCAGGTCCGGGTCCGTCATGCGGCGGTTGATACGCTCCTCACGGTAGCCCGAACGCTGCGGATGCGAGGCTTTGTTCTTATCGCGACCATGGCGCTTTCGATCATTGCGGCGCTCATCACGGCGATCACTGCGGCGCTCATCACGGCGATCACTGCGGCGCTCTTCACGACGCCCCGATGCGCCACCACGTTTTTCAAACTTGCGGCCCCCAGAGCGGTTGTGCCCACGGTTGCCTTCCGAGGAACCTTCGCGGCCACGGCGGTGGTCGCGGGAGTTGGATTCAGACATTAAAGCTATGCACTTTCTGCGGTTGACGCGTCCGTATGTACCGAACCAGTCTACAGGTCAGCGAAACAAAACCGGCAATACACCGGCTAGTAAGTGAAACGGCCCACAACCACCGATTGACGTCCAAGACTCACGAGAATTAAAGAGAAAAATCTAACCCGTTCAGTGGCCAACAATGCCTCACGCGGTCTAAGCCAGCAGTCACCTGGGAAGCGGATAGTCCATGTTCCACGCTTCCATGCTCCAGTTGCTTCCCGCGGACAACGGCCCAGAATGTCCAGCCATTATTATGAATGGCGTCAAGACGAATCCTATGGCGATCCTTCGCCATGACCGCGCCTTCCTCAATCAGTCGGTCCGGGCGCAGTCCCTCTACGGTCACGTCAAGCATGCGCGATTCGCCGTTTGGCGCCACAACGAGAGCTTTCGTGGCATAAAAATGCCCCTTCTTTCCAGCCTTTGCACCTTTCTCTTCGTGGAAAAAGCTCCCGAGGAGGACTGGGTAGAAATCTATCCAACCATTCTTCCAAGCCTTGCTGATCCTCAAAGCGAAGAAGATATGCCGAGCTACAAGAAAAAGGAAGTAAAGCAACAACCCGCCAAGGAGAAACGCCAATAATCCTGGAATCTGCATGCTGTTCAGCAGTAAACCGAAGAAGAAGATAAAAGCTGCTATCAAGACCATCGCACCGAAAAAGACTAGCCCGTCGCGGATAGCACGCATCTGAGGCACTGGTTCCTCTGCCTCAAAGACGCGACACAGGCCATAGGGAGAAGGACTATCGTTCTTTCGCCTAAAGGGCACAGCCTTCAAGTCCCTCAGGAAGGTCGCATTATAAGCATGCGTAAACAGACTCGATGATTGTGAAAACCTCATCTACTTCTCCTCAGCGGCCCCTCAGAACGAAGTGCATATACGGAAATCATTCTAGTTCGCGGGCGGATGAAGGTCCGCTATCTATAAGTGCAGACCTGGATGTGCATTCATCCAAGTTGCTGGTCCTGTGCTGTTTGCGGTGTGGTGTGAAGCGTCCTGGGTTTAGTTCCTACCTCAGCTAAGGAAGGATTGAACTATGCCTAGAAAGTATTCCGTCGAGTTCAAGGAGAAGGCGGTCCATCAGATCATCGAAATGGTCCGCTTGGAGTCCTGCTCGCTGCAACGTGCCTACACGGAGGTCGGTGAGCTGCTTGGGGTGTCTCACCATACGTTGCGGGCTTGGTATCGTGACAGCGCTTCAGTACGTGATGACTCTGACGCGTCTGGCGGCGAAACAATGGAAGAAGAGCTCAAGCGTTTGCGCCGCGAAAACCGTGAGCTGAAGCGAGCAAACGGGATTCTTAAGACTGCTTCGGCTTTTTCGCAGCGGAACTCGACCGACCCACGACCAAAAGATCTCCTACATCGACGCATACAAAGATCAGTTTGGGGTCGAGGCCATCTGCCGAGTCCTTAAACAAGCAGATCGTGGATTCATTACTTCACGCGGCTACCGCAAAGCCACTACACGTGTTCCCAGTGCAAGGGCCTTAAGCGATAGCCTTCTCATCCCAGAGATACAACGTGTGCATGCGCAGAATTTCTCGGTCTACGGCGTCCGCAAAATGTGGCACGCGATGAACCGTGAAGGTTTTCATATCGGCCGCGACAAGACTGCACGACTGATGAAGCTAGCAGGTGTTTGCGGCCGCAGACGTGGACGAACGCCCGTGACAACGATTAGCCCGAAGACACCGGATCAACGCCCAGACCTAGTGCAGCGAGACTTTCGTGCACAAGCACCAGGAAGGCTGTGGGTTGCCGACATTACCTACGTTCGCACCCTGTCAGGATTCGCCTACACCGCGTTTGTCGTGGATGTCTACAGTCGAAAAATTGTTGGTGTTGCTACACGCTCGACGATGCGTACCGATGCGCTGCCCATGGAGGCTTTGGAGCATGCGTTAACGACTGCTGGGCGAATCCATGGAAACCAGCTGATTCACCATAGTGATCGGGGCAGCCAGTACGTGTCACTGAAGTATTCCACCGCTCTCGCGGATTCCGGAATCCGGCCGAGTGTGGGAACAGTCGGCGATTCTTATGACAATGCTCTAGCCGAAACAGTCAACGGTCTCTACAAGGCGGAACTGATTCATGCCCAAAGCCCGTGGACATCGGTCGGAGAAGTCGAACTGGCCACCTTGCGGTGGGTGCATTGGTGGAACACCAAGCGGCTTCAGCAGAGCTTGGAGTCAATCGTTCCTCACTTTATTCCTGGCTTAAGCAGTACGGCACCGGCAAGCGTGCCCGCACGAAGACCATGCGTGACAAGGCGAAGGCGACGACTGATTCTGAACGGATCCGCCAGCTAGAAAAAGAAGTCTCGAAGCTTCGTGAAGAACGCGACATCCTGCGCAAGGCCGCGAAATATTTTGCCGAAGAGACACGCTGGTAATCCGCTTCCAGTTTGTCGATGACCATCGAACCGAATACTCGGTCAAGCGGATGTGCCACGTGTTAAAGCTCAATCGCTCCTCGTTCTACAAATGGGCCAACACCCGCGAAAAACGCAGGTTAAAGACGTGTTCCGATGCCCTTATTGGTGCGAGAATCAAGACCATCTTCGATGATGAGCACGGGCTTTATGGTGCTAAACGCATCGCTGCAAGTCTCAACGACGATACGGACTTTCCTCCGATAAATCACAAGAAGGTCGCACGCATCATGAAATCCATGGGGCTGAAAGGCTTTACTAAACGCCGTCGATGCATCACCACCAGACGAAAGTTTGGCCACCGAGTCATGCCAGACTTAGTAGGCCGCAGATTCACAGCTGATAGGCCGAACCACGTCTACGTAGGCGATATCACCTACCTGCCGTGTAAGGGAGGCAAGAACATGTACCTGGCCACGGTCATCGACGTCTACTCGCGCAAACTTGTCGGCCATGCACTCGCCGATCACATGCGGGTATCGCTGGTTATCGAAGCTTTATCTCATGCAAGGAAAGTCCGCGGAAGCCTGAAAGGGGCAATTTTCCATTCTGATCACGGCAGTGTGTACACCTCACAAGCATTTAGGGACCACTGCACCCAGCTTGGTGTTCGCCAATCCATGGGAGCGGTGGGAACGAGTGCCGATAATGCCCTGGCAGAATCGTTTAACGCCACTCTAAAGCGTGAAGTTCTGCGTGATCGGAAAGTCTTTGACAATCCCATTACCTGCCGCCAAGAAGTCTTCCGATGGTGCATGCGCTACAACACGCACAGACGGCACTCCTGGTGCAATCTTCTAGCCCCCGATACCTTCGAAGCATTCACATCAGCTACACTGGCCCAAGCAGCATAGCTAACCCCCGACGTGTCTACTTTCCGGGGGTCAGGCCCTTACTACCCATGAAGATAGTTGGAAGGAAGTTGAGTGATATTCATGACTGGTTCAAGTTATCGATCAAGAGTATTTGGATATAATTTTAGTCGGATCGTACTTATCTTCGCAGTACTCTTATTGTGTGTCTACTTCTTGACCAGAAGAGATCAAACCGCCTTTATCACATGCGGTCTTTTAGTGTCTCTGGCAATTTTCTTTAATGTCGGGGTGTTGCTGAATGATGAAATCCTTCGGATTTCAGTTCTTGGCATTCCAGTTAGCAACGTTCGTTTGGAATCTCTGAAGGGGGCGGAGATCCTTCCCTCGGGCCCCATACTCGAATCCCAAACGTTTGGGGTTCACTTCCTGGATGGCACTATTTCATTCCATGCCGGTTCTGCAAATATCCTCCTACACCGCAATATCGGAAGACCCATTCGCTTGACGGTTAAAGACCCAGAGGAATTTTTACACCTCCTAGCGGAGAACTCCGCTATTCGACCCGCTTCTCACAGTTAAGCCCCCGGTGCCGACACAACTGGCAACCAAAAGCATACCTCGAAGAGCTACTCACTCAAGCATCACCCGATCTGACGCGTCAGATGCTCGGTGATTTCATCAACCAAATTCTATCTTCCCAAGACGATACTGTCGGCAGCGCTGACTACGGCACCACCAGCGACAACCGCGTCAACCACCGCAACGGCTACCGCCACCGACTACTGGATACACGGGTCAGCACCGTCGATGTGGCTATCCCGAAACTACGCCACGGTTCCTTCTTGTCTGACTGGCTGTTAGAACGACGAACCCGTAGCGAACGTGCCATGTAGATAAGCCTCTGGGCACTAAAGTACCCAGAGGTACTATGCAGTTGGTATGGACTGCGGAAGCTGCATTGACTGTCAGTAGCGCGAATACGAGGAGTGAAACATGGTAAATAATTGGAGCATAGCGTCTTTTGCCCATTACATGAATTCGCTTTTAAAGCGATATTTTGCTCAAGAAAACCTCATTTCTTCCGGAGCTGTCGAGCTACGGGCAGCTTGGAGAACGGCTCAGTACGTCTACTGCGTATTCTCAGTAATGAAGCGTCCTGTTACTTGGGGGTCTGTACTTTCAGGTCTGTACTTTTAGCATTTTCGGGTCTGTGCTTGTAGGCTGTGTGCGAAAAACGACGACGAAGCCCGTCACCGTTGAGTGGTTGCTCAAAGGTGACGGGCTTGGTGTATTGAGTTGTTGTTTTGTTTGGTGTCGGCGGTTTCTTACTCTCCCACAACCTCCCGGTTGCAGTACCATCAGCGTTAGCAGGCTTAGCTTCCGGGTTCGGAATGGGACCGGGCGTTTCCCTGCTGCTATAGGCCACCGACAAACACGCGGAGCAACTGTTTGTGTCTGGTTGCTGGTGTTGTGTCAGATACTGTGTAGTGGACGCAAGCGACAGTGATATTTTCTTTGTCTTTGTGGTGTTTGTTGTCAACACACCCGTCAATATGGGGTGTGTGTGTGTTTGTTTTGGTCTATTAGTACCAGTAGCCTTCACACCTTGCGGTGCGTCCAGGTCTGGCCTATCAACCCCATCGTCTTTGGGGGACCTCAAGTGAAACCTCATCTTAAAACAGGCTTCCCGCTTAGATGCTTTCAGCGGTTATCCCTTCCGTACGTAGCCAACCAGCGATGCTCCTGGCGGAACAACTGGCACACTAGAGGTACGTCCGTCCCGGTCCTCTCGTACTAGGGACAGCCTTCTTCAAGTTTCAACGCGCGCGGCGGATAGAGACCGAACTGTCTCACGACGTTCTGAACCCAGCTCGCGTGCCGCTTTAATGGGCGAACAGCCCAACCCTTGGGACCTACTCCAGCCCCAGGATGCGACGAGCCGACATCGAGGTGCCAAACCATCCCGTCGATATGGACTCTTGGGGAAGATCAGCCTGTTATCCCCGGGGTACCTTTTATCCGTTGAGCGACACCACATCCACAAGTAGGTGCCGGATCACTAGTCCCGACTTTCGTCCCTGTTCGACATGTCTGTCTCACAGTCAAGCTCCCTTGTGCACTTACACTCACCACCTGATTGCCAACCAGGCTGAGGGAACCTTTGGGCGCCTCCGTTACATTTTGGGAGGCAACCGCCCCAGTTAAACTACCCACCAGGCACTGTCCCCAACCCAGATCATGGGCCAAGGTTAGACATCCAATCCGATCAGAGTGGTATTTCAACAACGACTCCACAACCACTAGCGTGGCCGCTTCATAGTCTCCCACCTATCCTACACAAACCGAACCGAACACCAATACCAAGCTATAGTGAAGGTCCCGGGGTCTTTTCGTCCTGCCGCGCGTAACGAGCATCTTTACTCGTAGTGCAATTTCACCGGGCCTGTGGTTGAGACAGCAGAGAAGTCGTTACGCCATTCGTGCAGGTCGGAACTTACCCGACAAGGAATTTCGCTACCTTAGGATGGTTATAGTTACCACCGCCGTTTACTGGGGCTTAAATTCTCAGCTTCGCAGCCAAAAGACTACTAACCGGTCCTCTTAACCTTCCAGCACCGGGCAGGCGTCAGTCCATATACATCAACTTAACGTCTTCGCATGGACCTGTGTTTTTGATAAACAGTCGCTTCCCTCTATTCTCTGCGACCCCACAACCCACCACACTCGTAAAGAGTGCTTAAGTCGTGTGGTCCCCCTTCTTCCGAAGTTACGGGGGCATTTTGCCGAGTTCCTTAACCACAGTTCACCCGAACGCCTTAGTATTTTCAACCTGACCACCTGTGTCGGTTTAGGGTACGGGCCATACATCCACATCGCTAGAGGCTTTTCTCGACAGTACTAGATCACCAACTTCACCCACATTTGGGCTACGCATCACGCCTCAGGCATTACGGTGTGCGGATTTGCCTACACACCACCTCACACGCTTACACCAACAATCCACTAAGCGGCATGGCTACTACACTGTGTCACCCCATCACTTGAACCACACATCAGGCCCCACGACATCAACAACCAACATGTTCAAAGAACACATCAATTATATCCGCGGTGGTTAGTATCAGTGCTTTATCATGGGCGCGGATATACGGGTACCAGAATATCAACTGGTTATCCATCGACTACGCCTGTCGGCCTCGCCTTAGGTCCCGACTCACCCTGGGAAGACGAACTTGACCCAGGAACCCTTAGTCATCCGGCGGGAAGGATTCTCACCTTCCAATTCGTTACTCATGCCTGCATTCTCACTCGCACACACTCCACGCCTCCTTACGGTAACGCTTCAACACATGCACGACGCTCCCCTACCCAAACAAAAAAGTTTGCCGCGGCTTCGGCGGTGTGCTTGAGCCCCACTACATTGTCGGCGCAGGACCACTCGACCAGTGAGCTATTACGCACTCTTTCAAGGATGGCTGCTTCTAAGCCAACCTCCTGGCTGTCTTCGCGATCCCACATCCTTTTCCACTTAGCACACCCTTAGGGGCCTTAACCGGCGATCTGGGCTGTTTCCCTCTCGACTATGAAGCTTATCCCCCACAGTCTCACTGCCGCACAACACAAATTGATGGCATTCGGAGTTTGGCTGACATTGCTAAGATTGTAGTCCCGCTCAACCAACCAGTAGCTCTACCTCCACCAAGCTAATGCGACGCTGCACCTAAATGCATTTCGGGGAGAACCAGCTATCACGGAGTTTGATTGGCCTTTCACCCCTACCCACAGCTCATCCCCGCAGTTTTCAACCTACGTGGGTTCGCGCCTCCACAGCATCTTACTACTGCTTCACACTGGCCATGGGTAGATCACCCCGCTTCGGGTCCAGGACATGCCACTTAAAACACCCCATTAGGATTCGGTTTCCCTACGGCTACCCCACACGGGTTAACCTCGCGACATGCCGCTGACTCGCAGGCTCATTCTTCAAAAGGCACGCCATCACACCATAAAAAGGTGCTCTGACGGATTGTAAGCACATGGTTTCAGGAACTATTTCACTCCCCTCCCGGGGTACTTTTCACCATTCCCTCACGGTACTCATACACTATCGGTCACACTGAGTATTTAGGCTTACCGGGTGGTCCCGGCAGATTCACAGCAGATTCCACGAGCCCGCTGCTACTCGGGCAACCCAACAACCCATGCATTGCAGCCTTCAACTACGGGACTATCACCCTCTACGGTAGGCGTTTCCACACCACTTCACCTAACAACAACACACAAGCAAACCAGTGGTAGCTGATTCACATTGGGGCCCACAACACCGCACACACAACCCCTACCAAGTATCACATGCACACGGTTTAGCCTCATCCACGTTCGTTCGCCACTACTAGCAGAATCATAAATTTTATTTTCTTCTCCTACGGGTACTGAGATGTTTCACTTCCCCGCGTAAACCCCCACAACAGCTATGAATTCACTGAAGGGTAACACCCCATAACAGGTGCCAGGTTTCCCCATTCGGACATCCTCGGATCAACGCTTTATTGACAACTCCCCGAGGCTTAACGCAGCCTTACACGTCCTTCATCGGCTCAGCATGCCAAGGCATCCACCATGCGCCCTAAATAACGAACACACAACCACCACCAACAACCACCACACAACAAGCAGCAATCATCAACAGTGGCGTGAACACACAAAACACAAAAAGAACAAAGAAATCACACAAACCACACACCCACCACAACAACCAACTATAAAAAGCCAGCTGCCACAAGGTAAAAAGCATGCGGTTTAATGCTCGCGTCCACTATACAGTTCTCACACAACACCCCACACAACCCAACAACCACAACCAACAAAGGCCTACACACGGTCATTACCATCATGTGGGTTATACAACCAGGGAACAATGCCCCAGACACCCAACAATGCACCACGTACTTTTAAAAAAAATGTTAGTCAACCATTCTGGTTAAGATGTATCTCCACCCGATTATCATTCGATGGCAGTAGAACAATCGCCTACATCAACCACCACACACATGAGAACAAATACTCACATGCTCATAGCACCAACTGGTGCTTAAAATTAAAGCTCCTTAGAAAGGAGGTGATCCACCCGCACCTTCCGGTACGGGTACCTTGTTACGACTTCGTCCCAATCGCCGATCCCACCTTCGACAGCTCCCTAACAAGTTTAGGCCACTGGCTTCGGGTGTTACCAACTTTCATGACGTGACGGGCGGTGTGTACAAGGCCCGGGAACGTATTCACCGCAGCGTTGCTGATCTGCGATTACTAGCGACTCCGACTTCATGGGGTCGAGTTGCAGACCCCAATCCGAACTAAGGCCGGCTTTCAGCGATTCGCTCCACCTCACAGTGTCGCTGCGCGTTGTACCGACCATTGTAGCATGTGTGAAGCCCTGGACATAAGGGGCATGATGATTTGACGTCATCCCCACCTTCCTCCGAGTTAACCCCGGCAGTCTCTCATGAGTCCCCAACCAAATGCTGGCAACATAAGACAAGGGTTGCGCTCGTTGCGGGACTTAACCCAACATCTCACGACACGAGCTGACGACAACCATGCACCACCTGTACACCAACCACAAGGGACACTACATCTCTGCAGCAATCTGGTGTATGTCAAGCCCAGGTAAGGTTCTTCGCGTTGCATCGAATTAATCCACATGCTCCGCCGCTTGTGCGGGCCCCCGTCAATTCCTTTGAGTTTTAGCCTTGCGGCCGTACTCCCCAGGCGGGGCGCTTAATGCGTTAGCTACGGCACAGAAGACGTGGAAGCCCCCTACACCTAGCGCCCACCGTTTACGGCATGGACTACCAGGGTATCTAATCCTGTTTGCTACCCATGCTTTCGCTCCTCAGCGTCAGTAACTGCCCAGTAACCTGCCTTCGCCATCGGTGTTCCTCCTGATATCTGCGCATTTCACCGCTACACCAGGAATTCCAGTTACCCCTACAGCACTCAAGTTATGCCCGTATCGCCTGCACGCCCGAAGTTAAGCCCCGGAATTTCACAGACGACGCGACAAACCACCTACGAGCTCTTTACGCCCAGTAATTCCGGACAACGCTCGCACCCTACGTATTACCGCGGCTGCTGGCACGTAGTTAGCCGGTGCTTCTTATACAGGTACCGTCACTTGCGCTTCGTCCCTGTCGAAAGGAGTTTACAACCCGAAGGCCGTCATCCCCCACGCGGCGTCGCTGCATCAGGCTTCCGCCCATTGTGCAATATTCCCCACTGCTGCCTCCCGTAGGAGTCTGGGCCGTATCTCAGTCCCAATGTGGCCGTACACCCTCTCAGGCCGGCTACCCGTCGACGCCTTGGTAGGCCATTACCCCACCAACAAGCTGATAGGCCGCGAGCTCATCTTGCACCGAAAAAACTTTCCAACCACCACACTAAAGACGGTTCATATCCGGTATTAGACCCAGTTTCCCAAGCTTATCCCAGAGTGCAAGGCAGATCACCCACGTGTTACTCACCCGTTCGCCACTCGAGTACCAGTGCAAGCACTGGCCTTTCCGTTCGACTTGCATGTGTTAAGCACGCCGCCAGCGTTCGTCCTGAGCCAGGATCAAACTCTCCACAAAAAAGGCCGTGAAAAGCCCAAACCTAGACAAACAGACAAACCACACCGCGTGATGCGAACGCATCACGCACACACCACACGGACTGGCTATCCAAAAATTACATAAAGAAAAAATCCAAAAACCAACCCCCAACCCGACGGGGCAAAAAGGAGGCTGGCCCGTTAGAAGATTTATATCAATATGCCCAAACAACTTAATATTATTTACAATGACGCCGCTTAAAGGAAAAGCGCCATCCGGCATACACCAACCGCAACACACATACAACGCATCACGGCCAAAATGATAAAAATCAACCAACACAAAAAGTACATTGGCACACTATTGAGTTCTCAAACATCATCCGCACACTCTTTGCACTGAATCTGTTTATTCATTGCTCTGAGCGGCTGGAGTTCATACTCTAGCCAACAAGTTTAAATCTTGTCAACTGGGAGTTAATCTCCTTGTCACCGGCGTCTTGCGGCGACTCGAATTAATATACGCACACCCCCATACTTGAACAAATCCGCAGTTCATACCATGTTTTTGCGACTTCCTTAACTGCTTTGCCGTTTGCCCCACGGTAAAACGACGAATCCCGCCGCAGTACGCGACGGGAATGACCTAACTCAGGTCCACAGTGGACACCCACTAGCTAGTTGAGTTTGGCACCAGCAAAATTCTTCTTGCCACGACGAAGCACAAGCCACGCGCCGTGCAGCAAGTCCTTGGCAGCCGGCTCCCACTCATCAGATTCGATTCGCTGGTTATTGACGTATGCACCGCCCTCTTTGATGGTTCGACGAGCTGCGCCCTTGGAATCGGCAAGGCCCGAAGCAACCAACAGGTCCACAATGGTGCGCGGTTCACCAGCAGCAATATCAGCGACGGTGGTCTCAGACAGCGCGCCAACCAGGGTTTGCTCATCCAAGTCAGAAAGCTCTGCCTTGCCGAACAGCGCCTGCGCAGCGAGCTCGACGGACTTCGTGGCTTCCTCGCCGTGTACCAAGGTGGTCATTTCCTGCGCCAGGCGGCGCTGCGCCTCGCGGCGGAAGGGTTCATCAGCAACCTTTTGCTCGTACTCGGCGATTTCTTCCTGGCTCAAGAAGGTAAACCACCGCAGGTAGTCGATGACCACAGAGTCACCCGCGTTGAGGAAGTACTGGTACCAGGAGTATGGCGAAGTCTTTTCCGGATCGAGCCAGAGCTTGCCACCACCTGTGGACTTACCAAACTTCTGTCCTTGGGCATCCGTCACTAGTGGAACCGTCAGGCCATGCACCTTGGCACCCTTGACGCGTCGGTTGAGATCAACACCGGAAACGATATTTCCCCACTGGTCGCCACCACCAATCTGCAGGACACAATCAAACTCATCGTGAAGGTGAACGTAGTCATTTGACTGCAGGAGCATGTAGGAGAACTCGGTGTAAGAAATGCCGTCAGACTCCAAACGGCGCTTGACGGTGTCACGGTCCAGCATGGTGTTGAGCGAGAAGTTCTTTCCCACATCACGCAAGAAATCGATGACGGTCATCTTGGAGGTCCAGTCAGCATTGTTGACCATGGTGGCGGCGTTGTCGCCCTCAAAATCAATGAACTGGCGCAGCTGCTTTTTAATGGCAACCATGTTCTCATTGATGGTCTCCTGCGAGAGCATGGTGCGCTCCCCCACATCGCGCGGGTCACCGATCTGCCCCGTCGCCCCGCCAGCCAGAGCGATCGGGTGGTGACCAGCTTTCTGGAAGCGGCGCAGCATAATCATTGGCACGAGATGGCCCGCATGGAGGGAGTCACCAGTCGGGTCGAAACCACAGTACAAAGTAATGGGCTCTTCACAGGCCTCACGCAATGCGTCGAGGTCGGTGGATTGGTTAATAAGGCCGCGCCACTGCAGCTCATCGATGATGTTCATGAAGGCTCCTTTGAAAGTCGATTCGATTCTGGAGAACTAGTCTGTGCAATCTATTTACCGTCAGGCCACGGCGTTGCGTGGTCCACAAGCATGACGGGGATGTCGTTCTCAATGGGATAGGCCACGCCAAGGCGTTCGTTGACCAAGAGCTGTTCCTCGGCCAGATACTTCAACGGACCTTTATCCTGCGGACACACCAAAATGTCAAGCAGTTGCGAATCGAGACTCATAGCCGTTTAGCCTACACTTCCCTTGATTCGATGGATGGAAGGGTCCCACCATATTCGAGTTTGAGGGCCATGGAATGATTCCTCAGTTTGCGTACGGAGTTCTGGGAGATGGCGTCCTTAATCTCTTCCATTTCTCGGCCCAAGATTCCGAGCGATTGACTCATTTCCTCGACGGCGACCGGATCATTCAGGTCCGTTACGTCAAGGTAAGACTTCACCAGTGCTGGTGAGTGTTCTTCAATCATGTCGCGCACAAGGGTTTGTTGGTGCGGGGCTTCATCGAGCCGTCGCCAATTCTCGAGCACCCACACTGCTGACTTATCGAACGAGTCCCACGCACGCTGGACTGGACCAGGAAGCTGATGGGCTGTAAAGGTGTACCGGACTTCCTGCAGGGTATGGGCAAGTTGGTCTTCTCCCGCTTTGGGAGGCTCAAGAACCTTCTCTTGTTTAGGTGGCGTCACGAACCCAGCGGCTATACCCGTGCAGACTGCGACCACCGGCCACAAGAAGCCCAATCCGCCGCCGCTCAACACGTGGAGGACAACAACGAGGGCGGTAACCGCAACGCCGACGACAACTTTTCGCGAGTTCAAAGCGTTCATGTAGTGCAGATACTCCTCGAAATAGATGGACTTGTTTTACTGGTACGCACGGATTTCTTCGAAGGCCGCAGCGAGATCACCGTTGAGGGCGTCGAAGGTCTTACCACCAGTGAGCTGGGCAAGCTCCTTCATCTCTTGGATATTGGCTTCACCATACAAGATGACGAAGACCGGAATTTCCTTTTTGTCCTCAGGAAGTTGCGAATAGGCATCCTTGAACTGTGCAAATGTACGTCCGCGGGTCACCTCGCCGTCGGTCATGAGCACCACTGTGCCAATATCGCCACTGCTGGTATCTACCTCATCAAGGGCGTTAAGCACGGCCTCAAAGGTGGCGGTATCGCCATCTGCGACTAGTCGTTCCACGCGGTCCGCGAGTTCCTTGGTGGTTGCCGGGTTGGCTTTGTCTACGCGCGCACGCGTCGGCTGCTGCGGCTCGGAGGAATACGGGATCAGTTTTATCTGCTCGCGGTTACGGAAGGCCACTTGACCTTCACCTTCTGGGCTGCCATCTGCCGAACCGTCGATGAGCGGGAGCAAACTGCTCTTGAGCAGGTCAATGCGCTGGCCCTCCATGGAGCCGGAGGTGTCGAGAACCAAGGCCGTATTGCCAGGATTGCGCAGTTCGTGGGCAAAGGCATCTTCAAGTGCAGCTACGGTCTGCTCATTTGCCGGGTAGGGCAGCTCAAAAATGGTGCCGGGCAAGTCAGAATTATCTACCCGCAAATGGAAGTTTGTGAGCTTGTCTGGATGCTCTGCAAACCACTCAGCTAGCGCCTGTACTTTTGCTTCTGCATCCTTATCCGGAGAGCTTGCCAAAGAAGACAACGGATAGTCAGCCGAAATCACTCCATCGGAGGGGATGATTACTTCAAGGTCTGCTCCCTCGTCCTTAAGCTGGTAGAGCACCGATTCATAGTTGAAGATGGCATCCGCTTGTTCAGGATGCTCACGGAAGCGATCCGCCAACCAGCCAGAGGATCCCGACGTCAAGGTCTGATTGCCGAAGAACTTCTGCACTTTGCCTGTGGCCTGCCGGATGTCCTTCTCCGTGAGGGCCCGCCCAGTATCCGCAAAGGCGGTCGTTGCGGCGGATAGCGCGGAGAAGCCCGAGTTGGAGGTGGAAGGATCGGTCATGCCAAAGGTAATTCCAGAGTCCGCGATTTCTTGCCACGTCGGCTGCTTATTGGTCCAGCCTTGTTCCTGTGCCACGGAGGTCTGCACGCCAAGTGCCACAGGGGAACGCGCTACGCTGTGCTCTCGTCCCAACTGGCCGTCTGCGCCGATGATGCGCGCATAACGGTTAGTGGCAAACCAGGTCGCGTCATAGTTTCCCTCGAAGCCACCTTGCTTCAGGGTGCGGGAATTTGCCAAGGTGCCGTCCTCGGTGGTCATGGTGATATCGAAGCCGAGGTCTTGGGAGGCGTCGGCAAGCACAGGCTCCAAGGGTTCGAGCTCCGTTGCCGCCACGATTCTGAGACCCCCGCTGAATGAATTCCCAGCGCCGGGCTTCTGAGAGTCATCGAACAGATCACCCATCGAACAGGCCGTCAGCGCCATGGTGCCCAGGATGGCGACCAGCACTCTTAAAGACCGAAACATTCCCTCACTACCTTCCAGATGCTTGTGCTGCGGAGCCTTAGCCGACTACCCGCAAAATCTCCTCGTAATCAGCCCACCGCAGCTGGGTATATTCTCCGCCATCCACGGGGATACTGTGATCGCTGGATGGATCAAATTTCGAGCTGAAGCCGGAGCTCTGTGCGCTGAGCCCGAGCTCCTCCATCACCGCAGGGATACCGTCCTCATTCATTGCTTTAGCAAATAGCGCTCCCTCCTCAGTGCGAGGAATGACGATGCTGATCAACGTCGTCGGTGGATCCAGGGCTAGCGGTGTATAGCGGGAAAGATCCTCGCCCTCGTGGAGCAGGCGTACGTACTGATTGGTAGTTGCCAAGACCATGGGCATCTCCCCCTTATCCACCCGAAGAAAAGCCTCGAGAATTCCCTGCTCGGTGGTCTCACCGTAGCCCTGTTCCGATACGAGACGCCGCATGATGTCATCAGCTTCCGCATCAATCTTCGCCTTGTCATCGCGTCCTAGCTCCTTCTCCGCGTAATCCTCCCCAACGGTGCGAAGAAGACGTGCGTAACGCAATGCCGCAAAAGACTGACTTACCTGGGGCACTGCAACATCCACGACGCGCGGCGAGCCGAAGGCTGGGCTAATGTCACGCCAGCGAGTGTTTTCCTGGGACATGTCCACCAAGGTCTCTACGTTCAACGAAGCTAGGTTGCCGGATTCCGTGACCAAGTCGTGGTTCTTCATGTCCTCTACAAGCTCGCTATGCACCAGCACCAACAACTGATTGCCAAATACCATCGGAGAACCTTCATCCAGTTCCGCCAACTCCGGGTTGGTATTGCGTAGGTCAGACACCCACGCAGCGCCATTGGGGTCCGTCAGAATGAAGTCGTAGTCCTTGTCCACGCTGCTGCTGTGTTCAACGAAGTCCCCAGCCGGCACCACATCGAGTTCGACCTCAATGTTGTGTTTCTCTAAAGCCTCGAGCATGGCAGGGTCTTTAAAGGTAGATTCCAGTTCTGGACTAACTGCGCCGGTGACATGGATTGTGTCCTTGAAAAGGTTGAGCTTCGACAGGGAACCACCTCCACGCCCTACCGCGAGGGAGGCCACGGCGAGGGCGATGAACACTGCGGCGAATACGAAGGATTTAGTACGCTTCGTCGACGATGTGCTGCTCATGTTCTAAATCATAAAGTGATCTTCTTCTCATTGCTGGGTAAAGGAAGGGTGAGGGGGTAAGGCGGGAGCCCGCTGTCCTGCCTCACCCAGTTCTTTAAAGAAGAGAAGGAACGTTCGCTACCAAAGAGTAGAGGTCCTTCGGGTCCTCAGGGTTAGCGATGATATCAATCTCGGACTCTAGGTCGGTGCCCCGAACAGAATCGCGTAGATAGCGCAGTGCAGAGAAGTCATTGATGGCGAATCCGACATCGTCGAAAAGCGTGATCTGCTCCTCGCTTTCGCGGCCCGTGGCCTGTCCTGTCAGGACTTGATAGAACTCGACTACGGGGAAATCATCCGGCTTCTGCTGAATCTCTCCCTCAATGCGGGTTTGTTCGGGAAACTCAACAAAGACTTTTGACTTGTCCAAAATCGAGCTTTCCAGCTCCGTCTTGCCGGGACAATCACCGCCAACGGCATTGAGGTGCACGCCCGGGAGAACATGGCGATCAGCCAGAATTTGGTTCTGCGCTTTATCCGCCGTGCAGGTGGTGATGATGTCCGCACCCTGCACCACCTCATCGACGCTCGTGCAGGCAGTGATACTAAAGCCCAGCGGTTCAAGGTTGCGCCTGAACTTTTCTACGGCCTGTGGGTCAATGTCGTAGATGGCTATGTCATCGATCCCCATGACTCCGCGGAAGGCCAGTGCTTGAAACTCGGATTGGGAACCAGCCCCGACCATGGCCATCCTTTTCGAATCCTGCCGGGCCAGGTGTTTGGCAACCATGGCCGAGGTAGCGGCCGTGCGCAGCGCTGTGAGCAGAGTCATCTCTGCTTCGAAGGTGGGGTAGCCATTGTCGACGTCGGCAAGCACGCCGAAGGCCGTAACCGTTTGGAATCCGCGCGCGGGATTGGAGGGGTGACCGTTGACGTACTTAAAGGAATACTCCTTGCCATTGGAGGTGGGCATGAGTTCGATGACACCGAACGGGGTGTGAGAAGCCACGCGTGCGCTTTTGTCGAATCGCTCCCACTCGCGGTAGTCCGCCTCAAGGTAGTCCACCATTCCGGTAATGATGTTTTCTACTCCGGACCTGACCCCTGTTTGGTAGACACCTGATATCCAGCCCGGTTGGGTTGGGAAGAAAGGTAATCTACCACCATGCCTAGGTACTCCGAACAGTTCAAACGTGATGCTGTGGCCCTCTACGAAAACAATGAGGACCTCTCACTTCACGCGGCTTCAGCAGAGCTTGGAGTCAATCGTTCCTCACTTTATTCCTGGCTTAAGCAGTACGGCACCGGCAAGCGTGCCCGCACGAAGACCATGCGTGACAAGGCGAAGGCGACGACTGATTCTGAACGGATCCGTCAGCTAGAAAAAGAAGTCTCTAAGCTTCGTGAAGAACGCGACATCCTGCGCAAGGCCGCGAAATATTTTGCCGAAGAGACACGCTGGTAATCCGCTTCCAGTTTGTCGATGACCATCGAACCGAATACTCGGTCAAGCGGATGTGCCACGTGTTAAAGCTCAATCGCTCCTCGTTCTACAAATGGGCCAACACCCGCGAAAAACGCAGGTTAAAGACGTGTTCCGATGCCCTTATTGGTGCGAGAATCAAGACCATCTTCGATGATGAGCACGGGCTTTATGGTGCTAAACGCATCGCTGCAAGTCTCAACGACGATACGGACTTTCCTCCGATAAATCACAAGAAGGTCGCACGCATCATGAAATCCATGGGGCTGAAAGGCTTTACTAAACGCCGTCGATGCATCACCACCAGACGAAAGTTTGGCCACCGAGTCATGCCAGACTTAGTAGGCCGCAGATTCACAGCTGATAGGCCGAACCACGTCTACGTAGGCGATATCACCTACCTGCCGTGTAAGGGAGGCAAGAACATGTACCTGGCCACGGTCATCGACGTCTACTCGCGCAAACTTGTCGGCCATGCACTCGCCGATCACATGCGGGTATCGCTGGTTATCGAAGCTTTATCTCATGCAAGGAAAGTCCGCGGAAGCCTGAAAGGGGCAATTTTCCATTCTGATCACGGCAGTGTGTACACCTCACAAGCATTTAGGGACCACTGCACCCAGCTTGGTGTTCGCCAATCCATGGGAGCGGTGGGAACGAGTGCCGATAATGCCCTGGCAGAATCGTTTAACGCCACTCTAAAGCGTGAAGTTCTGCGTGATCGGAAAGTCTTTGACAATCCCATTACCTGCCGCCAAGAAGTCTTCCGATGGTGCATGCGCTACAACACGCACAGACGGCACTCCTGGTGCAATCTTCTAGCCCCCGATACCTTCGAAGCATTCACATCAGCTACACTGGCCCAAGCAGCATAGCTAACCCCCGACGTGTCTACTTTCCGGGGGTCAGGCCCTCCCTCACGCTGAATCCAGCGCGTCATATTTTCTACATCAACAAACTTGACGGCGTGGTTCATCACAATCTCCATTTCTGCTTCTTGTCTTAGTTCTTGGGGTGAAGGTCTGTCTGCGGCGCGGCCGGGAAACGCGAGGTGGGCAGGTGCTTGGCCTTCCTTTCTGCCGCGATGGTGTAAATGCGCTCACGCCAGGCAAACCACATGGCAGCGAATACCGGAATGAGCAAGAGCGTTGAGGCTAGGGCGAATGTTCCGATTGGGTAATCAAAGGCCATGAGAATGATGACCACAGCGATGAACGCCAGCACCGACCAGTCACCGGCTTGCCCGAATGGTGAGCGGTACTTCGGACGGGTATAGCGCCCTTTCTTTGCCAGCTGCACAAATTTGATGTGTGACATGGCGACAGCTGCCCACGACGCCAGTGTGCCCAGCGCGGCCAGATTCAATACGATTTCAAAAGCCATTTCCGGGACGACATAATTAAGAAACACACCGGCCAAACCGACAAAAGCGGCCATCACAATGCCGCCATAAGGGACGCCCGACTTAGACATGCGGGCACCGAATTTGGGGCCAGAGCCGGCGGTGGACATGTTGTACATGATGCGGCCCGTGGAATACAGGCCGGCGTTCAGAGAAGAAATCGCTGCAGTAATAACCACCAACTGGAAAATCGGCGCCGCATAGCCAGCTCCGAGGGACTCGAAGAAGGTGACAAAAGGCGATACTTCCGCCACGTAAGTCGTGTACGGCAGCACCAGGGTCAGGAGTAACACGCTTCCGAAATAGAAGACCACGATGCGGAACAAGACGCTGTTGACCGCGCGCGGAATGTGCTTCTCGACGTCCTTGGTCTCACCGGAGGTAGTGCCGACCAGCTCGATGCCGGCGTAGGCGAAGACCACGCCTTGAATGACGATCACCGCAGGAAGCAGGCCATTCGGTAGGCAACCGCCTGCATCAGCAATGAGGTTGAACCCGGTCGGATCGCCGTTGGGGTGGCCTAGTATGACCACACCGATCGCCACGACCATGAAGATGATCAGCGCAACGATCTTGATCATGGAGAACCAATACTCCAGCTCGCCAAAGATCTTCACTGAGAGCATGTTGAACAGCAGGATGCTGCACACCACACCGAGAGCGAGCAACCATTGCGGGACGGCGTCAAGCCACGAGGTAAATTGCCCAAACCACTTGATGTAGATGGCCACTGCGGTGCCATCTGCCACCAACGTCGCCGCCCAATTTCCCCAGTAGAGCCAACCGGTCACGAAGGCGGTCTTTTCGCCATAAAACTCACGCGCGTAGGAGACGAAAGAACCTGAGCTCGGGCGGTACACGATGAGTTCACCAAGCGAGCGCAAAATGATGTAGCCGAAGAATCCACACACCAAGTACAAGACGGCCAAGAAGGGTCCCGCCGTTTGGAGGCGCCCGCCGGTGCCGAGCAGCAACCCAGTGCCGATGGCAGAGCCGATGGCAATCATCTGCAGCTGACGGTTGCTCATCCCCTTCTGGAGGCCGTGGTCTTCCGAAGCATAGACCGCTTTCTCTTTCTCCTGAGACTCCGCGTTGGGTGGCCGAAGTGTTTCAGTCATAAGGGAGATAGTCCTATCCGAATCCGGAACGCGATGGAGCTTCGCATTCCCTAAGGAAACGTTATAGGAACCTTATGAGACGCACCTCACTACTACCCCCGTGCTGTGATGTTCGACAACTATACGCAGTGGAAAAAGCGCGCTGCGTCACCCCCATATAAGAAAAGAACCGCATGGCCAGAAGGACCATGCGGTTAAAGAAGCTAGCGTGTTTAGCGCAGCGGAGTCTGCGCCCATTCGCGTGCGCCACGAGCACGCTCGCGAACCTTTTCGCGCTGCTCCACCACGCGGACACCGGCGGTGCCGCCCTTAGTAGAGCGCGATGCCACTGCCCCATCAATGGTCAGCACCTCACGGACCTCGGGGAGCAGACGCTTGTCGACGCCCGCCAATTCCTCATCCGTGAGATCCACCAGGTCAACGCCGCGGGACTCTGCGATCTGCACGCACGCACCAGAAGCCTCATGAGCCTCGCGGAAAGGAACTCCTTGACGCACCATCCACTCGGCCAGATCAGTGGCCAAGGTGAAACCGCGCGGGGCGAGCTCACGCATGCGGTCTTCGTGGAAGGTCAGGGTTTCGACCAATCCGGTCATCGCCGGCAGCAAGAGGTTCAGCTGCGCCACTGAGTCGACGATAGGTTCCTTATCCTCCTGCAGGTCACGGTTATAGGCCAAGGGCTGCGCCTTAAGCGTTGCCAGCAAGCCGGTGAGGTTGCCAATGAGCCGGCCGGTCTTACCACGGGTCAACTCCGGTACGTCCGGGTTCTTCTTCTGCGGCATGATCGACGAGCCAGTGGACCAAGCATCATCCAAGGTGACGTAGCCGTACTCCGGGGTGCACCAGTAGATGATCTCTTCCGACAGGCGGGACATGTCCACCGCAATCTGGGTGAGTACGAAAGCCGTTTCGGAGGCGAAGTCACGCGCTGCCGTACCATCCAACGAGTTCTCCGCGGAAGAATCGAAGCCCAGCTCCTCGGCAATCGCCTCCGGATCCAGGTGCAGCGAGGAACCAGCGAGTGCACCCGAGCCATAAGGGGACACGGCCAAGCGCTTGTCCAGATCCTGGAGGCGCTCGATATCACGCAGCAACGGCTGGGCGTGTGCGAGTAGCTCGTGCGCTAGCAGAACTGGCTGCGCTGCTTGGGAGTGGGTCTTGCCCGGCATAATCGCATCCGGATGAGCTTCGGCCTGACCGGCCAGAGCTTCCACCAAGTCGGTGACTTGGAACGCGATATCGCGGATGGCATCGCGGATCCACATCCGGAATAGGGTGGCTACCTGGTCGTTGCGGGAACGTCCGGCGCGCAGGCGTCCACCAACCTCGGGGCCTACAATGTCGATGAGCCCGCGCTCCATCGCGCCGTGGACGTCCTCATCCGTCGGCAGCGGGGTGAATTCACCAGAGGCAACCTTCTCCCCTAGTTCGCTGAGGCCGTTGAGCATGGTGTCCAAGTCGGCGTCGGACAGCAATCCGGCCTTGTGCAGGACCTTAGCGTGAGCCTTGGAGGCCAGCACATCATAGGGGGCTAGGACCCAGTCGAAGTGGGTAGATACGGACAGGGCAAACATCGCCTCGGATGGGCCGCCCGAAAAGCGGCCTCCCCACAACGCGCCCTCGTTAGTCTTGTGCATCGTTTCCTTACCTTGACCTTGGCTGAGCTTGCTTACTTGCCGGTGGGGAAACCGCCGTCGCGGTCACGCTGGTTGGAGATCTGCGTCGACAGGCCGTGCAGCTGAACAAAGCCCTTGGCCGCAGTCTGATCGAAGGTATCGCCGGTGTCATAGGTAGCCAGATCGAAGGAGTACAGCGATTGGCCAGAGCGACGGCCGTTGACGGTGGCGGTGCCGGCATGCAGAACCATGCGGATATCACCAGTAACGTTTTCCTGAGTGGACTCGGTGAAGGCATCGAGCGAACGCTTCAGCGGCGAGAACCAGAGGCCGTCGTAGACCTCTTCGGACCAGCGGGCATCCGTGAGACGCTTGTAGCGGGCCAGCTCGCGTTCCACAGTGACATCTTCCAATGCCTCGTGGGCCTTGATGAGAACCATGGCGCCAGGTGCCTCGTAGACCTCGCGGGACTTGATGCCCACCAAGCGGTCCTCCACCATATCGAGACGGCCAATACCCTGTGCACCGGCGCGGCGGTTGAGCTCCTCGATGGCCTGAAGAACGGTAACCGGCTTGCCATCGATAGCGGTGGGCACACCCTTGTCAAAGGTGATGGTCACCTCATCTGGGGCATTGCCCAGGTCCGGCTGCTCGGTATAAGCGTAGAGATCCTTTGTCGGCGGGTTCCACAGATCTTCCAGGAAGCCGGTCTCGACCGCACGGCCCCACACGTTCTGGTCAATGGAGAACGGGGAGGCAGCGGACTGCTCGATGGGAAGGTTGATTTCCTCAGCGAAGGCAATCGCCTTATCGCGGGTCCAGGCGTAGTCACGCGCCGGCGCAATGATTTCCAGTGCAGGATCCAATGCTCGGAAGGAGACCTCGAAACGCACCTGGTCGTTACCCTTGCCGGTGCAGCCATGGGATACGTGGGTACCACCGTGCGCCTGGGCCGCCTCGACGAGGTGCTTGACGATGAGCGGGCGCGAGATAGCAGACACCAGCGGGTACTGCTTCATGTACATGCCGTTCGCCTTGATGGTGGGCAAGCAGTACTCTTCTGCGAACTCATCCTTAGCGTCAACCACGATGGACTCGACAGCACCGCAGTCGAGAGCACGCTGGCGCACAGATTCCATATCCTCGCCGCCCTGACCAAGGTCAAGGGACACGGCAATAACTTCGCCGCCGGTCATCTTGGCCAGGTAGGGAATGGCGACGGAAGTATCCAGACCGCCAGAGTAGGCAAGCACAACGCGTGCAGTCATAGTAGTTTGCTCCTTTAAGACAGACAGGTGCTAAAAATTGAACTGATTTATATTATACAGACTTACGTATAAATGTTAAATGCTACGGTTGGTGAGCTTTTCCGCAAGCTCACGGCCTCCTAGTCCTTCACGGGCAAGGACAAAGATAGTGTCATCGCCAGCAATACAACCCACCACATCTGGCAGGCCCACGCGATCAATGAAGGATGCTAGGTACTGGGCAGCGCCCGCGGGAGTACGAAGCATCGCAATATTGCCGGAGAAGTCGTGGGAGACCACGAGTTCATCGAGCATGCGACGCAGCTTCTCGCGCGGACCGTTGAGCTGGTCTTCGAATTGTTCCAACTCGCCGCCCACCACGTAGAAGGACCGGCCACCATCGCGTTTCACTTTCTTGGCGCCCAGCTCATCGAGGTCACGCGACAAGGTGGCTTGTGTGATGTCGATTCCCTCATCGAGCAAGAGCTCGGAGAGTTGGACTTGGCTCGTGACCCGCGTGCGGTCAAGAATCTCCAAGATCTTTGCTTGGCGGGCATTGCGCGTAGTTGGTGTTGTCGTCATGCGCTTAGTTCTCCTCCTGAGCTGCAAGAAGCCACACGAGCAGTGCCTTCTGAGCATGGAGGCGGTTTTCCGCCTCGTCGAAAACACGGGACTGTGGTCCGTCAATCACCTCAGCGGTCACTTCGTTGCCGCGGTAAGCCGGCAAACAGTGCAAGAAGATTGCCTCTTCCGTGGCACGGGCCATGACCTCCGAGGTGACCTGGTAAGGCAGGAACGGGGTGCGGCGATCCTTGCCATCATTCTCCTGCCCCATGGACACCCATGTGTCGGTAATAACAACGTCGGCACCGTCGACGGCGTCGAGAGAATCAGTCACGGTCACCGTGCCGCGCGTGCGGGCACGTTCTACAAACTCCGGCTGCGGCTGGAAACCTTCCGGCGCAATGATCGTCATCTCCATGCCCGCAGTGGCAAAGCCCAACATATAAGAGTTAGCCATGTTGTTGTTGCCATCACCCAGGTAGACGGCCTTGCGGCCAGCGAGGTCACCGAAATTCTCGCGGCAGGTCACCAAATCCGCCAGGATCTGGCAGGGATGCAGGTCGTCGGACAGAGCGTTGACGATAGGGACCGTCGCAGTTTCAGCCATCTCCAACAAATTCTGGTGTGCATAGGTGCGCCAGACAATAGCTTCGACAAAACGTGAGAGCACGGCTGCGGTGTCCTGGTATGTCTCGCCTTTGCCCATCTGGGTGGACTTAGTCTCCGTGACGATGGCGTGGCCGCCTAGGTGAGCGATTCCTGCCTCGAAGGAGAAACGCGTGCGCGTCGAGGTCTTGTCAAAAAGAACCGCGACTGACTTCGGTCCCTCCAAAGGACGCTCGGCAAAAGGGTCCTTCTTTAACCTCAGCGCGAGGTCAAGGACCTCCGCTTGCTCCTGCGGTGTGAGGTCATCATCGGCCAAGAAATGGCGCACGCTCATCCAATATCCTCCAGTACCTTATGCAGGCGTTCCACAGCCTGCGCGAGTTCTTCATCGGTAATCACTAGCGGCGGGGTCAGGCGCACGACCTCGCTACTTGGGGCGTTGAGAATAAGACCGTGTTGCAGGCCCGCAGCCACAACGTCCTTAGCCACCGACTTATTTAATACAACTCCTAGCATAAGCCCTCGGCCCCGGACAGACTGCACAGCCGGGGATTTAGCCAGCTCTGTGCGTAACCACTCGCCCTTGCGGCTAACGTCGGCGAGGAAGGGGTCGTCGACAAGCTCCAGTACCGTCGCTGCCGCCGCACAGGAGACGGGATTTCCGCCAAAGGTCGTGCCGTGCGAACCCGGAGTAAAGAGGTCTTTGGCCTGCCCACGAGCAATGGTGGCGCCAATCGGCATCCCCGCGCCCAAGCCCTTGGCCATGGTGATGACATCCGGAAGAACGTTCTCATGGTGGAAGGCAAAGAAATCGCCGGTGCGCCCCACACCAGTTTGCACCTCATCGACAATCATGAGGATCCCATGCTTGGTGCACAGCTCCCGCACAGCGCTCAAGAATCCATCGGGTGCTGGAATCACACCGGTCTCCCCTTGGATGGGCTCCAAGATGATGGCGGCGGTATCCTCCGAGTTCTGCTCCACCAAGGTGGTCAAGTATTCAATGTCGCCATAGGAATAGAACTCCACGCCACCTGGGAAAGGTTCAAAGGCCTTGCGCTTGGCAGGTTGCCCGGTCATGGCAAGAGATCCCATCGTTCGGCCATGGAAACCGTGGTGCGCGGCGAGGATGCGGCGGCGGCCGGTCAAGCGCGCCAGCTTAAAGGCAGCCTCATTGGCTTCCGCTCCGGAGTTGGAGAAGAAGACACGGGCGTCGCTATCCCCCACCTTTTCCAGGAGCTTTCCGGCAGCCTCGACGACAGGTTCGCTGGCAAAGAGGTTGGACACGTGCCCAACGGTTGCCACCTGAGTGCTCACCGCTTCAACGATGGCCGGGTGGGCATAGCCCAGCGAGTTCACCGCAATGCCGGCGAGCATATCGATGTATTCTTTACCGTCTTCATCAGTAACCGTGGCTCCCTTGCCGGATACGATGGCCACGGGTGGGGTCCCGTAGGTGTTGCTCAGCACCTGTCCCCACCGTTGCGTCAGTGTGGTCTGCGCAGTCACTTGTTATCGTCCTTTCTAAAGATCGTGCCTTCTGGGTAGTCCTCACGGTTGTAATCAGTGGGCAGCACCATCGTGCCGATACCGCCCGTAGTGAGCAGCTCCAGCAACACGGCGTGAGCAATACGCCCGTCGATGACATGGGCGGCGCTCACACCACCCTCGACGGCCATGAGGCAGGACTCCATCTTCGGAATCATGCCCGAATCCAAGCCCGGGAGCAGAGCATTGAGCTTGTCAACCTCAATTTTCGATACTAGGGAATCGCGGTTGGGCCAATCGGTATACAGACCCTCCACGTTGGTGAGGATGATCAGGCGTTCGGCGCCGAGGGCTCGTGCCAGCGCGCCGGCAGCGATATCCGCGTTAATGTTGTAGACTTCGCCGTCATTTCCGGGAGCGATAGTCGAGACCACCGGGATGCGCCCGGCCTCGATGATGTCCATGACAGCAGAAGGTTCGACGCTAACAATGTCTCCCACCATGCCGATATCGGTGGGCTCACCGTCGACGTCAACGAGCCGCTTGCGGGCTTTAAACAACCCAGCATCCTCACCGGACGTTCCCACGGCATAGGGACCATGGGAGTTGATGAGGTTGACCAACCCACGCCCCACTTGGCCGAAGAGAACCATGCGGACCACGTCCATGATTTCCGGGGTGGTCACCCGGAAGCCACCTTTGAATTCCCCTTCAATGCCCAGCTTGCCTAGCATCTCATTGATCTGCGGGCCGCCACCATGTACCACCACGGGCTTAGCGCCCACGGTGCGCAGGAAAACCATGTCGGCGGCGAAGGCGGCCTTGAGCGAGTCATCCACCATCGCGTTACCGCCGTACTTCACGACGACGATCTTGTCGCGGTAGTGCTGCAGCCATGGCAAAGCTTCCGCGAGTACCGTGGCTCGGTCAGCGTTGCTTAATCCCTGAAGCATTCTTCCTCCCTGTGAGAACTAAGAGCTATACGCGGAGTTAATCTCCACGTAGTCATGGGACAAGTCGGTAGTACGCACGAAGGCAGTACCGCTTCCTCCGGTTCCGAGGTCCACGCGCACGTCAATGTCGGCGCCAGAAAGGTCAACATCGCGCGCGCCGGGCGCGCCGGTGGACCCAATGCACACAGCCTGGTCATTGAAGAACACCGAGATGTTCTCCGGATCCATATCAGCATCTGCCATGCCCACTGCGGCGAGCACGCGGCCCCAGTTGGGATCCGAGCCGAACATCGCGCACTTAAAGAGGTTGTCGCGCCCCAACGTCCGCGCGGCGTTCAGCGCCTGCTCATCGGTACTCGTTCCCTCCACAGTGATCTTTACGCGCTTGGTCACGCCCTCAGCGTCTGCCTGGAGCTGATCCGCGATATCGGAGCACACGGCCAAGACCGCTGCATCCAACTCCTCCTGGCTCGGTTCTACGCCGGAAGCACCAGAGGACAGGATGATGACGGTGTCATTCGTTGACGTCGAACCGTCCACATCGAGAGTGTTGAAGGTCTGATCACTAGCGGCCTGCAGGGCGGAGTGCAATGCTTGCGGGGAGGCCACGGCATCCGTGGTCACGCATACCAGCATGGTGGCCAGCGAGGGAGCCATCATACCCACGCCCTTGCCCATCGCGCCCATGCACCAGCCGTCGGACTCGACGACTGCTTCCTTAATTAAAGTATCGGTGGTCATGATGGCCTCTGCCGCAGCCTGACCGTGATCCTTATCCGCACCCAAGTTCCCGGCAACCACCCCGATGCCCGCTAGGGCCTGCTCCATGGGCAGTGGCTCTCCGATGAGGCCCGTCGAGCACGCAGCAATGTTGGCTACAGGAATACCCGTGTGTTCGGAGACAGCGGCAACCATCGCCGCGGCATCCTTATCCCCCTGCTCGCCGTTGCAGGCATTAGCGTTGCCGGAGTTATAAATAACTGCTTGAAGTGTGCCATCGGCTACAGCTTCGCGGGAAAGCTTCACGGGTGCGGCCACCACGCGGTTGCGGGTGAACACCGCTGCTGCGTCGAAATTCGGCCCCTGGTTAACCACGAGTGCCATATCAGGCTTTCCCGAGGGCTTAATCCCAGCCCTCGTGGCCGCTGCCAGGAAACCTGCGGGTGCGGTGATCATTTCTATTTTCTCCTTGTCTTAACAGAACGGAAGTCTCAGCGGAATTGGATAGCGCGGGAACGCGCGCGATTAATTTGAGTGCTTAAGGTGCGACGGCCGCTTGCGGCAGACCCAAGGTTTCCTCCCAGCCCAAGGTCAGGTTCATGCATTGGACAGCTGCACCGGCGGTGCCCTTGCACAGGTTGTCTAGGGCCGCGGTTATCACCAAACGTTGAGCGCGCTCGTCCACGTGAGCCTGGATGTGGACCATGTTGGTGCCCACTACGTTCTGTGTTTCCGGCTGCTGACCTTCCGGCAGAACCAGACAGAACGGCTCTTCCGCATAGAACTCGCGGAAGGCTTGATCAACGCTGTGCTTGTCAGCGTCCCCCTTCAGCGGCGCCGTAATCGTCGCCAGGATGCCACGCGGCAAAGGCGCGAGCACCGGAGTAAAGCTCACCGAAACCGAAGTCTGGGTAAAGGGCTGTAAGTTTTGCAAGACTTCCGGAGTGTGTCGATGGGTACCGCCCGGCTTATAAGCCTTGAGATTGCCCATTGTTTCCGCGCCTAGCTGGGCCACGGAGGCCTTCTTTCCCGCTCCGGAAACACCGGTAATCGCAATGACGGACAGATCCGGTTCAATCAGCCCTTTCGCCACGGCAGGCAGGGCGCCGAGGGTAATCGTGGTGGGGAAGCACCCAGGGACCGCCACACGGTTGCTGCCTTTAAGCTTGTCCCGGTTACCGGGAACTTCAGGAATTCCATAAGGCCATGAACCGGCATACTCCCCGCCATAAAATGCATCCCAATCTTCCTTGTTGCGGAGGCGGAAATCGGCGGCGCAATCAATGACAGTGACGGACTCCCCCAGCTGACGACCAATCTCCGCAGAATGCCCATGTGGCAAACCGAGGAAAACGATGTCATGGCCCGCTAAAATTTCCGGAGTCGTGTCCTCGATGACGCGATCTGCCAACTGCGGCAGGTGCGGCATGAGTTCGGAGACTCGCTGACCAGCATTGGAGTGCCCCGTCAGCGCGCCGATGTGCAGGTCACCTGAAAGGTACGCTGGGTGCGATAGCAAGAGGCGCAGAATCTCGCTTCCTGCATAACCCGTGGCTCCGGCGATAGCTACTGAAATAGTCATGCAGCCACCGTAGCAAATAATGCAGTCCACCGTATGTTATTCAATCAAATTGGAAGCACTTTTCTTCATTCCGCAGAGAATACGGCTCGGATCTCCGCAGTTTCCTGCGAAAATCCGAGCCTTGCAGTAGGGATTGGAGCAAAACCTACATGACGCGGGATGATACCTGTCCGAGGCCTTCGGTGCCTGACACGGCCTTCTTTCCTGCGTAGCCCAGGTAACCCTGTGGGCCAACGAAGTGGATACCACCTTGGGCGTCCGCGATGGCGGTGACCTCATTGAACTGGTGAACCTGGCCAGGCTGCAAGCGCTTGAAGCTGGAAGGCGTAAGCCCCTGGTTGAAACAATCAGCCTTGGAGCGGCCCGCATGGTAGAAGAAGCGTGGTGCCAACTGCCCCGGTGGGTTGCATTCCGGACTGGTGGCGCGAGCGCCATTCGACAAGCAGGCGACGTAAGTGCCATCAATATTCGCGGCCTCGCAGTTGACGGTGCCATCCGCATTGGAGAAACCCTGGGACAAGTCAGCGGAAGCATGTGGCGCGATGGTCAGTGCGCCGACGGCCGCGGCGGTAGCTGTAAGACGAGAAATCAAACGCATGGTGTGAACAATCCTTTCGGTGTGGAAACGCTGCCCCCTTGAGGTTATGAGCCAAGCCACACTACTTCCAGTGCCAGGGGATCTGTCCCCACCCCTTCGCTCCTTGCAGCATAAGAAAACCCGGCTCACATGGTGCGTGAGCCGGGTTAAGGAACCAAAGGTGCCAGTAAACGCTAAGCGCGCATCTCCGCACCAAGACGCTGCTTGGCTAGGTCTGCGGCAGCGAGTCGGTGCTCGTTAGCTTCTTCATCAGTCAGCGTGCGGTCATCTGCGCGGAACAAGAGCTGGAAGGCAAGGGACTTCTTACCTTCACCGAGCTGCTCACCACGGAAGACATCGAAGAGCTCCACAGATTCCAAGAGCTCGCCGGCGCCTTCCTCAACCACTCGGCGCACTGCCTCTGCCGGGGTATCCTCATCCACCACCAGTGCGATGTCTTGGTGCAAGGCCGGGAAGGAGGAGAGGACCGGTGCTGGGAACTTCTCCTCCAACGGCAGCGCAGTGACATCGAGCTCCATGGCGCACGTGCGGGCTGGAAGCTCAAGAGCCTCCAGCACCTGCGGATGCAGCTCGCCGGCATAGCCCACGACGATCTCCTCGTCTGCAGCGAGGACCAAGGCGGCACAGCGGCCCGGATGCCACGGGAGCTGCTCGGCCGCCTTGACAGTGATGTCAACACCGGCGGCGCGGGCGACCTGGCGCGCGGACTCAATGGCATCTGCGTAACTATAAGCACGACCAGAGCCCCACGGACCCTCGTGCTCAATGTTGCCGGTAGCGACCGTGGCCACGTGCAGCGGCTGTAGCGGCAGCGACTCCAAAAGCTCGCTCACCACGGAGTCCTCCGGGCGCGTCTCCACCGACGGCATCGGGGATGCATCAGCGCGCTTGAATGCCACCTGCTGGAGACCGAAGAGGGCGAGGTTGCTTCGGCCACGAGCCACGTTGCGGGCGATGGCTTCAAGGAGATTCGGAAGCAACGTCGTGGACAGAACGGCCTTATCCGATTCGAGAGGATTTTGCACAGCAACGGTCCGGCGGCGCGGGTCTTCCTTATCCAGACCCCAGGTGTCGAAGGTGTCGTTGGCAATGAACGGCGAAGGCAAAACCTCGGCATAGCCTGCATAAGCCAAGCCGTGTCCGATTGCACGGCGACGCTTCTGGGCCGGAGTAAGGCCGCGACCTCCCACCGGGGTAGGCAGAATGGTCGGAATATCTTCGAGGCCCTCTAGACGCAAGATCTCCTCGATGAGATCCACATCCATGTCGATGTCGGTGCGCCAAGACGCGGGGACGACGGAAAGTTCTTCTTCGCCAGAGACCTCGCAACCAACCTCAGTAAGGCGCTTCACCACGGTCTCGCGGGAGTACTCAACGCCGGCGTATTCGCCGGGCTTGGCGGCGCGCAGCGTGATGGGATCGCGCTTGGCGACGTCTCCCACGAGCGTCCTGCCAGTCTCGATGGTGCCGCCAGCAATCTGCTGCAGCAGCGCACACGCAACATCGAGAGCAACCTCTACGATGGCCGGGTCGACGCCACGCTCGAAACGGCGGGAGGCTTCCGAGGACAGCTTGTGGCGGCGCGACGTGCGGGCCACGGTAATCGGATCCCAAATGGCCGATTCGAAGTACACGTCAGTGGTCGTCTCAGAGATTTCAGAGGTCGTGCCGCCCATGACACCCGCCAGGGACTGAATTCCGTTGCCATCGCAAATGACCACGTCACCCGCCGAAAGCTCACGCTTGACATGGTCGAGGGTCTCAAATGTCTCCCCCTCGCTAGCATTGCGCACCACGAGGTTGCCGTTCACGACGTTGGCGTCGAAGGCGTGCATCGGTGCTCCGAGGAGCAGCATAACGTAGTTGGTGATGTCGGTCGCCAGATTGACGCTGCGCTGGCCGGACAGCATGAGCTCGCGCTCCATCCAGAAGGGTGTGCGGGCAGCGGGATCAATGCCGCTAACCTTGCGCAGACCAAAGCGCTGGGCCTTGGTTTCTTCCCTCAGGTCAACGTCGATCAGCTCGCCCTTCGGCGCCGGAACCGCGGAGGTGTCGACTCCAGCAACGTTCGGATCCTGCGCCACGTCGGGGAAGGCGAGGTCGAAAGCGGAGGCAATTTCACGCGTCAGGCCACGTGCCGACAAAGCATAGCCGCGGTCTGGGGTGATGTTGACGTCGAAGACGGTATCGGACAGCCCAATGAGGGGGCGAGCGTCCTCACCGACCTTGTCGGCGACTTCCTCTCCCAGCACGATGATGCCATCAGCCTTCGCACCAAAGCCCAGTTCAGCCGCGGAGCACATCATTCCGTTGGAGATGTGATCATAGGTCTCACGGGCAGCAATCTTGAAGCCTCCCGGCAACTCAGCACCCGGAAGGGAAACCACGACATAGTCATTGAGACGGAAGTTACGCGCGCCGCAGATAATGCCCTGTAGTTCGCCGGTGCCATTGGCCTTGCCAACATTCACCTGGCAGTAGCGGATTGGCTTCTTGAACTGGGTGAGCTCTTCAATCTCCACGACTTGGCCAATAACAAGCGGGCCCGTGGTCTCCGGAAGAGCCTCATAGCCCTCGGTTTCGAATCCGACGCGGACAAAACCGGAGTCTAGCTCTTCGGCGGATACGTTCCAGCCAGAGTTTTCGGTGCCGAGGAGGCGGGTAACCCAGTCTTGGGAAATAAGCATTGTTTTCTTTCTATCCTTTCTCTGGGTTCCTATGCCTGCACGCCGAATGGCAAGGTAAAGCGGACATCGCCTTCCACCATGTCGCGCATGTCGGTGAGACCATTGCGGAACTGCAGGGTGCGTTCAAGGCCCATGCCGAAGGCGAAGCCGGTGTACTCCTCCGGATCGATGCCGACCGCACGCAAAACGTTGGGGTTAACCATGCCGCAGCCACCCCACTCGATCCAGCCGGCACCGCCCTTCTTGTTCGGGAACCACACATCGACCTCAGCAGAAGGTTCGGTGAACGGGAAGTAGTTCACGCGCATGCGAGTGGTGGTATCCGGACCGAAGAGAACTTTGGCCAGGTGCTCCAGAGTGCCGCGCAGGTGGGCCATGGTCAGTCCCTTATCCACGGCAAGGCCTTCCACCTGGTGGAAGACCGGCGTGTGGGTCGCGTCGAGCTCGTCGGTACGGAAAACTCGGCCTGGGCAGGCGATGTAGAGCGGTACATCACGCTCGAGCATCGTACGCACCTGCACCGGCGACGTGTGAGTACGGAGAACCTGCTTCGAGCCCTCCTTACCCACATGGAAGGTGTCCTGCAACGTACGTGCCGGATGGTCGGGCTTGAAGTTCAACGCATCGAAGTTGAAATACTCAGCCTCGACCTCTGGGCCGTCGGCGATTTCCCAACCCATGCCCACGAAGATGTTGGCAATGCGCTCCGACAGCGCAGTAATTGGGTGTAGTGCACCGGTCTGCGCCCGGGTAGTTGGGACGGTGACATCGACTTTCTCCGCCTTGAGCTGCGCGGCGCGAGCCTCCTGCTCGAGCACTTCACGAATTTGTGCAAAGCGCTTCTCCATCTTGCCGCGCGCGATATTCACCGCACGCCCAGCATCCTTGCGCTGATCCTTTGGCAACTGCCCCAGCGACTGGCGGGCCTGCGGGATATAGCCGCCATCACCAAGGTGCTCACGGCGGGCGGAAGTGAGCTCGTCGAGGTCGGATGCAGCCTCGAAGGCGGCAATGGCCTTCTGCGCGGCGGCCTCGAGGGCCTCTTCGGTCAATTCGATCTGAGGTGTGTCGGACACGTGCCTTGATTACCTTCTTCTCGCACAAAAACTAACGCGAGCTATCTTACCGTGCTCCCCGACTTCTGTGGCCACCAACCCCAACCCAAGGAAAGGCTAGCGGTTCTGCTGCTTGGCAGATTCGTACAGGCAGATGCTCGCAGCCGTGGCAAGGTTCAGAGACTCTGCACGGCCCAAAATCGGAATGCGCACGCGCATATCGGCTTCATCCAACAGCTCTCCTAGTCCATGCGCTTCGTTTCCAAACAGCCATGCGGTGGGTTGGGAAAGGTCAGCCTCGGCCAGATCTACTTCACCGTCGGCGGCCGTTGCCAGCACCTGCATGCCGGAGGAGCGCAGCTTACCCAAGACATCTTTGATATTGGGATCACGCGCCACGGGAATATGGAAGAGTGAGCCTGCTGATGCACGCGCGACTTTACAGCCCAATGGGTCGACCGTCTCACCCGCGAAGATGACGCCATCGGCGCCCATGGCATCCGAAGTCCTGATCAAGGTACCTGCATTGCCCGGCTCGGAAGTAAGCACTGGGACTGAAACCAAACGCGGGTTGCCCGCCAGAATTTTACCTGCAGTCCACAAGACAGGACGGCACACAGCAAAGAGGCCTGTACTCGTCGCCGTATCGGAGAGGTGTTTGGCTGCCTTGTCGGTGATGGGATGAACATAGACGTCCATATAGCCGCAGGTTTGCACAATATGTGCAAAGCGTTCGGCGGCATTCTCCGTTAAGAAAACGTCCGTGGCTGAGCCTGTCGACACCGCTGCATCGACAGCATTCTCACCCTCAATAAGGAAACGCTCTGCCTTCCGGCGGCTAGCGGCGCGATGCAATTTGGCGGCATTGACTATGCGCGGCGTGCGCTCGGTGAAGGCATTCTCAAAGTCCAGTTTCATGGTCTCCACCCTACCGAGGCCGCCTACGAGCTCGCCGATCGCGTGGGTGCACCACAATGCAGCTAGCCCACCTCTTCCAAGCTTGAGAGAGGTGGGCTAGAAAATATGTGCAAAAGACTACTTCTTCAGCGGGATGCCATTGGAATCCTTGTCGTAGCCACCTGCACCCGCGATGATCATGATGAACTCGATGAGTACCCAGGCCGATAGGGCAAAGGCCGTGAAGACACCGATACCGAGCCACGACGTTAAAATACTAAAAGCACACAGCGATAGCTGGCCGATAGCGCGACCCGTGCGGCCAACGTAAAAGTTATGAGCGCCGAAGCCACCGAGGAAGAAAGCCAGCAAAAGGGCGACCAGCCAGGACTTCTGGGGTGCATTGACCGGGGTCTGCTGAGAGTAATACTGGCCTTGTCCTTGGTACCCGCCCTGCTGGGCCGGCAGGTTCTGGCCGTAGTTGCCGCCCTGGTACTGATTTCCGTTGGAGTCGAACGGATTGGAATACTGAGGGTTATTGCCCGAAGCATTCGGGTTGTTCTGCTGGAAACCGCCATTGGGGTTCGTCATGAAAAAGACTCCTTTTTAAGCCTGTAAGCACAGGAAGAGAACGTGGGAACTTGATTAAGGTAACACAAAGCACACGCCATGTCCCCTTTTTCTTCATCTAACCGGGGCCTATTCCCCATTGGATGCTGTACCCATAATTGAAGCTTGGAACGCCAAACGCCCACCGTTTCCTTGATGCGGGAAGCAGTGGGCGTGGGCGGGTTAGTGAAAGCTTAAGCAGCCTTCGGAGCGTTAACGTCCTCCGGCAGTGCAGCCTTGGCGGCCTCGCACAGTGCGGAGAAGGCCTCGAAGTCATTAACGGCAAGCTCAGCCAGGATCTTGCGGTCAACCTCGATCTCAGCCAGTCGCAGGCCGTGGATGAGGCGGTTGTAGGTGATGTCGTTCATACGAGCAGCAGCGTTGATGCGCTGGATCCACAGCTTGCGGAACTCAGACTTACGGGCGCGACGGTCGCGGTAAGCGTAAGTCATGGAGTGCAGCCACTGTTCCTTGGCCTTGCGGTAGAGGCGGGAGCGCTGGCCGCGGTAGCCCTTAGCGGACTTCAGGATCGCGCGACGCTTCTTCTTGGCGTTAACTGAGCGCTTTACTCGTGCCACAGTAATACTTCCTTATCTTGATTGTGGTGTGTGGAAATGGAGTGTTTCGGCGCTGACTATGCGCGGCCGAGAAGGCGCTTGATGCGCTTGGTGTCTGCCTTGGCAACGTCCTCGGTGCCCTTCAGGCGACGGGTGCGCTTGGAAGGCTTGCCCTCCAGGAGGTGGCGGCGGTTGGCCTGCTCGCGACGCAGCTTGCCGGAGCCGGTCACCTTGATGCGCTTGGCGGTGCCCTTGTGAGTCTTCTGCTTCATGAGAATTAAATCCTTAAATCCTAAGTGGAGCGTGGTCTACTTCTTGCCTTTGCGGACGGGCCCAAGAACCATGGTCATGTTGCGACCATCCTGCTTGGGGCGCGACTCCACGACGCCAACCTCTGCGACGTCATCAGCCAAACGCTCCAGCAGACGGAAACCGAGCTCCGGGCGCGACTGCTCGCGACCACGGAACATGATGGTTACCTTTACCTTGGAGCCCTTCTCCAGGAAGCGCACCACGTTGCCCTTTTTGGTCTCGTAATCGTGATCATCAATCTTCGGACGGAACTTCTGTTCCTTCACCACGGTTTGCTGCTGATTCTTACGGGACTCGCGGGCCTTCTGGGCCTGCTCGTACTTAAACTTGCCGTAATCCATGATCTTGGCTACGGGCGGCTTCGCGTTCGGGGCAACCTCGACCAAGTCAAGGTCTGCTTCGTACGCGAGCTTGCGAGCATCGTCTGTACGAACGATGCCCACCTGTTCACCACCGGGGCCAACAAGACGGACCTCGGGTACTCGGATGCGCTCATTAATGCGAGCTTCAGCGCTGATTGTGGTTCTCCTCGATTGTGGGGGCTAGTAGTGTGCCTACCGTGACCACAAACGAATAAATCCCGGTGCCATAAGCATCCGGGAGTTTCTTTTCAAGCACGCGCCATAAATGGCGCCTACTCTTAACCTTTATCCTGCACCGGATAATTCATCCTGCGCGGCATCGGGTGGGAGAAACTCCGCTTGCGGCCCAAGTACCTCCTGGAGGAGGCGCTACGGGCGGTAGTGGGCACTACTTTAACACCGCATGCATCAATCACCAAATCGGTGTGCAGGTGAGTTAGTTGTTGGTTGAGCCGACGCACCTTGCCTCTTAGACGCTGCGCTTGCCGACGACTCCCCAGCCCTCGGTGCTGCGCCAGCCGGCGCACAACCAATTATGGGCTTGAGCGCGCCCTCCTCCAGCGCCTCGGTAACAACACGGTCCACGCCGGTGGCGAGCAGGTTAAGAGCGGGTATTGCCTCCTCGGCGTAGTCGCCGGGCATGGTGACCTCGATGGCTAATCCCACCGTGCCATCGGCATCCTTGCCGGTCCCCTCGGTTTCCCGAACCCCAATCTGGCGGTGGGTATACCCGTTGTCCTCTTCGGAAAGCCCCCAGCCGCCTTTCGCCCGGGTATGTGGAAGGCGGTCGAGTCCATTGTCTTGCCATTCCACGATGTCATCCATTGCGTCATACACCTGCTCAGCTTCTGGTATGCACGGCAAGTGCGCGCCGAACTTAGCTTGTTCTTCGAGCAACCACGTGGAATAGCCAAAGGGCTCGGCAAATTCGCCGGTTGAGTCATACTCCTTCAACAGGGATTTCACCGCACTGCCAGCATCCCCCTCGGTCCATTGGACGTGGGACCACAGTGCATAAGCTGCATCATTATCAGATTCTTTAATTGCGAGGTCCACGAGTTCAGGGCTGGCTCCATCACGCAGAGCGGCAATGGCGATGGGAACCTTCACGGTCGACCATGCGGGTTCATCGCCCTTTAGCCCAGCGTTGAACGTCTCCTTTTTATCCGCCACGGACACACCGGCACGAACGTCAAACTCGCTTTCTACATCGGCGATAACGGCGCGCAGCTCCGAGGACACGTCGAAGTTCGGCGTATCACCCTCCCGTGCTTCTTCAGTAGATGGATGCTTGATGTTCTGTTCAGGGCTCGAACAGCCAGTTACCGTTGTTGCCACTGCGAGGCAGAGAGCTAAAGCAGCCGTGGGTGTGTTCTTCTGCCCCACCATCACACCAGTTCCTTGAGGAACCCTCCCGTATAGGAGCCTTCTACCTGCGCCACGTCCTCCGGCGTGCCTTGGGCCACGACATTGCCGCCACCGGAACCGCCTTCTGGACCCATATCCACGATCCAGTCAGCGGCCTTGATGACGTCTAGGTTGTGCTCAATGATGATGACCGAATTGCCCTTGTCTACCAGCCCCTGGATGACGAGCATAAGTTTGCGGATGTCCTCAAAGTGCAAACCAGTCGTCGGCTCATCCAAGATGTAGACCGTGCGCCCGTTCGTGCGCTTCTGAAGCTCGGATGCCAGCTTTACGCGCTGTGCCTCACCACCAGAAAGCGTCGTGGCGGCCTGACCCAAGCGGACATATCCCAGACCTACCTCCACCAAGGTGTTGAGGTAGCGATGAATTGAGGTGATGGGTTCGAAGAACTCGGCCGCCTCCGAGATCGGCATATCGAGAACCTCTGCGATATTCTTACCTTTATAGAGGACCTCCAGGGTCTCGCGGTTATAGCGGGCACCGTCGCAGACCTCGCACGGCACGTAAACATCGGGCAGGAAGTTCATCTCGATCTTGATGGTGCCATCGCCCTGGCACGCCTCGCAGCGTCCCCCCTTGACGTTGAAGGAGAACCGGCCTGGCTTGTAGCCGCGAACCTTCGCCTCCTGGGTTTCGGCAAAGAGGTTGCGGATCTTGTCAAAAACACCCGTGTACGTCGCCGGATTCGAGCGCGGGGTGCGCCCGATGGGGCTCTGGTCCACCTGCACCAGCTTGTCCAGGTGCTCCACGCCCTCCACGCGTTTGGCACGACCGGGCACTTGGCGAGCACGGTTGAGCTTGTTGGCCAAGGTCTTGGCCAGGATTTGGTTGACCACCGTGGACTTTCCTGAGCCAGACACACCGGTGACGCAGACGAGGACGCCCAGTGGAATCTCGACGTCAATACCCTTGAGGTTATTCTCGCGCGCGCCGACCACCTTGAGCATGCGCTCGGGGTCAATGTCACGGCGCGTATCCGGGACCGCAAGCTTCTTCTTTCCTGACAGGTACTGCCCCGTCAGGGACTCCTCCACCGATTCGATACCGGCGGGTTCTCCCTGATAGACCACAGTTCCGCCAAATTCGCCGGCGCGGGGCCCAACGTCGACAAGCCAGTCCGCTTCCCGGATGGTGTCCTCGTCGTGTTCCACCACAATCAAGGTGTTTCCGATATCGCGCAGGCGCTTCAACGTGGCGATGAGGCGCTGGTTATCGCGCTGGTGCAGGCCAATGGAGGGCTCATCCAGCACGTAGAGGACTCCCGCCAGACCAGAACCAATCTGGGTGGCGAGTCGAATGCGCTGTGCTTCACCGCCGGACAACGTGGAGGCGCCGCGGTCAAGGGTGAGGTAGTTCAGGCCGACGTCGAGAAGAAAGCGCAGGCGAGCCTGGATTTCTTTGAGCACGGCACCGGCGATGATCTCCTCGCGGTGGCCCAACACGAGCGAGTCGAGAAACTCCGCCGCCTCCTCGATGGACAGCGCCGTCAAGCCAGCGATGGACTGCTCGCCCTGTGCGGTGGAGGCTAAGCGCACCGCCAAGATTTCCGGCTTCAGGCGGGTACCGCCACAAGCGTTACAAGGCACGCGGCGGGTGTACTGAATCAGACGGTCCTTCTGGGATTCAGAATCCGCCTGATCGAGCTTGCGTTCCAAGAAGCCGATGGCGCCCTCGAACGGCGCGGTCCAGTTGCGCTGGCGGCCATAGCGGTTCTTGTAGCGCACGCTGACTTCCACATCCGTGCCATAAATCAGCGCGTGGCGCTGCTCCTTGCTCAGCTCAGAAACCGGGGTGCGCGGATCAAAGTCCAGGGCTTTCGCTAGACCTTCAACCAGTTTGACAAAATATCGCGCATTGGGGCTCGACGTCCACGGTTGGATGGCTTCGACAGCCGGGGCATCCGGATCCGGGATCAACAAATCCACATCCACTTCAAGGCGCGTGCCCAAGCCATCGCACACCGGGCAGGAACCGAAAGGCGCGTTGAACGAGAACGCTCGGGGCTCGTATTCCTCAATGGTGAGCGTGTGTCCGTTGGGGCAGGCCGCTTTCTCCGAGTAGGTGTGCGTGAGCTCTTCGCGGTCTACGAAATCCAGGGTGACTAGGCCGTCTGCCAAGCGCAGTGCTGTTTCCACCGAATCCGTCAGCCGCTGCTTTTGGGAAGCCTTCACCTGCAGGCGGTCCACAACGACATCGATGTCGTGTTTGATCTGCTTCTTCAGCTTGGGCGGGTCACTGAGCTGGTAAAGCTCACCATCCACCCGAACGCGGGAATAACCCTGCGCCGCGAGATCTGCGAAGAGGTCAACGAACTCGCCCTTACGGCGGCGCACCACAGGGGCAAGGACTTGGAACTTCAGCTTCTCCTCGTGACTTAAGACTTCATCAACAATCTGCTGCGGGGTTTGGCGTTCAATGACGGCATCACACTCAGGACAGTGCGCAGTGCCCGCGCGGGAGAAGAGCAAACGCAGGTAGTCATAGATTTCGGTGATAGTTCCCACCGTCGAGCGCGGGTTGTGGTTGGTGGACTTTTGGTCAATGGACACCGCTGGGGATAGACCGTCGATGAACTCGACGTCCGGCTTATCCATTTGGCCAAGGAACATGCGCGCATAGGAGCTCAAAGACTCCACGTAGCGCCGCTGGCCCTCGGCGAAGATGGTGTCAAAGGCGAGTGAGGACTTGCCGGAGCCTGATAGACCGGTAAACACCACCAGGTTATCGCGCGGAATGTCGATATCCACGCCCTTGAGGTTGTGCTCACGCGCACCTCGTACGACCAAACGATCAGCCACTAGTTGCTGCCTTCCTACACAAAAGAATGTGTGTTCAGAGAGTTCTCACTCAGAATGTACCCGTATGGTTGGACTTATGAACAACGCGCTTGAGCTTCATAAAATTTCCGTGTCCGAGATGGACAACAATTGCTACTTGTTGTGCGCCGGTGACGAGGCGCTGCTTATCGACGCCTCCGCTGACACCCCTGCACTGCTCTCCTTGGCCGCCGACCATGGGGTAAAGATCACCGCCGTTCTCACCACACACCGTCATTGGGACCACGTGCGCGCACTCAAAGAGGTTCTGGATAAAACCGGTGCCGTGCACTACTCCTCTTTCCTGGACTCCCCTGCCTTGCCGGCGCCAGTCGACGTCGAGCTAGAGCACGGCGATACGCTCCCATTCGCCGGCTACGAACTACCCGTTATTATTCTGCGCGGACACACCCCCGGCGGGGCGGCCATTGCCGCAGAGATTGATGGGGTTACCAACCTTTTCGTTGGTGATTCACTCTTTCCTGGCGGAGTGGGCAAGACCACCTCGGAAGGTGACTTCGTGCGTCTGTACAAGGATGTCACGCAGCGACTCTTTGATGTCTACCCGGACGAAGCGATCGTCCGCCCTGGGCACGGCGCACCCACCACGCTCGGCGCAGAGCGCCCGCACATGGACGAATGGTGGGAGCGGCGTTGGTAACTACTTATTAACTGCTGCACTGACAGCGGCACTTGTTTAACCCGCGTACTATGGTGTGACGAACGTCTTTAAAGATCTATTGAATGGAGCACGTTATGATTCGTAAATTTGCCCGTCCTATGCTGGCCTCCGTATTTGTCTGGGATGGTGTGGATACGCTCCGCAACACCTCGGAGCACGTCGCGGACACAGAGTCCGTGCTCAAGCGCCTGCGCAAGGTGCTGCCCCGCGAATATGCAGGCTACATCCCAAATGACCCAGAGCTCGTTACCCGCGCACTCGGCGGTGCGAAGACCGCTGCAGGTACCACCTTGGCACTGGGCAAGGCCCCGCGCACCTCGGCTGCAGTGCTCGCGCTGACGCACGTCCCTAACCTGGTGGGCAACGCTTTCTGGACCGCCGATTCCAAGAAGGACAAGGAAGCACAGCGCAACAGCTTCATTACCAACACTGCCCTACTTGGTGCCTTGGCCATCGTTACGCAGGACACCGAGGGCAAGCCCTCCGTGCGTTGGCGTGCTGCCAAGGCCTCGGAGCGTGCCAACAAGAAGATCCAGCAGGCGCTGCCGGGTAAGTCCGAGCAGCAGAAGTTCGCAGAAGACTTCTCCAACCGCGCCAACGAGATTTCTTCCGACGTCACGGCCAAGGCCAATGACTGGTTCGAGACCGCCAAGGACTACGTCGAGGACAACCGCGATGACTGGGAGTCCACCGGCCGGGACTTCATCGACTCCGCTCGCTCCTTCGTCGAGGACACCGCTGAGACGGCACGCGAGTTCTTTGAGGAGAACAAGGATGACTGGCTCGACGCGGCCCGTGACAACACCGAAACCGCCCGCAAGGGTCTGGTAAAGGCAGCCGGCAAGGCACAGGACCGCGCTGACGAGGCCCTAGCCAAGGCGGATTCGCTCGACGGAAAGCGCGCCCAAAAGAAGGCTCGCAAGCGCGCTGAGAAGCTCCAGAAGGAAGCCTCCAAGAAGCTGGATAAAGCTTTCAAGAAGTTTGGTGACCGCTTCTAAGCTCTCCTTCTTACGCTGCGGAAAGCCCCGCAATGCACCGCGATAATCACCGCGGTGGAGACGACAACGGCTCAGCTAGTATGCTGGGCCGTTGTTCTTTTTCCTGTCCATTCTTCCTTTATCTCCCTTCTTACTTCCCGTCTGTTCACGAGAAGCCTTCATACGCACCCAAGGAGCCTTGTGTCTGAATCTTCACCCGCGACTCACACCGGGAAAACCGGCGCTCACGCGAGCGAGCAAAGCGCCGAAATAGCTAGCGAACAAGCCTATGTCGACGGCCTCTTTGAGCGTTTGGACAACGAGGTCCACGCGGCCAACGTGCGCTTGAACGAAGTGCAAGCTGCCGTCGATCCGCATACCCCGGATGCCGATGCACTCGTTCGGCGAGAGACCGAGTACCACGGCCTGCAGGCCAAATTGGATCGCCTCAACGTGGCCCAGCTCGGCTTAGTTTTTGGGCGCATCGACATCGTTGCACCCGGCGATAACCCCACCCCGGAAGGCCTGGACCGGCGCTACATCGGCCGCATGGGGCTCGACGCCAGGGAGGAGAACTACCGGACGCTCCTTCTGGATTGGCGTGCGCCGATGGCGCGGCCCTTCTACCTGGCAACCACTGCGCACCCTGAAGGGGTTCACGTCCGCCGGCATATCCGGACCACCGGACGCACGGTTACTGGAATCAGCGACGAGGTCTTGGAGGGAGAGTCCTCTGCTGACAGCAGTGATGTCGCAAGCGAGTCCGCCCTCCACCACGTCATGCAGCGTGCCCGCACTGGCCATATGCCCTCCATTGTGGAGACCATTCAGCGCGAGCAAGACGAAATCATCCGTGACAGCACGCGCGGCGTCATGGTCGTTGAAGGAGGACCAGGAACCGGCAAGACGGCGGTGGCGCTGCACCGTGTGGCTTACTTGCTCTACACCTACCGCGAACAACTAGCCGCCACGGGCGTGCTCATCGTCGGCCCCAATTCCACCTTCCTGGAATACATTTCCCGAGTGCTCCCGGAACTTGGTGAGACCGGCGTTGTGCTCTCCACCATTTCTTCCCTCTTCCCTGGCATCGAAGCCACTCACCCAGAATCCCTACTCGCTCGCGAGATCAAGGGCTCCGCAGCCATGGTGGAAATCCTCGGCAATGCGGTCAAGGACTACCAGCGTCTACCGGAGCAGCCGCGCACGCTGGAGATCGACCGGCTCGAGCTCACCGTGGACCCCCAGATGGTCAAGGCAGCACGAACCCGCGCACGGCGCTCGCGCAAGCCACACAACGATGCTCAAACGGCATTTGCAGAGCACCTCATCGAGTCATTGGCTCAGCAAATGGCTGACCGCATTGGCGCAGATCCGCTCGGCGGGGCCAACCTGCTCTCCCGCGCAGATGTGGACCAGCTCCACGATGATCTCGCTGAAGAACCGCAGGTCCTGGAGCTCATCGACGAGTTCTGGCCCCATCTGGCGCCTACAGATGTGCTCGCCGAGCTCCTGAACAGCACCGAACGCATCGATTCAGCGGCCAGCGCCTACGATGAGGAAACCCGGGGTGCCCTCTACCGGGAGGATGGCCGGGCTTGGGCGGCGTCCGACGCTGCGCTTCTCGACGAGCTCGCTGTCCTCATCGGCATGCCAGACCCAGAAGCGGAACGCGCTGCAGAGGAGAAAGAATGGCGTGAGCAGGTAGCTGAGGCAGAAGATGCCCTCGATATTCTGAGCTCATCTGATTCCACCGACAACGATGATGACATGTTCGAAGCGGAGATTCTCTCTGCCCACGACGTCATCGATGCCGAGCACCTCGCTCGACGCCACGAAGTTCGGGATTCCCGCACCACCGCTCAACGTGCCCGGGAGGACTACACATGGGCTTACGGGCACGTCATCGTCGATGAAGCCCAGGAGCTGACCCCGATGGAGTGGCGCATGATTTTCCGGCGCAGCCCTTCCCGGTGGATGACGCTCGTCGGCGATACCTCCCAGACTGGAGCTCCCGCCGGGGTTGATGATTGGGGAGAGACTCTCGAGCCTTTCGTCGGCCAGCGCTTCCGATTGCACGGTCTGAGCGTTAACTACCGAACCCCGCGCCCGATCACGGAGCTGGCCAACCAGCTCCTTCAATCCATTAACCCCGAGGCCACGCCAGGCATCGCGGTGCGCGACGGTGTGGACGTTATCTGGCAGGACGGTGAGAGCGACCTTCAGCCAGCAACCTTCCACGACGCTGACGGGCGCCTGCGCGCTGTGATCACCGCAGCCAACGTTGAGCAGATCAAAGGACTGGAGTTTGACCACGTCACCGTAGTCAATCCGGATGACATCGTGGAAGCGTCCCCGCAGGGCTTGCACAATCTCTACGTGGCGCTGACGCGAGCGACGCAGTCCCTCACCATCGCCGGCCGCTACGCGGAGGTTTTTCCGTTAATCTGGTGCGCATGGCACTTTCCGATATCGCCCGCAAAGTTGAATCCACCGCGAATGCTTACTCACTCAAGCGCTCAGCACGCAAAGGCTGGCGCCCCAGTGTTACTGGCTATGCCGGCTACGGCAACGAGGAATTCGTCCACGTGCTGGGGCGGGTCCTCATGCATGACCCTGCCTCCGAAGAGCGCGATACGTGGGCTCAACGCGGTTACCGCCAGTTCTTCACCATTCAGGTCACGCACCACGAGGTTGAAGTTACGGTTGGCGGGAAAACGGTGGCGGGCACCACGAACGACAACGGCTATATCGACGTGCTAGTCCATGACCACGGGCTAGAACCCGGTTGGCACGAGGTCACCATCCGCGCCAAGGGCGCCGAGGAAGCCAGCGCGGAGGTCCTCATCGTGGATAAGGACACGATCTTCGGTGTCGTCAGCGATATCGATGACACCATCATGGTGACGTGGCTGCCACGCGCGATGATTGCGGCGTGGAATTCTTGGGTCAAGCGCACCAATACGCGCAAACCAGTAGAAGGCATGGCCAGCTTCTACCGAGAGATCTCCCAGCAGCACCCAGAAGCTCCCTTCATTTACCTCTCCACCGGCGCGTGGAACACCTATGACACGTTGGTGAATTTCATGGCGGAAAACGGATTCCCCCGTGGCCCGCTACTCCTGACGGATTGGGGGCCTACACCTACCGGCCTCTTCCGCAATGGTCTGGAGCACAAGCGCGTCCAATTGCGAAACCTGTTCATCGCTTTCCGCAAACTGCGCTGGCTACTTATCGGTGATGATGGCCAGCACGATCCCTTGACCTATGCGGACGCGGCAGCGGAGCATCCTAACCATGTGGCAGCAGTTGCGATTCGCAATCTCACACCGCAGGAGCAGTTGCTATCCCACGGTTCGCTCGCCCCTTTGGTAAAGGTCAACGAGCAGTCTTCTTTCGATATTCCGCTCATTCAAGGCACCGACGGTAATGCCCTTGCCCGTGCCTACCGCACGCTTCCTTCCAGCTAGGAGGATAAGAAAAGGCGCGCAGCGGCCCAGGTAACTCCTTCTTTGAAGGTCTCTGGGCGCTGCGCGCCGTGCACGCAATAAAGCGTTAGTTGACGGTGTGAACAATCATGACGTCGCAGTCAGACTGGCGTGCGACATCCGCAGGGACCGAGCCCAGAAGGCGGCCGGTCAGAGAATTGATTCCACGGTTACCTACGATGAGCAGGTCTGCCTTGTTGTCGTTGACAATGGACATCAGGGCCTGAACCGGGGTGCCCGGACGCACAGCGGTCTCCACCTTCGTCACGCCGAACTTCTCTGCGTGCTCCTTGCCGGAGGCGAGGTTGACCTGGGCCTTCTCATCACCGAGAATAGTTACGGAATCCTGGCGCAGGGTCTTGGAAGCCTGCTCCTGGTTCTCGTAGTAGGCGCAACCGATGATGAGGGTGGCATCGAAGGCTGCGGCGATCTTGGCGGCGCGCTCCACTGCAAGCAGGGAGGACTTGGAACCGTCGGTGCCGACCACGATCTTGTTGTAATCGCTCATGATGACCTTTCTTCGCTGGCCCCAACCATGAGGCCACCGCTTGACAAAATTTTAAAGCTTTTGCGCACCCGCTAGTCTAACAACGCTGGCGCGTTCACGTCGATCAGCGCGCACGAGGCTCAGCGCGCCATGTTCTGCCCTAGTCAGTGGTGTTGACCACGACGACGTCAGTGTGGGCTTTACGAGTAAGCTCCGTCGCCACGGAGCCGAACACGCGACCACGCACCGAATGAATTCCCTTGTTACCCACAACGAACATATCAACGTCGTGGTCCCTGCCGACCTCGAGGAGCGAATTCACAGGGTCACCGGACTTAGCGATGATCTCAATCCGCTCCGCCCCCTCGCCGTGTGCGATCTCCGCAGCATTGTTGAGGAAGCTTTCCGACATCTCTTCGCTCACCACTGGTACTCGGGCGTCCTCTGAGTTCGGGGCGCCGAGCATCGAACCCGAGTGGTTGTAGAAAGCAGACACGATAATCAGCGTCGCGTCATAAGCGCGCGCCATGGACGCGGCAGAACGGACAGCGCGCATGGACGTCTGAGAACCATCGGTTCCGACAGCGATAACGTTGTAGCTCAGCATAATTCTCCTTATAAGTAGCGATTAATCCTTAACAGTATGACACGGTCTGCTATGCAGAGACGGGTTTTACCCGCACATTGAGTTAGCAAATTTCAGGACTAGGCGCGTCGTCAAATGCCGGCTTCCTTAAGACCGCGTTGCTCCTTTTTCAGATCAGCGATCTCATCGCGCAAGCGCCCCGCCAACTCGAATTTGAGCTCCCGGGCTGCCTCGCGCATTTGGGTCGTCAGGTCGTCGATAAGCGCCTGCACCTCGTCGGCAGCCATGGAGGACACATCCGGCTTGTCGATGATGGCCGTGGGATCCGCGTCCTGGCCCTGCTCATCGGCGTTCTCATAAACCTGGTCCAAGATATCGGCGATCTTTTTGCGTAGCGGCTGCGGGTCGATGCCGTGCTCCTTGTTATAGGCAATCTGCTTCTCACGGCGCCGCTCAGTCTCCTCGATGGCCTCCTGCATCGAGTCCGTAATCTTATCGGCGTACATGATGACCTCACCGGACACATTTCGGGCGGCGCGGCCAATAGTCTGAATAAGCGAGGTGGTGGAGCGCAGGAAACCTTCCTTATCGGCATCCAAGATGGCGACAAGTGAAACTTCAGGAAGGTCGAGGCCCTCACGCAGCAGGTTGATGCCCACGAGAACGTCGAACTCACCCAAGCGCAATTGACGCAGCAGCTCCACGCGCTGAAGCGTGTCAATATCCGAGTGGAGGTAGCGCACCTTGATACCGTGTTCCAGCAAATAATCCGTGAGGTCCTCTGCCATGCGTTTGGTCAAGGTCGTGACTAGGACGCGCTCCTGCTTCGCGGTGCGGGCGCGGACCTCATCGATGAGGTCATCGATCTGGCCCTTGGTGGGCTTGACCGTCACCTTGGGATCAACCAGACCGGTAGGGCGAATGACCTGTTCCACGAACTCACCGCCGGAAGCCGTCATTTCGAAATCACCGGGCGTCGCCGACATGTACACCGCTTGTCCCACGCGTTCTTCGAACTCATCAAAGGTCAATGGCCGGTTGTCTACGGCGGAAGGAAGACGGAATCCAAACTCCACGAGGTTGCGCTTGCGGGCCATATCGCCCTCAAACATGCCGCCGATCTGCGGGACGGTCACGTGAGACTCGTCGATGATGGTGAGGAAGTCCTCTGGGAAATAGTCCAAGAGCGTCGCCGGCGCGGACCCAGCGGGACGACCATCGACATGGCGCGAATAGTTCTCAATGCCGGAGCAAAAACCCACCTGCTCGATCATCTCAAGGTCATATTCGGTACGCATGCGCAGGCGCTGCGCTTCGAGCAACTTGCCGCGGTTCTCCAGCTCCGCGAGGCGCTCCGCGAGCTCCTCCTTGATGTCCTCGATGGCACGGGTCATGCGCTCTGGCCCAGCTACATAGTGCGTTGCGGGAAAGATTCTTACCTCGTCGACCCGCTCCAGCACGTCGCCCGTCAAGGGGTGGATGTAATAGAGCTCGTCCACGTCATCGCCGAAGAACTCGATGCGCACCGCGCGCTCTTCATAGGCAGGGATAATGTCCACGGTATCGCCCTTGACGCGGAAGGTTCCGCGCGTAAAGCCCACGTCATTGCGGTCATACTGAATATCCACGAGCAAGCGGAGGAAGCGATCGCGGTCGATCTCCTCCCCTTCCTCTAGCACGACGGAGCGATCAAGATAGGACTGCGGCGTGCCCAGACCGTAGATACACGACACAGAAGAAACAACAACCACATCACGGCGAGAAAGAAGAGCTGACGTGGCGGAGTGGCGGAGGCGCTCCACGTCCTCATTAATAGAGGAGTCCTTCTCAATGTAGGTATCCGTCTGCGCGATATAGGCTTCCGGTTGGTAGTAGTCGTAATAGGAGACGAAGTACTCCACCGCGTTGTGCGGGAGAAGCTGGCGCAGCTCATTCGCCAGTTGCGCCGCCAGCGTTTTATTCGGCGCCATCACAAGTGTTGGGCGCTGCTGCTTTTCGATGAGCCAGGCGGCTGTCGCGGATTTACCGGTACCCGTGGCACCCATGAGTACCACGTCGCGCTCGCCGCGACTGAGCCGCTCATCCAGTTCCGCGATGGCGGAGGGCTGGTCGCCAGCGGGCTGGAATTCGGACTCAACACGGAACTCGGCTGAGCGCCGCTCGATTTCGCCAACAGGGCGATGTTCGGAGACGGGCAGGATGGGGTGTTCAGCAGCAAAAGCCATGCTGACCAGTCTAACGCGGCCCGCACGAAACCTGCTAGGTCCCATCTGCTGGCCAATCGAGGGAAGATGAATCTGCAGGGCAAAATCCTAGTCCGAGCTAGGGAAGCACCGCGCGCGTCCTGCGCAACCACAGTTCAAGCTCACCCGTGGTTTCCCACAACGCATAAATCGGGGAACTGTTGGGCTCCATCGCTGTATTGATTTTCTTGCGCAACCAGGCCCGGGTCTGCGGTGTGCGCAAAGCTTTGACAGCGGCTGCACTTACTCCGAGTGGAAGCCTATCTTCCGGCGTGGTGGCCAAGGCCCCCAAAGCAATGATTACCTCGGCATCGTCGACGTCCATGGGAGAATCCACGCAGCTTTTCTTAAACGTATCAAGATCGAAGGAGCCATCACGGATTGCCGCGAGCACTTCGCACGCGGCGTGATTATCAAAAGGCCCAACATCCCACGTTCCCATGGAGGTGCAGATTAAGCAGGGAATGTGAACGGGATGCGAGCACAAGGTAAATTTTAGCCGCCATATCCTTTAAAAGTTGGCGCTCTCCTTTAGAATCTGCTGACATGAAGTTTCGTTCTCTTGCCAGCGCATTGACCATCGCCGGGCTGGTACCTGTAGCTATCGTGACCCACTCCCCCGCGGCCCACGCCTCTCCGTGTACGGCCTACTCAAGGTCCGGCAGCTTCACGTCGAAGCCCGAGACTTCCGGCTCTTCGCTCGGTGGGCTCGACGCCCTACTCGGCAGTTCTTCCCGGTCCAGCAGTTCGGGCAATACTGAGGCACCACAGCGCAGCAATTATAACCAGCGCCAGATCAAAGGCGGGCCGACCCAAATCATGCAGCTCATCACTGGTTCCGGTTCTCCCAACCGCACCGACCGGAAGTTTGATATTTCCGGAACTGACCTCGGCATCGCCTACTCGGATGGCGCGGGCAAATCCTACTATGTCTTCGGCGATTCCATGGATTGCTCAAGCGAGGGCGACGGGTGGCGTTCCAACCTCCTTTTGCGCACGAGCGACCACGACTATGGTGATGGCCTGCGCTTGGAGGAAGCACTAACTAGCTCTGGATGGTCGGCTCAAGGCCGGGCTAAGGAGTTCATCCCTTCCCAGAAGGTGGGAGATCTAGACACCAACGGCGAGCGCACCACTATCCCCACGGCCGGCATAGTGGTCGACGGCGTGCACTACATCGACTACATGTCGGTGCGCTCATGGCACGATCCGAAGACCGGCTGGTCCACCAACTTTGGTGCGACCGTGAAGTCGACTGATGGCGGGGTCACGTGGCACGCGGTGCCAGAGGCCACCCGCACCAACGCTAGCCACGGAGCGAACGCGCCGATTCCCGGCGGCGCCAACTACCGTCAAGGGTTTGAGAAGCTTCAGCAATCAGCCTTCATCGAGCACGGCGAGTACATTTACCGCTTCACCACCGGCAACGGCCGCCGCGGCCCAGCATATTTGTCCCGTGCGCTGAAATCGGAGTTTCCTAACGAGGAAGCCTTCAGCTACTACTCTGACGGCTCCTGGGTGAAGAATCCGGCTCGCGCCACCGAAGTACTCGACGGCAAGGTATCCGAACTCTCTGTGGCTTACAACCACTACTTGGGCAAATACATCACTATGTACGGGGTGGAGGGCGAAGGCATCGTCATGCGCACGGCCGATAGCCCCGAAGGCCCATGGTCGCCGCGCCGCATGCTGGTGAGCGAAAAGACCACCAAGGTTGTCAGCGGCCAGCCGCTCAATGACACCTATGCTCCCTTCGTTCTGCCGAATCAGGACGATCAGCACCTCTATTACACTCTGACGTCCTGGCATGACTACAACACCATGCTCATGCGCACAGACCTCGACTTCGTGGGCGAAGACATGGAAAACAACGACCACGTTGAAGTCTCTGACGTCGTAGCGACGCGTTAGTTAATTGCGCATTCCTAGGTGAACCGGGAGCGGAGCTTTTCGACGACCCCGTCAACCTGCGCATCGAGCTTATCGCGAGCGCCGTTGTTATCAATGATGAAATCAGCAGCGGCGCGGCGCACATCGTCCGGGACCTGCGCGGCTACCCGGCGGCGCGCATCCCCCTCATCCAGCCCGCGATACTCCACGAGGCGGCGAACCCGCTCCTCCACATCGACGTCAACGACGATGGTGGCGTCCATATTTTTGTGTAGACCCTTGTCCACGAGGAGCGGCATGTCATACACCACGAAGTCGGCGCCAGCGCGGCGCGCGGAGTCGAAGCGAGCCTGGGTTTCCTCCTGAATACGCGGGTGTGTAATAGAGTTGAGGAGATCGGTCTTCTCCCGGCTAGCGAAAGCGCGGGAAGCCAGCAGCCCACGAGCGAGACTTCCATCGGCTTGAAGGATATCCTCCCCGAAGGCGTCTGCTAACTCAGCGAGCGCTGGTTGCCCCGGTTCAACGATGTCCCGGGCTATCTGATCGGCATCAACCAGCTCCCATCCGTGGTGCAGGAGGAGCTGCGCCACCGTCGATTTTCCACTGCCAATGCCGCCGGTTAATCCAATGAGTTTCATACCGGCTTAGGATACGCGAAAGGCCGCCCCTCCCACAGTGGGGAGAAGCGGCCTTCCTCAAGAATGAGACCATCTCGGACTTATCGCTAGGAGCGAACCGAGACAGCGCCCTTCTTAGTTGCCAGCGAGCTTGTCGCGCAGAGCAGCGAGCTGCTCGTCGGATGCGAGGGAGCCACCAACCTCTGCCTGAGAATCGGATGCCGGAGCTGCATCCTGAGACTCGGAAGAGTAGTTGGAGTTGGCAGCGGACTCAGCGGCCTCAGCAGCTGCAGCACGGTTGCGCTCGATCTGAGCGGTGTGCAGGTTGAAGCGACGCTCGGACTCGGCGTAGCGAGCCTCCCAAGCCTGACGCTGCTCGTCGTAGCCCTCGAGCCACTCGTTGGTCTCCGGGTCGAAGCCCTCCGGGAACACGTAGTTGCCCTGCTCGTCGTAGGAGTCAGCCATGCCGTACTTGGACGGATCGAACTCGTCGGTGTAGTCCTCGTCTGCCTGCTTAACAGACAGGGAGATACGGCGACGCTCGAGATCGATGTCGATGACCTTGACCATGACTTCCTGGCCAACGTTGACAACCTGGTCCGGAACCTCCACGTGGCGCTGAGCCAGCTCGGAGATGTGGACGAGGCCCTCGATGCCCTCCTCGACGCGAACGAAGGCACCGAACGGAACGAGCTTGGTGACCTTGCCCGGGACGATCTGGCCCACAGCGTGGGTGCGGGCGAAGACGCGCCACGGATCCTCCTGGGTTGCCTTCAGGGACAGGGACACGCGCTCGCGGTCCAGGTCAACGTCGAGGACCTCGACGGTGACCTCGTCGCCCACGGTGACAACCTCAGACGGGTGGTCGATGTGCTTCCAGGACAGCTCGGAAACGTGAACCAGGCCGTCGACACCGCCGAGATCGACGAAGGCGCCGAAGTTGACGATGGAGGAGACAACGCCCTTGCGGACCTGACCCTTCTGCAGCTGGTGCAGGAACTCGGAGCGGACCTCGGACTGGGTCTGCTCGAGGTATGCGCGGCGGGACAGGACAACGTTGTTGCGCTGCTTGTCCAGCTCGATGATCTTGGCCTCGAGCTCCTGGCCGATGTACGGCTCCAGGTCGCGAACGCGGCGCATCTCAACGAGGGAAGCCGGGAGGAAGCCACGGAGGCCGATGTCGAGGATGAGACCACCCTTGACAACCTCGATGACGGTACCGGTAACCGGCTCTTCCTTGGCGTGCAGCTCTTCGACGGCGCCCCAAGCGCGCTCGTACTGTGCGCGCTTCTTGGACAGGATCAGACGGCCTTCCTTGTCCTCTTTGGTGAGAACAAGTGCGTCGATCTCGTCGCCGACCTCGACAACCTCATCCGGATTGACGTCGTGCTTGATAGAGAGCTCGCGGGACGGGATGACGCCCTCGGTCTTGTAACCGATGTCGAGCAGGACCTCGTCGTGGTCAACCTTGACCACGGTGCCCTCGACGATGTCACCATCGTTGAAGTACTTGATGGTGGCGTCGACAGCTGCGAGGAAGTCCTCTGCGGTTCCGATGTCGTTGATCGCAACCTGAGGGGTGTTAGAAGTTGGCATGTAGTTATGCTCCGAATAAACGTAGGAGATCGTAATTGGACAGTTACGCGTCTCTTGAAAAGCGTCTTTAAGCAGCGCAAATGCGCAAGGCTTAAGATGGATTTCAATCCCGACTCGCAGCCGTGCCGAGCTCTCCTACAGTAGCCCAGCGCGTCCCGAGTCATAGACACGCCCGTACAACCCTACATCCTCGCAGCTAAAACGGCAAATACAACACGAAAAAGAAATTGGAAAAGTGACAATGTCTTCTGCAGCTTTTTCTGCTTCCTCAGCCAATCGCATTTTTTGGGATCGTGACGCCGATTCCTACCACGCGGAACACCCCGAATATCTATCCTCTTTCTACTGGTGTCCAGAGATGCTGCACGAGTCTGAAGCGCGGCTTCTGGGCGATGTCGCCTCCGCTGCCGTTCTGGAACTCGGTTGCGGCTCCGCGCCCTGCACGCGGTGGCTACAAGGACGCGCGCGCTTTGCGACGGGCTTCGATCTCTCGTCCGGCATGCTTTCCCATGCGGAGGGTGGGCTACCGCTGATTCAGGCTGATGCCCTAGCACTTCCCTATCGTGATGCAGCCTTTGACATCGCCTTTTCTGCCTTCGGGGCCCTTCCTTTCGTGGCCGACCTTGACCAGGCACTGCGCGAAGTCCACCGTGTTCTGCGCCCTCATGGCCGCTTCGTCTTTTCTGTGCCGCACCCCATGCGTTGGGTTTTCCCTGATGATCCACAGAACCTCACCGCGGAGCTGCCCTATTTCGAGCGCGCCTACCTAGAGCAGGATGACTTTGGTGAGCTCAGCTATGCCGAGTTCCACCGCACGATGGGCGATTGGGTGCGAGCGCTCCAAGTGCGCGGTGCATTTGAAATTCGCAACCTCATCGAACCCGAGTGGCCGGAGGAAAACACACTTACGTGGGGACAATGGTCGCCTGAACGGGGAGCCATTTTCCCCGGCACCGCCATCTTCGTGTGCGAAGCACGGTAGGTCAGACACTACCTCCCCTGGTATCGAATCAATCGGCTGCAGCGAACTAAGCTGATAGCCATGCTTCTAGAACGCCTCGGGATTTTCGTGCGCCGTGCAGTGGCCTGGTGGATTGATGCCTTTCTCGCCGCCGCCATCATCGTGGCGCTCAAGTGGCTTATCAACCTCCTCGCCGATGGAGTGCTGAGCGGTCGAGCAGGCGCTGTCTATGACATCGTTGCCCTCGCCCTCGTCTTTTACGTTTACCGAGTGTGGGCAGAGGCTACAAAGCAGACCTCCCTGGGCAAGTGGTCGCTAAAGCTAGAAGTCATTGCTGAGCATCCCGGAATCGGCAGCGCAGCCATTCGCAACGGCTGGCTCCTTCTCACGCTTCTCGCGTTGACAGGACTCCCCTTCGTGGAGGAAACCATCCTGGGCATCCTCGGCCTCAGCGTCCTCCTACTGGGGCAAACCCCTTTCGACCTACTCGCTGGATGCTTGGTCGAACGCCGCACGCCCACCGAAGACGAGCGCGCGGTGGGCTTGACCTAAGACCAAGTACTCGGCAGCAGACCTAGTGCGCTGCGGCGTCCCAGTTCTTGCCCTCCCCTACGGAGACCTCGAGAGGAACAGTCAACTCGATAGCCTTGTCCATCTCGCGTTCCAGGATCCGGTGTACGTCCTCTGCTTCGCCAGGCGCTACCTCCACCACGAGTTCATCATGAACCTGAAGCAGCACCCGCGAGACCATACCTTCCAGGGCTTTATCCACGCGGATCATGGCAACCTTAATGATGTCTGCTGCAGTTCCCTGGATCGGGGCGTTGAGCGCTGCGCGCTCGGCGTTCTCGCGAGCAACACGATTATCAGAGTTTAGCTCTGGCAGGTAACGGCGGCGCCCAAAGACCGTAGAGGTGTAGCCGTCCTTACGGGCTTGCACGACAACCTCGTCGAGGTAGCGCTTCACGCCACCGAAGCGTTCGAAGTAGCTCTCCATGATCTCTTTGGCCTCTCGCGCCGGAATTCCCAGCTGTTGCGACAAGCCGAAGGCGGATAGCCCATAGACCAAGCCATAGGACATGGCCTTGACTCGGCGGCGCAGCTCTTGGGTGACCTCATCGACAGGAACATCGAAAACCTTCGAACCAACGTAGTTATGGAGGTCTTCACCCTCCCGGTAAGCCTCAATAAGCCCAGGGTCGGCAGAAAGGTGCGCCATGACTCGCATCTCAATCTGCGAGTAATCGGCCGTAATCAAGGTTTCATAGCCTTCACCGACCACGAAGGCCGAGCGGATCTGGCGGCCTGCCTGTGTACGCACCGGGATGTTCTGCAGGTTCGGCTCTGTCGAGGATAGGCGGCCGGTTGAAGTCACCGTCTGGTTAAACGTGGTGTGAATGCGGCCATCCGGCTGAATGGTCTTGATGAGTCCCTCCAGCGTCGTCTTCATTTTCTGATACTCGCGGTGCGCCAGCAGGTGGTCTAAGAAGGGATGCGGATGCGTGGCAGCAAGCTGCTCAATTTCCTTAGCTGCGGTCGAATAACCTGTCTTAGTCTTCTTCGTCTTCGGCATATCGAAAGTATCGAAGAGCACCGCTTGCAGCTGCTTCGGGGAGTTCAGGTTAAGTGAATCATCACCAGCCAGCTCGCGGGCGGCGCGTTCCTGTTCATTGACCTGCTCAATGAAAGCATCACGCTGCGTTTCCAAGACATTGCGGTCAACTGCGATACCAGCGGCCTCCATCTGGGCCAGAATGCCCACGAGCGGCAACTCAAGATCTGTATACAACTCGAAGGAGTCAATCTCTTGGAGTTGAGCAGTCAGCTCTGCGGCAAGCTCCATAATCGCACCGGCTTGATCCACCAGCGGGTTCTCATCCAAGATAGAAAGCTGCTCCGTCGCCGCTCCCAGGGACTTCTGCAGATGGCGCTGGTACACGTCCGTCAGCGCATACGTGCGCTGACCCGGGCGCAGGAGGTAGGCAGCGAGGGCGGTGTCATGGGCAATTCCGCGCAGCTCAATACCTCGCCCCGCCAGCATGTGCCAGGCAGCCTTAGCCTCGTGCAAATACTTCGGCGCATCTGATGACAACCACGCGGCCAGGGCGGCGTCATCTTCTGCATCCAGGTCCGCCAATTCAATCTGGAGTCCCTCAAAAGCTGAATCGACCAGTGCTAGCGCTGCCGCATCTCCTGCACCTGGGGTTCCGTCACCCTGCACGAATACCGCGACATGCTCCTTGCCCTTGAGCCACTCAGCCAGCGGTGTATCCACCACAGTCACCGCTACTTCTGGGGCTTCTTCTATCGCAGCAGCCTCAGCGGCGGCGTCATGAGGAACAGCGTTAAGGACCCGCTCGCGCAGGTTGGTACCGAACTCCAGCTCATCAAAACGTGCCGCGACTTCGCTGGCCACCGCACCCTTGAATTCCAAATCTGCCGGGCCGACCTCGAGGTCCATATCCGTCACCATCTGGGTGAGCTTCCGGTTGAGCTTGACTTGCTCGATGCGATCTCGGAAGTTCTGCCCCGCCACACCCTTGATTTCTTCGGCATGCTCGATGAGGCCATCGAGGGAGCCATACTGGGTAATCCACTTCGTGGCGGTTTTCTCCCCCACCTTAGGGACAGACGGCAAGTTATCGGAAGGGTCGCCGCGCAAGGCTGCGAAATCCGGGTACTGCTCGGGGCTCAGGCCGTACTTCTCCTTCACCGCCTCCGGCGTAAAACGATGCAGCTTGGACACCCCGCGCATGGGATAAAGGACGGTCGTGGAGTCGTCGACAAGCTGCAAATAGTCGCGGTCACCGGTGACCAGGAAGGTCTCATAGTCCGCGCCCGCCTGGGTAGACAACGTGGCCACGATGTCATCGGCTTCGAAATTCTCACGCGACAGCGTGGTGATTCCCAGTGTTTCTAGCACTTCTCGGATGAGCTCAACCTGGCCGCGGAATTCTTCAGGAGCAGCCTCTCGCTGCGCCTTGTACTCGGGAAACATCTCGGTACGGAAGGTCTTGCGCCCCACGTCGAAGGCAACGGCGACGAAATCTGGCTTCTCTTCGGCCAGGATATTCGCCAGCATGGAAAGGAATCCGTACACAGCGTTCGTGTGCTGACCGCCTGAAGTGGAAAAGTTCTCCGCGGGCAGTGCATAAAATGCGCGAAAGGCCATGGAGTGGCCGTCAATGAGCAAGAGTCGGGGCTGAGAAGTAGTCACCCGGCCCATCCTAACGTGTTGCACGGAGCGGCACCGTTGAGGGCCGTAGGCAGGCAATTAGGTTCACATTGGTCGGCTGCGCTAATATCGTTGCTTGTGCGCCCCTGTAGCCCAATTGGCAGAGGCAACGGATTCAAAACCCGTGTAGTGTGAGTTCGAGTCTCACCAGGGGCACAATTCCACCCCGCAACAGAGCCTGTTGTGGGGTGTTAGCGTTTTCAACCGAAAGGAACCCGTTACTATGCGTCGCACTATCATCGCCGTGAGCACCGCCGTTGCCCTCACCTTGGGCGGTACCACCGTGGCTACTGCCGCAGAATCGAGCACCGACAAGGAGGTTTCCTCCAAGGTGGAAGGTTCCTCCTACTACCAGGAGCTGCGTAAGTCTGCGGCGTCCTCAGATGATCCGCAGCTCAACACTTTCTACACCGTGCTTCTCGACGGCCTCGTAGGCCTCGCTGCCTTCGCCATCCTGGGTTCGATCTACGGCGAGGTGGCCAAGCGCCTGCCAATGTAAAAGTCGTATAACCTTCCGCAAATTGAATAGTTTGCATAAGCCTGTTGTGCGGTGAGAGAATAAAAAGTCATCTGCTCACCCACTCTTCCCGGCACGGCAATCCCACCGGGTAGACAGTCAAGGTTACTTTCGGTTTATGCATTATCTTTTTAACGCCATTCGCGGCGCCCTTATTGGCATGGCCGAGTTAGTCCCCGGAATCTCCGGCGGCACCGTTGCGCTCATCGTCGGTATCTATGAGCGTGCTTTGCATAACGCCAATGATCTCATCTCCGGCCGTTTCAAGAAGGTCGAATGGGGCTTCCTCGTCTCCGTAGCCGTCGGCATGTTCGCCGCCGTTTTCGGCTTCTCCACGATCCTTCACAACTTTGTGGAGGGCCAGGTTTCGCTATCCAGCGCCCTCTTCCTCGGTATGGTCGCCGTCTCTATCATCGTGCCACTGAGCATGATGTCGCGTTTGTCTCCCGCGTCCATCGCTGCGCTTGTCATCGCCGCTGTCGCAATCTTCTTCGTCACCGGCTTTACCTCCACTCCCGTAGAAGATCCCAACCTGATCGTCGTCTTCCTCGCCGCGATGGTGGCCGTGTGCGCGCTCGTTCTCCCTGGTGTCTCAGGCTCCCTTATCTTGCTGACGATGGGCCTCTACGCGCCGATCATCGGTGCAGTCTCGGACCGCAACATGATCGTCGTGGGTGTCTTCGCACTTGGCGCGGTGTGCGGCCTCGCAGTCTTCGTCAAGGTGTTGAACTACCTTCTGGATAATCACCGCGATATCACCCTCGCGGCCATGGCTGGCTTCATGCTCGGCTCCCTGCGTGCGTTGTGGCCATGGGGCGCTGACCAAGATGCTTCCACGCCGCTCATCCTGCTTATGATCGCGCTTGGTGGCATCATCGTGGCCATTTTCATCGTTGTGGACCGGCGCAAAGCCGCAAGCTACCAAGAGAGTTAAAAGCATGAATAAGAAGACGGCCATCGTGGGCGTGACCGGAGTGCTGGCTTCGGCTGCCCTCTCCGGCTGCGTCACGAACGAGGAACCAGCACTGCCAGAAGGCTGGTCCGCACCCAACGTGGACGAAGTACCCGAGATTGCCTCGATGTATGAGGACGCCGACGGTGTCCTCACCGTGGGCACAAACCCACCGTTTGCACCTTTCGAATTCAAAGATTCCGATGGCGCACTCATCGGCCTCGAAATGGACCTGGCCAATGCAGTTGCCCAAGTGCTGGGGCTCAAATTCCAGCCGGTGGAGCAGGATTTCTCTATGATTCTGCCGGCGGTCCAGTCGGGACAGATTGACCTTGGTGGCTCTGGGTTTACGGATACCGAAGAGCGCCGGGAAAACTTCGATTTCGTCGACATCCTCTACGCCGGCATCCAGTGGGCAGAACTCACCGACGGCCCCCACAAGGTCGATCCATCGAATCCCTGTGGCCTTACCGTCGCGGTGCAGCGCACGACGGTGTCGGAAACCGACGATCTGCGTCCCAAGCAGGAAGCCTGCGATGGTAACTTGACCATCCTGCCCTATGACACGAGCGATAACGCCGCGCTAGCGGTCTTGATGGGCCGAGCGGACGCGCTCTCAGCGGATTCACCAGTCTCCGCATGGGCGGTCAACCGCTCGGATGGCCGTATGTCCATGGTCGGCGAGATGTTCGACGCAGCACCCTACGGCTTCGCTGTGCCAAAGGATTCCGACCTAGGCCCAGCCGTGGCAGCGGCGCTTCAACACCTCATCGACACCGGAGCTTACGCGGAGATTCTCGATAAATGGGGTGTAACCGAGGGACTCGTCGAACACGCAATGATTAATGAAAGGCCGATCAATGACTAACTCCTCTCTCCCGGCTGCGCCCGATTCAGCGGCTTCGACTCCCCCGGAAAAGATTGAAGCTCGCCCACTGCGTCACCCCTGGCGCTGGCTCTTCGCCACCCTGCTCGCCCTGCTTGCCGTATGGTTCATCATCTCTTCGGCGCGCAACGAAGCCTTCGGCTGGGGCACGTATTTCCAGTATCTTTTCGATACTCGGATTGCCACCGCAGCACTGCACACCATTGCCATTACGATTCTGGCGATGATCATCGGTGTTGTGGGAGGCGCAGCCCTCGCGGTGATGCGCATGTCCCCTAACCCTGTGCTAGGTGGCGTGTCGTGGGTATTCCTGTGGCTCTTCCGTGGCACCCCAATCTACGTGCAACTCGTCTTCTGGGGTCTGCTTTCAGCCCTCTACCAATCCATCAACCTTGGATTCACAGAGATTTCCCTCACCGAGGTGCTCAATAACGCTTTCCTTCTTTCCGTCTTAGGTTTGGGACTCAACGAGGCCGCCTATATGGCGGAAATTGTCCGTTCCGGTATCTCTTCTGTTCCCGAGGGACAGAAGGAAGCCAGCAAGGCCCTGGGAATGGGATGGTGGATGACCATGCGCCGCACGGTGCTCCCGCAGGCCATGCGCATCATCATCCCGCCGACCGGCAACGAGTTTATTTCACTGCTCAAAACTTCTTCTCTTGTGGTTGCTATTCCCTACACGGCGGAGATTTTTGGCCGCGCCACGGACATTTCGGCTGCGCTCTTCGAGCCCATCCCCCTGCTTATGGTCGCGGCGACGTGGTATTTGGCCATCACCTCTCTGCTCATGGTGGGCCAGTACTTCTTGGAGCGCCGCTTTGAGCGCGGTGCCACCCGCGAGCTCACCGGCCGCCAGTTGGCCGCGCTGGCGGATGCCGAAGGAACCATTCCCCGCAACGTCTCTGTCATCCCGGAGGTAAAGAACTAATGCCGACTCCCATGATTTCCGCACAAAATGTGCACAAGTCTTTCGGCCAACTTGAGGTTCTCAAGGGCATCGATCTCACCGTCATGCCCGGCGAGGTCACGTGCCTACTGGGCCCCTCCGGTTCCGGTAAGTCCACCTTCCTGCGCTGCTGTAATCACCTGGAGAAGGTCACGGCCGGCCGCCTCTACATCGACGGCGAACTGATTGGCTTCCGCGAGCGCAATGGCGTGCTCTATGAAATCTCCGAGAAGGAAGCCGCAGCCCAGCGCCAAGACATCGGAATGGTCTTCCAGCAATTCAATCTGTTTAGCCACCGCACGGTCCTAGAAAACATCATCGAGGCCCCCATCCAGGTTAAGAAGCAGAACCCGGAGCAGGCAAAGAAGAAGGCCATGGAGCTGCTGGAAAAGGTTGGCCTCGCACACAAGGCGGACGCCTACCCAGTCCAGCTCTCTGGTGGTCAGCAGCAACGCGTCGCCATTGCCCGCGCGGTTGCCATGGACCCGAAGCTCATGCTTTTCGACGAGCCCACCTCCGCCCTCGACCCCGAGCTCGTCGGTGAGGTGCTCCGCGTTATGAAGGAACTCGCCGCCGATGGTATGACCATGCTCGTCGTCACTCACGAGATGGGCTTTGCCCGGGAGGTCGCCGACACCATCGTTTTCATGGACGGCGGCAGCGTCATCGAAACTGGCACCCCCGAGCAAGTCTTGGACAATCCTCAGCACCAGCGCACGAAGGATTTCCTCTCTTCGCTGCTCTAGCGCGCTGCACCACCACGCACGCAGCACCGCCGCACAGCCCTAGTTGCCAAAGTTTCTCGTCCCGCCTTTAAGATCTGGCCAGATCTTTGGCAACTAGGGCAGTTTTCCATGTGAACCCGTCCAAAACAAAACTCCGGCCAGTCCGCAAAGGGTAAGTGGCCGGAGTTTTTCTGAAAAGGGCTGGCGAAACAATTAACGCTAGCGGTGGGGTCCTATTCGGTGGCCCCTTCTGTTTCCGCAGTCTCAGCGGGCTCCTCGGGCTCTTCGGCAGAGGACGAGACCATCGGGCTATCCGCAGACTGTGATTGGATGACGTCATCCAACACCGCATGGATATAAGGCGCTGCCTTGTCATTGGAGTATTCCGAGGCAAGCTCAACACCTTCGACAAGCGCGGTAGCGTTCGGAACATCCGCGTTGAAGAGGATTTCCCATACCGATACTCGCATGATCGCGCGGTCAACGGCGGGAATGCGCTCGAGCGACCACTCGCTGGAGAGATAGCGAGCAATGGCATCATCGATGGCGTCCAGCTCTTCAGCTGCTCCGCTGACGATTTCGCGGGTGTAGTCCGCGATCGGCGCCACGCCGTTTTCCGGGTCGCGAGCAAGCTCGACGCGGTCTTCCACGATGGCTACCGGATCAACGTCGCGTGATTCTGCCTCGAAGAGAATATCCGCAGCTCGGCGGCGCGCGCGGTAGCGCGCGGTGTGCCGCTTATAGTTAGGCTCTGGTCGGGTCATCTTAGTTGTTGACGCGGGAGAGGTACTCGCCAGTGCGGGTATCGATCTTGAGGGTGTTACCGGTCTCGATGAACAGCGGCACCTGGATCTCGGCACCGGTCTCGAGTGTCGCCGGCTTGGTGCCGCCGTTGGAGCGGTCACCTTGCAGACCCGGCTCGGTGTGCTCAACCTTCAGGTCAACGGAGATCGGAAGCTCACCGAACAGAGCCTCGCCGTCGTGGAAGGAGACCTGGACACGCATGTTTTCCAAGAGGAACTTACCGGCGTCGCCGAACTTATCAAACGGCAGCTCGTACTGCTCGTAGGTTTTATCATCCATGACCACGTAGTTCTGGCCATCGTTGTACAGGTAGGTCATGTCGCGGCGGTCAACATTGGCGGTCTCCACCTTCACACCAGCGTTAAAGGTCTTGTCAGTGACCTTGCCAGAGACCACATCCTTGAGCTTAGTGCGCACGAATGCAGGACCCTTGCCAGGCTTGACGTGCTGGAATTCAACGATCTGCTGCAGCTTGTTGTCGATCTTCAGAACGAGTCCGTTCTTGAAATCAGTGGTATCTGCCATGAAATGACTCTCCCAAATAACTTGTAGTCGAAACTATGAAAACAGTGTCTAAGCATACCGTACGCGGCTGCTGCACGGTACGAAGGGGTGCTGGCTACAGCACCTGAAGTTCCTTCGGATAGGCCGTGATGATCTTTGGTGCCCCTGAGGTGATAAACAGGCTGTCCTCGATGCGCACACCGCCCTTACCAGGAACGTAGATACCCGGCTCAATGGTCAGCGTCATCCCTTCGGCGAGCTCGCCCTTGCCGGCTTTCGCAGCGGAGGGCCCTTCGTGCACGTCGAGGCCGATTCCGTGTCCAGTCGAGTGAACGAAGTACTCACCATAGCCAGCCTCAGTGATGAGGTCACGGCAGGCCGCGTCGACGTCGACAAGCTTGGCACCTGGCACCGCCGCCTTCACACCCGCTTCCTGGGCGCGCAGGACAATGTCGTAGATTTCACGGGCGAAGTCAGTGACCTCACCGATAGCGAAGGTGCGTGTGCAGTCGGAGTTAAAGCCGCGCAGGTGGGCACCGAAGTCGATCGTAACCAAATCCCCCTCGCGCAACTCGCGGTCATCCGCACCGTGATGGGGCTTAGCGGAATTTTCACCGGAAGCCACGATAGTGTCGAAGCTCACGCGCTCCGAGCCGAGCATACGCATGCGGTACTCCAAATCGGCAGCGACTTGGCGTTCCGTGCGCCCAGCGGCGACCTCCCCAGCCTCCACGAGATCGGTGAGTGCCTGGTTGGCTAAGGCCGCGATCTCTTCGAGCTTCTGGAGCTCAACGTGGTCCTTGACCAGGCGGATCTTCTCAATCACGCCGGTGACCGGTACCAGAGTCACGCCTTCCGGCTTTGCCTTCTCCAGACGCTCCAGTTGTGCGACAGTGACGTAGTCGGCTTCATAGCCCACCCGCAGATCTTGAGAAACCTGCCCCAGCAAGTGGGGGCCGACATCGCGGCCGAGGCTGGCTTCGATGTCCGGAACTTCTTCCGCGATCTGCGTGGTGTAGCGACCGTCCGTTGCCATGAGCGCGGAGAGGTCCTTGCGCAACAGCAGTCCACCATTCGATCCCGAAAAGCCGGTCAAGTAACGAACGTGCGTCAGGTGGGTAACGATAATGGCGTCAATGCGCTGACCAGTCAGCTCAGTCATGAGCTTGCGGCGGCGATTGCCATAACGTGTATCGGCTAATGCCATGAGAGAACCACTCCAATCAATTCAAGCGATACTCCATGATAGCTAATCTGCCAGGAAGTACCCCAGTGCCGCGACATAGCCATAAGAGCCAAGGCCCGCGATAACACCGCGAGCGATAGGGCTCAGGTAAGAGTGCTGCCGAAATGCTTCCCGCGCATGCACATTGGATAGGTGCACTTCGACGAATCCGGGGCCATCGGCTACCTCCGCCAGGGCATCACGCAGTGCCACCGAGGTATGGGTAAAACCGCCCGGGTTGATGATGACAGGCCAGCCTTCGTCGGCGGCGCGATGCACCTGCTCGATGAGCTCGCCCTCGTGGTTGGACTGGAAGAAGACGATCTCTTCCTCCCCTGCCGCCGCGCGGAGGCGAGTCTCTATATCCTCCAAAGTTTCGCTGCCATAGATTTCTGGCTGGCGTTTGCCCAAGCGGTTCAGATTCGGGCCGTTGAGGACGAGAATGGTCATCGCAAACTCCTTGAATTCCTATGCGGTCAGCTGCGCGTAGGCTGCGCGCAGCTCCTCATCGGTGGCGTCTTCCAAGCGCGTGGTTTCCCCGATCCCGGTGAGCGCTACAAAGCGGATGTGGCCGCCGCGGTTCTTCTTGTCATGGCGCATTGCATCCAGCAGCTCCTCGAAATGGCCCTGCTCATAAGTGGTCGGCAGCCCAATCCTGGTCAAGATGTCGCGGTGCGTGGCCACGAGGTTGGCATCGATAAGCCCGCGCGCGTGGGATAGGTGGGCAATGAACATCATGCCCACCGCTACAGCGCGGCCGTGTCGCCACGAATAGTTCTCCCGACGCTCCACGGCGTGGCCAAAGGTGTGGCCGTAATTGAGGGTCTCGCGCAGCCCGGATTCCTTTAAGTCCTGACCCACCACGTGTGCCTTGACCGCAATAGAACGCTCGATGAGCTCCGGCAGCAGGCCGTCGGGCTCAAGGCATGTGGCGGGATCCTTCAGGTAGTGCTCAATGATCTGCGGGTCATGGATGAAGCCAGTCTTGATAATTTCTGCAGAACCGGCGACGATTTCTTCAGTCGGCAGCGTGCGCAAATGATCCAGATCAACAAAGACTGAGTCCGGCTCATGGAAAGCCCCAACCAGGTTCTTTCCCGCGGCTGTGTTGATGCCGGTTTTGCCGCCCACGGCGGCATCCACCATGGCTAGCAACGTCGTCGGCGCCTGAATCACCGGGATACCGCGCATCCACGTCGCCGCAGCAAACCCAGCCAGGTCTGTTACCGCACCGCCGCCTAGGCCAATGACGGCGTCGCGGCGACTAAATCCTGCCTCTCCGAAGATATCCCACAAGCGGGCGAGCACGTCGAGCTGCTTTGCGGCTTCGGCATCGGGGACCGCAACCGCGGTGGCCTCAATCCCCTGTATGCGAGCCTGTTCAACTAGGTCACTGGCAGCCTGTGCGAGCGGCGGCTGATGGATGATTGCCACCTTAGCCGCGCCAATCGCCGCGGCGCGCTCCATCATGGCGGTACTCAGGCCAGTGCCAAGAGTGACCTCATAAGGTGATGGTCCATTAACAGCAATGGTGTGCATGGGTGGTGCTCCTTCGGCTGGGGTGGCAGGGTTTGTGAGGCGGTGTCATGAAGCGGGTAAAGAAGTTTCGTCTTCCTAGAGGGTTTCGAGGAAGCTCAAGATGTCACCCACCACCTGCTGCGGGGAGCGCACACCAGTGCGCACCTTTAAGTCAGCGACCTCGCTGTAGAGGGGCCGGCGCGTTTCCAAAAGTTGGGTGTAGTGCGCCAGCGGGTCCGCAGACTCCAGCACGGGACGGTTACTGTCCCCCAGCGTGCGGGTTACGCCTTCTTCGGGGGTGATATCAAGGAATACAACAGTCAGGCCATCGAGCAGCGCGCGTGTGGATTCGGTCAGCACTGCCCCGCCGCCTAGACTCACCACACCAGTAGTGGCGAGTGCCTCGCGCACCACTTCGGCTTCGACCTCACGGAATGCTGGTTCACCCAGCTCAGAGAAAACCTCGCCGCAAGCCTTGCCGTAGCGGGCCTCGATGAGGGCATCAGAGTCAACAACCTCGCAGTTCAGCGCGCGGGAGAGGCGCCGGCCAATCGTGGTCTTTCCGGAGCCAGGAGGCCCTACAAGAACGACGTGCGGGGAATTCATGCCTCGCCCCAATCCAAGCGGCTAGCCACGTAATCCTGGTAGGCAGCAATGTTTCGCTTGGTCTCGGCTAAGCTATCGCCACCAAATTTCTCCAATACTGCGCGTGCTAGCACGAGGGCGACCATGGCTTCGGCCACCACGCCAGCCGCTGGAACTGCACAGACATCAGAACGCTGATGGATGGCAGTGGCTGGCCCACCCGTGGCCATATCAACGGTCTTCAGGGCGCGCGGGACGGTAGAAATCGGCTTCATCGCCGCACGCAAACGCAGCGTCTGGCCATTAGTCATGCCGCCCTCCAGGCCACCAGCCCGGTTACTCTCCCGGTCCACTCCCTCATCGGTGCGCACCATTTCATCGTGGGCCTCGCTTCCGCGACGGCGCGCCTCAGCGAAGCCGTCGCCCACTTCAACGCCCTTGATCGCCTGAATACCCATCAAGGCGGCGGCGAGCTGCGCGTCGAGACGGTCCTCCCCCGAGGTATGGGAGCCTAAACCAATCGGCAGGCCCTCCACGATGACCTCTACAATGCCGCCGAGGGTATCGCCCTGCTTCTTGGCGGTCTCGATTTCTGAGATCATCGATTCCTCTGCGGCCTTATCGCAGGCACGAACCGGTGAAGCATCAATAGCCTCAAGGTCCGCAAAACTAGGATGCGGGCCTTCATAGGGTGCGGAAGCTCCAATAGAAATGACGTGGGACAGCACCTCGACTCCCAGGGTTTCGCGGAGGAAGTTGCGGGCGACCGTGGCCGCGGCCACGCGAGCAGCGGTCTCGCGCGCGGAGGAGCGCTCCAGAATGGGACGGGCCTCTGCATGATCAAACTTCACCATGCCGGCGAAATCGGCGTGCCCAGGGCGTGGACGAGTCAGCGGGGCACCGCGACCGGAAGCCATGGCTTTAGCGACGTCTGGGTCCTCAAGATCCACGGCCTTAGGCGACATGATGGTTGTCCACTTTGGCCACTCCGTGTTGCCAATCATGATAGCGATGGGGCTACCCAGGGTAAGGCCGTGGCGGATGCCGCTGAGCAGGGTGAGATCATCAGCCTCAAACTTCATGCGGGCGCCGCGGCCGTAGCCGAGGCGGCGGCGAGAGAGCTGGAGAGCAATATCGTCTTGGGAAACGGGAACCCCGGCGGGCATGTGCTCAATGAGTGCAACGAGTGCCTGGCCGTGAGATTCACCTGCGGTAGTCCAACGAAGCATGCGGACCATTATCACACGCCGGGGGTTCCTTCGGGGCCACTAGGCCTACTATCACACCATGTCGGGGCTAAATAACACAACAAGTCCTGCGGCAATCAACATCCCGGGTCCATGCGCAGGTGTCCTGTCCCTGGTTATACAGCCCCAGAGCACCGGGGCCTGACCCCCGGAAAGTAGACACGTCGGGGGTTAGCTATGCTGCTTGGGCCAGTGTAGCTGATGTGAGTGCTTCGAAGGTATCGGGGGCTAGAAGGTTACACCAGTAGTGGCGTCTGCGCGTGTTGTAGCGCATGCACCATCGGAAGACTTCTTGGCGACAGATGATGGGATTGTCAAAGACTTTCCGATCACGAAGCACTTCACGCTTTAAGGTGGCGTTAAATGATTCTGCCAGGGCATTATCGGCACTCGTTCCCACCGCTCCCATGGATTGGCGAACACCAAGCTGGGTGCAGTGGTCCCTAAATGCTTGTGAGGTGTACACACTGCCGTGATCAGAATGGAAAATTGCCCCTTTCAGGCTTCCGCGGACTTTCCTTGCATGAGATAAAGCTTCGATAACCAGCGATACCCGCATGTGATCGGCGAGTGCATGGCCGACAAGTTTGCGCGAGTAGACGTCGATGACCGTGGCCAGGTACATGTTCTTGCCTCCCTTACACGGCAGGTAGGTGATATCGCCTACGTAGACGTGGTTCGGCCTATCAGCTGTGAATCTGCGGCCTACTAAGTCTGGCATGACTCGGTGGCCAAACTTTCGTCTGGTGGTGATGCATCGACGGCGTTTAGTAAAGCCTTTCAGCCCCATGGATTTCATGATGCGTGCGACCTTCTTGTGATTTATCGGAGGAAAGTCCGTATCGTCGTTGAGACTTGCAGCGATGCGTTTAGCACCATAAAGCCCGTGCTCATCATCGAAGATGGTTTTGATTCGTGCACCAATAAGAGCATCGGAACACGTCTTTAACCTGCGTTTTTCGCGGGTGTTGGCCCATTTGTAGAACGAGGAGCGATTGAGCTTTAACACGTGGCACATCCGCTTGACCGAGTATTCGGTTCGGTGGTCATCGACAAACTGGAAGCGGATTACCAGCGTGTCTCTTCGGCAAAATATTTCGCGGCCTTGCGCAGGATGTCGCGTTCTTCACGAAGCTTAGAGACTTCTTTTTCTAGCTGACGGATCCGTTCAGAATCAGTCGTCGCCTTCGCCTTGTCACGCATGGTCTTCGTGCGGGCACGCTTGCCGGTGCCGTACTGCTTGAGCCATGAGAAAAGTGAGGAACGATTGACTCCAAGCTCTGCTGAAGCCGCGTGAAGTGAGAGGTCCTCATTGTTTTCGTAGAGGGCCACAGCATCACGTTTGAACTGTTCGGAGTACCTAGGCATGGTGGTAGATTACCTTTCTTCCCAACCCAACAGGGCTGGATATCAGGTGTCTACCAAACAGGGGTCAGGTCCCCGTGCTCAGCGACGCCCCCATCATCGCCAACGCAACCCCCGGCACGCCCGCCACGTGTGCGGTCACCATTCCCAGCGGCAGCGCCAGTTTGAGGTCTCCCCCGCCGATGCTTCCGACGCGGCTTAGCAACGCCGCCACCACGTAGATACCCGGCCACAGCAGCCCGGCCAGGCTGAACCAGCACAGCGATAAGGCGGCGGCCGGCAGAGTCAGATAGTTAGGCAGGCGTTTGAAACGCAGGTCATAAATAATTAAAGCGCACCCCCACGCCAAGAAAAGCAGTTCCCCCATGGTCCCGCAGCCTACCGCGTGGGCGGACAAGACGCACACGCTAAGCTGCGAGGGATTTCTTAGGGCAGCTTGAACGCCTTGTTGAGCGCCGCCAGCATCTCTGCCCGCGGCGCAGTATGCCCGGTAAATTGTTCAAACTGCGAATAGGCCTGATTAGCCAGCATGATGTGCCCGCCGACGGTCGGGTAGCCATCAGCGGCCGCATGCACAGTGAGCGGAGTCGGCCACGGATCATAAATAACGTCAAAGACCGGAGCCTTGGCCAGCTGCGTCAGGTATCCCTCCAACGCAGCAGAGGGCACGGTGGAGACAAGGAGATCTGCTGCTCTCGCAAGGCCTGCTAGATCATCCTCGAAGGTTGCCGCATGGAGCGCGAGACCGAGGGCGTCAGCGAGCGGGCGCAGTTCAGCTAAACGGTCGGAGCGATTCAACACGGTAACGTCCTTCACACCGCATTGAGCCAGCCCCCACAGGACCGGCCGCGCGGTTCCGCCGGCGCCGATGAGCAGCGCCGAAGACGGCTGAGACGAGCCCAGAAGCTCATCGAGCGCGCCCAGCACGCCTTCGGTATCCGTGTTATCCGCGCGCCACCCTTCCGGGGTGCGCACCAAGGTATTCGCGGAGCCAATGAGCTCAGCTCGCTCGCTGACGATATTGGCACAGGCGAGGGCGTCGAACTTAAGCGGCATGGTGACGGAGAAACCACAGTACTCCTCGCCTACTTCGGCGAGGAAGGCTGGCAAGTCCGTCACCTCATGCTTGGTATAGTCCCACTCCTTCAGGCTCAGGGCCTCATACCCTGCGTTATGCAGGACTGGTGAGAGCGAGTGGGCAATGGGACTGCCCACGACTGCGGCGCGCGGCATTGGTTTACTGCTCCTCGGCTGGCGGCGCACCTTCGTCCTCGCGCTGGCTGTCCAGGATGCCAGAGCGCACCGCATCATCGACGTTGGCAAGGTGCTCATCGTAGTTATCGGTAAACACCGTGGTGCCCTTGTCATCGACGGTGACAAAGAAGAGCCAGTTACCTTCTGCAGGGTTTTCCATGGCCTGGATAGCTTCCTCCGAAGGCGAGGCAATCGGCGAATCAGGCAGACCGTCCTTGGCGTAGGTATTCCATGGCGTCTCGCGGTGGCGGTCCTCATCGGTGGTGGCCAGCTCCACGTCCTCGAGGCCATAGTTGACCGTGGAGTCCAGCTCGAGGCGCATCGGCTCAGAAAGGCGGTTGAGGATTACTCGGGCGACCTTGTCGAATTCACCGGCCGGGGACTCGCGTTCCACCAATGAAGCCGCAGTCAGAAGCTCATAGGGCTTCAGACCAATTGCTTGGGCTCGGTCAACGATGTTGGTGTCGTTGTACTTCTTCGTCGAGCGGGTGATCAGATCCGTCAGAATCTCCTGGGCATCCATGTTCGGATCCAGCACGTACTGGCCCGGGGCAATCAGCCCCTCAAGGCGCTTCGGGTCCTCGCCTCGCGCGCGAACCTCTTCCAGAGCCCACTCCGGTGCGCCCAGCTCAGCTGGGTCCACGGTGGCTGCAATCTTCTCGAGCTCTTCAGCGGAGACGCAGCCGCCTTCCTTGCACGAGACCTGGGAAATCAAGGAGTAAATGCCATAGCGAACATCACCGCCAAGCACGTTGACGTCGAGCAGCGTGGCACCGCCTTGGACGTCGAGGAGGTCCACCATATTGGCTTCATCGAGCAGCGCTTCGACAGCGGCCTTCGCGCTCATCTCCTCCTGGAGACGGTAGAAGCCGGGTTTGATTTGGCTTGCGCGTGGGTTCGAGTTGGCCGCTGAGGAGAAAGCTTCGGATGTCTTCACCACGTTCTTTTCTGCCAGCTCGGGTGCTAGTTCACCCATGGACGAGCCTTCTGGGACCTGAACGAGCTGTGTGACACCGTTGCCTTGCCCCTCGTAGTCCAAGGTACTGCCTCCTCCCAACAGGCGGAAGCCGATGTAGCCGAGTCCGCCAATGATCAGGACCAAGCTGGCGATGAGCACGGCCATGCCGCGCTGACGGCGCTTGACATATTGAGGTTCCATCGAGCGTCCGATGCGTGAAGGTTTACGGCTCACGTACTTCGTCTCCTACGTTTGAAGGGCTGTGGCCGTTCAACGCGAAATGGCGCGCATCCAGCCAGGACTGCAAAATTTCCACCGCGGCAGCTTGGTCAATGACCGAGCGACCACGCTTCTCTGACACGCCAGAGGCCCGCAAAGCAGAGGTTGCCACCACCGTAGTGAGGCGCTCATCCACCATGCGTACGGGCGGAGGTTCCTTCATCCTGTCATCTTTTGCCAAGCGGCGGCGGATACGAAACGCGATTTCCTTGGCATGTTTAACACTTGATGAGCCGTTGCCTTTGAGATCACGCGGCAAACCAACGGCCACCTCGACGGCGTCATACTCATGGATCAGGTCGAGCAAACGGTCAATATCGCCCTTGTCGCGGTCCTTAAACCCGGTCTCACGCCGGACGGTTTCGACCGGCATGGCCAAGCGCGCGTCTCGGTCAGATACCGCCACGCCGATGCGGACGGTACCGACGTCGAGGCCCAAACGGCGCCCCGGGCCGGGATCGTCGACGCCTGGTTTGTCAGGCTCTACGGCCATCGTGCTCCTCCTGGTTCTGCGAGTCGGCTACAACTGCACGCCAACTAGTGCGCGTTCGTTAGTGGGCTTCGAGCTCATCGCGGACGGCGTCGAAGGCGTGTTGGAGACCTTCGGCGTTGGCGCCGGAGCCTTGAGCCATATCGGGCTTACCGCCGCCCTTGCCGTCAACGTAGCTGGAAACCACCTTAACCAAGTCACCTGCCTTGACACCACGTTCGTTGGCAGCCTTGGTAGCGCCCACGATGAATGGCAACTTGCCGCCCTCATTCTCCGACGCCAAGACCACCACAGCAGCGACATCGCCGAGGCGGTTCTTGATATCAGAAGCCAGCGTGCGCAGGTCACCGCCGTTCACACCCTTAGGAAGCTTGACAGCCACGAGAGTGAAATCGTTGACGGTCTTCGCAGTAGAAATCATCTCCGCGGTCTGAGACATGAGCTGGGCCTTGTGAAGCTCGGCGATTTGCTTCTCAGCGGCCTTGAGTTTGTCTGTCAGCTGCGCGATGCGCTCCGGCAGGTCCTCAGTCTGGACCTTGAGCTCGCGGGAGACACCCTCGACGAGGGCGGTCTCCTTCGAGTAGTAGCGGAATGCATCCAGGCCCGAATAAGCCTCGATGCGGCGCGCTCCCGAACCCACGGAGGATTCGCCGAGGACAGACACCGGGCCGATCTCTGCAGTGTTCTTCACGTGCGTACCACCGCAGAGCTCGATGGAGAAGGGGCCGCCCATCTCCACGACGCGGACCTCGGAACCGTAGTTCTCACCAAAGAGGGCCATCGCCCCCATCTCCTTGGCCTTCTCCAAGGAGGTCTCGATGGTATTGACCGGGAAGTGCTGGTCCACCGCCTGGTTGGTCACCAAGGCGATCTCATCGAGCTGCTCCTGGGTGAGCTGGTCGGTGTAGTTGAAATCAAAGCGCAGGTAGCCCGGACGGTTCAAGGAACCAGCCTGGACTGCGGTCGGGCCCAACACCTGGCGCAGCGCGGCGTGGATAAGGTGCGTTGCGGAGTGCGCCTGCACGGCGCCGTGGCGCCACTTCTGGTCAACTGCGGCGGTCACGCCATTGCCCAGCTCAAGGCCGCCGGCAGTCACCGTAGCCTTGTGAACCCACAACTTCTTGCCAATCTTCTGGACATCCTTGACCTCCAGCAGGGTCTCGCCCGCGATAATGCGGCCGCGGTCGGCGGTCTGGCCACCGGCTTCGGCGTAGAGCGGCGACTGGTCCAGGATTACCTCAACGGTGTCTCCTGCCGCGACCTCAGTTACCTTCTCGCCATCGCGCACAAGACCGATGACCTTGGCGTCCGACTCCAAGGTTTCATAACCCGTGAACAGCGTCGGGTGGTTATCCACCCACTCGCGGTAGAGCGACAAGTCAGCATGACCATGCTTCTTGGCTTGGTTATCAGCCTTGGCGCGGCGGCGCTGCTCACCCATGGCGGCGTCGAAGCCTTCCATGTCTACGGTCAAACCGGCTTCCTGCGCCATTTCCAGGGTCAAGTCGATGGGGAAACCATAGGTATCGTGCAGCTCGAAGGCCTTTTCACCGGATAGGACCTTCGGGGTAGCTGCGCGGGAGGTGTTCTTCAGCTCGGTCACGGCTTCGTCGAAAAGCTTGGTGCCCGACTCCAGCGTCTTCAGGAAGGCCTTCTCCTCTGCCACGGCAACGCGCAGAATACGCTCACGGTTTTCTGCGATCTCCGGGTAGGACGGCGTCATGGTGTCCATGATGGTGTTCATGAAGCGCTCCATGGTCTCGCCTTTCGCGCCCAACAACTTGGCGGAGCGAATGATGCGACGAAGCAGGCGACGCAGAATGTAGCCGCGGCCCTCGTTACCAGGGGTAACGCCATCCAAGATGAGCATCATGCCGGTGCGCGAGTGGTCCGCCACCACGCGGAAACGGATCAGGTCTTCCTTCGGCGCATCCGGAACGTACTTCGCACCGGTGAGCTCTTCAGCTACGTCGATGACCGGGCGCAGCAGGTCCGTCTCATACACATTGTCCACGTCCTGCAGGATGCAGGCGACGCGCTCGATGCCCATGCCCGTATCGATGTTCTTCTTGGGCAGCTCGCCCACGATCTCAAAGTTGCCCTTGCCAGTGCCTTCGCCGCGCTCATTCTGCATGAAGACGAGGTTCCAGATCTCCATGTAGCGGTTATCATCCGCGATCGGGCCGCCATCCTGGCCGTACTCTGGGCCACGGTCATAGTAAATCTCCGAGCACGGTCCACACGGCCCGGGAATCCCCATGGACCAGTAATTATCCTCCATGCCGAGGCGCTGGATGCGCTCGCGAGGAACACCAATCTTGTTGTGCCAGATATCGGCTGCTTCATCGTCATCGAGGTAGACCGTGACCCACAAACGCTCGGGGTCGAGCCCCAAGCCACCATCCTCTACCGAGTTCGTCAACAGGTTCCAAGCGTGGGTAATGGCCCCCTCCTTGAAGTACTGGCCAAAGGAGAAGTTGCCTGCCATCTGGAAGAAGGTGTTGTGGCGGGTGGTAATGCCCACTTCCTCGATATCCAAAGTGCGCACGCACTTCTGGATAGAGGTCGCCGTACCGTTAGCAAAAGGCGGGTTCTGCTGGCCCAAGAAGTAGGGCTTGAAGGGAACCATGCCGGCGTTGACGAAGAGCAGGTTCGGGTCATCCAGGATCAGCGATGCGCTGGGCACAGCCTCGTGGCCGGCCTTGACGAAGTGCTGGGTAAAGCGTTCCCGGATCTCATGAGTCTTCACGAGCAAAAGTCCTTCACTGTTGAATGATTTCTAGTCAGCGCTCAACTTTACCCGTCCAGTGCTCTGCTTAGCGACGCCGCCCCCGGATGATGTCCCGCAACCTTCCCAGGTACTCGCGCACCCGTTTTTCCGCGCCGTGGTCGGTGGGCTGATAATACTCGGCATCGGCCAGCGTCTCCGGTAAATACTGCTGGGCTAGCACACCTCGTGGATCATCATGCGGGTATCGGTAGCCGACGGCGTTTCCCAAGCGCTTGGCACCCTCGTAGTGGCCGTCGCGCAGGTGCGACGGGACGTGCCCACTCTTACCGGCCTGGACATCGGCTTGAGCAGCGCTGATGGCATTAATAACGGAATTCGACTTCGGCGCCGTGGCCAGGTGGATCGTGGCCTGCGCCAGCGGGATGCGCGCCTCTGGCAGGCCAATCAGGGCCGCAGCCTCCGCCGCGGCCACGGCGGTGGGCAAAGCGGTGGGATCCGCCATCCCAACGTCCTCAGAGGCATGCACGATGAGCCGGCGCGCGATGAAACGCGGGTCTTCGCCGGCCTCAATCATGCGGGCAAGGTAGTGCAACGCGGCGTCCACGTCGGAGCCGCGGATGGACTTAATAAAGGCGGAGACAACGTCATAGTGTTGGTCCCCGTCACGGTCATAGCGCACGACCGCGCGGTTGACGTTGTCTTTGAGAATGTCGACGGTGAGCTCGCCGCCATCCGGCACCGCTTCGGCAGCCGCTTCGAGATAGGTCAGCGTGCGCCGAGCATCGCCGCCGGCGAGCAGCACCAGCTGTTCCAAAGCGTCTTCCGTGGCAGTGATTCGCCCCGCCAAACCGCGCTCACTCCTCAGCGCCCGCTCCGCGAGGCTGCGGAGGGAGGCATCGTCAAGCGGCTCCAAGTGCAGCAACAGCGAACGCGAAAGCAGCGGCGCTACCACAGAAAACGAAGGATTCTCGGTGGTCGCGGCCACGAGAAGGACAGTACGGTTCTCCACGGCCGCCAGCAACGCATCCTGCTGGGTTTTGGAGAAGCGGTGTACCTCATCAATGAAGAGCACCGTGCGGCGGCCTTCAATGAGTTCGCGACGCGCATGAGTAATCACTTCGCGGACTTGCTTAACACCCGAGTCCAGAGCAGAAAGCCCAATGAAGTTATCCCCCAAGGAGGAAGCGATGAGGGAGGCTAGCGTTGTCTTTCCGGTTCCCGGCGGGCCATAGAGGATGACTGAGGCTTCCCCCGAGCCCTCCACCAACCGGCGCAACGGAGTCCCCGGCTCCAGTAGGTGCTTCTGCCCCACCACTTCATCGAGGCTCTGCGGCCGCATGCGCGCAGCAAGGGGTGAGCCTGAATGAGTTGCAAACATATCGAGGCCACCCGGCAGGCTGGGCGCTGACTGGTCATCGCCGAAGAGTGACTCCTGTCCCATCAGGACTCCCGGAGACGGGAGGCCACAGCGTGGCCGAAAGCGGCAACAGTCGAGCACCCATCGTTCTTGCACTGCGCGGCAAAGCGTGAGAGCGCTTCGAAAGTTTCATAAAGGTCGCGCCGAATCAGGAGCTCATCCTCGCTGAACGGGCCGTGATCGGAGCGGCGCAGCAGCGAGCGATGGGGGTCACGATAAATTTCGGCGTTGCCTTCCGCCAGAGCTACAACACCTTCGATCCCGCCGGCATACATGGTGGTCACACTCGACAGGGCCCAGCCGATGAGGCACGCCACGAGCAATTCATGCAGCGTCTTCTCATCAGCAAACTGGGGCCACACATCGACGATGCGGCGCTGCCAGGCTTGGATGAAGATTTCCGCTTCGCTATCAGTAATCGGCCGTGAGAATAGGAATTGTGGGAAGCCAGCAACAACGCAGGCCACGTCAAAGCCAACGTTACGGAAACCAGCCCATTCATAATCCAGGAAGGTTAACGCTGTCCCCACGATGATGTTGTCTGGGGACAGATCGAAGGGAGTAAAGGCGCGGTTGCGGCCAGAACTAAAGCTCTGCATGGCGGTGCGAGCCAATTCACGAACGTGTTCCGGCGGTTCCAGTCCGGCCTCACTGAGAATGTCAGCGCCGATCATGATGGAACTCTTCAGCGAATCATCACGCAGCGCCTGGTGCTCAGCGTATTCGGGATGCCGGCGCAGCTGACGGTTCAGCAGGGCCTCGTAATCCTCCTCGCGCCCCGCGGTTCCTGCGTGCATCTTGCCCAGCGCGCTACCCAGGGATCGGAGCAGCTCGACGCGGTCTTCATCGCTACTGTGGGCGAGGGTATCCGCCAAGGTGTCGCCATCGCCCGCGTCAGTGAGCACGAGGATGCGCTTTTCCACATCGTGCGCAAGCAGGACTGGGCCTGGGCGGACCTCTTCAGACAGCGCTGTGGTGAATTGATAGGCCACCACTTCGCGTAGAAGCGCAGCGTCATCAATAGTGTGTCCGGTGACCGGGTTGTACTTGATGACGACCGACCGATGTGGAAAGAAGGCACTTGGTGTCGTGCGGGCACGAAGCACCACAGCATTGCCCGAGCCGGTGAGCTGTTGAATGTCACTCAGCTCAGGCTCGCCGCCATAGCGGCGGGAAATCATCAGCGATGCTTCCGCCACCACGGCATCAGCCGCAGAACTATCCATGGACTCGTGTCCCATCGAATTCACTTGCTTGCCTGCCTCCACTTGTCGTAGGCCCAACTACCTTACCGGCGCTGCGCGGTTTTAAGACTCCTTCCCAGCCTTTTCACCCTGTGCAGCCTTAGCGGCCTTTTCCGGCTTGAAGTCCACGCCGGTCTCCTTGCGCTGCTCAGCAGGGATGGTGCCCGGAGCATCGGTCAGAGGATCAACGCCGCCGCCCGACTTCGGAAAGGCAATGACATCGCGGATGGAATCGAATCCGCCCAGCAGCGAGACAATGCGGTCCCAACCGAAAGCAATGCCGCCATGCGGCGGGGCACCGAACTGGAAAGCGTCGAGCAGGAAGCCGAACTTCTCCTGCGCTTCCTCTTCACCAATGCCCATGACATCGAAGACGCGCTTCTGCACGTCCTGGTCGTGGATACGGATGGAGCCGCCGCCGATCTCGTTGCCGTTGCAGACGATGTCATAGGCGTAGGCCAAGGCCTCTCCCGGATTCTCATCAAAGCTATCCAGGTACTCCGGCTTCGGCGAGGTAAAGGCGTGGTGGACAGCCGTCCACTTGGAGTGGCCCAGAGCCACATCACCCGAAGCGGTGGCATCGGCGGCCGGCTCGAAGAGCGGTGCGTCCACGACCCAGGTGAAAGCCCAGTCGCCGTCCTTGATGAGGTCCAGCTTCTTTGCGATCTCACCGCGCGCTGCGCCCAGCAAGGCACGGGAAGACTTTACGTCACCGGCGGCGAAGAAGATGGCGTCGCCCGGCTTAGCACCGACGTGCTCGGCAATGCCCTCGCGCTCGGCGTCAGTAATGTTTTTGGCCACTGGGCCGCCCAGGGTGCCGTCCTCGGCGATGGTGATATAAGCCAGGCCCTTCGCACCGCGCTGCTTTGCCCATTCCTGCCACGCATCAAACTGGCGGCGCGGCTGGGAGGCTCCGCCTTCCATGACGACAGCACCGACGTATTCGTTCTGGAAGACACGGAAGGTGGTGTCCTTGAAGAAGTCGGTGCACTCCACGATCTTGATGTCGAAGCGCAGGTCCGGCTTGTCAGAACCGTAGTACTTCATGGCATCGGCGTAGGTCATGCGCGGGATGGGCGTCTTAATCTCATAGCCGATGAGCTTCCAGAGAGCGGATACAATTTCTTCCGCAAGAGCGATCACATCGTCTTGGTCCACGAAAGACATCTCGACGTCGAGCTGCGTAAATTCAGGCTGGCGGTCCGCGCGGAAGTCCTCATCGCGATAGCAGCGAGCAATCTGGTAGTAGCGCTCCATGCCGGCCACCATGAGCAGCTGCTTAAACAGCTGCGGGGACTGCGGGAGTGCGTACCAGCTACCCGGCTTGAGGCGGGCGGGCACGAGGAAGTCACGAGCGCCCTCCGGGGTGGAACGGGTCAGGGTCGGGGTTTCAATCTCGGTAAAGTCGTGGTTGTCCAGAACTTCGCGGGCGGCGCGGTTAGCGGCGGAGCGCAGGCGCAGAGCCTCGTGCTGACGCTCGCGGCGCAGGTCCAAGTAACGGTACTTCAGACGGGTCTCTTCACCGACTTCACCGGAAGAAGACGGATCATCGATCTGGAACGGCAGCGCTGCGGACTTGTTGAGCACCTCCAGATCCGAGACGTTAACCTCAATCTCACCAGATGCCAGGTTTGCGTTAGCCGAGCCTTCTGGGCGGGGCTCCACTACACCGGTAACCTTGACGCAGTATTCGGAACGCAGGTCGTGGGCGCGTTCAGCTACTTCAGATTCGCGAAAAACCACCTGGGCAACACCAGAGCGGTCACGCAGGTCAATGAAGATAACACCGCCATGGTCGCGACGGCGAGCGACCCAACCCGTCAGGGTGACGGTCTCCCCTGCCATCTCCTTGCGCAGTTCGCCTGCCAAATGTGTACGCAGCACTCTCGTTCAATCCCTTCTCATCGTTGACGCTCGCACCCACACACGCCACGCGTAGACAGCACGCGCCGAGGGATGCAAGTACTTGAACGGCCCAAGTCTACCGCCCGCACCGGACTTGCTCAGCGCTAGGGTGAGCACCGTGCGCTTGACAGCAGTCCACTTATCGAGCAGACACCACCTACAGCTTGTGGCAAAATCTCTGACATGACTTTTAAATCTGGCGCCAATTTTGATGGAAAGCGAGCTAGCTCCGGCGGTGGAGGCCGCGGCGGCATGATCGCTACCGGCGGCGGCATTGGCTCTCTCCTTCTTATCGGTCTCTATCTACTCCTCGGCGGCGATCCCGGCGCCATCACCGGAAGCGATCCCCAGACCGACCAGACCCAGGTGGGACCAGAGGAAAGCGGCGAAGACGCATTTGCGCACTGCCAAACTGCTGAGGACGGCAATAAGTACGACGATTGCCGTGTCATGTTCGCCGCCCAGTCCGTCGACAAGGTCTGGGCACGCGAACTGCCCGAGCAAGCAGGTATTGACTACGTTGAGCCCGGCCGCGTCATCTTCGACAACACCACCATGTCGGGCTGCGGCCAGGCTTCAGGCGCTACGGGCCCGTTCTACTGCCCGGCAGATGAGTCGGCCTACTTCGACACCGCCTTCTTTGATCAGCTCCGCAATTTCGGCGGCGAGAATGCCCCTCTGGCCCAGATGTACATCGTGGCCCACGAATTTGGCCACCACATTCAAAAACTGGAAGGCACGCTCAGCTTGTCCAACTACAACGAGCCCGGCGAGGATTCCAACGCTGTGAAGATTGAGCTGCAAGCTGATTGCTATGCCGGTCTCTGGGCACACTACGCCGATGAGGGCGAAGACGCTCTGCTCGAAACGATTACTGAACAACAAGTAACCGATGCCGTGAACACCGCTCGTGCTGTAGGCGATGACAACATCCAGCGCCGCTCGGGCGGCGAAGTACGCCCGGACACGTGGACGCACGGCTCCTCCGAGGACCGCGCCCAGTCCTTCCTCGCTGGATATAACTCCGGAAAGATGGAACAGTGCGACACTTTAGGTCGAGGCGTATACAAGTCTTAATACTGAGCTTAAGAAGTGATAGTGCGGCCGACGAAAGGTCGCACCACCCCCAAATGTGCCACAAAAGTGCAGATTAAATTCAAATACATGAAGTGTTTACCTGCCGGCAATCTTGATGCTTTACCCTGATCAAGTTCCCGCCGGTTTGAGGTGGGATCCGCTCTGTCTTTAAAAGCATAAAAGAACCGTGCGTGATGCCATCACCCTGCACCGCGACAGGCACATTATCCCCTGCTTTCACGGCGCATTCGCCCTGCCTGAGGCAGTCCGCGCTTCCTCATCACGCAGCGTTCTCTTCATGAAAGGAACGACGTTTTGAGCACCGCCACGCCGACGATGCCTGACCTCGAATCGATGAATGGCAAGAACAAGGACTGGATTTGGCACTTGTTCTTCGGCGCCATCACCGCTGTCACGCTGATCTTCTTCATCATTTGGAGCAACGGAGAAGTTGCTGAGGGGGCTAATCACGTAGTCCTGGTTACAGCGATCATCTTCGCCCTATTCATGGCCTTCAATATTGGCGGCAATGACGTCGCCAACTCCTTCGGTACCTCCGTGGGTGCAGGAACCTTGTCGATGAAGCAGGCCCTCGCGGTAGCTGCAGTCTTTGAGGTATCCGGCGCCATCCTCGCTGGCGGTGAGGTGACGGATACCGTCCGCTCCGGCATCGTGGACCTAGAAGCGATTGACGGTCTCGACCCCATGGAGTTCGTCTACATTATGATGGCGTCGCTGCTTGGCGCTGCCATCTGGCTGCTCGTCGCTACCCGCATGGGCTGGCCGGTTTCTACGACGCACTCCATCGTCGGCGGTATCGTCGGCGCCGCACTAACCGTCGGCTTCATCACCGGCAAGGGCGGCATGGACATGGTGCAGTGGGGTGGCATTGGCACCATCGCTTTCTCTTGGGTCCTTTCCCCTGTTCTTGGTGGTGTTACCGCCTTCCTTCTCTTCAAGTGGATCAAGACTTCCATCTTGGTATACAACGACGCTGCGGACGAGCGCCTCCGTGAGATCAAGGTTCGCCGCGCCGCGCTGCGCAAGGAGCACAAGACCCGCTTCGAGCGCATGAACGAACTGCAGCAGATTTCCTACACCAACGCCATGGCTCGTGATGCTGCTCTCACAGCGGAAGATGACTATGACCCAGAGGCCCTCGAGTCCGACTACTACCGCGATCTACACAACCTCAACAAGGATCTCGAGGACATCAATGCGCACCGCGCGCTGGAGAACTGGGTCCCGCTGCTGGCTGCTTTGGGCGCCATCATTATCTCCGCGATGATGCTCTTCAAGGGGTTGAAGAACACCGGCGTTGACTTCTCCACCCTGGAGAACTTCTTGGTCATGGGCATGGTAGGTGCTGTGGTCTGGATGGCTGTGTTCATCTTCGCCCGCTCCCTGAAGAAGAAGTCCCTGTCGCGCTCGACCTTCCTTCTCTTCTCGTGGATGCAGGTCTTTACTGCTTCGGCCTTCGCGTTCTCGCATGGTTCGAACGATATCGCTAACGCTATTGGCCCCTTCGCCGCCGTCTTCGACGTCCTGCAGACGAACCAGATTTCCGATGAAGTCACTGTCCCTCTCCCGGTCATGGTGGCCATGGGTATCGCCCTAATTTCTGGCCTCTGGTTCATCGGCCGCTTCGTTATCCAGACGGTCGGTTCGGGCCTGACTCAGATGCACCCCTCTTCCGGTTTCGCCGCTGAGCTGGCCGCCGCTGCCGTCGTCATGGCAGCGTCCCTCCTGGGCCTGCCGGTCTCCTCGACCCACATCCTCATCGGCGCTGTCCTCGGTGTCGGCATCGTCAACCGCGCCGCCAACTGGAAGCTGATGAAGCCGATCGCCCTCGCGTGGGTTATCACCCTCCCGGCAGCAGCAGCCATCGCAGCCGTGACGGTTTCTATCCTGCGCGTCGCTTTCTAAAGCTTCAGCGCATCACACGCGCACAGCACATAGTGCCCTATCGCCGCGAGTGCCCCAACAACCGGGGTCCTCGCGGCGATTGTGCTTTAGCGACCGGGCACAGCACGCACTGCCAGATCCGTACACTGGGGCTTCATGAGCGATAACTCCCTGGCCAGATTCTTTTCCGCCTTCAACGACATTGAACAATTTCTCCGCCAGGCAATTGGGGCGAAGAATTCAGATTCTTTCTGGTGGATTGTTGATCGCGCACACGACAAACATCTGTTGGGCAAGCGCCAAGCGGAACAGTTGAAGGACTTTGGTAACCTGCGCAATGCCCTTGCCCATGGCCGCTACTTCGACGGCGCACCCATCGCTACCCCACACCCACAGGTCATCACGCAGCTGGAAAACCTGCAGCGCCTTCTCACGGATCCGCCTACGGCGCAGTCCCTTCTTTCTGACCGTGACGTGACCATTCTTGCCCCCGAAACCCCAATCATGGAGGCCTTGCGGCTCATTAACCAGACCGGCTATTCGCAGATCCCTATCTATGATTCGGGGACATACCAGGCGCTGCTCACGACCAACGTCATTGCCCGGTGGATTGCGGCCGATTTGGGAGACGATGGCGTGGTCAATGCGGCGTCGATTAGCGCCGTCTTGGAATTCGCCGAGAAGAAGGACCGCGCGGAGTTTCTACCCCGCACCGCGAGCGCGCAAGAGGTTATCGATGCTCTCACAGAGGCCACCGTAGATGTCGTCCGTGCCAGCGCAGTCCTCCTCACCGAGCACGGAAAGCCTTCACAGCGTCCGCTGGCTATCGCGACGCCGGGGGATCTCGCCGTGTTGGTCGACGCCCTCGAATGGAAATAATCTCCAGGTACATTATTGTTGACACGTCACAGATAGGAGATTGGCATGCAATTTGGAGTTTTCAGCATTGGTGACGTCACGCAAGACCCCACCACTGGCCGCACCCCCACCGAGGCAGAGCGCATCCGCGCGATAACGGAGATCGCCCTCAAAGCGGAGGAGGTAGGCCTCGACGTTTTCGCCACCGGCGAGCACCACAACCCACCTTTCGTCCCATCGGCACCCACCACTCACCTGGCCTACATCGCGGCGCAGACAAAGAGCCTTCAACTCTCCACTGCCACCACGCTGATCACTACCAACGACCCCGTCCGCCTCGCGGAGGACTACGCCTTTCTCCAGCACCTCGCCGACGGGCGCATCGACCTGATGCTGGGCCGCGGTAACACTGGCCCGGTCTACCCGTGGTTTGGCAAGGACATCCGCGAGGGCATCCCACTCGCGGTGGAGAACTATCACTTGCTGCGCCGCCTCTGGCGTGAGCCCGTCGTCTCCTGGCAAGGAAAGTTCCGTACCCCGCTCCAGGGCTTCACCGCCACACCGGCGCCGCTCGACGGTATCCCGCCCTTTGTCTGGCACGGCTCCATCCGCTCCCCGCAGATTGCCGAACAGGCTGCCTATTATGGCGATGGCTTCTTCCACAACAACATCTTCTGGCACAAGGAACACACCGCTAAGATGGTGAACCTCTACCGCAACCGCTATAAATCCTATGGGCACGGCCGTGCCGATCAGGCCATCGTGGGCCTCGGCGGACACGTCTTCATTGGTTCTACTGAGCAAGAGGCGAAAGATTTCTTCCGCCCCTACTTCGATAACGCTCCGGTCTACGGCCACGGGCCTTCCCTGGAAGAATTCACGGCTCAAACCCCCTTAACGGTAGGCACCGTGGAGCAAGTGGTGGAGCGTACGCTGCAGTTTGCTGATTGGGTCGGTGACTATCAGCGCCAGCTTTTCCTCATCGATCACGCTGGACTGCCGCAAGAGGTGGTGCTGGAGCAGATCGAAATCCTCGGCACCCAGGTAGTGCCGGAACTGCGCCGCCGCTTTGAGCAGCGCCGCCCGGATCATGTACCTTCTGACCCACCGACGCACGCCTCACTTGGCTCCTATGCCCCGCACGCCCAGGTCAACCCCGGAGAGGAGAACTAAATGCGTTCACTCGTAGTTGTGACGGCCGGGCTATCCTCACCGTCCTCGACGCGGGCGCTTGGCGACACCCTCTCATCCGCCACCTCTGCCCACGTCACCGCCCGAGGTGAAGGTGTGGACATCACCGTCGTGGAGCTACGCGAACTCGCGGGTGAGCTGGCAGAGGCCATGACCAACTGGGTCTCGCCCACGCGTCGTCTGAAGGCGGCACAGTCCGCCGTGCTGAATGCCGACGGTCTCATCGCAGTCAGCCCCGTCTTCCAAGGAAGCTACTCGGGCCTGTTCAAGATGTTCTTCGACACCTTGGAGCCGCATTCCTTAGAGGGGCTTCCTACACTTATCGCGGCCACGGGCGGCTCCAGCCGACATGCGCTGGTCCTGGACTATGCTCTGCGGCCTCTACTCAACTACCTGCACGCCACGGTGGTCCCCACCGGCGTCTTCCAAGCCACGGAGGATTATGGCACCGCGGAGGGCGCGCGTAATGGAAGGCGCATCGAGCGTGCCGCTAGGGAGTTAGCGGACCTCATGGTGCGCCCGCTCGACCGGGTCGCTGGGCTTACGGGCACCCTCAGCGAAATGCAGGAAACGCCGCAGGACAGTTCCGAAGACATACTGGATTCGGATCCTGCCGGTTTCCGCGAACTCCTCTCCCGCCACGACGGCCAACCGGACTAAGCAGCTATGGAGGCCTCTCGGTACTATCGTAAAGCGTAACTTATTTAACGCTTCTAAGGAGGTTTGACCCCACATGACAATTAGCGTGACCGATATCTTCTCCATCGGCATCGGCCCTTCCTCCTCTCATACCGTCGGCCCCATGCGCGCCGCCAAGGCTTTCCTCGAGACACTGGATGAACACCCTGCAAAGGTCCACGTCGTGCTGCGCGGCTCGCTCTCTGCTACCGGCCGCGGCCACGCTACAGATCGCGCCGTAATTTTGGGCCTTGCTGGTTGGGACCCGCTGTCGGTGCCGCTCGACGCCGAGCCGCGCGCTGATGCCTTCATCCCCAGCGAGGGCTCCATCTCAGGCCCTGCAGGTAAGGTGCAGTACAGCATTGAGTTCAACAACGAGCCGGTGCCAGAACACCCGAACTGCCTGATTTTCACTGCCTGGGACGAAGACGGCTCCATCCTCGCCGAGAACACGGAGTACTTCTCCGTCGGCGGCGGCTTCATTCTGTCCCGCGAGGAGTACAACGCCCAGCTCGAAACCGACACTGGCGTTCCGGCCGGTGTCGCTGCAGCGACCGCCGAGGACGCTGTTCCTTATGAATTCCAATCTGGTGAGCACCTGCTTCACCTGTGCGCGGCCAACGACATGGCCATTTGGGAAATCGTCGCCGCCAATGAGGCAGTCCTGCACCGCGAAGAGGGCGGGCTCGACTACGTCTACCAATACCTCGACCTTGTGTGGGACATCATGCGCGAATGCGTGACCGAGGGAATTTCTACCAAGGGAATCTTGCCTGGTGGCCTCCGTGTCAACCGCCGTGCGCCGCAGATGTACCAACAGTTGTTGGCCAAGCAGGACGACGAGTCCTGTGGCTTTTCCGCAATGGAATGGGTAAACCTCTACGCGCTCGCCGTCAACGAGCAGAATGCCGCCGGCGGCCGCGTCATTACTGCACCGACGAATGGCGCCTGTGGCATCATCCCGGCGGTGCTCCATTATGCCCGCGACTTTATGGCGGACTTCACGCGCGCCGATGCCCGCCGCTACCTGCTCACTGCGGGTGCCGTTGGCATCATCATCAAGTCCAATGCCTCCATCTCCGGCGCCGAGGTGGGCTGCCAGGGTGAGGTGGGCTCCGCCTCCTCCATGGCGGCGGCCGGTATGGCTGAACTGCTCGGTGCAACCCCGGAGCAGGTGGAAAACGCCGCCGAGATCGCGCTTGAGCATAACCTCGGCCTGACCTGCGACCCTGTTGGCGGCCTGGTGCAGATCCCCTGTATCGAGCGCAACGCCATTGGCGCCGTCAAATCCATCAACGCCGCTCGCCTAGCGCGTATGGGTGAGGGAACGCACCACGTCACCCTCGACAACGCGGTGCGCACCATGGCCGAAACCGGACGCGACATGCTCTCCAAGTACAAGGAGACCTCGCTCGGCGGCCTAGCGAAGACGATGGGCTTTACCGTCTCCCAGGTGGAGTGCTAAACCAGCTGACGGAGCTGGTTGACGATGTCCCCCACAGGGACGTCGCGCTGCTCGTGTGCGCGCAGGTCCTTGAGCGCCACGGAGCCAGCCTCTAGCTCTTGGTCACCGAGGACGAGTGCGAAGCGGGCGTTGGCACGATCGGCGCCCTTCATCGCTCCCTTAAGGCCACGGTCGCCGAAGGACATATCGGCAGCAATGCCGGCCTTGCGCAAGTCATTAATGATGCTGACCATCTTCTGCTTCGCCGCAGCACCCAAGGCCACACCGTAGACGGCCACGCGCTCGTCGACGCCCTCGAGCTCCACGCCCTCAGCCTCGAGGGCCAGAATGGTGCGGTCTACGCCAAGGCCATAGCCGATTCCGGACAGTTCCTGCCCACCAAGCTGGGCCATGAGGCCATCATAGCGGCCGCCGCCACCGATGCCGGACTGCGCGCCAAGGCCATCGTGGACGAATTCGAAACAGGTCTTCGTGTAATAGTCGAGGCCGCGGACCATGCGCGGGTTGATGGTGTAGGGCACGCCCATGTCATCAAGCAGGCCGGTGACCGTTTCAAAGTGCTCGCGGCACTCGGCATTGAGGTGGTCAAGCATCAAGGGGGCATCAACAAGCTGCTCTTGGACCTCTGGGCGCTTGTCATCGAGCACGCGCAGGGGATTGAGCTCCGCGCGGGCCTTGGTTTTTTCATCCAGATCCAGCTTGAACAGGAACTCCTGCAGCTTCTCGCGGTAGGCCGGGCGGCATTCGTGGTCACCCAAGCTGGTCAATTCAAGGCGGAATTGGCTTAGTCCCAGGCTGCGGTAGGAGCGATCCGCCAAGGCAATAATCTCGGCATCCAGCGCCGGATCATCCACGCCGATAGCCTCCACACCGACCTGCTGCAGCTGACGGTAACGGCCCGCCTGCGGGCGCTCGTAACGGAAGAAGGGGCCGAAATAGTTGAGCTTCACCGGAAGCTGGCCGCGGTCGAGGTTGTGTTCAATGACCGCGCGCATGACACCCGCGGTGCCCTCTGGCCGCAGCGTCACGGAACGATCACCACGATCGGCGAAGGTGTACATCTCCTTCGACACCACGTCCGTGGACTCCCCTACACCACGGGCGAAGAGCGATGTGTCCTCAAAGACGGGGAGTTCGATGTGCTGGAAGCCGGACAGGTGTGCCTGATGTACGAAGGCCTCACGAACCTTGGCAAAGATGGCCGATTGCGGCGGGACGTAGTCCGGCACACCCTTAGGCGCGGACAGGGCTTTGAACTGCTTCTTATCACTCACGCCCTTTAGAGTACATCCCCTGCTGCGCGTAGAAACGGATTAGTCGCACGTTCGCGGCGCATGGTCGTCGTCGGGCCATGGCCCGGCAAGATGGCGAGGGAGTCTTCGAGGCCCCACACCGGGCCGCGCAAGGAACGCTGCATCGCGGCGTGGTCGGAGTGTGGCAAGTCGGTGCGTCCGATGGAGCCTTTAAAAAGCACATCACCGGTGAGCGCAACGTCCTCCGCCACGAGCATGACGCACCCCGGCGAATGGCCCGGTGCATGGAGCAAGTCAAGTTCAAGGCCGACAAGACTCAACGTTTCTCCGCCGATCAAGTCGCGGCGGTCCGCTACCTGCTTCATGGAGGCGGCAGCAAAGAGCATCTGCGACTCGGGGGACACACCGGAGCCATCCACGAGCATGAACGCATCATCCGGATGAATGTAGACCGGCAAGTCAAATTCGCCAGCATCGCGCGTGTGGTCAATGTGCCCGTGGGTGAGCACGACAGCTTCAAACTCCAAGGACTTCTCACGCGCGAGCTGCTCAAGCTTCTCGCGCGTGTGCATCCCTGGGTCCACGATGAACGCCCGGGAACCGTTAGCAACCACATAGGTGTTGGTCTTATAAGGCCCAGCGGCGAAACCGTAGATTTCGGGAGCGCTCATTACTTGAGGGCTGCCAAGGCTGCGTCGTAGTCCGGCTCAGTCGTAACCTCCGGAACCAGCTCGGTGTAGGTCACCTTGTGCTCGGCGTCGGTGACGATGACCGCGCGGGCGAATAGGCCCTTGAGCGGGGAGCCTTGGAGAACTAGGCCCAGCTTATCCGCGAAGTCAGAACGGAAGTCAGATGCGCTGACGACGTTCTCGATGCCTTCAGCAGCACAGAATCGCTCCTGAGCGAAAGGCAGGTCGCGGGAGACGGACAGGACAACAGTGTTCTCTAGACCAGCTGCCTCTTCGTTGAACTTGCGCAGCTGTGCCGCGCACACACCAGTGTCCACGGACGGGAAGCAGGACACCACTAGGCGCTTGCCTGCGAAGTCAGCGTTAGTCAGCTCTGCCAAGTCGGTTCCCACGAGGGTGAAGTCCGGCAGGGCGTCACCAACTTTGGGAAGCTCTGCGTTGGTTTCGACGGGTTCATTCTGAAAATTCGTTGTAGCCATGGCACCCAAGCGTACTGACCCGCGGGGCGGCTCGCCACGGTGAACAACGGTGCGGTTAGGATGAGTGGGTCGAAAGTTTGTGAACCACCACAGTGAAGGAAACATAGGTGTCTACTAACAGCCAGCGCTTGGATGATACGCTCAATCAGCTCGATCGCGAGCTGAAGTCCCGTGACCGCAAACAAAAGAGCCGACCGCTAGGCGTTGTTCTCATGGCGGCCGTGGTCATTATCGCCCTCGTTGGCGGTATCTGGTTCCTGTCCACACGCTCACCAGAAGAAGAGGAAATTCAGGCTGAGGAAAGCTCGGCTGCGAACACCACCACCGAAGCCCCCACTGCCGAGGCTTTAAGCGGCAAGCGTGCTAAGCCGCTCGGCGAGACCGTCACTTGTGAATACACAGAAACCGGCGACGCTTCCCGTGAGGTCCCCACCCCGCAGGGCAAGGACATTCCTGCCAAGGGTGAGGTGACCGTCAACTTCGCCACCAAGCAAGGCGATATTGAAATGACTCTTGATCGCTCCCTAGCTCCGTGCACCGTCAACGCGATTACAGACATGATTTCCGCGAAGTACTACGACGACACAGTGTGCCACCGCATGACGGAAGGCACCCTCTCCGTCCTGCAGTGCGGTGATCCGACCGGCAAGGGTTCTGGTGGACCGGGCTTCCAGTTTGCCAACGAGTACCCGACCGATGAGGCAGACGACGCCTCTATGTCGCAGCCTGCTCTGTACCCGAAGGGTTCCATCGCCATGGCTAATGCTGGCGAAGACACCAATGGTTCCCAGTTCTTCATTAACTACAAGGACTCGCAGCTTCCGCCCGCCTACACCTATTTTGGCGACCTGACGGAGAAGGGACAGAAGACCATCGACGCCATCGCTGCCAAGGGCGTCAAGGATGGGCAGTCCGACGGCGCTCCCGCTGAGGAAGTTCGCATCACCAAGGCAACCGTCGAGAGCTAAGTTTTACCCCCTTTACGGTGGCTGGCCCCGCTCACATTCAGTGAGCGGGGCTTTTCCTTTCTCAACCCTCACCATCCATCGTGGTCTAAGATTTTCTTAGCCTTGAGCTGTTCATTTGGCAAAGCATTTTTCGCCCGATGGTGTCCTATCGTGATAAACCCAGCTCACATGCGACAGTCAGCAGACCTTCAGACTCGCTATTCGAATGATAGAACCCTTGCAAAACGCACAATGCCTCAGTAGCATCTGTGAGGTCTTTGAAATTCCCGAGATACCTAAGGAACGAGAATGAAGCTCTTCTCCCGTAAGGCACTTGTTGCTGCCGCTACTGCCGCTACCGTTTCCCTGTCCGGCGTGACCGTTGCTACCGCTGAGACCACCAACGATGACACCAACGCGGTCAACGAAACCACCAACGACACCAACACCAACGAGGACGCCGGCAAGGACGCTCCTGAGTCTGAGGGCGACGACAACGGCAAGGACGGGGACTCCGACAACGAGGGCAACTCCAACGAAGAGTCCTCCTCTTCTTCCTCTTCTGATGACTCCGAGGGTTCCTCCATCTCCGACATGAAGCCGTCTGAGATCCGCGACTGGATCGCTGTCTTCACCGCCATCATCGGCGCTCTGGGCACCGTCTTCGCTTTCTACAACAAGAACTTCGCTAAGTAAGTCAGACCACATAAGTCAGACTTTCCGTTCACATTCGAATCAGATTAGGACACACCATGAAGTTCTTCTCCCGTAAGTCCATCGTTGCTGCTGCTACCGCTGCAACCATCGCTTTCTCCGGTACCGCAGTTGCTTCCGCAGCTCCGGTTGAGGATGACAGCTCCTCCAAGGCTTTCTTCGCTCTCTCCTCCGACGATGAGGGCAATGTCAGCCCGAAGGAGATCCGCGAGTGGATCAAGGTTGTCACCTCCATCATCGGCGCCATGGATGACGCTATGCGTCTCGGCGACAAGCTCGCTGGCACCAAGTAAGCCACGAGCACCCTACTCTCCCCTTGCGCAATCCGCGCAGGGGGAGAGTTTTCGTTTTACCGGACAGGGCGGCTTCAACGGCCCAAACAACCTTATCGCGGCTTCTAAGCCCGGCTACTCTTGCAACCTAGAAGACTGTTCCTAGTCCTGTTCGTCTACTTCCTCGATACGCTCAGCGCCAAGGACGTCCTGGAACACGGAAGAATCGATAAGCTGGCCTCGACGGATGACGGAAATTTGGCCGGTTGGCTCCAGAATCATCAACTGCACGTCGCTGCGCCGGCCCAGGCCAGCTTTGCGTACTGCGGAGTTCACGTCCCTTTCCGTGATGTGCGCAAAACTCATGTTGTCTTCTTGCAGCTGGCCCTTGTAGACGAGCAACACGGGCTTGCGATCGATGAACCGTGACCATGTGACTAATTGCCGGAAGGTACCGAAGGCGGCTTCCAACAACATGAGCGTAAACAGCCCGATGATGCCGGCGGCGAGCGTCGGCGGGTTTCCCACGATGACGCGGCCGGCGACCGCGCCAAACATAATGATGATGACGGCGTCAGAGGCAGTGATGGACGTCAGAACACGGCTGCCGAAAAGCTTGACCAAGACCATGAAGGCCAGATAAATGCCCAGCGTTGCAAGCATCACGAGTGGGATGCGGTGAGGCTCGATGCCGAGCTGGTACATTGCCTCGCGTCCAAAAAGCCTCAGTGTATCCACACCCTACTACCCTACCTTCCGGAGGAAAAAGCTAAAGCCCGCACCGTAGTGCGGGCCTGTGCATCAGAAGTGACTAGATGTTGAACTGCTTGCGCAGCTGCTCAATTAACTGCTGTACCGGCGCTGGGAGTGCACCAACCGGCATATTAATGGCACCGATAGCTGCCGCGATGGCAGCAGCGATTGCGGCAGCGATACCTACGCCCAAGCCGATGGAGGATCCGGCGTTCTTGGCAGAACCGCCGTCCTGAGAGCCGTCATTGCCGCCAAGGGACAGCGGCAGGACTGCCTCAGTACCAGCATCGGTAGTGATGATCAGCTTCTCATCACCCGCCAGCTCCTCCGGGAGTGTGAGCTTGACGGTCGCGCGGCCGCGCTCACCGAACTGCTCGTCACCGGGCTGTGCTGCGTTGTCAATGTCTGCCTCGGCCTTAGCGTCACCCAGTGCAACGGTGACCTTCTTAGCCTGTGGCTCTTCTGCGTTGGAGTAGTTCAGGGAGGAAAGGTCGACTGTGATCTCCTCCCCCGGCTTCAGGTCACCAGACACGTGGGCACCAATCTGGCCCTGGCCGGTGCGGACCTTGGACTCGCCGGAAGCGATGTAGTCAATCATCGCCTGGGTGTCCATGTAGCCAACGTCATTGCGGTTCTTGATGGAACCGGGCTCGAAGAAGCCATCGCCGCCGGCCTCCGTCTCGCTGGAGGCAAGGAAGGAGGACAGAGCAATGCTGTAGTTCTTCTCCGGGTCGATAGGCTCACCATCGATAGTGACAGACTTGACGCGCTCGCCCTGCTCAGCCTTCTGGTCGTAGACAACGGTGACGTTGTTGGACAGGCCCAGAGCCAGGCGCGGGCGGGCCTGACCCGGCTTCCACTGATTCTCCAGTGCCTTGATGAAGTCTTCGCCGCTAACCTCAGCCGTGATGACGGAGTTGCCGAACGGCTGGACGGCGAAGATGTCCTTGTAGGTGACGTCGCCTTCCTTGAGGTCAGCGCGAACACCACCGGCATTCATGACACCAAGGTCGATTTCCTTGTTGGTCTGCTTCGACAAAGCGTAGCGCTGACCATCAGCAATGAAGTTGTTGAGGGTGGACTCCACGCCGCGGTTGGTACCGGTGTCCTTGCCCTCATCAGAACCGCGGTACATGGCCTTCTCGGTGGTACCAGCAGTCTTGGCACCCTCAATCTCCGCTACCTTCTTTGCTTCCTCGACAACCTTAGCTACCTCGGGGTCGTCTTCGAGGCCCTGCAGCTGAGCGAAGACATCTGCGTCGGCCACGTCGTACTGCTTGAGATCAATCTTGGTGATCTTCTTCTCGGCCTTGTCGTAGGTGATGTCGGCGTCGTTAAGCACCTTGCCGTACTCGTAGCCCTGTGCCCAGTACAGCGGCAGTGCGCCCTCACGAGCAACCTCGCCCTGGGTCTTGACGTGAGTATCACCGCCAAAGAGGATATCCACATCCTTGTTGAAGCCCTGCGCGAACTGCTGAGCATCCTCATGCATGAGCGCCACTACAACCTCGGCCTCGCCGGATTTCTTCAGGCGGCTGGCTTCCTTATTGGTGGCCTCGACGGGGTCGGAGAACTCGACACCTGGGATGGAGGCGGCGGACACCTTGTACTTGGTGTTGGTGGTAACGGTGCCAACGAAGCCGACCTTCACACCGTCTACCTCCTTGACGAAGGAAGCATCGAGCAGGGGCTTGCCATCCTTGGTGACGTTGGCGCCCAGGATCGGGAAGTTAGACTGGTCCTTGATACGGCCCATCAGGTCATCGGTGCCCTTGTCGAACTCGTGGTTGCCCACAGCCGTGACGTCGAGCTTCATAGCATTCAGAGCCTCGTTGGTGTACTTGTCTTCAGAAATTGCAGACACGAAGGCGGAGCCGCCAACGTTATCACCGGCGGAGGTCAGGGCGTACTCCTGATCCTTGTTGACGGCCTTGATGAGCGCAGCCATGCGAGCAGCACCCATCTCGGTGTAGCCGCTCAATTCCTTAGTGTCCTTGTCGAACTCCTCAGCCAGCTCAAGGTGGCCGTGGAAGTCGGTGAAGTTAGTGACGGAGAAGGTCACCTGATCAGCCTCGGCGGCGAAGGCAGGTGCGCCGGAGATAGCAACGGCGGTAACGGTAGTGGCGGCCAACAGCTGGCCAAAGCGACGGAAGTTCACGTAGGTCTCCTGAGAATGAGAGGAATCTTGTCCACGTGTTTATAACGCATGCATCACGAAGGCGCAGCGCATGTTGAATCCGTCACCAGCGCGTTCATCAAAGATCTTTCACAGTTTCACCCACGCGCAACCTTGAGTTCAGCCACACACCCCCGAATCAGGGGTGGCGGCTTAGGCGGTGACGCGATAAACGTCGAAGACACCCTCCGTGTTGCGCAACGTTGTCATGAGCTGACCCAGCTGCTTGGTATCGGAAACCGAGAAGGAAAAGCGCACGGTCGCGATGTGATCATCACCGCGATTGGACGTCATCGACAGCACATTGAGGCTCTGCTCGCTGAAAATTCGCGTGAGCTCAAAAAGCAGGCCTTGGCGGTCGATGGCCTCCAATTGCAAGGTTGCGGCGAATGCACCGGAGGACTTCGGCCCGCCGGCCCACTCCACCTGCATCATGCGCTCCGGCTCGGACTTCAACTTTTCGGCATTGGTGCAGTCCGCGCGATGGACAGACACGCCACCGCCGCGGGTGACGAAACCAAAGATGGCGTCACCAGGCACCGGCTGGCAGCACTTCGCCAGCTTGGCCATGACGTCTGGGCTACCCTCCACCAAGATGCCGGTACCGGTTGCGGAATCTTTCGTGTGCTGAGCACGGGAGTTCTCCAGTTCGCTCAGCGGGGTACGCGAAGCCAAGGCATCGACGGCATCGTCTTGGTCCCCGAACAGGGCCATGAGCTGGTTGGCAACGTGCTGTGCCGACACGTGGCCCGCGCCAATAGCGGTGTACAGCGCGTCCACATCTGGATAGTGCAGCTGCTCAGCCACCTGCTTCATGGAGCTGGCGGTAAACAGGCGGTGCATGGGCAAGCCGCCGCGCTGCACCTCAGCAGCCAAGGCATCGCGCCCAGCCTCAAGGTGCTCTTCACGGCGTTCTTTGGCAAACCACTGCCGCACCTTCGTCTTTGCCCGAGGCGATACGAGGAATTCCTGCCAATCCCGCGAGGGACCAGCACTCGGATCCTTTGAGGTAAAAATCTCGACCTTATCGCCGGACTTCAGCTCCGATTCTAGAGCCACGAGCTTGCCGTTAACCTTTGCGCCGATGCACCTGTGGCCAACCTCGGTATGCACCGCATAGGCGAAGTCCACAGGGGTGGAACCCGCGGGCAGATTGACCACGTCGCCCTTGGGGGTAAAGGCAAAAATCTGCTTGGCCGTAAGGTCATAGCGCAGCGAATCCAAAAACTCGTTGGGATCTGCAGCTTCCTTCTGCCAATCCAGCAGCTGACGCATCCACGCCATCTGGTCCACTTCTTCTTGGTGGCCTGAGTTCTTGCCCTTAGTTTCCTTATAACGCCAGTGGGCGGCCACGCCGAACTCCGCGTTATAGTGCATCTCGTGCGTTCGCACCTGTACCTCAAGGGTGGAGCCACCCGCCCCAATCACGGTGGTGTGCAGTGACTGGTATACGCCGAATCGCGGCGAAGAAATATAATCCTTGAAGCGCCCTGGAAGCGCTTGGTACAGCGAGTGCACCACGCCAATGGCCGCGTAGCAGGAATTGATGTCATCGACGAGGATGCGGATTCCCACGAGGTCAAAAATCTCCGCGAAGTCGCGGCCGCGCACGATCATCTTCTGGTAAATCGACCAGTAGTGCTTCGGGCGCCCCATGACCTCGGCCTCAATACCATTAGCCTTGAGGGCCTGGCCTACCTGGGCCTTGATTTCCTTCAACGCTCGATCGCGTGAGGGAGCACGATCCGCCACCATGCGCACGATTTCGTCGTATTTCTTTGGGTACAGGATGGCGAAGGCCAAATCCTCAAGCTCCCATTTGACGCTCGCCATTCCTAAGCGGTGAGCCAGCGGCGCAATGACATCGAGGGTCTGGCGCGCCTTCTTTGCCTGCTTTTCGGGCGGTAGGAAGCGCATGGTCCGCATGTTGTGCAGGCGGTCGCACACCTTGATAACGAGCACGCGCGGGTCGGTGGCCATGGCCACGATCATCTTGCGGATAGTTTCTGCTTCCGCGGCGGCACCGAGGGCGACCTTGTCAAGCTTCGTTACGCCGTCGACCAACCGGGCTACTTCGGGACCGAAGTCCCGGGTGAGGTCCTCCAGCGAATAGTCAGTGTCTTCCACTGTGTCGTGGAGCAAAGCCGCCGCGACAGTCGTGGTGTCCATACCAATCTCAGCCGCAATGGTCGCTACCGCCAACGGGTGCGTGATATAGGGCTCGCCGGATTTGCGGAAAACGCCTTCGTGCAGACGCTGTGCCGTGGTGTAGGCATTGTTGAGCAGCTCCGCATCCGCCTTCGGGTGAAATTCCCGGTGGATCGACATCAACGGGTCCAGAGCCGGATTGATCTTTACTCGGCCACCTGTCAGGGAGCGGGCCAAGCGCGCGGACATGCCGCGCACGCTGCCTGGCCGCCATGCAGTCTTGTCCTGCTTTTCAGTCGTCATGTCTGCCTCCGCGAAGTAGCTTAGGCATACAACCTTAGTCCTTTGGCCCCATCTGATTGAGCACAATCAGCGGAGAACCTTGCAGGCGCTCGCGGCCCTCAAGTCCTTGAACCTCTAGGACCACGACGTTGCCCACGACTTCAGCTCCAGCGGATTCCAAGAGCAAGGTGGCGCCGTGGAGTGTGCCGCCGGTGGCTAGGACGTCGTCGACAAGCACGATGCGCTTGCCCTTAATATCAATGCCGCTATTGGGGATTTCCAGTGCTGCAGTGCCGTATTCCAGCTCATACTCCTGGGTCAAGACGGGCGGTGGGAGCTTACCTTTCTTGCGGATAGCCAAGATTCCTAGTCCCAGCTTGTAGGCTACGGCTGAACCGAGTAGGAAACCGCGTGCATCGAGGCCGCCGATCATGTCAGCGCCGAGCTCCTTGCAGGCCTCTGCCAAACCATCGACAACGGCGGTGAAGGAATCAGCATCAGCCAACACCGGGGTCAGATCCTCGAAAAGAATTCCCTCCTCTGGGAAATCCTGGACAAGGCGCACTTTATCCTTCAAGGCTTGTGCTGCTGCGACGTAAATCTCGCTCACGACTCTTCCTTTGTTTCAGTTGCTGTTGTGGGGTTATAGCTCCAACGGTCGAGGTTCCACCCGATACCCGCAAGGCCAGTGTAGGGCACCACGCCGGTGACAGCGCGGTCGACAATGAATGTGCGAGGCTGCGCGGCGATGGGAATAGAGGGCAGCTCCTCCCACAATTCCTGCTCCAGATTCCGCAGCGCCACCGCGTGCTTCACGCTAGAGGACGGCGCGGAATGCTCACGCATCGGGTCCACGGCGCCGAGGTAGACATCTATATCCGGCAGCCCAGTTGCAGGATCCGCGACCAATTGCGCACGGGAAACCCGCTCGCCGGAACGGTCCTCCACCGTGATTCCCGCCGGTTCGCACGCCGAGCGGAGCTCCTCCACCATCGCCTTATAACGCGGGTTAGGCGCGAGGTAACCCACTCCGATGGTGTAGCCGGATAGCCCGGATGCCGTTGCATTGTCTACAGGAACGGTTGTCAGCGAGGACATGTGCGCCGCGACCGGATCATCATTGCGCACGGTACGGACGGTAACAGCGGGGACGTCCACGGCTGATTCCTTCGATGAGACCTGTGCCAAGTGTTGTGCATCCACACAGGCCGCAAAGGCAGCGCGTGCCCACGGCTGAGAAAAGGTTCCAGCCTCGGAGAATACTAAGGTGTCTGTCAGGCTTCCCGCTAAAGATGTCACTTCCACTGGCTTGCCCTCTGCATCCCGGTCGAACCACGATGGTGACGCGGTGGCGGCCTCGGCAACGCGGAGCTCGTCTGAGGCGACAAACGCGGCGGCGTCTGCGCTTCTCGGAAGCATGAGGATCTCGCGCAACGTCGGCTTATCGCCGTAATAGTTATCGTTGGCGGTCAGCACAATGGCACCGTCATCTTCAACGCGCTCGATTTGATAAGGACCGAAGGAAACCTGTAACTCTGGATCAAAGCGTCCAGGTTCCGTAGAGAAACCATAGCGCCACGCCTCTGCGACCGGCTGCAAAGTCGCTACGTCCTGGGAATGCAGAGCTGCATTGAGTTCTTCGATGCTCATATCAGCCCGCTTGGCTAACGCATGTGCTGGGACAACCGAACCTGGCCCAAACAAGTAGCGCCACCGCGAACCGGACTCGGGCGCAAACCATACGGTGAATTTCTTGCTGTGGGGCGCGCATTCCACTTCCGTCACTTCCTCCATCAGTGGAAGGTGGGAACCGAAAGTCTCGCTCAACTGCCCGGCGGTGAAGGCCAAAAGGTAGTCATCACAGGTCACGGGTTCGCCGTCGGCAAAACGCGCCTGCTCGGTGAGCGTGAAATCCACGTGCGCCCCAGCGTCCTCACCCTCGGCCGCGAAGAACTCAGCATCGGCGAGATCTGAATTAGGGACCATCTGCCCCGCCGGGCCCGGAACGTAGAGTGCCGGGAAAACACGGCTTGCCAGCTGGGCTGCCCCCACCGCTTCCCCCCACGCCGTGGCTGCATTGCTGGTGGCAATGGGGGCGTCGGCCAGCACCGCAAAACGCGATGGCGGCGTGTCTTTGTCAAGGCCGCCCTCCTGTGCCCCGCATCCGGTCACAGTAAGAGCTACCGCGGCACACAGCGCCGCGAATAATGAACTACGCACGGCTTAGCGCCCAGGGCGCCAGGACGCCCCACCGGACTCATCGCTACGCGGCCCGGATTCGGTCTGTGTTGCGGCGGGTGCAGAAGCTGCGGCCGGGGAAGCCACGGTGCGTGTAGCCTTCGGCGCATCCTCATCCTCTGCTTCTGCGCTCCAGCCCTCGGCGCGGTAGGCAGCGACCACTTCATTGTGCTTCTTAACGCTCTTGCGCTGATTCGACAACGTCACCAGCAACGTGGTGGCCAGGAAGATGGAGGAAAAGACACCTTCAATAACGCCAATGAACTGAACCAATGCCAGATCGCGCAAGGTACCAATGCCCATTAACCACACAGCGACTATGAACAGCGCGATGATAGGCAAGGCCGAAATCACCGAGGTGGAGATGGAACGCATCACGGTCTGGTTGACAGCCAAGTTAGTGAGCTCGGCGTAGGTCTTCTTGCGTTGGCCTTCCAGCCCCGTTGTATTCTCATCCACCTTGTCGAAGACAATGACGGAATCGTAGAGGGAGAAGGTCAGGACTGTCAGCAGACCGATGATGACGGCCGGGGACACCTCGAATCCGAAGAGCGCGTAGATGCCCGCGATGAAGACGCCGTCAAAAATGAGCGCGAGGATAGCGGCAAAAGCCATATCGCGCTGCAGGCGGACCGCCACATAGATGGTGGCCAATACGAGGAAGACAGCCATGGCAATAACCATGCGTTGGGTGATCGACGAACCCCAGGATTCCGACACCGTCGAGGAGCCAATTGCATCCGGGCTCGGCTTGCCGTTGTCGTCCTTGACTTGGTACGTCTCAAAGATAGCCTGGCGTGCCTGGTTAACCTCATCCTGCGACAGGCGCTCGGAGGTGATCTCCAGAGTCTCCGAAGAACCGGCGCCCACAATCTGCACCAGCTCCGGGGTGACACCGGTGGCTTCCGTGAAGGTTTCCTCTACCAGTTCAGTAGAAAGATCGCCTGCAGGCATGTTGAGCTTCGTGCCGCCCTCGAAATCAAGGGACAGATTGAAGCCACGAAGTACGATAGCCAGGATCGAGGCAATAAGCAGCACGCCGGCGATGGTGTACCAGGTCTTAGCCCGGCCCACGAAGTCAAACCCACTGCCGTCCACATAGAGACGGTCAAAACGGGAAATCTTGCGGTTAGTAGTTTCGACAGCCATGGTTACTTCTCCTCATCCGTAGCAGTAGCGACGGGTTTCTTGGCCGGTTTGGCATAAAAGCCGCGTTCACGGCGCTCCTCCACAAGGTTGTAAATACCGCCCAGGCCGTTCATCGACGGCTTGGCAAAGGCTGGGCGGCTACCAAGAAGCTGCATGAGCGGTGCCATGATCAGGAAGGATACGACGAGGTCGAAGATGGTGGTGAGGCCCATGGTGAAGGCAAAGCCCTTGACGGCGCCAATGGACAAGAAGTAGACCACGACGGAGCCGATGAGGGTCACGGCCTTACCTGTGACAATCGTTGCTCGCGAACGCTCCCAACCAGTGCGGGTGGCGGAGCGGAAGGTACGTCCGCTCAAGAGCTCATCCTTCATACGCTCGTAGTAGACGACGAAGGAGTCAGCCGTGGCGCCAATACCGATAACCAAGCCCGCCATGCCGGAAAGGTCAAGCGAGTAACCAATCCACCGGCCCAGCAGAACCAGTGCGCCATAAAGCAGAACGCAGGTAGCGATGAGGACCAGCAGCGCCACCGCGGACAGGGCACGGAAGTAGTAGATGGAATACAGCGAAACCAGGATGAGGCCCACGATGCCCGCGATGAGCGCTGCCTCAAGAGCTGCCTTACCCAGCGATGGCGGAACGGTTTCTACCGTGCCACCCGGCTCGCCGTTAGCACCAGTAAAGGACAGCGGGAGCGCACCATAACGCAGATTATTGGCCAAGTTCTGGGCCTCCTCCTGCGTGAAGTCACCGGTGATGGAAGTAGCAGAACCAACCGGGGTCGGGCCTTGGATTACCGGCGCGGAAATCACGGCGGAGTCGAGGGTGATAGCCACCTGCTTTTGGAGATACTCCTGGGTCAGGGTGGCCCAGGTTTGCGAACCATTGGGGCCATCGCCGGTCTTGAAGGCGAAGTTAATCTCCATCTGACCAGTCTGGGAATTAAGCCCGCCCTGAATCGGGGCGTTGTTATCAATCTCGTTACCGGTCAGGCGAGTTCCGTTCGGATCTTCAATGCCGTCCAGCAGCGGAGCCGGGTTAAGAATGTAGGGCTGCTGATTCGAGTAATCACAAGCCACCAAGGGCTTTGCAGGGTCGTCGGTACCCGCCAGCGGATCGGACTCCGCATCACAGGTCATCAGTCCCAAGGCTGCGGTCTGCACGGTGGGGTCTTCGGACTGGCGGTCCGTGAGCAGAACCTCAGTAACCTTGTCGCGGCGATCAGTTTCCTCAAGGGAGTTCGCTGGGTCCGGAAGCGGCTTTTCGCTCACAGTCGGAGCCGGTGACTTGTCATCCTTCTCCTTGTCCTTCTTATCACCGTCCTGGGCGGCGTCGGCACTCTGGTTGAGTGCCTCATGGATGGAGGCCAGCGACTGATTAGCATGCTCCGGAGTTACCACCCCGTACTTAACCCACCGGTTAGCCATATCCGTCATGGTCTTCTCAAGCTTGCCCATGTCTGGCATCGGCTGCTCGCCCACTGGGCGGAACAGCAGCTGGGAGGTTTGGCCCACGGCCTGCGCCTGGGAGGCATCTTCACCGGGGACGGTAATGACCAAGCTGTCGCCGCTGATGACGACCTCAGAACCAGACACGCCCATGCCATTCACGCGCTGCTCGAGGATGGTGCGCGCCTGCTGCAGCTGTTCCTGGGTGGGGTCTTCGCCCTGCGGCACCAGAGTTACGCGGGTTCCGCCCTGCAGGTCAATGCCGAGCTTGGGTGTTGGTGATTTATCACCGGTCAAAAATATCAGCGCATAAACCGCGATGACAATGAGCGCGAAAAGCGCCATCGCACGCTTGGGCCATTGCCGTTGACGGCTGCTAACGCCACCACGTTTCGAAGCGGACACAAAGATCTCCTGTGTTGTGAGGAACAGGGCTAAAAATCATAGGTCATGGCAGCAACCGCCGCGCACGCACTGGGCGGCGCGGTGCCACCACGACTAAAGCACAGTCCACCATGGTACGTCATGGACCGTTGTTTTCCTTAACAGACTTAAGGTACGCGCCCGCACTGTGACGAGCGCAACGCAATCTTAGAGTTTCGGGAAGCGCTCGTCGTTCTCATCCTCCGTCTCCACTGGCGCATCAGTGTTTGCGCCGGCTGCGTCAGCGGAGCGAACGATGGCCATCGTGTCGAAGGTCATTACCGTGCCATCCTTCACCTGCAGATCAACCTGCTCGCCGCGGGCCTCGACGACGGTGCCGTGGAGGCCGCCGGCGGTAATCACTTCCTGCCCCGCCTGCAGCGAGGATTGGAGCTTCTGCATCTGCGCCTGGCGCTTGCGCTGCGCTCGCATCGACATGAAGCTCGGCAAGATGACGAGGATGGCGAGGACAAGGAGAAGAAGAAGTTGAGTTCCGTTCATAAAAGGCCAGTGTGCCAGACCGCCCTGCCTCCGGGCCAATTAAAAAAGGGTCCCGCCAGCCGCCCCCTCGGGCGCCTCCAGTCCTAGGTGTTGCCATGCGGCGGCTGTTGCCACACGGCCGCGGCCGGTTCGTGAGATCATGCCGGCGCGCACGAGATAGGGCTCACAAACCTCCTCCACCGTCGATGGTTCCTCGCCCACCGCGATGGCTAGGGTATTCACTCCTACGGGGCCACCGCCGTGGCCTTTGATCAAAGCCCCGAGCACCGCGCGGTCAAGGCGGTCCAATCCGCGCTCATCGACGTCGAAGACCCGCAGCGCTGCCTGGGCAGCTGCAACATTAATATGTCCATCCCCGTTGACTTCGGCATAGTCGCGGACTCGACGCAGAAGGCGGTTAGCGATACGCGGCGTTCCACGCGAGCGGGAACCAATCTCTACCGCGGCATCCTGATCGATGTCTACCTCCAGAATCCGCGCTGCACGGCTAATTACCCGGGTGAGATCCTCAGTATCGTAATACTCCATCTGCGCGGTGAAACCGAAGCGATCACGCAACGGACCAGTCAGCATGCCCGCACGAGTTGTCGCTCCTACCAGTGTAAAAGGCGGGATTTCCAGCGGGATGGACGTCGCTCCTGGGCCTTTGCCCACGATGACATCGATGCGGAAATCCTCCATTGCCATGTAGAGCATTTCCTCGGCTGGGCGGGCGATGCGGTGAATTTCATCGATGAAGAGCACATCCCCCTCCATCAAATTAGACAACATCGCTGCCAGATCCCCGGCCCTCTCCAGCGCTGGGCCCGAGGTCATACGCAAGGAGCTTCCCAGCTCTTGGGCGATGATCATCGCCATGGTGGTCTTGCCCAGCCCAGGTGGGCCGGAGAGCAACACGTGATCCGGGGTGACACCACGGTTTTTCGCGCCATTGAGCACGAGCGATAGCTGCTCGCGCACCTTGGGTTGGCCAATGAATTCATCGAGGGACTTCGGGCGCAGCGAGCGCTCAATATCGTGCTCGCCCTGTTGCTCTGTGGCGTCCACATCCTGGTTACGCTGCGGAGGCGAGCTTAAATCCATCCCCTCCGGAAGCTTAAATTCAGTGCGTTCTACGTCTGACATGTCACCCACTCTCCCCTATTTCTTGGCGCCAAGCTGGCTCAGCGCTGCGCGCAGCACCACCGGCGTCACCGCATCGGGTTGCTCTGCCACCACGGATTCCACCACTGGGCGGGCCATTTTATCAGTAAAGCCCAACCCAATAAGCGCCTCGACGACATCCTCAACCACCGGCCCGGCGGCAGCTGGTACAGCAGCCGAGAGATCCGCGCCTTCTGTCGGGGCGAAGGCCTTGACCTTATCTTTAAGCTCCAGAATCAACCGCTGTGCAACGCGTTTGCCCACTCCCGGGATTTTCTGCAAGCGTGCGGCCTCCTCCCCCGCAATCGCCTGAGCCAAATCGCCCGCGCTCATCACGGACAGAGCGGCTAGAGCTAGTTTTGGCCCCAGCCCCGAAACCGTTTGGAGGACGTGGAACATATCGCGGTCATCCTGACTGGTGAAGCCGTACAGCGTCATCGAGTCTTCCTTCACCACGAGCGTGGTCATGACCCGCGCTTCCTCGCCGCGCTGTAGGGTTCCCAGCATGGCCGGGGTGGCCAGGACCTTATAGCCCACGCCAGCGCATTCCAGCACGGCATGGTCAAGCTGGATGTCTAGGACGGTTCCGCGCAAAGATGCAATCATTAATAGGGTTCCTTGGTGTGAGTGGTTGTGCCAGTTAGCTTAGGAGGTCGTCTTCGCCGCCCGGGAAACGGATGCAGTACGCGGCGAGGTGCCGCGTACTCCGCTCGTTCGTGCCCCGGCCCCGACGCCAGCGCTCGCATCACCGCCGGTCATCCATGCCAGGGCTGGCGCACGCCAGCAGTGACACACGGCTAGGGCTAAGGCATCCGCAGCGTCGGCCGGCTTAGGCGCCTCACTGAGCCCCAAGATTCGAGTAATCATGGCGGTCATTTGCTTCTTATCAGCGCGCCCATTGCCTGAAATTGCCTTCTTGACTTCGGAAGGGGTGTACATGTGCACCGGAATATCCCGCTCTGCTGCAGCAAGGACCAATACCCCAACTGCGTGTGCGGTCTGCATCACGGTTGAGACTTGACCGCGTTCGAATACTCGCTCGAGGGCCACGACGTCCGGCTTATAGTCATCCATCCATTCCCGGACCGCCACCGATAGTCGCTTCAGGCGCTCCCCCAAGTCCTTGTCACTGGGGGTGCGGACGACCCCGACGGCGATGGGAATGACCCCACGCCCACGCCCGGCTTGGACAACTGACAGACCGCAGCGCGTCAGACCGGGATCAATGCCCATGACGCGCAGCCCCTCCAAGTTCACGGCCGCCTCCTCGCCCTTGTTGCACGCGCCCTTGTGAAGCGCTTGTTTATCTAGGAACAGTGTACACACATGTGTTCTAGTCTAGGCAGTCCCCAAGCCGCTTACTCGCCTCTCCTACCGCGCGGCGTAGAGTGGCGCGCATGTCTCAACATCCTAATGACTATTCAGAGTTTATTCGTTCCCGCCATTCACCGCGCGCATTCCTTCCAGAGCCGCTCCCCGCTGATGTCATAAAGCAGGTGCTTATCGACGCCCGATCCGCCCCCTCCAATTCCAATACCCAACCATGGAATGTGCACCTCGTCGGCGGTACGGCACTGCAAGAACTAAGCGCTGCTCTCATATCCGAATTCGATAAGAACGGCATCAACCCAGATTTCACGATTGACTACGGTCAAGGCGTTCACCCGCAGCGCTCTCAGCAACTGGCGGCCAAAATGTATGGGCTCCTCGGCATTGCGCGCGAGGATAAAGAAGCCCGCACGGAATTTATCCGTGAAAACCTTCGCTTCTTCGGCGCCCCGCACACCGCACTGCTTTTCATTCCCCCGATGGGTGACCGCATCCGTGCAGCTTTTGACCAAGGCACCTATGCGGGGAATTTTTTGCTCTCGCTCCAGGCGCACGGCTATCACGGCGTCCCGCAGGGCATGATTTCGCTGCTCGCCCCAACCGTCCGTGAGTTCCTGGACGTAGACGAGGAGCTCAAACTCGTCACCGCCCTAACCTTCGGCGTAGCAGACCAGTCCAGCCCCGTGTTCAAGACTGCCCCGGGCCGCGCACCATTGTCAGAGACGGTGACTGCTCATGGCATGGAAGGCCTCGAGCTCGACTAGTCTTCTTAGTCCTCGCCCAGGTCGGCGAGGACCTCTTCGCTTAAGTCCATGTTGGTGTAAACGTTCTGGACATCATCCGAATCCTCGAGAGCATCGATGAGGCGGAAGATCTTGCGGGCATCATCTGCCTGCAGCGGCACCTCAACGGAAGCACGGAAGTCGGTATCGGTGTCATCGACCTCGATATCGGCAGCAACGAGCGCCTCACGCACGGCAGGAACATCGCCCGGTGCGCAGGTGATCTCGAACTTCTCGCCATTGTCGTTGACCTCTTCGGCACCGGCCTCGAGGACGGCGAGAAGGATGTCATCTTCACTGAGTTCGCCTTTCTCCACCATAACCAGACCGGTGCGGGAGAACATATATGCCACGGAACCGGACTCGCCGAGGTTGCCGCCATTCTTGGTCATCGCAGTGCGGACATCCGTCGCCGCACGGTTACGGTTATCCGTCAGGCACTCGATGAGCATGGCCACGCCGTTCGGGCCATAGCCCTCGTACATCACGGTTTCCCAATCGGCACCGCCGGCCTCTTCGCCGGAACCGCGCTTGCGGGCGCGCTCAATGTTGTCGTTGGGAACGGAGGCTTTCTTAGCCTTCTTGATCATGTCATCGAGGGTGGGGTTGGCTGCAGGGTCACCGCCGCCGGTGCGTGCTGCCACCTCGATATTCTTGATCAGCTTGGCAAATTCCTTGCCACGCTTGGCATCGTTCGCCGCCTTCTTGTGCTTCGTTGTTGCCCATTTAGAGTGGCCTGCCATGTCATCCCTTTCGATGTGGCTTAAAAGACTTGTGTGGAAACTGTTGTAATTATACGGCCTCACCGAGCCTCCACCAGCACAGGGGGCCGTGCCCCGCCTGCATCCTAGACGTTTTGCCAATTGCCATTGGCACTGGAGCCTTCGCTGTCGGGATGCAGGGTGCGTGTCAATCCCTCCTGCATCGCCACGGCCAGTAGCTCGCCGCGCTGATTGAAAATCTTTCCTTGGGCAAGCCCCGTACCAGTTTGTGCCGAGGGACTGGACTGTGAATACAGCATCCACTCATCCACCCGCACTGGCCGCAAGAACCACAGCGAATGATCCAAGCTGGCTAGCTGAATCTTTTCGCCTTGGTGCGGCAGAAGCGCCGTGCGAATCAGCGTCATGTCAGACATATACAACAACGCCGCCTGATGGAGGGACTGCTCGGGGGTGGTAGTAAGCAGTTCACCGGTATTGCGGAACCAGATATTCCTAAACCCCGCCCCAGTGGTTTCGGCAGCGACAGCATCGCGGTCCGCGTCCGGAACGAGCCGCACATCCCAGTCTTCCCACTCCTTCAAAATGATACGGGTGGAGTAAGGCGAGTCCTTAATACTCTCCGGTGTCGGTACATGTGGCATTGCGGCCTGATGCTCAGGACCAATATCCCCGGTCGCGTGGAAACCGGCACTGAGCATGAAGATCAGGCGATCGTCCTGAAAGACGCGCACGTGGCGGTGCGCAAAAGAACGGCCATCCCTGATCCGCTCGACTTGGATGGTGGTGGGTGCGCTCGAATCGCCCGGCCCCACGAAGTAACAGTGCAGGGAGTGCGCTAACTTGCCCTCTACCGTCAGCTGCGCTGACCTCAGTGCTTGCGCCATAGTTTGTCCGCCAAAGGTGCGCTTAATCCGCGATGGAACCACAGGGGCGCGGAACTCATCTGTGCCGATCCGCTCAATATCGACCGCCTGGGCCACCGATGCCATGCCCTACTCCCTTCCTTTAGCGTTGTGGCCTACGCCGTGTTATGGCGCCCGCCACACCAACCTCGACCATCCTACTCACATGCTGATCCACGCCCAGAGGTTGCGTACTATATTCCGCATGACTTCCACCACCCCGCACAGCGTGCACCGCGTGGCCGCTTACCTGGAAATGTTCACTTGGGCCCTACTGATCTTCTCGATGATCCTCAAATACTCCGGCGCCACCGAGGCACTCACCCCCATTGCGGGAGGTATCCACGGCTTCGGTTTTCTCTGCTTCTTGCTTATGACGGCGCTGGTATGGATCAACAACCGATGGTCACTCGGCGTGGGGATTCTAGGCTTGGTAGTCACCGTGATTCCCTTCGCGGCCTTGCCCTTTGCAGTGTGGGTTTCGCGGCGCGGACTCGTCGCCGGCCCATGGCGGTTTAGCGATGACGCTCAGCCACGGGGATTCTTCGACAAGATCCTGGCACAGGCCATCCGCCACCCAGTGCGCACCGCAATCATCGCGCTGCTCGTTGTAGCTGTAGTCTTTAGCGTTCTGCTCATGTTGGGTCCGCCCGTCGATGTCGAGTCCACCATTGAAAACAATCGCTAAGGCTCCCAGTATCTGGGCCGGCTGGGTGCTGGCACGTCTTTTCCTTATCTACCTACTCGTCAACGAGAAGGGACCGCTGGGGGACGTTCGGTACTACCTGGAGGGCGTCTATGGCCCGAACCCGAGCGACATGACGGAATATCCCCAAGTCGGCACGTGGCCAAGCGTCCTGCTTGCGTGGCTTACTGGCTACGACTTTGAGCGCTATGCCATCGGTTTTACGGCAATGATGCTGCTTGCTGACGCCACTTTCCTCGCCCTCCTCCTACGCCATCACCGTTCCACCCCAGGGGCGTATAGCGCTGGGTGGTTCTGGGTGTTCTTCGGCACCGCGGCGGGTCACGTATTCGCATGGCGACTCGATCTTTATCCTGCCTTGCTTGTCGCTGGCGCGGGCGCGCTTCTGGCTACCCGCCCGAGACTTGCCTCGGTTTTGTTGGCTTGGGCCACCGCCGCGAAACTGTGGCCGGGGGTCCTCGCTGCTGGGCTTGTCGGGCGAGCAACCTCTCGCGATACCTGGCAGCGACTAGCCGTGTTCTTTGGAAGTCTCGTTGCCCTGTCCCTCGGCGTGGCTGCAATGACCAGCGTGGATCGAGTTCTCTCCCCATTGACCTATCAAGGAGAACGCGGCCTCCAGATTGAGTCTCTAGCCGCCACCTGGTTCGTCTACCAAGCTCATCACCAGCCTGATGTGTGGACGATGGGATATGCGGCGTCGAAAAGCTTTGAGATCACCGGCCCCGGCGTCGACACAGCGATTGCGTTGAGCAGCATCGCCATGGGAGCGGCCCTCGCGTGGATCGTGGGAGTGGCACTCGTGCACTTTCTGCGCGGGAATTGGAGCCCGCACTCTTCCCTCGTCTTCTTCATCGCGGCGATCCTCCTTCTCATCGCGACAAATAAGGTCTTCTCCCCGCAATACATCGTGTGGCTTGGGCCGATACTAGCGGTGGCGCTTCGCTCCCCTACTCCCACGGCGGCCACCACCCCACGGAAGGTGGCCGCTGACATTAAAGGGGTACGCGCCATCATGGCGGTGCTCGCTGTAGGAACGGCGGCCTTGGGAACCGTCATCTACCCCTATGGGTATAACTACATCTGGTTCTTTGTGGGCGAAAACCCCAACCCGGTCTACGCTCTCGTGTTGCGCAATCTACTCATCCTGGCGATGACCGCATTTGCGGTCTACTGGCACCTGCTTGAGTACCGTGTGGCAAAAGCGAATCAGGCGCGGGTGTGACAGGGCAGGTGAATCACACGTCGATCTGACTGAGCTCAAAGTACTCCGGCAATTTCGCGGTTCCTCCCAGACGCAGCAGCTTGACGGCTGGCCGCAGGCGCAGCGCGCGGGTATCGCTGACTGCCTCGTTATAGAAGCGATGCGCTAGGTGGATGCGGCCTTCGGCGTCGGCAAGCACGGCCGGGCGCGCTTCAAAGCGCTGCGCAATAGCCGCCGAGAGCTCCCGTTCCCGGGTGGCTCGTTCATCGAAATGCCCTTGCGCAAGCTCCGTTGACTCTGCGCGCGCCGCGATGGCCTCAAGCTCAGGAGCCAAGGCACTTATCACTGCTGCGCGGCGATCCAGAGTGGCTTCGAGCTGCGCCAAGGCTGCGTCCGTGCGAATGTGGAGCGAGTTGAGCCGCTGCGCCGTGTACAGCGCCCACATACCTAGTACGAGGAGCACAGCGAGGACGATAACTATCTCGATAGCCATTTATGACACCCGGACCTTTGTGCCATCCGCCACCGTCTCGTACACGCGCATGACGGCAGCGGCCACATGATCCCAATCGTATTCGCGGGCACGCTCCACTCCTGCCTTGATCAAGGCCTGTCGCTTGTCCGTATCGTTTACTACATCCTGCAGCACGCGCGCCAAGTCCGTGGCATCACCGGTTCTGAACAAGGCACCAGCAGGTTCCTCCGAGTCGGCGTTGCACACCGCAGCGAAGGCCTCCAAGTCCGAAGCCACCACTGCACAGCCAGCTGCCATTGCCTCAACCAGGACGATGCCGAAGCTCTCGCCGCCGGTGTTGGGAGCCACGTAAATATCGGCACGCCCCAAAATGGCTGCCTTTTCGGCATCGCTGACGCGCCCCACAAAATCGACTCCGGGAACGCTTCGCAGATGGCCGCCGCCCATGACCGTCACCCGCACCTTCTCTGAAAGCAAGGTGAGGGCCTTAAGAAGAATATCCAGGCCCTTGCGCGGCTCATCGAGGCGGCCCAAGAACACGATCTCAATCTCAGAATCTTTCGGCGCATGTCCAGCACGAGCACGCTCGCGCGCATACACAGAGGTATCAACCCCATTGGGAATGAGCACGGGGTCACCGCCCAACTGCTCTACCTGCCAGCGGCGAGCCATCTCTGAGACTGCAATGCCTCCCCGGATCTTTTCCAGGTAGGGGCGCAGGAAAGGTTTGGCCAGGGTCAGCGCCATGGAGCTTGATGCCGAAGCATGGTACGTCGCCACAATAGGGCCACGTGCCGCTGCCAGCGCAGCCATGGAATAGCTCGGGGAATTCGGCTCGTGGATGTGAAGGATGTCGAAGTTTCCCTCGCGAATGAAGCGCTTGATGTTGCGGCGCACGTGCGGGCCGATAGACAGGCGAGCCACCGAGCCGTTATAGGTAATTGGCACGGCCCAGCCACCCTTGCGCACAAAGCTAGGCACCTGCGTGCTTGTCGACGCCGGCCCCAGCACCTCCACGTGGTGCCCCTGTTCGATGAAGACAGTAGCTAGGTCAAGGATGTGGGCCTGAACTCCGCCGGGTTCGTCGAAGGAATAAGGGCAGATAATGCCTATGCGCATGGTCTGTGTTCTGCCTTTCTACTTTTTCTGGCGAGCAGCTCGCCGCCGCTCCACGTCGGCGTTCCAATGCGGCTGCAACATGTGCCAGTCTTCTGGATGTGCCCTGATGTTCTCCGCAAAGCCATCCGCAAGGCGCTGGCACGTCTCCTGCAGGTCAGTGACCTCCACCTCGGGGCTGACCGATAGCCCCCAATCCTTACCGTCAAACCACGAGTGCACGACATGGAGTGCAGCTCCTGTCTCGATGGCCAGCTGGGCGGGGCCGGCGGCAACGTTAGCCTCTTCGCCCATGAAGTCTACCGCCACACCGGTGCGCGTGAGGTCCCGCTCAGACAACAAACACACCACCCCACCGCGTTCCAGAGTGTCCTTCAGACGCGGGTAAGGAGAAGAACTGCCACCGGTCAGTGGCAGGACAGTGAAGCCAAGGCTCTCGCGGTAGTCCACGAAGGCGTCAAAAAGCACCTCTGGCTTCAAGCGCTCAGCCACCGTAGTGAAGCCGCCATAGTGCCCCACACAGAACACACCCGCCATGTCCCAATTACCGGAGTGCGGAAGCGCAAAAATCACCCCACGCCCGGAAGCCACGGAGGCATCAGCATGTTCCTTGCCGCGCAGACCTGCCAATAGATGCCGCTGCAGATCCGGGTCCGAATGGATAGCAGGCAGACGGAAAGCCTCGAGCCAGTAGCGCATATAGGAGCGCATCGAATCCCGCACCAGCTCCCGTGTGACGTTTTCCGCCCCCACGACCCGGCTCAGGTTCTGGCGCAGCTGTTCCATGCCTTGGCCGTTGTCACTTGCCAGATCCGCGCCGCGTTCGAACAGCCAGGCTGCCAGCGACTGGGGAAGGAAGCGCACAACCTTCCAGCACGCGATGTATGCGGCGGCGGTCAGCCGGTCACGGTCCAGTAGAGCCACGGTTCGGGAGCCTTTCTGTGTGGGCTGAGGGCGCGGTACCTTCCGGTAGAAGAAGGTATCGGACTAAAGGTGCTTCAGATCCTTCTTGAAACGCGCCTTGGTGTCCTGACGCGCTGCTTGGCGCATGCGCTGGTAAATGGTGAAGACAGAGCCCACGGCCAGTAGCCACAGGGCAACCTCGAGTGCATAAGGCACGCCCAATCCTTCCAGCCCCACGCCGCCGAGGCCCAAGATGAGGCGCTCGGGGCGTTCGACGAGTCCGCCGACCATCTTAAAACCGGAGGCTTCGCCGCGCGCCTTAACATAAGAAATGACCTGGGAGCTCACAAGCACCACCATGCAGGCGGCGAAGTTGAGAGGGTGGGTGTTATCGACGTACACCATCCAATAGGCGATCGCTGCGAACAAAGCACCATCCGTGATGCGATCGCAGGAGGCGTCGAGAGTCGCGCCGAAGTTGGATCCGCCGGTGGTCAGGCGCGCCATGGTGCCGTCGAGCATGTCGAAAGCAGCGAAGAGTCCCGACAGCAGCGCAGCCGCAAAGAGGTGATCAAGTGGGATGAGGATGACCGAAATAGCGATGGTAACGATCGTGCCCACGACGGTGACGACATTGGGTGTAAGCCCCATCTTCAGGAAGAGTTTGGCCACTGGGACCACAACCACGGCGGCGGGTTTGCGCCCATGAACACTAAGCATGCGCTTCTCCTGAAATGATTCCCTCAGCGGCGAGCTCCGCCCACCCCTGCGCCAACAGGGACCGGGTGTCTTTGAGGAGCTGCGGCAGCACTTTGACGCCGTCCACAATAGTCATGAAATTTGAGTCTCCGCTCCAGCGCGGAACGATGTGCATGTGCAGGTGCTGCCCCACCGAGCCGCCCGAGGCACGTCCCAAGTTAAAGCCTGCGTTGACAGCATCGGGGCCGGAGACCTTTTTAAGAACCCGAATAGCAGCCTGCGCGAACTGAAAGAGCTCGCGAGATTCTTCCTCGGTGAGGTTTTCCAGCTCTGATTCCTGACGGTATGGGATCACCATCATGTGCCCGGCGTTATAGGGGTAGAGGTTGAGAACACAGTAGACAAACTCGCCACGAGCAACGATGAGCCCGTCCTCGTCCGACATCTGTGGAATCTCCACGAACGGATTATGGGCTTCCTTGGGCACGTCGCCGGCGCCGCCCTCACGCTTGATGTAGCTCATGCGGTACGGCGCCCACAGGCGCTCTAAGCGGTCGGGGGTTCCCAGGCCGGTATCGACGTACTCTCCCACTCTTAGTGTTCTCCCTTTCTAGCCTCTGTCTAGATGCCTGCATCTAGACGCGCTCGGCGATGCTGTCCTTAGTCGGTTGCTCGTTGTTGCGCTCACGAACCCACGCTTCGATAACGTTGATTGCCGCCTCGACCGGCACACCATTGACCTGGGTTCCATCGAGGAAGCGGAACGACACCGCACCTGCTTCGACGTCACGCTCACCGGCCAGGAGCATGAATGGCACCTTGCCCGTGGTGTGGTTGCGGATCTTCTTCTGCATGCGGTCATCGGACGTGTCCACGTCAGCGCGCAGGCCGCGTGCGCAGCTGCGCACAGACTTCCTCGAGGTGCGGGGCGAAGGTATCGGCGACCGGGATGCCCACCACCTGGTGCGGAGCCAGCCACGCCGGGAATGCCCCCGCATAGTGCTCCAGTAGCACGCCGAAGAAACGCTCAATGGAGCCGAAGAGCGCACGGTGAATCATGATCGGGCGCTGCTTCGTGCCATCCGATGCTGTGTATTCAAGCTCGAAGCGCTCAGGCAAGTTGAAGTCCAGCTGCACGGTGGACATCTGCCAGGTACGGCCGATGGCATCGCGAGCCTGAACAGAAATCTTCGGGCCGTAGAAGGCCGCGCCTGCTGGGTCCGGAACCAGCTCGAGGCCGGACTTCTCCGCCACTGACTGCAAGATAGCCGTCGAGCGCTCCCAAATCTCATCTGAGCCGACGTACTTGTTCGGGTCCTTGGTGGACAGTTCAAGGTAGAAGTCATCCAAGCCATAGTCCTTGAGCAAGGAAATAATGAACTCCAGAACCTTGGTCAGCTCGTCTTCGAGCTGCTCCGGGGTGCAGTAAATGTGCGAGTCATCTTGGGTAAAGCCGCGGGCGCGGGTCAGGCCGTGGATAACGCCAGACTTCTCGTAGCGGTAGACCGTACCGAACTCGAAGAGGCGCAGCGGCAATTCACGGTAGGAACGACCACGAGAAGCGAAAATGAGGTTGTGCATCGGGCAGTTCATCGGCTTGGCGTAGTAATCCTGCGGCTGCTTAGTGCAGTTGCCGTCCTCATCCCACTCGCCGTCGAGCTGCATCGGCGGGAACATGCCATCCGCGTAGAAATCCAGGTGACCGGACTTCTTGAACAGGTCGCCCTTGGTCAGGTGCGGGGTGGATACGAAGGAATAGCCGTCGGCGATGTGGCGGCGGCGGGAGTGCTCTTCCATCTCCATGCGCACGGTGGCGCCATTGGGGTGAAAGACTGGGAAACCAGAACCAATCTCATCTGGGAAGGAAAACAGGTCCAGCTCAGCACCCAGGCGGCGGTGGTCACGCTTTTCGGCCTCTTCGACCATGGTCTTGTAAGACTCCAGGGCTTCCTTGGATTCGAAGGCGGTGCCATAAATGCGCTGCAGGCCAGCCTTGGACTGGTCGCCGCGCCAGTAGGCAGCAGAAGAACGCGTCAGCGTAAATGCCGGGATGTACTTGGTAGTCGGCACGTGCGGGCCGCGGCAGAGATCAAACCACTCCACCTCGCCGGTACGCGGGTTCACGTTGTCATAGTGAGTCAGATCCCCGGCACCGACCTCGGCAGCCTCATCGGAATCAGGATCCACGTTGCCCTTATCCTGGACCAGCTCGAGCTTAAACGGCTCGGCAGCAAGCGCCTGCTCTGCTTCCTCCGTGGAGGAGTAGACGTGGCGCTCGAAGCGCTGGCCGCCTTTGATGATCTTCTTCATACGCTTCTCAATGGCCTTAAGGTCCTCCGGGGTGAAGGGCTCAGCGGTCTGGAAGTCAAAGTAGAAGCCATTCTCGATGGCCGGGCCAATGCCCAGCTTGGTGCCGGGGAATTCCGCCTGCACTGCCTGTGCCATGACGTGTCCGCAGGAGTGGCGGATAACAGCGCGGCCGTCTTCCTCGCAGGCAGCAACCGGGGTGAACTCGGCGTCCGTGTCCGGAGTGTGGGAAAGGTCGTAGAGGGTTCCATCGGCGCCGCGGACGACGACGACAGCTTCCGGGCCCTTGTTGGGCAGCTCATGCTCACGCATCGCTGCTCCCACGGCAGTACCGGCTGGGACCGTGATTGGTTCGTAGTTCACCGGGACTGCTGGAATCATTTCCGCCATGACTTGGTGCGCTCCTTTGCGCTCACGCGCCGCTCGACATACCTGGCCGAGCAGCACTCAACGAGAAAGTTACAGCGGCTTAGTCTACCCCTCTTAACTGCGTATGAGCGATTCGCCCCAGAAGGTTTCGCCCTCAGTTCCGGCCGGCATGTAGTACACGGCCGAACCAATGTGGCGAATCCACTCATTGAGGCGATCCGCTTCATCAAGGCGCGCTTGAATAGGCTCAAACTGCCTCGTCGGGTCCTTCTGGTAGCAGATGAAGATCAATCCGGCGTTGCTAAGTTCACCGCGCTGGGTGGTCTCCGGAGTCGGCGGCAGGTTGTAGCTATACGGGCGACGCAAAAGCTTTTGTTCTGGATGCTCTGCCGGCGGATGCGCTCTGGCGACATGCGAGTTTTCATCAATGGCTTTGAGCCCAAACTCGTTACGGGCATCCAGATCCACCGGGTCGAACTCGTCCTTAGCGCCTAGAGGAGCACCGGTTTCGAGCGTGCGCCCAGTCGCGTTCTCACGTGCCGCGCGATCAAGCTGCTCCCATGTGTCCAGGTTCATGTGGATGCGGCGTACCACCATGGCGCTGCCGCCGGCGAAGGGGCCGTCTTCGATCCACACCTGCTCGTCGAAGTCTTCATCGCTTCGGGGATTGACCGTTCCGTCCTTTTGCCCAAAGAGGTTGCGTGGGGTCTCCCCCTTCGGTGCGGAGCCATAGGCATGGCTGAACCCCTGCTGGATCCACGCAACGTCGGCGTAATCTTTGCCCGCGCGGGTCATATGCCGCAACACGAAGGCGGCAGTGAAAGGGTCATCGCTGCAGATCTGCAGGACGATATCTGTCTGGCCCCATTCCGGGCGGAGGTCATCATGGTCAAAAGCCTGGATATCGCGCAGCCAGCTGGGCTTGGCGACGTCCACCGTGTCGAAGAATCCCTCTCCCCAACCGCACGTGACGGTGAGGTTTGCTGGGGTAGTAGACAATTCGGGCTCGAGGCTACCCAGCGGGTTCTCACCGGTGCACAGGCGGCGGGCGTCTTCCGTCCATAGGCGCATGAGCGCGGTCGCCCCGCGTGCAGTAGTCCCCTTTTTCAGATTGAAGCCCACCAGCTCCACATGCGCCTGGACCGGGGTTTGGATGCCCGCCTGGTGCTTGCCGTCGAAGGCGACGATATCGCCGCCCATGGTTTCCTCGCGGCGCTCCGGCCCAGTGCTCCCAGCGTCACCAGCCTGCGCTGCGCGGGAGGCATCCGCAGATGCCTGTCCAGGTTCATCCCCTTTCGCACAGCTTGCAAGCGCTACCGCGCTTGCCGCCACAGCACTTCCGGCGAGTAATCCACGCCGGCTGACAGGTTCCGCGAACCCGTTCATCCTTGATTTCTCCCTATCTCGTGAGAACTGATTTCTTGCCTACCTTGGCTCGGAACACGCTGGTTTCTAGTGCGCGTGATCTTCCTTCTTCATGTCAGACATGTCTGCGGATTCCGAGTGGTCCATGTCTCCGTGGTTCATGTGGCCCATGTCGCCGTAGTCTTCATCGCCGGCACCAATGGTGCGCACCGGGATGTCACCGAGCTCGACCGTGGAACCGTCAGCAAGCTCCAGCGTCAGGATTGCGGTCTCGCCGGCCATGACGGGCTCGGTCACGCCCATCAACATGAAGTGGAAACCGCCCGGCGCGAGCTCAATGGATTCGCCGGCAGGGATATCGAAACCGCCCTCCTTCTCCTGCATGACGCCATCGACAACCTCATGGATCTCGTAGTGCTCCGCCTTCACCGAAGAGCTGAAGCCAACCACGTTGATGTTCTTGTCCGTGTTGTTGTGGAGAGTGCCGAAAATAGCGGTCATATCGGAGTCCTTCTCCATGGCGCGCACAACAGCATCCTCGAAAGTTACGCCAGACTCAGCGGAGGAAGAAACCGAAGTACTGGCCTCTGCGTCCTTGTCGGCACCATTGTCAGCGCCAGCGGCAGCGCTCGACGGGGCTGCGGTGGAATCCTCTTCGCTCGGAGAGCAAGCCGCCAAGGTAAGGCTGCCAGCTGCGAGAGCTGCCACGGAGACACGGAGGAAAGAACGAGTATTCAGCATGAAACATGCCTTTCTGCAGTAACAGTAGTTAAGGAAAGTGCGGATTGGCTCTCGCCTCATCAGAGCCGCGTGATGTTTAGATTTCTGAGTCTTCTGAGCCTTCTTCACCCGAGCGACGTGTTTTCGCCCCGAAGGCGAAGACTGCCGCGCCGACGACGAGAACTGCTCCTACGCCAATGATCCATTTGGCCGCGGCGGGCAAGGAACTCAGCGGATCCTGAGACTCCTGTGCCTCTTCGCCTTCCTTGGCACCATCGGCAGAAGCATCTGCGTCCTCATGCCCACCGGCCCCAGAGCCCACGCTAAACGGCACGGAACCGAGCGTGGAGTGGCCATCGGAAGAGGTAATGCGGAAACCTACCTGGTATTCACCATCGCCAGGTTCGATATCCTGAGGAACCTCAACGGTGAGATTGCGGCCATCAATGGTTGGGGTGGCGTCAAAGAGCACCTCGCCGCTTAACTTATCGCTTACGGCAAAAGTATTGAAGTCATCCCGGGGAATACCAGAGAACTCCAGCGTGATTTCACGCGGAAACTCTTCCAGCGGTGCGTCACCCACCACGTTGCCGCCAATGACTGAGTCATGTGCCACCGCTAGCGGCGCGGACAATCCAATCGCAAGGCCTGCGGCCCCAGCGGTAATTCCCGTAGTGACCTGACGCAGCTGCATTTCCCGGACTACTCCTTGATGGTCGGATGAAACTTTTGGTTGAAGGTTCCCTCATCCTATCGCCGGGAGGGATCCTCGAGCCAATCCTTCACCCCGCACGGAATGTGCGAGGTTACCAAGTAGTCGTTGCACGCGGCGGAAAAGTTCCCAGCCTTCTCCAGCAGCAAGGTCGTGCTTTCTGTAAGACTTCTAGTGGCTACGTCCGCGCAGAAGGATAACTGCCAGGATGATTACGGCAACAGCGATGATGCCCAAGGCCGCAGCTAGGAAATAACCGAGAGCGCCAAGGCCGAGGCCTTTATCCTCATCGGCGCTTGCTGCTTGGTCCACATTTCCTTCGTCACCATCACTCTCCGGTGCCTCAGTCTTCTCCTTGACAGGCTCATAGATGGGCCCTTGGATTGGCTCCCCCAAGACCTTGGTGGTGAGGACATATTTCACCGTGTCTCGCTTACTATCAGACGCCTCATCTTCCTTTTCGGACCCCGTGCCCGCGTCCAAGGTGACCAAGATGTAATAGTCCCCCTCCAACCAGTTAGCTTGGGCTTCTTGCCCGTTTGCCTGACTTTGACCGAAACGGTTAGCGAATGCCGTCGGTGTAACTGAGTGTGCCGCAAGTTCTTGGCCCTCGTTCAACGCCGACATAGAATCGTTGTCACCAGCTCGCTCGCGCGCTGGGTTAAGAATCTCCAAGTTGAGGGCCGAATACTTCAAGGCATTCTCATCAGACATCTCGCCTACTTTCAAGGCGGCGGCAAGCTGCTGCCCTTCCTTCATGGGAACCTTGAAGACTTGCGCCTCACCGCGCACGATATCGGTCTCGATGGTGTCTCCGCTTTTCAGCTCAATGGCATCGCCGAACCAGCTAGCCGCACGAACTTTCTCAGCACCTTCAAAACTGGCATGAAGCTCGCCCTCAACCTCACTGGTCAACCCACTCACCAGCTCATCCATATTGGACACAGGGTCAATGCGGTGGAGGAGGACTTCCACGTCTAGGGGCTCCTCTGGCTTATGGTCCAACGCTCGCATCGCGGTCAAGACAATCTCGTCATCTGGACACGTTTCGGAGCCCATTTCTCGCGTAAAAGCGCTTGCGCTCGGCAAAGCATCTGTGCGAATGGAGGTATGGAACGGGTCCCGATCAGCAGTGCACTCGATGGAACCTTGCTCACCTCCATGATTTCCGGTGGGTGGCTCGGAACCGTCACCAAAGAAAACCGACATACCGAGACTTTGTGGCTTAACCACTGCGCCGTCCAGAGTCTTGTATATCGTCGCCACATAGCGCTCACCCGGTTTAACGGGAATAGACCATGACTCAGCGTGGAAATCCTTGTGAGTATCCTCGCCACCGTTCGGCGGGGCATCCAACTTAGCACGGAAGATGAAGTCCTCTCCAGATTCCCAGCGTGGAAGCGGCGTTGGTTGGCTGATGTCTTCGCTGCCTTCGATCTGCTCGACAACGGATTGATAGATGTCCGCGGCGCGCCCAGCGGCCTTCTTAATCATCGCTGCCAGTGAGTCAGCATCATCGGCGTCGAGATACTCACCGCCCGCGGCATCTGCAATGCAGGAAAGCTCCTTGCGGGCTTCCTCATCGACGTTAAAGCCAATGGTGTTGATGACCAGGTCAATGCCCTGCTCGTGGAGTTCCTTAGCCACCTCACATACTGGCGGCGGCGCACAGGTATCGATTCCATCAGAGACAAGCACAATGGTGCCGTGCTGACCACCCAATTCCTCGGCGGCCTTCTTCAGAGAATCACCAATCGGGGTATAGCCCTTCGCCTGGAGTGCATCAATAGGACCGGTGAAAGAATCCCCTACATCCTCTTTGGTGCCACTGACCACGTGGATGTCCTGGCACCCCGCTTCTTGGTTCTCTGGGGCCTCGTCGACCGTGCCGCCATAGGTAACTAGGCCGAGAGGAATGGTGCCACCAAGTTCAGATACGAATTTCTTCGTTGCGTCTTTCGCCGCATCGAGACGGGTCTGCCCGCCGGCGTCTTGAGCATTCATCGAGCCAGAGGAGTCGAGGACGAGCATCGTTGCGCCGCTCTGGGAATCGGCCGCACCCCCATTGGAGGTGGCTTCGGAGCTCGGCTCGGCGCTCGGCGTCACCCCGGTGGGATTCTGCGCAAAAGCTGGTATCGACGCCACGCCGAGAAACGCGATGAAAAGCGCTGCGAGAATAGCAAAGACCCCGCGTGACAGGCCCTGCGGGAAAGACGAAGGTGGAGAAAAGGCTTTCATGATGTCTACTTCCTTGGGACGACAAGACTGTGAGAAACATCATAAACAGCTGAATGGAAGTTCTCTCGTCGACGGGGAAGAGCCCCTTTCCACCCCCTTAACCCTAGAAGTCGACCCGGGAGACGGAAAAACTAAAAAGTGCCCCTCCAGTTTAGGAGGGGCACTCGATGTGGAGCGGATGACGAGACTCGAACTCGCGACCCTCACCTTGGCAAGGTGATGCGCTACCAACTGCGCTACATCCGCGTGACGAGCTCTCGCTCGTCGCAGGCTCCTAGTGGAAACCCTGTGCGCGATACTGGGATTGAACCAGTGACCTCTTCCGTGTCAGGGAAGCGCTCTCCCGCTGAGCTAAACGCGCTCACTGCACCCAGAATTGGGTGCCAGCTCTTGAGGTGGAAACGGGAATCGAACCCGTGTGCACGGTTTTGCAGACCGTTGCCTCACCACTCGGCCATTCCACCGTGGCGATACCGCCTCACACACTACATGTGCTGGAGCGGATGACGAGACTCGAACTCGCGACCCTCACCTTGGCAAGGTGATGCGCTACCAACTGCGCTACATCCGCATTCGAAACCAGGCCCGGTTTCTAGGACTTAAGTCCGTGTGCGCGATACTGGGATTGAACCAGTGACCTCTTCCGTGTCAGGGAAGCGCTCTCCCACTGAGCTAATCGCGCTTATATATTTATCAAGACCTTCTGTTCATCAATACCAATAAGCTTGATATCAAGAAAGTCTTGGAGCGGATGACGAGACTCGAACTCGCGACCCTCACCTTGGCAAGGTGATGCGCTACCAACTGCGCTACATCCGCATTGCACGTTCCCGGCCGGTATGCCGTGGTGCGAGAAGAAACTTTATCGTGCGCCGCCGCAGTTTCCAAATCCGCAGCCCACAGCACCATTCGCAAGCCACCCTGCAGCAGATGGATTACATCGATGTCATTGAGACTTCGACAACACAGCACAACGACGTGCCCCACCTTGAGCTACAAGCTCCGCGAAACTCTGCTCACCCTGGTTGAGCTGGACGATTAGGGGGTTGTCATCACTGCGGTGTACTTTAAGTTCTGCACCGAGGTTCTATAGCTCAGTGGGAGAGCGTTCCGTTCACACCGGAAAGGTCGCTGGTTCAATCCCAGCTAGGACCACTCATTGAGACCGCAGTTCATCTGCGGTCTTTTTCTTTTATCCTAAATGCGCTTGGCTTGGCTTAAGGGACTTGAGCCTATGCCAGGGTTAGGACTTAAGCCACGTACGCTGGCCACATGGATAACACCGCACTCATCGACACCCTGCTCGGCCCTGACAGCGAAGGTATTCGACTCAACGCCGTCAGCACGCTTCACGGCTCAGCCACCATCGATGGCACCTCCGGCCCCATGGGCAACGACACTGATGCCAAGCTTTTCGCGGCCTTACGCGACTGGGCCGAGGTTACCGTGGTGGGCTCAGCCACGGTGAAGGCAGAATCTTATGGGCCCGCGAGCAACACCCGCCTTGCCATTCTCAGTCACTCGCTAGACTTTTCCGGATTCGAGGACCTTATGGCCTCCGGCCCCATCGTGCTCACCCCGGAATCGCGCGCATCTTCGCCCGAGGCACAGCACCTCATCGAGGCAGGCGCCGAAATTCTAAGCATTGGCACCGGCACCATGAGCGAGGCAATCGCAGCCCTCCGCGCACGGGGCGCGCGCCGCATCAGTTGCGAGGGCGGCCCTTCCGTGTATTCCGCCTTTATCGCCGAAGGGCTTGTGGACAAGCTCTATTTGACGCTCGATCCGCACTTATCGCCTTCCGTCGACAAGCCCGTCGTCGATGGTAAGGCCACCTCCCCTGCACTCAAGCTCGAGTTGGAGAACGTCGACACCGTCGACAGCACGGTGTTTCTGCGCTACCGGCGCGCACAAACACCGTAAACTGTGCTGCCGTGACTTCTCCGGCTCCCTCATCCCCAGCTTCCGCGCGACTGTGGACGGCCGCCGCGTGGCCCGCCGCCATAGTCTTGGTTTTCCATCGCATCTTCGTGCTCGCCTTCAACGGCACGGTGACTGATGATTTCGGCACCGTCTACCGCGCGATCCGGAGGTTCTGGGAGGGCAACCCGGTTTATGAGCAGAACTATTCCTTCGTCGAACCGCTTTATCTCTACAACCCTGGGGCCACCGTCCTTCTGTCACCCTTGGGGATCGTGTCCGAGGAACACGCGCGCATCGCCTTCATTCTGGCCAACGCTGCTGCCATCATCGCTGCGCTAGCCGTGTTGACCCGCTTCGTAGGCCACAGCCTGCGGGGCCCGCTGTGGCCGGTCAGCATCGCCGCAGCCTTCGCTACCGAATCAGTCATCAACACGTTGGTCTTTACCAACATCAACGGTTTATTGCTACTCGCGATGGTGGCGTTCTTGTCCTTGTTGGATAAACACGGCTGGGCCGCCGGCTTGTGCATCGGACTGGCGATTCTGGTCAAACCACAATTTGCCCCGCTGCTTTTCCTCGCGCTGGTGCGCAAGCGCTGGCTCACGATAGGTCTGGGCATAGCTGTACCTTTGGCGGCTAACCTTGCGGCCTGGCCGTTGGTTCCTGGCGTGGAGGGCTTCCGCGCCAACCTTCTGCCCTACCTGGCCACAACGCGCGATTATGCCAACGCCTCGTGGCCGGGCGTGCGCGCCTACTTCGATCTCCCCGGCATCATCTACTGCCCCATCTGGTTGCTCTTCGCAGTACTTGCGGCAGTGGCGATCCTCGGTCTGCTGCGCTGGCGCGACAGCGAGCCGACCTTCTGGGCGCTGAGCACCAGCGGTGCCATCATGGTCGGCATCTTCTTCCTTTCCTCCCTGGGTCAGCAGTATTACTCCATGTGGCTTATCCCCATGCTGTTTACGGTGGTACTTGCGCGCTCGGTCTTCCACACGTGGGGAGCATGGTTGGCCGCATTTTTATTCTTGGCGCCGCTCGAGTGGACGTCGTCCAGCATGCCCACCGCCGCGCACTGGATGAGCGTCTTCATCGCTACCCTTGGGTGGGGACTGCTCATCGTCGTGACCACCGCCTCGGTGGCCGGCTGGTGGAGCGCGGAGCGAGGCACTAGCCCCACACCTCAAGCGAGCGATAAACTCCCTGCATGACTGATTTCAAGCTCATTGCTGATACTGAATGGCGCAAGCGCCTAAGTCCGGAGGAATACCACGTCCTGCGCGAGGCTGGCACCGAGGCACCGCACGTCGGCGAATACACCAACACCACCACCGAAGGCGTGTACTCCTGCCGTGCCTGCGGTACCGAGCTCTTCCGCTCCACGGAAAAGTTCGAGTCGCACTGCGGCTGGCCATCCTTCTTCTCCCCCTTGGCCGGCGACGCCATCATTGAGCGCGAGGACAATTCACTGGGCATGCGCCGCATCGAGGTGCTGTGTGCTAACTGCGAGTCCCACCTTGGACACGTCTTCGAAGGCGAAGGCTACGATACGCCGACGGACCTGCGCTACTGCATTAATTCCATCTGCCTCGACTTAGAAGAAAAGCCGGTCGAGGACTAAACCCTCAACCGGCATCCGGTGCTATCGCGACTCTTTAGGGCAAAATCGCGATGAGCTCAGCCACGTCCTTCACACGGCGTCCGGTGTGGAAGGGAATCTCCTCTCGCACGTGGTGGCGCGCCTCCGTGTAGCGCATGAGGTACATCAGGTCCACGATGCGGTGCAGATCCGGAGCCTCAAAGGCCAGAATCCACTCATAGTCACCCAGCGCGAAGGCCGGCACGGTGTTGGCGCGCACATCCGGGTAGTCGCGTGCCTGCATACCGTGCTCCATGAGGATACGGCGGCGCTTTTCCTCATCCATGGTGTACCAGTCATAGGAGCGCACGAAGGGGTAGACAGAAATCCACTCGCCGGGTTCCTCGCCCATAATGAAAGACGGCAGGTGGGATTTGTTGAACTCAGCCGGGCGGTGCAGAGCATTGCCCACCCAGGTCACCTCAGAAACCTGGCCCAGGACGGTCTCGCGGCGGAAATCTGCGAAAGCCTTTTGGATGTCGGCGAATTCTTCCGCGTGCCACCAAATCATGTAATCAGCGCTCTCGCGCATTCCGGAAAGATCGTAGATACCGCGCACGGTAACCACGCCTGCTTCCTCGAGCTCAGAGAAGAACTTCTGTACTTGTGCCACGATCTCCTCGCGCTCCGTGCCCAATGCACCCGGGATCACCTGAAATACCGCGTGCTGCGAATAGCGTTGGACCTTGTTGAGCTCGGCGAAGTTGACCTTCGACATGCCTTTCTCCTTCTTTCAACCGACAGAGTTTCTTATCCATCATAAGTTGGAGGCGCCCCCGCGCGCCACTAGCCTTTCGGCGCGCCTTCCACCGCCACACGGGCGGAGCTTATACCTTGATCCCCGTGAGCAATTCCGACGTTTCTTCGCGCAACCTCGCAGGGGCACCGACCAACCTGCACGATCGCGCCGCCGCCTCTTCCGCCGAATCGCGCCCTGCGGAGCCGAGCACTCCGACCGCCTTCACGGAGGCCGTCGAGTCCCTCCATGCCGCACAGCTGCGCCCCGAAATCACCTTGGGCACCATCCGCCCACCGCAACGCCTGGCTCCATTCAGCCACGCCATCGGCCTCGAGGTTGAGCGCACAGAACACGGGGACCTTATCCCTACTGACTCTGAAGGCGATGCCTTCGGCCGCCTCATCCTGTTGCACGACCCAGGCGCTGAGGAAGCATGGGAAGGTGCGATGCGCCTGGTGGCCTACATCCAGGCAGACTTGGACGATGCCGTCGCCGGGGACCCGCTGCTTCCCGACGTCGCCTGGGAATGGCTCACTGAATCCCTCGACGTGCGCGAAGCTACGCATACGAACTTGGGAGGCACCGTCACCTCGACCGCTTCCGTTCGTTTCGGCGAAATTGGCGGACCACCGCGCGCCTACCAATTAGAAATGCGCGCCTCGTGGACTGCATCCGGCCTGGATCTCGCCCCACACGTCGAAGCTTTTGCGCAAGTCCTCTCCCTCGTCGCTGGTTTGCCGCCAGAGGGCGTAGCCGAACTCGGACGCTAAGATGAGCGAATTGCGCCAGGTACCGGTTGATGGGACGCCGAAAGTCCTCCTTTCTCCCCGTCAGTTTCAGGCCGGTGCCGCCCGCTTAGCTGCGGGCACCGGGCCGTTTGCCATCGACACCGAACGCGCCTCGTCCTACCGTTTTGATGACCGCGCCTTCCTCGTGCAAATCCGCCGAGAGGGTGCAGGCACGTTCTTGTTCGCCCCGGAGCATCACCGCGATGAGCTCCGCGCAGCACTCGCACCGGTGCTCAATGGGCAAGAGTGGGTGGTCCATGCCGCCCCTTCCGATCTCCCAAGCCTAGCGTGGCTGGGCCTATATCCGGGCATGCTGTTCGATACCGAGCTAGCTGCCCGCTTCGCCGGTTTCGCACACCCTAACTTGGCCGCAATGGTGCTGGAGCTTTTCGACGTTGAACTGGAAAAAGGCTACGGCGATTCCGACTGGTCCGAAACCCCCATCCCGCGGAAGTGGCGCAATTATGCGGCGCTCGACGTGGAGCTTCTCAACGAGCTCGCCGTGACACTGCGAGATATTCTTGCGGAACAGGACAAGCTCGACTGGGCCTATGAAGAGTTTGAGCGGATTGTCGAAGACCACGCCCGCATCACTGGGCCTGAGCCCAGGTCGTGGCGGGCCCTCAAGGGTATCTCCTCTCTGCGCTCCCGAGAGCAACTCGTGGTAGCCCGTGAACTGTGGCAGCGACGCGAATCCATCGCCCGCTCCCAAGACATCGCCCCTAACCGAGTGCTATCGCACCGCGTGCTCATCGAAATCGCCCGCCGCGTACCCCGGTCGCCGCACGAAATCAATCAAGTTAAAGGCTTCCCCCGCCGCCGCGGCGGCGCCACCTTACGCTGGTTCGATGCCGTCGAGACCGCCCTTGCTAGCCCGCGCCAGCAGTGGCCGAAGGCGTTGCGCAGCCCACACCCGGTTCCTTCCAAATCAGCTTTTAACCGAGATTTCCCCGAGCTGTGGCAGCTCTATACCGAGATCCGTAGTGATTTCGAGGCTCTCGGTGAAGAGCTGGGTATGAGCTACGAGCTGATCCTCAAACCCAGCTTGGTCCGCGCAGTAGTCTGGGCGGCCTGCGGACCTGAAGGCGGTGTGGCGGGCGAGATCGCAGCAGACGCCGATATCCCCGATTTCCTGCGTTCCCAAGGTGTGCGCGAATGGCAGGTAGAGCTGTCCACGCCGCTCCTGCGTCGCGGTCTAGCGCGAATGCGCTCTATGCCACCGCGCCTCTAGCTCCGAGCAGCTACCCACTCATTCACGGATTCCGCGATTCCCTCCGGGGTCAACCCGAATTCCTCAAGGATTTCTCCGCGGCTGGCATGCTTAGGGAAGCACCCAGGAACACCAAGGCGGTGGACTGGGGTATCCACATCCGCGGCGTCGAGTGCTTCCGCCACCATGGACCCCACGCCGCCCCGCAAGAGGCCATCCTCCACCGTGACCACAAGATCATGATCAGCAGCGAGTGCAACGATGGATTGCGGGACCGGCACCGGCCAGCGTGGGTCCACGACCGTCACGTTGAAGCCTTGGGCTTCGAGCAGCTCAGCTGCACCCAGGGAACGCGCACTCATGGCACCGATAGCGACGATAAGTACATCAGTGGCTTCCGCCGCGGCAGCATCGGAATAGCTCAGGATATCTACCCCGTCATCGAGCCGCTTGAGTTCGTCGCGGTCATCAAGGAGGTTGCCCTTGGGGAAGCGCACCACCGTGGGGCCATCCTCGATAGCGATGGCCTCATTAAAGAGCTCACGCAGGCGTGCGCCATCGCGCGGCGCGGCAATGCGCATGCCCGGAACGATGCTCATCAACGCCATGTCCCACACTCCATTGTGCGAAGGGCCATCAGACCCCGTGACACCGGCGCGGTCGAGCACGATGGTGACGGGCAGCTTGAGCAGCGCGATGTCCATGACGACTTGGTCCACTGCACGGTTAAGAAAAGTGGAGTACACCGCCACTACCGGATGCATTCCGGCCAGCGCCAGACCAGAGGCGGAGGCCATGGCATGCTGTTCCGCGATGCCAACGTCGAAGAATCGCTCCGGGAATTCCTCCTGGAAGGGCGCAAGGCCCGTCGGCCCCGCCATAGCAGCGGTAATAGCCACGATATCCTCGCGCGCATGACCGGCCTTGATGAGTTCCTCGGAAAAGGCCGCAGTCCATCCCGGCTGCTTTTGCCCCTTGGAGACACCGGTGACCGGGTCGATAGCTCCGGTGGAGTGCATCTGGTCCTTCGGCTCATTAACCGCCGGGGCAAAGCCATGCCCCTTCTCCGTGACGGTGTGCACGATGATGGGACCGTCATAGTCCCGGGCATAGCTCAGTGCCCGGACCACCGCGTCGATATCGTGGCCATTGATGGGGCCAATGTACTTGATTCCCAGCTCTGGAAACATCTCGGTGGGCAAAACGGTAGACTTTACGCCCTCCTTGACCGCGTGCAGAGCATCAAAGGTACGTTCGCCCACCCAGCCCATCGACTTCAGGCGCTTCTTGCCCAACTCCATGAACTCGTCATAACCATGCTGTGCACGAATACGCCCGAGGTTCTCCGAAAGGCCGCCAATGGTCGGCGAATAGGAGCGGCCATTGTCGTTAACGATGATGACGACGTTGCGGTCTTTATCCGCAGAGATGTTGTTCAATGCCTCCCAGCACATGCCACCGGTGAGGGCACCATCACCGACGACTGCCACGGCATTGCGGTGCGATTCACCGCGAATCTTGAAAGCCTTGGAAAGGCCGTCCACCGTGGATAGCGCTGCCGAAGCGTGCGAGGATTCAGTCCAGTCGTGTTCCGATTCCCCACGGTCCGTGTACCCGGATAAGCCGCCTTTCTGACGCAAGGAATCAAACTGGTTGGCACGGCCGGTGAGCATCTTGTGCACATAAGACTGGTGCGAGGTATCGAAGACGATGGGGTCCCGCGGGGAATCGAAGACGCGGTGGATCGCCACCGTGAGCTCCACAACACCCAGGTTGGGCCCAAGGTGACCGCCCGTGGCGGACACCTTCTCAATCAAACGCTGGCGGATATCCGCCGCGAGCTCAACCAGTTGCGTCTTGCTCAGGGCTTTGAGATCGCCTGGTGATTGAATGGAATCCAAAATGCCCATAGAGCTTGCCTTAAACCCCTTCATCGATCGTTTTCTTCTCTACCACCGTACCCGCTTATACGCGTGACACGTCAATCATTACCCCGGGATCTTTCGCCACGGATGCATCCTGCCTTATGCCGCAGGAACTAGCAGCGCCAAGGTCTCAAAATGGTGTGTTCCGGGAAAGGCATTCACCATAGCTAGGCGTTCCATGCGGTAGCCGCACTCGGACCATGCAGCGATATCACGCGCAAACGTAGCGGGATCACAGCCGATGTGGAGGACGCGCTGCGGCGCCGCGGCGGCAATGGCCTCCACTACCTCAACACCCGCACCGGTACGCGGAGGGTCCAAAATGACCGTTGTTGGCCGCGGCAGCTGGCTTGCAGCCTGCTCCACCTTAGCCGTCCGGAAGTGCACATCAATTTCTGAAAGGCCCGGCTGCGCTGCCGCAGCCGCCGGCGAGTAATCGACGGAATACACCGTGGCGCGCCCACCCTCAGGTGCAGTGACTTCAGCCAGCGCGGGAACGAATAGCCCTACTCCTCCGTAGAGATCCCACGCTACTGCAGTGACCTCGGATTCCTTCGTTGCTTCGTGTTCTTGGGCCTCGTCCTCGGCCGCGAGCCACTGACGTGCCAGACGCGTGTAGACATCAGGTGCGCCGATATGCGCCTGCCAAAAGGCGGTGGGTGGGAAATGAAACTCGTGGCCATCAGCGCGTTGAACTACGTCTTGCGCCGGCGCCTCGATGGTCTCCCGAATAGTCTCGATCCTCCGGCCGCGCGGCGCCTTCCGGGTTTCCACGACGTGGCGGTTCCCGTCACTGTCCATGACCGCAATGACCTCCGCGCCAGGGCTAAATGTGCGGGCTCCAGGACCGACCAGACCGCTGACAAGGCCCGGTACTAGCTGGCTGCACGCCGTGTCCGTAATCAGTTCTGTGGATCCGCGCTTGCGCACACCAGCACGGCCTTGCTTGTCGACGCCCAACCGGACCCGCGTGCGCCACCCTCGCTGGGGCGCCACATCAATAGGCTCAATTTCTGGAATACTCTCAAGGCGTCCCACCCGGCGCAGCTGATCCCGCAAGACTGCGACCTTGATTCCTGGCTCCGCCGCTGGATCTAGCTCAGCGAAGTCGCAGCACCCGGCACCCCGCTGTGCCGCCGGGCAGGCAGATGCAACGCGGTCAGGGCTTGCCTTGAGCACAGCATTGATTTCGGCTTCCGTGAAAGACTTCTTCACCTTGGTGGCCGTCACTGTTACCTGGTCTCCAGGAAAAGCGCCGGGAACGAAACACACACGCCCGTCGGGTGCTGCGCCGATTCCGACACCGCCGTGCCCCATGCGCTCGATGGTGGTACCGAAAGACTGGCCTTTGGTGATGGCTGCGCTCTCAGCGTTCCGCTCAGTCTTAGTCATGAGTTTTCTCCTTGAGTAATTCCGGAGCCCTGCGCTTCCTCAACAGCAGCGTTGGCGCGGCGCACCATCCAAACAGTCAGGATGGTGACGATACCGGTCAGCGGCCAGCCCATGAGGATGCGGACGATGCCGAGGGTGGTGGTCTCGTCGGCGTCGTACAGCGCGCGCTGCACTATAAACCGGGCGATGAAAACAGCGGCCCACCCCGCTGTTGCTAAAGCATAGGCCCGCCGCGCCTTCGGTACTGTGCGCCACCCCATGTCATCGCCGTTCAGGCCCTTCCAGACCACGCCCACGAGTGGCCAGCGCGCGATGATAGAAACCACCGCCACGATGAACAGCACGAGCGACATCCAGATTCCATAAAGGAAGTAGCCCTTGGCATCCCCTGTAAACCAGGCAATGGCGGCGCAGATGGCCACGCCCAACAGGCCGGAAATAGCCGGCTGCAGGGTCTCTTTGCGGGCCAAACGCCACACGCTGATGGCCAATGCCACGCCGAGCGCCGCAACCAGAGCTGGTCCCAGCCCCCAGACGTTGTTGACCGGGATGAGAACCAGCACCGGTAGGGTCGCGGACACGAGCCCAGTCAGGCCTCCCATCTGTTCGAGCAACGATGGTTCCGCCTCGGCATCCGGGACCACAGCCGTTTCCTGCGGTGACGTATCGGTACTCGGCCCCGCGGTATCTGCGGGGCTAGGGGCGGCGCCGCGCTCAGTGAAATCGTGCTCTTCAGGCGTAGGGGTGGTCACGTGTTTTAAGAATCCTTTTCGCTAGTGCCGGGAGAGAAAACAACGTTTAAAGTTTTAGTTCTTCTCGTTGTCTTCGAGCTCCCGCAGCTGTTCGCGGGCTTGGGCCTCCGCGGCGTTCTCGGCGTCCTCGGTAGCTGATGCGGCCTCCAGTGCTGCAGTGTTGTCGGCATCGGCGGCCTGCTGCTGGCGCTCCTTCAGGGCCTGCTGAACTTGCTCAGCTAGTTGCTGCGGCAGCATAACAGGAAGCGAACTTCCGGCCAGGATAGGCTCCTCACCACGGTAGATGAAGGTACGGGCGACGACTTCACGCCCCAGCTTTGCGAGCTCTTCTTCCTTGCCCGCCGGGGCGGCCAGGGTCAATCGGTACATCCACCGCGGCCCCTCCACACCGATAATGCGGATCCCGCCTTTGTCGCTGGATCCAACAATCTCAGATCCCCAAGGCCCGTCCTCTGGGTGCGCGGCAAAACCATCGGCTTCCAAGCCTTGGACGATATCCTCCGCAGATTCCGCCCATTGCCCTGGCGTGCGCGGCGCGGCAAAGGCTACGGGGGTCATGCGGCCGTGCGGCGTAAGGATGTGGAGCATGCGCGGGCCGTCTTGGCCCATCTCCACCTGGACCTGCGAGCCCTTCGGCAGCGGGATGCGCATGGAACCCAGGTCCAGCAAACCAACCGAGAAGTCTTCAAAGTTGAACTCGGCAATATCAACGTTATCGCCGTCGTAGGGCCCCATTTCCCCGTTGATGGCATCATGTGCCACGGCCTTAATCCCGGTAACACCATGAGAATCATCGTTGTCTTCACGGACTAGGCCCGCGCTGGATTCGGCAGGAGCCGAGGCAGCGGTATCGGCTACGGTCTCTGCTGCCTCCGGAGCAGCCTCGTCCTGACGGAGATCCGGGTTCTTCCCCGCGTCCTCGGTCTTATTGTCGTCCTTCTTCTTTTTGCCAAAGGGCCACATCGCCATGGTTTATACCTTCCTTAATTCGTGTGTGTTGCTGATCTATTCGAGTCAGTTAACGCCAGTGGAGCCGTAACCGCCTTCACCGCGAGCGGTCTCATCGAGTTCCTCAACCTCACGGAAACCGACCAACTCCACGCGTTGCACAAGGAGTTGGGCAATACGCATCCCCCGCTCAACCACAAAGGTCTCTACTGGGTCGTGGTTAATAAGGCAGACTTTAATCTCACCGCGATACTCCGCATCGATAGTGCCTGGTGTGTTGACCACGGAAATCCCATGCTTGGCTGCCAGGCCGGAGCGAGGGTGGACCAAGCCGACCGTGCCCATCGGCAGGGCAAGGGCTATACCCGTGCCAACCAAAGCCCGCTCGCCGGGACGCAGAGTGACATCGTGAGCAGCATAGAGATCCGCACCGGCATCGCCACGGTGGGCGCGCTGCGGCAGCGGAAGCTCCTTATCAAGGCGCTTTACCTGAATCTCACCAAAAGGACTTACCGGTTGTACGAGGGGATGTTGCTCATTCACGCGGCCTAGCCTACCTTGCCCCCACCGTGCCGCACCCACGGGCTGGGGCCTAGAGGCTATGTCTACTCGGCGCGTTGGGTTCTCCCCTCCCCAGACGACTAGACTCTGATGCCATGTCTTCGAGTTCTTCGTCTGCTTCCCCCTCGGCGGCTGCCGAATCCCCTGTCATCCTTTATCGCGAGCGCCAGTGGGTGCCGTGGCACTGGTGGTTGATGGCGGCCGCCGTTGTGGCGATCTGTACAGCCACGGTCAGCCTCAACCGCGGAATCATGTGGGTCATCATCCCCGCAATTCTGCTCAGCGCCATCGCCGCGTGGGTCCTCTTAGCATGGTCCAACACGGTGGTGCAGGTGGAACAGGATACCGACGGCACGCGGTGGCTCACCGTGAAGGATGCGCAGCTGCCACATGATGTTGTCGCCCGAAGCACCGCAGTGCCGTCCACCGCGCGTCGCAATGCGTTGGGCCCACAGCTCGATCCCGCTGCATTCCTTGTGACACATGGCTGGGTGCCAGAACATGTGATGCTTGTCCTCGATGACCCAGAGGACCCGACACCTTATTGGCTCATTGGCTCAAAGAACCCCGACGAGCTACTTGCGGCCTTCGTGCCCGAACAGGCCGCTGCTGCCAAGGCTTAAACGCCGCGTGCAGAATCAGGAAGTTCATTAGCCAAGAAGCTCATTAGCTCAGTAAATCAGCTAGGCGGCTGAACCTATGAGCTAAGCGCAGTCCATACAGACGGGCTGCCCGTCTTCTTCGTGGTCCAGGCGCTTATTGGACTGCACCAAGTAGCACACGGAACAGGTGAACTCGTTTTCCTTGCGCGGCACGACAGTGACGTTGAGCTCCTCGCCCGTCAGGTCTACTGACGGCGGCTCAAAAGCCTCGACGATTTCACCATCGTCATCCATGCCGTTGTTGTCATTTTCAGCCGCCTTCAGGCCCTCGAGGGAATCAGCCTCGAGCTCATCTTCAGCGCGGCGACGCGGTGCGTCATAATCGGTGGCCATAATGCTTGCCTCTGTGAGTCAGATAGATAGGTACGTGTATTTATCGACGGCATCCTAAACCACACAGGCCCGCGTGTCACACTCGCCCCGCCACGGGGGCACCATGCGGCTCACCCTATTACCCCCTCCGCTCCCGCTTTCATAGTTCTAAGCTGTGCGTTTGCACCTTTCGTAGCGTGGAAAATTTTTTCTGGGTAAAGCTCCTCACACCCCACTCAATATGCATTGGGGCACGATGCATCGGACAGCAAAAATCGGAGTATTCTCCCCCACACCTTCGGCTTAAATGCTGAAGTATCACCACATCATCGGGCGGCTAAACATAGACTGTCAGTATGACCGCGCAAGAATCACAGCAGCAGGACACGAATTCGAACCCCCAGCACCATGGCCATGCCTTTGGCATCGATGTTGGAGGCTCCGGTATCAAGGGTGCCGTAGTAGACCTCGCGACAGGAGAGTTCGTCGGCGACCGCCTCAAGATCGCCACGCCACAGCCTGCCACCCCCGACGCCGTGGCCACGGTAATCGCGCAGATCGTCGCTGAGAAGAACTGGGACGGTCCTGTCGGAATCACCATGCCCGCGGTGGTCAAAGAACAGATTATTCGCAGCGCAGCGAATATTGATAAGTCATGGATCGGGGTCGATGCACAGGACTTGCTGGGCAAGTACCTCGATGCTCCTTTTACTGTCCTTAACGACGCCGACGCAGCCGGCCTCGCCGAGGTGGCCTACGGCGATGACGTCGCGCGCTCCGGCCCCGTTATCTTCCTTACCCTAGGCACCGGCATCGGCTCTGCCTTCCTGCTAGATGGCCAGCTCTTCCCCAATACAGAGATCGGCCACCTCATCGTCGGGGAAAAGGAGGCAGAGCACCAAGCCTCGTCTGCGGTCAAGGATCGTGAAGGGCTCAAGACTAAGCAGTGGGCAAAGCGCGTCAACCGAGTACTCCATGAATACGAGACGCTTTTTAATCCCTCAGCTTTTGTCATCGGCGGTGGAATCTCTCGAAAGTTTGACAAATGGGGCGAGCACCTGAGCGTCGAAACCCCAGTCGTTGCAGCTCAGCTCCGCAATCGCGCGGGCATCGTCGGGGCCGCAATGGCAGCGAAAGAAGGCATTCGCCCATAAACCGAGCAGACCCTATCTTCCCCAGTCGACCCCAGTCACCGCCTAGTGACAAAAATGATCTATACTGGGCTGTCGATTATCGAATATCCAGCGGCGCGCCTCCCCTGCTCATTACGGAGGCGGGCTAGCATCGGGGACTAGTCGCGATAAACTTGCGCGTCCCCATAGTTTCCACTCAAAGAGCAAGTCGAAAGGGCGTACGTGGCAGCCACTGATTCTTCAGACCAGGTACTCGGTGAGGGCGAGAGCACCTCCGAGGCATCTGCACCTGCACAGAAGACCGCCAAGAAGACGGCAAAAAAGACAGCCAAGAAGACGGCTAAGAAAACCGCGAAAAAGACTGCGAAGAAGACGGCTAAAAAGGCGGCTAGAAAGACCGCCAAGAAGGCTGCTAAGAAGACAACTCGCAAGTCTGCGCAGAAGGCGACGAAGAAGACCGCCAAGAAGACTGTGCGCAAGTCGGCAGCCAAGAAGGCAACCTCGCCTGAAAACTCTGAGTCGGCCGAAGAGCTCGCAGAGGATCAGAACGACGAGTTGGATGCCGAAACCAACGACGATGCCGATATCGACTTCGATCCGGACAACGCAGAGTTGGACGAGGACGACGAGTTCGGTGACGACGATGACGACCTCGAGGGCGAGGACTCTGAAGAAGAAGATGACGGCTCATCTGTCTGGGATGAAGATGAATCCGCAGCCCTGCGCCAGGCTCGCAAGGACGCAGAGCTAACTGCCTCGGCAGACTCTGTCCGTGCCTACCTAAAGCAAATCGGCAAGGTCGCCCTGCTCAACGCAGAGCAGGAGGTATCCCTGGCCAAGCGCATCGAGGCCGGCTTATACGCTCAATACCGCATGGATGAGATGGAAAAGGCCCGTGCCGAGGGCGACAAGGCCGCCAAGCTCTCCCCCATGGAGAAGCGCGATATGCGCGCCATCGCCCGTGATGGACGCAAGGCAAAGAACCACCTCCTCGAAGCGAACCTACGCCTCGTAGTGTCCTTGGCTAAGCGCTACACAGGCCGCGGCATGGCATTCTTGGACCTCATCCAGGAAGGCAACTTGGGCCTGATCCGTGCCGTTGAGAAGTTCGACTACACCAAGGGCTATAAGTTCTCCACTTATGCCACGTGGTGGATTCGCCAGGCCATCACCCGCGCCATGGCGGACCAGGCTCGTACCATTCGCATTCCGGTGCACATGGTGGAGGTCATCAACAAGCTGGGCCGTATCCAGCGTGAGCTGTTGCAGGACTTAGGCCGCGAGCCTACCCCTCTGGAGCTGGCGAAGGAAATGGACATCACCGAGGAAAAGGTGCTGGAGATCCAGCAGTATGCCCGCGAGCCTATTTCCTTGGACCAGACCATCGGTGATGAGGGCGACTCCCAGCTCGGTGATTTCATCGAGGATTCCGAGGCAGTCATTGCCGTCGACGCTGTGTCCTTCACTTTGCTGCAGGACCAGCTCCAAGATGTGCTCACTACCCTTTCTGAGCGCGAGGCCGGCGTGGTTCGCCTGCGCTTCGGCCTGACTGATGGCATGCCGCGCACTTTAGACGAAATTGGCCAAGTCTACGGCGTTACCCGCGAGCGTATTCGCCAGATCGAGTCGAAGACCATGTCTAAACTGCGCCACCCATCGCGTTCCCAGGTGCTGCGCGACTACCTGGACTAAGCAAACTGAAGAAAATAGAGTGGCGAGGAGGTTTATCCCTCTTCGCCACTTTTTCTTTGCCTCATACAGCCGACCAACCCATGGGCTATCTAGCCTTCGATCCCCAGCTCAATGGCTGTGGCTATCCGATCGATAACGTCTTTATCGGAAACATCTCCGCTGATGGTCACCGAAGCGCCCTGGGATACCCCGAGAGACATCAGCATCATTGCAGAGTCTGCCTCTGCCGACTCTCCGTCACAGGAGAGAGTGACATCCCCTGCCGCTTCCGCTGCCAACTCTGCAATCCTCGACGCTGGACGGGCATGCAGACCCGCCTCATCGGCCACAGTCACTGTCAGCGAGTACCCATCAGCGTTTGTTGCTAGGTCATCCTCGTCCACAGACGCAGTGGCTGAGGGCTGCTTCGAAACGAAGACCTCGATGGCGCGTTCCGCGGCTTTGATCACAGCGGCGAGTCCATCGCCCTGCTGAGCGGCGGTGGCTGCTGCAATAGTGGCTTCGACCAAGGGGGCATCAACAAACGTCACCGTGTCTTCGTCAAGGAACTCGAGAACGGACTCAACGGTCATCGTGGCCGAGCCCAAATCGGTGAGGACAACCACGCTAAGGCCTTGGCCACGTGCGTGGCTGATAGCCCCTTCGACGAGGTCGAAGGACGTTCCGATGCCGCCCTCCTCCAGACCACCGGCAGGAAGGATGGTCACGTCGGGAGCCATCTGAGCTGCAAGCTCAGCCAGTCCTTCAGCGAGCTTTGCCGAGTGTGATACGAGAACGAGTCCAACGCGGGGCTGTGCCATATTCTATGCTTCCTCCTTGAGGGTTTCGGCGGCGTCGGCAGCCGCAGCGATGAAAAGTGCCGAGGATGTAGCGCCCGGATCCTTGTGTCCAGCAGAACGCTCCCCTAGGTAGGAAGCGCGGCCTTTCGTGGCCACCATCGGGATAGTCGCTTCCGCGCCTGTTGCTGCGGCATCGGCAGCCGCGCGCAGCACTTGAGCGGGGCTCTGTGCGGCATCCGCCGCAGCGCGAGCGGCCCGTGCGGCCGGCGCCCAGGCATCGACCATTGTCTTCTCCCCTTCAGAGGCCTTACCACGGGTGGCTATTCCCTCAAGCGCGGCCTCAATGAGAGCGGCCGTCGTAGGCGCATCGATCTCTCCAGAGCCTGCGGCCTTAGTCGCGCGTAGGAAAGCGGTTCCCAGCAATGGACCAGAGGCGCCACCAACGGTGGACATAAGCGTCTTTGCTGTCAGCTTCAACACATCAGCAACGTGAGAAGTCTCCGGTGAGATATCCGAATCCACTTTCTCCACGACAGCTCGGAAACCGCGGTCGACGTTTGCGCCATGGTCACTATCCCCGATGGCGCGGTCAAGCTCGATGAGTTCCTCGCGGTGTTCGTGTGCCGCTGCGGCGCAGTTTTTCATCCACGCCTGGGCCCACGCTGTTGACAAAGTTGCATTGTCGGTCATATCTACATTCCTTGTCGTAGTGCAGCGGTGTGGCACGGGGCATCAAAAAGCTCAAGGTCTTCCTCGTCCGCGCGCATGACTGTAACGGAGCATCCCGCCATGTCCAGGCTGGTGACGAAGTTACCCACGAGGGAACGCTCGATCCTCACGCCCGCCTCCTGCAGGCGCTGGGATACACGGCGGTAAACCACGTATAGCTCGGAGGCCGGAGTGGCTCCCATACCGTTAACGACGACGATGGTTCGTTCGCCGTCGCTCAGCTTGAGCTCTGCCAGCACGGGGTCGAGTAGGTGGTCCGTAACATCATCGGCAGAGACCAGCGGAATCTCCTTGCGCCCCGGCTCACCATGAATACCCACGCCCAGCTCAACTTCGCCCTCCCCGAGGTCGAAAGAGGGCTTGCCCACGTGGGGCACGGTGCAGGCAGAAAGCGCTGCTCCCATAGTCGCGGTATTGTCCACTACCTTCTTCGCCACAGCGGCCACCGCCGCGAGATCATCACCGCGCTCGGCTGCAGCACCCGCTAGCTTTTCTACCAACAGAGTTCCGGCAACGCCGCGGCGGCCGGCGGTGAAGGTGGAGTCTTCCACCGCAACATCGTCATCGACAACGACCTGGCGGACCTCAATGTCATCGAATTCTGCCAGCTCCGCCGCGGTATCGAAGTTGAGGACGTCGCCGGTGTAGTTCTTGACAATGTAGAGCACCCCCGCCCCAGCGTTCACTGCTTCGGTGGCGGCTTGGATGGCGTCCGGCGTAGGCGACGTGAACATGGCACCTGGCACTGCCGCATCCAACATGCCCTGCCCAACGAAACCGGCATGCAGGGGCTCGTGCCCAGATCCACCGCCGGAGACTATGGCAACCTTGCCATTGTCCTTCTTCTGCTTGCGGGCAATGAAGAGCGGATCGGTAGAGCGAGTGACGATGTCACCGTGGGCTAAAGCAAAGCCCTCTACTGATTCGGCTACTACGTTGTCCGGTGAGTTGATGAGCTTTTTCATCATCCTTCTCCTTAGGTTTTCATTGGCCTAGAGCACTCTTCACGGATTGCTGCCGAGCCTACCCTCGCTACCGGATACTGTGCCGAATTCTACTGCGACCGCGCACGCTACCACTTGCGCAGGTAATCGATCCGCTCTTGGAGCTGCTCGGCGTCGCACAACGCGGTGGGAGGACCGCCGCAAGCCTTGCGGGCTTCAGTGTGAATAGCGCCGTGTGGGCGGCCGGTGCGTTGAGCAGTGATAGACACTACTGTGTTGAGCTCCTTGCGCAACGCGGAAATCTCATCCACCACACCTGACTGGGAACCGGTGCTGCTTGCCGATGCCTCCGCCCCACGCTTGGGCGCATGTGGGGTGCCGTAGAGCTTACGGCGTTGTTCCTCCGCTGCTTCCGCAGCCCGGCGCGCCTTCTCTTCTGCCTCGCGGCGGTCCAGCTCATCGGACTGCTTCTTGCGCAAGAGGTCCTTGACCTGGTCGGCGTCGAGAAGCCCGGGGATGCCGAGGAAATCCTCTTCTTCATCGGTGATAGTGCCCGTAGTGAACTGCGAGCCGTTGTAAAGCAGCCCCGAGAACTCTGCTTCCGCACCTAAGGATTCATAGGAAGGCTCGAGCATGTCCGGCTCGGACTTCTTCTTATTGGCGTCCTCGAGCAGCTCGTCGTCCCAGCCATCCTTGTCGGGGTTCTTCTCCCCTCCCAGGACGTGGTCGCGCTGCTTCTCCATGTTCTCGGCAAGGCCCAAGAGCACCGGCACGGAGGGCAGGAAGACGGAAGCCGTCTCGCCGGGCATGCGGGAGCGCACGAAGCGCCCGATGGCCTGCGCGAAGAAGAGCGGTGTCGACGCAGAGGTGGCATAAACGCCTACGGCGAGGCGGGGAACGTCGACGCCCTCCGACACCATGCGCACGGCCACCATCCACTCATCGGTGGATTCGGAGAACTCCGCAATACGCGCCGAGGAACCTGGGTCATCGGAGAGGATGACGGAGACAGGGGTATTGGAGATCTGCTTGAGGATCTTCGCGTAGGCGCGCGCGGTTGTCGTGTCGGTAGCAAGTACCAGACCGCCGGCATCCGGCATGTTGCGGCGCATCTGCATCAGCCGTGTGTGCGCCGCCTGCAGGACGGTGGGAATCCACTCGCCTTTCGGGTCAAGGGCCGTGCGCCATGCGCGGGCGGTCTGCTCCGGATTGAGAATATCGCCGAGCCGGGCCGCATGTTCCTCACCGGCGCTATCACGCCAGCGGGATTCGCCGGAGTAGCTGAGGAAGACGACGGGGCGCACGACACCGTCGGCAAGCGCATCGCCATAGCCATACGTGTGATCAGAGCGGGATACGAGGTGACCTTCCCCATCCTCTTCATAGCGCACGAAGGGAATTTGCGAGTCATCGGAGCGGAAAGGGGTACCGGTCAGCGCGAGGCGGTGCTCTGCATCATCATAGGCTTCCCGCACGCCATCGCCCCAGCTCTTAGCATCACCGGCGTGGTGGATCTCATCGAGGATTACCAGGGTGCGCCGCGCTGAGGCCACCGCGCGGTGCTTGTACGGGTGCATGCCCACCTGCGCATAAGTCACCACGACACCGTCCATCGCGGGGTTGACTCCCGAGGAGTTTGTGAACTTGGGGTCGAGCGCTAAGCCTACGCGGGAGGCGGATTCCGACCACTGCACTTTGAGGTGCTCGGTGGGCACCACCACGATGACGCGCTCTACGGTGCGGTCCGCCATGAGCTCTGTGGCCACCCGCAGGGCGAAGGTGGTCTTACCTGCACCCGGCGTTGCCACCGCCATGAAATCCTTCGGCTTGGTGGCTAGGAACTTATCCAAAGCAGCGCGTTGCCACACGCGCAGCGAACCGTTATTGGCAAATCTTTGTGCTGGAGTCTGTGTAGACACGGTCAGCGACTATCCCCCTCTAGTTATCCCAACATCCCGCTTCTGTGAAGTTCTCTATCCCTAATGTTTGGCATCAACGCAGGATGAACGTCGATGCACAGCTTAACGGCGGCGCAAGCTCTTATAGACGCGCTCGCAGTCAGGGCACACGGGCGAACCAGGCTTGGCTTGCTTGGTTACCGGGAAGGTCTCTCCGCACAGGGCAACGACGTACTTGCCGTTGACCGCGGAGTCGAGGATCTGGTTCTTCTTCACGTAGTGGAAGAACTTCGGGGTGTCGTCGTTGGTCGACGTATCCTCGCGGACATCAGGGCGCTCAATAGTCTTAGTCGTCGTACTCACGCCCACTATCATGCCGCATCAGTATCGAAGTTGGCGAGTCCTCCAGCTACGCTGATAGGCATGACCCCTTCGAACTCGCGCGATAACGCCCGCCATACCCCACGATCGGGGCAGCGGCGCGGACGCCGATTCGGGCGCGAAACTCACCTCATCACCACGGCAAAACTCGCCCCCGGTCAGGACCGGCATCGCCGCGAGATCATCTACTCCATACTGCAGTTTCTACGCGTTCCATCCCTCCTGATAGCCGGAGCCATGGTTTATGTCTGGCAGTGGTGGATCCCCGCCGCCCTTGTCGTGGCCGTCACCTTCCCCCTCCCCTGGATCGCTGTGGTTATTGGCAATGGCCGGGGTCAAAAGAAAGACAAGCGCGAAAAAGCTGTTTATAAACCAGCCCTGGCCCGGCAAATGGCGCAAGCACAACGTGAAGAACTCACCAGCGGTTCCCATGGTCAACTGCCCGGCACGCCTGGGCAGCACAAACCCTCGTCAGGAGCAGACACAAACAGTACTGCAGCTGACACTATTGACCACGAAGATTAGAACATCACTGTAATCCCTCCCCGATTCACTTAAGGATTCTCTTGTGAGCACCCAGCAGCCTTCTTCTTTTGGCCCAGCGATGAACCCGGAACACCCCATCGCGGACGTTGCGGCAGAACTTTCCCGAGTCTTTGCGGACGCAGGGTTTAGTGCGGATGGCATCGCAGGCCACTTGGGACCCGAGTACACCGAAGCCCTGCATCGCGGCGAGCCCGCCGCAGTTGCGCTAGGAGCGAGCGGTGATTCCCGCCTGGACCATCTCATCCGTATCTTCTTGCTGCATGAACACGTACCAGCCACGCTACTTTCCGACGTCCTCGGCGCACGCCTAGCCGCCCAACTCATTGATTGCGGTGTCGTGCTCAGCGACGAACACGGCACCGCCTACGTGGCTTATGACATTCGACCGCACATCATCGTGGGCAAGAACCGTGTCGTGTTCTCCGATGTTGATGCATCGCTGGTGGATCACGTACCTGGCCCCGAGCATGTGTTGGGAGTGGGCTCGGCCAGCCTGTCCTTGTTGCATTCAACGCCAACGACACCAGTGGAATCAGTACTAGATTTGGGCACTGGTTCAGGCGTCCAGGTTCTTGGGCAGCTGGATTCTGCGCAACGCATTGTGGCTACCGACGTCCATGAGCGAGCCCTCGAACTCGCCCGCGCCACCGTCCTCGCGGCCGAAGCAAAAGACCGCGTTGAGCTACGCCACGGCTCCTGGTACGAACCCGTTGAGAATGAGCGCTTCGACCGCATCGTGGCTAACCCTCCATTCGTGGTTGGCTTGCCTGAAGTGGGGCATGTCTATCGAGACTCTGGCCTCAACCTGGATGGAGCAAGCGAGCTGGTAGTCTCCCAGGCAGTCAAGCATCTCAACCCTGGGGGCACAGCGCACGTACTCGCAGCCTGGGTGCATCAAGGCGAAGAATCGTGGCAGCAGCGCGTCGCCTCATGGCTACCGGATACCGGCGTCGCCGCATGGATCATTCAGCGCGATGTGGCGGACCCAGCGTTATATGTCTCAACCTGGTTGAGCGATGAATCCGTGGATGTTCGCAGCCCTGAAGGCCAAGAGCGGTCTCGCCGGTGGCTGGAGCACTTCCGTGAAAACGAGGTCACCGGAATCGGGTTTGGTTTCGTGGCCATCCAGCGCATCGGTGAAGACGAGCCCTCGGATATCTTGGCGGAGACCATGGCGCAGCCAGTTATCGATCCGCTCGGCCCGGAAGTGGAAGAATACTTCGCGCGCGTCGAATGGCTGCGCAACCTAGTGCCGGGTGAATTGGAAACTAAGCATGTGCAGCTGCGCCCCGGGGTGGCCCGTGAGGACGTTGCACTGCCCGATGGGGACCTGGGCATGGGTTTTGAGCGCGCGGCACTGCGGCTCAGCCGCACCGATGGCCCCCGCTGGCAGCACGATGTCGATGAGCATCTCGCGGCCATTGTCGCCGGACTTAACCCGAATGGTTTGAGCATCGGTGAAACCATCGAGCTCTACGCCGCCGCGCAGGGTTTTGAAGAAGCCGAGTTGGTCAGCGCAGCACTTCCGGCCATCGTGGATCTTATCCGCCACGGGCTTCTCATCCCGACCGAGCTGCTAGCTTTTAGCAACACTGAGTAGCCTCGCGCCCCCACTAAGAGCCTCTTTCCTCCTTCAATCCCCGCGTAATTCTCATCCGAGAAAGAACTCCTCTACAGAAAGGTTGTGTACTTCCCTGCCATGCGTGCTGTTTTAACCCGCGTTTCTGAAGCCTCTGTCACCGTGGACAACGACGTCGTTGGGTCCATTACCTGCCCCGACACCGGCGGAGTCCTAGCACTCATTGGTGTGTCGCGGGAGGACGTCGAGGCAGGTGGTGACGCCACCGCTAGCGACGGCCCGACTTTAGAGGAGAGGATGGACACGATGGCGCGCAAGATCGCTGAGCTGCGCATCCTCGAGGGTGAGACCAGCGTGGTCGATACAGGTGCGCCAGTTCTGGTGGTAAGCCAGTTCACCCTCTACGGACGAACCGCGAAAGGCCGCCGACCTTCGTGGTCAGATGCAGCCTCGGGCGAGGCCGCGGAGCCGGTGATCCAGGGTGTAGTTGCGCGCCTGCGCGAACGCGGAATTACCGTGGAGGAAGGCCAGTTCGGAGCGATGATGCGCGTCTCCTCGGTCAACGAAGGGCCGTTCACCGTGCTCGTGGAGGTCTAGGTGCGGCGCGCCTCCCCCAAAATGGCCTAAAACCTCACTCTTCCCTCGGGGTGTTAGAACATTTTTCGGGCCACGGGAACTAACTGCGCCGAAAGCTCGTTGTAGGAGATGAACCAAGCCGCAACTTAGGAGGCATGAGATGGCCACATCATCCGCTGCTAGCGTCCAGGACGAGGACGGACAGGAAGTTGACCGCGGCTCACGCCGTAACCAAACAAATGACAATCCCTCTGCGGACTTGGTCCGCGTTTATCTCAACGGAATCGGCAAAACTGCGCTGCTGAGTGCTGAGGACGAGGTTGAGCTCGCACAGGCCATCGAGGTAGGCCTGTACGCCGAATACAAGCTCGCTAATGCCGAAAAGTTGACCCGCGCTGAGAAGCGCGACCTGAAGATTTTGGCCCGAGAAGGCAAGAAGGCTCGCTCCCACCTCTTGGAGGCCAATCTGCGTCTCGTGGTCTCCCTGGCTAAGCGTTATACCGGCCGTGGCATGCCGCTACTGGACCTCATCCAGGAAGGTAACTTGGGCCTGATCCGTGCGATGGAGAAGTTTGATTATGCCAAGGGCTTCAAATTCTCCACGTATGCAACGTGGTGGATCCGCCAGGCCATTACCCGCGGCATGGCTGACCAGTCCCGCACTATCCGCCTCCCTGTGCACCTGGTTGAGCAGGTAAATAAGCTTTCCCGGATTAAGCGCGAGATGTACCAGTCCTTGGGCCGCGAGGCCACGAATGAGGAGCTCGCTGAGGAATCCGGAATCGAAGAGTCCAAGATCGAGATGCTGCTGCGCCAGTCCCGCGATCCTGTTTCCTTGGACATGCCGGTCGGCACCGATGAGGAAGCCCCGTTGGGTGACTTCATTGAGGATGCAGAGGCAACGGATGCTGAGACCGCTGTGGTGGCCTCCATGCGTCACTCCGATATCCGCTCCGTGATTGGTTCCCTCGAGGAACGCGAACAGGATGTCATCCGCCTGCGCTATGGCTTGGACGATGGTGTCCCGCGCACCCTCGACCAGATTGGCCGCAAGTTCGGCCTCTCTCGTGAGCGTGTTCGCCAAATCGAGCGTGAGGTGATGGCCAAGTTGCGCGAGGGCAACCGTGCGGACCGCCTCCGCGAGTACGCGCTCTAAGCCTTAGCTGACTTCCCAGCCTTAGCCATTGAGGAATGCCTTTGCTACCCAGTTGAATTGTGCTGCTGGGCCGCAAAGGACGTTGCTCGGTAGCTTTTGTCTTTCCTCACGATGATCCTTACGGCTTTTAAATCCCGCCCCTCTCCCCCTGCCAGACGCACAGTGCTGCGCGCTCTCAGCTGTCGAAAAATGCGCTATTGTTTAAGATATTCTCTTAATACACTTTTATTACCGCGCCTAAACCTATGTGGCTACGGACCGCCGACAACGCAGAAAGGTAAGCCCACGTGAGGGACCTAGTTGACACCACGGAAATGTATCTGCGAACCATCTACGAGCTCGAAGAGGAAGGCATTACTCCTCTCCGCGCTCGAATTGCAGAACGTTTAGAGCAGTCCGGACCGACCGTCTCCCAGACCGTGGCCCGGATGGAGCGCGATGGACTTCTTCACGTGCGCACCGACCGCAGCCTTGATCTCACTCAGCAGGGCCGCGAATTAGCTACCAGCGTCATGCGCAAACACCGCTTGGCTGAGCGGTTGCTCACGGATGTCCTTGGCCTTGATATCCACAAGGTCCACGACGAGGCCTGCCGGTGGGAACACGTCATGAGTGAAGAGGTGGAAAAGCGAGTCGTCGCGGTGCTGGAGGATTCCTCCCGCTCACCATTCGGCAACCCAATCCCCGGTTTGGCACAGCTGGGTATGTCTCCGGTAGAGCTCGACTTGGGCACCCGCGCCATCGACCTTCCCACCGGGCAAGAAACCGAGGCCACTATCGTGCAAATCAATGAGGTCTTGCAAGCTGATAATTCCACCTTCCACGACCTGTATGCCTGCGGAATCCAGGTTGGCTCGCACGTCACCGTAGTCAATGAGAGCGGGACGATTAGGCTGACAACGAAATCAGGGCACACTGTCGAGCTTGTCGACGACCTCGCTCACGCTATCCGCGTCAAGGAGGACTAAACTGATGAAGCTGTTAGTTACCGGCGGCGCCGGCTATGTCGGCAGCGTATGCGCAGCCGTCCTCGTTGAAAAGGGCCACGATGTCACCATCATCGACAATTTCTCTACAGGCAACCGCGAGGCCATCCCGGAGATGGCGCGCCTTGTCGAAGGCGACGTGGCCGATGTCGCTCGTGAGGTGTTGTCTGAGGGCGGTTTCGAAGGAGTCTTGCACTTCGCGGCCCGCTCCCTCGTGGGCGAATCTGTGGAGGCCCCAGCTGACTATTGGCAGCACAACGTGGTCACAACTCTAAAGCTGTTCAACGCTATGCGTGAATTCGAGGTCACCAACCTCGTCTTTTCCTCAACCGCTGCCACCTACGGTGAGCCGGCGCAGGTGCCGATCACGGAGACGATGCCCACCCAGCCGACGAACCCTTATGGCGCATCGAAGCTTGCCATCGACTACATGATTACCTCTTATGCCCAGGCCTATGGCTTGGGGGCGACTTCCCTGCGCTACTTCAACGTCGCCGGCGCCTACGGCGATATCGGAGAGAACCGCGAGGTGGAAACCCACCTCATTCCGCTTGTCCTGCAGGTAGCGCTGGGACATCGCGAAAAGATTTTCATCTTCGGCGATGACTACGACACCGCCGATGGCACCGCAGTGCGCGATTACATCCACATTCGTGACTTGGCCGAAGCCCATGTCTTAGCGCTGGAGAGCAATACCGCTGGCACCCACCGCATCTACAACCTCGGCTCTGGGGACGGTTACTCCGTCAAGCAGGTTATTGAGGCCTGCCGCGAAGTCACTGGACACCCCATCCCAGCAGAGCTTGCGCCGCGCCGCGCTGGTGACCCCGCGACGCTCGTGGCGTCCTCAGACAAGATTAAATCCGAGCTCGGATGGAACCCAAGCCGCACCGACTTGAAGACCATCGTCACGGATGCTTGGAATTTCACCCGGCAGCTCGGCGAGCGGGCTCATTCCGCTCGGTGCTAAGCGTCTTTTCTTTAGGCTCCTCCCCTAGGGCGGTGTCATAAGCCTTGAGCGCCCCTGTATGAATCGAATCACGTATCTTTTCATGCAGGCCATGGCGGTACGCTTGGCACAGCAGCGCCCCGAGGCGGTGGCTGGGAAACTCCTCCGTGACGAGCTGCAATGCTGGTCCGGCAAGGATATCCCACTCCTGCTCCAACTGCGCTAATGCGAAAAGGGTCAGCGCATTCGCCCGCAGCTCCCCGCTGAATGTGCGGGCCGCTGCGAGGAGAAGGTCCGCCCCGGTTTCGCCCGCCTTCGCGCAGATATCTACCACGAGGTCACGCGTCCACGTCGTCGCGAGCCACACTGCGCAGGTTTCCAGGAGCTTGCTGTCCTGTTCTGCTTCTTCCACCGATGCCACTTGGTCAAGTGCCCACTGGGCATCCTCAAGAAAGTGATCCAGCAGGTCTTTGCGCTTCTTTCCTTGTGCAGCGGCCACCTGCTCGCGATACCGCGTCGCCGAATCGCGGGCTCGCTGCGCTAAGACTTTAGCTTCCTCAGCGTCGAGGTAGCTATTCCCCGGCGCAAAGACGGAAAAGAAATCCTCCCGGTTTAGCTCAGGTACCACATTGTGGTCGACACAAGAGCGCATCGAGGGGGCGTCGGTTAGCGCCGGTATAGTCCCCTCAACCCACTTCTTCATCGGCCCGCTACCATCTGCGTTGACGGTTCCATGCAGCAAGATATAAGGCGCATTCTGGGTGATTTCGTGGGCATACCACGCGGCGTCGATCTCCACCCCATCCTCAGCGCGGTCCAGGCCATAAAGCCAGTGGGACACTTCCCGCAGTTCGGTGAGAGGCTGCTTCGAGATGAGGAAAGCAAAGACACCTTCGCGGGCATGCTCCGCTAGTAGTGGTGCGATGTCTGTGATCGCTCCTTGAGCATCCGTGATGTCGACGCGAGCGAGCGGTCCCATGGCTGGGCCGCGTGGAGTGGTGTCGATGGCCATAAACACCACCGATTCGGTGGGATAGAAGCCTAAGAGCCCGGGGATGTTAGCGAGAAGATGACCTGGAGTTGTTATCGGTGGCGTACGGTCTGTGTGCGTTGAAAAAGTGTTCATACCCTGTAGCCTGAACCACCAGCGGTAGCCACCGCTAGGGATACCCCGGCGCGCACGGCATATCTGTGGATAACAAGTCCGGACTGCCGCTCAATCCATGGGAATCCACTGGGTTATCCACACCTTGGCAAAGGCAAACCTGGAAGAAGTAATGACTATATGGCATGCTTGTACGATCACCACCAGTTTCCGCAGGCAGTCCAACATGGGCAGCCTCCCGGGTTTGTGTTCTCCTTGGAACACCATTTCAGCTGGGAATAGGCAGCAAACCTTAAGCGTTGCATGAAACAGAACGCTGATGAAGTCCGTACGCTCGTTAAGAAGCGCACGATGAGAAGGAGGAGTCACTACCATGCAGGAAGAACAGCGCCGCATGTATGAGCTGGAGTATCCCGCTCCAGCGGTCAAGGATGATTCGACTCCAGACAACGGCCCCACAATGATCGTTGCTATGAATGGTTATGCCGACGCCGGACAGGCCGTCGAAGCCAGTGCCGATCACCTCAAGGCTGCTTTGGAAAACCGCCAGCTAGCCTCGTTTAACAATGACGAGCTCATTGATTACCGCTCGCGCCGCCCCGCCGTCACCATCGATCATGACCGCACGGTGGAGATTGAGAACACTGACTTGGGCATTAAGGTGCTGCGGGATAACTCTGGCACTCCATTCTTGCTTCTTTCAGGCCCAGAACCGGACTTGCGGTGGGAGGCCTTTACGGATGCGGTAGTGAACCTGGTGGAGAAATTCGATATCAAGAACACCATCATGCTCTACTCGGCCCCCATGCCGGTGCCGCACACCCGCCCCACTGTGGTAACGGCGCATGGCAATTCCCCGGAGCTCCTTAACTCAATGGTGCGCATGGAATCCACCATGATGGTCCCCGGCGCCGCCGCCCTGTATATCGAGCGAGCCTTGGACAAGAAGGGCCGCCGCGTCGCCGGGTACACCGCCCATGTTCCGCACTACCTGGCCGCCTCCCCGTACCCGTCGGCCACGCTGCGTCTTTTGGATTCGGTGGCAACCGCAGCTGGCCTCAACATCCCGCTGGGCAGCTTGGAGGCAGACGTGACTCGCGTTAACCAGCAGTTGGAGGAGCAGGTTACCAACTCTGAGGAAATTGCAGGCGTGGTCCACCAGCTGGAGGAGCAGTACGACGCTTACATGGAGCGCTACCGCTCCCGCCACCCGCAGGCCATCATGCCTGGCGAAGAGCACATGCCTACTGGTGAGGAGATCGGAGCAGACTTTGAAGCTTTCCTGGCGGGCCTCGACGACAATCCGGATATCCTCTCCGAAGATATCGATGACCGCGAAGACAACTATGGGCGGGAGCAAGGACCCGGCTCGGATATGGACGATGACGTCTAATCGCGGTTAGATCTACCGCACGAACACAGGCACCGAGTACAGCCATCTGGGACTCCGGGGTGGAGGCCTAGTCCGCGGTGCTTTTCGCCTAAGGTGGGACGGGTGAACCTTTCTCAGATGTTGCCCGATCTCGCCGAAGTCCCCGAGTCGATGGTTGATGAGGCCATCTGGGACACATTTTTGTCCTGGACTTCTGGCCGTGGTATTTCGCTTTACCCAGCGCAGGAAGAGGCCTCCCTCGGCATTCTTGCCGGGGATAACGTCATCCTGGCAACTCCCACTGGTTCCGGCAAGTCCATGGTGGCCAACGCCGCCCACTTCATTGCTTTGGCGCGCGACCAGCGCAGCTTCTATACCGCACCCATCAAGGCCTTGGTGAGCGAAAAGTTTTTCGCGCTCTGCGAGATTTTCGGCCCCGAGAACGTCGGCATGATGACCGGTGATGCCACGGTCAACGGCTCCGCTCCCATCATCGCCGCGACGGCAGAAATTGTGGCGAATATTGCGCTGCGTGATGGCACGGAAGCCGCCATTGATCAGGTAATCATGGATGAGTTCCATTACTACTCCGAGCCTGATCGCGGCTGGGCCTGGCAGGTACCGCTGTTGGAGCTACCGAAGGCCCAGTTCTTGCTCATGTCCGCCACCTTGGGCGATACCGCCTGGCTGGAGAAGGATTTGACGAAGCGTACCGGCCGCACGACGACACTGGTGGCGGGAACAACGCGCCCGGTCCCCCTCGACTTCTCTTATGTCTTTTCCGCGGTCCACGAAACCATCGAAGAATTGCTCGCCGATGGCAAGGCGCCCGTCTATGTCGTCCACTTCTCCCAGCGCGAGGCCTCAGAGCGCGCGCAGGCGTTGACTTCCCTATCGAAGATCATCACCTCCGAAGAGAAGGAGGCCATTGCAGCTGAGCTCGCGGGCTTCCGCTTCACCACGACGTTTGGCAAAGATCTCTCTAAGCTTCTGCGTAAGGGAATCGGTGTGCACCACGCTGGTATGTTGCCGAAATATCGGCGCTTGGTTGAGCGCCTGGCCCAGAAGGGCCTTCTCAAGATTATTTGCGGCACCGATACTTTGGGCGTGGGCATCAACGTCCCCATTCGCACAGTCCTGATGACCGGCCTTGCCAAATATGATGGAACCCGCCAGCGCATTCTGAAGTCTCGCGAGTTTCACCAGATTGCCGGCCGCGCTGGCCGCGCCGGTTATGACACGGAAGGCACCGTCGTCGTGCAGGCGCCGGAGTATGAGATTGAGAACGCCAAGGCGCGGCGCCGTGTGGGCGATGACCCAGCAAGGCTCAAAAAACTGAAAAAGAAGTCTGCGCGCGACGGTGAAGTGTCGTGGTCGGAACAGACTTACGCACGGCTTATCGACGCCGAACCGGAGCAACTAACGTCCCAATTCCGAGTGTCCAATTCCATGTTGCTCAACGTGCTCGCCCGGCACGGCAACGGCTACGAGCATCTCAAGCACCTGCTGCGCACGAGCCACAACACGCGTGCCCGCCAGAACGAGGACATCCTCACAGCGTTGAGTCTGTTCCGTGGCCTCCTTAATTCGGGCGTGGTGCAAAAGTCTACGAAGGGACTCGACATCTACGGCCGCCCCTACCACGTGGTGCGCGAGATGCCGCGCGATTTCGCCCTCAACCAGCCTTTAGGGCCCTTCGCGCTGGCGGCGCTCACCTTGCTGGATCCCGAGTCCGAGACCTATGCCCTCGATGTCATCTCTGTCTTTGAATCGGTGCTGGATGATCCTCGCCAGGTACTCATTGCCCAACAGAAGCAGCGGCGCGGTGAGGAGATCGCGGCGCTCAAGGCCGAGGGCGTGGACTATACCGAGCGCATGGCCATCGTGGAAGACATCACGTGGCCAAAGCCTCTGGAAGAGCTCCTCGAACAGTCCTATGAGACCTTCTGCCAGACCAACCCATGGGCGAAGGAGTTCGAGCTACGGCCCAAGTCTGTAGTGCGCGACATGCTGGAGAGCGCCATGACTTTTTCCGATCTCGTCGCCACCTACGGTCTTGCCCGCTCGGAAGGCGTCATTTTGCGCTACCTGACCGATGCCTGGCGCACGCTCAAGCAGTCTATCCCTGCGGAGTTCCTCACAGAGGAACTCGAGGACATTATCGTCTGGCTCGGGGAGCTTATCCGCCAAGTCGATTCTTCGCTTGTCGACGAGTGGGCTGAGATGGCTGGCGAGGACTCCCCCATTTCCCAGGAGGATTTGGACCGCGAGTTGGCCTTCGGAGTCGAGGATCCCACCGCCTTGACCGCGAATCAGCGGGCTTTCAGCATCATGGTGCGCAACTACTTCTTCCGCCTTGCCCAACTCTTTGCGTTGGAGAAGGAAGAGCGCTTGGCAGACTTGTTGGACTACTTGGAGGAGATTCCTGACTTTAGCCGTGCCCTCGATGACTACTTCGATGACTACGATGACATTGACACTGGGCCAGCGGCTAGGGGCCAGGAATACTTCCTCCTGGACAAGGGCGACGCAGGCTCGGGCGCTCGTGGCGTTGGCGGCTCGCGGTCGTGGACCGTGCGTCAGATCCTTAAGGACCCAGAGGATGATAATTCCTATCAGCTCGTTGGCACCGTAGATCTCGATGCCTCCGATGAAGCCGGGGAGGTACGGCTATCCGAGTTACGCGTGGAGTACTAGGGTGCATAAGCAGGGACTATTAATACCCCCTTTTCTGAATTAATATTTTCTACACACCGCATATTATGCGTATGATTGGGGAATGAGTACGCCACAGCAGATAGACGAACGCAAGCTTTCCCCTATCCCTCACGCCAGCGCAGCGCCTGCGGCCGAGCGCCTCACCCCCGGTTCCTTCACCATGAAGGTCCTCAACGGTATCTCCATCGCCGTCGTTGTGTCGCTCGTCCCACAAGCACTGCTCGGTGAATTAGCCAAGGCGCTACTCCCCTTGTGGTCCGGCGCAGCCACGGTCATTGCATTGACGGGCTTAGCAGCAAGCCTCTTGCCGGTAATGATTGGTGTCCTCGTGGGCATCGAATTCAAGATGACCCCCATCCAGACTGCTGCGGTCGGCATTGCTTCCTTCTGCGGCTCAGGCGTGGCCACTGTTAATCCCGAAGGCGGCTTCTTCCTCAAAGGCACCGGTCTTGTTATCAACTCAGGCCTTACCGCAGCCATAGCAGTGGGATTATTGCTCTTTATCGGCGACAGGCTGAAAAATTACTCTATTTTGTTGCTATCCACCATCGTGACGCTGGTGGCGGGCACCATCGGTTGGGCTGTCACCTTCCCCATCGTCAAGGTCTTCACTCTTTGGCTGGGCAACTTGGTCAATGGGGCAACTACCTTGCAGCCGGTTCTCATGGGTGTTGTCCTCGCCGTCCTTTTCGCCATCATGATTGTCTCTCCAGTCTCCACAGTCGGCATTGCCACTGCCATCTTCATCGACGGCATCGCCTCCGGTACCGCGAACCTGGGCGCCGTCGCCGCTGGGTTCACACTCCTCGTTGCTGGCTGGCGCGTCAACGGCTTCGCCACCTCTATCCTGCATGTTTTGGGATCCCCGAAGGTGCAAATGGCCAACATGCTGTCCAAGCCAGTCACCTTCCTGCCCGTGATGTGCTCCGCTGCCGTGCTTGGCGGCGTCGGTGGCGCTTTAGGAATTTCCGGCACCCCTATCTCTGCTGGCTTCGGTATCTCCGGTCTCATGGGCCCACTGGCAGCCCTCAATTACGAAGGCTGGGGTTGGAGCGCCAGCAACGTGATGATTATTACCTTCGTCTATGTCATCCTTCCCCTCGCCCTTGCGCTGCTCTTTTGCTGGCTCTTTGAAAAGGTTCTGCACCTGACTAGGGCTGAGTACTTTTCTCTCGACTTTAAGTAGGTATCCGGGGAGTACAGTGGGGGCCGCTATGAACGAACAGAACTCCCCACCTACCGGCATCCGCCTCGCAGGCGTTCATTTTGAGACGCACGAAGACGCCGTCACCGTGCATTGGCTCCTTGGAGGAATGCCCCATCACCGTAACACCGTGTTCACCCTGCACACCCTTGATCTGGAGCTCACCGCTCATTTCGAACAAGACCAGCTCACGTCGATGAAAATCTCTTCCTTCGGCGAGGACACCAGGGATGCCCACCGCCCGGTTGATTACCCCTACGAGTACACCCCGGAAGAGTTGGCCGTTACCCTCCCCACCGCTCATTTCAACCTCTCGGAAGAAGTGTTCACCATGGCTCTTTTTGTGGACGGTGCGGCCTGTGGCGACTGGACCGGCACTATTATCTAAGCCTTCACTCCCTGCATTCAGCTAAGCCTACACACGCTTTACAAGGCCCTGACCAGCGGCGATACTGGAACATAAGAAGTTCTCTAGACAACTGCGAAAGCACTAGAGAGCCACACATATTCTGGTATCCAAGGAGCTGGCAATGCCACAACATATCAACGAACCCCACGGAGCCTCACACAACGCTCGTCTGAACTCTCTTCGCGCAGGTGTACTTGGGGCTAACGACGGCATCGTCTCCGTCGCGGCACTTCTACTTGGCGTCGTTGGTTCTGGGGCGTCGGCAAGCGCCATCCTCACCGCCGGCCTAGCCGCAACGGTATCGGGCGCTGCTTCCATGGCACTCGGAGAATATGTCTCTGTTTCGGCACAACGCGACTCCGAGCGCATGATGATAGACAAGGAGACCCGCGAGCTGGCAGATCTCCCCGAACAAGAGCATGCCGAACTCGTTTCCATGCTCGCCAGCTACGGCATGCATACCGAAACCGCGGACACTGCCGCCCGCGAGATCGCTGCCGAAGATAGCCTTCTCGAGGCACACCTTCGACTGGAGATGGGCATCGATGGCGAAGACCTGACAAATCCTTGGCACGCCGCGTTGTGGTCGGCCGTATCCTTCCTTGCCGGCGCCGCGCTCCCCCTGTTATCAATCTTCCTCGCCCCCATGAGCATGGCTGCAGCAACAGTCGCCATTGTTACCCTGATCGCCCTGGCAATCACGGGCTACGTTTCGGCACGCCTCGCTGACACGGATGCCGCGCGCTCCGTCTTCCGCCTGGTCATCGGTGGCGCACTCGGCTTAGCCATCACCTATGGCATCGGCGTAGCCTTCGGCGGGGTCATTGGCTAGCCCATGCTAGGACATTTTCCTCTGCCCCAGGTCCGGGCCCAAGCCGACAATACACAAAGTCCCACTCACCGCAGTGCGAGCGGTGAGTGGGACTGTTTATCTGCGCTTGGGAAAGCGCACTGAGTCATTTACTCAGCGGAGCGTACAGCTTCGGCCTGGAGCGCTTGTGCAACGGCCTCAACCACACCAGCGACCTTGATTCCTTCCCAAATCTGCTCCTTGGTCACGCCTTCCTCGAGGAGAGTATTAGCGTGTGCGGACAGGCAGTGCTCGCAGCCGTTGATGGCGGAGACCACGGTGCTCCACAGCTCGAACGTAGCCTTGTCTACGCCAGGCTTAGCAATGATATTCATGCGCAGACCAAACTTGACCTGGGCAAAATCATCGCCCAACCAGCTCTTTGCACGGTAGGCCACGTTGTTCATAGCCATCACCGTGGCGGAGCCGAGAGCTGCGTCAATTGCCTCCTCGCTGAGGTGCTCGCGGGCTTCCTCAAGAATCTCCGACAGCACCAGATCATTGCGGGTCGCAGCGGCGGCAGCAACCAAGCTGCCCCACAGCTGCTCCTCATTCAGCTCGGTGCTACGCGTAAGGGAACCAATGTTGAGCTTCTGATCCTTGGCATATGCCGGAAGCGCGGACTTCAGGTTTTCGATGGACACTGATGTAACTCCTTTAAGGTTGGGCGGTTGTGCTTAGTGCCGGTTTACAGAGCGGACTTAACAACCTCGAGCTTGTCGATGTTCTTGGTCGGGTCATTAGCCTCCCAGTTGCAGGCACAGACCTCTTCAGACTGCAGGGCGTCCAACACGCGCAGAACTTCATCTACGTTGCGGCCGACAGCATCCGGAGTCACGGACACGAACTGGATAACACCGTCCGGGTCGATGATGAAGGTAGCGCGGTCAGCAACACCGTCGGCGTTTTCCACACCGAGGGCACGGATCAGGTCGTGGCGAATATCAGAGAACATCGGGAACGGAACTTCCTTCAGCTCCGGGTGGGTTGCACGCCAGTTGAAGTGCGCGAACTCGTTATCGGTGGAGCCACCAAGAACCTGGGTATCGCGGTCCAGGAATTCCTCGTTCAACTTGCCAAAGGCCGCAATTTCCGTCGGGCACACGAAGGTGAAGTCCTTCGGGTAGAAGAACACAACCTTCCACATTCCCTGGTACTTGTCCAAAGAAACCTGCTCGAAGTAGTCCTCCGGCTGGTTAGCGTTGACGTCGTGGAGGTCGCCCCCCTTCAGCGCGGTCAGCTCGAACTCTGGGAACTTCTCACCAACGGTCAAGATAGGCATAGAAGACTCATCTCCTTCAATAGTCACAACAATACACAAAAGTGATGCAAATCTCTACGACCGCACACCACTTTGCCTTTTAGCTGGTACGCAGTCGCTCGCTTGTTAAGTATGCCACGGAAGGCTTCGGCCGTCAATAGGCTCCACGAATTAGACATGTTAGAGTTATAGGCATGAACAATAAGGAGTATCGCCCAACCCTTGCCCAGTTGCGTACCTTCGTCACGATTGCGGAAAACAAGCACTTTGGAACCGCAGCCGCCAAACTCGATATCTCCCAACCTTCGCTCTCCCAGGCCCTCGTCGCACTCGAGCAAGGTTTGGGAGTACAGCTGATCGAACGCTCGACCCGCAAGGTCATCGTGACGTCGACAGGTGAAGCGCTACTGCCTTATGCCAAGGCAGCACTCGAAGCTTCCGATGCTTTCCTCGGCCAAGCGCGCGGCGCTAGCGGCACACTTACCGGCCCCCTCACTATCGGCATCATCCCCACCATCGCGCCCTATATTTTGCCGGGGTTACTGCAGTCCATCAGCGAGACCTATCCCGATTTAGAACCCCGCTTCGTCGAGGAACAGACCCAGCACCTGCTGGACAAACTGCGCGAGGGCAACCTGGACCTGGCCATTGCTGCTCTGCCCACCGAAGCCCCCGGAATGGTGGAGATTCCTCTCTACAGCGAAGCCTTCACCGCAGTCACCCCGGCAGAGCACCCACTTGCGGGTCGAAAGGATCTCACGCTCGAGGATCTAGGGCACCTTGATCTGCTCCTGCTTGACGACGGCCACTGTCTCCGCGACCAAGTCCTCGACCTGTGCCGCCGCGCGAAGGTCAATCCCTCCGAAGCCACCAATGCCGTCACTCGAGCCTCATCGCTGACTACTATCTTGCAGCTGGTCATGGGAAACCTAGGCACCACTCTCGTCCCCGAGTCCGCGCTGGCAACGGAATGCCAGAATCCGCGGCTTTCCGTCGCACACTTTGCCCCTTCTGTCACGGCGGAACGACACGTGGGGCTTGTCTTCCGCTCTTCCGCTGCCCGTGCCGATGAGTTCAGCGCTTTCGGGACCTTAGTCACCGCTGCCTTCCACGACGCCGCGGAGCGTTCCCGAACACTTTTCACGGCCTCCTAACTGTTCCCCAGCTCCAGCACCGGGTTTCGGGTTTAAAGAAAACGACAAAGCCGCCCCTAACTCACCTCATGAAGTCAGGGGCGGCGCTGCGTATCGATTCGACAGCTTAAGCCTTAGGCCGCGGGAGCATAGCGACCCTGGCACTGGCGGCACAGGTGTGCGGTTGCCAGCTGCAGTGCCGGCGCGATGATGATCAGTGCCAAGCCCAGGGTGATGAGGGAGGCGAAAGCCATCAGACCGGACAGGACAATGAACAGCAAGATGTGGCCGTAGTTTTCCTTACCCAGCTTGAGTCCCTGAGAGAAAGCCTCACCAACGGAGGAGCTATCGGCTGCCAACCACGGCATGAGGGTGAAGAAGGGCTGAATGAACAGCGCAATCAGCATGACAACGATGACTCCGCCGAAGATAGAGCCAACGAGTGCAAAAATATCATTTTCACTGAGCTGCTCTGGGTTCTGGAGGTCCATACCTGCTACACCGCCGAGGCCCACCATCAACAGGCCAACGATGACGATCACCAGGACAATCGCAGCAAGAATGCCCAAGACAAGGTTCACCACGAGCGGCGGAACCCAGCGAACTCCCTGGAACAGGGTTCCCCATGTGGGGCTCGGCTTGTCGATTTCACGGTAGGCCAAACGATAAACAACCAGAGATACAACAAAGGACAGGATGGACACCGCGAAGGAGAAGAGGTCCAACATGACGGAGGTCTCCGCCCCATCGGCGCTCTGCGCACCAAAGCTGATTCCAATTTGCGGGATAAACTGAATAGCAAACACGACGACGGCGCCCAACACCCACAAAAGTGCGTTACCGAGCGCGGCCTTGAATCCCCATTTGATCGCTTCGATAGCGCTGACCGGGCCCGTGTAGGCCGGGCCGGCGCCTGGGCCTGGGCCTTCGTAGCTGGAATCGCCTCCATAGCCCGCACCAGCGTAGCCCGGCTGACCAGCCTCGTACCCACCATAGGATTGGGAGCCGTAGTCGCCGCCGCCATAATTGCCGTAGCTGCTGGACTGGCCGAAGCCAGCCTGATCTTCTGGGTGAGAAGTAGGCTCGTATTTGGGAAGTTCGCCGTTGTTTCCGGAGGAGTCGCCGGAGTTATGAGCCGGGTTGCTGCCAAAGCCCCGGTTGGAGTCGTTATCCTCCGGCTTCGATTCAAAAGGATTAGTCATAAACTATGCCCTTCATTGATTAGTGTTCGTGCAGTAAACACGAGGGTACCAATATCCTCACCTCAATCTGTGAGCACATAGCCTTCCGGGTAAACTTTTAGGTCGATTATGACTGCTACTCGCAAAGACCTTTATGACGCTCTCGCTTCGGTCTCCTTAAGTGATGAACGCACATTTCGCCGTCGCCTGCGCAAGGCCCGCTCCCCCAAGGCCCTGGATGCCATTGGAGCCGATATCGCAGCCGCCCAAGACAAGGTGCGCACCATCGATGCACATGTACCACCCATTACCTACCCCGAACAGCTTCCCGTCACTGGGTGCCGCGATGATATCGCCGAAGCTGTCGAGAATCATCAGGTAGTCATCATCGCCGGTGAGACTGGTTCGGGAAAGACCACCCAGATTCCCAAAATCTGTTTGGAGCTCGGCCGCGGACGCCGAGGGCTCATTGGGCATACTCAGCCACGACGTTTGGCAGCGCGCACGGTTGCTGAGCGCATTGCAGAAGAGCTTGACCAGTCCATCGGGGACTCAGTCGGCTATGCCATCCGCTTCGATGACCGAGTCTCCTCCACCACCGCTGTAAAACTCATGACGGACGGCATCTTGCTGGCAGAAATGCAGCGTGACCGCTTCCTCAACGCCTATGACACGATCATCATCGATGAGGCTCACGAGCGTTCGCTCAACATTGACTTCCTTCTCGGGTACCTCAAAAGGCTGCTGCCCAAGCGCCCCGATCTGAAGGTGATCATTACCTCCGCCACCATTGATCCAGAACGCTTCGCCAAGCACTTCGCTGACGCTCACGGTGAACCAGCGCCGATCATCGAGGTATCGGGGCGTACCTACCCCGTGGAGATCCGCTACCGCCCGCTCGAGGTCGAATCAGGTGGAAAGACCATCGACCTCGATCCTTTGGACGCCCTCTGCGAAGCCATCGAAGAACTCATGGCCGAAGGCGAAGGAGACATTCTGTGCTTCTTCCCGGGCGAGCGCGATATCCGCGATGCCATGGAAGCCATCGAAGGGCGCCATTGGCGCAACGTGGAGGTCACTCCGCTCTTCGGACGCCTGTCCAACCAGGAACAACATCGTGTCTTCCGCTCGCACCGCGGTCGCCGAATCGTGCTCTCTACCAACATCGCTGAGACCTCATTGACGGTGCCTGGCATTCGCTATGTCGTCGACACGGGCACCGCGCGTATCTCGCGCTATTCCACTCGCACCAAGGTGCAAAGACTGCCCATTGAGCCGATCTCCCAAGCAAGCGCTAACCAGCGCTCAGGCCGATGTGGTCGCGTTGCCGACGGCATTGCCATCCGCCTCTACAGTGAACAGGACTTCCTCTCCCGGCCAGAATTCACCGACCCCGAAATCCTGCGCACCAACCTGGCCAGCGTCATCCTGCAAATGATCTCGTTGCGCCTCGGTGATATCGCCGACTTCCCCTTCGTTCAATCCCCCGAGCCGAAGGCCGTGCGTGATGGCCTGCTCCTCCTCCACGAATTGGGCGCACTCGAGGGCAAAGAAAAAGATGGGCTGCCGGTACTGACCCGAATTGGACGCAATCTTGCCCGCATCCCCGTGGATCCGCGCATGGCCCGCATGCTCGTTGAAGCCAACACCTCCGGATGCCTCCACGACGTCATGGTCATTGTTGCCGCGATGACAATCCAGGATGTGCGCGAGCGGCCTACCGACAAGCAAGCGCAGGCTGACCAAGCCCATGCTCGTTTTAAAGACAAGTCTTCAGACTTTATGGCAATGCTCAACCTGTGGGACTTTGTGCAAGAAGCTCGCGAGGAGATGAGCGGCAATGCTTTCCGCAAACGGATGAAGGCCGATTTCCTGCACTATATGCGCATCCGTGAGTGGTTCGACCTGGTGCGGCAGCTGCGGGACGTCACCAAGCAGCTCGGGTGGAACGCTCAAGAGGGCACCGAACGGCGCCCCGATGACATCCACATGTCGTTGCTCTCTGGACTGCTGTCCAACATTGGCGCACGTGACGGTAACTCCAAGGAGTTCATTGGCGCACGCAATACCCGCTTCCTTGTTTTCCCGGGATCAGCGCTCGCAAAGAAGCCACCAGAGTTCCTCATGGCAGCCGAGCTGGTGGAAACCTCGCGCCTGTGGGCACGCGATGTTGCCGCCATCGACCCGGCCTGGGTGGAAAAACTGGCGAAGGATCTGTTGAAACACAACTATTCCGATCCAACATGGTCACGGAGGCGTGGCTCAGCGGTCGTTACCCAACGCTCGACGTTGTACGGCGTCACCGTGGTCGCAGACCGGACGGTGCCCTACCACCGCGTCGATCCTGCGGCGGCACGCGACATGTTCATTCGCAATGCGCTTGTCGACGGCGAATGGACCACCCACCATCACTTCTTCCACGACAACAAGCGCAAGCTTGCCGAGGCCTCCGAGTATGAGGAGAAGGCCCGTCGGCGCGGGCTCGTGGTGGATGAAGACACTCTTTTCGACTTCTACGACCAGAGGATCCCCGAGTCTGTCACTACTGCTCGGCACTTCGATTCTTGGTGGAAGAAACAGAAGAACAGGCACTCTTTGGACTTCGACCCAGAAGCACTCCTCGAAGAGGACCACGCTGTTACTGAGGAGGCTTTCCCCGACCGTTGGCTGAAGGGAAGCATCGACTACGACCTCTCTTATAAATTTGAACCCGGTGACCCCCTCGATGGTGTCACACTCATGGTCCCTGTCCCCCTCCTTGCAGGATTGGACTCCGAGGGCTTCGACTGGCTCGTACCCGGCCTGCGGCTAGAGCTGGTAACGGAGCTGATTCGCTCACTCCCGAAGGCTCTTCGCCGCACTGTGGTTCCAGCGCCCGAATTTGCTGAACGAGCGCTGCCTCAGCTTGTGCCCTATGAAGGGGCGCTCACTGAGCAACTCGCTGCGGTTCTGCAAGAGATGGGCGGCCAAGGCATCAACGCAGGGGATTTCCGCCCCGACCAGCTCCCTCCGCACCTGCGCATGAACTATGCGGCAGTGGACAAACGAGGAAAGGTCATCGATTCCGATCGGGACTTGAAGGCGCTCGTGCAACGCCAAGCCGGGCATATCTCGTCCTCCGTCTCGCGTGTTGGCCGGGCAGCTGAATCTACCGCCGTCAAGGAATGGTCAAAGGACACGCTGGGCACTATCGATGAAGAGGTCACCACTGTCGTTGATGGGCACGAGGTCACCGCCTATCCAGCACTCGTAGCAACGAAGGAAGGCGTCGCTCTTAAGGTGCACCCGACAAAAGCGGCTGCCGACGCCTCCATGATCACCGCCACCCTCACCTTGTTGCTTCGGGAAATCTCCGTGAGTGCACAACAGATGGTCAAGGGCTTACCGCTACAGCAGCGGGTAGCTGTCGACTCCTACCCACACGGCGGAGCCGAAGGGTTGGTCAACGATGCACGAGTAGCCGCAGTGCGCGACATCATGATGGAGAAGGGCGGGCCCGTAAGAACTCCTGAGGAATTTACCGCCTTGCTGAACGCCGTAAAGCCTGAGGTCCCGGGGCGTGTGCGTCAGGCGGTGGTGGCCATTGCCCCAGGGTTGGCAGAGTACTCCAACCTCAACGCAGAGCTGAAGCACTGGGAGGGGCCGGCAATCGATGATATTCGCGCTCAGCTCGACTTCCTATTGCCACCGCACGCCATCACCGTGCATGGAATCCAACACTTGCGCCACCTACCGCGCTATATCCAGGCTGCACGTATCAGGCTTGATGATATGAACCTGGATCCAGATCGTGACGCTGACCGCCAGGCAGATGTCGACGAGGCCAAGGCCTACCTGAATAATCGTTTGCGCTCCTTGCCTGCAGGCCGCGAGAAGACGCGTGAAGTTAAGGAGATCTTGTGGATGATCGAGGAGTTGCGCGTATCGCTCTTCGCGCAACGCCTAGGAACCGCTCATGCGGTGTCTGTTCGGAGAATCCAAAAGGCCGCGGATAAATTGCGCTAGAAGCTATCGCGGTCACGCCGACGCATCAGGCGAATTTCCGATTCGAAGTCGTCTGCGCTTTCGAAAGACTTGTATACGGAGGCGAAGCGCAGGTAGGCGACCTCATCGAGATCGCGGAGAGGCTCCAAGATGGCAAGGCCGATGTCGTTGGCATTGACTTGGGAGGACCCATGACTGCGCACGGTCTCCTCGACTTCTTGTGCAAGCTTCTTCAGAGCATCATCACTTACATCACGCCCTTGGCACGCGCGTTTGACGCCGCGAATCAGCTTGTCGCGGCTGAAGGGCTCCGCTAAGCCATTGCGCTTGACTACCGACAGGACCGCCTTTTCGATCGTGGTAAAACGGCCTTTACATGCGGCGCATTCGCGACGCCGCCGGATTGAGGTTCCACTATCAATCACGCGCGAATCGATGACTCGTGACTGTTCATTGTGACAGAACGGGCAATACATAGTGCCGTAACCTTCCTCTCCGCCGATGCGCCTTGCTTCCCCGGCCCAAGGAATTCTAGCGCGAAGTTGCCTCCGCGGTAGCTGAAGCACCATTGTTACTAGGAACCTCACTATCGATGCTGAGGCCACCCCACACTGTTCCAATAAAGACTGCAGCGCCAAAGACCGCGCCCAAAACATAGTTACCTACGTTCGACCCTCCACGCCGGCTCCGCGACACACTCCGCGGGGAAGAAACACAGGATGGTGCCGAGCTGATCGTGCGCCCCTGTGTTCTACCCTCCGAAGAGAGCGTTCGAACAACAGACGAGCCACGAGAAGAAGTAGGTGATAATTCATGGGTTCGCACCTGGCGCTGCACAGGATCCCAAATTGCCGCCGGAGGGACCAGCACTGCCGTATTGCGAGGCTTCCGACGAACATCCCTACGCAGTACAGAGGCATTATTGAGAGCGATAGCCATGACGGCTCCTTTCTAGTTCTTCCTTCTCCATCGACGCAATATCCGAAGTATAAGAATCCAGGCAGACACTTTCGAACATCACCATCGACCAACCGTTCGATTTAGCGTGTATGTTCGATTTATAGCACCGTCTCGAAAATTTGTCCACAATTCGGCGACGCCAGTCGAACATTTTTTCCTGTCGTGCTAAAAAGGAAAGCGGAAGCACCACCGGCAGTCCCATACATGCCTGGCACGCCAAAGCCTCAACCACGAATGTGCACATCGCAATAGTTTTAGGAGAAAGAATGGCCCGCAAATCCAAGCGAAGCGACCACCCTTCCCTCGACACCCTGTCCGCCCGCCAGCGCCGCATCCTGGAGGTTATCCATGATGCCGTAATGCTCCGCGGATACCCGCCAAGCATTCGTGAGATCGGTGATGCCACCGGCCTACAGTCCACATCATCCGTGGCCTACCAGCTGAAGCAGCTTGAGGAGAAGGGCTTCCTGCGCCGCGATCCAAACAAGCCGCGCGCCGTTGATGTCCGCCACTTCCCCGGTGCCGAAGACTCGAAGAAGCCCGGCCGCAAGACAAGCCAGGCAAACAAGTCTCCGGATCTTTCCACCCCCGATATCCCCGAGGACGCAGCGACGCCGAACTATATCCCTGTTGTCGGCCGCATTGCCGCAGGTTCCCCAATTACCGCCGAAGAAAACGTTGACGCTTATTTCCCCATGCCGGGCGAAATCCTTGGCAGCGGCGAACTTTACATGCTACAGGTCGTGGGCGATTCTATGCAGGACGCCGGAATCCTCAACGGCGATTGGGTGATTATTCGCTCACAATCCGTCGCAGAGGAAGGCGAGTTCGTCGCCGCTCTCCTAGACGGCGAAGAAGCCACCGTAAAGGAATTTCACCGCGACTCCTCCGGCGTCTGGCTTCTCCCCCATAATGATGCCTACTCCCCCATCAAGGGCGACGAAGCTGAGATCATGGGCAAGGTAGTGTCAGTTTTCCGCAAGCTCTAGGAATCATCACTTCGCAGCCATCCCCCAGGGCCCTACCCACCCCGCAGCGCCAGTCCACTCGGTGCGGGCGTAAAGGGCCGGGGGATTGTTTCTTTCTACCCCCTTGTGTGTGTACATGCCCGATTCCCACCGCTTTAGCGTCCGACATCACACATTTGCATATGTGCAGGTTATGGCGGAATTTTTACACTAAGACAGAAATCTCAATGTGAGTTTTTCTTTGTTTCGTTCCGTTTTCTTCACCTTCAGTGGGACAATAGAAGCATCGCCGCAACATTCGTTGTTCTTTTCGTTCACACGCCCCAGCCCCGTTTCCTTTCCGCGGCGGGCGCAGTGACCACCACAGGCAGACTTCACCGGGAGGAACTATGTACGCAGAAGAGCGTCGCCGACAAATTGCCTCATTGACCGCCGTCGAAGGCCGTGTCAATGTCACCGAACTTTCTGAACGCTTCGATGTTACCGCTGAGACGATTCGCCGCGATCTCGCAGTTTTGGACCGGGAAGGAGTCGTGCACCGAGTCCATGGCGGTGCGGTTGCCTCCCAATCCTTCCAAACCGCGGAGTTAACCCTTGATACCCGTCAACGCTCGGCCACGGGCGCCAAGATGGCCATTGCGCGCGCTGCGCTGGAACAGCTCCCCGATGGCGGCAGCATCTTCCTCGACGCCGGCACCACGACGAATGCGCTTGCTGATCTCATTGGCCAGCGCTATTCGGCAGGTCAGTTCAGCATCGTCTCCAACAGCCTGCCGATCGCCCTTTCGCTAGCCAGCAACGGGGTATCCGAAGTCCAGCTCCTTGGCGGTACAGTACGGGCAATTACCCAGGCCGTGGTTGGTGATACCGCCCTTCGCACCATGGCGCTCATGCGTGCCGACGTGGCTTTTGTCGGCACCAACGCACTGACCATTGATCACGGTCTCTCAACGGCAGACTCGCAAGAGGCTGCGATCAAGTCCGCTTTCGTCACCAATGCGCACCGCGTCGTCGTACTGTGCGATTCTTCAAAGCTGGGCAATGACTACCTCGTGAGCTTTGCGTCCCTCGATGAAATTGATGTCGTTATCACCGACGCCGGCGCACCCGCTTCCTACGTTGAAGCGCTGCGTGAGCACGGCATTGAGGTGATCATTGCTGCAGAAAAGTAGGCGCCTTACGCCCACTAGATCGTTTCAGGAGGTGTGCACCCCGCATAGTAAGGGGCGCACACCTCCTTCGCATTCAAAATAATCTAGGACGCTTGGAATTGCTCCAATAGGTCAATCACTGCGGCGCGGGCATCAGCTGGGCCCTCAGCGTTTACTGCTGCATCCGCCATCTTCCGGCATTGCTCAAGAGTGACCTCAGCAAGCTGTGCGCCAACACCTGCGACCGCAGTCGACGCCGCAGACAGTGATGTCACACCAAGGCCAGTTAGCACGCAGGCGAGCATGGGATCAGCTGCTGCTTCGCCGCAGACGCCCACCGGAACGTTATTATCGCGCCCGACCACGCAGGTGTGCTGGATCAAACGCAACACGGCCGGTTGCCACGGATCGGTCAAGTAGGCCAGCTGGGGCGATAGGCGGTCAGCGGCCATAGTGTACTGCGTCAAGTCATTAGTACCGATGGACACGAAGTCGAGGTGCGGCAAGATAGTATCCGCCATCAGGGCTGCAGCCGGTACCTCAATCATCGCACCAGCCGTGAGCCCACGCTCGCGACAGAGTTCGGCGAACCACTTTGCCTCGACTGCCGTGGCCACCATCGGTGCCATAACCCACGTCGTGGCACCTTCGGCACGCTTTTCTGCGGCCTGCGCGATGGCATCGAGCTGACGGGTCAAAAGTGCCTCGTTATCGCGGGCGATGCGCAGGCCCCGGACGCCCAAGGCGGGGTTCTCCTCAGAGTCCAACGTGGCATAGGAGATCGGCTTATCAGAACCAGCATCGAGCGTTCGAACAACGACCTTGGAGTCCGGGAAAGCGTTGAAAACCTTGCCGTAGATGCGTGCTTGCTCCTCCACGGTGGGCTCTTCGCTCGCGGAGAGGAAGGACAGCTCTGTACGGTACAAACCGATACCTTCTGCCTGCGAATCAGAGGCGATGCGAGCTGCGTTGCCGTCGGCAACATTGGCGAGCAACTGCACGCGGTGTCCATCCTTGGTCTGGGCCGGACCCCGCCACTCGGCCACTCGTGCCGCCTTCTCGCGGTATTCCTCTACAGCCTTGAGCGAGGCAGCGCGATCCGCACCAAGGGCCACTGTTCCCACGGAGCCATCGACGAAGATCTGGGTTCCCGCCTCAATCGTGCGCAGCTCAGCGCCGACCGCCACGATGCACGGAAGGTCGAGCTGACGAGCGATAATTGCCGTGTGGCTGGTGGGACCGCCCAGCTCGGTCACAAGCGCCTTGATATGGGTGGTGTCCAAGGTTGCGGTATCCGCCGGTGCAAGGTCATCCGCCAGCAGCACCGCCTCCCCTTCAACCATGGGCAGGCCCGGCTCTTGCTCACCACGCAGTTGTGCGATGACGCGGTCGCGCACGTCCTTGAGGTCAGTCGTGCGCTCGGCCATTACGCCGCCGGCGGCCTCAAACATGGTGACAAACCTGTCTGTGGCACCAACAACTGCATATTCGGCGTTCTTGCCGCTGCGAATGCCCTTGCGCACTGCCTTGTGCCAACCTCGGTCCTTGACCATTCCAGCAGTAGCGCCCAGAACTTCTGCTGCCTGACCTTCAGCACCAGCGGCACGCTGTTCTAGCCTGCTGGCAACGATGTCGGCGGCTTCGAGGAAGCGATCGTATTCAGCATCACGTTGCTCTTCCGCCACGGTTTCTCCAGCCGTGGGCAGTTCTGGGCGTGGGCGAACCCACACCGCCTCAGCGTATGCAACGCCGGCGACGACGCCGGTGCCTTTAATGGTGGATGGGGATGCGTTTTCCATGACACATTTCCTTACGGAGACGATGTTTTTCTCTATCCAGATCATCACAAGTCGGTCAAAAATGCAACGAAAACCACAGTGATTCCGTTGACATTCGGACACATACGGGCAATAATCAACATTAAGCAACATTACTTTCACGCTGACCACGGGCAATCCGCACGGGAGTTCTCGTTTAAGCCGCCGAGGCGCGTTTGCCCCCAATATACGCACTCCGCGAAAGGGGACATTGTCCACAATGATCCTTACCTTGACCCCCAACCCAAGCATCGACGCCACCGTGCGCCTAAACGAGGAACTCGAGCCTGGTGCTGTACACCGCGCAGGGTCTGTATCCAGCGTTGCCGGTGGTAAAGGCGTCAACGTCACGCACGCCGTAACGCTCGCCAACGTCGACAGTCTGGCCCTTCTACCGGCTGTGGCCTCAGACCCTTTCTTAGCCCTCGCCGCTGACGCGTCTATCCCCGTGCACGCCGTGCCGGCACATGACGCGGTGCGCACCAATACCACCCTGACCGAACCGGATGGCCGTACGACCAAACTCAACGGACCCGGCCCCACGCTCGATGAATCAGTTCAGCAAGACGTGGCACAGGCCGTTGCTGAACTCTGCGCTGACGCCGAGTGGATCGTCATGGCGGGCTCTCTTCCCCAAGGCGTTCCTACAGATTGGTACACGCAGCTCATCTGTGTCGCGCGCGAAGCCAACCCCGGCATCCGTGTAGCCGTCGACACCTCCGATGCCCCTATGGTGGCTCTCGGAGAAAACCTCGAAACCGCCAGCCCCGACCTCATCAAGCCGAATGGTCTTGAGCTTGGCCAGCTAGCCAACGTGGATGGTCAGGCCCTCGAAGCTGCCGCCGAGAACGGTGATTTTAGCGGTGTGGTCAAGGCCGCGAGGGTCGTCGTCAAGCGCGGCATCCCCGAGGTTCTCGTCACCCTGGGTGGCGCTGGCGCAGTGCTGGTCACTGCCGATGAAGCGTGGGCCGCTACTCCCCCGCCGATTACCCTGCGCTCTACCGTGGGCGCCGGTGATTCTTCGCTCTCCGGCTATATCCTCGCCCGCCGCTCGGGTGCCTCCTACTCGGAAGCCCTGCGCCAAGCGGTGGCCTACGGCTCGGCTGCCGCAGCACTCCCGGGAACCCAGATACCAACCCCTGAAGAACTAGATATCGAACACACGACGGTTCAGGCCGTCACCGACTTTTAGCAGTACTGAGGAGTACGTACCCGATGTCATCAGAACTCATCACCACCGATCTTGTGGCGCTCGACGCCGACTTCGGTGACAGCATCGAATCAGTCATTACCAACCTGGCCACGCTTGTCCACGACACCGGCCGCGCCACCTCCGTGGAGGAACTGGCTGGCCCCGCCATCGAGCGTGAAGCAAAAGCTGGCACCGGTGTCCCCGGTGGCGTTGCCATCCCACACTGCCGCTCCGCCGCAGTGTCTGAACCCACCTTGGCCTTCGCCCGCCTCTCGCGCGGTGTAGACTTCTCCGGGCCCGATGGCGACGCCCACCTGGTGTTCCTCATCGCCGCCCCGGAAGGTGGCGGTAAAGCACACCTGAAGATCCTTTCCAAGCTGGCTCGCGCGCTGGTGAAGAAGGACTTCTTGGAGGCTCTGCGCACCGCGCAGACCAAGGAGGAAATCGTCTCCCTGGTACTCGACGTGGTTAACGCCGAAAAACCGAAGAAGAAGGCTACGGCCAGCGAATCGGCACCTGCAGCTGCGGCTGCTGTGCCTGCGGCGAGCAAGGCTGCGGATTCACAGAAGACCCGCATCGTGGCCGTGACCGCATGCCCGACCGGCATTGCCCACACATACATGGCAGCCGACGCCCTCACCCAAACCGCCGAGGAGCGCGACGATGTCGAGCTCACCGTAGAAACCCAGGGTTCCTCCAATAACACCGCTGTTTCTGCAGACACCATCGCGGCTGCCGACGCCGTCATCTTCGCTACCGATGTCGGTGTTCGCGACCGGGAGCGCTTCGCCGGAAAGCCCGTTATTGAATCAGGCGTCAAGCGCGCCATCAACGAGCCGGGCGTGATGCTCGATGAAGCTATCGCTGCGTCCAAGAACCCCAACGCACACAAGGTCGCAGGCACGGCAGGCGCAGCCTCCTCTAGTTCCGCAGAAGAAGGCGAAGGACTGGGCTGGGGCAAGCGCATTCAGCAGGCCATCATGACCGGTGTGTCCTACATGGTGCCCTTCGTCGCTGCCGGTGGCCTCCTCTTGGCCTTGGGCTTCCTCTTCGGTGGCTACGACATGGCCAACGGTTGGCAGGCCATTACCAGCGATTACTCGTTGACCAACCTGCCGGGCCATGACGTCATGGTTGATGGCGAAATGATGACCTTCAAGAAGGCAGGGTTCGCCCTGTACATCGGCGCCGTGCTCTTCGCCATCGGTCAAGCATCGATGGGATTCATCGTCGCGGCGCTCTCCGGCTACATTGCCTTCGCGCTGGCGGGCCGCCCGGGCATCGCGCCGGGCTTCGCCGGTGGTGCCATTGCGGTCACCCTCGGTGCGGGCTTCATCGGTGGTCTGGTCACCGGCCTTATCGCTGGCTTTGTTGCGATGTGGATTGGCAAGTGGAAGGTCCCGCGCTGGATCGGCTCCCTCATGCCTGTGGTCATCATCCCGCTGCTCGCCACCATGGTTACTGGCCTGCTCATGTACCTGCTGCTCGGTGCACCGCTGGCCGCCATCATGGAAGGCCTGCAGAACTGGCTGTCCTCTATGTCCGGTTCCTCCGCGGTCCTTCTGGGCATCATCCTGGGACTTATGATGTGCTCCGACTTGGGTGGCCCGGTCAACAAGGCTGCTTACCTCTTCGCTACTGCTGGCCTGTCCACGGGTGATGAGGCTTCCATGAAGATCATGGCCGCCGTTATGGCCTCCGGCATGGTTCCGCCGATCGCACTGTCCATCGCTACCTTCGTACGCAAGAACCTGTTCACGCCTGCGGAGCAGGAAAACGGTAAGTCCGCCTGGCTGCTGGGGCTGTCCTTCGTCTCCGAGGGCGCTATCCCGTTCGCTGCTGCCGACCCGCTGCGTGTCATCCCGTCAATGATGCTCGGTGGCGCAGTAACTGGTGCTCTGTCGATGTCCCTGGACGTCATGTCTCGCGCCCCGCACGGCGGTATCTTTGTTATCTTCGCTATCGAACCTGCGTGGGCCTACTTCGTGGCTATCCTTGCCGGCGTCATCGTGTCCGCCATTGCGGTCATCGCGATGAAGCAATTCTGGCCTAACAAGGCTGCTGAAGAAGCTGCTGCGAAGGCAGACAAGGCCAAGGCCGCCGCCTAGCGCCTAAGCCGCGTACACTTGTAAGCACGAAACACCGTAATTCGAAAGGATTATTATCATGGCTTCTAAGACCGTCAAGGTTGGCTCCTCCGTCGGACTGCACGCACGTCCGGCCTCCATCATCGCCGATGCCGCCGCTGAGTTTGACGAGGACATCTTCCTGACCCTCGTTGGCGATGAGGACGAGGATGAGACCGATGCTGCATCCTCCCTCATGATCATGGCTCTCGGCGCCGAGCAGGGCGACGAAGTCACCGTGACTTCTGAGAACGAGGCCGCTGTGGAGAAGATCGCCGGTCTCATCGAGCAGGACCTCGACGCTTCCTAAAGCACTTTCCGTCTATAGAACGGCAGAGCTCCCGCTTCCCTCTTGTACTGAGGGTGGCGGGAGCTTTTTGTTTCTCCGTGTCTGCGCGGGCTCTTTCTCTTGTCTTCTCCCCTCCACTGAGTGATCTACTGTGTAGAGTCAAAGAGATGACTGGCCAGCCAACAACGCCCCCAGACGTCGGCTACGAGGTCATGGGAGCGTTGACCCGGTTCCGCGGCGACCTCGATACCGAAACCCTCTACCACGGAGTCGCCTCACGCCTCTGGGCGGATCAATTAGCGGGAGATTATCCGATTGGAAAAGCAGACTTCGCCAACCCCGAAACCATTTCGTGGCCAACTCATACCGACGACGAGGTATACATACACACGGTGGAAGAGCTGCTGGACTACGCACAGGCTCATTCCGGCAGTGATGATGTCTGGCTGGATGATGAGTTCGTGGGGAGAGCTTTAAAGGGACCGAAGTAAAAGCACCTTATGCAGACTTCTGCACACATTCACCTGGGGTTTTCTAAATCAAAGCCTCCAGATGGTGCCTTTACTCCGTTCAGGCGGCGAGGGTATGTATAGTACTTCGCGCCGCGGCCCTCACCAATGGAGCCGTAGAGCTTCTTCATCACCGGGTAGAGCACGATGATGCCGACAGAGCCCCAGGCAATGCCCTCAAGCGTCACGCCAAAGACGTCGAGGGTGAGGTTGCCAATACCCGCGATGAGCGCCACCGCCGCAGCAGTGAGGTTCACCGGGTTATTGAAGTTGACCTTGTTGTCCATCCAGATGCGCACGCCGAGCATGCCGATGAGCCCGTAGAGGACAATGCAAGCACCACCCAGCACGCCGGTGGGGATGGTAAAGATGAGCGCGCCAAACTTCGGGATGAAGGCCAGAGCGATGGCTGTGATAGCAGCTACCCAGTAGGCGGCCGTGGAGTAGACGCGGGTCGCGGCCATCACGCCGATATTCTCCGCGTAGGTCGTAGTACCTGAGCCACCGAAACCACCAGCCAGGGAGGTGGCAAGACCGTCTGCAATGAGGGCGTCACCGGCCAGATCATCGAGATCGCGTTTGGTCATCTCCGAGACGGCCTTGACGTGACCGACGTTCTCAGCAATCAGCACAACCAGCACCGGCAGGGCTGCCGCGATGGCGGAGACGTGGAACTCCGGCGCATGGAACTGCGGGAAGCCAATCCAGGCTGCTTCGCGGATGGACTGCACAGCGCCTTCGCCAAGGTTGCCCGTGGCAGCCGCAAAAGCCCAACCGACAACGACACCGATAAGAATCGACAGGCGCGACACCATGCCGCGACCAGCGACGGTGGCCAGGATGATGACCGCCAGCGTCACCGTGGCAACCAGAGGCTGGCTCGAATAATTGGTGGCAGCATTGGGCGCCAAGTTAAGGCCAATCAGTGCCACGATGGCGCCGGTCACAGCCGGCGGCATGACGGCGTCAAGGACCTTCCGGCCCGCCGCCTTCACCGCGAAACCAATCGCCACCAGGACCAGGCCAGTCACTAAGACGGAACCCGCCTGTGCGCCAATGCCGTACTGCTGGGAGGCGCTCAGCGGCGCAATGAACGCGAAAGAGGATCCCAGGTAGGAAGGCAGGCGGTTGCGGGTAATCAGGAGGAATAGGATTGTTCCCAGGCCTGAAAACAGCAACGTCGTATTGACCGGGAATCCGGTCAGGGTGGGCACCAGCAGTGTCGCGCCGAACATGGCCACGACGTGCTGCATGCCAATGCCGATAGTGCGGCCCCAGCTCAATCGTTCTTCGGGTGCGACGACCGCGCCCGGCTTAATCGTTTTTCCGTCCCCGTGGACGGCCCAGCCAAAATTACTCACGAACCATAATTATGGCTCACGGGAGCACTGAAACCTAAGCGTCCTCACCGGCCACGCGAAATTCCCTGAGTTCGGCGGCAATAGAGGCGGGCAGGCGAACGTCGACAAGCGTGCCCTGACCCGTGTACTCCTCACTGCGCACGGTGCCCTGGGTATGGATGCGATCGACCACGTCCCCGCGGGTAAACGGAATGAGCAACTGCACGTGCTCGTCTTGGGAATTGAGGAACAGCTCCACACGCGCAGTGAGCTCATCGATGCCCTCCCCCGTCTTGGCGGAGACATAGACGACATTGTCGCGGTCGAGGGCGTGGCGCAGCTCCGCGAGTACCAGGGGGTCAGCCTGGTCAATCTTATTAATGACGATAATCTCCGGCGGGGCTTCCTCACCGGTGTCCTTCACAATGTCATAGATGACCTTGTTGACCGCTTCAATCTGCTTGAGCGGGAAAGGATCAGAGCCGTCCACCACATGAAGCATCAAGTCCGCTGCGAGGACTTCCTCCAAGGTGGATTTGAAGGCTTCCACCAGCTGCGTCGGCAGGTGGCGCACAAAGCCGACGGTATCGGTGAAGACGACCTGACGGCCATCGGCCAGCTCGGCGCGGCGCGTAGTGGGATCCAAGGTAGCGAACAGCGCGTCCTCCACCAGCACGCCAGCGCCCGTCATCGCGTTGATGAGCGAAGACTTGCCAGCGTTGGTGTAGCCAGCAATAGCGATCTGCGCAATCGTTGAGGATGCGCGGCGCGAGCGCTTGATCTCGCGTTCCGTCTTCATCCCTTTAAGTTCCTTGCGCAGCAGCGCCATCTGCGTGCGGATGCGGCGACGATCCGTCTCAATCTTGGTTTCACCGGGTCCGCGCAAGCCGACACCGCCGTTGGATCCGGCTCGGCCACCCGCCTGGCGCGAGAGGTTACCGCCCCAACCGCGTGTATGGGTGTAGAGGTACTCCAGCTGTGCGAGCGAGACTTGGACCTTACCTTCCTTGGACTTGGCGTGCTGCGCGAAGATGTCCAAGATGAGCATGGTGCGGTCGATAACCTTGGTGTTGAGCGCTCGTTCTAATGCCGTGAGCTGGCCCGGGGTAAGTTCGCCGTCGCATACCACGGTATCCGCGCCGGTGGCAGTCACGATATCCTTGAGCTCTTTCACCTTGCCGGAACCGATATAGGTTCCAGGATCCGGCTTGTCGCGCTTCTGATACAGGGCTTCGATGACCTCTGCACCCGCGGTCTCCGTCAACGCGACAAGCTCCGCCATCGTGGCCTCAACCTCGGCCACGGTGCCTTCGGTCCACACGCCCACCAAGATCACTTGCTCAAGGCGGAGCTTGCGGTACTCCACCTCGTAGATGTCGGTGCTGTCTTCTGAGCGGATTGTGGTCTTACGGTTCACTCGCCGGAAGGCATTGCGCTCCGCGAGGTCGAAATCACCGGTGGACGGCACCTGTGGCATGGGCGCGGGCTCACCAAAAGCCTGCGCGAGGAGATCATCATGGGTTTCTTGTGTCATATGTTTTCTATTCTTGCACGTCACGCCTCTTAACAGGGAATCTCCGTTGCACACGACCTTGTGCCGATCCCGGCGGCAAGGCTCACCGACAACATTTTTGAGTCATCGCGGCGCCAGATACAATGGGCCGCATGACCGTCAAAGAGACCACCCACCCAGAGATGCAGGCCATTGGCCTCAACTACGAGCGCTGGCAGGACGCCGTCGAAGCCGCCATTTCCACCAACCAGCTGGCAGTCACCGGGGAGGTTCGCGGAGGACAACTCATTCAGTTCTCGGATCCTTCCGGGGCGCAACTCAATATCCTTGCCGTCGAACCTTTCGCCACCTTTATCGGCTTCGAGGGCGTCACCCAAGGATTCGCTCACGTCTCTATGATCAACGATGTCTTGGCTTACCTGGACATCATCGATCCTTTCGGAAACGTTCTCGCGCAAGCAACGGCGAACCTGGCGCAGGGCCCGCTCTTGGCAGATGAGGACACCCAGCAGTGGCAACAGGTAGAGCTCACCGCGATGGGCCTCGACGTCACCGCCTTCGACAGCACTGAAGCCTACGAAGCCGAGAAGGGTGCCTACCCAGCCACGTTTGAATCCACTGGCGCGGCAATTGTTGCGGCCGGTTCCGGTTCCGAATCCCCCACGCCGGGCTGCACTTTTTCCGCACGGGTCATGGAATCCGAGTGGCGCCACAACCAGCTCACAGGTAAGCGCTTCATGCACCTCGTCATGGATGGCACCTTCCCCTTCGATCTGTGTCTGCCGGAGAGCTTTGGTGAGCTGCCACCGAAGGATTCCGTTCTTGCGGGTTCGGCGATGTTGACGGCCTCGATTGCGCTGCCCACCGGTGGTTGTGGCGGCGAAGGCGGCTGCGCTTGTGGCTCTGGAGGCTGCGGAGGCCACTAAGGTCTCGGAGAGTTGTCACCATGATTTTTTCCGCATCTCAGCGTCGCGGTCTAGCGCTGCTTCTCGCCGCAGTTACCGCTGCGGTGTTGATTGTGACGCTGAAGCTGCCGGGAGTCATCCTCGCTGCTTTCGTCTGCGGCGCGCTGTGGCTTTTCGCCGATGCCCGCCCCAACGCCTCGGAGCATGCGGCACTGCGGGCTTCCATTGCGCTCACGGTGGAGGACATCACGGGTGTCCTCGAGGACTATGCCACGTTTGCTACGAGCGATGACGCGGAGTCCTTAGCCGACCGAACATTGCACCGCCCCGCGCTTGTCGACGTCGACTGCGCAAACCCCGTCATCGAAGCGTTCCACTACGAGATGCATGGTGCGCAACGCTTCTTACGCCGCCTCGATGCGCGGGTGAACTCACCGCACGTTGAAACCAGTGAGCTGGAATCCCTGCTTAAAGTGGCCGACGAGCGCGCCGCAGAACTCAAAGAAGCCTGGCTCGCGGCCCGCCGCGCCGCCTTGGCCTTGGGCACCAACTACAAAAAAGAGGACGGACGCTAAACGCCGTCCCGAAAAGCCCTATAGTGAAGTTTCACCAGTTGCCACGATGCGCGAAGGCCCCGTCAGCGTGGAGCCGTCTTCGGTGATGTCCACCTCTACCTCGCCGCCCGGAACAATGACGCGGACGTGGCCGGTGACCTGGGAGGCATCGGCAAGCGCGGCGCACGCTGCCGCCACCGTTCCGGTGCCGCACGAGCGAGTCTCACCCGAGCCGCGCTCGAAGACGCGCATGTGAATCACACCATCGCGCAAAGGTGTCACCAGCTCTACGTTGACGCCTGCCGGGAAAAAATCAGTGTCAAAGACAGGCTGCTCAAGGCGCTTTCCAGCCAAGGCCTCTGCGCTAAGCCCCGGGATTACAGCCGCCAAATGGGGGTTTCCCACGTCCACTCCTAGCCCGGCGAAGCTCTCCCCCGCCATCGCAGCCGTGGAGACACCGAGCACCTGTGCTGGTCCCATCTCCACGCTAACTTCGGCCTCAGTCTCGCTGAAAGAGTGCACGGTAACCTGCTTGGCGCCGGCGCGCGTGCCCACGGTGAAGGTGTCTTCTTCCACCAACCCACGGGAACGGACCCAATGCGCGAAGACGCGGGTGCCGTTGCCACACATTTCCGCCACGGAGCCATCCGCGTTGCGGTAGTCCATGAACCAGTCATCGGCGTTAATACCCGGCGCGAGCTCATCGATTTCTCCAGAAGCGAGCAGTTCACCAGCGCGGATGACGCGCAGTACACCGTCGGCGCCGATTCCGGCTCGACGGTCACACAGTGCCGCCACCTTTTCCGGCGGTAGCGGCTCGGTTCCCTCCACAATAACGAAATCGTTCTCAGTTCCGTGGCCTTTAGCAAAGTTCATAGCTGTAGAGTCTAACGCCCTTCGAGGACACGCAAAGCCTGCGTGGTCGTGTCAGCCGCGGCATCCAACCAGTGGATCCGTTTATCGCGGTTGAACCAGGCGCGCTGGCGGCGCACATAGCGGCGGGTTCCGGTGATAGTGCGCTCCACTGCCTCCTCCCATGTCAGCTCTCCGCGCTGTGCTTGGAGAACTTGGGCATAGCCAATCGCCCGCCCGGCTGTGGACTCAGCCTTCAAGCCGCGGATTTGGAGGCTCTCCACTTCCTCCACCAGCCCCTTGTCGAACATGAGGCGGCTACGCAGCTCGATGCGCGGGTTCAACCAGCTGGCTTCCGTGCGCAACCCGAGGATTCTCGTGCCCCACCGGGGCGGGGCGTTCTTCGGTGGCTGGCTGGCTTTGAAAGGCTTGCCTGTAAGCTCGATGACTTCCAGCGCGCGCACGGTACGGCGCGGGTCCTTATCTTCAATGATGGCCGCGGCTGCCGGGTCCACGCTGGCAAGCTCTGCGTGCAAGGCATCGGTACCAATCTCTTGGCGCCGGGCTTCCCAGCGAGCGCGCACCTGCGGATCAGTGGGCGGGAATTGCCAATCATCCACGAGTGATTGGACATAAAGCATGGAGCCGCCCACCAAGATCGGAGTCTTGCCACGCGCTCGAATACTCTCGATATCCGCGATGGCAGCGGACTGATAGCGTGCTACCGACGCCGTTTCCGTCACGTCCCACACATCGAGCTGATGGTGTGGGATACCTTCGCGTTCCTCCATCGTTAGCTTGGCGGTGCCGATGTCCATGCCACGGTAGAGCTGCATCGAATCAACGTTGACAACTTCCCCATCAAGCTCGTGTGCAAGAGCTACGCCGAGAGCCGACTTTCCGGAGGCCGTCGGGCCGACCACTGCAATGGGGGTTGGCGCGTGCGGGTGAGTATGAGTCATCAGCACTGCCACCCCGCCACATAGCGCCCTACCCCGAGGGTTGAATCCGCTGCCCGAAGCTCCGCGTGCCGTGGGTGCACGCCTGCCAGCTGTGCCCAGAGGTTCGTCTCGAGCACACCTGCGGACCGCAGACGTGCCTCGTCGCAGTGTGCTTCCCCGCCGGCAAGAACGCTTTCGCACCACAAGTGGGCATCCCGTGCGCCGTCGACGAGGGCTAGTGGCGCGCGTTTGGTCAGGCCTGCTGAGCCATCAACACAGACAACGGTCAGGCGGGCGGGACGGACCTCACCGAGTTCAGCGCGGGAATCCTCCACCACGAAGCCTGGTTCATCGGGTGTGTGGGCAAGCGCGCGACAAAGCACGTAGCGGGCCATGATTTCTGGCAGAAAGTTGCCTCCGCCGACGTCGACCTGCGGCGCTCCCCATGCTCGCAAGCTTCCCGTATGCTCGGTGCGCCACCGAGTATCACGCGATCCCACGATATCTACCTTGAGAGGGCCTCCGCCGCTTATGCGTGCGGCATCGCGAGCGAGCTCGCAGGCCGCGCCGAGCAGCGCGCGCGAAGCGTCATCGCCGGGAGAGAGTTCTTCCGCCAGAGCCGGGGAGGCTGGCATAACCATGAGATTCTGCATCAACTCCCATCCTATAAGGTTTGTTTTTCGGGGTTAACACGCGGCTGCACGGCGGAAACGGTAGTGTTGTGTCACATAAGTTTTGGCAGCCGTGTCGCGCGGCGCGATAGTACCGAAGGTGGTTTCCTACCATGTCCGCTATTCCTTCTCCTGGAGCCATGCCCCGCAAGGGCGCTCGTCCCGGCCCGTCGGCTTCCGCCCCCGCCGCACGACCGGTGCAGCCGGCAAAGAATGATCCCGCTAAATGGGGCCGCGTTGATGCTGATGGTTCGGTCTTTGTGAAGTCGCCCGAAGGTGAACGCAAAATCGGCGAATGGCAGGCAGGCACCCCAGAAGAAGGCTTGGCGCACTTTGGCGCCCGCTACGACGATCTGTCTACCGAAATCGAGCTGCTGGAATCCCGCCTGCAGGCGCATCCGGACGATGCAGCGTCGATCAAATCAACCGCGGCAGAGCTCCGGGACTCCCTGCCCACGCAGGCAGTGATTGGTGATATTGCCGCCTTGGACAAGCGCCTGAACACCGTCATTGAGCATTCCGTGGAGGCCGGCGAGCAGGCGCAGGCTAACAAGGCTCGCCGCCGCGAAGAGGCAATCGCCAAGAAGGAAAAGCTGGCGGCCGAGGCCGAGGACATCGCCGCCAACTCGACGGAGTGGAAGGCCGCCGGCGACCGCATTCGCGCCATCCTCGAGGAGTGGAAGCAGATTCGTGGCATCGACCGTCAGACGGATGATGCACTGTGGAAGCGCTATTCCCGCGCCCGCGATTCCTTTAACCGTCGTCGGGGCTCGCATTTCGCCGAGCTCGATCGCAACCGCGCTGCAGCCCGCGCCAAGAAGGAAGAGCTAGTGGAGCGCGCGGAGGCTATTAAGGAATCCACCAACTGGGGTGAAACGGCGCGTGCTTACCGTGACCTCATGACGGAGTGGAAGGCCGCTGGCCGCGCTCCCCGCGAGATCGACGATAAACTCTGGGCCCGCTTCCGTGCCGCGCAGGACCACTTCTTCAACGCCCGCAACGCGGTCAACGACGAACGGGATAAGCAATTCGCAGAAAACGCCGCCGCCAAAGACGCGCTCATTGCGGAATATGACTCCCAGATTGATCCATCCAAGTCCATCGACGCTGCAAAGGCCAAGCTGCGGGAGCTGCAGGAAAAGTGGGAAGAGATTGGTTTCGTCCCGCGCAAGCAGGTGCGCGAATACGAGTCTAAGATCTCGGCTTTGGAAAAGCGCGTGAGCGACGCCGAGGATTCACAATGGCGCCGGACGGACCCAGAGGCCCAAGCCCGCGTGGCCCAGTTCCAAGCCAAGGTGGATGAATTCACTGCACAGGCGGAGGCCGCAGACGCCAAGGGCAATGCCAAAAAGGCAGAGGAACTGCGCGCCCAGGCGCAGCAATGGCAGGAGTTCGCGGATGCCGCTGCGGCTGCTGTCAACGATAAGTAGCGGCTCCCAGTCTGAGTGTTCGTTCAGATAGTCGCCCCGCCGGGCTCGGCACACGCTGAGCCGGCGGATTGCCTCCGCAGCTTTGTCTTCGACGCTAACCTCGCCGCACAGGAAGCCAGCGGTGATCCCGCGGCCAGTGGCTCTCCACGCCGCGTGCTCCAGCGCTTGCAAGGCTCCGCAGAGTCCGTGACCTACCTTTTCGGTCTCACTTCCACCGCGATAGGGACTGTTGGAAAGCTCGGGCTGCCGGTCATTTCGGCAGCCGAGCCCAGTCCAGAAATCGACTTCGACGGTTTCATCCATATCTCACTTCCTCTCTTGGAGGAAACGGACAACGCCGATATCGAATGCGTTCTCGCCGCGGATCTCTTGCCCTTGCCTGGGGAGGAACTAGAGCCAGAGGCTCTCGACGTTACGCGAGCCCTCGCCCGCGAGGCACTCCGGCTTACCCGCCAACTGGGCCGCAAGAATGCCCAGGTTGGCATGCTGTATCCGCCGGACGCGGACCATACCTACGATCCGATGTCGCAGGCCTACCTCGAACTGGGGTTTCGCCAGAAGCACGCCGAGCGTCAGATGTACGTCGACATCCAGCCCACTGCCCCGGTGCTCGGTGCGCAAGTGTGGCCGGACTATGACATCCCGAAAGAGCTTCTGGATGATGTCCTCCGCTTGCTCACCATTGCCTCCGCCGACGCCGTGTACGGTGACTTGAGCGTTGAGCCCATCGTGTGGACGCGGCAACGCCTCAACGAAGCTTACGCCCGGCTACGCTCCCGGAAGGCTCACACGTTGCTCGTCGGCATTCTCGAGCGCGGTCGAGTTGTCGCACTCACGGAGCTGTCGCGCCACGGCGATGCAGACCCCGAAGTGTGCGAGTGGACTCTCACAGTCACCGACCGCGTCTACCGCCGGCGCGGACTGGCCACGCGCGCCAAGCAGCATGCTCAGTACGCGGTGACACACCACTGGCCCACCGTTCGCCGGGCGTACTGTTCTGTGGCCCAAGCTGATCCAGCGATGAATGCGCTCTATGCGCGCCTCGGCGCGCATATCATCTCCGCCAGCAGCGCCTACGAGCTCACCGTGTAGAGCGGATAATCGGTGTAGCCGCGCTCCCCACCTGTGTAAAACGTTCCTTCGTCCGGCGCGGTGATTGGAAGCTGCTCCTGCCAGCGGCGAACGAGGTCCGGTTCGAGATGGCCAAGCGGCCCACGGCCACCGCATCACCATGCTGAACCAGCTCCTCGGCTTCGGCGCGCTGGGTGACCTGGCCAAATCCCGAATTCAGGATGACGCGGGTGCGCCCGTTAGCGCGTGCAAGGGTGCTCAGCTCAGTAATGAGCTCACCGGTAGGCTCTGCGTGGAGGAAGGAAACATAGGCCAGACCGAGGTCTTCACTTGCACGGAGCAGCCCTCCATACGTGGCAAGCACATCCGCGGCGTCAGTTTCCTCGATGCCCTGAATATTGTGTTGTGGCGACAGCCGCAGTGCGAGACGGTCTGCACCGATCTCATCGGCCACAGTACGGAGGATTTCCTCCACGAGGCGATAGCGATTCTCTGGGCTTCCACCATAAGCATCCTCTCGGTGATTGGAGCTCGGGGAAAGGAATTGATGCAGAAGGTAGCCATTGGCGCCATGGATCTCTACGCCATCCATCCCTGCGTCGATGGCGTTGCGAGCGGCCTGACGGAACTCTCCGATGATGCGAGGTAGCTCTTCAACGTCGAGGGCTCGGGGAACCGGGCACTCTTTGCGGGACTCAAAATCTCTGACCGCAGTCCCAGAGGCCACTGCGGAGGGCGCTACCGGCTGTGCCCCTTCGAGGAGACTGACATGAGACAGGCGCCCGCCATTCATTACCTGCATGAAAATGCGTCCGCCGGCCTCATGGACGGACTCCGTCACGCGACGCCACCCGGCAATCTGCTCTGGAGTTTCGACACCGGGCTGGCCAGGAAAGGCGCGGCTCGTCACCGAGGGGAATACGCCCTCTGTCACGATAAGGCCCATGGAAGCGCGCTGCGTGTAGTACGTCTCGTGCACATGTGTGGGGACACCGTCACGGCCTGCTCGTGAGCGGGTCAAAGCTGCCATGGTCACGCGGTTTGGCAGGGTTAGTCGTCCCAATTCAAGTGAGTCGAAGAGTGTAGTCATGCACTCCACAACACGAATCTCATAGCGCTTATTCCTCGTCCTGCTGACGGCGGTGGCGTGAGGCGGCGCGTGAGCGGCGGTCGTCGATAAGCAGCGGGTTCTGCTCCGCTGGCAGCTCAGTCGCGGCTTCGTTTTGCAAGACACCCACGTGGTCAAGCTGCCCCGAGACTTCACGGACACGCTCAGCGGCGGCTAGCTGCTCAGGGCTGCGGCGCAACGCAACTTGGCAGTACACAAGAAAGGCCACCAACGTCGAGACAGCACCCACGTACATGCCGATGGAAGCACCCTCAGCGGCGCCGCCGCGGTACCAGAAGCCCCATAAGTTGACGAAAAAGGAGATGGTCACCATCATCCATGCGGTGAGAGCCACAGATGTCCGCCGCGTGAGGAGTGTGGCCGTGGTCAGAATACCCACGCCACCCAACGCTAGCCAGGCGCTGACGGTCTCCATAAGCGAGATCCGGACTCCCTCGACGGTTCCTCCGACGAAGAGCGCTTCCCATCCGCGAGCCTCGCCAGCATAAGGAAGCACCAGGTACGCTACCCACGCCAGGACGGATACGATGAGCGCGTATTTGTGCTTTCCTAGTTCAATGGTTCTCGCTGCACGCTTCTCTGCCGCGACGGCGTCGCGCACCTGCTTCAAGTCATCACCCATAGGACCGGAGCCTACTCTCTTCTAACAGCCGCAGGAATCAGCCGGCGCGCTGGGCTTGCCGACGCCCGGCAGCCCCAGCCCCACCCCAATCGGAGCCGTCGTAGGTGTCTGCCCTGCCGCCGACATATCGCCGGCCTTCGTGCGGCGGTGCTCGCTGACGCCGGAGTCAGCAACCAGGAAGAAGGAGCCCGCACCCGTCACGGTGGTGTGCACGACATCACCGGGACGAATCTCCGCGGAAAAGTCCTTGCCCACAGGATCGACGGGAGCGAAGTGAACGAGGCGACCATCGCGGGCGCGGCCGGTAAGGCGGTGAGTCTCGGCGGACTTACGGCCACCTTCCGCCTGAACCAGAAGCTCCACATCGGAACCGACGAGCTTCGCGTTTTCCTCAGCCTGGATGGAGTCTTGCAGCGCTACCAAGCGCTCGAAGCGCTCCTGCACGACCTCTTTCGGTATCTGATTCTCCATTTCCGCAGCCGGGGTGCCTGGGCGCGGCGAGTACTGGAAGGTAAAGGCGGACGCGAAGCGAGCTCGGCGCACCACCTCTAGAGTGGCCTCGAAGTCTTCCTCTGTCTCGCCAGGGAAGCCCACAATGATATCCGTCGTAATGGCAGCATGCGGCATCTTCTCTCGCACTTCATCGAGAATGCCCAGGAACTTCTTCGTGCGATAGGAACGGCGCATGTCCTTGAGCACCTTGTCCGAACCAGACTGAAGCGGCATGTGCAGCTGTGGGCACACCGCTGGGGTCTCCGCCATGGCATCGATGACATCGGACGTGAACTCGGCAGGGTGTGGGGAGGTAAAGCGGAGGCGCTCAAGGCCCTCAATCTTGCCTACTTCCCGCAGCAGCTTGGAGAAAGCGAAGCGGTCCCGCGGCAGATCCGGGTCGGCGAAGTTGACACCATAGGCGTTGACGTTTTGCCCCAACAAGGTCACCTCGGACACGCCCTGGTCCACCAGTGCTTGAACCTCTGCGAGGATATCGCCTGGGCGGCGGTCCTCTTCCTTGCCGCGCAACGAGGGAACAATGCAGAAGGTACAGGTGTTATTGCAGCCTACGGATACCGATACCCACCCGGCATAAGCGGATTCGCGCTTTGCCGGCAGCACGGACGGGAAGGCCTCCAGGGCGTCGACGATCTCGACCTGGGCCTCATCGTTGTGGCGGGCACGCTCCAGCAATGCCGGCAGGGCAGCCATGTTGTGGGTTCCGAAAACAGCGTCTACCCACGGCGCATGGTCAAGGACTGTGTCCTTATCCTTCTGCGCCAAGCAGCCACCCACCGCGATTTGCATGCCCGGGTGGTTTTCCTTCGTCTTCTTTAACGCACCCAACGTGCCGTACAGGCGCTTATCGGCGTTCTCGCGCACGGCGCAAGTATTGAAAACGATGAGGTCAGGCTCAGTGCCCTCCGGTGCCGCCGAATAGCCGGCTTCCTCAAGCAGGCCGGAGATGCGCTCTGAGTCATGAACGTTCATTTGGCAGCCGAAAGTCCGCACCTCATAGGTGCGGGGCTGGGAATTAATTACGGGGGAGTTCACGGGGGGACATTCTAACTGGCCCATCCGACTACTCATAATGCCTTAAGTTCGGCAATGCGTGCGTCCAAGACCTCAATGGAGATACGCATAACGAGTTCCTGGTTATAGCCGCGCCGCGCGAGCGTGCCAACGATGCGACGCAAGAACTTGTCCCTCTCATGCCGGTCAGCGGGAACCCTCTTGAGGGTTCGCACCTTCTTTTCAGCTACCTGGCGGGCGACAGCCTCTTCAGATTCTTCAGTGATCTGCTCTAAAGCTATGGCACGGTCGGCAGCCTCGACGCCCTTCTCCTTCAATTCGAGGTTGAGGGCCCGGGCCGATTTTCCTCGCCGGGCGTGACGCTGACGCACCCACTCCTTGGCAAAGGCTTCATCATCAACAAGCCCTGCCCCTGCTAAGTCATCGACGACAGTGTCAACGACCTCTGGCTCAAAGTCCGCAGCGACGAGCCGGTCACGCAGCTCCTTGCGGGAACGCGCCCGCTGATCCAGTAGACCTAGCGCACGGGAACGCACGGGTGCCTTCGCCGCTTCGGCTTCCGCGTCAATGAGTTGCCCGCCGGCGTCACCCGACTCGTAGGCTTCGAGAGCGCGACGCAGCTTTTCGAGTTTCTCTGGTAAAGGTTGTGGCATTGATTCCGATTAGTCGTCGTCGAAATCGACGTTCGGTACAAGATCCACAGCCTCATCCGTCAGCGGATCGTCCGCGCCCGGCACGTCCATCGCTATATCCTCGCCCGCTTCGGCAGCGGCGGCACCAACGCCGAGTTTGACGAAGATCTTCTTTTCAATCTCATCAGCGAGATCGGGATTGTCCTTGAGGAAGTTACGGGCCTTTTCCTTGCCTTGGCCCAGCTGGTCGCCCTCATAGGTAAACCACGAGCCAGACTTCTTGATGAAGCCGTGTTCGACGCCCAAGTCAATGATGGAAGACTCGCGCGAAATGCCCTCGCCGTACATGATGTCGAACTCAGCGATCTTGAACGGCGGGGAAACCTTGTTCTTCACAACCTTGAGCTTGGTGCGGTTACCAATGGCATCCTGACCATCCTTCAGGGTCTGGATTCGGCGAATATCGCAACGCACCGAGGCGTAAAACTTCAGCGCCTTACCACCCGTCGTGGTTTCCGGCGAGCCAAACATTACGCCGATCTTTTCACGCAGCTGGTTGATGAAGATGGCGGTGGTGCCCGAGTTGTACAGAGCACCGGTCATCTTGCGCAGCGCTTGGGACATGAGGCGCGCCTGAAGGCCAACGTGGCTATCTCCCATCTCACCCTCAATCTCAGCCTTCGGTGTCAGCGCCGCGACCGAGTCAATGACAATGATGTCAATGGCACCGGAACGCACCAGCATATCGGCGATTTCCAAAGCTTGCTCACCGGTATCTGGCTGGGAAACCAACAGGTTGTCCGTATCCACGCCGAGTAGGCGCGCATACTCCGGGTCGAGAGCGTGCTCAGCATCGATAAATGCGGCGATGCCACCAGTTTTCTGCGCCGATGCAATGGCGTGCAGCGCAACGGTGGTCTTACCCGAGGATTCCGGGCCATAAATCTCCACGATACGCCCACGCGGGAAACCGCCGACGCCTAATGCGATATCGATAGCTGTGTTGCCGGAGGAAATGGCTTGGATTGGCGGGCGGTCATCATCGCCCAAACGCATGACGGCGCCCTTACCAAAATCCTTCTCAATCATCGCCATTGCGGCATCAAGGGCCTTTTGACGATCATCGCCCTTGTTCGCCGTCGAGGACTTCTTCTTCGTAGCCATTCATTTCCTCACTATCGTGCGTCAGTTGTTGTGCATTCTTGCTCGTTAATACGTGCGTGTTAATGCTTGAGTGTTAATTAAAGGTGGCACCTAGTTAGACTGCCGCCTCGTGACTTTGGTTCCCAGGCTTTGACTCAATTAGCCTTTCACCCTCACCACAAGCCACGAAAGCACCCTAACGCGCTCACCGGACCACGTCCCCACAATACACACACAAGTGTTCGATTGGCCATTCTGCCGTGACGCGTGTCCAGGGCGCCAAGTCCGTTACTGGAGCACCCACGGGCCACCCTGCTCCTGCCGAGAGAAAGTCACTTTCTCAGAAGCTGGAAGAACGGCCACCTCCTCCCCTAGTTGACCACACATGTCTAGCTCGTCAAGGTCAGCCCTACTGCTCATGAATGAGGAATACCCGGGCCTTTGCACATCCCGGTAGAGCTCAACCTGCCCCGCAGCAGGCGACACCCACTCATCGCCCTCATCACTACCGCCCTGCCAGGTACCTTCGCTCGCCGTTAGGACATCTTTTTCGGAAGCACCGGGGCAAATTAAGATCACCCGTTCATACTCGGAATCAAAGATGTCACCGATCTGCATGTCCACGCTGCCAGGATCCCCCTCCTTCACCCCGGCTGCCCTATCGATATTTTCAATGACATTCGCGGAATTCATCAACGAACATCCAGTCAGACCACCTATGACCAAGCCGGAGAGAAGCGCCATTGCACCCCCGCGCACGCTTAGGTGCATCACATCGTTAAACCGTGCTTGCCCCTGCCTATCTGCCATGCCCCGAGGGTACCCCGTTCGGGGTGATCGTGGGATCCAAAGCCCATGCTTGAACGGTGTTCAAAAGGGCTCATTTGCTGCACCGTTACCCCGCTGGATAAACTTTGGCCCATGAAAAAGAATTCCGTCGCGGCTGACATCGCGTACGTCGCGGTCTTCACCGCGCTCATCATAGTCTTTGCTTTCGTCTCCATCCCCACCCCCACCGCGGGTGTGCCCATCGTTCTCCAAAATGCCGTTATCATCCTGGCCGGCCTGGTTCTCGGCGGCCGGCGCGGCCTCTTCGTGGGCCTGCTTTTCATAGCTCTCGGCCTCGTTGGTCTTCCCATCCTGGCTGGCGGGCGCAGCGCGTTAAGTGCTATCGCCGGCCCCACGGTGGGCTACCTCGTTGGATATGTGGTCGCTCCGGCCATCACCGGTCTTATCGCCTACCGGGCGCCGCGCGGCAAGGGAGGCATGACCGCCATCCTCGCCATTGCTGGTCTTGTTGGCTTAGCTGTGCAATATTTCTGTGGAAGCCTGGGCCTAGTGTTCCGCTCTGACATGTCCTTCGGGGCTGCCATCATTGCCCAAGGCCCATTCATCATCCCCGATCTCATCAAGGTCGCCGTCATGGTCATTATCGCGGTCGGTGTTCATGCAGCATTCCCCGATCTGATGGGTCGACGCGCTCAAGCGAAGTAGCTCCCGTGCCGCAGATCGATTTCCGCAATGTTTCCGTCGCCTTCGACGAAACCCCCGTACTCAAAGACATTTCACTTTGCTTGAGCGAACAGCGCATCGGCATTATCGGTGCCAATGGTGGCGGCAAGTCCACGCTCGTTCGGCTCATCAACGGACTCGGTGACCCCACCAGCGGTCAGGTGGTGGTGGACAACCTGGACGTCGCCAAGCACGGCAAGGAAATCCGACGCCGCGTGGGTTTCGTCTTTTCTGATGCCGAGAACCAGATCGTCATGCCGCAGGTACGCGATGACGTGGAGTTCTCCCTGCGTCGTCTCAAATTGTCTCGGGAAGAACGTACCAAGCGTGTCGACGCCGCCCTCGAACGCTTCGGCCTAGGCCCCTTGGCAGAGCAGTCTCCGCACACGCTCTCAGGTGGGCAGAAACAGCTCCTTGCACTGGCCTCAGTACTGGTCATCGAACCGACCATCATCATCGCTGACGAGCCAACCACCCTGCTCGACCTGCGCAACCGCGACCGCATTCGCCGCGAGTTCGCACGTCTGGAACAACAGCTCATCGTCGTCACTCACGATCTAGACTTCCTCTCCGATTTCGATCGCGTTCTGTGCATAGACAACCACAGCGTCGTTGCCGATGGAGCACCCGAGGAGGTCATCCCCTTCTACACGAACCTTATGGAATCCCGCCCACTCTAACTCATGCCCAAGAACATCCCACTCGGCTTCTATGTCGACGCCGATACCATCATTCACCGCATCCCCGCCGCGGTGAAGTTCCTACTACTCATCGCCTTCATTCTCGTAACATCGCTGGCGGTGCACACGATCCCTTGGGCGGCGGTGAGCCTGGCTCTCCCCCTTGGCCTCTTCCCCATTGCCCGAGTTCCTTTCCGCGTTGCGTTTGGCCAACTCGCACCGCCGCTCTACCTTCTCCTCGCGCTCGCCGCGTTCCAGTGGTGGCAGAAAGACCTGACGGCGGCTGCCATCATGTTCCTCACCATCTACGCCGCCATTAGCGCGGCGGTGCTGCTAACACTCACCACAAAGGTCTCGGAGATGATGGACTCCCTGGATCGCGCCCTGGCTCCTCTGGGGCGCCTCGGGGTCCCCGTTGAGAACATCACGCTAGCGATGTCCCTGACCATTCGTTTACTTCCCCTGATGCTAGGAACGGTCGTCGAGGTGCTGGACGCACGAAAAGCCCGGGGTGCCACGGCATCACTAACCGCCTTTGGCACCCCGGTTATCATTCGCTCGATCCGTCGCGCACGCGCCATGGGCGAGGCCCTGCAAGCGCGCGGCGTCGGAGACTAAACTTTATTCACCGCGCAGCTCACGCAGGCGAGCCTGGACGGCATCATCCTGCACGTTCGGCTGAGCCTTAGCTTCAGCCGAACCGATTGCCTGCTGGGAGTTGCCCTCTACAGCCTTCGGATTGTTCATCTCGGCGCGAATCTGCTCAAGACGGGAGTGGCCAGCCAGCTGCACACCGGCCTGCTCAATCTCATGCATTCGGTTCGACACAGAGTTCTCCGCGAGCTCCGCCTGACCCAAAGCCTTGGAGTAGCGGCGCTCAATCTTATCGCGCACGGCATCTAGGGAAGGCGTGTTGCCATTCGCGGTAAGCTCGTTCATCGAGTTAAGGGAGTCGGAGACCTTCTCCTGCATCTTGGCCTGCTCGAGCTGGGACAGCAACTTCGAGCGCTCGTTAACCTTCTCACGCAAAGCCATGCCATTGCGCTCGACGGCCTTCTTAGCCTGCTCCGCCTGCTGCAGTGCCTGATCATGCAGCTTCTTGGTGTCTTCAACAGACTCCTCCGCGGTTACCAGCTGGGCGGCAAAGGCTTCCGCTGCGTTCTCATACTCGGTAGCCTTCTGCACGTCACCCTCAGCACGGGCCTTGTCCGCCAAGCTGAGAGCGTTGCGGGTGTTTTGCTGCAGCTTTTCAATCTCACTAAGACGACGGTTGAGCTGCATCTCCAGCTGACGCTGATTACCAATCACCGCAGCGGCCTGCTGGGATAGCTCCTGGTGCTGGCGCTGCGCGTCCTCGATCGCCTGCTCGATCTGCACCTTCGGATCAGCGTTCTCTTCGATCTTCGAGTCAAAGAGAGCCATCAAGTACTTCCAGGCCTTTACGAATGGATTCGCCATAACAGAAGGTGCCTTTCTCAGCAGTTCGTTGTGTGGATAAATGGGTAATCAGAGTATTCTCTGCCTGCCTAATATTAGCGAAGCAAGGAGAGCTACGCCGCAGTTCTATAACTCGGATGCAGCTGGCGCAGTGGATGCAAGTTCCTCATCCATCGACGGCAACGCCATGTAGCCGGCCGCCTCAATGAGGACATCGGAGACGCTGACATCGAGTGCATGGCAGACAGAGGCCAGCAGCTCGGAGGAAACCTCCTTGCGGCCACGCTCCAGCTCCGAAAGATATCCCGGGGAAACACGCGCCACACCGGCGAGTTCGCGGAGGGTCACGCCTTTATCCGCGCGGAAGGCGCGAAGCGTTAATCCGAGGGCCTCACGCAGCAGCGGTTCAGGAGTCCGCGTCGACCGCGCCGGGGACTGGGTGGGTTTATCGAGTAGTGCAACTGAAGTGTTCATCACCCCGTACAACGGCTCAGCAGTCGTACTTGTTCCCACAATCAACTATTTTTCTTCAAGAGTTGATAGGAGAAGGCTCAATGCCGCCTGAACCGCAGCAGCGCGGATCGCGTTACGCCCTTCAGCCGGAAGTTCATAGAGAACGCCACGCTTGACGACGCCCCCCTCGCCCCTCCCGCACAGCCCCACGTATACGGTTCCCGCGGGTTTGCCTTCCTGGAGGTCTGGCCCGGCAACACCGGTCAGCGCTATTCCCCAATCCGCACGCATGTCGACGACCGCTGCTTCAGCCATCTCCGCGGCCGTCGCGGCCGACACCACTCCCTGTGCCTCAAGAGCATCCACGGTTGTGTTGAGGAAATGTGCCTTGACCTCTGTCGCATATGTCACCAGACCGCCCCGCAACACCGCCGAGGCTCCCGGCACACTCGCCACCGTTGCAGCGGCCAAACCGGCAGTAAGGGACTCACAGAACGCCACGGTTTCGCCGCGTTCGCGGAGCGTGGATACTAATTGCACCTCAATGCTCACTGGTTCTCCCTACGGCCATCGATAAGGTACTGGATGCCGGTCACTACGGTCACGACGACAGCGGCCAACATCACGAGCAAACTCGGAATATCCATCCACCCTGGCAGCGGGCAGAGGTACAGCGCCACCGCCACAGTCTGCAACGCTGTCTTGAGCTTTCCGCCTTGGGAAGCCGGAACCACTTTTCCTTGACGCAGCAAGAGGAAGCGCCAAATCGTAATGCCGAATTCGCGAAACAGAATTAGCACGGTGATCCACACCGGCAAAGCCCCGGTGATATTGAGGCACACGAGGGCCGCGGTCATCAGGGCTTTATCCGCGATCGGGTCCGCAATCTTGCCAAAGTTAGTGATGAGTCCCCGCGCGCGTGCAATATCCCCATCTAATTTATCCGTAAGCATCAAGAGCGCGAAGCAGAGGAAGGCCCACCACTCATGGCCGGCGAGCACCAGCCAGGCAAACAAGGGGATAAAGAGGATGCGCAAACTGGTCAGGATGTTGGGCAGGTTCCAATTGGAGACCTCGGGGTTTACATCCGTGGTTCGAGATTGGTTGCGCGCAGCCTGAGAATCATTCACGCTCTTCATCCTACCGTGGCCTCCCTGCCGCTCGAGCGAGCACTACCATGGTCGTTATGAAGTACTTCGCAGTCTCCTATGAATACAATCCATCTAACCCGGTCATTGCTGAGGTGCGCCCACAGCACCGCGAGTTCATCGGCGCGCTCCACGACAAGGGCCAGATCTGTGGCTCTGGCCCCTACACCGATTCCAAGGGTGGGGCGCTCATCGTCCTGCAATTTGAGGATGAGTCCGTAAAGGTGGCCGATGTCATCGCTCTCATGGACCAGGATCCCTTCTACACCGAAGGCGCTGTCACTGGGCGCGCCTTCCGCGAGTGGAATCCCGTTATTAATTCCTTCTAAACTCCGCTGCCCGAGTTTAGGGCAGCTCGGACTTGGGAAGCTCGTCCGCCTTGCCGACGAGCTCACCCTCCTTGTTGCGAACGATCTTGTTGCCATAATCGTCCCAGTCGTAGTGGTTGTGGGAAATCACCACACCACCCTGGGCTTGGTCGCGTTTGTCCTTCCACACCGACAGCAACACCGTAACCAGGAGGACGCCAACGATGACCAGCAGCGACACCATGGTCGTAATTTCCGGTACCGCACTGACATTCTCGCCGCCGTTGATGAAGGGCACGTTGTTCTCATGCAAAGCGTGGAAGAGCAGCTTGACACCGATGAACAGCAAGATGATACCCAGGCCATAAGGCAGGTAAACCAAGCGATCCAACAGACCATCGATGAGGAAGAACATCTGGCGCAGACCCATGAGAGCGAAGGCGTTGGTGGTAAAGACCAGGAAAGGCTCCGAGGTAATGCCGTAGATAGCTGGGATGGAGTCGAAGGCAAACATGACGTCGATAAGCCCGATGGCCGCCAGCGCAATAAAAAGCGGGGTCAGGGCAAACTTGCCCTTCTTTTCACCTGACTCTTCACGGTGAGTGAGCTTGTCGCCGTGGTAGCGCGGGGTTACGTGGACCACCTTGCGCAGCCACTTGACCACCAGCATGTCATTGGGATCGGTCTCAGGCGTGCCATTAATCTCATCAATGAGCAGCTTCACTGCGGTGTAAATAAGGAAGATGGCAAACAGGTAGAAGACATCAGACCATGCCGCAATAATGGCCGCGCCCATCAAGATGAAGACAAGGCGGAAAACCAGCGCTAGGACGATACCGATGAGCAGGACCTTCTGCTGATACCTGCGGGGAATCTTGAAGGAGCCCATGACGAGCGAGAACACGAACAGGTTATCCACGCTCAACGCCTGTTCCGTCACCCAACCGGTGTAGAACTGTGCCGCATGTTCACTGTCCCACAGCACCCATACAACTCCGCCAAAGACAACGGCGACGGCCATGTAGAACAGTGTCCACCCACCAGATTCCTTGATGCTGGGCTCGTGGGGCGAGCGGACGTGGCTATAGAAATCGAAAACAAAAAAGCCCAAGATCACCGCCATGGTGATGGCCCAGACCCACAGTGGCACATGCATAATGAGATATCCCTCCGGTCGACACGACAATAAAGACCGGAGGTCTCCCCCGCTAGCAAGCCGATTTTAAAGCCTCGCTAGCCGGCGCGACCGGGAACTGTACCGCAGTTGCCGTGTTGACGATCGACGCCGTGGATTGGGGTACTCCCCTCCAAGACTCGTCCTATCCTACACGGAACTTAGAACGCACCTGTGGAGGGGTTAGCGGAGATTTCTACGGTGCGGGTATCGGCTTCAGCGTCGTCCGTCCCTCCGGTACCTTCAGCGTCTTGGACCTCCTTCGGGGCCTCTGCTGGGTCAGCGCCCTTGATCATCCAGATGATGGTGTCGAGCTCCTCCGGCTTGACCAATACCTCACGCGCCTTGGAGCCTTCGGAAGGCCCAACCACACCGCGCGACTCCATGAGGTCCATGAGTCGACCGGCCTTGGCAAAGCCGATGCGCAGCTTGCGCTGGAGCATCGACGTGGAGCCCAGCTGGGAGGTGACCACAAGGTCGACGGCCTCCAAGAGGTCGTCCATATCCTTGCCGATCTCTTCGTCGATCTCCTTCTTCGCCTCCGAGGCCTTATCGTCCGTCACACCTTCCGTGTAGTTCGGCGAGCCCTGTGCCTTCGCGGCATCGACAACCGCCTGCACCTCCTCGTCGGAGACGAACGCACCCTGCATACGCACTGGGCGGCCGCCCTGCGGGATGAAGAGGCCATCGCCCATACCAATGAGTTTCTCGGCTCCACCCTGATCCAGGATGACTCGAGAGTCCGTAAGCGAGGACGTCGCAAAAGCCAGACGAGAAGGAACGTTGGTCTTAATAAGACCGGTCACCACGTCCACGGACGGGCGCTGCGTTGCGAGCACAAGGTGAATGCCGGCTGCGCGCGCCTTCTGGGTGATGCGGACGATGGAATCCTCGATTTCCTTCGGGGCTGTCATCATGAGGTCTGCGAGCTCGTCCACGACACACACGATGTACGGGTACGGGCGCATTTCACGCTGGGAGCCGGCAGGAGCCTGGTATTCGCCACTGCGGACCTTCCGGTTGAAGTCCTCAATCTTGCGCACTCGGGCAGCCTGCATATCCATGTAGCGCTGCTCCATCTCCTCCACCAGCCACTGCAGGGCCGCCGCAGCCTTCTTCGGCTGCGTGATGATGGGAGTGATGAGGTGCGGGATACCTTCGTACGGCGTGAGCTCCACCATCTTCGGGTCGACGAGGATGAGGCGGACGTCTTCCGGCGTCGCGCGGGTCAACAGCGAGACCAGCATGGAGTTCACGAACGCCGATTTACCCGAACCGGTTGCGCCGGCCACGAGCAGGTGCGGCATCTTCTTCACGGAGAAGGAGGTGTACTCGCCTTCGATATCCTTGCCCAAGCCAATCAGCATGGGGTCATGGTCGGCGCGCAGTGCCGGGGAATCCAAGACATCGCGCAGACGCACCATCTCTCGGTCCGCATTGGGCACCTCAATGCCAACTGCGGACTTGCCCGGAATCGGGGTGAGCAGGCGCAGGTTATCCGTCGCGACGGCGTAGGCCAGGTTGGACTGCAGGTTTGTAATCTTCGAGACCTTGACGCCAGGGCCCAGCTCGATCTCATAGCGCGTGACTGTCGGACCACGACTAAAACCGGTTACCTGGGCATCGACCTTGAATTCTTCAAAGACCTCGGTGATGGCCTCGATGATGCGATCGTTAGCCTCCGTGCGTGCCTTCGCAGGTTTGCCGGCGGTGAGCAGGTCCGTCGTCGGCACATCGTAGCCGCCGCCCAGGGCAGTGTCTTCCGCACCACTCGGAGCTGCGGGTGTTTCTTCGGCTACGCTCTGGGCTTCATCCTCAATCTTGGCACCCGTTCGCGCATCACGTCCGGATCGTTCCTGGAACATACGCACTGCCTCGGAATGAGCGGCGGAGACCACGTCCTCTCCCGCTGAGCCAGCCGACGCTGCGCTTGCCGACGCCTCGGCAGCCGCCGCTCCCAGTGCTGCACCGGCGGCACCACCGACGTCCACGCGGGGACGCTTTTTCGGTGCTGGTTTGGATACTGGCTGCGGTGCCGCCGTCTGCTCCGACTGCGGAGCAGGTTCCGGTTCCGACACGACAGGGATCTCATCTGTGTCATCGACTCGGCTATCAAAGCTTGGGCGGCCGTGCTGTACCGGCTCCTGGGATACTGGCTGTGCCGCGGAGTCAAAGGAAACCGTGGCATTCTCATCCGGCATCTGCCTCGGGGGCTGCTTCGGTGTCAGCTTCGGGCGCGGGCGCGGAGTATACGCCGGGCGTGCGGGACGCTCGCGCCCTTCGGCGATGGCGTCGATGTCCTCGCTGGCGTAGCCGTAATCGTCCGCGGGGGCGTCGTCAAGCAGCTCCTCATCTGAGCGGTTCTTCCGATCGCGGAGTCCGCCGAGGAGCGCGGAAAACTGGGCGGCCACGAAGTCATATGCCTCGCGCAGGGTGATGCCAGTGATATTGAGCGCTCCGTACACGATGAGCAGGAAAAGCAGTGGCACCGCCACATAGCTGGAGAAGGCCGCTACCAATAGCTCGCCTACTAGATACCCGATGCCACCACCGGCCTCTCCGGCGGCATTGTCCTTCCAGGTCAGCTTCGGGAGCCCAGCGAAAATATGGATGAGGCTGAGCATGCACACCACGATGAGGGCGGTGCCACCCACGACGCGCGGCTTGAAATGGCCCGCAGGACCGGACAGGTCCATCATGAGCGCGATGGCAACCGCAATCAATGCCACGGGAAGGACATAGGCGCCAGCACCAATGACGTAGCGAACAGCATTGGTGAGGTATTCACCGATAATGCCGGCGACTTGGAACCACGTTGCACAGGCAAGGATGATGGCCACACCAATCAGCACGAGCGCAACCGCATCTGGATTAGAGACACGAATGCTCTTCTCCATGCGAGTAGGGCGCTCCATAACGGTCGTCGGCATATCACCGTCGACGTCATGGGCCCGGGTCACCTTGCTCTTCGACGAAGCAGCGCCCTCTGCCCTCTTGCTAGTTTTTTTATTCTTCGCGCGTCCAGAAATTTCCCCTGGCTCCCTCAACTCGTCGTAATCATCAATTGCCCCCTCATCATGGGGCGCATCATAAGCAGAATCGTAGAGATCCTCGTCCCGGCTTCCCGCTTCAGCTGGCTTAAGCCCAGCGAGGCCATGCCCGACTCCCCGCGCCATGCTTCCCATGCCCTTGGCGGTGGCGCCAAAAACGCTGCCGAGTCCGCGGCCAACGGCACGAAAGGCGCTGCCGGTCCTCTCCTCGGAGGTCTCGGCAGCGCGGGTTGCAGACGTCAGCGAGTAGCTTGTGCGGCCCGACGGCCGCGCCCGATTTACGGTGCGACCTCGACCGGAGGCGCGAGACGGAGCGTTCTTGACAGACATGCCTGCCACTCTAGTAGCAAACGCACCATTAACCACATGCGCCACACGCGCATGCTAAAGAATTTTCGCAGTTCAGCCTACAGGCTTGACCTAACGATGGCGGAGGTATCGCCCTCGATCTCAACCCGCGCGGCCTCGCGGCCGAAAGCCCACAAAAGCAATTCGGCCACGGTGCCACGCACCCGCACCACTGCATCGCCTTGCTCCGAAACGCGCCGCTTATCCGCGGCCACGATCGGTGGAAAGCCCTGTGGTTCCAGCACGACAGGACGGCGAGAACGTGATAACAGCCGTGTGCCTAGTAGTTTCAACGGCGCAAGAAGCTCGGCGTGTGCGGCTCGTGACAAATCCCGCGGTTCAGTGTGACCATTGGCGCGGCGAAGATCCTCATGATGCACAAAGTGCTCCGCAGCATTGAACACCGAGTCCGCATAGCGCAAAGGATTCAGTCTGCCCGCTCCCCTACCCCAGGAATCAACAAGCTCCTCATATGCCTTCTGCGCACGAATCTTCCTAGCGATGTCATCAGCATGAGAAGACAGTGCCGGGATAAAAGCCCCGATCGCAGCATCAGGGCGGTTCTCACGAACCCACAAATGCGTTATGAGGTCATGGGCCGACCAGCCCACGCACAACGTCGGTGCGTCGGGACCAAGTTCATGAAATAACGCCACCATTTTGGCGCGCTCGCTTGAGGAAAACGACATGCGCCCCAGCATACCCACCAAAGACGGGAACGCTGGGGCGCTGTTGGCCTAAAGCCTAGAGCGATTCACGGGAAGCGTGAACTTCGTCGTCGTCAGGCAGCAAGATATCCGAGTTCGTCGGCACAATGGTCGGCAGAATCACCGGCTCGCGCTTGTACTTGGAATCCATGAGCTTCGACACCTTGCGGCGCAGCTTCTGCACCATGCGGTAGGTATCGTTCTCACCCTCCGCTGCGAGGTCATTCATGGTGTTCTCCACCATCTCAGCCACCTCGGGCACGATTCCGCGGTCATCGTCGGAGAAGCCCGTTGTGGACACCGTCGGGTGCTCGAGCAGGCGCGAGGTGCGGTTATCAATGACGCAGGTGATGGAAACAACGCCGCCAGCACCCAGGTTGGTGCGGTCCGCCAGGGTATCTGCGTCGACATCACCCATCGACACACCATCGACGTAGAGGTTGCCCACAGGGATCTGGCCGACAACTTCAGCGCGGCCGTTGCGCAGATCGACGACAACACCGTTCTGAGCCAAGACCACGCGGTCGCGGGCCACACCGGTGGAAATAGCCAGCTCCTTGTTCGCGCGGAGGTGGCGCCACTCACCGTGCACCGGCATCGCGTTCTTCGGGCGGGCAGCGTTGTAAAGGAAGAGCAGCTCGCCCCCGTAGCCGTGGCCGGAGGCGTGAACCTTAGCTTCCTTGTTGGTGATGACTTCAGCACCAATCTGAGAAAGCATGTTGATAACGCCAAACACGGCTTCCTCGTTACCCGGAATCAGGGAGGAGGAGAAGATGATGAGGTCACCATCGCGAACCGTGATCTGGCGGTGCTCGCGGCGTGCCATGCGGGACAGCGCCGCCATCGGCTCACCCTGGGTACCGGTGGTAATGAGCAGCACCTTGTGCGGAGCCATCTTGGCCGCCTCATCGATCGGGATAATGGTGCCGCGCGGGACCTTCAGGAAGCCCATCTTCTCCGCAATTTCCATGTTGCGCATCATGGAGCGACCGTTGAAGGCAACCTTGCGGCCGGCGGCCACGGCGGCGTCGATAGCCGCCTGCACGCGGTAAACGTTGGAGGCGAAGGAGGCGATGATCACGCGCTGCTTGGCCCCAGACACCAGGCGTTTAAACGTTGCCGGAATGTCGCCCTCAGAGGCAGACACACCCGGTATGTTGGCGTTGGTGGAGTCACACAGCATGAGGTCCACGCCCTCATCGCCGTAACGCGACAGGGCCGGCAGATCCGTCGGACGATTATCCAGTGGGGTCTGGTCCAGCTTGATATCACCGGTGTGGATGATGTTGCCGGCCGGGGTACCCAGCATGACGCCAAGCGCATCCGGGACGGAGTGGTTCACTGCCCAGAAACGGCAGCGGAACGGACCGTAGTTCACATCGGACTTCTCGTTGACCTCTACGAACTTCGGCTTCTGGCGGTGCTCCTTACACTTGGCCGCGATCAGCGCAATGGTGAAGCGCGAAGCCACGATCGGGATATCCGGGCGCAGCTTCAGCAGCCACGGAATCGCACCGATGTGGTCCTCGTGTGCGTGGGTGACGACGAGCGCCTTGACCTTGTGAATCTTCTTCTCAATCGGGCCAAAGTCCGGGAGAATCAGGTCCACGCCCGGCTCACCGGAGGACGGGAAGAGCACACCACAGTCGATGATGAGCATTTCGTCCTGGTACTCGAAGACGGTCATGTTTCGACCGATCTCAGAAATACCGCCCAGAGCATAAATACGCAGCGAATCCTTCTGCTGCTTCGGCGGCTCTGGCAGACGCTTAGTCAAGTCCGCGCCCTGCATGGACTTGGGCACATTGCGGCGACCGCGGTTGTTGTTGCGGTTACGGTTGTTACGACCACCGTTGTTGCTATTGCCGTTGTTGTGGTTGTTGTTGCCGCCGCGGCCGCGACCACGGCCGCCACGGGAACCACGAGAACGGGAACGACGGTTGCCGTCGTCAGAGTTTCCAGACTCCTTAGAGGTGGCGCCGGAAGCAGCCGATTCGTTCGGCGCTTGGAAAACCGGCGAAGCCGCCTCATTCGAGGCGGTCTCAGTCTCCGAAGGCGGACCCGCCTTACGGGTTACCTTGCGGGAGCGATTACGGGATTCAGTCATTCTTAAAGGACTCCAGCCTTTTCCAAATCGTGGCGGAGAGCCTCGATCTCCTCCGCGTCAGCCGCGGTAACTGGGAGACGAGGTTCTCCAACTTCAATACCCTGCAGGCGCAGGGCAGCTTTAACAAGAGTTACTCCTCCGAGGCGACCTTGTGCCTCGACGAGCGGGGACAAAGTTTTCGCGTTAATCTCTCGTGCACGTGCAATATCGCCTTCATCGAAGGCTACGTAGAGATCAGCCAGGGCCCGCGGAGCAATATGGCCAATCACGGAAATAACGCCCGAAGCACCGAGGGCCAGCCACGGCAAGTTCAGTCCGTCATCTCCGGAGTACCATGCCAAACCGGTTTCCTGGATAAGCGGTGCGGCTGCTACAAGGTCGCCCTTGGCGTCCTTAACAGCCTTGATGTTCGGCACCTCCGCGAGGCGAAGAAGGGTCTCCGTCTCAATCGGAATGCCCGAGCGGCCAGGAATGTCGTACAGACAAATTGGGAGGTCCACGGCGTCAGCCACAGCGCTAAAGTGCGCGTACACACCAGCCTGGGAAGGCTTGGAGTAATACGGGGTCACGACCAGAAGGCTGTCTGCTCCCGCATCAGCGAAAGCGCGCGCTGCCTCAATACTGGTGGCGGTGTTATTAGTTCCCGCACCAGCGCACAACTTAGCGCGGCCGCCTACCTCTTCCTTTACAGCTGCGAACAGCTCCAGTTTCTCATCCAACGACGTCGTCGGTGATTCGCCCGTGGTCCCAGACAAAATGAGCGAATCTACGCCGTTATCAACCAAATGAGCTGCTAGGCGACGACCAGCGGACACGTCCAAGCCGCCGTCCTGGTCAAATGGAGTGACCATAGCTACGCCTACGCGTCCGAAGGTGTCGACGCCTGCCTGTGCTGTCATACCTGTGCTCATAGGCGTCAAGATTACCTGCTTTCGCCCCCATTGGCCGCATCGGGGTCGTGCGCGAGTCTCCTACTGAGTGCTTTAAGCGTAGGGACTCGAGGCCATTTCGGTACCGTCAGCCAGGGTGGTGATATGGAAGTCGTCGAAAAGCACCGGCGATTGCTCCCGCAAGAGCTTTAAACACGTGACGGCGAGCTGGCGCATCTCTGTATCGGCCTGTTCAGTCGCCCGCGCGCCAATAAAGTGGCGCCACGCACGATAGTTTCCCGTCACGACGATGCGGGATTCCGTGAGATTGGGTAATACCGCACGCGCTGCTTGTCGAGCCTGTTTCTTGCGCAGCAATGCATTTGGCTCCTCTTCCAGCTTGGACTCGAGAGCGTCAAGGAGCTCCTCGTAGACAAACCTCGCTTCGTCGGCCGCCTGCAAGGTCAACCGCGTTAGCTGTTCATCCTCCGCAATGAATTTGGGCAGAACTACCTCTGCTTCCTCGGAATGCACAAAGCGCTGCGAGAGCTGCGAGAAGGAGAAATGACGGTGGCGAACCAGCTCATGCGACGCCGACCGCGACAGTCCCCGTATATAGAGCGTCGCCGTGGCATGCTCCAGCAATGCGTCGTGGCCTACCTCCAGAATGTGGTGCAGATAGGCCTGATTTGAGGCGGTACGAGGGTTCGGCTTGTCGAAGGACTCATAACAGGCGCGCCCGGCAAATTCGACTAGAGCCTCGCTTTCCGACGCCCCCTCATCAACCTCCCAGTCCACTCCTCGCGGCGCATGGAATGCGGTTGCCGCAATGAGCTGGACATCAAGCTCAGAGACTTTTGCCATTACAGCCCCAAGTACTTCTCAAGTCCCACGGTCAAGCCTGGGTAGGATGCAATTTCTCGTACACCCAGCAAAACACCGGGGGTAAAGGAAGAGCGGTCATAGGAATCCTGACGGATGGTCAAGGACTGGCCTTGAGTGCCGAAGATAACTTCTTCATGAGCCACCATTCCCTGCATACGGACTGCGTGGACGTGAACACCATCGACGTCTGCGCCGCGCGCTCCATCGAGAGACTGCTCGGTCTTGTCCGGCATAGCGTCCAAGCCTGCCTCCTGGCGAGCCTTTGCAATGCCCTGCGCAGTGTGAACCGCGGTACCGGACGGCGCATCGAGCTTGTTCGGGTGGTGGTATTCAACTACCTCGGCACTGTCAAAGAACTTCGCCGCCTGCGCGGCAAACACCATGGTCAGTACAGCTGAAATAGCGAAGTTCGGGGCGATGAGAACGTTGCCGGCGCCCTCTTTCTTAGTCCACTCCTCCACCTTGGCTAGGCGTTCTGAATCGAATCCCGTGGTCCCCACAACAGCGTGGATGCCATGTGCGATGCAAAACTCTAGATTATCCATGACCGATGCCGGCTGGGTGAAGTCGACGGCGACCTCGGCACCAGATTCAACCAGCTTCTCCAACGGGGTCTCGCGGTCGATGGAAGCAACTAGCTCCAAATCCTCTGCCGCATTAACGCCTTCCACGATTGCTTGGCCCACGCGCCCTTTAGCCCCCAAGACGCCTACCTTGATAGTCATTGACAATCCCTTCATACGTGTTCGTGCGGTTAACTGTGCCCAGTCTATCCCTGACACCGGCGAGGTTTCAGACAGGGCTCAAAAGGCTGCCTTTAATACGCATCTTCTTCCTTTCGTTGCGGACACAGGCGACACCACTCAAATCATTCGGCATCGAATGTCCTGGCTAACCCATGGTGACTACCCCCGTTTATAGTGACAACTTGACATGAATTTAGCGCTAACTATGGCTATGTGGGGCGTGTGGTACTAGAATCATGGTTAGAACACTTCTTCTAACTCATGTTGATCTCGGGGGAGACCATGACCACTACTGCTACACGCCCGCCAACCTTCTTCTTTTCCACCACCAACCCTAATAACCCACATGCTATAGCCCGCTCCAAAGCACGACGTGCTACCTATGAGACCTGGCAGGCAGCCATGCCCAGCCTCGACGCCGATATCAACACCACCGCACTATCCCTGGTCGCGGCCTGGTCACTGCCAGAAGGCCACATCAAATCAGGCCTGCGCGCTATCCACCGCCTTAACAGCCTGCCGAAAGTCAAAGCCATACAAGACACCCACTGCCTGCTCGACATTGAATCCCTCATTGCTATTGATCAACCCATGTCAGCACTGACAGCCCTAACAAAAGAAACCCTGGATTTTATCGACACTATCCTGGCTGACTTCTTTACCCCTTCTAAACCGAATCAGGCTTTTCCTACACGTAGTCAAATCAGGCGCAAAGTCCGCGATATATGTAAAACACTGGATGATTCCATTGCCTATCGGGATACCCGCCCTAAAGATACCTACCGGTTTTCCTCTAACGGTACCTCTGCCTGGTTGGAACTGCAGGTTGAAGAAGACACCGGCATGAAACTTGATGCCTTCATCCACCAGACCGCCGCCAAGGAAGACATCACTGTCCCTGAGGCAGTCATCAAACTGCTTTCCGGTGAAATAAAGCCACCAGCTACGGTGGTGCTCCACACCTACCAAGCCCGCGATATTGATAACGCACCAACCTTTATCGAAGGCTTCGGCTGGCGAGCTGAACCCATGCCACATGACAAGGTGCGAGATTTAACCGGTGAGGTCGCCGAAGCCGACGGCTACCAACCCGGCCTGATTATGCGCAAACTTGTCGAAGGCCGCGACGGTACCTGCCGGGTCGGCGGATGCGGCGAGCCTGCTTTTCTCAGCCAGTTGGATCACCGACACAACTGGGCCGAAGGCGGACCAACCCACCCGAAGAACCTAGCGTGTTTATGCCAAAGCCATCACAACATGAAAACCGATGGCACCCTCAAATACCTGCTGGACCCCTACAGCGGGGATGTCATCTGGCTTTTTGAGGATGGCACCTGGACTATTACCGAAGCCGACGGGCCGCTAGCACCAAAACAGAAACGCTGGGCACAAACAGTCGCCCAACACATCACCGCCACCAGGAAACGCATCCGCGAGGAAGCCCAACATTTAAAACAAGAACTCGACGACTACGCACAACAACAAGCCAAGGCCGAAGCCGAGGACGCGGACACCACCGACACAGATGCCAGCACCGACGACATCCCCTTCTAAACCTCACCGTCGAATAAAACGACGACACCAATCCAGCAGAAAGGAAAGAACCCAAGAAACCAGGAACACAACCACCGTCGTCACAGACGACGACTGCACTGCCGAAGCCCAGTCAGGCTCGCCCCAACTGTTGCCATTTGGGGCCGGCTGGACTTAGTCATGCCGGTTAGGATGGAGTGAATGCAGATCTACATTGCCTCAGTACCCGTCGATGATGTTGCCCTCGCTCACGACTTCTATGTCAATACGCTCGGCTTTCGAGTCAAGGACGATGTAACCCACGGAGACTTTCGGTGGCTCACGGTCACCAATGCGGAAGGCCAAGGGGATATGGAGCTCCTGCTCGAGCCCAAGGCCCATTCCGCGGCCAAGGACTACGCAGCAGCACTCAAGGCTGACGGTGTCCCTGTCACCCAGTTCCTATCCGCAGACGTGGAGTGGGAATATAGCGAGCTCACTGAAAAGGGAGTGCATTTCACTATGGTGCCGACTGACGTCGGCCCCTCCATCATCGCCGTCTTCGATGACACCGTAGGCAACCTCATCCAACTGGTACAGCTCAAGAAATAGAGAATAAAGAATGTCACACTTACCTTCTTCCGTCGCTATCATCGCAGCCGTTAGCGCCCTATGCGTAATGCCTCTAACTGCATGCGCGGAGCGTGGGTCAGACACGACTCCGGCACCGCAGTTCAGTGCAATTCCGTCTAGCTCCGCTGCTATCGATGGGCCGGAGCCGCCGTCCAGTGACACGCAGAATGCTCTCTCACAACAGGATGCCAATGTTGCTGCCTTTGCGGGTATGGGGACGGCTGCGATTGATGACCAACACCACAAGCCAGATCGGTTGGGCGGCCTCATTCCGACGGGCGTGCGCGTAGGTGCTCACGACGGTTTCACGCGGGTGGTGGTTGACCTCGAGGGAGAAGGTGAGCCCGGCTGGTTCACCGCCTATACCGACGATCCTCGTCAGCAGGCATCAGGTCATCCAGTCGAAGTAAAGGGAAGCACTTTTCTCAATCTGGGGGTCGAAGGAACTCCGTGGCCTTCCACACCCGATCTCGAAGAAAGGTATATGAAGCCAGGAACTACTCCCGGTACTGGTGTGGTGAGCGAAGTCGTATACACGACCTCATTCGAGGCACAAACCCAATTGATCATTGGACTACAGAAGAAGACACCGTACTCAGTGACTTTCCTGGAGGACCCTAAACGCCTAGTTCTCGACTTCCAGGTTTGACGTGTGGTGAAACGATAAGGGCCCTGTCCCCAGCTAATTTCTGGGTTACAGGGCCCTTGATCTAGGAGGTCCTAGTGGTCCTAGCTAGTCCGAGGATTAGTCCTCCTCAACCGGAACCAGGGAGATTTTGCCGCGATTATCAATGTCGGCAATTTCGACCTGAATCTTATCGCCAACATTGACGACGTCCTCGACCTTCTCAATGCGCTCGTCGCCACCGAGCTTCGAGATGTGTACGAGGCCGTCACGACCCGGAGTCAGGGAAACGAAGGCACCAAAAGCCACGGTCTTCACCACGGTGCCAAGGAAGCGCTCACCCACCTTCGGCAGCTGCGGGTTAGCGATGCTATTCACGCGGTCGATCGCAGCGTCAGCTGCTTCACCGGTAGCGGCAGAGATATACACAGTGCCGTCTTCCTCGATGGAGACATCGGCGCCAGTTTCCTCAGTAATGGCGTTGATAGTCTTGCCCTTCGGGCCAATGAGCTCACCAATCTTGTTCACCGGGATAGTCACCGAGGTAATGCGCGGAGCTAGGCCAGACATCTCGTCTGGACCCTCGATGACCTCAGACATCGTGTCGAGGATGGCGGCACGGGCGTCGCGGGCCTGTTCGAGGGCGTCGGCAAGCACGTGCGAAGGAATGCCATCCAGCTTGGTATCCAGCTGCAGGGCGGTGATGAACTCGGATGTACCGGCAACCTTGAAGTCCATATCGCCGAAGGCATCCTCAGCGCCGAGAATATCGGTCAGCGCCACGAACTTTTCCTTGCCGTTGACTTCGCCCGAGACCAAACCCATGGCGATACCCGCCACCGGAGCCTTCAGCGGAACGCCCGCGTTGTAGAGGGACAGGGTGGACGCACAGACGGAGCCCATGGAGGTAGAACCGTTGGAACCAAGGGCCTCAGACACCTGTCGAATGGCGTAGGGGAAGTCCTCACGGGACGGGATCACCGGCAGCAACGCGCGCTCAGCCAGCGCACCGTGACCAATCTCGCGGCGCTTCGGGGAACCTACGCGGCCGGTCTCGCCGGTGGAGTACGGCGGGAAGTTGTAGTGGTGCATGTAGCGCTTGGACTCCACTGGGGTCAAAGAATCGATCTGCTGCTCCATCTTCAGCATGTCCAGGGTGGTCACACCCAGGATCTGGGTCTCGCCACGCTCGAAGAGAGAGGAGCCGTGTGCACGCGGGATCAGATCAACCTCCACGCCGAGGTCACGGATATCGGTCACACCACGGCCATCGATCCGGAAGCCCTCGGTGAGGATCTTGGTGCGCACGATGTCCTTCATCACGGCGTTGAAGGCGTTGCGGATCTGTTTGGATGCATCGGTCTCGTCGAGGTCATCAAAGTCTTCGATGAGCTTAGCCTCGACCTGCTCCATGTACTCATTAGTGGCGTCGTCGCGGTCCTGCTTACCCGGGATGGTAAGCAGCTTCTCCAGCTTCTTGGAGGCTGCCTTTTCGACGGCCGCGTAAACATCATCACCGTAGGGCGGGAAGAGCGGGAACTCCTGTGTCTCCTTAGCTGCACGCTCCGCCAGACCTGCCTGCGCTTCACACAGGGACTTGATGAAAGGCTTCGCAGCCTCCAAGCCCTCAGCCACGGTGGACTCCTGCGGAGCCGGTGCGCCTTCCTTGATGCGCTCGGCTACGTTCACACCAGCGCCGGCCTCGACCATCATGATGGCTACGTCGTCCTTGCGGCCCTTCTTCACGATGCGGCCGGCAACGACCATCTCGAAGAGGGCACGCTCGTGCTGCTCGTTATTCGGGAAGGCCACCCACTGGCCCTTCGGGTGCTTATCATCAGCAATCAGTGCCATGCGCACGCCGCCCACCGGGCCGGATACCGGCAGGCCAGAGAGCTGGGTGGAGGCGGAAGCGCCGTTGATGGCAACGACATCGTAGTACTCCTCCGGGTCCATGGAGAGGACCGTGACAACAACCTGAACCTCGTTGCGCAAGCCCTTAACGAAGGTTGGGCGCAGCGGGCGGTCGATGAGGCGGCAGGCCAGGATAGCTTCGGTGGAAGGGCGCCCCTCGCGGCGGAAGAAGGAACCCGGGATTTTACCCGCGGCATACATGCGCTCCTCGACGTCCACGGTCAGCGGGAAGAAGTCGAAGCCTTCGCGCGGCTGGTTAGAAGCGGTGGTCGTGGACAGCAGCATGGTGTCCTCGTCCAGGTAAGTGGTCACGGAGCCACCGGCCTGGCGAGCTAGCTGGCCCGTCTCAAAACGGATGGTGCGAGTGCCGAAATCGCCGTTGTCCAGGGTGGCGATGGCCTCGGTGATGCCGTAATCGTCGTCGATAAGAAACTCGACGGAATTGTTCGGTTGCTTTTTAGCGTTCTTAGCGCTCATGGATATAACTCTCCTTGGAGCTGTCATGGCGATCTTCGGTGCCGCCTCTTCTTCGATGTTTTCTGACAACGTCCAAGGATTTTAGCAGATGAGACAAGAAAACCCCCGCACACAAGGTGCGGGGGCCAAAAGTTAAGCGCTTAGCGGCGCAGACCCAGGCGAGAAATCAGGTCGCGGTAACGGTCAACGTCGTTAGCAGCCAGGTACTTCAGCAGGCCACGACGGCGACCAACCATCAGCAACAGACCACGGCGGGAGTGGTGATCGTGCTTGTGATCCTTGAGGTGCTCGGTCAGGTTGTTGATGCGGGAAGTCAGCAGCGCAACCTGTGCCTCCGGGGAACCGGTATCGGTCTCGTGCAGGCCGTACTCCTTGAGGATTTCAGCCTTCTTCTCGGTGCTCAAAGCCATGGAAAATCTCCTATTGTATTTCAGTCCACATGAAATGTTGCGCCATGAGGCGCTGCCCGTGACTACTGTGGACCGCAGTCAGCAAGCCGAAGTAGAAGTATAGAGGCTGCCGAGCTTCGACATCAAATCATCAACAAAGCGCGCGTCATCTACCGCAACGGCCACACGGGTGGTGGGGTTATCCAAGCGTTCCGGGTCACCGATTGTGCGGCCAGTATCCTCACACCGCAGATTGAGGTCGAGGCAGGTGACCAGCGAGGGATCGGCAGCCACAGCTACCGCTAAAGGGTCGTGGAGCCCGCAACCGCCAAGGTGCGGAGAGGTCGTCTTGTAGGCGCGAATGTAGTAGTCCACGATGTCTGCGTAGATACGACCAGTGGGTGTACCGCGCCATTGCTTCGTGTGCTCCCTGGTGAGCAACGTGCGCAGCGTGACATCGAGCCCCACCATCGTGAGGTCCTGAGCATGGCGGAATACATAGTCCGTGGCTTGGGGATCTTGGAAAACGTTGGCCTCGGCATAAGGAGTGACGTTCCCGGGTACGGTCAGCGCCCCACCCATCATCACGATGCGGGCGTTGCGGGCAAAGTCCGGGTCTTTGCGCATGGCGGCTGCAATGCTTGTCGACGGCCCCGTCGGCACGATAACCAGATCCTCGCCATGCTCACGGACCGAACGGATAAGAAAGCCCACTGCGTCCTCGTATGCCTTGCGGCGCGGCGGAGGCAGAAGTACTTCCCCAAGGCCATTGCGGCCATGGATGAAAGCAGAAATGGGAGCAACGCTAAAGTCCGGCCGCGTCGGACCGATGAAGACGGGGACATCCTCGGCGTCGAGAAGCTCGAGCAACGCCAGCGAGTTACGCACGCCCAACGCCACCGGAACGTTTCCATAGGTACCCGTAACCCCGATCAGCTCGAGATCGGGGTGCGCTAAGGCATAGGCGAGCGCAAGGGCGTCATCAATTCCGGTATCAAGGTCGAGAATGATCTTCATTTAAACCTCGCGGGCAAGAATTTCACGAACTCGGGCAACGTCACGTTCCATAGCTGTCAGGAGTTCCTCCACGGAGTTGAATTTTTCCATGTCACGCACGTGGTCGACGAAATGCACGGTGGCTTCGTGGCCGTAGAGGTCAGCGTCGCGGTCCAGCACGAAGGACTCCACCGAACGCTCCTCGTCACCAAAGGTAGGGTTGGTGCCTACCGAAATGGCTGCGGGATAGGGAACGCCGGGCTCCATATCACCTTCCAGAGGGGCGCCGGTGGGCTCAACCACGAACCAGCCCGCGTAGACGCCATCGGCTGGAATGGCGACGGATTCCGGGAAATACTGGTTGGCGGTTGGGAAACCAAGCTCCTTTCCACCACGTCCTGCACCACGCACAACGGGCCCAGTCACCGTGAAATGACGCCCCAGCGCCCAATTCGCGCGCGCAATATCGCCCTTGGCAAGGGCGGCGCGGATGTTGGTGGAGCAGATGCGCTCGCCGTCGTCGTCAAGCAAGGGCACGATGTCAACGCCGAAGCCGAACTCGGCGCCAAATTCCGCCAGCGCCTCCGCGGTGCCGGACGCGCCCGCTCCAAAGGTGAAGTTCTCCCCCACCACGACGTGCTCTGTGTGCAAACGCTCCACCAGGAGATCCGTCACATAGTCGCGCGGCTCGACGCCCCGGAGTTCTTCGGTGAAGTCGATGACGAGCACGGCCTCGATGCCCATTTCTTCCGCCAGCTGCATGCGGCGCTCGAAAGTGATCACGGAGAGAGGAGCGCGCTCCGGCAAGAATACGGAGACTGGGTGCGGATCGAAGGTCACCATGACCGCGCGCTGTCCATGTCTGTGCGCGTGCTCAACGGCCTTCCTCACGAGCTGTTGGTGCCCGCGGTGCAGGCCGTCGAAGACACCAATTGTCACCGAGGTCGGGCCAAGGTCAGTGGGGATGCTATCGATTCCGTACCAAATATCCACGGGCACCATGCTATCCCACTGCGGCCGGTGCCCTAGACTGCAGGGCATGACTGATCCGCTCGAACGTTCCGGCCTCGTGGTCGTCGACAAACCCGCCGGCATGACCTCGCACGACGTCGTGGGAAAACTGCGCCGCTTCTTCCGCACCCGCAAGGTGGGGCACGCAGGCACGCTTGATCCGATGGCTACTGGAGTGCTCGTCGTAGGCATCGAGCGCGGCACCAAGTTTCTTGCCCACATGGTGGCCTCCACCAAGGCCTATGACGCAACGATTCGTCTTGGCATGGCAACCCACACCGACGACGCGGAGGGGGAAGCAACGTGGGGCAAACCGGCAACCGCAGTGGAGGATTCCGCCATTGCGCGAGAAATTGCTGCCTTGACCGGCGATATTATGCAGCGCCCAGCAGCGGTCTCCGCCATCAAAGTGGATGGCAAGCGCGCGCATGAAAGGGTGCGGTCAGGTGAAGAGGTCGAGCTTCCGGCTCGGCCAGTAACGGTCAGCCGCTTCGATATTCTCGCTACGCGCCGCGAGGGTGAGTTCATCGACCTCGACGTCTCAGTGGCGTGTTCTTCGGGAACCTATATCCGCTCGTTGGCTCGGGATTTGGGCGAGGCCCTCGGCGTCGGCGGACACCTTACCGCGCTGCGCCGCACGGAAGTGGGCCCTTTCACGCTTGACGACGCCCTCCCTCTCGACGCCCTCGAAGACTCCCCGGAGTTGTCCTTAAGCCTCGACGAGGCGCTCGCTCGCAGCTATCCGGTTGTGGACGTCACCGATGATGAGGCCCAAGCTTTGGCCATGGGTAAGTGGCTGGAGCCGCGTGGGTTGAAAGGCACGTACGCGGCCGTCGACCCGCAGGGACGGTCGATTGCCTTGATCAAGGAAAAAGGAAAGCGCTTAGCCACGGTTTTCGTCGCGCGCCCCTCGACGCTATAACTGCCTGATTTAGCGGTCAAAGTTGAGCGCAGGGACAGCGGTGGCGACGATGACATAGCCATCTCGGATGATCCAGTGCCCAGTGATGAAAGGCACTGGGGTCGGCCGCGCCAAGAGGTAGGACACCAGAGTGCCATCGAGGCGTAAATCGATTTCGGCTTGGTCAAAATCCAGCCAGCGCCGAGTCATGGGGAACCATGTCTTGTAGGTTGCCTCCTTGGCGCAGAACAACAGGCGGTCCGGACAGGAAATACCCGCCGCTTGCAACTGAGCCAACTGCGGCATCTCCCCCGGCCGCGCGATCATCGTCAGCACGTGTTCCGGCAGGGGCTCCGCTGGTTCGGCGTCGAGCCCCATGGAGCGCACGTGCGTGGCAGGAGCTGCCACGGCTGCGCGCAAACCTTCGGTGTGCGTCATCGATCCGGTATAGCCCTCCGGCCACAGCGGCATGCCGCGCTCGCCGCGCAGAATCGGCTCGTCTCCCATGTAGTTGAGCTCCTTCAAGGCCTGGTGGGCGCACCAGCGCGCATCCCCGAACTCGGATTTGCGCACGTCCACGGCTTGGGAGACCACGGAGCGCTCTTCCGGGGAGAGATGATGATAATTGAGAAGATTGGTCATCGACTCATCCGTGCGCACATAGCAAAAACGAGCTGATTCCGGGAAGAGAGAAGGTTCAAGCATGCTCGGCCCTCCCTGTCTTCTCGTCGATGGTAAGCACTGGGTACGGCCACGGCTGAAGACCACCGTGCGCCTGCCACTCACGCGGATAGCCCAGGGACACCTCGATGTGGTCTACCCCATCGATGTTGGCGCGATTAGGCATGTGGAGGTGACCATAGATCACAGCCTTAGCGTTATAGCGCCGCGGCCAGGAGCGCGTGTGGCGGGTGCCGCACCACAAGGCCACTTCGGGCCAACGCAAGTAGAGAGTCGGCTCCTGTACCAGCGGCCAGTGGTTGATAAGAACCGTTTCGCCCTCGACCCGTGACAGCCGCTTGATCGAATAAGCCAGGCGGTCCCAGCACCACGCGCGCACATCGACGAAGGGGGCGATGGCAAATTCATCGGTCATGACGATCTGCTTCTCCTTAGCACTCGCAAGCGCTTGTTCCACCGTGGTGCCTGGTGGACGGAAGCTGTAATCGTAGAGCGTAAACAGCGGGACCACGGTGACGCCTCCGAATACCGGAAACGGATCCTCTGGGGTAATCACGCCGATTTCCCGGCAGCCTTCAACGAGGCGATCGTATTTCGAGCGTCCCTGGTAAACGTCCTGTGACCGAGAAAAAAGCTCATGGTTGCCAGGTGCCCAAATGACCGTAGCGTAGCGGTTCTTTAGGCGCGCCAGGGTGTTAATCACCAGATCAATGCGTTCGGCGACGTCTCCCGCAACAATCAACCAATCGTTGGGATTCGGCGGGACAAGTTCATCAATGCGGTCCCCGTTCACGCGTACCGCTGCATGGAGATCAGAGACGGCCCACAGAGTGGTCATAGCGCCTCCTTCGCACGAACAGTCCTTCTACTTGTACCACAGGCTTAGACCCGTGCCCACCGCATGGAGTAAAAGCGCCAAACCACGCCCACCATGCGGATGAGGATGAATGCGGCAATACCGCCCCACACCCCGGTCAGGCCGGTGCCGAAAACAAAGGCCAACCAGACCCCGGGCAGGAAGCCGAGAAGCACTGACGCGAGGGTCAGCGTGCGGAGAAAGGCTGCGTCCCCAGCACCCAGAAGGACGCCGTCCAAAGCGAAGACAACGCCGCCGATAATGACGAGGAAAGTCATAACCCACCAGGGGCCGGAGATGACCTCTAGGACCTCCGGACTCGTGGTGAATATCCGTGGGATAAAGGCGGAGCCAAGGCCCAATACCGCTGCCAGTGCGAGGGAGAAGGACGTCGAGTAGAGCGTCACCTTGGTTCCTACCGTGCGGGCATAGCGCGCTGATCCCGCTCCCAATGCCGCGCCGGTCAAGGCTTGGGCAGCGATCGCGAGGGAATCCAGAACGAGGGATAGGAAGTTCCACATCTGCATCATGATTTGATGCGCAGCGAGCTGCGCAGTGCCGATACGTGAGGCCACGGCCGCCGCTGACAGAAACGCCACTTGGAAGCTCAGCGAACGCACGATGAGGTCACGCCCCAGCACGAGCTGCCGACGAACCACGCTCCAGCGAATCTCCCACGAGCCGGTATGCTCGCGGCGCAGCTCCGCCACGAAGAACGCCGCGATGATCCCCATGCCCAGCACCGTGGCCAGAGCGGAGCCCGGTAGACCCCAGAAGTGCACGAAAATAGGCACCGCGATGGCGCCGGGAACCATACCTGCAAGGGTGAAGTAAAGGGGCTTGCGGGTGTTGTGAACACCGCGCATCCAGCCGTTGCCGGCCATGTTGATGAGGGTAAAAGGAATAGCGACGGCGGCAATCCGCAACCACTGTGCAGTCCCTCGCGCAGTATCCGGGTTACCTGTCAACCAGGTGGCAAAGACGCCGGCAAAGAGCCACATGATGACGGCGAGCACCATTCCAACACCCACGGCAACCCACGTTGCCTGGACGCCCTCGGCGACGGCCTCCTCGCGCTTCCCCGCGCCGAACAGCCGTGACGCACGCGCGGTCGTGCCATAAGACAGGAAGGTTAATTGGGTGGTAACCACCGAATGGAGTGTGGCCGCTGCGCCAAGCGAGGCCAGATCCTCCGCCCCTAAACGGCCTACGACCGCAGTATCCAGCAATAAATACAGCGGCATGGCCGCCAGAACGCCCAGAGCGGGGACGGCGAGGCGAAAGACCTCAGCGGCAGAAACCTTCACTGGTTGCTCGGAAGCCATCTAGGACAACGCACCTACCAGCTGTGCGATAACCTCTTCGGGCCTTCCGTGCGCGGTATAGCCGGCGGCTGGAATATGCCCGCCGCCACCGAAGGTGAGGGCCACTTCCGCGCAGTTGACGGCGGAGGAGCGCAAGGACACCGCCCACATTTCGGGAGCCTGTTCCTTGAAGACCACTCCGATGTCAGTGCCTTTCAAGGCCCGGACATAATCGACGAAAGATTCAATCGCGGAATCGGCGTGGGAGCTGACCTCCTCATGCGGGACGAAGAGAACAGCGAGACGGTGCTCCCCTGCTTCCTCAATCCTGAGGCCTGAGAGCACGCGTCCAATCATCTGCAGATCATCGGCGGTGCTGGAATCCATGAGTTCCAGCGCAATCTGCTTGGTGTCGAGACCATAGAGCATCAGGCGCGCAGCGATATCATGCATGGCTGGGCGCCCCCACCGGAAGTTACCGGTATCGGTGACTAGGCCCGCGTACAGGCAATGCGCGATGACGCGATCGATCTGGATGGACAGCCTGTCCAGAATGTCCAGCAGCACCACCGTGGTGGACTCACATACCGGATCCACCACATTGATGGCTCCAAAACCATCGTTGGAGGCGTGGTGGTCGATGCACAGGACGCGGCCCACGGCGGCCATGTCTTCGATCTCCCGGGCCACCGAACCCGTCCGATCTATCGAGCCGCAGTCCACAGTGACATAGAGGTCATATCCTTGTGGAAGCTCATCCACCAACTCAATCTCATCCACCGTGGGGATGGAAAACAGGTTGGCTGAAATGTCACGGCGTTGGCCAATCACGGTGCGGGTTTGTTTCCCGCGCTGGCGGAGCGCCAGGGTAAGGGCGGCTGCCGAGCCGACCGCGTCGGCGTCTGGGCGCAAGTGCGTGATGATGCAAATGCTGCTGGCTTGCACCAGCGCATCCACTGCGGCTTCGTAATTGGTTCGCGACACTTAGTCCTCTTCCCCATCCGAGGTCTTGTACGGGTTCGCGTCGCCTGCGGGCTGTGCACCTTCCTTCAGCTTCGCTAACTCCGCATCGCGTGCACGGGCGCGGGCGAGCAGTTCCTCCATGTGCGCGGAAGCCTCGGGGACGGTATCAAGCTCAAAAGACAGCGTCGGTGTAAAGCGAACGGAGAGCTCATCACCCACAATCTTGCGCAATTGCCCCTTGGCCCTGGTGAGGGCTTCGGCCGCTTGATCATAATCTGGCTCGGTCTCGATATCCGTACCACGCACCGTGTAGAACACGGTGGCATCGTGGAGATCACCCGTGACCCGGGCATCCGTGATTGTCACCAGCTCAAGGCGGCGATCCTTGATTTGGCGCTCAATTGCGCTGGCAACGATTGTCTGAATGCGCTTTGCCATGCGTGCGGCGCGTGCGTGATCAACCATAGTGAAGCTCCTTTACGTACGGTTACTGGCAACTAGTCTAGGATACCGATTCTGCACCTTTCGGCTGAAATGAGGAAAGCCCAGCCAGAATCTTTCCTGGCTGGGCTTCACTACCTGAGGTTTCCTGCGCTTAGTCGCGCGGGACCTCGACCTCTTCGTAGGCCTGGATGATATCGCCTACCTGAATATCCGGGTAGGACAGAACCATACCGCACTCGTAGCCGGCGTTGATCTCGTTTGCGTCATCCTTCTCGTGACGCAGGGACTCGATCTTGGCATCGGAGGTAATGACGTTTCCGTCGCGGACCAGGCGCACCTTGCCATTGCGCTTGACCTTGCCCTCCGTGACCATACAACCGGCGATGGTGCCAACGGCGGAGGACTTGAACAGCGCGCGGATTTCTGCCGCACCGGTGTCTCGCTCCTCGTAGATGGGCTTGAGCATGCCCTTCAGAGCTGCCTCAACCTCTTCGATGGCGCGGTAGATCACCGTGTAGTAGCGGATATCGACGCCCTCAGCGTTGGCTTCCTCGGTGGCCTTGCCCTCAGCGCGGACGTTGAAAGCGATGATGATGGCGTCCGACGCCGCAGCCAGGGAGACGTTGGTCTGCGTCACCGCACCCACACCACGGTCGATGATGTTGAGCTGTACCTCGTCGTCGATCTCAATGTCCAACAGGGCATCTTCGAGGGCTTCCACGGAACCTGCGTTGTCGCCCTTGAGGATGAGGTTGAGCGTCGAGGTTTCCTTGAGCACTGCATCCAGGTCCTCGAGGGAGACGCGCTTGCGAGCCTTCGCCTGCAGAGCAGAACGCTTGCGGGCATCGCGCTGTGCAGCAATCTGGCGTGCCACGCGGTCATCCTCAACAACTAGGAGGTTGTCGCCGGCGCCTGGCACACCATTGAGACCCTGCACCTGGACCGGGCGGGACGGGCCGGCCTCTTCCACATCGTGACCGAATTCATCGAGCATGCGGCGCACACGTCCGTGTGCATCACCAACCACAATGGAATCACCAATGCGCAGCGTACCGCGCTGGATGATGACCGTAGCCACCGGACCGCGGCCGCGGTCGAGGTGGGCCTCAATGGCAGAGCCCTGTGCATCCATATCCGGGTTAGCGGTGAGCTCCAAGGCAGCGTCCGCCGTCAGAATGACGGCTTCAAGCAGATCATCAATGTTGATGTTGTTCTTCGCGGAGATATCCACGAACATCGTGTCGCCACCGTACTCTTCCGGAACCAGTCCGTATTCAGTGAGCTGACCACGGATCTTGTCCGGGGAAGCCTCCGGCTTATCAATCTTGTTGACTGCGACAACCACAGGGATGTCTGCTGCCTTCGCGTGGTTGATTGCCTCGATGGTCTGCGGCATCACGCCGTCATCGGCGGCAACGACCAGGATGGCCAGGTCGGTGGACTTAGCACCGCGGGCACGCATGGCGGTGAAGGCCTCGTGACCCGGGGTATCCAGGAAGGTGATGGTGCGAGGACCATCCTCCAGGTCCACCGTGGTTTGGTAAGCGCCGATGCCCTGGGTAATGCCACCGGCCTCGCCGGCACCCTCGTTGGTCTTACGAATGGTGTCCAGAAGGCGAGTCTTACCGTGGTCGACGTGACCCATCACAGTAACCACTGGCGGGCGCTTCTCAAGTGCCTCTTCGCCACCCTCGTCCTCGCCGAACTGCAGGTCGAAGGACTCGAGCAGTTCGCGGTCCTCATCCTCTGGGGAGACGACCTGGACCTCGTAATTAATCTCCGAACCCAGCAGCTGCAGGGTGTCTTCGGAGACAGAAGCCGTAGCAGTCACCATCTCACCGAGGTTGAACAGCGCCTGCACCAATGCTGCAGGATCTGCACCAATCTTCTCAGCGAAGTCAGCCAGGGAAGCACCGCGACGCAGGCGCACGACCTTACCGCCGCCGTCAGGCAGACGTACGCCGCCTACCTCATGCTTCTGCTGCTCTTCAAACTCATGGCGCTTCTGACGCTTCGACTTCTTACCGCGACGCGGCGCACCACCCGGACGGCCGAATGCACCAGCGGTGCCACCGCGACGACCGCCGCGTCCACGGAAACCACCGTGGCCAGGACCACCGCGGCCGGGGCCGCCACCGCGGCCGCCGCGACCACGACCACCGCCGCCACTACCAGCGGCCTTCGACGGCATGCTGGCCGGGTTCGGGTGCGAAGGCATCATTGCCGGCGAAGGACGACGTCCACCGCTACGGTTGCCATCGCCCTGCGGGCGTGCGCCGCCCTTGCCGCCACGGTTATCACCGGGCTTGCCAGCGGAGCGCTGTCCCTTGGTGCCGCCTGGGCGAGGTCCGGGGCTCGGACGATCGCTGGAGCTACCCGTGGAGAACGGGTTATTAGCCACGCGGCGGGTGCCGCCAGGCTTCGGCATGCTGCGCGGAGTGACAGCGCGCTCGCCACCCTTCTCGGTGTTCTTGCGCTGTGCTCCAGGCTTCGGTGCGCCACCCGGCTTCGGAGCGGCACCCGGCTTCGGTGCACCGCCCGGCTTGGGGGCGGCACCCGGCTTGGGGGCGGCACCCGGCTTGGGGGCAGCGCTTGGCTTCGGGCCTGGCTTTGCCGCGGCGGCAGGCTTCTTTTCTGCCGGTTTCTTGGCAGCAGAAGCTGGGGTGGCTGCTGGCGCGTTCTTCTCCGCTGCCTTGTCCTCGCCACCCTTAGCTTCGTAGTGAGCGCGCATCTTCTTGATCACCGGGGGTTCGATGGTCGAGGATGCGGTCTTGACGAACTCGCCTTGTTCCTTCAGCGTGGCGAGTAGTTCCTTGCTGGTTACGCCGAGCTGCTTTGCCAACTCGTGTACACGTAGCTTTCCGGGCACTTGTCTCCTCTTTAATCTTTCTAGGAGCCAAGGCCGCGGAATACGGCCTGACCCCTAGTTAATGGCTATGGACTTTCATCGCTGATGCTGCTTCATGGTTGTGCGCTCATCAGTGTTCGGTCTTCCTTTTTAACTCTGGGTCGCACGGGCTGTTGCCCGCCGACTGCACCTGCTGCGTGGCAGCGAGGTACTCACGTACGTGACCTGTGTCCACGTCTGTGGACAATCGGAGCGCGCGCCTGAAGGCACGGGTCCGCTCCGCCAGCTCTACTGCTTCCAGATCAGGCCTTATCCACGCTCCCCTTCCGGGAAGGCGTCGGCCGGGATCCGGAACAACACGGCATCCTGTGGGATCACCCTTATCGGCGACAACCCTCAGCAGTTCCGTGTCGGGATGCTTTTGACGCGTAGCGATACAGGTGCGGAGACGCTGTCCTCGAGACATCCAACTCCTTAGGTCATATCGCTATTGCTGCTACGCCACAGCATTCCTGCATGTGGGCCGTTGTCTAGTCTACGCGAAAATAGGCCAAACCTTTAATTCCACCGCAGGCTGCTCGGAAAGCTAGTCCCGAGCGGCGTCGGAGTGAATATCAATCTTCCATCCGGTCAGGCGTGCTGCGAGGCGTGCATTCTGGCCTTCCTTGCCGATAGCGAGCGAAAGCTGGTAATCCGGCACGGTTACCTTGGCCACCTGCGCTTCCTCGTCGAGGATTTCTACGCGCACGACCTTCGACGGGGCGAGAGCATTGCCCACGTAAACAGCTGGGTCTTCGTTGAAGTCGATGATGTCAATCTTCTCACCACCGAGTTCACGCATCACGTTGCTGACACGAGAACCCTTCGGGCCGATACACGCACCCTTGGCGTTGAGGCCCTTGGCGTGGCCGCGAACGGAGATCTTGGAGCGATGGCCAGCCTCGCGGGCAATGGCGATAATCTCGACCGCACCGTCGGCAACCTCCGGGACCTCCAGCTCAAAGAGACCGCGAACCAGCTCGGGGTGAGTACGCGACAGCGTGATCTGCACCTTAGCGCCGTTGCGGTTCACGCCCACGACATAGGCCTTGACGCGGTCACCGTGCTCGAGCTTCTCCCCTGGCAGCTGCTCAGCAGACAACAGGAAAGCATGCTGGGAATCGTGTTCGGTGCCCAACTGCACCACAACGACGCCGCGCTTGTTGGCGTGGATATCGCGCTGGACGACACCCGACACTACCGTTCCGGTCAGCTCAGAATAGGAATCATAGGTTCGCTCAGCCTCGTTCTCGCGCAACTTGCGCAGAATGGCATCGCGGACCGCCTGCGCGCCGATGCGCCCAAAGTTGTCCGGGGTGTCGTCGTATTCGCTGATGACCTCTCCGGTCTCCGGATCACTTTCGGTCACAATGACAGTGACGGCGCCGCTGTCGGCGTCGATGTCTACGCGCGACTTCGTACCTTCCGCCTTTTTCTCAGCGGATTCTGCACGGTGGTCCAGGTAGGAATACAAAAGGGCACCCGCGATAGCTTCGAGCAGGTCCTTCACAGGTACGCCGCGCTCGCGCTGAATCGTGCGGAGTGCCTCTAGGTCAATATTCACTTGTTAGTCCTCTCGGGTTGCCGAGTTCTGCTCGGCGAAGTCGAACGTCTGCATAGCCGCCTCCAGCTCCATGGCTGAAGGCTGAGCAAATTCAATTTCTACCACTGCACGGCTCAAGTTTTCCAATCGTTCGATCTGGTAACGCACCTCCTTCTTCACCGTCGTGATAAGCGCCACGGATTCTTCGTCCTCAGACAGGGCGCCGATGCGCGCGACGCGAGTGGTTCCAGGTTCCTCGACAAGCGCATATCCGACCAGCCTTCCTTGGTTGCGGCGCCAATGGCGCGGGGCGCTCAGCGGGAAGTCCACACCTGGCGTCGACACCTCCAAGGTGTAGCCCGCGCCAAAGTTGAGGGTGCCCGCTTCCTCTTGGGCATCGAAAAGCTCGGAAATCTCCTGCGATAGTTCTTCTATGAGATCGGAGCTCGGGCGCTCATCGCCATCGATGCGAATGATGACCTGAGATTTCTTACCAGCTCGCGTGGTCTTCACGTCTTCGATGTCGAGGCCGCGTGCGACGGCGACGGGCTGCAGAATTTCGGTTAGTTGCGCGGGTGTTGGGAATGCCATGCGCTCTAGACTAGGTCACCCGGGTAGGGTCTATCGCGTGAACCGCCGAGTAGTTGTCCCCACCCTGCTTGTGTGCGCTGCCCCCTGGATGGGCGGCTGCCAAGCCACCGACGCGATCGTGGATTATTTTGGCCCCCACGCGGACCCCTCCCTCACCTCGCTTGCTCACACCGCCAGTGCGGATGCTCTCGCCTTGGAAGAACTTGATGCGGATGCCGCTGCCTTGCGCGCAGAGCAAGCTGAGCAGCTCTATGAAGAAATCGAGCGACTATGCGGACGCGATGAGGAAGGAGAGACTCCACGCTCCTGTGCGGTCGACCGTGACGTTGCCCCGCAGGATTCCGCGGACGTCTCCGCCGTGTTTGACGCCGCCTCCTCATTCTCCGAAGAGAACATCAGCAACGTTCCTGAAGAATCCCGCGCCCTTGTTCTGACACAAGCCATTGCGCTTAACGCGTGGAAGAACGAGGAGCTGGCAGACGCTCCCGAACTCACAGAACAGGACCGTGAACTCGGAGTCGAGCTCCTAAAATGGGAATACCAGCAGGTCTATGCCCTCGATTTCGCGCGCTCCTATGTGTCCCCCGACCAAGAAGATCATGTCGATGAGCTTCTGCGCATTCACGAGGACAGAATCCTGCAACTTCAGCTGCAACTGGAAAAGCTCGGTCCCGTGCCGCAGCCCGCGCCCGCATACGATTCACCGGCAGGTAGCCTGCCAAAGGACGCCGACTCAGCGCGCGCATTCATCGACGAGGTCGCACATAACGACACGCTGAAGTGGACCAATGCGGCCATCACGGCGGCACCGGCAACCCCGTGGCAGCACTGGCTTATCACGGTTGCGGCGCAATCGCACCGCTTTCATGCTGCCTAGCCGCGGATGAGTTCCGTGAGGGTCTCCACGATCTGATCGGCGGGAACTTCACGAGTCTCGCCGCCGCGGATGCGCAGCTCAATGATGCCATCAGCGAAAGCGCGGCCCAGGATGGCGATGAACGGCATACCCAAAAGCTCAGCATCCTTGAACTTCACGCCCGGGGAGACTTTGGGGCGGTCGTCGTAAAGCACCTCGATGCCCGCGCGATCCAGATCCTCCACCAGCTTCTGACCTGCCTCCAGGGCAGCGGCGTCCTTGTTCGCTACGGCCACGTGCACCTGGTACGGGGCCACGGCCACCGGCCAGTTGAGGCCCTTCTCATCGTGGCGCTGCTCTGCCAGCACGGCGAGCATGCGCGTAACACCAATGCCGTAGGAACCCATGGTCGGCACGGCGCGCTTGCCGTTCTCATCGAGAATCTGAACGTCGAAAGCCTCGGTGTACTTGCGGCCCAGCTGGAAAATGTGGCCAAGCTCAATGCCGCGCTCCAGAGTCAGAGTGCCCTGACCATTCGGTGCCGGGTCCCCTTCCTTGACCTCGGCGGCCTCGATGAACTCATCCACAGTGAAGTCACGGCCGGCCACCAGTCCGATGACGTGGCGCTGCGGGGCATCCGCACCGGTAATCCAGGAGGTACCAGAAACCACGCGCGGGTCAGCATAAATCTTCACGTCGTGGGCATTCAGGACACGCGGCCCGACATACCCCTTGACCAGGAAGGAGTTCTTCTTGAAATCCCCCTCACCGGCGAGCTCAAACTCGGCCGGCTCCAGCGAGGCCTCGAGGCGCTTTTCATCCAACTCGCGGTCACCCGGAATGAGAACGGCGGCCAGCTCCCATTCCTTCTCTTCTTCCGTGGCTGCGGGGGCGGCCACCTTGATCATCATGCACTTGAGGGTGTCCGCGGCGGTGACTTCGCGGCCGTCGACAGTAATGCCGGCACCCTTAGCCCACTCCACCAGAGACTCAATGGTCTCGGATTTCGGAGTCTCATGCTCCTGTGCCTCCGGCAGGCCGTCGAAGGGGATTTCCTCCGGAGCCTGAGTGACCACGGCCTCCACGTTGGCAGCGTAATCGCCCTCGGTGGCGCGCACGAAGGTATCTTCGCCTACCTCAGACACGGCAAGGAATTCCTCAGAGGCCGAACCGCCCATCGCACCAGAAGTGGCCTTGCAGATCGCGTAATCGATCTCCAGGCGGTCAAAGATGTTCTGGTAGGCCTTGCGGTGGCGGGCATAGGACTCATCGAGCCCCTCATCCGTCATGTCGAAGGAATAGGAATCCTTCATGGTGAACTCGCGGCCGCGCAGCACGCCCGCACGCGGGCGCTCCTCATCGCGGTACTTCGTCTGGATCTGGTACAGCGTGACCGGGAAATCCTTGTACGAGGAGTACATATCCTTCACCGCAGTGGTGAACATCTCCTCGTGGGTCGGGCCCAGCAACATGTCCGCACCCTTGCGGTCCTTCAGACGGAACAGATTATCGCCGTATTCCGTCCAGCGGTTCGACTCCTCATAAGGCTCGCGCGGCAGCAGCGCCGGGAAGAGCATCTCCTGGCCGCCGATGGCGTTCATCTCCTGACGGATAACGTCTTCAATCTTGCGCATGGCACGCAGCCCCAGTGGCAGCCAGGTGTACACACCCGGCGCGACACGGCGCACATAACCTGCGCGAACGAGAAGCTTGTGGCTGGGGACTTCGGCATCAGCCGGATCCTCACGAAGAGTGCGGAGGAAAAGCTCAGAAAGACGTGTAATCATGGTTGCTCAGTCTACATCGCTAGCATGTAGCCATGCTGATCATCCTCCCTCCTTCTGAGACCAAAGCACACGGCGGCAGCGGCGCGGCCCTGAACTGGGACGAGCTTTCCTTTCCCGCGCTGAACCCGATCCGCCGAGAAATCGCTGCAGAGTTGTCGTCCCTCGACGTCGATGAAGCGCTGGAGGTGCTCAAGCTCTCTGAGAAGTTGCGTGGGGAAGCCGAGTCCAACCGCGAGTTGGCTTCCTCCCCCACCATGCCCGCGCTGGAGCGTTTCACCGGCGTGCTCTACGACGCCCTCGACGCCCCCACCCTCCCTCCAGAAGCACGGAAGTACCTAGCCGTGGGCGATGCGCTCTTCGGGTTGCTGCGCGCCGATGACCTCATCCCGCACTACCGGCTCTCCGGTAGTACGAAACTGGGCGGGCGGACGCTGAAGTCTCAGTGGGGTACGGCGATCACGGATGAGCTACGCGCGCTTGTCGACGCTGGCGAGTTCCTCATCGACATGCGCTCGGGCACCTATCAGCAGCTGGGCAAGCTCAAGGACGCCGCCACCGTGCGCGTGGAGTCAGTGCAAGAGGATGGCTCCCGCAAGGTGGTCTCTCACTTCAACAAGCACTACAAGGGGGAGCTCGCTCGCGTACTTGCTCTCAAGGGCGAGAGCGTCTCCACCCTCGAGGATGCCGCCCGCGTAGCCCAAGAGTCGGGCATGAGCACCGAACTGCGCGGCACCGAGCTGGTGCTCGTGGTCTGATTTATCTGTTTATCAATTTATCTACGCCCGCCGATTTATCTATTTATCTGGCTCAGGCGAAGCGGGGCCATTCAAACCAATGGGTTATAGCGCAAACTATTGCGCTTGAGCTCGCACTCAGTGGCGATAGAGATGCCGGAAGCAACCTTTCCGCGCTCGCGAAGGCGGAACATGGCGTCCACGACGCGATCACGCAAACCCCACGGATCAATGGTGTTGATGTAGACCTTCGTGCCGCCCTCAAAGCCAGCCAAGGTCGATACCCTGAGCTTGAGCATGACGCGCCACGGCTGAGGCAGGTCCACGCTGGGCGGACGGTGGTGCCATTCTTCATTGCAGGCCACGTCCGGCCCCACCGCGGCGTGGGCCGCGTGAATCAGATCCGACATTCCACGTACTTCCTCCGGGTTCTGTTCCCACGGTTCACAGCGCGGTGACTTGGAGAAGATCTCCAGTGTGGGATAGCGGTGGCCAAATCCGGCGAAGAGCACCGCATAATCATTTTCTGCGATGACGAGGTTGCGCTTTGCCGCATAGCCCACAGCCCAGTCGTTGTACATGTTGGGGTGCGCACGCAGAATCGCATTTTCCTGGTGAGCGGCCATGCCCAGGGCGTCAATCGCGACGAGCTGCTTATGCAAGTGATCGAAGGACGCGCCCGCCGGTGCCAGCCAGTTCTGAAATACAGCGACATAGGAAGCATAGCGGTTGCGCTGGTAGAGCTCGCGCGTCGATTCCGCAGTGAAGGTTGTGAGCAGGAAGTGCTCATCGGGGCTCAGCGTGCCGGAGGAGGCTAGCTGACCATCATCGACGGCCCCATCCACGAAGTGCCGCGAGGAGATAATGACATCATGTCCGCCGCCGAAGAAACCATCGGCGAGGACGAGCAGAGAATCGTCGTCCAGCGCGGTATCCTTGCCCGCTGCCTTGAGTTTGGTGCGCACCACATTGAGTACGTGCAGGCGCCCAGTCTCGTCGGCCTCGTAGCTTTCCTTGTGACGAGCTAGGTCTGGGTCCATGGTGAAGCCATAGTTCTCGTGCCAATAGTCATAAGACACGATTTCAAAAAGGTTCGGAACGCGGCGAAACAGCGGCTGGGAGTTATCCAGCTCGTGGGGAAAAAGGCCGCGTTGAATCTCCCCCGAGGCCAAGATGCGGGACTTTTCCGGCGGGGTATCCAACATGCGCCCGGAGCAAAAAGCACAGCTGTGCGTCAAGGCATCGGGCCCCAGCGGCTGCGGTTCCTTTGCCGCATGCGCAAGCGGACGGTTGCCGCGTCCTGGCACGGTCCACACCTCTGTTCCGGAGAAAGGGTTGACCTGTTTGACGGTCCCATCCGCCATGGTCTGGATAGGTTCGACGCGGCTAAAAAGTGCTTCGCTCATGCTGCCCAGCGTAGACCTCCCCACCCGCCGGTGCGACTAGACTTAGGCCTCATGCAGCACCGATTCTTTGAAGTAGATGTCTTCGCCACTGGGCCGTTTACCGGTAATCCCCTCGCCGTGGTTGCGGATGCCGATGGTTTGAGCACCGAAGAAATGCAGCGTATCGCACACTGGACCAATTTCTCTGAGACGACCTTCCTGTGCTCACCTACTGATCCTGGCGCGGACTACCGCGTACGAATCTTCACCCCGCACGAAGAGTTCCCCTTCGCCGGTCACCCCACGCTGGGCAGTGCGCGCGTCGCGGCGGAGCTATTAGGAAAGAGCGGGACCCTGATTCAGGAATGCGGTGTCGGGTTAGTCACCGTGCGCCAGGAAGAGGGCCGTTTCGCCTTCGCTACCCCGCCCTTACTGCGCCACGGGGAGCTCAGTGAGGCCGAGCGCTCCGAAGCAGCCGCCGTACTCGGAATCGATGAAGAGAGCATCGTTGACTCCGGCTGGGTGGACAACGGGCCTGGCTGGCGCTTGGTCCAGCTCGAATCTGCTGAAACCGTGCGGCAGCTTCGCCCCACGCCCACCCCCGGCGTCAAGGTCGGCGTGGTCGGCCTCACCGGGGATACGGAGCCGGCCTACGAGGTTCGCGCTATCACCGGGCAATTCGAGGACCCCGTCACCGGTTCCTTCAATGGCGGAGCCGCCCAGTTCCTCCGCGCCAAGGGCGCCGTTCCTGCCCGCTATACCGCGGCACAAGGCAGCCAAATAGGACGCGATGGCCGCGTTTTTATCAACGATGACGGGGACGAGCTCTGGGTAGGCGGCAACGTCCACATTCGCGTGCGCGGAACCCTGGGGTCCCGCGATGACTAAAAAGCCCCTGCCTTTTGAGCTGCACAACGATTTTGCCCAACGCCTGCCACAGATGGTCACGGCAAGCCGCGGGGAAGAACAGCCAGCTCCACGAATCGTGGCGCTCAATGAGCACCTAGCCGCCGAGCTCGGCCTCGACCCAGACTGGCTGCGCAGCGAGGACGGAATAGAGTTCCTCCTTGGCCGTGGAGCAGTCACTCCGCACGCGATGGCCTACGCGGGCTTTCAGTTCGGGCAGTATAACCCGGCAATGGGTGACGGCCGCGCCCTCCTCTTGGGCGAAGCCACCGGCCCCACCGCCGCTCACAACCCCACGGGCCTGTGGGATCTGCATGCCAAGGGCACGGGGCCGACTCCCTACTCGCGCTATGGCTCTGATGGGCGCGGCACGCTGCGCTCAATGCTGCGTGAGTATCTCTTCTCCGAGTCGATGCATGCCCTAGGTGTGCCCACCACTCGGTCGCTGGCGGTTCTTGCCACCAGTCGCCCCATCCAGCGCCAGATGGTGGAAGAGGCAGGGGTTCTCGTGCGAGTGGCCGCGAGCCACATCCGTGTTGGTTCCTTCCACTTCGCCGCGCACTCGCAGGTGCCTGGGCTACTGCAGCGCCTTGCCGCCTACACCAGTGAACGCCACTACCCCGGCGCCGACTTCCGGGAGCTGTTCACGCACGTCATGGAGGCACAAGCCGCGACGGTCGCCGGGTGGATGCAGCTGGGCTTCATTCACGGCGTAATGAACACCGATAACACCACGTTATCGGGCGAAACCATTGACTATGGCCCCTGCGCGTTCATGGAAAGCTATGACCCCAACACCTGGTTTAGCTCTATCGATACGCAGGGACGCTACCGCTTTGGGCGCCAGCCCGACATGTTGGGCTGGAACCTTGCGCGATTGGCGGAGTCACTGCTTCCGCTTATCGACGACTCCCCTGACACCGCCCTCACCTGGGCTCAAGAGGCCATTGATACCTTTGGCGAGCGTTATGAGAGAGCGCGTCACCAGGAAGCACAGCGCTGCCTACAGATGCCCGAAGAGCTTTTCCAGGATTACAACGCTGCCCTCGTGCAGGCCGCCCCGGACCTCACACAAGCCAACCGCAGCCTTGCCAGTGCCGCGGCGGGCGAGCCTGCGGCGGCCTATGAACTCCTCAAGGATAGAAGTTTCGTTGATGCCTACTGCGCAAGTAGCCCCGACGCTGTGCTGCTCGAGCGAACCGTGCCGCGCGTGATTCCTCGGCCGCGGCTGGTCGAAAGCGCTCTGGGCGATGCCGAAGAGTTCGCCCGTCTTCTGCACGCCACCACGCATCCTTTTGATGCTGCGCCGGAGTATGAGCAGCCCGGCGGCACCGAAGGCTATCTCACCTACTGCGGAACCTAAGAACCACGAGCACAAACAGAAGCAAACACACCACCGCCCCGAGGTCTCCGTAGGAAAGGAAACGGAGTCTCGGGGCGGCGGTGCGTCTCTATCTTTCACTGCCACGCTCCCGGTCGGTTTCTCAGGCCGACCGCCCCGCGTGGCTGGGGTTCTCTCTATCTCTCTCGCATGCGCTCTCTCAAACGCACACCATCATTATGGGGCGCTGTCCTTGGTGAAGCGTTCCGGTGCACTGAACGCTTCCTGCCAATTACTGAGAATTACCTGCGAGGGAATCGCCGACGGGGCGAAGAGCGAGATTACTTGGTCTCCAGCTGCAGAGTCTTCTGCGTGTACTCCCACATCTCGTTGTAGAGCTTCTTGTCCTTGGACAGCTTAGTTCCGTAGGAAGGAATCATCTCCTGGATCTTGTCGCCCCACTGAATCATGTTCTCACCGAAGCAGCGCTCCAGTAGCTCAATCATGATGGCTGGGGTGATGGAAGCACCCGGGGAAGCGCCAAGCAGACCAGCGATGCTGCCTTCTGGGTTGTTGATGAGGGTGGTGCCGAACTCCAAGGAGCCGAACTGCGGTGCACCCGCCGGCTTAATCACCTGGACGCGCTGGCCGGCGATGACGGTCTCCCAATCAGCCGGATCCGCGCTCGGGACGTATTCCTTCAGGGTTTCAACGCGCTTATCGAAGTCCTTGAGAACCTCAGTGACCAGGTACTTGGTCAGACCAAACTCCTGTGCTGCCACGCCCAGGTAAGAGGTGATGTTGTCCGGACGGATGGACTTGAACAGGTCCAGGTAGGAGCCCTTCTTCAGGAACTTCGGGGACCAGCCGCCGTAGGGACCAAACAGCAGGCCTTCTTCACCGTCGATGACACGGGTGTCCAGGTGCGGCACGGACATCGGCGGAGCGCCCACAGCAGCCTTGCCATAAACCTTTGCGTGGTGCTGCTTGACCAGCTCCGGGTTCTTGGAGCGCAGCCACAGGCCCGAGACCGGGAAACCGGCGAAACCGGAAACCTCACGGACACCAGCCTTGCGCAACAGGTCGAGTGCGTAACCGCCGGCACCAACGAAAACAAACTTGGCGTGGACAGCCTGGTAGTCACCGGTGTGGAGGTTCTTTGCCACCACGCGCCACTTGGAACCCTCACGTTTGATATCAACGACCTCGTGGCCATAACGGATCTCGGTGCCGGCAGCCTTAGCGGCAGTGAAGAACTGCTTAGCCAGGGCGCCAAAGTTGACGTCGGTGCCCGCATCGGTCCACGAGATGGCAACCTTCTGGGAGTTGAAGTCACGGCCCTGGGACATCAGGGGCAGCTTCTCCTGGAAGGTGGCGTCATCGTCGCTGAACTGCATGTTCGGGAACATGTGGTTATCCTTCAGCGCGTCGAAACGGCGCTTCAGGTAATCCACCTGGATGGAGCCCTGTGCAAAGGACACATGCGGAACCGGGTTGATGAAGGCCTTCGGGTCCGTCAGGATGCCGTTGTTGAGCTGGTGGGACCAGAACTGGCGAGAAACCTGGAACTTCTCATTGATGTTCATAGCCTTGGAAACATCAATGCGGCCGTTCTTTTCTGGGGTGTAGTTCAGCTCGCACAGCGCGGAGTGGCCGGTACCGGCATTGTTCCACGGGGAAGAGGACTCAAGCGCAGGGCCGTCCAAACGCTCGAAGACCATCTGCGTCCAGCTGGGCTCGAGCTCACGCAGCATGGCGCCGAGGGTGGCGCTCATAATACCTGCACCAATGAGTGCGACCTCAACCTCGTCTACTACTTGTGCTGTCTTCTTATCGGAGGACACTGTACTTATTACCTCTTTGAGTCGATGTATTCGTTGTGGTCAAGTGCCCTGCGCATGTGGGTACACAGGGCGCGGTGAGAAAGCGCTCGACGATGCTAGGAAGCAAACCGGCATACAGACCCCCTACGAGAGGTCCGTCAAGCATTAATTCCACTTTACGCCCCTAAATGAGAAATAGGCATTCCTGGGAAAATAAATGCCCGAATATGAAACCACTACCCCTTTTGTGGTGCAGGACAACTGTGGCTAGCGCTCCGCCCCGCCGGACGCACCTGACTGTACGGCCTATCATGAGCTCCATGACATATGACGAACTCGAATGGTCAACAGATCTCCTCGGGCCCGATTTCCAAGCCGCCACCCTTGAACTCGGCGCCGACCCTGATGGCGAGGGCGATGTGTGCGCGACGCTCGTGCGCTACTGTCCCGACACGGATGCCCACGATGACCGCCCCGCCTTGGTGTGGGTCCATGGCATGACGGATTACTTCTTCCACGATCACGTAGCGCGCTATTTCTATGAGCTCGGCTATGCCTTTTATGCTCTCGACTTGCGCAAGTGCGGGCGCTCCCGGAGGGACGGACAAACCTGGCATTACATCAGCGATATGAAGTATTACGATGCCGACCTCAACGCGGCTCTCGACGCCCTCCCCAACCCGCGTGTCGTCATCATGGGCCACTCCACCGCCGGCACCATCATCGCACTCTGGCTTGATCGCCTTCGCCGCCAGGACCGCGAACACTTCACCCGCATCTCCGGTGTCGTCTTCAACAGCCCCTGGTTGGCCATGATGGGAATGGCGGATAAGACTTATGAGGTGCTCAAGCACGTCATCTATGCCGGCGCTGCCATCGCCCCAAAATTCCCGATTCCCGGAGGCGATCTCACTGCCTACGGGGAATCTATCCATTCCGAAGAGCAGGGCGACTGGGAATTCGACCGTCGCCTCAAGCCACTGGGCGGGCACCCGAAATACCTGGGCTGGGTAGCAGCGGTCTTCCATGGCTTCGACGCGATCCATTCCGGCCGCATCAACATGGGACTCCCTCTGCTGACCATGACTTCAGGGCGTTCCGAGCTCAATCAGCCTTATAGCGAATCCTCTAACACCGCCGATGTTGTCGTCGATGTGCGCCAGAGCCAGCGATGGGCCAAGGAGCTCAGCGCCCGTTACACGCTCCACGTTGTAAATAATGGGCGCCACGATCTCTTTCTTTCCCGCCCCGAGCCGCTGCAGGAAGCATTCTCCACCGCCGCGGAATGGTTGCGCGCCGTGGCCCCTCTTGAGACGGATTAGACTCGCCCACCTCGCGCTTTTCGGCCTGCACGGGTTGCGGCTAGGCAGCCTCTAGAATGGTCGGCATGACTTCCGCACAGCACTTTGACCTCGTCATCATCGGCACTGGGTCGGGAAATTCAATCCCCTCCCCTGAGTTCGACGATAAATCCATCGCCGTCATCGAAAAGGGAACCTTCGGCGGAACCTGTCTCAACGTGGGCTGCATCCCAACGAAGATGTACGTCTACGCTGCCGACGTGGCACTCGCCGCGCGCGAGGCAACCCGTCTTGGGCTCAGCGCCCACGTGGATGCTGTGGATTGGGACGGGATTGTGGAGCGCGTATTCCACAACCGCATTGATCAGATCGCCCGCGGCGGCGAAGAGTACCGCCGTGGCGAGGAAACGCCCAATATTACAGTCTTTGATCAACATGCTCGGTTCATCGGACCGAAAACCCTGCAAGCGGGCGATGACATCATCACCGGTGACAATATTGTTATTGCTACCGGCTCACGCCCTGTACTGCCCGAACCCTATGCCAGCTCTTCCGTGCCGGTCCACACCAACGAGGACATCATGCGGCTTGAGAAGCAGCCGCGTAGCCTCATCGTGGTCGGTGGCGGCTACATCGCCATGGAATTTGCCCACGTCTTCGACGGCCTGGGGACGGAAGTGACCGTGGTCAACCGCTCGGAGAAGTTCCTCCGGTTCCTTGACGAAGACTTAAGCTCCCGGTTCAACGACATCGCACGCGAACGTTTCGACGTACGCATTGGCACCGCCACAGCACTAGAGGAAACCGCAGACGGTGTACGCCTCACCTTGGATAACGGTGATGTCGTGGAGGCGGAAGCCATCCTCGTGGCCACCGGCCGCCAGCCCAACGGCGATCAGATGGATCTTTCTACCAGCGGTATTGAAATGCACGAGGACGGGCGCATCAAGGTCGACGAGTTTGGTCGCACGACCTGCGAGGGCGTGTGGGCGCTCGGCGATGTCTCCTCTCCTTACATGCTCAAGCACGTAGCCAATGCGGAGCAACGAGCGGTACAGCACAATCTGTTGCATCCTGAAGACCTCCGTCCCATGCCGCACGAGCACATCCCCGCTGCCATTTTCACCCACCCGCAAATTGCGACGGTGGGACTTACTGAGGCACAAGCCCGCGAAGAGGGCTATGACGTCACGGTGAAGGTGCAGAACTTTGGCGACGTTGCCTATGGATGGGCTATGGAAGACTCAACAGGCATCTGCAAGCTCGTGGCCGATCGTGCCACCGGCAAGCTCCTCGGCGCCCACATCATGGGCCCACAAGCGTCCACTCTTATACAGCAGTTGATCACTGCCATGGTCTACGACCTTGATATACGCGAGTTCGCTCGCTCGCAATACTGGATCCACCCGGCACTGCCAGAAGTAGTGGAAAACGCAGTTTTGGGACTAGAGTGGCAGGAGTGAAAGTTACATCGGATTGAGTGATCTTTTTCACATTGCGATTAAACTAATTTCACCAAAAGCCCTGAACCGCACTACAAGCACTTTTTAACACCAACAACATCTGTCAGCACCCTTTCAGAATTTCACCCATTTTGGGGGTGATAGCCGTGAGGGCTTAAAAGAAGACTCAAACTGACGTGCATTTTGCCTGACCGTTGGCTAGGTTAATTACAGACACCGGAACGAGCCGATACTCTCTACCGGCTCAGTGTGTTTTGGGGATACCAAAATAATCCCTATCCCTGTAAATCAAAGCCTCCTACTCTGGAGGCTTTGCACGTACGACTCTAAGGACTTTTGATATGCGTATCCGCAATGCAGCCATCGCCGGCGCTACTGCTCTCGCTGTTGCTTTCGGCGGCTCCACCGTCGCTTTCGCTGAGGACGCCAACGGCTCCGCTCAGGAGAACACCAACTCTTCCGCTTCCACCGACAACGGCTCCTCCTCCGCTGAGGACAACACCAACTCCGAGGCTTCCCTGTCCTCCAAGATTGGTGACTGGTTCTACGTTAATGAGAACGACAACAAGGGCACTGCGGCTGACGGCCGCGCCATCTTCGGCTCCTCCAAGCACGAGAACTGCGATGCTGACGAGACCGAGGAAGAGTGCACCACTCTCGGCGACCAGCCGGCTTGGGCCAAGGCTTTCTACGGCCTGGGCATCGCTAGCGCCATCGCTTCCGTAGCTGGCTTCATCGGCGTTGTGTACAACTTCTTCGTCCACGGCCCGTCCTTCTAAGACGTCTCCCTTACACACTTTTTCCGAAAGGTTTAAATTTCATGCGTAACTTCCGCACCGCTGCCGTTGCCGCTGCAACCGCCGCTTCCGTTGCTTTCGCCGGCACCTCCGTTGCCTTCGCTGCAGAGGACAACGAGACCGAGAACACCTCCTCTTCCAACCTGTCCTCCGCATACGACAAGGTCAAGGAAGACGACTCCGACGAGACCCTGTCCTCCAAGTGGGGCACCGCTACCGAGAAGGACAGGAAGGTCACCGGCGAGGACCTCTTCGGCAAGAAGCGCGCCGAGGATAACCCGCAGTGGGCTGAGATCTGGCGTGGCGGCACCTACGCTGCCCTCGGCACCGCAATTGCAGGCGCCCTGTTCGCTGCCTACAACTTCGCTGTGTACAACAACATCGTTCCGGCACACGTGCTGGACCCGATTTTCCGCCGCTAATTAAGTTGCGGGTACGCTGACTGACTCAGCGCACTTCATTAGCGCCCATCCTCGTGTCATGAGGGTGGGCGCTTTTGCATGCCTAGGCACCGATGAACTGTGGAAATACTTTCGCTCTCTTATTCCTTGCTGAGCGAATTGCTACAGTGGTGTGCCCGACAGGGGGATTTAACGTGCTCAAGTAGTAATCACCTAAGAGTGGTGCCGTTCCAGTGAATCCTGCCAATGTTTACGCTAGAATCGCTCAAGTGACTTGGGGCACCCTATAGTTACTCCAGTTCCTACGAGGTTTAAAAGGATTCACACTATGCGCATTCGCAAGGCCACCATTGCCGGTGCTACCGCTCTCGCTGTTGCATTCGGCGGCACCACCGTTGCTTCCGCTGCAGAGGGTAGCAGCAACGATTCCGCTACCAACTCTTCCGCAACCGCTGGTGAGCAGCAGGGCACCCAGAAGGCTGGCGGCTCCTCCGCACTGGGCAAGGCGCTCGAGGCTGACAAGGAAGCCAACGGCCAGAACATCTTCGGCCAGAACTCTTCTATCTCCACCGAGCCGAAGTGGGCACAGGCTCTTGCTGGCATCGGCATCGTCGCCACCATCATCACCATCGCTGGTGGTCTGGTTGGCCCGGCACTGAACTACCTCAAGTTCGGCATGTAGTTCTCCCCTTCCCCTTCTAACCCACTTTTTGAAAGGCTTTACTCAAGATGCGTAAATTCCGCACCGCCGCCGTTGCTGCTGCAACCGCCGTCACCGTCGCCTTCGCTGGCACCACCGTTGCTTCCGCCGCTGAGGCCGTTGAGGGCTCCGGCCTGACTGACGCGCAGGTTCAGGAGGAGCTGCAGAAGGATGCTACTTCCTCCGAGATGTCTTCCGCACTCTCTTCTGAGGGCGACGGCTCCCTCTCCTCCAAGCTGGGCGGCGTGACCGACGGCAACATCACCGGTAATGGTGCTGACGCCTTCGGCTCCACCAAGAACCCGTCCCAGGTTCCGCAGTGGCTGGACCTCTGGCGTGGTGGCACCATCGCTATGGTTGCCGCTGCTGCTGTTTCCTCCGCTGTTGCTGCCTACAACTACGCTGTGTACTCCGGCGTTATCCCGGACTACGTTGGCCAGGCCATCAAGAACGTCTCTTTCTAGTTCACGCTTTTACTGGCAGTACAAAGCCCTCCGCCCCACCGTGTACCGCACGGGAGGTGGAGGGCTTTGTTTCTTTTTGGCAATGTTTAGGCGCCTAGCGCTTAAACGCCTGCGCTTAAACGCTAGGCCTCATCCGGCAGGGTGAGGATCTCGTTGCCGTCATCGGTGATCACGATGGTGTGCTCGAACTGAGCGGTGAACTTTCCATCCGTGTTCTGGACGGTCCAGCCGTTATCCCAAATCTCATAATCCAGCGAGCCCAGGTTAATCATCGGCTCGATGGTCAAGGTCATTCCAGGCTCGAGGATGTCTCGGTAGGTCATGGAATCGTAGTGCAGCACAACCAACCCGTTATGGAAGGTAGGGCCTACGCCGTGCCCGGTAAAGTCAGTGACCACGTTGTAGCCAAAGCGGTGAGCATAAGACTCGATGACGCGTCCGATGACATTAATCTCACGGCCCGGCTTAGCGGCCTTAATGCCGCGCATCATCGCTTCCTTGGTGCGCTCTACCAGCAACTTGTGTTCCTCGGTGACGTTGCCGGCAAGGAAAGTAGCGTTGGTATCGCCGTGGACACCATTCTTGAACGCAGTGACATCGATATTGACAATGTCACCGTCCTCAATCACCGTGGTATCCGGGATGCCGTGGCAGACAATCTCATTGAGGGAAACACAGCAGGATTTCGGGAAACCCAGGTATCCCAGCGTCGACGGGTATGCGCCGTGGTCACACATGTACTCGTGCGCAACGCGGTCAATCTCATCCGTGGTCACACCGGGAGCCACAGCCTTTCCCGCCTCCTGAAGGGCGTTGGCGGCAATCCGGGAGGCCTCACGCATGGCCTCAATAACCTCCGGGGTCTGCACGAATGGCTCGCCCTGAGCTTCCTGAACCGTGTCCTTCCACACGTACTCGGGGCGCTCAATATCCTTCGGTACCTTGCGGATTGGGGTATCTTTTTCTTGTTTCAGCATCGCGCGCTTAGTCATAACTACTCATGGTAGCCCTCTTCCCCAGCACCCGACAAAGAGCACCATTGGCGCGCTTATGAGCGCGCGCTACTGCTCTTGTGCGGGAGCAACCTCGCCGTGGCCTTCCGCGCGGAGGGCGTCCAGACGCTGCAAGAAATTATCAGTGATGTTGACCGAAATGGTCGAGCCACCACCCAAAACGACGAGTGTTGCGAACGCAATGTCATCATCCCGGAATCCGGTGAACCAGGCGTGCGAGCCGCCGTTGATTTCCGCCTCACCGGTCTTGCCGTAGACGGTCCCCTGGGCCTGCATTCCTGCGGCGGTACCGCTCGCCACTACTTGGCGCATCATGTCGCGGACTTGAGCCAGGGTTTCCTCGCTGGGCGCGGGGACCTCCTCGGAAACCTTGGTTTCGCGTGACTCGATGAGCGTTGGCGTCGGGGTCTTGCCTGCCGCAACTGTCGAAGAGACAAGGGCCATGCCAAAGGGAGACACAAGGTCCAGGCCCTGACCATAGCCAGCTTCCGTGCGCTCCAGAGGAGTCTCGCCCTCGGGGACGGAGCCGGTGAGCGTCGACAGCCCCGGCACCTCATAGTCGATGCCCAGTCCGTATTGCTTGCCCACATCGCGCAGCTCTCCCTTCGGCAGGTCCGTCGAGATCTGCGCGAAGGTGGTGTTACAAGATTGCGCGAAGGCTTGGCGCAGCGGCACCGAGCCGAGGGAGAAACCGTTGTAGTTGGTCACGGTTCGCCCATACAGGTCCATGGTTCCGGGGCACGGCACGATGGAGTCTGGCGAAAGGCCTTGCTTGTCGACGCCCGCCGAGGCCGTAATGATCTTAAACACCGATCCGGGAGGGAACTGTCCTTGGAGGGCAATATCGCCCTTCTTATCCGCTTCTGGAGTTTGGGCCACAGCAAGTATCTCGCCCGTCGAGGGGCGCATGGCCACGATCATGGCCTCGTACTCGGGGCGCAGATTGACCGCTTCTTGAGCGGCACGCTGGACGTCGTAGTCCAGCGAAACTTTGACGGAAGGGGCTGCCTCGGGTTCGTGATACTCGACGTCGGAAAGCGCGGCGCCGTGCTCGTTGACTACCGAGACGGACCAACCATTCTTGCCGTCTACGTCTTCGGAGACCAGAGAACGCACGCGGGCGAGGATATCTGGGGCCAAACCAGTATCGCGCGTAATGAGCGCCGGTTCCTCGTTAAAGCGAATCCCCTTCTGGTTCTCCAGGACTGGGCGCAGCCGCGCTGCCTGAGCCTCATTGAGCATGGTGACCGAATAAGCGCCATCAACCTCTTCAAGATTCTTGGCAAGCTCTCCGGAATCAATTTCGGGGAAGGAATCATCCTCCCGGTGCGCCTGGCTCAGCGCGCCGGATACTTTCGCGGCGACGGGGCGGGGATCGTCGACGGCGTCGGTGTCGACGACGAGCCGGTATTGCAAGCCCGGAGACATGAGTTCCACCCCATCGGAGGAGACAACGCCTGCGCGCTTCGGCGCGATCGAACGCAGCTCAAGATGCTGGTGCGCGCCGAGATCGGGATGAATGATGCTGGGCTGCCAGCGCACGGTCCAATCCTTATCCTTGCGCGTCAAGGCCATGGACGTGTCATAGCGCAAGGAACGATTGCGCGGCAGGGCCCACGTCACTGAATAGTGCGCAGTCGCCTTGGCTTCCTCCTGTTCAACGTCGGTCAATTCAACGTCGAGGCCCTCTGCTTGCAGGCCCGCGAAGGTTGCGTCGAGAGTGTTCGTGGCGGTGGTGCTGTCATCAACGAGCTGCGCCAAGTCCTCATTGTTGCGGGTTTCCATGTCTTCTAGGAATTGCTCAGCAACTGGGCGTGCGGACACCGGCTTGGGGGTACATCCCACCAAGGACGACGCCGCGATGCTTGCCGCACCGAGCAGCGCCACGAACTTCTTCATGATTGGGCAGCGTAGCAGCCAAGGGCGGCCTGACGGCCGCCCCACACCGCAGGTGAACTACTTGGTAACGCGAACCTCAGCCTTGGCGCCTTCCACGGCTTCCAAGCCCTGCTCTTCTGCCAGACGCATTGCCTCTTCGATGAGCGTTTCCACAATCTTGGATTCAGGAACGGTCTTGATGACCTCACCCTTAACGAAGATCTGGCCCTTGCCGTTACCGGAAGCTACACCGAGGTCCGCGTCGCGGGCCTCGCCCGGACCGTTCACCACGCAGCCCATGACGGCCACGCGCAGCGGGAATTCCATACCGTCGAGGCCCTCGGTGACCTCGTTAGCCAGCTTGTAGACGTCCACCTGTGCGCGACCACAGGACGGGCAGGAGACAATCTCCAGCTTACGCGGGCGCAAGTTGAGGGACTGTAGAATCTGGTCGCCAACCTTGATCTCCTCGACCGGATCCGCCGACAAGGACACGCGGATGGTGTCACCGATGCCTTCGGCAAGAAGGGCGCCGAAAGCGACCGAAGACTTGATGGTGCCCTGGAATGCGGGGCCGGCCTCGGTAACACCGAGGTGCAGTGGGTAGTCACACTGAGCGGCGAGCTGGCGGTAGGCCTCCACCATGACGACCGGGTCATTGTGCTTCACAGAAATGGCGATATCGCCATAGCCGTGCTCCTCAAAGAGGCCAGCCTCCCACAGTGCGGATTCAACAAGAGCCTCCGGGGTAGCCTTGCCGTACTTTTCCATGATGCGCTTGTCCAAAGAACCGGCGTTGACACCAATGCGAATCGGAATGCCAGCATCGCCGGCGGCCTTCGCAACCTCCTTGACGCGGCCATCGAATTCCTTGATGTTGCCCGGGTTGACGCGTACCGCAGCACAGCCGGCATCGATGGCGGCAAAGATGTACTTGGGCTGGAAGTGGATATCTGCAATCACCGGGATCGGGGACTTCTGCGCAATCGCTGGCAAAGCCTCCGCATCAACCGTCTTTGGGCAGGCAACGCGAACGATATCGCAGCCGCTGGCGGTCAGCTGTGCAATCTGCTGAAGGGTAGCGTTGACGTCGTGCGTCTTCGTTGTGGTCATCGACTGCACGGAGATGGGGTGGTCAGAGCCCACGCCAACCTGGCCAACCATGAGCTGACGCGTCTTGCGGCGCGGCGCCAAGGTGGGAGGTGGGCCGTCGGGAATACCAAGACCAATAGGGGTCGACATGTGTGCTCCTTGCTAATTGGGTTTTAACGCCCCTACTCTAGCACCGCGCACGACAGCGGGAGCAGGCAGCTAGATCACTAGCCAAACAGCCGAATTGGGTTGACCACGTCCGCAATCATGATGAGCGCACCCACCGCCATCAGAACAAAAGCCAGCGCATAGGTCACCGGCATGAGCTTGGTGTAATCCGCCGGCCCCTTCGGTTCCTTGCCCATAAGACGGCGCAGGGCATCACGAATCTTCTCGTAGAAAATGACGGCGATGTGACCGCCGTCAAAAGGCGGAAGCGGAATGAGGTTGAACAGCGCGAGGAAGAAATTGAGGGTGGCCAGCATCATAAAGAAGGAGGACCACAGACTGCGCTCCACCAGCTCGCCACCCACGCGGGAGGCACCCACCACGGACATGGGCCCGTTGACATCACGCTCCTGCCCGAAAATAGAAGCCACCACACCCGGAATCTTTGCCGGGAATTGGGCAATGCCCTGGACGGTGGCGTTCAAGGCATTTCCCGAATAACGAGCGGTGGCCGGGATAGCGTCGACAAAGGAGTAGGTCTCCCTGATATCGATAATCTGGTTGGTCATGCCGATGGCGCCGACCTTCACCAGCTGCCCCTCCGCGTTGAGCCGGGTCACTGTGGCAAGCGTGATATCGAAATCACGCGGTGCACCATCCCGCTCGACCGTAAGGGTGACGGTGTCACCGGGGTAGTTCATGACGGTATCGCGAAGCTGCGCGAAGGAGTCCATAGTTTCGCTGTTGAGCGCGACAACGATATCCCCTGGTTCCACACCCGCTTCGCCGGCTGGGCCCAGCCCCTGGCAGGGTTCTAATTCGCCCTCGGCATTCTGATTCGCGGCACAGGAGACCTCCCCTACGCGCGGGCGAACATCCGCGTCTGGGTTGGGTAAGCCCGTGGTCATTGCGATCATCAACAGGATAATGAATCCCAACAGCAGGTTGACTGTGATACCACCGGCCAGCACGATGATGCGCTGCCACGCCGGCTTTTTGTACATGGCATAGGGCGCTTCTTCCTCCGTGAGGAATTCATCCTGCGCCGTCATGCCCGCGATATCGCAAAAGCCACCTACCGGAAATGCTGCAAGGCCGTATTCGGTGTGGCCACGCGTAAAGGACGCAACGCGTGGACCGAAACCGATGAAATAGCGGCGCACACGCATACCGAAGGCACGAGCGGTAAACATGTGACCGGCCTCGTGCAGGGCAACAGTGATGCCGATCCCCAAGGCGAAGAGAACTATGCCGAGGACATTTGCCATAAATCAGGGGCTTTCTAACGAGCGAGCGAATCCACCATCGCGTTGGCGCGACGGCGGGCCTCACCTTCCACGGCGAGGACATCATCGACGCTAGAGGGTACACCAGCGAACTCTGAGGCCTGCCCCACGACGTGGCTAACCACGTCCACAATTTCCGGGAAGTGAATACGGCCCGCCAGGAAAGCGGCTGCCGCCTCCTCGTTCGCGGCGTTATATACGGCAGCGTGGGTGCCTCCGGCAGCGGCCACCTCACGGGCAAGGCGGACGGCTGGGAAGGCTTCGTCATCGAGCGGCTCGAAGCGCCACTCATGTGCGGTGGAAAAGTCCAGCGCCGGCTGCGCACCTGGCACGCGGTACGGCCAGTCCAGCGCCAAGGAGATCGGCAGCTTCATCGACGGTGGGGAGCATTGTGCAATCGTGCAGCCATCGGTGAAGGTGGCCATGGAATGCACGATGGATTGGGGGTGGACGGTGACGTCAATGAGGTCCGGGTGGACGTCGAAAAGCAGCGTCGCCTCGATGAGCTCCAGCCCCTTATTCACCAAAGTCGCCGAATTCAGGGTGTTCATCTGCCCCATCGACCACGTCGGGTGCTGTGCTGCCTGCTGTGGGGTGACATCCCACATCTCCTCGCGGGTCCACCCGCGGAAAGGACCACCGGAGGCGGTGAGTACGAGGCGCTCAAGCTCCACGCCGCTGCCTGCGCGCAGGCACTGCGCCATGGCGGAATGCTCGGAATCCACCGGGATGATCTGGCCCTCCCCCGCCAAGCGGGTCACGATGGAACCACCGGCAACGAGGGATTCTTTGTTCGCCAACGCCAATAGTTCGCCCTTCTCCAAGGTGGCGATGGTGGAGGCCAAGCCCATGGAGCCCACAAGCGCGTTGAGGACCTTATCGGCGTCCACCGCCTTGACCAGCTCCTCAGCAGAGTCTGGGCCCGAGAGCACGGTGCCACCGAGGGCGTCGGAAACGGTGCGTGCCGCATCGGGCTTGGCGACGGCCACGTGGTCAAACGAAAGGTTGAGGGCACGAGCCTGCTCAATGACGAGCTGCGGGTTGGAACCGCCGGCGGCGATACCCACGACTGTGAACTTATCTGGGTTATCCGCGATAACGTCCAGAGCCTGGGTGCCAATCGAGCCTGTAGAGCCGAGAATAAGAATGCGTTGGGTACTCACCCTTTCAACCCTAGCTGGTCAACCCAAGCAAGAGTCGTGAGCGCTGCACTAGCGATAGTCGGGGGTGTTTAATCGCGGTTATCGGCAGGATCATTTAAACTACTACACAGAATAACTGGCATTTTTCGTGCGCTCGCTCGAATCAATGAGTTCTAAGCAGGGCGAGCTGCATGTACACGCAAAGGAGAGCAAGTGTCTTCCCACAAGCCGGCATCGCAGGTTTTCGACGGCGTATCCACCGATGACGTCCCGTCCGCAGGTTTTGGCTGGTCCCGCATCAGCCGCTCGGGCGTACAGATCGCTGGTTGGACGTCCGTCGTGTTCCTGCTTGCTTATAACTTTGGTAACCACAAGGGCCACGTGGAGACGATTTGGCTCTTCGCCCTGGCAATCCTGATTGCCCTTGGTTTGGTCATTTACGCTCTGCAGCCAAAGCTCTCCCAGGTACGCACCCTGACCGCCCGTAACAAGCCGGTAGGCCACGAGGAGCCGGACTGGGCATATGAGCAGAAGACTGTTCACAACGTCTACGCCTCCCTGACCGATGATGAGCTGCGCGCCCTCAACATTGAGCCCTCCCGCGTTGCTCACCTCCGCGGTGTTTCCGAAGGCCGCCACGCTGCCAAGCCGGTGACCAACTAAAGCTTCTTCGCTTTAAACGAAGCTCCCTCTCCTACCAGTTCAAGGTTTGAACTGGTAGGAGAGGGAGCTTTTTCTATCTGTCCTGCCCCCTAACTCACATAGCGATTCACCGTGGCATAGATTTCCGGCGTCCGCTCTTGTGCCCTGTTTCCGGCGAACCGCCAGACACCGGCGTAGACAAGAGCCGGAACCAGCAGCGAAACTATCATTGCGACAAACAACAGCGACCCACCTCGCTCGTAAGCGAGGACAGAGATCACAATGCCGGGAAGCGCGGGCACCCACACCAACAGCATGCCGACAAACGCAGTGAGGAAAGCACCAGCAGAATAGCCAGACTTATCGTTCCACCGGTTCTGCCCAGGAGCGGACAAGGGATAAGGGTTCAGCACGGTCAGGCCCAAGCCCACCGCCGCCGTAGAGATAAACACACCTACGGCCACAGCTGTGCACAACAAGCCCAAGGTGAAGTTCTCACTAAAGACAAGAACCACTACGGCAAGCAGAACGAACCCAAGAAAAGGAATAGTCACGTGTGCGAGGTGGCGCGCATGAAGGATGGTGCGTGGGGCAACCGGCGCCACCATGTGGACCCAATTCGATGGCCCATCGAAGCCATAATCATTAGCCAAGAGCGAAGAGAGCACGATGGCGCTGAAACAGAGCATAAAATAGGCGGTGAAATCATCGCCCCGCCACAACTGATAGAGCGTCAGCACACCAAACAGAGGCATCATATACAGCATGCCCGTTTGCCGCTTATCACGGGTGAGATAACGCAACGCGCGGGTATATTCCATCGCCGCAGGGCTGGAATAAGACCACGCGCCCAGCTCCAACTTGGATACCCCCTTTCCTGTCACCTCGCTGGCTACGTCACCACCTGCTCCCGGATTGCGCATGAGGCCGGATATCTGACGCGACCACATCCAACCCAGTAGGCCAAGGCTGGCCGCCGCGATGAGCAGTTGGGCTAGGGCGGTGAGGAAGTGGCCGTCGGCAAGCGCGAGCGCCCACCCCACCCCTGCACCAAACGGTGTCCAGGCGCTGATCGCGCCCACGGTGTGAAGCGGCGGCAAGGACTCCAGAACGCTCTGCGCCTGCAGCATGCCAAAGACCAGGAGACCCATAACCACCATTGCCGCAATTTGGGTGCGGGATTTCTGGGAATCTGCGATGGCGGAGGCCACTTGACCAAGGCAATCGCCGAAGATGATGGTCGTCGCGCACGATAAAACCATGCCGACGACGAAGGGCACTGCAGCCCACCCTGGCCCCGTCAGAATTAGAAAAACACTTCCGATGACCGCATACACCAGGGAAAAGATGACCGACATGATGGCGCGGGTGGTCAGCAGACCTGACAAGAAAAGGCCCGGAAGAACCTCGCGGGGAGTCAGAGGAAGGGCTCCTAAGGTTGTCGGACTCAGTTGGTTCTCCCCCGCCGGCATGAAGAGAGCGAGAAGTACGTAGATGAGCATGCCGCCTGCCACCCCGACGGTCAGCGCTTGATAACCGTGGCCCGGGGTGGTGATATCGGAATGCACCATGAGTGCAAGAGAAATGAGACCGATTGCCCCGTAGATCAGCATCATGAGTCCCATGATGAGCGTCGCCGGGTTGGAGGCAACGCTGCGCCACCACAGGGTGCGGTGAAGTCTGAACAGAGTAGACGTCATTCGCGCTCACCCGCCGACGGGGAGCGCAGCCATCCAAACTTCGAGGCGTCCAGATCCCGTCCGCCGACGGCAGCGATAAATAGATCGCTCAGGCTTTGGCCCTGGCGGACATCGTCAACGTGTCCCGCAGTGATGACTTGGCCGCCGTTGATGATGGCGACGTGATCACACAGCCCCTCGACGAGCTCCATGACGTGTGAAGACAAAATGACTGTTCCGCCACGCGAGGCATAGGCGCGCAGCATCTGCTGGATGAGGCGTCCAGAGACCGGATCCACTGCTTCCAGCGGCTCATCCAAGATGAGCACCTCTGGGTTGTGCAGGACGGCTCCTGCTAAGAGGATCTTCTTGGTCATGCCGGCGGAATAATCCGCGATGCGCTTATCGGCGGCATCGGAGAGGGAGAGGGCGTCGAGAAGCTCCTGCGCACGGCGCAGCGACTCGGTGCGCTCCAGTTTGTGCAAAGCACCGAGGTAGTGCAAATACTCCGCGCCCGTGAGGCGATCAAAGACCGGTGCCCCATCCATGAGCAACCCCATGGCCTGCTTGGCGGGAATGGGCTCATCCCACACATTGTGACCGGCAATGAAGCTCTGGCCCGAATCGGGGCGCTGGAGACCACAGGCCATGGTCAGCATCGTGGTCTTGCCCGCACCGTTGGGCCCCACTATCCCGTAGATGGATCCGCGTGGAACATCCAGGTTGAGGCTATTGACAGCGATCTGAGAACCAAAGGACTTGCGCAGATCGCGCACAGCCAGAGCTTGGGTGCGCGGATCAACGGCTAAGTCCTCTCGATAAGGATGAGTCATAAGCATTAACGGTATCAAGAACCATTAATGCTTTGTCCTCCGGCAAAACTATCGTTAGGAAACTGTAAGCAAAGCCCTTAAGCGGTCTCGCGCTCATCAGCGGCAAGCTGGCCACAAGCCGCAGCGATTTCATCCCCCTTGGTATCGCGCACGGTGCACGGCACGCCTTGCGCGATGACGCGGCGAACGAACTCGTCCTGGCGCGCCTTCGGGGCAGCGTCCCACTCCGAGCCCGGTGTGGGGTTGAGCGGAATGACGTTGACGTGGACCTTAGAGCCCAGTGCCGCATGCAGCTTCCGGCCCAGCATGTCGGCGCGGAAATCCTGATCGTTCTTATCGCGGATCAACGCATACTCGATGGACACGCGGCGGCCGGACTTATCGGCGTAGTACTTAGCAGCATCGAGCACTTCTTCAACCGGCCAGCGGTTGTTAACCGGCACGAGGGTATCGCGCAGTTCGTCGTCCGGGGTGTGCAGGGAGACTGCGAGGGTGCAGGATAAATCCTCATCCGCGAGCTTACGGATGGCCGGTGCCAAGCCGACCGTGGACACCGTGACATTGCGCTGGGAAAGGCCGAAACCGGTGAGGTCAGAGCCGGTTATCTGGCGCACTGCATGGACCACGCGCTTGTAGTTGGCCAGCGGCTCGCCCATACCCATGAAGACAACGTTGCTTAGGCGCCCGCCTTCTTCTTCCATGAGGCGAGCAGCGTGCCTAAACTGCTCCACGATTTCCGCGGTGGACAGGTTGCGATCCAAACCTCCCTGGCCGGTGGCGCAGAATGGGCAGGCCATGCCGCAGCCAGCCTGGGAGGAGATACACAGGGTGGCGCGACCTGGGTAGCGCATGAGCACGGACTCCAACAGGGTGCCATCGTGCAAACGCCACAGGGACTTGGTGGTTTCCCCATCGTCGGTGGAGGTTTGCCGAATGGGCTCCATGAGCGTGGGGAACAAACGCTCCTGGACCGCCTCGCGGGCGGCGGCCGGGATATCCGTCATCTCGGAAACATCGGCGGTGTGGTGGACGTAGTAGTGCTTGGCCAGCTGCTTTGCCCGGAACTTGGGCAGGCCAAGTTCCGCGAGCACCTCAATGCGCTCGGCCTGGGTCAAGTCCGCGAAGTGCTTCGGGGGTAGCCCGCGGCGCGGAGCGGAGAAATTCAGTTTCAGTGGTTCAGCCATGGTAGAGCCCATTTTCCACGTTTTCGGCCACATTATCCAATCTAAGCTCTGCTGGAGTGGCGAAAGTGACATCTCACCCTATTTAATAGATACATGACGAATCCAGAAAACTCCCCTGAGGAATTCCGTACCACCACCCCGGCTGAGGAGCCGCTGACTGATTACACCGCGGAAGCCCCCGCCACCGAAGGCTCAGTAGAGCCAGTTCCCACCACGCCGGATTATGAGAACAAGAATGATGGCAAGGTGAAGGGCTCCTTCGCTGCCAGCACGTGGATTGCCCTGATCGTGGGCTTCCTGCTGCTCATCGTCCTCATCATCTTCATCCTGCAGAACCAACACCAGGTACCGCTGAACTTCCTTAACTGGTCCGTCCAGTTCCCGGCGGGCGTCACCTACCTCATCTGCGCCATCGCCGGTGCCCTTATCATGGCCCTCGTCGGCGGCTGGCGCATGTTCGAGCTGCGCCGCCAGGTACGCAAGCAGGCTCGCCGCTAAACCTAAGGTGCAAGGGTGGTGAGGAAACTCATCGCCACCCAGGTCACCATCGCGGAGGGCAGCATGCCGTCCAAACGGTCCATGATGCCGCCGTGCCCCGGCAACAAGGCGGACATATCTTTGATTCCCAGTTCGCGCTTGAACTGGGATTCCACTAAGTCACCGAGAGTGGCGCAGAAAACCAGCCCCAAGCCCATCAGCGCGCCTACCCACGGCTTGTGGTGAAGAAGGAATGCGAAAGAAAGCGCACCGGTCAGGGTGCCGAAGACTACGGATCCGGCAAAGCCTTCCCACGATTTTTTAGGGCTCACCGCAGGTGCCATGGGGTGCGAGCCAAACATCACGCCGGCGATGAAACCACCGGTGTCTGAGGCGACCACGCAGAGCATAAACACGACAATCGACGCCGCCCCCGAAGCAAACGGCGTTTCCACCCGTGAGAGCATCGCGGCAAACGTGCCGAACAAGGGGATCCACGTCAGCACGAAGATACCCATCGACATATCGCGAAGATAGTTAATCGGCGGGCGGTGCCTGCCGTTATGGAAGAGGCGCCCAAACATGAGGGCTAGGACTGCCACCACATACACCGCAACAAGGCCCGGGGCATTAAGAAACCACGAGACCCAGAGCATTGCCTGGCCCAGAACAATCAGCAGGGTGCGTGGGACATAGTAGGAGTGCTCCCGCAACCGAGTCAGCACTTCCCACATGCCCAAGCCCACCGCGGCAGCGACGACGAGGTACCACACAAGAGGCCCAGCCCACACCGCGAAGACGACGAGCGCGCCTAGGCCGACGCCGACGGCAATTGCCGCGGGCATGTCTCGCCCCGCAGAATTCTTGGGTTTGGGCATCCGACTCGAGTGCTCAGTGCTCACGCATGCTCCTCATCTCATCGTGGGTGGTCTGGCTCTACACAGAAAAGACCGCCGTGCTGGCCGGTGCCTGGCGCGGCGGCAAATCAAAGCTCTAAAAGTGCGGAGGCTAGACCTCCATGAGCTCCTCTTCCTTATTGGCGACGAGCTTGTCCACCTGCTCGATGTAGCCGGAGGTAATCTTTTCCATCTCCTTCTCGGCAGCGATAACCTCGTCCTCGCCGGCGTCACCATCCTTCTGCAGCTTCTTGAGCTGCTCCATCGCACGGCGACGGATATTACGGATAGCAATCTTGCCGTCCTCGCCCTTGCTCTTGGCCATCTTGACCATGTCGCGGCGGCGTTCCTCAGTGAGCTGCGGGATGGTCACGCGCAGCACCTGGCCGTCATTGGTCGGGTTCACGCCCAGATCCGAGTTACGGATTGCGTTCTCAATCTCGTTCATCACGGACTGCTCATAAGGCTTGATAAGCAGCATGCGCGGCTCTGGTACCGAGATGGTGGCCATCTGGGTAATCGGGGTCGGCACACCGTAGTACTCAGCAACCAGGCCGTTAAACATAGCCGGGTTGGCACGGCCAGTGCGGATGGTGAGCAGCTGCTCACGGGTGTGCTCAACCGAAGCGGTCATGTGCTCTTCAGCTTCGAGCTGGATCTCGTCGATCATGAGGGTTACAACTCCCTTGAAATAGTCAAAAGTACTGGGAAAGAATTTAGCAGGTCGCGGCCTATTTGTACTAGGACTGGACCAGCGTGCCGATCTGCTCGCCGTTGACAGCGCGCTTGATATTGCCTTCCGTGAGGAGGTTGAAGACCAAAATCGGCATATTGTTGTCCATGCACAGGCTAAATGCCGTGGCATCAGCCACCTTGAGGTTCTTCTCAATGACCTCGCGCGGGGTGATTTCGGAGTACAGCTCCGCGTCCGGGTTGGTGCGCGGGTCGGCAGAGTAGACGCCGTCGACAGCCTTGGCCAGGAAGAGGACCTCCGCACCGATCTCCAGGGCGCGCTGCGCGGCGGTGGTGTCGGTGGAGAAATACGGCATGCCCATACCGGCACCGAAGATAACTACGCGGCCCTTCTCCAGGTGGCGGTCGGCGCGCAGCGGCAGGTAAGGCTCCGCAATCTGCGCCATGTTGATGGAAGTCTGCACGCGGCAGTCAATGCCTTGCTGCTTGAGGAAGTCCTGCAGCGCCAGGGAGTTCATGACGGTGCCCAACATGCCCATGTAGTCAGAGCGGGCGCGGTCCATGCCACGCTGCGAAAGCTCGGCACCGCGGAAGAAGTTACCGCCACCGATAACGACGGCGATTTCAGTCCCCTGCTTCGCCACCTCGGCGATTTGGCGGGCAACATTTTCTACAACATCAGGATCGATGCCGACCTTTCCACCGCCGAACATCTCACCGCCCAGTTTGAGCATGACTCGCTTGTATCCGGTTCGCTTCGGTTCAGGGGTAGTCACGGTCTTCATCGTCTCCTTCACGCATGGCGACGCTTCAGTTAAGCGCTTGAATAATTCTGTTCCATCTTAACCATAGGAAGGCGCTGTCATATATTCAGCTGCGTGCGGCCCCCACCCTCAGGGGCGGGGACAAAACGGCGAACTCCCTCCCCCAAGTTTCTTCCACCGAGCACGCAGCCCTGGGGAGAAAGAGGAGGAGGGAGCACTCGCAGTCACGGGGCTCTACACCCGGACTGCACGAGTCTCAGGAAGGCTTAGGCGCCAACCTCGTAGCGGACGAAACCGGTGATGGTGGTGCCGGCCTCGTCTGCGACCTGCTTAACGGTCTTCTTGGAGTCAGACAGAGAAGCCTGCTCAAGCAGAACCACGGACTTGTAGAAGCCGTTGAGGCGGCCTTCCACGATCTTCGGCAGGGCTGCCTCTGGCTTGCCCTCCTCGCGGGTGGTGGCCTCAGCGATCTCGCGCTCCTTCTCCACGATCTCAGCCGGAACGTCCTCGCGGGTGAGGTACTCAGCGTTCATTGCTGCAATCTGCAGTGCGACTGCGTGAGCGCCCTCTGCGTTGCCCTCGTAGGACACCAGGACACCCACTGCCGGCGGCAGGTCAGCGGAACGCTGGTGCAGGTACACAGCTACGTTGTCACCCTCGATGGTGACAGCGCGACGAGCCTGCAGCTTCTCGCCGGTCTTTGCGGACTCTTCGTCAACGACCTCGGAAACCTTCTTGCCGTCGATCTCCAGGTTGTTGAGCTCCTCACCGGAGTTGACCTTGGCCTCACCGGCAGCCTCAGCGATCTTGGTAGCGAAGGACTTGAAAGCCTCGTTCTTGGCCACGAAGTCGGTCTCGCAGTTGATTTCCACCATCGTGTTGCCGGACACGGCGATCAGGCCCTCGGTAGCCTCACGCTCAGCGCGCTTGGACACGTTCTTTGCGCCCTTGATGCGCAGGTACTCAACGGCCTTGTCGTAGTCACCCTGGGACTCGTCGAGAGCCTTCTTGCAATCGAGCATGCCGGCGCCGGTGGCCTCACGCAATGCCTTTACGTCTGCAGCAGTGTAGTTCGCCATAGTTGGAGCGATCCTCCTTGGAATTAAACGGTATTCGTTGAAACAGCGTAGCCGAATCACTACCACCACGTCGCGTTGAGGGGGTGGTAGTTTTTCGCCCACTCCCCCAGCGGAGGGAAACCTCTGCGTGGTGTTTCAACCCTCTAGTGTGTCACGTGCCTTAACGAGCTAAGAAAAACACGTGAGAAAAAGCCCCCATCGCCGCGGACACTGTGGGCCGTGCGGTACGGGGGCTTAAGGTATGCAGATTACTCTGCGGACTTCTCGGCGTCCTCAGACTTCTCTGCGGAAGCCGGGTCAGACGCAGCGGCAGCCTCAGCAGCGTCGCGGGCGTCCTTCTCAGCGGTGTCGCCGGCAGCTTCCTTGGCCTGAGCAAGCTGGCGCTCCTCGCGGGCCTTCTTGCCCTCGTCCACAGCGGTGGCGATGATGCCGGAGAGCAGCTTGGTGGCGCGGATAGCGTCGTCGTTGCCCGGAATCGGAAAGTCAACCTCATCCGGATCACAGTTGGTGTCCAGGATGGCAACGACCGGGATGTTAAGCTTCTGAGCTTCCTTGACCGCGATGTGCTCCTTGTTGGTGTCAACAATCCACAGTGCGGACGGAGCCTTGGTCATATCGGAGATACCGCCCAGGACGCGCTCCAGCTTGGTGCGCTCACGGGTCAGCATCAGAACTTCCTTCTTGGTGCGGCCCTTGTAGCCGTCCTCAGCTGCATCCATAGCCTGCAGCTCCTTCATGCGCTTCAGGCGCTTGGAGACAGTCTGGAAGTTGGTGAGCATACCGCCGAGCCAGCGGTGGTTCACGTACGGCATACCAACGCGGGAAGCCTCTTCAGCAACGGCTTCCTGAGCCTGCTTCTTAGTACCAACGAAGAGAATGGTGCCGCCGTGTGCGACGGTTTCCTTGACGAACTCGAAGGCCTCATCGATGTAGGTCAGCGTCTGCTGCAGGTCGATGATGTAGATGCCGTTACGGTCGGTGAAGATGAAGCGCTTCATCTTCGGGTTCCAGCGACGGGTCTGGTGACCGAAGTGGACGCCAGCGTCGAGGAGCTCGCGCATGGTTACGACTGCCATGTTTCGCTCGCTTTCTATATATTGTTTCGGTTTTGCAAGATTGTGCGGTGTTTTATTCCGCACCCTAGCAACGAAGGCCCTGGCTAACACCCCATTATCCTGGGGACCACGTCAACCACGGACTGTCCCTTCCTTAACCCAGGAAGCGACTACTTCGCCGCGCGTAGTCAATCCATGCGGAACCCTTCCGGGCATTAAACACAGACTGCTGTGGGCTAGCTTAGTACTGCACACGCGCTGATTCCAAACGGCGCGACTGTTTAATCGCCGCCGATTTGTTGACAGCCACACGAAACTTTCCCCTGGCGCACCATGGGTTACTTCTTTAACGCATTATCCACAGGTCGACCGCACGCTCTTCCCTCGGGCCGCGCTCACGCGCAGGCTTGAGGTCATGCGTCACCGTCTACTTTGTTTATCTGCCCTGCTATGCCTCTGGGCTGCGCTTGGCGACGTCCCCCTTGCCGCCGCCTTCGTCGACCCCACCACTGGGGAACCGGTTGCTTCGCGTGTCTTGCGCGGCTTCGAACCTCCTGAGAAGCGGTGGATGGCCGGGCATCGCGGTGTGGATCTGGACCTACCCGTCGGCGGTAAGGTGCGTGCCGCTGGCGACGGCGTTGTGTATTTCGCCGGCGCCATAGCGGGCAAACCGGCCCTTTCGATTGCTCATGGCAACGGTCTGCGCACCACCTATCAACCGGTGTTTGCGCGGGTTAAGAAAGGTGACCAGGTGCAGGAAGGAGACATCATCGGAACGCTCGCGCCGTCCGTGGATGGCTATCCGGGGCTGCACTGGGGAGCGATTGAGGGCCGCGAGGACTACATCAACCCACTGGATCTCCTCGGCGAACCTGTCATTCGCCTCAAGCCCGCGGGTGGGAGCGAGCGTAGACGTCCTTAAGGCGCTGGGCGGAGACGTGAGTGTAGACCTGCGTGGTCTGCAGCGACGAGTGACCAAGCAGCTCTTGCACGATGCGCAGATCCGCTCCACCCTCGAGCAAATGCGTAGCCGCCGAGTGGCGCAAACCGTGCGGGGTTAACCCCGGTGTCCCCGTCACTTGGGCGGCGCGTTCGACGACGCGGCGGACCTGACGCGCGTCGATGCGCCCGCCGCGCGTGCCCACAAACACCGCTTCCGTATCGCCAGCAAGCTCGGGGCGCCCTGTCTTCAGCCAAGCGCAGAGCGCATCATGAGCTGCATCCCCGAAAGGGACAACGCGCTGTTTATTGCCCTTACCGGTCACGCGGGCAGTGCGGCGGGACAGGTCGATATCGCCGACGTCGAGGCCGACGAGCTCAGCCACACGCACACCGGTGGCGTAGAGAAATTCAAGCATGGCGCTATCGCGTAAGAAGTGGACCTCATCGGTGGAGACGGCATTGCCCATCAACTCCCCCGCTGCGGTGGGTGACATCACGGTGGGCAGGTGCTTGCCCACCTTGGGCGTGGCGAGGCGCTGCGCCACATCCGATTGTAAATAGCCTTCGCGCGCGGCCCACGTGGAAAAAGCGCGCACCGCGGCGGTGCGGCGCGCCAGGGTGGAGCGGGACTTGCCTTCAGCAACGGCGTGGGCCAACCATTCGCGCAGTGAGTTCAGAGTAAATGCTGCGAATTCCGGGACGTCCGTTGCCAACAGGCGCAAGTCAGAGCAATAGCCGCGGACGGTCGCTTCGGAGCGGCCGCGAACGATGCGCTGGTATTCTGCGAAATCCTCGATCGCTTCCTCCAGCTGTCCCCCCACGTGCCGCTCGCTACTGCCACTTTCACCACTCATGTCCCACGAGTGTACTCAGGTGCGCTGCCACATCGCGCCCGAGCGGGTGATCACCCCCATCTTTTGCATGGCCACGAGCAAGTGAATAGTCAGCGCTACCCGCATTCCTGCGGCCGCCGCAATATCTTCTGCGCTCGCGCCTTCCTCCGCGCTTTCCGGCGGAGTGGAGTCATATACCCGAAGCTCATTGCGGGACAGACGCTGCACCGCAGTCGGCTGAAACTCCAGTTCATATTGGCCGGCCACGTCCACCTCGCCCGCCTTGCCAACCAAACCCCGCACTTCATCCGCAGAGGCCACCAACTGAGCCCGCCCATCCTGGATACGTTGATGGCAACCCAAGGACCCAGATGTGGTGATGGGTCCTGGCACTGCCATGGCAACCCTGCCCAGCGCTTCCGCCCAGTTCAACGTGTTGAGCGCACCAGAGCGGAATCCGGCTTCGACCACCACGGTACCGCTCGTCATCCCCGCCACAAGGCGGTTGCGAGATAGAAAGCGAAAACGCTGCGGCCGCGTGCCCGGCGCGAACTCTGACACGATGCATCCCTTCTCAGCGATTCTGTCAAAGAGCCTTGCATTGCGCGCTGGGTAAGAAATGTCGATGCCGCAGGCCGCTACTGCTACCGTTAGGCCTCCTGTATCCAGCGCGGCTTCGTGGACTGCTGTATCGACGCCCACCGCCCCGCCGGAAACCACAGTCCATTGGTGGGAGGCAAGGCCGCTAGCCAGAAGTGAGCCGGCTTCCCAGCCATATCGGCTCACCGCACGCGTCCCCACCAGCGCCACCGATTGGGATACCGTTTCGCGCAGGTTCCCTCCACGGACCCACAGGCTGTGAGGAGGAAACGCTTGGTCATCAAATGTTGCTGGGGCTTCCACCATTCCTTGGTGGTAGAAGCCAAAGGCTCGCGATAACTCTTCTCCCGGCCACTCCGCATCCGCGGGTGTGATCAGTCGAGCCCCCACCGCTTCCGCGGCGGCGAGGTCTTCTTCTTGCCGCAGCCAATCGCGCCGCGAAGCCGTCGCCTGCCGCAAGGGGCCGATCCATTCCTCGCCCTTGTAGATTCCCCGGGCGATCTCCTCAGCCGGGTACTGGCTCAGCAGCCCGTGGAGGGTTGGTGAGGGGCCCTCCACAACGCGGTTAAGGTAGGCCCACGTGTGCCGGGTACTCGATAGATTGAGCTCGCTCATGCTGCCAGCCTTTCGATGGTTCCGGCGCCGCGGAGATCCAACGCCCGACTGACATGGTCCAGCTCGGGGCGTGCGGAGCCGTCGAGGTCTGCCAAGGTCCATGCCAGACGCAGTACCCGATCTACTCCGCGTTGGCTCAGCTCACCTTCCGCTAGATAGGCAGCAAGCATAATCATCGCAGACTCCGCCGCCGGGCGGTGGCGCCTCAAATAGGAAGCGGACACGGCACCATTGACCACGCTCCCCAACCCGTCAGCCTCCCAGCGCGCTTTCATCCGTTCCCGGGCGGCAGCCACGCGCTGCGCTATATCCGCTGAGCTTTCCTCCCCTTCGGCATGAAGCACTGCGGATTGCCCCGATAGCGACACGATGATGTCGAGGCGGTCCCGCAGCGGCCCTGAAAGGTTCGACAGATAATTCATTCTGTCTGCCGCACGGCACTCGCAGCGCGCTGGTTCTTCGGCACCACACCGGCAGGGGTTCGCGGCTAGTACCAGTTGGAATTGTGCGGGGAAGATGACTTCTCTGCTCGCTCGCGTCAGGCGCACCTGTCCTTCTTCTAAAGGGGCGCGCAGGCTATCGAGAACCTGCGCTGGAACCTCACTGACTTCATCGAGGAAGAGCACACCATGGTGGGCTAGGCTCACCGCGCCTGGCCGCGGGCGCCCCGAGCCGCCACCGATCAGCGCGGCCCTTGTTACCGAAGCATGCGGTGCGATGAAGGGAGCGCGAGAAACGGCGGTACCAACGTCCCCGGCCACCGAGTGGATGGCTGTGGCTTCTACCGCCTGCTCCATGCTCAAGCGCGGCAGAATGCCCGGCAAGCGCGAGGCAATCATCGACTTTCCAGAGCCGGGCGGTCCCACCATCATCACGTGGTGACCGCCGGCGGCAGCGACTTCCGCCGCCCACTTGGCTTCTTTCTGGCCAGCGACTTCGCTGAAGTCTGCGACCTGTTCGCGGGCAGGCGCTGCCGCGTGTGCGATGAGATGTGCATCCGGCAGACAATCCCTCCCGCACGCCCAGGCAAAAGCATCCCACAGGGTTTCGGCCACGAGGACTGTCATTCCGGGCACCAATGCCGCCTCGGCCGCATTTCCCACAGGAATGATGAGGGTGTCATAGCCTTGCGAGCGTGCGGCCAGGATCGCCGGGATGATGCCAGAAACTGGGCGCACGTGCCCGTCCAATCCCAGCTCGCCGAGGACGAGCGCCCCGCTGAGCCGACTCTTCTCACTCTGCCCGGCCGCTAAGATTGCCAAGGCCATCGGGAGGTCAAAGTGAGCCCCGGCTTTAGGCAGCGACGCCGGTGACATGGACACCACGACCTTCGTCTTAGGCCATGACAAATGCGAATTGCTCACCGCGGTGCGGATGCGGTCTCGCGACTCGGAGATCGCTGCATCCCCCAGGCCCACAACGTGAACTCCGGGAAGTCCGGGGCCAACGTTGGCCTCCACTGTGACCACCCGGGCCAGGACTCCATCTAGCGCTATCGTGTCGCATCTACCGAGAGCCATGATCAACTCCCTGGAAATATTCCACTTCGAAGGCTTCCCCAGAGTGTGCCCCGGTGGCCACGAGTCCAAGCACGTCAAAACGAAGCTTGCTTAATGTCTGGTTTTCACTCCGCGCAGTACTCAGCCACTGCGCGGCTGCTTTGCGCAGGCGCTTTAGCTTGCGTGGGGTTACCGCCTCCGCGACTCCAAAGTTGCGGGTAGCCCGAGTCTTAACTTCGCAAAAGACAATGGTCCCATCGCTCTCGCGCACAACGAGATCGAGCTCGCCCACGCGGTAGTGAACGTTTGCGGCGATAACCTGCGCCCCGCGTGCGCGGTAAAAGTCAGCAGCGAATTTCTCCCCTGCTTTTCCTAGTGCATCCGCGGGGCGAATGGTCTGCCCCACGGTCGGCGAATGCAGAGAGGCTGCTAGATTTCTTGTCACTATGGTGCTCCTTGGAATTGAACGTGTACACAACACGCCGTAAGCACGACACAAGAAAATCCCCGTGCCGCACACCCCTTACGGCACTTCCAGAACACCCCACACAACAGTCCGGTGGCGAGGGCTTCTTCCCTCGCCACCGCAAATCTGTGGATAACTAGTCCGGGGTCACCTCGATAGCGTTTCCCCGCACTCCTTTACCTAGAACTCTATTCAGGGAGAACAAAGTCCGGCTTGTCCAGCTCCTCAATATTGACGTCCTTGTAAGTGATCACACGGACATAGCGCACAAAGCGCGCCGAGCGGTACATGTCCCACACCCAGGCATCCGACATGCGGACCTCGTAGTAGACATCCGGGCCGGAGGTATGCGGGATGAGCTCCACCGCATTGGCCAGGTAAAACCTGCGTTCGGTTTCTACCACATAGGAGAATTGGCTGACCACATCGCGATATTCGCGGTACAGCGACAGCTCGACTTCAGCCTCGTAGTTATCGAGTTCCTCAGCGCTCACGGTGTGCTTCTCCTTCGCTCACAATTACCCGGGATCACGGTGTCACAGATTGAGCACAAGCTTAGTTCGCACTTGCTGCCTAAGCCTTCAGGCGCGCGCGAGGAATCGTGCATGAGCTTCAGCAACATTGCGATAGCTCATACGGTGCTCAGGCGTCGCCCCCAGCTGGGCGATGGCATCCTGATGCACAGCTGTGCCATAGCCCTTATGGGTTTCCAGAGCATAGCCTGGGTAGTGCTTCGCCACATCCACCATGAGACGGTCCCGGGAAACTTTGGCCAAAACACTAGCCGCAGCGATGCAACGTGCGGCGGTATCGCCGGCGATGATCGGCAGCTGCGGGGTGGGCAGGCCGGGGACGAAGAGGGCGTCGCTCAGCACATAGCCCGGGCGGATCCCCAGCTGCGCCACCGCACGGCGCATTCCTGACAGGTTGGCATGCTGAATGCCAAAGGCATCGATATCCTTCGCGCCTATGTGCACCACTGACCAGGCCAGCGCACGGCGTTTGATCACCGGCTCCAACTTTTCCCGGGCCGCCGGCGTGAGCTTCTTCGAATCATCAAGCCGCTCCAAGCCGGGCAGGATACGATCCGGCAAAATACACGCGGCGATAGTTATTGGCCCGCAGCAAGCTCCGCGCCCAGCTTCATCCACCCCGGCAACAGGCCCCAACCCTGCTTTGGAGAGCGCGACCTCATAGGTTCTCTTCTGTTTTAGACGGCGCATAGCGGTTAGAGGGGCATGTCCTCGATAGTGTGCGCACGGCTAATCGGAACCACCACGGCAGCGACCTTCCCGCGCACGTTCTCCACTGGAACGGTGCCCTGGAGCTTATCGCCTAGGTGCGCGCGCGAATCCAAAGAGTTTGTGCGGTTGTCCCCCATCACCCACAGGTGCCCCTCGGGAACGGTGACGGGCCCAAAGTACGCGCCGCCACAGGCCTGCGATCCCACCCGCTCATCGACAGGTATCTCCGGCGGATCGAGGACAAAGTCCTGGTTGGTGGGTTGGCCGTCCACCATGACGGCCGGATCGCCCTCCTGGCACGACACGGTCTGACCCCCGGTGGCAATGACCCGTTTGACCAGAATGTTATCGCCGTTGGGAGCCAGCCCCACAACAGCCGCCATATTTTGGATGCCGCGGAGAAACACATTGTGGGAACGCTTGACCTCAAAAGACGTGTTCCACGATTCCGGACCGGCAAAGACCACAACCTCTCCCGGGCGCGGATCGCTGAAGTAATAGCTCACCTTCTGCACCGCGATGCGGTCATTCGTACACCCCGGGCAGCCATGCAGGGTGGGCTCCATGGAAGAAGACGGGATGAGATACAGCCTTCCCACGAAGGCCTGAATCAACGCCAGCGCCACGAAGGTGACAGCCAGCGCCGAAAGAACATCGCGAACTCTAGGACTGGATGTCCGGGTCATCGACTCCACCAATACGGTTGAAGGGGAAGAAGATGAACATGACCTTGCCGCGAACATTCTCCAGGGGGATTGTTCCTTGGTACTCATCCTGCATGTGATAGCGCGAGTCCGCGGAGGCCGTGCGATTATCTCCCATCACCCAGATATTGCCCTCCGGCACGGTCACGGGGCCAAAGTACGCGCCGCCGCAGGCATAGGAACCGGTGGTTTCATCAACGCGATAGGTCGGTGGATCCTGCACATAATCCTGTTCAATGGGCTTGCCGTCCACCATGACTGCCGGATCCCCTTCTTGGCAGGACACCGTCTGGCCACCGGTGGCAACAACGCGCTTGACCAGAGTGTTCTCATCGGGCGGGGTGAGCGACACATAGCTCAGGGCATCCTGAATGCGGTGGATCACTGGGTTATCGGAACGCGGGGACACCCAGTTGCTATCCCAGTCCGGGGTGCCCTTGAATACCACGACATCACCGGGTTCCGGGCTCTTATCGCCGTAGTAGGAAACCTTTTCGGTAAAGATCCGGTCGTTATTGCAGCCTTCGCAACCATGCAATGTCGGCTCCATGGAGCCGGAGGGGATCACGTACTGCCGGCCTACAAAGTTCTGGAAAATGCCGACGACTGCGAGCACGGAGACCACTACGAGGGCAGTCTCCAGCAACCAGGGCATCTGCTTCTTTTCTTCAGCTGGGGGCGCCGCGCTTTCCGACGCCTCTCTCCCAACCCCCTGGGAACTTTCAGTAATGTCGTTTTCTTTTTCCACGGGCTAAATCCTAGCAATGTGTCTTGCCCTCACGGACCTTGTGGCCCCGCGCGGCGCACGCTAAAAGGAGAAGGCAAAAGGAAAGCCCTCCGCCTTTCCTCGCGGTGAGGATAAAGGCGAAGGGCTGTGATGCGCTGTAAATTAGCGGCGCTCCTTGATGCGGGCCTTCTTGCCGCGCAGGTCGCGCAGGTAGTACAGCTTGGCGCGGCGGACACGGCCGCGGCGGACTACCTCGATGGAGGCAATGTTCGGGGAGTGAACCGGGAAGGTACGCTCAACGCCGATACCGAAGGAGACCTTACGCACGGTGAAGGTTTCGCGGATGCCGTCGCCCTGACGACGGATGCAGACACCCTTGAAGAGCTGGGTACGCTCGGTGGTGCCCTCGATGACCTTGACGTTGACGTCAAGGGTATCGCCCGGGCGGAAGGACGGGATATCGTCGCGCAGCGAAGCTGCATCAACCTTGTCAATGAGGTTTGCCATTGGTGTTTTCCTTTTCAGTTTAAGACAGAGGACCCTAGCGCCGCCTCGCGGCAGCTGACCGGTTCGTGCCTATTACACAGAACATCGTTATCTTTCCACACCCCACCCCGGAAGAACAAATTCCGTCAAACGCCTGACATCTCCTCATTGCTGGCTCTAAGGTGGGTGGCGCACTGATACCCCACGGGTGCCCACGGGAAGTGGGCTGAGAGTGGCGCTGATACCGCGCCTGCACCGTTCGAACCTGTCTGGTTAGCACCAGCGAAGGAAGAGAGGAGCAGCCATGACGGCTACCCATAACCCCATCCAGTCCACCAACTCCGGCGAGATCCACCCCAAGCACTCCTACTCCCCCATCCGGGAGAATGGCCTGGAGGTACCGGAGACCGAGATCCAGCTGGATGATTCCCCTACCGGCCCCAATGAGCCCTTCCGTATCTACCGCACACGTGGCCCGGAGTGTGAGCCCGAAGTCGGTCTGCCGGCACTGCGCGCCGAATGGATTGCGGAGCGCGGGGACGTTGAGGAATATGAGGGCCGCGCACGCAACCTCGCTGACGATGGCCGCTCGGCCGAGCGCCGCGGTGCGGCTTCCCAGGAGTGGAAGGGGGAGCGTCGCCAACCGCTGCGTTCTAAGGAAGGCAAGCGCGTTACCCAGATGCACTATGCACGCCAGGGCATCATCACCAAGGAGATGGAGTTCGTGGCCCTACGCGAGCACTGCGACCCAGAGTTCGTGCGCTCCGAAATCGCCCGTGGCCGCGCCATCCTGCCTAATAACGTCAACCACCCCGAGTCGGAGCCGATGATCATCGGTCGGAAGTTCCTCACCAAAATCAACGCCAATATTGGCAACTCCGCGGTGACCTCCTCCATCGCCGAGGAGGTATCCAAGCTACGCTGGGCCACCCGCTGGGGCGCGGATACCGTCATGGACCTCTCCACCGGTGACGACATCCACACCACCCGCGAGTGGATCCTGCGCAACTCTCCGGTTCCTATCGGCACCGTGCCCATCTACCAGGCGCTGGAGAAGGTCAATGGTGTCGCGGAAGACCTGACATGGGAGATTTTCCGCGATACCGTCATCGAACAGTGCGAGCAGGGCGTGGACTACATGACCGTGCACGCCGGCGTGCTTTTGCCCTACGTGCCGCTGACCACGAACCGCGTCACCGGCATTGTTTCCCGCGGCGGCTCCATCATGGCAGGCTGGTGCCTGGCGCACCACAAGGAGTCCTTCCTCTACGAGAACTTCGACGAACTCTGTGAGATTTTCGCGCGCTACGACGTCGCTTTCTCCCTCGGCGATGGTCTGCGCCCCGGCTCCTTGGCGGATGCTAACGACACCGCCCAATTCGCTGAACTCAAAACCATCGGTGAGCTCACCCGGCGCGCCTGGGAGTATGACGTCCAGGTCATGGTGGAAGGCCCAGGACACGTCCCGCTCAACATGATTCAGGAAAACAACGAGCTCGAGCAGGACTGGGCCTCGGATGCTCCCTTCTACACGCTGGGCCCGCTGGTTACGGATATCGCACCGGGCTATGACCACATCACCTCCGCCATTGGTGCGGCACACATCGCCATGGGTGGTACGGCCATGCTGTGCTACGTCACGCCGAAGGAACACTTGGGGCTTCCCAACCGCGATGATGTGAAGACCGGCGTGATTACCTACAAGCTTGCGGCCCATGCAGCCGACGTGGCCAAGGGCCACCCAGGTGCGCGCGCTTGGGATGATGCGATGAGTAAGGCCCGCTTCGAATTCCGCTGGCACGACCAGTTCGCGCTCTCCCTCGACCCAGACACCGCGCAGGCCTACCACGATGAGACCCTGCCTGCGGAGCCGGCGAAGACCGCCCACTTCTGTTCCATGTGCGGCCCGAAGTTCTGCTCTATGCGCATCAGCCAGGACATCCGGGATACCTTCTCCGACTCCCTTGGTATGCCAAGTTTTCCGGGTAAGGACGCCGTTGATCCGGAGGTCGTGGCAGCTGCCCGTGCCGGTGAGAAACAGATGTCGGAAGAGTTCAAGGCCCAAGGTTCGCAGCTCTATCAGGAGGAAGAAACCGCGCATGCCTGATCTTCGCTGCTACTTCGTCACGGGCGCGGGCACGCCTGCGGAGATCGTGCGCATCGCTGCGGCAGCAGCGCGAGGCGGTGCCGGGGTCGTGCAGGTGCGCTCCAAGCCAATTTCTGCCCGCGACCTTTTCTATTTAGGCCGCGACGTGGCCCGCGCGGTGGCGAAGGCTAACCCAGAAACACGCGTGCTTATCGACGACCGCGTAGACGTCGCCGCCGCCCTACGCCACGCCGGCGAGCCGGTGCATGGCGTGCATGTCGGCCAAGATGATCTACCCGTCGCCGCTGCCCGCGCGTTGTTGGGTCCGGACGCGATTATCGGTCTGACCACCGGCACCCGCGAATTGGTCGAGGCCGCCAATGACGCCGCAGATGTCATTGACTACATCGGTTGCGGCCCGTTCCGCGCGACTCCGACGAAGGACTCCGGCCGCACGCCTTTAGGACTTCACGCCTACCCGGAATTGATGAAGCTCTCCCGCGTGCCACTCGTAGCCATCGGGGATGTCACCGCTGAGGATGCAGCCGATCTTGCGGCAACTGGTGTGGCCGGACTAGCCGTCGTGCGCGGCATCATGAATGCCGAGGACCCAGAAGCTTATTGCCGCGCGCTGCTGTCCGGTTTTGACGAAGGTGCGCGATGAGTACTAGCTCTGATTCTTCAGTCATCGTCGTCGGCGCGGGCGTCATCGGTCTGGCCACCGCCGTGGAGTTGGCCGCGCGGGGCTTTAAGGTCACTGTCTTGGACCCGGCACCGGCCTCTGGGGCTTCGCACTATGCCGGGGGCATGCTCGCCCCCGCCGCGGAGGTGGTCTACCAACAGGATCCACTCTTCCCGCTGATGCGTGCCTCCGGCGCGTGGTACCCGAAGCTTATCGATCTCGTGGCTCAGCACACCGAGGTCCCAACTGGCTACCGCGCCGAAGGTACCCTCGTCGTCGCCGCTGACCGTGCGGATGCTCAGCACCTCACCGAGCTGGCTGACTATCAATCCCTCCACGGCATGGAGGTCGAGCGCATCACCGTGCGCGAAGCCCGGCGCGCCGAACCTTTGCTCTCGCCACGTCTGGCTGCTGCGGTGAGTATTCCGGGTGACACGCAGGTTTTCCCCCGCCAGTGGACAGCTGCACTGCTCAGCGCAGCCCAAGCACTCGGTGTGCGTTTCTTCCGCACGGCAGCACAGTCGATCAATGCTGACACGGGCATGGTCACCACGGCCGTCGGCGAGTTCGAAGCTGAACAGGTGGTACTCGCTGCAGGCCTGGGAGCACGCGACATCGAGTGGGCTGCATCAGCCGGGCTCGAAGAATCTCCGCTACACCTGCGCCCGGTATACGGCGATATCCTGCGCCTGCGCGTACCGGACGAGCTCCAGCCTCTGCTCACCCGCGTGGTGCGCGGCTTCGTGGAGGACCGCCCCATCTACCTCATCCCCCGCGGCGACGGCACCTTGGCGGTTGGCGCTACAACCCGCGAGGATCCTCTTGCCACGGCCCAGGCCGGCGGTGTCTACGCGCTGCTTCGCGACGCCATCCGTGTGCTGCCCGCCGTCGAAGAGTGCGAATTCCTCGAGGCCAGCGCGGGTGCCCGCCCCGGCACGCCAGACGATTTGCCGTACCTCGGCCGCGTCAGCGACAAGCTCGTCATCTCCACCGGCTATTTCCGCCACGGCATTCTGCTCACGGCCCTGGCCGCGCGCTGTACACGCGAGCTCATCGAAGGCACCGAATCCAGCATCGATCTCACCGCTTGTGATCCTCTACGTCACCTCAAGGAGCAGCCATGATCCTCATCCTCAACGGCCAGCCCACTGACACCTCAGCGACGACCATCACCGAATTGTTGGACGAGCAGAACATCGCCGCCGACGGCACCGCCGTGGCCGTGTCCGAACAAGTCGTACCCCGCTCGCAGTGGGAGTCCACCCCACTCACTGAAGGCGCAACCGTGGAAATCCTCACCGCAGTCCAAGGAGGTTAAATGCTCACCATCGCCGAGACCACCTTTTCTTCCCACCTCATCATGGGCACCGGTGGGGCCACGAGCCACGACGCCCTGGAGCGCGCGCTCGTCGCCTCCGGAACCGAGCTGACTACCGTGGCCATGCGCCGCCACGCTGGTACCCGTGATGGTGAGAGTGTCTTCGATCTGCTGCGCCGGTTGGACATCGCCCTACTCCCCAACACCGCCGGGTGTCGCACCGCGCGCGAGGCCGTGCTCACCGCCCGCATGGCCCGCGAGGCGCTGGGGACCTCCTGGGTCAAGGTCGAGGTCATCGCCGACGAACATACGCTGCTGCCCGATGTCGTGGAAACCCTCGACGCCACCGAGCTGCTGAGCGCCGAAGGGTTCACCGTCCTGGCCTACACCAGCGACGATCCCGTAGCCGCCCAGCGCCTCGAAGACGCCGGAGCGGCAGCCGTCATGCCTCTCGGAGCCCCCATCGGCACTGGTCTGGGAATCCTCAATCCCCACAACCTCGAGCTCATCTGCTCACGTGCCTCGGTGCCCGTGCTTGTCGACGCCGGCATCGGCACCGCCTCCGATGCCACCCTCGCCATGGAGCTGGGCTGCTCCGGCGTGCTTCTCGCCAGCGCGGTCAACCGCTGCCAGGATCCCGAGGCCATGGCCACCGCCATGCGCCACGCCGTCGAAGCCGGCCGCCTAGCCCGGAGTGCAGGGCGCATTCCGCAGCGCGAACACGCCCAGGCATCCTCCACCTTCGAGGGCCTAGCCTCCTGGGCCGACCACGTTCTCTAGACCTGTGGCATTGATCGCCGCCGCACAAGGGACCTATGCTCAGCAAAGATGAACTCGCCCGCACCGCGCGCCAACGCCTTCTCCCCGGATTCGGTGACGCGGCCCAGGAGCGCCTCAATGCCGCGCACGTGCTCGTCGTGGGCGCCGGTGGGCTGGGCTGCCCGGCCCTCCAGCAGCTGGCGGCGGCTGGCATCGGGCGAATCACGATTATTGATTCCGATACCGTCGATATCAGCAACCTGCACAGGCAGGTGCTGTTTGGTGTAGGGGACCTCGGCAAGCCCAAGGCCGAGGTAGCCGCCGCGCGCGCCCGCGAGCTTGCCCCCGAGCTCACCATCACCGCGCTTAAAGAACGCCTCGGCTCCTCCACCGTCCTCGACCTGTGTTCCGAGGCCGACCTCGTCCTCGACGGCTCAGATACCTTCGATACGAAGTATCTCGTCGCTGATGCCTGCGAGCTCACCTCTACCCCACTGGCCTGGGGAACCGTGCTGCGCTACGGCGGGCAAGCCGCGCTGTGGCACTCCGGGAATGCATGTGCTGACGGGCGCGGGGTGGGCTTTCGCGATCTCTTCCCCGCCCCGCCTAGTGGCGAGGCTCTCGAGTGCTCCACAGCGGGGGTCCTGGGGGCTACGACATCGGTCATCGCGGGGCTCATGGCCACCGCGGCGGTCGCCATACTCGGCGCACTCCCAGGTCATCGGGACATGGTCGGGCGCGTAACCTCCTACGACGCGCTCCCCGGTAGCTTCCGCACACTGCGGGTGGGCGCCGATCCCGACCGCCCCCTCGTTACTGCCCTACCTGGCCGGCACACCCCGCCGCCGGAGCTTGTCACCGGCCGCGCTGCCCTCCTCGATATCTCCGAGGAGCCCAACTTTCCTTATGCCGCGGTGACACTGCCCTGGCATACCGTCACCGATGATGATTCCGTGCGCCGAGCACTATCCGCCTGCGCATCCGAACTGGTCTACGTGGCCTGCGCCTCCGGTGGGCGCAGTGCTGGCTTTGTCCTGCGCTACGCCGATCTCGCCGCGGACATGGGCATCGAATTGCGCAACCTGCCCGGTGGGCTCGCAGCACACGATTTCTAGGCACCAGCCACCGCCGGCGTGCGGAAGAGATGCTCGTCGAGGATGCGCGCCGTGCCGTGGTGACGAGCCCGGAAAATCACGCAGGAAGCCACCAGTGCCAGAGCGGTCACGATGAACAGCACCGCGATACCGGCCCAGAACGTCCCATCGTGGATGCCGTCGGTAGCGCGGGTAAAGGCGTTTTTCGCATAAGACATCGGGTGGAAAGGATGCAGCAAACTCAGCGGGCGCGGAATGGCCGCCACCGGCCACACGCCGCCGAAGACCATGACGCCTAGGGCAAAAGCACCGACGGCGAAGACGGCACCAATCTTGCGGCCGAAGGTTACGAGGAAGAACTGGTAGGTCGCCGCACCCACGGCCGCGATGGCGGCGATGACGAGCAACATCATCGGCCAGCTGGCAGGACTCCAGCCCATGGTGGAGGACATCAGCCCCATGAACGCCAAGACCAGGAAGTTCAGGCCCGCCACCACGCCGAAGGCCGCGAGGATGCCACGTACCGGGCTCGTAACTGCCTCGCCGCGGCGGCCCAGGTAATACGGCAGCGTCATCGCCAGAAGCAGCATGACGAGGAAGCCGAAGACCAGAACGAAGAGCAAAGAGGCGCCGCCCGTGATGTTCTTCTCGGTCGGGTCAACCGGGCTGACCACCGTCTGTACAGGGTGAAGGTTGGAGGAGGTGAAGTTGATGGGCACGGCCATGTTCTGTGCGGACGTATCCGGCTGGCTAATGGAGGGGGCTTTGGCGGCACCGTCGGCAAGCTTGGTTGCCAACTCATTGGAGCCCGCCTTGAGCTGGTCCATGCCATCCTTCAGCTCCGTGCCACCGGCGGCCAGCTGGCTCGTGCCGTCCTTCAGCGTGCCGGTTCCCTCGTGCAGGCGGGAAGCACCGTCCTGCAGCTGGGCAGCGCCGTTGCTAAGCTCGCCGACGCCTGCCCGTAACTGCTGCGAGCCATCGGACAAGCGGTGCGCGCCGTCATTGAGAGCCATCATGCCGCCGAGATACTCCGAGTTGGGATCGGACAGGTTGTAGTAGAGCTGGCCGGTGCCGTCAGAGAGTTTTTCCAGTTGCGCCACCATATTTCCGCTGGCGGCCGGGTCCAGCTTCGAGACCAGGGAATAGAGTTGGTCGGCTTGCTGGTGCATGCCGAGGCCGCGGAGGACGTCGACAAGCTGCAGCAGCGCCGGGGCTACGGCCTGCGCCTGCTTGAGCACCGGGATAAGCATGCCCGTCAGTTGGTTGACGCCGCCATCGATCTGGCCCGCACCATCCGCTAGGCGGCCGGTGCCGGCAAGGAGCTTGTCGGAACCGTCGGCAAGCTGGGCGGCGCCATCATCGAGCTGCGCGGCACCATCGCTCAAGCGCCCTACTCCGTCATTCAGGCGGTTCGTGCCGTCCAGCAGCTGGCCCGTACCGTTGTTGAGATCGCCCGCGCCGGCGTCCAGCTTGGCGATTCCCTCGACCGCGCGCCCGCCGCCTTCCTGCAGCTTGCCTGCACCCTCATCGAGCCGACCTGCGCCCTCGGCCGCGGCTCCCAGACCATCGCTGAGTTTATTCAGCCCCTCAATAACCTGGTCGGCGTATTTCTTGGAAATCGCATTCTCCACGCTGGTCTGCACCTGCGGGATGAGGCTGGAAGAAATCACCGAGCCGTTCGTGCCATAGTAGTCATTCGTGGCGAAATGAATCTCCGGTTTCACTGGTTTATCGCTGATGATGGTGACGGCCTGCTCCGAGAAGTTCTTCGGGATGGTCACGACCATGAGGTACTTGCCCTTGAGGAGCCCCTCATCCCCGTCGCCCTTGCTGACTTCGGCGAAATTCAGATACTGCGTCTCCATTAGGCCTTCCACGACCTGATCGCCGTAGTTAGTGTAGGTGCCCTGCTTCTCGACGCCCGCGTCCTCATTCACCACCGCCAAATCAATGTTGCGCATGTACTTAGAGGGGTCCCACATGGCCCACATCATGGTGCCCGCGATGACGATGGGTGCTACGAGAAGGAAAACGATGAGCACGCGCGACAAGGTACTCGTGGGGCGCCAATCGAGGACGCGGTGCCACCCCATCGCCTCACTGTCGTGGCCTGCTGCGCTCCCCTTAGCTGCCTTGCCAGGCGAAGAAGCATTCTTCCGGCTTTCTTCCGTCTCACGGCGCATTCCCGCCTCCTCATGGTTTTAGCTCTGGCCCGCTTATAGCCTTCTGCCCAGGACTTTCAGAGGAAGTACAACGATAAGCGGGACCACTAGTTCATTTGTTTCACCAAACATACCACCTAATATGTTGGCTCTGTAAACTTATCGCTATTCGTGTCATTGCACCCCATGCCGTTACTCCCGCGTGAGCTCCGAATTACGACCTGGTGACTGCGTTTGGCCGTGTGGGTGCTAGTTACTCCCGTGTGAGCTCCGAGTTACAAGGCACATGAACAGGGCGTTTCCCCCTCCGGTTGCGAGGCCTTAAGGCCTGTTTTAGGCTCTGTGCCCATGGGGGATATTGAGACCTACATCCGCCTTCGTAACTCGGGGATTGCGCTGGTGGAAGCAGCAACCAGCACACCCGAAAGCTTGCGCGCGCTGGGCGCCTCACGCGGCGATGCGGCAGAGCTGGCGTCACTTCATGCCATCTATTTCGGCGATACCCGCTTCACCGGCAAGCAGCGCACCGCCCGCCAAGCAGCCCGACGCCAAGGCCACGACCTGGCCACACTAAGCCTCATTGAGTCCTACGCCGCCAAACTGAAGAAGCAACTCGACGTCTGGAATATGCGCGTCACACTTGCATCCACACCTTCAGAACGGATTCCTTCAGTGGCGGCGGAACGTTTGAAAGAACTCAAACCGAAACGCGTGCCGTCGCCTGGGGTGCGCCTTACCTACCGCAAGAACGGCCCGTACTCGCTCACGGTTACCGACTCCGCGCTGAACATCTCCACCATGCGCAGCACGCTGGAGTCCATTAACCCCACTGACCTCCTGGACGCCACCCGTCAGGTCTTCTTTAAAGAAGGTGTGGGGTCTCGGCCGGCGGTGGGAACGAACGTCGTGATAACACTCGATGAGCTCGACAAAATCGTCCGTCATGACGGCGATGACATCGAACTCGAGCTCACCAACGGCGGGCGCATGAGCGGCGCGGAGTTTCTCACCTACAAGTTCGCCGAAACTGGCTACGCCACACTGGTCCACCCCACTATCGGCCCGGTGTGGCTGCACCGTCTTTCGCGCTTTGCCAGCCTCGAGCAACGCATCATGGCCAGCGCGGAGCACCCCACCTGCGCGATCGAAGACTGCAATAAACCGGCGGACTACTGCCAGGTCCACCACATCATCCCTTGGCAAGCGGGCGGAGAAACCAACCCGCCCAACCTGACCATGTTGTGCGCTTATCACAACGGTATTAACGACGATGACCCCACCAGCCCAACCGGCCGAGGCTATGTCTTTCGGCTGAGAGGAACCGTTGACTATATCCCGCCCTGGGGAACACCGATTACCGGGCAGCCGGCCTACCAAGAAGCCATAAACCGGCAGGCCACGAGCCCGACGCGCACTCCTCCAGGCCAACCACCCGATCCGCCGGACCCACACCCATCACCACCCAGCACTGTGTCGCCGCCCGGATAGTCTTCGCGGCAGCTTAGCCGCACACGTCCACACCCCGAACCGGCTCCCCACCAGCACGGAATGTCCTCTTAACACGGCGGACTCAGCCCTGCGCCACGCGGAAACCTCAGATTTCTTGAGGCCCTCCGCGTCTTTGGCGATCGCTCCATCCCACGGGCGTGTCCAATGCACCGTCCGTGCAGAACAGCCCGCCGAAAAACTCACAAACTCCCAACCGTTTGAACGGTCAGGGGTTTGTGGCGCGTGACTAGATGAGCTTTAAAAGCCGGCTTTCTTGAGGGCATCGGCCATCGAGCCACCGCCGCCGCGGTCCGCGCGGCCACGCCCTCCGTTGCGCCGGCCGGAACGGCCGCCTCGCCCCTCGGAACGCCCGCCGCCGTTGCGGCGCTTGGGGGCGGGCTGGCCGGGTTCGTCGTCAAGCCGCAGCGACAAACCAATGCGCTGGCGCTCCACGTCGACCTCCATGACCTTGACCTTCACCACTTGGCCCGAACGGACCACATCATGCGGGTCAGAGACGAACTTGTGGCTCATCGCGGACACATGCACAAGCCCGTCCTGGTGCACGCCAACGTCGATGAAGGCACCAAAGGCCGCAACGTTGGTCACGGTGCCCTCCAGAATCATGCCCGGTTTCAAGTCCGAGACCTTGTCTACGCCTTCCTTGAAGGTAGCCGTCTTGAATTCTGGGCGCGGGTCGCGGCCAGGTTTGTCCAGCTCCGCAATGATATCCGTCACCGTCGGCACACCGAAGGTATCGTCAGCAAAGTCCGCCGGCGACAGCTTCGTCAACACGCGCGAATTGCCGATGAGCTCCGAAACCCCCAGCCCGGTCTTCTCCGCGATGCGCGCCACCACCGGGTAGGCCTCCGGGTGCACGGCCGAGGCATCGAGCGGGTCCTTACCTCCATTGATGCGCAAGAAGCCAGCCGCCTGTTCGAAGGCCTTCGGCCCCAAGCGCGGCACCTTCTTCAGCTCCTTGCGTGAAGCAAACGTGCCATTCTCATCGCGATAGGCCACGATGTTGGCCGCAATCGTGGAGTTCACTCCGGCCACGCGCTCCAGCAACGGAGCCGAGGCGGTATTAAGGTCCACGCCGACGCCATTCACGGCATCCTCCACCACACCATCGAGGGTGCGGGCGAGCGCGACCTGGTTGACATCGTGCTGATACTGCCCCACGCCGATGGCCTTCGGGTCAATCTTCACCAGCTCCGCCAGCGGGTCCTGCAGGCGGCGCGCGATGGACACCGCGCCGCGCAGGGAGACGTCCATGTCGGGGAACTCATCGGCCGCCAGCTGCGAAGCCGAATACACCGATGCACCGGCTTCCGAGACCACGACCGGGTTCGGCCGCTTCCCACCCGCCTGCGCGATGAGGTCCGCGACTTCACCGGCGAGCTTCTCCGTCTCACGCGAAGCGGTGCCATTACCAATCGCCATGAGGTCCACCGAATGAGCCGCGCTTAACGACGCCAACTCCCTCACCGCCTCAGCCCACTTCTGCTGCGGCTGGTGCGGGTAGACGATGGTGGTGGCAAGGACCTTGCCCGTCGGGTCGACGACCGCGCACTTGACGCCATTACGGTAACCCGGGTCCAAGCCCAGCGTCGCGCGCTGGCCCGCCGGGGCGGCCAGCAGAACATCGCGCAAGTTGGTAGCGAAGACCTTGAGCGCTCCTTCCTCGGCCTTCTCCTTGAGACGCATGCGCACGTCGAGGCCCGAGGAGATGGAGAGTTTGGTGCGCCAGCCCCAGTGGACGGCGTCGGCAAGCCAGCGTGAGGTGGCAACGTCCAAGTCGAAGCGCTCCGCAATCATGCCCTCATACATGGCGTCATCGCCGGCATCGAGGTTGAGCTGCAGCACGCCTTCGTTCTCACCACGCAACAGCGCCAGGATGCGGTGCGAGGGAAGCTTGTCGAAAGGCTCAGAGAACTCGAAGTAGTCCTTGAACTTCGCGCCCTCGGTTTCCTTGCCTTCCACCACACCGGCATTCATGGAACCGCTGGTGTACATGCGCTCGCGCACTTCGCCGACGAGGTCCGCGTCCAGTGCAAAACGGTCCACCAAGATAGCGCGAGCACCCTCGAGGGCTTTCTTCGCTTCCTCGAAGCCTTCAGTGAGGTACTCCCCTGCCAGCTCGGCCGGATCCGCCGAAGGATTCTCAATGAGTTTGTCCGTCAGCGGCTCAAGTCCTGCCTCGCGCGCGATATCCGCCTTGGTTTTGCGGCGCTTCTTATACGGCAGGTACAGATCCTCTAGGCGCGCCTTGGTTTCGCAGCCTTGAATGAGGGCACGCAACTCGTCGGTCAGCTTGCCCTGCTCCTCAATGGCGGCGAGCACCGTTTCCTTGCGCTCCTCCAGTTCCCGCAGGTAGGTCGAGCGTTCCTCGATGATACGCAGCTGCGAGTCATCCAGCCCGCCGGTGGCTTCCTTGCGGTAACGGGCGATGAACGGAACGGTGTTACCCTCCGCCATGAGCTTGAGGGCGGCTTCGACAAACTGCTCTTTGACGCCTAGCTCTCCAGCGATGGTGGCTGCGATATTCACAAAACCTCTTTATGGGTCGGGGACTTAAGACCTTCTCACCCTATACCCCGCCCTGCCACGCGCAGGAAGTGCCCAGCCCAAACTCGGTGTGACCAATCTCTGAGGTCCCGTACCACAATGTGTGCGGCGGCAAACAGTCCGCGACGGCCGCGGTGACCTTCGTCAGCGGTAAATCTGAAGAGCCGTTGACGATGACCCTCCACACGTGCTCACCCACCAGTGGCTGACCGTGCTTATCCATGTACTCGTTGACCAGAATGTTGTCGGGTTCGCAGGTAAATGACACGACCTCGGCGTTGATGTCCTGTGGCTCGACTCCGCCTTCACGCAAACGCTGCGGCATATTTTCGAGGACCTTGTTCCATTCAGCTTCGGTCATAAGTATTGACAAGTCAGTGCTCACGTCCATCTCAATCCTCCTTTAAGGTTTCCAGGTAGGCGCGATCGGCGTCACTTAGCTCCGCTGCATCCAGCAACTCTGGGCGGCGCTGCCACGTCCGCGCCAGCGACTGCTCGCGGCGCCACCGGTCCACACGGGCGTGGTCACCGGAGGTCAGCACGTCCGGAACCTGAAGGCCGCGCCACTCGCGCGGCTTGGTGTAGCTGGGCCCCTCCAGCAGGCCATCGGAGAAGGAATCTTCTTCGTGCGAGCGCCGGTTCCCCAACACACCAGGAATGAGGCGCACGACGGCTTCAGCAATGACGAGAACAGCTACCTCGCCGCCGATGAGCACGTAGTCGCCAATGGAGACCTCACGTACGCGGTAACGGTGCTGCGCATCGTCGACGACGCGCTGGTCGATGCCCTCGTAGCGCCCGCACGCAAACACAATATGCTCCTCCGCGGACCAAGCTTGCGCATCGGCCTGAGTAAAAGGCTCTCCCGCGGGTGTCGGCACGATAAGGAGCGGTTTGTCCGAATTCTCACTTTCACCATAGGAGCGCGCCTCCACGCCATGGATATCGTCGTGGCGCGGTTTACTCAGGTGCGGCAGAGCGCTCTGCAGGTCCTGGGTGGAGGCGGTGCCGGAGGAGACGTCGTCAAGCGCGGGCCCCCACACCTCAGGCTTCATGACCATCCCGGGGCCACCGCCATAGGGAGAATCATCGACGGATTTGTGCACGTCGGTGGCCCACTGGCGCAGGTCATGCACGCCCACCGCGAGCTTCCCCTGCTCGATGGCCTTACCCAACAGCGCGTGGCGCAGCGGGTCGAGATACTCCGGAAAAATGGTGAGAACGTCAATCCTCATAGGTCGAGCAACCCTTCCGGCGGGGTGATGGTGCAGGTCCCCGCCTCCAGATCGATCTCCGGCACGATCTCCTCCACGAAGGGCACGAGCGCTTCTTTGCCTTCGGTGAGCGTGACTTCTAGGAGGGACTGCGTCGGTCCGTGCGTCACGCCGGTCACCTCACCCACCTCTTTGCCCTCAAGGAGGACGCGCAGGCCTTCCAACTCGTAGTCATAGAAGCCGTCGTCTTCTGGGTCATCCAGAGGTTCGGCGAAGAACTGGGTGCCACGCAGGGAATCCGCGGCCGTGCGGTCTGGGATTTCCTTAAACGTGATGAGCAGGCGTCCCTTGTGGGCGCGCACCGCTGCAATGGTGAGCTCATGTTCCTTCTTACCTTGCTTACCGTGAAGGACCTCGCCGACGGCGAATCGGGTCTCAGGGGAATCGGTGGTCACCTCGACGGAGACCTCGCCTTTAATGCCGTGGGATTTCACCACGCGACCAATGAGTAGTTCCATGCCTGCTAGCTTAACGGGCTACGCTGGGGCGGCGTGACTGAGCTTCCCATCAATGATGCAACCACCTTTGGCGACGCCTCCCACAACAGCGCCGCCCTCGCAACGCTGAATCTGCTCGATGAGGCCCCCGAGCCGCACCCCACACGCCCCAGACCAGCCGTTAAGAGGGTCCTCAGTGCCGACGGCACAAACCTCATCCTCTTCTCCTTCCTGCCTGGACAAGACCTACCTGATCACAAGGCCGCACACCCCATCACCGTGCAGGTGCTCCGGGGATCGGTGATTTTTAGTTGCGAGGAACAGGATGAGGTGCTCGCTCCCGGACGCATAGTGCACCTTCCGGCGTACGTGCCGCATGCGGTGACATGTAGCGAGGAACCTGCACTCATGCTGCTCACCATGTTGACACCACACACTAGCGCGAATGTATAGACTTTTAGTACTATTCTTATAGTGTGAGTAGTTCGAAGCCGTATCACCATGGAAATTTGCATGAAGAGATCCTCCAGGAGGCCATCAAGCTTGGCCGGGAGGGAGGACCGGAGGCGGTGACGATTCGCGCCGCAACGCGCGCGGTCGGTGTCTCCCCTACTGCCGCCTACCGCCACTTCAAGGATCAAGCCGCGCTTCTCGATGCCGTCGCGGACGTCGCCACCTACGAACTCATTACCAAGCTCAGCGAGGCCTTCGAAGAGACGGAAGGCACCATCGTCGACAAGATGATGGCGGCTGGTTTTGCCTACTACCACTACGCCTTGGAGGAGCAGAACTTCTTCGAGTGCATGATGGCCACGAGCGGTTTTGATATTCCAGCTGGACTCGCGGCCGCGGCCGAGGGCCCCAGCGAGGACCTACGCGTGCAGGCCACATTCAATTTCTACGGCTACATGGAGCAGTATGCGCGCTCCATCGGACAGGAACCCAGTAAGCAACACATGATGCAGAATTGCCTGGCCGGCTGGTCCACTGTGCACGGTTTCACAGTCTTGTGCCTCAGCGGTCATTTGCGGTCGCTACCGGAGGAAAAGGTGGAAACCTTGGCGCAATCGGTCATAGCCTCCGCTGTCCGCGGCTTGGACTTCGACAATCCCCTGGAAGCGCACCACCCCGGGCGATCCTAAGCACTAAAAATCCCCGCGACCGACAGGTCAGCGGGGATAATCTTTTAGCCGAGTAGAAATTACTCTGCGGACTCCTCAGCCTCAGCGGAGTCGGCCTCTTCAGCCTTAGCGGCCTCTTCCTCGGCCTTAGCAGCCTCAGCGGCAGCGGCTTCCTCAGCAGCCTTCTCGGCGGCAGCCTTAGCCTCAGCCTCTTCCTTGGCCTTGCGCTTCTTCTCGGTGATGGCCTCGATGGTCGGGCCGTTGTTGGCCTCAGCCAGAGCAGCGTTGAAGAGGTCCAGCTTGGACGGCTTCTCCTCAGCAACCTTCAGGGTGCCCTCTGCACCCGGCAGACCCTTAAACTTCTGCCAGTCACCGGTCACCTTGAGCAGTGCGAGAACCGGCTCGGTCGGCTGTGCACCGACACCCAGCCAGTACTGAGCGCGCTCGGAATCGATCTGGATCAGGGACGGCTCCTGCTTCGGCTGGTAGATACCGATGTTCTCGATAGCCTTGCCGGAGCGACGGGTGCGTGCATCAGCGACGATAACGCGGTACTCAGCGTTGCGGATCTTGCCCATACGCTGCAGCTTGATCTTAACGGCCATGATTGGCTCCTTTTCTAGTCACCGGGCAGTTCAGACACGCGCCGCTCGGTGGCGCGCCGGTTCAACCCTTGGATTTATCCTGCGCGTGACGTGCCGGCCGTCCGTAGGCGGTACCGGCGTTACGCAGAGATGAAGTTTTATGTGTCCTCCACGCTGTGCGTGAACAACCCCACCAACTTTAGCGGAACCCACACAAGATAGGAAATCCCCCTTAGCTCTTGCAGAGTTAGGCCTTACCCCGCGAAGGGGGTAGTCTGTAATGCGGTTATTTCGACGCCACACACTCCTCTTTTTATGAATAAACAAGCCCCCTCTACATTCCGCTACCGTTACGACCTTGACGGCCTCCGCGGCATCGCGATCGCCTTGGTTGTTCTGTACCACGTCTTCGTTGGTCGTGTCTCAGGTGGCGTCGATGTCTTCCTCCTGCTTTCTGGATACTTCTTCTTAGGCTCGCAGCTGCGCTATGCCGCACGGCCGAATGCCTCCTTGAACCCGTGGTGGCCCATCTGGCGCACGCTCCGCCGGCTGGTGCCTTCCCTCGTGCTCGTCATCGGCGTGAGCTATGTGCTTGTCCGGCTCTTCGCCCCGAAGCTTTTAAACACGGAGTTGACCAAGCAGATCACTGCGACGGTCTTCTACTACCAGAACTGGGAATTAGCACGGCAGAACGCTGACTACGCAGCCGCTTCAGCAACAACGTCACCACTGCAGCACATGTGGTCCATGGCTGTGCAGGGGCAGTTCTACCTGCTGGGTATCTTCTTCGCTCTCGGCCTGGCCGCTTTCATGCGCCTGCGCCCCAAGAACACGGGCCTACGAGAACAGCGTTTCTCTTCCATTAATTCCATCGCGGGCCCGATCCTCCTCGTAGTCACCGTCGTTTCTTTTGCCTATGCATCCCGCGACGGCCTCTTTGGCACCCCGGAAAACTACTATTCCACATGGTCGCGCGCCTGGGAGCTAACTTTGGGCGCGGTGCTCGTTATCTATGGTTCGCACCTGCGCATGCCGCAGCGCCTGTCCAACCCCGCCACGGCTCTCGGCTTGGCGGCTCTGGCTGGTACCGGCCTGCTTATTTCCGATAGCTTGGCCTTCCCTGGGCCGCTGTCTCTTCTGCCCATCGGCGGTGCAGTACTCATCATCATTGGTTCCGGCGGGTCTTTCTCACGGGTGCTCACCACCCGGGTTTCTCGCTGGCTCGGTGATATCGCCTACCCGCTCTACCTGTGGCATTGGCCGCTGCTCATCATTTCCATCGCCGCCCTCGGCCTTGACACCCCTCCGTGGTGGCTCGGGGCCATCATCATCGTGGTGTCGCTGGGCTTGGCGGACCTGACGCATCGTTTCGTCGAGAAGCCCCTGCGCCAGCACCGCAAACGCCCGCTTGCCGACGACCTCCCCGTCCACCGCGGCCTCGCCGACCTTCGCACTCGCACCGGCACTCTGCGGGGCGTTGGCGGAGTCCTCGTTGCCGCCTGCACCGTTGCGCTCGTGGCCGTTCAACCGCTGTGGCTGCGCAGCCTGCAGGAAGCGAACCACGAAATGCTCGACCCGAAGCTCTACCCAGGAGCGACGACCTTCGTCGAGAACATCACGCCGCCTGAGAACGTAGAGATCAAGCCTGACCCGATTCTCGCGCGCGGCATTCAGCCGCCAGTCGCCGACAACTGGTGCTTCATCCCGGAGCAAGAGCCAACGGACTACTTCATCGAGACCCAGAAGGACGGCGTGACGCCGTGCATCTTCGGTGATGTCAACTCCGATGTCGAGGTCTACCTGGTAGGCGGTTCGCACGCGGAGCAGTATTCTTCGGCCCTGGATCACTTGGGCCGCGAGATGGGTTTCAAGCTGGTTCCGCTCACCCGCGTGGGTTGCCCCATCGAGCTCGGCGATGAACTGAGTGTGAAGCCTTCCTGTGCCGAGTGGAGCAAGGAAGTGGTCAAGCGCATTATCGATGCGGACCCGGCCCTCGTGGTCTCTAATTCAACGCGACCCGGCCAGCCCTTGGGTCACGGCCCAGACGCCGTCCCGCCCGGCTATAAGGCCTTCTGGGACGAATTGGCCAAGCACGATATTCCCTTCTTGGGTTTCCGTGATAACCCGTGGGGATTCGATGAGCACGGCAATGGCCTCCAGTTTGATGAGTGCTACGTAGCCACCCAGGATTCTCTCGGATGCGGCATGCGCTTCGAAGAGGTCTACGCTCCCTATGACCCCGGCGCCGAAGTCCTCTCCCAGTACAAGAACATGCTGGCCGTGGACACCTCGACGTGGTTCTGCGATGCCAACGGCGATTGCCCGGTCATCATCGGCAATATCATGGTGTACCGCGATATGCACCACTTCACCAAGGCTTTCGCGGATTCGGCCATCCCGCTCATCCGTGAAGCCATCACCCCCTTCCTCAAGGGCGAGACGGTGCAGCAGCAGCCCCCGCAGATCCCGACGGACAGCCCCATAGTGCCTCAGTCCGCTGAGACGCCTCCGACCACACCGGCGGAGCCTATCCCCTATCCTGCATATCCGGCAGATAAAGCCATTTAGAACGACAAGGGCCGGCGCTTTTAGCGCCGGCCTTACTAGCGAAGAATGCAGCAGCATTCTTCGGTTATTTCTTTTTGCCCTGCCCAAAGTCCAGGTTGTTGAGATCGATATTCTCCATGCCCTTCGGCATCTTGATATCTCCCAGCCCGGGCATGCCGCCGCCGAGCTGTTCCTGCATCTTCTGCAGTTCTTGCATCGACGGCATTCCGCCGCCCATCCCCGGCATACCGCCGCCACCACGACGCTTCGGCGGCTTGCGCTTGCCGTTCTTGCCCTTGCGGCCCTTCGGCTTCTTCTTGGTAGCGGAACGCCCACCGCCCATGCCTGGCATGCCAAAACGGCCGGCCATCTGCGACATCATCTTTTTGGCTTCGGTGAAGCGCTCAATGAGCTGGTTGACGTCAGACACGCTCACGCCAGAACCGAGGGCAATGCGCTTACGACGTGAAGCGTTGAGAATCTTCGGGTTTTCCCGCTCCTCCGGCGTCATACCGCGGATAATGGCCTGGATGCGGTCAAGCTGCTTTTCGTCGACCATATCGGCGATCTGGTTCATCTTGTTGCCGCCGGGCATCATCTTGAGCAGGTTGCCCATCGGGCCCAGGTTGCGCACCATGAGCATCATGTCCAAGAAGTCATTGAGCGTCATCTCGCCGGAGCCCATCTTCTTGGCGGCTTCCTCCGCCTTAGACTGATCCAGCTTGGACTCCGCCTGCTCAATAAGTGTCAGCAGGTCACCCATGCCCAGAATGCGCGAGGACATGCGCTCCGGGTGGAAGACATCGAAATCCTCGAGTTTCTCACCGGTGGAGACGAACATGATGGGCTTGCCCGTGACCTCACGAATGGACAGTGCCGCACCACCGCGGGCGTCACCGTCCAGCTTGGTCAGGACGACACCGGTGAAGTCCACGCCATCGCGGAAGGCCTCGGCGGTCTGCACGGCGTCTTGACCGATCATCGAGTCAATGACGAAGAGGACTTCGTCCGGATTGACGGCATCGCGGATGTTGCGCGCCTGCGTCATCAGGGTCTCATCGATGCCGAGACGGCCGGCGGTATCGATGATGACGATATCGTGCTGGGTGCGCTTGGCCTCTTCGATACCGCGCTTGGCGACGTCCACCGGATCCCCATGGGAGGTTCCCATCTCATGCTCGTGGGAATCCAGGGAGGTACCCGGATCCGGAGCGTAGACATCGACTCCCGCGCGCTCGCCAACGATCTGCAGCTGCTGCACCGCGCCCGGGCGCTGAAGGTCACAGGCCACCAGCATCGGGGTGTGTCCCTTGGAGGCCAGATGCTTAGAAAGCTTGCCCGCCAAGGTGGTCTTACCAGCACCCTGGAGGCCGGCGAGCATGATGACCGTCGGCGGGTTCTTCGCCAGGTTTAGGCGGCGGGTCTCGCCGCCGAGAATCTCGATGAGCTCCTCGTTGACGATCTTGACTACCTGCTGCGCCGGGTTCAGTGCCTCGGAAACCTCGGCGCCTGCCGCGCGTTCCTTAATGCGCTTAATAAAGCCGCGCACGACGTTGAGCGAGACGTCCGCCTCCAGCAACGCCAGACGGATTTCGCGTGCTGTGGCATTGATGTCCGCCTCGGTCAGCTTGCCCTTGCCGCGCAGGCCGGACAGGGCTGATTGCAAGCGGTCAGACAAAGACTCAAACACGTTAAAAGTGCTCCCTCAACTATCGTGGATAAATTTATAACTTCCCCAGCTTAGCCGTTGACCAGTGCTTGGGTCACATTCCGGACTAGCGTAGCGCGGGGGATGTCGCCAAGCGGCACGGCGTGAAGCACCATCGTGGCACCCGGCGTGGTGGTGGATAGCCACTCGCACTCCGGAAGCAGCGCGAGCACGTGGCCGAGGGTACCTGGGTAGTCATCGATGCGAACCTCGAAGACTCCCCCAGTCCACATCGCCGTCGCCGGTCCCGGTACGAAATCAGGCAGCACGGTATAGGTCCCTGATTTATAGGACTGCACGAGGCGCTCCTCTACCGTCGCGAGGTCAATGGCACCGTGAAGAGCGCGAATATCAAACTCACCGGCGTAGCCCTCCTCAGTGCGCACGAGGCGCGAGGAGAGGATGTTCCAGCCCAACGCGGCGATAAGTGCCAACGCACGCACGGCCTCCCTCTGATAGCTGCCGCGCCACAGGACGGTAAAGCTGTCATCCTCGGGGTTGTGGCGCAGTCCAATGTCGCGGTCGGCAGCCACCAGAGGCCGAACTGGATGCAGAGCTTCTAGCTGTGCAAAAGCGCGGCCGCTGACCGCATCGATTCCTTTCTCCAGCCTGCGGTTCCACACGCCGGGACCGGTGGATTCAGCATCGGTGCGGGCGAGTACGACGAGGAGCGCTAGAGTCAGGTAGTCATAGCGCACGGCTTCGAGGAGCTCGTCACGGGCTTCATCGGATACAGGATCGGTACGGGAGACGATGCGCGCCAGAGTGGTGTGCTCAGCGACCACGGTTTGCACGCGGGAGCGATCCGCCAGGTCGAGGCCAAGCTTGGCCGCGGCACGCGCCACCATCTCCGCCCCCACCAGCTCGTGCGGGCGACCATATCCTTTCCCGATATCGTGGTAGAGCCCCACCAAGAGCAGCAGATCGGGCCTCGCTACGGAAGTGCGTGCTTCTGCACAGCGCGCGACGGTAAGGATGGAATGGTAGTCCACGGTATGAGCGTGCGTGCGCTCGCGCGGCAGCAGCCCTCGGATGTGTTCCCACTCTGGGACGAGCCGCTCCCACAAGCCGTGAGCATCCATCTCCTGAATGAGGCGCGGGGTATTGAGCGGCGAGGACAATAAACTAAAGAATGCATCCGTCACAGCGGCGGGCCAGCGTTCGGGCAGCTCCGGTAACTCGCGCAGCTGCTCCCAGACATGGGGCGGAACGCTTCTGCCCGAGCGTGCTGCGGCGGCGGCCACGCGCAAGAGCAGCCACGGCTCATCCAAGTCCGCGGTACGAGCGAGGCGGATCTCGCCTCCGGCATCAACCACCCCAATATCGAGGGGCTTACGTGTGCGGTTGTGGCTGCGTTTGGATACGACTCCCCGGGCAGTCGCCAATGCCCTCTCCACGGCTCTATCTACCGCGGTAGCCGCGGTGACCACGGCCGCGGACAAGTCATAGCGGTCGGCGAAACCAAGCTCGTGGGCGATCTCCGCGGCGAACTCAGGGTCGAGAACATCGCGGTGCCGCCGGGCGGTGACGTGAAGGAGCGTGCGGACGTCGAGAAGCAAGGCCTGCTCCTCCTCAAGTGCTGGGGCATCCGCGAGGTTGCCAAGGGCGAGCGCCCGCAGGAATTGGATATCGCGCAGGCCGCCGCGCCCATTTTTAATATCCGGATGGGTCATCGTGGCCAGGGTGCCAGAACGGCGCCAGCGAGTAATGGCGAGGTCGACGAAAGCGTCGAAGTTGCTCTGCAGTAGGCGGCGCCACGAGGCATAGACCTGGGCGCGGGTGGAGTCCACGAGCTGCTTGTCGCCGGCAACGAAGGCCAGATCCAGCTGCGCGAAGCCGGCGGCGGGATCGGAACCAGCGATAGCGCCAAATTCGCTGGGGGTCCGCACCGCATAATCGAGCCGGTATTTGGCATCCCAGATGGGGTACCAGATTTCAGCGACCACATCTTCGGGCAGCTCCGTATCATCCGGGTGAAGGAGGATGAGATCAAGATCCGAAAAAGGGGTCATCGCCCGGCGGGCGAAAGAACCCGTAGCGGCAAGCGCACAGCCGGACGGAAGCTGCAGAGACTGCGTCAGCTCTATCGCCGAGGCATAGGCATCCTCACGCAGTTGAGCGGCCGTAGACACTTCTACAGGGCTGCCTCGCCGCGCTCACCGGTGCGCACGCGGATGACATCCTCAACAGGAGTAATCCAAATCTTGCCGTCACCGATCTTTCCGGTATAGGCGGCGTCAACGATGGCAGAAAGGATATCCTCCACCTGCTCGTCGGACGTGACTACCTCCAGCTTGACCTTGGGCACGAAGTCGGTGGCATACTCGGCGCCACGGTAGACCTCGCTGTGGCCGCGCTGCTGGCCGAAACCCTGGGTCTCGGTCACGGTCAGGCCGTGCACGTCGTGCTGCTCCAAGGCCTCACGGATGTCCGGCAGCGTGAACGGTTTGACGATGGCAGTGATGAGCTTCATCTGTTACTCCTTAGCTCCGGCGGTGTCGACCCGCGGCTGGACGGTTGGTGCAGGATTCATCCTAGCGTCGTGGGTGTGGCGGCGGTGCGAAGCCCCATGCGCCATAGACGAACTTCCAAAGTTCGCGCTAAACCTCCTCCTCAGAGGCCTCAACGGTCTGTGCACTCTTGCGCATACGCTTGGCGTACTTCACATCAGTGACGGTCACACCGTAGATGGAGCGTCCCATGTAGAAGGAGCCCACCGAGGCGATGATCCACACGCCGAAACACGCGATCATGACCTTGATCAGCGACCACAGGGAAAACCCGTTCTCGGCAAAATCCACGACTACCTTCGCCACAAGCAGCAGCGGGACGGCCAAGCCGACCGTCGGCCCCAACAGGTTAACGCGGGTCAATGCATCAGGCGCACGCCACAAGGCAATAGCGGTCGCAATGACCAAGACCGTGGCCACGACCAACAGAATCGAGGCGATAATCTCCGGGATAGTCATGGTCTTACCTCCTGCCCTTCGAGATGATGCGGGCCATCGACAACGTCGGCAGCACGCCGGCCGCAATAGCCGCGAGCATGGCGATGTCATAGACGATGGACGCGTGATTAGTCATGGACCACGAAATATACATGCACAACATGCCGTAGAAGACCATGTCACTCATCACGGTGCGGGTGAGCTCATCACGGGAGCGCAAGGCCAAAACCAACGCCGCGCACACCGATGCGCCGATGAGGAAAATACAGACAAAGACTACCCATTGAAAGGCGCTCATCGAGGAAAAATCAATCATTTCTTATCATCCTTTCGGGCGTCCTTGCCCGGCACGACCTGCCGCAGCGGCCACACGGAATACTTCTCCACATCGTTCGCTGCCAGCGGGGTATCGTCCGCCTTCGCGATATCGGGGGCACGCATATGGCGGCCCAGCGTATCCAGCGGATACTCGTAGAACGTGGATGCGAGCTCCTCCGTCGGTCCCTGGCCAGGCACGCCATAATCGATGCCTTTCACTCGTGGCGCCAGGCGCTCCTCCATGTCCGCGAGGTCCGCCATGACGCTGGCCGGGTCATCGCCCATCACGGCTTGAACCAGCACGATGCGCGGAAGACCTTCTGCCACCGGCTCGCGCAAGCCCAACGACAAGGTGCCCGGTGTTGCTGTAATGGACGAGGTGAACCAGAAGATCTCCCACGCGCTGGTCACGCGCAAGGGGTACCGCACCACTACCGGGCGGTAGCTATTCTGCGGCTTGAAGGATTCCGCGGCGAGCGAGAAACCCGCGACAAAGATTTCCTTGATCAGCCATAGCGCGTAGACAACGGCATGCACTGCAGTCTTCATTTAACGGCCCTCCTGAAGGGAGTCGATGTCGGGTAAGGCTACGGGGTCGTCGCCAAGCACTGCGTCTGCATAAGCCTCCGTATCCAACAAGTCCGCTGAGGCTTCCATAGTGACGCTGATGACCGGACCGGAGAGGATGAACATGGTGAGCGAGCCCAGGATCAGCGCCGCCGAGGGCGCCATCAGCTTCTTACGGATCACCAGCTCATCGGGCACCTTTTCCTTGGGCAGATCCTTGCCCCAGAAGACACGACGCCACACGCGCAGCATGGCCAGGAACGCGGCGAAGGAGGCGATGATAATCACCGCGATGACGGTCCAGGCCCATGCCCCACCGGTGCGCGCGACTTCCGCGACGATGAGGACTTTGCCCCACATGCCGGAGAAAGGCGGGAAGCCCACGACGGAGAAGGCACCTGCGGCGAAGATCCACGCGATAATCGGATCACGGCGCGCCAAGCCAGAAAGCTTGTTGAGCCTGCCCGTTCCGTACGTCTCCTCGATGGCACCGGAGGCCAGGATGAGGGAGCCCACCGTAAGCATGTGGTGAATCGTGTAGAGGATTCCGGCGGCCAGCGCGCGCTGGGCATCGTGGGTGGTGAAGGCCATCATCACCAGGATGAAGGGCATACCGTTGAGCATCTGGTAGCCCAGCACGCGGCGGATGGAGTTCTCAGCCAAACCACCGAAGGAGCCCACCACCATGGAGATGATCATGATGACAATGATGAGTGTTCCCCAGCGTTGGTCCATATCGAACAGCTGCACCCACAGGCGGTAGAGCATGTACACCGCCACCTTGGTGTGCAGGCCGGAGAACAAGCCCATGACGGCAGCCGACGTACCCGGGTAGGTACGCGGCAGCCAGGATTGCACGGGGAAAACGCCAGCCTTCGCGGCGATGGCGATAACGATGATGCCGGAAGCCACCGTCACTGGACCATTACCGGCGGCAGCCCCCGTGAGTGCCGCCAAGTTGACCACGCCAGCCACCGAGTAGATATAGCCCACGCCGACCACCAAAAGCGTGGAGGCGAACAAATTCACCAACACGAAGGCGCGGCCGGCAGCCAAGCGTGACCACGTACCGGACATGGTGATGAGGCCATAGGAGGGCAGCAGCATGACCTCGATGAACACGAAGAAGTTAAAGAGATCAGCGGTGAGTAGGGCGCCGCACACACCGGTAATCAAGATCAGCGTCAGCGACGGGTAGTAGCGAGACTTGGTCTCACCACCCACGATGGCAAACCAGTTGGCGCCGAAGGCCACGATCATCGTCGTGATGAGCATTAGTGCTGAGAAGGTATCGGCCGCGAAGGCGATACCCGCGTTACCCAAGTAGTTACCCACGCTGTGCGCCACCACACCGTTGTTCATGGTGTAGAGCAGCAGCGCAAAGGAGGCAAAGATTCCTACACCCGGCACGATGAGCATGATGGCATCGCGCACGCGGTGCCACGGCGCAAGGAGCGCCAGCGCCGCCGATACGAGGGGAACCGCCGGGAAGAGCGGGAGGAGGGCGCTTACGGTGTCATACATCTAGTTGTCCTCCTCTTGTTCGAGTTCTTTCAAACGATCCATCTTGTTGGCCGAGCGCTCCAGAATCTCCCGGTTCTGGGTGTCTCGTCCCAGTGTGGAGAAAGCGTGGTCAATGGTGTTATCATCCACCGGCTCCACGACGTCCGTGTCGTCGTTCGCGCCCATCGCCGCCATGGTCAGCAGGATGGTTGAGGTTGCCATGGAAATCACCACGGCGGTCAGAACGAAAGCCTGCGGCAGTGGGTCCGCCATCTGGTCCATGCCCACCTGCGATGGAAAGGACTCTCCGCGGTAGGAGTACACGCCGGTGGCCAAGAGCATGAGGTTGGCACCGTGGCCGAAGGCCATCATGCCCAGCACGATGTGCACGAGGCCGCGCTGCTGGATGAGGTAGACGGCACTACCAATGAGCAATGCAATGGTCAGTGCGAGGATCATGAGTTCTTCTCCTCTTTAGCCGGAGTGTAGTGAGGCGAGGACGCGCGGCGGCGCGCCTCGGAGTCATTGAGCAACGCCAGTGGGTCCGAAGACGGGTTGATGGATTCGGGGTACGGGTCGTCGACATCCTCCAACACCACGCGCGGGGTATTCGGCAGCGCGGAGTCATCATCGTGGACCCACGGCAAGAAGTCCCGCTCAGTGCCTGGACGCAGGTAACCACCCAAAGCATTGATGGCCATCGTGAGCATGCCCAGAACCGCAAGGTAAATACCGAGGTCGAAGATGAGCGACGTGGTCCAGTGCTGCCCCAAGGCGTGGCCATGGATGGCCGTGAGGAAACCACCGGAGCTATGCGACGTCGGGATGTAGCCGACGAAGCCAGCCACCAGAGCCACGATGATGCCCACACCGGTGAGGTGAATCGGGGTCATGCGGCCGAAGACGATTTCATCGGTACCGCGCGACAGGTAGGTCAAGCCGATGGCCGCACCCATGATGAGCGCCGCCGGGAAGCCGCCGCCCGAGGCCTGGTGTCCTCGGTAGAAGACGATGAAGGACATGACCACCAAAATCGGGATGGCCACAGCGATGCCCTTGCGCAGCGGCACCGAGTTAAGCTGTGATTGTCCAAACGGCGCTGGACGCGTACCGGAGGTAAACGGGAAGCGCGGTAGCGTCGAGGTGACCGCAGCGATAACCACAGCGGCCATTCCCAGCACTGACAGCTCGCCCAGGGTATCGAGTGCACGGAACTCCACGATGATGGTGGCCACGATGTTGTCGCCACCAGTAATATCCGGGGCGTTGTTGAGGTACCACATGGCCAGATCTGAGCGCTCGTGGCGCCCCATCAGTGCCCACACGCCCAGGAATGCGGTAAGCCCGGCGAGTACTGCCACCACGATGGAGCCAACCTTGCGGTTGGTGTCTTGCACGGGGTGGAACTTCTCCGGCAGGTAGCGCAGGACCATCATCATGACGATGACGGACAGCGCCTCCACCGTGAACTGGGTCAGGGCCACGTCGGGTGCACCAAGCAGGAACATCTGCAGGGTCACGCCGGTTCCCGCGGTACCAATCATGACTGCACCTGTCAGGCGGTTGCGTGTACGCACCAAACCAAACATGGACAGCGCCACGATGCCCAGCGGCAGCAGGTCCCACGGATTATCAAGGCCGTCCACACGCGGGTTGAGAGCCACACCATCAACACCCGTGGACACCAGCGCGGAGCCCGCAAGGATGATGACTAGGAGAATGATCGGCAGAATCAGCTTCGACGGGTTGTGAGTATCGGACATGCGGCCAACGAAACGGCCGAAGGCTGCGCACACGTCCTGAATCCACTTCAGGATTTGGTTACCGGTGCGCGGTAGGAGCTGGCGCTCCTCCATCGCGGTCCACAGCGAACCGCGGAAGAACAGCGCAACGATGCCAGCGATCAGCACCACCACAGAAATAAGCAGCGGGACGTTCAGGCCGTGCCACAGCGCGAGGTGGGAATGACCCTCCATGCCGATGGCCGCCACGATCTTATCGAGCGGCTTATCGAGCGCTCCCATGACGAAGATAATTGGCACTGACATCACACCGGGCAAGGCTGCGGGCAGCCACAGCCGCACCGGCGCCTCATGAACCTGCGACATGTTGCGCGGGCCATCGAAGAAGGCACCGAAGACAATCTTGGCGGAGTAGGTAAACGTGAAGAACGCACCCACGCCGGCAACGATGAGCAGAAGCACCTGGCCGGTCGAACCGATTGGAGCTTCCTCGAAGGCGGTGAGCATTCCTTCCTTCGACACGAAGCCAAACAGCGGCGGGACCGCGGCCATGGAGGCGGCACCAATGAGCATGGAGCCGAAGGTCCACGGCATCTTGTTCCACAACACGCCGAGGCGGCGGATATCGCGGGAACCGGCCTCGTGGTCAATAACGCCAATGAGCATGAAGATGGAGGACTTAAACAGCGCGTGCGCCAGCGTGTGCACGAGCGCCGCCGCGATGGCGAAGGGGGTGCCAACACCAATCGTGGCCACAATCCATCCCAGGTGGGACACGGTGGAATAAGCGGTCAGCTTCTTCAAGTCCGTCTTCTGCACGGCAAAGACCGCCGACATCACGGCGGTACCCATACCGGCGACAATAAGCAGCCAGTTCCACGCTGCAACATCATGGAAGATGGTGGAGAAACGAATCAACAGGTACACGCCGGCCTTGACCACGGCCGCCGCATGCAGGAAGGCCGAGACCGGCGTGGCAGCCGCCATGGCCTCAGGCAACCAGAAGTGGAAGGGGAATTGGGCGGACTTGGTGAATGCCGAAGCCGCAATGAGAATGGCAACCCCGGTGGTTAAGCCCGGGCGTTCCGCCCACACGTCGGAGGCGAGGATACCCTCAAGGTTCGTCGTCCCCGCTGCGGTTGCGGCAATCGCCACGCCCGAGAGCAAGGTGAGGCCGCCGATGAAGGTGAGGATCAGCGTGCGCTGCGAACCGGCCTCGCCGGACTTACCGCTGCGTGCGATGAGCATGAAGGACGCCAGCGATACCAGCTCCCAAGCCAGGAAGAGCACCACGACGTCGTTAGCCAGCACGAGCAGGAGAATCGACAGTGTAAACGCCGTCATCAGCACATAAAAACTGACGTTGCCTTTCCCCTTGGGCAGGTAGGCCGCAGAGTAGGTGAACACCACCGCGCCGATGACGAGAGCCAACATCGCAAAGAAAACGCCCAACGCATCGCCGCGGAAGGCGAGGTTAACGTCGACGCCAGGTGCAATGACGTCACGCACCCACGTCACGGAATAGGACAGTTCTTCGCCACGGGCCAGTGCCGGAAATTCTTTAGCCAACAGTGCCGCGGCGATAATAAAAATGCCGGCTAGCGGGTAGCCGGCTGCGCGATCAGCAACCTTGACGGCTGCTGGTGCTAGCGCCACTGCGACAGCTGCGAGGAGGACGACATACAAGAGTGTCACGAAAGAGTAGCCTCACGAACCGTTGTTAGGGCTGTTTAATCAGCCTCACATAGACAGGACTGTCCTAGACTACCATTGTGACCTCCCCCAAAGCACATTTTTAATGGGACGAAGATGACGAAAGCGCCCCGCAAAGGAGGCGCTGCGTCTCGAAAGAACTTAGGTCTAGCCCAGAGATCTATAAGGTCTTACTTCTCCCCCAGCAAGGCATCAACGAAGCCTTCAACCTCAAACGGTGCGAGGTCATCTGCGCCCTCGCCGAGGCCCACGAGCTTGACCGGCACGCCGAGTTCCTCCTGTACCTGGAAGACGATGCCGCCCTTAGCTGTGCCATCGAGCTTGGTCAGGACAACGCCGGTAATGTCGACGACATCGCGGAAGATGCGGGCCTGGGTCAGACCGTTCTGCCCCACCGTCGCGTCCAAGACGAGCAAGACCTCATCGACGTCCGTCTTCTTCTCTACCACGCGCTTGACCTTGCCCAACTGGTCCATGAGGTCCACGGAGGTGTGTAGACGGCCAGCGGTGTCAACAAGAACGACGTCCACGCCTTGGTCAACGCCATCGGCCACTGCGTCGAAGGCCACGGAAGCCGGGTCCGCGCCTTCCTTGCCGCGCACGGTGGTAGCGCCCACGCGGCGGCCCCAGGTCTCCAGCTGGTCAGCAGCCGCTGCACGGAAGGTATCCGCCGCGCCGAGCAAGACGTTGTGGCCCATCGATACGAGCACGCGGGCCAGCTTGCCGGTCGTGGTGGTCTTGCCGGTGCCGTTGACGCCGACGACCATGATGACAGCGGGTTTTCCCTCATTCGGCATGGCCTTGATGGAGCGGTCCATCTCCGGGTGGCCTACCTCGATGAGGGCTTCGCGCAGCATCGCCCGCGCTTCTGCCTCAGAGCTCACTCCGCGCTCCGCAATCTTCTCACGCAGAGAATCAGTGACCTGCATCGTGGACTTCGTACCCAAATCCGCCATGATGAGGGTGTCTTCGATTTCCTCCCAGGCATCATCATCGAGGTCACCAGCGGAGAGAATACCCATGAGGCCTTGGCCGATGGCGTTTTGCGAGCGCGACAGGCGCCCGCGCAGCTTGCCCAAGCGGCCGGCAGCCGGCGCAATATCCTCCTGCGGCTGGGCCGCCGGAACCTCAACCACCTCAGCGTCGTCGGATACCTCTAGCTCCTCGGGCTCGGCTTCAAGTGCCGCGCTTGCCGACGCCGCCTGCGCCCCCGCCGCCGCGGCAGCCTCCTCTGGCTCAGTCTCCTCTGACTCGGCCTGTACTTCTGTCTCAGGCCGTGCTTCTACCCCTGCTGCTGCCTCTTCGTCGACCTCAGACTGGACGGAAGGCTCCTCCTCAGCCGGAACCTCAGGTGCCTCCGGAGACTCCTCCTCTACCTTCGGGGCCTCGACTACCGGTTTCGGTTCGGCCATCTCCGGTTCAGCAGTCTCCGGTTCGGTGGCCGGGACAGCTTCCTCCGTGTCCTTCTCATCCTTCTCAACGGCAGCGGCGCCGGAAGCACCAGCACCAGCGGCGGCAACGCCCGCAGCTCCTGCAGCGGCTAGGCCAGCGGAAGAATCCTTCTCTTCTTCCTTTGTCGGTTCCTTCTTTGTCGGTTCCTTCTTTGCCGGTTCCTTCTGCGCTACCGGTTCCGGCGCGCTCACCGGCTTCGCGTCCGCGACGGGTTCCGACTTCGGCTCTGCCTGAGGCGTCGGTTCCGCCGCAGGCTTCGCTGCCTTCGGTGTCTCCTCTTCACCCTTGAGCTGAGCGTTCGCTAGTTCGGTGGCATCACGCTGCTCAGACTTCTTCTCCGCTTGCGGCTGAGCTTTGGGCTCGACCGGTGCGGGCTTCTCAGGCTTAGCCGCAGGCACAGGTTCCTTGGTAGCGCCGCCGCCAGCAGGGGCAAAATTAAAACCAGACTTGGCTTGGTAGTTGCCGGACTTCTGTTGCTGGGTCAGCTCCTTCGGCTCCTCCACGGGCTTATCAAAGGAAACCTTCTTTGACTCGCCGCGCTTCTTGCCCAAGACAACGAACAAGACCACGAGCAGAATCAGGACGATGACTGCTATCGCAATCCACATAAAAGTAGTATTCATGCCCTCCATAGTGCCAGGGTTGCCCACGCACGGCACGATAAGGAGGGTGAAAAGTGCTGGGCGCAAGCCCCACCCTAGCGCGGGGCATCCACGCCGAGACGTGTGGCGTCCTCCGCCGCCTGTGCTGTGCCCGGCGCCTCACCAGCACGGGACATGCGCTGCGAAATCACGCGCGTCACGCCATCGCCGCGCATCGTCACTCCATAGAGCACGTTGGCTACGTCCATCGTCGGCTTCTGGTGGGTAATGACGATGAGCTGAGAATCCTTACGCAGCTCCTCGAAAAGTGCGATGAGGCGGCGCAGGTTGACGTCGTCAAGCGCGGCTTCCACCTCATCCATGACGTAGAACGGTGAGGGACGCGCACGGAAAATCGCCACGAGCATAGCCAGGGCCGTCAAGGACTTCTCGCCGCCCGAGAGCAGTGACAAGCGCTTCACCTTCTTACCCGGCGGGCGGGCCTCCACCTCGATGCCGGTGGCCAGCATGTCATCCGGCTCCGTGAGGATGAGACGACCTTCGCCGCCCGGGAACAGCGTCTGGAAGACCTTGGGAAACTCCGCTTCCACGTCATGCCAGGCATCCGTGAACAGCTGCAAGATTTGCGCATCCACATCTTCGATAACGCCAGTCAGATCCTTGCGGGCCTGAATCACGTCATCTAATTGCGTGGACAGGAAACTATAGCGCTCCTCCAGAGCCTTGTACTCCTCCAAGGCCAACGGGTTGACCTTGCCCAAGGAGTTGAGGTCCTTCTCGGCTTGCTTCAACCGCTTGGTTTCGGCGGAGCGATCGAAGTCCTCACCCGGTGTGTACTCTTTGAGCAGGTCGGGGATAGCAATGCCGAGCTGCTCCACGATCTTGCCCTCGGCCTCATCCACCCGCACTTGGGCCTGGCTGCGGGCAATCTCAGAGTTATGCGCGGAGTCGGTCAGGCGATCAAGCTGCTGGCGGGTCGAGGAGACCGCCTGCTTCGCCGATTGTGCACGCCCCTGCAGCACGCCGCGCTGGGTGACCAGCTCATCGCGTTCCTCGGCGGCCCGCTCGAGTGCCTGCGCGGTCCGGGCAGCCAAATCTTGGGCATGCTTGTCGACAGTCCCCGCCAACCGCGCCTGTGCTTGCCGGCGGGCCATCGCCTGGTCGTGGCGGGCTTTGGCCTGGCGTTCGTGCTGGGCTTGGCGCCGCAGGGCCTCTCCCCTGCCCGCTGCTTGGCCGACCTTTTCCTCCGCACTGCGGGCCGCCATCTGGGCCTCTACCTCCATGGCCTTGACCTGTTCCAGGGCCGTCGAGGCAGCATCGCGTTCCACCGAGGAGGGTTCATCAGCCTGCTCTTCAGCGTCCACGCGCGACAAGCGGTCACGCGCCTCCGCCAGTTCTTCGCGCAGGCGGGCTAACTGCACCTCGATATCCGTGGCGCGGGCGGCGGCTTTTTCATGCTCAGCCTTGTTTGCCTCGTACTGCTTGAGCAAGCGCTGGTGATCGCGCTTCCACGCTTCGAGTTCGTGATCGTGCTCCCGCAGTGCGGCCTTGGCACTCGCCGCACCTACGCGTGCATCGTCCGCCGCCAGCTTCGCGCCTTCGAGCGTGCCGGATAGCTCCTCCAGCTCATGAGTGGCTGATTCCAGTTGTTGCTCGGCCTCCGCAATCTGGCCGCTTACCTCAACGGTGGAGACGGCGCCTGTTCCTGCCTCCACCCAGCCTTCGCCGACGAGTAGGCCCTCAGAGGTCACAGCACGCAAGCGCGGATCCTCCGCAATAAGTTCACGGGCCGCGCCATAGTCATCAACCAGGACCACGTCGGAGAGCAACCGCGTCACCGCCGCCGATACTTCCGGGACCAAGACCATGTGATCCAGCAGCCAGCTCGCCCCGGAAGGCAAGTCCGCGTCAAGGCGCCAGGCTGAACCGGTGGGTTCCGCAGCGACGTCGATCAGCGGCGTGCGGCTCGCCTGCGCCAAGTCGCGCACGATGTCCCCGCTCACCGCGCCGGCTTGGGCCTCCGCAAAGGAACCGAGTGCTACCGCAACGGCTGTCTCATAGCGAGTAGAAATGAACTCTGCGAGAGGTTTGAATCCCTCCCCCAGCTCGAGTGCTTCCGGAACGGTCTGGCCAAGGGTATCGATCCGAGCGCGCAAACTATAGACGGTACGCTCGTGCTCCCGCTGGGCATCACGCAGCTGCTCCAAGCGTTTATCGGCCGCGGCAGATTCGCTGGCCGCGCGCACATGCGCTTCCTCCAGCGGCTCACGCTCGGCAGCCAAGTGCTCCAGCTTGTCCGCCACCTCATCGGCTTCCGCCTGCGCTCCCCTAGTGCGCGACTTCGTATTCGCTAAAGTCTCTTCCTGACGCGCTAACTCAGACTCCGCGGAGCTGACCTGACCCGCCAAGTTCTCCTCGGCGGCGATGAGGCGAACCACGCCTTCACGGCGATCCGCAATGGCGCGCAGTTGCGCCATGTGTTCTTTATCAGCAGCCTCGAAGGCTTCCCGGCGCTCGGCCACTTCCTCCCGGATAGATTCCAAGCGCTCTGCAGCCTCTTCGGCCACGGCCAGCAACTCTTCGTGCTCCTCATCGGCTCGCTGGCCACGTGCCTCGAGCTCCTCCGGATCCTGGCCCGCGTAGGCCACCTGTGAGCCAACGTTGCTGGCGCGCTCGGCCGCGATGCGCTGCGTGGCAGAGATTCGCTCGCTGAGGGTCGATAACTCGAACCACAGCTTCTGCGCGGCCTCCGCGCGCGGCGTGACATCCCCCAACTCGGCCTCTACCTCAAGCTGGATCTCGGTCGCCTCTTCCAGCTGGGCTGTCACTTCCTCGACCTGCTCGGCGAGCACCGCCGCGCGTTTCTCAGCGTCATCGAATGTCGCGCGCAACCGCACCACACGGTCACCAGCAAGGCGCAGGCGGGCATCGCGCAAATCCGCTTGCACAGTGGCTGCACGTTGGGCGGCCTCCGCTTGGCGCGCCAGCGGCTTGAGCTGTTTGCCCAGCTCATCGGTCAAGTCCTGCAGGCGATCCAGATTGGCCTGCATGCCCGTCAGCTTGCGCTGCGCTTTTTCTTTGCGGCGGCGGTGTTTGAGCACGCCCGCGGCTTCTTCGATATAGGCGCGGCGATCTTCCGGGCGGGATTCCAGAATCTCCGCGAGTTTTCCCTGGCCCACGATAATGTGCATCTCCCGGCCAATGCCGGAATCAGACAGCAGCTCTTGGATATCCATGAGGCGCGCTTTCGCCCCATTGATCTCATATTCGCTCGCGCCATCCCGGAACATGCGGCGGGTGACGGAAACCTCTGAATACTCGATGGGCAAGGCACCATCGGAATTGTCAATCGTCAGTGTGACCTCTGCGCGGCCGAGGGCCTTGCGGTCCCCGGCACCGGCAAAAATGACGTCCTGCATCTTGCCGCCGCGCAGTGTCTTGGCGCTGCCTTCACCCATGACCCACGCGAGCGCATCGACGACGTTTGATTTACCCGAGCCATTCGGGCCCACCACGGCGCAGATACCGGGCTCGAATTTCAGGTTCGTCGCGGACGCGAAGGACTTGAATCCTTTGAGCGTGAGCGATTTGAGGTGCATTCGAATAAGTTTAGCGCTCGATGAAGCCCGACTCACCGCGCGGGCCGGCCCACTGCTCCACCACGGCGTTCACCACGCCTGGACGGTGGGTGGTCGACGGTTCTTCACGCAGCAAGGCCAGCAACTTCTCGCAGTCAGCACGCGGGCCTTCAGCAACCACCTGGACGCGTCCGTCCTGGAGGTTCGTCGCGTGCCCAGCCAGCCCTAGTTCGAGGGCGCGGGAACGCGTCCACCAGCGAAAGCCCACGCCTTGGACGTGTCCAAGAACGAAAGCTGTGAGGCGTTCATGGCCTGCAGAGGCTGCTGCCGTGTCTGCCATCTAGTACTCCCTCAAGTTTGTGCGGTCGCTCAAGTCAAATTCGTGATCGAGACGGCGACGGTCCTCCGCGCTGCGGCGCGTGACCGGATCCGTACCATCCCAGCACTCGACGTTGTGCAGTTCCGGCAGCATATCACGGTGGAAGACGGGATCCAGGCCCTTGCGGCGCTGCTCGTTGTAGTTCTTCAGCAGCTTGATAGCCACGCCAGACAGCGGCACGATGGCGCACACGTTGAGCAGAACCATGATGGCAGCGCCGGTATCGGCCAGGTCGAACACGGTACCTAGCGGGGCCACCGCACCGTAGAAAACAAAGGCCAGAACGATGAGACGGAAAGTCCACAGCACCCACTTCTTCCCGGAGAGATACTCCACGTTGGACTCGGCAAGGTAGTAGTTGCCCAGAATCGAGGAGAAAGCCAGGAAGAACAGGATGAAGGTGACGAAGTGGATGCCCCACTCACCCACCACGCCGGAGAGCGCATTCTGGGTCAGCGTCACGCCCTCAATCGCATCAGAGCCGAAACGCTCGAAATCGGTGCCCAGCAGAATGATGAAGGCGGTAATCGTACACACCACCAGGGTGTCGAAGTACACGCCAAGGGTCTGCACGAGGCCCTGCTTCACGGGGTGGGATACCGTCGCCGTTGCTGCAGCGTTCGGCGCCGAACCTTCGCCCGCTTCGTTGGAGAACAAACCACGCTGGATACCTTTCAGCATCGCCATGCCCACGGTGGCACCGGCAGCTTCCCGGAAGCCAAAGGCAGAGCCCACGATCGAGACGACCATGTCCGGCACCTTGTCAAAGTTCACAATAACGACGATGAGACCCAAGATGAGATAGGCGCCCGCCATAAACGGCACGATAAACTGGGTCATCGAGGCGATGCGCTGCACGCCACCGATGATGATGAGCCCGGACACGGCGACGACTGCGATGCCCACGCCTGCCTTGAAGGCACTGGAATCCTGCCCGAAGGAGGCCGCCAAAGAATCGGAAATGGCGTTGGTCTGGAACGCATTGTAGAACCAGCCAAAGGTAATGGCGATGGCCACGGAGAAGATGGTTGCTAAAGGCTTCCACCCCAGGCCACGGGACATGTAATAGGCCGGGCCACCGCGGTAGGCGTCCCCCTCACGCACCTTCCACAGCTGCGCCAGGGTCGACTCCACGAATGCTGTCGCACCACCCAGGATGGCGATGAGCCACATCCAAAACACCGCGCCGGGGCCACCCACGGAGATAGCCACGGCGACGCCTGCAACGTTGCCAGTGCCCACGCGGGAGGCAGCCGAAATAGTGAATGCCTTGAAGGCGGAGATACCGCCATAATCGGCGTCCTCATCGGCGCCAACGCCCTTGGGCTTTTCGACGACCGCCTTGAACATGTCCGGCACCATGCGGACCTGCACCACGGCGGTGCGGATACCGAAGAAGAGGCCCGCGGCAATGAGCAGCCATGGCAGGACATAGGACCACAGGCTGTCGTTAATGACACCAATCACGGTGCTGAAGATTTCTTGCATGGGTTACACATTAATAACTCACACCAGAATCGTCCTAGTTGGCCGCCAGCTTCCTCCCCACGCCGCGGCTCTGGCAGTACGGGCAATAGTGAGTACCGCGCCCGCCTAGCACGGTTTTCAAGATTTCTTCGCCACAGCGATCACAGGGCTGACCACCCCTCCCATATACGTGCAGGGAACGGTCAAAATATCCGGATTCGCCATTAACGTTGACGTACAATGCATCAAAGCTGGTTCCGCCAACGGCGAGGGCGGAGCGCATGACGTCGGCGGCCGCAGAAATCACAGCGACAGCATCACGCTGCCGCAGAGCGCTAGCCTTCTTCAGCGGAGAAATCTGGGCCGCCCACAGCGCCTCATCGGCATAGATATTGCCCACCCCGCTGAGCACCGTTTGGTCGAGCAAAGCCACCTTGACCGCGGTGCGTTTCGCGCGCAGGCGCCGCCCTGCCGCGGTCAGGTCGAAGTCTGTTTCGAGAGGATCGGGAGCGATATGTGCCATCCTCAGCCACGGCCCGAGACGCCAATAGCCGAAGGTGCGCTGGTCCACGAAGCTGAGACGGGTGGCGTCATCAAGCACGGCGGCGATGCGCACGTGCGGCGAATCCACCTCGCCGATCCGCACCTGCCCCGACATGCCGAGGTGGATGAAGAGCACATCGCGAGCTGGGTCGGTGTGATCCTCGTCGGCGAACTCCAGCCACATGAACTTGCCGCGGCGCGCCACCGCGGCAATCTTCCTGCCCACCAGCAGCGCGGACAGCGGGGCTTCCTGGCCCCGGTTGGCGCGCGGGTGGAGAACATCTACTGCAGCAAAGGAGCGGCCCACAAGATAGGGCTCGAGTCCGCTGCGAACAGACTCGACTTCGGGAAGTTCTGGCATCGAATTCTCGTGGCTTAGCTCTCTTTGCCGGCGGTGCCCTGCACCAGCAAGGGTGTCTCGCGCAATGCTTGGCACGCTTCTTCCGCTGCCTGCTGCTCGGCGAGCTTCTTGTTATGCCCTGTTCCCCTACCCACGGTCAAACCGGCCACGGTGGCCACGGCGTTGAAGGTTTGATCGTGCTCAGGACCCGTCGAGGTGGCCGAGTACACCGGCATCGCGGCCTTCAGCTCCGCGCACAGCTCCTGCAAGGTGGTCTTCCAGTCCATATGACGGCCGGACACCACGGCGTTGTCAATCTTGGCGGCGAACAGCTTCAGCACCACCCCGCGGGCAACCTCAAAACCATGCTGGCGGTAGATAGCCCCCAGGATGGCCTCGGTGGTATCGGCCAAGATGGAGTCCTTGTCACGGCCGCCGGTGGATTGCTCGCCCTTGCCCAACAGGACGTGCTCGCCCACGCCGATTTCGCGGGCGACATCGGACAGGCCATAGCGCGACACGATGGAGGCACGCATCTTAGAAATATCCGACTCGGGGCGCGAGGGGTACTTGTCGTAGAGCTTGGCCGCGATAGACAAGCCCAAGACGGCATCCCCCAGGAACTCGAGGCGCTCGTTGTTGGGCAGGTGCCCGTTCTCGTTGGCGAAGGAGCGGTGAGTCAGTGCCAAGCACAGCAGCTCATCGCTGATCTCCACGCCGAGTGCTTTTAGCAGCGGGGCGTGATCTACCTCCGCGAAGGCCGCGGCTAGTGCCTGTTCACCAGTGAGTTTCTTCTTCTTGCTCATAGGAACTTCTCCAAACCAGACCAACGCGGATCCACGCGCTCTTCTTCCCCAGAGACCCCCGTGGTTACTCCATCGGGAGCATCCACCTCGCAACCATCCTCGCACGTTGGCGCAAAGGGAAGGGATAAACCTGCCTCATCGATCACGGTCTGGAGGAGGTCGAGGATTCCATCCTTGATCTCGGGAACCTCATCACCGGAACCGCGATCCTCCTCCTCGGTCTCATCCCCGCTGACGAAGGACTCATCTGCGGAAAACACCTGGGATACATGGAGATCCAGTTCCGGGTGCAGCTCTGCCAGGCAGCGGGCGCATTCGCCGCTGAGGGTGCCGGTGATATCAGCGTCCACCAACACACCAGAGCCCAACGGGGTCAAGGTGGCATCCACCTTAACCTCAGTACCTTCCGGGATGCCGATCATTTCCACGCCGATGCGCTCTGGCGCGGGTCCGGTCTGCACGCGGTGCTCAGGCAGCGCGTCGGTTCCTTGGCTGCGGAGCAATTCCGTCACGTCGAACTTCAATGGTGATTTCATAGCGCCCACCAGCTTACCCTGTGCTGGCCCGCGCGCCCTAGACTGGCAAAGACCTGAATGCTGGGGCATAGGCGCTTAAGCACTTGGCCTAACAGCTCGATTCTGTCCTCGGCGCTGTTCTCGCTTTTGCTGCACTCATCTCCTGGCGCGCGGAGCGGCCGCGCATTAGTCCCCTCTAGTAGTCGCGGGGCGCACGCGGCGCCCGGCGCGCCGGTTCCCGAGTCTCGCGCACAGCGCCGCGTCCCTCGCCACGCGCTTCCCCACGAGAGCGCACACCAGCACCTCGGCGCAGAGCGGAGCGATCGTTATTCACGGTGCGCAGGAGGTCAGACAAGGTGGTCTCGAATTCCCCGAGCTTGGCGTCAACGAATTCATCGCACTCGGTGCGCAGACGGTTGGACTCAGAGTGCGCGGTCTCCACGATACGGTGCGCCTCATCATCGGCGCGGCGCACGACCTCGGATTCGGAGACCAAGCGGTCTTGTTCAGCTTGGCCTGCAGCGACGGCACGCTGGTATTCCTCATCTGCTTGGGCGCGGGTGCGCTCGGCGTCGGAGCGTGCGTTGTCCACCAGGTTGCTGGCCTCGTCCTCTGCCTGGGCGACAAGGGTGGTGGCGCGATGTTGGGCGTCGGCCAGCATGGCGTCCGAATCCTCACGCGCACGGGTCACGGTGTCATCAGCCTCGGCATTGGCTTCAGAAATAATCTGCTCCGCGCGTTCTTCTGCACCCTGCAGGATCTCATCCTGCTTGTCCAAGACGTCCTGGGCATCATCCATTTCGACCGGGAGAGCGTTGCGGAGATCGTCGAGAAGCGCCAGCATCTCGTGGCGCGGGACCATGCAATTAGAGGTCATGGGAACGGCATAGGCCTGTTCCAGGTTGCGAACAAGTTCATCGAGGGACTCAAATACGCGGTACATGGCACCAGCCTAACCAAGCACATACGCACCGCGACGTATCCCACGCGGGAAGAAACGGCGAAAACCTCCCCACTCAGTGGGGAGGTTAAACCAAGGCATAGAGAGGAATAGGGAAAGGCTGGGGCTAGATCACGCCCTGCGCCAGCATGGCATCAGCCACCTTCTTGAAGCCAGCGATGTTAGCACCCGCGACATAGTCACCCTCCAAGCCATATTCCTTAGAAGTCTTATCGATATTGCGGAAGATATTGGACATGATCTCGTGGAGGCGCTGGTCGGTGTACTCGAAGGTCCAGGAGTCACGGGAGGCGTTCTGCTGCATCTCCAGCGCAGAGGTCGCCACACCACCTGCATTTGCGGCCTTACCCGGCGCGAAGGCAATGCCATTTTCCACAAAGTAGTGGGCGGCATCCGGGGTACAGGGCATGTTCGCGCCTTCGGCAACATAGCGCACCTGATTCTTGACCAGGAGCTTGGCGTCCTCGCCGTCGAGCTCGTTTTGGGTAGCGCACGGCAAGGCAACGTCGGCGCTGACCTCCCATACGTTGCCACCCTCGTGATACTCCACGCCCGCACCCGCTTCGCCGGCGTAGGTGGAAATGCGCTCGCGGCGAACTTCCTTAATCTCCTTGAGTAGCTCTAGGTCCACACCGTTCGGGGTGGTGATGTAGCCGGAGGAGTCAGACATCGCGACGACGGTACCGCCGAGCTGTTGCACCTTTTCGGCGGCGTAGATGGCAACATTTCCGGAACCGGAGACAATCACCTTGGCGCCGTCGAAAGACTCACCATGGGCCTTCATCATTTCCGAGGTCAGATACACCAGGCCGTAACCGGTAGCCTCGGTACGCACGAGGGAGCCACCCCAGCTCAGACCCTTGCCGGTAAGAACGCCAGACTCGTGCTTGCCCTCCAGTCGGCGGTACTGGCCGAACAGAAAACCGATTTCGCGTCCTCCCACACCAATATCACCGGCCGGGACGTCGCGGTATTCACCAATGTGATTGTGCAGCTCCGTCATGAAGGATTGGCAGAAACGCATGACCTCGGCTTCTGACTTACCCTTCGGGTCGAAGTCAGAACCGCCCTTGCCGCCGCCGATAGGCAGGCCGGTCAGGGAGTTCTTGAAAATCTGCTCGAAGCCGAGGAACTTGATGATGCCCAGATTGACGCTCGGATGGAAACGCAGGCCACCCTTGTAGGGGCCGAGCGCGGAGTTAAATTGCACGCGGAAACCGCGGTTGACCTGGATCTGGCCGCTGTCATCCACCCACGGCACGCGGAAGATGAGCTGACGCTCGGGCTCGCACAGTCGCTCGACCAGGCCGTAATCAGCGTAGTGAGGGTCTTTATTGAGGACGATCTTCAGTGAGTCGAGTACCTCAGCGAGTGCCTGATGGAATTCCGGTTCGCCAGCATTACGCTTGAGAAGCTTGCTGTAGTAATCGGAGATTTGCTGGTCGATGGACATGGCAATCCTTTCATTGGGCACCGTTCCTCACGGTCGGTGCGTCATCCATTGAACAAGCAATAGTTTTCTATCAATCGACCTAAATTGCAAGATGGCCGTACTGTGGCGTGCCTTAAGGGCTGGTCAGAGCGCGAAAATTTTTTCTCGTATCTCTGCCATATACTCATGGGCATGCGCATTCTTGTTGCCCCCGATTCCTTTAAAGGCACCGCTACTGCAGCCGAAGCTGCCGCCGCCATTGCATTGGGCGCGCGGCGCGCTCTCAGCTCCTCGCCCCACGCAGACACAGCGAAGGTAACGACCCTGCCCATGGCCGATGGCGGCGAAGGCACCGCGGAGGTGCTCGCCAGCGCCGCTGTTCATCGCCACGGCACGGCGGGGCAAACGATTACGCTGCCTACCACCGATGCCATTGGCCGCCTGACCGAGGCCAGCTACCAGCTCGTTGGTGACACAGCCTTCATCGACGTCGCCGCCGCCACCGGCCTTCCTGCCGTTTCCGACGCCCTCGATCCACTCCATGCGGATTCCTATGGAACGGGCGTGCTGGTGGCCGACGCCGAATCGCGCGGCGCCAAGCACATCGTTCTTGGCCTCGGCGGCAGCGCCAGCATCGACGGCGGTCTCGGCATCCTCGCCGCGCTCGGCGCCGCCGCCCACGATGCCCGCGGATACGCCCTGCCCAAGGGCGGCGCACCTTTGGTCAACCTCGACCACATCGACACCGCGCAGCTCAACATGAAGGCGGCCATGCTGGACTACACCTTGGTCACCGATACTCGCGCCGTGCCCGTCCAAGCCGCAACGATGTACGGCCCACAAAAAGGCGCTGAGGGCGAACAAGTAGCACTACTGGCGGGCGCGATGCTACGGCTCTGCGAAGTCACGGAGACCGACCCACAGGCCGAATTCTTTGGCGCCGCAGGCGGCATTCCCATCGCCCTGAGCTGGCTTTCGCGCACGCTCTGGGGCACCTCGGAGCACTGCCGTATCGTGCCGGGCGGCCAGTATGTAGCCCAAGCACTCAATCTACCCACGCGTATCGCCGAGGCGGATCTCGTCCTTACCGGCGAGGGGCGCTTCGACGAACAATCGCTTACCGGAAAGGTGGTGGGCACGCTGGCGGACATGACTAGCCCGCCAACCCTGGGCATCATCGCCGGCTCCGCAACCGCATCGGCACCACAGGGCACACTGCTGGAAGAGCTCGACGGGGAGGAAGAGGGGGACGTCGCCCAGCGCTTAAGCAACGCGGCCGAACGCCTCGTCCGCAGCGTTCTGCAGAGCTAAAACTCTCTGAGGCTATAGCTTTCAGCAGAACTACGGGGTCACCTGCACCGCCCACGGGAAAATTGCCGGTCGCTCGTGGGCGAGCTCGTCCTCCAGCAACACGTGGTCCTTCGGTAGAACCGAATGGGGTGTCAACAAGCGTGCGAGGACCATGGTCAGCTGATTGACGGAGCCCTTCACGCCATCGACATCGATGGCATAGCGGTAGACATTGGCGTCCTCTAAATCACGCTCTTCATGCTCATCGCGGTAGGTCTGGCGCAGCTGTTCTTCCAGCCCCTCCGGGAGTGCAGGATCGGGCACACGGGTAACCTCAGCAGAAGCTAAGGAGCCGTTATCCACCAGCTTGTGGGTAGCAGTGCTAAAGATTTCGGCCACGCGCTCGGCTTGAGCATCCGGCACCAGAACATCAAAGTGAATCAATGGCATGTAGGTAACCCTACCCAAACTTGAAGGACAGTAACTATGGCAGATCCCACACTTTCTCGGCTGAGCTCGCTCCTCCTCGAAGATTCAGTCGATCTCAGCTGGCAACGCGCCTTCTATGAAGACATGCATGCCCACCCAGAGCTGTCCCACCAAGAGGAACGCACCGCCGGGCGGATTCTGGAACAACTAGATAAGTACGAGTGCGAGCTCGTCACCGGAATCGGCGGCCATGGCATCGTCGCTATCTTCCGCAACGGGGACGGCCCAACCGCGCTGATGCGGGCTGATTTTGATGCCCTCCCGGTGGCCGAGGAAACCGGCGTCCCCTTCGCCGCCATCAATGGCGCAATGCATGCCTGCGGGCACGATGTACACACCACGGCATTGCTCGGCGCGTGCGCGATTCTCGACGCCCACCGCGACGCCTGGCACGGCACCTTCCTAGCGCTGTTCCAACCGGCGGAGGAATCATCCATGGGCGCCAAATACATGATTGCGGACGGGCTCACCGACCGCGTTCCTGCACCGGATGTGTGCTTTGGTCAACACGTCATGCCGGGCCCCGCCGGCCAGGTGCAGTCCACCGCCGGCCCCATCCTGGCCGGCTGTGATTCCCTCCGCATCCGCATCACGGGGCGCTCCGCGCACGCCTCCATGCCGCACGAGGCCATCGATCCTTCCTACGCGGCCGCCATGGTGGTCACCCGCTTACAAGCCATCGTCGGCCGCGAAGTCCCTCCCCATGATTTCTTTGTCATCTCGGTGGGCGAGCTGCATTCGGGCGATAAAAACAACATCATTCCGGGCAGCGCCGAACTCGTACTTAACACCCGCTATTACAAGCCAGAGTTGGCGCAGCGCGTCTATGCCTCCCTCGAGCGTATGGTGCGAGCCGAGTGCGAAGCCTCGGGATGCCCAGCAGAGCCCACCTTCGAGTACTTTGCCCATGGCGAAGTCACCGATAATGACGCTTCCACTCACGAGACCGTTCGCTCGGCCTTCGACGCAGTCTTTGCTGATCTCTCCGTGAGCGCCACCCCATCCACCGTCTCCGAGGATTTCTGCTATCTCCCACAAGCCTGGGGCGTGCCTTATAACTTCTGGTTCATCGGCTCCACGCCGGAACACCTCCTGGACAACCCGCCGGTCAACCACCAATCCACTTTCCTGCCGGATTATGAACCCACCATGCGCTCGGCCACCCACGCCGGGGCTGCAGCCGTCCTGTCTTTTCTGGGGCGCTAACCTTCCCGGCACAACGCTTTCGCTGTGTGTGATGATTAATGCACGCTGGCTGGCAGTGCTCTCTCCTGCAGCTGAATGCGGAACTGGTTAAGCTTGGGTGTTGGTATTTTTCCGCATTTTTATGCCTAAGGTGAAGGGATTCTCATGAGTCAACCCCAGCACTCCGATTTTCAGACCGCAGTTCCCGGACACGTCCGCGCCGCTGCTGGTGTCTCCCCCTCTGCCGCGACTAACCGCAAGTTCTGGTCCGGCTTGTCTTCTTCAGTAATGGAGCAGATTGCTGACAACTGGGAGGCCACCCGCACCGCCTACTCCGCCGCCCGCCAGCAGCACTATTTCTCTGCTGAGTTCCTCCAGGGGCGCGCCCTGCTCAACAACCTCACCAACGTCGGACTCGTCGACGAAGCCCGCGCCGCTTCCAAGGCCGCCGGTCACGAACTCTCCGATGTTCTCGAAGCCGAGCACGATGCTGCACTAGGCAACGGCGGCCTGGGCCGCCTCGCCGCCTGCTTCCTCGATTCTGCTGTCACCCAGAACTACCCGGTCACGGGCTACGGCCTGCTCTACCGCTACGGTCTCTTCCGTCAGTCCTTCGACAACGGTTTCCAGCGCGAGGAACCAGATGCCTGGATGGAAAATGGCTACGACTTCATCATTCGCCGTGCCTCCGAACAGCGCTTGGTCCACTTCGATGACATGGACGTACGCGCTATCCCCTATGACATGCCGATTACCGGATACGGCACCAACAACGTAGGTACGCTGCGCCTGTGGAAGTCCGAGCCTATCGATGAATTCGATTACGATGCCTTCAACTCGCAGCGCTTCACCGAAGCCATCGTGGAGCGCGAGCGCGTCATGGACATCTGCCGCGTGCTCTACCCCAACGACACGACCTACGAGGGCAAGGTGCTGCGCGTTCGCCAGCAGTACTTCTTCGTCTCGGCCTCGCTGCAGCAGATGATCGATAACTACATCGAGCACCACGGCGAGGACCTCACCGGCTTCGCCGAGTACAACTGCATCCAGCTCAACGACACCCACCCGGTGCTGGCCATCCCCGAATTGCTCCGCCTGCTTCTCGACGAACACGGGATGGGCTGGGACGAGGCCTGGAAGGTCGTCACCGAGACTTTTGCCTACACCAACCACACCGTGCTGGCTGAGGCTTTGGAGAGCTGGGAAGTATCCATCTTCCAGAAGCTGTTCTGGCGCATTTGGGAGCTGGTGGAAGAGATCGACCGCCGCTTCCGCGAAGACATGGCCCAGCGCGGCTTGGATCAAGGGCGCATCGACTACATGGCTCCGGTGTCCGACGGGCATGTCCACATGGCGTGGATCGCTTGCTATGCCGCGTACTCCATCAATGGCGTCGCCGCCCTGCACACCGAAATCATCAAGGCGGACACGCTCTCCGAGTGGCACGAGCTGTGGCCGGAGAAGTTCAACAACAAGACCAACGGCGTGACCCCTCGTCGTTGGCTGCGCATGTGCAACCCGCGCCTGTCCGACCTGCTCACTGAGCAGGCTGGTTCTGATGCCTGGGTTACCGATCTGACCGAGCTGGCGAAGCTGGCTCCTGTGGCTGAGGATGAGAAGGTGCTGCGCCAACTCATCAACATCAAGCGCGCCAACAAGCAGGATTTCGCCGCATGGATTGACGCACACCAGGGCGCTACCGTGGACCCGGATTCCGTTTTCGATGTCCAGATCAAGCGCCTGCACGAGTACAAGCGCCAGCTGATGAATGCGCTTTACATCTTGGACCTGTACTTCCGCATCAAGGTCGACGGCGAAACCGTTCCGAAGCGCACCTTCATCTTTGGCGCGAAGGCAGCGCCGGGCTATGTCCGCGCGAAAGCCATCATCAAGCTCATCAACACCATCGGTGACCTGGTCAACAACGACCCGGCTACCAAGGACGTGCTCAACGTAGTCTTTGTTGAGAATTACAACGTCTCCCCCGCCGAGCACATCATCCCAGCCGCTGATGTCTCCGAGCAGATTTCCGTCGCCGGCAAGGAAGCCTCCGGTACCTCCAACATGAAGTTCATGATGAACGGTGCCCTGACCTTGGGCACGATGGACGGCGCCAACGTAGAGATCGTCGAGGCAGTGGGCGAAGACAACGCCTACATCTTCGGCGCCCGCAACGAAGAAATCCCGCAGCTGCGCGCCGAGTACAACCCGGGCGAGCTCTATAACACGGTTCCGGGCCTGGCGCGTGTCCTCGATGCCTTCACCGATGGCACGCTGGGTTCGGAGAATGCAGGCATGTTTAGTGATCTGCGCTCCTCGCTGCTCGATGGCTTCGGCGAACACGCTCAGGATACCTACTACGTCCTCGGGGACTTCGCCGACTACCGCGAGACCCGTGACCGCATGGCTGCTGACTATGAAGCGGACGAGCTGGCATGGGCCAAGAAGGCCTGGCTCAACATCTGCTACTCCGGGCGCTTCTCCTCTGACCGCACTATCGCTGACTATGCCAACGAAGTGTGGAAGCTGACCCCGACCCCCATTTCCCACGTCTAGACAGACAGGGGTTAAAAGACGCACTAGTGCCTATTAACCCCTAGACGGGGCTTTCCGGAAAGACAAAGCGCCGCCCCACCACCGTTCCCCCTTCCCACTTAGTGGGTAAGGAAGCAAGCGGGGTGAGGCGGCGTTGTTTGTCTGCGACGGTTTTACTTATCGCGCAGAGTCTGGCCCAGCTCGTGGACCTGAATCATATTGGTGTTACCAGAGATTCCAGGAGGGGTACCGGCGATGACGACGATCATGTCGCCTTCCTTGTACTTATCCATTCCCAGCAGAGCCTCATCAATGGCGGCCATCATGTCATCGGTGGACTCGACCGAGTCACTCAAGAAGGTCTCTGCACCCCAGGTCAACGCCAGCTGCGAGCGCACCGCCGGGTACGGGGTGAAGGCAAGGAGCGGCAGCGCGGAGTGCAAACGAGCCACGCGCTTCGCGGTATCACCGGAGGTGGTGAAGGCGACGATGGCCTTCGCATTCAGGCGCTCAGCAATATCGCGTGCGGAGTAGGACACAACACCGCGCTTGGTGCGCGGAACGTGCGACAGCGGAGGAACCTGGCCGCCTTGCTCAGCATTCGTCACGATGCGGGACATCGTGCGCACAACATTGTGCGGGTCGATGCCGACGGAGGTCTCACCGGAGAGCATGACGGCATCAGCACCATCGAGCACTGCGTTAGCCACGTCGGAGGCCTCCGCGCGAGTCGGGCGCAGGTTGGAGATCATGGAATCGAGCATCTGCGTTGCCACGATCACCGGCTTGGCATTCTCACGCGCGATCTGGATAGCGCGCTTCTGGAACAGCGGAACCTGCTCCAGCGGGACCTCGACGCCAAGGTCACCGCGCGCAATCATGATGGCATCGAAAGCCAAGACGATGGATTCAAGGGCATCGACCGCCTCCGGCTTCTCGAGCTTCGCAATAACCGGAACGCGGCGGCCTTCCTCATCCATGATTTCGTGGACCTTGTCCACATCGGCTGGGGAACGAACAAAGGACAGAGCGATCATGTCCACGCCGAGCTTCAATGCGAAGCGAAGGTCAGCAATGTCCTTCTCCGACAGCGCCGGCACAGAAATGTCCATGCCTGGGAGGGACACGCCCTTGTTATTGGAGACCGGTCCGCCCTCGGTGACCTCACAAACAACGTCATTGCCGTCGACTTCCTTGCAGACGACGGCGACCTTACCGTCGTCGATCAGCAGGCGGTCACCCGGCTTCGCGTCCTGCGCCAGGTTCTTGTAGGTGGTGGACACGCGGTCGTGCGTACCTTCTACGTCATCAACGGTGATGCGGACGATTTCGCCGTCCTTCCACATCTCTTCACCGTTGACGAAGCGACCCAGACGAATCTTCGGTCCTTGGAGGTCCGCCAGGACGCCGACTGCCTGGCCGGTCTCATCGGTAGCCTCACGGACCCAGCGGTAGTTCGCCTCGTGGTCCGCATGCTCGCCGTGGGACATGTTTAGACGCGCCACGTTCATGCCTGCTTCAACGAGGCCAAGGATTCCTTCCTTGCTTGCTACAGCAGGACCCAACGTACAAACAATTTTGGTTCTTCTATCCAACATGGAGTGCCTTATTCACATCGGGAGTTTCTAACGGTTCCCAAACTACCCCGCTTTGCTGGTCTCGGCCACCACGAATGAAGCTCACACCATGTTTTGACCCTCGAATCAGGCTTCCCCGGTGACTGTTGCAGCCCCTTCCGATTCGGCAACAACCGGGAATAACCGGGCACATCTGGGCATTTTGTGTCCATGCTCCCGAAACTCGAGACTCTCGGTCAAGGCGTCTTAAAACATTGTGTGATCCCGGCTACTTCCCGAAGCCTCAGCGCGTGAATCTGTCGCTAGGCGCTGCGACTGTCACCTTTGTGAGTCAGCGACTCCTGCACTGTCACCGACGTCGGCGGCACGGGCCGGGTCCACCTCTTCTGGTGTTTCCTGGCCGCGCGGCAGCCGGAAGTACACGATGAGCGCTACAACAAAGCAGACCACTGACACGATGACGTTGACACGCAGACCAAAGATGAGCGTGGCATCGTCAGCACGCATGTTTTCTACAACGAAGCGCCCCACTGTGTATCCGGCGACGTACAGCGCAAACACACGACCATGGCCGAGCTTGAATGCCTTGTGGGCCCACAGCAGGAACACGCACACCGCCACGTTCCACAGCAGCTCATAGAGAAATGTCGGATGCACCGAGGCGATTACTTCCCCGGTCGAGCGCCCACTGATCGGCGCGTATTCACCGCTTTCATTCACACGATAATAAATGTCGAGAGCCCACGGGACGGTGGTCTCACGACCATAGAGTTCCTGGTTGAACCAATTGCCTAGGCGGCCAATAGCCTGCGCCAATATGAGTCCAGGCGCGACGGCATCCGCAAACGGCCCCACAGGGATGCCCTTGACTTTGAACATGAGCCACACCGCGACCGCGCCCAAGGCCACCGCTCCCCAAATACCTAGTCCACCGTTGGTGATTTTCAGCGCGTCGAGAGGATCACACGTGGAGCAGAAGTACTTATCATTATCCGTAATCACGTGATAGAGGCGGCCGCCAATGATGCCGGCTGGGATCACTACCAAGGCAGCATCCCAGACCACATCCGGGTTTCCACCCCGGGCGGTATAGCGGCGCAGAGTCATCCACAGCGCAACGAGGATGCCGGCGATAATGCACATGGCATACGCACGAATAGGGACTGGTCCGAGATGCCACACGCCTTGTGGCGGAGAGGGAATGTTGGCGAGGTAGTAAATCTGCACGGGAAATAGTGTGCCTGAAAAAGACGGCCACTACAACGCGCTTAGCTTCTGCGCGAAGGGCACGCCGGATGCTGGCCGGCGGCCACTAAGGAGCGGGCCAAAGCCATCGGGTCCTGGGCCGCCATAATGGACTCACCGACGAGGATGGCATCGGCTCCCTGCGAGGCATAGGACAACACGTTACGCGGACTATTAACGCCGCCCACCGCAATACGTGTGATGCTCTCAGGAAGACCCGGTGAAATAGTAGAAAAGGCCTCCCGATTAAGTGCATCGGAGGCCAAAGACCACGCATTGATGGCCACGACAGTACCCCCTGCTTTGATAACGCGATCCACCTCAGCGCACGTGCGCACTTCCAGGATGGCTGTCATTCCAAGGGACTCCACGCGGTCGAGGAGCGACTCGAGGCGAGCCTGATCAAGCAACTCCACCTGCAAAGGAATCGCATCCGCCCCATAACAGCGCGCTTCATGAATCTGATAAGGATCAACAATGGTGTCGCGGCACAGCATAGGAATGTCGATTGCAGCGCGGGCAACACGCATGTCCTCCAGGGAGCCATGAAAGCGGCGCCTGTCTGTCTGGCAGGCCATGACGTGCACGCCTGCTTCCTCCAGCTTTCGTGCCAGGGCCGCGACGGAGTGCGGTCCGTCTAGGTGGACGATCTCTCCACCATAAGGCACGGCGCGCTTGATTTCGGTGATGATAGAACATCCCGAACGTAATAGGGCCTGTGCGGTATCGCGCGGTGCGTCCATGTCTCGAGACCGCGCTTTAACTTCCTTGAAGGGGACGCGCGCCTCCCGTGCGGCTACATCAGCTAGTACGCCGGCCACAAGGTGATCGACGGCAATCGGGGTAGGCATGGAGCACCTCCCTTCCCCGAAGGAAACTCAAAGAAAGAAACAGGGGCGTTTGAGATCACACTTAGGCTAGCGCGCCCTTGCCTCTAACAAGAAATCCGGGGCACCCGATTCCGTGCTAGGACCACTATGTGAAGCGGGAAATGCAGCCACGGCTCACGCCGCTGCCATGCCTAGGTCGACCGGGGATCGGTGGGGTCAATATCGGCATCGAGGGCATCCCACATCACACGGCCGGAGTCCTGGGAGGTTTCGAGGTCTTCCTGCAGGCGTTCCTGGCGTACCACCGGGGTTTCATATTTGGCGGAGCGGGGCTTATCGGCCCCCGGATTGCTCGCCACCATGACCGCGCCGAAGAGGGCAAGCGCCGCACCGGCGATAGCAAGCACGGGGCCAACGGTCGACGCATCAGCGGTGAGGACAGTGGCCCAATCCGAAATGGTTGCGGAATCCACGGAGGTATCGTTCGTTCCTCCCTGCAGCAGCTCTTGAGCACGCTCCGTCTCGGGGCCGGCAGTCAACAGCGCAACCGGGCGCCATCCGGCAGCCGCCGCGGCGAGTGCGGTGAGGACAGAGACAATTCGACGGCCCGTGCGCCGCAGCGCAAAGGCTGCCACACCGCCAGCGAGAACCACGACGCTGAGTGCAATGAGCTCGAGGGACCACAAGGAACCAGATAATTCCACAACACTCGAACCGGCCTTATCGTCTTCGACCGCCGCCGTCACCCACGTCATGCGGGAAGACAGCCACAACAGGATGGCGCCGACGAACATCAGCACGGGTCCGATGCGTTTAGCTCCACTGTGCTTTGCTTCAGTGCACTTTGCTTCAGTGCGCTTAGCCATTGTTCTCCTCTCCGAAGAGATCGCGTGCATCGAAGCACGTCCGGTCCCCGGTATGGCACGCGCCGCCGTGCTGACGAACGGTCAGTAAGACGGTGTCTCCATCGCAATCTAAGCGCGCACCCACCACCTCTTGGGTATTGCCGGACGTCAGACCCTTAATCCAATACTCACGGCGCGAGCGTGAATAGTAGGTTCCACGACGCGTCGCCAACGTATAGGCCAAGGCATGATCATCCATCCATGCCAGCATGAGCACTTCTCCGCGCTCCGATTGCACAATGGCCGGAACCAAACCCGCCTCGTTGCGCTTAAGCTGCTGAGCAATCTCTTCACTCAGCTCATAGTCCCCTACGGCCTCCGAATCGGTGCTTCTGTGCCCGCTGCTTTCATTGTGTACCTTCACTGGCGGACCTCCTTCCCTGCTGCCGCAAGTGCCTCTTTAACCTCAGGGATCTCTACCTCACGGAAGTGGAAGATGCTGGCCGCGAGCACGGCATCTGCCCCGGCATCAACAGCCGGTGGAAAATGCTCGGCCCTACCCGCTCCGCCGGAGGCGATGATCGGCACGGACACCGCCGCACGCACCGCCTCGATCAATTCGATGTCGAAGCCCGCCTTGGTGCCGTCTCCATCCATGGAGTTCAGCAGAATCTCACCAACCCCTAGTTCCTCACCGCGCTTGGCCCACTCCACGGCGTCGAGGCCTGCCGAGCGCGTTCCACCATGTGTGGTGACCTCAAAGCCGCTGGGAAAATCTTTCGCGCGGCGAGCATCCACCGAAAGCACAATGCACTGGGAACCAAAGACATCCGCCAGTTCGCGCAGCAACTCCGGGCGCGCGATGGCAGAGGAGTTTACAGAGACCTTATCCGCGCCGGCACGAAGAAGCTCGCGGACATCGTCCACCGACCTGACTCCACCGCCAACGGTCAACGGGATAAAGACTTGATCGGCCGTACAGCGCACCACATCAAGCATGGTGCCGCGGCCATCCTTTGATGCGGAGACGTCGAGGAAGGTCAGCTCATCAGCGCCCATGTGGCCATAGCGGGCAGCCAACTCCACTGGGTCACCGGCATCACGCAGGTTTTCGAAGTTCACGCCTTTGACCACACGGCCATTATCAACGTCAAGACACGGGATCACGCGCACGGCAAGTGCCATGGTGACCATCCTCCTAAAACTAAAGGTCAGATGAGAGGCAGTCCGTATGGAAACTGCCGAATACTAAAAACTACGTCCGGCTTCAGCGCCCAATTCCCACGCTGGGGTTTAGTGCCGGAGCCTAGCGCTCCCCACGAGGATTTCGGGCGATGGCATCCAGAATTGTGGCATGAACCTGCGGGGTTCCTCCCACAAAGCCCTTCGAGTTGGCGGTCCACTCATTTCCTTCTGGATCACTCACGCGGCCACCGGCGGCCTTGATCATGAGCGCACCCGCCGCGTTATCCCATGGGTGCGGCGAGAAATTCACCGCCCCATCAAACACGCCTTGGGCCACGAAGGCATTGTCCAGCCCCACCGACCCAGTCATGCGGGGACGCAACCCGGTCTCTCGGAGGTCCTTGAACAAATCGGTTGGCAGGTGTGAGGAACAGCCCACATGACCGCGGGCCTCGTCGAAGCCCTGAGCCTCCTCGCCGCCCCCGAAACCGGTCGAGGGGCCGCCGCTGGTGCGCAGTGGCATGCCTTGTGCCGCGACGACGCGACGGTTTAGCAAAGGAAAATCTGCGACTGCGACGACGGGCTTCGCTTCGTGCAAAAGCGTGACAAGAATTCCGCAGCACGGATTTCCCGCGGAATAGTTCGCGGTTCCATCCACTGGGTCCACGACCCAGATCGTCTCTTGGAGGTCTCCCCCGTATTCCTCGCCGAGCACCGGGATTCCGGTGAGCTGACTCAGCGTTTGACGCAACTGCTGCTCAATGACCAGATCTACCTCGGTGGCAAAGTCTCCCTCGCCCTTGAAACGCGCGGGTGCTGCGCCGAGGCCCCTGCGGAAGAGATCATCAACGTGATCCACCGCTGCCTCCGCAAAGGCAACAAGCTCGCGTGGGTCCGACTCCGAAGTTCCTGTCATCGGGGCCATCGGCCTACCTCTCCTCGATCGGGTCGATGTATTCCTCTCCCGGCAGCGGGGTAACCTCTGCAACGGCAGCGAGAGCTTCCTCCAGCGTGAAGCGCTCCTCATAGAGAGCCTTACCGATGATGGCGGAATCAATTCCCTCATTTTCGTAGAGGGCCAATTCACGCAGATCATCCAGGGTGGAAATTCCTCCGGAAGCAGTGACCTTGGCTTCTGTAGCGGCCGCGACCTCACGCAACAACTCAATGTTGGGGCCCTGCAGCGTACCGTCCTTGGACACGTCCGTTACTACGAAGCGAGTACAACCAGCCGCATCGAGGCGTTCGAGGACCTCCCAGAGGTCGCCGCCGTCAGATACCCAGCCGTTACCTCGCGTCCGCCACTCGCCATCCACCAGGCGGACCGCCAAGTCCACTGCGATGCGGTCACCGTGTTCTGCCAGAGCCTTGGCAATCCAGTCAGGGTTCTCCAAAGCCGCGGTACCAATATTGACGCGGCGCGCACCGGTGGCGAGAGCTCGGGCCAGAGATTCATCATCTCGAATCCCGCCGGTCAGCTCCACGTTCAGGTCCACGCTTGTGGTGATTTCGGCGAGCAGTTCATGGTTGGATCCGCGGCCAAAAGCCGCGTCCAAATCGACTGCATGCAGCCACTGCGCACCCTGAGCCTGCCACTTCAGGGCAGCCTCACGCGGCGAGCCATAGGATTTCTCGGTTCCGGCCTCTCCTTGATCAAGGCGAACTGCCTGACCATCAACGACATCAACCGCGGGCAACAGTGTAAAACTCATGGTGGGTAGTCTACCTTTCACGCGGACTCTTTAAAGCGTTCCTATCCAGTTCTTCAGCAGCTGCGAACCAACGTCACCAGATTTCTCCGGGTGAAATTGGGTGGCCCACAATGCGCCATTGTCTACCGCAGCGACAAAACGGTCACCGCCATACTCCGACCACGCCACCTTCGGCGGCTCCGTAATCTCGGTCTCCAGCTCCCAGTTCCGCGCGGCATAGGAATGCACGAAATAAAAGCGATCCTCCGGGCTCACGCCTTCAAACATGCGGCTTCCGCTAGGAAGCTCCACGGTGTTCCATCCCATGTGCGGGAGGACGGGAGCCTGCAAACGGGTAACCTCCCCGGGCCACTCGCCGCAACCTTCGGTGTGCACGCCGTGTTCAGTGCCTGACTCAAAAAGAATCTGCATGCCTACGCAAATCCCCAAAACGGGGCGACCACCAGCCAATCGCTGACCAATGATTCGCGGCCCCTGTGCGGCGCGCAGGCCCTCCATGCAGGCAGCGAACGCCCCCACTCCGGGGACCAAAAGGCCATCGGCCTCTACCGCCTGTTTCGGGTCCGCGGTCACCGCGACGGTGGCACCGACCCTCTCCAGCGCGCGCACTGCCGACCGGACATTGCCAGCGCCATAATCCAGGACTACTACGTCGTGTGAGCTCATCGTGCTTCCTTTCCGGGTCTCCTCGGCCTTCTAATCATGCGCAGGCGGGTTTGGATGTCGTTCAGCTCGCTCACGCGGGTCTTGCCCAAGGCGAGGTCAGCCGCAGACATGAGCAGGCCCACCGCGATGATGGCGGCGCCAGCGGCGAACGCGCCATAATAACCAGACATAGCCACGACGGCGCCGAGCACCGTCGAGCCAAGGCCCGTGCCGCCGTCGTAGAAAATATTCCACACCGCAGAGCCCTCCGAGAGGCGCTCGCGCGGGAGACGGTCGAACATCGACAACAGCGCCTCATTTTGCACGATGCCGAAACCCGCACCGTAGATGACCGTGCCGAACACGAGCAGCCATACTGACCATTCTTGCCACAGCACGGCGGCGATAAGCCCCACGCCTAAGACTGAAAAAGCCTGAGCGGGAATCATCAGCGTGCCTGGCTGGCCTACTCGGTCCGCCACCACACCGGCCACATAGCGCGCGATCATGGCCGAACCACCAATCACCGATAGCATGAGGCCGCCCAAGACAGCGCCGCGCTCAGGATCCAACTCACGCACCGCCGGAGAAATGAAGTTAGATGCCACGCCATAGCTCACGGAAAAACTCATCAGCGCCAGTGCTGGGACGAGCACGAGCTTCCACATCGGGGCGCGCGGGGTGGTGTCTGAGGGGTCCGGCGACCCCACTGGAGCGGCTTTGATTTGCGGCACCAGAATGCACGTGAAGAATCCTAGTAAGCCAAGACCAGCAGCCAGAAGATACACCGTGTTGTAGTTAAAGGCTGAAGCCACCGCGAGGCCCACGGGCAAGAAGGCCATTTGGGCTGCACCGATGAATAGGCCGAAAATTCCCGTGGCCTTACCCAGCAGGCGCCGTGGCGTGATTTCCGCGATGAGTGCGTTCTCCGCCACTGTGAGCGCACCGAAGCCTATACCGCGCAGAGCGGAAAAGCCTAGGGCGATCGGGGCTGCATCGCCCAGCATGTGCCCCAACGCCGGCAGCCCCAGCAACAACGCCGCGGCCGCCATAATTGGGCGGTAGCCAAAGATGCGCAGCAGCATCGGTGTTGCCATTTGGGTAAGCACTGTGGCCAGCATGAACACGCCGGTCGTGGCACCAGCCAATGTCGCGGAACCGCCGGCATCCAGCACGGCCAGCGGCACCACAGGCAGCAAGACCGACCAAGCACCAAAAGCGGAAACCACCGCGATCATGGTTTCCTTAAAGCCAGCAACCTTCCATACGCTCTGAGGGGTCTTTTCTATCACTTCGCCGCCAATCCTGCTGAGAAGATGTCAAGGAACCAGACCAAGGCGGCAGTCACGGAGATCGCCGCGAGCGCACCCGCGACCACAGTCATCAGCACCGACCCGTTCTGGTATGCCGCCCACGCACCACCGACGAGCAACCCGGCGACCAGAAAGAGAACGAGAACCATTACATTCATAAGTCTTAGAGCGCTCCCTTCGTCGAAGGAACTCCGTTCACGCGCGGATCCCGCTCAGTAGCCTGGCGCAGAGCACGGGCCACTGCCTTGTACTCGGCCTCCGTGATGTGATGCGGATCGCGGCCGTAACGCACGTTGACGTGCAAGGTCGTCGCCGAGTGCGTGGCAAAGGTTTCAAAGAAGTGTCGGTTGATAACCGTGGCGTAATGCCCACCGATAATCTGCCACTCCATGTTCTCCGGCTCGCCATTCATCACGAAGTAGGGACGCCCTGAGATATCGACGACGGCCTCCACCAGCGTTTCATCCATGGGGAGGAGCTGGGAGCCGAAACGGCGGATCCCGGACTTATCCCCCACCGCCTCCAGAAAGGCACGGCCCAGCACGATAGCGGTGTCTTCGACCGTGTGGTGAGCATCGATGTCAATATCGCCCTCAGCGTGAACGCGAAGATCGAAGGAGCCGTGGGTGCACACAGCGTTAAGCATGTGGTCAAAGAACGGCAGCCCCGTCGAAATATCCGACTGGCCGGTGCCATCGAGGTTTATTTCTACAGAGATCTTTGTCTCCCCGGTGACGCGCTCTGCGCGGCCAATGCGGTCGCCATGGTTGTGACGTACAGCGTCGCCAGCACTCATTGCCCCACGCTCCTTCTTCAAGTCATGAGCCCACAATGTGGGCTCATTTCATCATCGTTTTTAGTTAGTCATCTCTACTGTATCTGCCAAGTCCGCCGCGGCCGAAAGGAAGGCATCATTCTCTTCAGGCAGACCAATCGTGGCGCGCAAGAGACCCGGTACACCGTTATCACGAATCAGGACATCGCGGTCCAGGAATCCTTGCCACACCGCGTGCTGATCGGCAAAGCGTCCGAAGGAGACGAAGTTGGATTCGCTGGGTACGACGTAGTATCCGAGCTCCTTAAGCCGTGCGACAACCCGGTCCCGCTCCGCCGATAGTTTGGCCACAGTTCCCAAGGTCTCTTCCTTATGCGCAAGGGCAACGGTGGCCGCGATCTGGGAGAGAACCGACAGGTGATAGGGCAAACGAACGAGCATGACGGCTTCCACGAACGCCGGATCTGCCACGAAGTAGCCCAAACGTCCGCCGGCGAAGTCGAAGGCCTTGGACATCGTGCGCGAGACCACGAGCTTGGTCGGATATTTCTCCAGCAGCGTGGTCGCAGAAGGCGAAGGCGAGAATTCCATGTAGGCCTCGTCCACGATGACGATGCCCGGCGCGGCCTGCACGATCTTCTCCACCACATCAATCGGGGTGACATCACCGGTGGGATTGTTCGGTGTTGTGATGAAAACGACGTCGGGGCGGTGCTTGGCGACGGCCTCCAACGCCTCCTCCTCATCAATACGGAAATCCGCATCGCGTGGGCAGGAGATGAATTCGGTTTGGGTGCCCGCGCATAGAATGGGGTGCATCGAATAGCTCGGTGTAAATCCCAGCGCACTACGCCCCGGCCCGCCAAAGGCCTGCAGCAGCTGCTGCAGAACCTCATTGGAGCCGTTAGCTGCCCAGACGTTCTCCACGCTGACAGCCACCCCGGTCTGCTCACTGACGTACTCCGCCAGTGCCGTGCGCAGCTCCACGGCATCGCGCTCTGGGTAACGGTTGAGCTGACGCGCGTGCTTCTCGACGGCCGCCACCATGTCCTTCACCAGCGCCTCCGAGGGCGGATAGGGGTTCTCGTTGGTGTTGAGCTGGTTGGTCACCGTCAGCTGCGGGGCTCCATAGGCGCTGGAGCCGCGCAATTCTTCGCGAAGGGGAAGATCCTTCAACTCAGCCATTGCTTAAGCCTCTTCTTTCTGGGTATCGGTGTCATCAGCGAATCGTGCCGCAATTGCTTCACCATGGGCGGGCAAGTCTTCTGCAGTGGCGAAGGCAATGACATTCTGAGCTACCTCGCCGAGTGCCGCGCGGTCGTACTCGATGAGGTTGACCGGCCGTAGGAAGGTGTGCGTCGACAGCCCGGCGCTAAACCGCGCGGTTCCCGAGGTAGGCAAAACGTGGTTGGAGCCGGCGGAGTAATCACCGAGCGGTACGGGCGAGTATTCACCAACGAAGATCGCGCCGGCGTGGCGGATACGCTCCGCAACTGCCCGGGCATTCTTTGTGTGTACCTCCAAGTGCTCAGCGGCATAGGCGTCCGCGACAGCGATACCTGTCTCGAGGTCGTCGACCAGGACGATGCCGGACTGTTCTCCGCGCAATGCCTCAGCTGCGCGCTCGGCGTTGGCTGTGGCGGTATAGCGCTGAGCTACCTCCGCATTCACCGCAGCGGCAAAGTCCTCAGAATCGGTGATGAGCACGGAGGCAGCCATGGGATCGTGCTCCGCCTGGGAAATGAGGTCATAGGCCACGTAGACGGGGTTAGCGGTCTCATCGGCCAGGATGGCGATCTCGGTAGGACCAGCTTCTGCATCAATTCCCACCACTCCCTGCACCGCGCGCTTAGCGGCAGCAACAAAGACGTTGCCGGGGCCGGTGATGATATCGACAGGCTCCAGAGCTTCTTCACCCGTGGCGGGTTCATCATCGCCGTAGGCCAGAAGCGCGATGGCTTGCCCGCCGCCGACGGCCCAGACATCATCCACGCCCAGCATGTGGCACGTGGCCAGCACTGTCGGGTGTGGCAGCCCACCGAATTCCTTCTGCGGCGGAGAAGCCACGACCATCGCCGCAGCGCCCGCTTCTTGGGCGGGGACGGCATTCATAATGACGGAAGACGGATACACCGCCTTGCCGCCCGGGACGTAGAGCCCTACTCGCTCGATGGGCTGGAAGACCTCGGTGACCGTCGCGCCTGGTGCCAGTGTCGTCGTGTGCGAAGCCGGCTTCTGATCAGCGTGAACGGCGCGCACGCGCGCGATAGATTCTTCGATGGCTACTCGCACACTCGGGTCCAGGTCCTCGGCAGCCTTCTTCATCTCCTCCTTAGGTACTCGCACTGCGGCGGGGCGGACTCCGTCGAATTTTTCGCCGAAATCGAGGGCCGCCGCCGCGCCACCCTCGCGGACTTTCTCCACCATGGGGATGACGGTGCCCATCACTGAGGACACGTCCGTTCCCCCTCGCGGCAGGACTCGGCGCAGCCGGGAGGTGGTGAGTTCCTCTCCACGCAGGTCGATGGTTCGTAGCATGCTCAGACCCCTTTTATAATATGCAGCGGTTTCTATACCTTCCCATTACTATACCTGGACCGAAAAGCCAGCGAGCTGACAGGTAGGGGTTATAGAATGTGCCACTAGTAACACATTCCGGGAGCCCGAATCGGTGAAGGGAGGCGGCGAGATGAGCAACGGCGCCGATGGCCTGGACAGCCAGCCTTCTTCCAACCTGCTTGCCCGTGTCGAAAACCTCGCGCACCGCGAAAGCCTCGATTGCATTCGGGTCACCGCACACGAGCTCCTCTTCCCTCACCCACCGCTTGGGGAAACCCGCGCTTTCATGGACACCGAGGGCGAACCAATCCTGCGTTTCTACACCACACATCACGGCGTTCTAGGTTTCGGCGACATTCCTGCTCTCAGTGAATTCGTCAATGACTGGAACCATGACTGCCTCTCGCCGCACCTCATCCTCAACTATTCGGCACCTACCGCGGTAGAGGTGTGGGGGCATTCCTTCCTCGTGGTTCACCAGAAACCTACAACGTCCCAGCTTTCCGCTTCGGTTCTGCCGGCACTCCACAACGCCGCGGCCTGCCTCGAAGAATTGGCCGATCACTTCCCCGTTGTCACGCTTCCCCGCCCAACGGCTCCGGAAGAAGAAACAGAACTCGACGGCCCCGTCGCCGACGTCGACACCGCTCGGCTCGGGGAACTCTTGCCGGCCCTCGGAATTACACGCTTCCAGGCGGATGCTGACGAGGCCGTCTATGCCTGGATCAATGATGTCCTCTTTGCTTTCGCCATCGATTCCGGCCCCAGCCTCATCATCAAAGGCCATTGGGATCCCAACCTCGCGGGCAGCGAGTTCTCCAAAATCTTCCTCATTTGCAATGACTGGAACCGGACCAATCACTCAGCCTCCGCCTTCTGCCACTCAAACATTGATGGGTTGCAGGTACGCATCGATTACGCGGTTATGACGGGTGCCGGGCTTTCCGACGCCCAATTGATCACCGCCCTCGGCCGCGGCATCAAACATGTACTCCACGGCATCGATGACATCTCACGGGAGGCGGTAGGCTCCTCCCCCGTCGCGTGGCCCTAGCGCGCCGTCGACCGGCACCTCATTTCCTTCCGAATCCCTCTCGCTCACAGCATCGCAAGGCGAATCGATGAATAGCGCGGACCAGTAGGCAAACATGGCCATAAACGGCCCTACCAGCCAGGCACTACCCGGCGAGAATTTCGGCACAAACTCTACATACTCTCCGGGATTCTCGGGAATATTAGTGGCGGTGGCTCCACCGAAGACATAAAACGATGCCGCGCCAGCCAGAGCAGCCAGAGCCACCCACAGCAGTACGCCGACGCCACGGTAGCGCTCACCTCGCACGTAGGCAGTAGCCCCCAGGGCCGCGCTAAGAACTCCGGTGATCAGTACGAAGGTGATATAGGAATCAAATTGCACGTCGGCAACGTTGCTCAAGGCGTAGCCGCCATCATCAACCCGGTGCCCCTTGAGAGCTGGACGCCACAGTCCCCACGCGGCGCCGGCTGCAGAGAATCCAAGGAGTGCTAACGCGAGCAACCCCGCGCCGAATCCAATGGCGCGGGGTATGCGAAGGCTAGGAGCACGCAGTCCAGGCACGATACTCTCTAGCCGCAGAAGGTCCAGTTACCGTTCTCACGCTTGAAGCGCATGGTGGAGCTATCCATGCCCTGGCTGGTGTTGACGTTCACGGTCGCGGAAGCATCGTCACCGTTAACCACAACATCGTTGATGGACTCAACACCGGTCTTGGACCAGTCAAAGCCATCCATCTGGGAGGTGTCCTGGCCCGCTGCCGCCATCATGTCCTTGAGCTGGTTCATCGGAACATCCGGAACCTGGTTGTAATCAACCTGATCGAGGCCGGAGTTCGGATCGTTGCGGATAGCCGCGCAGGTGTGCTCCGGAAGATACTTCACGAAAGCACGCATAGTCTGCTGCTCATACATGCCGCGCACTAACCCGTTGATGCCGTCGATATCCTCCTGGCTGGCAGCCTCCCCCTGGACTGGTTCAACCTTGGGTATGTTCTGGAACGGATCAGCACCTTCTTCGAAGGGATTGGCCATAGCCTGGTTCGCGTCCTCAGGGTTTTCCCCCTCCGGCTTGGCAGCATCGCCCTTGTTCTCTTCGCCTTCCCCCTCCTTCTTTTCCTCAGAAGTCTTCTCTTCCGTCTTCTTCTCAGACGTCTTTTCCTTTGGCTGCGTGGTCGTGGTGGTCTTTGCCGCAGAGGAAGCGGTGTCGCCTGCGTTCTCGTCATCGGAACCACAAGCAGCCAAGGAAAGCGGTGCAACGAGTGCAACAGCAATGAGAGACTTCTTGGCAGGTGTCAGAAAAGACAAGGGATACTCCTAAATATATAGAGAGCGATAGGTTAAACCACGCTGGGCGCGGTGTTTGCTCTTGGGCAACTCACATAACCTTAACAAGCGCTGTTTGAAGAATTCATATTCTACACCTTGAAGCTTCCTGTGAGCCTCACGAGGGTTTTCTCTTGCCGCGTAGAGTTGGTCGTGTGCACCTTTCTCGCGACGCTATCGTTTCCACCGCCCTTGAGCTTTTGACCCAATACGGCCTTGCTGATGTCACTATGCGCCGAGTCGCCACCAACCTCGGGGTCGCACCCGGCGCGCTGTACTGGCACGTGACCAACAAACAATCATTGATCGCCGCCATGACTGCTGAAATACTCGCTCCCGTCACCGGGGAAAGCACGGCGGAGCTGGTCAGCTCGCTGCACAGTGAGCTGCAACGCTGGCGCGATGGAGCTGACGTGGCCATCGCCGGAGCATCCTTCCCTGAGTCCTCAGCGAGCGCTGACATGGAAAAGCTTTTCACCAAGGCACTGCAGAAGGAGGCACCCGATGCCTCGCCGGAGGATAGAGCCGTCGCCGCCCGCACTCTGATCCACTACACGCTGGGCGCTACTTTCATGGAGCAATCCCGCGAACAGCTCAGTGAGGCGACTCCAGGCGGGACGTCGCCAAGCACAGCGTCTACAGCTTCCGAGACCACGCCGGTGGACGCCACCTCGGTGCGCGCAGCGGAGCTGATGGTCGCCGGCTTAAGATCACTGCGAAGCGATCACATACATCAGAATTGACTAAGCTAAGCCTCATGACTGAGACCCGTGCTGACCTAACGCCATCTCGCCAGGTGTGGCCTGGTTCCCCCTCCCCGCTCGGCTCCACCTATGATGGAGCCGGTACTAATTTTGCTATCTTTTCCGAAATCGCCGAGAAGGTTGAGCTCTGCCTCATTGACCACGACGGTAACGAAGAACGCATCGAATTAACTGAGATCACCGCCCACGTCTGGCACGCCTACCTCCCGAACGTCAGCCCCGGGCAGCGCTATGGATACCGCATCCACGGCCCTTATGAGCCAGAAAATGGTCTGCGCTGCGATCCCTCAAAACTTCTTGTCGATCCTTATGCTCGCGCCTTCGACGGCGACTTTGACGGGGATCCCTCGCTGTACTCCTACGATATCTTCGCAGAGGAACCCGGCACCGGCCGCAACCAGGATGACTCCTTGGGCCACACCATGCTCTCCGTGGTCATCAACCCGTTCTTCGAGTGGCACGGCGACAACCGCCCGCACACCCCGGATAACGAAACAATTATCTACGAAGCCCACGTCAAGGGCATGACAATGACGCACCCGGATGTGCCGGAGGAGCTGCGCGGCACCTACGCCGGTATGGCACACCCAGCAATCATTAACTACTTCAAGGACTTGGGAGTGACAGCCGTCGAGCTGCTGCCGGTTCACCAGTTCTTGCAGGATGATCGCCTGCGCCAGCTGGGCCTCCGCAACTACTGGGGTTATAACACCTTCGGGTTCTTCGCCCCGCATGCTGACTATGCCTACGCCAAGAAGCCTGGCGAGGTGGTCGCTGAGTTCAAGGCCATGGTTCGTGCCTTCCATGAGGCCGGAATCGAGATCATCCTCGATGTGGTCTACAACCACACCGCCGAAGGCAACCACATGGGCCCCACCATCGCCTTCCGCGGCATTGATAACCACGCCTACTACCGCTTGGTTGATGATAATCCCGAGCACTACATGGACTACACCGGTACCGGTAACTCCCTGAATGTCCGTCACCCGCACTCCCTCCAGCTGATTATGGATTCGCTGCGTTACTGGGTGACGGAGATGCGCGTGGATGGCTTCCGGTTCGACCTCGCGTCCACTCTGGCGCGCGAACTCGATGATGTGGATAAGCTCGCCACTTTCTTCGATTTGGTTCAGCAGGACCCGGTGGTCTCCAAGGTCAAGCTCATCGCCGAGCCCTGGGACGTGGGCCATAACGGCTACCAAGTTGGCAACTTCCCGCCCATCTGGAGCGAATGGAACGGCAAGTACCGCGATACCGTCCGTGATTTCTGGCGCGGGGAGCCGGCGACAATGGGTGAGTTTGCCTCACGCCTGACTGGTTCCTCCGATCTTTATGCCAACAACGGCCGCCGCCCCACCGCGTCTATCAACTTCATCACCGCGCACGATGGCTTTACGCTCCGTGATTTGGTGTCCTATAACGAAAAGCACAATTCCGAGAACGGTGAAGACAATCGCGACGGTGAGTCCCACAACCGCTCGTGGAACCATGGCGTGGAAGGACCGACTGACGACGAAGAAATTAAAAAGCTCCGGCGCCGCCAGGTCCGCAATTTCCTCACTACCCTCCTGCTATCCCAGGGCACCCCGATGCTGTGCCATGGTGATGAGCTGGGCCGCACCCAGGACGGCAATAACAACGTGTATTGCCAGGACAACGAGATTTCCTGGATCGATTGGTCGATGTTGGAGCAGGAAAAGAACGTCGCCATGCACGGCTTTACCAAGCGCCTGATCAACATCCGCAAGAACCACCCAGTGTTCCGCCGCCAGCGTTTCTTGGCTGGTGGCCCCTTTGGCTCTGAGGTGAAAGATCGCGATATTGCCTGGCTCGTGCCCTCCGGCAAACTCATGACCCCGCAGGACTGGGATTTTGAGTTCGGCAAGGCCCTCATGGTCTATCTCAACGGTAACGCGATTACGGAAACCACTGCCCGCGGTGAACGCATTACGGATGATTCCTTCATCATGATTTTCAACGCTCACCACGAAGACATCGAGTTCACGCTGCCCAAGAAGGACCTGGGTGCTAGTTGGAGGCTCATCGTCGACACCTCGGATTCCGGTGGCTATCCGGACGAGGAGAAGCTCATCGCAGCCGAAGGTTCCATCGTGGTACAGCCGCGCACAACGCTGATCCTGCGCCAGACTGAGCCCCCGGTTTTCGACGACAGCGATGACTCTGCGCAAACCGCTGCCATGGCAGAAGAAAGCGATAGCTAGACTGCACTCCACCGTCTGCTGTCCACCATTAACCCCGTCCTTGAAAGGAAACCGTGTCCTATACCGCCCACGGTGCCGTCATTGATGTCACCACCGATGCACTCACCGTCCAACGCTCCCAGCTTGCCGCTTCCCTTGGCGCCCCAGCGCGCGAGAATCTCTCCTTAACTGATGCCACGGGCGTGGAGTGCACGGAACCGACGGTAACAGGGTTTGGGCAGGTCATAGTGCGCGGCACGAGCGATTCTGCGGGCATCGTTTCAGACACCATTATCCGCTTCGCCCCCGGCCAAGACGCGGCCGCATTTGCCCGCGCAGTTGAGGCAGCACTACGCGGCGAAGAACCGGCTGCTAGCACCGGTGTGCAGGGGCTCAACTTCACCGCCGTCGATGTAGAAACCGCCAACGATAACTGGGGCTCGGTCTGCCAGATCGGCGCGGTCCGCTTCCGCGATGGCGAAGAGACCGAATCCCGCACGTGGCTGTGCACTCCCCCACCGGGGCTCGAGCACTTCGACGAGGTCAACATCAGCATCCATGGCATCACAGCGGAGGACGTCGCTGATGCTTCACCGTTCGCTGATGCTGCTGCCGAACTCTTCGAGTTCCTCGGCACAGACACGCTAGTAGCCCACAACGCGCAATTCGATTCCACGGCCCTGCGCAGTGGCCTCAAGAAGGCCGACGCACCGGTGCCAGAACTTCGCTTAGCGTGTTCCCTGGCACTGGCCCGCGACGCCTCCCGTGCAGGCGTCATCGACGTGGCTAACCATAAACTTCCCACCGTCGCCTCCTACATCGGCGCCAAGGATTTCCGACACCACGAGGCCACAGCCGACGCCCGCGCGGCGGGCGAGATTGTCAGTGCCCTAGCGCAGCGCTTTGGTCACTCCGGAAGCATCGAGGACTTGTTCACCACCCGTGATTTTGCGCTGGGCACGTTGAGCGAAGACTCCGTCATCCCGGTCCTGCGCGCCAACACCGCTCCCCTCTCCGCGGCCGACTTGGGCGCCGGTACGGATTTCCGCGACAAGACGCGCATGGCGGGTACAGCCTCGGGCTCGAAGAAGAAGGGCTCCGCCGCTAAGGAGCGCCGTGGTCCAGCTCCGTGGCAATCCGTATCCACTCCGGACACCATCCCGGATCCCAATCCTGATGCGGATCCGGAAGGCGCGCTATTTGCTCAGAATGTCACTCTCACCGGTGACTTCGAGCCTTTCGACAAAGGCCTTTTGTGGTCCAAGATTGCTGAACGCGGCGGCCAGGTGGGTAAGAACGTCACGAAGAAGACCACCATCCTGGTTGTGGGCCAGTGGGCTACCAAGACCTCTAAAGAAAAGCGCGCTGAGGAGCTGCAGGGCAAAGGCCAGGACATCGCAATCTGGCAGACGGACAAGCTGTTAGAGGAGCTCCAACTTGATGAAGCTCCTCCGTTCTAGCCTGCGTAGCTCTTGAGCACGGAGGCGCTAGAGCATCAAGGCTCTAGCGCGTGGTGGTTTTTCTGCGAACTAGTGGGAACCTGCGAGCATAAAGCGCAGTCCAATAAGGGCAAGAAATCTGCACTTGCCTACCTTTCGGAGCAAATCCACCATGACCATCGCGCTGCCTACCTCCCTTCGCATCGACCACCTGCTCCCCTCGCTCTGCCCGAGCGAAGAGCTCAATGGAATCAAGCTCTGTGATGATGGCTTCGGTGATTCACCCGCTAGCCTCCAGCTATCGCGGACGCTATCGATGTCCTTGGTCCACGGCACGGGAGCCGAAGCCAAGCGCGTGAGCCAACGCGGTGTGGACGATATGGGTTTGACCGTGCGCCAAGCGTGGGATACTGCCGCGCTGAATCTGCAACGCCGCGCACTGACGCAGCAGGGACTGCGCTTCTTTACCCGGCCTGCCGAACTCGGACTGAGTAGAACGGAAAAGGGCCTAGAGGTGCGGGTGCATCGCTGCGCTGCCTCATCGTGGTTGGCTCACCCGCAGGCCTTCGTTATCCTGGACAATCATCTGCAGCGGCTTAGCCAAGCTCGGAGTATTACCTACCTCGTGCCTGATGCGCACACTCTCTACGCGCTGCTCAACATTTCCCCGCAGCGCGCCACGGAACTGGCTTACCGTGCGGCCGAATTGCGCCCGCGCCATCGACCACCGCTGAGCTTGCAACCACTAGTATTAGCTAACGGCTTTCCCATGGAGGTGTAGACACACCTCCATACTTCCTCCGCTGTGGCCGAAAGGAGTCACGTTCTTAAGATGGCTGAATCATCCATGTCCCGCCTGAGCAACCAGTACCATTCCTGGGTACACGCGCATCCTACCGCGGCGCAGGATTTCCGCGATGCCATCGAGGACTTGCTTAACGACGCCGGCATTATCTTCGACCGCGTAGCGACCCGCGTGAAGCTGTGGCCTTCTCTCAAGGCGAAAGCGAAGAAGCGCCGCGACAACGGCGAGCTGATGTACCCGAAGCCGTGGGAAGATATCCACGATGTTTTGGGGGTGCGAATTACCGTCTTCCACTCCACGGTTATCCCGGAAGCACTGGAGGTTTTGGGAGAAACCTTTACCGTGCTGCGCTCGGTGGACAAGGCAGCGGAAACACGGATTTCTGGTGGTTTTGGTTATGGCTCGCACCATTTGGTGCTGACGGTGTCCGAGGACAGCGCCGCCACACTGGAGGAACTTGAGCCTTATATCGGCTGGACCTTCGAGATTCAAATCCGCACAGTGCTGCAGCACGCCTGGGCGGAATTTGAGCACGATATCCGGTACAAGCAGGGCCCGAACCCGCCTTCCCCGCAGGTGGATCGCCTCTTCACACTGGCTGCGGGCCTGATTGAGCTGGCGGACCAGCAATTCGATGAAATCGCCGCACTCAAAGCCCCCAGTTCTGAGGCAGGCGATGACGTGGAAATTACAGCCGAGACCCTCCCTGGTGTCCTCGCCATTATTCTGGGCAGCCGCTTCCCTCGTTCACGCTCGGAGCATTATCGCTTCCTTGCCGAGTTGCTCGACAACAACGGCATCACACGCTTGAGCCAGCTCAAGCAGCTGCTCGACGATGACGACATCGCTCACGTGCACGATGCCATGCGCTACCGCTTCCGCCCAGGCCAGGTCAGGCTTATCGACGACTTGCTGCTCAACAAATTCGGTGCCCAGCACATCGAAGCCACGGCCGAGGCCGGTGACCGCAAAGACCGCAAGCGCCGCTTGAATGCTCGGCTAAAGGCCTTAAAGAACTTCCGAAATAATTAGCGGAATCCACCGCGGAATTTCTCCATCTGCCGGCGCTCCTTCTTCGTCGGGCGGCCAGCACCGCGCGGGCGGACCGGGACGGAGGGCATAAATTCCTTCGGCGGTGGCGGCGGCGCATGGTCGATATAACAGGTGCGCGCAATCGGGGCGCCGACGCGCTTGGACACGGTGGCGAGCACCTCAAGGTCATGCTCGTGGTGGTTGCGCCACACGCGCACGCGGTCACCAGGAACGACCTGTTGCGCGGGCTTGGTGGCGTTGCCGTTGAGTTTGACGTGCCCGGCGCGCACCGCCGTGGCGGCCTCCGAGCGGGTCTTGAACATGCGCACGGACCAAACCCAAGCATCAATGCGTACGGGCCGCCCGTCGGGCTGATTCACCATGGGCTTTTATAGGTTGTGGTTCTCGTTCACGATCTTCTGGATTTTGACCCAGTTGTACGCGCCACCCACCACGGCCACGATGAGACCAATCGCCATCCAGGTCCAGAATCCGGTGAGTGCCCAGCCTAGGAGGACACCGCCGGCGACGCCGCCCACGACGCAGATAGCGCCGTTGCGTGCGTGGGTGCGCACGGCTTGCTTGCGTTGCTCAATGGGGTTGTTGGGGCGTCGCTGCATAGTCATGGGGCTTATTCTACATGGCCAAAAACTCGCGGCCTTCTCGCGGCCTTAAAGCTCCACCCAGGCAGTTCCAGCTTCCTTCGGCTCTACCCCACCCTGGGTCAGCGCGGCGAGCGTCGCCGCAAGCTCCTCCTCACCGCCGGGTTCCACAGACACGGTGAAAGTCACCGCTTGGGCGTAGGCGGTATCCACCATGTCCACACCCCGGTTGCGTAGCTCTGCCTCTAAGCGACCGGCGTCCGCGTGGGAAACCTCGACGGTATAGAGCTCGCGTAGGGCACGCGTGACGGGCTCAACCTGCTCCATCGTCTCGCTGACGGCACCGCCATAGGCGTGAACGAGCCCGCCCGCGCCCAGCTTGATACCGCCAAAGTATCGCACGACCACCGCGCAGATATCGAGCAGTCCGGAGCCCTTCAAAACATCGAGCATGGGCTTGCCCGCCGTGCCGGAGGGCTCGCCATCATCGGAGGAGCGCTCCACTGGATTCGAGCCGTCCACGTGGTAGATATAGGCCGAGCAGTGGTGGCGGGCGTCGGGGAAGCGGTCGCGGGCGGCGTCGATAAGCGCGCGTGCTTCCTCTTCCGTCGTGGCGCGGCCGATAAGGGTGATAAACCGCGAACGCTTGATCTCAATCTCGTGCTCGACAATCTCACCGGCGACGGGACGCTGATAGCTCTCCAGCATTATGCGACAAGAAAATCGTACTCGGGGGTACCTGGCTTTAGTTGCTGGCAATTAAGCTTCGACGCCTCCATGCGCTCCAGCAGTCCGTCGATACCTGCGGCACTCCCCAGCTCGATACCTACCAGCGCAGCACCGGTCTCACGGTTATTGCGCTTGAGGTACTCGAACAGCGTGATGTCATCCTCTGGACCAAGAACATCCTGCAGGAAGTGGCGCAACTGGCCGGGCTCCTGCGGGAAATTCACCAGGAAGTAGTGCTTGAGTCCACGGTGCACCAGGGAGCGCTCCATGATTTCGGCATAGCGCAGCACGTCATTGTTGCCGCCGGAAATCACGCACACCACCGTTGAGCCTGGCTGCAGGTTGAGCGTGCGCAGGCCGGTCACGCTCAGCGCGCCGGCGGGTTCGGCGATAATGCCCTCGTTTTGGTACAGCGCCAACTGTTCCGTGCACACGGCGCCTTCGGAGACGGTGTCATGGTGCAGGCGGCCCTGGTTGGCTTCCAAGATCTGGAAGGGCAGCTCACCAATGCGCTTGACGGCGGCACCGTCGACGAAGGGATCAACGGTCTCCAGGGTCACCGGCTCACCAGCAGCGAACGCTGCGCTGAGCGACGCCGCCCCGGCCGGCTCAATGCCCACCACCGCCGTGCGCGGGGCCATGTCAGCGAGGTAGGAGGTGATGCCGGAGATCAGGCCGCCACCGCCCACGGGGACCACCACGGTATCGAGGGATTTACCGATCGAAGACAGCTGGGAGACGATTTCCGCAGCCACAGTTCCCTGGCCGGTGACGGTATCGCGCGAATCGAAAGGCTCGATGAAGAAGGCGCCGCGCTCCGCTGCATCCGCGTGCGCGGCAGCTGCTGCCTCATCGAAATTGGCGCCGGTGACAACGAGTTCCACGAGGTCGCCGCCGTGGACCAAGATGCGGTCGCGTTTTTGTTTCGGGGTCGGTTCCGGCACGTAGATTTTGCCGTGGATTCCCATGGTGCGGCAGGCATAAGCCACTCCTTGGGCGTGGTTTCCCGCCGACGCCGTGACGATGCCGTGCGTCCGCTGCTCTTCGCTAAGGTTTGACATGCCGTAGATAGCCCCGCGGATCTTGTAGGAGCGCACGTCTTGCAGGTCCTCGCGCTTTAAGTACACCTCATAGCCGGTTTCCTGGGACAGTCGCGGGCAGTATTGCAGCGGAGTCGGGGCAATCTCCGAGCTAATTCGCGATTGGGCCAGTTGAATATCAGAGGCGTGGATTGGCTCGAAGTCTTGCGGGGTGCTTGTCATGGTGGCTCATTTTAGCGCCCCACCATTCTTTCGTCGCACATTACCTAGCATTCGACCGATTCACTGAACGTTTACCTAGATCTCGCTTGGCCGCAACGCTCTGTTCCCCGAAAGTGTCATGGGCGGCACGTACGGTGATGCGGAATCTTTTTTGTCTCGCTTCAAGGAGCCTTTCTCAATGTCTCGCTCTATCTCCCGCCGCTCTCTCGCGCTCTGCGTGGCGACCGCAACCAGCCTCAGCGTGGCTGCACCGGCCTCCTCGGCCGCGATTGTGAACAACGTCATCGAACACTCGGCGGCAGACGCCAGTCTCAAGCTCACCCCGGTTGGCACCTATGAGTCCGGGGTATACGCGGAGTCGGCTGCGGAGATCGTGGCCTTCCACCCGGACTCCAAGCGCATCCTTACGGTCAATGCGCACGCGGGTCAGATTGATGTTCTCGACGCTTCTGCCCCAGCCAACCCCACCTTGATCGGCTCTATTTCTGCTGGTGAAGGCAAGGAAATCAACTCCGTAGCGGTGCGCCCCGACGGCCTGGCTGTGGCCGCCGTCCAGCAGGCGGACAAGACTGAGGACGGCGAAGCACTGTTCTTCAACGCCGCGGCCGCGGACCTGGATACCGCCGAAGTGGGCCGCGTGATGGTGGGTGCATTGCCGGATAACGTCCACCTCACCGCAGATGGCGGCTACGCGCTGCTGGCCAACGAAGGCGAACCATCCAATGAGCTCAACGCCGAGGGCACCGACTACGTGACGGACCCGGAAGGATCCGTCTCCGTTATCAAGCTTCCGGAGGCTGTTGAGGCACCAACGCAGGCGGATGCCCGCATCGCTGGATTCACGGCTTTCGACGATCAGCCCCTGCCAGAGGGCGTGCGAGTCTTCGGCCCCTCCGGCCATGATTCTAAGCCGTCCATCGACTTTGAGCCGGAGTACATCACCTCCCAGGATGGCAAGGCTTTCGTGTCGCTGCAGGAGGCCAACGCCATCGGCGTCATCGATATTGAATCCGCCACGGTGGAGAACATCCTGCCCGCCCACATCGCGGATCACTCGCAGGTCCCGCTGGACCCCTCGAACAAGGATGACGCGGCCGAGCTGCGCACGCTCCCGGTCAAGGGCCTGTCCATGCCAGATTCCATCGGCGCCTTCACCGCTGGTGGCCAGACCTACTTTGCCACTGCGAACGAAGGCGATGCCCGCGAGTGGGGTGTGAAGGAAAAGGACGGTGGCTCCGGCGTCTACACCGATGAAGTGGAACTCAAGGATCTGGTTGAGGATGGCAAGGTATGTGAGGGCGCGCTGGGCGACGTCAACGTGGAGGAACTCGCCGACAAAAAGCACGCTGGCAACCTGAAGCTGAGCAACGCCTCCGGCTGGAACGAAGAAAAGGGCTGTTTCGATGAGCTTTATGCCTACGGTTCTCGTTCCTTCAGCATCTACGACTCAGAGGGCAACGTTGTCTTCGATTCCGGCGCCGAGTTCGAAAAGATCACCGCTGAGCTCAACGAGCCGGGTATCTTCCACCACAACGCCGATAACGAAGAGGCAGAGTTCGACGATCGCTCTGATAACAAGGGCCCAGAACCAGAGGCCCTGACCATCGGCACCGTTGGGGAGCGCACTTATGCCTTCATTGGCGCCGAGCGCGTTGGCGGCATTTTCGTCTACGACGTCACCGACCCCGCCACCGCTTCCTTCGTCACCTATGTCAACAACCGCGACTTCTCCACTGATGAGTTCGCTGCTGCCGGCGACTTGGGCCCGGAGGGCTTTGCCTTCGTCGACAAGGCAGACTCCCCTAACGGTGAGCACCTGCTCATCGTAGGCAACGAGGTTTCCGGAACCACCACCGTCTACAACGTTGAGGACCTGCTCAATGCCGACGAGGACAACCAAGACGATGCCGACGACCACGATAACGAAGACAAGAGCAGCCAGAGTTCCCACTCCTCCACCGCGACCATCGCCGTCGGGTCTCTCATCGGAGTCATCGCCGCTGTCGCTGCCGCGGTAGGCCTGCTGAACGCCCCGGGTGTCCGCGAAACAGTTCTCAGCTTTGCTCCAGCACCGCTGCGCGAGCAGCTGGAGAAGTTCCTATAAAACCTATCTTCACTAAGGGGAGGGCTGCTACATTGAAGTGGGTTTGAGACAACCCTCCCCCTTTTTTCTCGTACTTCCTTTCGCACCCTTCCCAAGGAGAACCCCTGATTATGCGCCTTTCCACCTCACTAATCGCAGTGTGTGCCACGACGATGGCATTGGTCACCCCGCTGGCCTCAGCCGCCGAATCAGCTGAGAGCAGCCAGTCCTCCTCGTCCTCCCTGAGCCAAAGCTCCACGGGCGGAAGCTCCGAGGGTCCAAACGGTGGAAGCTCGATGAACGTCGGACGCATCGACACCTCTGATCTTTCCGAGGAGTGTGCGAACCAGGTACGCAAGGCGCAAGAGGAGCACGAAAAGGCGGTGGCTGATGGCACCGCGGGTTCTTCCTTCATGGGTCCGCAGGAGCTCGGGCTCGGCATCCTTAACGGTTATGGTTCCTCCGGTATGCCCGCAGAACCAGATTGCGTCCAGGCAGAAAAGGACGCGGCGCTGGAGAAGGAATGGGACGAGATGCCCGACTGGGTGCAGTCTGCGCGCCCCAATGACACGGCCGAGGAGGTCTTTGCCTGGGTCGGCGGCACGATCGCGCTGGTCGCCGTCGCGATTAATGCGTTGACCGTGGTCGCGCAATTCGACCCATCCGTCCTCGACGGCCTGCGTGCGTTCCTGAAGAGCCAGGGCTTCTACTGGGATAACTCCCAGAAGAAGGAAGACGAGAAGGCAGCTGCGAAATAGCCGCTGCCCCAACGAAAAGAAACGCGCGAACCTATACGGTTCGCGCGTTGTTGTTAGGGTTCGCGCGTTGTTGTTAGGGTTCGCGCGTTGTTGTTAGGGTTCGCGCGTGGTATTCAGCTGCTGGCTGAGGGGGAGCTACTCCTTGCTTAGAACAGCTCCTCGGTAGCAATCTGGGCACCTTCCACGAGGGACTCCAGCTTGGCCCACGCAATCTGGCGGTGCAAACGGCCGCCGAGGCCGCAGTCCGTCGATGCAATCACGTTTTCCGGGCCCACCAGTTCAGCAAACTGGATGATGCGGTCGGCCACCAAGCGCGGATGCTCCACAGCATTCGTGGAGTGCGAAACCACACCCGGGTAGATCACAGTGCCCTCCGGCAGCTTGTGGTCCTTCCACACGCGCCACTCGTGCGCGTGACGCGGCGAGGCGCCCTCGAAGGAGAAGCCGCCGACCTTGGCTTGCAAGATCTCCTCAATGATGTCCTCGAAAGGAATATCCGTCACGTGCGGGCCATGCCAGGAGCCCCAGCAGATGTGCAGGCGGGTCTGCTCACGCGGGATATCCTTGATGGACTCGTTGAGAATCTCAATGCGCTCGCGCAGGAAGGCCTGAAAATCCTCAACCGTCGGCTCCGGAACCACCGAGTCCCAGGCTTCGGCCAGGTCTGGGGCGTCGAATTGCACCGTCAAGCCGGCATCGGCGATGGCCTTGTACTCCACCTTGAGCGCCTCACCGCAGGCACGCACGAGATCGGACTCATCCTCGTAGTACTTGTTGGGCAGGCGGGCCGCAGCGCCCGGGGACAGTGCGGCGACGAAGCCTTCGGTGCCTTCGGGGAGGGCGTCTGCAAGCAGCTTCACGTCCGCCTCGACCTGCTCCTGACCGATGTAGGTAACCGGACCGGTGAACTCCGGGTTTGCAACCTTCTTGCGGCCGGTAAAGATACCGGAATCCGGGTCGTTATAGGCCTCCGCGAACAGGGCGCGGTCGCGGCGATCCTTCATCGAGGAGAGGCGAATCTTGCCCGGTTCGGAGCGGATCTTGTCACCGATCTCCCAGCGGTCCTTGTCCGTCATGGTCAGACCACCCAGGCGGGTAAAGGAGTAGTTCCACCAGGCGCCATAGTCCACAGCGCCAGAGGTGATGTGGCCGTATTCGCCTTCGTTAATGATGTCGATGCCGAGATCAACCTGGCGCTTGACCACGTCAGCGACCGAGCGCTCCAGAATCTCGTGGAACTTCTCATCGGAGATGGTGCCGGCGGAGCGCTCGAGGTTAGCGTCCAACAGCTCCTGCGTGCGCGGCAACGAGCCGACGTGAGTGGTACGGATCTTATTGACCATGAGGAAACGGCCTCCCTTTCAACTAGACTGTGCTGTCTAGCGTAACCCACGGGCGAAGCACAGCCCGCCTCATTCTGTACTTTTATTCAGCACACGAATGCGGGGTGTCACCTCAGCCGAGAATTCCGGCGCCCATCGTCGCTTTGAGATCACCCATGAGGTTGCTGGAGCGCTCCACGCGCAGATGTTCGCCGAGGACCATCATGGTGGACTCTTCGCCGTCGACAAGCGTGAGGTAGACGTCAGACTCACCCTTGTTGTTGACCAAGACCTGCTTCAGCCGCGCAATGTTGTCCATCGTGCACTGATCCGTGCGCATGGTCAGGCGCAGCGGCAGACCGGCGCCGTTACCCGGCCCCAAATCGGGAACGCGGATATCGGAGCAGAACAGGGACATGCGCTCATCGCGGATCTTCACCTGGACCTTGGCCAGGATGATGTTGTCTTCAGCAATCTGCGGGGCTACCAGCGAGTACACCTGGTTGAACACGAGGATATCCACCTGGGCGCCGTTATGGTCTTCGATGCTCACGATGGCCCAGGGCGAGCCATCGCGCTTGGAAAAGCGCCTGTCAACGCCCGAGATAATGCCGCCAATCACGAGCTCCTGGCCATTGCCCACTTCGCCGTTGAGGATCTTGGTAATCGGGGTATCCGTCTGCGCATTCAGTGCTTCCTCGAAACCATCAAGCGGGTGGCCAGACACGTACAGGCCGAGCATCTCCCTTTCCAGAGCCAGCTCGTGTTTACGGTCCCAGTTCTCCTCCGGGATATCGATGGCAAAAGCAGAAACAGAGTCACCCTGTTCATCCCCGCCTCCGAAGCCAGCGAAGAGGTCGAATTGCCCCTTGTCGGCTGCCTTTTTGGTCGTCTGCACCGAATCCACGGCGTCTTCATGAATAAGCATGAGGCCCTTGCGTGGGTGTTCCAGGGAATCGAAAGCACCGGCCTTAATGAGGGATTCGGTGACACGCTTCGAACAGGCCGCCAGCTCAATCTTGTCCAGATAGTCGGAGAAGGATGTGAAAGCCCCTTTCTCCCGGCGGGTCTTCACGATGGAATCCACCACTTCCCCGCCGACGTTGCGGATAGCGCCCATGCCGAAACGAATATCTTCGCCGACAGCCTGGAAGGTCTCCACCGACTCATTAACGTCCGGTGAGAGCACGCGGATGCCCAGGTGGCGGCAGTCAGCCAGGTAGATAGCGGACTTGTCCTTCTTATCACCCACCGAGGTCAACAGTGCGGCCATGTATTCCGGCGCATAGTAGGCCTTGAGGTAGGCCGTCCAGAAGGACACCAAACCATAACCCGCGGCATGGGACTTGTTGAACGCGTAGGAGGCGAAGGGCTCAATGGTGCCCCACAGAGCATCCATTGCTTCCTTGGAGTAGCCATTGTCCTTCATGCCGCCCCAGAACTTGTCATACTGCTGGGCCAGCACTTCTGGCTTCTTCTTACCCATGGCTTTACGGAAGCCATCTGCCTCGCCGGCGGTGTAGTTTGCCACTTTCTGCGAGATACGCATGATCTGCTCTTGGTACACGATAAGACCGTAGGTCTCATCGAGGATTTCCTTGAGCGGCTCCTCCAGCTCGGGGTGAATTGGGGTAATTTCCTTGCGGCCGTTCTTGCGGTCCGCATAATCCCAGTGCGCGTTCACACCCATCGGGCCCGGGCGGTAGAGCGCTAGTGACGCCACGATGTCCTTAAAGCCCGTTGGCTTCATGCGCTTGAGCAGCTCCTGCATGCCGCCCGAGTCGAGCTGGAACACGCCCAACGTATCGCCGCGCGACAGCAGGTCATAGACCTTTGAGGCATTCGGGTCGTCGGCGTGGAGGTCTTCTAGGTGGACTTCCTCGCCGCGGTTTTTCTTGATGTTTTCCAGGCAGTCACCGATCACGGTGAGGTTGCGCAGTCCCAAGAAGTCCATCTTCAGCAGGCCGATGGCCTCACAGGCCGGGTAGTCCCAGCCGGTGATGTAGGCGCCGTCGGCTGGGCGCTTCCACATCGGGATGTGGTCCATGAGCCGGACCGAGGCCATAATCACCGCGCAGGCATGCACGCCGGCCTGACGGACCACGCCCTCGAGGCCGCGGGCGGTCTCATAGATCTTCTTGACGTCCGGGTCAGTCTCAATCATCTGCCGGACCTCGGCCGCCTCCGAATAGCGCTCGTGCTCTGGGTCCGTGATGCCGGCGAGCGGGATGTCCTTGGCCATGATCGCGGGTGGCAGGGCGCCGTTGATGCGGTCCGCCATCTGAAAGCCCGGCTGGCCAAAGTGCACCTTGGCGGAGTCCTTAATGGCCTGCTTGGTCTTCACGGTACCGAAGGTGATCACCTGGGCAACCTTGTCCTCGCCCCACCGCTCGGCGGCGTAGGTAATCATCTCGCCGCGGCGGCGATCATCGAAGTCGATATCGATATCCGGTGCGGACGGACGCTCCGGGTTCAAGAATCGCTCGAAGAGCAGGCCATGCTCGATGGGGTCAATGTTGGTAATCGTCAGCGCGTAGGCCACGAGCGCACCGGCCGCCGAACCACGGCCCGGACCAACGCGAATGCCGATGGAGCGCGCGTGCTTGATGAGCTCGGCCACGATGAGGAAGTAGGAAGGGTAGCCCTTCATATCGATGACGCTGATCTCGTACTCAGCACGGTCGATGTACTCCTGCGGCACATCCCCACCGTTGAAGCGATCCTTCAGTCCCTCCATCACCTCGTGAGTTAGCCAGGAGGTTGGGGTGTAGCCCTCGGGGACGTCGGCAATCGGCATGCGGTCATGGGTGTGCTCCTCCCAAATCGCGCCATAGTCCTGCACGCGCTCGGCAATCCACAGGGTGTTATCGCAGGCCTCCGGCACCATGTGGTCCCACAGCTCACGCATCTGCGCAGCAGTCTTGATGTAGTAGCCGGTGCCGTCGAACTTGAAACGGTCCGGGTCCATGAAGGTCTTGCCGGTCTGCACGCAGAGCATGGCCTCGTGGGAAGGCGCCTGGGATTCCAGCACGTAGTGACAGTCATTGGTCACCAACGGCGGCAGATCCAGCTTGCGGCCGATCTCCAGCAGACCGTCACGCGTGCGCTTTTCGATGTCCAGCCCATGGTCCATGAGCTCTAGGAAGAAGTTGTCCTTGCCATAAATGTCCTGCCACATGGCAGCAGCTTCGAGCGCCTCGTTGAACTGGCCCAGGCGCAGGCGGGTCTGTACGTCACCGGATGGGCAGCCGGTGGTCGCGATGATGCCCTCGGCGTGCTCGGCAATGAGCTCTGCATCCATACGCGGCCACTTACCTAGCTGACCCTCGTAGGAGGCCAAAGAGGACAGCTTGAACAGGTTGCGCAGCCCGGTCTCGTTCTCCGCCAGCATGGTCTGGTGGAGGTAGGCACCGGAGGCAGAGACGTCATCGCGCTTCTGGTCCGGGGTTCCCCACAGCACGCGCTTCTTGTTGAAGCGCGATTCCGGCGCCAGGTAGGCCTCGATGCCGATGATGGGCTTCACGCCAGCACTAGTCATCCTTTGGTAAAAAGCATTGGAGCCGTACATGTTGCCGTGGTCAGTCATGCCCACCGCCGGCATACCTTGGCGGACCACCTCATCAGCCAACATATCCACCTTGGCCATGCCATCCAGCATGGAGAACTCGGTGTGGTTGTGCAGATGGACGAAGGAGGAGTTTTTGGCCATGCGGCTCATCTTAGCGGGGACGTCAAACTTCGCCCGTAGGTCCTCGTTAAGGTACATTTTCTTAAATGTTCTACACCATTGCTGCCTATCTCATGTGGGGTTTCTTCCCAGCATTCTTCCCGCTGCTGCGCCCCGCCAGCCCGTTTGAGATTTTGGCCCACCGCATCGTGTGGACCGCCGTTCTCGTCACCGCAGTGTTGCTGGTGACAGGTGGCTGGCGCGAGCTGAAAGCGTTCAGCCTGCGCACTTGGGGGTGGATGTTTGCCTGTGGCGTGGCCATCACCATCAACTGGGGCACCTATGTCATCGCCATCAACAGCGATCACGTGGCCGATGCCGCACTGGGCTATTTCATCAACCCTCTCGTCTCCGTGGCCCTCGGCATTATTTTCCTCAAGGAGAAGCTGACGAAGGCGCAGGTGGCGTCGGTCAGCATCGCCTTCATCGCAGTGTTGTGGCTGACCTTCATGACCGGTCAGGCCCCCTATTATTCGCTGGCTTTGGCCTTCAGCTTCGGAATCTATGGTTTGCTCAAGAAACGCATCACGGTTTCCTCGATGGGCTCTGTGGCCGCGGAAACCTTGGTCATGCTCCCCTTCGCGCTGATCTACCTGGGCTACCTCCAGGCACAGGGCGAATCCACCTTCACTACCGAAGGGCCCGGGCACATCGCACTGCTGGTTACCTCCGGCCTCGTCACCGCCCTGCCGCTGCTGTGTTTCGCCCAGGGCGCTAAGCACCTGCGTCTGTCTACCCTCGGCATGCTGCAGTACATGACCCCCATCATGCAGATGCTGTGGGCGCTGTTTGTCACCCAGGAACACATGTCCACGGAACGCTGGATCGGCTTCGCCATCATCTGGGTAGCGGTCATCATTTACCTGGCGGACTTGGTGCGCATGGGCCGCGCTTCTCGACGCCGCGCCCGCCTCCACCCCGCAGAGAAAACAACCCCCAGCCGGGACTAGCGGCGCTTCAGCTCGTCGCGCGCCTCCCGAGCCCGGGCACGCCGGGCGGATTCCTCGCGCGCGTTGAGCGCCCACCGCGGCATGAGGATGGCCATGGCGATGCAGTAGATGGCCACCACGATGAGAATGCCGAAGGCGAGCTTGTCGGCTCCCCAGATCCCTTGCGCGATGGCGGCCCCAGAGGCGATGAACGCGCCCGCCCACATCAAGAGGTAGGCAAAGCGGTAGTTCGGCGGCCACTCGGAGGTGTTGGGAAATAGGCGCATGTCTTCTCCTTGGCTGTTCTAGCGGTTCTCATTCTGTCCGACGTTGGCGGGCGGGCGCACGCCAAAGGAGCCCCATGCGGCATCCTCGGGCGCGACCTCCACGGTATCGACCCGCGGGTCGGAGGCGAGGGCGCGCAACTGACTCCCATCGGAATACACCACGACGGCGTCGACCTCCGATGGCGCCTCCTCCCCCATGTCACGGGCATGGTCGGACACGCGGGACAGGACGGTATCGAGGACGTCGACGCGCGTGGCGCCAGTGACAGGTTCGGGAACTGCAATGGGGGCGGCCAGCCCGATCACGATGGCATCCATGCGCTGGATTGGTCTCAGCGCATCGGAGACCTCCTGTGCGCTCAGCGCCTCGCTAAAACCCACCAGGGCATAGGCTGGCTCGTCCGCCTGCGCTAGTGAGGCCTCCGCGCGTTCGCGATATTCAGCAGCAGTCTCGGTTCCATCCGGCCCCAGCTGGTCTCCTTGCAGCGCCGTGCGGGGCTGGGTGCCAAGGAGGCCGAAAGCGAGAACCACCACCAGCGCCAGCACCGCCAACAGCACCAGCGCCGCGGCCCGGCGGCGCCGATAGATGCGCTGGCGTGTGCTCCGCTGCGGGCTCATCCGCGCAAAACCTCCACGGCGTGCTTCAGGTCCTCGGGATAAGGTGCGGTGCATTCAAACCACCTGCCAGTACCCGGGTGGGTAAATCCGAGCTTTACCGCATGCAGCCACTGGCGGTTAAGCCCCACGCGCTTGGCCAGGTTCGGGTCACAGCCATACATCGGATCACCCACACAGGGATGCCCGGTGGCGGACATGTGGACGCGGATCTGGTGGGTTCGGCCGGTCTCCAAATGAACTTCGAGGAGGCTAGCCTCGCGGAAGGCCTCCAGCAGCTTGTAATGTGTCACCGCTGGTTTTCCGTCATCGACGACCCCAAATTTCCAGCCCGCCGAAGGATGACGGCCAATGGGTGCATCAATGGTCCCCACGATGGGATCCGGCAAGCCTTGGACCACGGCGTGATAGGTCTTCTTCACGGTGCGCTCGCGGAAGGCGTTCTTGAGTTGGGAGTAGGCACGCTCACTGGCGGCCACCACCATGACGCCGGAGGTTCCCACGTCGAGGCGGTGGACAATGCCCTTGCGTTCGGTAGGGCCGGCGTCGGCAAGCGCATAGCCCGCCGCCCGCAGCCCGCCAATGACGGTGGGGCCATCCCAGCCCAACGTCGGGTGCGCGGCCACCCCCACCGGTTTGAACACACAGATGACGTCCTCGTCGACATAGAGGACATCCATGCCCTCCACCAGCTCCTCCTTGGGGACAAGTGGTTCCTCAGGCGCCGGCATCATGACGTCGATCCACCCGCCGGCGTTTAAGCGCTCGGACTTGCCCACTGCCTCGCCGTCGATTTCCACGTCACCCGCCGTGCACAGCTGGGCCACTCGGGCGCGGGAAATACCCAGGAGCTTGGCCAAGGCAGCGTCCACGCGCATGCCATCGAGGCCCTCGGGTACCGGCAATCTACGGCTTTCGCGCATTACACTCCCCCCGCTTCCTGCTCTTCCGACTTCTCATTCATCTCTGAGTAGAACATCGCGATGATGAAAACCACCACGCCACAGGTGATTGCCGCGTCCGCGATATTGAACACTGCGAAGCTGCCCACGGAGATATAATCCACGACGTGGCCGAACCAGAACCCTGGCTCACGGACCAGGCGGTCGATGAAATTGCCCAGCGCGCCGCCAGCGATCATTGCCAGCCCGATGGCCTGCCACTTGTCGTGGATACGCGGAGCGGCGATGGCCACGCCAACGATGAAGGCCAATTGGATTGTGGTAAACAGCCACGTCGAGCCCTCCCCTCCCATGGAGAAGGCCGCGCCGGGGTTAAACAAAAGGTAGAAGCGGAACCAGTCACCGAACACCGGTAAGGCTTCACCTTCGGTGAGGATGGACAGCATCAGCGCCTTCACGGCTTGGTCGACGGCAGCCACACCGAGCACCACCGCAACCATCACTCCGATATAACTCCTTGCTTTCACCCGTTCCATTCTAAACAGGCTCATCCGGTAATTTGGAATGCGTGTTTCGTGTGAGAGCTCTAGCAGTCCTGTCCGCCACCGTCCTAGGAGTAAGCGGCGCGCTCGCCGGCTGTTCCTATTCCCAGCCGTCCAAGCCAGTCGAAGAACCGGTCGGCTTGGCCCTCGACGCCCCGCGCGTCACCCTCTTGGAGCCCGGTGACGGTGCCAGCCGCGTTCTGGCTTATCAGGATCTCGATGCTTCTCAGGAGCTGACCTACAAGGTCGCCACGGGTTTCGACCAGCAGCTGCGCAAAGATGGCAGCGCTGCCCCTTCGCCGGCGACCGAGGATACGGTCACTCTTCCGCTGCAGGCTTCGGTGGAAGCTGCCACCGAGAACGTCGAAGGCCAGCTTCCGGCGAGCCGCAACGCCTTCGTCACCGTGGGCAAGCCCGAGGCTGACGGCACGGATGTCTCCTCCGCCGAGGGTTTCCAGTTTGGGTGGCGTGGTACGGATACCGGACAGATGAATTCTCTGCGCCTAGCGGCCCCGCAGGCAGCAACCGATCAGGCCCGCAGCACAGTCGAGCGCGCTATCACCAGCCTGACCTCCCTGCCCATCGTCTTCCCAGATGAGGAAATCGGCCCCGGCGCGACATGGATGGTGGAATCGCGCGTCACTGGCGAATCCACGCTGCTGCAAACCACGACATATACCTTGGACAAGCTGGACGGGGATACCGCCACCCTCAGCGTCAAGGTGGAGCAGCGTCCTTCCCTGGGCGCGCTGTCCTTTAACGGTGCCGACGCCCCCGAGGAACTGCAGGGCAAAGAACTCAAGGTGCTCGATCACACCTCCACCTCGGAGGGCTCGGTCACAGTTGATCTGACCAAGCCGCTTCCCACCGCCGGCGATGTCTCTGTGACCACCGCCATTTCTTATGGTGCGGAAGGCTCCGATCTTCGCGTGGTGCAGACCAGCGCCACCGAAATGGAGTTCACAACCGACTAGCTAGCGCGCTCAGCGCCTATGCTGCTGCACGCGGCAGCCGCGTCACGGGTTTCCAGACAACACAGCGCCCACCACCTGACTGGCAGAAGAGCCAGTGGGTGGTGGGCGCTGAGGTTTTTGTCGGCCGAGCTTACTGAGCTGGGGCCTCAGCGGGAGCCTCAGCGTCCTCTGCAGGCACCTCGGCAGGGGCCTGCTCGGCTGGCACTTCCTCGCCTTCAGCGGGGGCGTCGGCAGGCGCCGCTGCGTCTTCCGGCACGGAATCGGCGCACATCTCCGGAACCTCTTCCGGCGGGACGATGTTGGTGACCAAAACACAAGCCCAGGTCTTAGACAGCTTCCATGTACCACTCTCGTTGATGAACTCCACCTGGTCGGCGGTCTGCTGCTGACCATCCGGGGTATTGATGTGGACGGTCGCCAGCGCGGAATCCGGCACGAGGCCCGGAATGACCGGGGCCACGACCTCGAAGGTGGCACCGGATTCGGCCTGGGACTGCGACATGACGTCGAAAAGCTCCGGCGCCGTCTCGCTACCCTGGACCAGCTGCACCTTCTCTTCCTGGGGAAGGTTCGGGTCCGCGGCCTTGGACAGAATCTCGTTGAGCTGCTCCACAGTGGGCATCTCGGTGGAGACAACCTGCGAGGCGGAGGTTTCGCCCGAAGGCTTGGCGGCGGTGCTGCTCTCGCTCGCTGCATCCTCAGAAGACGAGCAGGCGGACAGGACAGTCGCGGCGCCCAGAGCCAAGACGGCGGCGCTCAGCTTGAAGGATTTCACAAATACTCCTCACGTAGGGGATCGTGGTTTATCCTTTTTACTTTAGCGTCCGTGAACCCAGCCCTGGGTTTCCCGCGCAGGTGCGTGGCTGTAGTAGCCTTCTGGCATGACGTTCGCCCTCATCGCCACCGGCGGCACCATCGCTTGCACGACGGTCCGTAACGGTTCACTCGTGCCCACCGTCGACGGCCAGCAATTGGCTGAATCCCTCGGTCACGGAGGAGACACGCCAGATATTGAGGTGGTGGAGTTCCGCGCACTCGATTCCAGCTCAATTACGTTGGCCGACCTCGATGAGCTGCTGCTGTGCGTGCGGGAACAACTCGCCCGCCCAGACATCGACGGCGTGCTCATCACGCATGGCACAGATTCCTTGGAGGAGACGGCGCTGGCCTTATCCCTTTTTGACTTGGGCAATGGCCCTATCGTACTCACCGGCGCCCAGCGTGCCTTCGACCACCCGGCCGGCGATGGCCCGCGCAACTTGCGCGATGCCTATGAGCTTTTGTGCTCTGGGGCCCAGGGCGTGTGGGTCCAGTTTGGTGGCAAGACCATCCCTGGGCGCGGTGCACGCAAGTGGCACACATCGCACCTCAACGGCTTTGAGGAGTTGGCGGTGGGAGACTCCGCTGTGCCACTCCTCCCCTTAGCACCGATGGCCGGACATCCAGTTGAAATCATCGCAGCCTACCCGGGGGCCGGCGCCACGCTTGTCGACGCCTCCCTCCCCCACGCCTCCGGCCTCGTCATCGAGGCGATGGGCTCCGGAAATATGGGCGCGGAGATGGGCGCCGGGGTGGCCCGCGCGCTGCAGGCAGGCGTGCCCGTGGTGATCAGCACCCGAACTCCCTACGGGAATACCAAGCTGGCCTATGGCGGCGCAGGAGGTGGCGCCACCTTGGGCGAGATGGGCGCGGTGGCCGCCGGCGGATTCCGCGCCGGGCAGGCCCGCATTATGCTTGCTGCGGCACTTGCTACAGGCACGCCAGTGGCAGAGATGTTTAGCACGGCACCAGCCAGCGCGGCCTATACCGCGGGCTAGTTGTCCTCGCGCGGTGGGGCCTCTACCGGCTCTTCGGGGTCGACGTCTTCGCCCGGAGGAATGTCATCCCAGGCCAAGGAGTCCAGCGGATCGGCTGGGCGGAGGTCTTCATCCTCAGCGGCGAAGGAGCGCACGAAACCCGGGCCCGTAGTGCGGGTTTCAAAGCGTACGCTGACTACTCCGTGGCCCGCACCCTGAATCCAGCCGTGGCCAAAGTCGGGGTGATAAACGTCCTGGGTAGCGCACCACTTGCGGCTCGGCGATTCCTCGGAATCTGCAGTGAAGGAGACATCGACTGGGGCGGATGTGCTGCCCGGCAAATAATCGCTGACCCCGGTTTCATAGTCCGTATCCGGGTCCTGGCGCACGATCTCACGGTCTAGTTCCGGAAAGAGCACGTCTTGGCGGGCCTCCTCCAACCCTGAGTAGCTCACGCCCACCAGCCTGATAGGACCGAGTTCTTCCGGGTAGCGCGCTAAACTCAGCGCTTTGGCTTCGAGCACCTTCGGATCATCGGTGGCATAGGGCAAGGTGGCTGAGCGTGACTCGATGTGAAAGTCCGCCATCCGCAACTTCACCGTCACCGTGCGCGCGCCGCGGCCATCCTTCAACAAACGGGAATGAGCGCCATGCGCCGCGCGGATTAGCGCCGCATCCACCTCCGCTGCCGTGCGCAGATCGGTGGGATAGGTGAACTCAGTGGAGATTTGTTTGGCAATCGCACGCGGGGCAACTGGACGCTCATCAATCCCTTGGGCAAGCTCCCACAACTGCACACCCACCACACCGCCGAGCGAAATCTCGACTTCCTTGCGGCTCATTGCGGCCAGCTGGCCGATAGTCTCCACTCCGATGGCGGCGAGCTTCTGCTGGGTGACGGGCCCCGCACCCCACAGCTTGCCCACCGGTAGCGGGTGAATGAGCTCGTCGAAGCGCTCTCGTGGAACAACGAAGGTGCCATCCGGTTTGGCCTCCCCCGAGGCAATCTTCGCGCTCTGCTTGCCAGCGCCGGCGCCAATAGAGCTGGGAAGTCCTGTCTCTGCCCTAATCACTCGGCGGAGGTTCTCTGCCCACTCACGAACCTCGTCGGCCGAGGCACCGACTAGTGCCTCAGGCTCCATAAAGGCCTCGTCGATGGAAAGCTGCTCGATGACCCCAGCGTGCTCCGCAATGATCTCAAATACCCGGCGCGAGGCCGCCGAATAGACTGCTCGGCGAGGTTGCACCACCACGGCTCGATACCCCACAAGCTGCTGCGCGCGGAACATGGGCATGGCGGAATGCGCACCATAAGCGCGCGCCTCGTAGGACGCACCCGCGACGACCCCGCGGCCAGATGTCCCTCCCACAAGCACCGGACGACCGCGCAGGGTGGGCCGGGTCAGCTGTTCCACCGAGGCAAAGAACGCATCCATGTCGATGTGAAGAACCCAGCGCTGCATAGCTACAAGTCTAAAACATATATTCGCATCCACAAGGAAGCCCTCGGCAAGCAAAGAGAACTAGCTCTCACAAGCCACACCAGTGATCTATCCCCCACGATCGGCGTGCGGCGCTAGACACCCAGCCCCGCATGCATGCATCATGTATACATGCAAAAAGACAAGGTACCTGCCGCAGAAAGGGCCTATGAGCACCTCAAGCGCCGCATCATCGATGATGAGGTCGATGACTCGGACATGCTCTCCGAAGCCGCCCTTGCCGCCGAGCTAGGGATGAGCCGAACCCCGGTGCGCGAGGCTTTCCTCCGCTTGGAGGTGGAAGGCTTTTTAAAGCTCTATCCCAAGCGCGGCGCATTGGTCGTTCCCATCAGCCCCCGCGAGATCCGAGAAGTTTACGAGGCCCGTCTCCTTGTGGATGAGAACTCTGCCCGACACATCTGCGGGCTATCCCCCGAGGAACGTGAACTCATTGCCGATGTCCTCGCTGCCACCATCGAGGAACAGAATGCTGCCCTCGACGCTGGTGATCTGGGCACCTATACCCAACTAGACGCTAAGTTTCACCAGACCATCATGGACAACGGCGGCAACCGCCTCCTCGCGCATCTCGGCCACACCTTGCGCGAGCGTCAACAGCGTTTTACCGCCACCGCCATCGGCCGCAGCGTTGAGAAGGCCCGCGCCTTCGTGGCCCAGCACGCTGTGCTTGCCGACGCCCTCCGCACCGGCGACATCGACTCTTACCTGACCGAACTCCATTCCCACCTCAACTCCTCAAGGAAGCAACTGTGACTGTCTCCGCGCATTCGAACCCGGCTGTCGAGGCACCTTCCACCGAGCACGACGCCTTTAAAGACCCCGACTCTGCCGAAAGCCCCGCCTCTTCGCACTCACCTGTCCGCTCCCTCGAAGCGCCGCTACCAAAGCGTGCGTGGTACCCCGTCGCCGGTTCCATGATCGCCGTGGCGTGGGGCGGAAACGAGTTCACACCGCTACTCGTGATGTATCGCGAGACCTCCAATTTTTCCCAGGTTACGGTCAATGGGCTCCTCGCCGCTTATGTCGTAGGTATTATCCCCGCCCTGCTGATTGGCGGCCCACTGTCCGATCTGCTTGGCCGCCGCCCCTTGCTGCTCCCCGCGGCACCGCTGTCATTGGCAGGCTCTTTCTTGCTGTCCATCGCCCCCAACGAGCCACTCATCATTGCGCTGGGACGTGTCCTGTGCGGCATGGCTTTGGGCTTGGTCATGGCCGTGGGCTCAACATGGATTACAGAGCTCATCACGCGTGCTGGCGGCGACCCGGCGGCAGGTGCCCGCAAGGCTTCCTTGTGTTTGACCGCAGGCTTCCTCGTGGGCGCAGGTATCGCTTCGATACTGGCTCAGTGGGGCCCGTGGCCGACCCACACGGCATATATCCTCCACATGCTGCTTACGCTGCTGACCGCTGTGTGGCTCCTCCATACCCCGGAGACCCGCCAGCCCAGCCGGGGCGACGTCAAGACCACGATCTTGGAGCTTCGGGTGCGCGACATGCTGGAGATGCTGCATATCCCGGCCGTTGCTCACAAGCGTTTCCTGCGCGTCGTCGTCCCCGTGGCCCCGTGGGTATTCGGTTGCGCGGGAGCAGCCTATGCACTCCTGCCACAGCTCTTGTCCGACTCGGCAGGTGATGCCCCCATTGCTTTCTCCGGCCTGATGACTGTCATCACTCTCGGCTGCGGTGTCGCCGTCCAGATGCTGGGCCGTCTGGTGGATACCCATCAGTCTGCACGCGCCTCGGCGCTGGCCATGTTCGTCATCACCGTCGGCGCCATCCTCGGGGCCTTCGCCGCTCACTCGCTCTCCCTCCCGCTCGGCATCGCAGCCGCTGCGACGATGGGTGCGGGATACGGCCTAGCTCTCGTCGCCGGCTTGTCTGAAGTCCAGCGCATCGCGGGCGAGCGCGAGCTCGCTGGCCTGACCGCCGTGTACTACTCCATTTCCTACACCGGCTTTTTCATCCCCATGGCCTTCAGCGCGCTCGCACCCTACATAGGCTTCACCGCGTTGTTCAATATCGGCAGCTTCTTGGCGCTGGTCTGCCTCATCAACGTCATCCTTGCCTGGCGAGCACACCTACCCGGCACCCGCCGCTAGCGCAGACCCCCCACAATCCCTGCATCTTCCCGAGACGCCCCTGCACTCAGAGCAATCTCCCGAACATCCCGTAACCACGGCGTCCTTCCTAGGCCGCCCCGCGCTTCCTGTGCACAGACGCTAAAAGCTCCGCCTCCCGTATCGGGAAAGCGGAGCTTTTCTGCGACCGTTTACGTCGCTGTTGCCGTCTTAGGCCTTAGCCACCGTGGCGGTTACGCCCTTAAGAACATCATGGACGTTCTGGCCACCATTAGCTTCGAGGGCCTCGGTCGTCACAGCGAAGTCGACAGCGAGCACCTCCGCCGCGATGTGCTCGCGGTGACGGTTGGCCCACTCTTCCTTCTCCGTCGGGACGGACAGGACCACGGTGATGCGGTCGGTGACCACGAAGTCCTCGGCCTTGCGGGCATCCTGCAGGCCGCGAATAACATCCGCCGCCCAGCCCTCAGCCTCCAGCTCTTCGGTGACGCTGGTATCCAATACCACTAGGCCATCCACGCCGTCCACGCGCGCCGTGGACTCCGGGTTCGCAGCCTTGAGACGTTCCGTGTACTCATCCGGGGTCAGGCGGATATCGCCGTCGACGATAACCTCCTCGCCGTCGCGCTCGTAGTTGCCCGCCTTCAGGTTCTTGATGGCGCGCTGTACGTCCTTGCCCAAACGCGGACCTGCCACTTTGGCGTTGCAGACGACCTCGAAGGTGCCAACCTCATCGACGTCATCGGTTAGCTCAACGTCCTTGACGTTGACCTCATCGCGGATGATGTCCTTAAAGTCAGCCAAGCGAGCCGAATCCGGCATCGCCACGGTCAGCTTCGGCAGCGGCAGGCGGTTGCGCAGCTTATTGGACTTTCGTACAGACGACGCCGCCGAAGCCACCGCGCGGGTGGCATCCATGGCGGCCACCAAGTCCGCGTCAGCCGGGTAATCCTCGGCCTTCGGGTAGGAAGCCAAGTGCACAGAGCGCTCGCCGGTCAGGCCGCGGTAGATGACCTCAGCCACATGCGGCAGCAGCGGAGCCACCACGCGAGACACAGTCTCCAGCACCGTGTAAAGGGTATTGAAGGCCTCCGCGTGGGTTTCCTCGCCCTCCCAGAAACGGTCGCGGGAGCGGCGCACGTACCAGTTGGTCAAGGCATCCGCGAAGAGACGAACCTCCTCGGTTGCCGTAGCAATATCGGTATTCGCCAGCGCATCATTCGTGTTCTTCACCAAGTCATGCATCTTGGCCAAGATGTAGCGGTCCAGAACGTTGGTAGAGCTGACATCGAACTTCGCGTCCTGGGAAGCGTAGAGCTGCAGGAAGGTGTAGGCATTCCAGATCGGCAGGATGGCCTGGCGCACGCCCTCACGGATGCCCTGCTCGGTGACGATGAGGTTGCCACCGCGCAAGATCGGCGAGGACATGAGGAACCAGCGCATGGCATCCGAACCATCGCGGTCAAAGACCTCGTTGACGTTCGGGTAATTGCCCTTGGACTTGGACATCTTCAGTCCGTCGTTGCCCAGAACGATGCCGTGGGCCACAACCTTCTTGTAGGCCGGGCGGTCAAAGAGCGCGGTGGACAGCGCATGCATGACGTAGAACCAGCCGCGGGTCTGACCGGAGTACTCCACGATGAAGTCCGACGGCGAGTGGCTCTCAAACCACTCCTTGTTCTCAAACGGGTAGTGCTTTTGCGCGAAGGGCATGGAACCGGACTCAAACCAGCAATCCAACACATCCGGCACGCGGCGCATCGTGGACTTGCCCGTCGGGTCATCCGGGTTCGGGCGGGTCAGCTCATCGATGTGCGGGCGGTGCAGGCTGGTAGGACGCACGCCGAAGTCACGCTCCAGCTCATCCAGCGAGCCATAGACATCGACGCGCGGGTACTCCGGGTCGTCGGAGATCCACGCCGGGATCGGAGCGCCCCAGTAGCGGGTACGGGAGATGTTCCAATCACGTGCGCCCTCCAGCCACTTGCCGAACTGGCCGTCGCGGATGTGCTCCGGTAGCCACTCGATCTCGTTGTGGTTGAGCTCCACCATGCGGTCACGGAACTCGGTCACCTTGACAAACCAGGCCGGCAGCGCCATGTAGATGAGCGGCTCGCCGGAGCGCCAAGAGTGCGGATAGGAGTGCTCGATGGTCACGTGGCGCACCACGCGGCCAGCCACTTTAAGGTCCTTGATGATGGCCTTGTTGGCATCGAAGACGAGCTGGCCCTCATACGGCGGCACCTGCGAGGTGAACTTACCGTCCTCATCCACCGGGATGACTAGGCCGACACCATACTTCTGGCAGGTGAGCATATCGTCCTCACCGAAGGCCGGAGCCTGGTGGACCACGCCGGTACCGTCCTCGGTGGTGACGTAGTCAGCCAGCAGCAGCTGGTAGGCATTCTCGACATCCGGGAAGAAATCGAAGATGGGCTGGTACTTAAAGCCCTCCAGCTCAGCGCCCTTAAACGTCTTGAGGACTTCCGCCTCACCCAGCTCCTTGGCCAGGGTGCCGGTGAGCGCCTCGGCCATGATGAAGGTGCGGCCAGCAAAGTCGCCCTCGGTGGCCTTGAACAAGACGTAGTCGACTTCCGGGTGGACCGCCAAAGCCAGGTTGGAAGGCAGGGTCCACGGGGTGGTGGTCCAGGCGAGGAAGGAGGCGTCGGCAAGCTCGGCGTTATCCGCCAACGTCTTCTGCGCTGCGCTTCCCTCCACAGCGCCAGCTACCGGGAAGGTCACCGTCAGAGTCGGGTCCTGGCGCATCTTGTAGGAATCATCCAGGCGCGTCTCCTGGTTCGACAGCGAGGTGTGCTCAGCCCAGGAATACGGCAGAACCCTAAAGCCCTGGTAGATCAGGCCTTTGTCATAGAGCTCCTTAAACGCCCACATCACGGACTCCATGTAGTTCAAGTCCATGGTCTTGTAACCGTTCTCGAAGTCCACCCAGCGGGCCTGGCGGTTAACGTACTCTTCCCACTCATCGGTGTACTCAAGGACGGACTTGGCGCAGTACTCGTTGAACTTCTCCAGGCCCATCTCCTCGATCTGGCCCTTGTCAGTGATGCCGAGCTGCTTCTCTGCCTCCAGCTCCGCCGGCAGGCCGTGTGTATCCCAGCCGAAGACGCGCGGGACGTGGTTGCCGGCCATGGTGCGGTAGCGCGGGACGATGTCCTTAACGTAACCGGTCAGCAGGTGGCCATAGTGCGGCAGGCCATTAGCAAAAGGTGGGCCATCATAAAAGACGTACTCGGGGCAGCCTTCGGTCTGCTCCAGGCTGGCCTTAAAAGTGTCGTCAGCCTTCCAGTACTTCTGGACCTCCTGCTCCATATCGGGGAAACGGGAAGACCCAGCAGTCATATCGACTTTGGGATAAACACTGCCGACGTTCGCGGGGTTATTACTCATCTAAAAACTCCTTCACTAGTTCGCTATGGCGGGGACGCGCCTTGCGGCTCGCGGTACCACCCCGCTTGGGCGCCGAGGCGCCCCGCTTCATTGATGTGAAGGAGATGACGGTCCCTACCCGCCCGGTTCTAATAATGCTCCGCTAAGCGCGAAGCATGTTCTTCCGGAATGCTCCCCGGTGATAGCCGGCTCACTGCATACGCCTAAAAGTATAGCGAGGCGGTCAAGTTTTCACAGGCCCAGGTTCCCGAAAGCCCCAAAATAGAAACGCCAGTGCATAAAAGAGGCACCTGGGGTAAGGTTTTCCACAGGAACATTTTTTCTAATGCGCGCAGGTCATAAGGTGCTTTAAGCTCCACAAATATGAACGCGCTACAGACTTTCCTCAACGCACTCGGGGCCGGCATCGATGTCGTCGCCGGGTGCGAAGGCATGTCTGAAGCAGACCTCATCGCTGTCGGCTCCCCAGACAAAACCGCGGCGCAATTGGTGCGCTTGCACACGAGCTTCTTTGGCAAGACCTCCATGACGCGGATGCAACGCGACGCGGTGAAAGCTGCGCGCCAACGCGGCCACTCTCTGCCGACACTGGAGGTCATCGACCGCTATGCCCGCAAAGCCAAAACCCAAGCACTGGGCTGGAAACTGCGTCTAGAACTCTGCCGGACGAGCGCCGATACCCTCGCGATGGAAACACTGGCGAAAAAGAAGCTCAAGGAGCACTCGGCACCATCCACGCCGAAAGAGGGCGTGGCTGTTTACCGCCGCCGCAATGCACCGTGGACGATGGCGATAACAGGTCCCTCGCAATTGATTGCAGAGCTTAGCGACGCCGTCGACCGCGAACGCCCCCTCGAGTCCATCCGCGAGGCCTTCTTCAAAGGCGCCGCCCCGCGCCGCGGTCTGCAGACTAATATCCTCGTACCGCTGGAGGCCATGACGAAGATTCTCGACGGTGACGGCGAGGAAATCACCCTCCAAATGACCAATGGCGCCACGATGACCGGCGCGGAATACCTCAACAAGGTCATCGCCGATGAGATCGATAAAGAAGGCGCACTCGCAACCCTTTTCCACCCCTATCACGGACCGGTCAACCTCTACTACGAGGAGCGCTCGGCCAGCATCAAGCAACGCATTATGGCTATGGCCGAGTTCCCAGTCTGCGCGTGGGATAAGTGCATGAAACCGGCCGATGAATGCCAGGTTCACCATCTCATCGCGTGGAAGAACGGCGGGTACACCAACCAAGAAAACTTGGTGATGCTCTGCCCCTATCACAACGGGGTGAACCAAGACGACCCGAATGCGCCGCCGGGCCGTGGCCGCATGGCTCGGGTCGGGGGTAAAGCGAAAAGGACTCACGGCCCTCCCCCACCGCCCACGCCGTTGCAAGCTCCTCCCGGGTTATTCGGCACCCCGGAAAGAAACGACTAGGAGCTACACAACTAGGAGTCTTCGCACAAGCAGCCCTCCACCCAGAATTATCACTGGACCGAGGGCTACTCGTCGTGTCCGAGATACGCGCGCTACAGGTTTTCTGCGGGACCGGGCTACTCATCGTGCTTGCGGCGGAGTTTAATCACGGTGTCTGCGATGAAAAGAACAATGCCCACCCCGGCGGAAGCGAAGAGTAGGTACAAAGACCACTCAGCGGCAGTGAGGATGTAGTTCACGAAGGCCAAGAAAGCGACAAAGGCCAACAGCAATGCGCCGATAAGCATGCGTGCTCTCCTTCCTCCACCAATGACTAAGGGCTCTGTGCTTTACAAAGAATGTATACCTACAAACGTATACCTACATAAAAGAATAACGGCGCCCCCGCAGGGACGCCGTTCATTCACTGATTAATTGTTGGACTTGCCGGGTTCACCGTTGGGAGCAGCGGTGCCGCGGGACTCCAGCTCCTCAAGCTGAGACTGCAGCAGGGTCTTGAGGCGGGTACGGTACTCGCGCTCGAAGGTACGGAGCTCGGAAATGCGAGCCTCCAGAGCGGTCTGCTGCTGCTTGACCGTGTTCATGACCTCGGTGTGCTTCTTCTCGGCATCTGCCTGCAGGGCAGCTGCCTTCTCCTCAGCCTGGCGAATCTGTGCCTCGGCGCGGGACGTCGCGTCAGACTCAGTCTGCTTTGCCTTGTTCTCGGCATCCGCCACCAGCTTCTTGGAGCGGGTATCGGCTTCCTGCAGCTGTGCATCGTAGCGCTTCTGGGCGTCAGCAAGCTGGGCCTTGGAGTGCGAGTCGGCGTCGGCAAGCTGCTTCTCTGCAGCCGTACGAGCCTCAGCGAGCATGGACTCGGAATCAGCCTTAGCCTCGCTGGTAAGACGGTCCGCCATCTCCTGAGCCAGCCCCAGCACGCGGGCGGCCTGCATGTGGGTATCCGGGGTGGCGAGGCCCTGTTCGTTGGACTGAGCAGCGCCTGCACCAGCCACAGCAGCGGCGGAAGAGGCAGTGGTGGAAGCAGCGGAGTTCTTCTTTGCGGACTCCAGCTCCTTCTTGGTGCGCTCCAGCTCCTTCTTGGAGGCCTCGAGCTCACGCTTGGCGGCAGCAGCTTCTTCGCGAGCAGCCTTAAGCTCCGCGGAGTTGTCCTGTGCCTGAGCAGCCGGCGCCTGAGCTGACTGTGCCTGAGCGGCCTTCGCCTGCTCCTGTGCGCGCTTAGTCTCTTCCTTAGCCTTGGCAATCTCGTTCTTGGAGTCAGCCAGCTTTGCTTCGTACTCGGCGCGCAGCTTGGACTCGACTTCCTTACGTACGGCGGCCTCGTCGACCTTTGCGGCAGAAGCGCCGCCAGCAGCGGCGGCCGGAGCCTGAGACTTCAGTTCCTCAACATGGGCGTGGAGATCATCGTTCTCGTCCTGCAGCTGAGCAAGAGCATCCTCAACGAGGTCGAGGAACTGATCGACCTCATCCTCGTTGTAGCCACGCTTGCCAATTGGCGGCTTGCTGAAAGCGACGTTGTGTACATCAGCTGGTGACAGTGGCATTGACTTCTCTTCCCCTTACGAATCGGTCAAACCTCTAGAGGGTCCAGAGGCCGGGTACATATGCGGTTAATAATACGGATTGTGGTAACTGATTGTATCCGAATCAACACATTATCTAACGCTGGCACGAGTCTCAACGTTAACAGGAGGGTTTAATACACCCGTTTATTACATTGCAAGCCCATTGGCGCTGAAAAATAGCCAGCCAATAAGTTGCGAAAGGATGGACAAAAGCAGGAACAAAACGATGATGGAAACGTCGAGCGCAATGCCCCCTAGCTGCAGCGGCGGAATAACCTTACGCAGCGCCTTAACTGGCGGGTCAGTGACGACGAAGAGCACCTCGGCAACCATCATGAACCAGCGGGGCGGATTGAATTGACGCGAGAAGGACTGAATCATCTCGATGACGATGCGCGCCAACAAAATCCACGAGTAAAGACTCACGGCGACGAGCAGAATTGAACCTAAAGCATTCACAGTGCCCGAGCCTATCCGAACCACCCCCGCAGACGGTACTCCCCTGCCCGAGGGTTCGCCCTCGGCGAACAGAGATGGCACCGCGGCAGCCGCACCGCCGCCGAGAATGCCGCTCCGCTTAGACCGCTAGGGAAATGGCGAGAAAACCAACAAACCGCCCCACCGCCCCTTCTCCCCCCTTAGCCAACACAGGGGAGAAAAGGCGCTGAAGCGGTTAAAGCGCGAAGCCTTTAGCGCAGGTGCGCTGCGCGCTCGAGCTCAACAGTGGAGATATCGGCGCCCTTCGGCACGATAGCGAAAACCTTACGGCTGGTGTCCACACCCTTCGTCAGGTTCTTCATGCGGCCTTCCAGCGCAAAGCAGAGGCCAGCAGCGAAGTCAACGAAGCGCTTTGCGGAGCCGCGGTCGGCGTCAGTGAGCTCGAAGACCACTGCGTCACCATCACGGAAGGGGCCGCCAACCTTCGCTGCATCATCGAAGGAAACGAGCGACAGCGCCACGATAGTCGGGACAAATTCCTCTTCCTGCTTCTCGTAGGAAGGTGCATACGCCGGAGCGCTATAAGTGCGCTCATCTGCGTAGTAAGCATCGTCGGCGTCCATGTCCATCGGGCCTAGCCCGAAGAACTCTTTAGTCCTATCAATCAGTGACATTCTGGGTCTCCCTCTGACCTAGTGTGTGCTGTTCATTTGCTGTCTTGTAATGCACTTTTACAATGACAATTAACCTAGCGGGCGCTCTCCCATAATTCCGGTTCCGACACGCACGATATCTGTTCCAGATGCAATCGCTGCCTCCATGTCAGCGCTCATTCCGGCGGACATTTTCAGGTCTCGCCCAAGCTTGGCCGCCACCTCATCCGTCAGTGCCCTCACCTGGGTGAAAACCTCCGCCGGATCGCTCTCCAGCGGTGGAACCACCATGAAGCCACACAGCTGCAGGTTCTCTAGATCTTCGACCAGATCCACCAGTGCAGATACACCCTCTAGCGGGCAGCCGCCACGCGCGGTATCACCGTCGGCGGAAACCTGAATATAGACTGGAAGCGTGTCCTCACGCTGGCCGCGTTCCTGGGCCAGAGCCACGCCGCGGTCGAGTGCTCTGGCGAGCTTTTCTGAGTCGAGCGAGTGAACACTATGCGCCCACCGGGCCACGTGGTTCGCTTTCTTGGTCTGAACCTGGCCAATCATGTGGAACCGCATCTCCGGCAGAGCCTCCGCCTTGGCGCGGGCCTCCTGCTCGCGATTTTCCGCCACATCCGTTACCCCTAGCTCTGCCAGCAACGCGATGTCTTCGACCGGGTGAAACTTCGTCACCGGTAGCAATTGCGGGGCGGGGCGGCCAGCGGCCTCAGCGAAGCGGTGAATATCCGAACGGGTGCGCTCCAGGCCAGCCCACAATTCTTCGCGGCGCTTCGCGCTGCCTTCTGCTGAGTTTTCTGCGCCGCCTACTGTCGACGCTGTGTCCTTGTCCGTCATTAATCCTCCAACCAAATCACACCGGCTTGGCGTCCAGTAACACCCTCGCGGCGATATGAAAAGAAATCTGTGTCCTCAATCGTGCAGCGTGGGTCCGATTCAATTGCCGTAACCCCCATCTCCATCAATTGACGAATCAGCCCAGCGCGCACGTCGACGCCCCAGGTACCCGACGCCGTGCGGGTCTTGGAGCCGGGCAGGTGCTTCTCGACGTCCTCGGCCATCTGGTCCGGAACCTCATAGTTACGCCCAGAAGCGGCCGGCCCCATAAGCACCTGGATCGACGAAGGGGTAGCCCCCAGCTCAATCATCGCGTTGACCGTGTTCCGTACGATGCCATTGCGCGCGCCCAGGCGCCCGGCGTGGGCGGCGCCGATGACGCCCGCGGAGACGTCGACAAGCAGCACCGGCGTGCAATCAGCCACGAGCACGCCCAAGCCCAGGCGTTTTTCGGTGGTCACCACCGCATCGGTGGCCGGCACGGGCTTCTTCGCGTCACGGTATTCGGCGCCCACGACCGTCACGGTATTAGTGTGCAGCTGCTCCATCCACACGATGTCCTCTAAGCCCGTTGCTCGGAGAAGCCTTTCGCGGTTGGCGGCCACAGCGGCGGGGTCATCGCCGACGTGATCACCTAAGTTGAAAGAGTCATAGGGGGACGACGACGCCCCGCCGGCACGGGTTGTAAATACCATGCGGACGGGGCGTCGTGCTGCGTGTGCTTCCTCGTTTACTGGCATGCACTCCAGAGTAGCTGGCTGGGACTAGCGCATAAAGGACGGCACGTCGAGATCGTCGTCGCCATCGTCATCGAAGTCACGGCTGTTACGCTCAGCGGGGCGCGAAAGGCGGTACTCGTCATCGGCACCACGGCGGTACTCTTCACCACGGAAGCGATCCGAGGTGGTAAACAGTCCGCTCGACGGGGCCGGCTCAGCCGGCTGCTCGCGCTCGTAGGAGTGGCGCGGGGTGTACTCGTCGCGGCCGATGCGCTGGGACTCAGCTCGCTGCGGCTCGGCACGGGTGTACTCTTCGCGCGGAGCCTCGGTGCGCGGCGCGTCAACACGGGAAGCAGCAGGAACCTCCTGCTGCGCCTCTGCACGGTTCTCGAAGAGGGAACCCGGGCGTGCGGCCGGGGTAGCCTCCGAACCCTGCTGCTGCGCCTGGCCAGGCTGCGCCGGCTGGGAGGTCATATTAGCCTGCGCGTCGAAGCCGGTGGCGATGATGGTGACGCGAACTTCGTCGCCAAGGTTGTCATCGATGATGGTGCCGAAGATGATGTTGGCGTCCTCGTCGGCGCGCTCCTCCACCATGGAGGCAGCGGCGTTGACTTCGTGGAGGCCCAGGTCGGAGCCACCGGCGATGGACAGCAGCACGCCCTTGGCGCCCTCCATCGTCGACTCCAGCAGCGGGGAGTTAATGGCCTGCTCAGCAGCAGTGAGCGCACGGTTGTCGCCGCGGGCAAAGCCGATGCCCATGAGTGCGGAACCGGCGTCGGACATGACGGAGCGAACGTCCGCAAAGTCGACGTTGATCATGCCCGGGATGGTGATGAGGTTGGTAATACCCTGCACACCATTGTGCAGGACTTCGTCGGCGGCCCGGAAGGCTTCGACGATGGACAGCTCCTCGCCGCCCAGCTGCATGAGGCGATCATTCGGGATGACGATGAGAGTATCGCAGACCTCGCGCAGCTCTTCGATGCCAGCCATGGCCTGACGGGTGCGGCGCGCGCCCTCGAACTTGAACGGGCGGGTAACAACACCGACGGTCAGAGCACCCATCTTCTTTGCGATGGAGGCAACGACAGGGGCTGCACCGGTACCGGTTCCGCCGCCCTCGCCAGCGGTGACGAAGACCATATCGGAGCCCTGGAGGGCGTCTTCGATTTCGGTCTTGTGATCCTCCGCGGAGGTCTTTCCTACCTCCGGGTTAGCGCCGGCACCGAGGCCGCGGGTGGCCTCGCGTCCGATGTCGAGCTTGGTATCCGCATCCGAGAAAATCAGCGCCTGGGAATCGGTGTTGATCGCCACGAACTGGACTCCCTTGAGCCCTTCTTCGATCATGCGGTTGACAGCGTTGACACCGCCGCCGCCGACGCCGACGACCTTGATGTCCGCGAGGTTGTTGCTAGATGAGATCATACGAGGGTCTCTTGCCTTTCGAATAAGGTTTTAATGTAAACGAGGAGGCGCCTCTTTTCGTGAGAGGCGGTTACATCCATCTTTAACGACAACGGGGTAATTTCGGCGCACATTTTGCCGCGTGTCGGTACCCTCAACCTCTACTTTAGGGTTGCTGACATGCGGTTTTCTTAACAGGCGCCCCACCCGTCCCACTCGCGACGCCCCTAGCGGCGAGTCACCAGCGACGGGTTAGAAATGTTCCAGGATTCGCCCTCAAGCTTGAGCACATCTTCGAAAGCAATCGCCTTGTTTTTATTGTCTTCGGAGGCTCCCCAAAAGATGGTTTTCTGATCCTCAGTGTGGAAGGTCAGCGAATACCTGTCTTTGATCTCGAGGGTCGTCACCTTCTCCCGAATCGGCGCGGGGAGGGCTGCAACGGCCTCGACGGCCGCCTGCATCTCTAGGGAGCCGGAGTCTGTGCTACCGGTCAGCTCCACGGCCTCGGGTGGTGCTTCATCTTCCACAAATTCCTTGCCGTGATTATCCACCAACACCGTCGTGCCACCATTGCGAACAAAGGCCACTGCCTCATGTTCGGTGATCTCAATGTGCACCGTCGACGGAAATGCCCGCGATACTGTCGCGCTTTCCACCCACGGGATCGACGCCACGCCCTGCGCGGCCTCACGAGCATCCAAGCGCGCGAGGTTCGAGCCCTTGGCGACGCCACTAGCTTGCTCCACATCCTCAGCAGCAACGTGATCGTTTCCCACCACCTCGAAGGATTTCACCGTGAGGATTGGAAAAAGCCACACTGCTGCTGCAGCGATGACCGCTACAAGTAGCACCACGCCCACCGCGAGCGCCCCAGTCTTTTTAGACATTCGGTTCCTTCGGCTCTTCCGCCTCATCGTTGCGTCCCAGCTCGGACAAAATCTCGCCGGCAACGTAGGTAACCGTGCCCGCACCAATCGTGAGGACGATATCACCTGGCTGTGCCAGGGAAATGACATCGCCAGCGGCTTCGGAGAAATCAGGCTCGAAGATGACCGGCATGTCCTCCGGCATCTTATCGGTGATAATGCGAGAGGTAATTCCTTCAACCGGTTGCTCGCGGGCTCCGTAGATGTCGAGGACGACGGCGGCGTCGGCAAGCGCCAAGGCCTGAGCAAACTCGGCGTCGAACTTCATTGTCCGGGAGTACAGATGCGGCTGGAAGCAGGCAATAACACGCGCCCCTTCATCCTCCGCATCCGCCTTTGCACGGGCCGCATTAAGTACTGCGGATACCTCCGTAGGGTGGTGCGCATAATCGTCGAAGACGCGAATTCCGCGCTCGCTGCCGCGGTACTCGAAGCGGCGGCGCACGCCCGTAAAGTCGGTCAGGCCCGCGGCCAGTTCCGCCGGATCACCACCAACCAGCGCGCCGGCCAACAGCGCGGCCGCCGAGTTGAGCACCATGTGATGCCCGGGGACGTGCAAGTCATAAGACAACTCCTGCGGCGCCTGCCCCGGCAGGGCCAAGCGAACGCGGACGTGCGCGCCGGCGGCGGAGACGGTTTCTTCCAGAATCTCCGCTGTAAGGGGCACAGACGAATCTTCGCCTACCGCACTGCGTGCGCCGTAACCCAGCACCTGAATACCACGCTGTGCTGCGCGTTCGCCGGTAGCGGCCGCCTGCGCGTCTTCAAGGCAAACTACCACGTAGCCGCCCTCAACAACTCGGTCCGCAAAATCATCAAAGACCTGGTAGTAGCTTTCCGCGTTGCCGAAATAATCCAGGTGATCCGGCTCGATATTGGTAATCACCGCCACGTAAGGGCTGTAGCGCAGTAGTGAAGCATCGGATTCATCGGCTTCTGCAACGAAAGCATCACCCGTGCCGCCGTGCGCGTTGGTTCCGGCACGGTTGAGCTGGCCACCGATGGCGAAGGAGGGGTCGAGGCCCGCCTGCTGCAGCGCGGACACCGCCATGGAGGTAGTCGAAGTCTTTCCATGCGTACCAGCCAGCAGGACCTGACGGTGGCCGTCCATCAGCTCAGCCAGCAGATCTGAACGGCGGATGACCGAGATTCCGGCCTCGCGCGCAGCAGTGAGCTCGGGATTGTCTTGTGGGATGGCGGCGAAGGAGGTCACGACCACGGTTGGCTTATCACCAGCCAGGTCAAGGTTTTCAGCGGCATGGCCGATGGCGATGTGCGCACCCATCGTGCGGAGGACGTCGACAGCCGTCGATTTCTTAACGTCCGAGCCGGTGACGACCGCGCCCCGACTAACCAGAATGCGTGCGAGACCGGACATGCCGGATCCGCCGATACCGACGAAGTGGACGCGAGACAGGTCCGTGGTGGCAGGGGTATCAGTCATGGTGAAAAATCCTTCTTTCATTAACCTGTACTGTGCGTCTAGCCGCGGTTCTCGGCGGCGACACGCTGCGCGATGCGGTCAGCGATGATAGCTGCGACCTCGCCGGCTGTGCTGGCGTCAGCGGCAGCACGCATGGCCGTCAAAGTTTCGGGGTGGTCAAGGATAGCGCGAACTTCGGCAACGAGGCGCTCCGAGGTCAGCTCGGCGTCCGGAACCTGGACCGCGGCACCGGATTCCACCAGCGCGCGCGAGTTCAGAGCCTGTTCGCCATTGCCGTGCGGCAGCGGCACATAGAGTGCGGGCAGACCGGCCGCGGAGACCTCTGCCACCGTCATCGCTCCGGAACGGCAGATCATGAGGTCAGCAACGGCCAGAGCGCCAGCCATGTCATCGATATAGGGCACCGCGGTGTAGTGCTCGTGCTCAGCCGGCGCCTCGTTCTTTTTGCCATAGGCGTGCAGCACTTGGAAATCTCGGCACACGTCATCGAGTGCGCCGGCCACGGCAGTGTTGATGCTCACTGCTCCCTGTGAACCGCCGGTCACCACGATTGTCGGGCGATGCGCGTCGAGGTTCCAGTTCTGGCGCGCAGCCGCCGCCTGTGCGCCGTCGGGATCCTCACCCATTCCCGGCCGCACGGGAATTCCCAGGACCTCACCCGGCATACCTGAGCCTTCCTGCGCGTTGATGCCCGTGCCACCGAGGCGCACCCCCAGCTTGTTGGCCATGCCGGCCAGAGCATTCGTCTCGAGCACGAAGAACGGGATGCCCAGAGACTTCGCTGCCAGATAGGCCGGCGCAGCAACGTACCCTCCGGTACCAAAAACCACATTGGCCCCGACGTCCTTCAGAACCGCGCGGGTTTCCCGGACAGACTTGAGGACCCGCCACGGCAGCTTCGCGGCATCGGCGTTGATCTTGCGTGGGACTGGGACCGGCGTAATCATGCGCAAATCGACGCCACGCGCCGGCACGATATCGCTTTCCAAACCTCGTGGGGTTCCTAGAGCGGTCACCCGCGCGCCGTGGCGCTGGCGCAGCTCCTCCCCCACCGCGAGCGCTGGTTCGATGTGTCCGGCAGTGCCGCCACCTGCGATGACGACGGAAATCGGCGTGTCATTCATGCACTACACGCTACCAGCGCCGCGCTTTCTTACCGTCGCTCGCCGCGCCGATACTCCCGGCGATACTCTCGCCGTTGTTCCCCCTGCGGCGTCTGCGAGCGCGACGAGCGTCCCGTTACTGCACGCCCAAATCTTTCCTCGCGGCTGCGCTCAACATGGCGCTGGGAGCGGTCGCGGTGCGCGCGCTGTGAGCGCGTGCCCTCCCCGCGTTCACGCGGGGCCCGGTGTGCCCCGCCGCGACGCTCATTGGGCGGTGTGGGCTCGGGGATGAAGAAGATACGGTCGAAGAGCGGACGCCCAAAGTTCTGCATGGCGGAAACCTGCAGCGGCTCGTGACGCGCCACATTGCACAGCAGGCCCATCGAGCCGATCGTGATCACCGCGGCCGTACCACCCGCAGAAATCATCGGCAGCTGGATACCCGTCACCGGCAGCACGCCGATCACGTAGCCGATGTTAATGAATGCCTGCACGACAACACCCACCGCCAACGTAGCGGCCAGCAAAGACTGGAATTGGTCCTGGGCGCGCGTTGCAGCCCGCAGCCCGAAGTAGCCCAGCACGGCGAACAGCCCGATGACAAGGGCACCGCCCCATAGGCCCAATTCCTCACCAATGATGGCGAAGACGAAGTCATTCTTCGCTTCTGGGAGGTAGAACCACTTGGCGCGTGACTGGCCGAGGCCAACGCCCCAGAAGCCGCCGTCGGCAAGCGAAAGGAAGCCTTGGTAAGCCTGGAAACCGGTACCTTGTGTGTCCTCGATATTGCCGCGCAGCGCATCGAAATAAGTGTGGAAGCGGTGCGAACGGAAGCCGCCGGCCAAGAAAACGGTGACCATGCCGATGGCGCCGAAGACACCGACGACGGTCGGAACACGCCAGTCCACACCAGCGAAGACCAGAGTGAACACGACGATGAGGGCGAAAGAGACACCCATGCCGAGATCGCCTTGGGCCACAATCAGTACAAACATGATGCCGGCAATGATGGAGTACATCATGAAAGGGTCCGTCAGGCGCATCGAACGGTGCGTCTTATCCGCCAGCGCTGAAGCGCCGTACATGCCCACGGCCACACGGGCGAACTCGGAGGGCTGGAAAACCACGCCACCAGGCAGCATGATCCAGGACTGCGAACCGACCTCTGCACGGCCGGTACCAATGCCGGGCACGAGGACGAGGATAAGAAGCAGGATGGATAGCCCCAGAAACCACGGCACGAGTGCCCGGAGCGTGCGGGGCGACATGCGCAGGCCAATCCAAAACACGATGAGGCCGGCGATAACGAGCACGCACTGGCGCAGCGCAGCAGACCACGGGCTATCGGTCTCCGACAGCGACGTCGCCATCGACGAGGAGAAGGCCATGAGCACGCCGATGCCGACGAGCGAAAATATGGCGATGCGCAGCACTAAATAGTCGAGCCCGGGGTAGGCGCGGAGGCGCTCGCGGAGGTCACGCAGGTGGTATCCCAGCGTGCGTTGTGGCTTCTGGGTGCTGGTGGCGGTCACGGGTGCTCCTAGCGCTAGCGGGCGAGGCGGCGGGCAGCGGCGGCAAAGAAATCGCCGCGCTGGCCCATACCGGTGTACATGTCCAACGATGCCGCAGCGGGTGCTAAAAGCACGGTATCGCCGGCGTCGGCGTGTTGCACGGCGGCGGACACTGCCTGTTCCATTGCGGCTTCTGGATCGTGGCTATCCACGATGACGACGGGCACGTGTGGCGCTGCCTTCACGAGGGCTTGGGCAAGCACATGCTTGTCGACGCCCACCAGAACCGCCGCCTTCAGCCGCGCGGCATGGGTGCGCAACAGTTCCGAGACATCAGCGCCTTTTAGCTGGCCGCCGGCCACCCACACCACGGAGTCCAAGCCGCGCATAGCGACCTCCGCGGCATGTGGGTTCGTCGCCTTGGAATTGTCGATGTAGGTCACGCCAGCATGGCGGTGAACAATCTCCCCGCGGTGGCCAGCCACCACGTAGGCGCTAAGTCCTTCGGCAATGGATTCCGGCTGAGCACCGGCGAGAGCCGCGACCGCCGACGCGGCAGCGGCATCCAGCACTCCGGCCAGACCGGAGGGTTGGATGGTGGTGACATCGTCCACCACGACGGACTTCATCCCTGCCACCTCGTTGACGAGGAGGCTGCCGGTGCTCACGCCTGCTTCACCTGCAGCGGGCTCGGCATGGCTGAAAGCAGTTGCGCCGGGAAGAGAGGCAGCGAGCGCCCGAACGTGCTCATCTTCCTTGCCGTAGACGGCATGCTCTCCGCGCAGAATCTTGGCCTTGTCTGCGGCATAAGCCTCGAGGGAGCCATGCCAATCCAGGTGGTCATCGGCGAGGTTGAGCAAAGCACCGACTTCTGGGCGCAGCTGGGAGGACCAGTGCAATTGGAAGGATGAAAGCTCCGCTACGAGGATGTCCACGCGGGGCTCAGCGGCCAAGGCATCAAAAGATGAAACACCGATATTGCCTACGGCTTGGGCGCGCTGTCCGGAGTGTTGCTCGTCAGCAGCCATGATGGCAGCGAGCATGCCTGTGGTCGTGGTTTTGCCGTTGGTGCCGGTGATCGCGAGCCAACGGCGCGGGGCACCAAAAACTTCTGCTTGGTCGAGGCGATAGGCCAACTCCACATCGCCGATCACCTCAAGGCCGCGGGAGGCTGCAGCGGCGAGCAGCGGTGAATCTGGCCGCCACCCCGGCGAGGTGACGACGAGCGAGTACTCAACTAGGTCCACCGCGGAAGTGTCCACGGTGGCAACGCCCAACTCTGCAGCGATACGGCTGCGCGAGTCCGCGTTGCCATCGGCCACCGTTAAGTCCACGCCCAAGCGGGAAAGGACTGCCGCGCACCCGCGGCCAGAGACGCCAGCGCCGGCGATGAGGACGTGGCCGGAAAGGAAGTCTGGGCGCGTCATGCCCCTACTCCTATGCCGGAGGCGGTCAGCCAATCACCGTAGAAGATAGCCACGCCAGCCATCGCCGCCATGGCAGCCAGAAGCCAGAAGCGGACAACGACGGCCGTTTCCGCCCAACCGCCGTTCTCAAAATGGTGGTGGATCGGCGCCATACGGAAGAAGCGCTTTCCTGTGGAATGGAAGACCACGATTTGGATAACAACGGAGACCGTTTCAATAACGAACAGGGCACCGATGATGATCATGAGGAGCTCGGTACGGCTGGTAACGGAAATCCCCGCGACCAAACCACCGAGTGCCAAGGACCCGGTGTCTCCCATGAAGATTTTGGCAGGCGCGGCATTCCACCAGAGGAAGCCCAGGCAGCCGCCCAGTCCTGCGGCCGCAAGCACTGCGAGGTCGAGTGGATCGCGCACCTGATAGCACCCGGCAGCAAAATTAGTGGCGCAGGAATAGCGGAACTGCCAGAAGGTCATCAGCGAATAAGAGCCCATGACAATCGCGGTAACACCCGCCGCGAGGCCGTCGAGGCCGTCGGTGAGGTTCACCGCGTTTGACCACGCCGCAATGAGGATGTACATGAAGATCAAGAACACGATGGTTCCAATGATCGTGCCGCCGACAGCTAGGTCGAAGGTCTTCAAGTCACGGATGAAGGATAGCTTGGTGGAGCCAGGGGTCAGCCCCGCATCGTTGGGGAAACGCAGAACCAAGAAGCCGAAGAGCAGCGCCAGCACGAGCTGGCTAACTAGCTTGGCGGTCTTATTGAGTCCGAGGTTGCGGTGGCGGAAGAGTTTGATGAAATCATCCGCGAAGCCCACCGCACCCAAGCCCAAGGTCAGTCCGAGGACCAGCAAGCCGGAGGCGGTAAAGCCTTCATGTCCTGTCAGCAGGCCGTAGAGGCCAGCCACAACATAGGCCACCAAGATGCCCGCGAGGATGGCAAGGCCACCCATCGTCGGCGTACCGCGCTTGCGCAAGTGAGACTTGGGGCCATCCTCGCGGATCTCTTGTCCGCGGCCGGTATCGGAGAAGTAGCGGATAAGAACCGGGGTGGTAAAGATCGCCACGAGGAAGCTAACCGCACCAGCGATGATGATCTGAGTCACGAGCTTGAAGTCCTTTCTAGCGGCTAGCTGTGGTTCAGCTGTTCCGCGACCAACCAGAGACGTTGGGCATTGGAGGCCTTAATCAAGACCACGTCCTTAACGCTACGGCTAGCCCAATCATCGACCCCAGCCGGGGCCACGCGCAGGATGCCGTCCACCGCCTGTGCGGCGGCCGCGGCATCGGCGCACACCACTGTATTTATACCTTGCTGCTCAGCGGCCTTAGCCATCGCCCGGCAGTTGGGATTCTCCCCTACCGCGATGAGGTGCTCGACGTGGTATTTGGCCAAAAACTCACCGAGCTGGCGGTGCGATTGCTCTGCATCGCTGCCGAGCTCTCCCATCTCCCCCAGCACCGCGATGGAACGGGCGTCGGGGCGCGCTGCTGCGGTATAAGCCAAAGCGGCAATGGCCGCTCTCATCGAATCGGGGTTGGCGTTATAGGAGTCATCGATGACGGTGACACCATCGCGGCGGGTACGCACGTCCATGCGGTGTTCGGAAGCGAGGCGGTGGCCGGACAGCGCAGCCGCCACCGTGTCTGCCGACACCCCCAGCTCGATGGCTGCGGCGGCCGCGGCCAGTGCATTAGACACCTGGTGGGAGCCAAAGACTTGGAGCTTCACAGCAACGGGTTCGGCATCCGGGCTGTGCAGGGTAAAGGAGGGACGAGCGACGTCATCGAGCACGATGTCGGTGGCATAGTACTGCGCTGCCGGGGCACCTCCGCGGCGATTTTCCGTGGAGTAGTACACCACTTTGGCCTCCGTGCGTGGAGCCATGGCAGCGACGAAAGGATCATCGGCGTTGAGGACGGCTACGCCGCCTGCCTCCGCGTTCGGCAGCGCCTCCACCAGCTCTCCCTTGGCCTGAGCGATATTCTCGCGTGAGCCAAATTCGCCGAGGTGCGCGCTACCAACGTTCAGGACCACGCCGACGCGCGGCGCGGTGATTTCGGTGAGGTGACGGATGTGCCCGATGCCGCGGGCCGACATCTCCGCCACCAGGTAGCGCGTATGCTCATCGCACCGCAGAGCCGTATAGGGCAACCCGATTTCATTGTTGAAGGAGCCGGGCGGAGCGACAGTCTCCCCCACCTCGCGGAAAATGGTGGCAATGAGGTCCTTGGTAGACGTCTTGCCGGCCGAACCGGTGACACCGACAATAGTGAGTTCCTGCTCTGCGGCAAGGCGCTGCGTTACTGCACGAGCAATCGCAGACAGCGCTGCGACAACGGCGGCCGCAGACCCATCTGTATCGTTGGCGTAAATATCTGCGTTGGCACCGTCACCCTCAACGCGCCCGTGGGGTTCGACGACTATCGCCGGAACGCCCACCGGCCGCGCCGCCAAGACGGCAACGGCGCCTTTATCAATTGCGGTGGTGGCGTAGTCATGGCCATCCACGCGGGCTCCGGGCAGCGCTACAAAGAGGCTGCCTGGGGTGACCTTGCGAGAATCGAATTCGACAAAACTAGTCACCTGGGTGTGTGGATCATCGACGCTATCCAGGCGGCCGCCCGTGATCTCAGCGATCTCAGCGAGGCTTAACGCAATCATGCTTGCTCCTTGGATTCTTCGGTACTACTCAGGGTAGTCGCAGTAGTCACGGCTTCAAGGGCTCGAGCCATCTCTTCGCGGTCATCGAAGTGATGGACGGTATCGCCAATGAGCTGGCCTACCTCGTGACCCTTGCCAACGACGATGACGGCATCACCCGGCTGCGCCCACGCCACGACTTCATCAATAGCTTTGGCGCGGGAGCCTACCTCACGGATATCAGCCGCTGGGTTTGCCTCCTGGGCGCCCGCAAGCACGGCCGCACGGATGGATGCCGGGTCTTCGGTGCGGGGGTTGTCATCGGTGACGACAACAAGGTCCGCGCCCTTCGCCGCGGCCGCTCCCATGAGCGGACGCTTGGAGGAATCGCGGTCGCCGCCCGCGCCGACGACGATGCCGATGCGGCCCGTGCTGCTTTCCAACTGCGTGCGCAGGGTCTCCAGAACGGCCGCGATTGCAGCCGGCTTGTGCGCGTAATCCACCACAGCCACAAAGTCTTGGCCGCGGTCAACACGCTCCATGCGGCCCGGGACCGCGACCTTTTCTACACCTTCGAGGAAGACCTGCGGCTCGATTCCAAGTGCGGCGGCCATCCCCGTGGCGAGAGCCGCATTGGCGATGTTGAAGGTACCCGGCATAGGCAGGCGGAATTCAAACGTTCCGGCATGCTCACCGGAGGCAAGCGTGAGTTCCACCTGCTGTGCACCGGTGACCTCAGTGCTGAGCTGACGGCCAGTGATATCGGCATCGCTTCCTTGCGAGGTCGTTGATACCCGGATCACCGGGCGTGCTGCGGCGCGCTGCGCCATACGAAGCCCCCATTCGTCATCGACGCAGATGACGGAGCGGTCGGCGGCTTGGGGGCCGTCGAAAAGCAGGGCCTTGGCCTCAAAGTAATCTTCCATCGTCGGGTGGAAGTCCAGGTGATCCTGGCTCAGGTTCGTAAAGCCACCCACGTCGAAGCGTGTTCCCTGGACTCGGCCTAAAGATAGCGCGTGGGAGGAGACCTCCATCACCACGTGCGTAACTCCCTCGGACACCATGCGCGCAAAAAGCTCCTGCAAGGTCGGTGCCTCCGGAGTGGTCAAGGAAGTCGGGACCGGCTCCCGGTTAATGCGGGTACCCGTCGTACCAATGAGCCCCACCGAATAGCCCGCGTGCAAGAGGCCTGCTTCGAGGAGGTAACTCGTGGTGGTTTTGCCTGAGGTACCCGTCACCCCGAGGATGGTGAGTTTCTGCGTGGGGTGGCCATAAATCTCCGCGGACACAGTTCCGAGGATGGCGCGGATATCCTCCACCACAAGAAGCGGCCGCTTCTCTCCGGCGTCGTCGAGGATACGCTGGCCTTCGGCGTCAGTGAGAATGGCTGCGGCCTCCGTATCGGCGGCAAAGCGCGCGCCGTGAACCCGTGTGCCCGGAAGCGCCGCGAACAGACCACCGGGCGGCAGTGTCGAAGAGTTTAGTCCACAGGATCCAACAGTGGTCGTGGCATCCCCGATCACTGTGCCCCCAGAAATCTCTGCTAGGCGCTTCAGGGTGGTGCTGCTGGTCACGGTGATTCCTCTTCTCTGTTTCTCTGTCTCTAGGTTTTCGATATGTGCTTTTCGCTGTGAAAGCTGACTACTCGGCGCGCAACGTCAGCTGCGGTGCTGGCGGAGAGGGCGGGATATTGTCGCGGTCAAGGAGCCAGGATGCGATATCGCTGAAAACTGGGGCCGCTGATTGGCCGCCGGATCCGTCGTCGTTGACACCGGATTCCGGCTCATCGAGCATGACGGCGACGACGAAGCGGGGGTCGTCGGCAGGCGCAATGCCCGCAAACGTAATCCAGTATTTGGAATTGGAATAAGCCCCAGTGTCCTCATCGACTTTCTGCGCGGTACCGGTCTTGCCGGAGAGCTGATAGCCCTCAATATTGGAGTTGCCGGCGGTACCGTTATTCAGACCCTGCGGATCATCCTGGAAGACCGCTCGGAACATGTCGACGACGGTGCGTGCGGTTTCAGCACTGACCACGCGGGTGGTCTCGGGCTCCTCCAGCTCTTCCTTCGTCCCATCCGGCGCGGTAATCGAGTCAATGATACGCGGCTCGATGCGCTCGCCGTCGTTGGCGAGAGCCTGGTAAATAGACGCCAGTTGCAGAGCAGTCCATGACTGGCCCTGGCCGATGGGCAGGTTAGCGAAGGTACCGCCGGACCACTGCGAACGATCGGGAACCAGTCCCGGGGACTCGTTGGGCAACTCGATGCCGGAGGTCTGCCCAAGCCCAAACTTCTTCAGGTAGTCGGCATATTTATCTTGGCCAAGTCGATCCGCCAACATCAGCGTTCCTACGTTCGATGACTTACCGAAGACGCCGGTCGTGGTGTAGGGCTCAACGCCGTGCGACCAAGCATCATTAACAGTCACGCCGGCCATGTCGATGGAGCCGGGCACCTGCAAAACCTCATCCGGGTCAGTCAAACCCTCTTCGATGGTCGCGGCAGCAGTAATAATCTTCGCCACCGAGCCGGGCTCGAAGGGGTGCGAGACCGCCAGGTTATCGAAGGTCTTGTCCTTCTGGAGCTGTTTTTCGATGTCCTTGTTCGGATCAACCGTCCCAGTATTCGCCATAGCTAAGACCTGTCCGGTAGCGGCATCCAGCACGACCGCCTCAGCGCTTTTCGCCTTCGAGTTAGCCTTTGCCTTTTCCAGTTTCTGCTGCACGTAGGTCTGCAAATCAAGATCCAACGTCAACGTGACATTTTTGCCATCAGTGGTGGGTACCTGATCACGGAGGCTACCGGGAATCACCTGACCATTAGCCGAAACGTCTTCGGTGGAGCTGCCATCAATACCCGTGAGGGTGGTATCACCGGAGGCTTCGAAACCGAACTGGCCTTGGCCGTCCATGGATACCTTGCCGATGACGTTCTCCGCGATAGCACCGTTGGGGTACTGGCGGATTTGCTGCTCATCGGCGGCAAGGCCGTGGTATTCCTCGGAAATGGCTACCGCGACATCTGGGTCGACATTACGCACGAGGACCTCATACTGGGTGTCGGCACGGAGCTTGTCCAGAATCTGCTCCGGATCCACGTCGCCAGCATCGATTCCGGCATCCTTCAACTTGCTCGGAATCCCCTTCGACATTTCGGTGAGCCGCTCGGTCACTTTGTTGTCTAGGTAGGAATTCTTCGCGTCGGGAGCCAAGGACTCAAACTCGGCCTCCCCGGTGGCCTCCTGCTCTTCCTGCTCACGAAGCTCATCGCGCAGGCGAGTCGGTGAGACGGTCAATGAGCGAGCACGCATGGTGTAGGCCAAACGCTGGCCATCGCGCGCAAGGATTTCACCGCGCCCGGCGGTATCGACGTACACGCGGGTTCGCTGCGCTGCTGCCTTCGCTGCCAGGTCTGGACCCCACACAATCTGCACCCAGGCAAGGCGCCCCATCCAGGCCAGCATGATGACGAGCAACACCGCCGCAATGACGTGAACGCGCTGGCGCATCGTCTTTTGCTGGCTCAGGAAAGGCTTGCCGGTACGCGGATTCCGGGAGCGGGTCGCGGGAACGACGCGGTCGGCGTCGTAGCGCTGCCGTGGTTGGTGAGAGGCACCGCGTGGCTGAGTGGCACGGGCGGCAGGAGCGCGCCTCGGGCGCCGGCCACCGGAGTGTGGTGGGGTCACACGTCACCTTTCTGTCTGCAGCGAGGGTAGGTAAGTAAACAGCTGAATGTCTTGCCCCACGCTTGGCGCGTGGTAGAGACAGTCTCATCCCGAATTGTGCCCTATTATCGCCGCCTGCCCACGCAGGCACGCGCGAAGCGGGAGGGGGATTCTATCCCCGCGCCGCGTAGGGAGCCTGGGCCGGAATATCCGGCAGCTCAACGTTCTCCTCCCCTGGCTGGCCGCCTTCGGGGCTATCCTCCGACTGCGTGTCAGTGGAAACGGCACCTCCGCCTTCGCGGTTGCGCTCGCTGAGCGTCGGGCGGGCGTTGAGGTTGTCGGACATGTTGGCCGTCGCATTCGGGTCACTGGAAGCCTGGCCTGGGCGGACGGGCTCACCGTTGACATCGATGACTGATTCCATATCCGGGGTTGCCTCGCGCTTGTGCTCGATGTTGCCGTCTGCGCCAACCTCCACAACGCCCGGCTGGACCGGAATGCCCATCTTGGCTTCGTGGGCGCGGCGAGAGACATCCGAAGCCGAACGAACGTTTTCCAAGTCTCGGTTCAGGGTTTCCAGCTGGTTATCCAGCGTGGATTCCTGGGCGGTGAGCTCCTGAATCTTGAAGGTCTGGGACGTGGACAAACCCGACAGCCACATGGCTGCGGCCACACCCGTAATCAGCAGAGCAATGGCGGTGAAGGACAAGCGCGCGAAGAGGCCGGTAACCCGCGTGGGCTGTGCGACACGACGCCCACGATTGCTTACGACCTGCTTCGAACCGAGGCGGCTTCCCCGCAGGCCGGAACCAACGCGGCGAGTAGGAACAGTGCCGCGGTGCGGGGTGCGGCTCGGCAGCGGGGTGGTACGGCGCCCCCGTTCAAGCAGCGCGGTTCCTTGGCCCGTGGCATCGGCTCCGGTGGTGAAATCGCGGCTTGCACCCATGGTGTGGGTCCTCTCGTGGTCGCGGCGGTGGGGCGCCTGTGCGGTACGGTCTCTCAGCGTCATGGCCTACCTCCCGGTTCATGAAAAGACGGCGTCCCCTCAAGGCGTTCGAGCGCGCGTACACGGACGGATGCTGCACGCGGGTTCTCCGCAATCTCTTCCTGGCTCGCCTTCTCCGCACCACGCGTCACCACGGAATAATGAGCCGCGGTCCCGGGCAAATCCATGGGCAGGCCCGCTGGAGTGGTCGAGGTGCTGAGCTTGGTGAAAGCATGCTTGACAATGCGATCTTCGAGCGACTGGTAGCTCATAAACACCGCACGTCCGCCAATAGACAAGGCATCCGTAATCACAGGGATAACCTGCTCAATAGCCTCAAGCTCACGGTTGACCTCAACGCGCAGCGCCTGAAAGGTTCGCTTCGCCGGGTGGCCACCGGTGCGGCGCGTTGCTGCGGGGATGGTGGCGTACAACAAGTCGACCAAGCGCGCGGAGTTGCTAAAAGGTTCCTTTTCCCTTTCCCGCAGAACCGCGGATGCGATTTTGCCGGCGAAACGCTCATCGCCATAGGTCTTTAAGATGCGTGCCAAGTCGCCGTGACTATAAGTATTGAGAATGTCGGCGGCGGTCGTCCCCTGGCGCGGATCCATGCGCATATCCAGCGGGGCGTCAGTCTTGTACGCGAAACCGCGGTCAACCTGATCCAACTGCATGGAGGACACTCCGAGATCAAATAGCGCCCCAGCAATTCCGTACTCCCGCGCGATGGCGAAGAGTTCGCCCTCACCCTCCGCGATGGCACGCCCCACCTCATCGAAACGAGCGTTGACGCCCACGAAACGGTCGGCGAAGGGGCGGAGACGTCGAGAAGCATTGCTCAACGAAGCAGAGTCACGATCCACGCCGATGATACGAACGGAGGGGAAGGTGGTGAGAAAATATTCGCTGTGGCCACCCGCGCCCAAGGTACCGTCAACGATGACGGCGTTCTCCCCTGCTGCTTCGACAGCCGGAGCTAGCAACTGGGCCATGCGCGCACGCATGACGGGGACATGGCCGTGATTGTCGCTCACGTCGTAGTTTATGGTGCCGTCGTGCTCCACAGTCGCTGTCCCCCTTTCCGTTCAGGCGCTTAATGCTGCGGTCTGATGTTCTCGATAAAAAGCGAGTGCGTATAGGGCCCTGTCCGAGGAAGGGTTCTGATGTCGGGGAAGTACACCAGCTCATCCTCCTCGGGCAGAGTCCGTACACGCACTCTTGGTTCGCCGGGAAAGCTTTAGAGCAGCCCAGCAAGTACGTCATCGGCGTCTGCCGCCGAGTAAGCATCTTCAGTTTGCGCCTGGTATTCAGCCCACGCGGCTGCGTCCCAGATTTCGAGGAAGTCGACCGACCCCACAACCACGCATTCCTTTGTCAGGTTTGCGTACTCACGGTGGCCTGCAGACAGCGTGATACGCCCGTGCCCATCGGGGCGCTGCTCGTCCGCACTTGCTGCCAAGTTACGGATGAACGCACGCGCGTCCGGGTTGGTGCGTGACACAGCCGCCGCCTTCCTTGCTCGTGCCGCGAATTCCTCCCGCGGGTATACCGCAAGCGAATGGTCCTGACCTTTAGTGACCATGAGGCCACCGGCCAGTTCTTCGCGAAACTTCGCTGGAAGCGTGAGCCGCCCTTTGTCATCGAGCTTGGGAGTGTAGGTGCCGAGAAACATCCCCGGTTCCACCTTCCTGTCACTCGAAAACTCCGGATTCCTCTCGCGACAAGAGAACAACTCTCCTCCGCTGCGCCCCACTCTACCCCACTTTCCCCCACCGCCCACACCTTTAACTCCCCCCTTTCCCGCGTGTCACGGAAAACATGCAGTTAGACAGGCGTTTTTTCGGTGGGAAGTTTTCCCAACACACTCTTGACATACCCCCTAAGCGCGCATTTCATCCCCTTATTCACACCTGCAACTTTCACCCCTTTAGGGAGATTTCTCCCCCGCATTCACACAATCCTGCGCTTTATACGTGCGTTACCCCGCAGTCAAGCACCCCAGACTCCACCGTCCCACAGGCTCACACGGGGCCAGTGGGGGAAAGTGGGGAATTTAGGGAAACTGCCCAGAAAGCCGTTTCTCGCGACAGCATTTTTAGAAACACAGTGTTTCTATCCCACATTTGACGGGGATGTCGTTCCAACAGATTCCCATCCGCTAGGAAGATCCACCATGTATCTAGCTTGGCGCGAGATGCTCTTCGCGCGTACCCGCTTCCTCCTCATGGCCGTTGTCCGCGTCCCGATGTCCACGCTCGTCGTCATCATCTCCGACCTCACCGCAGGTATGGTCAACGACGGAGTCTCCGGACCGAAGGCCATGGACAGTGCCGTCGTCACCTTCGCCGACGGCACCCAAAAGGACTCCGCCTTCACCCGCTCCGTAATCGATGCCTCCGCAGCCGAATCCTTCCCTCACCTCGATGACGTAGACCAGGCTGCCCCCTGAACCCACGAAACGCCTCCGCGCCTATGTGGACGCCACACTCGAACCCTTTGTTCATGGGGCCCACGGTCATTTGATGACTGCCGCTCAGCACTTCCCCCAAGCTTTTGCTGACGAGGAAGTGCAACGCTCTCATGGCGGCTTCGCCTCCATCGTTGATGCGTTCTGTCCCGGTATTTCCGCGGTAGACATTTCGCTGCTCAACGCCGCTATCCTTCGGGCTTCAGAGCTAGCGGAGCGCTTTCCGGAGCAGCTCGATAGCGTGACACAGACTCTCTATGCAATGGCCGGTGCCATTGTGCCCCCAACTTCCTCCGCGGATGAGAGCAGACCAGGGCAGATAAAACCGACTAAGAACAGCTAAGAGCAAAACAGCCCTCCGCGAATTAACGCGGAGGGCTGCGGGGCGCAGAGTACAGCTATCTATGCAACGCCCATGAGCGCCTTATTTGGGGCCTAGCGTTCTTCAAAGCGACGGCGGAAATTGTCTTCCAGGCGGTTTCCAACGCCGCTGCCGCCCTTCTTGGATTGCTTGCTGCGTCCGCGCGCAGGGGCCTGCGTGCCGACTGCAACCAGAGAATCTTCAGACTTTCCGCGCAGCATCCAGACACCGGAGCCGAACATAACGAGGAAGCCAAGGACGGAGAGGCTGACAAACCACAGAGATTGCTGAGCCAACGCGATACCGCCCACCATCATGCAGAGGCCAACAACAATCAAGGCCACGCCGCGGAGGGTGAGGGCACCCGAGTTTCCGCCGAAAGAAGTTTCACCGGACACAGACGCGCCAAAATCAGGATCATTGGCCAGCAACGACTGTTCAATTTCACGCAGCGCTTGCTGTTCGTGCTCAGAAAGGGCCACAGCGTCCTCCGTAATGGGTTGGGGTTTAGGTAGTAATACTGGGAATGTGGATTACTACCTCTATAACGTCAAGGATAGCGAGATAGTTCCCACAAAGACAGTCCATAATTTGGCCACACTACCCCTCACGGCCTATGAACCCGGCCCCAACCTTAGGCCGCCATTGGCCCGAAGCCCAGCTCGGACTCAGTCGCATCCACATAACGTGCGGCAAGCGCTAAGTACTGATAAACCGAATCCGGCTCAGGGACCGGATCTAACCCAGAGGCCACACGTGAGCGCACTCGGGAGTACTCCTTAAACTCCTCTGCCCACTGCGCATCAGCCGGGCCAATGAGAGCCACCTGCTCCCAGGCGGAAGTAGGCAAGCGCCGGCGGCGCGACACCGTGGACGCCGCCACGCGTGCCCCGGCTGCACGTAACGAAGCGCGGTAAGCCATTTCCAATGCATCTGCAAAGCTTCCCTCCGCCGCGCTTCTCCGCGCATCCGCTAAGAGATCTAGTGCTTGGTTCACAAAACGGTCTCGCTGCACCCGCTGCATAGCCTCACGGTTCCGGCTGCGGGCCGCCGCTGTTGCTGAGATTACCTGTGCCATGTCCTCTCCCCCTTGGGCTTCTTCCTCAGTTTGTCGATAAAGACTGTGCTGTTGATGCTGTTGATTTTCTGCTGTTGTTCGTTGTTGCGATTCACCTTAAAACCACCTTCCTACATCCACCTCTAATTTTAGAGCAGGTGTTCGAATTAAACAATAGGTGCAAAGCACTATTTCGAATATTTTCGAACACGCACTCCACGATGCTTGATGAAAGTTTTCCCGAGTGCTTTCACATACCGCGAGAATCTGTTGTTATTAGACATGTGAGTTACACGCTGCGCCGCTTAAGCCCCCAAGAATTCGCCATTGCCCTCCCGCACTTGGTGGATATCTACATTGCAGCGATGGACTACAACCCCTCGGTGCGCGAGGGGTCCATCTCACGATGGCGCGCAGATCTCATACGCCCAGGGTTTTCCTGCGTTGTGGCCACCGATGAATATGGCATCGCCGGCTTTGCCTACGGCTTCCTAGGCACCCCCGATACCTGGTGGGATAAACAGCTCCGCCGTGCACTCGCCGCCTGCGGCGGCCCTACCCCAGAGCAAGAAGAGATTCTCCACAATTACTTCGAGCTGGCAGAAATCCACGTGCTCCCCGTGAAACAAGGTGACGGCCTGGGCCGCGCACTACTAGAAGCCTTAGCTTGGAATCTTCCCGCTCGCTATATTTTGCTCTCCACACCGGAAGTTCCTCATGAAGCCAACTCCGCCTTTGGGCTCTACCGCAAGATGGGCTTTGGCGATTTCCTGCGCGACCTCCATTACCCCGCTGATTCCCGCCCCTTCGCAATCCTGCAATCTACTGTGCCGCTCACGCCAACCGACGCCACTTAACCTGGCGCCTTAGCCCTGAACCTGCCCAGGTAAAGTGGCAAGCGTGACTACACCGCAGATACCTTCCTTGGACGAAATTCCCGCAGCCGTACGCGAGGAGCTCGCGCTTTTTCTAGACCGCCAGCGTGATGCCATCGCATCTATCGGCGCTCCGGTTACCAACGCGATTTCCTATTTGGAATCCTTCGTGCTGGATGGCGGAAAGCGCATCCGCCCCCTCTACGCATGGGCAGGTTTTATCGGCGCACGCGGGCTGGAAGGGGCGGAATCCCCGCAGGCCATGCTCCGCGCAGCCACATCCTTGGAGTTCATCCAGGCCTGCGCCCTGATCCACGATGACATCGTGGATGCCTCCGATACCCGGCGCGGTAACCCAACCGTTCACCGTGGCGTAGCAGCCCGCCATCGCGAACTCGGCTTCCACGGCGATGCTGATTTCTTCGGCCAGTCCCTTGCCATCCTCGTGGGTGACATGGCCCTGGTCTGGGCGGAAGACATGCTCCAAGACTCCGGCCTTAGCCCTGAGGCACTCGCGCGTGCCCGCGCCCCTTGGCGCGCTATGCGCCGCGAGGTAATCGGCGGACAGATGCTGGATATCTGTCTCGAAGCGGAAGGTTCTGAGGACGCCACGTTGGCTGATTCCGTCAACCGTTTCAAAACCGCCGCCTACACCATTGAGCGCCCCCTACACTTGGGCGCAGCCATAGCCGGCGCCCCCGAAAAGCTCGTCGCTGCTTTCCGCGGCTACGGCCAAGACATCGGGGTCGCCTTCCAGCTGCGTGATGATTTGTTGGGGGTCTTCGGTGACCCCGCCGTGACCGGCAAGCCGGCCGGTGATGATTTGCGCGAGGGCAAGCGCACAGTCCTCTTGTCCTTGGCACTACAGCGCGCGGATGCCTCCGATCCCGCCGCGGCTGCGGAATTGCGTCGCCTCATCGGTCAGACAGAGGATCCCGCAGAGATTGCCCGCATGGCGCAGATCATTGCGAATTCGGGTGCACCGGATATCGTCGAGCAGCGTATCAGCGATCTCACGCGCTCGGGTCTTGACCACCTTCACAATGCTCAGGTTTCCCCCGAGGTTACGGTGACTCTGGAAGAGCTGGCTCACAAGTCCACGGCCCGCCGGATGTAGCATGGCTCGTCCCACAACCACGCGCGTGCCCCTGCGCATTCCCCATCCCCTGCCTTTGGGCATCATCGCCGCTGTCGTGCTGACGCTTGCCTCTTTCTCCGGTGGCGCTACCCGCAATCGCGGTGGATTCCTTGAAGCACTCAATATCGGCTTTCTGGCTTATGGCCATGGCCGCAACATCGGCATGGTCCTCTATTGGGTTGGCCTTTTCGGTTTGGTTGCCGCATGGGTTTTAGCCGGCCGCTACTTCATTGCCCCGCAGTTGAAGAACCCACAACCAGACGGCGCGCTGTCCGATATTCGTCGGATGCTGTTGTGCTGGGCTGCCCCTTTGTTGTGTGCGGCACCGCTGGCTTCTCGCGATGTGTATTCCTATCTCATGCAAGGTGCGATGGTGCGTGATGGCTTCGATCCGTATGTCGAAGGCGCGGCGGTGAACCCTGGCCCCTTCCTCTTGGAGGTCTCCCACGACTGGCGCAACACCACCACCCCTTATGGCCCCTTGCACCTGTGGATGGGCAATGGTGTAACCCACCTGGTAGGAGAAAATGTCGCCGCGGGCATCATCGTTTACAAGGCAATTTCGGTCCTGGGTTTTGCAGCTATCGCCTGGTCAATTCCACGGCTAGCCCGAAGCATCGGAGGCGATCCTGCCCTAGCACTCTGGTTGGGCGTGGCGAATCCAGTGATGCTTTTGCACCTCATCGGCGGAATGCACAACGAATCAGTCATGGTGGGGCTAGTATCGCTGGGCTTGCTTGCTGCAGTGCACCACAAGTTCCATGTCAGCCTCCTTCTCGTCGGCGTGGCAGTCTCCCTCAAGGCCACCGCTGTCTTCGCCGCACCTTTTATCGTGTGGCTCATGCTGCACCACTGGGCTCCGAAAGGAACCAAGCCCATCAAGCGCTTCGGAGTCTTCCTCCTGTCCGGCTTCCTTGCCGTGGTGGAGGTCGCACTGGCGGTGGCGGCGATTACGTGGGCATCGGGAAGCTCGTGGGGCTGGTTGTCACAAATCAGCGGCAATTCCAAGGTCATCAACCCTCTAGCTGGCCCTACCCTGCTCGCTGACGTTCTCGTCCCCCTCATCCAAGTCTTCTCCCCGGATACCACCTATAACGGCGTACTCACCGTGCTGCGCTCGGCTGCGATGATCCTCATGCTCCTCGGCCTCGTCCTCGTATGGTGGTGGGGTCGCATGGGCGTGCGCCGGGCTATCGCCGCCACGGCCGCTGCCTACCAGGTGGCATTCGTCTTCAACTCTGTGACGCTCCCCTGGTACTACGCCTCCGTGCTCACGCTCATGGGAACGTTCCGCCCGCCATTGCCCTTGATCAAGCTCACCACCGGCGTGGCCATATTCATCGGCGTCGCCTTTGCCGGCGACGGGAACCACCAGCTTTATAACTGGTTCTGGGATATCGCCATGGTGGTCGTAGCTTGGTCAGCAACGCAATGGATTTTCGATGGTGTTCCACGCACCACCACGACCCCGAAGCCCGATGAGGGCTCTAAAAAGCCGAAGCCTGTGCGCGCCGAATAACCTCGCGCGCTAGGTGCCCGTGCAGCGCGTCAATGGGGCGGCCTGGCAAAGAATCATCTTCGGTAAATAGGTGCGCCAGAATCTCGTTGTCGCCCCACCCGTTGTCGGAGAGGACCGTAATCACTCCGGACACATGCTTGGAAATGACGCCTTTGGCGTTGAAGAATGCTTCCGGAACGAGGCGCTCTCCCTCGGCATTGCGCCACACAATGAACTTGCGCGCATTGAGAAGATCGAAGACACGCGTGATCGGGAGATCGAGCCTTTCAGCGACCTCCTTCAGCGTCAGCAGCTTCTCCCCGGCGAGGAGCTGCGGCAGTTCTGGGTGTGGATTCTCGGTGTTTTTCTCAGACTTAGTCACGGACACAACTGTAGCCGGATCACACTTTGGGGCGCCGATCAGCCATACTGGAATCCATGACAAGGCTGAACGTGGGCGACATTCTTGAGGGACGCTACCGCATCGATCGGCCGATCGCTCGCGGCGGCATGTCCACCGTGTATCGCTGCGTTGACATGCGCCTTGGCCGCGCGGTGGCCGCCAAGGTCATGGATGAGCGCTATCACGATGATCCCGTCTTCGTCACCCGCTTCGAACGCGAAGCACGCGCGATGGCGCAGCTGAGCCACCCCAATCTCGTCGCCGTGCATGACTTTTCCGCGGATGGATTACCCATTTATCTCATCATGGAGCTCATCACCGGAGGTACCTTGCGCGAGCTCCTTGCGGAACGCGGACCCATGCCGCCGCATGCCGCAGCCGGCGTCATGCACTCCGTGCTGGCCGGGCTCACCGAAGTCCACCATGCCGGCCTCGTGCACCGAGATATCAAGCCAGACAATGTTCTGATCACGGATAGCCACCGCGTCAAGGTCGGCGATTTCGGTCTGGTTCGCTCCGCCAAGGCGGAGCACGATAGCTCCGGCCAGATCGTCGGTACCGTCAGCTACCTCTCCCCCGAGCAGGTCACTGGCGCGGACATCACGCCGGCCTCCGACGTGTACTCCGCAGGAGTCGTGCTCTTTGAACTATTGACCGGCACAGTCCCCTTCCACGGCGATACCCCGCTGGCGCACGCCACCGCGCGCGTGCACGAGGATGTGGTGGCGCCCTCCTCCCGCATCGAGGGGGTACCCATGCTTTTCGACGCCCTCGTGGCCACCGCCACTGCACGCCGGCCAGCCGAAAGGTTTGCGGATGCCGGCGAATTCCTCGATGCCTTGGATGATGTCTCCCGCGAGCTACAGCTCCCGAAGTTCACTGTCCCCATTCCGCGGAACTCAGCTGCCGCACGTACTGCTGCCGTTCCAACGGATTTTTCGGGCACGGATAATACCCGGGTCTTTGAAGCGACCTCAGCTATCCCTGCGCCCCAGCCCCCAACGCGGGAAACCCGGGTAGAGCCGCGCAACGACGCCTTCTTCCCGCCAGCCGCGCCTGTCGAGCCCCCGGCACCCTCCCCTGCGGTACCGGAGCTTTCTGCCCCCGTTCCCCCAGCCGGGGCCGAGGAAGAGCCGGAAGAACGGCCCTTGAGCAACCGCAGCGCGATTGCCCTCATTGGCTTCCTCGTCCTCGTCGGCCTCGCCACCTTGGCCATCGCCGTGGCGGCTTGGTGGTTCGGCTCCGGAGAATACGGCACGTGGCCGATTCTCTGGAGGCCGTACTAGTTACGCAGCATCTCAGCGATAAGGAAGGACAGCTCCAGCGATTGCTGGGTGTTTAGGCGCGGGTCCACGGCAGACTCGTAGCGGCCCGGCAGATCCACATCCGTGATGTCCTCAGCGCCGCCAAGGCACTCGGTGACGTCCTCACCGGTGAACTCCAGGTGCACGCCGCCCGGATGGGTGCCCAGTTCACGGTGGACCTCGAAGAAGCCTTGGACCTCGTCGACGATCTTGTCGAAATGGCGGGTCTTGTAACCATTCGATGCCGTGAAGGTATTTCCGTGCATAGGATCGGACTGCCACACAACCTTGTGGCCGGAGTCCTCCACTGCCTTGATGATCGGGGGCAGCACGGAGCGCACCTTATCGTGGCCCATACGGGCAATCATGGTGAGGCGGCCCGGCTCACGGTTCGGGTCAAGCTTCTCCGCGTATTCCACTGCCTGCTCCGGCGTCACGCCAGGGCCAAGCTTGATGCCCACGGGGTTGCCGATGATGGAAGCAAAGGCCACGTGGAAATCCTCAAGACCACGGGTACGCTCACCAATCCACAGCTGGTGTGCGGATAAGTCATAAAGCTTCGTTTCGCCGTTGAGATCCGTGCCCAGTCGGAGCATGGAACGCTCGTAATCCTTCAGCAACGCCTCGTGGGAGCAGTAAATCTCCGCCGAGCGCAGGGTCTCGTCCGAAACCCCACAGGCATTCATGAAGGCTAGGCCGTTCTCAATCTCATCCGCCAGCGCCTGGTAGCGTGCACCCGCCGGGGAGTTGGCCACGAATTCGCGGTTCCACTCGTGGAGGCGGTACAGGTCAGCGGTTCCGGAGTGGGTCAGCGCGCGGACCAGGTTCATTGCCGCCGAGGAGTTCGCGTAGGCGCGAATCATGCGGGCGGGATCATGGCGGCGGGACTCTTCGTTAGCTTCCACGCCGTTGACGATGTCACCGCGGTAGTTGTACAAGCCGTTCGCGTCCAGATCAGAGGAGCGCGGCTTCGCGTACTGGCCGGCGATACGTCCCAGCTTCACTACCGGAGTGGACGCGCCGTAGGTCAACACCACAGCCATCTGTAGCAGCGTCTTGATGTTGCCACGGATGTGCGGCTCAGTGTTGGATTCGAAGGTCTCGGCGCAATCACCGCCCTGGAGGAGAAAGGCTTTGCCCAAGGCGACGTCGGCAAGCTTGCGCTTGAGTTCTTCGATCTCCGGGGCCACGACGATAGGTGGGACGGATTCAAGAATCTTGCGCACGTTATCAGCCTGCAGCTGATCCCAGCTCGGTTGCTGCTTTGCCTCGCGGGAAATGGCGTCTTGGAACTTCTCATTGATCCCCTCCGGCAGCGGCGGCAAATCAGGAAGCACTTCTTTGGGAATATCTACTGTCCAACTCACACCCAGTATTTAACCATCTTGGGCCTGTCACGCGTTAGTTAATGAACTTTTCGGCTGCGGTATTAATTCACGGTTAATGCACGCGGTTGCCCCTAGTCAGCGGCAAATACTGCTCGCAGACTCGAAACTTAGCCAGATTATGGCGGGCGTCGACCAACGCATCGTGGTTGCCATTGGGTACTGGAGGCAGCTTAGGGCGGCCAGCAAACTCCCAATACTGCTTCAGTTCCCGGGTATAGCGCGGCATCCCCTTGGGCAGGCTAGCCATATCTCCCCACAGTTGTGCAAGGACCACGTGGTCGTAGGCTCCTACCCAAGCCCACAGCTCGATGGGCGTGGAATGCCGGCCCAAGAATTTCAAGAGCTCTTCGCGGATGGTCTCACGTGATTTCCAAACTGGGTCTGCGGGGCTTGGCAATTTATCCAAGACGTTCTCCCGCACCCACGCATTAGCCTTCGCGGGGTCGAAATCTGTGGACACCGCGTAGTACTCGCTTCCGTCTTCCCCGACAATTCCGATGGAGACCAGCTCGATGGTCGATCCGTCCTCAATGAATTCGGTGTCGTAGAAGTAGCGCACGTCCCGTATCCTAGTCTGCCGCCTAGAGCTGCCGTGCCACTGGGGGCCTATACTCAGCGGCGTGAAGAAAGCCCTTTCCTCTCCCTTTCTCCCCCTGATAATCGCTGGGCTGGCAGCCCTACCGTGGATTATCCAGCCTGCAGCGTTATTCAGCGGCGGCTCCGTGCTTCCCTATTACCACGTTGACCTCGATGTATATCGCGAAGGAGGGCGCGCTCTGCTGCGCGGAGAGAATCTCTACACGCAAAGCTATGTGCTCGACAACGGCGTCTCACTGCCCTTTACGTACCCGCCTTTTGCCGCAGTGCTCTTTGCCGTGGTGTCGTGGATACCGCTGTGGCTACTCTCAGTTCTCCTCACTGCGGCATCGGTGGCAGCGCTCTGGGGCTGCCTCTACGCCGTCCTTTCTCGGAGTTGCACCACTCACAGGCCCGGCTGGTGGTCTTCGTGGGAGCTATGTGCGTGTCTGCTGTGCGAGCCCGTTATCGATACTCTCAGCTTCGGCCAAGTCAATCTCCTGTTGACGGCGATGGTCGTTGTCGATTGCCTGCTGCTGAACTCGCGGAGCCCGTGGCGTGGGGCCCTTAGCGGCGTGGCTATGGCTATCAAACTGACCCCGGCGGTCTTCCTTGCGGTCTTTTTCGTCCGCCGCGAGTGGCGTGCTTTCGCTACGGCCCTAGGTTCCTTTGCGGTCTGCGGCGTGGTGGGCCACCTCGCTTCGCCGGCAAGCTCCACGGTGTATTGGGGAGATACCATCCGGGATTCCTCCCGCATCGGCACACTGACCTACTCCAGCAACCAGTCCCTCCGGGGCCTGCTCAGCCGCGTCATCCCTGAGCAGGCAACAGCCCTCTGGATAGTCGGGTGTCTCATCATCGTGGCGACGTTGTGGTGGGTCATGGAGCGCACATCCTCACAGATTGAGCTTCTGCTGCTAGCCTCGTCGGCAGCGTTGCTGTGTTCGCCTGTCTCTTGGTCGCACCACTTCACGTGGCTGTGCTTGGTGGCGGTGTATCTGACTGCCCGCCGCCGCTGGGTCGTTGCCAGCCTCACATGGCTGGTTCTTCTAGCCCGCGGTCACTGGCTTGTCCCCTACGATGAGCAACTCGAACTGACGTGGTCGTGGTGGCAGCAGATTCCGGGCAATGACTACTTCTTGCTTGTCGTATTCCTCGTTGCGTTGAGCTGCTGGCTCAAGCTCACACCTGCGGAGGAAGGTTCCTTCTTCCGCCGACTGGCTCCGATCGGCGGTGGGGTCAGCGTCCAGCCCACAACGGGTACCTTGCCTAGGGCCCATAGGGCCAAGGACGCAACAGCGCAATAGAGCACGCACATGCTGAGCCAGAACCAGGTGTTTTCCAGCGGCCATTGACCCGCCAGGGTGACCTCCCGTGGGTGGAGTGCCATGGGGTAGCCATAAAGAACGGTCAGGCCGATGGGGTGCCCCAGGTAGATGGGCAGCGTGTGCGAACCGATAAAACGCAGGCCGGTGGACAAGACCGGAATATAAGACACCGCTACCGCCACGGCGATTCCTACCGGAACCTCGAAGAACTGCTCTACCAGGCGGACGAGGATGTGAACATCATCCCGCACCAGCGCTTCCGCACCAGGTAGCAACCAGGTGACATCGACTTCCCCTGAGTAGTTATCCCACGCGCGGCGGGTGAAAAATCCGATGGCATAGGCCACGGTCATCCCGGAATATGCCCAGAAGCTACGGTGATCCCACGTTCCCCTAAACGGTGCCTCGATGGCGGAGGCGAATGCAGCAATGGCATCCCGGAAATAGGCGGCACCAACGAATACCGGGAGGAACATGATGGCTTTTGCAATCGAGGTGTACTGCGCCTGCCAAGCGATGAACAGAATCGGGGTAAAGCTCAACGCCATCGCTGCCCACCCGGGCAGCTTGCGCACGCACCAGAGGAAGATATTGAACAGAATCAGCGTATGCAGGAACCATGCCATGGAATGCCCCACTAGGAGGCTCGCGGCCATCTGATCAACATCGAAAATAGGATCTCCGAATACCCAGTGGTACTCCACACGCTTAGTCTGCAGCTCCACGAGCATCCACACGACATAAGGCACGAGGAAGTACCACAGGCGGCGCGTGAAAAGCTCTGCGAAGCTGAAGCGAAACACCTTTTGTGCGAAGAAGCCGCTCACCAAAAAGAACAAAGGCAAACGCAAGGGGTCCAGCCACACGTTGAAGGCAGCCAGCCACGTGTCTTTGGATTCTGGAACTGTGAGCGTGATGTGTAACAGCACGACGCCCAGGATGGAGATCCCCTTTGCTACATCGGGCCAGGCTAATCGCTGTTTGGGGGAGGAAGTCACTGATTACCGCGCCTCCGAACCGGGCTCGGCCCCTTCCGGGTAGCCGTGTCCAGCTTGCAGGGAAGCCTTGACATCGGAAGCGTACACGTCGACATAAGGTTCGCCCGTCATCTCCGAGAGTTGCTTCATCACGTAATCCGTAAAGGCACGAGCGGTGGCGTGATCTTGTGGGTCGAGATTGCGCTCAGTGACCCATGCTCGGGGGTCGATGGGCTCTCCCACGCGCATGCCGACGCGAACTGGGCGCGGAATCCACGAACCGATCGGGTTGGCCTTCCGGGTATTGATCATGGCGATCGGAATGACCTTTTCACCCGTGGTCAGCGCGATGCGCGCCATGCCGGTGCGCCCCTTGTAGATACGCCCATCAGGTGAGCGAGTTCCCTCCGGGTAGATGCCAAAGAGATCTCCGCGGCCGATAATGCGTTCCGCGCTCGCCAGCATCGCGTCACTAGCGTCCTTGTTGACGCGGTCAATCGGCACCTGCCCGACCGAGCTAAAGAACCACTTTTGCAGGCGTCCGACGAAGCCGGGGGTAGTGAAATACTCGCTCTTTGCCAAGAAGGTAATCTGCCGCGGACACAGAAGCGGGAAGTAGAAGGAATCCATCACCGCTTGGTGGGAGGAGGCCAAGATAGCCGGGCCGGACTCCGGGATGCGTTCCATTCCTTCGGACCATGGGCGGTTCCACACTCGAAGGGCCGGGCCGAAAAAGATGTGCTTGAAGGCCCAGTACCACTTGTTTCGCATCGCTTATAGTCCTATCTGTATGTGCCGAACAGGCGGTGCTGCCCGGTGAAAGAAAAATGTGCGGTGTTAACCTCGGTGCTCCTGGCGGGCGAGATCAGCGACTCCGATCATACCTGCCGCAGAACCCAACTTCGCGGTTGCGACTCGGGCCAGGGGCCTGTGACCGGCCCCGACAATCTGGCTAGCCATGGACTCCCGCGCTCTATCCAGGTAAAGATCCGCGTCCTGGGACACCCCGCCGCCGATTACAATCAGCTCAGGATCGAGCACATCTGCCACCATGGACAACCCCTGCCCGAGCCACTGGCCGAAGTTCTCCATGACGGCCAATCCCAGTGGATCACCCTGTCGAGCAGCAGCGGTGATCTCCTCGCCGGAGGGGTTTAGCGGAAGGGCGGTATCATAGTCGCCGCGCAAATCCTCGCAGGTATCCGGCAATGCGGTGCCGGAGGCGTAACGCTCGAGGCAACCACGCTTGCCGCAGGAGCACAGGCGCCCACCCGGTGACACGACAAGGTGCCCAAACTCTGGTGCGGTACCGAAAGCTCCTCGGTAGATTGTGCCGTCTGTAAAAAGCGTGGCACCAATGCCGGTTCCCACGGCAAAAAAGACCCAGTCCTTCGCACCCCGGCCAGCACCGAAGCGCCATTCCCCCCAAGCAGCCGAGTTAGCATCGTGTTCTAGGCGAACCGGGACGTCCAAACGGTTGCTGAGGATCTCTCGTACTGGGGCATCACGCCACGGCAAATGCGGTGCGAAACGAACGACTTCACACTCGGGATCCAAAAACCTGCGAGAGCAAGCCCCACGGCCTCGATGTCATGGGATGCGGCCAGATTGTCTACGCAGCGCACGATGTCATCTTCGAGTGTTTGCGCATCCGCGGCGGTGGGCACACTCAGCGAATCCACAATCTCTCCGGAGGGATCAATCACCGCAGCACGCAGGTTGGTTCCACCGATATCGAACCCGATGGTGAGGCCAGCGTGGTCGCTTTCAGCGGAGGGAGTGTGTTCAAGCATGACTAGTAGGATATACCGCGTCCTGCCCACGATCACATTCAAGAACCTCACGCAATCGTGAGCCCATAATCTCCCACGTCCAATGCTCTTCCACGTGGCGACGCCCAGCTTCCCCCATACGGTGGGCTCCGGGGACGTCGCCAAGCAGCGTGCACAACGCTTGCTCAAGCTCCGGCACTGAGGAACCGCGCACAACAATGCCCGTCTCCGGCGTTACCGTCTCCGGCGCGCCGCCGGAATCCCCCGCAACCACTGGCAGGCCCGCCGCTTGCGCCTCTAGGTAGACAATTCCCAGGCCTTCGACGTCGAGGCCGCCACCGCGGGTGCGCGCCGGCATAGCAAACACGTCGGCTGCGTGTAGCGCCATCCGCAATTCCTCCGTATCCCGTGCTTCCTGCACCACGGCGTCCGGGCAGTACAGACGCGCAAGCTCACGCACAGTCGCCTCATAGCGACCGCGCCCGATGATGAGCAACTGGGCATCCGGAATACGCGCGCACACCTCCGGCATTGCGCGCAGCAGCTGGTCTTGGCCTTTCCGCGGGACCAGGCGGGAGATGCAGACGATGACCGGGCCTGGGCCTAGCCCAAAGTGCTCCCGTGCTGCTTGTTTCTCTTCCGTGGTAGCCGGGGTGAAATCCTCCAGGTTGACCGCTGAGGGCAGGTGCACCCACTGGGCACGCGTGCCGAGCGCGGGCTCGAGCCTGTTGCGCGTGTACTCAGAGATATACGTGATGACATCTGCATTCTGACCGATTCTGCGCAAGGCGTGCCGCGCCAAGGGAAGCATGGACCACCCCACCTCATGCCCGTGCGTCGTTGCCACAATGCGTCTCGCCCCAGCCGCACGCGCGGACGGCGCCATAAGCGCCAGCGGAGCTGCAGCACCAAACCAGACTGCCTCAATGTTGTGTTCACGAATGAGCTGCTGCATACGACGAGCTGTGGCGGGCGTCGGCAACATGATGCTGCGTGGCCAGCGGACCACGGTATAGGGCAGCGTCGCGTCATACTCCGCGGCAGCGTCACTATCTTGAGTCGAGGCGAAGACCACGACATCCTGCGGGTTGAGGGTGGCTAGAAAATCTCGAAGATAGGACTGAATCCCGCCAATAGTAGGCGGGAAGTCATTGGTGACGAGGAGGGTGCGCGCCATAACCTAGTAGCGAACGGCGCCTTGGACGGGCATGGAATTAAGCGGCACCACGGCAACCGGTACGCCGTAGGTGGAAGCGTGCACCACTTGGCCATCACCGATGTACATTCCCACGTGAGTGACGCCGGGATAGTAGCCCACGATATCCCCTGGTTGCAGCTGATCCATCGGCACTGGGGTGCCGCCGGCAAGCTGTGCCTGCGAGGTACGCGGAATGCTCTTGCCCATCTGTTGGTAGCTCCACACCATAAGACCCGAACAGTCAAAGGTATCGGGACCAGTTGCACCCCACCCATAGGGAGCGCCGATGCGGGTGAGTGCGGCCTCGACCGCGGCGGAGCCAGAGCCATCAGCCAACGCGGCTAGGTCAAGACCGGAAGACCCGCCGAAGTGCTGAACCCACGCCTCCCTGGCTTCAGGGCTGAGGCCATCAATGGTCGCTTCTAGTTCCTTCTGCTGTTCCTCCAGCTCGGCCTTTTCCTTGAGAACAGTATCCCGCTGTTCCTGCAATTCATCACGCTTGCGGCGGGCCTCCTCGGCAGCATCGACAGCTTCCTGGTGCGCATCAGCGGCGGCGGCAGAGGCAGCTACCATCGCATCTTCTTCACGTTTCGCAGCCTTGGACAAGGCCCCCAGGTAGCCCATGCGCTCGACCGCACTGGCAACGTCATTGGCGTTCAGAGCAGCCGAGACCGAGGTCGATTCAGCATTCCTGCGGTAACGCTTTTGCGCGAGCGCATCGATGCGTTCCTGTTGCGCAGCTACCGCCGCGGAGGCGTCTTCGGAACTGCGGTGCGCGTCCTCGGCCTTGCGGTCTAACTCTTCAATGGCCTTCTCCGACTCGGCCAACTCATCCTCAAGCCCCTTGACCTCTTCGCCCTTGGCAGACACACGCTGGGCAACGTCCGCCATACGCTCAATGAGGCTAGGGAGATCTTCAGGCTCTTGCGCTTGCGGGGTACTGTGCTGCTGCTCGGGAGAAATCTCCTGGGACACAGCCGATGGTGACAGGACGGCAACTGGAACCGTACTCAAGGCAAGTGCAGCGACCGCACACGCAAGGCCTCGACGCGACATGGATACCCCCGAAACTTAGAGACGGTTAATAGCTGACTGAATTATACCCTCAGTCGAGCAAAAGCATAACGGCTACAAGAATAGCCGAACCCCTTCCCTGCCCTCACCATCAACATGGCAAGAGTAGCGGAAGGGGTTGAAAAGACTACCCAGTGCGCTTAGAAGCGAACTGCGGAGTGAATCGGCATGTAGTGCAGGGAGCGCTCGCCCACCGGGGTGCCGGAGTTAAGAGCGTCAATGATGGTGCCATTGCCGGTGTAGATGCCGACGTGGGATGCACCGGAGTAGTACACGATGACGTCGCCCGGCTGGAGCGCATCGAGGGACACCGGGGTACCTGCGGAAGCCTGCGCCTGGGAGGTGCGCGGAATGGACACGCCAGCCTGCTGGTAAGCCCAGGAGGTCAGACCAGAGCAATCGAAGGCGCTCGGGCCGTTAGCACCGTAGACATAAGGGGAACCGATTGCGGAACGAGCGGCTGCGAGCACCTTCTCGCCAACAGACTGGGACGGTGCCGGGGCCGGGGCTGCGACGGCCGGGGTCTCAACAGCAGCGGCGTAGCCGCCACCCTGGTTAGCCTTGAAAGCCGGGATGTAGCGGTCAACGTTCGGCAGCTGCTGAATGTTCGGGACGTTCTCCAGGCCGGCAACCTCGAAGCGGATGTCGGTGTTCGGAACGACAACCTCGGCGGCGTTGGCGGCTGCCGGGGTGACAACTGCTGCGGTTGCTGCGACAGCAGCAGTGGATGCAATGCGACGGGTGTTCAGGTTGCCCTGACGACGGTGCTTAGCCACGAATTTAAACTCCAAATCTTCCTGCGCGCCTACTTTCTCCGCCAAGAAGACAAACCTTGTGTTTATCTTCTCTGCAACGCGGACGAAAGCTCTGACCCAAGGGACGGGCCTAGTGTTCGACGATGACTCATTCCTGTAGAGCCATCTCCACTCGGCCCCCGAATTTTTAGGAGGGGCCAGACGCGGCGCTTAAATCTTCAGTTCGTATTGAGCACCGGTGATGTGTACACCGTGTCGGTAACTCAATGTCTCGAATAGGTTACGAAACCATCACGAGCGATGTCGAGTCAGAAACGCAAAACTGACTCCGTTACCGTCCTGTTATCAAATGGCAACCTAAACGACATAGTGTAAAAGTTTGCCACTCCAATGCGCGATAACTATCGCCGGAAGCATGCCCTGACCAGCGACATCAGGGCCTTAGAAACACGCACCGACCCCTAGACCATTGCCACACTACGCGAACGAGAAAGCTCCACAAAACCGGTTGTGTAACCTTCGTCACACCACCGTAATGCGCTTTAACAAAAGCCCCATTTGACCCACCACCAACTCCCATCCGAGCCTCAAACGACACTAATCGCAGAAGGAAATCCGCCCTCCCCGGCCCGCACGCATTCCGCCTCCCATCACTCGCGACCAACGCCGATGCAACAGTAGCCATATATATAGAAAGAGAAGCACGGAAAGCGCACTGTCCAATCACGCACGACACTCAACGCAGCGATTCCGACCAAGGGAGACCTAGCGCACCGTTTGAAATCAATTACTAAGGACGCGTGAAGCCTAAGGGAATCATGAACGCTGGGGCTTGCCGCTTGCCTCAGCAATTGCCCCAACCTCTTCCCTTGTAGCTCTCCCAACGCTGTTCGCTCTGCCTAGAGCGACACAGATTATGGAATGAACAAGGGCTCACTGCCCCTTCCTCTAGCCCCACTAGCACGCGCCAGTGGCTCGCATAAGGGGCAAGATTGCGCTCTATTCGCGCCGCACGCGCACGGGCAGAACGCCCCCTACCCCACCTACTTCGTGGAGATCACAGCTTGAGGGAAGCCAAGCAAGCGGAAGACCGCAAAGGCCCGTCGTGGACGGTCAGCCAAAGGCTCACGGGACTTCACCTAATACACCTCATGCAATAAAACGCTGAAAGCCCGCACCCCTCCCTATTATGTGGAAGGCGGTGCGGGCTCTGTGAGCGTGTTTCAGTGAGTGAAGGCGCTAGATGCGGCCATTCTCCTCGTCATCGCGACGGTTAGCCTCGTTGAGCTGACGGAACATCTCCGTCTCCTCAGCGTGGTTCTCGTGGCGAATCTCATTGACGCGGGACACGATAGCCGGGTCGTCGCTGGAGAAGATACCCTGCGTCTCGGAGTCAGCCAGACCAAGCTGGTTAAGCTGCTTCGGAACCTGGGCGCCAGCGTACTCGAGCGGAATCGGGTGGCCGTGGTCATCGACCGGGCCGAGCGGCTGGTGTACCTCGATGAAGGCACCGTTCGGCAGCTGCTTGATAACGCCGGTCTCAATACCGTGCTCCAGCACCTCGCGATCGGAGCGCTGCAGACCAACGCAGATGCGGTAGGTCATGAAGTATGCAATCGGCGGCAGGACAATCAGACCGATACGGCCAACCCAGGTCATCGCATTCAGCGAGATCTGGAAGAAGTGTGCCACGTGGTCGTTACCACCAGACAGCGTTACCAACAGGAAGAAGGTGATGGCCGCTGCACCGATAGCGGAGCGAACCGGAACGTCGCGCGGGCGCTGCAGCAGGTTGTGGTGGGCGTCGTCGCCCGTCAGCTTCTTCTCAATGAAGGGGTAGGCGAAGAGCAGGACAACCATCAGGCCACAGAGCAGTGCGACCCAGAACGCAGACGGAATAGTGTAGTTGCCGATGTAGAGCTCCCATGCCGGCATGACACGAGCAACACCATCAGTCCACAGCATGTAGATATCCGGCTGGGAACCAGCGGAGACCTGGGACGGGTTGTACGGGCCAAGGTTCCAGATGGCGTTAATCGTCATCAGGCCGGAAATAAGAGCCAGCACGCCAGCAACCATCATGCCCATGCCGATGGCCTTCGTGGCGAAGACCGGCATAATGCGGACACCGACAACGTTGTTCTCAGCGCGCCCCGGTCCAGGGAACTGGGTGTGCTTCTGGAACCAGACCATGATGAGGTGCGCTGCGATGAGACCCAGGATGATGCCCGGGATAACCAGCACGTGCAGGATGTAGAAGCGGTCCAGCATCAGGTCGGACGGGAAGTCGCCACCGAAGATGGCCCAGTGCAGCCAGGTGCCGATGATCGGCAGACCCAGGATGATGGCGGACATGATTCGCAGACCAACACCGGAGAGCAGGTCATCCGGAAGGGAGTAACCGAGGAAGCCCTCGACCATGCCCAGCAGGATCAGAGCGCAACCGATAATCCAGTTGGCCTCACGCGGGCGACGGAACGCACCGGTGAAGAAGATACGCAGCATGTGGGCAATCATGGACATCATGAACATGAGTGCTGCCCAGTGGTGCATCTGGCGCACGAACAGGCCGCCGCGCACCTCGAAGGAAATATCCAGCGCCGTTGCATAAGCGCGGGACATCTCGACGCCGTTCAGCGGAGTGTAGCCGCCGTCGTAGATGACCTTCGTGATGGAAGGATCGAAGAACAGCGCCAAGTAGATGCCGGTCAGCACCAAGATGATGAAGCTGTACAGTGCCATCTCACCGAGCATGAAGGACCAGTGAGTGGGAAAGACTTTGTTGAGCTGGGTACGCAGGACGCCGGCAGCGGAATACCGCTCGTCCATGTTGTTACCCATCTGTGCAAGTTTGTTACTCATTATGACTTACGCTCCCAGAATGCAGGTCCGACGGGCTCGATGAAGTTGCCCTTAGCAATGAGGTAGCCCTCTTCATCCACGTCAATCGGCAGCTGCGGCAGCGCACGGGCGGCTGGGCCGAAGACCGGCTTGCCGTAGTGCAGCGCATCGAACTGCGACTGGTGGCACGGGCAAAGAATACGGTTGGTCTGAGCCTCGTACAACGAGGTCGGGCAACCAATGTGGGTACAAATCTTGGAGTAGGCATAGTAATCGCCGTAGTGGAAGTCTTCCTGACCCTTGCGCTCGATGGCCTTCTTAGCGTCATCGTTGCGCAGGCGGATGAGCATCACAGCGTTACGGTTGCCATGGATGGAGTGCATGTGGTTGGTGTAGACGTCCTTATCCTCGGAGTACTCAGCACCATCGTTGACATCCTCAGCAGCCAACGGGAAGACAGTCTCCATACCACCGGCAGCGAGATCCTCCGGGCGCACACGCACCAGGCGGGTGACGCCACGGGTGGTGTAGTGAGAGCCGGACTCCCCTTCGTGCTTTTCGGCGATGGTACCGGTGTCGCGTGCGAGGTAGAGCTTGACGCCCTTCTCGTGCATGGTCCAACCGGAGGTCCACAGGGTGCCATCACCGGCGTAGTCCAGGTCGTGGCGCTTCTTCCACGGGTTGTTGATAGCGCCGCCGAGCGGAGCGATAACGGTCAAGCCGAAGAGAACGCCAGCACCACCGAGCAGACCCATGATGGTCTTACGACGACCCAGAGTCGAGGTGGTCCAGGAGTCATTCAGCAGCGCGGTCAGCGTGCGACGGTCAACCTCATCAGAGGGGCCATCGTGACGACGCTGAACGGAAATCTCCTCGGGGAGAATCTTCTTGACGTACTGAACAATGGCAAAGCCCAGGCCCAGGATGCACAGGCCGGAGGTCAGGCCAAGCAGCGGGGTGTACAGGGTGTGCCACCACAGGCCATCCTCACCCAACATCTTGTACTCCCACGGCCAGAAGAGGTACACGCCGAGGAAAGCGATACCCATCAGGACGGAGATGATCAGCCAGAAGGTGACATTGCCAGCAGCGCGCTTCTCAGCGGGATCGCCCTCGACTGGGAAGCGCTCCTTGCGGAATGCAACGGTGACATCATCCAGCTCGGTACCGAGCGCTGCGAGCTCGTCGTTGCTCATAGCATCGAGCTCTTTACGAGAGTAATTCTTCTTTACGTTGCTCATGAGCGAGATCCAATCCACATAGCGGCAACGCACAGAAGGCTGATGCCGATGATCCACATTGCCAGGCCCTCAGCCACCGGACCGAGGCCGCCAAGCGACCAACCAGCCGGAGACGGGGTTTCCTTCGCAGACTTGAGGTAGGCAATGATGTCCTTCTTCTCATCTGCGGTCAGCTGACGGTCAGAGAACTTAGGCATGTTCTGCGGACCGGTCAGCATTGCCTGGTAGATCTCCTGCTCGTTGGCTGGGTCGAGCGGCGGAGCGAACTTACCGGAGGAAAGAGCGCCTCCCCTACCGGTGAAGTTGTGGCAGGACGCGCAGTTCATACGGAAGAGCTCGGAGCCCTTTGCTACGTCCTCGGCCTGGATCTGGCCGTTGTAGTTAGCACCACGCAGGGACTCCTGCGCAACAGAGCCGTCCTCGTCGTAGACGATGTCGGCACCGCCACCGTTGGCAGCGACGTAGGCGGCAAGCGCCAGGGTCTGCTGCTCGGTGTAACGCGGAGTCTTGCGCTCAGCCTGAGCGTCGTTGGACATCATCGGCATACGGCCGGAGTGAACCTGGAAGTACACGGAGCCGGCGCCAATACCAACGAGGGAAGGACCACGGTCCTGGATACCCTGCAGGTTCGCACCGTGGCAGGTGATACAAGCGACTTCGTAGATGTCCTTGCCCTCTTGAACGAGTGCCTGGTCATCCTTTGCAGCGGTGGCCACCTGTGCGTCAGGGGTCAGGGCGGAAGCCAAGACACCTGCGCCGGTAAGCCCGATGCTCAATGCAAAGACGCCAGCAAGCGTGCGCTTCGCCTTGCGGCGACGGCGGGTCTTCTTAGCCGCGGCAGTGGTGTCTTCCACTGCGGCGGGCTGCTGGATGTTATCCATCATTTTCCTTTAGATAACTCGTACATGGAGATGAATGACTGTAGGCCGGCTATTCTCCGGCGACTACGGCCTACTGAACTAGGTAGATGACTACGAACACGCCAATCCACACAACGTCAACGAAGTGCCAGTAGTAAGACACTGCCATTGCCGCGGTGGCCTGTGCAGGCGTGAACTTGGAGCGGGCAATGCGCGCCAAGATAATTCCGAAGGCGATCAGACCCGCAGTCACGTGTGCCGCGTGGAAACCGGTCAGGATATAGAAGACCGATCCGAAGACACTGGACTGAACAGTGAGACCTGCCATGATCAACTCTGTCCACTCGAACGCCATGATGCCCAAGAAGACAACACCCAACGCGATGGTTACCGAGTACCAGAGTCGGAGCTTGTAAACGTCACCCCTTTCTGCTGCAAACACGCCGAACTGAGAGGTCACGGAGGAAAGAACCAGGACACTCGTAATGAGGAAGCCCATGGGCACGTTGATGTGCGCCGTGTGCTCTGCCCAGTCACCCTCCTGGCCGTTCGCACGCGAGGTGAACCACATCGCGAACAGTCCAGCAAAGAACATCAATTCCTGAGACAGGAACACGATGGTGCCGACGCTGACCATGTTGGGTCGGTTCAGCGCGGCAACACGTGGTGCTGCCATACCTTGGTTAGAAACTACGCTCGTCACGCATAACAGTATGGCTGGTCTGACCGCATAAGTCATCTCATTTCCCCCCGATTTTTTTGAGGCCACTACCTAGACCTTCACAGTTTTCACCCCGTGTAGGAACTATAGATCTTCCAGGAAGTAGTCGGGAACTTTTTAGCGCGCTTTACGACGCCCCATCCCTGCAGGTAGTGAGACTTGGCAACGCTTGTTGTGAAGCCAGCAACAGGACAAGAAGAGGTGCGTTCCGCCCGCAACCCGGCAGCAGGCGAACCAACCCTAATGAGATAAATCACACCCACCGCCACACATGAAAGTGCAGGACTGCAACTTTCGGTTGCCCCCCGTAAAAATGGCCGTTAACGTGCTGGAATTCTAGGCCCAGACCTACAGGTACAGGCTTTCAGCGGCCGCCCGCTCCCCCAGCGCTCCACCCATAGCGAAATTTTTTCTCCTTTTTGGGAACTTTCCGCAACGCAGTACGACGCCGTCTTGCCAACGACAAAGCCTCCGCCACGATGTGTGGCGGAGGCATGAGAAGTCGTGACGCTAGAAAGCGCGGCAGAAAAGATTAAGCTTTAGTGCTTTTCCTTCGGGAGACCATACTGCAGTGAAAGGCCGGTCACGGAGGTGACGAGCAGGACGGCACCCAGGATAATCATCCAGAAGTAGAGGTAGATGATTCCGAGGCCGAGAACCGCAATCGAACCGGTCATGCACAGCGGCCAGATGGAGCTTGGAGAGAAGAAGCCGAGAATACCGGCTGCGTCTTCAGTCTCCGCCTCTTCCCAATCTTCCGGTGCGATGTCAGAGCGGTTATCGGTGAACTGAAGGTAGCCTCCGAGCATGATGCAGAGCAGCACGGCAAGGAGCATGCCGACGATGCCGACCCACTCAGCGCCGTACAGGTAACCATCATCCTTGACGTAGTTAACACCAATGATGTAGACGATGAGCGACACGAAGAGGTAGGTCGCAATTGAGTAAAAGACCTTAGATGTTGCACGCATTGTGTATCAGTTCCTTTTCTTATGCCGCAGCCGAGGTGTCAACGAAATTGTCGGCATCACGTGTATCGCGCAGCGAGTTGAACGGAGTAGTCGTAACTGCGTAAGGCTCTTCACCAATGTGCTCAAGGGCCTCGGCGTTGGTTGCCTGCGGGTTCTCCTCACGGAACTTGAGGTACTCGTTGAAGTCTGCGCGGTCAACGACGCGAATCTCGAAGTTCATCATGGCGTGGTAGGTACCGCACATCTCAGCACAGCGACCGACGAAGGCGCCCTTCTCCTCAATCTTCTCGACCTGGAAGCGACGCTCCTGAGAGTTGTTCTCCGGGTGTGCATAGACATCGCGCTTAAACAGGAACTCCGGAACCCAGAATGCGTGGGAAACGTCGCCGGAGGCGAGGCGGAACTCAATCGGGGTGTCTACCGGGAGAACCAGAACCGGAACCTCTTCGGTAGAACCGACGGTCTCAATCTTGTTGAAGTTGAGGTAAGAGATATCACCCATGGACTTACCGTGGATCGGGTTCGGGTTCTCAGTGCCCTCCGGATCCAGGGAAGATTCCTCAGCGAGCTTCTGACGCTCCGCATCGGCACCATCGTAGTTCTCGCCATCAACCTTGTTCTCGGCGTAACCAAACTTCCAGTTCCACTGGAAGGCAGTCACGTCAACGGTAACCTCAGGGTTCTTATCCAAGGCCGTAACCTTCTGCTGTGCCTGAACCGTGAAGAAGAACAGACCCATAATGATAAGGATCGGAATGATGGTCAAAGCCATCTCCAGCGGCACGTTGTACTGCAGCTGCTTCGGGAATTCACCCTTGCCAGCCTTCTCGGCCTTCTTCGCGCTCCAACGGAAAATGGCAGTGAGGAAGAGACCCCACATAATAAAGCCGACGATCCATGCAGCAACCCAGACCCAGATCCAGAAGTTGTACATCGAGGTCGCCTCAGGGGTAATACCCTTCGGCCAACCCATACCAAGGAGGTTCTCAACGGCCGTCGGTGCTGCGACGTCACAACCTGCCAGAGCTAGACCGCCCAGAGCGATGACGCCCGCTAGGCCCGCCTTACGGCCGAGGTTGCGTTGCTTACGCTGTCCCACGTGTGTTCTGCCTTTCTGTGCACACAAACTTCTCGAATACTCACAGAGCATTCCTACCCAATCAGGATAGAGGATCCTGCCTGAATTTCAGACCTTTTCGCTGGACTGATTAGACGCTGGCTCCGCTCTATAAATAGTGAACGTACGGGATGTTACCGGCCCACCTGCACAAGGTCACACCGACTACCCCACCCTCCCCCTACCCGCTATGACTCAATTCACAGAGGGCATAGCCGTGCATCATCCGAAAGTTCGCACCCTAACGGGGAGCGCGGCGCGGGGTTCGCCGATCCTCCGGATCCGGCCGTAAAGTGTGTCAAAGATGAAGCTTGATATATAAGGAGAAACAAGTTTATGTGCGGACTCTGCGCGCTACTGAGCGCCGATCGCAATGCCGCCCAGCATCTGGAGGCTCTCGAGCAGTCCCTCCAGTGCATGCGCCATCGCGGCCCCGACGCTGCCGGCACTTGGCATGACGACGATGCGGCATTCGGCTTTAACCGCCTGTCCATCATCGACCTAGAGCACTCCCACCAGCCACTACGTTGGGGACCCGAAGGTAACCCACAGCGCTACGCCCTCACCTTTAACGGCGAGATTTATAACTACGTCGAACTGCGCGAAGAACTCATCGCAGCCGGCTACACCTTCAATACTGAGGGCGATGGTGAGCCCATCGTCGTCGGCTACCACCACTGGGGCAAGGACGTAGTAGAACACCTCCGTGGCATGTTTGGCTTCGTCATCTGGGACACCGAAACGCGCACCATGTTTGCCGCCCGAGACCAGTTCGGCATCAAGCCCCTTTATTACGCCACCACGGATGCGGGCACCATTTTCGCCTCTGAAATGAAGTGCATCCTGTCAATGGCCGGGTCACTGGGTCTAGACCTCAGCCTTGATAAGCGCGCCATCGAGCACTATGTGGACCTGCAGTACGTGCCTGAGCCGGAGTCTCTCCACGCCAATATTCGCCGCGTCGAGTCTGGCTGCACCGTAACGCTTCGCCCTGGCGAAAAAGTTGTATCGGAGCGCTACTTCAAGCCCCGCTTCCCCATTCAACCTGTGAAGCAGGGCGAGGAGCAGAAGCTCTTCGATAGGATTGCGCGGGCGTTGGAGGATAGCGTCGAGAAGCACATGCGTGCCGATGTGACCGTCGGTTCCTTCCTCTCCGGCGGCATTGACTCCACCGCCATCGCAGCCTTGGCCAAGCGCCACAACCCGGACCTCCTCACCTTCACCACCGGATTCGAGCGCGAAGGCTACTCCGAGGTCGACGTCGCGGCCGAGTCTGCCGCTGCCATTGGTGTAGAGCACATCGTTAAGATTGTCTCCCCCGAGGAGTACGCCGACGCCGTCCCGAAGATCATGTGGTACCTGGACAACCCCGTTGCGGATCCGTCCCTCGTCCCGCTGTACTTCGTGGCCCAGGAAGCCCGTAAGCACGTCAAGGTGGTGCTGTCTGGAGAAGGTGCCGACGAGCTTTTTGGCGGCTACACCATTTACAAGGAGCCACTCTCGCTGGCTCCGTTTGAGAAGATTCCCTCCCCGCTACGCCGTGGCCTGGGTAAGCTCTCGCAGGTTCTCCCCGAAGGCATGAAGGGCAAGTCCCTGCTCAACCGTGGGTCCATGACCATGGAGGAGCGTTACTACGGCAACGCCCGCTCCTTCAACTTCGAGCAGCTCCAGCGGGTTCTGCCGTGGGCCAAGCCGGAGTGGGACCACCGCGAGGTCACCGCTCCGATTTATGCGCAGTCCCAGGACTTTGACCCGGTAGCCCGCATGCAGCACCTCGACCTGTTTACGTGGATGCGCGGTGACATTCTGGTTAAGGCCGACAAGATGAACATGGCCAACTCCCTGGAGCTGCGCGTTCCCTTCTTGGACAAGGAAGTATTCAAGGTCGCGGAAACTATCCCCTACGACCTCAAGATTTCACACGGCACCACCAAGTACGCGCTGCGCAAGGCCATGGAGCAGATCGTCCCGCCGCACGTACTGCACCGCAAGAAGCTGGGCTTCCCGGTTCCGATGCGCCACTGGCTGGCCGGCGATGAGCTCTATGGCTGGGCTCAGGATCAGATTACGGAGTCTCAAACCGAGGACATCTTCAATAAGAAGGAAGTTCTGGAGATGCTCAAGGAGCACCGTGACGGAATCTCCGATCACTCCCGCCGCCTGTGGACGGTACTGTCCTTCATGATTTGGCATGGCATCTTCGTAGAAGAGCGCATCGACCCCAAGATCGAGCAGCGCGACTACCCCGTGAAGCTCTAAAAATAAAGAATAAAAATGAAGCCCTCGCCATACGGCGAGGGCTTCGACATATCGTCTATGTGACTTTAATTGAAGGAGTCACCGCAAGCGCAGGAACCGCCAGCGTTGGGGTTATCGATGGTAAAGCCCTGGGCCTCAATGGTGTCGGAGAAGTCGATCTTGGCACCGGTGAGGTACGGGATGGACATCTTATCTACGACGAGGTTAACGCCACCGATGGTGTCCACCTTGTCACCATCCAGGGTGCGGTCATCGAAGTAGAGCTGGTAGCGCAAGCCCGCGCAGCCGCCCGGCTGGACAGCAATGCGCAGTGACAGATCGTCGCGGCCTTCCTGATCAAGCAGGGACTTTGCCTTGGCCGCAGCGGCCTCGGTCAGGATAACTCCGGTTGCAGACGCGGGAGCGGTCATGATTTCTCCTCTTATGTTTACGGCATTTTTTCTGGAGTCCACCCTACCCCCTCATACACGAGGAAGAAAGGATGCCTCACAGTTCACTAGTGGTTCACTGGTGCCCTGTTCCCTCACCACAACGCTATCTCCCGCGGGCCTATTCCCGTTATGTCCGCGCGACCTTGTACGCTAAACAGCGTGAAACTTCCGTGGCAAAAAGATGACAAAGCTTCTTCCCCCGCCGAGCCCACCTCGGCGCCGGTAGAACAACCCGCCGCCGAGAAACCGCACCGCAAGGGCTACACGCCGCCGAAGGGCCGCCCGACGCCCAAGCGCGATGCGCAAGAAATCGCCCGCGGCGTCAAGCGTGATCCCCGGGGAATGTCGGACGCGCAGCGCTACCAGCACCGCAAGGAACTCAAAGCTTCCATGTCTAAGGCAGAGTGGAAGGAATATAAGCGCAAGGAGCGCCAAGAGTCCCGCGAGCGCAACAAGGTGGCACAGGAGCGCATGGCCGCTGGCGACGAGCGCTACCTGCTCGCCCGCGATAAGGGCGAGGTCCGCCGCTACGTGCGCGATTGGGTAGATTCCCGCCGCTTCATCAACGAGTGGGTCATGCCCTTTATGATCGTGCTGCTGGTGCTCATGTTCGTCGGCAGCCGGGACCCGCGCCTGTCGCAGATCATTTCTATCGGCGCCATGGCGGTCATCCTGGTTTTCGCTGTCGAGGGTTTCTGGCTCGCGCGTAAGTGCAACAACGCAGTGCGCCTGAAGTTCCCCGGCACCACCGAGGCCGGTTTTGGCCTAGGCTTCTACGCGTACTCCCGCGCCTCCCAGCCGCGTAAGTGGCGCACCCCGCGCCCGCAGGTGGAGCGCGGAGCTACCGTCTAGACCGGAGGACACATGCCTGAATTCACCGCGGTTCCTCAGCTGCGCCTTTCAACCGCAGCACAGCCAAACCGCATGGCAGAGATTGCCGCGTGGCTGGCGGCAGCGCAGGATTCTCCGCAGGTCACGCCTCTTGAGCGGCCCCGAGCCGTCGTGTTTGAAGGCTCCCATCCCATCGCTGCGCGCACCATCGATGGTGTGGGTATCACGCAGTACTCCCCCGCTGATGAAAAGCGGTGGCGCGATAGCCTCCTCAGCGCCGCGCAGCGAGCGGGAGTGGGCATCGAGTTCATCGACTGCAGCGTTGTCGAGTCAAGCGACACCTCCGCCGCCATGTCTCCTACAGAGTGCGAGTCTTTCATCGAATTGGGCATGACCACGGCTGATCGTGAGATCGATTCCGGGGCCGACCTGCTCATCACGTCCGCTTGTTGCATGGGCGAAGAAACACTCGCCGCAGGTGTCATGGGCCGGATCACCTACACCGAACCAGTGGCAATTGTAGGCACGAATACTCTTGCCAGCGGTATCACGGATGCGATGTGGAAGGCCCGCGTGAGCGTTGTGCGCGACTCCATGTTCCGCGCCCGCAACCTAGAGGGCTGGGAGGTCGTGCAGACCATCGGTTCCCCGAACCTCGCGGCATTGGTGGGTTTCATCGCGCAGGCCACGGCGAGACGAACACCGGTGCTTATCGACGGCCCCTTGGCAGCCACCGCCGCCGTTCTCGCCGAGCGCACCGCCCCTGGCGTGAAAGGCTGGCTGCGCGCGGGCAGTACAACCCCAGAACCGGCTTATGCGCTCGCTCTCAAGGAACTGGAACTTAACCCACTGCTTGATTTAAACCTGAGCGAAGGTTTCCCCCTCGGCGCGCTCGCCGCCTTGCCGCTGGTGCAGCTGGCCGCAGAGCTCGCCTAGGCAGCCCACTTATTTCGCTTCAACCAGCGTGTGCAGCCAGCCGTGAGTATCCTCAACGGCTCCGCGCTGGATACCGGTGAGACGCTCACGCAAAGCCATCGTCGTGGCACCGGCCTCATCGTTGTTGATGTGGAAGTCCGTATCGGTTCCCATGACGTGACCCACCGGGGTAATAACGGCCGCGGTACCGCAGGCAAAGGCCTCCACCATCGCGCCGGAGGCAACGTCTTGCTCCCACTCCTTGTAGGTGATGCGGCGTTCTTCGACCTTCAGCCCCATGTCCTCAGCCACCTGCAGCAGAGACTTGCGGGTAATACCCGGTAGCAGTGAACCCGACAACTCCGGGGTGACCAGGGTCTGGTTGCCCTCTTCGCCGTAGACAAAGGCCAGGTTCATGCCGCCCATTTCCTCGATGTAGGTGCGGTCGATAGCATCCAGCCAGACCACCTGGTCGCAGCCCTTTTCCGCTGCCTGCGCCTGCGCCAGCAGGGAGGCCGCGTAGTTGCCCGCGAATTTCGCTGCACCGGTGCCGCCGGGTGCGGCGCGTACATAGTCGGTGGACAGCCAGACGGACACCGGCTTGATACCACCGGAGAAATACGCGCCTGCCGGGGAGGCGATGACGACATAGCGGTAGGCATTCGCCGGGTGCACGCCCAGCGAAACATCAGTGGCGATCATGAAGGGCCGGAAGTACAGGGCCGCCTCGCCGCCGGCTTCAGGAACCCAGGCCTGGTCGACGTCGACAAGCTGGCGCAGGGACTCCACGAACTCCTCTTCCGGGAGCTGCGGCATGGCCATGCGCCGGGCGGAAGCCTGCAGACGCTGCGCGTTTTGCTCTGGGCGGAAGGTGGCGATGCTGCCATCGGGCTGGCGGTAAGCCTTGATGCCCTCGAAGATGGCCTGGCCATAGTGGAAGACGGTAGAGGCCGGGTCCATGCTGAACGGCGCATAGGGGCGCACCTGCGCGTCGTGCCATCCCTTGTCCTCAGTCCAATCAATCGTCACCATGTGGTCGGTGAAGTACTTGCCAAAGCCCGGATTCGCCAAAATCTCCTGCAGGCGTTCCGGGGAGGTGGGATTATCAGTTCGCGTCACGGTGTAATTCAACATGGATTACAGCGTACTCCCCAGACACCTATAGAAGTGCAGAAATGCCCAAGCGAAGTATTGCCTGAAATAGTCAACCTTCGCGCACATCGCCCCTCCGCGTTCCACGTCATGGACACGGGTAGGGTGTGAGGAGTATCCCATTGTCACTTTTCTCAAGGAGGACATTGTGGCTTCTACCACGTTCGAACTGCCCGCACGCGGCTCATTCCCCACCGTTGAGTTGGCCAAGAAGGCCCCCAAGCAGGCGGACGCCCTGCTCATCGCTACCTTTGCTGGTGAGGAGGGGCTCGAGGTTCCGGGTACCTCCCTGCTCGGTTCCTCCGCGCTGCGCTCGACGTACGAGGCTCTCGCCGCCGTGGGCGCGACGGGTAAGGCCGGGGAGATCGTGAAGGTTCCCGCCCCACAGAAGGCAGGTGCCGCTCAGGTCATCGCGTTGGGTTTGGGTGACGTTGAGGCGCTTGACGATGAAGCTCTGCGCCGCGCCGCCGGCAGCGCCGCTCGCGGCACTGCGGGCGTGGGCACCATCGTGACCACCTTGGCGGACTTCGGCGTTACGGCCGCCGTTGAGGGACTCATCCTCGGCGGCTATGCCTACCGCGGAATCCGCTCCACTGAGCTCACGGAAAAGGAGCAACCGGCTACCTTCACCGTGGTGGCTGATAAATCTGTTTCCGAAGAATTCGAGGCAGCCCGCACCGTGGCCGAGTCTGTTTTGCTCGCCCGCGACCTAGTGAATGCCCCCGCCAACGAGCTTTACCCGGAGTCTTACGCCAACTTCCTCTCCGGCCAGGCCAAGGAGGCCGGTCTTGACGTCAAGGTTCTCGATGAAAAGCAGCTGGAGAAGCAGGGCTTCGGCGGAATCTTGGCCGTGGGCAAGGGCTCGGCCCGCCCGCCGCGCTTGGTGCGCCTGAGTTGGAAGCCCAAGAAGGCCAAGAAGCACGTGGCCCTCGTGGGTAAGGGCATCACCTTCGATACCGGCGGTATTTCCTTAAAGCCGGGCAATGGCATGTGGGACATGATTTCGGATATGGGCGGCTCCGCTGCCATGGCGGCCACCATCATCGCTGCGGCCAAGTTGAAGCTGCCGGTTCAGATCACCGCCACCCTGCCGCTGGCTGAGAACATGCCGGGCTCTAGTGCCACCCGCCCGGGCGATGTCATTACCCACTACGGTGGCCTGACATCCGAGGTCCTCAACACCGACGCTGAGGGCCGCCTTGTGCTGTCGGACGCCATCGCCCGCGCCAGCGAGGATAAGCCGGATTACCTCATCGAGACCGCGACGCTTACCGGCGCACAGATCGTGGCGCTGGGTTCGCGCACCTCCGGCATCATGGGCTCTGAGGTCTTCCGCGATCGCTTGGCCGAAATCGGCCGCGAGGTGGGCGAGAACGCCTGGGCCATGCCGCTGCTGGAAGAGCACGACGAGGAGATCAAGTCCCAGGCCGCGGACATCCGCAACATCAACGCCAAGCGTGAGGGAGGCATGGAATTCGCCGGCACCTACCTCAAGCAATTCGTGGGCGAGGGCATCGAGTGGGCCCACATCGATATCGCCGGCCCTTCCTGGAACGGTTCCGCCCCGCGCGGCTACACCCCGAAGCGCGCTACCGGTGTGCCGGTGCGCACCGTGGTGGCCGCGCTGCGCGAGATCGCCGAAGCCTAGATCAGAGCGTCTTCAATTCGGCCCCTCGCGTGAGCGACTTTAGGCCGCTCACACTTCTTCACCGGCGATGACGTAGTCCTCCTTGTCCGCCAGCGGGAGGACGGTGCCATCTGACATGGCGCGGTCGGTGACGAGCCCGTCATCGTCGACAAGCGCGACCTCATTGCCTTCCTCACGCAGCCGGCGCAGGCCTTCCTTGAGCATGCGCCGGCCCACCTTGTGCAGCCCAGAGACCTGCGAGAAGTCCAAGGCCAAGCGTTTGCCGGAGAATTGACGCTCCTCCAGCTCGTGAAGGATGGCTTCGGTAGCGGTGAAGTTGATATGACCCTGCAGGCGGATGATCGCCGTCTCCTCATCTTCATCAACGCTGCGTACTGGGTGCACACCGAAGCGGTTCTCTGTGGACATCAGGTGCAGACCCATGTCCGAGGAAAGCTCGCGGAAAATTGCGGTGCCGCGCACGCTATTTCCCTGCTCATCGAGGCGCGGAGAGAACGTCGCCACACCGATCTGGCCCGGCAGGGTACCGATGAGACCGCCGGCTACGCCTGACTTCGCCGGGATTCCCACCTCCGCCATCCAGCGCCCAGCGCCGTCGTACATGCCGCAGGAACTCATCACCGCCAGGATCATGCGGCAGACGTCGGCGTCCAGAATTTTCTCCCCCGTTACCGGCTGGCGCCCACCATTGGCCAAGGTCGCGGTCATGACGGCAAGGTCGCGCACATCGACCGACAGTGCGCACTGCGAGGTATAGGACAGCACGGCGTCGTGAGCATCATCCTGAATGATGCCATAGGAGCGCAGCATATGCGCGAGGGAGAGGTTACGCTCGGCATGCTCAAGTTCGGAGTCACACAGGCGCTTGTCGACGTCCACCTCGCGCCCCGCCAGCTGTGAAATGAAGGACCGAATCTTCTCCACGCGGTCCTCCACACTGGAGTCCACGCCGTTGATGAGCTGGTTGACCACGATGGCACCGGCGTTAATCATCGGGTTCACAGGGCGATGATCCTTGGCCAGGGAAAGCTCGTTGAAAGCCTGCCCAGAGGGCTCGAGGCCGACGACATCACGTACCGCATCTAAGCCCAGCTCACTCAAAGCGAGGGCGTAGACGAATGGTTTTGAAATGGATTGGATGGTGAAACGGTTTTCCGCGTCACCGGCGCTATACAGGTGGCCCGTGACAGAGCACAGCGCAACACCCAACTGGTCTGGGTTCGCCTGGGCCAGTTCCGGGATATAGTCCGCGACTTCTCCGGAATCATGATCGTGAACGCCATCTAAGATTTTCTGTAAATAAAAAGGAATCGGTGTTTTCATCGCATCCCAGGGTATAGAATTGCCCCGTATGACACCTGCACTCATCATTGTCGATGTCCAACATGATTTTTGCCCCGGCGGAGCCCTCGGCACCGAACGCGGGAACAAGGTCGCAGAGCGCATCGGCGCTCTCCAAACCTCCTATGACACGGTCGTAGCCACACAGGATTGGCACATCGATCCAGGCGCCCACTTCTCTGAGAACCCCGACTTTGTCGATACCTGGCCCACGCACTGCGTGGCCGATTCTTATGGCGCCGCCATGCACGAGGCCATCGCACCCGCCCAGGCCTATTTCAAGAAGGGCGAATACACCGCCGCTTACTCGGGCTTCGAAGGCGCAGCCGATGGTGTTCTACTCGCAGATTGGCTGCGTGAGCACAACGTCACCGCCGTGGACATCGTTGGCATTGCCACCGACCACTGCGTGCGCGCGACGGCTGCCGACGCCCTTAAGGAAGGCTTCACCGTGCGGGTTCTGGCGGACTACTGCGCGCCCGTCGACGAGACCCGCGGCGCTGCCGCCCTGAAGGAACTGGCCAAGGCAGGCGCCACTATCGTTAGCGAATAAGCAACAGACGTTGTGGCTGTTTAGCTATCGCCCTGTTGGTTCTGCTGCTGGCGCTGCTCAAAGCGTTCGCGGCGCTCGCGCTGCTCCTCCCGCTTGCGCAGAATGCGTTCGCGCTCAATGCGCTCGCGCATGCGCTGGGGGTAGCCAGTCTCTTCGACGTCATAAACATCGCACCGCAAAAGCTTGGCTACCGCGTCAATCCCTTTGGGTCCACCAATGCGGCGGCGGATGAAGGCGCCGCTTTCATCAACCACGACGACCGACATCTCGTTGACCACGGTCTCCGGCTCCACAAATGCCTCAATATAAGCCCGCCCCTGCGCCCAAGCTTGGAGCTCCTGAGCGTCTTCTGCGCGAATGGTCTCCCCCGGTGCGCGGGGTGGGCGCAGTTGGGACTTAGAGCTATTGCGGCGGAAGGGGTTGAACATGGCTCTTTAGCCTACCGGAGCCCACCTTCAGCCACTTCGTGCGGAGGTTGCCCCAATTCACCCCACCCATGCGCAGCTTTTATAAACACGCTGTAGAATCAATCACTAGCGTTTCACTAATTCCAACTTTCGAGGAGTCTTAACACTTATGGCACACTCTGTTGTGATGCCCGAACTGGGCGAATCTGTAACCGAAGGCACGATTACCCAGTGGCTGAAGTCCGTCGGTGACACCGTCGAGGTCGACGAGCCATTGCTCGAGGTCTCCACCGACAAGGTCGACACCGAAATCCCCTCCCCGGTCGCCGGCACCATCCTCGAAATCAAGGCTGAGGAAGATGACACCGTAGACGTGGGCGAGGTCATCGCCATCATCGGTGATGAGGGCGAGTCCGCACCGGCTGCTGAGGAGTCCGAGGATTCCTCTGAGAAGGCTGCTGAGACCCCGGACAAGCCTGCTGAGGACGCTGAGTCTGAGGCCCCGGCTGCTTCTGGTGACGCCACCGACGTGGAGATGCCGGAGCTCGGTGAGTCCGTCACCGAAGGCACCATCACCCAGTGGCTGAAGTCCGTCGGCGACACCGTCGAGGTCGACGAACCACTCCTCGAGGTCTCCACCGACAAGGTCGACACCGAAATCCCGTCCCCAGTCGCCGGCACCCTCGTTGAAATCCTCGCCGAGGAAGACGACACCGTCGACGTCGGCGCCGTCATCGCCCGCATCGGCGACGGCTCCGCCGCAGCCTCCGAGAAGCCTGCCGCCAAGGAGGAGAAGGCAGAGGAAAAGAAGGAAGAGCCCAAGGCTGAAGAAAAGTCCGAGGAGAAGTCTGAGGACAAGCCGGCTGCTTCTGGTGACGCCACCGACGTGGAGATGCCGGAGCTCGGTGAGTCCGTCACCGAAGGCACCATCACCCAGTGGCTGAAGTCCGTCGGCGACACCGTCGAGGTCGACGAACCACTCCTCGAGGTCTCCACCGACAAGGTCGACACCGAAATCCCGTCCCCAGTCGCCGGCACCCTCGTTGAAATCCTCGCCGAGGAAGACGACACCGTCGACGTCGGCGCCGTCATCGCCCGCATCGGCGACGGCTCCGCCGCAGCCTCCGAGAAGCCCGCTGCCAAGGAGGAGAAGGCAGAGGAAAAGAAGGAAGAGCCCAAGGCTGAAGAGAAGAAGGAAGAGCCGAAGGCCGAGGAGAAGCCTGCTGCTTCCCAGTCCTCCGAGCCGAAGACTTCTGAGACTTCCACCAAGGTCAACAACGGCGATAACGTCCCGTACGTGACCCCGCTGGTACGCAAGCTGGCTGAGAAGCACGGCGTTGACCTGTCCACCGTCTCCGGCACTGGCGTCGGCGGCCGCATCCGCAAGCAGGACGTCCTGGCCGCTGCTGGCGAGGGCGAGGCACCGGCATCCTCCGCTAGCGCATCCTCCAGCAACCCGCGTGCTCGCTGGTCCACCAAGTCCGTGGATCCGGAGAAGCAGGAGCTCATCGGCACCACCCAGAAGGTCAACCGTATCCGCGAGATCACGGCGGCCAAGATGGTTGAGGCCCTCCAGATTTCCGCTCAGCTGACCCACGTCCAGGAAGTCGATATGACCGCCATCTGGGATATGCGCAAGCAGTCCAAGCAGGCGTTCATTGATAAGTACGAGGCCAATCTCTCCTTCCTGCCGTTCATTGTGAAGGCCACCGTTGAGGCTCTGGTCTCCCACCCGAACGTCAACGCTTCCTACAACCCGGAGACCAAGGAGATGACCTACCACGCTGACGTCAACGTGGCCATCGCCGTGGATACTCCGCGCGGCCTGCTGACCCCGGTCATCCACAAGGCCCAGGAGCTGACGCTGCCGGAGATCGCCCAGAAGATCGCCGAGCTGGCTGATAAGGCACGCAACAACAAGCTCAAGCCGAATGATCTGACCGGTGCAACCTTCACCGTGACCAACATTGGCTCTGAGGGCGCCCTGCTGGATACCCCGATTCTGGTTCCGCCGCAGGCCGGCATCCTGGGCACCGCCGCTATTACCAAGCGCGCGGTCGTTGTGACCGAGGACGGTCAGGACGCCATTGCCATCCGCCAGATGTGCTACCTGCCGTTCACCTACGACCACCAGGTGGTCGATGGTGCCGACGCTGGTCGCTTCATCACGACCATCAAGGACCGCCTCGAGACCGCTGATTTCGAAGCCGACCTTGACCTCTAAGCCCTAGCGCTCAGCCTAGGTTTGCTCCCCTGCCACTGCGGCGGGGGAGCTTCGTCGTTTTCGCCCGGCCTTTCCTCCACCCCGCAAACACAGCTCGGTGACATCGCTCAGTGGCGCCGCAACTGCCCTATCTGCCAAAACTATTGCCCGGTTTTCAAAGATCAGCGCCAACTTTGTCAGTAAGGCGCGTTTTCTTTTAACCGTCTTGCCACCAAGAACTGACTACTGTGACCTGGCACACTAGACTGTGGCGCATGGTTTCTCAGAAGTGGTTCCGCGTCGCTTTAGGTATGTTCCTCGTCGCCTGCGGCGCCAATCTCTTCGCACCTATGGTCGTGGTCTACCAAGTCACCACCTCGCTGGGGGTTCTGCAGACGACCTTCCTCTTCGGCATCTATGCCCTCGGCATCATGATGGCTCTCTTCATTGGCGGCCCACTCTCGGATTCGCTGGGGCGCCGCGCCGTCATGCGCCCAGCCGTCCTCACCACCACTGCTGGCTCACTGGTCTTCCTCGCTGGCGCAAGCGGCGCCTTCCTACCCTTGTTGATTGGCCGCCTGTGTGCCGGGGCTGCAGTGGGACTGGCCATGTCTTCCGGCGCTGCGTGGATCAAGGAGCTCAGTACCCACCTCAGCGTAGGAGCCAAACGTTCTTCCATTGCTCTATCGGCCGGCTTTGCATCAGCACCTGGCGTTGCCGGTATCGCAGCGGAATTCCTTCCCTGGCCCACTGTCCTGCCTTATCTATTGCACATCGGCCTCGCACTCGTCGTGGTCCCACTCGTGTGGACGGTGCTCGAAAAGCGAACAAGAACACCGCAGACGAAGCGGCGCACCTTCATACCGACAAGCCTGCTTACTCCCCGCTACGTACTAGTCGTGCTCTATGCGCCGTGGGTTTTCGGCTCCGCCACCACCGCTTTCGTATTCCTGCCCGCACAGCTCAGCGAGCATCTGCGCCACCCCATTCTCATCGCCGGATTGTGCGCGCTGCTCACCATGGGCAGCGGCGTGGTCATCCAACAGCTGGCGGGACGTATCCGGGTTAACGCCTTCCACGGTATGCTGCTGGCCGCACTAGGCATGGTGCTGTGTCTCATCGTCGTCGTGTCAGCACACCACGGCTGGTCGGTATTCCTCCTGCCCCTCGCAGCCATCATCATGGGTAGCTCCTATGGAATTGGCATGCTCAGCGGTCTGGCGGAAACCCAATCCATCGCCGACCCGGCGGAACTCGGTGCAGCGACGGGGGTGTTTTATTCGCTTACGTATCTGGGTTTCTTCGCCCCCTTCATCCTCTCCCTTTTGGGCCCTATCACAGGCTATTCCACCGCCTTCATCATTGGACTCGCGGTCGCGGCATTAACTGCCGTGGCGCTACATCTCCGAATCAGGGGTACCCGGGGTTAATGTCATGGCATACGCCTTATACTTGGGGGCAGTTTAGGTCACACAAACTAACGCCACGAAGGAGATTCACCATATGGATTTCATCTCTCGTCACCTCGGCCCGGATGCAGCCGAGCGTGAGACGATGCTCAAGGCAGTGGGCTATGACAGCGTGGACGCGCTGGTCGATGCCGCCTTGCCTACCTCTATCCGCGCCACTGAGGCGCTGAACCTTCCGGAGGCCTTGAGCGAAGATGACGCGCAGGCGAAGCTGCGTGAGTACGCCTCCCAGAACGTCGTGCTGAAGTCCTTCTATGGCCAGGGTTACTCCGATACCCTCACCCCAGCGGTCATTCGCCGCGGTCTGCTGGAAGATGCCGGCTGGTACACCGCCTACACGCCCTACCAGCCGGAGATTTCGCAGGGTCGTCTCGAGGCACTGCTGAACTTCCAGACCATGATCGAGTCCCTGACCGGTCTTCCGATCGCGAACGCCTCGCTTCTCGACGAAGCCTCTGCCACCGCCGAAGCCGTCGGCCTGATGGCCCGCGCGGTCAAGAAAGGCCGCCGAGTGCTGTTGGATTCGCGCCTGCATCCGCAGGTACTGGCCGTGGCCGCCGAGCGCGCCCGCGCCATCGAGCTGGAGGTCGAGATTGCTGATGTCCGCGATGGCATCGTCGGCGAAGACCTCGTCGGTGCAGTTCTGGCCTACACGGGAACCGAGGGCGATATCGTCGACCCGCGCGCTGCCATCGAGGAGCTGCACACCCGCGGCGCCCTAGCTGCCGTCGTGGCTGACCCGCTGTCGCTGCTCCTTCTGGAAGCCCCGGGCGAGATGGGTGCGGATGTGGTCCTCGGCTCCTCGCAGCGCTTTGGCGTGCCGCTCTTCTTCGGTGGCCCGCACGCGGCATTCATGTCCGTCACGGATAAGCTCAAGCGCCAGCTGCCGGGCCGCATCGTGGGCGTGTCCAAGGACGCCGCCGGCCGCCCCGCCTACCGTCTGGCCCTGCAAACCCGCGAGCAGCACATCCGCCGCGAGCGCGCCACCTCCAATATCTGTACTGCGCAGGCCCTCTTGGCCAACGTGGCCTCCATGTATGCGGTCTACCATGGCCCGAAGGGGCTGAAGGAGATTGCGCAGCGCGTGCATGACCGCGCTGCTGCTTTCGCGGCGGCGGTCACCGGCGCGGGAAAGGAGATTGTTTCCCGCGACTTCTTCGACACCGTCACCGTCACCGGCGTGGATGCCGCCGCTATCAAGGCCCAGCTGCAGGAGCAGGGCTACCTGGTGCGTGCCATCGGCTCGGACAAGATCTCGGTTTCTTTCGGCGAGTCTGCCACCCTTGAGGACGTCAACACCTTGGCCGCTGCCTTTGGTGCTACCGACGCTGACGACGCTTCCTTCGATATCCCTAGCTCCGTTCAGCGCGCCGAGGAACCGCTGCAGCACGAAATCTTTAACTCCCTCCACTCCGAGACCCAGATGCTGCGTTACCTGCGCACCCTGGCGGATAAGGACCTGGCGCTCGACCGCACGATGATCCCGCTGGGCTCGTGCACGATGAAGCTCAACCCCACCTCCGCTATGGAGCCCATCTCCTGGCCGGAGTTCGCGGGCATCCACCCCTATGCCCCGGAGGAGACCACCGCTGGTTGGCGCGCGCTGATCGACGAGCTCGAGTCCTGGCTCGCCGAAATCACCGGCTACGCGCAGGTTTCCATCCAGCCCAATGCCGGTTCCCAAGGCGAGCTGGCAGGCCTGTTGGCCATCCGCCGCTATCACGTGGCCAACGGCGATCACGGCCGCGATGTCATCCTCATTCCAGCTTCCGCGCACGGCACCAACGCCGCGTCGGCGACGTTGGCCAACCTGCGCGTCGTGGTAGTCAAGACCGCGGACGACGGCTCCATCGATGTTGCCGATCTCGACGCCAAGCTCGAGCAGCACGGCGAGCACGTCGCTGGCATCATGATTACCTATCCCTCCACTCACGGCGTCTTCGACCCGGAGGTGCGCGAGGTCTGCGACAAGGTCCACGCGGCCGGCGGCCAGGTCTACATCGACGGCGCGAATATGAACGCGTTGGCCGGTTGGGCCCGCCCGGGTGCTTTTGGTGGCGATGTGTCCCACCTCAACCTGCACAAGACTTTCACCATCCCGCACGGCGGAGGTGGACCGGGTGTGGGCCCGGTGGGCGTCGCCAAGCACTTAGCGCCCTTCCTGCCGACGGATGCCAACGATCCCCAGCTGGATCCTGCGCAGCCAGCTGTGGAGGGCACCGGCGTGCCGTCCACCGCATCGCGCTACGGTTCCGCTGGCGTGCTGCCGATTTCTTGGTCCTACCTGGCTATGGTGGGCTCGCAAGGGCTCACGGAGGCTACGAGCCACGCCATCCTCGGCGCAAACTACCTGGCGCAGAACCTGAAGGATTCCTTCCCGGTGCTCTACACGGGTAATGCCGGCCTGGTGGCCCACGAATGCATCTTCGACCTGCGCGAGCTGACCGACGCCTCCGGCGTCACCGCCGCTGATGTGGCCAAGCGCCTTGTGGACTACGGCTTCCACGCGCCGACCCTGTCCTTCCCGGTGGCCGGCACCCTCATGGTGGAGCCCACCGAGTCTGAGGACCTAGGTGAGCTGGACCGCTTCATTGAAGCCATGCGCTCCATCCGCGCCGAAATCCAGGAGATCATCGACGGCCAGGTGGCTTACGAGGACTCCGTCATCCACCACGCACCGTTCAACGCCGAATCCGTCGCCACCGACGAGTGGAACTTTGCCTTTAGCCGCCAGCAGGCCGCCTACCCGGTGACCTCCCTGCGCGCTAATAAGTACTTCCCGCCGGTACGCCGCATCGACGAGGCTTACGGTGACCGCAACCTGGTGTGCACCTGCCCGCCGCCAGAGGCTTTTGACTACTCCGACGAGAACCAGGAGGTTTAATCAATGACTGACTACCTGCACTCCCCGCTGCACGCTGAGCACGAGAAACTCGGCGCTACCTTCACGCCCTTCGGGCCGTGGGAGATGCCGCTGAAGTATGACAACGAGCTTGAGGAGCACCGCGCGGTGCGTAATGCCGCGGGCCTCTTCGACCTCTCCCACATGGGTGAAATCTGGGTCAACGGCGCGGATGCCGCCGAGTTCTTGTCCTACTGCTTCATCTCCAACCTCGCCACCCTCAAGGAGGGCAAGGCGAAGTACTCCATGATTTGTGCCGAGGATGGCGGCATCATGGATGATCTCATCACCTACCGCTTGGAGGAGACCAAGTTCCTCGTCGTGCCCAATGCTGGCAACGCCGATACCGTGTGGGAAGCTCTCAACGAGCGCGCCGAGGGCTTCGACGTGGACCTCAAGAACGAGTCCCGCGATGTGGCCATGATTGCTGTCCAGGGCCCGAAGGCGCTGGAGATCCTCGTCCCGCTGGTGGAGGACACCAAGCAGCAGGCAGTCATGGACCTGCCCTACTACGCCGCGATGACCGGAAAGGTTGCCCGCAAGTACGCGTTTATCTGCCGCACCGGCTACACCGGTGAGGACGGCTTCGAGCTCATCGTCTACAACTCCGATGCCCCGGAGCTGTGGGAAGAGCTGCTCAAGGCCGGCGAGGAATACGGCATCAAGCCCTGCGGCTTGGCAGCGCGCGACTCCCTGCGCTTGGAGGCTGGCATGCCGCTCTACGGTAACGAGCTCACCCGCGATATCACCCCAGTGGAGGCCGGAATGTCCCGCGCCTTTGCCAAGAAGGAGCAGGACTTCGTGGGCGCTGAGGTGCTGCGCCAGCGCGCTGAGGAGGGACCACAGGCTGTAATCACCGGCTTGGTTTCCTCCCAGCGTCGTGCCGCCCGTGCCGGCTCCGAGGTCTACGTGGGCGAGAACAAGGTGGGCACGGTGACATCTGGTCAGCCCTCCCCCACCCTGGGACACCCGGTAGCACTCGCGCTCATCGATACCGCCGCTGGACTCGAGCCGGGTGCGGCCGTCGAGGTGGATATCCGCGGCAAGCGCTACCCCTTCGAAGTCTCCGCGCTGCCCTTCTACAAGCGCGATAAGTAAACTCCACAACTGAAGTCAACTACCGAAAGGACACCCCTTCTCATGGCTAACCTTCCTTCCGATTTCTCCTACTCCGAGGACCACGAGTGGATCAACGCCACCGCTGACTCCGTCGTTGGTTCTACCGTCCGTATCGGCATCACCTCCGTGGCCACCGACCGCCTGGGTGAAGTCGTCTTCGCTGAGCTGCCGGCCGTGGGCGATACCGTCGAGCACGGTGAGACCTGCGGTGAGGTCGAATCCACCAAGTCCGTGTCTGACCTCTACTCCCCGGTCACCGGCACCGTGACTGCCGTCAACGAGGGTGTGCACGATGACTACGCAGTCATCAACAACGATCCCTTCGGTGAGGGCTGGCTCTTCGAGGTCGAGGTCACCGAGGTCGGCGAGCTGATGACCGCCGACGAGTACGCCTCCGCCAACGGCGTTAACTAAAACAACGTTTGAGCAGCGCAGACTCAGCCCCTTTCGGGCTGATTTTTCGCGGGGTTTAGGATTGGTTTCATGACTGCTCCCCGCGAACCTTTCTTTCCCGCTGATCGCTCCATCCGCACGTCCGATGAGCCACTGGAGATCCGCCGCTTGGGCCGCATGGGCTACCAAGAGGTCTGGGACCTGCAGGCTGAGCTCGCGGCGGCGCGGGCGGCGGGTACGCAGGGTGATGTCATCCTCGTGGTGGAGCACCCCAACGTCTACACCGCCGGCAAGCGGACGCAGCCGGAGGATATGCCCGATAACGGCCTACCGGTCATTGACGTCGACCGCGGCGGGCGTATCACCTGGCACGGCGAGGGCCAGTTGGTGGTCTACCCCATTCTCAAGTTGGCCGAGCCGGTAGACGTTGTCGATTACGTCCGCCGCCTCGAGGAAGCCATCATCCAAGCCGTGCGCCAGCTGGGTGTAAGCACTGCTGGGCGCATCGATGGGCGCTCCGGTGTGTGGGTTCCCTCCACCACCCAGGCTGCCGACCCAGCCGCCCCGAAGCGCGACCGCAAGCTCGGTGCGTTGGGTATTCGTGTGACCCGCGGCGTGACCATGCACGGCCTAGCGCTCAACTGCACCAACACCTTGGAGTACTACGAGCACATCGTGGCCTGCGGCATCGACGATGCGGATGTGTCCACGCTGTCGCTTGAGCTCGGCCGCCCAGTGACCATGGAGGAGGCGGAAGCCCCGCTTCTCGACGCCCTCCTCAAAGCCCTCTCCGGCGAACTCACCGTGGCCGACCACACCTTTGCCTCGGCCCCTGATCCCATCAAAGTGGCCAACGAGAAGGCCCGCCAAGCCCGCAAAGCCGCGCAAGAAAAATAGCGGCTACCCTCGGTGGAATAAAGCAACCACCCGCAGGGCTTGTATTAAAAAGAGCTAGTTCAACACCTAAAGTGAGGTTCCGTGACTGTTAAGCCTGAAGGACGCAAGATGCTCCGCATTGAGAAGAAGAATGCGGAGTCTCCCATCGAACAGAAGCCGCGTTGGATCCGCAACCAGGTTCGCACCGGCCCTGGGTATGAGGACATGAAATCTCGCGTGTCTGGTGCTTCCCTGCACACCGTGTGTCAGGAGGCTGGCTGCCCCAATATTCACGAGTGTTGGGAATCGCGTGAGGCTACCTTCCTTATCGGCGGCGACAAATGCACTCGCCGCTGTGATTTCTGCGATATCGCTACCGGCAAGCCAGAGGAACTGGACCGCGACGAGCCGCGCCGTGTGGCAGAAAACATCCAGGAAATGGATCTCAACTACACCACCATCACGGGCGTTACCCGCGATGATCTTCCGGACGAGGGCGCCTGGCTCTACGCCGAGGTGGTGCGCAAGATTCATGAGCTCAACCCCAATACCGGCGTGGAGAACCTCACCCCGGACTTCTCCGGTAAGCCGGATCTGCTCCAAGAGGTCTTTGAGGCCCGCCCCGAGGTCTTCGCTCACAACCTGGAGACGGTGCCGCGTATCTTCAAGCGCATCCGCCCGGCTTTCCGCTATGAGCGCTCCCTGGACGTCATCCGCCAAGCCCACGACTTTGGTTTGATCACCAAGTCCAACCTCATCCTGGGCATGGGCGAAACCGCCGAAGAAATCGAGGAAGCACTGCGCGATCTCCGCGAGGTGGGCTGCGACATCATCACGATTACCCAGTACCTGCGCCCTGGCCCGCGCTTCCACCCGATCGAGCGCTGGGTGCGTCCAGAGGAGTTCGTGGAGCACTCCAAGCTGGCCAAGGAACTCGGCTTCGGCGGCGTCATGTCTGGCCCGCTGGTCCGCTCCTCCTACCGTGCTGGCCGCCTCTACGTGCAAGCCATGGAGGCACGCGGCCTCGAGCTACCGGAGAACCTGAAGCACCTGGCGGAGACTTCCCAGGGCGCTACCGCCCAAGAAGCTTCCACTCTGCTGGAGAAGTACGGCCCCTCCGAGGAAACTCCGGTGACCACGCGCATGGCTAAGACCCCCGCACAGTCCAACTCCGCTGCTGCAACCATCCGCTAACGCGTTTCTCTTTTTGTTCCTCTGACCTTTAAAGTAGGAGACATGGCTAAGGACGATAAAGCGTCGCTCAAGGACGCGAAGAAGCAAGAGCGGGCGGCCAAGCGCGCCCAGCGCAAGCAGAACTGGTCACAGATGTGGCAAGCGTTCAACATGCAGCGCAAGCAAGACAAGGCTCTCATCCCCATCATGCTGGCTGCTTTCTTGGGCATGGGTTTGCTCTTCTTCCTTATCGGCCTGCTCTTCAACGGCCAGTGGTTCATGCTCATCATCGGCTTGGGCCTTGGCGCAATGCTCGCTATGTTCCTGTTCACTCGCCGCCTTGAGCGCGACATGTACAAGAAGGTGGAGGACCAGCCTGGTGTCGCCGGTTGGGCTTTGGAGCAGCAGCTGCGCAACACCGTGGGTGTGGTGTGGAAGGTCAAGCCGGGCGTGGCGGCGACCCGCCAGCAGGATCTGGTTCACCGCGTGATCGGTAACTCCGGCGTCATCTTCGTCGTCGAAGGTGACCGCAAGCGCGTCGCCCCTACTCTCAACCGTTTGAAGAAGCGCGTTGACCGCTTGGCTGGCGGCGTGCCGGTTTATGAGGTCTTCGTGGGCAGCGATGAGGATGAGGTGCCGGTGTCCAAGCTGCGCACTCACATCATGAAGCTGCCGCGCAACTACAACAAGAACGAAACCTACGAGAACATTCGCCGCATCGAGGCCATGGATGATCTGCCGGGCACCACCCCGGGTCTGCCCAAGGGCCCGATGCCCCGCCAAGCTCAGAACATGGCGGGCATGAATCGCCGTATGCGCCGCATGCAGGAGCGCAAGGGCGGCAAGTAAACCACTCGCTGCGCGCGCTGACAAAGGGGTCCCTTCCGAGATTCTCGGAAGGGACCCCTTCTCATTGGCTTTAAAACTTCCCTAGGCCTTGTCCCCTCAGTTGCCACAGCAGAATCTTCTGCGTGGCAAGCACCTTGTACTTGGCATCTCCCGAAAAGCCATCTGCCCCCATACCCCGCGCGAAGCTTGTGATAGATACGACCGGCTGGCGCTGAACAAGCTTTAGGCCATGATGACCGCGGTACCGGTAGCGCGGTCGTGGAGGCCGCGGCCGTCGGCGTCAACCATCGCTGCAGGAAACAGCACAGCGGTGAGCAGCGTGCGGACCGCCGCCCGCCACAGGCCAACAGAAGAGCCCGGCACGTCGAGGCGCGCCACGCCCATGCCCAGCATGGCCATTCCTGGGGTTCGGGCGAAGAGCCATCCGCACACGATGCCCATAACTACCCACACCGCGTAGCCCAAGAATGCCGGGCCACCGAGGGAATCCGTAAAAAGCTCAAGAAGGTTGGCAATGATCATCGCCAGGATCCAGTCAATGAGCACACCAAAAGTGCGCCGCATTACAGAAGCCAGGGCACCTGGCCCCTCCTTGGGCAAGCCCATTGTTTGCCCAGGCCACTGCCCGTGCTCAAAGCCATCGTTGTTATCTGCCATGTCCCCCAATCTAGCCTTCGGCTCTGCGAAGCAGAAAATTTAGCTCCAAGTGCCCCAGACACCCCAGTGAGCCAGCCAATACCTGTAAACTAGCCGGGAGTACTACACGTCAACCAACAGGAGACCACCGTGTCCTTTGAGACAATCCAGGACGTCATCGCATTCATCAAGGAAGAGGACGTCAAGTTCGTTGACATCCGGTTTACGGACGTCCCCGGCACAGAGCACCACTTCTCCATTCCTGCCGAGGAATTTACTGAGGACGCAGCTGCCGAGGGCCTCGCCTTCGACGGCTCTTCCATCCGCGGATTCACCACCATCGATGAGTCTGATATGACGCTGTTGCCGGATCCGAAGACCGCCTTCGTGGATCCTTTCCGCACCGCGAAGACTCTGAACATCAAGTTCTTCGTCCATGACCCGTTCACCCTGGAGCCTTTCAGCCGCGACCCGCGCAACATCGCGCGCAAGGCTGAGGAGTACCTCGCCTCGACTGGTATCGCAGATACCTGTAACTTCGGCGCCGAGGCTGAGTTCTATATCTTCGACTCGGTTCGCTACGGCACCGACGTCCACAACGGCTTCTACGAGGTTGATACCGATGAGGGCTGGTGGAACCGCGGTTCTGAGACCAACTTCGATGGCACCCCGAACACCGGTTTCAAGACTCGCGTGAAGGGCGGCTACTTCCCGACGGCACCCGTCGACAAGCACGGCGAGGTCCGCGATGCCATGGTGGAGCAGCTGCAGAAGACAGGCTTTGTCATCGAGCGCTTCCACCACGAGGTGGGCAGTGGCCAGAACGAGATCAACTACCGCTTCAACTCCCTGCTGCACGCGGCTGATGATATTCAGACCTTCAAGTACATCATCAAGAACACCGCTGAGCAGTTTGGCAAGACCGTAACCTTCATGCCGAAGCCGCTGGCCGGTGATAATGGTTCCGGTATGCACGCCCACATGTCCCTGTGGCAGGACGGCAAGCCGCTCTTCCACGATGAGGCTGGTTACGCCGGTCTGTCCGACATGGCTCGCTACTACATCGGCGGCATCCTGGCCCACGCTCCGGCTGTGCTGGCGTTCACTAACCCCACCCTGAACTCCTACCACCGTCTGGTTCCGGGCTTTGAGGCTCCAATCAACCTCGTGTACTCGCAGCGCAATCGCTCGGCTGCTATCCGGATCCCGATTACCGGCTCCAATCCGAAGGCCAAGCGCATCGAGTTCCGTGCGCCGGATCCGTCGGGCAACCCCTACTTCGGTTTCGCCGCCATGATGATGGCGGGCCTCGATGGCATCAAGAACCGTATTGAGCCGCACGCTCCGGTGGACAAGGACCTCTACGAGCTGCCGCCGGCAGAGGCCGCTTCCATCCCACAGGCACCGACCTCCCTGGAGGCGTCCATCGCAGCGCTTGAGGAAGACAACGAGTTCCTCACCGAGGGCGATGTCTTCTCTGAAGACCTCATCGAGACCTACATCAACTACAAGCGTGAGAACGAAATCGCGCCGGTACGCCTGCGCCCGACTCCGCAGGAATTTGAGATGTACTACGACTGCTAAAGGATATGTGGGTATCTGCCCCATTCTTTTAGCACTCAGTGCAAAGACACAACCCACGGTGTCCTTCACGGATTCCGTGGGTTGTGTCATGTTGAGCCCAGCGCGCGGAAACCCAATGGCACAGCTTCTGAAACTAACTACAGGGGCTACCGGCCACGCATGCTAAGTGCTTAGGGATGTTTCACCGGCTAATAGAGGCGCCCTAGTTCAGCGAAGATCCCCGAATTAAAGTTGAACGCCCGCTCTGCCTCCGAGAGCATAGTTTCACGCTGTTCAACGTTAAGCTCTAGGCTATCCACGCGCTCGCGGTATCCCGTACGATAGGGCGGAATTTTTCCAATTGAAGTGAAGTCATAGAAGTTCAGTGCCTCAGGGGGAACTCCGTAATGGGTCCCCAAACGCGCTGCAATTACCTGCCCACCGGAAATATCACCGAGATAGCGCACGTAGTGATGGGCTACCACTTCTACTGGCTTGCTCACTATTTCTTCTAAGCGCGCGCTATAAGTCCTCGTCGCTGGAAGAATGCGAATCTCCTCACCCCAGTTTTCGCCAACGAGTATTTTCAGATCTGCTTCTAGTGCTTGACGACGTTCCAGCCGTGGATCCGCCACCGCACCGGCAATGGGAGTAGCCGCCACGCTGCGAACGGCGTTCTCGAGAGCTCCATATACAAACCACAATTGGCCGGCCAAATCAGCCACGGCTGTCTTATTGAGCTCCCCCGACAACAGGCGCTGCATGAATGCCGAATTCTCCGCATGCTCATGCGCACGCGCAGTCGCCTCACGCAACGCAACGGACAAAGGTTTATTGAGAGTGGTAGTCACTGTTCTTCTCCACGGTGTTATTTAGAAAAACTACAAATCAGTTGAGGTTAGAAAAACTCAAAATCGAAAATTAAGGGGATTAGGCCGACGTGGGTGTGCGGCACCAATTCTCATCGGCACCCCACCCCCTTTACGTCGCTCTTGAACTGTCAGCGGTGTGCTTTAGCGCTTATCGCTGAAAGAAGGCACGGGCACTGTCAAAAGCACCGGACTTAACAAATGCTTGCCACAGAATTGCGATCATGCTGCCAATAGTCGCAATGCCTAGGAAGTAATTCCAGAAGTTGGTGGCCTTCGAGCTAGAAGAGGAGTTCTCACCCGAGCTAAGGTTTTTGTCTTCCGAAGGTGTCTGGGGCTTCGGCTTCTCCCCGTCGGACGGATCCTGGGGCTTCGGCTTCTCCCCGTCGGACGGATCCTGGGGCTTCGGCTTCTCCCCGTCGGACGGATCCTGGGGCTTCGGCTTCTCCCCGTCGGACGGATCCTTGCCATTGTCCTTCTTCTGGCCACAGCCCGGGGCGAGCTTGAGGGTCAGCTGCGCGCTATCCACCTCGGGGTTGTAGTCATGGCTGTACATACCCATGAACAGGAAGTCAACGCCCTCGACGTCACCAGAATCGTTCGTTCCGGGCTGCCGCTCGTACATAACGTCGGAAGCCGAAAGCGTGAGAGTATCCCCGTCCTTGTTCCACTGTGCCTTACCGTGACCGAATGCCCCTTCACCTGTGCGCTTGTTGGCCTCAACGCGGTCCTCCGGGGTGTACTGCGTCATGTGCTTGCCTTCAACAAAGTAAGCCTCGTAGCCGGAGCCGAGCTGGGCCTTATCGCCTTCGGTCTGTACGAATGGGTTGGTCATCTTGGAGTACAGTGCTCCGTGGTGGCCAGTGAACGTAATCGAAGAATCTTTAGCCTTGATCTTCGATGCAGTCACATTTCCTGCCTCGTCCACCGAGACTGTGGACGCTTCCGGATCGACTTCGAAACCGAAGGTGAAATCACCGCCCGTAGGGTCTCCGTTTTCCTTCACCGCTCCGGTCGTCTCCCAGTCACCGTTAGCAATTCGTCCCTTGATGTAGGAGCGCCAGGAGTGCTTGACACCCCAATTGAAATTGCCGGATTCGATGGTGCAGGATTCGGCTTCTGCCGCGGTAGCCTGCGGCACGGTAATCGCCGTCGCTGCGATAGCGGTCACCAGGATTTTTTTAAACATGGAAGTCCTCCAGTTGATGCGAGAAAAGTGGATTGATTGTGGGCGTGGCGCGCTGCGGTTGCACCTGCAGCTCGTTGACGGAGATTGGCCAGCCGTACACCTCTGACAAGGTGGGGCCGGTAAAAACCTCCGCCACGCGCCCTTGAGCTGCGATCCCCCCGCATGAGACGCACACGATGTGATCGCAATATGCGGCTGCCGCGTTCAGGTCATGGAGCACCACGAGTGCGGTTACTCCTGCCTCGCGGGCTAGGGCTTTCACAGAACCCAGTAGCTGTTCTTGGTGGCGGATATCGAGGGCCGCTGTCGGTTCATCCAGCAGGATTGTTGGAGTATTTTGTGCAAGAACACGGGCAAAGGCCACCCGCGCACGTTCACCACCGGAAAGCGTGCTGATATCGCGTCCGGAGAGATGCGCGGCTCCAGCTGTTTCAAGGGCGGCTTCGATAAACTGCTCGTCAAGTTCAGCGTGGGGCGTTCCGCGCCAAGGGCGGCGGCCCATCGCGACAACATCGCGTACCAGAAATTCAAAGGACACCGAGACATCCTGAAGCATGACCGCACGTTTGCGTGCGAGCTCACGGGGCGAGGTCTTCGGCGACAAACCGCCGACACTGATTTCACCGGAGAAGTCGATATCACCCGCGATCGCGCCAAGGACAGTTGACTTCCCCGCACCATTCGGGCCAATTAGTCCGGTGACCTCGCCTGGCCGGGCATTAAAGGTCACGCTGTCAACGAGGGTAACCCCGTCGACTTGGACGGTGAGGTTGTCCACGTTCAGCATCAGTGCACCCCCTTTCGCATCATGCGGCGCAACAGGACGAAGAAGGTCGGTCCGCCAACTAAGGCGGTAAAAATACCGATTGGGAGGTCCGCAAAGGGAATCAAGGTTCGTGCTGCCACATCCGCAAAGCCGATGAGCACCGCACCACCTAGGGCGGATGCAGGAATGAGGATGTGGTTTTGCGGTCCTACGACGCTGCGCAACAAGTGGGGAACGATGAGCCCAACAAAGCCAATGAGGCCGGCGAAGGACACAGCAGCTGCGGTAAGCACTGCGGATGCCACAATTGCCACGATGCGCAACACAGACACATCTACGCCAGTGTGCACAGCAGCGCGTTCACCCAGCGCAAGAATGTCAAGTTGCCTGCCCAAACGCAGGGCTACTGCTATACCGATAAGGACGATGGGAAAAACAACCCATACGTGCTTCCACTGCGAGCCGTTGAACGAACCCATCTGCCAAAAAATAATGGCTTCCCGGTTGGCAGTCGGTGCTAGGTACACCATGAAGGAGATGATTGCATTGCACACTGCATTAATGGCGATGCCCGTGAGGATCAGGTGAACCACCGTGACGCGACCGTTATAGCGTGCAAGTTGGTAGATAATGAAAGTAACTAAAAGTGCGCTCAAGAAAGCCAGCGCTGGCACAGTGAAAGTTCCCACGAAGGTGAGGTTGAAGACGATCGCTACAGCCGCCCCAACACCTGCACCGGAGGTCACTCCGATGATGGATGGCTCCGCCAGAGGATTGGCAAAGATGGCCTGCATCAACGTGCCGGCAACGCCTAAAGCGGCGCCTACGAAGAGCCCCAAGACCAAACGCGGCAGGCGAATATTCCAGACCACGCTGGCTGTGAGGGACTCTTGCCCCGGCCCTAAGGCCAGAATCGGGAACAGATCAGAAAGTGCAATGTAGTACTGTCCGAGGACGATCGAGATGAGTCCCGCTAGAACAGCAAGCACCGCTAAGAATATGAATACCGATATCCGCTGAGTGCGGCGTCGTGTGAAGACGTCGCTATGCATTGTCTGGGTCATATACAGCCTTTGCGAGTTTGACCAGTGTCTGACCGGTCATGGGGCCGAAGGCCAGGGACTGGCCGTCAGGAATGGTGACGATGCGCTGCTTTTGACCCGCAATGGTCTGAGCCACACCAGGGCGTTCCAGCAGACCGTCAATTCCCCCTGTGGATTTCAATCCATCGGTCATCATGATGATCACCTCTGGGTTGATGCGGGCCAGCGCTTCTGCGTTAGCAGGTTCGGCATAAGAAAGGTTGTTCTCCGCAGCGAGATCGACTCCTCCAATTCCTTCGATGAGGTCTTGGGCGCCGGTCCCCTCCCCCATGATGAAGAACACGCCGCCGTTTCCACGGGCGTAGAGGAAGGCCATACGCATTGGCTCCTCGGGGGAGATGGTCTTAATGGCTTCCTTCGCCTCATCTATTTCCTCGATGGAGCGCTCTGATAACTTGCGGGCCTCGTCCGGTAGCCCGACGGTTTCACCCAGCGTGATGATGTCTTCACCAACCGAGTCGATGGTCCGGTGCGGTTCCATGACCACAGTGGTCACGCCTGCTTCACGGATCTGATCGATCGCATCACGGGGCCCAATGGAGTGGTCCACGATAACGAGCGTCGGATTAAGTTCTAGGACTGCCTCAACATTGATATTGTGGCCGCCTTCAGTCACGACAGGACGATCCGCCAGATTCGGTTCAGTGGAAGAGACGGTGCGGCCAACGATATTGTCCGCGAGCCCCAATCCACTCAGCGTTTTGGTGTAGGTCCCATAAATATCGAGCGCCAGAATCCGCGAGACGTCCGTGACGGAGACGTCATAACCATCAGCGTCAGTAAGTTCCACCGGAAGGGCGGGCTGGATTTTAGTACTTACCGGCTCGATATCGGCGAAGTCACTGACCTCAGTAACGCCTTCGAAGGAGCGCGGGTCAGAAAGGTCCTGCGGGTCCGGTAGCTGGTCTGTATAGCTTCCTTGCACGCCACAGGCAGTCAATCCCACGATGCACAGAAGTGGGAAAAGGAAACGTAGGAGAAGTTTCACGGCGATCTTTCTAGGAGTTGTTCATAATGAGGCGGCTGGTGGAGCCTCCGGCGATAATGAGCCCGGCGATGAACAGGAGGAGGTAGGTAACTGGGTCATCGGTGGTGCCGTTCGCGGAGCTCGCGGACTTGATCTGGAATTTCTTTGAACCATCTTCGTAGCCCTGCGACGAGTCACTGTCCAGCGCGTTTACTACTCCTTCGGAGTTGACGCCGCCACTGCCCTTCGCCTCGGAGCCGGCACTATCTCCCGCACTGGACGAGCCGCCACCACTATTGCCCCCAACAGCGTCGTTGCAATCGGCGTTTCCTCCCAGGCTGGCGTTGAAACTTAGCGGATCGAGCTGGGTTCCAGGCTCATAGAATTCGGCGAATGCCTTAGAGCCAACGTCAGTTAGGGATACTGTTGCTTCACCCGAAACGGCATCTGTTCCCACATCCAGAGACGTGAAGTTCAAGTCGGCGATGGCGGTACGTCCGAAGTCCTTCTTCTCGCCTTCCATGTTGGAGGAGCGCACGTCGCCGATTAGTTTTCCGGTTTTACCGTTGAAGGAGATTTCTAGATTCGCAATATTGAGGTCGAGCTTGCCGTGGTGGCCGGTGAACTGGATGCTTCCGCCGTAGCGCACGGAACCCGCGCCGTCCTTAACTGCGCCTGAGTTGCCGGAAAACTGGAATCTACTATTGCTGTATCCGACTCCCGAGAGATCCCATTTTCCTTGCGCAATGGAGCCGGTGATATAGGACTGGAATGACTTCTTCACTCCCCACTGCGCCCTAGCTTGGGTCACACCGGTGGCTTGGCAGGTTTCGTTGGCTGCAGAGGCTGCCCCTGACGAAGAATCCGCCGAGCCCGTCGCCCCCGAAGCACCGGAGTTAGGCACTCCAGCTGTCGACGCTCCCACACTGGAGCCGTTGCCAACTGCTGCTGTTTCTGGAAGGCTGTTGGCGCTTCGGCCCGGGGTACTGGTGCTACTGGAGGTAGAGTTGCCAGACTGCGTGCTAGCCGACGCCGCTGGAGCCGCAGCCAAGTTAGTGTCGCCTCGCTTCTTGAATGAGTCCAGCTCATCCAAGAAGGCTTGTGTATTACCCATAAACGTGGTGACACCGTTCATGGTGTCATTGGTTTCGGACAACATAGCCATGGCTTCCTTGTTGAAGCCCGTAAAGTTGCCGGTAATAGAGTTCAGCTGTCGTTTCGAGCCAGATCCATTGTCGTCTGCACCGCCGGAACCAGAGCAGGATCCATCCAACGCGATGGTGCCTGAGGAAGGATCGAGTTCTTCGCCCTGCTCATAGAAGCCCGTGAAGAGCTTGACTCCCCCGGCGCTAAGAGACGTGGTTCCCGCCAGGTTCACTGCCGAGCCGTTGTCCTTGACAGGCTCCTGCAGATTAATGGTGGCGATGACCTCATCGTCGCCCTTAATAAGGGACCCGCGGGTGTAGTTGCTTCGGTTCAGTTCATAAGAAACGTAGTCAACCGTCACTTTTGCTTGGTCACCGGAAGCAATGACCTTGAAATCCGACATTGTCATGTCGAGAACCCCGTCATGTCCTGTGAAGTTCAGCGCGCCCTGGAACGGGATGGTGACTGTACCGCCAGAGGACGTGGGCGCGCTTGCTTGGAACACAAAAGCACCGTTGCCTTTTTCATCACCGCTAAAGCCGATACCGCTGGCTCCCCAGCCGCCGCGGGCGATATTGCCTTTGATGTAGCTTCGGAAGGATTGCTTGATCCCCCAGTTCCACGTACAGGAAGTCTCTGCGTGAGCTACTGGGGCGCTGTTCAAAAATGGAACGGCGCCGAGAGCAAGGGGAGCTGCGATCATCACACCGCATGCTGAGCGCCAGAGATTGCGAATCATGTTGAGAACCTTGTTTCATCCAGTACTAATTATAGGCTAGGCTTACCTTGTTTAGGTAACCCTGCCCTAAATTAGCAGGTTTGTCAACATATCAACTAGACCGGAGGAAACAGCATGCACAGCCACCCCCACACAGCTATCTTCAGGAGCATTTACCCAGACGTAGATCCGACCCAAAAGTTCCCCCCTACCTTGTCGGAACGCGTGGCTTTAGCATTCGCCGTCGGCGTTTTCATGTTCGGCGGAGTGAAGGGAGACCTACTCATCGCTGGCGCAGGGCTGGTGTTTGTTGTCGGCTGCGTTTGGGCGCTTTCCCGAAAAACTCCCCGGCGCATCCGTACCGAAGCGCGTAGCCGGTTCCCCCAAGAACCATGGGTGGAAAACCCTAGCCCCCTTATCCCCGCTTTATGGCTCGTGCTCGGTGTACTCGCCGTAACCGCATGGTGGTTTACCCCAGATGAGTTTCTCACATGGAGCGCTTCCGCAGTGGCTATCCTGGCAGCCGCTGTAACGTGGTACATGCCGGCTATACAGGCCCGACGCGCGGATGTGCCTGAAGGACCTGACTCAAACCTATAACAAACCCAAGCTTCCGTAACCCCGCGAGCCCGATCCTCAAAGCTAGCAGGCATATACGGGCAGGTTGCCCACCCCACAAGAGACCGATTCCGCAAAGTTCAGCACAGCAATAGGACAGTAGTTGGTGGATACAGCTACCATGCCAGCTGTGACTGAGAAATTCCGCCAACTGCCACCGCCCGGCCCCGCGTGGGGCGGCAGCCTCATGGGCACCTCCATCGTCTCCCGGCTGCTCGTTGAGGAAGGCATGCTGACAGGTTCTGCTATCTTCGCAGCACTGTCCTGCGTCATTCTCCTCGTGCTGACAGTAGGTTTCGCGCTCTACCGCCAGCCCAGCTTTGCCCGAACCTCCATGGCTGAATGGTCCATGTACTTCATCGGCATCCTGGCGCTCGGCGCAGCACTGTCGGGTTTGACGGATATCGGGATTTTCCGCCTGGTGGGATTTTGGATAGGCGGTCCCGTTACCGTCATCACATGGGCCATCCAGCTAACCCGTTTCGACGGCGAGCCGCGTTTTACCTGGGGCTTGCCGCTGGTGGGCCCCATGATTTCCTCCTCCGTGGCCGGCTTCCTCGCGCTGGATTACGGGCATGCCTATCACGTTATGGGCACCGTATTATTCATCATGTCTATTTCCACCGCGGTCCCCATCTTCATCCGCGTATATTGGGCCGCCTGGCACGGCAAGGTCAATCTCACCGGCGCCAACTCCGCAACGGCCTGGGTTCCGCTAGGCGTTGTAGGCCAATCCACCACCGCGATGCAGATTCTCTACCCCGGTAGTTTCTCTGTCTACTACGGGCTTAGCGCCATGGTGATCGCCATTCCCCTCGCGCTTTATGCCATGGTCACCTTCTATCCCAATGTTGCTCGCTGGGTGGATTACTCGCCTGCGTGGTGGGCGTGTACCTTCCCGCCGGGAACGGTCAGCATGGGCGGGCACCAAGTAGCCCTAGTGAATGGCTCGGAGCTCCTAGACCTCATCGCGCTCAGCATTCCCATACTCCTTATCACGCACTGGTCTGCCTGCTCCTGCCGCTTCATTAGCTGGCTCATCGAAGGCCGGCGCGCACAGCGAAGCGGAGCCAGCCCAGTCTCGGACTAGCCCCGCCACGCGAAAATTTGGATGCCTAGGAAGCCTTAGTTCTCGGCCTTCTCAAACTGAATGACCTGGCCCTGGCTGCCCAGTGCGAAGGTGTTTCCTTCTACAGGCATGAGCACCGGCTTTGCAGAGAGGATGGCGTTGAGCGCATCGGCATCAGCCATCTCATCCGGGGCGCAGGCACGCATCGTGGAGTTCAGATTCTCCACCACGATGGCATCGGTCTGATCCAGCTTGTAGCTGCCGTTACCGGAGTTGCAACCATCGTTGAAGTTCAGGGTTCCATCGTCATTGAAGGTCACGGAAATCGCTGGGTTCTTCTTTGCGGTGAAGGTGCCGTTGAGAACCTTCTGTGCTTCATCAGCCGGCAGCTTGTCCTGCAGGCCGTCAACGTCTTCATACTTCTCAATCAAGCCAGAGCCTTCCGGTGCTTCCGAATCCTTCGAGGAGGAGAAGGAGTCACCGAACAGGCGCGAGCTCAGCTCCTGAATCTGGCTGGTCTTCACGGAGTCGGCGGAGGACATCTCTTGCGCACCGGCGGTACCGGCACCCAGGACGCCGCCGGCGAGGGCGACGAACGCGGTTGCAGTGGTTGCTTTCTTCAGTGTGCGTGAAATCATGGCCCCGAAGCTATCGAGCATCACCGGCAGCATCAACCCATATCATGCGTTTCTGATGATATTTTACGGCAACTCCAACACTCTAAACCCTCAGACAAGCTTCGCAGAAACGGCACTGCGCTGGGGTTTAAGTGCGCTTAACGTAGCCCATCCGCGGGCGGAAGCCTTGTGGGTGCTTCATCTGTGCCACGGCATCTCCAATGATCATGCGGTGGCGGGCGCTAACGGACGTCGGCATCTGCGCCACCGAGAACCACTGCGCGGCTAGGTTCTCCTCATCGGAAATCACCGGCTCCGCACCATCCGGAACAGAGACCCGGATGGCAGTATCCATGAACATGCACTCATCGCCATTGGGATAGACCACTGGGCCCACCTGACCGACGCCAAGAAGCGCTTCGATGCGGCCATCAAGACCGATCTCTTCTTTAACCTCACGCAGTGCGGTCGCCGTAATCTCCTCCCCGGGCTCGCAGATGCCGGAGATGGGACCCCAGGTACCGTTATCGGCGCGCTGGGCCAGCAGCACGGACGGCAGCTCCCAGATGGCGGATCCGGTGGGCACCGCCCGCACAATAACCGCGGTCACACCGGGAAGAAAAAGCTGCTCGTGACCGATCTTCTCACGCAGAGACACAATAAAATCAGGTGTGGGCATGGGTTTAATCTTAGCGCCTTAGATCTGCGCCAAGATTTCCGGCAGGAGTGCATCAATATCTGAAGCAGGCGTAAAGGATATCTCTGTCTCCGAGCCGTGCTCACAGCCCCCACTGCCCGCGGCTGCATCGGTCCCGCCCGATAAAACACCCACGATCACTCCCTCATAGGGGCTGCCCGGCACACCGAAAACCGGCGCCCCCGAATCACCGTATGTGGAGCAGACTTGGGCACTCGCTGAGACGGTATCTACCGTGCGGCCATCAAACTTGAGCTTCCCAAACTCCTCACTTTGCATTAGCGGGCCACACGTCTCGCCGGTGATTCGCCCCAGCTTGCATACCTCATCCGGAAGTTCCTCCTGCCCAGCCACAACCACGCTGGTGTCCATAGCCTGTGGGGCATAGAACTCTGCCTGCCGGGTGATCTCCACCAAAGCGAAATCAAGGTGGTGCGTCTCAGGTGTGCTGAGATCGGAATAAATGATGGTCCCGACTGGCTCGGCTGGGTACACAAACTCGCCGTCTGGGGAACCTGCCCACACGGTATCCCCCGGCGTACCGCAATGTGAGGCTGTAACGGCAATGGTGCGGCCGTCGTCAAGCACAAAGCTCCACGCCACCGTGCATTGGGAGACGTAAAAATCTTCGCCGGGAACGGGCTGCGTGCCGGTGATGTCTACCGCCGCGCCCGGCGGGACTGGGGACGCCCCCGGAGTGTGCGTCTGCGGCGGGGCCGGATCAATAGTGGTGTACTCAGACGTGCCCGAGGTAGTCCCGGGAACAGGGGCACCGCCTGTCGGAACTATGCACCCAGCCAGCGCCAGCGCTGCTGTGCTGAGCGTCCCTAGAAGATAAGGCCTAGTCTTCCTTCGCGGATGCAACCTCACCCGGGTCCGCCTTATTCTCCTTGTTTTCCTTCTCCATCTCAGCGACCTGCTTCATGTCACGAATGAACTTCTCCGGGTCAAACTCGGTGTAGTACTCCGGGCCCGAGAACTGTTCCTGTGCCATTGGCTTAAACCTCCGTGCTCTTGATGTACTGCGTGATGTAGTCCTTCACCGCCGCGGCATCATTGGGTAGATCCGTCACGTGGCGCTCGGCCTCCAAGATGCCGGCGAAACGCTCCGGCACCTCTGGCTCGCTGCCAATGGCCTCCGCGATGGTCTCCGCAAACTTCACCGGCAGGGCGGTCTCCAGACAGATGATTGGGGTGTCGACCCCATACTCTTCCTGTACCGCGCGGGCGACCTTGATGCCGTCAGCCGTGTGCGGGTCCACCAGCACGTCGTAGCGCTCGTGGACATCCTTAATTGTGGCGAGGCGGTCAGCGTGGGTCGAGGAACCGGACAGGAAACCGTACTCCGCGTGGGCGGCGTCGAGCGCCTGCTTGTCGACGTTAAACCCGCCTTCCTTCACCTTCGTCCCGAACAGTTCCTTAATCTGTGCGGCATCGCGGCCCAGCAGATCAAAAGCGAAGCGCTCAAAGTTGGAGGCGCGGGAAATATCCATCGACGGCGAGGAGGTCTTGTGCGTCTGCTCCGAGGAGCGCGGGCGGTAGCTGCCGGTGCGGAAGAACTCATCGAGCACGTCGTTTTCATTGGTCGCCACAATGAGTCGGTCGATGGGCAGGCCCATCTGGCGGGCGATGTGACCGGCGCAGATATCCCCGAAGTTGCCCGTGGGCACGCTGAAAGAGACCTTCTCGGTGTTTTCCGTAGTGACCTTGAGGTAGCAATTGATGTAGTAGACCACCTGCGCCATGAGGCGAGCCCAGTTAATGGAGTTGACCGCGCCGATGCGGTTCTCTGCCTTGAAATTAGCGTCGGCCGAAACAGCCTTGACCACGTCCTGGCAATCATCAAAGACGCCATCGAGGGCAATATTGCAGATATTCGGATCATCCAAGCCAAACATCTGGGCCTGCTGGAAGGGCGTCATGCGCCCAGCCGGAGTGAGCATAAAGACACGGATGCCCTTGCGCCCGCGCATCGCGTACTCCGCCGAGGAACCGGTATCGCCAGAGGTAGCGCCCAGAATATTGAGGGTCTCGCCGCGGCGGGCCAGCTCGTATTCGAAGAGCTCGCCCAACATCTGCATGGCCATGTCCTTAAAGGCGGCCGTTGGCCCCTCAGAGAGGTGGCCAATGTAAAGGCTCTCCCCCAGTTCGCTGACGGGGACGATCTCCTCGTGGTCAAACTTGGGGTAAGTGTAGGCGCGCTGGGCAATTCCTTCGAGGTCTTCTGCGGGAATATCATCCACAAAAAGCTTGAGCACGTCCGCGGCCAAGGCCGCGTAGCCACCCTCCGCCAAAGTCTGGCGCCAGTTAGTCAGGGTGGCGTCATCGATGCGGGGGTAAGTTTCCGGCAGGTAGAGGCCGCCATCAGGAGCCAAACCTCCAAGGAGGATATCCGTAAAGGAAGCGGGCTGGCGGTCGGTATCGCGGGTCGAAATGTACTTCACCCCCTGCATCTTAGTTGGTGCCGCGTAAAGTATCAGCCATGTCGGTCCCTCATCCTCGCAATGTAATTACCACTAAGGCTCTCTCCGTGTGGGTAGCTGCAGTGTTGGTCTACATCATAGCGATGACCGGCCGCACATCTTTTGGCGTGGCCGGCCTCGAGGCCATTGATCGCTTCGACGTCGATGCCTCACGCATCGCGGTTTTTACCTCTGTACAACTGGGCATTTATTCACTGGCGCAGATCCCTACCGGCATGCTCATTGATAAATTCGGCCCACGGCGCTTGCTCGTCGTTGGCTCCGTCATCATGGGACTCGGCCAAGTGCTTCTCGGTTTCACTAGTAATTACTGGGTAGCCATCGCCGCCCGCCTGCTGATCGGCGCGGGTGATGCCACCGCCTTCCTCTCCGTGATGCGCATCCTGCCCTATTGGTTCCCGCTGCACCGCACCCCCATGTTCACCCAGGTCACCTCGTCGCTGGGGCAGCTGGGTCAGTTCATGTCCGCCTTGCCTTTTGCCATACTGCTGGGCTGGGGCGGGTGGACCATGGCCTTCGTTACCTTGGGTGCGGTGGGCATTCTCATCGCCGTTGCGGCCGCCGTGGCGGTTGCGGATTCCCCAGAATCACTCGGCATCGTGCCCAAGCCGAAGGAAAAACCGAACGCGAAACCGGAGAGCACTGCCGCACTGTTATCCACCGTTTTCCTCTCCCCCGTAGCCTGGCAGGCATTCTTCATTCACTGGATTGGTCTGGGAGCCACCAACGTGTTTGTCATGCTGTGGGGAGTGCCCCTGATGACCGCGGGCATGGATTTTTCTAAGACTAGCGCCGGCTGGGTCCTGACGTGGTTTAGCGTGTGCATGGTGCTGGTTGGTCCCCTGCACGGCAGGTTATCGTCCCGGGCTAGGGGTTTCCGTCCCTGGCTGGCCTTGGGGTTTGTGGCTATCCACTGCGCAGTGTGGGTCCTGTTCTTCCTTTTCGGTGGCAGCTACCTGTCACTGTTCATCCTCATCAGCCTGGTGGCCCTGTGTTCACCTGTGGCAAACTACGGCTTCGACATCGTCCGAGAAAACCTCGACCGCACCGTCGTGGCCACGGCGACTGGCCTGGGCAACATGGGAGCATTCACCGCGACTGTCTTTGGCGCCCAGCTCGTCGGCATGGTTCTCGATCACGTGGGCAATGGGCCGGACTATCCCTTCCATGACTTCCAGCTCGCCGCCTTGGCAGTCTTCGGCGTGTGGTGCATCGGCATCGTGGGCGTTCTCATCACCCACATCCTGCGCAGCCGGGGCGAGGAGGAAGGACCGCACGCCAAAATCGTGCAGGTGGGTTAAAAAGGGGCTGGGCTACTGGAAGGCCAGGGCGCTCAACGGCGCCTCAAGGGGCAGCCCGTTGGCCACTTCAAATACCCCGAGCCCACCGCCGATGGGTACGACAATAGCGATGCTCACCCCCACTGCGGTTCTCAGCAACTCGCGTAATTTTCGTCGTTTTTCCACCTCAACGCACCAACCTTTATCGTTTCGTTATCTGTGCGTGTGAGCTTAAGAGCTACGGCTGCAAGGCAAATCCTCATTGACTGCGCATCACCTGCCAGTCCCTGTGAGCTCCATGGCAGCGCACTCAACGCGAGTGGCGGACAGGCTTATTCTGCTGGGGTCGACTCCACGTAGATCGGACCTTCCACCGGGGCGACAACACCGGCATCGAAGGCGGCGAGGACACCTTTCGCATCATCTTTCGTGATGGCGCCTGCCTCGACGGCCTTCTCCAAATCAGCCTCAAGCATCTGACGGGAGCGGTACCTATCCGATGCCACCGACAGAAGTCCGCGCGGCACTGACTCCGATGGAATCCCCAGTGCTTCCGCCAGCGAGACAATGCGATCCTTTTCAGCCGGGTCAAGCTCGGCGCCTACCGACGGATCTTGTGGGACGCCGCCGTCGACCACCTGCTCCACCGTCAATGCCCCCTCCGGCACTTGGTGCCGCTCCGTAGCCCACCAGCCCGCGCCGACGGCGGTGATGACTGCCACCACCACGAGGACCCATACGGCGATAATCTGCTTGGACTTCACGGCCACAATTTTAGACTTCTCTCACATTCGCGGCTTAATCCGCGCGGGGGCCAAAGGTACCAAAAGAATTTCCATGCGGCGGGTGCGGCGAATCGAGGCGCTCGGACAGCGCATCAACAATGGAGCGAATAGTGGACTCCGCCACGGAGCGATCCAGGCTGTTGCGGCGCGGGGACTCAGGCTTCGGCTCTGTGGGGGCAACGCGGGGCTTAGCGACGTCTAGCTGCATCACCGTTCCCTCCACGCTCAACGCGGTGGCGGGGTCACACCCAGCCGCGCGGGCAGCGGAGAGGAAGGCGTCAAGATCAGCAAGAGTGGCATCGTTGAGGTCGAGGGACAGGTTCAGGCTCATTGTGTGCTCCTTTGTGCGTCGCGGGGATAATGACTGTTCACTGCCACCTAAGGCTATCGGCAGATCACCTGATAGAACAGGGGCTTGCTCCAAAGTCAGGGAAAGATCGGGGTGAGCTCAGGGTGCGGGTCAGGGGCAAAGCAATCGCCTTCTGCTAGTCATGCTCGAAGGACTCTGCCTCACCCCAGAACACCTCATCCACTATCTTCCGTGCGTGCCTGGTCACCTTGAGGTAATGCTCCAGGAATTGCTGATTGTGCTCGGGCTCCCACCCAGCTGCCCCGGCCACCTGCGCCAGCTGCGGGCCCGGTGCCGGAAGTTGGTCCACGCGCTTGCCGCGCACCAGCACCAGCGCATTGCGGGCATCGGTGGCTAAGAGCCAGGCCTCCCGCAATTCCTGTACTTGCTCGACAGGGATAACCTCATTGTCCTCGAGGGCATCGAGCACCCGCAGCGTGGACGGATCATGCAGCGCCGGAACCTCGTGGGCGTGCATCATCTGGAGCAGCTGAACAGTCCATTCGATATCCGTTAGCCCGCCGCGCCCCAGCTTGGTGTGGGTATTGCGGTCAGCGCCGCGCGGGAGGCGTTCGTTATCAACGCGCGCCTTCATTCGGCGGATATCACGAATCGTCTTCTCACTCACGCCCTTCGGCGGATAGCGGAAGGCATCCACCATGGTGAGGAAACGTGAACCGACTTCCTCATCTCCCGCCACGAAGGCCGCGCGGAGCAAAGCCTGCATCTCCCAAGGCTCGCCCCACTGCGAGTAATAGCGCTCATAGGATTCGATCGAGCGCACGACCGCTCCCGATCGCCCCTCTGGCCGCAGGCCCAAGTCCACATCCAAGGGCGGATCCCCGGAAGGCTTTGCCAGACGGCGGCGCAGTTTCTCAATGATGCCGATGGCCCATGGCAGAGCTTCTTCTTCGGCATTATTTCCTGTTGGCTCCGCCACCACGATGACATCGGCATCTGAACCAAAGCCGAGCTCCATGCCACCGAGCCGCCCCATGCCAATAACGGCGATGCGGGCTGGTGGTTCGGCATCATCGTGGCTCAGCCTCCAAGCCCTGACCTCGGCGCGCAGCGCGGCTTCCAACACAGCATTCCAGATGGTGGACAGTTCAAAACACACTTGTTGAACCGGCAAGAAGCCCAATAAATCAGCAGCGGCAATCCGCGCCAGCTCTGCGCGGCGAAGGGATCTGGCAACCGATACTGCCTTGTCTGGGTCCGCGTGGCGCTTGGTGGAATTAATCAAGGCGGAAGACACTTGCTCGGGCTTGGTTTCCAACAGCTTGGGCCCTGCCGCGCCATCGGAGAGCTGCTTGACGACGTCTGGGGCGCGAATAATAAGCTCCGCTGTAAAGGGCGAGGTGCCCAGAATCTTCATGAGGCGTTGGCCGACAACGCCTTCGTCACGAAGCATGCGCAAGAACCACGTCCGGTCATAAGCTGCCTCAGAAAGCTTGCGGTAATTCAGCAGGCCCATATCTGGGTCAGCGGTATTGGAGAGCCACTCCATCAACGTCGGCAGCAGAATGGCCTGGATGCGTGCCTTGCGCGATTGCCCCGCGGCGAGGGAGGTGAGGTGCTCAAAAGCTCGGTCCGGATGGCGATAGCCCAGTGCCGCCAGCTGCAAGAGCGCGGCTTCGCGGGAGAGCTTGAGTTCATCCGCCGACATCGAGGCCACGGAATTGAGCAGTGGGCGGTAGAACAAGCGCGAGTGGAGCTCAGAGATAAGCAGGCGAATCTTCCGCAGCTGGGTATTCATCTGCTCCGCTGCTGACTGATGCCCCTGTGGGTGAAAGCCTGAATTGATGGCCAACCACGTGAGTGCCTTGTTGTCGTCCTTCTCCGGCAAGGTGTGGGTACGGCGGAAACGCTCCAGCTGGAGGCGGTGCTCAAGCAAACGCAGAAACTCGTAGGCCTCGATGAGCTGGGTGCCGTCTTCACGCCCGACATACCCGGCGCGCACGAGCGCTGCCAGCGCATCGACCGTGGCGAGCGTGCGCAGCGATTCATCCGAGCGTCCATGCACCAACTGCAGCAACTGGACGGCGAACTCCACGTCACGCAGGCCGCCCTCCCCCAGCTTGAGCTCTCGAAGGCGCATCTTTTCGGGGACATTATCCAGCACGCGGCGGCGCATAGCTTGAACGTCTTCCACGAAGGACTCCCGCTGCGAGGCCGTCCACACCATCGGCCCGATCTGTTCCAGGTAGTCCGTGCCTAAGGGTAGATAGCCGGTTTGCGGCCGTGCCTTCAGCAGTGCTTGGAACTCCCAGGTTTCTGCCCACCGCTTGTAATAGGCCACGTGTGAATCCAGCGTTCGAACCAAGGCGCCGGATTTACCTTCCGGGCGCAGGTTGGCGTCAACCTCGAAGAAGCAGGCCGAGCCAATCCGGTTGAACTCCGACGCTAGGCGGGTGATCCGTGGTGTCGCCTCGGAACCCACGAAGATCACGTCCACGTCGGAGATGTAGTTTAATTCGCCCGCGCCGCACTTGCCCATCGCGATGACGGCCAGCTGCGCATCGAGTGCTTCATCCCCATACACCACCCGGACCGCGCCGGCGAGTGCTGCCGTCAAGGCGGCATCTGCGAGGGCTGTGGTCAGCCTAGTGACCTCCCGGAAACCAACTCGCGGCTGGGGGCGTGACTGGCCCTTGCGCGAGTGAAATGTACCTGCGAGGTCATGGGCGGCAATGCGCATCATCAGCGTTCGGTAGGCCACTTTGAGCGATGCTTTGTGGTCCCCCGGTGCTGCCCGGTAGGTGCCGGGAGAGGTCAGGTCGGGGCTCGCGGGGTCAGGCTGGTCCGGTTGCTCAACGTATGTCGCAGGTTCCGCCCCGACCTCTGTGAGCAGCGTGTGCAGCATTTCGGTAGGAGTCGGCAGCGCTCGCTGCAGCTCGTGCCAGGTTTCTGGGTTTGCAGCGAGATGATCACCGAATGCAGAGGAGCCACCCAGCAGGGCGATGAGCCGCACCCGGAATGTTTCGTCCTCGCGCATCGCCGGGCCAATCTCAGGCGCTCGCTCGACGATCCTCATCAACGTGTTGAGGGCCATATCGGGATCGCCTGCTCCGGCCAGTGTCCACAACAGTTCTAGGGACTCAGGATTATCCCACCCGAGGCGGGATAGATCCTCCGCAGCAGTTGGCCGGGTCAGGCCGAGCGTAGCCGGGGACGGTACTGATGCTGGACGCATACTTCTCCTAGAAATTCAGGTTGTTGCGCAATTCAAATGCAGTGATCTGCTGCTGGTACTCGTGCCACTCATCCCACTTTGAACGCAGGAAGTACTCAAAGACGTGTTCACCGAGGACCTCCGCCATAAACTCGGAGCGCTCGAATTCACGGAGAGCTTGGTCCAGGCTGCTCGGCAGATCCTTGTACCCCATCGCACGGCGCTCGCGGCGGGTCAGCTGGTGGACGTCATCCTCGGCCGGATCCCCTAGCTCATAGCCTTCTCTGATTCCGCGCAAACCAGCGGCAAGGAGCACCGCGTAACCCAGGTAAGGGTTCATCGCTGAATCCAGCGAGCGGATTTCAACTCGGCGCGACATTTCCTTGGAAAGGCGGTAGGTGGGAACTCGCACCAGCGCAGAACGATTAGAGATTCCCCATGTCACTGACCCGGGAGCCTCGCTGCCAAACATCAAGCGCTTATAGGAGTTGGTCCACTGGTTGGTGATCGCCGTCATCTCCACTGCGTGTTCAAGAATGCCGGCGATGAACTGCCGCCCGGTGCTGGACAGAGAAATCTCATCATCGGGGTCATGGAAGGCGTTGGAATCTCCCTCAAAAAGGCTCAAGTGAGTATGCATGCCCGAGCCTGAGCGGTCCTCGAAAGGCTTGGGCATGAACGTCGCATGCACACCTTGCTGGGAGGCAACCTCTTTGATGAGGTAGCGGAAGGTCATGATGTGGTCCGCCATCGACAACACGTCAGCATGGCGGAGGTCGATCTCCTGCTGGCCAGGTGAGGTCTCATGGTGGCTGAACTCCGTGGCGATGCCCATTGATTCCAATGCGTACATTGACCGGCGCCGGAAGCTCGGGGCGTTATCATGCGTGGCTTGGTCGAAATAGCCGCCGTTATCGGTGGCAACAAGCCTGTTGATATCGCGCGCGTCCTCAAGGAGATAAAACTCAATCTCAGGAGAAGCCTTGCACGTGAATCCCTCATTAGCCGCCTCAGTTACCTGACGGCGCAGGATGTGGCGCGGGTCCACCAACGAAGGTTGCCCATCGGGCTGAGTAATGTCACAGAACATGCGCGCCGAGAGAAGCTCGGGTTCTTCCTTGTCAAAGGGCATGATCTGAAAGGTTGAAGGGTCCGGCATTGCGATGGTGTCGGCCTCCGAAATGCGGGAGAACCCTTCCACTGAAGAGCCGTCGAAGCCAACACCTTCCTCGAAGGCGGATTCCAACTCTGAGGGGCTCATTACCACCGATTTCAGCGCCCCCAAGATGTCAGTGAACCAGAGACGAATGAAGCGGATATCGCGTTCTTCAACTGTACGAAGGACGAATTCGTGTTGGCTGTTCATGCTTTAAACCCTACCGCCGCGCGCCGAAGCCACGAAGAGAGTTTCTTCTTTTGCCCCCGCACCGACTTTTATTAACCCAGTTGGCAAGAGTATCTCGGGGGCAAATTTTTTCGACTCCCCTGACCCCTGTCGGCTTCACATGCTTGAATGGCCACACAACCGAACAGATGTACCCATAAAGAAGGATGAGGGACAATCATGAACACACACCACGCAACCCTGAGCCAGCGAGGAATCGAGCTCATTAGCCAAGCAGCCCGGCAAGGATGGTCGCCTAAAGACCTGCTCCATGTCCTGGGTAGTTTTTGCCACCCACTCATTTATCGCGCCGCCCCTCATGTTCCCGGACAGATTAGTTCCACTGCGCTGCGCAAGGAATGGTTGAGCATCACCCCGCCTGCCTCGATGACCATGTCTACCGATGACCTCATGCAACTTATTGAAGCAATCACTTTCCTGCCATCCCTTCGGGACGTTGATGTGCTAGCAGCCCAAAGAAAGAACTCTGGGACATCCCGCGGTAGCAAGGAGGATAGAATCCGCGACAAAATCTCTCATCTTCTGCGAAAAGCAGAATCCACTCCCTACGAAGAAGAAGCCAGCGCGCTCATCGCCAAAGCGCAGAGCCTGCAACAGCGGCACCGCCTCGAGGGGACACTCACCAATTCAGCGGACACAGTGGTATCCACACGCATCCATATCAGCGCTCCCTATATCAACCACAAAACCACTCTGCTCAGCGTCATTGCGGATCGGAACGGATGTACCGCCCTCCGGCTGCATCCCAAAGGGATTGTCACCGTCATAGGCGCTGAAGAGGACGTTCACCACGTCACTGATCTTTTCGCCTCACTTCTACGGCAATGTGAATGGCATATGCACCACGGCGAGCACGCCAAGAGTGCGCGTCAACTTGGCAATGTGGCGTCCTTTCGCCGAAGCTTCATCCTGTCTTATGCCACCCGCATCGGCGAGCTGCTTGAGGAAGCCAACACGACACTAGGCTCCCACGATGCAGAAGAGGAAGGTTCGGCATCAAACGGCCCCAGCACTCGGCAAGACGAAATCACCCTGGCTCAGCAATCGCTATCGGCAGTCGAAGAACGCCGCCGCAACGCCGAAGCAGTGACTGATCGAATCTTCCCCAATGCGCGCACCGTGTCCCTGGCGGTGAGAAGCCACGCAGGAGTATCCGCTGGCGCATCGGCTGCAGAAAAATCCCACTTGGGAGGCGATTCCTCGGGGCTTAACGGACGCCGCCAACTCACCCGCTAAGGACGATTAATGGCAGGCACATTTGCGCTACTAGCCAGGTAACCTAGAAGGCGGTACCGAGGTTTGATGCCTCCTGTTTATCAATTCGCTCCCCGACGAAGGTGTGTACATGTCTCCAAAGACGTTCCTTGAAATCGAAGCCAAGTTCGCCGTGGATGAGACCACCCCAATGCCGGATCTCACCCACCTCGATGAGGTTTCCCGTGTTGCAGAAACCCGCCACCACTCCTTGTCCGCGATTTACTACGACACCGAGGATCTCCGCCTTACCCACGCGAAGATCACGCTGCGACGTCGCACCGGCGGAAATGATGATGGCTGGCACATCAAGATTCCCGGTGCGGAAGGTCGCACTGAGATCCGCGCGGAACTTGGAGAGCCCATCGACGGCAAATACGAGGTTCCGGACGAGTTGCTCCACCAGGTCCGATCGGTAGTGCGCAACCAGCCTCTTGAGCCGATCGCTCAGGTGGATAACAACCGCACCGAGTTGCTCCTCGTTGACGCAGACGAGCAGCCAGTTGCTGAGTTCTGCGATGACCATGTCACCGCGTTCTCCTTCCTGCCGGGTGGTTCCCAGAGCACATGGCGCGAGTGGGAGGTAGAGCTCGCCGGGGACCTGCCAGGAAGCAAAGCGGGCAGCAAACTGCTGCGGCACGCCACTTCCCTATTGATCGGTTCTGGAGCTCGGGTTTCCTCCTCGCCGTCCAAGCTGAAGTCTGCATTGGGAGACTCCATCAACAATGTCGAGCTGCCTCCGGCCCTCGCCGCGTCCACTGTGGAGCCGGGCTCCCCCGCGGCGGCAGTCGTGGAGGCGCTGAAGGCTAATCGGGACAAGCTCATCGAGTTCGATCCGCGCGTTCGCCGGGATGAGTGGGATTCGGTGCACCAAATGCGTGTGGCTACCCGTGAATTGCGCAGCCACTTGCAGACCTTCCACGGCATTGTGGTGGGCCCCGAAATCGAGCGCATTGAATCAGATCTAAAAGAACTTGCGGCCATGCTGGGCGTCGCCCGTGATGCCGAGGTTGTGGAAGAGCGCTGGCAGAATCTCCTCGCATCCGAGGACTCTGATGTTCTCGATGAAGCTACCCGCGAGCACATTGCGCATGACATGGGCCGCGCCTACCGCCGTGCGCATCGCCGGGTCATCGCCGCGCTCGATTCTGACCAGTACCTGGCTCTACTCGATGCACTGGATGCTTTCCTTGCCAACCCGCCGGTTGCCGGGGAAGACACCTCCGCTGACTCAGACAGCTCATCCGCGGATAGCGGAGCGGAAGACTCTGAAAGCGCCGAGTCGGCATCCACTGATTCCGCTCAGGAACAAGAAGCAGCACAAGACCACGAGCCGAAGCACCCCAAGTCTGATGAGGAAGCCGAGCCGCACGATCTCGACGCGGTGATGGCCCTGCACCTCAAGCAGGCTTATGACAAGCTGGTCAAACGCCACAAGAAAGCCGTCTCCAACTGGGATAACACCGAGCTGACGCTGCATGAGCGTGAGGAGTACTTCCACGATATGCGCAAGGCAGCGAAAAAGTTGCGCTATGCCGCGGAAGCTGCTGGATCCGCCACTAATCTGAAGACGAAGAACCTCTACAAGGCTTGCAAGCAGATGCAATCTGTCTTGGGAGACTTCCAGGATTCGGTAACATCCCGCGATAAGCTGCTCGAATTGGCAGAAAGCGCACGCCGTCGTGGTGAGGACACCTTTGGTTACGGCCTTCTCTACCAGCGTGAGCGCATCATCGGATTGAAAGCACTCAACGCCTACTCGGATAGCTTCAAGGCCATCAAGTCTGCCTTCAAGCCACTGCGGAAGAAACTGCGCTAGCCGGCTAGCTTCCCTCCGCTAGCTTTCCTGTGCTGCAGGGCAACGATCAGAAGCGACCCACACCTTTAGACATATGCGGTGGTGTGGGCCGTATTTTCTAAGCGAGGTTCTAAATAGGCCTTGTTAATACTCGCTTTTAGTGCTTAGCGGCGCGGCGCTTAGTAGTCGTCCTCAGCGGCGTCCTCCGCATCAGCCGCAGCAGTGCGTGCTTGTGCGATTTCAATGGCACGCTCAGCCTCCTCGCGGGAATCATAAGGTCCCATGCGGTTCTCCCAACCAGATACCTTGCCCTGGGATACCTGACCGGTGGACGGGTCGTAGAACCACTTGTTGTCGGCCTCAGCCATAATTTTCTCCGTTCTCTCAAACTCTCACTTAGTGCACCCCACACTACAGACCGCTTCAGTACCACGCCCGTTAGAATAGATAGGTCACTTAGTCCTGCTGCTACTTTCCATGCAGGATATCGCCACCAGCAAAGGAGAACCTTCCCGATGCCCCTGTGGACTGCCCCTTCGACCTCGGCCGTCGACCGCGTTCGCGCCGCACACCGCGAGAACGTGGGCACTGATGCAGCTCATGTTGCTAGCGCCCCTGCCACCTGGGCACTCATCGGCGAGCACATCGACCACTACGGCGGCATCGCCATCATGGGGCTTGCCGATATCCGCGCGGCAGCAGCTGTCAGCCCCCGCAGCGACGGACTCGTCAAGGTTCACCTCGAGCACACCAATGGCGAGACCGTTGAAGACGAGATCTCCCTCGAACAGGTTTCTGCCCTCGCCGCACAACAGCAGCCCGGCGTGGATTCTGAAGGCCAGCCCATCGAGCCCCCAGCACCCGAAGGTGCTATCGCGGCGCGCCTCGGCGGCATCATCTACACCATGATCAACCGCCAGCTCCTTACCCGCGAGACCGCTGGTGCCGATATCACCGTGGTCAACGACATCCCCGATTCAACTGGACTCGGCGCCGCCGCAGCCATCGACATCGCCACCGCTTTAGCGTTGCTCGGCACCGCGGATGATCTGCATGACGCCCCGCTGCGCGCCCGTATCGCAGAGGTCTGTTCCCAAGCTGTTGGCACCTTCGCGCGGTTCCCTGCGCTGCGCGCTCGCCACTCCGCTGCCCTGCGCGGCGCAGGTGAGTCCATCACCATCATCGATTACGCCGACGGCTCCGTGACCCAAGCGCCCCACATGATCAACAAGGACATTGCAGCCTTCGCCTTGGCCGTGCCCGGAGACGCTGATTCCGCTGAGGCCGTGACGGAGATTCGCGCCCGCGAGCGATTCATCGACGCCGCCTGCCGCGCCTTCGGCACGCCGTCGCTGCGCTTGTTGCCGGATGCGCCCCAGCGCGTCCTCGAGTGGCTGGCCGCTGTCCACAAGGTGCACGGCACCGAGAACCAGCCGACCATCGCCGAGGCCACGGCATGGCTGACTTTCTACTCGGAGGAAACTGAGCGCGCCGAAGGCACTGCCCGCGCTTTGCGCTCTCGCCGCGGCACTGAGCTCTTCCCGCTGCTCACACAGTCGCAGTCAGCATTAGCCACCGTCTATGGTTTCAACTCCGCAGAAAAACTCGCGCAGCTGGCCACCACCCGCGGTGCCGTCGCCGCACGGTCGGCCCACGCTGGCACATCCTCCGCCGTCATCGCCTACGTGCCGAGTGCTAAGGCCGCAAACTTCGCGGCCGACTTGGCCGAGGACGGCCTGCTGGTCATTCCGCTTACCGCCGGAAGCCCGGCAATCACCGAGGGCTAATCGGCCGGCCAGGCAAAGAGCACATCGCGCTCCGCCACGTCGGCCTTCACCAAGGACACCATCGTCTCCTTGCCGGTCTCTGGGTGGCCTACGGCCTGCCCAATCACCGGAGGGTCCAGCACGAAGAGCCGTGCTTTCTCGCGCTTTAGCCCACCATCAACCACGACGGCTTCGAAGTTGGTGCCAACCCACGGCGCCAGGACAGTCGCCTCCGTGAGGTTCAAGCACGCCTTATCTACTTGGGAGGCCAACTGCGATGTTGAGCGCATCGTGGACATGACATCCCCGGCGCGCTCGCGCACCCACTGCGGGATCTCATAGCCACCGCTGAGCGCCAAGCAGACCTCAGTGGCGAAGCGGTCGACAAGCCTCCGCAGCGGGGCGGTCACGTGCGCATAGTAGCCGCCGATTCCCGCGTGCACGTCAGCCTCACCATCCTCCAACCACACGTAATCAGCGCCCCGCAGCAGGCGCTGGGCCTCACGCATCACCGCCATCCCGCGCGGTGAATCCGCATCCACGGAGTGGAGGAATTCCGAGATGCTGCGCTCCCCCAGCTCGAAGCCCAGCGCCTCCGCTTCCGAGCGAAAAGTTGCCTCGGCCTCCGGGGTGGCCGCCGATAGAGTGCGCAGGAAACCAACTCCGTGCTCTTCCATCAACCGCCCCGCACACATTCCGGTGAGCAAGGAAATCTCCGAGTTATAGTCCATCACCTCATGGCGCGGATCCATCACCAGCTCGTAATGGCCCCTTTCCCCATCGCTGCTCTCTGATACGCGCTGCGAGGGAAGGCGCAGGTTGATAGCCTCGCGGCGCAGCGAGGAGGCCTGACGCAATTTTCCCACCTGCGGAAGCAAGGCGATTGAGGAATGCAGCGCACCATTCTCCAAGGCTGCGTGGACCTGGTCATAGTCCAGCCGCGCGCGGCTGCGCACGAGCGCGCGCTCCACCGAGAAGTCCTCCACCTCACCCGAAGTGTCGAGGTCGAAGGTCCAGAGGACGGCGGGGCGGTCGACGTCGGCAAGCAGCGAAGCCCTATCTTCGGAGAGCTCCGGCGGGTGCAGCCGCGCCGGTTCATCGGGCAGGTAGATGGTTTGGCCGCGCTTCAGGGACTCGGTCTCCAGCGCGGAGCCCGGTTCAATGAAAGCGGCAACATCGGCGATGGCATAGAGCACGCGATAGCCGCCATCACGCGCCTCGATGAAGACGGCCTGGTCCAGGTCCTTGGAGCCGGCTGGGTCGATGGTCACTAACGGGATCTCCCGGGCGTCGCGGCGCTGCTCGGCATAGCGGTCCTGAGCGGACGCGGCTTGGGCGGTGACCTCCTCTGGGAAGGTGGTCGGAACAGAAAACTCCTCAGCGATGGGCCGAAAGTCCAAGGGCGCGGCATACAGTTTCATGCCGCCCCATTGTTCCAAAAAATAAAAGTGTAGGGCGCGAATGAGCCAACCTATAAGCCGGATTCTGTGCCGCGCACTCGGCGCGGTGGCAAACATCCATCCAGGCCAACCGTTACCAGTTGGCTCAAGCAGCTACCTTCAGGCTTCGGCGAGCAACCTACTAACGCCTGATCGGGCCCGCTACGTGGCGGGCCGTGATGCCTTGCTCCCAGTGGGGTTTACCCAGCCACCGCCATCGCTGACGGTGCTGGTGCGCTCTTACCGCACCCTTTCACCCTTACCGCTTACCCCACGCTGCGCCGGAGCGAAGCGAAGGGCGCGGCGGTCTACTTTCTGTTGCACTTTCCCGCGGGTCACCCCGGGTTGCTGTTAGCAACCACCGTGCTCTGTGGAGTCCGGACTTTCCTCGGCCCGCGCCTAGCCCCATAAAAGGGGCCGGTTCGACGGAACGCGTTTGCCCGGTCGGCTCATTCGCGCCTGTTAGTTTATCGCAGCGCGCCCAGATGCCCCACATCGTTGAAACGGTGCAGGGTGCTGCCGCCGTCGAAGAATTCAACCTCACTCACAGAAGCCAGCTCTAGGAAAAGGTGGTTGGGCGTTTGCGGTCCGGAATCAAGCGCCTGGCGAACGAAGGACTTGATGGGGTTGACGTGGGAGACCACGAGAACGGTCTGCCCCGCGTAGCGCTGCTGCAGCTTACGGCGCGCAGCACTGACACGGCGGTGCACGGCGCGCAGGGACTCCCCGCCCGGGCAGGCCACGGACGTATCCTTCAGCCAGCGCGCGTGGAGCTCGGGGTCGGCGGCGTCGGCTTCGGCAAAGGTCTTGCCTTCCCAGCGCCCGAAGTCCACCTCGATGAGTTCCTCGACAGTTTCCACGCGCAAATCCCGGCCCTCCACTACGGCCGCGGCCGTCTGCTGGCAGCGGCGCAACGGCGAGCACACCACGGCATCGATGTGGGTATCGGCCAAGGCTTGGGCGGCGGCGAGCGCTTGCTTCTTGCCCAGCTCGGTCAGCTCGGGGTTTGCGCGCCCGGAGTATTGCTTGGCGGCGGACATCGCCGTTTGACCGTGGCGCAGGAGGATGAAGCGGGTGGCTGGGCCGGCCTCGGCGCGCCAGTCGGCCGCGGTTGAGGACGCCGTGCTTGGCGACACCCCCTCTGCCCCATCTCCGCCTCCAGTCGCTGCGGCTGTGCTGGGCGCGGCGGGGTCGGACGCGACCGCGTCGTCGGAGGTACCTCCGACGATGCCCACGGGCTCGCCCTTCGCGGCGGCATCCATGGCGACGTTGGAAAGCTCATCGGCCACCGAGTTCTTGGCACGGGGTACCCACTCGAGGTTGAAGCGAGGAATCTGGTTGAGCAGGCGGCGGGCCTCGATAGCGAGTTTCTGCATGTCCGGGTGCTTAATCTTCCAGCGCCCGTTCATCTGCTCCACCACGAGCTTGGAGTCCATATAGAACTCCACCTCGTCGGCCCCCAGCTCCACCGCGGCCTCAAGGCCACGCAGCAGCCCGTGGTATTCGGCCACGTTATTGGTGGACTTCTGGCCCACGACGTAGGCGATTTCCTTGAGCAGCTGCGAGCGGTCCTCGTTGTAGACCGCCGTGCCAGAACCGGCTATCCCGGGGTTGCCGCGGGAGCCGCCATCAGCAAAGATGACTAGCTTCATGAGGCTGGGCGCACCAGGTAGGAGCCGCAATCGGAGCACTGCGGAAGCTCGTCGGCCGCCGCGTTGCGCACCGCGTTCTGCTCAGCAGGTGGCAGCACGATGAAGCAACCGCCGCAGCCGCGACCGGTAAAGGCAGCCGCACCCACGCCGTTTTCTTCGCGCACGGTTTCGTACTCCGCTAGGGCATCCGCGGGCAGCTGCTCGCGGAGCTCGCCGATGCGCACCTGTGGATCCGGTCGGTTCGCCGCAGCCTCCTGGGCGGCCTCGGCCGCGCGCTTGAGTACTTCGAGCTTGCGCTCAGAATCGGAGACCTTCGCACCGTGGACATCCAGGTTGGCGCGCAGTGCGTGGATTTCGTTGTGGGCTTCCTGCAGCTCGCTCATGAGATCCGCGATACGGGACTTGGCCGCGTAGAGATCGTGCTCCAAGTCCTTGCGGGTCTCCGGGTCGGTCGCGGCGCCCAGCTGTGCCTTGTCATCGCGCTCGCGCTGGCGCAGCTTGCGCTCATCAGCCTGGATGCGCAGGATCTCCATCTCCATGTCATCGACGGCGAGCTGGGCGGAGCCGGAGGCGTCGACAAGCCGGGCGTGTGCGGCCTGAGCCTTCTCGTATTCCTCTTGCTCCGGGATGGTGGGAGTTCCACCGTGCGCCTGGGAGCGCTCGAGGGTGGCCAGCTCCAGCAGGATGTTCTGCAGGTCCTGTGGCAGTTTCATTTAGTTCTCCTTATGCGCAGAAATCGTCCATGGGTCGGTGCGGACATCGATGATCTCGGTGTTCACGCGCAATGCGTCCTCCACAATATCGCGCGCCTGGGCAGTCCAGGGAAACTCGCTGGCCCAGTGAGCGGTATCCACCACGGCTGGGCCCTCCGGCTCCGCCAGGTGCGCGGCGCGCAGGTGCTCATCCACCGGGTGGTGGCGCAAATCGGAGGTGACGTAGACGTCCACTCCGAGCGCGGCCGCCTGGTCCAGGAAAGAGTCCCCCGAGCCGCTGGAGACGGCCACGCGCTTGACCATGCGCTCCGGGTCGCCAGCGGCGCGCACTCCCCATTCGGTTTCCGGGAGGGCATCGGCCACGCGCTGAGTGAATTCGCGCAGCGTTATCGGCTCTTCCAGCTCGCCTACGCGCCCTAGCCCCAAGGCCTCGTCGAGATTCTCATAGGGCTCCACTGGGACGATGGGGCGGCCAGGCTTGATACCGACGAGCTCAGCCAGCTTGTCGTTGACACCCGGGCGTGCTTTATCCGCGTTGGTGTGCGCGGCCAACAGGGCCACGCCGTTGCGGATGAGAGTGTGAATGACCTTGCCCTTCGGGGTATCCGCCGCCACCGAGGTCACCCCACGCAGAAGCAGCGGGTGATGCACCACGAGCATCTGCGCGCCGAGTTCCACGGCTATGTCTGCCACCTCCTGGGTGCAGTCCAAAGCGAAAGCCACGGTGCTCACCTCATCCGCGGGGTCACCGCATACCAGGCCAACGGCATCCCAGGGCTCGGCCAGCTGCGGCGGGTAGGCTTCGTGGATAACGCGGCGGATTTCGCCAACGGTGGTGTGTTCTGCCATCTCCTATGCTCCTTATACGGCTTGAGGTTTCACGTCAGTCGCGTCGCTGCTATATCCTAGCTTTCGTTCGCCAGCGCACCCCTCTAGCTTAAGGAGCCTTTGCATGACGCCCCCGGAGAACAACAACCAGCTCCACATCGTCTTCGTGTGCACGGGCAACATTTGCCGCTCACCAATGGCGGAAATCATTACCCGCGATGCAATGGAGACCGACATGCTCGATCTTCTCGCGCGCGTGGACTCCTGCGGCCTCGGCGGCTGGCACGTGGGCCAGGGCGCGGATGAGCGCGCCGTTGCTGAGCTGCGCCGCGGCGGCCACGATGGCGCCGGCCACCAGGCTGCCCAGCTGGGCGAAGAGCACATGGACGCGGATCTCTTCGTGGCCATGGACACCGGCCACCGCGACGCCCTCTTGGACCGCGGCATCCCACAGGAGAAGGTGCGCCTCATGCGCAGCTTCGATCCGAATTCCCCGGAGGGCGCCAGCGTAGAGGATCCTTTCTACGGCACGGAGGAGGATTTCGCCCGCACCCGCGAGGAGATTGATGCCGCCGTTCCCGGCCTACTCGAGTGGATTAAGACGAACCACGGCTAGATAATTCTTTGCGGCTACTAGACTGATCATCATGCTCAAGACATTCCTCAAGCCTGGGTGGGTGCTCTTTCTCATCTTCATCGTCGCCTTTTCCTATTTGTCTTTCACGGTGCTGGCACCGTGGCAGCTAAATAAGGACGATCAGATTGTGGAGCGCAACCACCTCATTGAGGAGGCCTATGAGGCCGACCCCCAACCAGTCACCGAGGTCTTTTCGGCGGATGGTTCCTTGCACAAGGAGTGGGAACGCGCGGAGCTAACTGGCCACTACCTCCCGGAGGATGAGGTTCTCCTGCGCTTGCGCCCAGTGGAGTCCGCTCCGGGCTTCCAGTCACTGGTCCCCTTTGAAACCGAATCCGGCGAGACCTTCTTGGTCAACCGCGGCTGGGTGCCTACGGATGAGGGCAATTCCGTGCCCCACATCGATCCGGCCCCCACGGACAAGGTGACCATCGTGGGCATGGCGCGCTATAACGAGCGCGAGCACTCCTCCGCCCCCATTGAGGAGCAGGGATACACACAGGTCTACTCCATCAATACGGAGCAGATAGCAGAGCTTGTCGACGTCCCCCTCGCCCACGACTACCTCCAACTCTCCCCCGAGCAACCAGGTGAGCTGAATGCACTACCGGTGCCGAAATTGGACCGCGGCAACCACCTCTCCTACGGCTACCAATGGATTGCCTTCGGCATCATGGCGCCGTTGGGCTTCGCATATTTCGTCTGGTCTGAAATTAGGGAACGCCGCCGCGCCCGCGGAGAGGAAGCTGCACTTGCGGCGGCTGCCGCTGCCGTCGATGGCCCCACCACCGACGAAACTGCCCCTTCGCAGTCCTCCGCACCACAGCAGAACGAGCCTGACACCACAGCGCCCTCCACCGAAGCTGCTCCGGCCTCCTCGCGGCGCACCCGCTCGCGGTACGGCGGCTCTAAGCCGGACTTCTACGAGAAAATCCGCGAGCGCGGCCACGAACGCTTCTAGCCTCGGCCCTTAAAACGCAGAGAAGGCAAGGACAAGGCCCCTTGTCATGAGCTGAACAGGTCAACAGGACAAACGTACCTGTTGACCTGTTCATATTCCGGACGCCTGTTATACACCGCACTAACAGTGCTAGTCCCGGTAATCCAATTGACTAAAGCAGGATCGACACTCCCCACCAGAGCAAAAGCATCTTTCGCCCAAGCGCAAAGGCTTCCTTCTCATTCACGCCCGGCGCTACTAAATATGAGTCAATGCGGATACCGATGCACCTTCCTGTGCTCGAACCAGGCCCAAATCAAAGAAGCCAAGAACAACAGTGGTGTAACCCACGCCAGACGATGCCACCAATGTGCTCCAAAGTAAGATTCATCAGCACTTAGTCCTGCTAGATAATTGATTACAAGCGTTGCGATGAACAGCACTACAACGACAGTAACGCTCCACCAGTAGGCTGCGCTTTTCTGTTTACGCATCAATGCCATCCTCCCCAATACATGTTTGCTGTTTTAGCGCGGGTTGTGTGGTTAGTCGTCTCCCCCACCCAGATTACATCGTTCGGCTATTGCTCTAGGAAGTCCAACATCAGGGCGCCAATCCTCCAAGTTCCAACTAGGCTTAACTCGGGCGACTTGAGATAGCGGGTGACACACAAACTGGTTGTGGAGGCTTCCGGTATCCGCAACCCCCTTGGATTTTGCTTCATTCCAACCTGCAGTTTCAGGGATTGGTGACTGCATTGCCCTTCCCAAGACCATAGGAAAGACCATGTATCGCGTACCTTCGGGCTGTCCTTCGCCTTAGAGCACCCGCCCTCCGAGCACGACGAAACCCCTCTCCGCATTTAATGGAAAGGGGTTTCATTTGGTGCGGCCTGAGGGGATCGAACCCCCGACCTACTGGGTGTAAACCAGTTGCTCTTCCAGCTGAGCTAAAGCCGCAGTGCACTTGGTGTGCTCGAACAAGATTAGCCCATGGGCAGCCGCAGCAACAAATCGGGGTGCGATTCACCGCTGCGGATGCCGCGTGAGCAGGCATATCCTGCGACTATTTCTTAGGGCTTTTTGGTGTAGCCACGTGCAACGAGGCAGGAGCCCTGCCAGTCGCCGAGGCGCTCGGCCTTGGTCTGTACGAGGCCGGCCAGCTGTGCGGATTCGGAGATCTCACCCGGCTCCAGGTTGCCCGGCTTTCCTGCACCCGGGGTCAAAAGCCAGATGCGGCCGGAATCACCCAGGGGACGGCTGGCGTCTACCAGCCCATCGACCAAGTCGCCGTCCTCCGCGCGCCACCACAGCAGCACGAGGTCACACAGCTCGTCGGTCTCCTCTTCGAGGAAGTCCTCCCCCAACACGTCCTCGATGGACTCAGAAATCGTGGAGTCACAGTCCTCATCCCAGCCAAGTTCCAGGGCAATCTGGCCCTCCTCAATGCCGAGCTTGGCTGCAAATCCCGTCACTCGCTGAGTTCCTTCCGATGAAGTAGTTGATGTCATGCAGAGTATTTTAACGTCTACGGTGCACTTTTTCGCGTCAAACCTCCCCCATTCTTGCCCCAAGGTGGACATTTTCCCTCATAAAACCACCCGTGGGGGCCTCCGAGTGCCCCACCGTGAACGAGGCGCGTATCCTAGAGCAAGATCTGTGTACTACGACCCAGGAGGATTTAATGGCCGACTTGGACGCCCACAACGGCGACTCCAACTTTCCCATCGTTCGCGATGGCGTGGCAGCATACCTGCATGACTCCGACCCGGAGGAGACCCGCGAGTGGATGGACTCCCTCGATGGTCTTCTAGATTCTTCCGATCCGGAGCGCGCCCGCTACCTCATGCTGCGCCTGCTTGAGCGCGCTACCGCTAAGCGCGTGCCGTTGCCGTCCCTGACGTCCTCGGATTTTGTTAACACCATCCCCACCTCCCTCGAGCCGGAATTCCCGGGCGATGAGGAGCTGGAGAAGCGCTACCGCCGCTGGATCCGCTGGAACGCGGCCATCATGGTGCACCGCGCGCAGCGCCCAGGCATTGGCGTCGGTGGCCACATCTCGACCTACGCTGGCGCTGCCCCGCTGTATGAGGTGGGTCTGAACCACTTCTTCAAGGGCAAGGATGATCCCTCCGGCGGTGACCAGGTCTTCTTCCAGGGTCACGCTTCCCCGGGTGTCTACGCCCGCGCCTTTATGGAGGGCCGCCTGAGCGAGGAGGACCTCGACGGCTTCCGCCAGGAGCACTCCCGCGGTGAGGGCAATGGCCTGCCTTCTTACCCGCACCCGCGTCTGATGCCGGACTTCTGGGAATTCCCCACCGTGTCCATGGGCCTGGGCCCGATCAACGCCATTTACCAGGCACGCTTCAACAAGTACCTGGAGAAGCGCGGCATTAAGGACACCTCCAAGCAGCACGTCTGGGCCTTCCTGGGTGACGGCGAGATGGATGAGCCGGAGTCGCGTGGCCTGCTGCAGATGGCCTCCCTCTACGAACTGGATAACCTGACCTTCGTGGTCAACTGCAACCTGCAGCGTCTCGATGGTCCGGTGCGCGGTAACACCCAGATCATTCAGGAGCTGGAGTCCTTCTTCCGCGGTGCGGGCTGGTCCGTCATCAAGATTGTCTGGGGCCGCGGCTGGGACAAGCTGCTGGAAGCCGACAAGGACGGCGCCCTGGTCAACATTATGAACACCACGTCTGATGGTGACTACCAGACCTTCAAGGCTAACGACGGCGCCTACGTGCGCGAGCACTTCTTCGGCCGCGATGAGCGCACGCTCAAGCTGGTGGAGGACATGTCCGACGATGAGATTTGGGCACTGCGCCGCGGTGGCCACGACTACCGCAAGATCTATGCCGCCTACGACAAGGCGTTGAGCTACGCGGGCACCGGCCGCCCGACGGTCATCCTGGCCCACACCATTAAGGGCTACGGCCTGGGCCACAACTTCGAGGGCCGCAATGCTACCCACCAGATGAAGAAGCTGACGCTGGAGGATTTGAAGCTCTTCCGCGATAAGCAGGGTATTCCGATCAGCGATGAGCAGCTCGAGGCCGATCCGTACCTGCCGCCGTACTACCACCCGGGCAAGGATGCCCCGGAGATCAAGTACATGCTGGAGCGTCGTAAAGAGCTGGGCGGCTTCCTGCCGGAGCGCCGTGAGAACTTCGAGACTCTGACCACCCCGGATCTGTCCAAGCTGCGCTCGGTGCGCAAGGGTTCCGGCAAGCAGGACGTCGCCACCACCATGGCGCTGGTGCGTACCTTCAAGGAGCTCATGCGCGACAAGGAGCTGGGCAAGCGCGTCGTGCCGATCATCCCGGATGAGGCTCGTACCTTCGGTATGGACTCCTGGTTCCCCACCATGAAGATCTGGAACCCGCGCGGCCAGAACTACGTTCCGGTGGACCACGACCTCATGCTCTCCTACCGCGAGGCCACGGACGGCCAGATTCTGCACGAGGGCATTTCTGAGGCCGGTGCCGCAGCATCCTTCACCGCAGCAGCCACCTCTTACGCCACCCAGGGCGAGGCGATGATCCCGCTGTACATCTTCTACTCGATGTTCGGCTTCCAGCGCACCGGTGATGCCTTCTGGGCCGCTGGCGACCAGCTAGGCCGCGGCTTCATCATCGGCGCAACCGCCGGCCGCACCACCCTGACCGGTGAGGGCTTGCAGCACATGGACGGCCATTCCCCGATCCTGGCATCGACCAACCCGGCTATGGAGGTCTACGACCCGGCCTTCGGCTACGAGATTGCGCACCTGGTCCCCCGCGGTATCGAGCGCATGTACGGCGAGGACAACGAGCCAATCATGTACTACATCACCGTGTACAACGAGCCGGTCAAGCAACCTGCCGAGCCGGAGAACCTCGACGTCGAGGGCCTGCACAAGGGCATCTACCACTACAACACCGCCGAGTCCGGCTCCATCCCGGCTAACATCCTGGCTTCCGGTGTGGGTATGTACGAGGCTCTGCGTGCTCAGGAGATCCTGGCTGAGAACTACGACGTCAAGGCATCGCTGTTCTCTGTTACCTCCTGGGTCAAGCTGGCTCGCGACGGCGCTGCCCGCAACCAGGAGGCGCTGCGCAAGGGCACGGAGCCTACCGAAGCATTCGCTACCTCCCAGCTCAAGGGCTTCGAGGGACCGTTCGTCGGTGTCTCCGATTTCGCCACGGACCTGCAGGAGCAGATCCGCCCCTACGTCCCGGGCGAGTACATCGTCCTGGGCGCAGACGGCTTCGGTTTCTCCGATACCCGCGAGGGTGCTCGCCGCTACTTCAACATCGACGCCGAGTCCATCGTCGTCGGCGTCCTCGAGGGCCTGGCCCGCGAGGGCAAGGTGGAGCGCAGCACCGTGGAGAAGGCAGCCCGCGAGCTGAAGCTCGATGACCCGACCGCCACCGTCTCCACGTCCTCCGATGAGGACTAAGCCTGATGAGGATTAAGGCTTAGGGCTTAAAACCCCAAGCCTTCCAGCCCCTTCTGCCTGAGCAGGAGGGGCTTTCTCAGGCTCAAGCCCAGGAGCAACTGCCCTAGTTGCCAAAGTTCTGGCCAGATCTTGAATCAGAGGCTATAACTTTGTCAGAACGGGCAGTTCGACCACCACAGAAGGCTCAGCCAACGCCGATAAAAGGCTCAGCAGCCATCAGCAGCGGGGCTAGCTGCCGAGCACGCGGTCGAGGACCCGGCCCAAAGCCTTGGAGACCTCGCTGGGCTCTTCCAAGATGACCATGTGGCCAGCACCGTCGATGACGGTCAGGGTGGAGTCCGGCCAGTGGCGGGCAATGACCTCTGATTGGCGGTGCGGGGTCACAATGTCATGCTGGCCCACCACGATCTCCCCCGGCACGCTGCGCAGCCGGGCCGTAGCACCGAACTCGGAGTGTTCCACCAAATCATCGAAGAAGCCCGCGTAGCTCGACATCGGAGTATCCAGCAGCATCGCCACGTGGAATTGCAGCTTGTCCATCTGCGGGAAGCCCTGCAACAGTGCCGCAAACACTGGGGCGATGAGTGCTGCTGCCTCGAAGCGCACGCGGTTGAGCCGGTTCGGCAGCTTCAGGCAAGCGCGGTAGACCATGCCCAGCGTCTTCGATTCCAAGATGCGAGCCACGCCAGCGGCGGCAAAACGCTGCATCGAGGTGGCCACCAGCGCCATTCCTTCGACGCGATCAAAGACATCCCGCGGGGCGCGGCGCAATAAATTCAGCGCGATCATCCCGCCCATGGAATGCCCGAGGAGGACCAAGGGCCCCTCGGTGGCGCGCTCGGAAATCACGGCCAGCACGTCATCGGCCGCACCCCGAACAGTGCACTGCGCGGGGGCGACGTGGGTGGATTGGCCGTGGCCGCGGACATCGACAAGCAGGCAGCGCACCGTGGGATAGTTACGGCGCACGTCGTTGACCTGGGAGTAGAAGCTCTCAGCCGACAGACAATAGCCGTGGATGAAAACCGCGGTGACCTCCGCATCCTCAGGGCCCACCTCATACCAGGCCACGCGCACGCCATCATTGTCCACGAAGCCCGAGTCGCTCACCCCGGTAAGCCCTGGCTCTGTCGTGAGATCATGCAGATCGTTGTGAACGGTGTGCTCGACAGCGCGCATGCGGGGGCGGACCCGGCGCGACCAGCTGCGGGCGACGGCGGAGGAACGTGCTCGAATAACCATGACATTTCAATACTAGACTGGGCCCCATGGCTAATGACCTTTCAGCGCAACTCCAAGCCCGCTTCGGCTCCGCACCGGCAGAAGAAAAAGAAACTTCCCCAGCCGGGGACGCATACGGCGAGCTCACCCGCCTCATCACGAAGGTGACCGGCGTGGAGGAAGGCCTGGAGCGCGAAGCGAAGTTGGAGGACCTGGGGGTTGAGTCGCTCGAGCGCATCGAATTAGCCGTGCGCCTCGAGGAAGCCTGCGGGGTCCGCCTTAATGAAGAAACCATGCTCTCCGTGACCACGGTGGGCGAACTTGCTGAGTATGTGGAGGAACACTCGTGATTTCTTATCTTTCGGACATGGACGGCGTCCTCATCAAGGAAGGGGAGATGATTCCCGACGCGGATAAATTCATCCAAGCGCTGAAGGATAACAACATCGAGTACATGGTTCTGACTAATAACTCGATGTCCACCCCGCGGGACCTGTCAGCACGTCTTCAGAACACAGGCCTGGATATCCCGGCGGAGCGCATCTGGACCTCCGCGACGGCCACCGCAGCTTTCCTCTCCAACCAGGCGGGGCTGTCCACGGCTTATGTCGTGGGCGAGTCTGGCCTGACCACCGCGCTGCACGAGGCCGGTTGGATTCTCAATGACCGTGACGCGGACTTCGTGGTCTTGGGTGAGACCCGCACGTATTCTTTTGAAGCCATCACCACGGCAATCAATCTCATCCGCAACGGCGCGCGTTTCATCGCCACCAACCCGGACGTTACAGGCCCGGCCCCGCAGGGCGTGCTGCCGGCCACGGGTGCTGTCGCGGCACTCATTACTGCGGCGACCAACCGCGAGCCTTACTACGTGGGCAAACCGAACCCGGTCATGATGCGCAGCGCCCTGAACAACATCGGCGCACACTCGGAGAACACCGTCATGATCGGTGACCGCATGGATACCGACGTCAAGTCGGGTCTGGAGGCCGGCATGCGCAGCATCCTGGTGCGCTCAGGCATCAGCGATGACCGCATCATCGAGCGCTATCCTTTCCGCCCGACGCGCATCATTGACTCCGTGGCGGACCTGCCGGAGCGCATCTTCGATCCCTTCGAGGATTAGGCCTTCACCGGCTTAAACCGCGCGCTTGACGACGCCCCTAAACCCGTACTCCCCCGCCAGCATCTCCACCGCACGCCCCAGCGCTTCTAATTCGCTGGGCGTTCCGGTGAGCACTTGCTGGCAGCCGATTCCGGTGTAATCGGCATTACCGGCCTCCGCGTTGTCGGCTTCCCCTTTAGTTACGGTGTCGGCATCCGTCGTTATCGTGTTGTCGGCATTCATGCCGACAACGTCCCATAGTGGGTCTCGGCGCCAACGGGTGCACCACTGGGCGGTCAGCGGGTCATCACCAGGGACGATGAATTCGCTTTCGCTGCGAATGCAGCGCGCCATGGCGCGCTCGATGGCAGGACGCAGGCTGCGCGGCATGCCTGAGATCTCCAGCACGGCTGTGCAGACCTCACCGCAGGCACGGTTGGGCCAACTATCCGCCGGGCTACCAAGTGGGTTGGCTGAAGCGGCCGGCGCGGCGGCACCGGCCAGCTGCGGGTGAACGCGTTGATTCACTCCTTAAACTCCTTTGACGTGCGAGTGATGGCACGCCGGCATGCGCCGACGCAAGACGAGCTTCGTCTTCCCCTACGAACTTGTCTTCATCACGTCACTCGCGCCGAGGCGCGAACACCGCCTGTGTGGCCGCAGTATGTGGCCACGCGGTGCGTCGTTGTCTGCCCACAATTTTCCCCCGCCACTTGGGCCACAACAACCCTCAACCTGCACTTAAGCCCCCACAGCCTCAACAAAGACTTGAGACTTCTACCCCGAAATTCGCCCCACAAATCACTAGAGTCCCACAAGTCAACATGCGCACCACGGGCGCGTTGTTGCCACAGCCCTCTCACTACCCCCGTTGCAACGCGCCTTCTGACGTTGCAACGACAGTCAAAGTCTTCACGCAGCCGCGCCTAGCGCGCCTGGCACTCCTCCCAGATGGCCGTGTTGCTCTCAGCCCACAGCGGCTTGCACCACTCGCCAAAGTCACGGTCCGTGAGCGCAACCATGGCCCAGTCACCCGCCACCCACAGGTAGGTTCCACTCATGCCAAAGTGGCCCACGGTATCGGCCGGCAAGCCACCCATCCACTGCTGCTTCTCGCCGTGGATTTCAAAGCCCAGCCCCCACGTACAGTCTTTGAAGCTGCCATAGCCGGGAACGATGCCGCGCAGCCCAGGGAACTGAACGCTGCGCATTACCTCCACCGTCGAAGGATCAAGCAGGCTGGGCGAATGTACCTCGGCAGCAAAGGCGGCGAGGTCCTCCACGCTAGAGACCAGGCCGTGCCCGGCCGAGCCTTCCAAGGTGGTGGCCCGCATCCCCAGCGGGGCGCACACGCCTTCAGCAAGGTATTCAGCAAAGGGAATCTCGGTGGCCTTCTCCACCTCCTCGGCGGCCCACTCATAGCCGGATGAGGAATAGATACGGCGCTCGCCGACTGGTTTTTGTTGCTCACGAGTATCAAAGCCCACCCCCGAGGCATGGGCTAAAAGATGGCGCAACGTGGAGCCTTCAGGGCCTGCAGGCTGATCCAGCTCCACCGCCCCTTCTTCGACGGCCACCATCACCCCATAGGCGGCCACCAATTTGGTCACAGACGCCACTGGGAAGCGGCGGGAGGTATCTCCCAGCTGCTCTACCACCTCGCCGCGGTGCAGCAGGGCGGCAGCAACGGTATCGACTGGCCAGGACTCAAGAGAAGAAAAAGCGCTCATGCGCTCCAGCTTAACGAGGATCGCGCTCGCAGCCTACGCCATCACCATCGCGGTCGAACTTGGAGCGGAAACCCGGCTCACCCGCATAGATCGGGCGACCGAGCGCGTTCCACACATCAGCACAACGAGTAAAGGATGCCGGAGCTGGCTTCGGTGCCGGGGCGGGAGCGGGCTTGGCCGCAGGCTTCGGAGCCGGAGCAGGCGCTGGTGCGGGCGCGGGAGCTGGCTGCGGCGCTGGAGCAGGCGCTGGTGCGGGAGCCGGGGCCGGCGCAGGGGCCGGCGGCGAAGGAATCAGACCTGGGAGCGGATTCGGGATGATGCGCTGCTGCACGGCCCAGTAGACGCCGCCAGCAATTGCCGCGAGAATGGCTGCGGAAATGCCCACGCCAAGAGCAATCTTCTCCCCCTGGGAGGACTGCTGGAACTCAGCATCATCTTCCTCGCTGGAAGAATCAGAGCTCTGCTCAGAGGACTCAGCATCCTGGATGGAGGATGCAGCGTCCTGCTCGGAGGACAAATCTGCACCAGTATCAGCAGCGGAGGAGTCAGCGGCAGGAGCTTCGACTCCCGGACCAGCAGTCTCCGCCTGAGCAGGAACAACAGCGGATAAACAAAGTGAAACAGAGACAGAGGCGGCGAGAACCGCACGAGAGAACTTAGTCATAAACATAAGTTATAGCCCGTGGTTCTTCCCCGCAGGAAATTACGCAATGAGATGGAGCTGGATTGCCCCCGGCACATACGTCGTTAACGGATGACCCCACCATAGCGATACACAAGGTGTAGCGCATTGCGTCGCTGCACTTCCCTATCACTCATATCTCTGGTGCGCCCTCTCCAAGCGTTTCCCGGCAGCACCTCTCGGTGCTGCCTCTGAGTGCTGCCCCTAAGTGCTGTACTGCGTTGCTGCCCTCTCGGCGACGCTCTCCCAATTCTGCCGGGATTTACAGGACCTACATCACGGTGGAAGGTTCCACAGCGCCCTCCGTGGCGTTCGCCGTGGGCTGCTCGTTAACGGTGGGCGCAGGCGTTTCGGAGTGTTGCTCCACCGGGGTCTGCGTAGCCGTAGCTTGCGGATCCGCCGGGACATACGTGGCCTCGCTGTCCGGGGTGCTATCAGTCGGCGTCGCCGGCTGGCCCTCCTCCGTCGGTTCCTGGCCCGTGGAATCAGTAACCGGTGCATCCTGAGGCGTGCTATTCGGTGCGGCCGAAGGATCAGACGGTTCCGCGGACTCAGAAGCTTCTTCCGAGTCCCCCATCCAGCGCGAAGGCGAAAGCCACCCGGCATCCACCCCATCCGGGTTGGCAGAGGAAAGCAGCAGCAGTCCCACCACGCCGAGGCCTGCGATGAGCCCCGTGGTGGAGGCACGCACGCGCCCGCCCAGCGTCCAAAAATACTGCCACTTGGTCTCCGGTTTATCCGCCCGCCAGATGCCGCCCTTGTAATCGTCCTCTTCCTCCTCCTCGGATTCATCGGAGAACGCCGGACGGCCAGGGCCGTCATCCATATTCTCCTGGGGCTTCTCGCCGGCATCCGCCACAGCCTCTGTGGTGATCACCTCCGTCTGCGCCTCCGCCGCAGCATCCGGGGCTGTGCTCTCCTGCGAGGACTCAGCAGTGCCTGCCGCCGGCATGACGGTGCTGGGGGTGTTGGCAGCAGGGGCGTCGCCAAGCACCTGCGGGGCATCGCCGGGCAAGCCCTCCGCCGTGGGCAGCTTGTACAAATCCCAGAAGGAGGACAGCAGTGCTGAGCGGATAGCGCGCTCCACCGCCCACTGGCGAGCGGGGTTTACCTGCACCAAGACGCGATACTGCACCTGCCAGGGCTGCCCAGCCGCAGTGGGCGCTGTAAGCCCGGTGGCGGGCAGGACGTCGAGCTCGCCGGCCACATCCTCGCGGATTTCCGGGGTATCAAGCGCGTGCTGTGAAATCTTTTCCACCTGCTCGGTGATCTCCGGCAAAGAATCGCCCTCATGAACCGGGATGGCAATATCCACCACCGCACGGGACCACTCTTGGGAGAAGTTCGTGACCACGCCCGCAGAACCATTGGGCACCATGACGACTTCGCCGGTGGGCGTGCGCACCGTCGTCGTACGCAAGGTCAGCGACACCACGGTGCCCTCCACGCCCGTCACACCGTCGAAACTGACGTAGTCACCCACGCCGAACTGCTTTTCCGAAAGGATGAAGAAGCCGGCAAGGAAATCACCAATGATGGACTGCGCGCCGAAACCGACGGCGGCCGAGACAACTGTCGCCGGAATCGCCGCGCCGAGAGGCGGCACGCCAAGGTTGGACAGCGCAGCCAACACGAGCAGGAAGTACGCCACCGCCTGTGCCACGTACACCAGCGCCCCGGCAAGAGCCAGTCGGGCTTTGGTGGATTCTTGATTTTCATCCAAACGGGACTCAATCACCCGCACGGCCAGCCGGCCAAGACGCGGGATAAGAATGCCCAACAGAAGCATTCCCAACAGCGGCAAACCATGGTCCACGATGGCCTGCCAGATGGCGAACATGTAGTACTTCAGCATTGCGCCGAGAGTACTCTTTCAGCCTGACAGAACCCTTGGAGCTTTAAGAGCGGTGGATGAGATAGTAATTCGGGGTGGGCTTCCACGTGTAGCCAGCAGGCACGATGTCCTTGCCATAGGCGGTGTAGGATTTCGTCGACCACAGTGGAATGGCCGGCATCTCTTCCAAAAGCAGACTCTGGGCCTCAGCATAGTATTTCTGGGTCATATCGTGACCGTGTGCTTTACCTGCCTTTTCCAGCAGCTCATCGTATTCCGAGCTATAAAAGCCTGACTCGTTCGCTGAAGAATAGCTCGCGTACAGCGGCGCTAAGAATGTCGATTCCTCTGGGAACTCCGCCTGCCAGATCGTACGGAAGGCACCAGTGATGTGGCGCGCGATGACCTCCTGGCGTAGATCCTTCAAGGAATCAAACTCCTGCCCCTCCGCAGGAACGCCCAGAGTATCCGTTAGATGTTTCGCCACGGCGTCGATCCATGTCTTGTGGCCTCCGTCAACGTTGTACGCAATGGTGAACACACCTGTAAACGGATCCAGTTTCTCCGCCTGCGCCCAGAGCTCACGGGCTTGGTCCGGTTGGTAGGTCAGCACGTCGGCCCCCTTGGGGGCGGGCGGGGTGGTGCCAGAGAGAGGTGCAACAAAGCTTGTTGCCGGAACCACCATGTCGTGGAAGACTTCCCGAGCAATTCTTTCTCGGTCCACCGCCATAGACAAGGCGCGGCGGCGCAAGCGCCCCGCCTCACCACGAAAATTCGACTCATTGGCAGGGATGGTGATCTCCATGATTGAACCGCCCGGCGTAGTCAGCGCACTCGCGCCCAATTCTTTGTCGAAGCTGTCCAACTTTTCCGATGGAATGCGCGTGAGCACGTCCAAACGGCCTTCCACGAGATCCTCGTAGGCCTGCTTCTCCGAGGAATACACAACGAATTTAATACCATCGTTGCGTGGGGTTCGTGGCCCCTTGTACTGCGGATTAGGCAGAAGAACCAAGGACTTATCGTGCTCCCACGAGGCCAGCACGTAGGGACCACTGCCGATAGGGTCCGTGCCCCGCTCGTTCAACTTGTCTTGATCTTTAGAACGCATGGGGAAAAAGACCGAATAGCCCAGCCGCTCTAGGAATCCCGCCGTGGGGCGGGAGAGCTCAATGCGGAAAGACTTCTCCCCTGTCTCCCTAAGACCGCGCATGGTCTGCCTGCCCTCATGGAACCCTTGAATTGGTTCAAAAGAATAAGCCGATAGCAGCGACTGCCGCACTGCGGTATTCCATGTATCGACAAAGTCCGCAGCAGTGACGCTCGAACCATCGGAAAACACTGCGTCTTCACGAATCACCACGTCATATGTTGTGTCATCAACCTGGGTGATGGATTCCGCCATGTCATAGTGAGCATCACCGTCCTCGTCCAGATACATCAGTCCCGAATACACCAGGTTGATGATGGTCTGCCCCGGCACATCGTTGGAATCAGCCGGGATGAGGGTGCGTTGCGGCTCTGAAATATCAGTGGTGATGAGGTCCAGGCCTGAGGTATCAATGCGGTCCGGTTCCGAAGCGCAGCTCACCACCGCAGGTGCCACTGCCCCCGACACAGCCAGCACCCCCAGCAGCCCCAGAAAAGAACGCCTCGACGTCACGCGTTCATCACCTCACTTTCACCCATACTTTAAAGCATCTAATCGTCTCGCTTTTCATAGCGGCGCATGAGCCTTTCCACCAGTTCATCGGTGAGCTGGTCATCAGCCAAAATACGATCCAGAAGCTCGCGCGGTGAGGGCTCATCGGCGCTCGGGGTCTCATAGGAGTCACCGCTTAAATCCACGCCGAAGTCAGAGGTTTCTGTCTCCGCAGTGGCAGGCTCAATCATCTCTGACATCTCCGCGACTTCCTCATTGAAGGAGTCGAGGAATTCGTTAGCATCGAGAGCCGCTTCCGCGCGCCGCTTGCCGGCTCGTACCTCGCGCTCAATACGGCGTTGCAGTGCCTTTTCCATTTGGTTGTGGCGCCAGGAGCGCAGCTTCGTGGGCTCTAGGCGACGCCCCACGGCCCTGCCCTTGCTCTCCGCCTTGCGCGCCATCACCATGACGTAGGCTGCGGTGTCATTAACCGGCGCCCAGTCTTGGCGGGCAGGTACGCGCCACCCGGCCCAAATACCCAGCATCGTCATCACGAAGGAGACGATGGGGCCCAGGATGATTCCCCAGGCCAGGTATCCAGCCGAATCCGCGCCGAGCACCACCAGGGCGCAGGCCACCGCCGGGATCACGGTGGGGGTGTTATCCCCGAAGACGGCGGGTTCGCGCCCCATGGCAATATCACGAATCATGGATCCGCCCGTGGCCGTGAACACTCCCATCATGATGCAGGGAATCAACGGCAGGCCATAAGCGATGGCTTTGAGCGCGCCTGTCGACGCCCACAGGGCCGAGACCACCGCATCCCCATGTGATTGCACATAATCCCACGTTTTGCCCTTGAAGTAGACGAAGCGGGCAATAATGGCACCAGTAAACGCCAGGTAGAGATACTCCGGCTGGCTCATCGCGGCGACGGTTCCGCGGTTGATGAGCACGTCACGGATCATGCCGCCGCCGAGGGAAGAGAACATCGCGATGAAGAAGAAGCCCACGATGTCATAGCCGCGCTGCCGCGCCATTGTTCCGCCAATCATGCCCATGAGGAGGACACCAATGATGTCGGACCAGTAGTACAGCGACTCGATCAATGGGTCCATCTCGACAACGCTCATAGTGGTCATCGTATCGGGTGCTGAGCAATCTCTCTCGCATTAAGGCGCTATTACTTTAAGCGGACCACCTGGTTGGTGGGCCACTAAGGTTTGAGAAAAGGAGCTAATGCACGTAGAGCTCGTTGTAGGCTTTCTCAATCCAGAGGACATAAAATACTTCCCCGTCTTTCCAGCCGGCAAAAGGGAGATTCCCTTTGTGACGGTACACCCGGAACTTCTCGACATCCTTAAATTGCCTAGGTATACGAGGAATAATCGCGCTTGCCGGAATAAACTCCGAGCCGAGTCCGTGCTTGGGATGCTGCGCCAGCTCTTTCCATGAAAGCACTGACCGCTTGTGCCACTTTTCCAGAAACTCTGCGCGCATCGAATCATCTAGTTCCTCGAAGCCCCACCCCTTCTGAAGAAATCTCAGTGACAGGAGCGGATAGTCAGCCCGAGAGCTGCGAAGATCCTCCACGACGCTTGAGTCTGGGGCGCTCCGTACCTCTCTGGTTGGCCTGCTCCCCGTCGTTTACTTTTCTTGCCCACGGCTAGCAGAAATAGTTCTTCAGATCGGCATCCGTTATTTCCAGCCCGCGCTTGCCCTCGACGAAGTTCTTTTTCCAAGGAGACTCGGTGTGGGTTTTATTACGCAATGCCCATGCGGAGTAGGGGCCATATTTGTCCCACACCTCAATCAAATCCCGCTCAACGTCGCGGTAATCATCCCAGTCAAAATCATCTGAGATGAACTCATCGGAATCGATGGGAAGCTTTCCGTAATGCTTGACGTCATGATAGACGTCCACGACTACTGGGCCGTGTGCCCAAGCTTCCATGCGCTCAGGAAAAAGCGGCAGGCCATCAGAACTGCGCATATGCAGCCCTTTGGCGTAGTAGAGAAGCTTTTGAAGCTTGAGCTGCGTTATATCAGCATCATCAGTTTCTTCAGCCCACGCTACAAACCATTCGGCTATCTGACGCGCCGTAAATTGTTCCATGCCTGCCCTCCTTCCATTTCCCGCCAAGCGTACAACAGGCCCAAGACATGCGACCATCCCGACGTTCGAAAAGACGTAAAACGCCCTCCAAAAAGACAGCATAAGACCAAAAGGACGGCGTAAAAGGAGTAAGTAACAGAAGCTTTGCGTGGTGGGGCCACCGGGGCTCGAACCCGGGACCAACGGATTATGAGTCCGTAGCTCTAACCGACTGAGCTATAGCCCCGCGTATTCCCTGCCTGCATTCCGCACCAGCACTAAGCCAGCACTCACGCACACAGCGAATCCGCTCCCAGCAACATTAATCGGCGGGCCCGGAAAACGGCAATTTAGGCCCCGCCCTGGCCGAGATCCTCTCCCAGATTTTCCGGGTCCGCGCTCTGCACCGGATCCTCAGCAACGGACTTCCGACCTTTCACCGCCACAACAACGACGATGATGTAGGACACAATCACCCCAAGGACACAGAGCCAAAACAGTATCGCGGATAGCTCCAACGCCCACCGGCCCACAATCTGGATGAAGGCGGATTTCACGCTCTCATCGGTATCACCGAGATCGACCATAAAGAAGCCGGCCAAGAAGAGAAACACCGTAACCACGATGAAGGCCCAAGATTCGCGCCAGCCGAAGGCCTTATACGTTCCGGCTTCCGCGTCCTCCGTCACGCTGCGCACGGGGATAAACCACAGGCCAAGCAGCGCAATGGCCACGATTCTCCCAGCCGGAATGGAGAAGAATGCGGCCCATCCGCCAACGTCAAAAATAACCCGCCCCACAGCAAAGAACGCCGCACCTAACAGGCTCATGACCAGCGCCGCGACGGAGCTGATGTGGACGTTCCGATACTTCATGCCGGCAAGCCTAGCGTGCGCTACCGCTACTTTCACTCACAAAACTGATACGGAGCCCAGCCGAAGAGGAACAGCGGACCCACCGCATACGGACCTTAGACGCTGAGTCAGCCGCCAAGCCTATTCTTTCTTCTTCATTTTCCTAGCTTGCCTGCGCTCGCGCCTTCGAGCACGTTTTGCTTTGCGGATGTCCACGACCCAACGCGGAACAAAAGGCCACGGAAGCGGAATTCCGAACGCACCCGTAAAACCAATCGCTCCGATGACGAAAGCGGCAATGAGTGGAATAGACAGCACTGTTTCGGCGGGTTCTGGAATGTTCATACTTGCAACCAACCCTGTGGCACCGGCAGCGCCCATAACTAGCGATCCATAAGGATAGATGAAGAGGACGCCATCGCTGTCTGCGCCTATTGAGTCGACTGAGTCATACCATTTTTCCGATTGAGGAGTCCTCCGCACGCACCGGATGTAGTAGGTCCAATAGGCCACCATGACCACCACCAACCCACCATATACGAGCAGCTCAGCGGTATCCCCACCCATTGGATATGACCTCCTGTGGTTGCGTGATGCGGTATGTAATGGAACGCTACCAGCGTCTGCTGGGCGGAGGCAGTGGGCTAAAACGAAATCTGAATGCGGAGCAAGCACCTGGACTGAGAACACATGTATGTCATCAGACATTTATGAGGTTGTAGTCTTGCGACCATGAGGCTCCTTTCCTTTAGCGTGTCCAACTTCCGCAGTATCCGCGCCACGCAAACACTTTCGCTGTACCACCATTGGCAGCACTCCACTGCCCCGAAGGAAGGCTGGGAGCAGGTCAGCGACCCTACCACCGTGCTCATCGGCCCCACTGCCTCTGGAAAGAGCAGCGTTCTCAACGCCCTCGCCTTTGCTTTGCGCGCTATCGAATCATCCGCCACCGCCTGGCTTGCCGACGCCCCACCCAACCAACTCCCCCACGCCCCTTATCGCCTCAACCCCCGCACGCAACGCCTGCCCAGCACTTTTGAGCTGGAATTCGAGCTCGATGGCGTGCGCTATCTCTACGGCTTCCAGTGGAGCTTTACCGGCGTGCATGCCGAGTGGCTCAGCCGCGTGCCCTCAACCCGCTGGAGCCCCTGCTTCGTGCGCACCCGCGGTGAGGAAGTGCAGTGGACTAAGTCCTTTATGGGCAAGGGGGATGTAGCCAAGCTCGGCCCCGTCGGAGACACCGAGCTAATCCTCTCCGTTGGCCTGCGCGATGAGCACCCTGTGCTCGCCCCACTAGCCCGCGCCTTGGTGCACGACGTGGCCTACCTGCCGCACGGGCACTCTTCCATCAGCACGGCCTCACGCATCACCGCTCTCATCCGCACCGGCAAGCTGCACCTACATGAGGCTGCCGCTCTGCTGCGCGCAGTTGATTCGGGAATCCACTCCGTGCGGCTTGATCAGGACCGCATCCCGGAGCACGTCTTCCTACAGATGCGCCCGGTGATCGACGCGCTCAGCCGCAATAACGGCACCATCCGCCGGCCAGACGAGTTTCAAGATTACTCCGATGCGGAGATTGAATCCCTGCTGCACGCCATCATCGTGGAACACAAGACCAATGATTCCTTCTACGAGCTGAAGCTGACCGACGAATCCGGCGGCACCCAGAACTGGATGGCCACCGCTCCCCTGATATTGGATACCCTGCGCTGCGGCGGCATCTTGGTTGCCGATGAGCTGGATTCCGCTCTGCGCCCAGCACTGCTCGACTTCCTCATCCACGCCTTCCGCGATCCCCGCATCAACATCAACGGCGCCCAGCTCATCTTTGCCTCCCACGCCTTCAGCGCCCTCGAACGCGCCAACGAGCTGGGTCTGCACCCGGAAAACTTCTGGTCCGTGGAAAAGACCGCCGCCGGCGAATCAGAACTACACAACCTCAGCGACACTTCCATATCCTTGGACATCCCCGATGCCACCCACCACTTCCTGCGCGAGCGCTACGGTACCGCCTCCCGCCAGGCGCTCAATACACTCAAGGAGCTCGTGAGGGACAGCTCATAAAGGGCGCGGGCGCTTGGCGACATCTCCCCGCCGACCACTCCACCGCGATCCCAAGATCGAGATTGTCCACATCTCCGCTTGCTGTTCACCAAAGGCTAGCTGCGATTGAGTAGGAACGCATTCCATTTGCGCATGCGCGTACCCAGGTTGAACAAGAATTCTACCCAATAGAAGAGGTCGAAGACGCGCTCAAACGAACACCTATACGACCAAAAGCTTACAAACTGCACAGATCGTAGGTTCCCCTCTTCGCATGAACAAAGTTGTGTCCCACGCAAAAGGTATACTTACCACAATGCCGAACAGGTTATCTAAAGTGAATGGAGGAATCGCTTTTGCCCCACCGACCCCACCCTTCTCTAACTCGTATCTTCCAACGAGCCTCTCCCGAAGACACAATTGTTTTTATCGATGAGAGCTACGTAGCCCCTGGTGAAGAATTCTCCGATTCCTTTTACTCGCTGGTCGCAACCGCCATTAAGTTCAAACACCTTGCCGACACCCGGTTTTGTCTGAAAGAAGCTGCACAATCCACCTATTGGCATACTACTGATTCAATGCAGACCAGAGAAGGTCAAGAAAGGGTCGAGGCAATGCTCAGGCTTTGTTATGAGTTTGGTGACTCCCATTCTGTCGCTTGCCTTCGCCCGCTTCAGCAGGACAACGATGTTGAGCACGCTCGCCAAGACTGCCTCGAGAAGCTGATCACCACTATCACTGGGCAAGACCCTTCGCTCAACGGAATCATTTTCGAAGAACGGCGTTCCCAATCTGATAACGACAAAGATAGAAACACGTTAAAGCGCTTACGAAAATCAAACGTTCTTCCACAGGGAATTCCCGCAGCATGGGTTAGCCCAGCCGACGAAACGTGCCTTTGGATACCAGACCTTGTGGCCTATATGTATCGACGAACGCTAACTCACGGCGGACAGAGCACAGCATGGTTCAACAAATATCTGGCAGAACATTGCCAAATCTTGACGGTGCTGCCGAAGCCTAAACCCTAAACCTGCGCAAGCTCCAAGAGAAAATTAAATGACCCCCACCTGCCAGTAGCCTCGGTGAGGGTCGAGCAGCTGTACATAATGTAGGGCTGCTCCTGTCTCAGAGTATGCCTTATTAAGCCCAATTCAGTCAAGAGGCACAATGCCATCTCCCCAGCGCCGCCTTCGATACTCAACGCGAACCGGAATTTCATCAGTCTCCAATGGCTTGTCGAGTCTCACGGAGAGCATACGGCGTTATTTAACAAGCATAAGCCGGTTGACGTTTGCTTTGAACTGTTTGGAGACACGGATTTACAGAGGGCCCACAAGCCAATTCCTCGACGATTAAGACTTCCGTTTCGTCGGGATAAATGGTCATGCTAGACGGCGGTTAAGGGCCGCGGACCAATTGGCAATCTCCTGCCCTAAGTACTCGACGTAGCGGCGACGGTCTTCCTCATCCATACCTTGGGCCTGAGTTACAGAAGTGTTGATGTGGTCAGGTTTTGAAACGGTCGACTTTGTCAATTTAATCCCTCCTTTCCCAGCATGACACTTACACCTGAAGCGTCCTTCACCTTTCAGTGAGACTCTCCTTAAAGACAACCGAGTTGTGTGCGAGTGACTAGAGGCCATCTCAATGCTCCACATGCTGCGCACGTCCGACACACCTGTCAGAATCAAGGCTTGTTTGTTGAAGCGCCGCAGCCTATCAATGCGCCTCCAGTTGCCCTCTAGAAAAAGCTCTGGAGCCTACGCGGCTCCAGGCGACAACGTTCCGGTAGCCGGCTCGTCGTGCGCTTATTCTAAGCAATACAACACCAAGCCGACAAGGCTCTTATCCGCACACCGTCCGATAAACTAGTTCCGACGCAGAAGGAACACGCACCATGACTGAACAGGAACGCCTCCAAGCACTCGAAACTCGCGTTAGCGAATTGGAGTCCCAGGTAGCCGAACTGCTGCAGGCCCTCGGTCATGCTCCTTCGCGCCCTAGTACTGCAGACGCACCGCCGCCGGCGAACGTTTACTCTGAAAACCGCTCACCGGAAGAGAAGATTGCGCTCTTCATGGATTACTTCACGGGGAGGACAGATGTCTACGCAGTGGCCAAAAATACTGCGGGAAAGAAGGCTTGGTACCCGGCGAGCAATGGCTACTATGACCGAAGAAATCCCAACCTAAAACCCCTGACACCGAAGGTGATCGAAGGACATCTGCGCCGTGACAATCGCTTCCACGTTGGGCTTTATCCGCTGTGTACAGATGACAGTTGCCGGCTGTTGGTCTGCGATTTCGACGATGACGACTTCAAGCAAGCCGCCCGTGCCTACGCCGAAGAATGCAAGAACCACGGCCTCGATCCACTCATAGAAGTATCGCGCTCTGGGAACGGAGCTCATGTCTGGGTATTCTTCGACGAACCTATTCCCGCCGGCCTGGCTCGTTCCGTAGGCATCGGGCTTCTTGCCAAGGCTAGCCCGGATTCCTACTTCTCCAGTTTCGACCGGTTCTTTCCTTCCCAAGACACACTGCCGGCGAAAGGCCGTGGCTTCGGAAATCTGATTGCCCTCCCATTAGCAGGCCACCATCGCTCCGAAGGCACAACAGTCTTCGTCGACAGTGATTTTCATCCATTGCCAGACCAATTCGAAGCTTTGGCAAGAACGAAGAAGTCAACGCTTTCCGAGCTCAAGAGAATATACGCTGCGCTTCAGCCCGATCCCGAAACATCCCTTCCCCAGGCACCCACCCGCGCAGAACTAAAGAAGCTCAAGGCCTCGGGAAAAGTCCACGTCACGCACGATTCACATGTCCACGTCGATTTATCAGGCGTCGATGCCACCACTCGTACAGCCCTGCGGCACCTAGGCGCTATTGCCAACCCGCAGTTTTATATAAAACAGGCCCAGCGTTTCTCCACTTTCGGAACTCCACGGATCATCGTGCGCTTTGATGAGAAGGACCAAGTCCTCACACTCGACCGCGGCACGCTCGATGACGTCCTCGACATCTTGAAGACTGCCGGATATACCGTCACACGTCGTGGCCATACGCCTAAGCCCCGGCGCATCGATGCGTCATTTGCCGGCGAACTACGTCCCTACCAGCATTCCGCCGTCAAACAGATACTCAAGCACAAGTCTGGAATGCTCATTGCCCCTCCCGGCACTGGAAAGACCGTCATGGCGTGTGCAATCATCGCCCAGCGTCAAGTTCCCACTGCGGTGATTGTTCCATCCAGGGAGCTTGCTACGCAATGGCGCCAAGCCCTCAAGCAGTTCCTCCCGGAAGTTCAGGTTGGGCAATACTCGGGCACCAAGAAGAAGCTCAGTGGAGAGATAGACATTGTCACTGCCCAATCCATCAGCCGCAATGATTCCAAGACTGATTTTCTCTCCAACTATGGCCACATCATCGTTGACGAATGCCACCGAGTCGGCGCTGCCGGATTAACCAACGTGCTAGCTCAACGCAATGTTCGTTTTATGCTCGGTATGACCGCGACTCCTTACCGCTCCGACGGTCTTGATAAACTGCTTCCCCTCATTTGCGGCCCTATCCGCCATACCGTCGAGCTCAAACGCCCCGGACGCCGCGATTATGTAGTCCATAACACCGAGTTCACGTACGACTCCCCTTACCTGTTCTGGCCCGACCTCGACACCGCCCTGGCGGCGGATGAGCACCGTAACCGCCTCATCGCCGACACGATCCAACAGGCTGCCCAGAACGAGCAGAATGTCCTCGTCCTAGTGAAACGTCGCGAACACCTTGCAACCCTCAACGCCCTGCTTACCGACGCCCCCTTCCCCGTCCTTCAGCTACACGGTGGCCAAAAGGCAAGCGAGAGGCAAGCCGTTCGTGAGAAACTTGCTGCAACATCGCATTTCATTCTTTTAGCCATGTCCCAGGTGGCTGGCGAAGGCATTGATCTTCCTGCACTGGATACTCTTGTGCTGGCCGCCCCAGTAAGCTTCCGCGGCGTTGTCATTCAACAGGTTGGCCGAATCACTCGCGATACCGAAGACAAGGAGAGCATCTCTGCCACCGTGCACGACTTTCTCGATGCCAACGTCCCTGCCCTCGCCGCAGCCTTCAGAAAGAGAAGCTCCACCATTGCCAAGCAGGGATTCACTCGCAATGATATTTAGGGCTTCCCCGTGCATGGCCGATTCCTACTAGATTAGGGGCCGTGCACAACTGAAATCGGGCCTGACCCCCGGAAAGTAGACACGTCGGGGGTTAGCTATGCTGCTTGGGTCAGTGTAGCTGATGTGAGTGCTTCGAAGTCATCGGGGGCTAGAAGGTTGCACCAGGAGTGCCGTCTGCGCGTGTTGTAGCGCATGCACCATCGAAAGACTTCTTGGCGGCAGATGACGGGATTGTCAAAGACTTTTCGATCACGCAGAACTTCACGCTTTAAGGCGGCATTAAAGGATTCTGCCAGGGCATTATCAGCACTTGTACCCACCGCGCCCATGGATTGGCGTACACCAAGCTGGGCGCAGTGGTCCCTAAAGGCTTGTGAGGTGTATCAGACTGCCATGATCAGAATGGAAAATTGCCCCTTTAAGGCTTCCGCGAACCTTGCTGGCATGGGACAAAGCTTCGATAACCAGCGATACCCGCATGTGATCGGCGAGTGCATGTCCGACGAGTTTGCGCGAGTAGACGTCGATGACCGTGGCCAGGTACATGTTCTTGCCTCCCTTACACGGCAGGTAGGTGATATCGCCTACATAGACCTGGTTCGGCTTATCAGCGGTGAATTTGCGGCCTACTAAATCTGGCATGACGCGGTGGCCAGGCTTGCGCCTGGTGGTGATGCACCGACGCCGTTTAGTAAAGCCTTTAAGTCCCATGGATTTCATGATGCGTGCGACCTTCTTGTGATTGATCGGAGGAAAGTCCGTATCGTCGTTGAGGCTTGCAGCGATGCGTTTAGCACCATAAAGCCCGTGCTCATCATCGAAGATGGTCTTGATTTTTGCACCAATAAGGGCATCGGAACACGTCTTTAACCTGCGTTTTTCTCGGGTGTTGACCCATTTGTAGAACGAGGAGCGATTGAGCTTTAACACGTGGCACATCCGCTTGACCGAGTATTCGGTTCGGTGGTCATAGACAAACTGGAAGCGGATTACCAGCGTGTCTCTTCGGCAAAATACTTCGCGGCCTTGCGCAGGATGTCGCGTTCTTCGCGCAGCTTTGCGTTCTCTTTTTCTAGCTGACGGATTCGTTCAGAATCAGTCGTCGCCTGTGCCTTGTCGCGCATGCTTTTTGTGCGGGCACGCTTGCCGGTGCCGTACTGCTTAAGCCAGGAATAAAGTCGGACCTGACCCCCGGATAGTAGACACGTCGGGGGTTAGCTATGCTGCTTGGGTCAGTGCAGCTGATGTGAGTGCTTCGAAGGTATCGGGGGCTAGAAGGTTGCACCAGGAGTGCCGTCTGCGGGTGTTGTAGCGCATGCACCATCGGAAGATTTCACGGTAAGACCGGAAAAGTGCAAAGCAGACTGACATGACACCTCGACAAATAGCAACTAAAGACTCGAAAGGTTTTTACAACGCATCAACGGACTTGACCCGCAATAGCCACTATGAGGCGCAAAATTTCACGCGCTCAATGTATTTGTTAACGATGTTATAATCACAGGAATGTAACCCGGCTTTCGCAGTCGAATATGAATGCGGGGAGAAAGATGATCGGCAAAATCGCGTGTCCAAGACCAACCAGCCATTAGACCTCGACTTGACAATCGTCAACCGTGACGAATTTCTTGGCTTGTTTTACGAACCAGTCGATTTCTGTGTTAATAGACGTACTAAATGCAAGCTCTCCGTCATGAAAAATCGAAAACGGGAACTTCATTCTCGACCAACTCTACGACGCGGTGGCAGATGCCAGCTTATCCTACGTTTTGTCACGTAAGGAGTTGAATAAATTTCTACGCGACCCAAAGTTTGCTATGAGTGTCACAAACAAAGTTAGGGCGAAGTTTCAGAGCCCCAATGACACCAATGGTGAAGGCGGGGAAGTGCTCCTTTACGCACTTTTGGAGGCAGTAACTGGCGCTCCAAAACTGTTGTCCAAAATGGGGTTGAAGACAAGCAATGAAATGCCGGTTTTCGGATCAGATGGGCTACACATCCTAAAAACTGACGAAAAGAACTACCAGTTGATTTTCGGCGAATCAAAAATGTACGGAGACCTAGGCCGAGCAATCTCGAATGCATTCGAGTCAATGCATGAGGCTTCGATGAATAATTTTATAAACGACATGACTCTAGTCGCGCCGCAGCTGATGAGAGAGAGCGTTTCGGAACAGCAACTAGATTATCTTGAGAAGTTACTGATCCCGCCGCCAGGAGCGGGGATGTCTCCGCCCAAACAAGCATTTGGTGTCTTTGTTGCTTTTGATATTGATGTCGATGATTACGAGCTTGAAGAGCACTCCGATGACGAGATTGAAACTGAGTTTTTAGCTCGAGCAAAAGCAGCGATGGAATCCAAAATTCCTCTGATCACGAATAAAATCAGACAGTTTGGATTTGGGGCAGTCCCGTTTCATATCTTCGCCATTCCGTTCTTGAAACGAACTGTGAATGGGCAGCAGACGGGAGCAGCGGTTTCTCGCAAGGCAATGCAGCGTCGTTTGCGGTTTGGCTATATCTCGGAGAATGAAGATGTCGCCTAAGAACGAATCAAACGTTGCAACTCTTCTGGGAGACCGTATCATTGCTCGATCAGATTTCAAAGAACTTGTAGCGACCCTTGAGCATGCGGTAGCAAAGTCAATTCTGTCTCATGATCAGAATGTAGAATCCCACGGTGATCTGCTCTTTCCGGCAATGAGGTTCGCAGATATCTTGTCATATTCCTCCAAGGAATCTCATCGAACCCAGGCATACTACCTCGTCGCGCTGTTTCAAGAATTAAAGGAGCTAAGCCAGCTCGATCCCAAATCAATCGCTCTGCTCGACTCTATGTCGGCTGCGATTCTTGCAGCACTAGGAAACTTTCCGGGATTGCAGAGACTTGAGGGATCAGTTGAGGAACTTCAGTATACAATCCCAGCGGATCGCGTAATCGGGCGAGAGATAAAGGAGTTAGTACAGCGCACCTCGGATGACAGCCACGTACTTACCGACGCTCAATTTGAAATCGCTCAAAATCTGAAACATATCAACTTCTATAGTTTTTCAGGTCCTACTTCACTAGGTAAATCATTCGTAATCAAGGACTACATTCGGTCAGAGGTTTCGAACAAATCTTTTAAAAATAAGTGCGCGGTATTCGTTGTTCCGACCAACGCATTGGTTTCCCAGACCGCGCGAGATCTTCGACGAGGGTTGAAGGACGTAAAAGGCGTTAATGTGGCAATTCACCCTGTACAGCCTCAGTTGATGCTCCGAAAATTTCAGACGTCGATTTATGTCTTCACCCCAGAACGACTGATCCGGTACTTGAGCACGCAGGGGAGAGAAGTGGAATTGCTTGTGGTTGACGAGGCACACCGGATTGTTTCGCCGAAGGATTCTCGCAGTCCACTCTTCTATTACGCAATTGACCAGACGCTTCGAAAATATGCTTCTAAATTGGTTTTCTCTTCCCCGAGTATTAGCAACCCAGGGATGTTTCTTGATCTGTTTGGAAAATCCTCAGAGGGTAGCCTCTTGGTTCACGAACGAACGGTGACTCAACAGCGATTTTTCATAGACCAGATTGAAGAAAAGACGTTCTACTTTCCGTCGTCATCAGAAGCACCGCCTGTAGAGGTTCCCCTGACGCATGGGTTTGGACTTAACGATTGGGAAGCGATTAAATACTGGGCTAACGGCAATAAAAGTCTGGTGTATGTAAACACTCCCAACAAGGTAGTCAAGTTTGCGCTGGAATATCAGCCGCCGAAAGGGCTCAAGTTGAGCCAAAGAACCCAAGCGCTTATCGACAAGATTAAAGAGGAAGTACACCCCGAGTACTTCCTCGTAGATGCCCTCGAGCGCGGGGTTGCATTCCACCATGGACGAATTCCTGTGGCTATTCGCGAGGAGATTGAAGCAGTCTTTAAGGACCCAAAGTCGGGCATAGACTATCTCGTCTGTACTTCCACTTTGCTTGAAGGGGTGAATCTACCCGCCAAGAATATTTTCGTTCTCACAGATAAGCACGGTAGTGGTCAGGTGATCTCAAAAATTGACTTCGAGAATCTAGCTGGCAGAGCAGGAAGATTAACGAAGGATTTCAAAGGTAATGTCTTTTGCCTGAGGATCAAGCCTGAGGAGTGGAACGAGCCGGAGGAGAAGATTCGTCCTAGTGCGCCTCAAAAGGTATCAAGCTTCTTACTGGATAAGAACAAGCGGAAAACTAAGTGGTACCGTGATTTGGAAAAGGTGCTGCTCGGTAAGTCACTGCCAAAGAGCAGGTCCGTTCCAGAAATCGAGATCGCCGAGCGCTACGCTGCCATCCTGATGATCCAGAATCTAAGTAACCATCCCTCGCTTTTGACACAAAAATTTAATGATCGAGCAGTCGACGCCAACGAAACTCTCAAGAAGGTTAGTGATGAGTTACATGTGAACCTGGATATTTTGAAGCGATCTCCTGAGTTCGATCCTGGGCTCCAAGAGATTGTCCGGCGTGAGCTCAGCCGACTTGAGATTCCGGTCGTGATCAGCTCTCTGCAAGAGATATCTTTCGATTCTATTCTTGTAGTGTTGGTTGAGCTTTCCCGCCTCTACAACTGGAAACAGCGTGAAGGGCGAGGGTTTAGGGCGATGTTCAGCAGGAGTGCCAGCAAAGAGTCACACAATCGACGTCTTCGTTACTGGGCACAATTGGTTTTTCAATGGATGACCGGACGCCCAATCAAATTAGTGATTCAATCAGCGCTCTATCACCATAAGAATGTCGGAAAAATCCGAGTTCCTGCCTTCCCCGCGCCGAAACATCAGTCCCCTTACCGATATGAGGAATTTGATTTGGAGTCGAAAGAGCACGTAAACCATGTGATTGAAGAGACCATGACCGATATTGAGTATGGAGTCGGGTTTAGGATTCTTTCTTACCTAAAGAATTATCACGACCTGTGTGTCCAAGTCTTTGGAGAGGAGAAAGCTGGCCTCGACCTATCAGTACTCATCGAATTTGGCACGACTAGTCAAACCGCCATTGAGCTCCAGCAATCAGGCTTCTCCAGGGATATATCTAGCGAATTGCTGGAAAAAGGGAGTGGTTACCTCGAAATTGGTGAAACCGGTACGATATTGGACATCAACGTGCAAGGGATCATTTCTGATGAACACCTCAGCGCCCCTGTGAAGCAAGAAACCAAAGATCTTTTTGCAGCGTAAGCCGACCGCTCCCACTAGAGGTGTAATAAACTTTTGGCGGTTTAGGAATGATCTGTCAGAAAAGCCTCGATGCGGCTCAGCTCATCAACCGCGTGGAGAGCAAGCTGTACACTCACCACACACGTATGTTTGCGGAGGGCACCCATCTGGAAACTCAACTCTGACACAGCCCAATGTCTAATACTCAGGACCGCGACCCCCGACCTAAAGGGCTCACTTGGCCGCCACAATGAATTCGTTATCCGCAACCGCTTTGGGACGGCCTCCATCAGCGTCGATATCGCCATCTCCGTGGTCTTTATCGCAGGTTCCCTCCTCTTCTTGTTCAGCCTCACCAAGGTAGGAACCGTCTTCTTTCTCCTGGGCAGCCTCGCCATGGCCGCCCGGCCCGCCATCCACTTACGCCGCCGCATGTACCTGCAAAAGATCGGCGCTGACCGCGCGGACACGGACGAGGAAGGCTCCTACTACTAAGCCTTACTTACCCGCGGGCACAGTAATGACCTGCACCCCAAGGTCGCGAATCTGTGCGAGAATGTCCGCTGGTGCGTCCGTAGTCGTGACCAGCTGATGCAGATCCTCGATATCGCCAAATCGAAACGTCGAGACGTGATTGAGCTTGCGCGGCGCCACAGCCAAGATGCGTCGCGTGGCCGCGCGCATCGCGGCGCGTTTATTCTCCGCATCGTCATACGTCGTCGTCGCCAGCCCGTGTTCCAGCGACGTCGAACACGACCCCAGCACCACCACGTCTGCGCGAAATTCCCGCAAGGCGCTCGCCACCGCGACGCTGGACAACGCCAGCGTGTCCGGTTCGACCTCCCCACCCGGCACAAAGATATTTGCTCCCGGCTTCGCCCCGAGCGCCGCCGCGGAATGCAGGCTCAGACACATCGCCGTAATGGGCCGGCCAGCCAGCCGCTGCGCAATGGCTTGCGCCGTCGTGCCGTTGTCAAAAATGACCGCGTCGTCATCGCCAATTAACTCCGATGCCGCCCGCGCAATCGCCGCCTTCGCCCCCGGGTCTTCTGCCTGCCGCACCCGAAAAGGCTTAGGCGTCCCGCGCCGCTCGACCCGGCGTGCCCCACCATGCGTGCGCACGAGCAACCCCAACTCTTCCAACTCAGCAAGGTCCCTGCGGATCGTTACCGCCGCCACTCCAGTGAGCTCCGCCAGGTTCCGGATGCGCGTTTCCCCCGGCCGATCGATCGCGCGCATGATCACTTTATGTCGACTTTCGCGTTCCATGCGCCCATTCTTGAGCGTTTCACGGAACCTGTCAAGGTTACTACACCCGCAGTTAGCGCACCACACGCGGCAAAAATCCAGGTCACACACCCCCGTCAACGACCAGCCCCACCCGCTCGCAGTGATCATTTCCGGCGAGCGAACGCTCACCTACATTAAGCATTGTCACACCACGTGGCCCCCGCAAGACCCCAGGAGCCCGACCACATTCAGCTCAACCCCACGCAGAAAGGATACGACCATGATGCCCCGCACTATCGCCAGCCCACACACCACCCGCCGCACAAACTACCGCCGCACGAGCCCTCGCTATGCCTCCAGCACCTCGACACTGGCACGTCTACGCGAGTGGTTCTACGACACCGGACTCAAACGCACCGGCGCCGTGACGTTTACGCTCTTTACCGGCGACACCGAGTCCCGCTAACGCCGGTCCCCCACGGCAACGCCCCGATTAGACCGCCCGCAACCACCGACGGTCATTAAACCGTGCGAGCAACTCCGGATCCCCCCAACACCGCCAGCAACTCCTCGTCGAACTCCTGCGCGCCCACATAGACGACCCTCCCCGCCGCGGGGCCGACCCCCGGAAAGTAGACACCGTGGGGTGAACAAAATATAGGTGTAAGCTTATCAGAACTTAAGCGGCTTGGGACTCGAACTCATCGGGGGTTTGGTACCCGCACCATGTGTGCCGACGGCACGTGTTGTAGCGCACGCACCACCGGAAGACGTCTCGGCGGCAGGTAAGCTGATTGGCGAAGGTCTTTGTATCTTTGAGGACCTCCCGTTTTAAAGCCGCGTTGAACGACTCAGCGAGCGAATTATCCGCGCTGGTTCCCACCGCACCCATCGACTGGGTAACGCCCAAGCGCCTGCATGTTGCCTGGAACTGCGACGAGGTGTACACGCTTCCGTGATCCGAGTGGAAAATCGCACCGTCAAGACCCCCTCGCAGGTGGGAAGCGTTTTCGAGGGCTTCTTCTACCAGTTCGGTACGCATGTGATCTGCGATAGCAAACCCGACAAGTTTTCGGGAGAAACAATCAATAGCTGTTGCTAAGTACATGTTCGTTCCGTCTGTCAGATGCGAGTTTTTGGTACCGGTGTTCTGGGGACTCGGTACTGTCGTGTTCCGGGTAGTTGGTACCGGGCCGAGGGGTGCGTCGGCCCGGACCGTTTGTCTTAATCGTCTGGGGTGGTGGGTGCGGTGGCTTTGCGCATGTCGAAGTCTCCGATACGGATTCGGTGGCCGTTGTTGAGGCGGCTTACAAGTGAATCGGCTCCGACTCTGTCTGGCAGTGTTTCAACCCAGTAGGCGGCGGCTGATTGGGAGGAGATCAGTGTTGGGAGCCTTCCGTCGCGGTCGAATATGATCTTGCTTAGGTCTTCTTGCCCGCGCTGGTTGATGCTGATGGTCATAAAGTCGTCGATGATAAGGACATCGACGTTGATCAGTTTCTGCATCTTGTCGAGGTAGTTTTGGTCAGTCGGTGAGAAGACCGCCAGCATGTCTACAAGTTGATCCAGCCGGTAGTACGCCACGGAGTATCCAGCCTTGCATGCGGCGATGCCGATGGCGCAGGCAATGTATGTCTTGCCTGTTCCCGTCGGGGCGAGGATGTGAATGTTGGTCGGGTTTTCCCGCCAGTTAGTTGCTGCGATTCGTTTCAGCTGGCGCATGTTGATGCCGCGTTGTTCTGCCCGGGTGATTTCAGCCAGGCTTGCATCCGGGTATCGGAATTTAGCCTGGGCTATAGCCTTGGCAATGTTGCGCTGTTGTCGTTGTGTGTAGGCTTCTTCGACTGCGGCGAGGAAGATGTCTTCTGGTAGCGCATCCGCATAGGCCTCGTCGTTGACAACCTCGTAGAAGATGTCAGCGAAGGTTGATACGCGAAGCTTGCGCATTTTCGCCCGCACAATCTCGTCGTCGATGCTGCTCATGATTTTTCACACTCCTTCTAGTTTTCGTAGTGGTCAGCAGGCCGGATAAAGACGGCATCGGCCACCTCACCGGTAAGCGGGGTACTTGGGCGTGGGTGGTGCTTGGCCACGGGCTGTGTTTTTGCCCCTGGTGGCCCGGGATGTTGTTGGGCGTGGGCAATGTCAGTCTGGATGCGTTTGATCACTGCCATCGTGGGGGCCAGCTTCTTGTCCACGACCTGCTGGCATGCTGGTTCCAGGGTGGCTTTGTTGTGCTTTTTGCCCAGGTTGGCCAGCACGTTGCGTGCCTGGATGAGTCCGCGGGGTACGGCGGCACTATTGCGGTCGAGGATCATCGCTATGACTGCGTGCGTTGCTGCCCCAAACGACGAGGCCCAAGCCAAGAGTTCGTCGCGGGTGAGCGCCTTGTGGCCTTCATCATCGCCACGCGGTGCATGCTGAGGGTTGGTGGAATACCGGTATTTGAATCCGTGAAGGCGCGTGTGTTCAGCAACAAGCTGCTCCCCGTTGAAGATGCTCACCAGTTGCGGGGTGAGCCTGACTGTTACCGATTCTCCTACCAGCTGAAATGGCACAGAGTAGTACTGGTAGTCACAGGTGATGTGCCAATTACGGTCGACTTTAAGCCGCTTATAAGACACTTCCGTAAACGGCGTCGGCGGAAGATCCCGCATCATTGGTGCCTCTTCTTTATCAAAGCGCATGCGCCGTGTTGTGCCATCAGGCCGCGTCATTGCGCTGTTGATATCGGCAAGCCGGTCAGCGATTGCCTCATTGAGTTCATCGAGGTTGTAGAAGACCTTGTTGCTGAAGTAACCCAGGATTTTGGTGTAGGCGATTTTCACGGCACGTTCTACTGCCGCTTTGTCACGAGGCCTGCCGGGCCGAGTCGGCACGATCGTGACCCAGTAATAGTCTCCCAAACGCTGCGTAGCGGTCAGTGACCATCCGGTATGTAGAGGTCTTCTTCGGCCGATACGTCGCCGTAGAAGCATTATCCGCCCGCGATGACCGCTGGTACTTTGCCAAGATAATTCAACGCCTTAACATGGCACTCAATCCACGCCGGCATCTTCTCATTCGCAGCAGCCGTAACGTACATCAACCCTGAGTATGGGCTGACCGCGATAAACAATGACGCCTTGAACGCGGTATCACCACTGGCCTGATCTACTACAGGCACTTTGTCACCGGCCCAGTCAACATAAAGCTCTTGCCCGGGCTCATGGGTGACAACTTCGACGAGATCATTGGCACGCAGAAATTCATTGAGCCCACTGCAAAACTGGGAGTACTGGTACTTTGTCTTATCCGTCGGACAAGGCTGCGACAAGTAGTCCATCCACAGCTTATTCCTGGTCACATGCTTCGTACCTTTCAGCTTGCGTGCAAGAGCATGAAAATCAGGCTGGTCGTAGGACAACGACCGCTTACTCCGGCCATCACTGAATCGATCGTCGAACCATCCCGGTGGGAGCTGACGGAAACGCTCTGGAGTTAGTACCTCATCGTTGATGACTTTCTTTGCTCGGGATACTTCTCGTCGTGAACATCCCAATGCGTGTGTGATCTGCGCGTAGCTAGCACCATCAAGGCACATCGCGATGATCTGTTTGAAGTTGGCCACAAGGACCAGCTCCTTCCAAGTAGAAGTTGACGCAACACCAGCGGATTGTGGTGTCGCCAACATCAACTATGAAAGAAAACCCCCTTGCAGTACCGGGTACGTGGAACACCGGTACCAACTACGCAGACTCGCGGTACCAACTACCCCAAATCGACACCGTCTGCGATCGGGCCTGACCCCCGGAAAGTAGACACGTCGGGGGTTAGCTATGCTGCTTGGGCCAGTGTAGCTGATGTGAATGCTTCGAAGGTATCGGGGGCTAGAAGATTGCACCAGGAGTGCCGTCTGTGCGTGTTGTAGCGCATGCACCATCGGAAGACTTCTTGGCGGCAGGTAATGGGATTGTCAAAGACTTTCCGATCACGCAGAACTTCACGCTTTAGAGTGGCGTTAAACGATTCTGCCAGGGCATTATCGGCACTCGTTCCCACCGCTCCCATGGATTGGCGAACACCAAGCTGGGTGCAGTGGTCCCTAAATGCTTGTGAGGTGTACACACTGCCGTGATCAGAATGGAAAATTGCCCCTTTCAGGCTTCCGCGGACTTTCCTTGCATGAGATAAAGCTTCGATAACCAGCGATACCCGCATGTGATCGGCGAGTGCATGGCCGACAAGTTTGCGCGAGTAGACGTCGATGACCGTGGCCAGGTACATGTTCTTGCCTCCCTTACACGGCAGGTAGGTGATATCGCCTACGTAGACGTGGTTCGGCCTATCAGCTGTGAATCTGCGGCCTACTAAGTCTGGCATGACTCGGTGGCCAAACTTTCGTCTGGTGGTGATGCATCGACGGCGTTTAGTAAAGCCTTTCAGCCCCATGGATTTCATGATGCGTGCGACCTTCTTGTGATTTATCGGAGGAAAGTCCGTATCGTCGTTGAGACTTGCAGCGATGCGTTTAGCACCATAAAGCCCGTGCTCATCATCGAAGATGGTCTTGATTCTCGCACCAATAAGGGCATCGGAACACGTCTTTAACCTGCGTTTTTCGCGGGTGTTGGCCCATTTGTAGAACGAGGAGCGATTGAGCTTTAACACGTGGCACATCCGCTTGACCGAGTATTCGGTTCGATGGTCATCGACAAACTGGAAGCGGATTACCAGCGTGTCTCTTCGGCAAAATATTTCGCGGCCTTGCGCAGGATGTCGCGTTCTTCACGAAGCTTCGAGACTTCTTTTTCTAGCTGGCGGATCCGTTCAGAATCAGTCGTCGCCTTCGCCTTGTCACGCATGGTCTTCGTGCGGGCACGCTTGCCGGTGCCGTACTGCTTAAGCCAGGAATAAAGTGAGGAACGATTGACTCCAAGCTCTGCTGAAGCCGCGTGAAGTGAGAGGTCCTCATTGTTTTCGTAGAGGGCCACAGCATCACGTTTGAACTGTTCGGAGTACCTAGGCATGGTGGTAGATTACCTTTCTTCCCAACCCAACCGGGCTGGATATCAGGTGTCTACCAAACAGGGGTCAGGTCCATCGGCAGATACGTAATATCGCCGACAAGCACACGATTTGCAGCGCAGGCGGTGAAGTCACGGTTCACCAAGTCTGCGAACACGCGCCGGCCTTTGTCGCGCACAGTGGTCTTGACCCTGCGCTTCTTCTGAAATCCGAACAGGTTCTGGGCCCGCATCAAGCGGGCCACCTTTTTGCGATTGATCCGCTTGGCAGGGGTTGTAGCACCGTCGCGACGTGTGGGGTCGTTGAGTTCGGCGGTGATGCGACGAGCGCCCCACACGCCGTTTTCAGCGTCGAAAATGGTCTGGATCTCCGCGGCCACCACAGCATCATCTACAAGGCGTGCACTTCATAACGCCGCAGTCGTGGCCTTTCCTGCAGACGGGTCAATGCCTTATTCGCCGCCTTATTCGCCATGATGCGCAACGGAGAGCTCTACCGCGAGATCGTACCGGAGGTCATCGCAGCAGCATAAAGCCCCAGATACAAAAGCCGACTGGGTAAACCTCAGTCGGCCCCTCAGCGTGCCGTGAATCAGACAGAGTCAAGCACCGCGGTCGCCCCTGAAAACTCCACCCGCGGACTTGACTAACTAGATAGGACCCCCGGATCACTTTCTTGACCGGGAGAGGAAAGCTATACAGAAGCCAGGTACTAGTGCCACTCTCTCTACAGACGGCGGCACCGGACATAAACAAAGCCCGCCCACTCCGGTGGACGAGCCATGAGTATTCGGTGCCCCAGAGTAGAGCTATTAGCTACGTAACAGGCGACGTTGCAAGATGGCAATGGTCGAACACTCGGCGCTCTAAGGCGAATAAACCACCATCCGCGCATAATGCTGGGCAGACCAATGCCGAATTCCCATCGTCGAGCCTCAACGAATGCCGCCGATCGCGCCATGTTCAGTTAGACGCGCGATTAACGCTCGGGATGTAAAGTTTGCCTGAACGTAAGCCTGCGCGGTTTCAACCTGAGCCTTATATTTTTCTGGTTCAGACCACAGACTTGCTACAAGCCCCTGAACATCTTTAGGTTCAGCATACAAAGCGGCATCACCAAAATTGGCTCGCATGTACTCGGGGAGGATTACGACGACGCCAGCGGCCATCGCTTCGATGACTGACATGCCAAAAGATTCGGTTAAGGCATCGGAGTGGAAGTACGCCCAGAAGTCCAGAGAAGAGAGGAATTCGGGAACCGATTCTTCGTCAAATCCAAGGACATCAGCCTTGGCCCGCAACGCCTTTTGGGTGTCTCCAGGAAGTGAATCAATCCCACCCATTATACGTGTGTCATAGACCTCATTACAGCCGTACAATAGCTCAATCGTGCTTCGCTTATCTGGCCACTTCAGCGCCGCATCACGGCTGTGCCGGCCGAGTACTGGACGGCCTTGGCCAGGAGTACGCGAATGCCCTATCCACTGAGTGTCCCTCAGAATTCCCGGCCAATTTTCATCCGACAAAATCAAGCCAGAAAAAACCGCAGATGCAAGTTGCCGGGTAACGCCACTTTCGGGATAAAAAGCGGGAGCAACGTTGAAAAGTTTCTCTATATTGGCACGGGAGGTTTCAAGGTCGAAACCGAAGCCCTTACCGCCATCAAGAACGGGAGGGTTGTTAATAATGACAGAAACACGCTCAGCCGTAACATTGCTATCAAGGTTCTCAATGAACTGCAGAACAGAAGGATGGCGAATCACTATATGTTTAGCGGTAAGCTCATCTTTCAAAGACAGAACTGAAACACTTGGCAAAGAAGCAGTCTGCAGCGCCCGCTCGGTCACGCCCACAGCGCCAACATTCACCGGCGAGAACATATGGATCATGCCTACGTCGAGGCCTGCTTCGACACATGCTTCAATCTCGTTAAGAGTAAGGTTAGAAGTTCCACCCGGAAAACCGAAGTCTGTCATGAAAATAACATCAAAATCTCCAAGAGACTTGCCACGCTTGCCAGGCTCCATGTTAATTGGACGGGCAATCTGGGCAAGCTCATCATGCGACGGCGTTTCAGTTTTCTTATGCAACTCCTGGTATGCCTGCTGGTAAAAGAGACGGGCGGGATCGATGTACCCACGGCCAATCTCGCCTGCAGTGAGCGAGCCCGCGTGGGTGCGGGTGAAAGACAGAGGCACGTTACCCAGAACCGGAACTGGCTTGCCCATGATGTTCACTAGGCGATCACGAAACTCGGCATCAGCGCCCCGGTTAACGTTGTCCCATACACCCGTTTCGGCCAACAGGGACTTTCTGAACATGAGTGATGAGAAGTTGGGTTGCGAAAATGACGGGTTATTATTGATGCGCGTAAAAATGAGTTCTTCACTCACTCGGGCATGACGCGTCATGTTGGCATACTCATTGGGGTTGTCAAGAAGATGCTTAGCCTGGCGCGCAATCTTCTCCGGATGCGACCAGTCATCATCATCGTGCACGGTAATAAACTCACCTGTAGCTACCTCCAGAGCGCGATTGCGAGCTGGATAGGCCCCCAGATTCTCCTCCTGCTGTAGCCAAATGACTTCCGGGAAGTCGAGCTTAATCGGCTCCAACAGGGCGCGGTTCTCCTGCGTAGATCCGTCATCGACAACAATTATCTCGATATTGTCCCAGGTTTGGGCACGCAATGCCCTGAGCGTGGTAGGCAAATGATGCGCGCCGTTAAACGATGGGACAATTACCGTAACCTTTGGGCCAGACTCCTTAGACAAACTGGTCCCGCTAATGGAGTCGAGAGGTGAAAGCTCACCGCAAAAGTCAACCTCGATACTGCTGAGTCCCTCGGTCTGAAAAAGTGCATTAATACCTGCAACCCACGCGGCGTCCCACCCGCTAACCTTCTGAAGTCCGAGGATATTAAGCTCGACTAGTCGAGCATGCACTGAATCACGTTTAATAATACCCGATTCCTTGAGGAACTTACGCAAACGCCCGTACTCACCTACGGATTGTAAAACCTCTGAATAAATGTAGTTGTCTGTGCGACCAAACGCCTTTTTGCCTGATATGGCCTGAACAAACCTGAACAAGCGCTCCGCGTCTTCAACGTCAGTCGGGCGGAGTCGCTGGTTAGCGACCACACGAGCCAGCATAAGAAGCTGCTTGGCATTCCAACTATTCTTGAATTCGGCACCTGAAAGCTTGCCAGCACGCTTGGTGCGGACAATGCGGAGCACATCATCGTAGTCATACTGCAACTCCGTTGCTGCACGTGCGATGGAGTCACGCATTGCAGTACTCTTAGTACGAAGGGCGAAGGTTTCGTACTTTCCTGGAATCTTGAGGATCCTTTCCCCGTACTCAAATTTCGGTCCCACTCCCCCGCGAAAAACCGTCTCGCCAACGCTGTTACCAAAGCGTCCAACGTCAACAGAAGCGTGGACTTGTCCTCCACCCAGACCTCCAGACAGCATCTTCTCCTGATGGGCACTAATGGTGCGGAGTCGCTTCTCCAGGACTGCAAGCTGCCCCATGGACTTCAACGAGCTGCCCGTTGTGCGGATTAAATAACGATGCAAGACCAAAAGGACAACGATTAGAGCGCTAAGACTGAAAGCGATGAATACAATTGCCAGCTTTATGCCCCCTAACACGGCACTAATGACTGCACCGAATGCAGCTAAGATTCCAGCGAGTCCTATGAGAGCGGCCTTGCTTTTCAAGAACCGAGAGATATTCATTGTGCAATTTCTCCAGCCTAAACGAATGCTTATTTATTGAGACGAATTCAAAGTAGCATGGTCTACCCGCGCAAAGCGCCCGATATTGCTTGCTCCAACCGATTAACCATCAAACGGTACGTGTCAGCGTTGTAATGAAATGGCGCGGGGCCCCATTTATGATTTTCTTCACCGAATACTTCATCTTCACCGAGCCGTGAAATAGTGAAGCCAAGCCCTTCTAGGTAGTTAACCATATGCTCAAGTCTCTCATTGAACGCACCTGCGCCAGGGTAGCTATAAGGTACCGGGCTTCCGTCACGGAAAGTCTTTGCCCACGGCGTGTAGTTTACAACTGTCCGCGGGGTGTTAACACCAGCAAGTCGTGCAAACTCATCTGCGGCAGCGCGCCACTTCTCCAAGAAAGCATCTTCCACAAAGAATAGACGCCGGACCACCTCGACCTGCTGGACGAGTCCAGCTGTCGAGTTTGCAGTACCCGAGATTTGACGTCCATTCGCCAACTCGAGGACGCCGTTTCTTTCGTCAGTAAGGTCCCAGACTGCGACACCTCCGGTATTGAGGTGAGCGCGCACCTCGGTCACCGCGGTACCTGCAAGATCTTTCTGAACCATGCGACGTTGGAAACTTGAAGCAATTCTTGAAAGGTCAAACCCCTCTTCATTACCGGGAGATAATGCCGAAATAAGCGACTGTCGGGCTACGTATCCCGACAACTCCATCTTGGAAGAATCCCAATATTCTACAGAATCACGGGTAGTGCACGAACCGTAGATGAATACATCTGCCATAGCAAGTAGGTTAGCGGTTTGCCGCGACGACATCCAATAGTTTCCCTATGTTTCTGAACTCATCAAGCACAGCCCCAGCCAAAATGGACTTCCGATACAGACCCCCCTTACCCCAGCTCACAGATCAAGGCCTCCTGCGTCGCGCCGGCCAACGGTCCTGCGGGGGTGACGAAATCTAATTGACTTTTAATGAAGCGTCCTGGGTTTAGTTCCTACTTCAGCTAAGAAAGGATTGAATTATGCCTAGAGAGTATTCCGTTGAGTTTAAGGAGAAGGCGGTCCATTAGATCATCGACATGGTCTGCTTGGAGTCTTGCTCACTGTAGCGCGCCTACGCGGAGGTCGGTGAGCTTTTTGGAGTATCTCACCACACGTTGCGGGCTTGGTACCGTGACAGTGCTTCAGTACGCGATGATTCTGACGCTTCAGGCAGCGAAACGATGGAAGAAGAACTCAAGTGTCTGCGCCGCGAAAACCGTGAGCTGAAACGAGGAAACGGGATTTTTAAGACTGCTTCGGCTTTTCCGCAGCGGAACCAGGCCGACCCACGACCAAATGATCTCCTACATCGACGCGTACAAAGATCAGTTTGGGGTCGAGGCCACCTGCAGAGTTCTTAAACAAGCAGATCGTGGGTTCATCACTTCACGCGGCTACCGCAAAGCCACCTCACGTGTTCCCAGTGCGAGGGCCTTAAGCGATAGCCTGCTCATCCCAGAGATACAGCGTGTGCATGCGGAGAATTTCTCGGTCTTAGGCATCCGCAAAATGTGGCACGCGATGAACCGTGAAGGCTTTCATATCGGCCGCGATAAGACTGCACGACTGATGAAGATAGCAGGTGTTTCCGGCCGCCAACGTGGGCGAACCCCTGTGACAACGATTAGCCCGAAGACACCGGATTATCGCCCAGACCTAGTGCAGCGAAACTTTCGTGTACAAGCACTAGGCAGGCTGTGGGGTGTCGACATTACCTACGTTCGCACCCTGTCAGGATTCGCCTACACCGCGTTTGTTGTGGATGTTTACAGTCGAAAAAATTGTTGGTGTTGCTGCACACTCGACGATGCGTACCGATGCGCTGCCCATAAAAGCTCTGGAGCATGTGTTAACGACTGCAGGACGAATCCATAGAAACCAGCTGATTCACCACAGCGATCGGGGCAGCCAGTACGTGTCACTGAAGCATTCCACCGCTCTCGCGGAATCCGGAATCCGACTAAGTCCGGAACAGTCGGCGATTCCTATGACAATGCTCTAGCCGAAACAGTCAATGGTCTCTACAAGGCTGAACTGATCATACCCAAGGCCCGTGGACATCGGTCGGAGAAGTCGAACTGGCCACCATGCGGTGGGTGCATTGGTGGAACACTAAGCGGCTTCAAGAGGACCTGACCCCTGTTTGGTAGACACCTGATATCCAGCCCGGTTGGGTTGGGAAGAAAGGTAATCTACCACCATGCCTAGGTACTCCGAACAGTTCAAACGTGATGCTGTGGCCCTCTACGAAAACAATGAGGACCTCTCACTTCACGCGGCTTCAGCAGAGCTTGGAGTCAATCGTTCCTCACTTTATTCCTGGCTTAAGCAGTACGGCACCGGCAAGCGTGCCCGCACGAAGACCATGCGTGACAAGGCGAAGGCGACGACTGATTCTGAACGGATCCGTCAGCTAGAAAAAGAAGTCTCGAAGCTTCGTGAAGAACGCGACATCCTGCGCAAGGCCGCGAAATATTTTGCCGAAGAGACACGCTGGTAATCCGCTTCCAGTTTGTCGATGACCATCGAACCGAATACTCGGTCAAGCGGATGTGCCACGTGTTAAAGCTCAATCGCTCCTCGTTCTACAAATGGGCCAACACCCGCGAAAAACGCAGGTTAAAGACGTGTTCCGATGCCCTTATTGGTGCGAGAATCAAGACCATCTTCGATGATGAGCACGGGCTTTATGGTGCTAAACGCATCGCTGCAAGTCTCAACGACGATACGGACTTTCCTCCGATAAATCACAAGAAGGTCGCACGCATCATGAAATCCATGGGGCTGAAAGGCTTTACTAAACGCCGTCGATGCATCACCACCAGACGAAAGTTTGGCCACCGAGTCATGCCAGACTTAGTAGGCCGCAGATTCACAGCTGATAGGCCGAACCACGTCTACGTAGGCGATATCACCTACCTGCCGTGTAAGGGAGGCAAGAACATGTACCTGGCCACGGTCATCGACGTCTACTCGCGCAAACTTGTCGGCCATGCACTCGCCGATCACATGCGGGTATCGCTGGTTATCGAAGCTTTATCTCATGCAAGGAAAGTCCGCGGAAGCCTGAAAGGGGCAATTTTCCATTCTGATCACGGCAGTGTGTACACCTCACAAGCATTTAGGGACCACTGCACCCAGCTTGGTGTTCGCCAATCCATGGGAGCGGTGGGAACGAGTGCCGATAATGCCCTGGCAGAATCGTTTAACGCCACTCTAAAGCGTGAAGTTCTGCGTGATCGGAAAGTCTTTGACAATCCCATTACCTGCCGCCAAGAAGTCTTCCGATGGTGCATGCGCTACAACACGCACAGACGGCACTCCTGGTGCAATCTTCTAGCCCCCGATACCTTCGAAGCATTCACATCAGCTACACTGGCCCAAGCAGCATAGCTAACCCCCGACGTGTCTACTTTCCGGGGGTCAGGCCCAGAAGCTTTGGACTACGCCACCCCACAGAAAGTCGAAACCGAGTACTATCTCACCCAGCCCATCAACACAGGGGCGTAAAAGAAGCGAAACTAAACCTAGGACGCTTCATAGAGTGACTATAATCCAATGGACAAGAGCGCGTAAATGCATTATTGACTAGGACTACCAGTATTTCAGAGGAGACGAAATGGCTAAATTGATTGTGTGGGACCTTGATGACACTCTGTGGAATGGAACGCTCGCCGAGGGCGACTCGCTTGAGCCCATCGAATCTCGTATAGAAGCAATTAGAACACTAAATGAGCAAGGAGTCGTCCACTCCATCTGTTCAAAAAACGACCCTAATTCCGCAAAGGAATACCTGCAGAGCATTGGCATGTGGGATCAATTCGTTTTCCCAGACATCTCCTTCGAGCCCAAAGGATTTCGCGTTAAGCGTATTGTCGAGAACATGCAACTGCGATTTCCAGACGTCGTTTTTGTTGACGACAACAAAGGGAATCTCCGCGAAGTGGAGTTCGAGTGCGAAGGCATCACGACCTTCGACGCCACCGAGAACGACATTGACGCCTTCCTTGAAGATCTCATCGAAAACACTCAAGGCGGCTCCTCCCGAGTGGGACGCTATCGGATTCTCGAGGAAAAGCATCGGGACCGTGAAAAATCTGCGGGTTCTAACGAGGACTTCCTACGGTCCACAGACATCCGAGTCACTTTCCTCCGAATGGCTGACAATCTTCCGCATGCACAACGTATCGAAGAACTCATCAACCGAACTAACCAACTTAACTTTCTCAAAACTCGCGTCAAACCGGGCGAGATTTCGGAGATGCTCGTAGACCCCAACTCTTATGAGTCGTCCGTATTCGTCTGGGATAAATACGGCAACTATGGTCTCGTGGGCTTTGGTTCGCTGACCAAGGAGGGACTCACTCATTTCACATTTTCGTGCCGTACCATGAACATGGGCATCGAGCGGGCGTTGGCTTGGGGTCTGCGTTCCTTTCGCGCATCTCGCGGCATGAAGTTTCCAGTAGAGGCATCTCTTCCCGAGTGGATCACTGTAATAGACCCAGATTCTGATGAGGCACGTCAGCGTATCGAGGAAGGCACCAAAGTCACCAAAATCGACGCAGACGTCCGTATAATGGCCAATTGCCAGTCCGCAGCGCTTGCGCATTATATCAATGGCACGAAACCCATCGATTTTGATAATTGGCCGCGAACTTTTACGCTGGGCGGTTACGCCCAGACGGGGGAGATCAACGGTGAGTGGGCAAAGACTTTAGTGTACGGCGCCTTCGTGGACTACCTATCAGCGTACTGGCCAAATGAACAGCTTCCAGAAATTGAGGACTACACTGCAGCCGTAGACAAGCTGATTTCAGAGAGCGCTGAAAAGGGCTCTCAGCTAGTTGTCCTGTTACCCGTTGAGGACTTTGAAGACTCTGACCCCAGTACTGGAATGACCAAGTCACAATTCACGGAGAAAAATGCCGTCTGGCGCGAGCGCGCAGCGCACTACGATCACCTTCAATTGTTGGAGCTGTCCTCCTTAACCAGCCCTTTCTTTGACGCCGATCCGCGCCACATGACACGAGACCAGCTCATGGAGCTTTCTGCACGGATTAAGACGAGACTTGACCTCTAGCGAGATGACGTTCCTCGCCATCTAGATTTGGAATAACATTGATTATTGACGACGCTGGCTTAGCACTAGCCACGAGCAGGCCGAACCTCGGTGGCTACATAAAGCAGCTCTGGCAACGCCGGTTCTACATAAAAGCAGACGCGCGAAGCAAAGCATTCAAAACGGGCCAAGACACGTTCTTGGGCAAAGCGTGGATCGTGGCGGATCCTCTTTTACAGGTCTCGATCTACTTGCTCGTCTTCGGCGTTGTCCTCAAAGCCTCTCGAGGTATGGACAACTTCATCGGTTTTCTTGTGATTGGCGTTGTCTACTTTGGTATGTTGTCCAAAGGACTGACAGCTGGCTCTGCCGTCATCAAGTCGAACCGCAACCTCATAGACTCCTTCAACTTTCCCGTCGCGGCCGTTGTCTTTTCCAGTTCACTTCGCCAGATGTATGACAGTATCGCGCCTGGCATCCTCGCTATCGTTACAGCAGTGCTTTTTCAGCTAGATAAACCACTCCATTGGACACTAATCTTCGTTCCTTTCGCATTCGTCATCATCCATGTTTTCAATCTCGGGGTAACATTCTTCGTTGCCAAATTAACGTTTCTCGTTCCCGATCTCACTCAGATAGTTAAAGTTATCGCTAGAGGTCTATTCTTTGTTTCCGGAGTTCTCTTCCCAATTTCTAGATTCGATTTTCACCCAACGCTTAAACTCTTAGTAGAGTTGAACCCTTACTACCAGCTACTTTCCGCGGTTCGTGGGTTCGCTCTAGATGGTATGTTGCCGAGCGTGATGGGGCTTTCAGTAATCTTCGGTTGGACGGTCGGCGTAGTTGTACTGGGATTTCTCTACTTCTGGAGGTCCGAAGGATCGTATGGGAATAAGTAAAACTCAAGGAATAGAACCTACAGTCGTTGTCAGGAAAGTTAATCACACGTACCACGGTTCCAAATTCAACGCGCTACTTGGCAAAGAGCGCGATGATGTGGAAGTCCTCCATGACATTAACTTCGCCGCGTACCAAGGCGAATCCATCGGCGTTTTGGGACGCAATGGTTCCGGGAAATCTACCCTCTTGCGTCTAATTGCCGGTAACGAAAAGCCAACCACCGGCGAGGTATTCGTTAGTTCCCCTCCTGCGCTGCTGGGCGTCAGCGCCGCCCTCCAGCCAGATCTCAACGCATGGGAAAATGCCCGCCTAGGGCTACTAGCGATGGGCCTGACACCGGAGCGCGTAGAAGAACTCTTGGAGGATGTCGTGTTGTGGTCCGCCCTTGGAACCGCAGCTGCACGACCTATGAAAACCTACTCTTCTGGCATGCAGGCCCGACTGAAGTTCTCGATTGCCACCGCTATACCCCGAGAGATCCTTCTTGTGGACGAGGCTCTTTCCACCGGAGATAGCACCTTTGCGAATCGCGCAAAAAGGCGCGTCCGAGACTTCATTCAGGCTGCCGGTACCGTTTTCGTGGTCTCCCACGCACCAGGTCAAATTGAAGAATATTGCCAGCGCTGCTTGTGGATTCACGAGGGCCGGATTATTGCTGACGGGCCTACTAAGTGGGTCTCCCGTTGCTACAAAAAATGGTCGCAGTATGCATCCGCAGACCGTCCAGATCTGGAAGCATCCCTGCTCGAGCAAATGGCAGAGCGCTACGAACGCCCCCGTTTTGTCATGGTATCTGAAGCAGAACGACTCTTGGGCTCTCTGCGTACTTAAGGAACACTCTCATGGAAAAACTGACTCGTAATCCCGAAACCGACCTTTTCGAAGAACCGAACCACTTTATGGGCCTTCCCCTGGTGCACCAGCGGAGCCTGTCGTCGATGAAGTTCCGGACTCGCTTGCAGGCCGCGCACACCATTCCGCTCGAGAATGGGCACACACTAGACTTTCTTAGCCGCTTGAAGTCCGCTGAAGCGTTGTATGTAGTCTTTCATGGCGCCATCGCGCCAGACAAGCTCTACTACCCGCGATTTGAGCGTGAAAGCTCGCTTCGCAAGCTCCAGGCAGCTTCCCTGCACTTCGCAGACCCGACCCTACTACACTCGAAAGACCGTTCGATGCGCCTGTCCTGGTACCTTGGGGGCCCGGGCTGGGATCCAATATTGGAGATTGCCCATGTTGTGCGCACTGCCATGCGGCAGATGGGTACGGAGAACGTCGCCTTTCTGGGTGGAAGCGGTGGCGGATTTGCTGCTTTACGTATTTCTGCGTTATTCCCGGGTTCGCTTGCCTTTGTGCAAGACCCACAAACCGAAGTGATGCGTTACTACACCGGAGCCGTACGCCGGTACTTTGATACGATGTGGCCGGGACAAAATCGCGCAACCCTTGTACAGCAATTCCCGGACCGCTTCGACGTTAACCACCTTTACGCACACTACATCCCCAACAACTTTGTGTACTACTACCAGGGCATTACGGATGATTTCCACCGAAAAGGCCATTACAACCCGTTCCTGGCTGCTATAGGCTGTAAAGAAGGCGGTCGCTCTTACGACACCCCAAACCGCAAGATGGTGCTAGCCCATGGTGAGATTGAAGGCCACGGCAAAATCACGCCGCAGGAGTTCGAAACCCACTTTGAACTAGCCACGAAGTGGTGGCTAGGCACCAAATATCAAATGTAAATTAACCGCCCCAGCCTCTGGCTGGGGCGGATTCTCCGGCTTGCTTCGTCGATGCTAAGACAATTCATCTCCGTCGTCTAGCGCGACTCAGGCGCGCAGCCCGGGGCTATGGACAAACTCTGTAACGCTGGGAATTTGGCTACCGGCGTAGATACTGTGCGGCACGAGGATGAGCTCAAGAACATGGGACATGACCGGTGCCGCAGTGCCCCTAATCTCTCCCGTTTCACCATTCTCATTTCCGAAGATAACGTTAACGTTGGGAAGTTCTTGGAGCTCAGTCGGGACGCCAGTGATGTAGGGCTCCATAGCTGTGATAGACAATGCTGGGTTCAGCTGCGCCAAATGCCTGACCAGAGCAACGGCGGGCGAGTTCCGAAAATCATTGGTGTCGGGCTTGTAAGACAAACCATGAAGTACAAGTTCAGAAATACCCCGCTCGTTCAGAAGGCCAGCAAGTTGTTCCGCGATCCATTGTGTTTTGTAATCGTTAACCGCGCGAGCAGAGCGCATTAGTCGGGTCTCCAACTGTTCATTTTGTATAAGGAACCACGGATCAACGCTAATGCAGTGACCGCCCACACCGATACCTGGAGTGAGAATATCCACGCGAGGGTGGCGGTTTGCAATGCCAATAAGCGATTCTGGGCTTACGCCGTAAGACGCGCAAATCATCGAAACTTCATTGGCAAACGCGATGTTAACATCTCGATAAGCATTCTCGACAACTTTGGACAGCTCGGCCGTAGTGGCATCGGAAAGCACAAAGTATCCACGCCCAAACCGCGCATACAGATCCGCAGCACGACGGCTAGCCCGCTCCGTTAAGCCGCCTAAGACGCGGTCGTTCTGCACAAGCTCCTCGAGTGCAGCGCCGGGCAACACCCGCTCTGGACAATGCGCAAAGTCAAGATCCTTCGTACTGATTCCCTTCTGCTCCAACGCAGACTTCATCCACGCTGTAGTCCCCGGTGGGGATGTAGATTCCAGGACAATAAGCTCATCACCCAATAGGTGGGGCACTATAGCTTCGAGAGCAGCACGAATGAAGGAACTATCAAAGCCGGAGTTTGCATCTACGGGGGTAGGAACCGCGATTACAAAGCAGTGGGAGGGCTGAGGCACATTGGACATCTCGAAGTTGCCCTCCCGCAATTGCTTGACGAGTAGCTCTCCTACGCCTTGTTCTAACTGAGCGTCGGCAGACCGGAGACGCTCTAGCTTGCCCTCATCAACGTCAACGCCGCGCACGCGCAAACCAGCTTGTGCAAACAAAAGAGCTGTGGGCAAACCGACATAGCCGAGACCAATAACACAGACGTCACTTCGGTTCAACATAGCCTCAGAGCCCCTCATACACTATCCTAACTGCGTCGGCGGCGGCGACGCTACCATTCGCGACGCGCATTTCTTTCAATGTTTTCAGCATCTTACTGCGTTCTTCGTCCACAGCTAATTCGCCAATTGCCTCAGCAACAGTCGCCTCATCGCAGCCGAACTTCGCACCACCACGCTCACCTAGCGCGCGCGCACGGCGAAGCTGATCATCCGTAGTCGTAGAAAGGTTAGGAACGAGAACACTGGGAAGTTGATACTCCACGCATTCCTGCACCGTGTTGTAGCCGGCTGCTAAAATTGCCATGTCAAAAGCGGCGTAAAAGCTACTCAAGGGGTATGCGGATATGCTTTGCACACCTTTCGGCGGTGCCGTTTTAGACAACGGGTTCTGTACGACCACCGGAATCCACCCTCCAGGAAGGTTTTCAACCACTGCGATCGCGTGATCTCGCAGCCCAGTTATATCATTGATTACCCCTCCCCCAAGTTGGATGAGACAGTACTTCTTATCCACGTCAAGGTTCAGCAAACGACGCGCCTCCTGTCGTGTTCTCCTGCCTTCCTCGGGAGCAAACACAATCGGGTTCGTCCGAAACGTTCGGATAGGGCCAAAGTCCAAGTTTTCTTGGCAGCCATAGTCCCCAGGCACAATCAGTGCATCGGCAAACTCCGAGGCGTTATAGCGCTGCCGCGTCTTTCTATCAATATCTTTTTTCCAACACCCACGCTGCATCCAAATAAACTTTGCTGGACTAGCTTCCACTACCGCCCGCAAACCGCGATAGACGAACGTCCCGTCGAATAGTATGACGTCCGGCTGAAACTGTCTCACTACTGCATGCAAATGTAGTTGCAACAGGTAAGACCACAACCGCGGATGGAGCCCAGTATCCGAATAGGATGGGAAATACATAATCTGGTCAGGCGATTTTCCCAGACGTCCATATGCACGGGACAAAGTATATGTAAACACCTCAGCATCAAGGAACTGTTCCACCGACCACAAACGTGTTAAATGGCCTAAGCCGGAGCCGTTGCTACTGATCATCAACACACGCATCTGCCCCGAAGCGACTTCGAACCGGTGTCGCGAAGTTTTCAAGGCTGCGAGCTGTGCTCGGAGAGCACGCCGTAACAATTCAAGGGAGCTGACTACGGCACGCAGACTCCGAGTACAAAACTGCAGCAAGGAACTAGAGTCGGTCACTGGACTTGGTTGCGATTCCTTGCGCGTCCAAAAGGACCTTTGCATCGTTCTCAATCGCGTTAATGTCATACTCCCGGTGCTTCTGCAGAAGCAGGACAGCATCAGCATTACGAATCGCTGCTTCAAGGTTGGACTCGCAGGTTAAAGACTCCCCTGCGCCGAGATTCCACTGCGCAACGCGCGGATCGTGGTATTGCACCTGAGCGCCACGACGCAACAGTTCGCGCGCTACGGGGATAGCTGGCGATTCACGCTGATCTGCGATGTTCGGCTTATAGGTTACGCCAAGAACTAAGACCTTAGATCCATTGACGGCCTTCTTCTGACCGTTGAGCAGCTCAGCGATGCGTTGAACAACGTAAGAAGGCATAGAGTTGTTAATCTCCTGAGCCAGCTCGACAAAGCGCAGCGGATAGCCCAACTGACGGCGAACTTCGTAGGAAAGATAGTTCGGGTCGATCGGGATGCAGTGCCCGCCAACTCCGGCACCCGGGGTGAACTTCATAAAGCCGAAAGGCTTAGTAGCAGCTCCTCGAATCACCTCCCAGATATCGATCTCAAGCTCGTGACAGACCTTCGCGAGTTCGTTAACCAATGCAATGTTAACGTGACGGAAGGTATTCTCCAGCAGCTTGGCGGTCTCAGCTTCCTTCGTACCACTCATTTCCACAACCTCGTCGACGAAGTCAGCGTAGAAAGCATAAGCATGCTTAGTGGATTCCTCAGTCAATCCGCCTACCAGCTTGGGAGTGTTCTTAATTCCAAACTGCGCGGATCCCGGATTCACGCGCTCGGGACTAAATGCAACGAAGAAATCTGCACCAGCCTTGAGACCAGAATGCGCCTCAAGAATAGGAACGCAAACCTCGTCGGTTGTTCCCGGGTAAGTCGTGGACTCAAGAATTACCGTCAGACCTTCTCGCAGGTTCTCCGCGACAGTACGGGTAGCGCCCTCAACAGCACCCAAATCTGGGGCACCGGCCTCCCCTAGGGGAGTAGGAACGCAAATAACCACAACGTCAGACTGGCCGATCACGGCCGGGTCGAGCGTTGCAACGTAGCCCTGAGCAATCATTTCTTCGATATCTGCGTCCGACAGATCATCAATGTGGGACTTACCCGCATTGAGGTTGTTCACCACCACGGAGGACACGTCAAAGCCGTACACTTTCCAACCAGACAATGAGGCGGCTTGAGCAAGCGGAAGTCCAACATAACCTTGTCCCACAATCGTTACTGTATTGCTCATTAAAATAGTGCCTCCTTGTGACACATTGATGTTAAGGGTTAGCCAGCGTCGGCTATTTTGTGCCGCTACGTTGAGCCAAAATGTTGCAACGCGTACATTTTACTGCAGAATTTAAGTCTGTCCCAATTTCCACGGGTTTTCTTGGCAAGTTTTAGACTCACAGCGAAGGGGTGCTGTTTTTCGAAAAATGATGTTTCAACGGGTTAACAGTACTGCTCCACACACGTGCCCTAGCAGCCGCCAAACCATCAGCCCCATCGGATTCGAGTGCTATTTGGATTGCACTTGCCAAGCCCTCGACATCCCCGGGGGCGAAATAGAAGGCTGTGCCATCCGTAACCTCTCGAAGTGCTGGAATTTCGGATGCAACTACGGGGATCCCCAGGGCTTGCGCAGTAAGACCTTTAACGGGTGTGACATTGCGAGTCACCTCTAAGTCCCGCCGCGGCATGACAAACACTTCTAGACAAGCGTACCACCACAAAATTTCCGCTTGGACCCGAGGACCTGCAAAAACAACACGGTCCCGAACTCCGAGTTCAAACGCTAGTTTAACGAGATCATTCAATGCTGTACCCCCGCCAACTATGAGAACGGAGACTTCACGAGGCAAACGTGGCACCGCCCGGATTAAGATATCCAACCCTTCATAGGGCACAACCGACGAGATCGCGCCCACATAAATCCCTTTGGGAATACCCACCTTGCTTTGGGCTTGGGCGGTCGACGTCGCGAACTCAAACACAGCCTCATCAACCCCGTTTGGTACCCACATCGGAGCAAGCGCGCGAGTTTTCGCCCATTCAAAAAGCTCGGCCTGCTTGCTGATGAACGCCACCCCCGGGCAGCGCAGACTGCCTCTCGTTCTAGTCGCTGAGCCTGACTGTAATACAGACCCCGGCGTGCACGGACAGCCAATGGTTCCGGCAATGTCGACAACCAAGTATTGTGCGCTTCGCCGCGCACCTCGTAAGTCCACGGGATCCCTAATCTTTCGGCCACGTAAGATGCTAACTGCGCATTGCGGAAATCAGTTGTACAAAGTATTTCCGATGCCGAGGTTTCTCGTGCGACGCGCTCCAGCTGCTGAGCAGCACGTTCAAATCGCGCAGTTGAAGTAAGTTGCCCCCAGAATGTCACCATTCGGCGATACTGCACTCCATCAATAGACTCGTCGTGTTCATTAACTCGTTTCCCCACAACGAACGGGTAGCCAAGCCGGGTGACGACGATGATATCAAGTCCTTGAGCATGAAGCGTCGCCGCCACTTTCTGAGTCCGTAAGGCATAACCAGAATTGGTGTATGGCCAGCTATTAGTGGCCAAATAAAGCACCCGTCGCGAGAGCCCAGCTTGAGGAATAGAAGGCAGGACGGGGCGCTCCAATTCACGAATCTCACGCTTCAACCAAGAGGCGAGTATCGGATTCCAGCGGGGGGTGATCCTCAGGGCGGCGTCGAAATCGCGAATTATTAATAACTCACGCAACTCGGCACTCACAAGCGAAGTCAATGCATGTTTAAGCGCGGCGAGAATGCCTGAGTACTGCGGCAATTTGAGAGCCATCTTTTCCAAGAAGGCGACGGGATTGATGGCAAATTCTGAGAGCAAGGCCACGCCACGGAGGTATTCAGTCTTGATGCGCATAGCAATCACGGCTTTCTCACCACGGCACTCAACAAGCCCGTAAGGGCACGCAAAGCGGTTTCGCTTCTACTTTCCTGTACCCACGCTTGTGCACGAGGCGCAGGAACGAGATTTTCCCCCGCCTCGGCAAGCTTGACCCAACGGTCTGCGAGTGCTTCAGGAGAGTGCGGCGGGACGACGAAGCCCGCTCGGAGAGATTGAATAACGTCCGCAGTCTCTCCTTGCGCCACAGCGGAAATGTGGATTCCCATGTCCATCAACTCATACACTTTGGAGGGGATAGCCATCGCCAGTGGTTCCCAGTCCGCTAATTGAACCAAAGCAGTATCCGCCCACTCATAGACCTCCCGCAACCCATCTGCACTCCGACGAGCCTCGACGCTTAAGGACACCCCCAGCTCACGAGCCAGCGTCGCAACGGCCTCCTTGGTTGCGCCTGCGCCCACGAATCGAAGCGAAATCTTAGCACCTCGATCCTGTGCGCACTTTGCAGCGCGAACCGCATTTTCGAGGTCCTGAGCTCGACCAATCGTGCCAGCATACAGGACATTGAGGGCGCCCGGCTCCAACTCATGGTGACGCAAGTTCAAAGGTGTTTCCACGGGAAAAACATTCCGAATTGTAATCACCCTTTCCGCCGGCTTGTTCAGCCGGTCTATAAGCCTTTGCCCTAGACGATCTGCTGTTACTATCAGTCCCGAAGCATGCTGGAGAGAGTAGTCAAGTGCTATTTTTGTTACCCGGCTCACGATCTGCAATGCTCCAAGCGAGAGCACGCGCTCTCGCAATGACCTTCTACCCGTTCCTGAATTCCATACATCGGAATACTCCAGCAGCTCCGGCCAAGCATCACGCAAATCAATAATAAAAGGGCAACGGAACCGCCGCGCAACGAGACAAGTGATGAAAGCGGTGGGCAGGGCTGGCACAGTGCCAATAACAACATCCGGCTGAAACTTCGTTGCAGGAGAATTAGGTACAATAGCATGAGCTAGAGCACCCACCGCTACCACAGCCTGGTTTAACGCCCGTGATGTAAGCGAACTACTCGCGGGCAAAAATGGCGTCCGCTGGACAATCTCGCCGGAGATACCAATTTCCAACCTAGGAGGGTGATTGCTGAGCATTTGCTCAAACCAAGTTTTGAGGTCAACCTTTCGCTGGTAGTGCGGGGGCGGACACAACACCAGCACCTCGTGCCCCTGATGCTTGAGTTCTTCTGTCAGCCATGTCCAGCGACGCTGGGGAACACCGTTTTCAGGATTCCAATACTGAGACAGTATCAGGATCTTCATTCTCGCCCCTTTTGACGCTTGCTTTTCACTACTTGCCGCCAGTTGAGAATACTAGCCCCTCGATTGCCTTGGGACGCCATTGGGAAAATATTCATGCACTCTTCAAAATCCAACATTAGAAACGACTATCCGAATCTCCTTCTCAGGTTCTACCAACGTTCGTTCTTAGCCCCCAAAAACCTGCCATTTCAAGGCAATTTGGAACTTCTCACACTCATGGATATAGTTATGTCTCGTTGCAGGGAAATGAAAACTCAAGCAACATATTCCTCCATAGCTCAGTTGGCAGAGCATTCGACTGTTAATCGAAGGGTCACTGGTTCGAGCCCAGTTGGAGGAGCGAAATAGCCGCTTGTATTCTAAGCGGCTATATGCTTTCCTATATAGGATTCACCGGCTTAAGGGACATTTCTTGTGGATTTAGGAGTGTCCAGCCCAGCCTTTTCTTATACCTAAGCTGGGTTTCCATTCGTTGTCGAATGTGACTGGTCGCCTGTCTGGGTGGCCGCGTCGTGTGCGCTCTTCTTTTGTCCAGGCCGCGTATGCCGCTTTCTCATTACATCCGAAGTCTTGATGCCTGGCTAGGTCCTGTGGATGTACAGGGGCTTCGGTGCGGACGTCGCCATAGGAATTGGCCTAACCGCACCAGCTGCGGCTTACTTACCACAGACCTAGGACTATCCGGTGTTGATTTCGCTGATCGGGCTGTTGGAACCGATTCAAAATCAAAATCACCGTATTATCCCAGGCTGCCCGGGAGTCCGTATCGGTTTATCCACACGAAATGTCCCTTAAGCCGATTCACCGGTTTCCCCCTTCTTAAAGAATTTTCCCAGACTTGGAGGCCAGTACGTGCTTGATCTCGATTTTGCGCCTTACAAGTCCACACCTTCCCTCGCATCGGATTTTCGGTAACCATTGTCGTGGAAATGTCGTGCATTTAATGTCTCGTGGTTCCATGGCTTTACCTTACGTGGAACCGCTTGAATGGGCAGGACAACTAGAAATACTCGCCAGGCCATTCATCCCTTTCGCTATAGGTCAATACCGGGGTCGAAATCCGGCAGTCGCTCCCCTACGCCGAGGAGCTCGGCAATAGCGGCAACGGCACGCTCTGCGGCCTTACCGTCGCCATAGGGGTTAACCGCGTTGGCCATAGAGTTGTACGCGGCGTCATCATCGAGCAGATGCTTGGCTTCCGCCACAATGAGACTACGGTTGGTGCCCACAAGCTTCACGGTGCCGGCCACGACTGCCTCGGGGCGCTCGGTGTTTTGGCGCATCACCAGGACTGGTTTGCCGAGTGCTGGGGCCTCCTCCTGGACTCCGCCGGAATCCGTCAGGATGATGGTTGCACGGTCAAGCAGCTTGGTGAACTGGTCGTACGGAAGCGGGTCCGTGATGAAAGCATTGGGCAAGGGCTCGACTTCCGGAAGCACGGCTTCACGAACCTTCGGGTTCAGGTGTAGCGGCAGGGCAAAGTTGATGTCTGAGTAATTCTCCGCAAGGTCCTTGACTGCGCCGCCGATTTCCTTCATCGCTTCAAAGTTTTCGCGGCGGTGGGTGGTCACCACAACCAGACGCTTGTCGGATTCAGCCACTGCTTGCAGGGCAGGATCCTCAAACGCGGTATCCCAGCTGGCTGCCTCTAGGAGAGCATCAATGACAGTATTGCCTGTAACCGCAATGTCCTTGGAGCGCACGTTCTCGCGGCGTAGGTTTTCCATCGAACCTGCCGTCGGAGCAAGGTGTAGCTCGGCTACTTGACCAATCAGCTTGCGGTTAGCTTCCTCCGGGAACGGAGAGTGAATATCGCCGGTGCGCAAACCTGCTTCGAGGTGGACTATCTTTACGCCGCGGTGGAAACCAGCAAGTGCTGCAGTCATTGCTGTCGAGGTATCGCCCTGGGAAATAATGACATCAGGCTGCTCCGCATCAATGATCTCATCGAGCCCCATGAGCGCACGAGAGACAATCTCATTGAGTCCTTGGCCGGGTTTCATGAGGTGAAGCTCCAGCTTTGGTTCAATACCAAACATGGTGTTAACCTGCTCCAGCATTTCCTTGTGCTGGCCGGTGGAGACGGCTACGGATTCAAAACGCTCGTCCTTCTCCAGAGCCTTGATGACCGGTGCCATCTTGATGGCCTCAGGGCGGGTTCCGTACACGGTCATAATCTTTGGCTTAGACAAAGACATCCTTCGTTTTTATCGGGAGAGAATCTCCATAAGAGTCTACAATGCGGATGCTTCGCGCACATGGCCCGGAGGTATCGAGAAGATGAACGCTAGTCCCTGACTTAGGCCAATTTAGTGCGGAAGTTCGCGGCCGGTGATTGCTTGGATGGTGGCGGTGATATCGGGTGGAAGCGGTACGGCGGCGTGGATGGTTTCGCCGCCAACGACGAGTTGGAAGCTGCGGTATTTTTTGAGTGTTCTCACCAGGCGTTTGATGGATTGACCACTGCGGGTCTCCATTAGGTGGGCCACGGCTAGTGCTGCGATGACAATGTTGAGATGTGCGGTGATGGAGTCTTGTTTCCTGGCGTAGATTGGGCGTGCTTTCAGGTCTGATTTCGACATCCGAAATGATTTCTCAATGTTAAATAGCCTGCGGTAATGCCCGATAACCTCCTGGGCGGCAAGCGCGGTCAGGTCGGTTTCATAACCTTTAATTCCGGCAAGGGCTCGGTGTTTGGCAGCAAGAGCATAGTTGACCTTCTTGTTCGGGGCGGAAAGATCGATATAACGGTTGCGCTTGATAGCGATATCGCCGTCAACAGCGCGTTTGGCTTTCGCTACTTGCTCTTTGATTCCGCGCAGGCTGCGTCTGGCCCGATCGTGGGAGTACTGGTAATGCGTCACCGTATTCGGGGTTGTGTGTTTGCGCCCATCGCTTGCCGAGGCTTGTGTCCAGATCTGGCCGTGGGTGTAGTCTTCACCGGGGTTTTCCCGCCGCCAGGTTTCGATCACCTCAGGCACGGTGGGGGTTTTCACCGACAAGATGTAGTGCAGACCTGCATCGATGAGTGCTTGTTTGTTCGCCGCGGAGAACATGCCTGCATCAGCAACGACGGTAACTTCATCGAGTTGAAAGGCCTCTTGGAACCGTGTGATCATCGGCAGCATCGTGTGGGTTTCTGCCGAGTTGCCAGCAAACGCCCCCGCATGCAGTGGAAACCCAGTGGCATCAGTAAGCAGCCCGACAAGGATTTGCGGCTCTAGGCGGCGCTCTTTGGAAAACCCGGGTTTGCGAAGCTCATCAGCGGTATCGGTTTCAAAGTACAAGGTGGTCACGTCGTACAAAATAAAAGTACCTGGCCCGATACCTGCATGATGGGCCAACGCTTGGGTTAGTATCTCCCCGAATGATTCGGTTGCGAAGGTGGGAAGACGCCTCTGGATGGTGCGGTAGCTTGCGCTGGTGATGCCAACCTCTCCAAGAGTCTCGATGGAATCCAGCTTTGAGCCGGGATTAATGATCCGGGCACGCACCAGATCCCGAAACACCGGATCATCACCGCTTGCTACAGCAAGACCTAGCTCGTTGAAACACGCATCAATACAGTCCAGCAAGTATCCGGCCCGCTGACCGACTACCGGCAGCGGGTGGCAAACGCTGCCTGTTGCCGGTGGGATGTGTTCTACCTCGCCGAAGTCCAATGCGAGTTGGTCACCATCAACGATGCGTTGAGCTTCAGCTCTTAAAAGCGCAAGCTCAGACTCTGAATGCGCTGAGCCGATATGCTTCATCCTTTTCGCACCTTTGCGTTCAGAGAACACTACCTGCACCGCCATCGCCCCAGAAGCGGTCTTAACGGTGCGAATATAAGGACTCACAAAAATCAGACTACTGAATACCCCCGGCACTACCCACTTAGTGCGGAAAAATTCCTCCCCACCGACGAAAACCAACAGGTAACAGTGTCAAGAGTGACGTTACTCACCCACCCATGACCTAAGTCAGGTCATAATCTTTGGCTTAGACAAAGACATCCTTCGTTTTTATCGGGAGAGAATCTCCATAAGAGTCTACAATGCGGATGCTTCGCGCACATGGCCCGGAGGTATCGAGAAGATGAACGCTAGTCCTCGCTCACGGTGACTTCGCGCGGCTCTTCAAGGCCATTAGTACGGGGTTCGGCTGCTGCCACGCTGGCTGTTAGCAGCGCTGACATGGCCACGGCTGCCGATACCGCATGCGTACGCTTCGAAGTCTTCACAGGTATTAAGTTAACTGAAGCGAATGCATTATGGGAAGAGTTCTCGTCATATCTATTCGGTATCCCTGTTCGCTCCGCTGCCACGACGCCACCTGCCCCGGACTGGTTTGGCAGGTAGGCTATTCATGAGAATTGCACGTTGCCCGTACGCTGTACGCAAACGCCGGCTGTTGCGCTGGCTTGAAGTAAGGGGATGACTAGTTTCCAATGATCCAATTTGTTGTGGGTGCTGCCGCCGGATACGTCTTTGGAACCAAGGCTGGACGCAAGCGCTATCACCAAATTAAGGGCGCCTACGAGAAGGCCGTCAACTCCCCCGCCACCAAGGCCGCGGTGCGCTCCGCGCGAAAGGCCGTGGCCAACCGGTTGGACCCGGAACCACGCATGCGTGAGCTTAAGGATTACAACAAGGGGCGCCGCGGCAAGCGTGGCACCACGGATGGAGTGCAACCGGATCGGATTTACGAGCCGGACGAGGATTAGCGCACGCCACGAAAGGCACGGTCATTGAGCTCGCGGCGGGCCTGCTCGAGGGCGACGAGGTCCGCGAAGAGTGAGTTGTAGGATTCTTCGTCGTCGGAGGGGCGCATGCGGCCCAGCTGCGCCTTGAGTTGGGCTACCTGGTCGCCCACACGGGCCTCTTGGAGGCGGGAGAGTACGGAATCGGCGTAGGCCTCAAGGTCGGTATCGGGGTTGCCGGTCTCCCCTAGCTTGATAGGTTCCACGGCGAGCTCAGAGACGAAGTTGCGGGCCATGAGGTCCGGCATTTCACCCGCCACGGCGGCCAGCCACTCCACCCCGGGCTGCTCGGCACCGGCAGTCACTCCGCCGAGGGTGGAGATGGCGCGGCGGATGGTGCGGTAGGCCTCGTTGGAGTAGGCGTCGTCTGTGATTCCGTCGAAGTAGCTGCCGGCGATCTGCGGAAACTGCAGGGCTAACTTGAGGGCTTCGCGCTGCGGCCACAGGTGCGGCTCGCGGGGGCCGGGGATGTGCATGACTGGGACATTGGACTGCGCGGGCGCGGAGGAGGTCTGCTCCAAGGAGGCAAAGCGCGGGCGCTGCTCCTTCTTCGGCTTGCGCGCCTCCTGGCGTACCTGGTGGAGGACTTCCTCAGGGTCAGGCCAGCCCACCCAGCCGGCAAGGCGGCGGGCGTACTCGCGCTGCAGGGGTTGGTCCCGGATTTGGGCCACAACGGGCACCGCTCGCCGCAGGGCTTGGAGGCGGCCCTCCGCGGTATCGATGCTGAAGTCTGAGATAACGGAGCGGATGACGAACTCGAACATGGGGATGCGGTCCGCCACCAAGTCACGCACCGCGGCGTCACCGCGCGCGAGGCGCAGATCACACGGGTCCATGCCATCAGGGGCCACGGAGACGAAGGACTGGCCGGTGAACTTCTGCTCGCCCTCGAAAGCGCGCATGGCGGCTTTCTGCCCGGCTTCGTCGCCGTCGAAGGTATAGATGAGCTCGCCGTGGAAGTAGGAATCATCCAACATGAGGCGGCGCAGCACCTGCAGGTGGTCCGCGCCGAAGGCGGTGCCACAGGAGGCCACGGCCGTCTTCACGCCCGCGGCGTACATGGCCATGACATCCGTATAGCCCTCCACCACCACGGCTTGGTGCTGCTCCGCGATGTTACGCTTGGCCAAATCCAGGCCGAAGAGCACCTTGGATTTGTGATAGAGCATGGTTTCGGGCGTGTTCATGTACTTGCCCAGCTTGTCATCGTCGAAAAGCTTGCGCGCGCCGAAACCGATAACGTTGCCGGATAGGTCCTTGATGGGCCACAGCAGACGCCGGTGGAAGCGGTCGATGGGACCGCGCTTGCCCATTTTGGAGATGCCGGCGGCGTCGAGCTCCTCAAAGGAAAAGCCCATGCGCAGCAGGTGCTTGGTGGCGGTATCCCAGCCCTCCGGGGCATAGCCGCATTCGAAGGCGTAGATGATTTCCTTGGAGAAGCCGCGGTCCAGGAGGAATTCGCGGCCGGCGGCAGCCTGCGGGGTTTCCAGCTGCTGGCGGTAGAACTCGTGCGCGGCCTTGTTGGCGGCAATGAGGCGGCGGCGAGTGCCGGGCTTTTCATCACGTGCACCGGTGGAGCCGCCCTGGTAGTTGATGTGGTAGCCAATCTTCTGGGCGACGGCCTCAACGGCCTCCGGGAAGGAGACTTGTTCCATCTCCATGAGGAAGCTGAAGACATCCCCGCCCTTGCCGGTGGAAAAGCAGTGATAATAGCCGCGCTGCGGGCGCACGTGGAAAGACGGGGTCTTCTCATCCTTGAAAGGGCTCAAGCCCTTCAAAGAGTCATAGCCAGCGGGTTTGAGCTGAACGTACTCGCCCACGATTTCATCAATAGGCGCGCGTTCACGGATAGCTTGGATATCGCTGTCCGGAATTCTGCCTCGTGCCATGCGTACAGACTACCCCGCCTATGAGACACACAGGTACCCACGGCTGGGTGGGGCCAGGCCGCCTAGTCCCACATCCGCAAAGACCCTGCGGTGGGGATCGTAAAAAGGCCTGGTCTGGATTTCTGGTTCAGGCCTTATAGCTGCAATGATGGGGCCATGCCCCAATCCTCCCCCTCCAAAAAATCGCTGCCAGCTCTTATCGGTGGCGCGGTTCTAGTCCTCGTCGCGGGCTACTTCGGCATTGACCTTGGCAGCTCCGGCAATGGTGCAGACCAGAAGGCATCGCCGTCTTCCACTGTGGCTGATGCATCCTCGGCCGCTGGTGCGTCCGCTGCGGCTGGTGGGAATGAGGGGGACGTCGCCAAGCAGGGCGATACAGACCTGCCCTCCTGCGCCATGGATTCCCTGCCGCAGGAGGCCCACGAGACCGCCGAGGATATCCTGGGCGGCGGGCCCTATGACTATCCAGATAACGACAACGTGCGTTTCGGAAACTATGAGGGCGTGCTGCCGCAGCAGGCAAAGAATTACTACCGCGAATACACCGTGGAGACACCGGGGATTGGGCACCGCGGGGCCAAGCGCATTGTCACCGGCGGCGGCAGTGAGACTGACCCGGATGTCTGGTACTACACCGATGACCACTACGAAAGCTTCTGCAGCATCCCGGACGCGGAGGACTAAGACATGCAACGCATTCTCATTACTGAACCCATCCGCACGCGCGAGGACTTCTATGGTGCGCTCGGGCGCCTGCGCGGCTGCACATCCGGCGCGCCGCGCAACCTTGATGCACTAGCGGATTTCCTCCGCGAGCAGCACATCGTGGCGATCATCACTGCGGACTTCGACCTGGTGGAAGAAGACCTGGCCCCTATCAGCATGGTGCTGAAGGACCAGGGTGTCGCACTTGTGCGCTAGTGAGCTGCTAGTGAGGGTGCTAGTGAGGGGGTGACCTGACCGCGGTGGCGGCCAGGCGCGTGGTGGCCTGCTGGGGGCTTAGAGGCCGAGGGCGCGCTTGATGGTGTCGCGGACCTCCGGGGCGAGGTAGTTCAACAGACCGGCGATGACCGCGGTGGCGCCTGCGGCGCCGAAGAGGGCGCCGAGGATGGCGGGGAGGACGCTTCCGCGGCTCGAGCTGTTGCTCGAGTGGTCGCTCGAGTCGCTGGAGCCGTCGTGGTTAGAGCTGCTGCTGTCGCCATCGCTGGAGCCGTTGTCGGTGTTGTCGCCTTGGTTGCCGGCGGTGACTTCCACGACGCGGGAGGCCAAGGCCTGGTTGCCGGCGGAGTCCGTGACGGCGTAGGTGACGGAGTACACGCCCGGTTTGGCGGTGTCGATGTTGCCCACGACCTTCACCTTGTCGGTGAGGTCACCGTCCTTATCGTCCTTGGCGGTCACGCCCTCAAGCAGGTTGGCTTCAGCGCCCTTGGTGATGGTGAGCTTGTCGCTGGGGACGGTGAGCTCAGGGGCTTTGTTATCCTTCTCTTTTTCCTGCTCCTGCGCGGTGAAGACGCCGAACTGGCGCACGATGCCAGGCTTGGTGCCCTCCTTGGAGGAAGCATCCGCGGAGGTGGCGTACCAGCCATAGGCCTGGCCGGCCTTGACGTCCTTGTAGGTCACGCTGGCAGGCCAGCCGGACTTGGCGGTATCTTTGCCAATCTCCTTGCCGGTATCGGTCAGGGCGAGCATGGAGTTCGTCGCAAAGCTGGTCTTGCGGGTCTGGAACTGGATCGGAACGCGGAACTCATCCTCGTGGCCGTTGTAGCGCTGGCGGTCGTCGTACTCGGTGGCATTGTGGTCGTCGAGAAGCGGCGAATACGTATCCACGATCATCTCTGAATTCTTCAGATCGAATTGCAGGAGGCGCAGGTAGCTGGAGCCAAAGCGCAGGCCGGTGTCACCGTCATAGTCGCCGATCTCCGTCAGGCCCAGCTCATCGGAGCCGACCTCGTAGAACTGGTAATCCGCGAGAAGCTCCACCACGTGGTTGTTGGTGTGGCCAACGTCCTTGCGGGTGACAATGGATACGCCGTGCTCGTGGCCGGCCAGAACCAGGGCCACGTTGGGGTTCTTCTGGATGACGTTCTCATAGACCATCACGCCATCGTGGGAGAAGTCCGAGCCGCGGCCATCCGGGCTCGCGGAAGGCTTGAGGTAGGCGTGGGTGAGCAGGATGGCGTTGCGGTCGGAGTACTGCTTGAGCACCTTATCGGCCCAGGCTGCTTCCTCCTCAGTGACGTCATAGCCCAGGTGCAGGGCGATGAAATCCATGCCATTGGTGGAGAACAGGTCATAGTGGTTGTCGTTATCACCCTCAGCATAGGGGTGGTAGGAGGCATCCTGCTCAGCCCACTTACCCTTGCCCTGCTGGGCCTCGTAGCGTTCCGGACCAAAGTACTCGTTGTAGAGGTTGCCGGCACCGACATCCGCGCCGCTTTGGTTGTCGTGGTTGCCCGGCAGCACGCCGTTGACCACGCCGGCGTCCTCCAGAATCTTCTGGGCGTTGGAGGCTACCTCGAATTCCTTCTTGGCATTGGGGCGGTCATTGTCCTTGCCAATCCAGTTCTCAATGATGTCACCGGTGTGTGCGGAGTAGGCGATCTTGCGCTCGTCGGCGTTATCGGCAATCCATTGGGTGGCCGCGGTGTAGCTTTCTTCCCACTTCTTGCGCTCCTCGGCGGTGGCCTTTTCTACCGCGCCTTCGGAGAGGTACTGGGTATCGGTGTGGTGGGCGATGGAAAAGTCATAGTCGCTGGTGTCGGCGAACTGCTCGTTGACGGGCTCGTTGAGGTCATCGGCAAAGACGTCGTAGCCCACCAGCATGGTGTGGATGGTGTCACCGTCGACGAAATCTTGGTTGGCTTGCGCGCTGAGGCTTACTTGAGCGTCGGCCGCGCCGCGGGTTTCCGCGAGCTTCTCCCAGCTATTGGTTGTGGTGTTCCAGGCCATGAGGCGCACCGAGCGCTTGGGGTCCACGGTGCCGGACCAGGCGATGTCGTGGGTCTTCTTCTCAGCGTCCTTGAGCTTCAGGTCAAAGCGCTGGAAAGGCATGTGCTCCGTGGAGCTGGTCTCCTGAGCATCCTCGTTGTCCGGGTTGAGGGCCTTGTCGAAGTCCTCGCCGTCTTCATACTTAAAGTCCAGGCTCTCCGGGATATCCGTGAAGGTGCCTTGGAAGCCCTTCTCCGCTACAGCCACATCGGCTTCAGTGAAAGTGGTCTCCACTTCCCCACCGCTCGGGTTATCTGCGCGAGCGGAGATCGTGATGCCCTCGCCGCTCGGCGTGGAGTCGGTGCCGGCGGCCCCCGGGAGGTTGCCGGAGGTGAAATCGATGGCCTGCGAGATGGGGTTGCCAAAGACATCGCGGCCCTCGGCCTGGATGGAGTGGTTTCCTTCTTTGAGGCCGGCGCCGATTTCCTGCCCCGGCTCGATCTCCTCGCCGTCCAGGGTGTAGGTGAGCTCGCGGGAGATGAGGGCGTCGTCGTTGAATTGGACGTCGAAAGTCACCGGGCCCGTCAGGTGCTGGCCAGCGCTCGGGATGGAGCCGGTGATCTCAGCCTTCTTGTCGGTGCTCAGGTTGGAGTCCTCATAGAGGGCGGAAATCTCTTCTTCTCCCAGCGGATCGGAGAAGATGCGGGCTTCGCTCACGACGGCATCGGAGTAGAACTGGGCCACGTTATCCCGGCCGGAGTCCGCGCCGATCATCACGGCGGTGGAATTGGACTTGGGCTTGGTCACCTCACCGTTGATCTCGGTGTTCTCAGCCACCTTGGCGCCGTTGACAAAGAGCTCGCTCTTGGTGCCGTCATAGACGCCAACCGCGTGGTACCACTGGCCAGGCTCTACCTGCTGCTGAGCTTTCTTGTAGCCATCGCTGCCGTTGACGGTGAAGGTCAGCTGGTCGCCGTAGATGACCATGGCCCAGCCGCCGGCTTCCTTGTTGGCGCAGAGACTCTTTTCGTTGCCGTCGAACTCCCCGTCGTAGCGGAAGACGCATTCGACGGTGAAGCCGTCCTTGATCTGGTCAAACTTGTCCCCGATGTCGAAGCCGACGGCATCCTTGCGGCCGTCGAAGTGGGCCACGGGGCGTTCGAGCACGCTGTCTTGCTCCACGGTGGGCTCGCCGATCTTCAGCGGCTCGGCGTCGGAGGCGGAGTTGCTGATGACGCCGTTCTCAAAGGAGAGATCCAGGATGTCTGCCTGGGGCAGGTCCTGGGCAGAGGCGAGTGCGGGAGAGACGAGGCTGGAGCCAACGAGGCTGATAGAGGCAATGAGCGCGGCTTTATGCAGCGTTTTCTGAGACTTCTTTTGAGACACAAAAATTCCTTGACAGTTAACACACATGAAGAGACTTCCGCTGCGGGCAGGCATCAAGGGGCCTGGCGGCAGGCGGACCTGCCTGAGGTTAGGTGGCCGGTTTTAAGAAGAGTTGTCAGCTATGTAACGCTCAAGTGAATGGTGTTCAACTATCGGGTGACAGGCGTCTCCTGCTAGGCCGCGCCGTTGCGTGGGGCACTGCCCTGCTGGGCTGGTTACTGTCTGGGTGCTGGCTGGGTGCTGGCTAGCTGAGGAAGCCGAAGAGATCGGCGCTGCGCTGCGCTAGGCGCTCCAGGCGTGATTCGGTCATGGAGGCGATCTGGTCGATGATGGCGCGGTCCCGCTCCAGGTCGGTGTCGGCCTGCTTCCACCACAGGGCGAAGGTGGCGTCTAGCGAGCCCGGCGCGCCGGCCACCAGGTAGTCGTAGACGCGGTAGATGCGCTCGCGCTGGCGGTCCTGGCGGGCCAGGTGGGCGGGCTCATCCATGACGTAGAGCACGGCGATGGTCTTGAGCAGGGTTACCTCCGCCACCGCACCCGGTGGGACGGCGAGGTCGCCGTGCATGCGGCCAAGCGGGCCGGCGTTAGCTGCGAGCGTGGCGGAGACGGTAGCACCCACATAGCGGCCGACGAGCTCGGAGGTCATCTTCTTCAAGTTGGCATAAGAGCGCAGGGAGTAATCAAAGTTGCCGATGGCATTGATGACATCCAGCTGGCGCAGGCGGTCGGCGGCCTCAAGGAGCTCGTCGGCGGTACCGCCGAAGGCCTTGGCGCCCTTGTCCGCGAGGTTGGCCAGCTCCACCAGATCCCACAGCACGCCCAGCGAGATGCGGCGGGAGATGATGCCGTCTTCGACGTCATGGACGGAATAAGCGATATCATCCGACCAGTCCATGACTTGGGCTTCCATGGACTTGCGCTGATCGCTATGCCCCTGGCGCAACCACTCCAGCACGTCCGCGTCTTCGTCGTAGGCGCCGTACTTGCGGTTGGTCGTGCCATCCGGGTTGGTCTTGGTCCAGGGGTACTTGCACGCTGCATCAAGCGAGGCGCGGGTGAGGTTGAGGCCATAGCTGCGCGGGCCCGCCGGGGTATCCAGGACCACCTTGGGCTCCAGCTTGGTCAGGATGCGCAAGGTCTGGGCATTGCCCTCAAAGCCGCCGAGGGCCACCTCGTTAAGCGCGTTCTCGCCGTTGTGGCCGTAGGGCGGGTGGCCAATGTCATGCGTCAGACCCGCCATGTCGCACAAGTCCGGATCCAGGCCTAAGCCGGCGCCGATGCTGCGGGCAATCTGGCTGACCTCCAGAGAATGCGTGAGGCGGGTGCGCGGGGTATCGCCATCGCGCGGGCCCACCACTTGGGTCTTATCCGCCAGGCGGCGCAGGGCCGCGGAATGCAGGACGCGGGCGCGGTCCCGGGAGAAGGCGCCGCGGTGCTCCTCGCTTTTGAGCAAGGCCGAGCCTTTGGGAGTCTCGGAGGCAAGGCGGGCGACGTCTTCTGCACGATAGGAATAGCTCACAGTGTTCCAGCTTAGGCGGAGTCCTGGCCATCCTGGGGCTGCCTCGCGCCAATGACGCGGTGGCGCAGGGCCTGGTTGGGGCGGATGAGGCGCTCGATGCGGTAGAAGGCCGCGCGCACGCCTTCAGTGCGCTTCTCCCCTAGCAGGGTGCGCAGGCCCAGGTAGGCCAGGCCGCCGGTCTCGTGGGCCAGGTAGCGCCACCACGGGATGGAGAAACGCGGGGAAGGATAATAGGGCGTGCCCATAACGGTCGCGGTGACTCCTTCTTGGCGGGCGATGAGGAAGGTGCGCAGGCGGTGGAGCGGGTCGGTGATGATGACAGCCTCTGTTACGCCGAGCTTTTCGCGCGCAGCGACCAGTTCGCTGCGGGTGTCGAGGCCTTCTTCGAGGGCGGTGACGTTGAGGGGATCGTCATCAAGCAAGGCCCGTGCCACCCCGGCTTCGGTGAACCTATCGCCGGGCAGCTTCCCGCCGACGGTGATGATGGGCAGGTCGTGCGCGGCGGCGTACTCGGCGGCGAAACGCACGCGGCCGCTAAGGATGCGGGAGGGGCGCCCGTCGTATTGCGCAGCGCCCAGGACAATAACGTACTTCACTGCCTGTCCACTTTAGCGTTGGGTGGCAGGTATCGTGGTGCGCATGACTACTGCTGCTCGTTTTGGTCGCGCCGCCCTTGCTGCTCTTGTGTTGGGGTTGGCCACTGCTAGCCCCGCTATGGCTGCGGATTTCGTTCTTGCCGCGCCGGAGGCGGCCTCGCTCACGGATAAGGTGACGGATGAGGCGGGGGTGCTCTCGGATTCGGAAAAGGCCGAGTTGGAGGACAAGATTAGCGCACTGCAGCAGGAGCACCACGTGGTCATTTTCGTGGTCTTTGCCTCCTCGCTGCCGGAGGGCGCGGAGAGCTATGCGGACAGCATTGTGAAGTCTAAGGGCCCGAATTCTGCGGCCTATGTGGTGGGCGTGGATGATTCCACCGTGGGCGTGCAGACGGGTAAAGAGTGGCCGCGCGGGCGTCTGGACGCGATGTATGACGCGGCCTATGCCAAGCTTGCCGACGGTCACCAGTACGGCCCCTCTGCCCTCGCGCTTGTCGACGCTGCCGCGTCCGGTTCTTCGGGGTCCTCTTCTTCCGGCTCGGCTGGTTCCTCCGATTCTGATGGCTCTGGTGGCCTGTGGTTGGCGGGCGGCGCGGGTGCGCTGGCTCTTGCCGGTGGTGGCGCCGTGGTGGCGAGCCGGCGCAAGACCAAGAAGGACTCGGCGGCCACACTCGAATCCGCGCGCCAGATTGAGCCGGGTAATACCGCGCAGCTCGACCGCTTGGATATGGCGACTTTGGAGAAGCTGGCCCAAGAGGAATTGGTCTCCACGGATGAATCGATCCGCCGCGGCAAGGAGGAGCTGGATATTGCGGTGGCCGAGTTCGGTCCTGAGCGCACCCGCCCATTCACGCGCGCGATGAACCACTCCACGCTGACGTTGCAGAAGGCTTTCCAGTTGCAGCAGAAGCTGCAGGACAACCTGCCGGAATCGACGGCGGAGCGCCGCCAAATGTTGGTGGAGATTATCTCCTCCTGCGGGCAGGCCGATGATGCGCTGGATGAGCAGGCTGCCGACTTTGCCAAGATGCGTGATTTGCTCATTAACGCCGGCTCCAAGCTTGATGAGCTGACTCAGCGCACGGTGGACTTGCGCGGTCGTCTGCCGCAAGCGCGCACGACGCTATCCACTCTCAGCGGCTCTTATTCCGAGGAGGTGTTGTCCTCCATCGCGGATAACCCGGAGATGGCGGAGGTCTCGCTCACCGAGGCCGAGAAGCTGCTCGACCGCGGCCGTTCCTTGCAAGCTCAGCCCGCCGGCCAGCAGGGCCCCTTGGTGGGCTATATTCGCGATGCCGAACATGCGCTGGAGGTCTCCGACCGCCTGCTCAACGCTGTGGAGAATGCGGAGAATTCGATCACGGCGGCACGCGATAACCTGCCGGCGCTCATCGATGAGGTCGAGGAAGAAATCGCAGAGGCCCAGCATCTTGAGCAGCGTGGCAAGGCCCAGGGCTCGGATGCTGATTGGGCAGCTTTGGAGCAGGTGCTAGTCCGCGCGCGGGAGGCATTGAGCTCGGCACGCCAGCAAGGCAAGGTCGACCCGCTGGGTCAGTACACTGCGCTCACGGCGATTGATAGTGAGCTCGATGAGCAGCTGGACACCGTCCGCGAAACCAACGCCACTCGCGAGCGCCAGATTGCGCTCTACCGCCAGCAGATTGCCGCGGCCGAATCCGCCATTCAGGCGGCTGAAGACTTGCTTTCCTCGCGTGGTCGCGTGGTGGGCCCGGATGCGCGCGTGGCGCTTGCCGATGCCACCCGCCTCTTCGCCCAAGCCCAGAACTCTGCGTCCAAGGATCTGCGCGCGGCACTCAACTATTCCCGCGATGCGGCCGCTGCCGCGCAGACCTCGCTCAATCGCGCAAAGGCGGACTTGGAGGCTTATCGCCGCCAGGAGCAGCGCCGCCAGGCCACTGATGCTGCAGGCAACATTCTGACCGGCATGGTTATCGGCCAGATTCTCGGCGGTGGGAGCTCCCGCGGCGGCGGCTTCGGTGGAGGCTTCGGTGGCGGCTTCTCCGGTGGTGGCGGTTTCGGCGGCGGTGGCTTCTCGGGCGGCGGCGGTGGAGGCGGCTTCCGCGGCGGCGCCTTCTAGCCGCCCTCTCCGCTGCGCCTCTTCCTCGTCTTCTCCCCTTTTCCGCCGGCGGCTACCCCAGCCGCCCTCCTACTTCTCTCCTGCCCTGCGCCTAGCCCTCGAAACCCGCGGCCCACACGCGGTATCTCGCAATTCGGGCGGTCCCGCATGGCATCTCACGAAAGGCAGGCGCCGCATTTCGCACAAGGCGCCTTGCAAAAGGCATCTTCTAGAAGGCGTTTCCACAGCCAAAACGCCTTTTACACCCTCCACATGGCGTTTTAGCCCCAAAGACGCCTTTTGGCAGATGCCATTTGTCAGATACCTTCTGCCGGATTTCCTGTACACACATCGGGCGAGTGAACCCCGCCTCGGTAGTCGGTCGAGCAGATCCTCGGATACGGGGTGGCGCAAATGCATGTTAGGCGTAAACAGGTCATCAACATGGTTCTAGTCACAAGGCTGCTCTCAAAAGGTTGCAGTCAAACGGTTTACTTGGGGGCAAGTAAACCTTCTGCACCGAGCTAGATGGTTCGTTTGGGGGCAAACAAACCTTATGACTGCAACCGTCTGACTAGAACCCTCTATTGGCGCCGAGCGAGGGTACTAGAAGAGCTCCTCGTTGAGAACAAACCCCACTGCCCACATGGCCGCGGTTCTGGTTATATCACGGAAGGTGGGTTAGGTGCGTAGGGGGCGGGTGGGGCCGTCGAGAAGCAGGCAACAGTAGCTGGTGAAGACGGCGTCGGTGAGAGGGAGCTCGCCCACCGCGACTTCGAGGCCGCGGCCCCGCGGGGTGGTGCGGGCGACCTCGGTGGTGGCGCCCGACGTGGCGGAGCATGCGATAGCGAGGATGCGGCGCTGCCGGCGGAAGGGGTTGGTGCGCTCAAGCAGGTACTCGCGGCCCTGACAGAGCGCGCGGAGCTTGTTTACTGTAAAGCTGGCCTGCTCCGCAGAAAAGTCGGCCCCACGCACTGCGAAGCGGCGCGCGCCCGGGGTGTGCTCGAAGGCGATGGTGGTGCCCGTATCTGACAGCAGCAAGCCGGTCGGGGTCACGCGGGCGATGACCTCGCCAGCGCCATCCACCAGCGCCTCGTCGCGCCACACCCAGCGCTGCATCAGAGAAGCACCGTAATGATGGCGACGATGGTCATGAGCAGCAGCGTCGCGATGATCGGAATCGCAGTCTTCTGCGTCCGCGCCTCCAAAATGACACGCGTAAACCAGCTCAGGGCAGCAATCTCCGAGTGGCTGAGGTCATCGGAGTCATCGCTGTCCTCGCCCTCAAATTCGAGGATGGCCTTGCGCACACCGGAGTTCTTCGAGGAAAATTGCGCGATTTTAAGGCCGTCGTGGTCTTCAACAATCCAGTCGCCACCAGCCTCGTTGATGAAGGCAAAGGTGCGCCCATCTAGCGAGGCCTCCAAACGTTTGTCGCGCTTGGGGTTGCCGGCCAGGCGGTAGACGCGGTCATCCTCCAAGGTCACCGACGCGCCCAGGTCATCGAGGCCCAAGCGCCAGTGCTCGCCTTCCACATCCGCCGAGCGCTCCTGGAACATGCCCAACGACGCCGGCCCCTCCCCCACGAGGAGGACCGGGTTCTTGCGGTCGCTGCGGTCCCAGCTGGTGTAATGCATTAGCAGCCAACCAGGCGGGCGGCCAGGTAAGCCTCAAGCTCATCGAGCTTGACGCGCTCCTGCTCCATGGAGTCACGCTCACGCACGGTGACCGCATTGTCCTCGAGGGTGTCGAAGTCATAGGTCACACAGAAAGGCGTGCCGATCTCATCCTGGCGGCGGTAGCGGCGGCCGATGGCACCAGAAACATCGAACTCGACGTTCCAGTTGGCACGCAGCTTGTTGGCCAGCTCGCGGGCCGGGGTGGACAGCTCTTCCTTCTTGGACAGCGGCAGCACGGCCACCTTGACCGGAGCCAGTCGGCGGTCCAGACGCAGCACCACGCGCTTATCGGTGCCGCCCTTGGCGTTCGGGGCCTCCTCCTCGTCATAAGCATCGATGAGGAAGGCCATCATGGCGCGGCCCAGGCCGGCGGCCGGCTCAATGACGTACGGGGTCCAGCGCTCGCCTGCCTCCTGGTCAAAGTAGGACAGGTCCTCGCCCGAGCCCTTGGTGTGCACGGAGAGGTCGTAGTCCGTACGGTTGGCCACGCCCTCCAGCTCACCCCACTTGGAGCCCTTGAAGTTGTAGGCGTACTCCACGTCCACAGTGCGCTTGGAGTAGTGGGAAAGCTTCTCCTGCGGGTGCTCGTAGAGGCGCAGGTTCTCCTTCTTGATACCGAGGTCGATGTACCAGTTGAAGCGGTCATCGATCCAGTACTGGTGCCACTCTTCGTCCTCACCCGGCTTGACGAAGAACTCCATCTCCATCTGCTCAAACTCACGGGTGCGGAAGATGAAGTTACCCGGGGTGATCTCGTTACGGAAGGACTTACCGATATTCGCGATGCCGAACGGCGGCTTCATGCGCGCCGAGGTCATCACGTTCTTGAAGTTCACAAAGATGCCCTGCGCGGTCTCCGGGCGCAGGTAGTGCAGACCCTGCTCATCATCGACCGGGCCTAGGAAGGTCTTAAGCAGGCCAGAGAAAGCCTTCGGCTCGGTCCAGTCACCCGGCTGGCCAGTCTCCGGATCGTTGATATCCGCAAGGCCATTTGCCGGCTCGTGGCCGTGCTTTTCCTCATAAGCCTCAATCAGGTGGTCGGCGCGGTAGCGCTTACCGGTGTGCTTGGACTCCACCAGCGGGTCGGTGAAGACCTCAACGTGGCCGGAAGAAACCCACACCTGGCGCGGCTGGATCACAGAAGTATCGACACCCACGACGTCATCGCGGGACTGCACCATGTGGCGCCACCACTGGCGCTTGATGTTCTCCTTGAGCTCCACACCCAAGGGGCCGTAGTCCCACGCAGAGCGGGAACCGCCATAAATTTCACCTGCCTGGTAGACCAAGCCGCGGCGCTTACACAGGCTGACGACGGTATCGATGACGGATGCCATAGCTAATGGGACTCCTCTGGTAGGGGACAGTCTTTATACAGTGCGGCCTAGTCTAGCGTGCCCCTTAGCGCCGCGTGCCTTCACCCCGGAAGTGTGGTGCATTTTATACACATTTCCGTATTCTTCAGTTATAGTGCCCATAGCTCTCTTTTTAACTCTCCACCGATAGAAATGACTGAAGGTGAACGGCGTGACCAACACCCAGACTGACACTCCTCCCCTCGATCTGGCGGCGGCTGCCTCCGTCATTAGCGCTTTGGATTCACCGTTGCGCATCGACATCATCCAGCGCCTAGCCGAGCGCGATCACTACGTTCACGAACTAGTCTCCGCGACCGGCAAATCGCAGCCGCTTATTAGCCAGCACCTGCGGGTTTTGAAGCGCGCGAACATCGTCGACAGCGAGCGCACCGGCCGCGAGGTCCGCTACTCTTTGGTAGCCCCTAAGGTGCTGCCTTTGCTTCGCGACGCCTCACTGGCCACCTCTTAATGGAAGTGTATTGATAAACTAAGCCCCATGGCCATCCACGACAGTATCCCCAAGCTCGGCGCTCGCAATACACGCCAGCGCACCGCCGTCGTTGAGGTCCTGCGCAGTCTCGACAAGTTCGTCTCTGCCAAGGACATTCACCAGGCGCTTCTCGACGGCGACCAGAAAGTCGGCCTCACCACCGTCTACCGCACGCTCCAATCACTCTCGGAGATTGAAGCCGTCGACGCGCTCCACATGCCCTCCGGCGAAACCCTCTACCGCCACTGCGAAAGTGACGCGCACCACCATCACTTGGTGTGCACCAAGTGCGGCCGCACCGAGGAAATCGATGGTGGACCCATCGAGCAGTGGGCCTCCTCCGTTGCCAAGGAGCATGGTTTCGAGCTCACCGGCCACGATGCCGAAATCTTCGGCATCTGCGCCGAGTGCCGCGCCTGAGGCCTTAATCTCAAGCGCCTAACACTGCCGCGTCAGGCAGGCCACGAGGATGCGCGCTACTTGACGCCGCCGAAGCGGCGGTCACGCCGCGCGTACTCCTCCACCGCGGAAAACAAGTCTTCCGGAGTGAAATCCGGGAAGAGCTTGTCCTGGTAAATCATCTCTGCGTAAGCCGACTGCCACAGCAGGAAGTTCGAGGTGCGCTTCTCGCCTGAGGGGCGCAAGAACAAATCCACGTCCGGCATATCGGGGTCATACATCACCGAGCTCACCGTCTTTTCATTGATGGAGCGCGGGTCGAGCTCGCCGCGGGATACTTGCTCGGCGAGTTCGCGGATTCCGTCGACAAGCTCAGCACGCCCGCCGTAATTCACACACATCACCAGGGTCATCTTGGTGTTGTCCTTGGTGAGCTCCTCGGCAGCCTCAAGCTCCTTGATAACAGAGCGCCACAGGCGCGGGCGGCGGCCGGCCCACACCACGCGCACTCCCCTTTCGTTGAGCCAGTGTCGCTGGCGGCGCAGCACGTCGCGGTTAAAGCCCATGAGGAAGCGGACTTCCTCCGCGCTGCGGCGCCAATTCTCGGTGGAGAAGGCATAGGCGGAAAGGTAGGGAACGCCGAGGGAGAGGCAGGCATCGACGACGTCGAGAAGCACTGCTTCTCCCCGACGGTGCCCTTCGGTGCGCTTCATGCCGCGCTCCTCCGCCCAGCGGCCGTTGCCGTCCATGACCAACGCGATGTGACGCGGCAGGAACTCCTGCGGGATAGCGGGCGGATTCAGGACTCGGTTCGGGTCAGGCGTAATCACGGATTACAGTCTACTGTTCCATGATCCCCAGCGCGCCAACGCTTCGCTCAAGATGCCATTGCAGGTGCGCTCTGGTGAGGCGATGGGCTTCTTGGGCTTGGGCATTCGTCGGCTGGCTGGGGTGGCCATGGGCTATGAGCCACATGTGGTGCAGGGTTTCCGGGTCCACCTCCGCGGCCCCTGGCGGGCGACATTGGTGGCAGGCGGCGCCGCCCACGGCCGGGTGGAAGGCGTGGTGCGGGCCGGGCCTTTGGCACTGGGCGCAATCGAAAAGGCTGGGTGCCCAGCCGGCGTGGGACATGGCTTTTAACAGGAAGGCGTCGAGAAGCATGAGCGGATCGCCGTGCTGGAGTTTGTCCAGGACTTCGACACAAGCCTCGTAGAGGTAGGGATCGCCGGGGGCATCAGCGGCGGCGAGGCGCTCGGCGGATTCGAGGGCAGCACACGCGGCGGTATAGCGCTCGTAGTCCTCGATGATGTGCGCGCCGAAGTAGTCCACGGTATCGGCTTGGGAAATGGTGTAGAGGTTGCGCCCGGGGTAGAGCTGCACGTCGAGGTTGACAAAAAGCTGCAGGCGCGAGCCAAAGCGCGATTTGGCGCGGCGAACACCCTTGGCCACCCCGCGCACGAGGCCGTGGTGGCGGGTCAAGAGCACGATGATGCGGTCCGCCTCGCCGAAATCATAAGAGCGGATGACAAGGGCGCGGTCGCGGAAATTCTCCCGCATTCAGAGGATCTCCTGCTTCTAAAAGCCCAGGCGGCCCAGCGCCTTCGGGTCCGACTGCCAATTCTTGAGCACCTTAATACGCAGGTCAAGGTAGACGTTTTGGCCAAGCAGCTGGATGATTTCCTTGCGGGCGGTGCCCACGATGCGGCGGAAGCGGCGGCCATCCTTGCCCTCGATGATGCGCTTCTGGCCGGGGCGCTCCAGGTAGAGGATGGCATGGACGTTGAGTACGTCCGGGCGTTCCTGGCTGGGCAGAATCTCATCGACCTCGACGGCGACCGAGTGCGGAAGCTCGTATTTGAGGCCGGAAAGGGCGGCTTCGCGGATCAGCTCGGCGATGCGCTTGGATTGGTCCTCGTCGGTGACATGGTCGTCCGGGTAAAACTTGGGGCCTTCGGGCAGGTGGTCCACGATGACCTGGGTCAGCTCATCCAGCTGCACGCGCTCGGTGGCGGAGACTGGAATGACCACGGCATCGGGGTTCTCTTCGGCGAGCAGCTCGTGCAGGGCAAGCAGCTGGGCGCCAACCTGGTCCTTGGACGCTTTATCCAGCTTGGTGACGATGCCGATGATGGGAGTCTTCGGTGCGACCTTGCGGACGTTCTCCAAGATCCAGCGATCGCCTGGGCCAATCTTCTCATCCGCGGGGATGGTCAAGCCGATGACGTCGACGTCCGCGTAGGTGTCTTTGACGACTTCGTTGAGGCGCTCACCAAGCAGAGTGCGCGGGCGGTGCAGACCGGGCGTATCGACGAGAACGATCTGCGCGTCCTCACGGTGCACCAGGCCGCGGATGGGGTGGCGGGTGGTTTCCGGCTGGTCGGCGGTGATGGCGATCTTCTGCCCCACCAGGGCGTTGGTCAGGGTGGACTTGCCGGTGTTGGGGCGGCCGACGAAGGACACGAAGCCGGAGCGGAAGCCCTCGGGCGTGTCGGTGTATTGCGAGTAGTCAGCGGCGTTGGCTTCGCCCTCGGCCGGCAGGTCCGCGAAGGCGGCATCGAAATCAGTGCTCATATCGCCTCATATCATAACGCACGAGCTGCCGAGTCCCGTTCTTGTTGTATCGCTCTGCTCGGGCTCTCGCCGTGCGGCCCGCAAAACTTCCTGCCGATGCGCCGGCAGATGGTCCTTCCAGTTTGGTCCTTCTATTCTGGTCCCTTCTCTGCACAAAGGGACCATCTAACGGCTGTTTTCGCGTACCAAATGGTCCCTTTGCTGTTCGAAGGGACCAGACTAGGGGGACCTTCTGTGCTTCTGCGGAGTTTATCTGGTCTGCAGAGGGTTCGGGTCAGAAGGTGTCTGTCAGAAGGCGTCTGTCAAAGGGCGTCTTTGGTGGTAAAAACGCCATCTGGATGCCGCAAAAGGCGTTTTCAGGCGTGAAAACGCCTTTTGACAGATGCCCTCTGCGGGATGCCATTTGCGGGGCCGCGGCAAGCACACGAAGCTGCCGAGACGTGAAAGCTAGAGCTCCTCGACATGGAATTGCAGCTGCGGGTGAGCAAAGGCGTCCTGGGACTCGATGAGCAAAAGCTCCTGCGAATCCGCCTCGTAGGTGGTGTGCAGAAGATCGTAGACCGAAGATGCAGTGCGCTTGAGCGCTTCCTTCGCATCGTGGGTTTCCACGTAGTGGCCCGTGAAGAGCGAGGCCGTGACATCACCCGAACCGTTGCGCTTGAACGGCAGCTTGGGGGTGGACACCAGGAAGGCGCGCTCGCCATCAACAGCAAGCATCTCGATCTCGTCCTCACTGGTCTCCGGGCGCTGCACCGAGGTCACCAGCACGGTCTTCGGACCGATCTCCTGCGCGCGCTTGACCGCGGCGAGCGTTTGCTCCAAGGTGCCTACCTCAGAGTCTGTCAGGTACCCCAGCTCGAACTGGTTCGGGGTGATGATGTCCGCGACTGGAACGACCTTATCGCGCAGCAGCGGCGGGATTTCATCCGAGACAAAGCAGCCGGACTTAGCATTGCCCATCACCGGGTCACAGGCATACAGGGCATTCGGGTTGACCGCCTTGATGCGGTTCACCGCGTCCACGATGGCACCGGCAATATCCGGCCCGCCCTGGTAGCCGGACAAAATGGCATCAATGCGCGGGAAAGCACCGCGCTTTTCAATGCCGTCCACAATCGCCGTGACCTCTTCCGCCGGGATCATCGGCCCGCCCCAATCGCCATAACCGGTGTGGTTAGAGAAGTTCACCGTGTGGATAGGCCATACCTCATGGCCAGCACGCTGGAGGGGAAAGACGGCTGCGGAATTACCCACGTGGCCGAAGGTGACATGGGACTGAATGGAGAGGATGTTCATAATCCTCTATTGTGCTACGTCCCACCACACACCTCAACGATTGGCCTCATTTAGCAAACACGCTGTCTTAGCGCGGCCGTGTCAGGCGCGGCACCAAGCCCGCGCCGGGCCACTTTAGATGCCGCCGCCGGGTACTTCCTTGTCCAGCTCGGCGCGCTCGGCGGCATCTGGGAAGGCCTTCGGGCCCGAAGGCTTGGGCTGGTAGCTCACGCCGCGTGCTGCCAGGTCCTCGTACCAGTCCGCCAGCAGCTCATTCTGCAGGCCGAACATTTCCTTCTCCTCTGCCGCGGTGGTGTGGTCATAACCCAACAGGTGCAGGCAACCATGCACGGTCAGCAGAGCCAACTCGTGCCCCAGGGAGTGGCCGGCCGCGGTGGCTTGGCGCTGGGCAAATTCCGGGCAGAGCACGATATCACCCAGCATGGCCGGTCCGGCCTCAGCGGCATCGGGGCGGCCTGCGGTAGCGCCCGGAGTGAGCTCATCCATGGGGAAGCTCATCACGTCCGTCGGGCCTTCCAGGTCCATCCAGCGCACGTGCAAGTCCGCGATGGTATCCAGATCCACCGCGGTAATCGTGCACTCGGCATCCGGGTTAACGTCGAGGCGGCCGAGGGCGTAGGAGCAGACGTCGATCAGCATCTCCTCGTTCACGCCGTCATAACCGGACTCATTAATAAACTCGATGCTCATTTCTTCTCCTCCTGCTCAGCAAAGTTATCGTAGGCTTCCACGATGCGCCCGACCAGCTGATGGCGCACCACATCGGCAGAGCCCAGCTCCGCGAAGTGAATATCCGGAACGCCCTTGAGAATCCGCCGCACCAGACGCAGGCCGGAGACCTGGCCACCAGGCAGATCCACCTGGGAAATATCGCCGGTCACCACAATGGTGGAGCCAAAGCCCAAACGCGTCAGGAACATCTTCATCTGCGCCGGCGTAGTGTTTTGGGCCTCGTCGAGGATGACGAAGGCATCGTTGAGCGTGCGGCCGCGCATATAAGCCAGGGGCGCGACCTCAATGATGCCGGCTTCCATGAGTTTCGGAATCATCTCCGGATCAATCATGTCCCGCAAAGCGTCGTAGAGCGGGCGCAGGTAGGGGTCAATCTTGTCGTTGAGCGTGCCAGGCAGAAAGCCCAGCTTCTCTCCCGCTTCCACGGCCGGGCGGGTCAAGATAATGCGGCTGACCTGCTTGGCGCGCAGGGCCTGCACGGCCTTGGCCACCGCCAGGTAGGTCTTTCCTGTACCGGCCGGACCAATGCCGAAGACAATCGTGTTCTCATCAATCGCCTGCACATAGCGCGATTGACCCACCGTCTTCGGGCGCACAGCCTTGCCGCGGCGCGAGACGATATCCGCCGCGAGCGTCTCAGACACGGATGCCGGGGCATCCACCGTGACCAGGTCCAGGGTGTGTTTCACGGTATCCGTGCTCACCGGATGGCCGCGGCGCGCGATGGCCTCGAGCTCTTCCAAGACCTTGCGGGCGCGGGCAACCTCATAGTCGGGCCCAGCGGCCGTGACTGTGGTCCCGCGAGCGAAGAGATCCACGCCCACAAGGTTGCCCAAAACGCGCAGGTTATCGTCCGCCGGCCCCAGCACGGTGGCGAGGTAGGCGGAATCGAGATCAAACTTGGTGGTGATAATAGGCACGCTAAGAAGGCTACCAGCGCCCGGTCAAGGTGCCGATGCTGGCCAAGGCCACCATGCTTGCCGACGCCGTCCGCAGCACCTCCGGCCCCAACTTGATCGCCGTCGCACCGGCCTCCTGCAAGCGGGCTAGTTCCTCCGCGCCGATGCCGCCCTCCGGCCCCACCAGCAGGTAGATGGTTCCGGCGGAGTCGAGATCCTCCAGGTCCTTAAGCCGCACTTGAGCTTCCTCGTGGAGGACCAAGGCGCGTGCACCCGAAATCTCCTGGCACAGCTGGCGGGTAGTCAGCGGGCCGCGCACCGCGGGTACGCGCACTCGGCGCGATTGCTTCGCCGCCGCCACGGCTGCAGATTCCCACTTCGCTAGCGCCTTCGGGGCCTTCTTGGCATCCCACTTGGACACGCAGCGATCCGCCTGCCAGGCGATGATCTCATCCGCCCCGGCCTGGGTAGCCAGGTCGACGGCGAGTTCGGCGCGCTCCGACTTGGGGATAGCCTGGACCACGACCACCCTCGGGGAGGGTTCGGGGGTGATCACGAGGTCGTCGACAAGCGCGGCCAGCGTATCCTTGCCCTGCGTATCGGTGATGGTGGCGGTGGCGCGGCGCCCGGACCCATCAATCAGGACCAGGTGCTCCCCTGGTCCCATGCGCTTGACGGTGACCGCGTGGCGGCCCTCCGCGCCATCGAGGCCCACGGGCTGGCCGACCTCGGCGAGGGACAGGTCCGGGTGGAGGAAGACGGGCAGAGACATTAGCGGCGGAACTTGCCTCGGAGGCGGGTAAAGAGGGATTCGCCCTGGTTGTCACCGGCGCGGTGCACCTCGGTGCCTCCGTGGCCGGCGGCGCGGACCTTTTCGAGGGCCTCGCGGGTCTTCTTATCCAGGTCCGTCGGGATCACCACATCCACGTGAGCGTGGAGGTTGCCGAATCCGTCGGTGCGCAGGCGCGGCATGCCCTTGCCCTGGAGGGTGATGGACTCGCCCGGCTGGGTGCCCGGCGCGATATCAATGGTGAGCTCTTCGCCGTCGAGCTGCTCGACGGTGCAGGAAGAGCCCAAAGCTGCATCCACCATGGGCACGCGAACGGTCAGGTGCAGGTCGTCGGCGTTGCGCTCGAAAACCGGGTGAGGTTCGGTGTGTACCTCAACGTACAGGTCGCCAGCGGGGCCGCCGCCGTGGCCGACCTCGCCTTGGGAAGCCATGCGGATGCGCATGCCATCACCAATGCCGGCGGGGATGTTCACAGTAATATCGCGGCGCTTGCGCACGCGGCCATCGCCGCCGCAGTGGCCGCAGGGATCGGTGACTACTTCGCCGAAGCCATAGCACTTCGGGCAATCGCGGGTAGTCATCATGTTGCCCAACATGCTGCGCTGGACCTCCTGAACCTGGCCCATGCCGCCACAGTGATCACAGGTCACCGGCTTGGACTTGGACTCAGAACCAGAGCCCTCACAACGGTCACAGACCACGGCGGTATCGACCTTGACCTGCTGCTTCACGCCGCTATAAGCCTCTTCGAGAGTAATGGTGGTGCGCAGGAGCGCATCATCGCCCGGCTGCACGCGGGAACGCGGGCCGCGGGAGGCCGCTCCCCCGCCGAAGAACTCGGCGAAGATATCCCCGAGGCCGCCGCCACCGAAGCCCCCAAAGCCGCCGCCCTGGGCCGCGCGCTCCTCCATGGGGTCACCACCCATGTCCACAACCTGGCGCTTCTGCGGATCGAGCAGAACCTCCTGTGCAAGGGAAGCCTCGCGGAACTTCTCCGCGGCCTCCTCATCGCCCGGGTTCACATCCGGGTGGTACTTGCGTGCCAGCTTGCGGTAGGCCTTCTTAATCTCGGCGTCGGAGGCCGACTTTTCTACACCAAGAATGCCGTAGTAGTCACGAGCCACGTACTGTCATCCTTCTATATCTCGTTGATACTAAATCTAATCCGACGGGCCAGCTTACTCGCCCGCCAAAATTTCACTCACATAGCGTGCAACGGCGGAAACCTTGGAGATTGTTCCCGAGTAATCCATATACGTCGGACCCACCACACCTAACCCGCCAAGTGCTGCGGCCTCCGAGCCTGTGCCGAATCCATAGCGCGTGGCCACGACGGAGGTTTGGCGCAGCTCATCGGCTTCGTTTTCCTCGCCGATAGAGACCGATACGTTGCCTAAGTCCGGCACGCGGGCCAGCAATTTCAGCACCACGACCTGCTCTTCAAGAGCCTCGATGATAGAGGGCAAACCCTCGGGCAGGGCCACCCGGGTGAGGTTGGAGGTGCCCGCCATGATCAGGCGATCGGAGGGCTGCTCCACGAGGGTCTCAATCAAAGTCGTCGCGGCCTTGAGAAGATGGGGGCGGATATCGGCCGGGGAGTCGTCGACAAGCGCGGCCAGCTCCACCGAGGCTTCCGTGAGCGTCTTGCCCTCCAGGGCGGTGTTGAGGATATCGCGCAGGCGGTGGGTCTGCTCGGGGTCGATGACATCATCGAGCTCCACATTGCGCTGATCGACGCGCCCGTTATCCGTAATGAGCACCAAGAGCAGACGCACCGGTGATAATGCCACGACCTCGCAGTGCTTCACGCGGGAGACCTTGAGGTTCGGCAGCTGTACGACGGCCGCTTGCTTGGTTACCTGGGCCAGCAGCTGAACAGAGCGGCGCAGCACGTCCTCCAAATCCACGCCGCCCTCGAGGAAGGTGAGCATGGCGCGGCGCTCGGCTTTGGACAGCGGCTTGACGTCGTGGAGCGTGTCGACGAACTGGCGGTAGCCCTTCTGCGTGGGCACGCGCCCGGAGCTGGCGTGTTCTTGAGCGATGAGGCCCTCGGCTTCGAGCACGGCCATGTCATTGCGAATCGTCGCCGAGGACACACCCAACCGGTAGCGCTCGAGCAGGGCCTTGGAGCCGACGGGTGATTGCGAGGCGATGTAGTCCGCGACGATGACGCGCAGGACCTCTTGGCGGCGGGCATCGGTGGAGCTAGACATGTTTTTAAGGCTATCCGTTCTGGCGGGCAAGTGTGGAAGCTGGTGCCAATCTTCCTAGGCGCGCTGGCAGTCCGCCACAACTTCCGGGTGGTTCCATAATGTGCTTCTAGAAGGGTTCATCATGCGCTTCCAGGTGGCTTGAAAGCTGATGGTCCCTTTAGTCTGGTCTCTTTTGAGAGCAAAGAGACCATCTGCGGGCGCATTTCCTATGATAGATGGTCCCTTTTCGCCGTAAAGGGACCAAACTAGAGGGGCCAATTAGCAAAGACTAACCGTATCGAGAGCGACTAACAGGTTTCACGACGTGGAGAGAGAAACTAACACCGACTAACACCGCTATCAAACTTCCCGGCGACACGAGAAGAACTAACAAATTCCCGGCGGGCTAACTCAAAAGTCACTATGTCTCCTCGGCAGCTAGCGGGCCATGTACTCGACGAAATGGCCTAGTGGGCGGTGTCTTCAGCGACGAGGAGATCGGTGATGATGCCATCCGCGAGCAAGCGACCAGCCTTGGTCACGCGAAGGCGGTCACCAGCACGCTCGAGCAGGCCTCGCTCGATGAACCGCGCGGCCACGGGCTCAGCCGCCGGCGCGAGCCAGGACGCAGGGATGCCCTCACGCAGGCGCAGCCCCAGCATAATGCGCTCGGTATGGCGGTCCGCCTCCGTGAGCTGCTCGCGCTCCTTGATGGGCAGCTCCCCCTCGCCTACCGCCTTGATGTAGGTCCGCGGGTTTTTCACGTTGTAGAAGCGCTCGTTGCCTAAGTGCGAATGCGCGCCCGGGCCCGCGCCCCACCAGTTGCCGTCCACCCAGTAGATGCGGTTGTGCTGGCACTCCCCGCCCGGCTTGGCCCAGTTGGACACCTCATACCACTCGAAACCTTCGGCCTCGAGCGTGGAAGAGATCATCTCATAGCGCCGGGCCAGCACATCCTCATCCGGTGCGGGCAGGAGGCCCTTGGACACCTTGCGAGCCATGCGCGTGCCATCTTCCACGATGAGCGAATATGCGCTGATGTGGTCCACCCCGGTCTCTAAGGCGCGCTCCAAGGTCAGGGCAACGTCAGCATCTTCTTCTGTCGGCGTGCCATAGATCATGTCGAGGTTGACGTGTTCAAAGCCCGCAGCGATGGCTTCGCGCGCGGCATCGAAGGCGCGGCCCGGCGTGTGGGCTCGCTCCAATACGGCGAGCACCCCCGGCGAGGCGGATTGCATGCCCAGGGAGAGGCGGGTGAAGCCGGCGTCGAGAAGCCCGGCGAAGTACTCCGGCGACGTGGATTCCGGGTTGGATTCTGTGGTGACCTCCGCGCCCGGGGCGAGGCCAAAGGTATCGCGGACCTTCGATAGGACCCGGCCCAGGCCCTCAGCACCCAGCAGACTCGGCGTACCGCCACCGATAAAAACGGTCTCGGCTTCGCGGCCCACCTGCGCTGCCGCCATCTCCAGCTCTTTCTCCAGAGCATCCACATAATCACTGGTCAGGTCCCCTCCCAGCTCGCCGGGGGTGTAGGTGTTGAAGTCGCAGTATCCGCAGCGCGAAGCACAGAAAGGAACGTGAATGTAGAGACCAAAGGGATCCATGGGGAACAAAATATCCGACAGCGTCGTTAAAGCGGTAGTCTATAGTGCAGATTTGCCACCCCGATTAGTGAAGAAAGGCCTCTTTTAAGTGGAACCTCCGAGTCGATGTCCCCGCCGCCTACGTAAGGCGGTGGGGTAAGCCGTGTTATCTGCCATCCTGATGATTGTGGCGGGTTTCGCCGTCATCGCTCTCATTATCGTGGCCAACGCCTACTTCGTGGCGCAGGAATTCGCCTTCATGTCGGTGGACCGCACGCAGCTGCGCCAGCGCGCCGCGACGGGGGATAAGCCAGCGGAGCGCGCACTCAAGATCACCCAAAAGACCTCCTTCATGCTCTCCGGCGCGCAGCTGGGTATCACGATCACGGGCCTGCTCATTGGTTATGTGGCCGAGCCCCTCGTAGGCCAAGGTTTGGGCCAGCTGCTCGGCGGAGTGGGCGTGCCCACGGGCGTGTCTGTCGCCATCGGCACGGTGACAGCGCTGGCGGTGTCGACGGTTCTCACGATGCTCTTCGCCGAGCTCTTCCCGAAGAACTACACCATCGCCGCCCCCATGAAGTCAGCGCTGTGGTTGTCCGCATCCACGATGTGGTACCTCAAGATTTTCGGCTGGCTCATCCACTTCTTTGAGTATTCCTCCAATGCCCTGCTCAAGGTCTTCGGTATCGAGCCGGTGGAGGATGTCGATTCTTCTGCCACCACCGATGACCTGGAGTCCATCGTGGATGCCTCCCACGAGGCCGGCGACTTGGATGAGGACACCTACCTGGTCCTCGACCGTCTCCTCGACTTCCCCGAGCACGATGTGGAACACGCCATGATTCCGCGCTCGCGCGTGGATGTCATCGAGCCGGAGACCACCATCGGCGAGGTGCGCGAGATGATGTCGGAGAACCACACGCGCTACCCCATCATCGATGATGAGCACAATCCCATCGGCGTGGTGCACCTCTATGACGTGCTGGGTACCGAACTGCCCCCGGCCACCCCGGCCCGCGAAATCATGAAGGAACCCGTGGTGGTTCCGGAGCTCATGCCGCTTCCCGACGTCGTCACGGAGCTTCGCGATGCCGACGAGAAACTCGCCTGCGTCATCGACGAATACGGCGGCTTCGTCGGGATTGTGACCATGGAGGACTTGGCCGAGGAGATCCTCGGCGATGTCACCGACGAGCACGACCTCGAAGAGACCGAGGAAATCACCGAGCAGGACGACACCCACTGGATCGTCGACGGAGACACGCCCATCGACGAGGTCGAGCGCGCCATCGGACACGACCTGCCGGAGGGCGATTTCGAAACCGTCGCCGGCCTGCTCATCGCCCACTCCGGCACGTTGCCGGACGAGGGCGAAGAACTCTCCATCGAGCTCGAGGCCGAACCTGAAGATTGGGTCGACGGTGACGAAGCCCCCATCCGCACGCTCAACGTGCGCGTCGAAGAAATCGACCGCCACGTACCCTCTGTCCTGGCACTCGAGCTGGTGGAGGAATTTCCGGAAGGAGAGGATGACTAATGACTGATACCTGGTGGTTTAACCTCCTCATCACTCTGCTCATCATTGCCGCTTCCGCATTCTTCGTGGTCATCGAGTTCTCCCTTATGGGGGCGCGCCGCAACCGCTTGGAGGAGACTGCGGAATCCTCGGCGGCCTCACGTGCGGGCCTGCGCTCGCTTAATGAGCTGACCGTCATGCTGGCCGGCGCCCAGCTGGGCATTACCGCCGCAACCTTCGTCCTGGGTGCGGTGACCAAGCCGTGGGTCCATCACCTGCTGATGGGCCCACTGGAGGCCCTTGGCCTGCCGCTGGGAGTTGCTGACGTCATCTCCTTCCTGCTGGCCCTTTTCGTCGTGACCTTCCTACACCTGGTCATCGGTGAGATGGCGCCGAAGTCCTGGGCCATTGCCCACCCAGAGACTGCCCTTCAGCTCATCGCGGTGCCCGCCCGCGGCTTCATCTGGCTCTTCCGTCCGCTGCTCCTCTGGATCAACAAGATGGCCAACAAGCTGGTGACAATAGCCGGCGAGGAACCCGTCGACCGCGCCGGTGCGGCCGGCTATGACGCGGAAACCCTGCGCCACCTGGTCGAACACTCGCGTCTGACGGGCACGCTTGACGACGACTCCGCCAACCAGATCACCGGCGTCATCGAACTGGAAGCCGCCACCGCCGCCCAGTTGGCCCGCGAGCACGGCTCGGAAATCCTGCCGCTATCCTCCGATGCCACCGTGGCTGAGCTTCATGACCTCGTGGTGCGCAAGTCCATCATGCGCGTGCTGGTCTACCCGCGTACTTCGCGCATCCCGCGCATCGTCCACGTGCGCGATACCCTGCTCGCGGACCCGGAAACCCCGGTGCTGGACTTCTCCCGTCCCGCGCTGGCGGTGGGCTCCTCCTCCACCGTGCAAAAGACGCTGGACCAGATGCGCGCCCGCAACGAACAGCTCGTCATGGTGGGCAAGCCCACCAAAGACAAGACCGTGTGGATCCTCACCTGGGATGACATCATGGGCCAGCTGTGGCCGCAGATTACGGAGCAGCTGGACCAAGCCGCGCCGGCCGCCAAGAACCCGGGGGCCTAGCGCGTACGCGCTAGGCGTGGCACACAAAGCGACAATAAGCGCCACGCAAAGCTAGGCGTGGCGCACACAGCAACGAAAAGCGCCGCCGAGAGAGGGAATCTCGGCGGCGCTCTTCTTAGGTAATCCTTGTGTGTTGGCAACAAGGAAGTCTGTGGTGCGGCGACTATGCGGTCGTCGCGGCCTTCTTCTGGCGCTTGGCGCGCACACGGGCAACGACGGCGTCGATACGCGCGCGCTCTTCTAAGAAGGGCGGCGGGTTATGCCCGCGCATGGTGCGCACGTAGGCGGGGTGCGCCTCAACGACGGTGTGGCGCCAGGCCTGCACGGCGATGAGTGAGGATTCACCCGCGCGCTTGTACAGGTTCGGCAGGGAGACAACATCGAGGTTGCGAGCCACCGCGTCGGTTTGCGCCAGCACGTACTCGACCAGCTCGCGCAGATAGGCGGCTACTGCGGCGGTGCGGCCACGCAGGGTTTCTGCCAGCTCCGAGACCACAACGGGCGGGCCGGAGATGGGCAAGCCCTCAGCCAACGCGCGGGCGGTAAGCTGCTTCGGCTCCTCCACATCATTGTCACCGGAGGAGGCAGCGGAAATGGTGCCGGACTTCAGGCCGGAGACCAGCGCGTGACGCAAGCCGATGAGCTCGCCGACACAACGCCCGGAATCCACGCGGGCGTCTTCGACGATATCCCCCAGCTCGGCTAGGCAGTCGAGGGCGAGTTCATCATCCCAGTCCTCGATGGCCTCGATGAGGTGCTCGATGTAGTCAACGACTTCATCGCCGATGTTATAGATTTCTTGGGTCAGCTCACGGTGGCGCAGCTCGGCTGCGATCTTGTGCATAGGCTGCCCTTTCCATGAGAACCTCTAGTTGAGGTTTAGAGTTTTTCTGACCCCGCTGACTCTATTAGAGATCCTCCCATTCGGCTGCGCGACACTCCGAAGGAATTCACAGACTCCGTCCAGCCTTATTTCTTGCCGGCGTAGAGGCGCTCGATATCCGCTGCGTAACGCTGCGCCACGACATAGCGCTTGACCTTCATCGTGGGGGTGAGCTCGTTACTTTCCTCGGTGAGGTCCTGCTCTAGGATGACGAACTTCTTAATACCCTCCGCGTGGGAAACGGTGGCGTTGACCTGGTTAATGGCGTCCTGGATATCCGCGCGCAGCGCCGGATCAGCCGCTACTTCGCGCATTCCCTTGGTCGCGGAGATGTTGTGATCAGCCTTCCAGCGCTTGAGCGCATCCTCATCCAGGGTGAGCAACACGCCGACGAATGGCTTGCCGTCACCGACCACCATGGCTTGGGAAATCAGCGGGTGGGAGCGCAAGATGTCCTCCATCGGGCCAGGCGAGACGTTCTTGCCGCCGGCGGTGACGATGAGATCCTTCTTGCGGCCGGTGATGACGAGCTTGCCATCCTCATCAATCTCACCCAGGTCGCCGGTGTTGTACCAACCGTCCTGCAGGGCGTTCTCGGTGGCTTCCTCGTTCTGCCAGTAACCCTTGAAGACGATATCGCCCTTGATCATGATCTCGCCGTCGTCGTTAATGCGCATCGTCGTTCCGCCCAGCGGCGGGCCAACGGTGCCGATGGACTGATCGACAAAGTCGACGGCCGCTGCCGCGGCGGTCTCCGTCAAGCCATAACCCTCATAGATGGTCACGCCGATGCCGCGGTACCAGTGCAGCAAATCCTGCGAGATGGCCGAACCACCGGAGATGCAATATTTAACGTCGCCGCCCATGGCCTGACGGATGGCGGAGTAGACCAATTTGTCGTAGGCCTTGTGCTTGGCCTTAAGGACACGGTTAGGCCCCTCCGGAGTATCCAGCGCCTTCGAGTACTCGATAGCGACCTTCTCCGCGCGATCGAAGATAGCACCCTTGACCGCAGAGGAGCCGTGGGCCTTGGCGGAGGCACCGTTGCGCACCTTCTCAAAGACGCGCGGCACGCCCAGGATCAGGTTCGGGCGGGAGCGCGCGAATTCGATGGTGATGGTGCTGAAGTCGGACCAGTGGTTCTGGGAGGCACCGCCGATGGTGACCGCCAGCGACACCGCGCGGCTAAAGACGTGTGCCAAGGGCAGGAAGGTCAGAACGTGGGAACCCGGCACGGCGATGGCGCCAATGGGGTTAGTCAGCAGGCCGCGAGCTTCCGCAAGCCAGTTGCGGTGGGTCAGCATGCAGCCCTTGGGGCGCCCGGTAGTGCCGGAGGTGTAGACCAACGAGGCGACGTCGTCTGTGTTCGTGGCTTCGATGCGCTGGTCGACGGTATCGTCACTGACATCGCGCCCCTCGAACTTCAGCGTATCGATGGCGGAAGAGTTGATCTCCAGGATGCGGCGCAGCTGGGAAGGCGAGCCGTGCAGCTGCGGGGTGCCATCCTCCTGCAGCTTCAGGTGCTTGACCAGCTCGGAGTGCTCGCGGGTTTCCGTGATGGCGAGGATGGCACCGGAATCCTCGATAATCCACTGGACCTGAGACATCGATGAAGAGGGATACACCGGAACGGAGATAGCACCGGCCGCCCAGATGGCGTAGTCCAGCAGGGACCACTCGTAACGGGTGGTCGAAATAAGAGCCACGCGGTCGCCCTGCTCCACACCAAAAGCGATGAGCCCCTTGGCCACCGCGTAGACCTCTTCCACGAACTCTTTGGCAGTCACGTTGACCCACTCATAGTTCGCGGGGCGGGTAAAAAGCACGCCATGTGGGCGGGCGTGCGCCGTAGCCATCATGGCGGTAAGGCAGGTTTCGCCGTCCTTGATCTCGAACTCCGCTTTCGTATGCGCTTCATTCAAAGTCACAGTTGTGTCCTTTCCCACAAAAATTAAATTCCAGCCCACTCTACCAACCAGATTTCTCCCGCGCGCAGGGAGGGCGTGGCACAATTGGAGGATGTGACTACCCGTGATCTGCTTCAAGAACTTGCCCAACGCCACGGCGTGGCCTGCGAGTACACAGCCCAGAACGGACAGCCCGTGTACGTCAGCGAGGAGACAATCACCTATACGCTGCGCGCACTCGGCGTCTCTATCTCCGACCGTCCGGACGATGAAGAGCTAACCCAGGCCTTGTTCGAGGACTACCTCGAACGCGCCTCCCGCCCGCTGCCGCCCTGCGTGGTGGCCCGCGAAGGCGCCGAAAAAGGCTTTGCCGTCCACGTCCACGACGGCGACCCCGTCACCGTCACCATCGAGCTGGAGAACGGCGAGACTCGGCCGACCTACCAGGATCCGAACGACGCCCCGGCTGCCGACGTCGCCGGAACGATGTGGGGCGAAGCCAGCTTCCACGTCCCCGGTGACTTGCCCTTGGGTTTCCACAAGCTGCGCTTGTCCTCGCCCGGCATCGGCGAGCACGAGTGCCCGCTCATCGTGGTGCCCAATCACCTCAGCACGGCGGATCGCTACCTTGACCGCCCCGCGGCGGGCGCGATGGCGCAGCTGTATTCGGTGCGCTCCGAGAAGTCCTGGGGCATGGGCGATTTCGGTGACCTCGCCGAATTAGCGGAGACCTTGGCACCGGATTATGACTTCCTCCTTATTAACCCGCTGCACGCGGGCGAGCCGATCCCGCCAGTTGAGGATTCGCCCTATCTGCCCACCACGCGGCGTTTCATCAACCCGATCTATATCCGTATCGAAGATGTCCCAGAGCTGAAGCTGCTTAGCCCGGAGCTGCAGGATGATGTGGCCGAGCTCGCCGCCGAGTTCCGCGAGCGCAACCGGTCGGCAGAAGAGATTGACCGTGATTCCATCTTCGAGGCCAAGCTGCAGGTCCTGCAAGAGCTCTTCAGCAAGGGGATGACCCCGGAACGGCGCACTGCTTTCAGCGAGTACCAGCGCCGCGAGGGCCGCGGCCTGCGCAACTTCGCGCTGTGGTGTGCAGAGACTGAGCTCTCGCGCCACAGTGGACGCCGCCACGCGCTGAGCCTCGACGTCAGCGAATTGGCCGAGTTCTATTCCTGGCTGCAGTTCCTCTGCGATGAGCAGCTGGATGCCGCCCAACGCCGCGCGCTCGAGGCCGGCATGAGCATCGGCCTCATCACCGATATGGCCGTAGGCATCCACCCCGCCGGCGCCGACGCCGTCAACCTGGCGGAATACCTCGCCCCGCAATGCTCGGTGGGCGCCCCGCCGGATGACTATAACCAGCAGGGCCAGGACTGGTCCCAGCCGCCGTGGCACCCGGTCCGCCTGGCGGAATCCGGCTACCAGCCGTGGCGTGACTTGCTGCGCACAATGCTGGGCAACGCTGGTGGCTTGCGCGTTGACCACGTGCTCGGCCTGTTCCGCTTGTACTGGATCCCACGCCAGTCCACCCCGCTCAACGGCACCTACGTGACCTATGACTGGGAGGCCATGCTCGGCATCCTCGCGCTCGAGGCTGAGCGCGCCGGTGCGGTCCTCGTGGGCGAGGACCTGGGTACCCTGGAACCGTGGGTCCAAAACGCCTTGCGCGATATGGGCGTGCTGGGCACCACAATCATCTGGTTTGAGCACGCCAACGAAGGCCCTACCCCGCGCCCGCAGGATCAGTACCGCCACATGGCGATGTCCTCGGTGGGCACGCACGATCTGCCACCAACGCTCGCCTTCCTGCGCGGCGACCACATCGAGCTGCGTGCCCGCCTGGGTCTGCTCACCCGCCCCGTGGCGGAAGAAGTAGCCGAGGACCGCGCCTGGCAAGAAAAGGTCAAGGATAATCTGCAGGCCTACGGCATGTTGGAGAACCGCGAGAGCGAAGAGGACGTGCTCGTCGCCCTGCATCGTTATGTTGCGGGAACTCCCTCGGCGCTGACGGTCACCAACGTGGTGGACATGGTCGGTGACGTGCGCGCACAGAACCAGCCGGGCACAACGAAAGATCAGTACCCGAACTGGTGCATCCCGCTGTGCGATACCGCCGGCAAGCCGGTGCTCTTGGAGGATCTACCGAAGCAGGAGCTCTACCAGCGCCTCGCCCAGGCAGCTGCGCGGCCGGGCACCCAACGCTAAAGCGTCGTCCCGTTAAAGGACAACGCCGACGATGGCCACCACAACGATGAGCGTGATCATCAGCCAAAGGGTTACGCTCACTCGGGATTTGGGTAGTGCGCGCTTGCGGTGAGAAGGCTGTGAGCGCTCGGGGTCCCACAGGCCTTCGCGGTGATCATCGGGAGTCATGTTTCTTCATCCTAGTCGCGGGCACTAACCACGCATTCACCCGGTCGATTGCCCACATCAGCACCCAGCCCATGACGGTCGCGGCCGGCACTGCGGTGACGGCGAGCACCGCCATCTGCGCCCACACTGGCGCCTGCACGAGCCATTCCATGCCCTCAGGGTAGCCTGTTCACCATGAGCAGTGCACCTTTCGACGTCACCTGCCCCGCGGGCACCATCACCGGCTACCTCGATGAGGACGTGGCCCATTTCCACTCCATCGAGTACTCCCATATCCCGGGGGATTTCGAGAACCCCGAACCTGCCCCACCCCGTGACCAGGATGCACGCACCTCACACCCGGAGAAGGTTGCGCTGACCATCACCGCCCCCGCACCCGGCAGCCGCGCCACGTCACTGGCGCCCACGGTGGTCTATATCCACGGCGGCCGCTACGAGCACGGCTCCCACGAGGATTCCCGGGCAGAGGGCACGCCCACCGCACAGGCGGGTATCGTCCACGTGCAGCTGGGATACCGCGTGGGCCTGCCGGGGCTTGCCCGCTTCCGTGATGATGAACCCGACCGCTACCGCGCCATCGAGGACCTGCAGTTGGGCTTGGAATGGATCCAGCGCAATATCGAATCCTTCGGCGGGGATCCCACCAACGTCACTATCCTGGGTCAGTCCGCCGGCGCCAACGCCGTGCTGTGGCTGTGTCGGCGTGACCACTACCGTGGGGCGTTTCGCCGAGCAATAGCGCTCTCTCCGGGCTTCCCCCGGGAAACCTTCGAGGAGCGCCAAGCCACGCTGCGCCAGGCGATGAAGAAGCCCATCACGCGCTCCTCGCTTGCGGCGATGAGCCAAGAGGAGCTTGCCGCCGGCTACGCCAAGTTCCGCAAGAAGTACAGCCTCGATATGGCGCTGGGCCCCACGCCACTGGAGTGTGGGCAGCTTGCCGACGTCCCCCTCATCCTCGGCAGTACCCGCGACGAGTTCTACAACATCCCGGCCACACGGAAGATTGACCGCTCCCCTTTCCGCGGCCTCATCCTGCGCTATGCGGCGCCGCGCTTTGGCTTCCCCCGCAATGGTTTCCAACCCTGGTATCAGGTGGCGCAGCACATGGACGAAAAGCGCCCAATGGGCCGGATGGTGGGTGATGCCATCATCCGCCGCTGGGCTGCAGAGGTAGCGGAGAAGGCGCCGGGTAAGACCTGGATGGTGGAGTTCATCCGTTCCTCGGGCCCGGCCCTGCACTGCGAGGAGCTACGCCCGCTCTTCGGGGAAACACCGCTCGCGCAGTGGTTGCGGGATTTCATCCGCACCGGCGAGCCCGGCTTCGAGGCCTACCGCCCCGAGCACGCTATCTGGGAATACAACCTGGATAACGGCGAGAACCGCGTGGCCTACGCCAGCTTGGATTATATTTCGGCGGCCTTCGCCCAGGATGGCAGCCTGCTCTGATCCGGGTGCGTTAAGCCAACAGGGCCGCGCGCAGCGGCTCGTGGGTCAACTCCTCCACCATCCACGGGCTAAAGGCGAAAGGCGTGGCATCGACCGCGGCGAGCACATCGCGCACCGGGGCCCACGCAAAGGAGTCAACCTCCTCCGGGTTGGGGGCCGGATCGTCTTCGGTCTCGAAGAGGTAGACCGGGCAAATTTCATTCTCCACCACGCCGGAGGAATCCACGGCGCGGTAAGCAAAGTCCGGGAGCACCAAGCGCGTCGTTCCAGTCAGACCAAGCTCGAAGCGGCCGCGGCGCACGACAGCCTCAGCAGTAGGCTCATCCGGGCCCGGGTGCCCGCAGAAGGAATTGGTCCACACGCCAGGCCAGGTCAGCTTGGACAGGGCGCGGCGGGTCAGCAGCAGCTGGCCATCGCGCACCACCCACGCAGAAAAGGCGAAATGGAGCGGAGTATCCGCGGTATGTACGGCGGCCTTGTCAGCGGTGCCGGCGGGTGTGCCTTCCGGCGAGGCTAGAACGACGAGTTCCGTCATAGATTGAGGTCTCCTACATAGCGCACGTTGCCAATGCTAAAGCGTGCGTTCCAGAGGTTGCCTGGGGCAACGTTATAGACATATTGAAGGTTGGTGGACGCACCGGCGCCCAGCGGGTGATCCAGGCCCGGCGCGGCCACATCCGGGTGGACAGCGGGATCAACATCAATCGAATCCACGGTGGCCCAGCCGCCGTTGCCGTCAGCACGCTCGAGGGTGGGTTCCGGGAGGGCGTCGACAGGCATCGGCACCTCGCTGAGGTTGTGAATCTTCACCGTCAGCACCGTTCCGCCACCGCCGGAGTACAGGCCCTGCAGCTCAAATTCCACGTTGAGGCCCTCGTCCTTAACGGGGGCTGCCAAGTTGGAGGTGACCTCGTGAGCGTCCACGTCCTTGGCCTCAAAGGTCGGCGGCTCCGAACTGGAGACCACGATGTTGTCCTGCGGGCCCACGTCCGGCGGCTGGAGGATGCTGCAGCCGGATAGAGCAGCCAGGCACAGCGGGGCGCACGCTAGGGGGAGGTATTTCTTCACCGCGGATCCTTTTCCATCACGACTTCGGTTTCTCTCCTACCTTAGTCGACGGGTTGGATATTCTTATTAAGGGCGTAACATCGGCCGGCGATGAACTCTATTCTCCGCATCGTCCGCAGCGCATCCGCCCTGTGGCCTTTCTATCTTGGTGTCCTTATCACCGCGTCAGTCACCGCGATTCTGTCGCTGCTGACACCTTTCATCCTCCGCGAAGCCACCGATACCGTCGTCGCAGGCGGCCCGCTGCGCACCATCCTGTGGTGGGTCGTAGCACTCTTTGTGGCAGACGCGCTGGGCAACGTGGTGAAGAATATCGGAGGCTATGTCGGCGATGTGATGGTCGCACGCCTGCGCCAAATCCTCTCGACGCGCTACTTTGCCAAGCTGCTCTCCGTGCCGCAGGGCTACTTCGACGACCAGGTCACCGGCACCATCATCGCGCGCTTGGACCGCTCGATTGCGAATATCACGCAGTTCCTGCAGTCCTTCTCCAATAACTTCTTCGTCATGCTCATCCAGGCCGCGGCGGTGCTGGTCATCACCGCGGTGTACTACTGGCCGCTGGCCATCCTGCTGGCCGCGCTCTTCCCCATCTATATGTGGCTCACGGCGCTAACCTCGGAGCGCTGGCAGAAGTTTGAGGCCATCAAGAACGAAAACATCGACGTGGCCAACGGACGGTTCGCGGAGGTCATCGGACAGGTGAAGGTGACTAAATCCTTCGTCGCTGAAGCCCGTGAACTTGCCTCTTTCGGATCGCACTACCGCACGGTGGTGGATACCACGAAGCCGCAGTCGCGCTGGTGGCATTCCATGGACACCGCGCGCGGCGCGGCCATGGCGCTGATCTTTTTAGGCATCTATGGCCTGATCTTTTGGCGCACGCTGGAAGGCGACTTCTCTATCGGTGACATGGTCATGCTCCTGCAGCTGGTGAGCATGGCCAAGCAGCCGGTGTTCATGATGAGCTGGATCGTGGATATGAGCCAGCGCGCTATCGCCGGTTCCAAGGACTATTTCAAGGTCATGGAAGAAGTCCCCGAGCCCACGGTCAACCCGCAGCTGGTCGACGCCGCTGAAACCTCCGACGTGCCGGAGCTCGACCTCACCCCGGCTAAGCCGCTGCACCCCACCGAAGGCCCGGTCTTTGCCTTTGAGGACGTGTCCTTCTCCTATGAATCGGATAAGCCGGTCGTCGCCGACATCACCTTCGCCGCCCAAGAGGGCCACAAGGTAGCCCTCGTCGGCGAGTCCGGCGGCGGCAAGTCCACCCTGGTCAACCTGCTATTGGGCCTCTACCAGCCCACGGAGGGAAAGCTGACGGTACTGGGCCACGACGCCGCGGAGCTTACCGCGGAGCGCCTGCGCGCTTCAGTTGGCGTGGTCTTCCAGGAGTCCTACCTCTTCTCCGGCACCATCAAGGAAAATATCGCCTATGGCAAGCCGGGTGCGACGTTGGAGGAGATCGTGGACGTCGCCAAGCGCGCCAATGCACACGGCTTCATCGAAGAATTCCCCGATGGCTACGACACCGTCATCGGCGAGCGCGGCCTCAAGCTCTCCGGCGGGCAGAAACAGCGCGTGGCCGTGGCGCGCGCCATGCTGAAGGACGCCCCCATCCTCGTCCTCGACGAGGCCACCTCGGCGCTCGATACTAAGGCCGAGCGCGCCGTGCAGGCGGGCCTGGATGAGCTCATGAAGGACCGCACCACGCTCATCATCGCGCACCGCCTGTCCACCATCGCGGACGTGGACACTATCATCACCCTGGACCGCGGCCGCATCTCCGAGATCGGCGCGCCAGCTCAGTTGGCACAGTCCGGCGGTATCTACGCCGAGCTGCTGCGCCTAACCCAATCCGCCTCCGCCGCCGACCGCCAGCGACTGAAAAAATACGGATTCGTCCAATCCACCGACGAGTAAGGTGGGGCGCATGCATTTCCCTAGCCTGAAAGAACTCTCTGCCCGCGGCACCCGCAAGTGGACCGTCTATGACGAGGACATAATCCCGCTGTGGATCGCCGAATCAGACTTCCTCACCGCACCGGCGGTCAAGGAGGCCATCCAAGAGGCTGTCGACGCCGAGTCCTTCGGCTACACTCCGGCGCCCAAGGCCTCTGAGCTCAACGCGGCGCTGGCGGATTTCTATGAAACGCGCTATGGCTGGCGCCCAGAGCACGTCTTCTGGATCGGGGATGTGGTGCGCGGCCTACTGCTCGGCGTGCAGTACTTCACCGAGGGCGCCGTTGCCGTACCGGTTCCCTCCTACCCGCCGCTGCTGGAGCTGCCGGAGACCGCCGGGCGCGAGAAGATTGAGACCTCGCTGGAGCTGAAGGATATCGAGCGCGCCTTTAAGGCCGGCGCCGGCTCCATCCTGCTCTCCCACCCCTATAACCCGCTGGGCATCGTCTTTGATGAGGACTGGCTGCGGGGACTCGTGGAGCTGGCAGATAGATACGATGCCCGCATCCTCTCCGACGAGATCCACGCCCCGCTCGTCTACGAAGGCCGCCACATCCCGCTCGGCGCTTTGTCCGACCGCGTTATTACCGTCACCGCCACGTCCAAGGCGTGGAACACCGCGGGCTTAAAGTGCGCGCAGGTGATCTTCTCCAGCACCGCGGATGTCGAACGCTGGAACTCGCTGACCGGCGTGGCCAAGGACGGCACCGGCACGCTCGGCGTCTTGGCGGCGGAGGCCGCCTACCGCCACGGTGGGGAGTTCCTCGACGAGGAAATTGAGTATCTGAAGAAGACCCGCGACTGGCTGGTGGAGGAGTTACCCAAGCGCGTTCCAGGCCTCAAGACTTCCCACCCGCAGGCCACCTACCTGCTGTGGTTGGACTTTAGCGAAACCGCCATTGGGGATGACCCGAAGCCCGCGGCCTGGGTGCGCGAGCACGCCAAGGTGGCCCTGAATGAGGGTGTCACCTTCGGCACGGGCGGCGAGCATCATGCCCGTCTTAATTTCGCAACCTCACGCGAGCTGCTGGAAGAGGCACTCGACCGGCTGGAGAAAGCATTTAGCTAAAATTTACATCTCATGTCATGGGCATTATCCTTAGAAAAATGTCCATAAATGACGTTCAGGCCCCCGCCCAGTCTGCTTCGAAGACGAGCTCGCCCATCGGCATCGTGATCGTTGCCTCCCTCATGCTCTTCTCCATGTTCTTCGGAGCGGGCAATCTCATCTTCCCACCGGAGGTCGGTGTCTCCTCCGGCACCAACTTCTGGCCGGCCACCTTGGGCTTCCTCGCCGCTGGCGTAGCCCTGCCGGTCTTGGCGGTGATCGCGGTGGCCATTTCCGGCCAATCTGTGAGGGATATCGGAAACCACGGCGGCAAGATCTTCGGCGTGGCCTTCTCCGTCATCGCCTACCTGGCCATCGGCGCGTTTTACGCCCTGCCGCGTACCGGCGCGGTATCCATGGAAACCGCGATCACCCCGCTGCTCGGCTGGGAGGGAACCTTTGCCAACGGCGCCTTCAACGTCGTCTTCTTCCTCATCGCTTTAGCTCTGGCCTGGCGCCCCAACGACATCATTGACACCTTGGGCAAGTTCCTCACCCCGGCGCTGGTCATCCTGCTCGCCGCCCTCATCACCTTGGCCACATTGGCGAATCCCCGCGTTCCCGGCACCCCGACTGAGGAGTACGCCTCCGCGCCCTTCGTCACGGGCCTCTTCGAGGGCTACAACACCATGGATGCCATCGCGGGCCTGGCTTTCTCCATCGTCATCGTGACCTCACTGCGCTCCAAAGGTTTCTCCACCGACCGCGCGCTGCTGCGCGGCACCATCACCTCCGCGGTCATCGCCGGCGCCCTGCTCGCCGCTATCTACCTGGGCCTGGCGTGGATTGGCCAAACCATGCCGAATGGTGCCTCCTATGACTCCGGCGCCGCCTTGCTTGCCGACGCCTCCAATCTCACCATGGGCAACGTCGGCCAGGCCGTCTTCTCCGCCATCGTCATCTTGGCGTGCATGACCACCGCCGTGGGCCTGATTTCCGCCACCTCGGAGTTCTTCGCCCTACTCGTACCGAAGACCACCTACCACTTCTGGGCCTGCTTGTTTACCGCGCTGTCCATCGCCTTCGCCTTCCAAGGCCTAGACACAGTGCTTGCCATCGCGGTTCCCTTCATCGTGTTCTTGTACCCGCCGGCTATCTCGCTGATCGCGCTGACGCTTCTGCAGCCGGTAGTCAAGAAGTGGGTCACCTTCTACTGGGGCTTCCGCTTGGCACTGTGGGTTTCCGTCCTGTGGTCCGCCGCTACTTCCTTCGGCGCCCCGCTCGACTTCTCCCCTGGCCAAGACGTTGGCCTGGGCTGGGTTATTCCCACGCTCCTCGCATTTGCCATCGGCGTTATCATCGACGTTGTATCTACATCCTCGTCGAAGAAAAGTGAGTAGTTCATGACGCCCCGCGCCGCCCTTTCCGTCCTCGATTTCTGCACCATTTATGAGGGGGAGACCCCTTCTCAGTCCATGGCTAGGTCGGTCGAGCTAGCACAACGCGCGGAAGCCTTGGGCTTTGAGCGCATGTGGTACACCGAACACCACAACATGCCTTCCATTTCCTCGTCTTCCCCGGCGGTGCTCATCGCCCACATCGGCGCGAAGACCGAGCGCATCCGATTGGGCTCCGGCGGCGTCATGCTGCCGAATCACGCGCCTTATGTTATCGCTGAACAATTCGGCACCCTCGCGGAGCTCTACCCCGGCCGCATCGACTTAGGCCTGGGCCGCGCACCCGGCACCGATATGAAGACTTTGGGCCGCGCCCTGCGCCGCGATAGAAATGCCGCCGAGCGCTTCCCCGAGGACGTCAAGGAGCTGCAGGGCTACCTTTCCGGAAAATCCCTCGTCCCCGGTGTGCAGGCCATCCCCGGCCACGGCACCAACGTGCCGATCTACATCCTGGGCTCCTCGCTCTTCGGCGCCTCGCTGGCCGCCAAGTTCGGTCTGCCTTATGCCTTCGCCTCGCACTTCGCCCCGCAGCACCTGGAAGCCGCCACGGCTTATTACCGCGAGAATTACCAGCCTTCCGAAGCCCACCCCGAGCCTTATGTCATTGCCGGCGTCAACGTCACCGCGGGGGATGACGCCGAGGAGGAATTCGAAAAAGTCTGCTTCCGCCGGGTAAAGGCCTTCGTCAGCCGCGGCAGGCAGCTCAGCGACGACGACGTCGCCCGCATCATCGACTCCCCTCAGGGCCAGCAGATCATCAGCATGTTGCAGTACTCCGCCATCGGAAATGTAGAGCACGTGCGCGAGTACCTCACCGACTTCCAGCAACTGGCCCAGGCGGACGAGCTCATGATCTCCCTGCAATCCACAAGCCACAAGGCAGCGTTGGGTAATATGGCAAACCTGGCACAAGCGTGGCAGATGTAGGCGTACGCCCAGGCGCGCGTACGCACATCTTTACCCGTCACAGCGTTGTTCTACATAGAGGAGAATTTCGGTGTCCCTTCGGCGCACACAGCAACACAGCATGATCGCTGATTACCTGCGCAACCTTATTCGCAGCAAGAAGCTTTCTCCTGGTGATTTCCTGCCCAGCGAGGCCGAGCTCTGCCAACAGTTCTCCTCTTCCCGCGGCCCGGTGCGCCAGGCCGTCGCGGCACTGCGCTCGGAGGGCCTCATCTCCTCTGGGCGCGGCCGCCGCTCCGTCGTCCTCGGCCGTTTTACCTCAGAGTCCTTCGACTCAATCTTCTCCGTGACGCACTGGCTGCGCGAGCGCGGCTTCGAGCCCGGCGCGTCCACCTTGTGGCTAGGGCGCTGCCCTGCCTCCGAGCAGGAAGCCGAGTTCTTGCGGGTAGAGACAGGTTCCCCCGTAATCTTTGTGCACCGCGTACGCAGCGCCAACGGCATGCCCATCGCCATCGAGCGCATGTTCTTCCCACTGGACGTGGGCAGCCACATCCTCAACTTCGATGCCGACAATGAGTCCGTCCACGATCACCTACGCAAGCAAGGCGTGGACTTCGACAACGTCAACCGCGAGCTCTCCCTTGCCTACGCCAGCGAGGAAGATGCGCGCTCCCTCAATGTCGAGCCCGGCACCCCGCTGTGGCGCCTGCACTTGGACATCTCGGATCACTCCGGTCATCCCGTCGAGTGCACCGAAATCCTGTACCTCGGGGACCGCCTGACGCTTGGCATGACGAGCGTGCGTGGCACTACCTCCCCGCTTGAGGTAAAGCTGTCGGAAGGATGATGAGGGCCTGGCTTGGTGCGCTGGTGGCGGTAGTGGGGACGTCGTTAAGCGCGTGCTCTGCCGGCTCCACGGCACTTGTTGATTCCGATTCCTCCGCGCTGACGCTGGCCACCACGACCCCCGCTACGTCCCTGGATTTCACCACCGTCGGCGGCGCCGCCATTCCGGCTGCGCTCATGAGCAACGTCTACGAAACCCTGGTGCGCATCTCCCCGGAGGGAGAGATTGTGCCCGGCCTCGCCGAATCCTGGGAGGTGGAGTCCACGCGCTACACCTTCCACCTGCGTGAGGCCGCCTTCTCCAACGGCGAGGCGTTCACCGCGCACACCGCCGCGTGGTCCATCAACGCGGTGAAGACGGAGTGGACGAACGGCATTAGCACCCAGATGGACGTGGTGGAATCCGCGACGGCGATGGATGATCGCACGCTCGTGGTCACGCTGAAGCGCCCCTCCGCCGGGTGGCTATGGTCCATGGGCACCGCCATTGGCGCGATGCGCACCCCTACCGACGCGGTGGGCACCGGCCCCTTCGCCGTCGCCGGCTTCTCCCCCAATGAATACATCGCGCTGCGCGCCCGCCCTGACTACTGGGGCACCCCGGCGAAGGAAGACATCACCATCCGCTACTTCCCGGATTCCCTCACCGCGGTTAACGCCCTGCGCTCCGGCGGGGTGGACGCGGTGTGGGGCGTGCAGAACCCGGAGCTTCTCGACACCCTCGATGACTCCATCGAAACCGCCGTGGGCACCACCAACGGCGAGGTGTTGCTGTCTATGAACAACCAAGCAGCACCTTTCGACGACCCCCGCGTGCGCCGCGCCGTGGCCTATGGCATCGACCGCCGGGCCGCCAACGAGATCCTCTGGGAAGGCCGCGCGCAGGATACCGGTGGTGCCCCAGTGCCGCCTACCGACCCCTGGTTTAGCGGGAAGGACTACTACCCTTATGAGCCTGCGCGCGCCCGCGCGCTGATGGAGGAGGCCGGCGCGGTCGGCACGCCGCTCACGCTCACGGTGCCGAGCCTGCCCTATGCCCAAACGCTCTCCGAGTTTCTCTACTCCCAGCTGGAGGAGATGGGCTTTGATGTCACGCTGGAAACCGCCGAGTTCCCCGCCGTGTGGCTGAGCCAAGTCATGGGAGCGAAGGACTATCAGATGTCGCTCGTCGCGCACGTCGAGCCGCGCGATATCCCCACCATCTTTGGCAACCCGGACTACTACCTCGGCTACGATTCGCCGCAGGCCCGCACGTTGTTGGAGCAGGATGACATGACGGGTGCCGTCGACCAGATTATGGAGGATATGCCCGCTCTGACGCTGATGAATATGCCCAATATCGTGCTCTACCGCGAGGGCCTTAGCGGCCTGCAGCCGAACCAGATCACCGATGCCATCGAACTGCGAGGTGTGCAATGAGAATACTGCGCTTCCTCGGCACCATGTGGGCCGCCTCCATCATTATCTTCCTACTCATGCGAGCCGTGCCCGGCAACCCGGCGCGCGTGGCTTTGGGCGTCAACGCCACCGATGAGTCCGTGGCGGAGCTGACCCACGCCATGGGTCTGGACCGCCCGCTTCTCGTGCAATACGTGGAGTGGATGAAGGGACTGTTGACCGGCAGCTTCGGCATCTCCCTGTCCTCGCAGCAGGACATCACCCCGCTGGTGATTGACCGCGCGCAGGTCACGCTGTTGCTCATCGGGCTGGCCATCGCCCTAGCACTAGCCGGGGCGATCCCCATGGGCATCCTGCTCGCCCGCTTTAAACTCCCCGTGCTCAATGCTGCCACGCAGCTAGGTATCGCGGTGCCGAGCTTCCTTGTCGGTATCCTGCTCGTTGCGGTCTTCTCCGTGCACCTGGGCTGGCTGCCGGCCAACGGCTGGCAGCTGCCGCGCGAGGGTTTCAGCCACCTCGTCCTGCCAGTCATCTCGTTAGCACTGGTGCAAGGCGCGATGCTCACGCGCTACGTGCGCGCTACGCTGCGCGAGGAAATGGACAAGGACTATATCCGCACAGCGCGTTCCCTGGGTGAATCCCACACCGGGGCGCTGATCCGCCACGGCCTGCGCAATGCCGCCCTGCCGGTGCTCACCGTCACCGGCGTGCAGCTGAGCACCCTGGTGGTGGGCGCGGTGGTCATCGAGAACGTCTTCGTCATTCCGGGTCTTGGCTCGATGCTTCTCGACGCCGTCTCCACCCGCGACCTCACCACCGTCCAGACCCTCATCATGGTTTTCGTGACTTTCACGCTGAGCGTCAACCTGCTCACGGACCTGGCCTACCGGGTCATCGACCCGCGGCTGAAGGAGGCACGATGAAACCCGGCTATTTTCTGGTGGGCCTGACCATCCTGCTCGCTCTGGTCTCCCTGGTGTGGACGCCCTATGACCCGAACCTCATCTCCCCCGACCGCTTAGCCGGCCCCAGCTTCGAGCATCTCATGGGCACCGACCGCTTCGGGCGCGATACCTTCTCCCGCATCCTCGCCGGCGCCCAGATCACCGTGCTGGTGGGCGTGGTAGCGGTGGCCATCGCCGCGCTCATTGGCGTCCCGCTGGGCATTATCGCCGGGATGCGCGGTGGTGGCTTCATCATGGCGGCCACCGACCTGCTGCTGGCCTTCCCGGCGCTGCTGCTGGCCATCGTCGCCGGCGCGGTGTGGGGCTCGTCCACGCTCACGGCTACCATCGCCATCGGCATCGCCGGCATCCCCTCCTTCATCCGCGTCACCCGTTCCGGCACGCTGCAGATTATGACGCAAGACTATATCGCGGCCGCCCGCATCTCGCGCGTGCCGCCGGCGCTCATCGCGTGGCGCCACGTGCTGCCCAATCTCGGCGGCATCGTGGCCATCCAGGCCTCCGTCTACTTTGCGCTGGCCGTCCTCGCTGAAGCCGGCCTGTCCTACCTCGGCTTGGGTACCGCCCCGCCGACCGCCTCGTGGGGCCGCATGCTTCACGACGCCCAACCTCTCCTCGCCACCCATCCCCTCCAGGCGCTGTGGCCCGGGCTGGCCATCGCCGGCACCGTCCTCGGATTCAACCTGCTAGGAAGCCATGCTGACCGTCACTGATCTGCGCGTAGGCCCCGTCGGCCCCCTCTCCTTTTCCATCGCACCCGGCGAGCGCGTCGGCCTCATCGGCGATTCCGGCAGCGGCAAGTCCCTCACCGCCCTAGCCATCATGGGGCTTTTACCCGACCACCTGCAGGCCACCGGATCTATCCGCTTCAATGGCCAGGAGCTGCTAGGCATGCGCGACCGTGACCTGCGCAGGCAGCCTCTAGCCATGGTCTTCCAAGAACCCATGACCGCACTCGACCCGCTGATGAAGGTGCCCGGCTTCAACCGCTTCCCGCACCAGCTCTCCGGCGGACAGCGCCAGCGCGCGCTCATCGACATGGCCATGGCCCGCCATCCCAAGCTCCTCATCTGCGATGAACCCACCACCGCCCTCGATCCCTTCACCCAAGAGGAAATCCTCTCCACCATCGTGGATGCCGCGGACAGCGAAGACACAGCGCTGCTGTTTATTAGCCATGACCAGGACGTCGTCAAGCGCGTGTGCGATCGCGTCGTGCGCATCGGTGAAACCACCACTCCCGACCTCACCCCGCCGCCCATGCCCACCCTGGGCGAGCCCGTCATCGAGCTGCAGAACGTGACCAAGACCTACCGCGGGGTGACCGCGCTGGACGACGTCTCCCTCGCCGTCCGCGAGGGCGAGCGCCTCGGCATCGTCGGTGGTTCCGGTTCCGGCAAATCCACGCTGCTCAAGCTGCTTACGGGCCTCACACGGCCGACGCGGGGAACTGTGAACGTCGCCAAGCGCGTGCACATGGTCTTCCAAGACCCTAAGGGCTCGCTCAACCCGCGCATGCCTATCTGGAAGATCGTGGCCGAGGGCGGCGGGACGCGCGAAGAAGCAGAGGCAGTGCTGCGGGAGGTCGGCATCAAGGGCTTCGAGCGCTATCCCCGGGACTTCTCCGGCGGGCAGCGCCAACGCATCTCGCTGGCGCGCGCCGTGGTGGGCAAGCCGGAGATTCTGCTGGCGGACGAGGCCGTCTCGGCGTTGGACGCGACCTCGCGGGCCCAGGTCCTCGAGCTTCTACAGCGCGTGACGAAGGACATGACGCTGGTGTTCGTCTCCCACGACATCGATGTCGTGCGTCACTTATGCCCCACGGTGGCGGTCCTGCAGGACGGCCGGCTCGTGGATCGCGGCGAAACGGGTAAGGTGTTCTCCCGATATGGAACACCCACTGCCGCAACGTCCTAATGCACTTCAGCTCTTTACCGCCTTTAACACCTCCGCGCGCCGCTGGCCCGGTGCCCTGCGCGCGGCGTTGGCGATCATTATCCCCGGCGGGATCGCTGTAGCGACGGGCCACCCGGATGCGGTGCTGCTCATTTCCGCCGGCGCCTTCTCCGTCATCTACGGCGAGGGGCACCCCTACCGCACGCGACGCCGCGTGATCCTCACCGCCGGCGGGTTGCTCACGCTGGCGGCCACGGCCGGTTCCCTCGTCGGCGTGCATGGGCTGGCGCTGTCCGCGGTGTTTACGGTGGCTCTAGCAACCATCGGCGCGTTCGTGCAGAACGCGCTGCGGCTGCCGCCACCGGGTTCCTTCTTCATCGTGATGGTGGCCGGTGGCTCCACAATGCTGCGCGGGGTTTCACCGTGGGAGGTGGCCGCGTGGAGCCTGGCCGGCGTGGCGGCCAGCTACGTGCTGGGTATGCTGCCGCGCTTTCGGGACCCGCACGGGCCAGAGACCCGCGCGGTGGCCGCGTTGGAAAAGGCCGCCGATGCCTTCGTGAACTCCGATAGCGATTTCCTGGCTCGCCACCACCAGGCGCAGTCCGCGATTTCCACGGCGTGGCAAGCGCTTGCCGACGCCGGCGTCATCCGCGGCGGCCGCATCCGCCACCCCGCCCAGGCGGAGCTGGTGCACCGCGCGCTGGCCGCGCAGCAGCGCATCGTGGCACACCACAAACAGGTGGGCGGAAACTCGGATGAGCTGTCTGATTCCCCCACCTACGTGGACCCGGACCGCACCAGCATCCCTCACACCAAGCCGACGATGCGCTACCGCTTCTACCGCGCCGCGGTGGGCAATTCCCACGCGGTGGTGACGGCTGAGAAGATCGCGCTTGGTGGCCTGGCGACCGCGTTCATTGGCATGGCGTTGGGGCTTAACCGCCCAGACTGGGGCGCGGTGTCGGTGCTCCTGCTCTTGCAGTGGGGGCCGGACCGGGTGCCGGGAACGATTCGCGGTGTGCAACGTATGCTGGGCTCGGTTCTGGGCGTGTGTGTCTTCGCGCTCATTGCGTCGTTCAGCCCGCACGGTTGGGGGCTGGTGCTCGCGCTAGCTTTCTGCCAGTTCTGCGCAGAGATTCTGGTGGTGAAGAACTACGCCTTGTGCGTGATCTTCTCCACGCCGCTTGCTTTGCTCATGGGCAATTCCTCGGAGCATATGGCCCACACCATCGGCTCGCGCATGGCGGAAATTGGGCTTTCCGTGGTCGTGGCGATGCTCTTCCTGTGGCTGTGGAAGCCGCGCGCCCAGCTGACCAACCACTACCGCCTGCAAACGCGCTGCTTCGAGGCGATGGCCGCCCTGCTGGGTGCATTGTTGATTAAGAGCCCAGAGGAAGCGCTAGCGCAGCGGCGCGACCTGCACTACGAGCTGCTCTCGGAGCGCCGCAGCATCCAGTCGCTGGCAACCAATCACTCCGATATCAGCGAGTTCTGGGAGCGCCACACCGCCTTGCAACCGGCCGGCTACTATCTCTTGGATTTTTGCGTGGTCAACCCGCTCTCGCAGCCCAGCCGAGCGGAGTTGGATTCACTCATTGAAAGGATCACCGCAGCGGAAATGCGGTCCTGACTTCCTAGCGCGGGCACCCCCGGTTGCCCGCGAATTATTTCACCGATAGCAACAGGTTCGGGTCGAGTACGTAGTTCCTCCACGCGCTCGAAGAGCGCGAAGGCTTCCTCCAGTTCACGGACATTCTCATCAAAATTAGGCAGCGACATGGCATTCCAATCGACGCAGAAATAAGTGTCTTCATCCTAGCTCACACCACTGTCATTTTGCGCAGCTGCGATAATGGTGAGGGTGAACACTCGAAAATCTACAGGTCCACCCGTTGGCATCTATCCTCACGACATGCACCCAGGCTTGGTTCCGGGCATCGGCGTGGAAGATCAGCGCAACGCTTTCAGCCTCGATAAAATCACCTTTTTCAGCACGGCCACCTTCGTCGTCGCTTTCATCATCTGGGGTATTAGCTCACCAGAGTCTGTCTCGGCGGCATCCTCAGCTGCCTTTTCCTGGGCCATCACCAACGCCGGATGGTTGCTTAACATCACCATGATGCTGGCCGTGGCGACCATGCTCTACATCGGCTGCTCCCGGCTAGGGCGCATCAAGCTCGGCACCGATGATGAAGAACCCGAGTTCGGCTGGTTCAGCTGGGTTGCCATGATGCTTGGTGCTGGCATCGGCGTCGGTATCTTTTTCTATGGCCCGTCGGAGCCGCTGTCACACTACATCACCCCGCCGCCCCACACAGTCGATGGCAACAGCGTCGAGGCCCTCCACCAATCCATGGCCCAGGCGCACTACCACTGGGGAATCTCTCCCTGGGCGGCGTACGCCCTTGTCGGCGGCGCCATCGCTTATTCTTCCTACCGCCGCGGGCGCGTTCCGCTGGTGTCTTCGATTTTTCAAGCCGCTGTTTGGGTCCCGCGATACCGACGGCCCACTGGGCAAGCTTATCGACGTCCTCGCTCTCGTCGCCACACTCTTCGGCACCGCCGCCACGCTGGGGCTTTCCGCCATCCAGATCGGCCAAGGCGTCTCCATCATCCGCGGCGCCGGCCCGTTGACCAACTCCGTGCTCATCGTAATCATCGCTGTTCTCGGCTGCGGTTTCATCATCTCGGCGGTCTCGGGTGTCTCCCGCGGCGTGCGCTACCTCTCCAACTTCAACATCACGCTGACACTAGGTCTGGTTATCTTTGTCTTCTTCACCGGCCCGACCTTGCTCCTGCTTAACCTCGTGCCCTCCGGCATCGTCACCTACATCGACCAGCTCTTGCCGATGATGGCCAAAGGCCTGTCCTGGGGCGATGAGACCATCGAGTTCCAGTCTTACTGGACCGCCTTCTACTGGGCATGGTGGATTGCCTGGACGCCGTTCGTCGGCATGTTCGTGGCCCGTATCTCCCGCGGCCGCACGCTGCGCGAATTCACGGCCGTGACCGTCTTCGCCCCCTCCCTCATCCTCATTTTGGCCTTCACCATCTTCGGCGGCACGGCCATTACCTTCCAGCGCGAAGAACTACCCAACTTTGATGGCTCGGCCTCCGGCGAGCAGGTTCTTTTCGCCATGTTCGACAACCTGCCGCTGAGCAGCATCACGCCCTTCATCCTGATCACCGTTCTGGCGGTCTTCTTCATCACCTCTGCGGATTCCGCTTCGGTCATCATGGGAACCATGTCTTCCAAGGGAAACCCTGCCCCGAACAAGATCATCGTTATCTTCTGGGGCCTGTGCATGATGGGCATTGCCGTAGTCATGCTGCTGACCGGTGGTGAGGACGTGCTCACCGGCCTGCAGAACCTGACAATCCTGTCTGCCCTGCCCTTCTGTATCGTCCTGCTGGTCATGATGGTGGCCTTCATCAAGGACCTGCGCTCCGACCCGGTATTCATCCGCCGCGCCTACGCGCGCGCCGCAGTAGAAAACGCCGTTGTGCGCGGCATCGAGGAGCACGGCGATGACTTCGAGCTATCCATCGAGCACGCCGACGAAGGCCGCGGTGCCGGCTCCGACTTCGACTCCTCAGCGCACCGCTACACGGACTGGTACCAGCGCACCGATGAAAAGGGCGAGAATGTAGACTACGACTTCAATACCGATACCTGGGCCGACGGCTACGAGCCAGACACCGAGCAGAAGGAAAAATAAATGGGGTTGCCTGAAAACGTCGTCCTCGACGGCTACACGCTTATCGAACAGCACGAAGTGGACCACGAGTTCCTCATCAATGGCTCGCCGCTCGCCGTGGATACGCCTCTGCTTTTCGCACTCACGATTGTTGGTGTTCTCCTCGTGGCGGCCAGCTTCTTCCTGCGCAGGCCGGTCCGCATCATCGCGGGGCTCTTGGGCGCGATCCTGACGCTGACCAAGCTGTGGTGGATGCCCATCGCACTGGCCCAACAGTTCAACGACGGCCAGGTCTTCGGCTATACGCTCAAGTACTACCCCCAATACTGGCCGGCGGCCTCCGCCATCGTGGTCGTCATCGCTATCATCGGCATCATTTCCGCCTTCCTCCGCCGACGCTAACGCGATTCCAACACCGCGATCGCAATGTGCACGCGGTTGGTGCCGCCCAGCTTGTCCAGGATGTGCTTGATGTGTGTCTTCACCGTGGTCACGGAGACGTAGAGCTGTCCGGCAATCTCTTGGTTATCCAAACCTTGGGCCACGAGTTGTGCCACTTCGTTCTCGCGCCGGCTTAGGCCCTCTAGCGGGCAGGGCTCAACCACCTCCACCTCTGCCGACGCTGGCTCGGGACGCTTGAGCGCCAGAAGGTTCTTCAGAGCCTGCGGGCTCAGCAGCTGCTGCCCCGTGGCAGCGGCCCGAACCGCAGAGACCAGGCCCTCCGGCTCGATGGTCTTGAGCAAAAAGCCCATTGCCCCAGCATGCAGCGCATCCACGATGAACTCGTCGGTATCAAAAGCGGTGAGCATGACCACCGGGGTATCCGGCGCGCTCGCGCGCAGCTGCCCTGCCGCCTCGATGCCGTCCATGACGGGCATGCGGATATCCATGAGGACAACATCGGGCCGCAGATCCGTCACGCGCGCCACGCCGTCGCGGCCATTGCTGGCCTCGGCAACGACCTCAATGTCTGCGGCGCCTTCCAGGATGAACCGGATGCCGCGCCGCAGCGCCTGCTCGTCATCGACTAACACCACTGAAATCATTACGCGTGTGCCTCCTCCGGTAGCTCGAGGACCCAGGTGAAGGTGGAGGCGTCGTCAAGCACTGTGAAGGTGCCTCCCGCCAGCCGGGCGCGTTCCTCCAGCCCCAACAGGCCGTTGCCGCCGCCGGACTCTGGCTGCTCCGCTACTTTCTTGTTCTGCATGGTCACCCGCACCTTATCCTCCTCGTTCTCCACGGTGAGCTTCACCTTCTTCCCCGGCGCGTACTTGCGCGCGTTGGTCAGCCCCTCCTGCACGGCGCGGCCCAGCGTGTGGGCGGCTAGTGTGCTCAGCTTATCGACGTCCCCCTTCTTATAGCGCACCTTCGTCCCCGCCGCGCGAGCGCGCCCGATGTGCTCCTCGATGCTCGCGCGCGGATCCACCCGGTCATCCACGCGCAGCGCCTTGATCACCCCGCGCAGGTCCTCCACGGCGGCCTTCGCCTCGGACTGGATGGTCTCTGCCGCCTCGGCGACGCGCTCCGGGTCGGCGTCCTTGCGGTAGCTCAGGCCACCCGCGTAGACGGAGATGAGGCTAAGCCTGTGTGAGAGGGAATCGTGGATATCGCGGGCAATGCGGTTGCGTTCCTCCAGGCGAGCGCGCTCCTCGCGCGAGCGCAGCTGGTCCTCGTTGAGCTCCGCCAGGCTGACCAGCGTGACCTCGCGCTGGCGGCGCTGCGCGCGCACCGAGCCCGTAATCCAGGCAACGATAAGAAAAATGCATCCATAGAACACGTAACCAAAGGTCGCGAAGATGTTCATCCGAATGTAAGGCACAGAGATAACGGTCACACACGAGGCCACGAACACCGCCGTCCCCGCCAGGGACCACCGCAGTCGGCCGCGCGAGATGATTGAAATCAACACCACCAGCACTGACAGCGACAGTGGGCGAAACCCGCCCAGTACCAGGACGAGCAGAGCCGCACTCAGCACCACCGGGTGGCCGGGGTACTCCTCGTGGATGTTGCGCTCCCGCCGCGAGTGGTGCAGGGCGAAGGGCAGCAGAATCCAGGTGGCGAAGCTAAATAGACCCATCAAGCCCATAACAAGGGCTTCCTGATCCGTCCCCTCGAAGTTTTCGATATGGGGGATCCATGCCGCCATATCCGCCACCACGCAGAGCAGAATGAGCAGCACCGTGATCCACAGTGGTCTCGTCTTTCTCGTCATTGCTCCCACGATAGTTCTCCCTGCGTTCCGGAAAATCCTCCCTGCGGAGGATACCGGTACCCCGGGCGCGGTTCATAGCCTAAACCGCATGAGAAGAACACAGACTTTATATGAACTGCTCACCGCCGCCGGGCTCGTGAGCGCTGCTTATGGTTTCTCCCAAGGTGCTTTCGTCACTACAAGTGCGCTCGCCGCAGTGTTGTACGCGACCGTGGCAATTGGTCTCACGCTGCTGATTCTGCGCAAGTACCCGGGCATTGCGCATGGCGTGGTGTGGGGCATCGCGGTCACCAGGGTCGCAGCTTCGCTCAACAAATGCATGAACGACCTCCTCATCCGCTTCTTCCCGGAGTGGCTGGTCGAGGCCGGTATCGCCCCGCTCCCCGAAGAACTACTCAAATTCCTCGGCGTCCTCTTCATCTGCTCGTGCATCATCCGGCCCCGTCATTGGGCGGACTACGTCTTCGTCGGGGTGGCGGTAGGCATGGGCTTTAGTGTGAGCGAGAACGCCGTCTACTACGTCAACTTGACGCTGGAGAACCTGGATTCCGATATCAAGGGCACCTTGATGGCGGTCCTTGTCCGCTTCATCGCGAACCCTCTCATGCATTCTTTCTTTACCGGAATTGCCGCCTATGGCCTCGCCCGCAAGCAGCCGGTGCGATGGTTGCTCCTTGCCATGGCGGTGCACTTCGCTGCCAACTTTGGCCCGTCTGTCACTATCGCCCTTGAGAACGCCCTGTGGCCCGTCTTTGCCGCCCTCATCATTCTCATTTCTCTGTGGGGCGCCACGATTGTCAGCATTGTCAAGATCCGGAAAATCCTCCCTGCGGAGGATACCGGAGCAAAATCGCAGCTCGTAGGGTCGAAATCATGAAAAACACACTGATTTATTCCTGCCTCGGCGTTCTCGCCGCAGTACCGCTTGCCGACGCCCTCCTCCCCGACCCCACTCCCGACACCACGCCCGTGCGCGGTATCCCAGGGCTAGAATGCCCGGAGGATCCGTACGCCTCCTCGCAGACCTGGAACTGCGGGGGTGCGACCATCATCGCCGAAGAAAGAAGCTCCTCGCACCCGGTAGAGACGTACCTGCCGCGCCAGCACCGCTCCTTCAACGGAACCAGTGCGCTAACCGACGCTCCCATCACCACCCAGGCACCGGATCTCTACCGCGTGTCCGACGAGAATGGAATCACGCTGGCCCACCCCGACGAGAACACCATTTCCTTCCTCCACATCTACGGACCGAAGGAACGTGACTTCGCCGACCGGGTACAGGAGGACGCATGAAGTACCTGTACTTTCTGCTGACCCTCGGCGCGCTGGTCGTGTCTACCTTCCACTACGCGGGCGAGCCCTTCCTGCCCGCAAGTGCTCTTGCCGCCGTGGTCTTCGCCGCCGTCATCGTCTCGCTCACGCTGGTTTTCCTGCGCCGCCGGCCGGGAATTGCGCACGGCGTGGTGTGGGGCTTCGCGGTCTCCGGGCTGGCGGTGGAACTCAATACGAACATGACCCACCTCCTTGCCCGCGCGGGCCTGGATTGGCTAGGCGCCGCCGGGTACGCGCCGCTTACGGAGGAAGCGCTCAAGTTCCTCGGCGTGCTGTTGATCTGCACCTGCGTCATCCGGCCCCGAAGCTGGCTCGACTATGTCTTCGTGGGCGTGGCCGTGGGCATCGGTTTCACTGTGGGTGAGGACGCAACCGCCTTCGCGCGCATGACGGCGGATAACCTCGATTCGGATACCGCCGGCGCGATCTCGGCGGTGGTCATCCGCCTGGTGTCCAACCCGCTCTCCCACTCGCTATTCACCGGGCTTAGCGCCTACGGTCTGTCCCAGAAGCAGCCGGTGCGCTGGCTCAGTGCCGCCATCGCGGTGCACGTGACGAACAACCTCTTCCCGTCGCTAAGCACCGCGTTCGACGACGCCATCTGGCCCCTCCTCGCCGGCATGGTCGTCGTGCTAGCCGTGTGGATAGCCACCATCTGGGGCGTTATTGCGCTGCGGAAGAAGGCGGCTGTGCATCCAGCCCTGTCCCCTGCACCGGTGCGCGCATAGCCTTCGTCGCCGGCGAGGGGTGCGCGTCCTCGGCGGCCAAGCGCTCGAAGGCCACCGCTGCCAGGGCCGCCGCCTGATCCCCTAGAACGGAATCATCGAAGCGCACCAAAGGCGAGTGGTTCCACTCGCGCATATGCTCCGGGGTGTGCGGATCCCCGGTGCCGAACCACATGAACGTACCCGGCACCTGCGCCAACACGGCACCAAAATCCTCCGAAGCCATCATCGGGGTGTCCATGGTGAGCACGTTTTCCGCCCCAAACATCCCGGCCCACAGCGATGCCGCGAATTGATCCTCGCGCGGTGACGTCTTCGTCGCCGAATACAGGACCTCAAAGTCCACCTTCGCGGTACAACGGTGCGAGGCCGCGACGGAGCTCGAGACCTCGATGATCATCTGGCGGACGGCGTCGATGTGTTCGTCGCGAAGCACGCGCACCGTCGCTCCCAGCTCCGCCTTGTCCGGGATGACGTTGACCGCCCCGTCGCCCGCGCGCAGGTTGGTCACCGTGATGACAATCGGCGAGTTCGCATCGAAACGCCGGGTCAGCGCCACCTGCAGCGCCACCTGAATCTCCGCCAAGGCCGCAACCGGGTCAATCGCATCATGCGGGCGCGAGCCATGCCCGCCCTTGCCGTAGACGGTGATACCCAGGTTCGAGGAGGAGGCCATCATCGGCCCGGCAATGTGATGGAAGGTCCCCCGATCCTGCGGGCCGACATGCAGGCCATAGGCGGCAATGGGGCGGCGACCAGCAGCGTCGAGCACGCCCTCATCAATCATCGGCTGCGCTCCACCCGGGCCCTCCTCGCCCGGCTGGAACATGAAGATGACATCGCCCAACAGCTCCTCGCGGTGGCGGCACAGCATCTTCACCGCGCCAATCAGCCCGGCCGTGTGCAGGTCATGGCCACAGGCGTGCATGTTGCTATTCGTCGAAGCGAAGGGGCTGCCTGTTTGCTCGCGCACCGGAAGGGCGTCCATGTCCGCGCGAAGCAAAACCGACACGGGGCGCTCACCGCGCTTGCCGCCGCGCAGCACAGCCACGACGGAGCTCAGGTCACGCCCGAGCTGAATTTCCAACGGCAAGCCTTTAAGAGCTTCGAGCACCTTCTCCTGCGTGCGCGGCAGGTGCAGCCCCACCTCCGGGTTCTGGTGCATATCGCGGCGGAAGGCCTGCAACTCCGGAAGCAGCTCCCGGCCTTCCTCCACGAACACGTGGCTGGCCAACCGCTCCCCGAGCTTGGCCGAAACCATCGGAAGCGGTGGCAATTGCTGACGGTGGCGCGGGGCCATCTTCATGGTGTCATCCTTTCCCAGCATGTGCGCCGAGCATACCGAAAACTGTATTAAGGTAGCAGTCTATGAAGCTTCTCTCTGCGCTTTTGAGCAGCGCACTTCTCATGTCTTCTGCCCCTGCTTACCAGGAATCCAGCCGCGATGAGCAATCCTCTCGATGGGGCGTGGACGCAACGTTCAGCATCCTCAACGCCATGGGTTCCTCCTCGCACCTTCTCACTGATCTGTTCACATCGGAACAGGAAGGGTATCCGTACCCGGTGGATGCGTCGATAAGCACGGCGTCGGTGATTTCCCGCACCCCGACCGATGAGCCTGGTCGGGAAAAGTGGCTCGTGGCCTCACCCTCCATGGGGCGTGAGATTCCCGTCGACGTCGTCCTCGGCAGCGGCGGCCCGGTGGTGTACTTCCTGGAAGGAGTCGACTCCCCGGAAACCTCCAACTGGATCACCAAGGGGCATGTGCAGCGCGTCTTCGGCGACTCCGACGCCAGCATCGTCATCCCCTCCCAAGGCGCTGGTTCCATGTGGACGGACTGGAACGAGGATGACCCCAAGTTGGGCCGCCACAAGTGGAACACCTTCGTCACGCAGGAGCTCGCTCCGGTGGTGGAGGCAGAACTACATCACAACGACAAACGCGGACTCATCGGATTGTCAATGGGCGCATCTGGCGCAGTCATGATGGCCAACAACCACCCGGGATTCTTCGATGCGGTGGCGGGGATTTCCGGTTGCTATTCCACGACGAGCACGGTGGGCCAGGGAACTGTCGACCTGACTGTGGGGAGCCTGGACGGCAACCCGCGGAACATGTGGGGTCCGCACGGCTCGCCGGACTGGGTGCGCAATGACGTGATGGCTCACCCGGAGGGGCTGCGCGGTACTACGCTCTATCTTTCCGCGGCCACTGGCGCGTGGACGGATGAGGAGATGGCGGCCTACCCCGACAAATCCCTCGATGATCGCATCGGCGGCACCCTGCTGGAGGCCGGCTCAAAGCGGTGCACGGAGGAGTTTTCCGCCGCGCTTGACGACGCCTCCCTCCCCCACACCACCGACTACCTCGACGCCGGGGTGCACGACTGGGTGATGTTTGGCAAGCAATTGCAGCCGGCGTGGGATGCGATTAAACCGGCGCTGTACTAGCGACGACCCCACCGCCCAAGCCTGTCGGCCCGAAAGGCTCTCCCCTTTCTGAGGCCTATCTCCCGTCCCCCCCAGTCACCGTTCAGCCAGCCCTAGCCAACCCTCTCTCCGCCCTTGGTCGGTGTTTCATCCTGTCTGTGAGCAGGTTATTTGCTCTTCCGGTTGCGGGGTGGCTAGACCTGCTTTAGTCTCTGTGCCCATGGGGGATATCGAAACCTACCTCCGCCTACGCAACTCGGGGATTGCGCTGGTGGAGCATATACCTGGCACACCCGATGAGCTCCGCGCGCTCGGCGCGGATGCCGCTGATGCTGCCGAGCTTGCAGGCCTACACCAGGTGTACTTCGGCCCCACCCGCTACACCGGCAAACAACGCAAAGCCCGCCAAGCAGCACTCAAACAACGCCACAGCCTCGGCACCCTCACACTCATCGAGTCCTACGCATCCAAGGTGAAAAAGACCCTGGATGCCTGGAACCTCAGAATCAAACTCGCCGCCACACCCGCACACTGCATCCCCACCGTTGCCGCCGCACGGCTAAAAGAACTCAAGCGTAAACGAACCGCCAAACCAGGCGTGCGCATCACCTACAGAGCCGAAGGCCCCAACACACTCTCCATTACCGACGATGCCACCACGATTGCTAACATGCGCGCAGTCCTAGAATCCACCAACACCACCGACCTACTTAAAGCCGCCAACGACATCTTCTTCAAAAAAGGCACTGGATCCACACCCGCGGTGCACACCCAAGTCATCATCACATTGAATGAACTCGACCAGATCATCAACGGCGACGGGGATGACATTGAGCTCAACCTGACCAACGGCGCACGCATGACCGGGGCCGAGTTTCTCACCCACAAGTTTGCCGAAATAGGCTACGCCACCATCGTCCACCCTCTTGACGGGCCCATCAACACCTGGCGCCTATCGCGTGGGGCAAACCTCAACCAACGCCTCACCCTGCACGCGGAATTCCACACCTGCTCAAGACCAGGCTGTAATAAACCAGCTGATTACTGCCAAGTGCACCACCTTATCCCTTGGCAGGCTGGCGGATACACCAACATCAAGAACTTAACTTTCTTGTGTGCCTACCACAACGGTATTAACGACGATGACCCACAAAGACCTACCGGGCGCGGCTACATGTACCGGCTCAACACCGGGGTTAGCTTCATCCCACCCTGGGGAACACCGATTACCGCAATGCCGGAATACCAAGAAGCACTAGCCAGACTCAACACCGAACAAGCAGGACAGCCACCAGAGGAACCACCCGACAGCAGCTAACCCCCCAGCCACCACACACAGCAACAGCAGAAAGGAAACGGCTTACCACCAGCGGCAACACCGCCATCCGCCAACCGAGGGAAGGTTCGCGGGCACACCGACGATCCCAAGTCCGGCTTCACGCGCTGCCGCAAGCGGCAGGCGCAACGGGGATCCTTAAGCCCTTAAAGAGTGAAACCCGCCAACCAAAGCTGGACTGACGGGGACCTCGGCGATCCCAGGGACAGCGCACCCAACGGCTGGAAGATGGTTGAGGGGATCTCGACGAACGCCGGTTGCATCCCACCCACTGGCCCCATGCTGTGGGTGCACCCACAGCCCGTTAAGGGACAAGACGCACTGTCCCGCTTGTTATCGTGTTTGTACCTGCAGGAAAGACTCTTACCCAGGAAAGGGCTATTCGTGACCAACCCAGTAAGTTCGTGGAAGATTGCTACTGCTGTTGCAGTCGTGGGCGGTTTCCTCCTGCTCATCCTGTACGTGGGTTTGAGCCGCTATTACAACGCCCAAGAGCTCGACATGCTTGTGGAAGGCGCCAACGCCAACGGCCAGAACTACTCGGTGACAATCCACAACCAGCTCACCGGCAGCTACTCATTCAATGCAGAGTAACCCAGCCGGAGCACCAAACTCGGTAATACGCAGAGCTGAGTGCCTGTTGGGCTCTGCCTTCCACAGAGCTAGATAATGCGAGCTCGTGCGGACCAATCCAGCGCGTGGGCGTGGGGGCCTGCGCCGTCAGTGCAACCAGTGCCGGCCGTGACCACGCTGATGGTTTTGCAGGCCCGATGCCATGCTATAGGCGACGGATTCCTTATTCAGCGTCCGTGGACAGCGCTGCGACGAAGGCTTCCTGCGGCACCGAGACGGAGCCCAAGGACTTCATGCGCTTCTTACCGGCCTTCTGCTTCTCCAGCAGCTTGCGCTTACGCGAGATATCGCCGCCGTAGCACTTGGCCAACACGTCCTTGCGCATTGCGCGGATGTTTTCACGCGCGATAATCTTCGAGCCGATGGCCGCCTGGACGGGCACCTCGAACTGTTGGCGTGGGATGAGCTCCTTGAGCTTCTTGGTCATCTTATTGCCGTACCACTGCGCGGACTCGCGGTGCACGATGGCGGAGAAGGCATCCACGGGATCACCGTTGAGGAGAATATCCACCTTGACCAAGTCCGCCAGCTGCTCGCCGGCTTCCTCGTAGTTCAGCGAGGCATAGCCCTTGGTGCGGGACTTCAGCATGTCGAAGAAGTCGAAGATAATCTCACCCAAAGGCATGGTGTAGCGCAGCTCCACGCGGTCCTCAGACAGGTAGTCCATGCCGCCCATCTGGCCGCGCTTGGACTGGCACAGCTCCATCGTCGGGCCCACAAACTCCTCAGGCACGATGATGGTCATCTTCACAATCGGTTCATACACCTCATTCAGTTTGCCGCTGGGCCAGTCCGACGGGTTGTGCACGACGGATTCCTCGCCGTCCTCGGCCACCACGCGGTAGGTCACCGACGGTGCCGTGGAAATCAGGTCCAAGCCAAACTCGCGCTCCAAGCGGTCGCGCGTGATTTCCATGTGCAGCAGGCCCAAGAAACCACAGCGGAAGCCGAAACCCAGGGCCACGGAGGTCTCGGGCTCGAAGGTGAGGGAGGCGTCGTTAAGCTGCAGTTTCTCCAGCGCATCACGCAGGTCCGGGAAGTCCGCCTGGGAGATCGGGAACAGGCCGGAGTAGACCATGGGGTTCGGGTCGGCATAGCCCTTGAGCGGCTCGCTCGCGCCATTCGACGCCCACGTAATCGTGTCACCCACCTTGGTCTCACGCACGTTCTTCACGCCGGTAATGAGGTAGCCCACCTCACCGGGTCCTAGGCCCTTACACTTCTGCATGGTGGGGCTGACGATGCCCACCTCCAACAGCTCATGGTTGGTACCCGTGGCCATCATGGTGACCTTCTGGCGCGGGGTAAGTTTGCCATCCATCATGCGGATATAGGTCACCACGCCACGGTAGGTGTCGTAAACGGAGTCGAAGACCATCGCGCGGGCCGGGGCATCCTCGCCGAACTCGGAGGTCGGCGCCGGGATGAGCTCCGCCACCTTATCGAGCAGCTCCGGCACGCCCTCGCCGGTCTTACCGGAAACGCGCAGCACCTCCTCCGGCTCGCAGCCAATGATGTGGGCAATCTCCAGGGCGTATTTCTCCGGGTCAGCCGCGGGCAGGTCAATCTTGTTGAGGACCGGGATGATCTCCAGGTCATTTTCCATGGCCAGGTAGAGGTTGGCCAGGGTTTGGGCTTCGATGCCTTGGGCGGCGTCGACAAGCAGGATGGCGCCCTCACAGGCTTCGAGCGCGCGCGAGACCTCGTAGGTAAAGTCCACGTGGCCGGGAGTGTCGATCATCTGCATGACGATCTCCTCCCCCTTGCACGCGCCAGATTGAGGAATCCAGGGCAGGCGCACGTTCTGCGCCTTAATGGTGATGCCGCGCTCACGCTCGATATCCATGTTGTCGAGGTATTGGTCGCGCATGTCGCGCTCCTCCACCACCTGCGACAACTGCAGGATGCGATCAGCCAGCGTCGACTTGCCGTGGTCGATGTGGGCGATAATGCAAAAGTTTCGGATCTTGGAGGGATCCGTAAACGTAGTAGCCGCGAAGTTTGTAGACATGTGTTTAGAATAGACGACATGTCTAGGTTGGCACGCATTCTCGGCATCGGAGGCCCTGAGCCGGTCGATGTCGGTCTCGAGCGTATCACCGAAGGCCTAGGACTAAACCAGAATGATTCCGTGACGGAACCCCGCAAAGCCGCCGACATTCGCGTCGAGTGTGCCGACGCCCACCCGCGCAGCGTCTTCTTTACCCCCGACATGGACGGGCAGGCAGACTCCGGTGAAGTCGTGTGGGTATGGGCGCCCTCGGATGGCAAGCAGTCCCCGCCGCGCGAGCGCGCCGTGCTGATTGTCTCGCGCACGCGCACCACCGTGCTGGGCCTGCTCATCTCTTCCAACCCGGGTCACGCCAACAAGGAGGAATGGCTCGATATCGGCACCGGCGAATGGGACGAATCTGGCCGGCAGTGCTGGGTTCGTATCGACCGCGTGCTGGAAATCTCCGAGGAACAATGCCGCCGGCAAGGCACACTCTTCCCGGAACGCCGCTTCGAACGCATTGCCAACCGGCTGCGCTCGCGTTATCACTGGGCCTGATTTGGGGAATCGGCCCGCGCCCTGCTAAATTTTTTGGGATGCCGGGGCACGCTGGCGGTCAGGACCTTGGGTCCGCCTTCCTCGGTTGCACATTCCTACGACTCTAAGAGGTATAACGATGGCAAACATCAAGTCCAAGCAGAAGCGCATCCTGACCAACGAGAAGTCTCGTCAGCGCAACAAGTCCGTACGCTCCGCCGTGCGTACCGAGATCCGCAAGTTCCGTGAGGCCGTCGCCGCTGGCGACAAGGCTGCAGCCGAGAAGCAGCTGCGCGTTGCCTCCCGCGCACTGGACAAGTCCGTGTCTAAGGGCGTCTTCCACCGCAACACCGCGGCTAACAAGAAGTCCGGCATGGCCACCGCCTTCAACAAGATGGCCTAAATGAAACCGCTCCTGAAGTGGGTCGGGGGAAAGCGTCAACTGCTGCCCGTTATCCACTCCGTGCTGCCCGAGAGCTTCGACACTTATGTCGAGCCTTTCTTGGGCGGTGGAGCGGTTCTTTTTTCTTTGGCGCCCGAACGCGCCCGGGTCAATGACCTCAACACCGAGCTCATCACCGTCTACGAGGTGGTCCGCGATAACGTGGACGAGCTCATTGCCCTGTTAAAGGGCTATCCGAATGATTCGGATTTCTTCTACGAGATGCGCGCCCGCGACCGCGAGCCGGGTTTTGCGCATTTGAGCCCCGTGGAGCGGGCTGCCCGCACGATTTATTTGAATAAGACCTGCTACAACGGGCTTTACCGGGTGAATAACGCCGGCCAGTTCAATGCCCCGTTTGGCCGCTATGCCAACCCGAAGATTTGCGATGAGCCCAATCTGCGCGCAGTCTCGGAGTACTTGTCCACCCACGACGTGACGTTTTATAACGGCGACTACGCTGCGGTGGAGGCCAACGAGGGGGATTTCGTCTACTTCGATCCGCCCTATGATCCGGTCAACCCCACGAGTAATTTCACCGGCTACCAGTCGGGTGGTTTTGGGCGCGCGGACCAGATTCGGCTGAAGGAAACCTGCGATGCCTTGGATGCCCGCGGGGTGAAGTTCCTGCTGTCGAATTCGGCGACGGACTTCATCAAGGAGTTGTACGCGGACTACCGCATCGACATTGTGGGGGCTACGCGCGCGGTGAATTCCGTGGCCTCGAAGCGCGGCAAGGTCGATGAGGTGCTCGTGCGCAATTATGCTTAACGACGCCGCCTGGGACCGTGTCTACCCCTACATCGCCGCCGACATCGCGGACCAGGGCTTCGCGATATTGCCCGCCGCGAAGCTTAAGGAGCTATCGGGCCGCGAGCCACGGTTGATGGCCAAGCATGACTTTTCGGCAGCGCGACCGGCGGTGTTTCGAGAGCACGGGTTATCCATGCTACCGATTCGCCGCGATGCCTATCTCATTGGCCGCTTTGACCTGTACCAGCCTTTCCCAGAGCAAGCCGGGCCGCTGAAGTCGATGCCGGTTCCGCAGCACATCCAGTCCATTGACTTCGAGAACCTGACCTCGGAGGCCGCCGCGCTGACTGCGGCGAGCTTAAGCGGCATGCTCGATGATTTCCTGGGCGGTGAGCTGGTGCCGACGGTCAGCGGGCGCATGTCGACGCTCACCCTGCCCATGCGCATCGACGGACGCGACATCGAGGTGGACCGCGCCCAGATGGAGATCGATGCCGGCTTCGAGTCCGCCGAGCACCTCGTGCTCGTGGAGGCGAAGAACCACCTCTCCCCCGATTTCAATATCCGCCAGCTCTACTTCCCCTTCCGCCGCTTCTCGCTGGCTGTGGAGAAGGAGGTGGTGCCGGTGTACTTGGTGTATTCCAACGGCATCTTCCACTTCTACCGCTACGCGTTTAGGCAGCCGGAGGATTTCCGCAGCATCGAGCTGGTCAGCGCGGCGCGCTATGTTTTGGGCGAGTCTGGCGTGACGAACACGACGGTGCGTGCGGTCTTAGCCCGCACCCACGTTGAAGGAACGCGCGTTCCCTTCCCCCAGGCTGACTCCTTCGCTCGCGTCATCAGTTTGCTGGAGAACCCTGCGGACAAGGCTGATATGCCCGAGGAATTCGGCTTCACCCCGCGCCAGGCTGATTATTACACCAACGCCGCCCGCTACTTAGGGTTGACCAAGCTCAGCGGTACGCGCGATGAACGCAACCTGACCCTCATCGAGGCTCTGGCCTCCCGGCCTGTGCTCCGGGACATGGTGCAGCACGTCGTGACTACCCGCCGAGCGGTGAATAAAGAAGAAGCAATGGACTTCATGCGCGCAGCCAATCTGGGACTCAACGATACGACCCTGCGCCGCCGCTCCGGCACGGTCGCGGCGTGGTCGCAGTGGCTAGCGGAGCTCCTCGAACAGGCCTAGACCGCAGCGCGGCGGCGCCAGCGCAAAGCCGTTAGTCAAGGCCGAGCCAGCACGTAGACGTTCGGCGGGGCGGCGTTGCTCGAAATGGGACGGGTTAGGTGGCTTGGATACCGGCCCACACCAGGGCGCAGCCAGCCACCACGAAGAAAACGCCGGAGGCGATGTCGATCCACGGACCTGCGGCAAGGAGGCGGCGGCGAATCGCGCGGGTAGAAATAACCGTCGAGAGGAAGACAAAGAGCAGGTAGCTCGACAACGACAAGCTCAGGACCAGCGCCACCGATACCCACACCGGCGGGTGCGGCGGCAGCAGCGGGGCGACCATAGCGGCGAGGAAGAGCACGATCTTCGGGTTGGACAGGTTGGTGGCCAAACCCGTGCGGAAGACCTTGCCCACCGAGCCCAAGCGGGCGGCCGCCTCCTCCTCATCGACCGGCGGTCGCTTGCGCAGCTCCCGCCCGGAGCGAATGGAGAGCACGCCCATGAACACGAGGAAGCAGCCGCCAACCACCTGAATCAGGGAAAGGACGCCGGGGAAGGCGGTGAGCAGGGCAGCCGCGCCGAACACGGTCAGCGTGCACCAGAACAGCACTCCTACCTGGATACCCGTCGCCGCCGCAATGGCGTGGCGGCGCGAGCGCGTGGCATAGCGCGTGACCAGGACGATGTCGGGACCAGGCGCTGCCGCGCCGACGAGATTCATCAGGAGGATGGCCGCAAACGCGGACCAGCTCATGACAGGCGCTCGAGAAGGTCCTCACGCCCGAACATGCGGGCCGAGTCGAGGGCATTGGGCTGGCCGGCGGTGGGATCGGCGCCGGCGGCGAGAAGGGCGTCGATCACCGCGTCCTCTTTCTTGAAAATCGCTCCGGCCAGTGGCGACTGGCCGCGATCGTTGAGGAGATTGACGTCGGCCCCCGCCGCAGCGAGCTGGCGTACCAGCTCCGCATGGCCGTGGTAGGCGGCGAGCATGATGAAGGACTGCCCGTCCTGGTTCACCATGTCGACGTTGACGCCCTGCTTGATGTACTCGAGCAGCGTGGCATCGCCGTTACGGGCAAAGTCAAAAAGCTTGGTGGCAAAGTTCTGGATGTCATCCATGAGGGGTTAGTCTAGCGCGCCAGCTCCGCCACCCGTTTAACGGCCGCCTCGATGGCGAAGGACTCGTCCCCGCCCTGGCCCTTGACCGCGGCATCCAGCTCCGCCATGAGGATCACGGCCTTGGTGATGTTTTCTCCCGACCACCGCCGCGCCACCGGCTGCGTCAGCTTAACCGCATAGGGCGCCATCCCGGCCTGAGAAGCCAGCGAGTATTGATCCCCACGCGCGGTGTAGAGGCGCGCGATATTACCCACCTTGCTGGCCAGCGCCGAGGCGATGGCCACGGGGCTCGCACCCAACTGCAGCGCCCGGCGGCATGTGGAGACCGCCGCCTCCACGCGTCCGGCCACGGCGGCATCCGCGATATCCCAGTTGGCTACCTCGGCCACGCCCACGTAGTACGCGTGCACCGCCTCGCGGGTTACCTTGCCGCCGGTATCAAAGACCAATTGGGAGATGGCAGAGGCGAGCTCGCGGAGATCGGAACCGACACCGTCGAGAAGCGCCTGCACCACATCCGGGGTGGGCCGCACCCCATGCGAGGCGAACTCCCGGGTAGCCCACTGTGCAAGCTCGTTCGGGTAGAGGGAGAAGACCTCATGCACCTCGGCCGTCTTGCGCAGCGCCGCGATGAGCTCCGGGGGCTTTTTCTTTTTCTTCAGCGTCTTCGCCGTCACCGAGTACATCAGGATGAGCGTGATACCGGGCATGGGGTTAGCGCAGGCGTCGAGGAGGATTTTCGTGACCTCCTTGCCAGCCCTCTCCACGTCACTGATGACGATGACGCGATCTTCCCCGAACAACGACGGGCTGGTCGCTTCCAGGATTTCGCCTTCGCTGACCTCGGAGGCCTTGAGCTTGGTTACCTCGCCGTGTTGGATACTCAGGCGGGCGCGCTCGGCTAGGAATTCATCATCGCCGAGAATGAGGTGCACGGGGGCTGAAGACATGCCTGTCATCTTAGCAACGCCGCAATGACCCACCCACAGAGAAGGAGCATCGCAACGGGCCCCGCCGCCACGGTGGTCACCGGCATGGAGGAGGCGACGAGGTGGATCCAATCCGCCAGCGGTTCGATGAGGACAACAAGCGGCCTGCCCAGCCCCACCTGCGCGAGCGCGGCGGCGATGAGACCCACGACGGTGATGAACGGCACGACTGGCGCCACCAGCACGTTGGCAATCACAGAAACCACCGAGACCCGCCCGGTCATCAACGCGATGAGCGGCATGGTCACGATATCCGCGGCAATGGCCACGGCGAAGGCCCGCGCAACGATGCCAGTCCCCAGCACCTGCAGCAACAGGGGGCTGAGCACCACGATGCCGGCGGTGGCCGCCACGGAGAGCGCGAAGCCGAAGCTGACGGCTAGGTCGCTATCCGCCGCGAGGAGGAAGAGCACCCCGAGGGACAACGCGTGCAGCGGTTCCATCCTCGAGGAGTTCAACACCGCCACCAGGCCCGCCAGCCCGGCGACGGTAGCACGCTGGACAGAGGGCTCCCAGCCGACCAGTGCTACGAATAATGCCAACGCGCTTGCCGACGCCCCCACCCGCACCCGCTGCCCCGACACCACCAGCGCAGCGGCGGTGCACACGATGGCAACGTTGGAGCCGGACACGGCGCTCAAATGCGATAGCCCGGTATCGATGTAGAGCTGCTGATCCTCGGGGCTTTGCAGGCTGGTATCGCCCAGCACCATGCCGGGGATCAGCCCGTTATCGCACACCGCACGAAAATTCTCTGCCACCGCTGCTGTCCAGCTGTGGGAGTGCGCGGTGAGCTCGCCGCTAAAGACTGCCTTGCCCACCCCGACCTGATCCGAGGGGCCGGGGTGGCCGTGCACCGTCACCACCGAGCCGCCGAAGGCCTCCGGTTTCTCCTTCAGGAAGACCGGCAGCTGCGCCGGATAGCCCGGCACGCGCAAACGCACCATCCACCCGGATGCGGTCTGCAGAGGGTCCGCGGCAAGCTTTCCCGTCACCTCCGAACCGAAATGAAAGCCTGCCGCACGCACCGAGCGAACATAAGCCAGGGTGGCGAAGATGATTCCACTCGCCGCACAGAGAATGCCCTGGCCGCGCCACTGACCGCGCGCGAAAGCGAAAAGCACGAGCCCGCACAACAGCCACGGGTGACCGAAGAGTACTGAGAGCGTGGCCAGCCACGCAACCACCGCGGCGGGCACCAGCCGCAGCTCCTTCACGGACGGACCTTATCCTTCAGCTGCGCAAACTTCGCCGGACCAATGCCGGAGACGTCCATGAGCTGCTCCACGGTGGTGAAGCTGCCGACCTCCTCGCGATGCGCGATGATCGCTGCGGCCGTGGCCGGACCTATGCCGGGTAGCTCCGTCAGCTCCTCCTCGCTGGCGGAGTTGAGGGAAACCAAGCCCTCCCCCGCGGCGTCTGGGGCGTCGGGTGGAGCGCCGACGGTGATCTGCTCGCCGTCGTTAAGCTTCTGCGCCAGGTTGAGGTTATCGGTGGGCACGCGCGGGCGTACTACCTCGAGGGCGTCGTTGATGCGCGCACCCGGTGCCAAGGTCACCAGCCCCGGCTGCTCTACCTCCCCCACGACAGAGACCACGATATCGGCCGCTACCTCGCTGCTCGGCGCGGTCACCTCATAGGGGTTCTCCGCGCTACGGCTCGTTCCCAGCCAAGCAAGGAGCGCAACGCCAGCTAAACCCGCTATGACAAGCGCCAGCCAGGGTGGCACGCGCACGCGCGGAAAATCGACGTTGAGCAGTTCTTCCTCCCCTGTGGGGCGAGTGAGGTCGCGGAGGCGATCAGCAATGGCATTCATGCTCGTGACGCTACGCAGCGCGCTCACCCCCGTCGAGGGCTTAAGCCGCAGCCTGTGGATAACTTGTTGAAGGCATCAACAACGTCTTTAGCTCGGCTCTACCGCCAGCTAAAGACGCCCTCAGCTAAAAACCACAGAAACGCCGATAGCTCCGGGGCCGACGTGGACGGAGAGGACGTCGGTAAGCGGCACCAGCATGAAGGAAGAATCCGGCAGCGCCAAGCGCAGCAAGTCCTCCAGCCGGCGGGCCGAAACCTTATCCTCGTTATACTGCACCGCGATGAACGCCGGATTGCCCTCCGCACGGGAGGCCACCAGGTCCACCAACTTGGTGAAAGCCTTGGTTTGGGTGCGGGTCTTGCCCACCATCTCCAGCTTGCCGCCTTGGATGGCCATGATGGGTTTGGTGGCGAGCAGCGCGGTGGACAGCATCGCCGTGGCCGCAGACATGCGCCCGGAACGGCGAAGCTCCTCCGTTGAGTTGAGATAGACCCAGGTGTGCCCGCGCTCAAGGGTATTGATGGCGGCGGCATAGCACTCGTCGAGTGAGGCGCCTTCCTGGGCAAGCTTGGCCGCCGCCATGGCAGCCGCGCCCATGACCATGCCCGCGCTGCCGGAATCGATAACGCGCACGGTGCCTGGGAAGACGCCAGAAGCAGTCACCGCCGCGGACCACGTCGAGGACAGCTCCTTCGACAGGTGGATTGCCAGCACGCCATCATCGCCGGAGCGCTCCATCTGACGGCCGTATAAAGCAGCCAATTCGAGGGCAGTCAGACCAGAGGTAGACAGCTCCGCGCCGTCCTTGCCGTGGCTTTCCATGACGTGAAGATCGACGACGCACATGTCGAGCTCCTCGACGATATCCGCCGGCAAACCCGCGGCGGAATCGGTGACGACGCGAATCACTAGACGTCCGCCCCTGCACCACCAACGACAGCACCGCCCATGTTCCAGCCGTCGAAGTACCACTGGGCGCGGCTGACGTTCTCCGGGGTAAATTTCAGCGGTGACAGCGGCCGGGCAGCATCGAACTCGGGCCGCGCGGTCAGCTGCGACCAGTGAGTATTCTTCAATCCGGAGAGGATTCCATACTGGTGGTGCTCAAGGCCTAAAAGGTGGCAGGTCAGCGCGGAGATAGCACCGCCGTGCGCGACGACAAGCACCGCTCCCTCATCCCACTGCGGATGCTTCTGCATGAGCTCATCGATGACCGGACGGGCGCGGTTAGCCACGTCGACGCGGCTCTCGCCCTGCGGCGGCGCCCAGGTGGGGTCGTGGCGCCACAGCGCACGCGCCCCGGGAAACTGCTCGTCCACTTCAGCCGATGTCATCCCCTGCCACTCACCCAGGTGGGTTTCGCGCAAGCGCTTATCCACGGACACCTCAAGCCCCAAACGCCGAGCAATGATCTCCGCGGTGTCGCGCGCACGGATGAGATCCGAAGAGACGATCGCGGTGATGTCTTTACCCTCAAGTAGGTCAGCAGCCGCGCGCGCCTGAGAGTAGCCTACTTCTGATAGCTCGGTGTCCAAGTGCCCCTGCATCCGGCCGGTGGCGTTATAGGTGGTCTGGCCGTGGCGGATGAGGAGGAGTCGGCGGGTCATAATTCGTCGTCTTCCGGCTCTGGCTGGGCCAGGGGAATCTCATCGATCGATTCAACATCGCGCGGGTTGACTTCATCAGACCACTCGCCGGGGCGTTCCGGGGTGTCCAGACCGGGGATGTCGAGAAGCGGGCAGTCGTGGTACAGGCGGTCTAGGCCGTAGAACTCGCGCTGATCGTTGCGCTGGACGTGGACCACGATGGGGCCGTAATCGAGCAGGACCCAACGGTTTTCGCGATTGCCTTCGCGGCGCTTGGGTTCAAAGCCCTTCTTGGTCAGCTCGTCTTCAACTTCCTCCACGATGGCCGCCACCTGGCGCTCGGTATCGGCGGAGGCCAAGACGAAGACCTCGGTAATCGCCAGCACGTCGGAAACGTCAATAGCGGCGATGTTGGTGGCCAGCTTTTCATCCGCAGCCAAGGCGGCGGTTTCCGCCATCTGGCGTGCTTCATCAGTAATCGACATGACAAATCCCTACACAAGTACGTTTTCTTAAGAACTCTAGTCTTACACGACAAGGCCCATTTTCCTAGTCGAATTCCCCCTCAAGGACGCGCGGAGGCTACAGGGGCTTTTCCGGGTGCGGGCTATAAAGGTGGTTCTTGGCAATATATTGCACCACCCCATCCGGTACCAGGTACCACACCGGCTGGCCCTGCTGGGCACGAGCGCGGCAATCGGTGGAGGAAATGGCCATGGCAGGGATCTCAATCAGCTCGATGTCGTCTTGGGAATCCTCCGGCAGCATATCTTTGCGCAGTTCATAGCCGGGGCGGGTAACGCCAACGAAGTGGGCCATCTCCAGCATCTCTTCCCAGTTCCGCCAACTCATGATGGACGCTACCGAGTCCGCGCCAGTGATGAAATACAGCTCGGCATCCGGGAAGATTCCGCGCAAATCCCGCAACGTATCGATGGTGTAGGTGGGGCCTTCACGGTCAATGTCCACACGCGAGACGGTGAAACGCGGGTTCGACGCCGTGGCCACCATGGTCATCAGGTAGCGGTGCTCAGCGGCGGTGACCTGTTTATCGGCCTTTTGCCAGGGCTGGCCGGTGGGGACGAAAACCACCGTGTCGAGGCGGAAGCGGTGAGCTACCTCGCTGGCGGCGACAAGGTGACCATTATGGATGGGGTCGAAGGTTCCACCCATGATGCCGATGCGTTGTGGACTAGTCATGGCTGGTGAGTATACCGGCCACTGCATCAATGACCTGCACATCCTGTCCGGAAGGCTCCCCCAAGAAATAGGAGGCGTGGCGCTCGGCCTTGGTGGCTAGAGCGCGGTTGGCGGATTCAAGCGAGAAGTCGCACACGAAATCACCGTCTAGGCAATAATCGACGTAGCGATTCCCTGGTAGGCCGGCGCGGTTCTTAGCCCACGGGACCTGGTGAAGCGGGTTGCCGAAGGTGAGCATGCCATGCAGACGCCCGGTCTCGGCCAAATGACCCTCCACGCTCGTTGCGACGAGCGCTCCCTGCGAGTAGCCGGCGGCTATCCACCGCGGGTGGCAGCCGGTGGTGGCCTCATAGTTGTCCACCACTCTCGGGGCATTGCGGGCACCGGTGCGCAGACTATCAATGGCCCCTAGCGTCACCGAATACGCCATCTCTCCAAGAGAGTGCTGCTGAAGGATCCCGAGCGCCCGCTGTACCAGCTGAAGTGGGCTTAAATCCTCGCCCTCCTGCGCCAAAGGCGGCAGGTTCATGGCCGCAGGGTATGCCTCTGAGTCCAGTGCTAGCACATACACACCATCCATAGCACCAGGGTGGCGCTGCTCTACCTGGTGGAACAGAGCGGCGAAATTACGCCCCTCAAAACCGGTGGATTCTGGAGCCTTCGCGGAGTAGCGCTGCGGTCCGATGTATTCGCCCTGCTCCTCGTTCTGGTCCGAACCGCGTGCGACGAGCACCACGGTGTCGGGGCACGTGCCGCCACCGCTCGCCGAGGCCACGGGCGCGCTGAGAAGGGACGCTGCCGCACCAAGCGCGGCAGCTACACAGGAAACACGAAAAGAAAGAGACTTCATTCTTTCCTGTTTAGCGGAAACGGACGCCATCTACCATGCGGCCGATGGAATCGTAGACCTGGCTATCCCACTGGTGATGGGTAAAGAAGTACTGGCCATGGGTGCCACCTGTAGGCTTCGCGGCGTAGAGGGTCTGGGCGGAGAGGTCGCATACGGCATCGAGCGGCAGACAGTAGTCCACGCGGCTGACGTTGGCGCGCATCTGCGGGAAGTAGCCCATCGGGCCGCCCGCGCCCTGGGTTGCACCGACAACGGCCGGGTCCCCGGCGCGGGTCAGCGGGTTGCCAAAGGTCACGACGCCTGCGAGCTGACCGCGGTGAGCCAGCTCCAGCTCGTGGTTGGACAGGACCATAGCACCTTGGGAGTAGCCGGAGAGGATGTATTGCGGGTGGCAACCCGTGGCGGCTTCATAGCTGTTGATCGCGCTGGTCACGCCACGATTGCCGGTCTGCACGGAGTACATAAACTGGTTGATAGCGGAGACTGCGGTGTTGATGACCGGGTTGGCGTACTGCGTAGCTAGGCGCACGAGGTCAGCCGCGGTATTCGGAACGGACTCGTTCGGAACAGAGTATTCCGGGTAGGTCGCCGGATAGTACTGCGGCTCCAGCCCCAGCACGTAGACGTCCTTCATCAGCGAATTTCCGCCATGAGTGGCCTGGTAGCGCGCCTCGGCGCCCTGCAGCATGGCGCGGATGGATTCGCCCTCCCATCCATTGGAGGCGCGGCCGCCCTGGTTCGAATACTGCGTGGGGTAGACCTGACCGTTTTGGCCGGAGCCGCGCGCGGCGACAACGACCACTGCGGGACACTGTTCGTCAGCGTGCGCGGCGGGAGCGGAAATGGTTTGGGGGACAATGACGGCGGACACGGCCATGACGGCGGCGGCCACAGAGGATGCAATGCGGGATAACATGAGAATGAAGACACCAATCACTACTTAAGTTATTACCGCGGTTCAGATTACCCAGCACTCCCCGACTCCGCAGCACTAACCTCGCACAAGGCAGGCAATCTACTCGAAAAGTTTTCGAGTAGATTGTTTTGCGCAGGTCAGAATCGAAAAATTCTTTTCGAGTAGCTTTCGAGTAGCTTTTGAGTTCTACCCAGCTCACCCAAAAGGCCCTTCAACAAACCACACCGCCCTCGGATCACGCGGACCATTACCCCTCCATTTCACCAGCCCCTTGCCACGCATGGCCTGTAACGCACGACGCACAGATGGAATTGACACACCAAGGGCTTCAGCCACTTCCCCAGTAGACATTGGACGTGCGCTCGTTTCCAACGCTGCCAACGCTCCTTCAGCATGGCGTGGCAAATCCTTCACGACTTGCTCGTTCAATCGTTGAACCGCTTTCAAGGTCAGAACAACACTGCCGCTGGTCTGCGTATATGAGGGATCAGCAAAACCGACACGGCGCATACCGGCAAACATACGGCGGATGCCCTCACCCAGTTCTTGGCCTATCCGCAACTCAGCAGTGACGCGTGCGATGAGTGGGTTGCGCGCGAAACCTGACTTAGGCCAATTTAGTGCGGAAGTTCGCGGCCGGTGATTGCTTGGATGGTGGCGGTGATATCGGGTGGAAGCGGTACGGCGGCGTGGATGGTTTCGCCGCCAACGACGAGTTGGAAGCTGCGGTATTTTTTGAGTGTTCTCACCAGGCGTTTGATGGATTGACCACTGCGGGTCTCCATTAGGTGGGCCACGGCTAGTGCTGCGATGACAATGTTGAGATGTGCGGTGATGGAGTCTTGTTTCCTGGCGTAGATTGGGCGTGCTTTCAGGTCTGATTTCGACATCCGAAATGATTTCTCAATGTTAAATAGCCTGCGGTAATGCCCGATAACCTCCTGGGCGGCAAGCGCGGTCAGGTCGGTTTCATAACCTTTAATTCCGGCAAGGGCTCGGTGTTTGGCAGCAAGAGCATAGTTGACCTTCTTGTTCGGGGCGGAAAGATCGATATAACGGTTGCGCTTGATAGCGATATCGCCGTCAACAGCGCGTTTGGCTTTCGCTACTTGCTCTTTGATTCCGCGCAGGCTGCGTCTGGCCCGATCGTGGGAGTACTGGTAATGCGTCACCGTATTCGGGGTTGTGTGTTTGCGCCCATCGCTTGCCGAGGCTTGTGTCCAGATCTGGCCGTGGGTGTAGTCTTCACCGGGGTTTTCCCGCCGCCAGGTTTCGATCACCTCAGGCACGGTGGGGGTTTTCACCGACAAGATGTAGTGCAGACCTGCATCGATGAGTGCTTGTTTGTTCGCCGCGGAGAACATGCCTGCATCAGCAACGACGGTAACTTCATCGAGTTGAAAGGCCTCTTGGAACCGTGTGATCATCGGCAGCATCGTGTGGGTTTCTGCCGAGTTGCCAGCAAACGCCCCCGCATGCAGTGGAAACCCAGTGGCATCAGTAAGCAGCCCGACAAGGATTTGCGGCTCTAGGCGGCGCTCTTTGGAAAACCCGGGTTTGCGAAGCTCATCAGCGGTATCGGTTTCAAAGTACAAGGTGGTCACGTCGTACAAAATAAAAGTACCTGGCCCGATACCTGCATGATGGGCCAACGCTTGGGTTAGTATCTCCCCGAATGATTCGGTTGCGAAGGTGGGAAGACGCCTCTGGATGGTGCGGTAGCTTGCGCTGGTGATGCCAACCTCTCCAAGAGTCTCGATGGAATCCAGCTTTGAGCCGGGATTAATGATCCGGGCACGCACCAGATCCCGAAACACCGGATCATCACCGCTTGCTACAGCAAGACCTAGCTCGTTGAAACACGCATCAATACAGTCCAGCAAGTATCCGGCCCGCTGACCGACTACCGGCAGCGGGTGGCAAACGCTGCCTGTTGCCGGTGGGATGTGTTCTACCTCGCCGAAGTCCAATGCGAGTTGGTCACCATCAACGATGCGTTGAGCTTCAGCTCTTAAAAGCGCAAGCTCAGACTCTGAATGCGCTGAGCCGATATGCTTCATCCTTTTCGCACCTTTGCGTTCAGAGAACACTACCTGCACCGCCATCGCCCCAGAAGCGGTCTTAACGGTGCGAATATAAGGACTCACAAAAATCAGACTACTGAATACCCCCGGCACTACCCACTTAGTGCGGAAAAATTCCTCCCCACCGACGAAAACCAACAGGTAACAGTGTCAAGAGTGACGTTACTCACCCACCCATGACCTAAGTCAGGTTCGAGTAGCTTTTGAGTTCTACCCAGCTCACCCAAAAGGCCCTTCAACAAACCACACCGCCCTCGGATCACGCGGACCATTACCCCTCCATTTCACCAGCCCCTTGCCACGCATGGCCTGTAACGCACGACGCACAGATGGAATTGACACACCAAGGGCTTCAGCCACTTCCCCAGTAGACATTGGACGTGCGCTCGTTTCCAACGCTGCCAACGCTCCTTCAGCATGGCGTGGCAAATCCTTCACGACTTGCTCGTTCAATCGTTGAACCGCTTTCAAGGTCAGAACAACACTGCCGCTGGTCTGCGTATATGAGGGATCAGCAAAACCGACACGGCGCATACCGGCAAACATACGGCGGATGCCCTCACCCAGTTCTTGGCCTATCCGCAACTCAGCAGTGACGCGTGCGATGAGTGGGTTGCGCGCGAAACGAGCTATCGATTCAGGCTTAGCAGGATCAACAAGCCCCGGAAAGCGTCCAGGGCTCGAGACCTCAATCCGACTGGGGTACACCTCAAAGCGAATGTGGTCACCCGCCATACTGTATGAACGGTGCACGACGGCGTTAACCAGTCCTTCTAGCCACACATCATGCGGAATGAGATTTTCATCTTCGAATAGTCCCGCCCCCGTCAGCCTACGAACTGTCGGCAACATCCCACCAATTACTTGTTGTGCTGCACGAATCTGCTCCGGCACAGGACCGTCAAAACGATGGTCTTCCACCAACTGCTGCAGTTGCCCCGGCAGACGCTCATCTTCTGCGAAGCGAAGTACTCGGATGTGAGCATTCGGGAAAAACTCTTGCGGATTCTTTCCAAACAGCAAGAGCGCGGCGGCCCGCGGCCGCCCCTGGCGGTCAATCAGATTTCGCGCCCGGAGTGAATCCACACCGGAGGCCGAACCAATAATGTCAGCATAATCTTCGACTAAGGTCATATCGAGATCTTCCGGACTTGCATGCGCCGGCACCGTAGCATCGTACTGCTGCTCACCCTTGGTATATCGAAGCTCAAGGATATCGTCGGCTTTCAGATGCCTAGACTCATCCCCTACCCGCAGGTAGCACTCCCCTGACTTTAAATAGTGAACGCGCTCGCTGGGCAGCACATGAAAGAGGAACACTTCAGCGTCTTCGTTTACCTCGAGCGTTTCGATGCGAACTCTGACGGTCGGATCCGTGTGATCCAACGGGGTTTGCCGCAAATCGTTACCCTGCCCTGCTGTGGGGAGGCCATCAAACTCACGATCCGTAATCCCCACGGCAATAACACCGCCCTCAGCATTAGCCATTCCGACGATTGTCTTGGCCAAATCCTTGGGCTTGATTCGGAACGATTTACGATCGAACCACTGATCTTCGGGCACACTCAAAAGCAACTGTGGCTCTTTGTGAAAGTTTCGCTGTACACTCACAGGTCAACATTCTACTCGAAAAGTTTTCGAGTAGGTTGTTTTGCGCAGGTCAGACTCGAAAAATTCCTTTCGAGTAGCTTTCGAGTAGCTTTTCGAGCTGGCTCTAGGGGCGGGTCTGGCCGGTGCCCTGCAGCACCCACTTGGTGGAGGTCAGCTCCGGCAAAGCCATTGGGCCGCGCGCATGCAGCTTCTGGGTAGAGATGCCGATTTCCGCGCCCATGCCATAGACCTCACCATCAGTAAACGCGGTGGAGGCGTTGAGCATGACCGCTGCGGCATCTACCTCGTTGGCAAAGGTCAGCAGGACGTCGGCGTCCTGGGCGGCGATGGCCTCGGTATGGCCCGTCGTGTATTCGGCGATGTGCGCGATGGCGCCATCGACACCGTCGACCACCTTGGCGCAGATATCCATGGACAGGAATTCCTCGCGCCATTCTTCGTCGGTGGCCTCCACGGCGTCCTTGACTCCGAAGGCTTCGAGCTCCTTGACATCACCGTGGATGGTGACCCCGGCTTCCTGGAGGGAGGTGATGATGCGGAGCTTGGAGGCGTCGTCCAGCGCGGCGTCGATTAGCACGCCCTCCGTGGCATTGCACACCGAGGTGCGGCGGGTCTTGCCGTTGATCACCATGTCGATGGCCTTGTCCAGGTCCGCGGAAGCATCGACGTAGAAGTGGCAATTGCCAGTACCGGTCTCGATGGCGGGGACGGTGGCGTTTTCCACGACAGCATTGATGAGGCGCGCGCCGCCACGGGGGATGACGAGGTCCACCAGGCCACGGGCGGTGATGAGATCCTGCACGGAATCGTGGGTCTCACAGGGCAGAAGCTGCACACCGTCGCGCGGCAGATCGAACTCCGCGAGGGTGTCCTGGAGGAGCTCCACGAGCTTGGCGTTGGAGTTCTTCGCGGACTTGGAACCGCGCAGCAGCGGCACGTTGCCGGACTTCAGAGCCAAGCCAAAGGCATCAACGGTGACGTTCGGGCGGGCCTCATAGACCATGCCCATCACGCCCAGTGGCACGCGAACCTGCTTCATTTGAATGCCGTTATCCATGGTGCGGCCCTGCAGAATCTCCCCTACCGGGTCCTGGAGGGAGGCCACCTGGCGCAGGCCGCCGGCAATGCCCTCGATGCGGGCGGCGTCCAGCGACAGGCGGTCAATGAGGGACTCAGACATGCCATTAGCGCGCCCGGCCTCGATATCAAGCTGGTTAGCAGCGAGGATGTCCTCGGTGTGCGCAATCAGATTCTCAGCGGCGCGGTGGAGGATTTCATTCTTGCGCGGGGTGGGCAGCTGCGCGAACTGTGGCGCCACCGCCTTGGCGGCGCGGGCTTTGGACAGAACTTCTTCACGTTCGGTGTTGCTCATGCCATACCAGCGTACGGAAGGTCTGCCCGCTTGTCAGGGATTTTGTGCAGCTATAGGCTCGGAGCGGCCTTTAGTTAGGCCTCGAGCTCGCGGCGGCGCTCAGCTGCGGCACGCAGGCGCTCGGCGCGCTTTTTCTCTTCCCCTTCGGAAAGCTCGTCGAAGAGCTCTTCATCCGAGTCACTAAAATTCAGCACTCCGCGCACACCTATCGACGCAAAGGCACCGATGACGGGGGCGAGCCAGAAGTAGCCCGATTCGAAAAGGAAAAGCCCCAAGAAAAAGGTGATCATGGCCACTGACCAGATAAGCGCATCGGCTATCTGTACTTTGCGGCCGCGGGCGAGCATGTCCTCCAGCTCCGCCTCGTGGCGGCGTGCGGGTGTTGTGGCGCTGGGGGTGGAAAGCTCTGGCAGGTCCGCAAAGAGCTTTTCGACGTCCCCGCGCGTGCGCGCTACGGCGGCCTCGCCGGTGCGCTGCTCAAATTCATCGGGGCCTAACGTACCGTTGACGAAGTGCTGGCTCAACTGCTCCAAGGCCGCGGAACGCTCGGCATCGCCGACTCGGATTTCGGGATTCTCCATTAATAGCCAGCCTTCGGATCAACCAGAGTAGGTAGCTCCTCCCCCGCCGAGAAAGCCTCGGCCACCTTGATAGTATGCGCGCCGATCTTCTCGCGCACGGAGCGCTGCGTATTGGCAATGTGCGGGGTGATGACCACGCGCTTATCCTGCCACAGCGGGTGATCCTCCGGCAGCGGCTCAGGGTCGGTGACGTCGAGTGCCGCACCCGCGATCTCGCCTGTCTCCAGCGCCGCAACGAGGTCCTCGGTGTTGATAAGCGGGCCGCGGCCCACGTTGACCACCACCGCGTGCTCCGGCATCTGCTGGAACGCTTCCGCATCCACCATGTGGCGGGTCTCCGGGGTCAGCGGCGCGATGAGAACGAAGTAATCCGCCTTCGGCCAGACCTTGTCCACCTGGGAAATCGGGTAGGTTTCCTCCGCACCCTCGACCGGGTTGCCGGAGCGGTTGACCGCGATGATGCGTGGCCCAAAGCCGGAGAGCATGCTAATCAGGCGCTTGCCGATACCACCGGCACCAATAATGGCCACCGTCTTCTCGTCATAGAGGTAGGAGGTATGGGCTTCCATTTCTGCATAGGAATCAAACGTGCCATTGACGCGGCGGTGCGCATGCAGCTGCGCCAAAAGCAGCGCGATGGTGGATTCCGCCACCGTGTTGTCATAGACGCCAGCGGCATTCGACCACGGCACGGTGGTCGTCTTCATAGCATCCAAGACGTGATCCACGCCCGCCGAGGGAATCTGCACGAAACCGATGTTCTCCGGCAGCGGGTCCGGGAAATCAGTGCCGTTGCCGGTGTAGATGAGGAAGGAGGCCTCATCAAGCGGAGCGCGCTCAAAGCCCGCGGCATGGAGCACCTCGATGGTCTCCTCCCAGGGGTGTGGTTCGATGGCGTACTTCATGAACATCCTCCTTGTTAGTATCCGGCGTCCGGGTCGACGCGCGTGGGCATGTCCTCGCCGCGCTCCCACGCAGCAGCGTTGGCATTGAAGATAGCACCCAAGTGGTATTGGGCCACGTGATCCGAGGCCGCCATGTGCGGCGTCAGCGTGGCATTGGGGAGATCATAGAGCGGGTGGCCATCCGGGAGCGGCTCCGGATCCATGACCTCGAGGCCCGCTCCGGCAATCTCGCCCGTGCGCAGTGCGTCCACGAGATCATCGGTTACCACCGTGCTGCCGCGGCCGACGTTGATAAACACCGCAGTTTGCTTCATGGCGCGGAACACAGCGGCATCAAAGTAAGCTTCCGTTTCTGCCGTCGCCGGCAGGATGCTCACCACGAAATCCGCCTCGCTCCATACCTCAGCAACGCGCTCAATAGGCAGTGTTACGTCAGCGCCGTCCACCGGGCGGCCCGAGCGATTCACCGCAGTGATATGCGCACCGAAGGGCGCAAGATAGGCCATCAGCTGCGTGCCGATTCCTCCCGCACCCACGATGAGCACGCGCGTTGGCCCCTGCTGCTCATAGAGCCAGGCCTGGGATTCATCCAGCTCGCGCGCCACCGACCACGACTTCGCTAGGGCGAAAGCCTTGTGGTGATGTGCCTGGGAGAGCATGAGCCCCAGCGCGGATTCCGCCACGGGCTTAGCAAAAGCGCCGGCGGAGTTGCACCACGGGAGGCCGTCGCGCCGGATGAGTCCGGCATCGATATGACGGTTGACCCCAGTGAAGCAATACTGGACCCACTGGATGTTCTCCGGAATCTCCGGGGTCTGTGCTGGATCCGAAGCGGTGTTTACAAAGACCTCCGCCTGCTCCAAACTCTCAACGCGCTCGTGCCCGGCAGCGTCGATATCCGCCACGGTTGCTGCCCACACATCGGGGCCCATGAAATAACGCATTAAATTCGGGAGGCGAAATTAGACAGGTAATCGGCGTGGACAACGGGGCGGCGCATATCCTCCGGCAGCTCCTCGGTGTGTTTACCGAGCAGGTTACGCAGCGTGGCGGAGTCATAGCCCACTTCGCCGCGGCCGATGACCTGGCCCTTGGGGCCCATAATGTCCACGATCTCTCCGGCGCTGAACTCACCCTTGATGTCCGTGATGCCCACGGCTAACAGGGAGTTTCCGCCGCGAACCACGGCCTCCATGGCGCCCTCGTCGAGGCGCAGGGAGCCGCCGGTATCCGCGCAGTAGAGCGCCCAGAACTTCCACGCGGACAGCCGGCGCTCCTCGCGGGTGTGGAAGACGGTGCCAACGGAGGCGTCGTCAAGCGCCTGGCCGATGTTATCCGCCGAGGTCAGCAGCACCGGGATGCCGCCGCGCGTGGCCAGGCGAGCAGCAGAGACCTTCGTAGCCATGCCGCCGGTTCCCACCTTGCCGCCGTCGCCCGCAACGACCGCCTTGAGGTCCTTACCGGTGCGCACCTCCTCCACGAACTTGGCATCGGGCTCCGCGGGGTTCTTGTCGTAGAGGCCGTCCACGTCGGAGAAGAGGAAAAGGGCATCCGCGCCGACCAAATTGGCCACGAGCGCGGAGAGGCGGTCATTATCGCCGAAGTGCATCTCGGAGGTGGCCACGGTGTCATTTTCGTTGACGATGGGCACGGTGCGCATCTGGCGAAGGCGGTCAATGGTGCGCTGGGCATTGCGGGCGCGATCGCGCTTGCCGACGTCCGACGCGGTCAGCAGCACCTGTCCGATGGTGCGGTTATAGCGAGCAAAAGACACACCCCATTCATAGGCAAGGTGCACCTGGCCCACCGCGGCAGCTGCCTGCTTAGTGGCCAGATCAGTGGGGCGGGTGGTCAGGCCCAACGGGCCCATGCCCGCGGCCACCGCACCGGAGGAGACAATGATGATGTCCGAGACATTCATGCGGGCACACACGGCATCGACGATCTTGTCGATCTTCTCGGTGGAGGTCACAAAGTCATCGCGGGTTAGCGACGAGGATCCGATCTTGATGACGATGCGCTTGGCTTTGGTGATCTCCTCACGCAAGGGCGAGGAGAAACCACTAGATTTTTCCGAGAGCGTGGTCGTCTCCGGATAGTCCATATCCGGGGTTGGCCCCTCGAAGGGTTCGAGGGGAAGCGGGTAATCGAGCTGGTTGTCGTTTTCGGATGACATACCGGCCCAGTATACCGGGCTAGCCTTGCCAGCGATCGCGGTTCGCGGACTCGCGCGTGACCTCCCCATCCGTGCCATAATCAAACTCGTCGACGAGACCGCGGCGCGCCTGGGAAGCGCGTTTACGCTCAGCGGCGGAGACACGCTCGGTGCTCATGAGGCGGCCATCCTGTCCACGGCCAGCATCAGTTGCGCGGCCACCGGCCATGGGCTCATACTCGAAAGTGATGTCCCCGATGGTTACCGGGCAGCCTTCCTGCGCGCCTTGGCGGTGCAATTCCTCCTCGACACCGGCCTTGGCCAGGCGGTCCGCCAGGTAGCCCACGGCCTCGTCGTTTTCGAAATCGGTCTGGCGAATCCAGCGGTCGATCTTATCTCCCTCGACGATGAATCCACCCTCCACCTCGGGGTCCGGGGTGACGGTGAAGTCGGCGAACCTGCCCTTCTTTTTCTTGCCCACGGACTTCGGCTGAATGATGGTGTGGTTCTTGTCCGCAGCGACCTTGGGCTGGGCCTTGCGGTGCTCGTTGACCATCTCCATGAGCTTGTACTTGAGTGGGTCAAGTCCCTTCCGGGCGACTGCGGAAATGATGAAGACCGGCCAGCCGTACTTCTCCTCAAGGTCCCCCTTGACGAATTCCGCCAGCTCTTCGGCCTCAGGAACGTCAGCCTTGTTGAGGATGATGACGCGCGGGCGCTCGCGCAGATCACCCAGGCCTGTGTCCTGCTCCAACAACTCTTGGTACTTGGCCAGCTCGGTCTCGAGGGCCTCGATATCCGAGAGCGGATCGCGGCCCGGCTCGATGGAGGCGGTATCCACCACGTGTGCGAGCACCGCGGTGCGCTCGATGTGGCGCAAAAAGTCGAGACCCAAGCCCTTGCCCTCGGCGGCACCGGGGATCAGGCCCGGAACATCCGCCATAGTGAAAGACTCATGGCCCATGTCCACCACGCCCAGGTTGGGCTGGAGGGTGGTGAAAGGATAATCACCAATCTTCGGCTTGGCGGCCGAGAGAACCGAAATGAGCGAGGACTTGCCTGCGGAAGGGAATCCCACGAGGCCGACGTCCGCCATGGACTTCAGCTCCAAGATGAGATCGCGCGCCTCGCCGGGCTCGCCCTGCAGCGCAAAGCCCGGGGCTTTACGGGCAGCCGAAGCGAGTGCTGCGTTGCCGAGTCCGCCGAAGCCACCCTCCGCAGCCACGAAGCGGGTACCTGGGACCGTGAGATCCGCGAGCATCTCCCCGTCCTCGGTATAGACCACGGTGCCCGCCGGTACCTCCAGAATGAGGTCCTTACCGCGCGCGCCGTTGCGCATATCGCCAGCACCGTTGCCGCCGCGTTCAGACTTGATGTGCGGGCGGTAGTGGAAGTCCATGAGGGTGTGGATTTGGGTTGAGACCTCCAGCAGGATGTCTCCGCCGTGGCCGCCGTTGCCACCATCTGGGCCGCCGAGAGGCTTGAACTTTTCGCGGTGGACGGAGGCGCAGCCGTGTCCGCCGTCGCCTGCCTGCAGGTGCAAGACCACTCGGTCAATGAATCGTGCCATTCTCGCTACTCTCCGTACTGGTCTGGGCCAGTCTCCAAATCAAGTTTTTAATTAGGGCCTAAAGGTAGTCAGCTTACTCGCTGGCTACGTTTCTTCTTACGACGTCGCTCATTCCACCACACAATCACCAGCACCGCGGCGATAAGGATGAGCGCTAAAATCATCCACCACGATAGCTTAGGTTGCCATCCAGGTTCCTCCTCTGCCACAGTGTCCACTCTTTCTGCGTGAACCAGCAATCGGTCGGTATTGATGCCATAGGGCGTGCAGGTAATGAGGGTGAGTTTGTCTTTATCAGCTTCGTAGGTGACAGCATCATAGTCTTCGGGTTTGACTACTTCACGTCCGGTGACTTTATAGGTGAGGGTTTCACCCATCACATCGATGGTCACGGTCTCACCATCCTGCAGGCGCGGAAGGTTATCAAACATTGAGGCATTGACCATCCCGGTATGCGCCGAAATCACCGCGTTGGTCCCCAGCCCACCGACAGGCAAAGAAGAACCAAACATGTGCCCGGCCCCGCCATATAAAACTGCGGGAGCGGTCGTATGGAAAACAGGTAGGTCCACGCCGATGGAGGCGATACGCAAACGCGCCATAACCCCACCCGTCTCCGGAGCATTGAGTGTATCCCTGTAGCGCTCGAAGCCAGGTGAAGCGGGCTCGGGAGGATAAGCGTGATGCCCTTGCTGCGCCAACCATTCGTTGTACTCATGCGCTGCACGAATATAGTGCTCGCGCTGCGTTGGCGGGTCTATGCCGCGCACAGACCTGCCATAAGATTCGGCTTGCTGGTGCAGTTGGTAGTCGTTGTACTGCGTAGCGACGATGGGATACAGCAGGATGAGGATTCCGGCGATGATGAGCCAGAAGGAACGGCGCTTATTCTTCCGTTTCGTCATCGTCCTCCCGATTGCGCATGTAGAACCACAAACCCAACGCCAATACCGCGAGGCCGAGTACAAGCACGAAGACTAGAGTTTGCATACCCGTATCCGGCAGCATCTTTGCCAGCAGCCCGCTCAAGCGTAGTGCCCCATACGTGTCGGAAGCAGAGACCTGAGCTGCGGGTACTGTATCGGTCTGCTTAGCGTATGCATCTGCCGTAACCGAGACGGTGCCCTTATAACTAAAGGCAGTGTCCGTGTCCTGGTCAATCACCACGTCGAAGGAGCAGTCCCGCTTGGCTCCCGGCGCTAGCCGACCGCCGTCACCCAAATTACATACGCCGACCGGTATGAGGCCGTTATTGTTGATGCCATACTCTTCACCAGCGCTATTGCGAACTGTAAACCCAGCTAGCTCGGGTTCCTTGACCAAGAAGTTGCCGATGTGCAGGGCACCTTCGTTCTCAACTTCATAGGTAAAGCGCATGGTCTGAGCCGAATCCGGAAGAATTGCGGTATCGGCCACTGCCCCGCTGATCGCGCTAATCGGAGCACCATCTATCTTTTTCTTCACCTTGAGCCCTGGGAAAGAGTTCTTGGCATTAAGTGCCCATTTCGCGCCATCTGTAGACAAATCCGTCGGTGTGCTCACTGGCAATACGTCGAACGTCCACGTACCACCAGTGAGGCGGCCTTCGTCATCAGTTAGCGTGACGGCCGTCGGGTTTCCCAAACGCTCGCCTGAGCTTTCAACGGAGACAACAGCACCTGCTTGTCCGTCAGCCGTTTGCTCACGAATCGTGCAGTTACGATCGACCTCAATTCCCTTCAGTGTGTGGGATTCACCCGATTTGAGCTCGAAAGATGTATCACCACAACTAGACGCAAATTCGAAGGTCTTTCCTTCGCCCGCTGCGCCAGTGGACGTTTTGCTAAAGGTGACGTCAACGCGATCACGCAGGTGCATCGCTTCCGCGCCCAGCGTCATTACCGGTTCGCCAGATCGTGACTGTAGTTTCGGATCGATGTTGAAGTCATAGCTGTATTTCTTCATCGCATCGGTCACTTCGTCAGCCGTGAGCGAAGCTAGCTTCTGGGTTGGGTTTTTAGCATCGGGCTGACCACCAACCCACTTACCAAACTCCACGTATGGAGTGCGCTGAGACCTCGTTGCCTCGAGCTGCACTCGTGGTTGAAGAGCCGAGGACTTGCTCAGATCCAGGGTGCAGTCATATCCCACCGGGAGCTCAACAATACTGCCGCCAGACGGTTCGGCTCTATCAGCCACTGTATAGGTCGCGTTAGTATTCACCGCTGCTCTGGTGAAGGACTCTTGAGTGCCCGAAGGATCTTTACACGTCAGGTCATAGTCGTATTGGGCGTTATCCGCCCCTCCCAAGTAGCCGTCCTGCATCGGCACGATGCGTACCGGTACAGTGCGACGCTTATACGTATTAACAAAGTCGACGGATTCAACCGAAGACTCAGCAGAGCCCACGCGCTTAGAAATTTCGCGCGAATCAGCGCTCCATGTCAGCTCCGGAGGGGTTGCCGAAGGCTCATCTTCAGTTGCGGTACACCACGCACCCGACGGAACTTCCACCTCGTTTGATTTAAACGTCCTGCCTGGATCAGCAAACTTTGTGTTGTCTCCCGCGGCGAGCGTTGTGGGCAGACCAATATTAGAAGTGGAATATCCCACGCCTTGGCACTGGTAGTTGAAATTAAAGTTCACTCCGGGCTTAGCATTTCGCAAAACCTTCATGTCATCGTCCGAAGCAACGATTTTCTTGCTCATCCCAAGCTTGGCTTTGACGAAGGTGTAGTAGTTAGTCAGCGTTAGCACATTGTTGGACGTCCCATCGGCATCATCTGCCTTGATAGAAATCTGCTGCGAGGTAGTGGTCCCCTCCTTCAGATCGGTGTCGATAGAAGGCTCGGTGTCGTTGCGTTGCAGACGCCACTCAACCTTTTCTGGAATGAGGTGCGTCTCAAGCGCTGGCTTGCCTTCGCCCTGAGATTTCTTCAAATCAAGCTGACCAAATTTATCGCCTGTGATGGAGCAGTCCGCGCCGACTGGAACATTGACAAATTCGGTATGCCCTGGGCCTGTGATCTGCTTGGTCTCAACCGGTGGGAGCTCTCCGGACTCTGCGTCTGACCCCTCAGGATCTGAACAAACCATAGAGAAATTGTGCGTGTAGTAGACACTATCCCCAGTGACATCAGGCTGTGCCTTTTCGATGTCGATGGGAGTATTCGCAATCTTAGTCAGGTCCACCTTGGCCATCTGACGCTTATAGGTATTAATCAGTTGCACCGGCGTGTCACCGTTGATGGCAAATTCAAGTGACTTTTCAGCACGTTGACCGTTGGCTTCTACCTCTTGCGTAAAGGTAATTCCTTCTGCGGCCGTGGTATCACCTTCGGTCACGCGACAGGTGGAGCCGTCCGGGATGTCGTCGAACACGAGCTGTTGGGTTTGCGGGTTGTCAGAATGCGGAGAACTTACCTTTCCTGTGTGGGAAACCACCACGCCCCCATCCGGCGGGGTGCAGACGACACTGACATCGAATTCACGCTGATACTTTACGTTCTTGCGCGCCTGAGAGATGTAATCACCGGTTTCCGAATCAAACGCGACGTCTTTGGTGATTTTCATCTTCTTCTCGGCGTAGTCATACGTGTGCGAAATGTTAACCACGCTTTGTTCGCCTACCGTGAATACGCCAGAATCAACCCCTTCGCCAGTAGCGAAGGACTTATCCACCTCATCTGTTTTCAACGTGGAGTTTCGTGTGATCTCGAATCCGTCTCCACGCGTCCCATCATCAACATCGAGCTCCTTAATCTGGCACGTACTGGACTCTGGAATAGAGGAGCTGGGTACTTGGATAGAAGATTCGCCGGGTTTCAGGGTGAAGCGCCCCTGTTCACCCAAATTTAGCGGGGTACCGTCGGAGGCTTGGCACTCTAAGGAGTACTCCACCGGACGTGCAAAGTCTGCGACGCCTGCGGTTCGTTGCTTAATGGTTACGCCATCGCCGGCAGCCTTGAAGGTATTAATTACGTCGACCTTTTCTTCAGGCTGTCCAACCTCGAGGCTAAGAGAACCAACGTTGGACGACCAGTCGAGGCCGCCAACTGTGTCAGGATCCTTTTCAGAAAAACGGCATGTGTTGCCATAGGGCACACGCATCGAGCCATCAGGACCTTCGTTTACAAGCGACGCCAGCTTTTCATCAGCCACATCCGCGATCAGGCGCTTGGTTTCCGATCCGCCGAGGCGAAGGTCACCGCGAAGATCGACGTTGGCATACTGGCCCTCGGCTGTCTCGACGTTCCGGACACCACAGTCAAATGAAACTTCATAATCGGCTGGCAAAAGGTTGGAAATGCCGAGCTCAGACCTCACCAGCTTGCGGAGGTCAACGGTAGCCAGCCGGCTGACATAGTGATTGGATACTGCCACAGCATTCTGGTTCGAATCAGTCGTATCTTCAACCTTGAGCACCGGCTTGGATTTGGCTTCCTCATTAGTCAAGGTAGTGACCTGGTCAGAGGTATCAGACGCCGTAACCTGAGTCCTATCCACAACCTGATTGGGAAATTCTGGTTGCTGTGACTCCCAAATTCGGCACTCTGACCCAACGCGCGCTCCCTTGATGTACTGGGCGTTTTCACTTCCGCTGGCGAGCTTCAGAGTGCCTTCTACCTTGCCGGCAGGATCGTTTGGAGTCTCACAAACGTAGGAGACATCATAGATTCCATCAGAAGGAACCTTTGCGGCCGCGGGTCCAATGAGGTTCTTTTGAACCCTGACGTCACGGCGCTGGAAGGAATACTGGGCATCAATTGACACAGTGGCAATGCTGTTGTTTTGGCCTGAGTCAGGAAACTTCAGCGAGTAGGCTTCGGCGTCATTTTTCTCCACCACGGCGCCGTTCAGTTTGAGCTCACGGCCATCAAAGACAATCGTCTCAGTTTCGGTTCCCGACAAGCCTGACAGCGGCTTGAGGAGGCAATCACGGTCTAGGGGTACACCCGTAAACTGGGCAGTTCCGTCGAGCTGGTTAGCACCCGATGACGTAGTTTCCATAGTGACTATCTGGTCATAGTTCGCACTATCACAGGTCAACTCAAAGCGGTAGTCACGTGGGCTTCCAAGTTGATCAACCGCTTCACCATGAATGTGTTTGGACACGTTAACGGTGCCTGTACGCGCATCAAAGGCATTTCCAGCAACTGCGTTGCTCACGCCCATCGCGTTGTTGCTTCCCTCGGCCAACTTGACCGTCGCAGTAGGAGTAGCTCCAGTCCCCGAAGTCACGTTGGTTCCTGTCCAAGTCAACTTCAACTGTGTGCCGGGGCTTGCCTGTGCATTCTTCTCCGTCAACGTGCACGTTGCGCCCGCAGGCAAACCAGTAACGGTATATCCAGCGCCGTCGGCAAGCTCGCGTGAATCCGCAAGTTTCACGTCTGGATATGCTGCTTTGAACCCTTGAGGTTCCGTGCAGGAATAGCCAATGTCGTATGTACGCAGCTGGATATCTTTGTAATTTTTCGCAGTGCCGCTCACTGACTTACGCAAGTTTAGTGATGAAGGTTTGAACTTAGGCGTCCACGTAACCTTGCAGTTCATGGGAACTGAGGTCTTGTTCTCCATCACGAGAGTGGAAGTGCCAGTAGCCGTATCCTTTTCCAAGGACACACCCTTACCCGCGGGGACGCGGCCTTCTTTCACCGTGATGTTCTTCGTTGCATCCGTAGGGTCAGTACATTGCCATGATGGCTCATAGCGGTTAAAAGCAAGGTTCTTTTGCGCGCCTTGAGCAGCGGAACGGAAGAGCATCACGTCCTTAGCATTAGTGCCGTTTGCATCATAGGCATCCATTTGGCGCAACGCTTGGGTATAGGTTCCTTCACCCTGCCATGGAACAGGTGTCTCGGTACCGTTGAGACGGGTAGCCATGGAAAAGTCAAAGGATGTCGCTTGTCCCGTTGCAGCCTTCTCCATCGTGGTATCGACAGGCGCAACGTTTCCTGTCATTCGGCCCATGTTCAGCGCGAGAGCAAAGGCCTGAGTTCCGGTACGCGTGAACAGACCTACGTCAAGAGACGTAACACCGTTGCCACCAAGAATGTATGTACCTGCGGGATACTGATAAGCCGTGTTCTCCTTACAGTAGACATCCTTGAAGGTGTTATCGCCCTTGCTGTAGTAGCTTTCTTCACCTGGCCCCAGAATGCTTCGTGAGTCTCTAGCAGGATCACACGCTGGAAGATATCCCGGTGGTGTAATCCGGCGGTACAAATTCAAGTCTTGATTCAACTCGGGCGCGTCAAAAGACATGTTCTCGCCGAAGAGCCCAGACTCCGTTGCCTCGGCGTCGATCGCGGTCATGCGGTAGCCAGTGACGTTCTTACCGGTAGCCTTGTCTTTGATTTTGATGTCACGGAACTGCACCTTAGCCATTTGGCCAGCATCGACAACACTGACATCATTGTAAAAAGTTATCGCAGGGGTGCTGCTGTCACCAGTGAATTGACCGAAGTACTGAACTCCGTCGATTTCGTTACCAAACACGCGGTTGTTAATCGGACCAGCTGCCAGACCGAAACGCTTCATCTCCGTCGACCACCTAGTCGATCCACCACCCACTCGTTCGGAGTACGAGAGGAGATTAACTGTAAAGCTCATCTCATAACGGCCCATGTCCTTCGTTACGCGAGTAGGCTTCGGAGAAAGCACCTGCATCAAGCCTGCCATGTCAATCCAACACAGCTGTTGAGCGTACGGTGCCACATCGCCGGTGCCCCTCCGGAAGGAACACTGGTTGAACATGTTCTCGTTCGTGCCCCAGTCCCTCGAGGTTTGTGCTTGCGCCTCCGCAGTGGTGTGTTCTTCCCAAGGGCTATTAGGGATGGCAAGGCCCGCAACCACGATCACGGCCGCCACGATAACGGCGCCGAGGCGCTTTATCGCTGTGGTCAGTGTGGTCTTCTGCACAAAGGCTCCTAAAAATTGTGGGTGATTCGTTAAAGAGCGGGACACTATCACGGCTGGCCACCTTGTTCTGGTGCCGGGACTTCATCTACGTCTTCATCCCTTTCGCGACGCCGCGAGAGGAATACCGCAGACAACGCAATGAGAGTCAGACCCGCCAAAATGATTCCGATAACGCTGGCACCAGTGCTGGCTAGAGAGTCAAGCGCCCGACTCAGCGGCCCGGATTTTTCTGACGTGGGCGGCTGCGCTTCGTCCGGTGTGGAGGTTCGCGAGCTTGGCGGCTCTGTGCTCTCTACTTCTCCTCCAGGCTTTTCTGAGGAACCCGCAGAACTGCCCGCGGGACCGAGCCCTAGGGCTGCGACGAGGGCGGCAATGGGCCACCACAGGCCTGAATTGCTCGATCCACCTGGTTGCCCGCTGCTATCAAGAACTACTTCAGCCGTGTTCGATTTTTCCGGTGCGAGGCCGATAAAGCAATCTAAAGCAACCGGCGCATCGCTGAGAGGCTGTTCATCAGCGACAAGACTATAGCGTGCGTTCTCTGCTTGGATCTCCCCTGCTTTCGGCACACAATAGCCATCCGGGGAGAAAAGCGCAGTGTTATGAACCGTCGAAGCGAAGTCCGCTTTTTCCTTGACGGACGTAACGATGTCGAAATGAACCTTGGTTTCTGGATTTCCATCCCGTGCGCCTGCAAGTTTGGCCAAACCAGACTTCTTGAGGGAAAACTCAACCCGGTTTCCCGATTGCCCCACCACATAGTCTTCGTCCTCTGCGAGCCGCACACCACCATCGGCATTAGACACACGTACATTTTTAATGCCTTTGAAACTGAGAAGAGAAGCCAATTCATCCATCACGACGTACTGGTGAAGCTCGCCATTGGCATCGCACGGCGGAACCGACGTAGTGATATGAAAAATTAGCTCATCGCCGGGCTTCGCCTCGTTACTGCTTGCCTTCTTCTCGATAACCGTGGGCTGGTTCTTTGCCCGCACGAGGGAGGTTTTCTCACCGATGTACACCAAGATAGGCGTAGCCACGTCGCGGTGCTCATTGCCCGTGCGGAGGCTGACCTCTGAGACTTGGTAGACACCTGGCTGAAGGTCATAGAAGCTGGCCTTGCCTTCTTCGTTAGTGTCAGCAAAGTAGGTTTGGCCGGTACGGTATCCGGGGTCGTCGCTAAGCAGGCGCGGATTTTCCTGCGCTAGTTTGCCTAAATCCGTGGCGGCATCGGCCTTCAAGTCAATTAACTGGAATGCCTTAAATCGGGCCTGCGTATCCACCGGCTCCCCTGCCATACCAGCGCCTAGAGTTTTGGCAATAACCAAACTCGCTGCTTGCTGGGCGGGCGCAGGCACTGCGTTAAACAAGGTCACGCAGACGATCATGAAGACAGCAAGCACGGACGCGAAGCGTCCATAGATATGAGCATGTGACTTCATGAGCATAAAAACTTTCGCTAACTGTGAATCTGTTGGTCTTGATGGTGCCGTTTACGGCGACGTAGCAGCAACCACAGCAAATAAACGATGATTAAAAGGACGATCGCAATGGCAATGGTCATCCATGACTGCCACGGCGGAGTGAAACCTTGGTCAAAGTCGGCAGGTACTTCCGTGCGCTCGCCATGGACGAGCAAACGGTGGGAGTTGATGCCGTACGGTGTGCACGTCACCAAAGTAAGGAGGTCTTTTCCTTCTTCGACTCTCAGGTGCTCAATTTCTTCAGGAAGAACCGTCTCCACGGCAGTGACCTTGTACGCCAGAACCTCCCCCATGACTTCCACGGTGAAGACGTCACCGGGAGAAACATGGGTCAGGTTGTCGAACATGGTCAGTGTTGCAAGCCCTGTGTGTCCCGTGAGAACCGAGTGGGTCCCCACACCGCCGACGGGAAGTGCAGTGCCATAAAGGTGCCCAACGCCGTGGGCCAGCACGCTTGTTGACGTCCCGTGGTAGACCGGCAGGTCAATGCCCACGCTAGGGACGCGCACGCGCGCCAACGGCCCTGTTGTTCCAAGAATATCCAGGTAGTTCTGGTAGTCCTTGGAATGCACATCGACGCCGTTGACCCAAGGGTCGGGAGCACCGACTTCCGGCAGCTGTGCGTTGTACTCCGTGGCCCGTGCAAACTCAGCCGCGCGTTCATCCTCCGACAAGCGCGAGACCGAGCGCGAGTAGTTCTCCGCAATGCGGTGTTGCTCGATGTTCTTGTAATAGGTCAATATGACCGGTGACAGGAACACCAAGAGGGCCAGAATGAGGTAGATGATGGAGCGCGGGTTACGACGTCGCTTCCTGCGTTCGCTCATCAAATTCCTCCAATCTGGACCTCACTTAGGCAGTGCGGGAATCCTTGTAGGAGGTGTAGATACCGCGAGCCAGCAGCGCAAGTCCGACGAGGAAGACAAGGATGATTCCCCATGCACCCGTGGCCGGCAGCTGGCCCAGCACGGAGTTGCGTTGGTTGTCGACGGAGACAGCCAGGGTCTTAGCATTGACGTCAACGGTGACGTGCTGCGGTACTTCGTTACGCACGAAGTTCTTCGGTGCCTTGGTTTCCAGAACGCAGTAGTCCTTGGCGGTAACTCCGGTCTCAGCTGCGAAGGACTGGATCGGGATGGCGTAACCCTTTGCTTCAGATTCGAGACTTGGTGCGGTGCCCTTGGATCCAGAGGTGACAATCTTCGTTGCCGGAGTGCCGTCAGCGGCGGTGGCCATGTTCAGCGGGGAACCGAGCAGCTGCCACTTCCCGTTCTCCTGCTTGCACTGGTAGAGCTCAAACTCAGCGCCATCGAGGGAATCGCCGTCTTTAGCGTTGCCGGACGTCTTGGTGATGGTCAGGTTACCGAACGTCGTCTTGGTGGGGTTGTCCTCTGTGTCCGGGGTAGCCGGGTCATCACCGTTGGTATCCACTTCAGCGCCATTGGGCAGCAGGATCTTTGCGGTGTTAGTAATCTCGCCGCCTTCCGGTGCCTTGGTGATGGTGGCAGGGAACTCAACGAGGACCTTCAGCCCCGGAGCGCCTTTACGTGCTTCCTGAAGCTTGGTCAGCCCGTCCTTCGTGAACTCCACCTGAAGGGCATTGGAAGCGGAATCGAGAGTGACGTTGTAGTCGCTAGCTGCGAGGGTTGCCCCATTCTTAGCGCCATCCAACGAGACCTTGACATCACCGGTCTTGACCTCGAGTGCAGCGTTAAGCGGGTCCTGGATGATGAAGCGGCTCAGCGTATCCGCCGGGACTGGGGCGTTAACCGTATAGGTCAACTGCTTACCGATCGTGGCATCAGCATCTTTCACCTGCTTCGAAGGCGTAACCTTTTGGTTCTTTGGAGAAACCGTCTGCTCATAGATCCATTTGCCGTCGACATCATGCGGCAGCGTCACGAGAAACGGTGGTGCGGTGGTGTATCCGTCGCGGTTGATCTCGGTAACCTTGTAGGCGCCGACCTTCAGACCATCGGACGCCGTATCGAAAGTGACGATACCGCTGGCGTTGGTCTTCTTTGTTAGCGCTGCAAACCCTCGATCGATATCAGCGTTTTCTGCAGTAAAACCGGAAAGCTGCTTCCAGCCTTCCTGGGTGGTCAGGTCAACGTTGACACGCTCGACCTTAAATTCAGCGTCAGGCAACGGGGTAGACGTATCTCCAGGATCACCGAGGTACTTCTTGATGGTGAGATTAACCTTTTCGTCTGCGTTGATCACATCGGCGTTCGTAATCTTGGCAGGATTTGGGGCGGTCTCCACGCCAGCCTCAGTTGCGGTCGGCGTAGTTTGAGCTAGGGCTGGGCCAGCGAAACCAACGCTAGCGATGGACAAAGTGCCTGCTGCAAAAACAGCAGCAAGGCGGGTAGAAACTTTGTTCATAAGTCTTCCTATCTCCCTATTCAAGGGAAAGCAGAGCAAATTTTTATGCCCCTATAATGTAGTTCGACGAGAATACTACTGGCCGTCTCGCCCCTTTGGCAAGCGCAGGAGTTGTGCCCTCTGCCAGAAAATGTAGAGCTCACGCGAACCTAACGTGACGCCCCGCAAACTTGATAAATAAGCACTCTTCTCTCTGCCCGACACCGTATTCACATAAAAAGTGCCCTTCCTCTCTAGAGGGGAAGGGCACTAGCGTGCGTGAAGCATACTCCTTAGGCAGTAGCCTCAGCAGCAGCCTCTTCAGCCGGAACAATGTTGACCAGACGACGGCCACGCTTGACGCCGAACTCAACAGAGCCTGCAGCGAGAGCGAACAGGGTATCGTCGCCGCCGCGACCAACGTTCTCACCCGGGTGGAACTTGGTGCCGCGCTGACGCACGATGATCTCGCCGGCCTTAACCTGCTGACCACCGAAGCGCTTGACGCCGAGGCGCTTGGACTCGGAATCGCGACCGTTGCTGGAGCTGGAAGCACCCTTCTTGTGTGCCATGTGGTTTCCCCTCCTTCAGGGATGAATTAGAGCCGGTTAAGGCTTACTTGATACCGGTAATCTTCAGCGTGGTCACCGGCTGGCGGTGGCCAAGGCGACGCTTGTAACCAGTCTTGTTCTTGTACTTGAGGATGTCGATCTTCGGGCCCTTGCCCTGCTCGACAATTTCAGCGGAGACAGAGACCTTCTCCAGGTCTGCAGCCTTCGACTTGACGGTTGCGCCATCGACGAGCAGAACCGGGGTGAGAGCAACGGAGGAACCCGGCTCACCCTCGATCTTCTCGACCTTGACGAGGTCACCTTCAGCAACCTTGTACTGCTTTCCGCCGGTCTTGACGATCGCGTACATAGAGGGCTACCCCTTATCTAAACTCGGCTCGTTAGCGGCTGGGTGGTGCCGCTAACGAATGGACATTGGACAATTGCGTTCAGATCATAAGCCGCGAGAGACGCGCGAAAACCGCGTTCGTCCCATCCAGCGCATTCATGGTCTAAACAGCGACTGTCAAAGACTACCCCGTGAGGGGGCGAAAAGGCAAAACGCCTTTTCTAGCGCGACCTGCGCCGCGTTACTCGACGCCTCCCGCGCCCGCCCCTGCTTCTTGTCGACGCCGTAGTCCGTACGGAGGCCTCGCGCTCCTTAGCGTCGCTTCCCTGTCCGCGTTCATTCGATGCCGGGGTGGGCTGGCTCTGCGACATCTTGCGCACCACCCGACGACGACCGCGACCACGGGTGGAGCGCACGCTCGTTGTCTCGCCCGACTCCGCGTTCTTGCGCTCAGCCTTATCCTGCTTCTTGGAGGTAGCCAACTGGGCTTCCTTGGCCGGCGTCTCCTCCTGCACGAAGTCTTCGCGCTTCGGGCGAATATCCGAGCGGGAGTTTCCGCGCGTGCGGCGCTTGCGGCGCGGCGAGTTCCCGAAGGCGGCGACGGCCTCCTCGTAGGTCTGCTCCGAGCGCTGCCCGGAGGATTTCTCCGCTTCAGCGTTGTTAGCGTTCTTATCCTGCCCCTGCTGCTGTGCGTGAGGGGCTTCGCGGGATTCCTCGCGCTGCGGCTCCCGGAAAGTACGCGTTGCCCGGCGCGGCTTGCGCGAGCGCTTCTGCTTTGACTTCGGCTTCGAACGCTTCGCTTCCAGGTTTTCCGCTACGGCGTAGCCAATGGAGGCACTATCCGGCGTATCCGCTTCTTCCTCGTCGACAACGACCACGTTGGCCACGAGTTCTTCCAGAGAGGATTCCTCGTCGCGCGTTTCCTCTACGATTTCAGGCCCGGCGGGCTCGTGGTTCGCTGCAGCATCCTCGTCGTCGCGGTGCATGCGCACAGCGGCGGGGTGCTTCTTCGGATCGCGCTGCGGTGCGCGGCGCTCCTTGCGGCCACGGCGCTGCGGCTTCGAGTTATCCTCTTCCGTCTCCTCATCAACCGGGTAGTCGTGGATGATGATGCCCCGGCCATGGCAGGCCTCGCACTCGGTGGAGAAGGTCTCGATAAGGCCGGTGCCGACGCGCTTGCGCGTCATCTGCACCAGGCCCAGGGAGGTGACCTCAGAAACCTGGTGGCGCGTCCGGTCCCGGCCCAGCGCTTCCTTGAGGCGGCGCAGCACAAGGTCCTGGTTTTCCGGCAGCACCATATCAATGAAGTCCACAACGATCATTCCGCCGATATCGCGCAGGCGCATCTGGCGCACGATCTCCTCGGCCGCTTCGAGGTTATTGCGCGTCACCGTCTCCTCGAGGTTGCCACCAGAGCCGGTGAACTTACCGGTGTTGACATCGATGACCGTCATGGCCTCCGTGCGATCGATCACGAGCGTGCCGCCCGAGGGCAGCCAGACCTTGCGGCCCAAAGCCTTCTGCAGCTGCTCATCGATGCGGTAGGCGCTGAAGGCATCCTCGCCATCGTGCTCGCGTGCGTCATAGCGTACGACGCGATCGGCCAGGTCGTGTGCCATCGAGTCCACATAGGCGCTGACCGTGTTGTAGGAACGCTTACCGTCCACCACCAAGGTGCTGAAGTCCTCGTTGAAAAGGTCACGCACCACCTTGATGAGCAGATCCGGCTCTTCATACAAGGTGACCGGCTTAGCGCCCTTCGTTGCCTTTTCGTGCGCGGCGCGGGCGCTGATGTCCTCCCACAGCGAGTGCAGGCGGTTGACATCGGAGGCAATATCCTCCTCCGACACGTTTTCCGCTGCGGTACGGATGATGGCACCGCCATCTCCTGGGATGACGCGCTCCAGGATTCCCTTGAGGCGCTTGCGCTCCGGTGCCGGCAGCTTGCGGGAGATTCCCGCGCTGCGCCCTCCCGGCACGTACACCAGGAAGCGACCGGCCAGGGAAATCTGGGTGGTCAAACGCGCGCCCTTATGACCAATGGGGTCCTTGGCCACCTGGACGAGAACCTGATCACCGGACTTCAAGGCGTTTTCTACCTTGCGGCTGCGCCCGCCAATGCCCAATGCGCGCCAGTCGATGTCCCCCGCGTACAGCACGCCGTTTCGACCTTGTCCGATATCCACGAAGGCCGCCTCCATCGACGGCAGAACGTTTTGCACGCGGCCTAAGTAGATATTGCCTATCTGGGACGGGTGCGTTTCGGTCGTGACGAAGTGCTCGACCAAAAGGTCATCCTCCAGTACACCAACCTGTGTGATGATGCCTGCGCCGTCAGTGCGCTGCTTATCGCGCACCACCATGGTGCGCTCGACGGATTCGCGGCGCGCCAGGAACTCCGCCTGCGACACAATGTGCTGGCGCTCGCGGCCCTTCTCCCGCAGCTCCGCGCGGCGACGGCGCTGTGCTTCGATGCGGGTTGAGCCCTTGATGGCCTTGGGCTCGTCGATGTGCTCGATCTCTTCGCGCTCCGGCGCACGGCCTTCTGCCCCGCGGCCACGGGAGGTTCCACGGCTGCCGCGACGGCGACCGCGCGGCTGGCTTACCGGCGCTGCATCCTCCTCGGATTCCTCCTCGCGCTCTTCTGGCTTCTGACGCTTGGACAGTGGCGTAATCTTCGGCGCCATGAAGACTGGCGCAAAGTCGTACACGTCTGGGTCTTCCTCCGCCATCGGGGTGATCAGCGGGGTGAGGTCATCGTCCTCCTCGTCGCTATCACCGGCCTCGGCGAGCGCCTCGTGCAGCATTTCGGCATCGACTTTGTCGACGATCTGCGAAATTTCGTTATCAACGTTCTTACGCACGCGCTCGCGCAGCTTTTCTTCCTCCTCGCTCAGCTGCTCCGGCTGCGCGGCCTGCTCAGCATCCTGTGCCGGCGCGGCTTCCTGGGACTCCCCCGCGCTGTCCGGTTGCGCAGCAGACTGTTCCGGTGTGGGGTCCTCTGTCTGCTCCTTCGACTCAGCCTTCTTGCCTGCTTTGCTCACGCGTTTGACCGCGCGCTTAGCGCGCTTCTTCTTGACGGTCTTCGTGGGCTTGTCCTCTGCCAAACCCTCCGGCTGGTCGGCGTCCTCGGCCGCGACCTGGTTGTCCACGGCTGCGGCTGGCTCGGGGGTTTCGGTGGCGGGCACGAGGGCGTCGATAAGCTGGCCCACCTCTTCCGGGGTCAGCGAGGACTGCGCAGACTTCTTAATTCCCATCTGTGCGAACTGAGCCACCAGTTCCTTGGAGGCCACGCCCACCTGCTTAGCCAGGGCATAGAGGCGGGTCTTGGGGGCGAGCGCCTCGCGGTCAATCCCCGCTACAGCCGTGGCCAACGTCGATTCACTACGTGCTTCTTCTGTTTTCTTCTTGGATGCCATCAGTGGCTAATCTCCTGAGGTTGTGCTCACCCCGGGCGCAGGTTGCCGCCACACGGTAGTGAGTCTTTGAAAAATTCTTAAAATCTTTATTTAGTTGTCAGCGCCTTCCATTCTGGCACAGAGCCCAACCGAGGCTCACATGTTAGTATCGCCGCTATGTCCGACAGCGCGCCCACGAACACACCGGCAGAACGGAAATTACCTAAACAGGCGCCACGTACCGTGGCCCAAGCGCGCGCCCGCAACGAGATTGCGCTGCAAGATATCATCACCGTTGCTGTACCCGCGGGCATCGCCTCCGGCCTTCGCGTCGTCGATTTTCCTTCCCCTTATGCAGTCCCTGTCTATGCGGTGCTCATCATGGTGATGCTTTACGGCGCCATCCGCATCATTCGCAGCAAGCCAAAGTTCGTCCAAGCCGCGCAAGAAGAGTACCGGGCGGGCGATTACCCTCTTCTCGCCTACTTTCTACCGGTGCTTGCTATCTTCTCCCCTCTCATCACTGAGGGAATTAAGTCCACCGGGGTTCTCAGCGATATCTCGCCCAACCCCATCCTTATCGCCGCTGGACTCACTGCCTTCTCCATCCCCGCGTTCATCTTCGGCGGGCGCGCGTTCGGTACCTCCTCCTATCGAGTGGGCAAGCGACGCATCAAGGCCATCACCGAACAAGGAAGCCTCGAAGGCGTCACTCAAGCGAGCATCACCGCAGTAGAAACTCACCCGGAAGTCCTCAGCGGGCTGGTCGCCGCCGGTGCAGTCACTGGCAATACCACCACCATCCCTGCACTGGGGCAGCTGCTCGGCTACGAGGAGGGACTCGAAGAAGAACTCCGTGAGCTCGAGAAGGCCGGCGTGGTGAAGCTACCTGGCCTCATCCAGTGGAATGGTGAGCGGACTTTTAACATCACGCTGACCGAAGCCGGGGTGCGCAGCATGGACGCCGCACGCACGCGCTAGCGCGGAAGAGTGGCATCCCCTGGGAAGAGTTTCGGGCCAATCCACAGCATGAAATAGACCAGACCAACGAGGACTGGAATCTCAACAAGGGGACCAATCGTTCCGGCAAGGGCCTGAGCAGACATCGCTCCGAAGGTGCCGATGGATACTGCAATGGCAAGCTCAAAGTTATTTCCTGCTGCAGTAAACGCCACACTGGCAGACTGCGCGTAATTCATGCCAACGGCCTTTGCTACGCCCAGCGACAGCACAAACATGCCCACGAAGTAGATAACCAGCGGCACGGCCACGCGCACTACCGTTGCTGGCTGCTCCACAATGTGCTCGCCCTGCAGGGAAAAGAGCAAAACAATCGTGTACAGCAGACCAATCATGGCCAGGGGCGATACGGCTGGGAGGAAGCGGTTCTCAAACCATTCCCGTCCTTTTGCCTTTTCGCCCCACACGCGAGACAGCGCACCCAACAGGAACGGTATGCCCAAGAAGACAAGTACGGACTTAACAATGGCCCAGAAGGAAAAGTCAGCGCTCGTCGTGTCCAGGCCCAGCCATCCGGGGAGGACGCGAAGGTAAAACCAGCCCAGAACACCAAACATAGCGACCTGGAAGATGGAGTTCAGGGCGACAAGCACAGCCGTTGCCTCGCGGTCAGCGCACGAGAGGTCCGACCACACAAGCACCATGGCAATACAGCGCGCAAGGCCCACAATGATGAGGCCGGTGCGCAGCTCCGGCTGGTCCGCCAAGAACAGCCACGCCAGGCTAAACATAAACGCCGGCCCCACCAGCCAGTTGAGGACGAGCGATACCGCCATGAGGCGGCCATCCGTGGCAATTTCCTTGGTCTTCTCGTAGCGAACCTTGGCCAAGGGTGGGTACATCATGACGAGGAGACCAATGGCGATCGGGATGGAAATCCCGTCCACTTCAACGGTGCCCAAGGCTTGGCCAATCCCGGGAATAAAGTGGCCAATGAGCAGTCCGGCAGCCATCGCCAAAATGATCCACACGGGTAAAAATCGGTCAAGAAAAGACAACGTCGGGCGCTGCGGCACGGCCATGTCTCTCCCTCCTTCAACGTTGAATAGAGCACGATACGAACATGCAATGTACAGCACGTATTGATAAGCGTCAATATAACGTAGGGCGCAAGGATAACCCCTATACTGATCGCATGGCTTCCTCTTCCACGCCCGAGACCAGCGCGCCCGGCACTGAGTGTTGCTCCTTAAGCACGGGCCCGCTTAGCGACGCCGAGGCGACGCATTTTTCGCAGCAATTCAAAGTGCTGGCAGACCCAGCCCGCCTGCGTCTTTTGTCCATCCTGTGCGATGAAGGCTGTGGGCCCATGAGCGTCACGGAACTCACCGAGCTCACTGCACTGAGTCAGCCCACGGTCTCCCACCACCTAGCGCGCCTGCGGGAGGCCGGCTTGCTATCCAGACAGCAACGCGGCCGCACCGTCACCCACCAGGTGCACAAAGACGCCTTTATGGCATTGCGCACATTACTCTCGTTCGACTAAGCCGCGCCCGGGCTACCTGCGCTCGAGCACACAGGACGGGTTCGGGTTAAGGGTCAGAAACGACAAAAGCCCGAGCGCTATGCTCGGGCCTTATTGCGCGCTAGGCGCGGTGAACTTCTTTAGAGGTTCGGGAACCAGATGGAGATCTCGCGCTCTGCGGACTCCGGGGAGTCGGAACCATGAACAACGTTCTCGCCAACGGTCAGGGCGAAGTCACCGCGGATGGTGCCCGGGGTGGCCTTCTCTACTGGGTGGGTGCCACCGGCCAACTGGCGCCATGCAGCGATAGCGGACTCGCCCTCGACGATGCCAGCAACCAGCGGTGCGGAGGTGATGAAGTCAACGAGCTCGCCGAAGAAAGGCTTGTCCTCGTGCTCGGCGTAGTGCTTCTTGGCGGTCTCCTCGTCGGCGACGCGCAGATCCATGGCGACGAGCTTCAGGCCCTTGCGCTCGATGCGGGAGATGATCTCGCCCACGTGGCCGTTCTTGACGCCGTCCGGCTTGATGAGAATGAGTGTACGTTCAATCATAGGGCACATAGTACAGAACAGGTGCTCCCGCGTCCTGACAGTGGGGCTAATTTTAAGCGCTACGTGAGGTGTTGCACGATTTCTTCCGCGCGCTCATGGCTCGTGCCACGAAACCACAGCTGCACTTGACGCACCGCCGTGCCGTATTGACCGCTCTCTAGCAAGCTTTCTAGCTCCTCGCGGTGCCACTCTTCCAGATCCGCAAACTCCACCGGCCGTTCATCGCGCTGCTGCTTGAGCATGCCGACGACGAGGAAGACGAAGGCCGGGATCAACAGTGCGAGCGGGAACGCGAAGCCTCCGAAATACAGCTTGGCCACGAGCGCGGCGATGCACAGCAGTGCGGAAAGACCGTAGAGCAGAAAGAGCATGACCGTTAGTCTAGCGCGTTGAGTGTCGACTGCATCCAGACTCGAGAGCTCATGAGCAGGCGCTTTGCCGCCGCAGTATGGGGAGCCCACAGCTCGAAGGCATGCACGCCGCCTTCTACGACCTCACACTGTGTAGGCACACCAGCAGTTTTCAGGCGCTCGGCGTAATCCATAATCTCGCCGTAGAAAAGCTCGCTGCTGCCCGCATACAGCCACGCCGGCGGTAGGCCAGACAGATCCGCGCGGCGGCCGGGCACGGCATAGGGCGCGTCGGGGTTACCGTCGACATAGAAGCGCCAAGCCTGTGCGTTGGAATCCGCGTCCCAGATAGGGTTGCGGTCGGTGGAGGCTGTGCGGTCATCAAGCATCGGGCAGAACAACCACTGTCCCGCTGGCTGAACCCCGCCTTCATCGTGGAGGCGCTGGCAGAGTGCTGCGGCCAGCCCTCCCCCGGCGCTCTGTCCGCCAATAACCACGCGCTCGGGACTGAACCCCAGCTCTTCCGCATGCGTGAGGAGCCAGTGGTGGGCCGAGTGGACGTCGTCAAGCGCGGCCGGATAAGGGTTCTCCGGGGCGAAGCGGTAGCGCGGCGCGATGATGGTCACGCCAACTTCCGCAGCCGTCTCCTTAAGGTGCTTGACGTCTTGACGCGGATGCCCCATGAGAAGCCCGCCCCCGTGGATCCACAGCACCGCGCCGCGCGGGTGCTCGGGCTCATAGATAGTGGCGTGGATGTCACCATTGTTCACGCGACGAGTGCGCACGCCCTGGATATAGGGCGCGGGCCAGAGCGCTGGCACGATGCGCCCGGCACGGCGGATGAGCGGATTAGTCGGATCGAATAGCGACATGAACGCCGCTCCCGCGCGCAGCTCCGGCCGGATGTACACCGCAGCAGCCTACTTCTCAGTCAGGTGCTGCGTGGTGAGGTAGCCGCGCTCCATGCGGGCGACGATCACCGAACGCATATAGGCCGCGAGTGCCCAGAGCAGGGCGAAGATGATGAAAATGGTCGCCACAGACCAGTGGACCATAAAGCCGAGAACGATACCGATGACGTGGAGAACAATCTGTACGCTGACGATCCACGGCTTATTCATGAAGGGGAAGGACGCCAGGAGCAGCACCATAAAACCGATCACCACGCCATAGTTGAACGGGGTCCACAGGGTGCCGTCATAAAGCTTGTACAGCATCGGCAGTGCGAGGACCAGGGTGATCAGCTCCATGGTGAGGGAGCTCGCCACGACCATGCCGCCGAATTGTTTGAGGGGATCCTTGGCCGGTGCCTTGCCCAAGCCCAACGGGCCGATCTCATCCTCAGGGACGGGTTTGCGGGGGCTCATGCGGGTTCCTTTCCAAAAAGTGCGCGGGCGTCACCGGCAGTGACGACCGAGCCAGTAATCACGATGCCGGATCCGGACTGCACGTCGGCATCCTCCGCCAATTCAACGGCCTGAGTATAGGCGCTGGGCAGGTCAAGCTCGACGTACACGCGCTCTTCGCCGAAGATATCGCGGGCCAGCTCCGCCAGCTCATAGGCATCGCGGGCACGCGGGGAGGTGTTCTGCGTGATCACGACTTCCGTGAGGACCGACTCGAGGGCAGTGAGGATGCCGGTGGCATCCTTATCCGTGAATATGGACACCACGCCGATGAGGCGCGCAAAGTCGAAGTCGCGGTCGAGGGCTGCGGCCAGGGCCTTGGCACCGTGCGGATTGTGGCAGGCATCAAGGAAAGTCGTGGGGCTGGTGCGCACGCGCTCCAAACGGCCGGGGGAAATGGCCTTGGCAAAGCCGGTGCGCACTGAAGCAATGTCGAGCGGGTGGCCTGCCGACGCCCCGAAAAAAGCCTCCACCGCGGCCAAAGCCACGGCCGCGTTCTTGGCTTGGTGCTCGCCGTGCAGAGGCAGGAAGATGTCTTCGTACATCCCGCCTAGGCCCTGGATGGTCAGCTGCTGGCCGCCCACTGCGATGCGCGATTCGAGCGCAGCGAATTCGGAGCCGGCCCGGGCCACGCCGGCCCCCACGTCCACAGTGCGCTGCAGCAGCACGCGCATGGCTTCCGGGTCTTGCTCCGCCAGGATGGCGATATTCTCCCCCGGCGTGAGCACGTCATCGGCATCGTGCTCGCGGGCCTTGATGATGCCGGCCTTCTCACCAGCAATCTCCGTAATGGTATCCCCGAGGTAGTCCGTGTGGTCGAGGCCAACCGGCATGACCACGGCTACCTCCGCGTTGACCACGTTGGTGGCATCCCACGTGCCGCCGAGGCCGACTTCGACAACGGCAACGTCAATGGGGGCATCGGCGAAGGCTGCGTAGGAGATGGCAACCAGCACCTCGAAGGTGGACATGGGAATGTCGGAGCGGGAATCCACCATCTCCACATAAGGCTTGATTTCACGCCAGATGCGCACGAAATCACGCGGGTGAATCGGGTGACCATCGATGCCGATGCGCTCAGTCACCAACTGTAGGTGCGGGCTGGTCACCAGACCAACGCGGCGGTGGAAGGAGCGTAGCAGCGAATCAATCATGCGGGCGGTCGAGGACTTACCGTTGGTGCCTGCGACCTGGATGACGTGGAAGGAACGCTCCGGGTTGCCCAGGAGATCCATGAGCATCTCGATGCGCTCGAGGCTCGGCGCGATGATGGTCTCTGGGGCCCGGGCGTTGAGCTCCGCGGTGACCTCGGCCAGCTCCGCGAGCTCCTCCGGCGAAGCTTGCTCGGGGGCGGCCTCCACGTAATCCTCCTCGCCGCCGAGGTTGAGGGTCAGGCCGGAGTCGGTGATCTCCACCGGCCCACCATCGGTACCCTCCGCGAGGGCATCAACGACCTCAAATTCCTCGCGGTTTGTCTCCTCCGCCACTACTTGAGTCCCTCCAGACGTGCGGTGATACGCTCGACCTCCTCCTGGGCCACGTGCTGACGCACGCGGATCTTCTCCACGACTGCCTCCGGTGCCTTGGACAAGAAGGCCTCATTACCCAGCTTCTTGCCGGTCTGGTCCAGCTCCTTCTGGGCCTTGGCCAAGTCCTTCTCCAAGCGCTTGCGCTCAGCGGCGACGTCGACGGCACCAGACGTATCCAAGGTGACCTCGACGGTGGCCTGGGACAGGCGCACCTCGATGGAAGCGGAGGCGGTGAAGTCCTCGCCTGGCTCCGTGGTGTTGGCCAGGTTGCGGATGAGTCCCTCCTGCTCCTGCAGGTCGGCCGCGGCGAAGTCGAGGCGGCCCGGGACCTTCTGGGAAGGCTTGACGCCCTGATCGGAGCGGAAGCGGCGCAGCTCCGTGATGAGCTTGTCGGCGTCCTGAATGCGGCGGGCAGCCACCTCATCCTTCTCCGCGCCACCGTTGGTGTGCTCCTGGGCAGGCCACTGCGCGGTGACGATGGTCTCCCCACCAGTCAGAGCCTTCCACAGGACTTCGGTGACGAAAGGCATGGTCGGGTGCAGCAGGCGCAGGACCAGGTCGAGCACGCGGCCTAGAACAATCTGAGTCGTGCGTCCGGTGGCCTGCTCGTCGGCGCTCGCCGCATCGAAGTCGCGCGGGATCTGCGTCTTGGCAATCTCCAAGTACCAGTCACACAGCTCATCCCATACGAAGTGGTAGAGCAGCTCGTTGGCCTTGGCAAACTGGTAGTCATCCAGGTAGGCGTCGACCTTGGCGCGGACCTCCTCGGAGCGGTCGAGGATCCAACGGTCAGCATCGGTCAGCGCGTCACGTGCCGGCAGCTCCGCCACGCCCGCGCCGTTCATGAGCGCGAACTTGGTGGCGTTAAACAGCTTGGTGGCAAAGTTGCGGCCGGCAGCGGCGGCGTCGACTGCCAGCGGCAGGTCCACGCCCGGGTTGGCACCGCGGGCCAGGGTGAAACGCAGTGCGTCCGCACCATAGTCGCGCACCCAATCCATCGGGTCAATGCCATTGCCCAGGGACTTCGACATCTTGCGGCCCTGCTCATCGCGCACCAGGCCGTGGAGGTAAATATCCGTGAACGGCACCTGCGGGCGGCCATCCTTGCCCTCACCGAGCAACTCCGGGGTGTGGGCGCCGGCGAAGGTGCCGAACATCATCATGCGGGCGACCCAGAAGAAGAGGATGTCATAGGCGGTGACCAGCACATTCGTGGGGAAAAACTTCTCCAAGTCGGCGGTTTTTTCCGGCCAGCCCATCGTGGAGAAAGGCCACAGCGCGGACGAGAACCAGGTGTCCAGAACGTCCGGGTCCTGGACGTAGCCTTCCGGCGCTTCCTCGTCGGGACCAAGGCAGATGATGTCGCGCTGGCCGTCCTCGCCCTCTGGCCCGTACCAAATGGGGATGCGGTGACCCCACCACAGCTGGCGGGAAATGCACCAATCGTGCATATCATCGACCCACTCGAAGTAGCGCGGCTCCAGGGACTTCGGGTGGATGGTGGTATCGCCTTCGCGGACGGCGTCGCCGGACATCTTCGCCATCTTCTCCACGGCCACGAACCACTGCAGGCTCAGGCGCGGCTCAATCGGCTCGCCGGAGCGCTCCGAGTGTCCCACGGAGTGGACGTAGGGGCGGATCTCCTTGACAATGCGGCCCTGTTCGCGCAGCGCCTCACGGATCTCCACGCGGGCCTCTTCGCGGGTCAGGCCGTCAAATTTCGTGCCGGTGTTCGCGATGTGTCCGGTGGTGTCCATGATGGTGGGCATGTCCAGGTCATGGCGCAGGCCCATGGCGTAGTCATTCGGGTCGTGCGCCGGGGTGATCTTCACCGCACCGGTGCCGAACTCCATGTCCACGTAGTCATCGGCGATGATCTTCAGGCTCAGGTCATCGCGGAAGGGGTGTGGCAGTTCCTTGCCCACCAGGTCGGCGTAGCGCTCGTCGTCCGGGTGGACGGCGATGGCGACGTCACCCAGCATCGTCTCCACACGGGTAGTGGCCACGATGAGGTGCGGTTCATCGTCATTCAGCGAACCATAGCGGATGGACACCAACTCACCCTCGACGTCCTTGTAGACCACCTCGATGTCGGAGACGGCGGTCTCCAGGACCGGGGACCAGTTAACCAGGCGGTTGGCCTGGTAGATCATGCCCTCGTCGTAGAGAGTCTTGAAGATGGTCTGGACGGCGCGGGAGAGGCCATCATCCAGCGTGAAGCGCTCACGGGACCAGTCCACCGAGTCACCAATGGCACGCATCTGGTTCTGGATGGTGCCGCCGAACTCTTCCTTCCACTCCCAGACCTTGTTGATGAATTCTTCGCGCTCATAGTCCCAGCGCTTCTTGCCTTCCTGCTCACGCAGGCGGGCCTCCACCTTGGTCTGGGTGGCAATACCTGCGTGGTCAGCACCCGGCAGCCACAGGGTGGCATATCCCTGCATGCGCTTGCGGCGAATGATGGAGTCGATCAGAGTGTGGTCCAGGGCGTGGCCCATGTGTAACTGGCCGGTGACGTTCGGCGGCGGCAGCACGATGGAATAAGGCTCCGCTTCCGAGGACGCATCCGGGGTGAAGTAACCAGCGTTCACCCATCCTTCGTAGAGGTCTTTCTCTACTGCCTGCGGCTCCCAGGACTTGGGAAGCTGGTCCGCGCGGTTGGTGCCAACGAGTTGCTCTTTATTCTGATCAGTCACCTGGCCAACTCTACCCTGTACGTCAACTGGCACTAGCGCCCTGTCTAGAGTAAGGGCATGTCTCACAATCCTGGCCACCGCGCCCGCCTCCGCACCCGGTTCTTTGCTCAAGCCAAAGAGAACTCTCAGGCCTTTGCGTGCCTGACGAGCTATGACTGCATGACCGCCGAAATCTTCGATGAAGCCGGGGTAGATCTCCTGCTCGTCGGCGATTCCCTGGCCAATGTGGTCCTGGGCCGCGAAACCACGCTCTCGCTTACCCTCGATGAAATGATTCCGCTGGCCCGCGCCGTGGTTTCAGCTACCTCCCGTGCCTTCGTGGTGGTGGACTTGCCCTTCGGTTCCTATGAGGCCGGCCCCACCCAGGCACTGGAGTCTGCCGTGCGCATCATGAAGGAAACCGGCGCGCAGGCCGTGAAGCTCGAGGGCGGTGCGGAGCGCGCACCGATTGTTGCCGCGCTTGTCGCCGCCGGCATCCCCGTCTGCGCCCACATTGGCTTCACGCCCCAGCAGGTCCATGCCTTAGGCGGCTACGTGGTCCAAGGCCGCGGTGCCGGTGCGGAGAAGCTGCACGAGGACGCCCGCGTGCTTGCCGACGCCGGCGCCTTCGCCGTGGTACTGGAGATGGTCCCGGCTGCGTTGGCTGAGGAGGTGACCAAGGAACTGCCCATCCCCACCATCGGTATCGGCGCCGGCGCGCAGACTGACGGCCAAATTCTGGTGTGGACCGATGCCTTCGGCCTGGGTAGCCCCAAGGCGCCGCGCTTCGTGCGCCGCTACGCGGATCTGCGCGGCGCGCTGCTGGAGGGTGCGAAGAATTACGTGGCCGATGTGGGCGAGCGCTCCTTCCCCAACGCCGAGGAATCCTTCGAGGACTAGGGTTTTAAGTCATGCAGATCCTGAAAACTAAATCTGAACTCCGCGCTTTCCGCGCGGCCGCATCCGGCACCGTGGGCTTGGTGCCAACGATGGGCGCGCTACACGAAGGCCACGCTTCACTCGTACGCCGCGCCCGCGAGGAGAACGACACCGTGGTGTGCTCGGTCTTTGTCAATCCCCTCCAATTCAGCGACCTCGGCGATTGTGAGGACTACCGCGCCTATCCGCGCGACCTCGACTCGGATGCAGCACTGCTCGATTCTCTAGGCGTGGATGCGGTTTTCGCTCCCACCGTGGAGGAGATGTACCCGGGTGGCACCCCGCGGGTATGGGTTCGCACGGGTGAGATGGGCTCGGTCTTGGAAGGTGCTTCGCGCCCCGGCCACTTTGACGGAGTAGCTACCGTGGTGAGCAAGCTGTTTCACCTTGTCGCACCCGACCACGCCTACTTTGGGCAGAAGGATGCCCAGCAGGTGGCCATTATTCGGCGCTTGGTGGCGGACCTCGACCTGCCTCTGGAAATCGTCAGCGCGCCCATCGTCCGCGCGGCGGACGGCGTGGCCGAGTCCAGCCGCAACGCTCGCCTGAGCCTTGTCGAACGAGAGCAAGCCATGGCGCTGTCCCAGGCTCTCTTTGCACTGCGGGATGGTGCATCCCTCGACGAGGCGAGCGCCCAGCTCGCCGCCTCCCCCGGTGTGACGGTGGATTACCTCAATGTGGTGGACCCGGCCACGCTCGAGCCCGTTGATGCACAACACCGGCCCGCCTTGGCGCTGGTTGCAGCGCAGGTGGGGCCGGTGCGGCTCATCGATAACTTGGTGCTGGAAGCTTAGCCCTTGAGCAGGTGGGCTACGGCCTCGCGCTCCTCACGCAGCTCCTGCACGGAGGCCTCGATGCGCTCCTTCTGGAAATCATTGAGCTCCAATCCTTGGACGATTTCCCACTTACCGTCGCGGGCGACGGTGGGGAAACCTGCCACGAGGCCCTCGTCCACGCCATAAGAGCCATCCGAGACTACGGCTGCGGTGCGCCAATCCTCGGTGCCGTGGATCCAATCGTGCATGTGATCCACCGCGGCAGAGGCTGCGGAGGCAGCCGAGGAGCGGCCGCGCACGGCAATGATCTCGGCACCGCGCTTGGCCACCTTCGGAATCATCTCCTCCTTGTACCAATCCTCATCCACCTCAGCGTTGGAGAAGGTCAGGTCTGGGAACTGGGAGGCAGAGTGATTGCCCCACACGGCAACTTTGGTGAGCTCCGCGGTAGGCATGCCCGTCTTGAGGGAAACCTGGCTCAAGGTGCGGTTGTGGTCTAGGCGCATGAGAGCGGTGAACTGGCTCGGGTCGAGGTCCGGCGCGCTGTTCGCCGCAATATAAGCATTGGTGTTGGCCGGGTTGCCCACGACGAGGACGCGGACATCGCGCGCAGCAACGTCGTTCAGCGCCTTGCCCTGCACGGTGAAAATGGCGCCGTTGGCTTCCAGCAGGTCGGCGCGCTCCATGCCCTTGCTGCGCGGGCGGGAACCGACGAGGAAAGCAGCCTTGGTGTCCTTGAAGGCCACCTGCGGATCATCGGTGACGGTAATACCGCGCAGGAGAGGGAAAGCGGAGTCATTGAGCTCCATGGCCACGCCTTCAGCGGCCCCCACGGCGTCTGGGATTTCCAGCAAAGCGAGTTCCACCGGGGTGTCTTTGCCATAGACATCGCCCGCAGCGATGCGCCACAGCAGGGAGTAGGCGATGTTGCCGGCTGCGCCGGTGACGGTGATCTTGACGGGTTTCGATGCAGTCATGTGCGAGTCCTTTCGGCTGAGTGTTCACCTTTCCACCCTAGTCCCGTTTTTTCGCCCCCGTGGGGTGTGATTTTACCCCCGAAAGATGCGAGTTCTTTGTACTTGAACTCCACGGCCTTCTTTTTTCGGCATAGTGGACAACTGTACGCATATCCATCGACTAGACGGGACTTTCCATGAGCATTGAGACTTCATCGGTCGACTCCGGCTCTGTTGAGCACGTGATCGATGTTGCGATATCGGAGTTTTCTGAGCATGGTTATGCCGAAACCAAGCTCGAGACCGTATCGAAGCTGTCTGGGATGTCCAAGCGCATGATCCACTACTACTTCGGGGATAAGAAGGGGCTCTACCAGCAAGCCTTGGCAGCGGCAGCGCGGCGCCTCAACCCGCCAGAGGGCAGCCTCGAGATCAATTCTGCTGTCCCAGTCGAGGGCGTGCGCACCTTGGTGGATTGGCTGTTCCGCCAACATGTGAATAACCCCGAAGCCATCCGGATGCTAACGATGGAATCCTCCCACAGTGTGCTGGAGTCCTCGCAGGCGCTTGTCGACGTCTCCGAGATCTCCCTCCACCTCGACAGGCTGCTCATGCTGGGCCAGGATTCCGGAGCGTTCCGCCCTGGCATTTCTGCCAACGATATTTTCACGCTGATTTCTGCACTCACGATGTATCGCGTGACCAATCACGCGATGATGAGCAACCTGCTCGACATCAACATGTACACCCACAACAACACCGAAGGCCTACACCGTATGGCCATCGATGCCGTGCTGGCCTTCCTTACGGCGAACATCCCGGACATCGGCTTCGAGTCCTACCTCACCCAGAACGAAACCGAGCTCGATGCTGAGTCCGCACCCTTGGATGTCTACTCCACTGAGGACGAGGGCGACGCGTCAGCGAGCCTCTACGAGTAGGCAGAGGTCCCGCGCAGGTGTAGGAGCCTTCTAGGCGGATTCCTTCGCCTCATCCGAGTACACGAACTCCGGCTCGCCGCCATCGGTCACACACTCCTGCGTGATGTGAACGCTGGCGATGTCCTCGCGGTCCGGTAGGTCATACATGATGGGAACAAGCAGCTCCTCCATGATTGCGCGAAGGCCACGGGCACCGGTCTTGCGCTCGAGCGCGAGCTCAGCGATCGCTTCCAGCGCTGCGTCTTCGAAGTGCAGCTCCGCACCATCCATGCTGAACAGACGCTGGTATTGCTTGACCAGAGAGTTCTTCGGCTCCACAAGCACCTTGACCAGCGATTCGCGGTCCAGGTTATCCACCGTCGCAACCACCGGCAGGCGGCCAATGAACTCCGGGATAAGGCCGAACTTCACTAGGTCCTCCGGACGCACCTGGGAGAAGAAGTCGACTGATTCCTTCTCATCCTTAGTTTCCAGCTTGGCGCCAAAGCCCACGCCCTTCTTGCCCACGCGCTCCGAAATCACCTTGTCCAAGCCCGCAAAAGCACCGGCCACGATGAAGAGGATGTTCGTCGTATCCAGCTGGATGAATTCCTGGTTCGGGTGCTTGCGCCCGCCCTGCGGCGGAATGGCCGCCACGGTGCCTTCGAGGATCTTCAGCAGCGCCTGCTGCACACCTTCACCGGACACATCGCGGGTAATCGAGGGGTTCTCCGACTTGCGGGAGATCTTGTCCACCTCATCGACGTAGATGATGCCGTGCTGCGCGCGCTCCACATCAAAATCCGCTGCCTGCAGCAGCTTGAGCAGGATGTTCTCCACGTCCTCGCCCACATAACCAGCCTCGGTCAGGCTGGTGGCATCCGCGATAGCAAAAGGAACATCCAGCAAACGCGCCAAGGTCTGCGCCAGGTAGGTCTTGCCTGAGCCCGTCGGGCCCAGCATCAGGATGTTGGACTTGGCAATCTCAACGTCTTCTTCCTGCGCCTTCTTGCGGCGCCCCTCCAAGCCCGCGGCTTCCTCGGCCTTAATGCGCTTGTAGTGGTTGTATACCGCCACCGACAACACGCGCTTGGCCTGGTCTTGGCCAATGACGTACTTATCCAGAAAAGCCGAAATCTCCGAAGGACGCGGAAGGCGCATTTCCTTCTCTTCGTCCGCCTCGGCCTGAGCCGCGCCGAGCTCCTCCTCGATGATTTCGTTGCAGAGCTCGATGCACTCGTCACAGATGTAGACGCCGCCGCCGGCGATAAGCTTCTTCACCTGCTTCTGGCTCTTTCCACAGAAGGAACACTTGAGCAGGTCAGCGCTTTCTTGCATACGTGCCATGAAGGCCTTTCAACTCTTTTCTCTGAGGGTAGGTGGGGCGATTTTACCGCAGTTTGTTCCACTCTAGTAAACCACTCAGACTCGAGCGCTATTCCTCAGCCAGCGGCGCGCCCTTGAATTTAAAACAGCAGTTAGTGGACATAGACAGAGCGGTTCACTAACTTACATCGAAACCGCTCTATCAGCAGAAAGATTTTCATGGACATCCGCGAACTCATCGACCGCTCCCCCATGGGCACACGCCAATGGCTCATCATCGCCATAGCCCTCTTCCTCAATGCCCTCGACGGCTACGACATGGTGGCCATGGCCTTCGGCGCCGGCACCGTCAGCGAAGAGTTCGCGCTGTCCGATTCTTCCCTTGGCTGGCTCCTATCCTCCGCCCTCATCGGTATCGGCCTTGGCTCGCTCTTCCTCGCCCCGTTGGCTGACCGCCTTGGGCGCACCACCCTCATCACGGTCTCGCTCGTCATTGACCTCGTCGGCCTCGTGCTCACCGCCCTCGCGCCTACTTTTAGCCTGCTGTTGCTGTGCCGCCTCATCACCGGCATTGGCGTCGGCGGCGTCCTTGTCTGCGTCACCGTCCTCGTCAGCGAGTACTCCAACCTGCGCTTCCGCGGCCTGGCCGTCGCCATCTACGCCTCCGGCTATGGCCTCGGTGCCTCCTTCTGCGGCGTTGTCGCCTCCTCCTTCGATAGCTGGCAGCCTATCTTTTGGGTGGGCGCAGCTCTCACCGCTATCGCCCTTATCCTCACGGTTGCCTTCGTCCCCGAGTCCGCCGACTTCCTCGCCGCCCGCGGCCGCATGGACTCAGTGCGCACGATCGCCACCAAACTCAGCCTCCAGGGAGACGTCAGCGTCCGCCCGCGCACCAGCCACAAGGCCTCCTACAAGGACCTCGTCTCACCGCAGTTCCTGCGCACCTCCATCAAGCTCTGGCTGGCCTTCAGCTTCATCATGTTTGCCTACAACTTCACCTCGCAGTGGACCCCGAAGCTTCTCACCGCCGAGGGCCTTACCGCCCAGCAGGGCATCATCGGCGGCATCATGCTCTCCTTCGGCGGTGCTATCGGCGCCATCCTCTACGGCCTGTTCACCACGCGCATCGACGCTCGCCCCCTGCTCATCGTCTTCTGTCTCATTTCCTCCGTCGTCCTCGTTGGCTTCATTAATTCCACCGCCGTGCCTTCCCTCATGTTTGCCCTCGGCGTTGGCGTAGGCCTTACCCTCAACGCCTGCATCTCCGGCCTCTACACCGTCACCCCGGAGGCTTACCCTTCGGCGCTGCGCACCACGGGTACGGGCGCTGCCATCGGCATCGCTCGCGTCGGCGCGACACTCGCCCCCATCTTGGCGGGCTATCTGCTCGAAAGCGGCTGGACCCCAACGGGGCTCTACACCCTCGCCGGCTCTACCGCTGTGTTGGCCGCAGTCTCCCTCATCGGTGTGCGCGCCTACACGGCAACCACCAAGCAGACAGCACCTCAGACCGTGGCGGCCTAGGCTGGAGGGGGGCAGACAGCCCCAACCGCTTAGGAGCAGAACATGTTTGATCTTCAGGACCACGTCGCCATCGTCACCGGCGGCGCCGCCGGAATCGGCCGCGGCATCGTCAGCGCTCTGCGCGAAGCCGGCGCGACTGTCGTCATCGCTGACCTCAACCTCGAGGCCGCGCAGAAGACCGCCGAAGAGCTCGGGGCGGACGCCCTGCTTGTCGACGTCACCTCGCGCGACTCCGTCCGCAACCTTTACAGGGACGTCGTCAAGCGCTATGGCCGCATCGACATCGTCTGTTCCAACGCCGGTGTCTTCCCCAACTGCCCGCTCGAGGACATGACCGACGAGCAATGGGACACCATGTTCGCCATCAATACGCACGGCACGTTCACCGTGGTGCGGGAAGCGCTGCCCTATATGAAGGAGGCGGGCTACGGGCGCATCGTCATCACCACCTCCATTACCGGCTCACACACCGGCTACCCAGGCTGGGCACACTACGGCGCTTCGAAGGCCGCACAACAAGGCTTCATGCGCTCCGCGGCACTGGAAGTTGCCCGTGATGGCATCACCATCAACGGTGTTCTACCGGGCAATATCCTCACCGAGGGTTTGGAGGGCCAGGGCCAGGAGTACCTCGACCAAATGGCGCGCTCCATCCCCATGCACCGCTTAGGTTCCCCACGCGATATCGGCAACGCCGCGGCCTTCCTCGCCTCCCGCGAGGCGGGCTACATCACGGGACAGACCCTTATCATTGACGGCGGCCAGATTCTCCCCGAGTCCCCCGAGGCCATCCTGCCGCCAAACGAGAACTAGTTCCTCCATTAACCTCACGCACGCGAAGGCCCCGCTCCCGGAACCATCCGGAAAGCGGGGCCTAAAGCCTAGGTACTACGCGTTGAGCTTGCGGTAATCAAAGACGGTATCGATGAGACCGTATTCGACGGCTTCCTGCGCAGTGAGGATCTTGTCGCGGTCGGTATCGATACGCACCTGCTCTGCGGTGCGGCCGGTGTGCTCGGCCAAGGTCTCCTCCATGAGGCGGCGCATGCGCTCGATCTCGTTGGCCTCGATCTCGAGGTCAGAGACCTGGCCCTGCGTGCCCTGCGTGCGCGGCTGGTGAATCAGCACGCGAGAGTTCGGCAGAGCGGCACGCTTGCCCGGAGCGCCGGCGGCCAACAGAACGGCCGCTGCGGACGCAGCCTGACCCAGGCACACAGTCTGCACGTCCGGGCGGACGTAGCGCATGGTGTCGTAGATGGCCATCAGCGCGGTAAAGGAGCCGCCCGGGGAGTTAATGTACATCGTGATGTCGCGGTCTGGGTCCTGGGATTCCAGAACCAACAGCTGCGCCATGATGTCGTTGGCGGAGGTGTCATCGACCTGGGTTCCCAGGAAGATGATGCGCTCTTCGAACAGCTTGGAATACGGGTTGGTGGTCTTTGATCCCTGTGCGTTCTGCTCAATGAACTCCGGCAGAACGTAGCGGGAAGAAGGCATCTGAAGGTTAGACATAGTGATAAAGCTCCTTGTTCCCTAGTTGGTGATAGGACCGTTGACGGACTCGATGACGTGGTCGACGATGCCGTATTCCTTGGCCTGCTGGGCGGTGAACCAGCGGTCGCGGTCCGAATCCTTGGTGATTTGCTCGAAGGTCTGGCCGGTGTGCTCAGCAATGAGCTCAGCCATCTCGCGCTTGGTCTGCGCGAACTGCTCGGCCTGGATGGCGATATCTGCGGCGGTACCACCCACACCAGCGGAAGGCTGGTGCATCATGATGCGGGCGTGCGGCAGCGCGTAGCGCTTGCCCTTGGTGCCACCAGAGAGGAGGAACTGGCCCATCGAGGCGGCCAGGCCCATGCCATAGGTAGCCACGTCGCACGGCGAGTACTTCATCGTGTCGTAGATGGCCATACCCGCGGTAACCGAGCCACCCGGCGAATTGATATAAAGCGAAATATCGCGCGTGGGGTCCTCTGCGGACAGCAGGAGGATCTGGGCGCACAGTTTGTTGGCAATCTCATCATCCACCTGGGTTCCCAGGAAGATAATGCGCTCGCGCAGCAGGCGCTCATACACGCTATCGCTCAGATTCATCCCCGTAGACGACGAGTTCATTGAAATCTTCTCAGACATTAGTGGTTCTCCTTCAAGTGAAGAATGCTTTAACTGGCCCCACCTTACCGGCATTCCTCTCAAACTTGGCCTCTGTTCGCTATGAGCGTTGGGGCACAGCGCCTAAGGCACATACGGAAGCTGGGTTAACATTTACTCATGTCTGTTTCTGAACTGTCCACCAGTACCCAGAACTATTTGAAAGCTATCTGGGGGCTAAAGGAATGGTCATCCGAGCCCGTTACCGCCACACTTATAGCGAAACAGCTGGGACTCAAGCTCTCCTCGGTCTCCGATGCAGTGCGCAAAATGTCGAAGCAAGGGCTCGTGTCACACACGCCCTATGGCTCTGTGGAGTTAACCGAACTTGGCAGGCAGTACGCATTGGTCATGGTGCGCCGCCACCGATTGCTTGAGTCTTTTTTGGTTCAAGCATTGGATTATACGTGGGACGAGGTCCATGATGAAGCCGAAAATCTTGAACACGCGGTGTCTGACATGCTCATAGAGCGCGTGGATAAGTTCCTCAATTACCCCACTAGGGATCCACACGGCGACCCTATCCCTACGGTTGATGGACAGATCACTATCCCCAGTGCGCACCGTCTCACCGACAGCGGCGCACAACCGCAGGTGACCGTGGAACGCATTTCTGATTCCGACCCACAACTGCTGGCCTTCCTCAAAGAGCAAGGCATCGTCACTGGGGCTGTTCTTAGCACGCGCGAAGGAACGCCCTTTTCAGAATCGCTCGAAGTACAGGTAGCCGGCAGTACTCAGTGGGTAGTGCTTGGACGCCCAGCTACCGACGCAGTGTTTGTAGCACACCACAGCCTGTAGTCTTTCCCTTTCTCATTAATCCTGCCCCTACCTGCCCTTTTAAAAACTACGGTGCGGCGTAGTTTGCAACTACGGTAGTGCGTAGTTAATCTTTTCGATCATCACCTATCCCACTTATGGCTAAGGCCAGGATGAGCAGGATTGTCATGTCAGACTCACCAGATTTGGTGTACTTTTCTAGCGTTTCTGAAAACACAAAAAGATTCGTCGAACGCTTAGATAGACCCGCAGTGCGCATTCCACTGCGGCCCAAGAAAACCGGAATGATCCAGGTTTCACACCCGTACGTACTCATCGTTCCAACCTACGGCGGTGGCTCGCTCAAACGCGCAGTCCCCAAACAGGTCATCGACTTCCTCAATGACCCAATCAACCGTTCCTTTATCCGGGGCGTTATTACCTCAGGCAATACCAACTTCGGAAGCGCTTACTGCGTCGCCGGCCGCATCATTTCCGCTAAGTGCCACGTTCCAGAGCTGTATCACTTCGAGCTACTCGGCACGCAGAAGGACGTTACCGCTGTAAAACAGGGCCTTCACAAGTTTTGGGAGCAGCAAAGCAACTAACAATTACACCCCATTGATTTCCCACAAAATGAAGACCACATCCGCAACACACAGATTGGAAACCACAATGCCGCCACTTAAGGCCACCCCCACACAGCCCATTGGCCCTACGCCCCGCACCGCTTCAGCAGACGATGCCGGCGGTGTCGGTAAGCGCAAGAGCTACCATGCACTCAACGCGCAGCTGAACTTGTTCGACGCTTTTGGAAAAATCCAGTTTGACAAGGACATTCAGGCAGCACAAGACTATGTCACGCACCATGTCGCTCCCCGCATGCATCAGTTCGATTCCACCAAGCAACGCTTGGAATGGTTGGTTGATAACGAGTACTACGAGCGGGATTTCCTTGAGCTTTATGATGACGCCTTTCTGTGCGCTATGTACGACAGAGCACATCAAGCTAAGCACCAGTTCCGCACCTTCCTCGGCGCATTTAAGTTCTTTACTTCATATGCACTGAAAACCTTTGATGGCTCGCGATTTCTGGAAGGCTACGAAGAACGTGTCGCCACCACAGCTTTATACCTTGCACAGGGCGACGAAGAGCTCGCAGAAAAACTGGTGGATGACATCATGACCGGACGCTTCCAGCCCGCCACCCCTACTTTTCTCAACGCAGGGAAAGCCCAGCGTGGCGAAATGGTCTCCTGCTTCCTCCTTCGCATCGAAGACAATTTGGAAAGCATTGGCCGCAGCGTGAACTCTGCACTGCAGCTTTCAAAACGCGGCGGTGGTGTGGCCTTGTTACTGAGCAATCTGCGCGAATCCGGAGCCCCAATCAAAAAGATTGAGAACCAAGCTTCCGGCGTAGTCCCAGTCATGAAAATTCTGGAAGATAGCTTCAGCTATGCCAACCAATTGGGCGCCCGGCAGGGCGCTGGAGCCGTCTACCTACATGCGCACCATCCAGATATTCTTCGTTTCCTGGATACCAAGCGGGAAAATGCCGATGAGAAAGTCCGCATCAAGACTCTTTCGCTGGGAGTTGTTATTCCAGATATAACCTTCCGGCTGGCCAAAGAGAACAAGGATATGCATCTTTTTAGCCCGTATGACATCGCTCGCGAGTACGGCGTAGCCATGTCTGACATGTCTATCACCGAGTATTACGACGAGCTGGTTTCCAATCCGCGAATTTCTCATACGACTATCAAGGCCCGCGAGTTTTTCACCACGCTGGCTGAGCTTCAGTTTGAATCTGGATACCCCTACATACTCTTTGAGGATACGGTCAACCGCGCTAATCCCCTCAAAGGACATATCAATATGTCCAATCTGTGTAGTGAGATCCTCCAGGTCAATACGCCATCCACCTACGGCGCCTCAGGTAACTACACCACCGTTGGCCAGGATATTTCCTGCAATCTAGGGTCGCTCAACATCGCTAAAGCTTTTGAATCACCGGACTTTGGGGAAACTGTTGAAACCGCGGTGCGCGCTCTCACGAAGGTCTCAGACCTAACAAATATCGAAGCTGTTCCTTCCATCGCTCACGGTAATGCATCCATGCATGCCATCGGGTTGGGTCAAATGAATCTCCACGGTTTCCTGGCTTCCAAGCGTATTCCTTATGGCTGCGCCGAAGCACTGGACTTTACAAATATCTATTTCCTGACCGTGACCTATCATGCGCTCCGTGCATCCCATGCACTCGCGGTTGAGAAAGGTCAACGATTCACTGGCTTTGAAGAATCCACCTATGCCACTGGCGTCTACTTCGACAAGTACATCGACCAAGACTGGGCGCCGGCCACTGACCACGTAAAACAGCTATTCCATGAGGCTGGCGTGCAGATTCCTCAACGCGAGGATTGGCTACGCCTCAAGAACCAAGTGATGCAAGACGGCATCTACAATGCCTACTTGCAGGCAGTTCCACCCACTGGATCAATTTCCTACATCAATGACTCCACCGCGTCCATACACCCGATTGCCTCCAAGATTGAAATACGCAAGGAAGGCCGCTTGGGGCGCGTGTACTACCCCGCACCGGAAATGACCAACGACAACTTGGAGTATTTCGATGACTCCTACACCGTGGGGTACGAAAAAATCATCGACACCTACGCTATGGCCACCCAACACGTGGACCAAGGGCTTTCCCTGACTTTGTTCTTCACCGCTGACACCACTACGCGGGACATCAACAAGGCACAAATCTATGCCTGGAAAGCCGGAATCAAGACCTTGTACTACATCCGTTTACGCCAACCTGCACTCCAGGGAACCGAGGTCGAAGGCTGCGTTTCCTGTGCTCTGTAGGAACACGGTCCTTCCTTCATTCACAACCATCCATCAAGAAAGAAAGAATCTATGTATTCAACATCAAACACTGCTGAGCTAACCAGCATCTCAGTTACACCGCCAAGTTACCGGCATGACCCTTCAGCCCGCATCCGCGCCATCAATTGGAACCGGGTGAGCGATGACAAGGATCTTGAAGTGTGGAACCGTCTCACCGCCAATTTTTGGTTGCCAGAGAAGGTCCCGCTTTCTAATGATCTCCCGGCGTGGCAGAAGATGACGCCCGAGGAACGCAACCTCACCATGCGGGTGTTCACGGGACTCACCACCCTGGATACTGTCCAGGCCACTGTGGGAGAAATCTGTCAGATTCAAGATGCCCGCACCGAACACGAGGAGGCCGTGTATACCAACATCGCCTTCATGCAGTCAGTCCATGCCCGTTCTTACTCTTCAGTGTTTTCTACCCTGAGCAGTACAAAGGAAATTGATGAAGCATACCGTTGGGCGGTGAATAATGACCTTCTCCAGGCACGCGCCAAGAAAGTGCTCGAGCACTATTTTGGGCCGGATCCACTCAAACGCAAGGTGTCATCGACGCTGCTTTCCTCGCTGCTTCTCTACGCGGGTTTCTATCTTCCCCTGCACTTTTCCGTCCACGCCACCCTGACAAATACGGCAGACATGATTCGCCTCATTCTGCGTGACAAGGCAGTGCACGGCTACTACTCGGGCTACAAGTACCAGCGCGGTTTGGAATCCACGACCCCGCTACGGCAGAAGGAAATGCATGATTTCACTATTTCCTTGCTCGAAGAGCTTTATGCCCTAGAGCTGGATTATTCCGGCGAGCTATATGAGCCGTTGGGGCTCATGGATGATGTAGCTGTATTCGTTCGCTATAACGCCAATAAGGCGCTCATGAATTTGGGCTACCCGGACTACTTCCCACCTGAAGAAACGGAAGTGAACCCGGAAATCCTCGCTGCCCTAGCGCCCGGAGCAGATGAAAACCATGACTTCTTCTCTGGATCTGGTTCCTCCTATGTCATTGGCACCGCTGAAGAAACGAGTGATGATGACTGGGATTTCTAAACCGTTTCCACGACCAGACCAAGGAAGCTGGCTTGAGACCATCGCGCTGTTTGAAGCCATCCGCGAAGGAAACCAACCAGCAGCCATGCGGCTTTTGGATACGTCCGCCGCACGGGAGGCCGTCCTCGGAGGACTGTTAGGACTCATCGAACTGTACTTCCGCCATGAAGAAGAAGACAAAGTGGATAACTTTCTTACTGCCGCCCACGCCGCCGGGCCACCGCCTGCCTTTGGCTGCAAGCCTTTTCTCCCTTGACCGCATGTACCTACGCCCAACTAAGAAGAAAGGACTTTCTATGACCACCCCACGTATCAGCGTTATCGTCGGCAGCCTGCGCCGCGGCTCATTTGCGCGCAAGATTGCACACGAAGTGCTCACAATGATCCCTGAAAACTACCAGGCAGACATCGTTGAAATCCGTGACTTGCCGCTCTATGACTTCGACTACGATGACCCCTCGGTCACGGACAAGCCCATTCCAGCTGAGTACACCACCTTCCGCGACACCATCAAGAACTCGAGCGGCGTCCTCTTTGTTACCCCGGAAAATAACCGTACTATCCCTGCCTGTCTCAAGAATGCAGTGGACATCGGTTCCAAACCCAACTCGGATGTGGCTTGGAAGAACCTTCCCGCAGGTATCATCAGCCACTCTGTAGGCCGCATGGGCGGCTACAGTTCACAGAAGAACCTCCGGCTCGCCCTGTCCTACTTCGATATGCCGCTTCCTGGTCAGCCCGAGGTATTCCTTGGCCAATCCCCCACCCTCTTCGAAGACTCCGGCCATCTCAATGAAGGCACCGCAGGCTTTGTCAAAGACTACGTTATACGCTTCCTGCAGTTGGTCGACATGACATTAACAGCCAAGCACAGCTAGCGAAGGCGACTAACCCTAGCCACCCTCTACGAAGTACTTGAAGGCTTCTAAAGGGCCTTCTCAAAGACACAAACCCCGGATTCACACTCATCCTTGAGTTACCTGAATCCGGGGTTTCGCTTTCCCTCGAGCACACACAAAAGGCCCAGCGCACGCACGCTGGGCCTTGAGCATGAAGGGCTATTACTCGGCGTCGGTAGCCTCGGCCTCGTCCTCGTCGATCTCACCGAAGTACTGGTCAACATCAACCTTGTTGCCGGCCTCGTCGGTGACCTCGGCGCGGCAGATAGCCATTGCCAGGGCCTTGCCACGGCGAACATCGGAGAACAGGTTACCCAGCTGGTTGCTGGACTGCAGCTGCTGGATGAACTGGTTCGGGTCCATGCCGTAAGACTGCGCGGTGAACAGGATGTGGTCGGTCAGCTCCTGCTGGGACACCTCCGGCTCCTCGATCTCAGCCAGGGCGTCGAGGAAGAGCTGGGTGCGGACGGATTCCTCAGCGGACTTGCGAGCATCAGCGTCGAACTCCTCGCGGGTCGTGCCCTGTGCCTCAAGCAGCTGGGCCAGAGCCTTCTCGTCGTGAGCCAGCTGGCCCATGACCTGGTGCAGCTGAGCGTGAACCTGCTCATCAACGATGGAGGACGGCAGCTCGAAGGAAACCTCTGCCAGAGCGGCCTTCAGGACCTCATCGCGGATGGCAGCAGCCTGCTCGGACTTCTTGGACTCTTCGACGCGGGACTTGGTGTCCTCTCGCAGCTCGTCGATGGTGTCGAACTCGGAGGCCATCTGCGCGAACTCGTCGTCGAGATCCGGCAGCTTGCGCTCCTTGGTCTGCTGGACGTGGATCTTCACGGTGGCCTCTTCGCCCTCGTGCTCACCGGACTGGATGGTGGTGGTGAACTCGTTGTCCTCATCGGTCTTCATGCCACGCAGTGCGGTATCGAGACCCTTAATCAGGTTGTCGTCACCGATGCGGTAGGTCATACCCTCGTGGGAAGCCTCATCTAGCTTGGTGCCATCAACTTCGGTGGTGATGTCGACGATAGCGAAATCACCGGTCTTCATCTTGCGCTTGGTGTCCTTGAGCTCACCGAAGCGGGAAGCCAGGTCCTCGAGTGCCTTGTCGACGTCCTCTTCGGAAGTCTCCAGCGCCGGCACCTTGACGGAAATCTTGGAGAAGTCCGGCACCTCAAACTCGGGACGAACGTCTACCTCAGCGGTGAACTCGACGAAGTCGTTGTCCTCCAGCTTGGCAATGTCAATCTCCGGCTGACCAATAACCTTGAGATCGTTTTCTTCAACGGCCTGCTCGTAGCGGGACGGCAGCATGTCGTTGACGACCTGCTCGAGGATGGGGCCACGACCAAAGCGGGCGTCGATAAGCTGGCGCGGAGCCTTGCCCTTACGGAAACCCGGGATGGAAACCTGCTGCGCGATCGCCGCGTAGGCCTGATCGATTTCCTTGTCCAGCTCAGCAAACGGAACGTTGACGGTGAGCTTGACGCGGGTATCGCTCAGCTTGTCTACGGTGGTCTTCACGAGAAACTCTCCTGATTGTGATCGTTCAAAGATGAAATTAGGGGGCCTGGATGAGTGTCCAGGCCCCCATACGTCGGGGCGACAGGATTTGAACCTGCGACCCCCTGCTCCCAAAGCAGGTGCGCTACCAAGCTGCGCCACGCCCCGTATGGAAAGCCTCTGCGCCCGGAAGTTCCGCACGCAGCTGCGCTTCATACTGGGGCTAGTGTACCGATAGCTGCTTGACTATCCCAACACCGGCCCCAATTAAACTTTGTTTCCCCACGTCAGGGGCAGCTTTAGCGCTAGAAGTCGAAGTCGAAATCAAACATTCCGCCATCGCCCCCGTCGCCACCAAACAGGCCGTCGAAAAAGCCGCCCTCCACGCCTCCCCCGGCGTCACCGGCACCATCCATGGCGCCGCCGTCCATACCCTCGGCGCCGCCCATGTCTCCGCCCCAGTCGCCGCTTTCAGCGGCTGCGGCGGAGTAGCCCACTCCCGCCATGCCGGCGAACATGGCGTTGAACATCATGGAGTATCCCACCATCCACACGCCGGTGGTCAACGCGTCAGCCCACCACGGGCGCGAGTACCAGCCGGCCGGGACCGGGCGCCCTGCGACGACACCACCCGGGTAGTAGTTGGGGGTTTCTGCGGATGCGCTTGGCGACGCTGTCAGGGTCTCCCCGTTGGCCTCCACCGTGCGGGTCTCCGTCACCTTGCCGGCCTGGCGCTGGCCTTCCAACGGCGGCAGCTCTGGACCCGGGTCCATACCCATAATTTCACGGGCCGCCGCAACATAGTAGAGACCCTCCAATGCAGATTCGCGCGCTAGGTGCGCCTGCTTGACCGTGGTGGCCTGGGAGATTGCCGAGTTAGCGGCGGTAAAGCGCTCGGAAGCATCCGCCATAGCCTGCTGGGAGGCGGTATCCGTGCCGCTGATATTCATCACCTGACCACCGAGACGCTCGGTCCACCGGCGGGCATCCGCCATCGCATCATCAAAACGTTGGGATTCTCGCAGCTCTTGCTGCTTCTTCCCGTTTCGCGAGGACAGAAACCAAGCGCCGCCGCCAACGACGAGGATGAGGAGCAATAACGAGCTCACGAAAGCACCACTTTCATCTCAGAGTCGAATTGTGTGTTGTCGTAATTATGTACCTATCCAAAATAACGTCCTTTACCCCTTTCTAGTTCCCATTTTCGTTTCAGCGCCCACGTGCGCTAAAGTAGTTCGCACGCCGATTCATTGGCTTTCAAGCGCAGTGTTTTCACAGTCGGAGCTTTGAAAGTTGGAGATCGTCGGTTGTGGGAATGTCGTATAGTGGCTAATACCTCAGCCTTCCAAGCTGAAGACGCGGGTTCGATTCCCGTCATTCCCTCCAAGAAAACAGCCCCACTACCTGCGAAAACAGGGAGTGGGGCTGACTTTGTACTGGCCTGTACCGGCAACCATGGTAGCTAAGGCGGTAGCTGGGCTTAAGGGTCATTTTGTTGTGCGGCTTCCCCTTGCATCTTTTCTGCATGGATGGCCGCACTCTGCGTAGAGTGGGCCGCATGACTGTACCCAATATCGAACTCCACGATGGCAACACTATCCCCCAGCTCGGCTTCGGTGTCTTCAAGGTTGACCCCGACAAGACCGAAGAGCTGGTCCTCGAAGCCCTCAAGGTGGGCTATCGCCACATTGACGCCGCTGCTATCTACGGCAACGAGGAAGGCGTGGGCCGCGCTATCGCCAAGTCCGGCATTCCGCGCGAAGAACTATTTATCACCACGAAGCTGTGGAATGACCGCCAGACTGACGCGGCCGCTGCTCTCGACGAGTCCTTGGAAAAGCTGGGCCTCGATTACGTGGACCTCTACCTCATCCACTGGCCCTGCCCGGATAATGGCACTTATGTCGAATCCTGGAGGCAGCTCATCGAGCTGAAAAAGGCCGGCAAGGCCAAGTCCATCGGTGTTTCTAACTTCGAACTGGAGCACCTGGACCAGCTGGAAACCCAGACTGATGAAACCCCCGTGGTCAACCAAGTGGAGCTGCACCCCTACCTGCAGCGCTGGCGCGAGCTCGACGCCTTCCGCGCCCACAAGGTACAGATTGAGGCTTGGGGCCCACTAGGCCAGGGTAAGACGGACCTCTTCGAACTGCCGGAAATCACCGAGCCTGCCGAAAAATACGGCGTTTCCCCCGCCCAGGTGATTATCCGCTGGCATCTACAAAACGGCGTCATCGTGTTCCCGAAGTCCGAAAACCCGGAGCGCATCGCGCAGAACTTCGATGTTTTCGGCTTCGAGCTAGATGAATCCGAGATGGCTGCAATCACCGATCTCGATCTCGGGGAAGAGGGCCGCGGCGGCACTCACCCCGCAGAGATGAACTACTAAGCCTCCGGAAGCTCCGGCGGAATGTTGGTGCGCTCGTACTCGGCAAGAATGTCGATGCGGCGCTGGTGGCGCTCAGCACGAGACCACTCCTGATCCAGGAAGGCATCCACGATAGCCAGCGCCTCCTCCTCAGAGTGCATGCGGCCGCCGATGCCGATGAGCTGAGCATTATTGTGCTCGCGGGCGAGGCGTGCGGTCTCAGGGGACCAGGCCAGCGCGCAACGTGCACCCTTGACCTTGTTAGCAGCGATCTGCTCGCCGTTTCCGGAGCCGCCGAGCACGATGCCCAACGAGCCCGGATCATTAACGGTCCGCAACGCGGCTTCAATGCAAAATGCCGGGTAATCATCCTCGGCGTCGTACTCGTGGGAACCGCAGTCAATAACGTCGTGGCCCTGCTTCTTCAGGTGTTCAGCGATGATGTTCTTCATCTCGAAACCTGCGTGGTCTGCTCCTAAATAAACGCGCATGCCCCACATCTTAGCGGGCAGGGCGACTGCCCGCTGAGCCCTGCCATTAATAACGTGCGTTTGCTACGCTCGGTGCCGCCCGCTCAAAAGAGGAGATTTTCCATGCCCATGACACGACGCGTGGCCGCCTTATACCTCATAGCTTTTCTCATCGGCGCCGGCTTGTTCGCCGCAAATTTCTTCACGGAACGCAGCTTCCTCCTGCCCCTGGTCATGGCGATCGTGATGACCGTGGCTCACCTCGGGGTGGGCGCATGGTGGATAGCCCAGAAGCCACACCGTGCAGCCGGCATCACTGCTGGTGTGCTGGCTCTCCTCGCAGGCGTTTCATGGGCTACGTGGGTGGCCGCCGCGTGGGAGGAATTTCAAGCGCAGGCCTCCCTCCCAATCATCAACATTGCCGGGCTACCTGCCTTCGTGCTTAGCCCGGTAGTCCTCATCTGCGTCGCCGTACCGGCGATGCAGAATCGAGCTCGCTAGACCTGCGGGGCTTCCGTGCGGGAGCGCTTGAGCTCGAAGAAGTACGGGAACTGGGCCAGGCGCACGGAGGCGTCGAAAAGCTCGCCGGCTTCCTCGCCGGTAGGAACGCGGGTAATCACCGGGCCGAAGAAGGCGGTATCACCGAACTTCACCACTGGGGTACCGACCTCATCGCCAACTTCGGAGATGCCACGGTTGTGGAACTCGGTGAGCTTCTCATCCATCTCCTCGGTGTTGGCCACGGAGGCGAAGATGGAGGGGAGGGAGGCGTCGTCAAGCGCCTGCTTGATGATGTCATCGTAGGCACCGTAACCTTTCTTGCCGCCCTGGCCTTCCGTGTGGATGCGGGTGCCCATCGCGGTGTAGAAGGCATCGACCTTGTCCGGGGCCTCCACGGCGATCTTGGCCGCCACGCGGGCAGGGCCCCAGTTGGCCTCCATCATCTTCATGTACTCCGGATCCAGGTCGCGGCCCTTGTTGAGCACAGAGAGGGACATCGGCTGGAAGGTGACCTCAATATCGCGAACCTTCTCCACTTCCTTAATCCAGCGCGAGGTCAGCCAGGCGAAGGGGCACGAGCAGTCAAACCAGAACGTCACCTGTTGAGCCATAGTAAATCTCCTTTGTTTGTGTGGGCTTTGGCACCCCACCCTAGGCGTGTGACTACGCTGGTGCAGAGACTAAAGGTACCGAGAAAGAGGAGAGACAGCACATGACCTCGATTAACCTCACCCGCGAGGAAGCCCAGCAGCGTTCCGACATGGTGGAGGTAAGCCACTACGACGTCGCCCTCGACCTCACCGGGGAAGAGTTCTTCACCTCCACCACGGTGGTGAAATTCCGCGTGACGAAGGCCGGCTCGACCTTCATTGACCTGCGCGGTGATGAGCTTCTCGAGGTCCGCCTCAATGGCGCTCCCCTGCCCACCAGTGCTTATGACCCGACCTATGGCATCCCGCTGTCAGGACTGCAGGTCGCGGAGTATGAGCTGAAGGTCGTGGCGAAGATCCGCTACTCCCGCACCGGCGAGGGTCTACACCGCTTCGTCGACCCGGTAGATGGTGAAGCCTACCTCTACACCCAGTTTGAGACTGCCGACGCCAAGCGCGTCTTTGCCTGCTTTGACCAGCCGGATTTGAAGGCAACGTACTCGCTGACTTTTGAGGTCCCGGAGCACTGGACGGTGATTACCAACTCCCCCATGACGCGTTCAGGCAATACCGTGCGCGCTGCGGTGGACTACCCGCTGTCGACCTACCTGATTGCGCTGTGCGCGGGCCCGTACGTTGGTGTGACGGATACGTGGACCGGCACTTTGGCGGAGCATTCCGAGGGCTCGCCGGCACAAACCGTTGAGGTGCCGCTGGGGATTTACTGCCGCCCCTCGCTGCTGGATTCGCTCGACGCGGAGCGCCTCTTCACCGAGACTAAGCAGGGCTTTGATTTCTATCACCGCAACTTCGGCTTTGCCTACCCCTTTGGCAAATATGACCAAATCTTCGTGCCGGAGTTTAACGCCGGTGCGATGGAGAACGCCGGCTGCGTGACCATCCGTGACGAGTACGTCTTTACGTCTCAGGCCTCGCACTACAAGTACGAGCGCCGCGCGGACACCATCCTGCACGAGCTGGCGCACATGTGGTTCGGTGATTTGGTGACCATGCAGTGGTGGGATGATTTGTGGCTCAACGAGTCTTTTGCTACCTGGTCCGCGGCGATTTCCCAGGCGGAGGAAACTCAGTACGACACCGCGTGGGTGACCTTTGCCAACGTCGAGAAAGCTTGGGCCTACCAGCAAGATCAGCTGCCCACCACGCACCCGATTTCCACGGACGCCTCCGATATTGAGACCGTGGAGCAGAATTTCGACGGCATTACCTACGCCAAGGGTGCGTCGGTGCTCAAGCAGCTGCAGGCCTATGTGGGCCGTGAGAACTTCTTCGCCGGCGTGCGCCGCCACTTCCAGGAACACCAGTGGTCGAACGCCACCTTCGGGGATCTGCTGCGCCACTTGGAGGAGGCCTCAGGGCGTGACCTGTCCTTCTGGGCACAGCAGTGGCTCAAGACCACGGGCGTAAACACGCTGGGCGTGGCGTTGGGTACGGACGAGTCCGGCACCATCACGCAGGCCTACCTCACCCAGCGTGGTGATACCCTGCGCACGCACCGCGTCGCTGTCGGCGTCTATGCCTTGCAGGGTGAGAAGGTGGTGCGCACCGAGCGCATCGAGATGGATATCGACGGCTCCTCCACCGAGATTCCGGAGCTTGAGGGCCGCGCGCTTTCCGACGTCCCCTTCATCCTTCCCAACGACGATGACCTGACCTACTGCCTCATCGATCTGGATGCGGGTTCTTTGCAGTTCCTGCTGGAGAATGTCGACAAATTCGAGGACCCCATGGCCCGCACCCTGTGCTGGTCCACCGCGTGGGAGATGACCCGTGCAGGTACCATGCGCGCCCGCGATTTCGTCGCGCTCGTCGCCCGCGGTGCGGCGGCGGAGACTGAGCTCGCCGTGCTCGAGCGCATCCTCTCCCAGGCCGCCACCGCGCAGTCCACCTACGCCGATCCGGAGTGGGCTAAGGAGGACACACAGCTTGCTGACGCCCTCCTGGCGGGCGCCCGCTCCGATAACGCCGAGCGCTCCATCGTCTTCACCCAGGCGCTGGCCGGCATTAAGCTTCACGACGCCTCCCGCGCCTTCTTCCAGGACCTCCTTGAGACCTCCTCGGATGCGGGCCTGCGCTGGAAGGCGCTCACCGCGCTCATCGCCGATGGCTCGCTTGCCAGCGCCACCGGTCCCGAGCACGCCGGTGCTGCCATGACGGCTGTGGCTGAGGAACTTCAGCGCGATAACACCGCAACGGGTTACCAGGCGTCCCTCAAGGCGTTGGCAGCCGTGAACACCGAGGACAACAAGCGCGCGGTATGGGACGAAATCGTCGCCGGTGAGTTGGGTAACCGCGACTTGGAATCGAAGCTAGCGGGCCTGACCTTTGTCGGCTCCGACGAGCTCCTGCCGAGCGCTGAGTTCTTCGACGTGGCGGAGAAGATCTGGTCCGCGCAGTCCAACGAGATTGCTCTCACCACGGTGACCGGGTTGTTCCCGCGCTGGGATGTCAGCCAGGAGACCCTCGACCACGCCGACGAGTTCCTCTCCCGCGACCTGGCCGGCGGCCTACGCCGCGCAGTCACCGAGCAGCGTGACCGCCTCGCCCGCGCCCTGCGCAACCGCGCCATCGACCGCGGTTAGTCCCCAGAGCACACGCGTCTAGCCCCTCACCTGAGGGGCTTTTCTCGTTCCGTCCCTCCCCACAGATGCCGTTCCCCAACCAATCCCTTTCCCTGCCCTTAGTCGGCGTTAACCCCGCCTCTGAGCAGGAATTTTGCCCCCTCCGGTTGCGGGGTTGCGGATGCTGTTTTAATCTCTGTGCCCATGGGGGATATCGAAACCTACATCCACCTACGCAACTCGGGGATTGCACTGGTGGAACATGTACCTGGCACACCCGACGAACTCCGCGCGCTCGGCGCGGATGCCTCCGATGCTGCTGAGCTTTCACAACTACACCAGGTCTACTTCGGCCCGACCCGCTTTACAGGTAAGCAGAAAAAGGCCCGCCAAGCAGCACTCAAACAACGCCACAGCCTCGGCACCCTCACACTGATTGAGACCTACACCGCACGCGTGAAAAAGACCCTCGATGCCTGGAACCTCCGAGCAAAACTCGCCGCCACACCCGCACACCGCATCCCCACCGTTGCCGCCGCACGGCTAAAAGAACTCAAGCGTAAACGAACCGCCAAACCAGGCGTGCGGATTACCTACAGAGCCGAAGGCCCCAACACGCTCTCCATTACCGACGATGCCACCACGATTGCCAACATGCGCGCAGTCCTCGAATCCACCAACACCACCGACCTCCTCCAAGCCGCCAACGACGTCTTCTTCAAAGAAGGCACCGGTTCTAAACCCGCGGTGCGCACCCAAGTCATCGTCACCCTGAACGAGCTCGACCAGATCATCAACGGCGAGGGCGATGAATTAGAGCTCAACATCACTAACGGCGGGCGCATGACCGGGGCAGAGTTTTTGACCCACAAATTTGCCGAAATAGGGTATGCCACCATCGTGCATCCCCTCGACGGGCCCATCAACACCTGGCGCTTAGAGCGTGGGGCAAACCTCAACCAACGCCTTAGCCTGCATGCTGAATTCCACACCTGCTCACGCCCTGGGTGTAATAAACCAGCTGATTACTGCCAGGTGCATCACCTTATCCCCTGGCAGGCAGGTGGCTACACCAATATTAAGAACCTGACCTTCCTATGCGCCTACCACAACGGCATTAACGACGATGACCCTTTAAGGCCCACCGGGCGCGGCTACATGTACCGACTTAACACCGGGGTGACCTTCATCCCACCCTGGGGTGCACCAATTACCGCAATGCCGGAATACCAAGAAGCAGTCGCCAGACTCACCGCCGAACAAGCCACAGGACAAGCCACCCCAACAACCCCGGCCACAGGACCAGACCAAGGAGCTGCCACAACACCGGGCACAGCACCACAACAACCACCAGACCCACCACCCGACAGCAGCTAACACCCGCAGCCACCACACACAGGAAGGACAGCGCCAGCCACCTGCACCAACAGCACCCCGACAGCGCCACCCGTCAACCAAAGCCAGGTTGACGGGGGACTCGGCGATCCCAAGCCCCGCCGCACGTGCCGCCGGAAGCAGCAGGAGCAACGGGGCCTCCTTAAGCCCTTAAAGGGCGAAGCCCGCCAACCGGATGAAGGTTGGTGGGTTGCCCGGCGTGCGCATTCGCATCTCCGGGCGAGGCAGAACGTCTGGAGCCCTCGCGGGGGTTTCTAGTCGAGGGTCGGCGTGGGATCCTCGCCGATGACGACCTCCACCGTGGCTGCATCAGGGCGCAGTGTCTCCTCCAGCTGAGCTACTACGACGCCGCCCTCTGCCTTGATGGTTCTCGTAATGCGCAAGACCGGCTGGTTGCGCCCCACGCCCAGGGCCTTTTGTTCCTCCGTGCGCGCGGTGGCAGGCACGAGGGAATCGCGTTTAAACACTGGCGCCAGACCGAGGCCTGTCAACAGCTCGGTCAGCGGCTTCTGTACGTCCTCTTCCGTAAGGCTCGGCGCCAAGGCTTGTGGGATAAGGAGCGTGGAGGCCATAATGGGCGAGTCCTCAGTCACCTGCACCGTGCGGCACTCCCACACGGAATCACCCTCCTCAATTTCAAAGGAGGAGGCAAGGTGCCCAGGCGCATCAATGAACGTCAGCGACAGCACCCGTACTTCCACATCGAGGCCATGCTCACGCAATTGGTCGAGGGCACTGCGGCCACTCGTCAGACTCAGCGTGGGCGGGGTGGCGCGCACGAAGGTGCCGCCGGTGCGGCCACGCTTGCGGTCAATAAGGCCTTCGATCTGGACAACGTCCAGCGCGTGGCGCACGGTCATGCGCGCCACTTTGTATTCCTGAACCAGCTCCCGCTCAGTGGGAAAGCGGTCACCCGGCTTCAGCTCACCGGATTCAATCTTGCTCCTGAGCGAATCCGCGATCACCAAATAGGCGGGGCGGCGGCGTTGAGAGGTGGACACGCCTCATAACTGTACCGTGTGCTGGGTTTTTCGCATCTTGAGCGAGATTGCGCCGCCTACTTGCGCTGGTTGAGCTCAACGCGCGGGCGCACGCGGATCTCCGTCAGCTGCGTCGTCGGTCCTGCGTCGACAGTGGCGCGGATGGCCTTTGCCACCTCGACCGGGGCGATAACGTGCTCCGGGTTGTAGTCCTGCAAGCCCTGCAACATCGGGGTATCCGTCGGGCCGGGCGCGACGGTGGACACGCGGATACCGAGTTCGCCGAGGCGCAGGCCGTCAGCCAGCGCGTAGAGCGCGTGCTTGGTAGCGGCGTAAATGACGTTGTCGCCGTAGGAGTGGATGCCCGCACCGGAATTGATGAAGACCGCAAGACCTTCCGCTGCACGCAGCGCAGGCAGCAACAGGCGGGTCAGCTCCGCCGGAACATGCACGTTAAGGTCCATCTGCCCGCGCCAATCCTCAGGGCTGGCGCTTTCCACCGAGCGCTTGTCCGCCCGGGCCGCCGCGTGCACGAGCACATCGATGCGCTCAAGCGCAGCCAGTTCGGCGGGAAGCGCTGCACCGTCGAGAAGCGACAGCAAGTCGACGCTCACCGGCACGATGTTGTCCGCCTCCGGCAGCTCCCCGGCGCGCCGCCCCAGGGCATACACGCGGTGGTCCCGGGCTAGGTCCTTGATGATCTCCACGCCCATTCCACCGGTTGCCCCGGTCACAACGGCAGTCTTCACCATGTTTGTTCCTCCTTCAGTTAGCGGAAGCGCTTCGGCACATCCGGCTCCCCCAGCGTCAGCATCAGGCGGTTGGCCCAGTTGAAGAACGCGGAGGAGTTAATGACGTCGATGATGGCTAGCGTATCGAAACCCGCCTCGCGGAGAGCATCCACGTGGGAGGAATCGAACGAGAAGGGCGACTCGGTCAGTGCCAAAGCTGCTTCGCGGATGGCGGACCACTGCGCCGAGCCCAGGTCGGCGGAAACGCCCTCATCGAGAAGCCGGTCGATCGCCGCGGCGTCACCGCCCTCATCCTTGGCGCGCTGCTGGTGCACCGACGCGCAGTACTCGCAGCCATTCAGGCGCGAGACCACCGTGGCAGCCAGCTCACGCTCAGCGCGCCCTAAGCCACCGTCGGTGTTGTAGAAGATGTCCAAATCCGTCAGCGTGCGCGCCTTGAGCGCGGCCGGGTCGCGGGCCAGCAGGCGGAAGTACTCCATGTCGATGCGCTCGGGCTTAATCAGCGCGTCACGCTGCACGTCGGTGAACTCCTCCTTTGGCTGCGGCGGCACCCACGGCTTCCAGCCCAGCGAGTGCGCCACAAAACACTGCGGCTTGACGACGTCCGGCACCAACGTCCCCTCCCCCGGCACCCACTCCGGGGTCTGGGTGGAACACGGCGCCTCAGTCACAGGCGCGGGCTGAGCGCTACCGGCCAGCACAGACAATCCGTGCGCTACACGCAGCTGGAAGGACAGGAAGCTAACGAGCTGTCCCAACGTCACGATGTCATCGTTGGACCATCCGGCTGCCTGCAGGTGACCGATCACGGCCGGGGAGGCGTCCTTGGGGTGGAAGGCCAGCAGGTGGGCGAAGTCGAGGGCGGCGGCGAGGCGCGGGGAGCCGTCGAAAAGCGTGAAGCCGCCATCAATATAGGGGCCAGTGGTAATGCCGCGTTCCACCGCGCGGGCTATTTCTGCAGCAAGCTCCTCCGATTCTTCTTCCAACAAGTCGGAGTAAAACTCAACCGCCCGCGGGGCCTGGTAGATGCCCGCCACAAAGGTCGCGATGGCGTAGCGCTCCGCATAGCTGAACGTGCCGGGCTCTTTAGGCTCAAAGAGTGCGGCGAAGGAGGCCTGCGCGTTCTCCTTTGCTTCAGGCCGGCGCTCGCGCAGCTGGGCGACGTCCTCGCTTGCATTTGCCAGTAGGTTAATGATGTCTGCCATGAATTAATCCTTTCTTGTGTTCGCCCCAGGCTACAGGCCGAGGTTGAGGTCACCGGCGCGGTAGCGCGAGCCGGGGATGGCCTCGATAAGCTTGCGGGTAAACGGTGATTGCGGGTTGCTAAAGACCTCGGCCGTGGGCCCATATTCCACCTGTTGTCCCTTCGAGAGCACGGACACGGTATCGGAAATCTGGTTAACCACCGCCAGGTCGTGGGAAATGAAGATGTAGGTCAGACCAAGCTCGTCCTGGAGCCGGGCAAGCAGCCGCAGGATCTGGGCCTGCACGGTGACGTCGAGGGCGGAAACGGCCTCATCGAGGATGACCAGCTCCGGCTCCACAATCATGGCGCGGGCGATGGCCACGCGCTGGCGCTGCCCGCCGGAGAGCTCGCGTGGACGGCGGTCATAATGATCCGGGTTGAGGGCGACCAACTCTAGGAACTCTTTGGCCTTGGCTTTCGCGCTGCTTGCCGCCACCCCCTTCAAATTCCGCAGCGGCTCCGCCACCGTCTGGCCAATCGTCTGCTTGGGGTCCAGCGAGCCATAGGGGTTCTGGTAGACCAGCTGGATGTTGCTGCGCTCTTCGCGCAAGGCCTTGCCGCGCAGGCCTACGATATCGCGCCCGCCGACGGTGATGCTGCCCGCAGTCGGGGTGTTGAACATCGCGATGCTGCGCCCGGTGGTGGTCTTGCCGGAGCCGGACTCGCCCACGATAGCGTGGGTCGAGCCCTTAGCCACGGTAAAGGAGATGTCATCGACCGCGGTGAAATCACCGAAGCGCTGGGTCAGACCTTCTACGCGCACCAAAGGTTCACCGACAGCGCGAGTAGTCGGCGCGCCGGTAGATTCAGATGAAGCACGCTGAGTGCTTAGGTTGCCCTGGGGTGCGACGGCGCGGGCAGTTGACGTGCCGGCGTCGGCGACGGTAAGGGAGGGGGCGTCGGCAAGCAGGCGTTTGGTGTAGTCGTGGCGCGGGTTGGTCAGCACCGTAGCGGCCAGGCCTTCCTCGCGCAGCTGGCCGGATTCCATGACCACGACGCGGTCGGCGCGGTCACCGGCCACGGCGAGGTCGTGGGTAATGAAGAGGATGCCCATGCCGAGCTCCGCGCGCATGTCATCGAGGAGGTCGAGGATGATCTTCTGCACGGTGACATCCAGCGCGGAGGTGGGCTCATCAGCGATGATGAGATCTGGCTCCAGTGCCACGGCAGCAGCGATGAGAACACGCTGCTTCATGCCGCCGGACAGCTCATGCGGGTACTGGTTGTAGCGGCGCGCAGGGTCATCGATGCCGACGCGCTCCAGCAACTCCAATGCCTTTGCCTTGCGTTCGGCCGCGGTGCCGACCTTGTGGATGCGCAGCCCCTCCTCCACCGAGGCGCCGATGGTCTGGACAGGGTTCAGCGAGTTATTCGGATCCTGCGGGATGAGCCCGATGCGTCGCCCACGCAGCTCACGCCACTGACGGCGGCGAAGCGAAGTGATATCGCGGCCATCGAAGGTGATGGTTCCGGCATCGATGCTGGCATTCGAAGGCAGCAAACCAATGGCGGCCATGGCGGAGGTGGTCTTGCCGGAGCCGGACTCGCCCACGATGGCGGTCATCTGCCCAGGATGCACCTCGAGGCTGACGCCCTGGACCGCGGGAACGTCACCCCCCGGCGGTGGAATAGGACACGTTGAGGTCCCGCACGTGCAGCAGGGGCTGCGCTGCATTCTTTGTAACAGTCATGTTAGGCCTCCACAGGGAAGTTCTGGGACAGACGGTTGGCGGACATCACCACGGCGACCAAAGCGATACCGGGCAGGATGATGAGCCACCAGGCGGTGGCCATGAAGTCGCGGCCTTCGGCGATGATAAGCCCCCACTCCGGGGTCGGCGGCGGGGCGCCGTAGCCCAGGAAGCCGAGGATCGACAGCTGCAAAATAGCGGTGCCGAATTGCAGGGTGGCCAGGGCGATAACCGGGGTGAGTGAATTGGGAAGGATATGGCGGAAGAGCACCGTGGCGTGGGTGGCGCCCGCACCGTACGTGGCCTCGATGTAGTCCGAGCTGGCCACGGAGATCACCTGGGAGCGGGCCAAGCGTGCAAAGGTCGCCACCGAGGTCGCACCGACAGCCACCGCCGCCTGCACGGAGCCGAAACCCAGCACGATGATGATGGACAGCGACAGCAGGATGCCGGGGATGGACAGCAACACGTCGACGACGCGCATAAGAACGCTATCCACCACTCCACGCAAAGAGCCGGCGAGAAGGCCGATCAGCGTACCGATGACGAGGCCAACAACCACGGCGATCAGCGCGCCAAGCAGCGACTGGCGGGCACCATAAACGATGCGCGCGTAGAGATCGCGGCCCACCGCGTCGGTTCCCATGAGATGGCCGGACTCCCCCGGCGGCAACAGGGCTACATCGGTGCCAGCATAAGGGTCAGCTGAGGTGAACAAGCTCGGGAACAAAGCGGCCAAGAATGCGATCGCGAGGATCACGATGGCGATGATGGAACCCGGCGCAAGCCACGGGTTGGAGGTCTGGCGGCGCGGCGCCCATGAAGAACGCAGCGGTTTGGTGTGCGTCATGCTCATGAGCGCACCGTCCTTTCCTGAGTATCGGCCGACAAGTCAGCCTCCGGGGTGGTGGAATTCGTGCTGCGGCGTGCTTCACGCTTCGGGGCGCTGGCGCGCAGGCGGGGATCGAGCACCGGGTAGAGCAGATCCACCACGAGGTTGATGATGATGTAGGAGGTCGCGGCGATGAGAACCACCGCCAGCAGAACCGGGGTATCGCGGTTGGCCACGGCCTGGGCCACCATGTATCCCAAGCCGGTGCGGCCAAAGACGGTTTCGGTGACCACGGCACCGCCAACGAGCTCGCCGAAGAGCAGGCCCGCCATGGTCAAGGTAGGCAGCAGCGAATTACGCAAGACGGTGCGCCAGAAGATCCAGGACTCCGAAGCACCGCGTGCGCGTACCGCTTGGACGAAAGGCCGCGATTGTGTCTCATCGATAGAACGGATCAGCACCTGGATGAGAGGGGCGGCCATGGGCACCGACAGCGTCAGGGTGGGCAAGATGAGGCCTTCGACGTTGCCGGGTTCGATGACGCGCACCCAGCCCAGCTGGAAGGAGAAGAACTGAATGAGCAGGATGGCAATCCAGAATCCCGGCAGCGACACCATGAAGGAAGGCAGGCCCCGGAAGAAAGAACCGATGGCACCGAGCCCCGGCAGCGTCGCTAGGAAGGCAACGAGCACGGCGACGATGAGCGCCAAGCCAATGGCGCTGGCGGCGAGGATGAGGGTGTGGGGAAGGGCGTCGGCAAGCAGCGTAGCTACCGGGGCGCCCGACTGCGTGGAGTTACCAAAGTGCCCGGTAAGGAAGCCACCCAGGGAGGTGAAGTACTGCACCACAAGCGGCTTGTCCGCGCCCATCTCCTCCCGAATGGCATCAATCTCCGCCTGGGACAGGCCCAGGGCAGGGTCGCCGAAGCGCGACTGCACAGCATCCGACGGCAGCGCCGACAGAAGCAGGAAGGCCACGGTGTAGGTAATGAGCAGCACGAGGAGGGCCTGCCCAATGCGGCTGAAAATCTGGCGGGTTGTCATTTATTTCTCCTCCTCACCCGATGCCGCGCGCTGGGGCGCGGCGTCGATGCTGACCTCGTAGAACCACGGGCGCGCCACCGATTCCGGGCTAAAGCCAGTGATGCCCGGTCGCACGGCATAAACCACGGGTTCCTCGAAGAGCGGGAGCACATAGGACTGCTCGGTGAGGTAGTCCTGCACCTCTTCCGTGGCCTTGATGCGGCCTTCTTTATCGGGGGTATCGAGGACGGCGTCGAGAAGCTCCTGCAGGTGCTCGTCGATGGGATTGCCCTCCGCGTCCTGGTTGAGGAAGGCATCGCGGTTGTTGATGCCATAGAGCGAGGTGATGACGGCGTAGTCGGCGCGGCCCACCATCGAGTGGTAAATCTGCACCTTGTTGACGTCCTTGGCATCGGCGTTCTGGGTGGCCTGGTCACCGGCGTTGACTTGGATGCCGATGCCCAGCTCACCTAGCTGGTCCTGCACCATGGTCATGACTTCCTTGGAGCGCGGCTGCGGCAAAGCGGTGTTAGTGCGCAGGACGAGGTGCTGGCCGTCCTTGACGCGGATACCATCCGGCCCGGGTTCCCAGCCGGCCTCGTCGAGAAGCCGCTTGGACTCCTCCGGGTCGAAGGTATAGGCGGCGGACTGATCCTTGTAGGCCAGGCCGGTCTTGGCCACCGTGGAGGTGGCCAGCGGGTAGGACTCGGAGAAGAGCACGCGGAGGATCTCCTCGCGGTCCACGCCGTGGATGATGGCCTCGCGCACGCGCTTGTCTTGCAGCAGAGGGTGGTCGAAGCGGAAGGCGAACTGGTTGTTCATGGAGTTCGTGCCGCGCGAGACGATGTCAACGCCTTGTTCTTTCAGCAGCGGCTCCTGCGGGGCGGAGATCTGGCGGGCGATATCGGCCTGGCCGGAGAGGATGGCGCCGGTTCGCACGGACTCTTCGGCGGCGAGGATGTAATGGACGCCGTCGATGTCCGCGCGGCCTTGGTGCTTCACGGCCGGCGGAGCCCAGTCGTAGTCCTCGCGGGTCTTGAGCTTAAGGTCGGTGCCGATTTCCTCCGACTCCACCACGAAGGGGCCGGAACCGATGACGTTGACCGCGTTGCCGGGGCCGAAGCCCTCGTTGTCTAAAGCCAACGTGGAATCGGAGAGCAGGCCGGCGTTATAGGCGGAGGTGGCTTGGAGGAAACCCGGGGAGGGCTGAGTGAAGTAGAACTTCACGGTGTCCTCGTCCACGACTTCGCCGCGGTCATAGTTGGCGATCTGCTCGGAGCTGGTCAGCGTGCGGGATTTATCGCCGCGGCCGAAGAGGTCGAAGTTGGCCACGACGTTCTCGGCGGTCAAAGGAGAACCATCGGAGTAGGTGACGTCGGTGCGGATAGTAAACGTGTATTCCGTGGCATCGGCGTTGACCTTGGGCATCTCCGTGGCGATCCATGGCGAGAGTTCCAGGGTCTCGGGGTCTTGGTAGAGGAGGCGGTCGGTCAGCTGGTTGACCACGCCACCGTTGGGGTAAAAGCCGGCGGCCGGCGGATAGAGCGTGCGGAAGAATTGCGGCTCGAGGTAGGTGAGGACGTTATCCTCCCCGTCCGGCCGATCCGCGGCAGAGCAGCCCGCTAAGGCGAGGGCTGCTGCCAGGGTGGCGGCGAGTGCGCGTAGAGTTTTCACGGTAATGCTTTCAGAAAGTCGGTAGTCGGTTTGTGCTGTGTCTCTGGATTTAACACAACGCATACTGAGCGGTATTATTCCACTAGACAGCACAGTCTAAAAGTTTGAGGTTGATTTATATGCCCGCCATCGCCATCGTCGGGGCCGGCCCGCGCGGTATCTCGCTGGTCGAGCGCCTTGCGGCCCATCTGCGCGCGACCCCCCTTCATTCACCCCTGCGACTCCACATCATCGACGATGCCCCGCTGGGCGCCGGCCGCATTTGGGATACGGATCAGACCCGCACGCTGTGCATGAACACCCTGGCTGGCGCGGTCACGTTATTCACCGAGCCTGATTCCACGACCACCGCGCCGGTGCTGGAGGGTCCCATTCTCTACGAGTGGATCCAGCTTCTGCGCGGCGAGCGCCCCGACATCGCGCCCGCCAAGCTAAAGCTTTATGATTCCCACCCGCCGCGCGAGGGGCTCGCCGCCTCATTTGCCACAGAGCTCGCGCAGACCCGCCCGGAATCCAACCCTTCCCGCGCGCTCTACGGCGCCTACTTGGAGTGGGTCTTCGAGGTTGCGCTGGCTCAGCTGCCGGAGAGCGTGGACGTCGTCCAGCACCGCGCCCGCGCGCTGTCCATCGAGTCGGCAGAGGACCACGATGTCATTGCGCTTTCCGACGGCACCACCGTCACCGCCGATGCCACCATCCTGGCTTATGGCTGGCAAGTGCCTGCCCTGACCGAGTCCGAGCGTGCCCTGGCGGAGGCCGCAGATTCCGGCTTGCACTGGGTGCACCCGGATAACCCGGTGGAGCAACCGGTGTCTGAGGTTCCTGCGGGCGAGAAGGTACTGGTCCGCGGCTTGGGCATGGGCTTCTTCGACGTCATGGCGCTGCTCACCATCGACCGCGGCGGCGAGTTCGTCGAGGATCCCTCCACCCGGTCTGGCTTGCGCTACGAGCCCAACGGCGAGGAACCGCACTTCATCGTCTCCTCCGGCCGCGGCTACCCTTATATCCCGAAGTCGGAGTATCACGCGCTGCCACCAAAGGCTGAGCTGACCCGCTTCCGCGCCGCGGTCGTCGCGCTTGATCCGGAAGCGGAGCTGGACTTTAGCACGCAGCTGCTACCGCACATTCTGCGTGATTCCTACGCCGAATACTACGAGAACCAGGCTCGTGTATTCCCAGATGCCCTGCAGCGCCCGCTTGCGGATATCCTCGCCACGATTGATTCCACGGAGCTCACCGCCCCAGATCTCCGAGGCATGGCGGATCAGCTGCGCGTGGCGCTGGAGGGCACATCGACTGCCCCCCTCGACCTTGCCCACTGGGCGAACCCGCTGGCGGACTTCGACAGCGCGGAGGGCGCCGAGATCACCGAGTACATCGCCGAGGGCCTCGCCCGCGATATCCGGGAGGCCGTCGCCGCCGCCGATTCCCCGCTGAAGTCCGCGCTGTGGGCCATCTCAGCCGCGCGCAAGCCCTCCTCCATCGCCGGCTCGGAGGGCCGGATGACGTGGGAGTCCCGGACCAGCACCTACAAGGAGTTCATGGCCTTTGGGCAGATGGTGGGCTCCGGCCCGCCGCTCTTCCGCACCCGCCAGCTGCTGGCGCTTGTCGACGCCGGCCTCGTCACCTTCCTGGGCCAGCGCCCCCAGCTGGAGATCGGTGAGAAGTTCACGCTGCGCACCGCGCACGGCGAGGCTTCCTCCACCTGGCTTATCGACGCCTGGATGCACTCCCCCGATGTCCGCCGCGCCGGCGACCCACTTGCGGTATCCCTCAACGGACGTGTTCGCGCGTTCGTCGACCATGGGCAGGCCACCGGCTCGCCGGAGACGACATGGAACCGTCGCGTGGTCAACCCCGGCGGCACCGAGGACCCGCGCCTGCACATCGTCGGCATCCCCACCTATTCGCAGTGGCCGGATACCACCATCTCCCCCATGCCGGGCACCGATCCGCTCATGCTGCAAGAAACCGACCGCACGGCCGGTTCCCTGCTCACTTCCCTCTAACCTCACACAGCGCAAGCGCCGAGGCCCACACTGCCTTGGCGCTCTCGGTGGTTTTAGTCCAGGGCGTCGAGGGCTTGCTCCAAGTCTGCGAGCAGGTCATCAATGGACTCAATGCCCACGGAGATGCGCACGAGGTCTGCCGGTGGGACGAGTTCGGAGCCTTCCGCGGAGATATGCGTCATGTTCTGCGGGTGCTCAATGAGGGACTCCACACCGCCGAGGGACTCCGCCAATGAGATGAGCTTGGTGTTGAGACAGATCTGGCGAGCATGCTCCTCGCTATGGAAGCGCACAGACATCATGCCGCCAAAGCCGCGCATCTGCTTCTTCGCCAGCTCGTGGCCCGGGTGCGAGGGCAGGCCCGGGTAGAGCACCTGCTTGACCTCTGGGCGGGATTCCAAGAACTCAGCCACAGCCTGCGCATTGGAACAGTGGCGATCCATGCGGACTTCCAAGGTCTTGATGCCGCGGGCGGTGAGGTAGGCGTCGAAAGGCGAGGACACCGCACCGACGTTTCCTTGGAAATACAGCAGGCGCTCATCCATCTCAGCGGAGTTGGTCACGACCGCACCACCCAGCACATCCGAGTGGCCGCCCAGGTACTTCGTGGTGGAGTGCAGAACGTGATCGGCGCCCAGCTCCAGAGGGTTCTGCAGGTAGGGAGTGGCGAAGGTGTTGTCGACGACAATCTGGACGTCGCCAGCCGCCTTGACTGCCTTAGTGACCGCGGCGATATCCGTGATCGTCGTCGCCGGATTGGTCGGGGTCTCCAACCAAATGAGCTTGGTGTTTTCCTTGAGCGCCCCTTTAACCGCCTCAGTATCGGCGGTATTAACGATGGACAGCTCGATGCCCCACTCACCGTAGTCATGGTGCAGGAGACGGTACATGCCGCCGTAGGCATCGTTACCCAAAATCACGTGGTCACCTGGGCGCACGATGATACGGATGAGGGTATCGACGGCCGCCATGCCCGTGGCGAAACAGCGAGCATACTCGGCATTCTCTAGCGCCGCGAGGGTCTTCTCTAGGGAATGAACGGTGGGGTTGGCCACGCGGCCATACTCGTAGCCGCCGCGCCGCTGCGCGAGGCCGTCCTGCTGGTACGTGGTGGAAGCGTAAATCGGTACGTTGATGGATCCCATGTAAGGATCCGGCTGGTAACCGGCATGGATGGAACGGGAAGAAAAGCCAAGAGTGCGGTTGTCAGTCATGAGGCACAAGTCTAGACCAAGCTGTTCAGTTGCGAGAAAGACTAGCTTTTTATATTCAACTCTCTTCCCTACTATCGATAGGCGTCAGTCGTGAGCGACAAAAAGAAAGGACACGCGTGACTGCATTATCCGCACGCCTAGGCTCAGCCTCCGAAACAACCAACGACGCCGTCGACACAGTCACCAGGTGGTGGCAGACCGAAAACATGCAGTCCTGGCTCATAGACAAGCCCATCGGCATTGCTCTCATTCTCATCGTCGCCATCATCGGTAGCTGGCTGCTGCGGCGGCTCATCACCAAACTGGCAGACAACAGCATCAAGAAGGGCAAGCTCAGCTCGCCGCTCTCCCCTCGCAAAGCTCACCGAACAACCGATAAGGCGCTCGAGAAAACGCAAGAGGCACGGCGCACCTCCCGCATCCAGACTCTCGCCGGCGTCGGCCGCTCCGCGGTCGCCATATTCGTCTGGGTCTGGGCAGTGCTGGCCATCTTGGACAAGCTCGGCGTCAACGTCGCCCCGCTCGTGGCCTCAGCCGGCGTGGTTGGTGTCGCCCTTGGTTTCGGTGCCCAGGCGCTGGTCAAGGACTTCCTCTCCGGCATTTTCATGCTCATGGAGGACCAGTACGGCATCGGTGACACCATCGACCTCGGCAACGGGGTCTTCGGCGATGTAGAGTCCATTTCCCTGCGTATCACCACGGTCCGCGACATCGATGGCGCGCTATGGTACGTCCGCAATGGCGAAATCCTGCAGGTGGCCAACCACTCCGACCGCTACTCCGTAGCCCGCGTCCAGGTCCCCATCGCGCTGAGCAACGACCCCACCCGAGCAGTCGACGTCATCACCACCGCAGCAGAAGAAGCCGCCCGCGACTCCGACATCAAGGACTTCATCCTGGCCACCCCCACGGTCAACGGCATGTCTGGCCTGGAAGTGGACCACATGTCCTACCGCGTTTCCGTCAAGACGCTACCGGGCAAGCAGTGGGATGTGCAGCGCGCCATGCAGGCGAAAATCCTCACCGCCATGCACACGGAAGGAATTACCACGCCCTACCCGCGGGGGATGGCTATCTTTGATCTGGAAGAACCCAGCCTGACGAGAAAGGAAGATTAGGCGTGCAACCAACGAGCGTGTTCGACGCCGTCGGCGGAATGGAGACCTTTGAGAAACTCGTCGGCGGTTTCTACGCCCAGGTGCGCGAGGATGATCTCATCGGCCCGATGTACCCACAGCAGGACTGGGAGGGAGCAGAACAGCGCCTGACCTGGTTCCTTGTGCAGTATTGGGGAGGGCCACAGCTCTTTTCCGAGCAGCGCGGCCACCCTCGCCTGCGCATGCGCCATGCGCCCTACCCCATCGACATGGCCGCCCATGATCGCTGGCTCGAGCTCATGGGCAACTCCTTGGCGCAGATCGACGAGGAGACCATCCCGCCGGCCTATCGCGCCATGATTTGGGACCACATGGAGCGAGTGGCGGCGATGCTCATCAACCGCGCTCCCTAATTAGGCGATTCAAAAACTGAATATAGCTCTGGGACCGCAGGCGGTGCTCTGATACTGTTCGCCTAATAGAAATTAGCTCCGACCCAAAGTTATTCGAATGGCCAACGTCTTACTCTCCCCAGGACTATCCGCCCCTTCGCTGCCACGGAGGACGCGCAATATTCGTTATACAGGCGTCTTTCTAGGAATTGTGCTGGCAGCCTTGTCCTACTTTGCGATGCCGCAATCTGCGGGCTTCGATGCCCGCGTCACCGCCGCGATCGTCGTCCTCATGGGCACATGGTGGATAACCGAGGCCCTTCCTCTCGCCGTCACCGCGATGGTTCCGCTCGTGGCCTTCCCCGCCCTGGGCACGGCAGACATGAAAGATGTTGCCACATCCTATTCTGCGCAAATCATCTTTTTGTTCTTGGGCGGATTCCTCCTCGCGCTCGGCATCCAACGCTGGAACCTGCATCGACGCATCGCGCTCGTCATCGTTCTCCTCGTGGGAACAAAACCCGATCGCCTCATCCTCGGAATGATGCTGGCCACCGCAGCTTTAGGCATGTGGGTATCCAACACCGCAACGGCGCTCATGATGATTCCGCTGGGCGCATCCCTCGTGACGTTAATTAAAGAGCGAAGCGGCACTACGAAGGTCTCGAATTTCAGTGCCGGTCTTCTGCTTGGCATCGCCTTTGCCGCAACCATCTCCGCTTTCGGAACGATTATTGCCTCCCCGGGTAATGCTTTTGTGGTCGGCTACCTCAACGATGCCATCGGAACAACCATCACGTTCCCGCAATGGATGATTTTCGGAACACCCCTAGCGCTTAGCTTTACGCTTGTGGGCTGGTTCATCATCACCAAAGTCGTGTGGAAACCCGAAATCGAGGACATTCCGGGTGGCCGGGAGCTGTTCCAGAAAGAACTCGCCGCCCTAGGCAAGATGAGCTTCGGAGAATGCCTCATCGCCATCATCTTTGGTATTACCGCGCTCGCGTGGATGTTTGTATCGCTCATCTTCAAAGACACCTGGGCTACCGACGCCGTCATCGCAATGATCGCCGGCATGTCTTTGTTCACCATCCCTGGACGGCCGCGCGACGGTGTCATGCTCATGGATTGGGAGACCGCGCGCGATGTTCCGTGGGGCACGCTTCTCCTCTTCGGCGGCGGCCTTGCGCTATCTGGTCAGATCACTAACAGCGGACTCGATAAATGGATCGGTGAGGCCTTCTCCGGTCTCACCGCCCTGCCCTTCTGGCTAGCGCTGGCGCTTATCGTTCTCATCGTCATTCTGACGACAGAGATCACGAGTTCTATGGCCACGATTGCAACGTTCGTGCCGATCGTCGTGGGGCTTTCCCAAGCGCTGGGCTATGACCCACTACTCATGGCCATCGTTGTCACTCAGGCCTGCCAGTGCGCATTTATGCTGCCTGTCGCCTCTGCCCCGAACGCCATTGCGTTCGGAACCGGGGCAGTCAACATGCGCCAGATGGTCATCACCGGCATTTGGTTTAACGCCATCGGCTTTGTGTTGGTCTACGCAGTAGCCTTCACGTTGCTGCCAATGGCGCTCAACCTCTAAAGCCCGAAGGCGTCCTTTACCGGCTGGGACAGCAGCTCTCCCCCACGAGTCATGAGTCCATCGCCCAAGCCTGGGTAGCGCTCAACCGCACCGTCAAAGCCATCAGCAGCCACTGCACGCATATAGGGCAGCGTGGCAGAGCCCAACGCCCGGGCGGAGGTATTCGCTACCGCGCCCGGCATGTTGGCCACGCAGTAGAAGATCGTGTCGTGCACCTTGAAGGTGGGCTCGTCGTGCGAGGTCTTTCGGGAGTTTTCAAAGCAGCCGCCTTGGTCAATGGCGACGTCGACAAGCACAGCCCCCTTCTTCATCCGCTCGACCACATCTTCGCGCACCAACTTCGGCGCCGCAGCACCTGGAACCAACACCGCGCCGATAACCAAGTCCGCCTCCAGCAACTCAGCCTCGAGCGCCGCCGGATCCGACACAATCGTGCGCACGCTGCCCTGATACTGCTCATCGAAGCGCTGCAACACGTGCGGGTCAAGGTCCAACACCGTCACCTCGCCGCGCAGGCCGTGCGCCATTGCCACTGCCGACGCCCCCACTTGGCCACCACCGATAACGACAACGCGGGCTGGCCGCGTGCCTGGTACGCCAGCAACCAGCAAACCTCGCCCACCTTCGGTGGAGAGCAGATGGTGCGCGCCCTCGATTACGGCAAGACGACCAGCAACCTGGGACATCGGGGTCAACAGTGGTAGGGTGCCGCGAGAATCGGTCACGGTTTCATAGGCTACGGCCGTCGTCCCCGATGTGATCAGCGCTTCCGTCAACGGGCGGTCCGCAGCCAAGTGCAGGTAGGTGAACAGCAGGAGGTCCTCGCGCAGATATCCATATTCTGACTCGAGTGGCTCTTTAACCTTGACCACCATATCCGCAGCCCAGGCCTCCGCTGCGGAGGGAACGATGGTCGCGCCGATCTCTTCATAGCTGGAGTCCGGAAAAGAAGCACCTTCCCCGGCCGTTGTTTCCACTACAACCTCATGGCCATCCTTCACCAGCGTCCCGGCCGCGCTGGGGGTAAGCGCGACGCGGTTTTCGTTATTCATGATTTCTTTGGGTACGCCAATACGCATGCTTCGAGCCATCTCCTTTTGCTGAAGAAAAAGAATTCGACCCCTTTAGGGTAACGCAGATCACCCCTTAGATGTGTTGTTCCTGCTCAGCAGGCACGGCTCCCCGTCAGACGTTAGTATGCGGAGCATGAGCACACTGCGCGATGTACGGTCCTGTAAGCCCCATCATCACTCACGGAGTTACGGGGTGGGCCTCGGCGCTGATCGCAGTGGGCACAGGAATAGCACTCTTATGCAAAGCCCCGCCGTGGACGGTCGCCGTAGGCGCCGCACTGGCGGGGTACGCACTGCTTTAGACCTTTAGAACAAGGACAGCCGCGTCGAGTGGTAAACGCTGCCATAAGGCGCATCAAGGCGCACCCAGCGCCCCTTGCCCGCCACGCGAAGGTGGCGGGGGATCTCGAGTGAGGCGGCAAAGCCCGGGATGAGCCCCAAGCTCGTGCAGGCGAAAATCATCCGCATAGGAATCTCCACCTGAGTCTCCGCATCATTCACGGTGAGCACCGTCTGATTCAGCAGGCTCTTCGGAGGTCCCATCGGCCCGGAGAATTGGCGGGCCAGCTGGCGGCCCTTGTCCGCGAGTTCACGGACAACGTCGACTGGCAGCGAGTCGATCTCCTTAAAACCCTGTGCCGGCGGCAAGGCCCCCGGCCAGGACGGATCACGTGCTGGACCTAAATCAAGTTCCACGCCTCCCTCGTGGCCGAGGGAATCAGGGGCGGTGTGGAGGGCGTCGAGAAGCGCCTGCGCCGACACCACGGCACCGTCGCGGCCCACGGTCCCCTCGCAACGCCGAGCCACGACGACGTCGAACGGCGTGGTCACAAAGACCTCAGCCTGGTTGGTGTCGTACTGACGCAGGCGCACCGCTGCGGATGCATCCAGCCCCGTCGCGCGGGAGAGGAGGGCGCGCAGCCCTACCCCACCGCTGCGCAATGTCAGAGTTTCGCGCTCCATTACTGCTGCTCAAGCTCGACGACAGCGTGCTCCAGGATAATGTTGCGCTCCTGCTCAGAGACCTCTCGCGGCATCTGAGTATCCGGGTCAATGGTGACCTGCACGCAATCAATGACGCAGGCCACTTGGCCCTGCGCATCCTTGATCGTCTGGCGAGTGGTGAAAGACGTGGTGCCGAGGCGCACCACCGTGGTTTCCACCGTCACCGTTCCATGGCGTCCATCCCACTTGATGGGGCGGACATAGTCCGCTTCGATGTGACGAACGAAAGCCACCATATTGATGCCACGTGCGTAGAAGTGGTGCATGGCAAAAGCCAAGCGCGCCTCCTGCGCCAGCTCAATGAAGTTGGCATTCATCATGTGGCCGTACATGTCAAAGTCCGACCAGCGCACGCCCACAGTAAGCGCGTGGACGTTGTCCTTGGTCTCCTCCGACACAACATTCTGAGCGGACATTCCAGGTTCCTTCCGGAGTTCGTGCTTTAACGCTAGGGACTTAAAGGCCCTAGCGGCTGAGCTTACGGTGGGTAACGCGGGACGGGCGTGCAGCCTCCTCGCCGAGGCGCTCGACCTTGTTCTTCTCGTAGTCGCCGAAGTTGCCCTCGAACCAGAACCACTGGCCTTCTGCGACGTTGCCCTCCCACGCCAAGATGTGAGTACAGGTGCGGTCGAGGAACCAGCGATCGTGGGAGATGACCACGGCGCAGCCAGGGAACTTCTCCAGGGCGTTTTCCAGGGAGCCCAGGGTTTCCACGTCCAAGTCGTTGGTCGGCTCATCGAGAAGGATCAGGTTGCCGCCTTCCTTGAGGGTCAAGGCCAGGTTCAGGCGGTTACGCTCACCACCGGAGAGGACCTTGGAAGGCTTTTGCTGGTCAGCACCCTTGAAACCGAAAGCGGAGAGGTAGGCGCGGGACGGCATCTCGTTCTGACCGACGTGGATGTAATCCAGCCCGTCGGAGACGACCTCCCACACGGTGGCCTCCGGGTCGATGTTCTCGCGGCCCTGGTCAACATAAGACAGCTTGACGGTCTCGCCGACGTCAACGGAACCCGAATCCGGCTGTTCCAAGCCCACGATGGTCTTGAACAGGGTGGACTTACCCACACCGTTCGGCCCGATAACACCGACGATGCCGTTGCGCGGCAAGGTGAAGGAAAGATCCTTGATGAGGACACGGCCGTCGAAGCCCTTGGTCAGGTTCTTGACCTCCACGACCTTGTTGCCCAGGCGCGGCGGAGTCGGAATCTGAATCTCTTCGAAGTCGAGCTTCTTGTACTGCTCGGCCTCCGCAGCCATTTCCTCGTAGCGCTGGAGACGAGCCTTGTTCTTGGCCTGGCGGGCCTTCGCGCCGGAGCGAACCCACGCGAGCTCGTCCTTGAGGCGCTTCTGCAGCTTCTTGTCCTTAGCGCCAGCAATCTCGAGACGCTCGGCCTTCTTCTCCAGGTAGGTGGAGTAGTTGCCCTCGTAGGGGTAGAGCTTGCCGCGGTCCACCTCACAGATCCAGCCCGCGACGTGGTCGAGGAAGTAACGGTCGTGGGTCACGGCGAGGACAGCTCCTGGATAGTTCTCGAGGTGCTTCTCCAGCCACTGAACGGACTCGGCGTCAAGGTGGTTAGTGGGCTCGTCGAGCAGCAGCAGGTCCGGCTCACTCAGCAGCAGCTTGGCCAGCGCGACGCGGCGGCGCTCGCCACCGGAGAGGTTGGTCACCGGGTCATCGGACGGCGGGCAGCGCAGTGCTTCCATGGCCTGCTCGATCTTGGAATCCACTTCCCAGGCATCGGCAGCATCCAGCTCCTCCTGGAGCTTGCCCATCTCCTCCATGAGTTCATCGGAGTAGTTGGTGGCCATCTCTTCGGCAATTTCTTCGAAGCGCTGCTTCTTCTGGAAAATTTCTCCAAGGCCCTCTTCGACGTTCTCACGGACCGTCTTTTCCTCGTTGAGCGGCGGCTCCTGGAGGAGGATGCCGACGGTCTTGCCCGGATCGATGAATGCCTCACCGTTGGAAGGCTGATCCAGTCCGGCCATAATCTTCAGGATCGAGGACTTACCTGCACCGTTGGGGCCCACGACGCCGATCTTGGCGCCCGGGTAGAAAGCCATGGTGACGTTGTCCAAAATAACCTTGTCACCGATGGCCTTACGCACGTTTTTCATCGTGTAGATGAATTCGCCCATGTTTCACCCTTTGCTTCTGTCAGGATTGGTAAATAACAGTACAAAGACTACATGACATGGGCGGCGGTGGTCCTTTGTCCTTAGACCATCGCTTCTTCTGGCTCCGGTTCAAGGTATGGCTCAGCCCCGGACTGCGCTTGCTGACGGTCCGCCGCGGTGTCCTGCGGAGTATCTCCCGGCCGCAATGCAGCTGGCATTGCTTCTTCCGTTGCACTCTCCGAGCCTTCTGTGCTCTCTGTGTTCTGCGTATCCCTTGCGTTCTGTGAATCGCTCGGCGGTGCCGTGTAATCCACGTCCAAAACCGGCGGATTCTCCCCTAGCCAGAGGGCTTCGCTGCCCTCCTCACCATAGGAGGTACCGATCTTTGTAGAGGTGATGCAGAAGCGGTTGAGGTCCAGGCCCACGTGGGCGATTTTGATATAGGTCCTAGAGCGCTTCGCACCGTGCTGATCTTCCCACCGGTCAGTCACGATGGAGCCCATAACGAAGACGGGCATGCCCTTAAACAGTGACTTCTTCACGTTGATGGCGCACTGCCCCCACACTTCTCCATCGATAAAGTTGAGATCCAGCTCCCGCCATACGGTTTTGCCTTCCTCGTCTTTCTCCGGAACGCTGCGGGAAGAAGCGATACGGATGCGGGCCTTATACATGGTGTCGCTGATTTTGGTCAGGTGCGGGTCGTGAGTCAGACGTCCTGTAATGGAAATTGGGTATTGAGACATTGCTTGATTCCTTTGCTGGTCATGGCTGGTAGCTTTCTTGCGGTTGAGGAAGCGATGCGCCTCCCTTACCTCGCATCTTTGCCACCAGGAACAGCACCCGCAATGACTTCGCCAGCAACCTGTGGATAACTTGTTGCAAGCGTCAACAAAAAATCCGTTTATCCAGGCAGAAGTACCCTTTCCATCACCCTGGACGCGCCAGCTCTCTCGTGCTGGCACCCCTAGTGCTGGCGGAAGCTAGATTCGTCGCCTTCCCCCATTTGCTTGAGCATCGCGTTATAGCGTTCCAGATCAGCATCGCCGTCCACGTCTGCCTTAGCATCATAGCGCCGAGCAGTCGCGCGATCTTCCCGCAGCCAGTCCCGGAATAGTGAGCCGAACACAATCACCAGCGGGAATTGGCCGAATCCCCAAGAAATGCCACCGCCGGTCCGCTGGTCCTTCACAAAGTCCGGGTTCCATGGCAGGTTCAAGGATTCATAGAAGTCCAAACCAAGAATCACCTGCATCTGCATGAGATAAACACCGGCGAAGAGGTGCAGGGGCATCGACACAAACAGGATCAACAGGCGAACGCCCGTGGGCGCGCGCCACGGCAGCGGATCCGGGCCGATGACCTCCCAGTAGTAGATATAGCCGGAAATCAAGAAGACCCAGTTCATGATGACGTGCCCGGCATGTTCCGAAATGGCGACCTCATAGAAGCTCGGGAAGAGGTAGAGCACGTAGAGGATGGCCAGGAACTGCAGGACATTGACCGCTGGGTGCGTGAGCACACGCAGGGTACGGGATTTGGTGAGGGCGACGGCGGCGTCGTGAAGCGTGGGCTTGCCCGGCTCACCCGGCTCAAAGGCTTCCATCACCAGGGTCACTGGGGCGCCCAACACGAGGCACAGGGGAATTGCCATCGACAGAATCATGTGCACCAACATGTGCATGGAGTACAGCGCCGGCATGTATAGGCCGATGCCATTGCTCAGGATCAGCGTCAGGCCCAGTGAGCCCACAAGGAACCAGGTAGTACGCACCGCCGACCACGTCAGCCCACGCTGCTTCAGACGCCAGAGCGCGTACAGGTAGAAGCCGGCTAGTACGAGTCCGAGCGAGCCAAACATGAGATCAAAGCGGAACATGGTCCACACGTTGGTGGCTGTGGGGGCGTCGAAAAGCTCGTAGCCCACGAGGATCTGCATGGCGTTGAGGTTCGGATCCCGCGGCGGCGGGGGCGGTGTACGGCCCATCGAGATGGCCACGCCGACTGTGGCCGCCATGATGAGAACCTCCACCACGGCCACCCGGATGAACAGGCGCGGCGCGCGTTGCAGCTGGGGAATGGTGACCCGGCGATGCACAAAGCCGATGGCCGCGAGCACCACGGTGAGCACTGTTTTGCTCAACACCAGCAATCCATAGCGAGTGGTGAATAAATCCCCTAGCTCAACGCGGATGAGCGCGTTGACCACACCGGTCGCCGCCAGCCCCAAGATGGACAGCAGCGCAACCGTAGAGTAGCGGCGAACCGCCACGCCCATGTCAGGGCCTAGGCGGCGGCCATGCGCAATGAGACCCATGAGCCCGCCGACCCACAGCATGATGAAGAAAAGGTGCAATAGCAGCGAGTTCGTGCCGTAATCATGATCGCCGCCGGAGGCCGAGTGACCCTCCATGCCGAGGGGCACCGTCAACAACAGCGACAGGAAGAACGTGGCAACCTGTCCCGCCCAGGTGCGCGCAACAAAGCCCATGATGGCAACGAGCGCTGCGATTCCCGCGGTGAGCAGCCACACTTGCGACGTGGCAATCTGTCCCACCGCCATGCCCATCAGCTCTGGGTTGAGGACTTGGCCCAACGGGGTACCGGTGAGGTCCGACATCACGAGGGGAACCTCAATCAACGACACCACCGCAGCGCCCACGGCGGCCCACGCGCCGGTGCGCGCCGCAATGTGCCCATCGACGGTCAGGCCAGCCTCGATGAGACGCTCGTTGTCCTTGTCCGGCACGGCCGGGTAAATCAAGAAGGCACTGGACATAAATGAACCGATGGCTAGCGCCATGAGCATCCAGGCAACCGCACGGAAGAAGGGAAGGCCGAACGTTGTCATGCGGCCTGGGTCGGGGATGCCCAGGGCGGCAAGCGAATCCGCGAGAAAGAACAAGGAAATAATTCCTCCCACGAGGCCCGCGAAGACGACGAAAGAAAAATTCAACAAGCGGGAAGGCTGCGCTCCCGACCCCGAGTGCGCCAGCCCCCGAAAGTGCTGTGAACTGGGATTTTCTTTCTCAGTGTGCATGGTGGGCAGTCTACCGCCACAGACGTTCTCTTACCTAAAAGGTAAATTATTCTCAGCATTCGTGTAGTCTGCTCTCATGGACTCTCGCCAGCTTCACCACTTTCGGGCCGTCGTAGATCACGGTTCTTTCACGCAAGCTGCGGAAGCGCTACAGCTCACACAACCTTCTTTGAGCCTGACCGTCCGCAAGCTTGAAAAAGATCTCAATGTGAAGCTACTTTCCCGCGGACGCGGCGGAGTCCACACCACGGAGGCTGGGGATTATCTCTACGGCGTGGCTACCTCGATCGATTCCCTCCTCACCACCGCCACCGCCCGCCTTGCCGAATTTGCTTCCTCAACACCAGCGCAGAACTAACACCAGCGATAGCCCGATAATCAGGTGGTCCGCAGCGGTGCGTTATGATGTTTTCGGTACGCCTCCATAGCTCAGTGGATTAGAGCAGTGGGTTTCTACCCCATGTGTCGCGGGTTCGAATCCTGCTGGGGGCACTTTTAGCCAAACCCCTTCTACTAGCGTTTATGCTGGTGGGAGGGGGTTTCTGCGTTTTCACCCATACAGCCGTTTGCAGCGGTTTGCCGTGGTTTACGGTGGTGCATGTCGTGGAAATGTCGTGGGATTTTGGGGCTTCGGCGGCGTTGGTGGGGCACAACTTGCAATGCCGCAATTTACGGCATATAATGGTGTTAGACGGCAAGGAGAACAGCTCCTGGAAGAGGCCGCAAGTACCGGAAAGAGAGTCCGAAAGATGTTCCTCATCGCAACCATCACCAACAAAACCAACGCCCCGCGTATCCGCCGCCAGCTCAAAGCCCAAGGCTTCGGCTATGTCCGCGCTCGCGGGGAGTGGGTGAAGAACTGCATGACCCTGCGCGGCACTCGTCTCGACCTGCCGAAGGCCCGCACCATCGACGGCGTAGACATCCAGCTACGCAGTGGCGAGGAGATGCACGCCATCATCAACGCCGCGATTGCAGGTGCCTAGCCATGCAGACCATCGTCACCACCCTTGGCACCTTCACCGGCCCCCACATGTACGCCATCCTCAAAGAGCATTTCCCCGAGGACGTCACCTTCCGGCGCAGCAGCACCCCGGGCCAGTGGGGCACCATCGACCGCGTCGTGGGCACCCCATTCAACCGCCAGTATTTCAATCTCGGCACCATCACCGAAGTAAGGACCATTGCCGCATGACCCCAACCGAATTCCGCATCCTCCGCACCAGCATGGGGCTCACCTCCCAGGACGTCGCCGACGCCTGTGACGTGAACATCCGCACCGCACAAAGGTGGGAGTCCACGCATCAGCCCCCACTCGACGCCGGCGTGTGGCTCCAGGACAAGTGGGTGCGCTTCGCTGACTGCATCGACCAGGCGATACAGATTGCGGAGAAGGCCGAGGAAGAGGGCAAACCGATATCTCTCACCAACGTGGTTACCGGCGAAGGACTAAGCCGCTCTGAGCATACCGCGCTCATGGGGCACATCTGCATGGCGCTCACGCTGGCGGACTTTGATTACGAGGTAGCCCCCTAAAACGCAGAAAAGGACCCCCACCTGGCATGGGTGAGGGTCAAAATTCAAAGGTCTTCAAAAGTCGTTTTCTAGCTCGTCTGGGATAGGTAGCTCGTCAACGCTCTCCGGGTAACGTAGCCGCCACTGGCGAATATGATTCACAGCAACGAAGTAGCGGCTTTTCCACACCTCCAATTTGTCGCGCAGCTCGGCAATCTCTCCACGCATCTCCGCAATAGACTTGTCGCGGGCCTCAAGCTGCTCGTTCGTCCACTCGCGGATGCTCTTAGTAAAGGATTCCCACTCCGGGCCTCGGGTTTCTAGCTCGGCTTTCTTTTTCTGGCTCTTTTCCGTCAAGTGCGTACCGATAAGGGTGCCGAGCACGCCGATAACACCAACGATAACGGTAGCCAGTGGCCCGTCCACGGGCATACCCGTCACCTCCCGTCTACTATTTTCAGCTCACTCGTCTGCCCCCGCCCATACGCATAAAGCGTCATTGCGGCAATACCGATATAGCCCAGGGAGGATACCCATGCGCGGCTGAGGTCATCGAAGAGCGTGGCGAAGATAAAGCTGAGCGCCCACATGGAGTGAAGGCCGACTACTGCACCGACGGCGGCGGGGACAAGCCTGTGCCACTTCACCGCGCAGAGGCACAGCAGCCCCATGAGTATCCACACCACTGCCCACGCCGGAGGGTTAAGCACACTCTCCATGAAGTGCGTGGGGCGGCGGTCGGGGTCGACGAGGACAGGAGTGTAGGACATTCCGCGTGCAATGGAGATGCTACCGAGAATGAGGAGACCGGCGGCGTCGGAGACAAGCCAGTGCGCGGCACGGGCCTTAAACGCTTCCCATTTCATTAGTCGTCTCCTGCTGTGGTGGGCCCGGTGTAGACCGGCAGTGCGGGCGGGGCCTGCTCGGCCTGCGCTACCTCAGCCTGCTCCGCCAATCGTGGGGCCATGCTTGGGGTGACGCCATCGACGGTGAGGCGGTTGACTAGCGTGGTGAGGATGAAGCCTGCGCCGCCGGTGACGAGGATGAACCACTCCGGGGCGTCGGCGTAGCAGACGGGTAGCACGCCGACCAGCCACGCCAGGGCCTGCAGGATAAGCATGATGGTGCCCTTGTAGCGGAGCCACCACGGCTGAGCCGTAAGCTCCGCCGCTACTGCATCGGCGATATGCTCCGAAACCGTGTTGATTGCGGCCTGATTGTAGTGACGCGCCATTACTTCTTGTCCTCCAATTTCTTTTCGATACGCGCCACATCAGCACGGAGTGCCGCGACCGCATCGACCAGCGTTAGATTCTGGCCTCGCTCGTTCTGCCCTAGCTGCTCCCAGCCCTTGCCGCCGGGGCCGCGTAGCTGCCGCCAGATTTCCTGGATAGCGTCAAACTGCGGGCCGAGATAGCCGGTGATGAAGTCTTGGAAGTACTTTTGTGTAAGTGTCACGGGTGTGCCTTCTTTCTTCTTTGTCGGCGCCGCGCCGGTCATGTGGTCGTACCAGTACTGTGCGCGGCGAATATATTGGTCGTGATACTTGTGGCCGGGCCGCAGGTGGTAGGGGCATTCGGTATATCCGCCGGACTCGATGCTGTGGAATCGCACATTCTGGCCCGATACTGGCCTGCCGAGCTTGTAGTAGCGGCAAATAGCGGCGACGAGGTGCGCGCCTTCTTCCAGCGTTGTGTCTCCGATAGGCCAGTCCTGCTCGGGCCCGGCACTGTTGGAGTGCTCAATGGCGATGGTCTTTTGATTCGAGTCAAGGTTTCGGTTGGCCCAGGCGGTGTCTCGATCCCATACGGCCTGCCCGATTTCACCCGTAGGTGACACGGTGTAGTGTGCTGACGCTTCGCGCTGCTGCCATACGTTCCAGCACTCATCCAAGCCACCAATCATGGCCATGTGGTGAATTGTGACGTGCTTGATTTTCTGCCCGCCGCGCCCCGGCGTGAAATGCCGCGATAGTAGACGTACCCGGTCGGGCTGTAGGGTGTTCCAATTTTTCAATTTGCCCTCCTTTTGGGCATGAGAAAAGCCCCACGTGTGTGGGGCTAGTGTTAGTTACTTACTTGTTCCGGCGGGTTACTCGATGGCCACCAACTGCGCCAGTCGGGCGTACCCAGCAGTGTTGAAGTGGAGGCCGTCGGCGTTGTACTCGGCGCGAATAGATTGAGAACCATCATCCATCGCTGTGCTGAAATCGAAGACATCTTTGAACTTACCGGTCGTCTTCAACCATTGGTTGTAATCCTTCAGTTGGGAATCGTTGAGGTTATCAGAGGGTGTAATGGTTGCAGCATAAATCTGGTCGGATACTTCAGAAGCGAGATATTCGACTGCTCTCCTCGTTATCTCCTGCATTTCTGCCGATGATGCACCACCGGAGAAGTCATTTCGCCCCATTGCCCAAATCGCCGCGTCGGGTTTAGCAAAGCGGGGATGCGCAAACCTGGCGACTTTGTAAGCGTCGGTGTGGCTGACCCATGACGATCCTGTGTCACCTGATGTGGCATAGAGAACGGCGAGACCGCCGTGGTTTCGAGCGTATTGGTTTGCCCAGGAATCATGTACCGGGAGATCTGCATTTGCTCCGGCGGTGATTGAATCACCAATGGCTGCAATTACTGGGGTTTCGGCTTTAACCTCAGCTTCTATCCAGATGTCGAACGGCAGCTGGGATACTCGCGTCGTGGATGGAGAAGGATCTGTTGCTGCGGCGTTCCCTACACTCCAACCGCCACCGAGATTCCCCGGAGGAGTTGCCTTAAAGCCTCCGTTCGATGTGTAGGTGTAACTCAGCAATGACGGCATGCCGCCCCCGAGCGGACTTTCTTGCCATTCGGTGAACGCTGCCGCGCCGTCGTTGGGTATTTTAAGGTTCGATGCAACCAGGCGTGGTGTCGATGAAAAATGTCCTTCGCCACTGTGGGGGCCTACTGCCAGCTGGTTGATGACGGCGTCGCCTCCGTGGGAATAGTCAAAACGCGATGGGCGCATCGTAATTCCGACGCGCCAACGCTCGAATGTTGGCGAGTAATCAATTGGGATTCGATACGAACCTTTAGCCGGCATTCCTGCTGAGTCTCCGTCGCCTGCGGTAAGCAGTAGCGGTACGAGCTTTGTTTTTGCCGGTTCCGCAGCTTTTGGCTCTGTGCTTTTGGGCGCAGGACTTGCAGTCGTTGGAACGACGGATGTTGAGGTCGGTGCATGCGTCGGGCGTTCATCCAAGCCATTTTTCGGATGGCTCGATCCGGCGGTGGCCCCTACAATCAGTCCGATTATAGCGAGCAATGCGAGCACCACCTGAAGGATGCCGCCAAAGTCGAGCGTTTTCCAGTGCGATAACTTCATAAATGTCATTGTCGCATGGGTAGATTCCTCGCGTTGAGCAAACGACTACTTCACCCTCCTTCGATTAAAATCATCATATTGGAGTTATGACAATAATAGCCGTGGAATTGTCACTCGGGCGAGATACTGACACGCCAGAGAAAACCGCCGTATCCACAATTCGACGCAGCATGGACTCCCCCGCCGTGGCGATGTCTATTCTTGCCTGGCCAGGCCGGGGCTGCAGTCGCACAACACCCCCCACGAGGGGTTTCTCAAAGTTGACATCCAAGAGTATTTTTCCTGCTGAAGGGAACGGCAGAATGGCGCTGCTCTCAAATTGCAGCCAATACTGCGTAGAATCCGCTGTAGCAGCTCTAGCAATGACACCAGGCTGCAGCCTGCCGATGATGGTAGCCATTTATACCGCCGCCAGCGCCTGCGCAATGCGCATGCCTACCGATGGTGTGACCACGGGCCGATTGACCGCCTGCGCCAGGACTGCATACCCCGCAGTATTGAAGTGAAGCCCGTCGGCGTTGTACTCGGTCTTAATCTGCCCCGCGCCAGAGTCCACCACACTGGCGAAATCAAACACGTCACGGAACAGCGTCTGTGAGTTCAGCAGCCAGGTGTTGTACTTGGCGCGCTCCGTGTCCCCCTCGCCCGTGTTGCGTGGCGTGATCGTCACGGCGAACACGTTCGGGGAAAGATTCTGCTGAATGAACGCTGTCGCCTTTGCAGACACCACACGCATATCTGCGTCGGTAGTGCCGCCACTGAAATCATTGCGGCCCATTGCCCACACCACCGCATCGGGGCGTGACAAATGCGGCTTCAAAAACCGCGTCGCCTTGTAATACTTCGGGTTATCTGCCCACGACTTACCAGTATCCCCAGACGTGCCATACAGGGTGGCAATGCCACCGATACGGCGGGCATACACGCTACCCCACGCATCAAACACCGGCATAGTCGCATTCGCACCACACGTAATGGAGTCACCCACAACGGCGATGACAGGCACATCAGATTCGACCTCGAGCTCAACCCAAATATCGAACGGCAGCTGGGATACCCGAGTCATACCGGACGGGGCCACGTCCATCGCGGTGGCCTGGCCCGCGTCCCACCCACCGCCGAGATTCCCCGGAGGGGTCTTCGTGCCGGTGGACGTGTACGAGTACGACAGGAGGTATTCAGCGTTGGCGTCCATGGTGCGTGTAGTCCACGGCGTATAGGCTGCTTGTCCGTCCTTCGGGACCACCAGGCCGCGGGCTAGGCGTGCTGGGGACTGCGCAAACGCACCGTTTGCACTGTGTGGAGCGAAGCCAATATCCGTAATCGTCGCGTCGATATTGTGCACCAGTTCATAGCGCGGCGCACGAAGCGTAAAGCCCACTCGCCATCGCGTAACCTTCGCACCGAACTTCATTGGGATACGGAAGGAGCCATTCGCTGGCATGTTTCTAGAATCTCCATCCCCCAGAGTCAATGGTGAGGGCACCACTTTCAGCCCTGCCGGAGACGCCCCCACGACCATTGGCGCAGCCCCAGCCCCAACCCCAGAACCATTAGCCGACATATCAACCCACTCGCCCCAACCATGCTGGGTTTTGGTACGAAAGAAAGTCTTTGACTGGCCTGGCATTGGCGACACAGCTTCAAAGATCTGGGTGCCGTTCGTTCCGTAATACTTCGTCGTAACCATGCCCGACAGCACGACAGGGAGTTGGAGTCGGGTGGCTTCCGCGCCGGACCAAACTTCCACAATGCCTGCAGGTAGGTCATCTGCCGTGGCCGTCGTAGTGTCCGTGGACTTGCCGAGGTACGGGAAGCCGTGGTCAAGGTCGGAGCTTTCACGCACCCACTTCTGCCACACCCCGTTGTGCTTTGCACGAACCCAGACGACACCAGAAGCCATGACCGGGTCATGCACTTGGAAACGCTGGAAGCCAGATTGCCCCCACCCCACAGACTGAATCAGCCCCTGGGATTCGGAAGGCATCCCCATAGATTTAGCCTGCGCTGCAGACCACACAGACCACAAGCCATCCCCCAGCAGGTCCACAGAAGCAGTACCGGCGTTACCCTTGTACCACCACAAAGACGAAGGGGCGTTGCGAATGGCTTCATTGAGCAAGTCCTGCATGTTCTTCGTGACATCGAGCATGCCCGCGATATCCGTAGGAATACCGAGAGCATTCACCACCGCCTGCCAGATTTTTGTCATGCCAGCCGCCGCGATAAGCGGGACACTGTCAGACCAGCCCGGCCCCTCAATATAAAGCCATGCTTTCACCCCCTCCGCCAACGACACAGAGATTTGCCCAGTCGCTGCCGTGTATTCCACGTTGACGGGTTGGGTGGCGGTAAGCCCCGTCGCGGAAGGCGTGGGCACCGCGGCTTTTGCCGTCACGTTCGTCACCTGGCTCACCGGCTGCGCTGTCACATCCGTGATCGCCCCAGTCAAAGTAATAGCCATCATCTACCCCTTCTCCACGACACCAGTCGTAGTATTCAAAAGACCCCAGCCCGGTTTGAGCTGAGGTTTCGTTCCCTTACCATCCCAATGCAAAAGCAGTGGCAAAGACTCCAAATATTTCGCCGTTACATAGGCCGACAAGTCAGGCCCCGGAGAAGACTCCAAGGCTGCTATCCGTCTAGATAGGTCGGAGGTTCCTTTGTTTGCGGATTCTGCTTGTGCGGCTACCTCCGCGAAGACTTTGCTGGCCTCGTTGCCGGTGTGCTCGGCGTCGTTGATGAGTTGTTGGGCTTCGGTGCTGCCGTCGACGCGGTAGTGTGTTTCTACATTCTCGCCTGTGTTTGGTCTAATACCCATTCTCTAGCTCCTCCATGGCCTTCAAGCGCTCTAGGCGCATGGCCTCAGCCGCGAGCTGGGATAGCTCAAGGGCGGTCAGGTCAGCCAGGGTCTTAGGCGCCGGGGTCGACGATTCAGCCCGAGCACGCTGCTGCCTTATGGGTATCCATGCCACCTGTTCGCCTGGTGTGCCGTTGCCGCCGAGCGGGTCGAGCTTCACCGACGGGCCAAGCATCAGGGTCACGTCGTACAGGCCGGGGCGTGAGAACACGCCGACTAGTTTGCCGGTGTGGCGCTCCAACCTAATACCAGGCGGCAGGTGCCCCTCCACAATGCGCACACCACGCCGGTCAGCACCAGGAACCACCATGTCCATGGTGTCCCCAACGCTGGCACGCTGGCGGTCACTATCAGTGTCGAAATCCACCGCCCACCCAAGCGTGACGGTCTCCGGCTCTCCAGTCTCGAAGCGTGCGCCGAGCTCGTCGAAGATATGCCGCGCCACAGCAGACTCGCGGCCCTCCGGTACAACGCCTAGAAACAGGCCCGCGTACGGGTGCTCACTCTCGGGTACTTCCGTCGGCACGATGTAGCGGTAATCCATCTTTATCCTCCCTTTGTCACGGCCAGACGGCCAATCACAGCACGGATGTTCTCTTTATTGGCTTGGTAGAGCTCACCCGGCGACGCCAGCGACGCGTAATCACCAATGCGCAGCGTCCAGCCCACCTCATTGCCGGGCTTAGAAGTCCACGTCAGCCCGGACACGTAAGCTGCCCATACGACACCCCACGCGGTAACACCGATGGTGTCGCCAAGGTCGAAATCACGCCCTGGTAAGTACGGGTCAGGGTTGTCGATGGAGAACTCAGCGGAAATGCCGCCCTCTGTCTCTTGCTTCGCCTGCCATGCTTTCTGTAGCGAGTCCACCGTGTTCGCCTCACCTGGCTTGGACACGGCGGTAAACCGCGAGCGGCCATAATGGAATTGCCTGTTCTTGTCCACGAACTCATTGAGAACAAACAGGCGGTCTGCGGACATCTCCGCGAGAAGTTCACCGCCGCCCTTAATCGCCTCAGCAGCCGGGCCACCAATCACAGGCACCGCTGACACAGCCGCCGCGACAGCTGACTTGATACCAATGTTCACGACTTTGTTCACCATGTCCGGTGACTTACCGCCCACGAGGAACCTGTGGTCAGTGGACTTGCGTATTTGCACGCTCGGCGCATCCATCAGGGTGTACACCACCCATGGCTTGCGCCCGTCCGCATTGCGGACATCAACGTCCGCAAACTCAGTCGTCGAGGTGATGAAATCATCACTGCTAATCGTCCGCTTCAACTGCCGGAATGCCTGCCCGACAATGCCGGCGGCGCCGGTGACTGTGGCCCTGGGGGCGAAGTCAATAATCGTCGTCGGCAACGAGAGCGTCGTATAGGAAGGGAAGGGTTGCTCATCGCCGGGTAGCCACAGCCACGCGAAAGGCTGCACGCCTGCCGCCGCCCATGTCGCTTTGAGTAGGTCCCAGGCGTTGTCCCAACGAGCCGACACCACGCACCACTCGGAGCGGTTGCCAGACATCACCGGTGAACAAATCACCGGGTGCATCGACGGGTTGAATCCCCGCCACTGCGCAGGGCTTGTGTACTTGTCCGTCCACGAGAACATCGACGCCATCAGGCTCGGCTGCTGGTAGCCGATGAGGTTGCGGCCAATGAGCTTGCGGCTGACCTTCTCAGCACTGCCGTCCTGGCGGTCCTCCCACTGCGCCTGAACCACCTTCGACCTATTGGACGGGTCCGCCCAGAGTGGAAGGTGCTTCAAATGCTCCATGGAGTCCACGCCAGTGAGTTCCACCTCGGAGGGGTTGCCCTCCGGGTCGCCACCGCGGGGACTGATTTCTAGGATGCGGTAGCAGCGGCGGCGCAGACCAGGCCGCTCCACCACCACGTGTACCGCGCCGTGAATAAGCGCATCCAAACGGCCACCCTCGTCCAAGCGGCGCAAATCATCGCGCAGCAGGTAGTCCACCACGGGGTTGACCACACCCGGCGAAATCTCACCCGGAATCGTCATGGACATGTTGCCCACGTCCGCAAAAATGCCACCCCACTCGGCATCTACCCAATCCTCAATATCGAGCACCGGCTCCCAGTTCTTGTCATACAGGCCGACATACTGCCCGTGGGCCTGCATGACCGATTCACGGTCGGTCTTATGCTTTTGCCAATCAACCATGTGTCACCTCCACGGGCTAAGAAAGCGCGGGGTGACCTCTAGGGTCAGGCCCGCGCCCAACTGGAAACTATTCTTTGTGTGTGGCTGCAGCGTCTCCCCCACGAGCACGCCACGCAGCGATGACCAGGTTCCGGTGTCGACGTTGCCGTCCGCATCGGTCACCTGGCCTTGCATGCCGCGCTCCAAATCAATCCACCGAGTGCCCGGGCCACTACCCAAACTGACGCGCAGCCCACTCGGTAGGGAGAAGGCGGTGGCTTGCCCATCCCAACGCAGGCGAAGTTTCGGGGGAAGGTCGCCGGGAGTCGTCACAGTGACGTTACCCGTGTATGTGGTAACACCACCCGTCCAGTACCCATCAAGGCACTGATACTGAACACTATCCTCAATAAGGGTTACGCCGGACGGATCAACCTCAACCTCACCAAACTCCACCAACCTGACACGCGCCTCACGGTCACCACCATCACGAGCAACAACCTTCAACTTGCCATCCTCAAAATAGGACCACGAGTTACGCCAATCACGCAGCGTCTCCATCACAGACCCATCAGGCCCAGGACGCACAACCACATCCAGAGAGCCGGTAAACGCCGGAACCTTCATCCCCAGTATGCGGGAACCGTATCGGGTGACGGACTCCGCCGAAGCGAAATCCACACCCCCAACACCATCACCGAAACCGCCCTCCTTGAGGACGACGCGCTGCTCATCCGCCTCCGCGTCAAGCATGGAATGAAGGATGAACTGCTCACCAGGACGGTGCGGCGCGGTATACACCACCTTGTAGCCCGGCGGGTCCGGTAACTCGTGTCCCGAGAAACCGGAGCCAAACCTCACGGGATGGACCATTACATCGCACCTCCCCTAGTCGTGCCAGCAACAGCCACGCTCGTGCGACGGCGCAGCTTATCTATTTCCTCAGTGTTGATGGTGACCTCGCCTTCTACCTTGTCCACGCGCTTACGCAGCACTTCCTGGCCTTCAAGATTGACCACAAGAGTCATCCCATCATCAGACTTGAGTCCGCCGCGCTTAATGTCACGCCACTGGTCGCCGTTGAACACAGGCTCCGGCTCATTCGACAGGTTCACCGCAATGCCGCCCGGCTTCAACCAACCGCCTTGGTCGTACACAGCGCCAGCACGACGGGCATCAATGACGGCCCCGACGAGGTCATCATCCTCATGGATGCCTATCTGGGCCATGCGCCCGTCGTAGTCACCCGTCGTCATCAGATGCTTGTAAGAAGCCACCGGCGAAGCGTCCTTAGCCGCAATGCCGGTCTTCGCTTTACCGCGCTCCTCAACCAGGTTGAGAATCGACTTAGCAGCATCCTCACTACGCAAAAGTAGAGAGGTGTCCACCAGTCCAGCGTCGGCACCATCCCACGCGGAAGAGAATTCCTGGAAAGCGCCCTTCAGCTGAACCTCTGGCTTAGCAGGTGTGCTACCGCCGCCGAACACGCCGGTCTCGTTGACCAGCTTCTCGGCAAGGCCCATCTGCTGCGCATAGCGGCCAGGGAAGGCGGACACCTGAACCTTCTGCGCGGCAGCGCCAGGCTCCATATCCTGCCACTTGAAAGTATGCAGCTGGCGGAAGAACATCGCCGCGGACTCATAGGGGTCCATGCGCTGCCATACCTCGCCCCAAGCGCCGTTATCACGCTGCTGGAACAAACCAACGGAATCGTAGTCGGAGCCAACAGCATCGTGACGATATTTCAAGGACTCAGGCACAGCACGGTTGGCCCACATCTTCATCGGATTACCCGACTCAACCAATGCAGTCGCCACACCAATCTTCGCGCCCTTAGCACCCACACCAAGACGCTTAGCCGCCTCAGCAATCTCACTCGCAAAGAACGGCTGACCCCACTCCGCAGTCTTAGCCTTGCGGGCCTCATCCGGAGTCACAACAGCCGGAGCAACCGACTTATCCACCGGAACCTTAGGCTCCTCCTTCTTCCCAGAAGTCGGAACCTGAACCTGCTTCTCAGTGACGATGGAATCACCCGACGGCAACCAATCCCCCGGCTTACCCAGAAGAATCTTCGCCAACAGGCCACCACCAAGACCAGCCATATCCAGCAAGCCCTCAGTGAAATGCTCCACAACTGACTTATCCCCAAGCTCGTTCGCGGCGGTGGCGATAGCCGCCTCCTCAGGCGACAGCTTCACCGTCTGCGAAACAGAACCGGATGACGTGGACTCACCAGTCACCAGAGAAGTATCAATCTCACCGGTCTCCGCCATCGGAAGAATCTCATTCATCTTCGGCGGCACCGGGGGCTTATCCTTCAGCCCAATCCAATAACGATCCGTGTACTGAGAGTGACGAGCACCAGCAGCGGCACCAGCAATCTGCCCGTTACCGCGACCACCACCCATCTCCACATTCGTCGCATGACCATTAGCGTCATAGATTGTGCCGGAGGTGTGGCCACCATAGGGGCCACCGTTGAAGAGCCCAATCTCGAACGCGGACTTACCAGGCGACATGCCAGACGAGAATCCCATCTGCGATAGGACCTGGCCCTCGTTACCGGTGGCGAACTTGCGGCCTGCAAGGTCCATGCCGATAGCGAACGCCGCCAGACCACTCATGGCTCCGGAGCAGTCACCCCAGTTCCCCAGAAGTCCACCGCCCCACACGTAGGGCGAGCCCTCAAGACTGCCGGGGGCCTGCTTGCCCTTCACATTCTGCCCAGAAGCGAACGCCAAGAGTTCCTTGGAGGACACGACGCCACCATTAGCGAAATAGTGGGCACGCATCGGAGCGACAGCTGAGTACGGTGCCGGGGTAATCCGCTCACCGTCCTTATCCAGCACAGTCAGGCCGAAAATATCAGCCGTCTTGGCAAGAATCTCAGTGGAGCGCTTGCGCTTCGACTTGGCGAGTGGGATGTAGGACTCGCCGCCGGTTTCCGGCTCCGCCCACACACGCCACTCACCACCGCGAGCAATCTGCGCCCGATGGTCCTCACGTGTGCCACCGTTAGCGTAGCGCTCCAGCTTGTCGATACCACCATCCACATAGGCGCGGGTGATACCACCCTCCACGAGGACGAGGCCACCACTAGCGAAGCCCATCATGCCGCGAATCTTGTCCGGCATAATCGAACCAATAGCGTTACCCACCTGACCAAACATGGACTTAATGCCGTTGATGAGACCAGAAATGATGTTCTTACCGGCATTCACCAACCACGAGCCAGCATTAGCGAAAACGTTCTTAATCTTGCCGGGAATCTCCCCGACAACACTGAGCATTTCGCCAATCTTGCCGCGCACCGCGCCCACCATGTTGCCGACAGAGTCAGCAAACGCAGACACAACGCCCTTCGCGTTCTCAAAGATCGACTTGAAGAGGTTCATCGCCGCATTGATAGCACCGCGCACCACGTTGGAAATGGCGTCACCCATCGACGAGAAACGATTCCCGATGTTCGAGAAATTACCCGTCAACACGTCCGCCAGAAGACCAGCCGCGTTGCGGAAGAAATCCCACGTGGGCTTAATAATCCCATTCCAAATATCAGAAATCAGGGTGCCCATGGTGCGGAAAGCACCACCAATCATGGCGGTGAAAATCGGGGCCACAAACGACGCTACAGCCTGCACCACCGACATGAATACCGACAGGGTTGGCTGAATAACCGAGGACCACACCGTAGAGATGACCGTGCCGACGAACTGCATCGCCGTCCAAATCCCCTTCAACGCCCCAACCACAATCGTGCCCATCGTCTGAAACACAGTCCCCATGAAAGACACAACCGGGGAAATCCACGTCTCATAGAACTGGCCGAAACCAGTCGTGAACTCGCCCCACTTCTCAGACATGGAGCCCCACGCCTCAACAACGAAATCCTTAACCGCAATCACAGTTTCGCGGAAACGGAAAAGTATATCGACGACTCGGGAATCCTCTTCCAGGCCGAAAGGTAGACCAGTGAAGTCGCCCTTAAACAAGATGTCTGCCACGCCAGAAACTAGCTCACGCGCAGTATCAAAAATCTCCTTGAGATTGTCCCATCCAGACTGGAACCGCTGAACAAGACCATCCCACGCGGAGACAGCGCGTTCCTTTAAGGACTCAAAGACGGGGCCGAAGTTCTCACGAACCCAATCCAGGCCAGCTTTGAACTTCTCAACAACCCAATCCCAGCCAGTAGCAAGGGCCTCCGTAAAGGACTCCCACATCTTGCGGCCCGTCTCCGTCTTCGTGAAGAACACCACTAGACCAGCCACCAGGCCAGCAATCGCAATGGTGATAAGCGCAATCGGGTTCGCAGCCATCACCATGTTGAACGCCGCCTGCACGCCGGTCATCAACTTCGTGACACTAGACAGGCTCTTGAACCACTTAATCAAACCGCCAGCGGCAATAACCTTCTGCTGGAAAGCAACCGCCGCCAACCCACCAGCCACAACAGTCAGACCAGCCCCCAAAGGAAGCAGCCAATCCTTACTCTTCTGCACCCACTCGGCAAAGCCCTTCACCGCATCGAGAGTGAACTCAAAAGCGCCTTGAGCACGGTCCAAAGCCGGGACTAAAGAGTCAAAAACCGCCGCCGCAATAGGCTCCAGCGCCAACATAGCCTGATTCTTAAACTGGTCCCAGTGCTCCGCGAAGTCCGCGGTCTCCTCCGCCAGTCCCCCAATCGTGTCCGAGGTGGCACCAGTCGCATCCATGAAATCATCCACAGACAAAGTGCCGGTCTTGACCGCGTCGACGAATTGGGCGGCACCACGAGTACCGAAAATACCGGACGCCATATCAATAGCTGCAGCATCATCACCCGCATTGATGAGTTCCTCAATCGACCCGATGGTCTCCTTGAGCGCTTCCGGCGCGTCACGCCCCTCAGACGCAAACTCAGCCAGCGCACGCTGCATCGACTGCAGCGTCTTGTCTGCGTCCAAACCGGCCTTATCCATCTGGCCCACAAGTGCAGCAGAATCAGCCATCGAGAACCCGAACCCGCGCAAAACGGGGCCAGCCTTCACCGCCGACTGCGACAACTCAGTAATCGTCAGCCCAGTCGCCTGCGACACTTGGAACAACTCATCAAGCGCCCCCGGCATGTCCTTCGCCTCGATACCAAAGCCAGACATGGCCTTCGATACCTCGTTGATGTCCGCATCCACGCCGAGGTTCTGCAGCTGCATGAACTGAGCCGTCATCTCCTCAAGCGGCTCACCAGTCAGCCCAAGGCGCGTATTCAGATCCGCAAGCGTCGAGCCGATAGCCCCCATATCGGAGCCAACACCAATGGACTCGCCTGCGACCTTGCGCATCGAATCCTGCAGCTCCTCAAATGCAGCGCCACTAGCGCCAGTGCCAGCACGAATCGTGTCATACGCATCATCAAACTGGGAACCAATGTCATACGCAGCCTTACCAGCCGCGCCGACAGCACCAACAACAACCGCGCCGGCAGCGGCAATCTTGCCCAGAGAAACCTCAAAGCCCTGGCCCTTACCGTCAGCATCAGCCGCAGCGTCACCAAACTCCTTGGTCGCACCAGTAGCCTCGTCAGTAGCGGACTCCAGCTCCTTCTGCGCCGCCGCGAGAGAATCAGAAGCACGCTTCGACTCGGCCATCGCCTTTTCGACGCCACGCTCGGCCTTCTCAACATTCTGCGCAGCGGTCTCCACACGGGCACGCTTATTCAGCACATCAGCCTCAGCACGGGCCAACTGCTCAGACGACGCCTTACCCGACTTCTTCATCTCAGACAGCTTCGACTCAGCAGCCTCCAACTGCTTCGCCGCCGCCTGAGACTTCAACACCTCAGAGTTACGCTTCGACTCAGCAGCCGCCAGCTCCTCCGAGGACTTCTTTACACGATAGTTGGCCTTCTCAACCCGCTTCGCCGCATCATCAGAGCCCTTCGTGATGCCCTTCTCGATGGAGTCACCAGCCTGCTTCGCAGCCTTCGACGCCGGGGCCAGAAGCTTATCTTGAAGCTCCTTACTAATGCCCGACAACGAAATCGTAGTAGGCAATACGGCATAGCCTGCTGCACCAGCCATCTAGGTACCTCCATCAAAAAAGGCCGCACAGGCAATCACCTGGCGGCATTAAACTTTCGGGCCTTCTCACGCGCCCGCTCCATCGCAAGCTCACGCTCCTTGGCGCGACGCTCACGCTTCAACTGCTCCCAACGCGGATGCTTCTGGCCGTTCAAACTCGACCAAATATCCATCAGCACCGAAGAAATCTCACTGACAGGCGGGCGGTCTTGCATCACGGAGTGGAACAGGGACTCCGGCGGCAAATGCTCCGCAAGCAGAAGCATGCGCCGCAGCGTCATACGAGACGCACCACCCCCGGGGCGGTAGAAGTCGCGGTAATCCAGGTGGTAGAAACGCTGAAAATCAACCTCGACCAAATCCTCATGCTCGGCAATGAGGTACAGGAGATCTATTTTCCCTGGCGGCGCTCACCCCACGCCTTAAACACCTCACGGAACTCATCAACCGACAGGCCAAGGTCCATCAGCTTAAACACCTGGTCCTCACCAATGAGCTGCTCAAGCACACTCGGAATGTACTTCTGGGCGTAGCGCTCGTGGAAGACGAACATCATTCCGCCGGGTGCCGCCTCACGAGTCCAGCGGTCCTCAATTTCGATGTCTTCACCGTTGACCTCGATGGTGAACGTGGGGTACTCCACCACCTCATCCTTGGTGTCGGTGGTGGTTTCCTCGAGGGCTTCGGCCTGGGCGCCGGTAGCGTCCTTAGGGTCGATGGTGTCGTTCTTTTTCTTGCGAGTAGTCATGGCAGACCCTTTCACATTGAGTTATTTGGATAAAACTTGGGCAGACCAATTGAGTAGAGGGGTAGGGGCGGTCTGCCAAAAATCTCCCCTACCCCATCGCACTACTGCGTAGCGCCAGCCTCCTCGCCAGCACCAGCATCAGCTTCGCCGCGAGACGGAGCCTCCTCCGCCGCATCACCAGAATCATTCTTCTCAGCAGAGAAGCGGATGACCTCCGGCAACTCATCCGGGGTATCGTCACCCTTCAGGCGCAGGTAGTCATAAATCGCGCCGTACTGGTCCTTACGAATCTCAGCCTTAAAGCTAATAACCGAAGCGCCATCATCGTTACGCTCATTACCACTCTCGGAGTAGACGAGAGCCTTACGACGAGACACGTCAATGTAGACATCGCCGAAGCTGTTGGTGGTCTTGAATGCAATGAAGCCCTCCGCCGGATTCTCCGGTGCGAGCAGCACACCAGCCTTACCAATCTCAAACTTCGAGCCGGGCCACAGCAGCGGGAACGTCACATCGTTCATTTCGAGTGCGTCGAAACCGCGAACATCCTTCTTGAACTTGTTATTAATCAGCTGCAGCACGCCACCAAACGAGTTGATTTCAGTGCGGTCAACCTCCGGCTCCTGCGTAATGGCGGAACCATCGTTGAGAAGGCCGATGAAGCTCCACACCTTCGGGTCAAACGACCCATCATTGCCAACTTTCGGGTCCGCCTCGGTAGACCAGTAAACTTCCGCGTCCTTCCAGACATCAATCATCCGGGCGCGATCCGTTTCCAGGGTCTGAGTGCCCTGGTCAGTAGTAGGAGAAGTCATCTTGCGAATCCTTTCTTAGTAGACGCGGCCACAACCGTGACCGCAGCGACCCAGCCCTTCACGTCCTCATCCTTCACAACAAGGAACGGGCCGGGAGAAATACGAAAACCCCCAACAGAGTGGGGGTTTAAAAGCCAAGCATCTATCTCGGCAGCGACGCGCCGAACCTCTGGCTCAAACTTGCCGTACACATTCACACGCACATTCTCAGTCGACGTAGCACGGCCCGAGCGTGGAGAACCGTCACTCGATACCGTGACTACCGGGCCATCATCCACCGACCACCCCTGCGGGATAGCCGCCGCAACCCTAATCGACTTCGCCATCACGCCACGCAAAGCACGGCGAATGACCTCCGGGGCATTACGCTGCACAAAATAATCCATACCGCGTCACCCCTGGCTATAGCGGTGCACATCCAGGCCCTGCGACGCCGCGGCACGCGTCAACGTGCCACGCTTAGCCTGCATGGCCAAGCCCTTCGCATGGGCCAGTGTTACCAGCGCAACAGGGCGCCCATTGCGGTCTGTCTTCATCGTCACCGTTACCGGAACATCACCATCAACGGCACCAGCGACCGCCTGAGCCTTCGCCGCGAGTTGCGGGGCCAGAGCAGCAAGATTCTTCTTGTACCACTCATCCGGAATATCCAAACGAGGCTTACCAACCTTCGCCATCTATCCCTCACCCCTCACACAATCGAAAACCATCGACGGACGATGCCGCCTATACACAGGGCGACGATGCTTAGACCAATCCCACGCAGTAATCCGCACCTGATACCGCTTACCCCGAACAGTGACCTCATCACCATCCGAAACCTCAACACCAGGCGGCGCCCACACACGCAGAATGTCCTTAGTACCCTGCTTATCCTCATCCGACATCTCAGACAAAGACAACGGCTGCACCGACTTCACCATGACCTCACGGTCAGGCCCACCGGCAACCGGGTAACCATCATCATCCACACCACCAGCAGCACCATGAACAATTATCGTTTCGGCCACGAGTACACCTCCGGCCAACAACGCGGCGGCGGGAAATGCCCACGAGCACCACCCGGCATACACAGGCCAAGCTGGGCACGCTGCGCATCAGTCAGACGCACACCGCCGAAACTCACGCTGTCCACATCGGCATAGGTGATGCTGTCCGACTCCTGCCCCGTCGTCGACGACACAGACCGCACACCAGCATTAGGGCCAACGAGAATCGCCGCAGACGCCATTTCACGAATCACGCGCCGCGCCACAGACCCCAACCACGGCACCGATTCCAGCTCCTGGTCAAAGTCCCGACCACAGCGCATGAACTCAACCTCAATGAGGTCAATGGCGTCCTCAATGAACACGCCTAGGCGCTTCATCTCCTCACCAGTCAACGACTGAGGAAGACGCTCGGCCACATACTCGGCACTAATCTCAAGCATGCTGCACCTCCCTCACTATTGGGTTGCGGCGATGATGTCCTTCTTCGACAGGCCCTTAGTGACAATCCCCAGGGACTCGGCGTACTTGCGCCAATCATCAATCGACGCGGCGCGAGCCGGGCGCTCCACTGAACCAGCAGCCGCCTTAGGCTCCGCCTCCGGCTCGGGCGCTGGCTCCGTCTTAGGCTTCTCCACAGGCTTCTTCACCGCCGTCTTCGCAGACGAATCAACCAGCGCACCGCAAGCCTTTAGCCACCGTGCTGTCTCCTCGTCCACTTCAACGACAGAACCCGGGGGATGCACAACATCCTCCGGGCTCCAATACTTCGCCAACGTAACCTTAACCATTAGGCGATACCCGTCAGCTTGACGACAGCCTTCGGATTGTCCACCGCGATAGCACGCTTGCGAACAAGGTCAGAACGCCACGACATCGTCGGGCCACCAAGCTCAGACTGACCACCCTCGGAGTACAACGGCGTCGCGGTCAACGGCATCGTATCCGACTTGAAACCAACCCCCTGCGCCTCAAAGACGTACGCGGTGCCAGCCTCAATCAGACGCGAGGTAGCCACACGCAGCGTGCCAAACAGCTCAGTGGAGCGCAGGCCACCAAAGATGGAGTCACCATTCTGGTCAAGGAACACCGGGTTATCCAGAGCGGCGTTACCAATGTAGTACTTCTGCATCTGCTCATTGCGCACCAGCTTCGTGTAAGAAGCCGGGTGCAGCAGAATCGTGTTCGGCTCATAGTCGAACTGGCGGTCAACGTTGTCGTCCTCATGGGCAGACTGAACCAGCTCAATCGCATCGAACACGTCCTTGACCGGGTCACCACCAGTCCACGGGGCGGACGCCTGCAGAGACGGCACATTCGCCGCCTCGAACACACCAAGCACAGCGTTAATACCATGACGAATGACGGTCTTCTCAAGCGCCTGAATGTGGCGGTTGACCTGGTCGACCTTATTCTCGTTCTTCATCTCATAGGAGATGCGGATAGCCTCACCGGTCTTGATGCCGTAGGCAGCACGCAGAGCACCAAGCTCCGGGGCAGATACCGGAATCTCACCAAACTCGGCGATTTCCTCAGCATCGTCGGCAAGGTACAGGCCAGCGGCTTCACGGAAAGCGACGACGCCCTTGTTGGGCTCCGCCTGGCGGAAGAACAGGTCTTCCAGAAACTGGCCCTGAAGACCATCAATGACGCGCTGAGGGATAAACGTCGGGTCCTCAAGCATCTCGGAAACGGTCAGCTTCGGCCCATCGTAGGCGCTAGTAATGAGCTCACTCATTCTTAATTCTCCTTCTCAAAAATGTTGGGTTAGCCCGCTGCTGCCGGGGCAACAACCGGAGTGACAAGGGTCGTCTTGACGGTCTTGCCAGCACCAGGACGGGCAGCAACACCAACGAGCAGGGAGCCAGTGGCGGACACCTTGCCGTCAGCGGCGGCATACACCGGCGCACCCTGCTTAATCGCGGTGGCGTCACCGTCAACCTCAAGCGGGACGGTGGCGGGGCCAATGTGGACGGCGACGATGCCCGGCGCGTCCAATGCCAGGGTGTTAACCGGCTGCTCTTCCTTCGGCGCGAACGCGTTCTTAGTGACGGCACCAAACACGGGGCCAGCAGCGGCGGCGTGCTTCACGCCGTTCTCTCCGACCTGTACGAGTCGGAACTTGGTGAGGTCTGCCTCGGCCTTGTAGCTAATCGGGCCGGAGCGGAAAGTGGGGTTCGACATGACTTCTCCTTAGTGAAAGTTCTTGCGGGAAAGAAAGCCGACCTTGTCGGCCTTCGCGGACAGGTTCTTCGACGGCTCCTGCTCGGTGTCCTTGCCGTAGCCAATTTCCGCACGTGGGATGGTGCCAGCGGGGTTAGAGCCGTAGATGTCGCGGGCTGCTTCGGGGTCGCGCTTCATCGCAGCAATCGCCTTGGTGCGGCGGGCGGCGGAGATGCGGCCTTCCTTAATCCAGCCGTCCACCTCGGCGACGAGGTCGGCTTCCTTCTGCTGCTCCATCGCCTTCCATCCGTGCTGAGCTGCTGCCTTGAGCTCGGCGTAGGTCTCAGCGTCAAGGATGACGGTGTCATCCGCTGGCGCAGCCGGGGCCGGGGTGAGCTCAGCTGGGGTGTCCTCCTCGGGCTCAGCGGCGGCCTTCACCGTGACGGGTACGGGCAGCTCCACCGGGGCATCCCCACCGTTAGCGGTGACGGTGAACTCCACGGTGGTGTCCGGCTCCACGTTGGCCGGCGCGGTGACCTTGAGAACACCCGTGTCCTCAGTGACCTCACCAGTCCAACCGTCCGGGGTGCTGGTCAGCTCAAACGCGACACCGGCGGGCACCTCACCCACCGGAGCAACCTCAACCGCGCCGGTCGGGACGACAGTCGCATCCTCCGGGTAGGCAAGGTCAACAGTGGCGGTCACGGTAACCTCCTCATTAAAAAAGCCGGAGAGTGCGCGCTGCACGTCCTCCGGCTTCTTGCCCAACTCCTGGGCAAGCTGATTCAAGATACTCACAGTATCCCCTTCCTGCCCATCACTGGGCGTAGTAGTTGCGTCCCCCGATTCCGACCGGGAGACAGGCGGCGGCGGAGCCGCAGCCCGGTTAGCGAACTTGAAACGCCGTTTCGCCAACGACGCCGACGGAGCCGGGGCGGACGACTTCTCCGCCACAATCCCATCCGCCAAACCAGCAGCCACGGCCTCCTCAGCGGTGTACCAGGTCTCCGCGCTCATCGCGTCCAACCAGTCCTGAATCTCACCACCGGCCTTACCGGCGTAGATAGCGGCCAGCTTATTGTCCTGGCGCTCAAGGTCAGACAGTGTCTTGCGAACCTCATCCGCATTACCCTCAGCCAAAGTCCACGCACGATGGATCATCAACTCCGAAGACGGCCGCATCAGCACACGGTCAGCACCACCAACCGCAATGAACGACGCGGCAGACGCAGCCAGTGATTCCACAATCACAGTGACCTCACCATCGTGGTTCTTCAAGGCCTGCATGATGTCAATGCCTTCATACACATCACCACCGCCCGAGCTAATACGCACGGTCACGTCACCGGAGATTTCGGAGAGTTCAGCCATTACTGACTTCGCAGTAATCGCATTCTCAGGCTCCCAAAAATCCGGGCCAATCGGCCCATACAAAAGAATCTCGCTCATGCCGGGCCTCCTTCCTCACTACTCGTAGCCGTATCGGCATCACTCGAAAGCGTGACCCCTATCTGCTCCTCCAACTGCTGGCGCTGCTTCTTCGACTCAAGCGCATCGGTTAGTTTCTGCTTCGGTGGCAGCGTGTAACGGCGACGCAGGTCCTCCTCAAGGTCCTTATCCCCAAGAATCAGACCGGCATTCTTCAACCCGGCGAGGTCAGCAGCACTGATTTCCTTCCTCGACGCAATCGGATCGAACGCAATACGCGGCACCAAGCCCGTGTGCTCAGGGAAAGCAACCCGAACAAGGTCCTCCACAATGTGCTGGGTAGCCACATCCGCAAGCCACTCCGCTGTGGTCTGCAACGACTGAATAAACAGGTCTGACTGGGTTTCCGCCAGCGCATACGAGCCGCCCTTACCCTCAAGGTTCAGGAAGTGCGCAAGCACCGACTTGGCAATCATGCTGTCGTGGTAGTTAATCGCCTCACGCGGGCTAACGAGCTGCCCCGAGGTGCCCAAAAGCTGCAGCTTTGCACCAAACGGAATCGACGCCCCAGAATGCTCACCAGCGCGAAATCCCTCAACAATGGCCTGACCATCTTCAAGGTCTTTATCCGGGTCAATCGCCACATCCGAGCCGGTATACACAGGTACCCCCATGCCGTTACGGTCCAGGGTGTTCAGCTCAAGACGCAGCAGCGAATCCCGCAGCTTCCAATGCTTATATGCCGGGCGCAGCACCGACTTACCAGTCCACTGCGAGCCCTCATCATCAAAGACATACGCCACAAGACGATCCACCGGAATGACCCGCGCCTCATCCGCCCGGGAACGAGATGCCAGCGGCGTCTGACGAATCGACGCCAGGCCACCATCATCATCAACATTGATCTGGTCAATCGTGCCCGGCCACCGAGGAGCCAACTTCACCAGACGCTCACGCCCATCCAAGCCTGGCTCGTACACCTGCTCAAAGAACATGTGCCCAAACTGCAAAGCCTTCAGAGCTTGCTCTAGGTGTTTCTCCCACGACACCCTGCCGGTGCGAGGCGCGAACGGCTTATTCGGGTCCTCACCCTTCGCCCGCAGCCGCAGGTCTTCACACACTGCGGAGACAATCTCATCCGGCGCACCATTCGGCTCCACAAACCAGGTAGCGCGGCGAATCGGCAACGTTACTGCACGCAGCACCGACGTGACCTGAGCATCCTCGCGCCCCATCTTTGCAAACACCCGCGTCGAATGAGGGAACCGCAGTTCCCAGTTATCCTCCGCGAGCGCGTGGTTACGGGTGGCCCGGGCATGGCCCACCTCGCGCACATTCAAACCAGCCACACAGGCCACCTCCTTAGAAACTCATCTCAGACACACGACGCTGCTTCTTCACAGCACGCGCCGAGCTCACATAATGACGGGTGCGCTTCACCTCAACCTCAACATCACCGATGCCGAACTCCTGCAGCCCCCACACCGCCAGCGACGCGGCCACAAGCACAGTCACATCACCGGAATACCGGTCAAGGCTGCGATACCGGCCATTCTTCGACCGCTCCTGCGCCACCCCCAACGCATCCAACCAGCGCGGCGAACCATCATGCGCAATACGCTTTTCCGCCCACATCCGGAGAAATAACTCATATGCCTTCGATACCTGCGAACCACTCAACGTCTCCGGCGCAACACCAATACCCCGCAACGGTTCCACCAGTGTTGAGCACTGCCCAGATGGGTCAAGCACCACCGCCGACGGGTCATTCAGCCTCACCGTCGAAGCGACCTTCTCAACCACCAGGGCGCGGTCAAACTCCTCATACGGAGCAAGCGACAGATAGACTTTGTCGCCCCATTGCGCGGCAGACACCACACCCACAGACTCACCATCCGGCGTCACATCCACCGCCAAACACGACTCCCCCAACGACGACGGCATCAACGCCGACGCAGCAGACCAATCCTCGAAATCAATGACAGGGACAAAGTCATCCACCACATCCCCATCACGCGGCACCCACTCACCCTGGCCCAATGTCTCCACCAGAAACGGCTCAAGAAGTGCCTCCGACGACCGCGCCGACGCAGCCTCGGCACGAACCTCATCCAACTGCACACCAGGGCGCGGCTCATCCACCAACGACGGATTAGCCTTCACCCACGTCGACTCCTCAAACGGATCGTCCCCCTCCTCACGGCACCACTCCTTAAACAGCATGCCGTCCACACCATCCAACGCGGCCCAACGCTTCGCAGAGAAGATAGCCCCATGGAAATGCTCGCGAGTATTCACCGGTGACGAGATAAACACCTTCTGCGCATTAGGGCGCGCCTTCGTCGTGTTATTCATCGCCGCATAAACCTCATTCGGGAGGTCAAAGCACTCATCAAAAATCAGCCAGTCAAACGACAAACCACGACCAGTCTTCTTCGTGCGCGTGCGATAATAAATCTTCGCCTTATTCGGGAACTTGATAGCGTCCTTGCCATTACCAAGCACCGGCTTCGGGTACTCGCCCGGGTGCTCATCCTCCCACCACTCCATAAGCGCCGGGTTCGCTTCGATGACATCCCATAGGCGGTCACGCGCATCCATCGCCGTATCTAGGAAGTGAGCCGAATGCATGATGCGCTCCGCACCACACAGGTAGATAGCCACCAACTCTAGGGCCACAAGGACCTCGCCCTTGCCGTTCTGGCGGGCCAGGGACACCACAACCTCACGCGAAGCCCACATACCCTCATCAGTCTGAAGCAACGCATCCCGCAGCAGGTTCTCCTGCCACGGGTACAAGCTCAATCCCGCCCAGCGGACGAACTCGCAAGCCTTATCGGCAAACTCAACATCACCTGTCGGTACATGCTGCCGTGTAGGTGTCTGACACCCAATCAACCACGCGGGCTTCTCCATCAGACACCTCCCACTATCTATTTCACGAGCTTGAAACCACCGAACTTATCCACCTTCGAGGCTGAATCAGCCCCCGCCGAGCCAGAACGCTGCCCAAACAGGTCAGGACGCTCCTTCACCCAACCCCGAATCTCAGCTGAGGCCATCCGCTCCACCTTTACCGCCGGGTGCTCGATAGGCTCCCCCGACTCCTTCGCTGCCAAAGGCCCCTCAACAGCGATAATCTCGCGGGCCTCACGCACACGACCAATCAACTGGGACACAATGGCGACCGCACGAGCATCGAACTCGTTTAAATTGCCATCTCCACCTAACGCCTTTTCAAGGCCTTCAATGTCCAATTTGATACCTCCATCGCTAAAAGCCCGCCAGAGGGGCACACAGGCCCGAAAAATCCGGCGTTACGTGGGGAGAGAGACGGGCTGACTCAAGGGCAGACGGGGCGGAGTCAGCCGACCAACCCGCTCAAGATTATTGGTGGCGGGTTTCATTAAGCCGGTCATGCCCAGACGAAGCCCTGGCCTGCATTTTCTCCGGATTCACGGGGCTTTTTCTTGGGTTTGTCCCATGCGCCGCCGGAGCGGTTGCAGGTGCGGTGTAGGAGCCGTGTCGCCTTGGTGGCCTGCTTATTCTCCGCGTATTTGAGTGCGCTTCCTGGCCCGTGGTCGGCTTCGAGGGCTGCTCCGTCGAAGTTCTTGGCTGCGGTCTTGAACATTGGTTTTCCGCATTCTGGGCATGGTGTGCCGTCTTTAAGCTGGGCCATGAGTTTGCGGCGTTGTTGCTGGTGTTGGTGCCCGTAGCCGCGCTCATGGGTACTCTTCTTCGCTGCTGGTTTGTTGTCGTACCATTTCGCGGCGGCAATCAGTGAGGCTTTGGGCCGCTCTGCCTTGCAGCGTTTCATGACGGTGCCTTTGCCTGGGTCAATGGTGTGGATGGTCGCGCCCATAGCTTCGTAGTCGTTGAGCTGCTTAGGTGTGGGCTTGGTGTGGATGAGCCACACTGTGCAGTCTTGTTTCATGGCGGCGTCTATAGCTGCTCGCCGTGCTGCTTTGGCCACAGTAAGGATGTGCGACGCGTGCTCATGGTTGCCCGTATCTTCGCCTGCGAGGGCGTTGGCGATGTGGTCGAGGTCGATGCGGATGTCACCTGGCTTCGCATGCTCAGTAACATAGGTGGTCTTTCCTGCCGCTGGCGGGCCGGTGACAACGATGAGCGCCACGGTCACCTCCCTCGTTTGTTGGTGTCTTACTCTGGTCGTGAGCCAGTGGCCTCGCCTCTCTGGTGTGTTGACTTCGAAAACCCACGCAGCACGGACGGAAGTGAAGCAGGCGGTAAGACTGGTGCCCCTGGCGGGTAGACCGCAAAATACTGTTGGGGAGTATTGATGTGCCAGGGGTGTAAAACGACGAAAACCCCAGCTGTTGCCGGGGTATAAGTTGTCGTCGCGTCGATTATACCATGGATGTGGGGAACCGCTAGTCAGACGCAGTTTCGGTTCACTTGATTTGCTCCTCCCAATATTGGCTACTTAGGTCTGCGCGTTGGAAGTTGTCGACAACTCCGTAGGCGGGAACGATTTCTCCCGTTTCATCGACGGCAGCTACGACGACTCGTACGTTACGCCGAGTCTCTACTTCGTAAGTTTCTATGAGCTTGCCAGCTGAGTTGCGGGACATTACATAGCGCCCATTCAGAACTTGCCGCAACACTCCCGGTGATGGGTCGGTGAACTCACCGTTCTCGCCTTCATAGGTAAGCGTGAAGGCCCCCGGCATAGGGATGAACTCTAGAGTCTCCCAGTCCTCAATGTAGGTTTTATTCGGCATCGTTCTCTCCTATCAGGTTGTTGAGGCATTCAGACAGTAGGTAGCCGCCGCGTCCGTTGGGCATGGTTGTTCGGGTGATGTGCCCGGAGCGTGCCCATCCTCGGATTGTGTCGGCGGTTGCGGGGATGCCGCGTGCTCGGAGTTGTCGTGCGATGTGTTCTGCTCCGTGTCGGGGTTCGGGTTGTTTGGCAATGGTTGCGGGTTGTGTTGGGTTGCATCTCCTATCAATGATTCGGGTTTGGTTGGTGAGTTCGTCGTGTAGGTCTGCGGCCCAGGTGAGTTCGCTGGCGGCTTGTGCGTGGAAGGCCAGGAGTTGGCAGAGTCGTGGTGCTGATGCGTCGGTGTCGCGGATGCGTATACCGATGTCTGCGAGGGCGTTGAATGCGACTTCGCGGAGTCGTTGTTCTTGGTCGATGTAGGTGGCGACGTACAGCCAGTTCCCGGGGGACTGTGGTCCAGGTGCTGGCTTCATCACGCGTACTTCGGGTGGTTTGGGTCGGGCGTGCTTCAGCTCATGCAGCTGCTCATAGAGTCCGCCGAGGCGGCGAGCAGTGCTGCGGAATTGTTGCTCGTCAACGCTCATTCTTGTTCCTCCTGTTTGAAGCCGAGGGCTTGCAGCGCCTCCGCTACTTCTTTGCCGTTCCAGGTGGGTCTGGGTAGTGGGTGGTGAGCCATTCGGTCGGCGTAGCGCATCGCCATGCCCCATTCCGGAAATCGACGCCCTTGGGCTTCTTCCCACCAGTGCGCGTTTAAAGGCTGGGTTATCCAGCGCAGCCATCTATCCTCAGGGTCTTTGTAGACCTTCCAGCGGCTCATGCCTCCTCCCAGTCCCCTACCCAGCGGCGGTGTGTGGGTTCTCCGTCGTAGTAGTACACGTCGGTCATGCCCTTGTAGTCGCCTAGGTATTCGGCGTGCTCCCATTTGCCTGGTGGCGTGCCGTCTGGTGCCCAGGCGCGGGGTAGGTCAAAGCGTGGGGTGAGGTTTTCGGGGATGGTGAGGGTCCCTAGCTGGCCTTCGTGGATTAGCTCACAGAATCCTTGATGGTTTGGGCTGTCACCTACGTAGATTGCGAGGTTGGTGCGCTCGTCGGGGTCCGGGAAGTCGCACCACATTCCCCGGCACTGTGCTCTTTCTTCGGGTGTGAGGTCTGCGAGAGTAGTCATGCTTGTCCCTTGATGCGGTCGTAGATGGGTGTAGCTTCGGGGAGTTGGTGGCTGTCGCCGTCGAGTTGAACACTGTCCGCGTAGACAGCGAGGTGCACGCGGTAGAGGTTAGGGCTGAGTGTTTCGACTCTTGGAGCTTCGTCACTGTGTAGGAGTGGGATACCGTCGAGGGTTATGCCGCGTAGGCTGACGTTGATTCTGTGGGGTCTCATGCTTTCCCCTTCGAGTATTGGGCGGCGGCGAGCACTGCGAGGGCGAAGGCGTTGGCTTCGTCGGGGGTGAGGTCGCCGGGTTCGACGCGCTGCACCATGATTCTGCCGCCGGGTGCTGTCCATACGCTTGGGCCGGTGAGGCCGCAGGGTAGCCATCCTTTGCCGTCTGGTACGAAAATGCTTGGGTCATTCGGCTCCGGGAGGTCTGGCGCTAGTAGCCCCGCTTGGGCGAGGGCTTCTACCGCATCATTCGGGTGGATGCGTAGTTCTCCTGGGCGGCGGGCTGTTTCGAGTACCGCGAGGGCACGGTCATAGTTAGTCATCTTGTGTGTCCTTTAGGTCACAGGCGGCGAGGATTGCGTGGGCGGTTTCACGCCCCTTGGTGGTGTTCGAGAAGCGAAGCTCACCAGGGTCAGGGTCTAGCTCCGCAGGCTCACGGTCATCCCCTGCTTCATCATGGATGACGTGGATGATGCCGTCCTCCACAGACACGTAGCCGTCTTCCATGTGCCATTCATGTTCCCCGGTGTCCGGGTAGATGCACGGCTCTGGCGGGTCTGGGGTGAGTAGGCCGCAGTCAGCTAGGGATTCGGCTATGCGGCGGGTGCTGTAGCCCTTCATCGCGCACATCCTGATGACCTGCGCGGCCAGGTTGAGGTTAGTCATCGTGGTCTCCTAGGACGATTTCTTTGAGGTAGCTGGCGATGGTTGCGGGGTCTTGCCACTCGTTATTTGCCGCTTTGGTTTCCATCTCCAGAATTAGTCCCTCAATGCGCCCGCGTAGGCGGATTGCTTCTTCTGCGAGTGCCGGGGTGAGGGGAGAATGACGGATAACCTCCATCTCTGCCTTCACCCCGTATATCTCTTCGTGCTTGCTGGGGTAATCGTGGTGGATACTGCTGGCGTCGGCACCCTTGTACGTCCACTGCATCTCGGGAAGATTGCGCCGCTCCTCAGCCAGGAGACGCTTTAGGAGGTCGATGCTCAAGTCAGTCATTGGTGGTCTCCTAGGACTTTTCTTTGTTGTTTATTCACCCGTCTTCAAGATTTCTAGCTCGATGGATTGGCAGTAGTAGCCAGTTCCTTCATCGCCCCGGATGTGCACATCTGCGATGTTCTTGTCCGCAGCGAGGATGTGGATAGTCCACGATTCATCGTCGTCTTGTACGGATGTAGTGACGTGGGTGATCGCGTTGTCGGTGAGGTTCTTTTCTTCGAGTTCCGCAGCGAACCATGCGCAGCAGTCGGACACGTCGTGGAATTTAAGCACTGTTCCGTCGTGCAGCGTCATGGTGCTGTTTTCGGTGTCGATTTTGACGATCTTCTTGCCGACAAGTTCACGGGCTAGGTCTTGATCAGTCATGTCAATGTACGTATCTACGTATTTGATTTCGCTCATTCTTCTTCTCCGTCTAGTAGGAATTTTGGTGTCTTGCTGGTGGGGAGGACTAGGCCGTGGGCTACGGCCAGTCGGTAGTTGGATTGGCGCTCTAGCCGCGACGGGATAAGGCTTAGCTGCTCCCGTAGTTGCTCCACGCTGTAGGTGACCTTGTATCGGTTGCATAGCTGGCAGGCGGGTACGAGGTTTTCTAGCTCGTCCCCTCCGCCTAGGTAGCGTGGGTGTAGGTGGTCTACCTGAAAAGCGGTGTCGCCTTTTCTCCCGGCGGTGAGTGTTTTACCGCAGTATGCGCAGCGTCCTCCGTATTTTTCGAGTACGGCCTGCCTGTCAACCCGGCTCATTCCTGCACCTCTGTGAGGGTGTAGCGCTTGCCGGTCGGGGTGAGGTCTGCGGGGTCGGCGAGGCGGATTTCGTTCGCCCCTCCAGCACGGAGGTATTGGATTTGCCTAAGCCCCGCATGGCGGTAGAGCATGATCACTTTTCCCCAGTACGTGTGTTCTGCTTCTGCGAGGTAGTGCACGTCATCGTTCCACTCAATTTCCGCCATGGTGAGTTCTGGGAATGGTGGAAGGGATGCACGGACTATTTTCTCGTTTGCCAAAGCGGAAGTCATGGACGTATCAGACGCAAGCACTGAGAGACTAGTTAGTGCCCTGTGTGCGTTGATGATCTCTTGGCGGGTTGGGTTAGTCATTGGTGTGCTCCTTGATGTGTTGGTTGAGGCGTTGCCAGTCGGGGTCGTCGATTTCACTGAGGACGCTGCGGTGCGTGTTGTCGCGGTAGTCGCATTCCTCGGCTACGTCGCGGGCGATGACATAGCGTGTGTTGTCGGTGAGTTCATCCCAGTGTTTGATGACCCAGTCGACGGTCTCTTTGACGACGTAGGTGGCGCGGCCCCTCGCGTAGCGCACCGCACCAATCACCAGAAATTCGTCGTTTGGGGAAATACGGGTGCCGTGGATACGCGGGTCATACTCCTGGTTCCGCCAGTTGTCGGGGTTCTCCGATGGCGGGGTGAAACGCTCGTCATAGAGGATTTCGTCGTCTTTGCGGATGTCACGCACCCGCTCCCAGTAGTCGTCCTCAGTCACTGCACGCCCCCTATGACTGTGGCGAGCATGATGACGGATAGGGTCAAGAAGGTAATCAGAATGACCGTGACTATGGTGCAGGTCAGGATGATGAGGTCAAAAGGCTCCTCCTCAAGCCACTGTGAGAATTTTTCACGCAAGGTCATTGCTGGGCCTCCTTGAGTGCGTCAGCAGCCTGTTCGGCCAGGCGGCGGGTTTCCGCTTCGACTTCTTCCCACATCCAGATGTGATTAGTTCCTCCAAAGCTGCCAAGGAAGGGGGACACTGGTGATTGGCCTGTGAGCTCAGCGTCAGGATGCTGCCCGTCTCCGAAATGGTTGGTGTCGAAGCCGATCACTCGGCCTGTGTGGTAGGTGATTCCGCCGTGGACGTCCACGTCGAAGTACTGTAGGTCTTTTGCCTCGTCGAGCCAGGGATGGCTCTCAGGCAGTTCGATGTAGCCGTTGATGGTGTACGGCCCCATCTGAGTCATGCAATTGATGCCTTGGTGGGTGAAGCGCCGGTCTGTGCCATTGGCGATGCAGTCGAACGGGTCAGTCATTGTTGTTCCTTCCAAAAGATTGTGATGTCAGCGCCGGGTGGTGTGGCGGTGTTGGCGTAGTGTTTGGTGGCTCTGAGTTTGGTGACGCGGCTGTCGTTGGTGATGACGCCGGCGGCTTCGAGGGCGTCCAAGACGGAGCGGGCTAGTTTGTCCACATCGGGTTTGACCGCAGGAACGTTATAGCGGGGTCGTTTCGGGCGGGGTAGGTAGAAGTCCATGAAGACGCTCACGGGGGCGTCTACGGGCGCGCTGGGCCTGTTTTTGGCGGCTTCTTGGGTGACGGCTCGCATCCATGCGGGGAGCTTCTTCGAAGACTCAATCATCCTGCCGTTGCCGACGTGACGCTTCGAGCCTTTCGGGGCGGGTTCGCCCTCAATACGGAAAGTGATGATGTTCAAAATGGGGCCTCCTTTCACTTGTGAGGCGTTGAAGATGTGTTCTGGGGTGATTGTCCAGAGGTGTTGTGTTTGTCCGCCTGTGGGGCTGCTGGGCCATGATTTGGGCGTGTTTCTGGGTTGTGGTCGCAGCGCCATGCCTCCCCGTCCTGGTATCGCATGCCGTTGTCGTCACACAGGGCGCAGGAGTCGATAGCGGCGCGGCGGGCTTGGGCGGCGGTCTCAGCGCGGTTGGTGTCTTGTTCGTCTGCCCAGGCTTCGTCGATGAGGGTGCGCAACAACCCGGGGCCTTTCGGTTCCGGGCGTTGGTTGAAGTTGCGGGTGCCGGTGTTGATGGCGGACTCTGAGATTCCGGCTTGGCGAGCGCGGCGCGTAGCCGCCGCCAGCTCGTCGAGAGAGATTCCGCCAGCCATGTCCCCATCCCCTAGATCACCGTTACTTGGCTGGCTACCTGTACCACCAGAAGGGGACGGGTCGGGTCGGGCCGGGCCGGGTAGAGCGGACGACGCTCGGAGTCCCGGTAGAGCGGACGGCGCTTCGCTGTCCGGCTGGACGTCCGCACGGACATTTTTACGTTCCTGCTGCTTATCCCGCTTTGCCCCCCTCGCGAGACGCTTACGTTCGGCGTCTTCTCGACGCTTCGATAAAACGTCGTCGCGTGTTGGTTGAAACTCCCGCCAATCGTTGAAGACGTATCGGCGAGCGCTCGGCGGAGCATCGTCGGCACTCCACAGGCCCGCCGCGACGAGCTTCTCGGCCTGCTTTTGAGTGCCTCCAATCACCTTGATTTGACGCCCAGTAATCACTCCATCAGTAAGGTGCCTGGCACAGTACGCGCCCGCCATAACCCAAAGCCCACGGGCTGCCATATCTAGCTCAAGCACCTTCGGATGGTCATAGAAACCATCGTCCACTTTGAACCATGGCATTGGCTGGTCTCCTTAGTTGTTGAGTTTGAGGGAGTCTTCCAGCACCCATAGGTAGGTTTGGGCGCGGTGGATGTGCTTGTGAATCTCCCGAATCTTGTACAGGTCGTCAGCGCTTCTGGATAGGGATGCTGCTTCGTTCAATCGGTAGGCGGCTTGAGTCATCAGGTTCTCGTTGAACTCGTCAGCGATCATCGTCTTTTCCTCCTTTCTCTATGGATTGGAACAGTTTGATTAGTGCGTCGAGGAATGCGGGTTGTGCGCAGTACACGTCTTGGGATTCCAGCCAGGCCCGCATGTCCTCACGCTGCTGGCGGGTGGTCACTGTCCTGTGCTCCCGATACCTGCATTACCGCGTTCTGTGTGGCCGAGAGCGTCGACGTGGTTGAGTCGAACCTCTGGGATGGGGAGGATGACGAGCTGTGCGATGTAATACCCTTCGGGGATGGTTTGCATGTGGCGTCCGGTGTTGTGTAGGGACAGCATGATTTCGCCGGTGTAGCCTGCGTCGATGATGCCGGTGCCGTTGCTCAGCACAAGGTGTTTCTTAATCCCCGTTGAGCTGCGCACAAACACCATGCCCACATGGCCCTTGGGGATGGCTACGTGCACCCCTGTGTGGCACACACGGTGCTGCCATGCTGGGATAATCACCGGATGATTCAACGCCAGGTCAATACCGGCGTCATCCGTATAAGCGCGGCGCGGCGGGTAAGCATGCTGGTCAAGGCTGTAGTTAACGTTCATGGGTTCCTATCTGTGAGTTTTGCGGGCGCGGATTGTGCGTTGGGCTTCTCTGTTGCAGGTGGCGCACCTGCGGGTGAGGTTTCCTTTTCTGTCGCGCACCCATTGGGTGTTTGAGTCGGTGTATTCGTGGCCTTTCGCGCAGTGCGTCTTTCGTCGCCTGCGGCCCCCGCTGCGTGGTGGTGGGGTCTCAAAGTCGAACCACAAGCGGCGGGCTTTTTCGGCAGCACGGCGCGCAGCGACCCGCATGGTTGATTCCGGCCAGCCCAACGCGGCTGCGGCAGCCCTCAGGGTTGGGTACTCGGACACGTGGATGAGGATTTCCCTGTCAGCGTCCGGGAGCTTCGCCATGACCTGCGCGAGAGCAAGAGGTGTGAGCGCGTCGGGCTGGTATGTCCGTGCTTTGGGTTCCCAGTACATGGTGAAGCGTGGCCCATACCCGTGTGCTTGTACGTCTTTGTCGTATGCCTTGCCCAGGTAGCTAATGGCGGCGGTGTAGCAGTCTTTCTCCACGCTGTCGGGGTGCTCCGCAAGATGGAGAGCCGCGCCTTCCCACGCTTCCACAAGGGCATCGTCTATGGGGAAGTTGCGGCGGTATTGGGTGCTTGCGGCGGCGCGTGCTACGTCCCAGATCCTTCTTGGGTTAAGTCCCATATTTCATCTCCTAGGGTGAAAGTGTCGAGGTTGTGGACGATGCTGTGGCGTGCTTCGCGCCCGGTTTCTTGTTGGTAGACGGCGCGTAGGTTTTTGTCCGCTATGGTGCAGGCTTCGGGGTCGATTTCCACCATGAGCATTCGATGGTGGTAAAGGTCATCCAGCTGGTCGGGGTTGAGCCCTGAGAGCTGCATCAGGCGTGCCAGGTAGATTCCTGTACCGCCGAATGGGTCAGTGATGCGTACCTCGGGGTCTGCGAGGCTGTAGCCCTGGGCTGCAAGTTGGTGGACGACTGCGCGGACTTGAAAGTCCACGATTTCTACTGGCGTGACCACTACCCCGTCGCGCTGGCCCCGCATAGTGTCGGTGCCCCGCTGGTAGTTGATGGCGATGCGCCTCTGTACAGCAGCGCGGGGGTCGTCAGTCATCTCCTTGTGTCTCCTAGGATTCGGGGTCAATAAGGACTGGTGCGTCTGCGGGGAGGGTGAAGCGCCCGTCACGGGTTGCGCCGTACACTCGGGCACCTTCTTGGGTGGCGTAGACCAGGCGGTCGGGCACCAATCGGGGGTCATATGTGTCGGGGTCCAGGACAATGCGGCAAACCCTGTAATTAGGTAGGTCTGCCGCTGTCATCTCCACGTAGGGCATCAGTACTCGCCTCGTCTAATGAGGGCGATGACGTGTGCAGCTGCTTTGGCTAGGTCTGCTGCCCCGAGGTCTTGCAATTCTGCGGGGGTTGGATCATCGTTGCTGTAGTGCTTGAGGTGGTCGATGTCGTAGGCGTACGCGAGGAGCCTGTCTTCGAGCCGTTTCAGTTTCTCCTCGTAGTAGGCGGCATCCATACCAGTCACCTAGAACGGCGGTTCGCCTTGTTGGCCTACGGGTGCGGGGTCACCCCACGCCCCCGTGGTGGCGGTCTGCCCCTGGGATGCGGCCTGATTCCATTGCTGCTGAGCCGAAGACTGCTGCTGCTGGCCCTGCCCGCGTGGCTGGTTGTAGAAGCTGCTGGCAAGAAGCTCAACCTTGCTGCGCTTCTCCCCCTCCCTGGTTTCCCACGACTGGGTAATCAGCTTGCCGGTGACAGCAACCTGGTCGCCCTTCTTCAGCTCGGCGGCGAGGTGCGCCCACTGAACCGGATTCTGGTTCTTGGTCTCATCCCAGATGGTGACGTCGAGGTACAGAACGCGAGTCTTCACCCACTGGTTCTGTTCCTGGTCGAACCTGTTATCCGACGATGCGAGGGTGAAACTAGCGACAGCCTTACCACTCTTGGTGAAGCGTAGCTCCGCGTCACGAGGCAGACCGCCGGTGATGGTGATGGTGTCAATCACCTACTTCTCCCCTTCCAGCTCTGCCCAGCGAGCACGGCACAGGTCGATCACTGCGTCTGGTACTTCACCGGATTGCTTCAGGTTGGCGGCGAAGTCATTCACCTGCTCACTGGTGGTGAAACTCTCCAAAGTCTCCCGAACGTCTGCGATGAGGTCATCATCAACCACCTCCGGCTCCTTCTTCGTGGTCAACTCCGGCACCGGCGCAGACTCAGCCTTCGCACGCACATCCTCACGAGTAGCGGTCATCTTGACTGGCTCCAGTTCCAGGTCTTCGGCGCTGTACTTGATGCCGAGGAGGACGTCCGGGGCGAGCTTGCGGGATACCTCGGATGCGGCCTTGGCGTACAGCATGGCCTGTGGGTCGGTCTGATACTTCTTGTTGCTGGTGTATCCGGCCTTCTTGGCGCGCTCAATAGTCCAGGTGGATTCCTCAGTCTCACCTGCCGGTGAGGTGCCGCGTACGGTGACGGCTTCGTCACTGGTCTCTACGGTCTGGAACTTGTAGCCCTTCGCCTTCAACAGGGCGACCATTGTTCGGGCGTAGATAGCGGGCTGGCCGTGCACTACGAAGACCTGCTGTAGGGCCTGCTGTGGCTTCAGTCCGAGTTCTGCGCCGTAGAGGATGGCGGCGGCACCGTCATCGGGCTTGCCCCGGAAGGTTTGCGGCACCATCTGCGTGTTGCAGAGGACGGTGGCGAGTTTGTGGGCTGCGCCCATGGCTTCGGCTTGGCGGGTGAGGAGGTCGAGGCCGTCCTCCGTGGTGTTGGTGGTGGGTTCGAGGGTGTATGGGGTGGTCATGGTTACTGCTCCTTTTTGAGGTAGGCGATGGAGATGGTGGTGACGATTTGGATTGCTTCTTCGCGGCTGAATCCGGCGTCGATGTAGGCGGAGACCATGGAGGCCATGTGTCCGGCCATTTGTCGTGTGTCGCTGTCTGCTTCGGGTAGTTGCTTTCCCCAGATGGGCATTAGTTCTCCTTGATGGTGAGTCGGGTTGACCCTGCGCGGGTCTTGGTCTTGAACCTCTGATAGAGGTCTGCGTGTGCCTTGCGGAACGCGGCAGAGTCGAACACTTTGCTGGACTGTGTGGTGCTTACTGTGAGGTGGTAGCCGCCGTAATCACCGGTGTGGGAATCGCCGGTCAGGGCGAGGATTTCTGCCTTCAACGCGCTGATGCGCTTCTTGAGGTCGTCGACTTCGGCGGTGAGCATGGCGTATTGGGCAACAAGGTCGGTGACGTTGTCCACCTGGTCGAGGCTGGTGATTTCGCCCATCCACTCCGGGGTTTCCCCATCGAGCCATGCGAACCACACTCGCGCTGTTTCCATGAGCTCAGCGGCAAATTTCGGGTCATACAGGATGGTGCGGTGGTCGAGCGCCACCGGTGTGAAGTCCTCATGCACCTCCACCAACAACGCGCAGGCTTCAGCCCCGACGTAGTGCATGTTCGCCTGAATCTGCGCGAAGTACTGATTAGGGCACCAGTCATGCCAGCGGCCACCTTGAAACGGCTCAGTACTGGTCTTAATCTCCCCAATTACCTCAAGGTCTTCCGCGTAGAGGTCAGGTGTGCACGAGAGGCGCTCATCATCAGGTAGGAAAATGGTTTGCGGCTCCGCGTTGTACACCAGCCGCGAGTCCACTTCGTCTATCAGCACCTGGGCCAGTAGCGGTTCGCGGGCACTGCCCCACTCTGTCCATTGGTTGCCGTGGAACTTACTACCGTGCTCCTTGGCCTCGCGTACCTCGTGCCACGTCGCAGCATTGCGGCTGGTGTGCAGGCGGGCCAACTCCGTGGAGGTCAACTTTCCTTGACGAAACGCCAGCCAGTCCTCGTTATCAGCTGGTTCGTAGCGTCTCACTTCTTCCCCTTCTCGTCGTAGCGCGACAGGGTGATATCAGTCAGGGTGCACGCAATTTCAGGCTCATAGCCCCTGTCCATGAAGGCCTGCATCACGTCGTCCGCTTCCTCAATGAGTGGCTCCATGTAGAGGAAGTGCGGGGTGATGCTGGTCAGGTGTGGCGGCATCTTATTCGGGGTGTTCATGTCATCCTTTTCGTGTCAAGAATCTTCTTCGCGTGGCGGGCATGCTCGTCGCAGAATCGGAAACCACGCCCCAGGTCGAGGTCATCAGTGCCGATGCGGGTGCAGGCGTGGTAGAGACAGCCGTGCTCATCGCGGAAAGCGACGAGTGCTTTCGTGGCCTCCGGCTGCGTCTTAAAACCGGTGGGTTTCGGGATGTTTACCCACCAGCGGCCACGCTTAAATCGTGCTGGGGTTAGTGCCATCGTTGAATGTGCCTTCTAATCGTCTTCGGGGTGGTGTGGTACACAGCGGCAAGCCGCTGCACAGCGAGTTTCGGACCAAGAATCATCTCAAAATGCTCATATTCCTCAGCCACAATCTGGCCTTTGGTTGGCTTGCGGCGTACCCGCTTCACGAGCTGGTTCTTGGTGCGGTGCTCCCCCATGTCGTGCACGAAGCGCATCGCTTCACCCCAACTCGCAGCGGGAAACACCGCGTCCCCCTCGCGTACGTGCCACACGCCGGTGATGAGGTCTTTGTGGATGCTGGTCATCACATCCACACCGGCGGCATACTGATGAAAGCGTGGGCGACGAAACCGACGAGGCCACCAAGAATGCCAGTGGCCCAGCACAAGCGCGTACGCTTCGCCGCAACATCCTGCCAATACGCGATACGGCGAGCATCAGGAGTAGAACGAGGAGGTCGATTAGTAGCCACGGTCAATTTTCCTTTTCTCTTTCTCAGCCAGTGTGGCGAGCATGTGTGCTTGTGCCGCGTTGTCCTTGATGCGGCGGCGGATGCTCTCCGGCAGTCGGGTCATGGTGTAGAGGGCGCGATACCGGCCCTCAATGTCTTTGAAGTGCGCGATGGCTTGGTCGATGGTGATTTCCCGCATGTCAGCCCCTCCGCATCATGTAGAAACGTGGCGAGTAGGCGCGGTGACGACGATGGAAAAAGTGTTTCAGTAGGCGTTTCATGCTGCTCCTTGGTTCATGTACTGGTCGAGCCAGGATTGTGTTGTGCGCCAGGTCTTACCCGGCTTACGGGCCTCAATGTCGCCGCGCCGCATCAAAGTGCGGATCGTTTCGGCATGCAGGCCGGTGTATTCGGCGGCATCCCTTACGGTCAGCCAAGCCGGTGTAGTATTCATGGTGTTGTCCTTTCCAGACGACAAGGCCCCCGCGACTGCTGCTAATCACGCGGGGGTCTTTTGTTATGTGAAGGGGGTTGCAGGCGTGCAGTGCCAAAGGCAGGGCCAGAAAGAATGGCGACGGAAAGCCACCCCGCCCCGGTTACAGCCTTGATGCTCGTCTTTCCTCCGACAGGAGCTAGCGCTTAACAACCCCTGGTGCCCAGCCGGGGAGTTGCACCCCGGTGTTGCTTGCAAGAACCACCACCGCATGTAGGTGATAATTCGATCTACTCTGGGCTGAGTGCTTCGCCCGGGATTCGAACCCGGATACCCGCGTGGGTGCCGCATTTTGAATGCGGTGCGTCTGCCGATTCCGCCAGCGAAGCGTGTATTTATGTCAGCGCCGCTCGTTCCCTCCCAACCACGTTGGGCGGGGTTCGCCTAAGACGCATACTTTTCGAAATATCTATCCGCTATCTGCTGGAAATGAGGCTTCATTTCCTTATGCCGGGACAGGTAAGCGTATGCACTGTTACAAGCACGACATCCGCGACGGTTGGATTTACTAATTACCAAGTTCCCATGGCAGAAGGCGTGCCCCTTCGAACAGTGCGTTTTCACAGCATTGTGATGGCGCCCATTGCGCACTTTATCTAGGGTGTTTTCCTTCCTTGAGCCCCAGCGCAAATTTTCCAGCCGATTATCTTCCGGGTTGTCGTTCCAGTGGCACGCCTCCATGCCATCAGAGCACGGACCAACAAAAGCCTCTAAGACGGCGCGGTGAACATGTATTGAGGTTCCTTTTCCTCCTCGGAAAAGATTCACTCGTAAATGGGAAGTTCTACCGTCGTGAGCCGGGGACAATATCTTCCCTTTTAGTGGTTGGTTAACCCCGTTAGACAGGGTGATGATTCGGGGTAGAGACCGCACTCTTCCTCCGTTAGAAACCTCGTAGTATCCTTCCCAACCGGGGATTGGTCTCCATTCTTCTTTCATTTTTCTTCTTCTCTTTCTACTCGCCTTATTTGGGAGAGCGTGCCGTGTGCAGGACTTGAACCTGCTGAGTGCCCTTCACGGCTTGGGGTTTACGTCCTTGGTGGTTCCCTCCCGCTTACGGCGGGGTGCCTGCCTGTCGGCTTGGCCTAATGCTTCACGGACATGTCAACGTGGTTCTTAAGCCCGGTATCTTCTATCAGGACAATTCACTAATTCAGTTGTCAGTCATCGCGGCCAACTGGTTCCTGCCCTATCCCCTTAGGCAGGAAGACTTTGGCGGCCTGGTGCCCGTGGGGAGGCTTGCACTCCCCCGCCTGCTAAGTCGGGCTATTGGTTTTCGGATTGGTTGAGGCGTTCGCGTGCTACGGCTTCTGCTTCGGCGAAAAGCTCATCTACGTATTTGGGGTCGAGCTGTTCTTTGATTGCGGCTTCGATGTAGCCGAGCATGAAAGCTTGGATGCCGGAGATGTCCATGGTTTTTCGTCCTTATGCGGTGGTGTAGTACTGGTCCCAGACGCGCTGCATCAACGGGCGGTCTGCTTCGGTGTAGCCATTGACCTGGCGCACTTGACCGTTAGGCAGGGTGAGGTCGTACTTTTCTGGTTCGCGCCCCTTTTCCAGCGTGTACAGAGCCTTCATGCGCTTGCCGAACATCGGAGCCACGGACTTCATCTTCTTGGTGGACAGGTTCTTGGACTTGAGGAAGTCCGCGGTGTACAGGGGCCGGGTCTTCGGGTCAAGTTCCGGAGCTTCTCCCAAACCACGGGCCAGGACGATGCGGGCCTTCGCTTCCAGATGGTCAGGGTGGATAAGCCCCTTCGCTGCCTGACACAACTCCATCTGCATTTGCGACTGACGCATCAAAGCGTTCAGCTGGTGCTCCTCGGCGCGAGGATTAATAGCGCCACCCTTATGGAAGTAGGAGTCAAGGGCGTCAACTGCTTCGCGTTGGTAAGCAATGAGTGTTTCCTTGACCTCTGGCGCTACGCGGCCCTCGTTAATCGTGGCGAGCCACATGGTGAGCGTGCGACGGTCTACCATTGCCATTTCGCGGTTCTTGCCGTCCGCTCCAACCGTGGTCAAAATTCGGACGGTTGACCAAGAGCGCTCGGTGAGCTTGCGGTGTTGGCTCTTCCAGTTGATGCCGAGTGCGTCGCAAATGTGGCGAGCAGCGGCCCATTCGGTGCCGTCATGCTGCACTGCCATGATGGGGGTTGAGGTGCCAGGCACCGGAATAGTTACTAGCTGGTTTCCCATTGTGATAATCTCCTTATTGATAGTTACTTTTTCGGCTCGGTGTTCCAGCACCGGGCCTTTTTTGATGTGCTTCACTGAAACCAGGGCAACCAGCCCTAGAAAGTGAGGTGAAAGTAGTGGGAAATTCAGATTCTTCGAGTCAATGGTTCGGGTTTGAGGATGTGGAATGGCGACTCCGCGAAGCGGGCCTTTCCATAACCCCCGACTTAATGGCGGAACTTGCGCCGCTTGTTAACGGGCTGCCGGTCGGTGAAGTCCCGATTGAAGAAGCGGTCACGGAGTACACGCAGTTTTCGAAGCGGGCTATTTCTTTGGTCGCGTTGAAGATGTCGCTTTTGGAGAAGCGAATCATCGACCTTGAATCCGGCAACGAGGCCTAGCACTTCTTCCTTATTGAAGATTGGGTCTCCGCTAAGGTCTACGGTCACCTTCGGCGTTGCAGCGCCGGAGGTTTCTTTTTCATAGCGGGTCATGCTGCTTCCTGTTCTTCGACTTGGTCGAACCAAGCCGCTATGTAGTTTCTGTCGCCTTGTAGTGCGGATACTCGCAGTGCGAGTTCTGCGGTTACCTTCGCCCCTGCGCGCAGTTTCGGAATGTCTTCGGCGCGTACTCCGATGAGTAAGGCCAGCTGTTCCTCTGTTTGCAGGTTCCTAGAGCGCATGATTGCGTCGAGTGCTCCAGGGCGGAAGGTGAACCGGGGCGGTGCCATGACAGCCATGTAGTTACCTCCATGTGGTTTTGAATTTTGTAAGCGGTGCTGTTCTGCGCCGGTGATTTCATTATGTAGCCGATCGGCTACGTTCGTCAAGCGCTTAAGTTCATCCACCCCCATTTACCACCCCCGCGATACGCTTTTACCTGCCCTAATTGCCCCGGCTACAAAATGCAACTAATATCTAAATCATGAACTTTGAAACATGGCTAACCGAGCTAATAGGCGAGGACACCCGCCGCACCGCCTCATCTAAAGCAGGGATGGCAGAGAGCACCCTCTCCCGCCAACTTTCCCGCGGGCACCTCTCGCCTGAGATGGTCATCGCTTTATGCCGCGCTTACGACCGCTCCCCCGTCGCAGGCCTCATCCAGACTGAATACATCAACGACTACGAGCTACACGGCCCAGACGTAGAGATAGCCCTCCGCGAAGCCACAAACCAACAGCTCCTGAACGAAATCATGCGCCGCTCCGACCCTGAGGCTCGCTACCTCTTTGGCAACGACGGCGACGATGACGCTATCGGCCTAGCCCCGCATCTCACCCCCGTGTCCGACGCGTCTGATTCAATGCCGCTCAGTGCGGTTGCTTACAGCGGCCCCGACGAGGATGCGGAAAGGAATGATGCCTATGACGACTAGCGCGGTAGAGCTGCACCTCCTAGCGGAAAGCATGGGTGTGCAGCTACGTCGCCACTCCGGCGGGCCACCCGGCTGGTACGACCACCACCGGCGCATTATCAGCACACGGCGCGGGCAGTCCATCGGGCAGTACAAAAGCGTCTTGGCCCACGAACTCGGCCACGCCGCCCATGGCGACACCCCAACCGGAAACGGCCACTATGACCAGCGCCAGGAGCGTCGCGCCGACGAATACGCCGCCCAATTACTCATCTCCCCCGTCGACTTCGAGACCGCCGCCGCGTGGCACCAAGGGCACCTCCCCGCCATCGCCGACGAACTAGAAGTCACCAAACACATCCTCAAAACCTGGCAATCTCTCCACGAAAGACAAGCAGCCTAACCCCTGGAAGGACAATTCCATCATGACCCCTACCCCTTATTCCGAGTACGGCAGTCAGCCCACCCCTCCATCCCGTAAGCCACCCACGTGGAAGAAAGTGCTCGCTTGGAGCGCAGTGTTCCTCGGCGTGATTGTCATCCTCGGAAACTTATCTTCAGGTGGTTTCCGAGGGTTTCTCGCGGGCGTGTGCGCTGGGCTAATCTTCCTCCTACCTGGAGCGTGGTACCTCCTGCATGAACGTCGTGAAGCCAACGGAGCTACTCCACTAAATCGCCGCTGGTGGTGGATAATCGCTGCCTGCGTCGGACTCCTCTTCCTAGGAGCCGCCATCAATCCCGAGACAACAACTAAGCCAAAGGATTCCACAACAAGCAAGACTTCAACCACTCCGGAATCCACCACATCTTCAATGACGCCTACAAGTTCGGAGCTTGCGCCCACGTCGACGACTAGAACGACTGAACCGTCCTCAGCTGCACCTTCGACCTCCATCTCGCAGGACCCAACGACCGAACAACCCGCACCAGCCCCCGTCCCACAAGAGCAACCGGAACCAGAACAAAACACTCAAATTCAGCAATTCGCTCCGGCCCCTGAGATTCAGGAAGAAGCGCCAGCACCTGCCCCGGCACAGCCAGCCCCGGCCTACTCCGGAGGCGGCAATTCTGGGTCGTGCGCCGACATCGGACACAAGGTATACCGCGGCGACGGTATCTACCTCCCCAAGCATGACAAGGACGGCGACGGCGTGGGCTGCGAATCCTACCCGGGTTAAACCAGCCCCTGCCCCGCACTTACGTCTGATGGTGGACTAAACAACCCATAAGGAACTGCCCCGTGGAGCTGTGCTCAACACGGGGCGTCCTGGCCCAACGGGGGGATGTGGGCCTAGCAACAGCATAAAGCAAGACCGGCCCTGGCGCTCAACATGTGGAAGTGGAGGAGCACCAGGACCGGGATACACGAACCCCAAACAAGGGGTCGGAGTTGTCGCCCGGGGCGTTCTTTCAGCCCTGGCTAACAAGGAGAAAGCATAATGGCAAGCATCAAGCCCTACAAGACCGCAAAAGGCAGGGCGTGGCGCGTACAGTACCGCTCCCCTGATGGCAAGAACCGCACCAAACAAGGATTCAGAACAAAAAGCGCGGCACAAGCGTGGGCCGATAAGAACGCCACCACCATCCGCGAAGGTGAATGGATAGACCCCAACGCCGGGAAAATAACCGTCGGAGAACTCGGGGCGCGCTGGCTCGCCATGCAAACACACTTGAAACCATCCACGATGCGGACAACGGAGCAAACCTGGCGTATTCACGTCGAACCACGTTGGGGAGACACACCAATCAGGGCGGTGTTGTCGTCTGAGATTCAGCACTGGCTATCAAGCACAGATAGGTCTGCATCAATCGTGAGGAAGAATCATGCGATGCTGTCCCAAATCCTTGATATGGCGGTGCGTGACGGGATTGTGAAGACCAACGCGGCGAAGGGTGTGGCGCTTCCTAGGAAGGCGAAAGCGCGGAAGGTGTATTTGAGTTGGGAGCAGCTAGCCGTGTTCGCTAACGAGTGCGGCACCAATGCCCCTATCGTGTGGCTGCTGGGCACCGTAGGTTTGCGGTGGGGTGAGCTTGCGGGCTTGCAGGTCCAGGACGTGGATGTGCTGCGTGGGCGTATCACTGTGCGGCGTAACGCGGTGACTGTGGGGTCTGGGGTGGAGGTGGGTACGCCTAAGACTCATGAGGCGCGGGTGGTGGCGGTGCCTAGGTTTGTGATGGATATGCTGGTGCCGTTGATGGATGGGAAGGGTCAGGATTCTTGGGTGTGGTGTAGGTCTGATGGGTCACCGTTGCGGGTGCCATCATCAAATACGTGGTTTTATTGTGCGCTTGGACGGTGCATGGATAGGGACGACGAGTTCCCGCGTGTGACCCCGCATGGGCTTCGGCACGTGGCGGCGGGGTTGATGATTTCGTCGGGGGCGCATCCGAAAGTGGTACAGCGTCAGCTTGGCCATGCGAGTGCGGCGATGACGTTGGATACGTACGCTGATTTGTGGGAGGACGATTTGGATGCAGTGGCAGGCCGTATGGATGAGAGTTTTTCGGAGGTCGTGGAATTGTCGTGGAAATTGGCGTAAAGGTTGTGTTTACGCTGGGCAATGGGGTGTTTGTCGCGGGTTCGAATCCTGCTGGGGGCACGCAGGTCAAGGCCACTTTCTAGGGCTTCACTAAGCCTCAGAAAGTGGCCTTTGGGCACAGATTGGACTCTCTTCCATGGACATCACCCTCGCGACTTTTGACCACGCCCCGGAATCAGCGCTGCGCGGTATGCGCTTCGCTAACGCGTGGGTACCGGCACCAAGCTATGCGGCATCACGCCGCGCGGTGCTCACCGGACAATATCCACAGCGCGGAGCCACAACGCGCATCACGGAGATTTTCAAGGCCGCTGGCTTCGAGGTTCGGGAGGATACCCAGCCAGCTTCTTCGCAGGTCTTTCGTCTTCTCGAACAGCCGAACCCCCAGCTACTGGACACCCTCGATGGTGTGGTGGCGGTGTCTTCCCTGCAGGGAGATAAGGCCGCCATGTCCCTCCTGTGGCCCGGGGTTGCAGAATCCGGAGAGTGCACAGAGCTCGTCTCCCCGCTCGACTTGGCACCCACGCTCGCGGCGATCGCGGGGCTCGATGTGCGCCCCAACGCCCCGCTGTCTTTCGATGGGCTCAACTTGGTGCCGGTCCTCCGCTACGGGGCATCCGGGCACGCGGCTCTCTTCTTCGACAACGGCGTGCGCATGCAGGACGCCGTGCTTGTCGACGACTCCGCCACCCCACCCAGCGCCTTGCCGCGCTTGCGCGAAGAGTGGGAAACGTGGAAGCGGTTCATGGCTCTGGGCCCGCTGCAGTAACTACTCCACTGGGATGACAACCCAGAGGATGAGGTAGAGCAGAATGCCTGAGAAGCCCAGTAGGGTCGCAACAACGAAGAGAATGCGCACCAGGGTCGGATCAAGGTTGTAGGTGTGTGCGATGCCGCCGCACACACCTCCGAGCATCGTGTCAGTTGTGGAACGGGTCAAACGTTGGTTGTTCATGATCTCTCCTTTCACCTTCCATTATCCAGAGTTGGGACTGAGGATTCATCGGTGTTTACCCTGATTTAAACCCTGATTGCTCTACGCTGGGTGGAGACTTCCCACCCTGAGAGAAAGGATGCCGCTTATGGCTCACTCCCCTGGGCTGCCCGCCCCTACCCGCTCCTCCTACGCGCTGTTGACCGGCGCTAGCCAGGGAATTGGCGCTGCGATGGCCAAGGACCTGGCTGCCCGCGGTTATAACGTCATCCTCGTCGCACGCCGCGAAGACGTCCTCGAATCCATTGCTGCGGACCTGCGCTCACGCCACGAGGTAGACGCCATTGCGCTGGCAGCGGACCTCTCCGAGGCAGCGGACGTGGACCGCGTCATCGAGTTCATGGCGGGCAAGGAAATTTCCATCATCGTCAACTCAGCGGGTATCGCCAGCTTTGGCAAGTTCATGGATCAGGACTGGGACTATGAAACCCGGCAGTTCGACCTCAACGGCAAGGCCGTTCACCGTCTGACGCGCGCTGCTCTGGAGCAGATGCTGCCGCGGCGCAGCGGCGCTATCTGCAATGTGGGCTCGGCGGCGGGCAACGTTTCCATTCCAAACAATGCCACCTATGTTTTCACCAAGGCAGGTGTCAATGCCTTTACTGAGGCCCTGCACTACGAGCTCAAGGGCTCCGGCGTGACCTGCACGCTGCTTGCCCCTGGCCCGGTGCGCGATGCCGTCATCCCCGAAGAAGAGCAATCGATCGTGGACAAGGTCGTCCCGGATTTCTTGTGGACCACCTACGAGTCTTGCTCTGAAGAAACTCTGGAGGCCATGGCCCGCAACCAGCGCCGCGTGGTCCCCGGGCCACTTTCGAAAGCAATGAACGCGCTGGGTAAGATTGTGCCCACCCCAATTGCTGCACCGCTCATCGGTAGCTTCTATTCGAAGATGGCTTAGAACACCACAATGCCCGCTCTCCTGTTTTAAAGAGAGCGGGCATTGCTTTACTTACCTTGGAGCGGCGATTGCTCCGCGATAGCTTTCTGCGCGGCTTCCTGCCGGGCAGCCTTGCGCTCTACCCAGAACTCTGCGTTCTTGATTCCCAACGCCTCTGGGTCAAACTGCGGGTCCTTGCCAGCAGCCTTCTGTGCGCTGTAGTCCTTGAGGCACTTGAGAGCCGGGACCTGCAGGAAGAGGATGGCGATGATGTTAAGCCATGCAGTCGCGCCAACGCCGATATCACCCAGCGCCCAGGCTGCACCCGGAGTCGTGGTAGCTCCGACAATCACGGAGACCACGAGGAGAATGCGCAGGAGCCACACCAGCGCGCGACGGGTGGTCTTGTTGCTGATCCAGCGGTTGAAGTAGGTCAGGTTGACCTCTGCCATGTAGTAGTAGGCCAAGACGGTAGTAAAGGCAAAGAACGCGATGGCGATGGCAATGAAGCTCGGTCCGAAACCTGCCAACAGGGTGTCTAGACCGTGCTGGACAAAGCCCGGACCCACCTCAACACCATCCGGGATAGAGCCGGCATAACGCACGGGACCGTCCTCAGATTCGCCCTCGAAGACCTTGTACATGTCGGTAGAGATGATGATGAAGGCGGTTGCGGAGCATACGAAGAGGGTATCGATGTACACCGCGAAAGCCTGAACGAACCCCTGCTTAGCTGGGTGGGACACCTCCGCGGCCGCAGCAGACTGCGGACCGGTACCCTGACCAGCCTCGTTGGAGTAAATACCGCGCTTGACTCCCCACATGATGGCCGAGCCCAACAGGCCGGAGAAGGCCTGCTCGGCGCCGAAAGCAGACTTAAAGATCATGCCGAAGACTTCGGGAATCTGGTTAAAGTTCATGATCAGAATGATGATGGCAAAGAGAATGTAGGCAGCCGCCATGAACGGAACCACGAGGGACGCGAAGTTCGCGATGCGCTTGACACCACCGATAATGATGATGGCTAGAATCCCGCCCAGAACCAGGGCAGACCAGCCGACTTCAATACCCCAAGCGTTCTGGACTGCAGCGGCCACGCCGTTCGCCTGGATACCAGGCAGGAAGTAGCTGGTGGCCAGGATCATCGCAATGGCGAAGACGATGCCATAAACCACCATGAATGGTCCGGCCTTAGTGTGCTTGTAGGCCTTCTCGATGTAATAAGCCGGGCCACCACGGTACTCACCGGTGTCCTGGTCCTTCTCCTTATAAACCTGCGCCAGAGTACATTCCACAAACGAGGTGGCAGATCCCAGCAGGGCCACGGCCCACATCCAGAACACCGCACCTGGTCCACCGAAGGCAATAGCCGTCGCTACACCAGCGATATTGCCCACGCCGACACGGCCCGCTAGCGAAATCATCAGCGACTGGAAGGAGGAGACACCCGAATCGGAGCTTTCACCATCCTTCAGCTGCTTAATCATGTCCGGAATGCAGCGTACCTGCAAGAACTTGGTGGCCACGGTGAAATAGATTCCCGCGCCAAGACACAGAAAGACTAGTGCTGGTGACCAAATCAAAGAGTTGAGGGTGTCGAGAAAGGCTGACATCGGTAGGTTACCGTCCTTCGCAATATGTGAGTGCCGTCACGTTAAAGGCTGACCTAATAATGCCCTTCCACGACGACTTTCGTGCGTGAAATCATAAAAAAGTTGAGAAGGCGCCACCCTCAACATTGACATCCAGCACAAATCCCCAGCACATATCGATTAAGAGACCGATTTCGATAAGCACACTCTTCCCCCACCCCCACTTACCCCCACCGAGCCAAGAGCGCGCGTTCCCGACCACGCCCCAAGAGAAACTATGGTGGAAGACATGAGTGATATCCCCGCTAAGAACGACCGCCTCGTCTGGATCGACCTGGAGATGACCGGGCTTGATCCGAAGCGCCACGTGATCGTGGAAGTTGCCGCCGTGATTACCGACGCCGAACTGAACATTCTCGACGAGGGCATTGACCTCGTCGTCCACGCCACGGAGGAAGAACTCGCGCAGATGGATGCCTTCGTCACCGAGATGCACGCGAAGTCTGGGCTGGACAAGGAGATTCGGGAATCTGCAATCACGATTAAGGAGGCAGAGGAGGCGGTACTGAAGCTCGTCGAGAAGCACTGCGACGCCAACCATCCGGCACCCCTTGCCGGCAATTCCATCGCTACGGACCGCACCTTTATTCGCGAATACATGCCGCGCCTGGACGCCGCGCTGCACTACCGAATGATTGATGTCTCCACAATTAAGGAGCTGGCACGCCGCTGGCACCCGCGGGCCTATTACAACCAGCCCGACAAGGGGATGGCACATCGAGCCCTGCAGGACATCATCGAGTCCATTCGCGAGCTCGATTTTTATCGCCGCAGCGTGTTCCGCACAGATAACGGCCCCTCCACCCCGGAAGCTGAGGAGCTCAAGGCGGCTACTACCAACGACTACCAGGCGTTTTTGTAAAACGGAGAACGTGGGTTAACCTGTATCTCGTTGCTTTCCGCAACGATGGTGGCTGTAGTTCAGCTGGTAGAGCACCAGGTTGTGATCCTGGGTGTCGCGGGTTCGAGCCCCGTCAGCCACCCCGAATAGACCCCGCATTCTGTTTGAGCAGGATGCGGGGTCAACTTTTTGCATTGAGCCCCAGCACCACCACACCGCACCACCAAGCCCCACAACGGGCCGGCCTTGAGTATGTTAGCCTTACCTAATTGTATAGTGCGTAGGCTTCCGCCAGCACAGCAACTCAAGTTTTTCAAAGGACAGTGATAACGATGGCTGGCCAAGCTAAAGAGGCAGCGCCGAAGCGTAAGCCCCGCAAGGCGCATGAAGCAACCGTGACTGGTCGCCACCAGGTCTCTCCGGATTTGATTCGGTTGAGCATGAACTCTCCGGCTTTTGTAGGCAAGGAGCTGGAGTTTACAGACCACTACATCAAACTGTTGTTTGTGCCAGAAAATGCTGACTACTCTTGGCCGTTTGATATCCAGCAGATTCGCGAAGAGCAGCCACGTGACAAGCAACCGACTCTCCGCACCTATACCCTGATTAACCTAGACCCGGAGACCGGGGACTTCGACGTTGATTTTGTCACCCACGGTGATTCCGGTCTGGCTGGTCCGTGGGCACGAGTCGCTAAGGCCGGAGAGAAGATCGGCTTCCTCGGCCCAGGTGGCGCGTGGGGACCTGCCGAAGAATATGAGCACTTCATCTTCGCCGGCGATGAATCTGCGGCACCGGCCATCGGCGCTGGTCTGCGCCACCTCCCTGAGGGCGCGACCACTACGGCCTTCATCGAGATCGAAGACGAAGACCGCAAGTTCGAGCTGCCCACCCGCGAGGGTGTGGAGATCGTCTGGGTAATCCGCAACGGCGCTACCCACGGCACTGAGCTATCCCGCGTGGTACGCGAGGCTGGTATCCCCAAGGAGAAGAAAACCAGCTGGTTCATCCACGGTGTCGCCGAGATGATCAAAGAGCTGCGTCGCTTCCTTTTCGTGGAATCTGGAATTCCCAAGGAAGACGTTTCTATCTCTGGCTACTGGCGTATCGGAATGACTGAGGACCAATGGCAATCCTCCAAGCGCGAATTCAATGCAGAGATTGAAGCAGAGGAAGAAAGAGCTAAGGCCTAACGCTTGTTTTCACGTTAGACTGCGGCAATGATCGATTTCACCGACACCGCCGACGTCGTTGCTCCCCAGCTTCTGGGCACGGTGCTCACGCACAACGGCGTTTCAGTACGCATCACGGAGGTCGAGGCTTACCTCGGCGCAGACGATGAGGCCTCACACACTTTTAAGGGCCGCACGCCGCGCAACGCAGCCATGTTTGGCCCACCCGGGCGCCTCTACGTCTACATGTCTTATGGCATCCATCGGAACGGCAATATCGTCTGCGCGCCCGAAGGCACCGGTCAGGGTTGCTTGCTCCGCGGCGGAGAAGTCATCGACGGGCTAGACATTGCCTACCAGCGCCGGGGCGACACGGATTTTCATAATCTCGCCCGCGGCCCTGGCAATTTGGGCAAGGCCTTAGGATTCAGCCTTGAAGATAACGGAACCCCGGTAAAACTTGGCGCACGCGAAGAGGAGCCCGAGTGGGTCCGCGGGCCGCGCATCGGCATCTCAAAGAACCAAGACGCCGCGCTGCGATTCTGGATTCCCTTCGACAAGACAGTGTCTCGACGTCGCGGTCTCCCCCGCTAGCCCCTACCGGCGCATGAGTCCTGAGACTCATGCGCCTTATCTTTAAGCCAAGGCTGCTCGCACCAGCTCCGCTGCCTGCGAGGGGGTCTTGCCCACCTTCACGCCGGCCGCTTCCAGCGCCGCCTTCTTGCCTTCTGCCGTACCAGAACCACCAGACACGATGGCGCCAGCATGCCCCATCGTCTTGCCTTCCGGCGCGGTAAAGCCCGCGATATACGCAATCACCGGCTTCGTGACGTGGTCCTTGATATAGGCAGCGGCATGCTCCTCTGCATCACCGCCGATTTCACCGATCATAATGATCGCCTCGGTATCCGGATCATTCTGGAAGGCCTCAATCGCTGAAATGTGCGTGGTCCCGATAATCGGATCTCCACCGATTCCCACGCACGTGCTAAAGCCAATATCGGATAGCTCGTACATCATCTGATACGTCAGGGTGCCCGACTTCGACACCAAGCCAATCTTTCCTGGGTTTGGCGCAGTCTCTGCCGGAATAATGCCCGCATTAGATTCGCCCGGTGTGTAGAGCCCCGGACAGTTCGGCCCAATGATGCGGGTTTTGGATTCTCGTCCCAGCGCATAGAGCTCAGCGGTGTCCTTCACCGGAATTCCTTCCGTAATGATGACCACGAGTTCAATACCGGCACGGATGGCTTCTTCCGCTGCGTCCTTAGTGAACTTTGCCGGCACAAAAATGACGGTGACATTGGCATCGGTAGCCTGCATGGCCTCACGCACGCTGCCGAAGACGGGAATCTCACGCCCCTCAATATCCACGCGCTCACCTGCCTTGCGCGGGTTGACCCCACCTACGATGGTGGAGCCAGATTCCAGCATGCGACGCGTGTGCTTCATACCTTCGGACCCCGTCATGCCCTGGACAATGATCCGCGAGTCTTTGTTGAGAAAAATCGACATGTCTACTCCTAGTTCGCCAGCTCCGCAGCCCGGTGGGCCGCAGCGTCCATGGTTTCAACTTGCTCCAGTTTGGGCAGGTGTGCGTCATTCAGAATCGTGCGTCCCAATTCCGCGTTGTTGCCATCGAGGCGCACCACGAGCGGCTTGGGTTCAATCCCCTCCGAGTCCAGGATTTTGTAGGCCTGCACGATGCCCTTGGCCACTTCATCGCAGGCGGTAATACCGCCGAAGACATTGACAAAGACCGATTTCACCTGCGGATCACTGAGAATCACTTCGAGCCCGTTGGCCATCACCTCCGCATTAGCGCCACCACCGATATCGAGGAAGTTCGCGGGCTTCGGCTGCGAAGAAAAATCCTCGCCGGCATAGGCCACGACGTCGAGCGTGGACATCACGAGGCCAGCGCCATTGCCGATAATCCCCACGGAACCGTCAAGCTTCACGTAGTTCAACCCCATCTTCTGCGCCTTGAGCTCCAGCGGATCGGTCGCCCCGTGGTCTTGGAGGTCCCGGTGCTCGGGGTGGCGGAACTGCGCGTTATCGTCCAGCGTGATTTTGCCATCAAGCGCGATGATCTCACCGCTCGATGTCTTGACCAGTGGGTTCACCTCTACAAGCGTGGCGTCTTCTTCCGTGTACACCGTGTAGAGCTTCTTGAATACGGGCACCAGCTTGGCGACGTCCCCCTCGTCAAACCCCGCCTCATACGCCATGTCTCGAGCGAGGGTGTCTGTCATGCCATCGAGTGGGGAGAAGCTGCGCTTAATCAGGGCATCTGGGCGCTCTTCGGCCAGCTTCTCAATCTCCACGCCGCCTTCTTTGGAGAGCATGGCCAGGTAACGGCGTTTGGTGCGGTCCAGGAGGATGGAGAAGTAGTATTCCGCAGCGATGTCGGCACCTTCTGCCACCATGACCTTGCGCACGGTGTGCCCCTTGATCTTCAGGCCTAGAATCTCATTGGCCTTCTCCGCGGCTTCCGCAGGACTGTGCGCTAGCTTGACTCCCCCAGCCTTTCCGCGCCCACCGGTTTTGATTTGTGCTTTGACCACGACCACCGGTGTCCCCAACTTCACGGCTGCTTCTTCAGCCTGCACGGCCGAGGTCGCAACGATGCCTTTGAGGGTGGGAACGCCATGAGCTTCAAAGAGGTCTCGAGCTTGGTACTCGTAGAGATCCACTTCTGCCTCCATCTTTGCAGTGAATAACTAGTTCTCCACAAGATTCACCAAAACAAAGACGTGATGCAAGCCACTTTGCAGAAGTTAAAGTATTACACTTCACACACTTTGCATTACATGCGCGCACGTCGCAATGCTGCCCGTTACAGCCATTTAGGCCACTGACGCCGAATTAGCTGTTTTAACTTTCGGGTGCACCCTGATCGATCCCCGGGGAGCTACTGATTAGCGGTAGCATTCCCCGCAGACCACGTCTCCCAGTCCATATTCCAGTCCCCTAGACCATCGAGCGCACTCAGCACACCACCGCCGGTGTTGGAAACCCTCACAATATCGCCGCGTTTGACCGTGTTTTGGAACCACTGAGCAGCCTCAGTAGTTACATTGATACAGCCGTGGGACTGGTTATAACTGCCCATCGCACCCACAGCCCAAGGCGCCGCATGGACATAGATTCCGGAATAGGACATCTGCGTCGCCCACTGAACGTCGGTCTTGTAACCGCCAGCGTCGAGAGCCAGGCCAAAGGTAGTCGAGTCCATGGTGAGGGACGGGTACTGGTCACCGATGATGTAGGCGCCGTTCGGGGTATCCCACTGGCCATCCCTGCCCATCGAGACAGGAATACGGCGCAGCACCTCACCATTCTTGAACACCGACATCATCTTCGTGTTGTTATCGATCAGCGTGATGACGCGGTCGCCGATAGTAAAGTTGGTTGAGGCATCCTCGCCGCCGTAGACACCGCCGCCGAGGTTGCGACCGTACAGGTCGACGTCAACAGTCACCTTCGTACCCGGCTCCCAATAGTTTTCCGGGCGCCAGCGCACCTCCTGGTTATTCACCCAGTAAAAAGCACCGTCGACGGCGGGCTCTGTTTTGACCGTAATAGCCTTTTCGGCCGCCTTGCGGTCAGTGACGTAGTTGCCAAAGCGCACGCCGATAACCTGACCCACGCCTACTTCGGAGTCCGGCAACGGACTCAGGGCCACCTCGGACACCCCTGCGGCCTGCGGGGTGGTGAACGTGATGGTCTTGTGGGTGCCATCTTTGTCCGTGGCATCGATGGTGTACGTGCGGTTATACCCCAGCACCTCAGCACTCTTCCACGTGGTCGAGTCCGAGGACAGCTCATCTTCCACTTCAATGCCAGCCTCGTTGGTCATCGTCACCGACTTCAGGCCAGCCGGGGAGTTCACTTCTACCGGTTCGGATGGATCAACATTGCTAGCACCGTCCTTGACGGAAAACTTCAGCTGCTTCGCTTTAGCGGCTGCCGAGGCCGACGCCTCCGCCGAAGCACTCGTCTGAGCATCTGCTTCCGATTGGTTTTCGGCTGGGCCAGAATCCGCGGCCCCGCCGATGGTGCAGGCGGCCAGAAGGGAAGCCGTTGCAACGAGGCTCGAGAGAAGTACTGCGGGACGTGCAGAAGGGAATAGAGAACGCACAGAAACCCCTAGCTCATAGAAATGATTAAAGACAATGACAAGAGTTCTCATAGCCTAACCGCCAGCGCACCTCTCAAACCAGTTGACGCCACCACCCTTAACCGTTTCGTTACCCACCCGTTGCGCACCCAATTCGCCCCTCCTTCAAAGCGGCCACAACGCCACCACCGAAGACCCCAATAAACCACCAACTACCTGGCGATTTTACCTTTTTACAAAGAGGGTGTTAAAGTTACATCTCGTTGCACGGCAGGCACTGAGGAAATCAGCAGTCACCGAGTAAACACAAGCGCCATTAGCTCAATTGGCAGAGCAACTGACTCTTAATCAGTGGGTTCGGGGTTCGATTCCCTGATGGCGCACAGTTCAACCCCCTTCATCCTTCGATGAAGGGGGTTTCCTCATTCCGTGGCCGCCCCAAAGACCTCCAGGCGCTGCGTCTTGGGCCGCCACCAGGCGGCAGATTCTGCCCTGAATTCTTTATGCTCCGGCCCGGCAATCTCATCGAGGACGCGCATATAGTCAGGCACCAGTGCCCGGGGCAGGCGCAGGCCCATCGTCAGATGCGGCGTCCACCGTGGTCCGCGCCCCTCGGGGTTCTTAGCGCTTATCTTCCGCGCCGCAATTTCTAGCTCATCGGTGGTCTCTAGAAGCCAGGCCACGGTCTGCTTGCTTTTCCTTCCGAAGACCACCGTTCCTACGCGATGAAATTGCGCCGGCATCAGCGGTGGGAGCAGGCTGCGAGCCTCGTCGACGACTGAAGTCTCGAGCACCGGCGCGAACGTCACCGTAATGTGTGGGCGCTGGTGCTGCACCGGACAGCCACGCTGAGCCAGGGCTGCGTAGACTTCCCGGATGGTGTTTTCATCCTCCGGGGTGAGGTACAACAGGAGGTTCTCGGGCGAATTTCGGCTCACACGGCCCGAGTCTAACTAACCTCCCGCAGCGCCACGACGGGTTGCCCGCGGTGGTCCAGCACATCCGTCTCTACGCCGTAGACCTCGCGCAAGAGTTCCTCCGTGAGCACCTCCCCCGGCGCGCCATGGGCGCGGGCCTTGCCACCGTGGAGCACGACGAGCTGGTCACACATCCGGGCCGCCAGGTTGATGTCATGAATCGCTACCAACGCGAGGCTGCCTTCCTCCCGAGCTTTTGCCCGCACGCGGCCCAAGACGAAGAGCTGGCGGTTGAGATCGAGGGCGGAGGTGGGTTCGTCGAGAAGCATGAGCCCAGGGGTCCCCACCAGCATCTGCGCCACGGCGACGAGCTGGCGCTGGCCGCCGGAGAGCTCGTTGAGGTAGCGCTGCGCAATGTCATCGAGCCCCATGGAGTGCAGGACCTCTGCGGTGCGGGTGACGGGGTCCTCGCATGCTTCCCGACGCGCCGCAATCAGCACCGCCTCAAACGCCCGCAGCGCCGCGGTGTGCGGCAGGCCCTGTGGCACGTAGCCAATGAGCCGGCGGCGCCGCTGTCCGCGCGGAACCTGGCCGTCGACACGAAAATCCACCGTGCCGCCCCGCGCGCGGTGCACGCCGGCGAGCGTCTTGATGGTGGTGGTCTTGCCGGACGCGTTCGGCCCCAGCAGCCCCACGACCTGCCCGCCGCACAGGGCGGGAAGGCTCAGCCCGTCCACCACCGTGCGCGAGCCATAGCCGGCAGATAGATCGGTGATGGTGAGTTCTACGTCCACAATGCCCTCCTTCGGGTCATGACGATGGCGATGAAGAACGGCACGCCCAGAAGCGAGGTGACGATGCCAATGGGGATGGCCAGCCCGGGCTTAATCAGGAGGCTTAGCGCGTGGGCGGCGCACATCACCGCCGCGCCCGCGGCCATGGAGGCCGGCACGAAGTAGCGCTGGTCCTCGCCTACCAACATGCGTGCGATGTGCGGGCCCACCAGGCCGATAAATCCGATGATGCCGGCAAAAGCCACGGTGGTTGCCGCGACGAGTGAGACCACGACGAGAACAATCACGCGCAGGCGGGAAGTGTTGATGCCGAGGGCGGTGGCGCGGGCGTCGCCAAGCCGCAACGCCGTCAGCCGCCACGACAGCGCGCCCAGGATGGGCAACGCCACCGCAAGCACGCCGGCCAGCACGGCGTTGGCCTGCCAGCTGGCGCGGGTGAGGGAACCCATGGACCAGAAAACGATCTGTTGGAGAGCCTCGCTGGAGGAACGATATTGAATGAGCGCCAACATGGCCTGAAAAAAGAAGACGAGGCCGATACCGAGCAGCACCATCGTCTCGGACTTCGCACCGCGGATGACGGCGGCGACGACGATGATGGCCGTGGCCAGCGCCGCCGACAGCCACGCGATGAGCGCGAGGTTGAACTGCGGCTGGGCCAGGATCTGCCACCGCAGAACGATGGCGCTGGCCCCGCCGAAAGCAGCCGCCGCGGAGATGCCGAGGGTAAAAGGCTCCGCCAGCGGATTATCCAGGATGGTCTGCATCTGCGCGCCAGCCAGTGACAGGCTAGCCCCGATGAGCAGCGCCATGACGGCCATAGGCAGGCGCAGGCTCCACAGGACTGTACGCGTTTGCTTGTCGACGCCTCCCGGGTCCACCATCCCCCGCAGCACCTGCCCCGTGGTGAGGTCGATGGCGCCAACGATCACGCTCACGACGAAGGCGGCGAGTGCTACGGCGATAAGCCCGGCGACGATGGCGATGCGGCGGCGGGTCACGCGGGAATGTTCGTGTGCGAGGGCCTCCACAGGAAGTTCCGCGGTTTCTGCGCGCGTGGTTCGTTCAGGGTTTGCCGTGCGCGTGGTTGATGTGAGAATGCTCATGACTAGTTGGTGCTGAAGAAGGTTCCGTCGCCGGGGACGGGCGAGTATTTCTCTTGGGCTTCGGCCCATTCTTGCTGAACGTTGACGTCTGCGTAGTCCTCCGGGTGGAGCCACGCGGCGATCTGGAGGAGCGCCAGGTAGTTGAAGGGCGAGTTGTAGAACTGGTGCCACAGGCCGTGGAGGTTGTGCTCCTTGACGGCAGAGAGGTCCTCAAAACCAGGTTGGACGCTGGCCAGCGTCTTGGCGCTGTCGTGGGCATCCTTTTCGCTGATGCCATAGCCAGTAGCGGCGAAACCGGTGTGGCCCCTTGCGTTATCCACCTTGGTGGACCAGTCACCGCCGGTGGCGATGACCATGTCGGGATCGACATCGATGACCTTCTCCGGGGTCAGTGCGCCGGACTCGCCCTCGATGATGCCATCTGCCACGTTCTTTCCGCCGGCGACATTGACCAACTCAGAAATATTGGAGTCGTTCCACGAGCCGCAGCAATCTGAGATACCTGCTGCACGCCACACGAAGGTGGACGGCTTATCCTGCGCCTTCTTTGCGCGCTCAGTTACCAGGTCAACGTTCTTTTGCCAGTCTGCGATGAACTCCTCCGCGCGGTCCTCGTGGCCGAAGATATCGGCGAAGATTTCCATGGTGGGCACGGTGTTCTCCAAGGGCTTGGAACGGAAGTCTGTGACGGCATAGGTCAGGCCAGCCTGGTCCAGCTTGTCGGTGAGCCCGGCGGTCTGGGAGGCCTCATATTGATCCTTGGAGAGCACGATGAGGTCCGGGTCGAGGCTGATGAGCTCCTCCACGGTGACGTCACCCTTGGTGAAGCCGCCGATTTCCGGCAGCTCGTTGACTTTGGGCGTGGTCTTTTCCAGCTCGCGGTAGTAGTCGGGCACATTCTGCTTCAGGTCCGATCCGATGGCCACGACCTTGTCCAGCGGGTCTTCCTTGTTGAGGATGCCGGTGGCAAAGACACTGCGGCCCTCTCCCAGGATGACGCGTTCCGGCGCGTGGTCCAGCTCCACCTGGCGGCCGGCAAGGTCTGTGAAACTCACAGCAGCAGTCCCGGCCTGCTCGCTGCCAGCACCGGCATTGTCGGCGGCACAGCCCGCCAGCGCGCCGGCCAGCGCCGCCACCATGGCGCACGCCCCTACCACTCGCCCGGTGCGTGGACGGGATGCCTGGCCTGCAGGCGTCGATACGTGAAGCACGATTTCTCCTTCAAACTTTCGTCTTGTGGTCTGTTCGGAGGTTCATACTACACACTCAGGTAAGGCTACCCAAAGCTCTTATAGGGTAGGCAATGCTTTTTCTAGTTTATGCGGAGCGTAAAAATGCCCCACCCCAGGCATTTCCCAAGGCAGGGCCTCTACGCGCGCAGTCGCGCCCACTGGCGCGTGTCCGCGCTAGCGGCGCTCAGCAAGCAGGCGCTGCAGCTCCTTGATGTCGGACTTACGGCGCTTGGAGCGGAAGACGGAAAAAGCGATGAGGCCTACGACGGCCGCGCCAACGCCGGCGAGCGCCATCTGCACATTGCGCTCCTGCAGCTTCTGGGTTGCCGCGCCCTTAGCATCCTCGACGAAGTTCTGCGGCTTGCTGCGATCAGCGAGCTCATCCAAGGTACTAGCCAGCTGACGGCGGGTGCGCTCGATGTCGCGCTGGATATCATCAATGTTGCGTGCCACGTGAATCTCCTGAATTTTGGCTTCGTTCGGTGTTGTTGCGGTTAGTGTCTTTCCAACCGTTGTGGTTCTAACGTGGACATTCTACATTGACCACCAGCGTGTCTGCAGAGTTGGTCAACGTTTATCTCACCCACGCTGCACCGAGTGAACATCGTTGAGCGAAAGAGCCCTTGAGCAGAGCACGGTAAGGTAGACACCATGACTGAAGCACAACGACTGTCCGTAGGTGACAAAGCCCCCGCTTTTTCCTTGAGCGATGATGCCGGCAACACCGTGAGCCTGAGCGACTACGCCGGCCAGCGCGTCGTGGTTTATTTCTACCCGCGCGCCAACACTCCTGGCTGCACGAAGGAAGCCTGCGACTTCCGCGACAGCCTGGAACAACTCAATGGCATGAACATCGCCGTGGTGGGAATCTCCCCTGACAAGCCCGAGGCACTGGCGAAGTTCCGCGAGGACCACGAGCTGAATTTCCCGCTGCTGTCTGACCCCGACAAGGAGGTCATGACGGCGTATGCTGCTTTCGGCGAGAAGAAGAACTACGGCAAGATCGTCCAGGGTGTTATCCGCTCCACGTTCCTCATCGAGGAAGATGGCACCATTGGCCAAGCCATGTACAACGTCAAGGCCACGGGCCACGTCGCACGCGTGCTCAAGGGGCTCAACTAAACCGTGGAATCTAACGCGAAGTCACCGGAGATTCTGGTCCCGAGGCGTCGCCCAGCGCAGGCACGCAGCCGGGCCAAGTATGACCGGATCTTGTCCTGCGCGCGTCAGACGCTCGTGGACTATGGCTTCGAGTCCTTTACCTTCGACGAAGTCTCGCGCCGCGCGGAAGTGCCGATTGGCACGCTCTACCAGTATTTTGCCAACAAGTACGTGTTGATCTGCGAGCTCGACCGCCAAGACACCGCCGCAATGCAGGCGGAGGTCGAGCGTTTTTCCCAGCGTGTGCCGGCCCTGCAGTGGCCGGACTTTCTCGAGGAATTCATTGACCGCATGGCTCGCGTCTGGCGCGAGGACCCTTCGCGCCGCGCGGTGTGGCACGCCGTGCAGTCCACACCCGCGACCCGCGCCACGGCCGCCGACACGGAGCTCAGCCTGCTCAAGCCCATCGCGGAAATCATCGAGCCTCTTGCCCAGGGCATGGACGCCGACGCCCGAGTGGAAATCGCCGCCTTCCTCGTCCACACCGTGGTGTCCTTGCTCAACTACAGCACCATGCGCTCCGAGGAGAGCTTCGATGGCGTGGTGGAAGAGATTAAGCGCATGCTCATCGCCTACCTCTTCGCCATCGCGACCAGCGCCTAGGTCATGGCGTGGGTTATGGCGTGTGCCGCGAAAGGTGCACGGTAGCGGTGGCGTAGTCACCATCGTGGCTGATCGACAACGCCGTAGAAAAATCCCCCAGGGATTCCCGCGCGAACCGGGCAATCTCCCCGCGCAGTTCAACTGCCACGCGCCCCCACGCATCCGGGCGGACCTCAATCTCGGCCCAGTCCACGGCCTCCTCCGCCAGGACCGGCGGGCGCCCGTAGAGCGCTTGCGACCACGCCTTGATGAAGGCCTCCTTCGCTGCCCAGCGCCCCGCGAAGTGCTGCGCGCGGGCAGCACCGATTAGCCCACGAGCCTGCGCCACGCGCAGCTCGGAGGCGCTGAAGACCCGCGCAAAACGTGTGCCGGGAAGCTCCAATTGCTGGGCAAAGGACGGAATGTGCACCAAGTCGGTGCCCACGCTCACGCCACTCATAGTCATGCAGGCCAGCTTAGTTGCGCGAACCGTGGTTTAGCGCGCCAGCTCCTGCTTGAGCTCCTCCAATTCGTCGCCGCCGGCCATCCACTGGGTCAGCTCCGGCAGCGTGACCTCCTCCTTGGAAGCGTCGAGAGACATCTGCCCCACCGTGAGCACGATGAAGTGATCGCCCACGAGGTAGGCGTGTTGCGGGTTGTGCGTAATAAACACCACGCCCATGCCGCGTTCGCGGGCGGCGTCGATAAAGCGCAGCACCATGCCTGATTGCTTCACGCCGAGCGCGGCGGTGGGCTCATCCAGGATGATGTAGCGCGCGCCGAAGTAGATGGCGCGGGCAATGGCGACCACCTGGCGCTGGCCACCGGAGAGGGCGGAGAGTTCCACGGAGACATCGCCAAGCTCAATGCCCATTTCGGACAACTGCTCGTGCGTAATGCGCTTCATTTCCTCCTCACGCAAGCTCCCCAGCGCCCCGGTGAGCTCTTGGCCTAGGAAGAAGTTTCGCCACACAGACAGCGAGGGCACCAACGCCAAATCCTGGTACACGGTGGCAATACCGGCGCCGAGGGAATCGCGCGGACTCGTGAAATTCACCTCTTCCCCATCGACGGTGATAGTGCCGCCGGTGGGCTGGTTGAGGCCGGCGAGGATTTTAATCAGCGTGGATTTACCCGCGCCGTTATCACCCAGCACGCAGGTCACTGCGCCTTCCTTGACGCGGAGGTTGATACCGCGCAGGGCGTGGAAGTTGCCAAATGTTTGGGAAATATCGTGCAACTCAATCATGGTTATCGCTTCCTCGTAAAGTTGGCCACGGAAGTGTTCGTGAGCACGGCAAAGAGCAGCATGGCGCCGAGAAAGAACTTGAACCAGTCGGGGTTCCAGCCGGCGTACACGATGCCCTGGTTGGTCATGCCGAAGATGAGTGCACCAATGGCGGTGCCCACCGCGGTACCGCGCCCGCCGGTCATGGAGCAGCCGCCAATCACGGCGGCGATGATGTAGAGGAACTCGTTGCCAATGCCCTGGCCGGCCTGGATGGAGTCGAAAGCAAAGAGGGTGTGCATGCCCACGAACCACGCTGCAAATCCGACGAGCATAAACAGCGCCACCTTGACGCGGCGCACGGGAACACCGACGGCGCGGGCGGCTTCATCGTCGCCACCAACGGCGAAGATCCAGTTTCCCCAGCGCGTCTTGTACAACACCCACGAGGCGATGGCGACGAAGAGGATCCACCAGATGACGGTGGCGCGGATGCTCAAGCTGCCGATGTGGATGGTGCCGGAAAAAATGATGCGGGCAGAATCGAAGCCTTCCATGTCCGAAATGGTGGGGGTGGCCACCTGGCCGGTAACCAGCTTGGTAATCGCCAGGTTGAGCCCCTGCAGCATAAGGAAGGCCGCCAGAGTAATAAGGAAGGAGTCGATCTTGGTGCGCACCACCAGGAAGCCGTTGAGCGCACCGATGGCCAGTGCGGTCAGCAGGGAAAGGCCCACGCCCACCCACGAGTTGAGGTGGAAGTTGTAGTTGAGCATGGTGGCCACGAGCGCCGCGGAGGTCACCGCCACGCCGGAGGACAGGTCAAACTCGTTACCAATCATGAGCAGGCCCACCGCCAGGGCCACGATACCCAGCGTGGAACTGGCGTAGAGCACCGTGGAGAAGGCCTCCACCGAGCGGAAGGCGGGCGCCACGATCATGAAAAGGACGAAGATGACCACAGCGCCGAGCAGGCTGGCCAACTCGGGGCGGCGGATGAGGCGCGCGAAACCGCTGCGGCGGGTCAGGCGCGTATCGGCGGGGCTAGATAGAGCCTCGTCTGATGCAGTCGTGGCTTCGCTCATCGCAGACCTGCCTTAGCGGATTCGGAGATGATGTCCACGTTGGTGGAATCCACGAAGGAGGGGCCGGTGTACACGGGGCGTCCGCCGCCCATGGTGGAACCGTTGCGGTGTGCCAACCACAGCGAATCGACGGCGAGGTAGCCCTGCATATAAGGCTGCTGGTCGACGGCCCACTGGATTCGCTTATCCGCGATGGCGTCGACAAGCTCGGCGTTGGTGTCGAAGGTGGAGACCTTAGCCTTAGAGGAGGCGTCAGCAACCGCGTCGGCGGAGCGCATGGCCACGGAGGCCTGCAGCGCCATCACCCAGTCAATGGACGGGTCCTGGCTCAGCTTCGCGTTGATGGTGGACTGCGCGGCGGTGAGATCCTTGCCGTTGACGTACAGGATCTCAACCTCGCCGTTGTCCAGCCCGTCCTTCACGCCGGCACAGCGCGACTCCTGCGAGGAGTTGCCCTGCTCGTGGATGACGCACAGTACGTGCTTGGCGCCATCGTCTTTGAGGCGCTCGCCGGCCTTGGTGCCGGCTACCTTTTCCTCTTGGCCGAAGAAGGCGCTCATGCCGTATTTCTGGTAATCATCCATGCCGGCGTTAAGCCCCACGGTGGGGATGCCAGCATCCACGGCCTTCTTGGCCACCGGTCCAATCGCCCCAGCGTTGGGCATGGTCACGGCGATGCCATCCACCCCGGAGTCGATGGCGGACTGGACCAAGTTTGCCTGGTTGGGCGCTTCCGGGTCGGAAGAGTAACGCAACTCGATATTGTCCTTGCGCGCGGCGTCCTCCGCGCCCTTACGCACGAGATCCCAGTACGTATCACCTGGTGCGCCATGGGAAATCATGGCAACGACAAGACGCTCGGTGTCGACGCCACCGGCTAGCTCACCGTCAGCTTCGGGACGGGGCGCACCACCGGTGGCGGAGCAGGCGGCAAGAAGGGTGGCAGCGGCTACCGAAATAAGGCCTAGTAGTGGCTTCTTAGCTTTATTCACCCTTGCATGGTGCCCCAGATTGGGGGACTTCTCCAACCCGCCTGACCTGCTTCTTTATCGTTCCAGAGGGGACACGCTGGGGATACTCTAGCGCCTGCTACCCCCGTTTCGTTGTGTCTCCTCCCTCCGGTTCGAGGATGCCGTTGCGAAGCCGAGCGGATTCGCTCAGCAGCGTTGCTGCCTCACGTTCAGCTACCTCGTCAGCTGTGCCTGCTCCCAAGTTGCGCTTTACCGGCCGCTCGTACAGCGATGGCCCACCGCGCATGCCTTCTTCTAAGCGCCGCAGTCCACGCAGCTCGCGATCGGCGGCGGCCACCCGCCAGGCTTCGGCCACGCCCTCACCCTGCTCCCGGGCCAATGCGGCAAAGAAAGCACTCGGGTGAACCAGCGCGATGAGGGCGGAGACGTGCCCGAAGCCCAGAGATGTCACCAGGCCCGCCTTCGGCGGGGTGCGGCGAAGGTCCAACGGCTGGCGCAGCCACAGCAGGTGCGAGTGACGGCGCAGCACGGGGTCGACGCAGTCCAGGGAACGATTCGGCGGGAGGACCCCACTACGCAACACCTGGGTCAGACCGATGAGTTGGAAGGCCGCTGCTCCGCCCTTGGCGTGCCCGGTCAGGCTCTTCTGCGATATCACATAGAGCGGGTTGCCGGGGCTGCGGCCGAGTGCGGCGGCGATGCGCTCGTGCAGGTCCGATTCGTTGGGGTCGTTGGCGTTGGTGGAGGTATCGTGCTTGGACACCACAGCGATATCGTCCGCACCCACGCCGAGAGCCTCCAGGGAGCGGGCCAGGCGGGAGTTCTGCCCGCCCCGCGCCGCGGAGAGTGCGCCCAAGCCCGGCGCGGGGATGGAGGTGTGCGCGCCGTCAGCGAAGGACTCGGCAAAGCCCACCACGCCCAGCACTGGCAACCCCATCTCCGCCGCAAAGCTTCCCCGGGCGAGCAGGATAGTCCCGCCGCCTTCGGATTCCACGAAGCCGGCACGACGGCGGTCATTAGCGCGGGAGAAGAAGCGATGCTCAATCCCCTTCGCTTCCAACTCCGCGCTATCGGCAGTGGCTGCCATGTCACCAAAGCCGGTAATACCCTCGATGGACAGGGCATCGATGCCGCCGGCCACGACGAAGTCCGCCTTGTGCAGGCGCAGCTTGTCGAAGCCCTCCTCCACCGACACCGCTGCCGTGGCACAGGCGGCCACCGGGTGCACCATCTGGCCATAGCCGCCGATATAGGACTGCATCACGTGCGCGGCAATAACGTTGGGCAGCGCTTCCTGCAGGATGTCATTGGGGCGTGGCTGTCCCAGCAGCTTGTCGACGTACAACGAGCGCAGCGCCTCCTGGCCTGCCATGCCGGTTCCCTGGGTGGAGCTCACGCGCGCCGGGTGGACATGGGCTAAGAGCTCGGCCGGGCTAAAGCCTGCAGAAAGGAAGGCATCCACTGTGCACACCAGGTTCCACAGGGCGAGCCGGTCGAGGTTATCCACCATGTCCGCGGGGATGCCGTAGACCTGTGGGTCAAAGCCCTCCGGAATCTGGCCGCCCGCAAAGCGGGTCATGGCCACGCGCCGCGGGACTCGCACCGCGGAGCCAGCAGGGCGGGTGACCTGCCATTCGACCTCACCTGTCGCGCCATCGACGCGGCGGAGTGTGGCGCCCTCGCAGCTGTCAACGAAACTGCGCGCCGTCTCTTCATCCTGCACGGTGAAGCTCAGCGGCTTCTCTAGATAGATGGTGGTCAGCTCGGGCGCGAGGTTATCCAGCATAGGTAGGTGTGGTCCGAAGTCATCGTGGAAGCGGCGTACACCAATCCCAGCGAGAACTTCGTCGTGGAAGCGCTCGTAGACGTCTTCCTCTGCTAACTTTTCACCTTCGGCCGTCAGCCATCCGGCTGTGCGCTCATCCCAACTAATGAGTCCGCGACTCCAGGCCAGCTCCAGCACGCCGGCCGCGGAGAGCTCTCCGCCGACCTCCACCTCATAGCGGGTACGCGAGGAGCCCAGCGGACCGAGCTCTCCCGCGCCGACGATGACCACCATGTCCTCGAGAGTCTGCGTTACCCCACTGAAGTCGGGGCTGGTCGACTCCGCAGGTTTCAGCACGTTCGGCAGGGCCTTCGCCGTTCGCGAAGCCTTCTCTACGCGCGAGCTACCAGCTGCCAGTGGTGCATCTGCTTCCTCTGGCTGTGACGCCCGGGCAAGTGCGGCTAGGTCCAACTCAGCATCGGCCAGCCCGCCGGTGAGGTCGACGCTCAGCGGTGAGGACGCTGCCTGAGCGCGGATCTGCGGGGACGCGGTGACGTCGAGAAGCTGCACCGCCATCTCCTTCGCTGAGAAGGTCCGCACGCCGCGGGCCTCCACCTGCTCAACCAGCGGATCGTTGCCGCCCATCAGGCCGGTGCCGCGCACCCACCCGATGTGGGCGTGCACCAGCGAGGTGCGCGCTCCCCAGCTGGATTGCTCGGAAGACCAGCGGTTAACCAAGGCATCGAGGGCCGCCTTGGCCTCGCCGTAGGCGCCATCGCTGCCGAAGCGCCCGCGGTTGGGTGAGCCCGGCAGCACCACGTGCAGGCGGTGGCCCACGCGTGTATCCGTACCCACAGCGGAAAGCGCCGCAATAAGTTTTTCCACCGACCACAGCAGCAGGCGCATCTGGGACTCCGCCCCCGCACCGGCATCCTGGAGGGTACCGGTAACGCGCGGCGCGGCGAAGGGAAAGAGCAGGTCCGGCACATAGGCCGGTTTTATCTGCACGGTTTTACCGCCCACGGTGGCGGTGTGCTCTGCCGCAATCCATTCCACGAGCGCATCCACGTCCGCGAAGGAACTGAGGTTTGCTGGAACTACCCACAGCGCGGCCGCGCCGACAGCCCGCCTGCGGTAGAGCTCCTTATAAAACTCCAGGCGCTCGTGGCTTAGCTGGGAGGTCGTCGCAATCACGGTTGCGCCCTCCGCGAGCAACTCGCCAATGAGCTCGACGGCAATCGAACCCGGCGAGCCACCCGTCACCACCGCCACCTGGTCAGCCAAGAGCAACCCATCGGCCGGGGTGCGGGCATCGCGGGCCAAGTCCACATAGCCGAAGTGCTCGGCTAAGAGCGCTACCTCCTCACCGGCGCCCAGCACGTCGAGTTCGGGCTCTGTTTCTCCGGCGGCGGCTGCGCGGGCGATGTCCTCGCGGGCGCTGGCCCAGCGGTCGTCGAGAAGCACTGCCTTGCGCGCATCAAAAGCGGGGGCGACGCGCTGCTGCCAGTCCGGCCCCAGCTCCGTGGCAACGAGCTGCTCCAGCTCCGTGCGTGCTGCGCTGTCCCCCTGCTCAATCAGGGTCTCCTCACAGCCGAGGGCGGCGAGTGCGGCGCGGGCGGAGTCCTCCAGCGCCGATTCAAGGCGCTCGGTATAGGCGCGCACCGCTTCCGGGTCCACGGCCTCGTGTGGCGTTGCCGCTGCGGCCTTCTGCAGTGAGACTCCTTCACATTCCCCGGCGGCGCACACGGCGGCATCAATCAGCGCATCAAGCTCAGCTACCGACGCCACACCGGTCGTGGGCAAGCTGGCCAAGTCCCCGCCGCGCAACGAGGAGCCCTCGCGAGTACCCAGGACCAGCTGCACAGTCGCGCGGTCGACCCAGCCTGGCCCCAATCCCCAGGTACCGCTCACGCGCTCGGCCACGTAGCTGGGCTTCTTGCCCGCCGGTCCCGTGAGCCGGTTGAGCGCCTGCGCAACCTGCTCTGTGAGGACCTCCCCGAATGGTGCATAGCCCGGCGCGCGCTGCGCCACACTCTCCGCCAGCTGCGGGATGGGTGTATCCGCAGCATTCTCGATGGCGCTGATGCCGAATTCCACGCCAAGGTCAACGAGCAACTGGTTGCGGCGGGAGGATACGCCTTCCACGAGGGTTTCGATGGAATCAGTCGCGGCCATTTGATCGGGGCGGACCTTCGTCCACAACGCAATAAGCATCTCGAGTGCCTGGTGCGCATTCAACGGGCAGTCCTCGACGACGGCCGGAACCTCCTCATGCGATGCCTGCACCATTTCTTCCTGGTGTGTGGTCTGCGGTGACTGCCTCGACTCAGATTCGACCGATTCCGCTTCGGCGCTAACCGGTTGTGCGGCTTGCTCTGCGACCGCCTTCGCTGCTGGCCCGGGTGCCGGCTCGGCGTCTTCGGCAAAGACTCGCCCATGGTCGCGCTCATAGTTGAGCACCTCGAGGTCTGCGCTGCCCGCGTGCTGGGGAAGGCGCAGGGTTTGGCCCAGCATGTTGGTCAGCGTCGGCGCGGCGCCCACACCGACCTCGATGAAACGCTCCACGCCAAGCTGCCCGAGGAGCAAATCCTGGGTCTCTATCCAGCGCACGGGGGAAGCAAACTGCCAGGCCAGAAGCTCGATGAGCAGGGTACGGCCCAGGCGCGCCGGGCTCGCCACGGCACCATCGAAGTCCGCCAGAATCTCCGCGATGGGTTCCGAATCCACCACCGCGGCGATGGATTCCACGAACTCGCGGCTCAGCGCGAAGGGCCGCGCCACAAGGTTTGGAATATAGCGCCCCACCAGCGGGTCGAGATTGATTTCTTCAGGAACGAGTACATCGAGGTGCGCGCGGAAATCCGCTACGCCGCCCACCAGGTGGGAGGAGTGGAAAGGCACGTCAATTCCCGGAATGGGGATGACGGCACGCTGCCCAGGGGCGCGGCGCTCGGCGTCGCTCGCCAGTGCATCCAGGCCCGCCTTCGTGCCGGCCACTGCATATTGGCGCCCGGCGATATTGTGGTTGACCACCTCGAGGAACTCGTCCGTATCCGCAGCGACCCGAGCGACATGGTCAAAGGCTTCGGTCGCGCTCATCCCCATCTTGTTCGGGCGCAGCGCAGCGAAACCGTAGAGAGATTGCCCAGCGGAATCGCGCTCGACCAGACGGTGCATGGTTAGACCGCGGACATAAACAATGTCCAGGACCGCCTCCAAGGACAGGACCTCGGCATAGGCGGCCAGGGCGTTGTACTCGCCCACCGAGTGGCCAGCGAAGAAGGCACAACTTTCAAGAACCCCGGATTCTTTAAGCGCTGCAATCTGTGCGCAACCCAGCGTCGCCATAGCCACCTGCGTGAACTGCGTCAGATATAGCACGCCATCCGGGTGGGTGAATGCCTCACCATCCACCACCACGGTGTCGGGGTTGTGGCGGACGATCTCCAGGATGGAGAAGCTCAAGCTCCGCCGCGTGTGTTTATCCGCACGCTCCCACACGGCGCGCGCCGCTGCGGATTCTGCGTAGTCCTTCATCCCCATCCCCGGGGACTGGATGCCCTGGCCGGGGAAGGCATAGAAGGTGGTGGGGCTGCTCATCGTCGCTCGCGCCTGCAGCACCGGCACGCCCTGACTGGTGGCAGTCACGCTGCGGACCTCACCGTAGCCGCGCCGCTTGTCGACGCCCACCCGTTCCACATCAAACTCCACCTCACTGCCGGGAAGCACGGCTGCAAGCCAGGTAACGGACCACTCGAGAACGCGGGTGCTGTCAAATGCCGCAGCCGCCTGCGCCAGCGCCGAGGTCCACATGCCGTGGACGATCGGGCCTTGACGATGCCCCGCCAGTGCCGCAGCGTTCGATGACAGGTGGATGGGGTTCCTATCCCCCGTTACAACGGCGAAGGGCCGCAGTGATTCCGGTGCCACCGCGGTGGTGCGGTGGCGGAAGGAACACGGAGTCTCACGGAGAGAGGACCCTGCACTGTTTTCTTGGCTGTTTGCTTGCGCGTTGGTTTCGGATGCATCACCATGCCGTCCGGTAATCAGGAAGCGCTCGTGCATCTGCGCGAATTCATGTTCTTCGTCGCGCACGGCTGTAGTCACGCCGACTGTAATGTCGACAACGCGCCCCGACGGTGTATCGCGTACCTCCTCCAGCTCGGCGGTGTAGCGCAGGTCCAAAGGCTCAGCGTCGGGGGCGGCGCTGCTGCGAAGCCGATCCCAGGCGTGCGGTGTGAGGCTCAGCGAGTGCTCGAGGTGGACAAGGTTGAGGAAGCCCTCCACTATCGGCTCCCCGCACTCGGTGTGGGCGCCGGCCAGGACTGCGAAGAGTGCCGGCCAGGCGCGGCCAACGAGGACATCGGGCGAGGCAGCAGTGCTCATCTCCCCGCTCGTCACCGCACCATACTGGGCAATGTCGGTGGCACTGAGGTCAGCGCTGATTGTTGCGGCCCCGGAATCAACCTCAGGTAGGTCGCCGCCGGCAGCTTGGCGCAGCAGCTCCCGCATGGCGGATTCGGCATCGTCGACAATGACCAGTGGTGAGGCGCCCGGAATGCGCGGCGAAGTGATGCGCACACGCAGCTCAGCTCCGGAATGGAACGGAACGGTCAACCACATGGCATCGTCGCCGGCAGCCTCCAGTTCCACGCCATGAAGGCCCAAGCGCAGAGGGTTGGGCTGCTCGCGCCCGGCCCAATTCAGCCCCGGGGCGCGGCGAATGAGCTCTTCAGTGCTGAAAGCGGGCTCGCCAGAGCCATCCTCGGTCTCGTCAAGAAGCGCAAGTGCCGCCTGTTCGAAGCGGCCAAGTATCTGCGCCACCGGCCCGTTGGCCTGCTCGATTCCCTCAACGGCTGCCGTGCCAGGGATGATGCAGACCTCATCGGCCTCGTAGTGCTCATCGTGCGCCTGCCACAAGGTGTCGCGGCGCCAGCGGCGGCGTACGTCAGAATCGATGACCGGCACAAAGTTTGCGGGTTTGCCCGGACCATCCACGAGCTGGATGAACCATGCGGCGTCGGTCGGGTGCAGCGCGGCGTCACCGTAGAGTTCGGTTAGCTGAGCACTTGCCTCAGCTGGGTTCTCGCGGTCAACCTCAACGCGCAACTCAATCTCGCCGTGGTCGGTCGGATGAAGGCGGGCTTCGGCGCGAGCCACCATGCGCATGAATCGACTCAACCAGGATTCATCGACCCAGCCGTCCAGATAGGACAGCTCAAGGTAGCGCTGCAGCCACTCGGAATAAGACATCTCATTAAGGTCCCCGAAATAGGGCTTGCACGTGCACCCGATGGCCTCAATGATCTCCGCGCGGTGAGTCTCCACGGCCGCAGCGTCACCGGCCACCTCATCCAAGAGGCGCCCAGCGCGGGCAAAGGAATTGTCCAGCTCGTGAATGTCTGCCCCCAGGTCCGAGCGTCCCGATACAACGTCGTCGCGCTTCGCAGCGACGAGCGCCTGCTTTACCGACTTGGATGCGGTGGATTCCTTCGCCGCCATGGCAGCGGTGCCCACCATGATGGCATCGACTGGCGCTGCGGGCAGACCGTAGCGCTGCGCCCACGTGCCCAGCAGGTACTCTGCTCCACGCGCTGGGGTACCGATTCCCCCACCAACGGCGAGAAGGACATTGTCGTGCTCACGGATCCGCGCGTAGGTAGCAACAAGGACCTCATCGAGACTTTCTAAAGAGTGGTGGCCACCGGCCGAGCTACCTTCCAGCTGCATGATGACGGTGGTCTCAGGGAGAGCGTCCGCAACGCGGAGAACCTCCTCCACCTGCGCCGAAGTTCCCGGCTTGAAGGCGACCCACGGGATATTCGCTGCGTGGAGCTTCCCCACCAGCTCTATTGTCTCCTCCACAGGCGGAATACCAGCGGAAATCACCACGCCGTTGATAGGCGCTCCCACTGCGCGTGCCTGCAGAATCGAATTCGGCCCCTCGATCTGGCGGCGCCACTGGGAAGCCGCGAGGTACAGCGCATTGAACTGGGCGTTAACCCCAGGCTGCAGTAGCCGGCCCAGGGTGTGCAAGTTCTCTTTAAGGATGGCATCGGTGTGCTGTCCCCCGCCGGCCAATTCGGCCCAGTGCCCGGCATTGGCTGCCGCGGCGACGATGTCCGGGTCCACCGTGGTGGGGGTCATCCCGGGGAGCATGACTGGTGAGTAGCCGGTGGCCCGAGTGAAAGCGGTCGACAGACGCCCGTTTACCACGCGCGGGGCCCACTCGGACCACGCGCGTGGCAGAGAAGGTGCGCGTCCCGGTTCCACGAGCTGAGCCAGTCCTTGCGCTGTCCCCACGGCCAGCGTGCCCACGCCGTGCCCGGCAACGAGATCTCGTGTCAGCGGCTCCACCCCGCGGGTGGGCCCGACTTCAAGGATCCAGCGAGCCCCAGCGTCAAGCGCCGAATCAACGCGCTCGGGCCAGTCCACGTAGTCCGTGAGCACGGCGCGCGCGAGCTGCGCGGTGATTTCTGGGTCCAAGCCGATTCGCCCCGCCCAGCTTTCTACCTGTTCCACCGCATACTGCATGGTGGGATGGTGGAACGCGGCCGAAACGTCAAGGTCGGAAACGGTAACTGCGGCGGGCTTGACTTCCTCCCCTTCCGTAAGGGTCGCGTTCTCCTGCAGCGCGGCCTTCACTCGGGCAAGCTCAACCGGTGTTCCGACGATGACGAAGCGCCCCCGTCCGTTGTCGAGGCCAATGCGGGCACCGGCTTCATGCAGTTGCTGCTTCGTCGCACCGGTCACCGCCGCCATGGGTGCGCCCTGCGCGGTGCGGACGAGCCCAGCGCTGCGCGCGGTAGTCACCATGGCTGCGCCGATGAGACGCGCCAGTGCCAGAGCCCCCGCTGGGCTCATGCGCTTCTTCACCACCGCTGCGGCGAGCACGCCTTGGGAATGGCCGATGCTGCTCACAGCGTCCTCGAGTTCTACTCCGTGTGCGCGCAGGTTTTCTAGCACCGCCAGCTGTGCGGTGAGGATGCCGGGAGTGGAAAGTGGGACGTCGGCAAGCGCGTGCGCCCACGCCGGCTCCGCATCCGCCCAGGCCAGGGGTGCAAACCCGTGTGGCGCAGCGGGCAGGAGTTCCTCGTCCAGTGGGGCAAGCAGTTCTTCCGCCTCAGCGAGGTACTCAGTCAGTTGCGGCCCGACACCAGTGGCAAGGGCGTCGCGCAACGTCGGCAGCCAGGCATAGCCTTGTCCGGAGAAAGACAGCGCGAAAGGCTCGGAGCCCAAGTGCGCAACCAAAGGCACAGAGACGTGGGAATCGGACACCGTCACTACTCCCCCAAAGCGCGAGCGACAAGCTGCGCGGCCTCATCGAGGGAAGACTGGGTCTTCGACTCAGGAATATCAGAAAAGACCTGGCAGGCGTGGTCTGGGACAACCTCGGCCGAGCGCTGCAAGCCGCGTTCAGCAAGGTACTCGTCAAAGAACATATCGATACTCATACCGTGTGCCGATTCTACCCACTAGGATCACTACGTCATGTCCACTCGTACCCCGTTCTTCATCGCCGCACTGCTTAACGCCGCGATAGCCGCACTGGTGGCTGTGGGCCTTTTCCTTCCCGCCCCAGTCGATCCCCCATTCGAGCAGCCCAGCGCCACAACGGCAGCGGCGCCGGTCCAGGAGGGACCTACAGAAGAACAGTCCGAAGAGGCCGCTCCCGCGCCGGAGATCGCCGAAACACTCGCCGCCTTGAATTCCTTGGAGGTCAAAGGCCGCGCTCCCATGACCGGTTATGAGCGTGAGGAATTCGGCCAAGCGTGGTCCGATGATGTGACGGTGGACTTCGGACACAACGGCTGCGATACCCGCAACGACATCCTCCGCAGGGATCTGGATCCGGAAAGCCTCGTGCTCAAGGAAGGCACCCACGACTGTGTGGCGCTGTCCGGGGTTTTGCACGACCCTTATTCGGGCCAGGACATTGAGTTTCAGCGCGGGGCGCAGACCTCACGCGCGGTGCAGATCGATCACGTTGTGGCGCTGGCCGACGCCTGGCAGAAAGGCGCCCAGCAATGGTCACCGGAGAAGCGCCGCAACTTTGCCAATGATCCACGCAACCTCCTTGCCGTCGGCGGTCCTCTCAACCAGCAGAAAGGCGCTGGTGATGCCGCCACGTGGCTGCCGCCTAACAAAGGTTTTCGCTGTGAATATGCGCGCCGCATCGTCGAGGTAAAAGCGACCTATGGAATCTGGGTTACGGAGGCAGAAAAGGATGCACTCAGTCGGCTGCTGCACGCCTGCTGAGTATTTCTATCCCCCTTAATGTGTTTTAAGCGTTGCGGGTGCGTTCCGGCTACCCCCGAAATTATGCGCATAATATTCATCCGCACCTAACGCTGGAGCTTAGTTTTCCACGATCGGAATTCCGGGGCGCACTGCACGGGCAAAGGGCCTGACCCGTTCCCAAGCCATTCGCAAGCACGCCCTGCGCACTTCCATCATTCCGGTTGCGACCTCCGTTGCTTTCTCCGTTCCCGACATCTTCACCGGCGCCATCATGATGTTGACCATCTTCGCGTGGAAGGGCAACGAAAAGAGAGCCTTCCCAAGCTGCGGAAAGGCCCTCTTCATGTGGTTTTGAATGTGCTTAGTTATTGCCCTTGTTGAGCTGATTGCGCAACTGATCAAAGTAGTCGCGCGCGCTCTGCGGCTGGTTATTGCCCTGCGGCGGGGCCGGGAAACCCGAGAACTGACCAAAGCCCTGGCCCTGCTGTGCGTTCTGTACGTGCTCCTGTGCTTGTTGCTGTGCGCGCTGCGCCTGCTCCATCATCTCAGCATCGCGGCGGGCACGCTCATCCCGCTCGCGGCGCTCCTGTTCCTCACGACGGCGACGCTCCGTGGCGGCATCCTCGCGGCTGTGCTTTGCTTCGCCGGCCGGCACCTTCGGCTTCGGGGCTTCGTTAATAGCGTTAGTGGACAGCAGCGTATCGCGCATACCGCCGAAGAGATCCTGCATGCCGCCCGGGTTAGACGGCATGTACAGCACATTGGTGTGGGCGCGGTCGGCCACGTCCACCATGGCGTCAAGGTACTGGGAGACCAGCATGAGGGTCTCGGGGTTCTCCTGCACACCGGCAGCACGCAGCAACTCGTACTGCTGGGCAATACCTTCGACGATTTCCTTACGCTGGTCAGCCACACCGCGGCCCTGCAGCTTCTTGGCCTCGGCCGCACCTTCGGCTTCCTTGACCACACGGATCTTCTCAGCTTCTGCCTGCGCCACGGCAGCCTCGCGCTCACGCTGTGCGGCGTTAATAGAGTTCATGGACTCGCGCACGCGGGCATCCGGGCGAATATCGGTTACGAGGGTGTTGACGAAGTTCCAGCCGTAGGCGGCCATGTTATCGCGCAGGGACATCGCTACGTTGCGGGCGATGGTGTCCTTGGAAGAGAAAGAATCATCCAAGTTCATGTTCGCCACGGAGGAACGGACGTTGTCCTGCACATAGGCCACGATCTGCTGCTCGTGGTTGGACAAGGTGTAGAAAGCCTGACGCTCGCTGCCCTGAACTACCTCGTACTGCACGGCAACGGGGATCTGGACGAAGACGTTGTCCTTGGTCTTGGTTTCCACCATGACATCGAGCTGACGGATCTGCAGGCTAATCTTGGCGCGCACGCGGTCGACATAAGGCACCTTGAAGTGCAAGCCCGCGTGAGCAACGCTCACGAACTTACCCATCCGCTCAATGATGGCGGCCTCCTTCGTCCGGACGATGAAGAAACCGTCGAAGGCAGTGGCAATAATAATGAGGAGAATCACGCCAATGACGATGAGACCGGCCATAGGCTTATCCTTTCTGCTCGGTTAAGGTTTTCCTAACCAGTGTGCCATACGGTGACCACCACCACATCTCGAGAAAGAACATTCCCCGAGAGCTCTCGGAGCACTCTTATCGCTCATCAGCCGCGCGGAAGAGCTCGCCCAAAATCCCCGCGCCGTCCTCACTAATACCGTTGTGCTGGAAGCGGTTGGTCACCACTGGGCGCAAGTCGCGGTAGGTCTCTCCTGTAGCCAGGGAGTCTTCGAAGGGCACGAAGATATCGTCCAAGTAGATGGCGGCGGAGGCGGTAACGGGTGCGGCGGCAAGCGCAGCGGCGTCATACGGAGAGCTTGCCCACTCGTGGGCGGCGAGCTCCTCGGCGGCCTGCTTGAAGGGGCGCAGCGCCGGATCCTCATCGAACTGCCAGGGGAAGATGTGCTCACCAGTGAGATAGGTACCATCCTCGGCGAACTCGGGGAACTCCTCACGCATGCGGTGCGCAGCCCAGCCGGTGACGGCCTGGCCGCCGACGCCACCGTAGATAGATTCATGGATGGCCGCGTACAGCGGGCCAGCCTGGAAGCTCACGCGGCTTCCGACGTCGTTGAGGAAGTCCGAACGCAAGCGCTTCTCCCCACCCACGGTGCGGAAAGGTTCCTCCAGCAGGTAGCCCAAAGAATCGAAGCCAGTGCCGCGCCCCAACTCAATTCCGATAGTGCGGAAGCGGCGCGCAGACAGGCGCTCCCCTGTCGGAAGTAGCTCCTCCGAGTTGTCTAGGTGGTGGAGGATTTCCTCGACGCGCGCTTTAGCCCACGGGAACTGGGCATAGAAACGCTCGTGACGCACCTTGAGCTTGGCAAAAGTCGTGCGGTAGAGATCATCTGCACCCTTGGCCAGGGTAGGAAGGCCACCGGTGAGGAAGGCTCGGCCGATAGACTCCGGGAACATCGAAGCATAGGCCGTGATGATGAAGCCGCCGAAGGACTGACCAAAGAGATCCCAGGACTCCTCCCCCAGGTGCTCACGCAGGTGTTCGGCATCGCGCACGATGTTTTCCTGGCGCAGTTGGGCCAAGCGCTGTGCGGTGCGGTCCTCGGCAGGACTCAGCTCATCAATGCGGTGGCTGCGACCCGTGCCGCGCTGGTCCATGAGGATCCAGCGGTAGCGCTCCAAACCCTTCCCGATGAGTCCGGAAGCACCCGTCGGCCTTGGCGCGGGAAAACCCGGCCCGCCCTGGTTATAGAGCAGCGCTGGGTAATTCTCACCGCCGGGCGGGATGATTTCCCGGGCGTAGAGCTCGAACTCCCCCGCGGCGGGATTGTCATAGTCCCAGGGGACGGTGATGGTGTGTTCCTTGATGGTGTGGCCGAAGCGTTTCATGCTTCTAGTAGACCACGAAACCCTCCTCGCGGAACGCATCGCGGATAGATTCAACATCTTCCGGTTTCGGCGGCTTGGTGTCCTCGAGAGTGTAGGGATAGCCCAACTCGCGCCACTTGTCCGCGCCCATGTTGTGGAAAGGCAGGACCTCGACGCGCTCGACGTTGCTCTTCCAGCGGGAGACAATCTTGACAACGTTGGCGACGTTTTCTGGGGAGTCTGTCAGGCCAGGGACGACCACGAAGCGAATCCACACCGGCTTGCCCATCTCATTGAGACGGTCACCGAAGTCGATCGTGGGTTGCAACTCGCGGCGAGTGACTTCCTTGTAGGTCTCTTCGTCACCAGACTTGACGTCCAAGAGAACCAGGTCGATGTTGTCCATGTCCTCATCGCGCAGGCGCGCGCCGAGGTATCCCGACGTGTCAATCGTCGTATGAATACCGGCGTCATGGACCTCTTTGAGCAGGCGCCGGGTGAAGGCGATTTGGAACAGCGCCTCGCCACCCGACAAAGTCAGACCACCTCCTGAAGCCTTGAAGACGGGCTTATAGCGCTTGACGCGCTTGACCACATCCTCGATGCGCTCCAAGGTGCCAACCTTCATCTCCATGGTGTCAGGGTTGTGGCAATACTGGCAGCGCAACGGGCAGCCCGACATGAACATGGTCATGCGGGTTCCGGGGCCATCAACAGCCGTAACCAGCTCCCAAGAATGCACGAGCGCGACATCACCGGAGCGGCGAGCCTGCATCAGCTCCGAGCGGGTAAAACCGTCGAGGTCATTGTCCGTTCCTAAACCGGCGGCGGCGCCGCGCACCTTCTCCCCTTCTTCAGGAGAAAGACGCACGACGCCGGTAATGCCATCTGCCATTTAGGAACCCTGGTGGAAGGTGCGGGAGATAACGTCCAGCTGCTGCTCGCGTGTGAGCTTCACAAAGTTCACCGCGTAGCCGGAAACACGGACCGTGAGGTTCGGGTACTTCTCCGGGTGCTCAACGGCGTCCTCCAAGGTGGACTTGTCCAGGACGTTGATGTTGGCGTGGTAGAGGCCCGAGTCCATGTTGTTGGCGGTGCGGTTGGCCTTCATGGTGGCGAGGCGCTCGTCAAAAGTTGGGGTTGCCATGATGTGTTCTCCTTGGGAAGTGGTGTGGAAGTGGTCTATTCGGAATCCATGATGAAGCCGGCATCGAGGACGCCCACCAGGTTGGTGATGCGCTCCTCCGGGGTGCGGCCCAATCCGGATGGGGTGATGGTGTTGGTCAGTGAGATGCCATCGAGGGCATCCTTGTAGTCCAACTTGCCCACCGACAGCATGGAGGCAACCATGCCGTGGTTATCCGCGCCGTTCTCCGGGTTAGCGCCTGGGGCGAACGGGGTACCTGCCTCGTGGCCGGACGGGAAGGAACCAGTTGCCTTGCCGTAGACCACGTTGGAAGTAATGGTCAGCACCGACTGGGTCGGAATGGCGTTGCGGTACATCGGGATGGCCTTAATCTTCGCCATGACGGTGTGGACGATGGTGGCGGCGATATCATCGGCGCGGTCATCATCGTTGCCGTAGAAGGGGAAGTCACCTTCCGTCTTGTAGTCCACGATGAGGCCGGTCTCATCGCGCACCGGGTAGACCTTGGCGTACTTAATGGCGGACAGCGAGTCAGCCACGATGGACAGGCCGGCGATACCGCAGCCCATGGAGCGCACGATATCGGAATCGTGCAGCGCCATCTCAATGGACTCGTAAGCGTACTTGTCGTGGCAGTAGTGGATGATGTTCAGGGCCTCAACGTAGGTGCCGACGACCCAATCCAGCATCTCCTCGTACTTCTGCCAGACCTCGTCAAAGTCGAGCGGGCCATCGCCCTGGATAGGCTCATAACCATCCACGACCTGCTTGCCGCTGACCTCGTCGCGGCCGCCGTTGATGGCGTAGAGCAGGGCCTTGGCGGCGTTCACGCGGGCGCCGAAGAACTGCATTTGCTTGCCGACGGCCATCGGGGACACGCAGCACGCAATCGCAGCGTCATCGCCCCACTGCTCACGAATCTGCTTATCGGACTCGTACTGGATGGAAGAGGTCTCAATCGAGATATGGGCACAGAATTCCTTGTAGCCCGCCGGCAGCTGCGGATCCCAGAAGATGGTGATGTTCGGCTCCGGTGATGGGCCCAGGTTAATCAAGGTCTGCAGCAGGCGGAAGGAGGTCTTGGTGACCTGGTGGCGGCCATCAGTGCCGAAGCCTGCATCGGTCCAGGTAGCCCAGTACGGGTCACCGGAGAAAATCTGGTCATAGTCCTCGGTGCGCAGGAAGCGCACGATGCGCAGCTTGAGCACGAGCTGGTCAATGATCTCCTGGGCGTCTTCCTCAGTGATGAGTCCAGCAGCAAGGTCACGCTCGAAGTAGCAGTCGAAGAAGGCGGAAAGGCGGCCGATGGACATCGCTGCACCGTCTTGGGACTTGATGGAGGCCAAGTAGCCAAAGTAAGTCCACTGCACGGCCTCGTGGGCAGTCTTCGCCGGCTTCGAGATATCGAAGCCATAAGACTCAGCCATGATCTTGAGCTTCTTCAGGGCCTTTATCTGCTCGGCGTGCTCCTCACGGTAGCGGGCCCAGTGCTCGGAGAAACCGAGGTCTCCCACCGCGCTCTTGGATGCTTCCTTCTCGGCGATGAGGTAGTCCACGCCATAGAGAGCCACGCGGCGGTAGTCACCGATGATGCGGCCGCGGCCATAAGCATCCGGCAGGCCGGTGATGATGTGGGAGGAACGCGCTGCGCGGATGCGCGGGGTATAGATATCGAAGACCGCATCGTTGTGGGTCTTGCGGTAACGCGTGAAGATCTTCTCGATCTCCGGATCGGTTTCCTTGCCGGCTTCCTTAATGGCCTGCTTGACCATGCGCCATCCACCATTGGGCATCATGGCGCGCTTGAGCGGAGTATCCGTCTGCAGACCGACGATGACATCATCATCCTCGGAGATATACCCAGCCGGGAAAGCATCGATATCACTCGGGGTGTGGGTATCCACATCGAAGATGCGCTTCTGGCGCTCGACGGAAAGATAGTTCTTCTCCAAATGATCCCACACGCGCTGCGTCTTCTCGGTGGGCCCAGCGAGGAAGGAAGAGTCCCCGTCATAGGGGGTGTAGTTTCGCTGGATAAAATCACGAACGTCAATGTTTTCAGTCCACGGGCCGGGCTCAAAGCCCTTCCATGCCTCGAACTGCACAGACTGTTCCGTTGCGGTGGTCACTATATTGACTCCCTTCATAGTTCACACGACGCGTAAACACTTAGTCGCAGAAGGGTTGTAGGTGACTTCGGCTCACGGGCAATTCGGTCAACACGTATCGTCACCGAACCCCTCTCTGTAGCCCATAGTAGGGGGACAAACGCATAACCTCACATCGGCACATGCGTGCCCCGCGCCACCGAACGGGCTGGTTTTAGCACCACACAGGTCAGCTCTCTCATAGGTAACGGCCGTACGGTTGGATGCGGGGGTAAATCACCCCCTGACGTGGCCTTTCCCACACCTTTCGGGCGAGTTCTTGGTGCCTGTCCGCGCCGCACTCTATTGTTATGCGCAGTATCCTCATCTCGCCCTTCAGCAAGGAGCTCTTTGCGTGTCTCACACCGCCGCTACCGCTAGCCCTGCCACTGCCCCAACCCACCCCGTTGATGTGGTCCCGCCGGCGCCCAAGCTGGCGGCACTCGGACTCCAGCACGTTCTCGCTTTCTATGCCGGCGCGGTCATCGTGCCACTGCTTATCGCTGGTTCCTTGGGCCTCGATGAGGCCACCACGATTCACCTCATCAATGCAGACCTGTTGACCTGTGGTCTGGCGACGTTGATCCAGGCGGTGGGCGTCGGCAAGCACATCGGTGTCCGCCTTCCCATCATCCAGGGTGTGACCACCACGGCGGTAAGCCCGATCATTGCCATCGGCATGAGCGCTGGCGACCAGCCGCTGCCGACGATTTATGGCGCGATTATTGCTGCCGGTATCTTTACTTTCTTTGCTGCGCCGGTCTTTGGACGCGTGCTCAAGTACTTCCCCCCAATTGTCACCGGCACCGTGCTTCTGGTGATGGGCACGTCGCTGCTGGCGGTCTCAGCAAATGACTTTGTCAATTACGCGGACGGGGTTCCGGCCGCACGCGATCTGCTCTATGGCTTCGGCACGCTCACCATCATTATCATCGTGCAGCGTTTCTTCCGCGGCTTCCTGGGTACTCTGTCTGTGCTGCTTGGTTTGGTCATCGGTACTGGCGTGGCCTTCGCACTGGGCGATACGTCCTTTGACGGCGTGCGTAAAGCCGATGCCATCGGTATGACAACACCTTTCTACTTCGGTATGCCGAAGTTCGACATCATGGCGATTCTTTCCCTCATCATCGTCATGATCATCACCATGGTGGAAACCACCGGCGATGTCTTCGCCACCGGTGAGATTGTGAAGAAGCGCATCAAGCGCGATGACGTGGTGCGCGCCATTCGCGCCGATGGTCTCTCCACCACCCTTGGTGGCGTGATGAACTCCTTCCCCTACACCTGCTTCGCGCAGAACGTCGGCTTGGTTCGCCTGACTGGTGTGAAATCCCGCTGGGTAGCCGTGTCCGCAGCGGGCTTCATGATCATTCTGGGCCTGCTGCCCAAGGCCGCAGCTGTTGTGGCGGCTATTCCCTCCCCGGTGCTCGGCGGCGCCTCCCTCGCATTGTTTGCCAACGTTGCGTGGGCGGGCCTGCAGACCATTGCGAAGGAAGACATTACTGATGGCCGCAACGCCGCCATCGTTACCACCGCGCTGGGACTGGCCATGCTCGTTACCTTCAAGCCGGACGTGGCCACCGCCTTCCCGGAGTGGGCGCAGATCTTTGTCTCCTCCGGAATGTCCATCGGCGCTATCACGGCGATTTTGCTCAACTTGCTGTTCTTCCACGTCGGCTCGCAGTCTGGCGATGATGTCAGCCGTCTCGACGGCGCCGGCGTCTCGCTCAAGGAGCTCAACGACATGGACCGCGACAGCTTCGTCAGTGCGCTGCGCCCGCTCTTCAACAACGAAACCTGGCCGCTCGAAGCTGCCTGGGAGCTGCGCCCCTTCCAAGATGTCAGCCAGCTGCGCGAAGCAATCCAGGTCACGGTCCTCACTGCCCCCGGCGAGCAGCGCCGTGCCCTGATCCACGACTACCCCGCGATGGATGAGCTACTGCTTGCCGATTCCGACACCGCCGCCACTATCTCTGCTGACCGCGGTTCCTTGGCTCTGGATGACCTCGACGACGTTCAGACACAGCAGCTTATCGACGTCTCACAGGCCTACCGCGAACGCTTCGACATGCCATTTGTGGCGTACCTAGACACCAATGACTCGGCCGATCGCGTCATCGATGCGGGCGTGCGCCGCTTGTCCAACTCGGATGAGCTGGAACAGCGCGTGGTCTTGAGCAAAATCATCGAGATTGCCAATGACCGCTTCGATATCCTCCTTGCGGACGCTAACCCGGTGCGGGCTTATTGGGACCGCAAGTTCACGGAGGTGGAATGAACGTAGTTCATTCCACGTAGATGTAGTTCATTCCACGAAAGAGGGCACTCAGAGTGAGGATTAGCTGAACTCCATGGTGACCTGGGCCTCAGGATCTACTCCGCGAATGATGCCTTCATAAAAGCTGCGAGCTTGGTCCTGCAGGAGCTCGCGGTTGTCGTTGATGTCCTTGCGCTTCTTATCGGCGCTGAGGACATCTGACACTGTCGAGGCGGCGTCGAGTGGCTGGGTGGTCCAGCTGAGCACGCCGTTATCTTCCACTGCGGTCTTAAACTCTTCATCGGTATGCCCGATAAAAATGAAGTCCGGGATATGGACCGTGTAGGCATGCTCGCCGGTCTCAGTGACGCGCACGTCCTTGCCTTCGATACCGAGCTTGGCTTTGTAGGAATACTGCACAAATTGGGTGCGGTCGGTCCACGGGACGCGTACACCAAATACTTCGCCGACAGAGGATTTCTCCGCCAGCCCCTGGATGCCCAGGCTGAGCAAGACCACTTGCTCTTGACGTTCGACTGCGTTGACCACCTGAGTATTAGTGGACTGAACTGGGGCGCTATAAATCTCGTTCGGCTGGCGTACGGCATACACACCCAAGCCAGCGCAAGCGAGTGAAAGAAGCACCACAATCGCGATAAGTGTGGTGCTCAGTTTGCGGCTCGTCATACCTACCTACAGCTGGAACTGCTCAACAACTTCAGTGCGGCGCTTGTGCTCCATCCAGAAGGACAAGAACGGCACAACGCCGGCGAGCGCCGTGGTGAAAAGCTTGCTTACCGGCCACATGGCACGCGGACCGAGGACCAGGATGGACACGAGGTAGACCATGTAGGCCACGCCGTGTGCTTGGGCGATGAGCGTGGCCCAGGATGGCATCTCCATCCCCACGCCGTATTGCAGAATCATGCGCGCAACAAGAATGAGAAGAAAAATACCGGTGATAGTGGCGGCAATGGAAAAGAACTTCAGCGGGCCACGGATACGCGCCTGGCGGTCAGGATGGACAGCGTTGTTGACTGAGTTGCTCATTAATACTCCTCTTCAGTGCCGCGACGGCGGCGCTGCTTGTTCATAGCGTTAAAGGTGTCCACATCAATCTGTGGGCGAGACGGTAGGAAATCTTCGTCGATTTTAGTCGCGGTGTGCTCCTTGGCCGCGCGCACGCTCTCTGCCTCATACTGGGCTGGCTCTTCTCCCCGCTCGAGTGCTTCGTTCTCGGCATCAATTCGCTCATTCTCGTAGCGTATGGCAGTGCGGTAAGCGTAAACAACAAATACCGCGAACAGCGGCCATTGGAAGGCGTATCCCAAGTTCTGGAAGGTTCCCGAACCGGAGCGGAACCGCGTCCATTGCCAATAAGCAAGGAATAAAAAGAGCACGACAAAGATCACGATGAGGACGATGTGCCACCATCGAACCTTCATCCGCTTTTTCGGTGCTGGGTTGGTGCTCACTCTCAACAGCCTACCCACCACGCCCGGAAAAGTGGATTTCCGTCTATGGGCTGCTGCCCTGTAGGCTAGTGAACGTTGCGTGGAGCAAAGAGTGCTCCGCAGCAACTAAACCCGCGCCCGTGGCGGAATTGGCAGACGCGCTAGATTTAGGTTCTAGTGTCTTATGACGTGTGAGTTCAAGTCTCACCGGGCGCACATAGTCAGACCCCCGCGCGGTTTCCGTGCGGGGTCTTGTCGTCACAGCGCTCGGCGAGCCAGCCCAGCTCGCGGATGCCGGGCTTGCGGTCATGGCCCGGCGGATGCTTAGGCTTGGCCGGCAAGCGCCGCTAGGGGTTCACGCAGCTGCGCCAGCGCGCGGCCGCGGTGCGAGACAGCGTTCTTCTCCTCCGGGGACATCTCCGCGGCAGAGCGGGATTCGCCTTCGGGCTGGAAGAGGGGATCGTAACCAAAGCCATTTTCGCCCTGTGGGGCGGTGAGCAAGGAGCCAGTCCAGCGGCCCTCCACCACGTGTTCCTGCCCATCCGGAGTCACCAACGCGCAGACCGACACGAAGGCAGCCGCGCGACGTTCAGCGGGTACATGGGACATCTGTCCTAGCAGCAGCTGGTTATTCGCTTCATCGTCTCCGTGACCGCCCGACCACCGAGCGGAGAGCACACCCGGCATGCCGTTGAGTTCTTCCACCGCGAGGCCAGAATCATCCGCGATCGTGGCCAAACCGGTGTGCTGTACCCCGGCGCGCGCCTTGATCAGCGCGTTATCGGCAAAGGTGCGGCCGTCTTCCACAGGCTCCGGGTAGGTTTCCACTGCGGACAACGGGAGCAGCTCGATGCCTGCGATTCCGGCATCGGCGAGAATCTTCTCCAGCTCCTTGAGCTTCTTGGCATTATTCGAAGCGACGAGGAGTTTTACCATCCGAGGGCCGCCTTTTGAGCGTCGATAAGCTGGGCGCAACCTGCCTGGGCCACGTCCAACATGTCGTTAAGCTCCGCGCGGCCGAACAGGCCGTGCTCACCGGTGCCCTGAATCTCGACGAAGTCTCCGCCTTCCTGCATCACCACGTTGAGATCAACCTCCGCGCGGGAGTCCTCTTCATAGGGCAGGTCGAGGCACACGTGACCGTCGACGATGCCGACGGAAACAGCGGCAATAGGATCCAGCAGCGGCTCGCCCGGGACGACGCCCTCCTCCTTGAGGTAAGCAATCGCATCAGCCAGCGCCACATACGCGCCGGTAATCGACGCCGTGCGTGTGCCGCCGTCTGCTTGCAGCACATCGCAATCCAGCTGGATGGTGTTCTCCCCCAGCTCGGAGAGATCAACCGCTGCGCGCAGGCTACGCCCCACCAGCCGGGAAATCTCGTGGGTGCGGCCCTTGACCTTGCCCTTCATCGACTCGCGCGGCATGCGATCGTGGGTGGCCGCAGGCAACATGGCGTACTCGGCCGTCAACCAGCCCTCGCCGGAATCCTTCTTAAAGCGCGGCACCCCAAATTCCACGGAAGCCGTGCACATAACTCGGGTGTTGCCGAACTCCACCAAGACCGACCCAGCCGGATTGGTGGTGAAGTTGCGGGTAATGCGGACGCTACGGAGTTGGTCGAGCGCGCGACCATCGGCACGAGTGAAATCAGTCATGCCTCCTACCCTACCGTGCGTGCTAAAAGTCGAGCTCCATACCGGCGGCACCGACGACGATCTCACCGTCGAACTCACGGGCAGCTGCGGTATAAGTGGCGGCAGCATCACCCCAAGGCTGGAGGTGCACGAGCACCAGCTTCTTCACGCCCGCCTCACGCGCCAAGCGCCCGGCTTCTGCCCCCGACATATGCATATCCGGGGCCTTGTCCTCCGAGGTCTCGCCCCATGCGGCCTCACAGAGGAAAACATCCACGCCCTGGGCAGCCTCGACGAGCGCGGGCGTATAAGCCGAATCAGCTGAATAGCACAAGGTTGCACCGGTTTTAGTGTGTTCGACCCGCAAGGCGTATGTCTCGACCGGGTGAACTGTGCGGAAGGGGGTGATATAGACATCGTCAACAAGCTGGCGCTCGCGGTCCACCCAGGGGCTGAACGCAAACGTATCGCTCATGTCATCCACCCCGTCCGGAGCATCAGAGGACAAGCGGCCCAGGTGGGTTTCGGTAGTACTGGGCCCGAGGCAGAAATTGCGGGACGCCGCGGGTGCTGTGGGGTGGAAGCGCCGCCACACCATCAAAGACGGAAAGTCCAGGCAGTGATCGGCATGAAGATGAGTTAATGCCACGTGTGCATCGCAAGGATCCTGAAGTTCCTGCAGGCGTGCAAGCGTACCCGGGCCCAAGTCCATGATGATGGACGGAGCAGAGGGGAAAGACAAGAGATAGCCAGAGGCCGGATTACCCACAGTGGGCACCGAGCCGGAACAGCCTAGGATGGTCAGCTTCATGCGTTCAATAGTTCCACGAAACAACGGGGGATGCGGGATTTGGGTCGATTGTACATCTTCACCAGGACTAAATCTTGGGTCCCAAGAAACGCGTGGCTAAGAGCTCGAAGGCCGCGTGATCACCGGTGCACTCGAAACTGCGGGTGGGCACCTGTCCCGCTGGGGCGAGCATGTCCGTGGTTGTGAGGGTACGTAGGACATCCTTCGTAGTCTCCTCCGCCGAAGACACCAACGTGACGTTATCTCCGATGGCGAGCTGGATGACGCCCGTCAGCAGCGGATAATGTGTGCAGCCAAGAACGAGCGTATCGACGCCCGCCGATTGCAACGGCGCCAGGTAGCCCTCCGCCACGCCAAGGATCTGGCGCCCAGCCGTAATGCCGCGCTCGACAAAATTCACGAAATCAGGACAGGCCACCGCCTCGCATTCGACATTCGGATTGACGGCAAAAAGATCTTGATAAGCACCTGAATTGATGGTGCCCTCCGTGCCGATCACGCCAATTTTTCCGTTGCGGGTGGTGGCGATGGCACGGCGTACAGCCGGACGGATAACCTCCACGACCGGAATGTCATAGCGCTCCCGGGCGTCGTGCAAAAAGGCGGCCGTCGCGGTGTTGCAGGCAATCACCAGCATCTTGCAGCCGCGCTCCACGAGCTCATCGGCAATCGCGGTGGACAGCTCACGCACTTGGGCGATGGAGCGCGGGCCATAGGGAGCATGGGCGGTATCGCCGATGTAGATAATGGATTCGTCGGGAAGCTGCTCGATGATGGTGCGCGCAACGGTCAAGCCACCCACGCCCGAGTCAAAAATCCCGATGGGAGATGTTGCATCAGGCATTAGCGCGTTACTCCTTCGGGCGCGGGCTTAACCTTTTTAATCGGGTCATCGGAGGTGATCACCATTCCCGCGACGATGCCACCGATGGCACCGAAAAGGTGCCCCTGCCAGCTGACTCCTTCATAGATAGGCAACACGCCCCAGATGAGACCGGAATAGGCAAAGCCCAACCCCACGCCGACGAGAAATTGACCCAGGGAACGGTTGAAGATTCCCCGAACGATGAGGTAGGCCAGCCAGCCATACACCATGCCCGAGGCACCAATATGCGAGGTCCCCGGCCCGCCCAACAGCCAGGTGCCGATGCCAGCGATGAGTACCACGATGATGATAACTTCCCACCATGCCTTGCGGCCTGAGAGGCCGATCAGGAAACAAAAGACGGCACCGGGCAGTGAATTTCCGATGAGGTGCTCAAAGTTCGCGTGGAGTAGCGGAGCGGTGAAAATCCCCCAGATGCCATTAAAATCCAGTGGACGTATGCCGTATTGACCCAGCTCGCTGCCAAAAAACAGGAAGTTGATGATGTGGATAACCCACTCAACGACTAGGAAGCCCACCGTTAAAGACGCTGCCGTCTTCAGGCGTCCGGCCCGAGTGTAATTCTTCGAATCCCCCGTGTTGAGAACAGGCTGCTGCCCCGCCCCGGGGGCTGCCGGGCGGGGCCGGAAGGGGTTGGGCCCATGCGAATGCTGCTGGCCAAAAGGTCCACTCGTCGTCATAATGACTCCAACTTTAGCAAGCGCGCAGCGAGGAATACGCCTCCAATCCCAGCCCCGGGGTTGCGCTCACCACGGCATCGACGATGGCTGCCTCCACGGCATCGGCAGCGGCGGCGCTTAACGACGCCAACTCCGCAGCACCGATCCCCTGCTCCGCAGGTTGTGTTCCGGAGGCGGCGGCAAAAAGCGTATCTCCATCCAGTGGGGAATGCGCCGGGCGAACCGCCCGGGCGATGCCGTCGTGGCCCGCTAAAGCAAGACGTTTTACTTGGGCCTTGGTTAACGGGGCGTCGGTCAACACCGCGCCAATGGTGGTGTTTAGTTGAGAAGCCTCTGCGAAAGATTCAGCCAGGCTGCGGGCCGCGGCAAACCGCTTAGCGTCCACGGCCGGCGCGTCCGGTGCGCCAAACAAACGCCCAGTCTCAGCATCAATCACCTGCCCCACCGGGTTGGCTACAACAACCGCGGCGACGGTGAACGGGGAGACATCGATAAGCACGGTCCCCACCCCACCTCTGATCTTGCCTGCGCAGGCGCCGGTGCCTGCGCCCACGCTGCCGCTCGTAGCGTCGTGCCCTGCCAACGCGGCGCGTAGAGCCGCCTGACCATCTGCCGCCGTGGGGCGCTGTGGGCCAGCGAGCAGATCAAAAATGACCGCGCCTGGCACAATGGGTACGCGGGGGCCGGGGCTCTCCTCCCCAAAGACGGGGAAACCAATTCCCGCTTCCTCAAGCCCGCGCATGACACCATCCGCTGCTGCCAGCCCAAAGGCCGAACCGCCTGCAAGGACAAGAGCATGAACGCGCTCAACCGTGTTGTGCGGCTCCAGCAGATCCGTCTCGCGGGTGCCGGGGCCTCCGCCGCGCACATCGACGCCAGCCACGGCACCTTGTTCACCGCAGTAAACGACGGTGACGCCGGTGTCCTCACGCGTGACGTGACCGACAGAAAAGCCCATGTCGGGGAGAGTCTGCACGGTGCTAATCCATGATGACGTCGAGCAGCGAATCCTGGCAGAACGCCAGCCATTCCACGAGCGTATCGCGGTCCGCTCCAGGGGTATCCTCCGGCACGTCCCCGGCGGCGATGAAGAGGCGCAGGTCATTGAGCCCTGCGAGGAAGGCATGTGCTTCTTCCTCGCTGATAGCCACCTCTACCCCGCCGGTGGGCCCCAGCGCGGTGTTAATCACTTGGAGGTTTTCCAGCTTGGCGCGCGCGATGTCATTTTCGTACAGCGAACGCAGCAGTGAATTATCGCCGTCGAACTCTTCATCCCCTGCCTTCTTGAAGTCGGGGAAAAGGCGGGCCAGCGATGGATCCTCCGGTGCTTCGGTGTGGCCGGTGGGCATGTCGAGCATGTCCGCCAGCTCATCCTTGGGGGCCGATTGTGCGCGGGCAATGATGGCCTCGGAGACGGTTGCGGTGAGATCACCTAAAACTTCGCGCTCCATGGGCTCGAAAACAGTCGTGTATTTCGCGCCACGCATGAAGGACTTTTTCTTTTTCCAAGCCTGCATACTCTTATCCTGCCTGCTGCATCGTGGCCCACAGGCCGGCGACTTGCAGTTTCTTCACATCGGCTTCGACTTTGTCACGCTCACCTGAGGAGACTGCCGCCTTACCTTCGGTATGGACTTGCATCATCAGCTCGTTGGCGCGCTTTTTGTCATAGCCCAGCACAGTCTGGAACACGTAGGAAACATAGCTCATTAGGTTGACTGGGTCATCCCAAACAATGCACATCCACGGCAGGTTTTCGCTCGTGGCGACGTCGACCTCAATCGCTTCATCCAGCTCCGGGGTGGCCATGGGCGAACTCATAACCACACCCGCGGACGTTTCTTTGTGCGCTTTCATGTCCTCTACCCTAGCCAAATTTTTTCCGGTAGCGAGCGGTTATACTGTCATCAACTTCTGACCTGATTGTCGTTTCCAGGTGGCACCGATGAATTCTTTCACCCTTCCCCCAGCCGTTACTGACATTCTCGCGGGACGCCAACCGGCGAAGGAGGATGTCGTGCTCCTCCTGCAGCGCATCCTCACCGTGCTCGTCCTCGGCGGCACGCTCATAACTGCCGTAATCAGTCTGACCACTCCGTCCGAGGACGGCAGCTCGCAGGAGCCAGAAACTCCCGCGCCAGCAGCCTGTGATTACGAGCTTCCCGACGGCCCCGTGCAAGACCAGCTAGCTACCATCCAGCAGGATTTGGTGGTGGCGATCAACAGGTGGCGCAAGGAAGACGGCCAGGCCCCTCTGGTGCCGTGGATCGAACGCCAAACCGCTGCCCGCGAAAAGGCGGAGTGCAACGCGGTGACCAAGACGGAAGAGCCATCGGAAGAAAATGTGCAGATGGTTCAGGACCACCTGCCTTTGGAGGAGGCTAGCGGCTTTCAATTTATGGAACGCATCCGCAAGTCCGGCGATCATGTTGCCGCCCTACGAGACCGCCGGATGACCACCGCAGCCGTTGGAGTGGCTTATAACGACGGTGAGGTCTACGTTGTCATTCAGCTTGAGGAATAGAAGAGCTGATTTTTCAGAGCTCCCTGAGTAGCATCTTCGATGTGACTACTATCTCAGACAACACCCAGGATTCTGGGTTCGGACCTAGCGATCGTTCTACGGCTCTCCTTACGGATAAATACGAGCTGACCATGTTGGAGGCAGCGTTGCGCGATGGCTCCGCGCACCGCCAAGTGGCCTGCGAGGTATTTGCCCGCCGCCTCCCCAACGAGCGGCGCTATGGTGTCGTGGCCGGCACCGAACGCGTACTTCGCGCAGTCCGGGACTTCCGCTTTACCGCCCAACAACTGGCAGAGATGGACTTCCTTGATGCAGAAACCAAGGAATACCTGGCCAATTACCGCTTCTCTGGACACATCGATGGCTACCGCGAAGGTGAGCTCTACTTCCCCAATTCGCCCCTGTTGACCGTGCGCGGAACCTTTGGTGAATGCCTGATTCTGGAAACGGTGATTCTGTCCATCATGAATTCCGATTCCGCAGTGGCTTCTGCGGCCTCACGCATGGTGGTGGCTGCAGATGGCCGCCCCATCATCGAGATGGGTTCGCGCCGCACTCACGAATACGCCGCCGTGACCGCTGCCCGCGCCGCCTACCTGGCAGGTTTCCAGGCCACCTCCAACCTGGAAGCCGGCTACCGCTACGACATTCCGGTCTCCGGCACTGCGGCGCATGCGTGGACGCTGGCGCACGTCAACGAGGACGGCACCCCCAATGAGGAGGCGGCTTTCCGCGGGCAGATCGAAACGCTCGGCGTCGATACCACCCTGTTGGTGGATACCTATGACATCACCAAGGGCGTAGAAACCGCCGTGCGCGTCGCCGGCCCCGAGTTGGGCGGCGTGCGCATCGACTCTGGTGATTTGGCCGCGGTCACCCGTCGCGTGCGCAAGCAGCTCGATGACTTGGGCAACCACAACACCAAAATCGTGGTCTCCTCCGACCTCGATGAGTTTGCCATCGCCGGCCTGCGCGGCGACCCCGTCGATGTCTATGGCGTGGGTACCTCAGTGGTTACTGGCTCGGGCGCGCCAACCGCCAGCATGGTGTACAAGGTCGTCGAGGTCGATGGCCACCCAGTAGCCAAGCGCTCCTCCTCGAAGAAATCGCAGGGCGGGGCTAAGCGCTCTCTGCGCACCTACCGTTCCTCGGGGGTGGCCGTCGAGGAACTCGTGCTCCCCTTCTCCGCCGAGGACCCAGACACGGGCACGCTGCGCACCCGCGAGATGACGGTACCGCTCATGCGCGACGGCGAAATCCTCGACAACCTGCCTACCCTCGAAGAATCCCGCGAGTATCTGGCTCAGGCCATCACCACCCTGCCATGGGAAGGCCTAGCGCTCACCCGCGACGAGCCTGCGGTTCCCACCCGCTTCGTTGGCTTCGGCTCTTAAGAAGCACGGCGAAGGCGACCGACTACACTGCCTGACATGCACGACACAACGGTTGACCTTCTCGACGCCGCAGTCTCTTCCCTCGGCGGCGCGCGGCGTGCCGGCCAGGTGCGCATGGCGGAGGCCGTAACCACCGCGTTAGAAAAGGAACGCCACCTCGCTGTGCAGGCAGGAACTGGTACGGGTAAGTCCCTGGCTTACCTCGTGCCCGCCTTCCGCCACGCGCAAGGAACCGGACACACGGTGATCGTCTCCACCGCCACGCTGGCGCTGCAGCGGCAGCTCGTGGAGCGGGACCTTCCGCGTCTGGCCGAGGCCCTCGAGCCGCACCTGGAGAAGAAGCCCACCTTCGCCATCATGAAGGGCCGCTCCAACTACGTCTGCCTCAACAAGGTGTCCCGCGCCGCCGAACTGGAGGATGAGGACGCGCTACTCGACGAAGACTCGGTCTCCCACCTCGGCCGCCACGTCCAACGTGTCTATGAATGGGCGGAAGACACCGAGACGGGTGACCGTGAGGATTTGGAACCGGGCGTGCCCGACCTCGCGTGGCGGCAAGTCTCCGTCACCTCGAACGAATGCCTCGGCGCCACACGCTGCCCGCACGGCGAGGACTGCTTCGCGGAACTCGCGCGACGCCGCGCGGCGGACGTCGATATCGTGGTCACCAACCACGCGCTGCTCGCCATTGACGCAGTAGCAGACATCAATATCCTGCCGGAACACGATGTCGTCATCATCGATGAGGCCCACGAGCTAGATGGCCGCATCACCTCGGTTTCTACCGCCGAAATCACCGGGCGCGCGCTGAAGATGGCGGCCAGCCGCGCCAAGTCTCTCGGCGCCAACGGCAAGGACCAACGCCTCGCTGAGCAGGCCAACGAGCTGAGTCAACTCCTCGGAGAATTCGCGCCAGGCCGCTGGACCGACTTGCCAGAGGAAGCCAAACAGCAACTCATGAGCGTGGCGGACACGCTGGCCGACTGCCGCGACACCATCGCCCGCGCACCCGAGGGCGAACAGTCCCAAGACCCGGAAAAATCTGCGGAGCGCCAGAACCTGACCAATCACCTCGCTAGCCTCGTCGAAGCCATCGCTCGCATCCTTGACGTTTTCGCTACCGGTGACCCCGCCGCACATGCCGACGTAGTCTGGCTGGAGCGCGATGAGCGCACGCTGAACGACACCCTAGCCGTAGCCCCTCTGTCCATCGCTGGCATGCTGCACGAAAAGCTCTTCGGCGAACAAACCGTGGTGCTGACCTCCGCCACCCTGGCATTGGGCGGGCGCTTCGACGCCATGGCCGCACAATGGGGCCTGCCGAAGGGCACGTGGGACAGCCTTGATGTGGGTTATCCTTTCGACCCCGCGCGCAGTGGCATCTTATATACCGCGTCGCACCTACCGCAGCCGGGCCGTGACGGCCTCAGCCCCGAGACGCTCAAGGAGATCCGCGAGCTCATCATGGCTGCGGGCGGGCGCACGCTCGGGCTCTTCTCCTCGCGGCGAGCCGCGCAGCAGGCAGCCGAGGAACTCAAGCCCACGCTCCCCTTCGATATCTACCTCCAGGGCGAGGACTCCATCGGCGCTCTCGTGGACAAGTTCACGAAGAACGAAAACTCCTGTCTTTTCGGCACGCTAACCCTTTGGCAGGGCGTCGACGTACCGGGTCCTGCTTGTTCCCTGGTCCTCATCGACCGCATTCCCTTCCCCCGCCCGGATAACCCCCTCATGCAGGCTCGCACCGAGGCCGCGAAGGCCGCCGGGCGCAACGGCTTCATGGAAGTCTCCGCCACGCATGCTGCATTGCTTATGGCCCAAGGCGCGGGCCGTTTGCTGCGCTCTGCTAACGACCGCGGCGTCGTCGCAGTACTGGATAACCGCTTAGTAACCAAGCGCTATGGCTCCTACTTGAGGGCCTCGATGCCACAGATGTGGCCCACGAGCGACCCGCACGTCGTGCGCGGGGCTCTCCAGCGCCTAGTCGAAGCCCGTTAGGGGCGGCGCAGCGCGCAGACCGTAGCTGAGTCTGGGGCAACTTCGGTGAAGCCGGCGTCGTGCACCACAACAGCACCGGGGCGAGCGCATGCCGCTGCAAAGTCCGCAGTGCCGAGTTCGCGCACGGAAAGCGAAAAGTCCCGCGCTGCCCAGTCCTCTACTTCCTTGAAGCTTATTGCCGCAGCCAGCAGCATTGAACCATGCCCCACTTGCGCCGCAGCCTTTCCGGCGCTCATGGCAAGGGATGAGTCGATGTAGATCACGGGGGCGTCGGCAAGCGCGGGGCCCGGCTCATCCTGCGGGAGATCAGTATGGCCGATCTGCAGCTTGGCGACGAGCGGGTGCACATCCTGTACCGCCGAGGGGACGAAGACACGCGCGCGGTCATTGACAGTGACCCCAGGCAGAGCCTGTACATCGCGCCACGCCTTGTTGCGCGCCCGGCGGGCCACCTTGCGGATGCGGTGGCCGTACCACTGCCCCAAGGCCTCGGCGAAGGCCCCATCCTGCCCGGCCCGATCGTCGAGGCAGAGCTTGACCACGCCCCGCGCCGCTGCCTCCAACACCTCCGTGCGCGTGGGTGTGTCTTGCTTGGGCAGGTTGAGCGCTATCTGCATCGCCTGGATGGTCTCGGGCTTGTTGGGGTCCTCGGGATCCTCCCGCCAGCTGCGCTCGCTGCACGCGGCCACGAGGCGACGGTGGGCCTCGCGGAGGTTATTCACTGGCAACTTCCTCCATGGGGATACCCAGGATTTGCAGGATTTCATCCATGTACGGATGGTTGACCGAGGTATCCGCAACCTCTCGCAGCGCGGGTTTGGCGTTGAAGGCGATGCCCAAGCCGGCAGCGGAGATCATGTCGATATCGTTGGCACCGTCACCAACCGCCACGGTCTGCCGCATGCTCAGGCCCGAATCCGCAGCAAATTCGCGCAGGAACATCTCCTTGGCCTTACGGTCCACGACGTCCCCGATGACCCGGCCGGTGAGCTTGCCGTCCTCGATCTCGAGGGTATTGGCGCGCACGTAGTCGAGGTCGAGCTCTTTAGCTAGATCCTCGAGGACCTGAATGAAGCCGCCAGACACCACCGCAACGCGGTAGCCCATGCGCTTGAGCGTGCGGATGGTGGTGCGCACGCCTGGAGTCAGACGAATATCGTTGGCGGTTTCCTTAATCACCGTTTCCGGCAACCCGGCCAAGGCGGCGACGCGCTCGCGGAGAGACTCTTCGAAGTCCAGCTCACCGCGCATAGCGCGCTCCGTCACGGCGGCAACCTCTGCCTCCTTGCCGGCGTGGGCGGCCAACATCTCGATAACCTCGCCGGTGATGAGGGTGGAATCGCAGTCAAAGCAAATAAGCCGCTTTGAGCGGCGTTGCAGGCCGGAGCGCTCAATGGCGATGTCGACGCCCTGCTCCGTGGCCAAGCGGGCCAGCATTGCGCGGACTGGGTCGGAAGCTCCCTCAATGGTGATGTAGAGCTCGAGACCGTTGAGCGGGTAGGTAGAAAGACCGCGGATGCGGTCGATGTTGACGTTCAGGTTGGCCAGCTCCTTGGCAATCGCCGACATGTGGCTGGCGTTGAGCTGGCGTCCTAGCACCACGACGACGTGCGTGGAGCGCGGCCGTGAGGTTGCCTCCTCTTCGCGAAGATCCACGTTGATGGATTGGGCATAAATGCTCAACGTGTTGCGTAGGCCCTGCTCGAGCGCTTCGAGGCGGGAGGCCTGCACCCGGATATACGCAGAAAGGGAGATACGGCCGGAAAAAATAGCCTGTTCGGCGTCGACGAGCTCGACGTTGTGGGAGCTCAGGACTCGGAAGAAGGCGGCCGATACGCCGGGCTTGTCGGGGCCAGAGGCGGTGACAACGGCGAAGACTTGTTCACTTTGATTATCCACGGGCCTCATTATCGCACACCGCGATCCTGGAATCTCCACCTACGGCAAACGCCGCCTCCCCATCGCGGTGATGGGGAGGCGGCGTTTTCAGGAGTACTCAGCTAGTGAGTGCTTAGTGCCCGACGTGTGCTTCCTCGCGCATGCGCTTGACCATGTGCGGGTAGTGCAGCTCGAAGGCCGGACGCTCGGAACGGATGCGCGGCAGGGATACGAAGTTGTGGCGCGGCGGCGGGCAGGAGGTAGCCCACTCGAGGGAGTTGCCGTAACCCCACGGATCGTCCACGGTGACGATCTCACCGTAGCGCCAGGACTTGAAGACGTTCCACACCAGCGGGATAACCGATGCGCCGAGAACGAAGGAGAAGATGGTGGAAATCTGGTTGAAGACCGTGAAGCCATCAGACTCCAGGTAGTCAGCGTAACGACGCGGCATACCCATGTTGCCCACCCAGTGCTGAACCAGGAAGGTGCCGTGGAAGCCAATGAAGGTCAGCCAGAAGTGAATCTTGCCCAGGCGCTCATCCAGCATGCGGCCGGTCATCTTCGGGAACCAGAAGTACAGACCACCGAAGGCGGAGAAGACCACGGTACCGAAGAGGGTGTAGTGGAAGTGAGCAATCAGGAAGTAGGACTCAGCAAGGTGGAAGTCCAGCGCCGGAGAGGCCAGCATAATACCGGTCATACCGCCGAAGAGGAAGGTAGTCAGGAAGCCCATGGCGAAGATCATTGGGGTATCCCAGGTGATATGACCCTTCCACATCGTGCCGACCCAGTTGAAGAACTTCACGCCGGTCGGAACCGCAATGAGGAAGGTCATGAAGGAGAAGAACGGCAGCAGGACGGCGCCGGTCACGAACATGTGGTGAGCCCACACAGCCATGGACAGTGCACCGATGGCCAGCAGAGCGAAGACGAGGCCAATGTAGCCGAAGACCGGCTTACGGGAGAAGACCGGAACAATCTCGGAGATGATGCCGAAGAACGGCAGTGCCAGGACGTAAACCTCCGGGTGACCGAAGAACCAGAAGAGGTGCTGCCACAGGATGCCGCCACCGTTGGCGGAATCGAAGATGTGGCCACCCAGCTTGCGGTCATAGAGAACGCCCAGCGCTGCGGCGGTCAGCAGCGGGAAGATCATCAGCACGATGATGGAAGCGGTGAAGACAGCCCAGGTGAAGACCGGCAGACGGAACATGGTCATGCCTGGCGCACGCAGGGTGAGAACCGTGGTGATCATGTTGATGGCGGAAGCAATGGTACCGACACCGGTAGCACCCACACCAACAATCCACATGTCAGCGCCGATGCCCGGGGTGTGAACCGAGTCAGCCAGCGGCACGTACATGGTCCAGCCGAAGTCAGCAGCACCGCCCGGGGTCAAGAAGCCCGCGAGCATCACGATGCCGCCGGTCAGGGTAATCCAGAAACCGAAAGCGTTCAGACGCGGGAAGGCCACATCCGGTGCACCAATCTGCAGGGGCAGAACGTAGTTACCGAACGCCCACACCACTGGTGTTGCAAACAGCAGCAGCATAACGGTGCCGTGCATGGTGAACAGCTGGTTGAACTGCTCGTTGGACAGGAACTGCAGTCCTGGGGTGAAAAGCTCAGCACGAAGAAGCAGAGCCATAAAGCCACCGAGGAAGAAGAAGCTGAAGGACATGATCATGTACATGATGCCCAGCTGCTTGTGGTCGGTGGTGGTTAGCAACGTCCACGCCTTGGAACCGGTCTTTGCATTACCAGTCGGCTCCGGACGTGTAGGCGCGACGTAATCGTCGAGCCGTGGCGCCACAGCGGTCATAAAATCCTCCTGAAGAACAAGCGTTTAACCACATCGGTATCACGCGTTTTCACGCGCCACACGCTCAGCGATCAAACACCTAGGTTTACTCGCATTATATTAGGCCACCTCAGGGCCAAATTTCCAGCGCTCTGTTATTTTCCACCGCCCTCGCTAGCCCCGTTTGGAGCAGATAACCCCTTGTACGCGGCCGACCCGCCGCAGCGCACCTTAACACTCGGTGATATAGAACACAGAAGGTCGGTCCTGTAGGCCCCGGAAAGCCAAAAACGCACCCCCTGAAAGAATCAAACTTTCGATTGATCCTCTCGGGAGGTGCGCGGTACCGACAGGGAGGGCTTAGAAGTCCCAGTCGTCGTCGGTGGTTTCCTCGGCCTTGCCAATTACGTAGGAAGAGCCGGAGCCAGAGAAGAAGTCATGGTTCTCATCGGCGTTCGGAGACAACGAAGACAGGATCGCTGGGGACACGCGGGTTTCATCCGCGGGGAAGAGACCTTCGAAACCTAGGTTGTTCAGCGCCTTGTTGGCGTTGTAGCGCAGGAAGCGCTTCACATCCTCGGTCCAGCCCAGTTCATCGTAAAGGTCCTCGGTGTAGTCAATCTCGTTCTCATAGAGATCGTAGAGCAAGTCGAAGGCATAGCCCTTCAACTCTTCCTGCTCCGGCTCCGAAAGCTCCTTGTAGCCCTGCTGGAACTTGTAGCCGATGTAGTAGCCGTGAACGGCCTCATCACGAATAATGAGGCGGATGATGTCGGCCGTGTTCGTCAGCTTTGCTCGCGACGAGAAGTGCATCGGCAGGAAGAAACCAGAGTAAAAGAGGAAGGATTCCAGCAGCACGGACGCTACCTTCTTCTTCAGCGGGTTATCTCCCTCGTAGTAGGACATGACGATCTTAGCCTTGCGCTGGAGGTTTTCATTCTCCTCAGACCAGCGGAAGGCGTCGTTGATCATGGGGGTCGACGCCAGCGTCATAAAGATATTGGAGTAGGACTTCGCGTGGACGGACTCCATAAAGGCGATGTTGGTGTACACGGCCTCCTCGTGGGGCGTGACGGCGTCGGGAAGCAGCGAGACCGCACCCACGGTGCCCTGAATGGTATCGAGCAGGGTGAGGCCAGCGAAGACGCGCATGGTGGTCTCCTGCTCCTTCTCCGTCAGCGTCTTCCAACTCGGGATGTCGTTGGACACCGGAACCTTCTCCGGGAGCCAGAAGTTACCGGTCAGGCGATCCCACACCTCAAGATCCTTCTCATCCGGAATGGTATTCCAGTTAATTGCTTTCACCGGAGCCTCGTGGCTAGCGATGTAATCGTCGTACTCGTGAGACACGCACGTCACCTCGTCTTGCTAGTAATTTTGGGGTTCGGTGCCATCGTACCCGCTAAAATTAGGGGCCAAAATTCCAGCGTGTTTTATACTTAAGTCCTGTTCTCATGACCCCAAGTTTCGATGGAATGACTGACTCCTCCGCTCCCCTCCTCAGCACCGTGCTCGACGCATTGGGCACGGACATCGTCAGCGGCACGCTGGCAGCCGGTGATCGATTTACGCTCACTGATCTCTGCGCGCGTTTCGGTATTTCCCGAACCGTAGCCCGCGAAGCCATGCGCGCGCTCGAGCACCTAGGGATGGTCTCCTCGTCGCGCCGAGTAGGTATTACAGTGCTCCCCATCAGTGAATGGGCGGTCTACGATCCCGCAATCATTTCTTGGCGTTTAGGATCCGAGAAATCGCGCGATAGCCAGCGCACCTCTCTTAATGATCTGCGTCTCGCCATCGAGCCTGTCGCCGCGGGCTTAGCCGCGCAGCACGCTTCCCCAGAAGATAAGGAAGAGATTTTGGACCTGGCCCACCGCCTTCAGGTCACGCCAACGCGGCGCGTGGGCGAGCACCTCGCCACAGATCTGCGCTTCCACGCCATGGTTCTCCATGCCTCAGGCAATGAAATGTTCACTGCGCTAAGCCCCTATCTCCTATCCATGGTGCGCGGGCGCTCCCTCTATGGTTCCCGCAAGCGCAACCCCACGGCCGGTACCGCACAGCTCCACCTCGATCTAGCGGAGGCAATCCACCGCGGTGACTCCCCCGAGGCAGAAAAAATCGCACGCGCCATTCTCATTGAGGCGCGTGCGAATAAAGACTAGAGCATGCAGGAAACGCAGCCCTCAACCTCGGTTCCCTCCAGCGCCATCTGACGCAGACGGATGTAGTAGAGGGTCTTAATACCCTTGCGCCAAGCGTAAATCTGGGCGCGGTTGATATCGCGGGTAGTGGCGGTGTCCTTGAAGAACAGCGTCAGCGACAGACCTTGGTCAACGTACTTCGTGGCCTCGGCGTAGGTGTCGATGATCTTCTCGTAGCCGATCTCGTAGGAGTCCTTGAAGTACTCCAGGTTGTCGTTGTCCATGTGCGGCGCCGGGTAGTAGACGCGGCCGATCTTGCCTTCCTTACGAATCTCAATCTTGGAGGCAATCGGGTGGATCGAAGAGGTCGAGTTATTGATGTAGGAAATCGATCCGGTCGGCGGCACCGCCTGCAGGTTGCGGTTGTAAATGCCGTGCTTGGCGACGTCCGCCTTCAGCTGCGCCCACTCCTCCGCCGACGGGGTGTGGATCGAAGACTTGGCGAAGAGCTCCTTGACCTTCTCCGTACGGGGAGCAAAGTCAGCCGGATCATAGCGGTCGAAGAACTCGCCACTAGCGTAGTCAGACTCGGGAAACTCGCTGAAGTACTCGCCGCGTTCGCGGGCCAGCTTGTTGGAGGCGCGCAGCGCAGCGTACATGATGGCGGCGAAGTAGGCGTTGGTGAAGTCCAAGCCTTCCTCGGAGCCATACTCAATGTGCTCGCGGCCAAGGTAGCCGTGCAGGTTCATCTGGCCCAGACCAATGGCATGGGAATCATCGTTGCCCTTGCGCACGGAAGGAACAGAATTGATGGCGGTCTTATCCGACACCGCGGTCAAACCACGGATAGCAGTCTCCACCGTCAGCGCGAAGTCCGGGGAATCCATGGTGGCGGCAATGTTCAGGGAGCCAAGGTTGCAGGAAATATCGCTGCCCAAGGTTTTGTAGGTGAGGTCATCGTTGAGCTCAGACGGGGAGTTGACCTGCAGAATCTCCGAGCACAGGTTGGACATGTTGATGCGGCCGGTCTTTACCGGGTTCGCGCGGTTCACGGTGTCCTCGAACATGATGTACGGGTAACCGGATTCGAACTGCAGCTCTGCGACGGTCTGGAAGAAGTGGCGAGCGTTGATCTTCTTCTTGCGGATACGCGGATCCTCGACCATCTCTTCGTAGTGCTCGGTAACGGAAATATCACCGAAAGCCTTGCCGTAGACACGCTCGACGTCGTACGGGCTGAACAGGTACATATCGTCGTTGTTCTTCGCCAGCTCGAAGGTGATATCCGGGATCACGATGCCGAGCGACAGTGTCTTAATGCGGATCTTCTCATCCGCATTCTCGCGCTTGGTGTCGAGGAAGTTCATGATGTCCGGGTGGTGCGCGTTGAGGTAAACCGCACCAGCGCCCTGGCGGGCACCCAGCTGGTTCGCGTAGGAGAAGGAATCCTCCAACAGCTTCATCACGGGGATGACGCCGGAAGACTGGTTCTCAATGTGTTTGATGGGCGCGCCAGATTCACGGATGTTGGACAGCAACAGGGCCACGCCGCCGCCGCGCTTGGACAACTGCAGAGCAGAGTTAATGGAGCGGCCGATGGACTCCATGTTGTCCTCGATACGCAGCAGGAAGCAGGACACCAGCTCGCCACGCTGAGCCTTTCCGGCGTTGAGGAAGGTCGGGGTAGCCGGCTGGAAGCGGCCGGTCATGATTTCATCTACAAGGTGCTCAGCCACCTTGGTGTCACCATCCGCCAAGAAGAGTGCGGTCATGGACACGCGGTCTTCGAAGCGCTCGAGGTAGCGGCGGCCGTCGAAGGTCTTCAGCGTGTACGAGGTGTAGTACTTGTAAGCGCCCAGGAAGGTCTTAAAACGGAACTTGAAGGCGTAGGCGCGCTTGAACAGGGACTTAATGAAATCAAAGTCGTACTGCTCGAGCAGTTCCGGCTCGTAGTATTTGTTGTCCACCAGGTAGCGCATCTTTTCTTCCAGATCATGGAAGTAGACGGTGTTCTGGTTGACATGCTGGAGGAAGAATTGGTTCGCGGCCTCACGGTCCTTGTCGAACTGAATCTTGCCGTTCTCGTCATACAGGTTCAGAAGTGCGTTGAGCGCATGGTAATCCAGCTGCTCCTCTGGCTTCACAGGTTCAGCGACGGTCTTACCCAATTGCGTGGTCACGACGTTCACGGGCCTTTCTTTGCTATGGCGAAATGGAGAGACAAAATAATAGGAATGAGGCTTTAGGCGGCTAAACCTAAAGCAGCCGCGTTGGCCAAGAGACCTTCACGGCAACTTGTGACATCTTCCTCGGTTCCGAGAAGTTCGAAGCGGTACACATAAGGAACCTTACACTTGGCGGCGATGACGTCGCCGGCCTTGCCAAAGTCACTGCCGAAGTTGCTGTTGCCTCCGGCTACGACAGCGCGGATGAAGCTGCGGTTGTGTTCGTCATTCAGGAAACGAATGACCTGCTTGGGAACAGGCCGCGTGTTCTGCCCGCTTATCGACGCCCCTCCCCCATACGTCGGACAAATCAAAACGTAGGGTTCATTCACGGTGAGGGGCTCATCGCTGAGACGCAGCGGGATGCGGGCGCTGGGAAGGCCGAGCTTCTCGACGAAGCGGTGGGTGTTTTCCGTAGCGGAAGAGAAATACACGACCAACATGGCTGTTCCCTAGGCACTCGCCGCCAGAACGGAGAGAGCCTTGATGCGGTCAGGGCGGAAACCGGACCAGTGCTCACCGTGAGCCTCAACGACCGGAGCCTGGACGTAGCCCAGAGCCATGACGTAGTCACGGGCATCATCATCCAGGGAGATATCCACCGTTTCATAGTCGAGACCAGCACGGTCAAGAGCCTTCTTGGTGGCGTTGCACTGGACGCAAGCGGGCTTAGTGTAGAGGGTGATGCTCATGTGACGTTCCTTCAGCTTCCTTCGGCACTACACGCGGAGTGACTGTTGAATTCGATACCAGCAGGGCGCTTAGTAGCCCCATATTAAAGCTTTGAACAGCGGTGCAGACCCGCCGCTCAAGCAACATCAACGACACTATACTTTGTGCCCGCACCCCGCAACTAGCACTATATATAGTAGTTACAAAGGTGATATTCCCAGGATGTAACCCGCCCCGACCCCACATGTTGACACCCCATCACTTCACCGATTGCCACGGCGGTAACTACACGGGTGATATTCCCTGCTCGTTCACCGAAGATTCACCTAGTTTGTGACAAACACCACTCGGTCCCCGGTTTTCGCCTCCCTCACACTGGCACGAAAGACTCCTTAAGCTCACAGAGGCAGTTTCAGCCCGGAGCGAAGCGGCAAAAGGAAACCGCCCCCTCCAACAAGCTATGAGCATGCTGAAGGGGGCGGTGCGAGTCCGTACGACTTAGCCCTGGCGAGCCTTGAAGCGCGGATCCTTCTTGTTGATCACGAAGACCTTACCGTGGCGGCGAATAACCTGGGCGCCCGGCTTCTTCTTCAGCGACCGAAGCGACTTGCGAACCTTCATCGGGCGCTCCTTTCGTTATGCGCAATCTTGATGCGATTGATTAGTTCAAAGCACAGCCGGGTAGACACCCAGCAATGACACGAGGAAAAATATTACCCCACGCGCGCGTCATAACCAAAACACTCAGCGTTCGGAGTAGCGGGAACGAAGTTGTTGGGCAACATCCTCGAGGCTCTCCCCCGCCGTTTCCGGAACGAGTGCGCGGGTATACCCCACCGCGACAAGTCCTAACACCGCAAAGATTCCGAAGGCCAGCGAGCCACCGAGCCACTCGACCACCGGCAAGAAGAACTGCGCCACCGCCCAGTTACTCACCCACAGCGCCAGCCCGGCGATTCCCATGCCCAAGCCGCGAACTTCGGGCGGCACAATTTCCGACATGAGCAGCCACGTGGCCGGGGAGACCGCCGCTTGTTGGAAGGCAATGAACGCCGCCATACACGCCAGCGCCAGCATAGCCAGCGGCGTGGAATCATAGGCGAAATGATAAGCCACAGCTAGGACCACGAGCGAAACGACGTTGCCGCTTAATCCTGTTAGCAACAACCGGCGGCGCCCCAGTCGGTCGATCACGCGCATGCCCACTAGGCACGCCGCAACGGATACCACACCAATCACCATCGACGTATACACCGAGTTGGTGGTGGAGATACCCACCTGGTTCATCATCGTGGGTGCGAAGTACACGATGGCGTTAACACCCGTAATCTGCTGGGTCAGGCCCATGAGCATGGCAAGCGCGATAGCCCAGCGCATCCAGCGGTGGCGTCGCAAAGCTCGCCATTCACCCGTGTTCGGCCGCGCGCTATGTTCCAACTCCGCTCCCCTCGCGCCAACCCGAGCGCTGACTGCAGCAGCTTCGCGCGTTCGACCTTGTGCCGCGAGCCACGCCGGGGTATCGGGGAGGAACACCATGCCGAGCGCCAACGCCCCGCCCGGGACCGCGGCCAGCCCGAGCATCCAATGCCAGCTGCCGCTTGCAGCCAACAGCGAGTTCACTCCGTACGCGAGCAGCTGCCCGACAACGATCATGAGCGTGTTGAGGGAGACCATCCGGCCCCGCACAGCCGCCGGGGTGATTTCGGAGATGTACATCGGGGAGACGATGGACACCGTGCCCACCGCCACGCCAAGGAAAGTGCGGGCGGTAGCAAGTTCCGCAGCTGAGTTTGCAAGCGCACACCACACCGAACCAGCCACGAAGATGAGTCCGCCGACAATGAGGGTTCGACGCCGCCCGATTACGCTCGCCACACGCCCAGCTGCCAGCGCACCGACCGCCGCGCCAACCAACAGCATCGAGGTCACGAGCCCTTCCTCATGGGCAGACATACCGAATTCCGGCCCCACAAAGAGGAGGGCGCCAGACATCACTCCGGTGTCATATCCAAAGAGCAGTCCTCCCAGGGCGGCTACGCCTGCGACCATCATGACGTAAGTATCTTTGTTCACGGGTTCCTATTGTCGCAGGCGGCTACCATGGTCGTCATGTCACACGAATCCTCAGACCTCCAGCACGACATCATTAAGGCCCTCGGCGTAAAACCCCGTATCGATCCAGCAGAAGAGGTTGAGCGCCGCGTCGCTTTCTTGGTGGACTACCTACGCACCACCGGCGCGAAGGGCTTTGTCCTGGGCATCTCCGGCGGCCAGGACTCCACCCTGGCCGGACGCTTGGCGCAGTTGGCGGTGGATCGCGTCGACGGCGCGCATTTCTGGGCCGTGCGCCTTCCCCACGGAGTGCAGGCCGACGAGGATGACGCACAGACCGCTCTGGACTTCATCGAGCCTGACTACTCCCTCACCGTCAACATTGCCGAGGCCACCACAGCTCTCGACGGCGCCGTCGCCAACGCCTTGCAACAAGACTCTCTGGGTGACTTCAATCGCGGCAACCTCAAGGCACGTTTGCGCATGGCCGCGCAGTACGCGCTGGCCGGCGAGGTCGGTGCGTTGGTCATCGGTACCGACCACGCCGCCGAAAACGTCACAGCTTTCTTTACCAAGTGGGGCGATGGCGCTGCCGACATCCTGCCTCTCGCCGGGCTCAACAAGCGCCAGGGCGCTCAACTCCTGAAACATCTCGGCGCACCGGATTCCACGTGGAAGAAGGTACCAACTGCTGACTTGGAGGATGACCGCCCATTGCTCTCTGATGAAGAAGCGCTCGGCGTCACCTACACCCACATCGATGACTACCTCGAGGGCAAGAACGTGCCTGACGACGCCCGCGAGCGCATCGAAACCCTCTGGCGCGGCGGCGCCCACAAGCGCACCATGCCGCCAGGACCCACTAGTGCCTAACGCCTCACAAGGAAGACTATCCGCCCAACGCTTCGAGCGTGGCACGTGCGGCCCGCTCGAGCGGTGCATAATACGCGGGACCATGCGTCATCGAATGAACCGCCAGCGGGTGTAGTTGATGCACCGGCACCCACTGGTGATACTCCTCCCCCACCCCATAACCACGCAGTATCTCGCCATAGTACGGCGTGCCAAATAGCTCCAGCATGGCCAAATCCGTCCACGGGTGTCCGCCGTGTGCGGCTGGGTCGATCATCACGGCCGACGAGGCAGTAAACAATACGTTTCCTGCCCACAGGTCGCCATGAATTCGCGCCGGTTTCACGTCCCACTCAACGGCTTTTATAGCCTCGCATGCTTGTCGAACTATCCCCTGTAGCTCTTGAGGCAGTCCTCCTATAAAAGGCGACACCCGCTGCTCGGCGTAGAACTCGCCCCAGGATTCGCATGGTTCGCAGCGTTGTTCCACGCGTCCAATGAAGTTCGCGCCCTCCCAGCCCGCCGGCGGCGCGCCGAAAGCGGGCGCTCCTGCTTCATGGACCGTACGGAGCGCAGCACCAAAAGCGCGGGCAGCGAGGGCACTCGGTCGCGACTGCTCAACCCGCCGAGTGCTAATAGATGTGGGAGTGACTTCGGCGACGTCCACGACGACGTCGCCATGCGCCTGCGCCAGCCATCTCAACCCAGCAGCCTCGGCACCAGCTTGATCAGGACGGGACACGGTCTTGGTGAAAACATCCATGTTCCCAGCATAGGAAAAGGCCGGCTCCATAACAGAGACGGCCACTGGTGGAGCTAACGGGATTCCATCGGTTTCTAAATATTACCCCTTGCCTAGCTGGCATTATGCCTATTTAACCTGCATTTATATTAGGTAATTTCTAACATCATTACGTCATTATATGACACAAAACGGCGCTAGAGTTCCCCGAAGGTTCCCCAATATGCAGAACGAAAACGAAAAGAAAAAGGCCCGAAGTATAAGCCCCTTCGTTCGTGGGGGCGAATTGAGCAACGCGGAAAAAATAGGTGGCGTGCCAGTTTCAAACACCAAGGCATTTTGCACAGAGCACCGATCACCTTTAAAGAAAAGAAGGACGCCGAAAGTTGGTTGAACCGCAATAAGGCAGACATCGATAAGGCAGAGGCATCGGGGATTAAATGGATCTCCCCCGCTGAAAAAGAGAAGCTAGAGCTGACAAACAGCACAACCGTGGAACAGCTAATAGACCTTTGACTAAACGAGAGCGACAGCATTACAAAAGAGAGCACTAGGCAATTCCATCGCCGCCGGATGACAGCCTTCTTCTTGAACTCAACGGAATACCTTCTAGGCATAGTTCAATCCTTCCTTAGCTGAGGAACTAAACCCAGGACGCTTCACACACTCGATTAAGCTGCCCTTTATCAAATAGGCGTTTCACCAGGTCTTCAAGCGTGGACTTCCGCTTGGATTGAATCGTCAATGAACTCGCGGATGCCGTGCACCTTTCCCCTTCCACTTGTATCCGACGAGTCCATGCACTGGAGGACGCTGGAATTATTCGGGGTTACGTTGCCCTGTTTGTTCCCACAAAGGTCGGCAAAGGATTTACCGCCTATGCCAGAGTTTGGCTCACCAGCCAGGACCTTGAGACTGTTGAGCGATTCATTCAAGAGAGTCAGCCACTTCCAGAAGCCGTGGAATGCCACCTCATGGCTGGTGAATGCGATGTAATGCTGCGAATAGTGGCGGCCGATCTCACCGCTTATCGTCAATTTCAGATCGACCATCTCACCCGCATCGATTGCGTCCACAACGCGAAAACTGAGGTGCACATGGAACAGGTAAAATTAACGTCAGAATTATCTGTTTGAATTTGATACTTGGTGGCTCCACGTTGGAATCATCAACGGTGCTCCAGACTCTGGGTCAGCGATGATCTTAGAATCCACACCAAATACGGTGCGCACGAGCTCTTCAGTAATAACGGTTGCAGGATCGCCGGTGGCTACAACTTCGCCGTCTTTCATGGCGATGATGTGATCGGCGTAGCGCGCTGCCTGGTTCAAGTCATGCAATACGGCGACCAGTGTGTAGTCCCGTTTCCGGTTGAGCATGCGGCAAAGTTCCAGCAGCTCAATCTGGTAGCTGACGTCTAAGAATGTGGTAGGTTCATCGAGAAGCAAGATTGGCGTCTGCTGCGCCAACGCCACCGCCATCCAGACGCGTTGGCGTTGACCGCCCGAGAGTTCATCGACAAGCCTGCCTGAAAGCTCCCTAATTCCGGTTGCCTCCATGGCCTCTTTCACCGCCTGCTCATCCTCGGGCGACCAAGGCTTGAACAAACTCTGGTGCGGGTAGCGTCCTCGTGAGACCAGATCGATGACGCGAATGCCGTCCGGGGCAACCGGGCCTTGCGGCAGAAGACCCACTTCACGCGCTACTTCTTTGGTGGGCTTTTTGTGCAAAGACTGCCCGTCTAAAAGAATCTTCCCCTCTTGCGGCGCAATCAAACGGGTCAAGCTCTTGAGCAAAGTGGACTTGCCGCAGGCATTGGGGCCAACGATGACCGTGAACTGGCCATCTGGAATCTGAAGATCCACGCCTGGGCAGATAACTTTGTCGCCGTATCCAAGCCGGGCGTTTTCTACTAGAAGTCGTGTCATTTGCGTCGGCCTTCTCTCATGAGCAACCACAGGAAGTACACGCCACCGATGGATACGGTGACAATACCTACTGGGAGCGGGGATTCAGGGTCAATTCTTTGGGCAACCGTATCGGCGAGTATTAACAGGAAAGACCCCACGGCTGCGGTGGGGGCCAGCGCCAGGCCATCAACGTGTACCAGGCGACGGGCAATCTGGGGCGCGGCCAGCGCGATGAAGGAAATCGGCCCGGCGGTGGCAGTTACCAGCGCCGTTAATCCGATGCCGGCAACAACTGCCAATAGTTGCACCCTGCGGACGTTTTGCCCCAGCGCAACCGCGAAAGGAATACCAATCTGCATCAAACGCATCGGGCGCGCCAGCAGTGCTGCCATCAGGATGAACACGGCAGAACCACAAAATGCCAGCAGCAGCGAATTCCAGGAGGTACCGGAGAGATTTCCCGCGCCCCACAAACTCGCCATGATGGCATCTTCCACCGTGGCAGTGAGCAAAATCCACACGTTGACCGAGGCCAGCATGGCGCTGACAGCGATGCCAACGATGATAAGACGCACGCCACCAGCGAATCCGCGCTTGGAGGCAAGGAAGAACACCACCATCGCGGTAGCGATACCTCCAGTGAGAGCCCCCAACAACGTAGCGGTGGTGCCACCGCCGAGAATCAACATGACGATGAGCGCGCCAGTATAGGAACCGGTCTGAAAACCAATCACATCCGGTGAGCCCAATGGATTCGCGGTGAGGTTTTGAAAGATAGCTCCACTCATGGCCAGTGTTGCGCCCAGCAGGATTGCCAGAAGCGTGCGCGGTGCGCGCCATTCCACCACAATCATGTTGGTGTAGGAATCACCGTTGCCGGTCAACGCCTGGAACGCTTCACCAACGGTGATGGATGCAGAACCATCAACCAAGGAGTACACCGCAATCAGCGCAGTCGCCAATAAGAGTCCACCTGTGACGACAGCTGTGCGCACCCCGATAAGCATCACCGGGCGTTCTTTGGGACCGATGCGGAAAATCTTTCGCCCGAATTCAAGCTCTTGCTTCGTATCCGGATTCGTTGTATGAACCATCGCGCTTAAACCTCCGGAATGCGGTACTTACGCACCATGTAAATCAACAGCGGTGCGCCAACGAATGCAGTTACTACTCCCACGGGCACTTCCCCAGCAGTAATCACGCGACCTATAACATCACTCACGCCCAAAACCGCTGGGGCCAAGACGATTGAATAGGCCATAATCCACCCTTGATGTGGGCCCACGATCATGCGGGATAGATGTGGTGCCAACAGCCCAATAAATCCGATGGGCCCCGCCGCCGCAGTAGCGCCACCGGCTAGCAGTGCAATTGCTACCAATACCACCAGCCTGGTTCTTTGCGGGTGCGCGCCCATAGCAACCGATGCCGCTTCACCCAGTGAAAGCACATCCAATGCGCGAGTGCTGGCCAGCGCAATAAGCAAGCCTACCAAGATAAATGGGGTGATGGACAAGGTGGCATCGAGAGGCTGCGATGCTGTGGTGCCCGCTGACCAGCCACGCATGCGTTCCAAAACTTCTGAATTGGTCAGCAACACCGCGGATGCAAAACCGCCCAGCACCGCCCCCAATGCCACACCGGACAAGGTCATGCGCACCGGACTGCCACGCAATGGACCACTGTTGCCAATGGCGAAGACCACCGCCGAGGTCACAATCGCACCAGCAAAAGACCACCACATGTACTGGGAGATATCTGTAACCCCAAAAAATGCCAGGCCAACAACCACCATGAGAGAAGCACCCGCATTAACGCCCAAAATCCCCGGGTCCGTCATTGGGTTTCTGGTCACAGCCTGCATCAAACCACCCGCGACCCCCAACGCACTACCGGCAACCAACACCAGGAAAGTACGTGGAACGCGAGACTGCCAGACCACCTGCGATACCGGATCCGCCGGATCCGGGTTAATCAGATAATGAAAAATATCCGACGGTGGAATGCTGCGTGAGCCCACCATCATGCTCAACACCAGCGCACCGGCACATAAGACCGCAATGATAATGAAACCAATGAGCCGGTTGGCCTGAGCAACTGGCCTTTCCACAGCCTTCGGGGCTGTGGAGGTGGTGGAACTTGCTGGCATAAAAGACTAGCTCACCTTGTCGTAGGTCTCTACCTTGTCTGCAAGATCCTGCAGCCAATCGGCATAGTTACGGCTGGTCAACGCACCCTTGGAAGACCACGTGGATACCTGGTCTGCCTGGACAGCTGGAAGGTTGTCCCACAGCTCCGCAGTAAATGGCGCCTCTGGGTCATAGTTTTCTACCAAGATGACATCAGCAGGGTAGGTCGAAGCATCTTCCCACGCCACTCGACCCCACGGGTTTCCTTCCGCTAGTGTGTCTGGGCCTGCGATGTTTGCGCCAAGTTCTTCCAGCATGTCCGCCTGCGGGAAGCCCACGCCGGTATAGAGCATTTCCTTGGTTGGGCTGGTCAGCAGGAAGTTGTAATCCTTGCCGTCTACTGCTGCGGTGAACGCTTCCTTGGCCGCTGCGAAGTCTCCATCTGCCGCCACGATGTTGTCAGCTTCTACGTCAGCGCCGAAGAACTCTGCAATCTCGCGGGTATCCGCAATCCTTTGATCAATGGAGCCTTCCGATGGCAGCGGCACGAAAGGCGCAACGCGCTGCAACTGAGCGTTGACGTCTTCATCGAACCAAGACCAACCCTTCGCGTTACCGTTGCCGATGATGGCATCCGGGCGCAGTTCAGCCAGCTTTTCCAGATCGATCTCAGCATCTTGGCCGATGGTCTCAATACCTTCGATGTCAGCATCACCCATCAACGCTGGGTTGTCACACTCAAAACCGAACAACGCATCCGGCTCAATGCCGTACTCGCGCAGAGAGCTATAGGCGTAGCAGTCCATAACGATGGTTTCTGGCTGGTTTTCGAAGTCGATGTTTAGCCCCTCAATACTGGGGTGGGACAGAGTCAGCTGCTCACCGTCGCCAGCCGCTGCATCTTCCCCCGAGGCTTCTTCCCCCGAGGTGGAGCACGCCGCAAGAACGAGGGCTGCAGCAGCACTTAAAGCCATCAATGCCGTCTTTTTCACTTGTTATTTCCTTTGCTGGGAATAGGGATCAATTAACCATGGCAAATATACACCACTTGAGTAGGGTTGCCTAACTTTTAATAGGTAGGACTATTCATTTTAAGGATTGATATACCAAAGGTATAGACTCGACACTAGACGGTCAACCATTTACACCTGGCATCGCTTAGCGCAGTTCAATCCCCTCTAACATTTGGAAGAGATTTCGAAAATGGCTGAGACACCAAGCGTCAGCGTTAACTTAAAAGCGCTGGCTGAAGAACTGCTAAATAAGGCGGCTGGGACAGAAAGCGGGCGTGCAACCCACGTGTTCCGCGCAGTGCCTGGTGGTTCCCTTTTACAGGTCTTGCTTGTCCTGAAAGACGGCAAGGAATTGTCTAAGCACGAGAACCCTGGCGAGGCACTCTTGCACGTATTGAGCGGAAAAGTTCGGCTTACCGCAGACGACGATTCACTAGAGTTGAGCGCCGATGAGCATGCTGTGGTGCCTCAGTAGCGTCATGGACTGCTCTCCTTGGAAGACTCAGCAATCCTGCTGACCGTAGTGCGCAATCGCGCCTAGATAGCGTTCCAGCTTCCTAACGCTCTGGCTTCGTTGCCACAATTGCCACGGCGTTGAGGTGCTCGCTGTGCGTGTTGAAGGTTTTTCGCATCTGCAGCACCCGCTTGCGGGCATCGGAGTTATTCCGAAGGTTCTTCACAAAGCACAGCGTGCCTAAGAATCCTTCATCGGAAAGAATTCGACGCGGCTGCAGCAAAGCCATCGGCGCGGTCTCAACCTTGGCGGCTTTAAAAAGCCATTAGCCTCAAACACTGCCGTCCATTCGCCCAAGGTCAGCGGACACGCGTTCACCCTAATTGCGCGCGCAAGGCTTTGGCGGATTTCATCCTTCACCCCATCTGCTAGTTCTTCAGGAACTAGCCCCAGTTCGTGAATGGCGTACCGCCCACCCGGACGTAGGATGCGCGCAGCCTCTGCAACGATTGCATTCTTAGCCTTCTCACCCTGCATGGTGAGCATCGCTTCCCCAATCACAAGGTCAGTCGACTCATCGGCCAGTCCAGTTTCAGCGGCGTCGGCCTCAATTAGCTTTGCACGCAGGCCAAAGACGCGGCGCACTGCAGCCACAGCATCCGGATCACTATCCGCACCTGTATAACTCGAAGGCGTGAGCTCAAGAATCCTACCCGGCGTGCGCCCAAGACTAGGCGCTGGTTCAACTACATCAACGTTCGGAATTCCGGATAGTTCGAGCAATTCATCTGTTAGTCTGCGCCCGCCGAGGCAAAGGACTCACTTTCCCAATTTGGCCAAAAGCCAGTGGCCTTGCATGGATTCATCCGCACGTGATGTGCCGATCATTTGTTCACTCATGAGGACCTGATTGCCCTCCCCAATGAATCAGTCCGGTTTTACCAGTTCGTCGACCACGTCCCCGGCACTCAACCTTGGATTTCACCTGGCTTTAAACACAGTCATAACCAGACGTCAACAAAGAATTCCCCAGACAAAAATAAAACCCTCTGACCAGTGGAAAGAGGGTGTAAAGTGGAGCTAACGGGATTCGAACCCGTGACCCCCACACTGCCAGTGTGGTGCGCTACCAACTGCGCCATAGCCCCAAGGCAATATTGAATTTTAAAGTGGAGCTAACGGGATTCGAACCCGTGACCCCCACACTGCCAGTGTGGTGCGCTACCAACTGCGCCATAGCCCCTCATACGAGGTGCAACCTTTGTGATTGCAACTCGTATCAATATATCGTCTCCCTATTCACTCACCAAATCGCGAGTTGGGGCGCTAAATTTACTTCTCAGTAACGATGTTGACCCATTCCATGATGGAGGTCTTGTCATCCTCCGGGATATCCTTGCCATCCTTGATGATGCGCGGCGAGGACACGCTACCGGTTTCCTTTTCAAGTTTTTCGTAGTTCGAGGTCACCACCGGGTTTCCTTCACCAACCTTGGCTTCCTTGATGGCCTTCACCGTGGCCTCATCGGCACCCAGGATCTGCGCAGCATCAGCGAAATCCTTCATTTCCCACTGGTTGGCCACCTTGGACTGGTTCTCCATGAGGTACTTACGCAGGTTCCAGTACAGCGTGGCGTCACCGGACTTTGCCACCTGCTCCATCGCAGCCGCAGTCTTGGAGGAGTGTCCCGTGTTGGACTTGATGCTCTCCAGTCCGTTCGGGCTGCCATCGAGGAAGTTCAAGGTACGCACGTGCACGATGAGCTCACCCGCATCAATAGCGTCCTTCATCTGTCCGTCGGTCTCCTTCGCCAGGTCGCCACAGTGCGGGCAGGAGAAGTCCTCATACAGGTCTACCTCGGTAGCGTCCTTGGGGGCATCCGGCGCCTTGAGCGTCACCGCGTTGTCCGCAAAGCTCATCTCCATAGAGACTGGCTCAACGGGATAATCCTTCAGCTCATCGGTCTTTGCACCCCGCCCCTGATAAACGATGTAGCCGATTACCACAGCGATAATGACCAGCAGAACAGCGAGGCCCCAGACGAATCCACTATTACTCTTGGAGTTGGGGTCTTTGACTGTACTCATTGAACAACCTTGCCTTTGATGACGTTATTTCGAATAGATGGAAAGCCTACACACCGTTGTTAAGGGTGCAATGCAAACTTGGTGAAAGGACGCTTGATCGTCCACACCATTAAGACAGAATAGAAGACATCACGCAGCAGTGTCATCATGTAGTTCATCACTTGCGCGTCTTCATCAGGACTCACGGAGAAACACCCGCAGTCAATCCCGAGTCCCCGCGCCCATGCCTGCGCGATGCCGATCATGAACAGAACGAGGACAATCTGCCCCACCCACGCCGATTGACGCAGGAACAGCCCCAGCAGGAGCAACAGGCCGCCGCACACTTCAAGCGGGCCAATCAGATAGGACAAATAGTGGGACCACTCTGGGGTAAAGATTTCATATGCCTTGATGCTTTGCGATACCGCGAGCTGGTCCGACAGCTTCGACGCTCCCGCTTTAATCCACACATAGGCCATATAAAATCGCGCAAACGCACTGATAACGTCCAGCACGAGCGTTGCGCTGATCTTATTTTTAAACACGGGATTAGCCTAACAAGTTACGGGTGGAGAGCGTAACGACGATATGGACGCCAGATCGTCCACGCGGTGAGGATGAGGAAGAAGGCGTCGCGAAGCAGCGTCAGCGCGTAGTTCATACCTTGGCTCACGTCGTTGGGGTCATAGCCAAAACACCCACAATCGATGACTAACCCACGCGCCCACGCCTGAGAAATGCCCACCATGAACAGGACTAGGACCACCGCAGCGACTGCCGACGCCTCCCTCAAGAACAGGCCCAGCAACAGCAGCAGCCCTCCTACAATTTCAAGCGGTGCAATGAGGTAGGCCAAGTACTCGGACCATTCCGGGGTGAAGATGCCATAGGCCCGGATGGCCTGTGCCATCTCCATCCGGGCGTCTAGTTTCTGTATGCCGGCGATAATCCACACGGCGGCCATACCGAATCGGGCGAGCGCGCTGGCCAGGTCAAGCACCGAGGCGCGTTGTGTGGCTGTCATAATCCATTAGCCTAGCCCTGAAGTTAGCCTCCCAGAACCTGTGACACCAGCGCTTGCGCCTCCTGCTGCACCTGCTTGAGGTGTTCTTCGCCACGGAAGCTCTCAGCGTAAATCTTGTACTTATCCTCCGTGCCGGACGGGCGCGCGGCAAACCACGCGTTCTCAGTCCTCACCTTGAGGCCACCGATCGCCGCGCCGTTGCCCGGCGCTTCGGTGAGCTTGGCGAGGATCTCCTCACCCGCCAGCTCAGTGGCCGAGACCTGCTCCGGGGAGAGCTTCTTCAGGATTGCCTTCTGCTCACGGTTAGCTGGGGCGTCGGTACGCGCGTAGGCCGGTGCACCATATTCCTCTGCCAGCTCCGCGTAGCGCTGGGACGGAGTCTTGCCCGTCACCGCCAGGATCTCGGCGGCCAAAAGATCCATGATGATGCCATCCTTGTCGGTGGACCACACCGTACCGTCGAAGCGCAGGAAGGAAGCGCCGGCGGATTCTTCACCGCCGAAGCCCAGGGAGCCGTCGACAAGCCCCGGCACAAACCACTTGAAGCCCACCGGCACCTCAACGAGCTCACGGCCCAAGCTGGCCACGACGCGATCAATCATCGAGGATGAGACCAAGGTCTTGCCCACCCCGGCGTTGCCCCACTGGGGGCGGTGGCTAAACAGGTACTCGATGGCCACAGCCAGGTAGTGGTTCGGGTTCATCAGGCCCGCATCCGGGGTGACGATGCCGTGGCGGTCCGCGTCGGCGTCGTTGCCCGTGGCCAGGTCGTACTTGGAACGGTTATCCACCAGTGACGCCATGGCATCCGGGGAGGAACAGTCCATGCGGATCTTGCCGTCGGTATCCAACGTCATGAAGCGGAAAGTGCCGTCGACGTCGGGGTTCACCACGGTCATGTTCAACTCGTAGTGCTCAGCAATTGCCGCCCAGTAGTCCACCGAGGCGCCGCCCATCGGGTCCGCGCCGATGCGCACGCCGGCGTCCTTGATGGCCGCCATGTCCACGACGTTCGCCAGGTCTGCAACGTAGTTGTCCACGTAGTTGTGCTTCACGCAGCGCTCATCCAGCACGCCGTCAACCGCCACGCGTTTCACGCCCTCGAGCCCGGCGCGCAGATAGTCGTTGGCCTTGGCGGCGATCCAGTCGGTGGCATCGGCATCCGCCGGGCCGCCCGTTGGCGGGTTGTACTTGAATCCGCCATCGCGCGGCGGGTTATGAGACGGGGTAATCACGATGCCGTCGGTGCCCGGGTTGGTCAGGATGGCGTGGGAGACGGCCGGAGTTGGGGTATAACGGCCACGGTCATCCACGCGGACCTCCAGCTCATTAGCTAAGAGGACCTCGAGGGCAGAGACCATGGCGGGCTCGGACAGGGCATGAGTATCGCGGCCAATGAAAATGGCGCCCGTGGTGCCGTGCTCGGCGCGGTAGTCCACGATGGCCTGGGTAATCGCCAGAATGTGGGCCTCGTTGAAGGCGGTATCCAAGGCGGAGCCGCGGTGCCCGGAGGTGCCGAAGGAAACCTGCTGATCGGGGTTATCAGCATCGGGGGTGCGGGTGTAATACGCGGTAACTAGCTCTGCGATGTCAATGAGATCGGAAGGCTGGGCCGGTTGGCCGGCGCGTTCGTGTGCCATAGTGGGGTTCCTCCTTGGGGACGTGGATACACCCTAAGCTTGCCTGCTTCACGCTGGTTTCGCATCCCAATTAGGATGGTGCTTATGCCACAGATCCTTCTTGTGGGCTGCGGGACCGCGCTCGGGGCGCTGGCCCGCTTTGGCCTTTCTTCGCTTCTCGGGGGTGGCGCACTGCCGCTGCTGCTCATCAACGTTCTCGGCAGCGCTGTTATGGGCTATGCCAAGCCTCCGGCATTCTGGGGCACAGGTTTCCTAGGCGGCTTCACCAGCTTTGCCGCCTTTGCTTTTCTCACCTCCGGCTTCGGCCCGGCGCAGGCGGGGGTCTACGTGCTGGCGACGATCGTCGGTTGCACCGTGGCCTACCTCATGGGTGACCGCCTGCAGGATCGGAGGCGTGCATGATTCTCTCCGTCCTGGCCATACTCGCCGGTGGCTTTGTCGGTGGCTGCGGGCGCTACCTGCTCACCCGTGTGCTGCCCTCCCCCACATGTACCTTTGCCGCCAACCTCATTGGCGCAGCCGTGGCGGGCGTGACCTACGGCTATGCCACGCATGCCCACACCCCCGAGTATTTTCTCCCCCTGCTAGCAGCCGGACTCGCCGGCGGGCTATCCACGTGGTCCACGCTGGCCAAGGAACTGGGAGAAATGATAAAGGCCAAGCGCTGGTGGCGCTTGGCGCGTTATCTCTTCTGGACCATCGGCCTGGGAATCGTGGTGGCCTGGCGCGGAGCGTGGGTAGGTTCGCTTCTCGCCTAACCTACCTCGCACGCCCTTGTGCGGCCACAGGCTGTGCTAGTCAGCGATGGCGTCCAACGGTGGGGTCTTTGCCGCGCGCTGCGCTGGCCACAGCGCTGCCAGCACACCGACGATTCCGGAGCCCACGAACATGACCGCGAGCATCAGCCACGGAATCGTCGCGGTATCGAGGCCTTCGTCGGAAAGCACGGAGATGAAGGACCACCCCATCCCCAGGCCCATGAGGATGCCCATGAGCGCGCCGAAGAGGGCGATCTGTACCGATTCCACCGTGATCATTGTGCGAATCTGGCGGCGCTGGGTACCCACCGCGCGCAGCATGCCGATTTCTTGTCGGCGTTCAATCACACCCAGCGTGAGGGTATTGACAATGCCCAGGACCGCAATAACCACGGCCAAAGCCAGCAGCGCATAGAGAATCGTGAGCATCTGGTCAATCATGCCGGCGGCCTCGCCGGCGTATTCCTCACTGGTGCGAACCTGCACCACGACGAGGTCCTTGACAGACTTCTCCAGGTTGGCGCGCAGTTTCTCCTTGTCATAGCCTTCCTCCGCGTTCACGGAGACCACCATGACGTCGAGGCTGCCGGGGTCAACAACTTCCTCCGCCGCGGACTTGGACACGGCCAGACCCGAAAGCATCTCAAAATGCTCATACGTGCCGAGGAGCTTCACCTGCGCGGTGCGGGAGGGATCTGGACCGGCCAGCTCATAGGACTGACCGACTTCCCAACCCTGCTCCGCAGCCAAGCCGGCCTCGGCGATGAAGCCAGGCTCCTCTCCCGTGTTCACGGCGCCTTCGACCACGGTGAGGTTGAGGATGTCATCGGCGTTGCCATCGATGACCTGGCTTATCAACATTTCCGGGCCATAATTCATCGAAGCCTGGCCATCCACCTGTAGTGGCGCAGTACTCATCGCTACGACTTGGCCAGCGCCCTCGGTATCGCGGGCACGCTGCGCCGTCTCGTTCGGCGTCGGGAAGTTTCCGGACGTCGGACCGGACAGCAAGAAGTCCGCGCGGGCATCCTGTTCGACGGCATCGGCAACCGAGGCTTTCATCGTCGCACCCAACATGCCGATCGAGGTCACCAGCGCCACGCCCAGCATGAGAGCGAACGCGGTAGCCGCGGTTCGGCGCGGGTTACGCGCCGAATTCGTCGACGCCAGCTTGCCCACCGCACCAAAGGGCGCGCCAACCACGCGGCCGATCCCCGGAACGATAGGCAGGGAGATGGCCGGGCCGGCAAGGAAGAAACCAAGGATTAGGTTGAGCGCACCGAGACCCACGAGGGAGGCGCGGATGCCTGTGGAGGCATCAACAAACACTCCAACAAGCGCGAAGATGATGCCTACAACCAGCAGCAGCCCGCCCAGCACGCTGCGCACGAGCAACGAAGAACCAGCCGCAGACTCGGTGGTGCGCATGGCTTCCACGGGTTTGACCGCGCCTGCCCGGCGCGCCGGTGCCCACGCGGAAATGATGGTGACCACAGCACCCAAAAGCAACGGCACGACGACTGCGCTCACGCTCAGGCCCAAACCGCCGCCCATGGGCATGTCTTTGGCTTCAAAAACTGCCTTGATGAGTGCCACCAGGCCCATGCCGGCGATTACGCCCACGGCTGAACCCACAAGGCCCACGATGAAGGCCTCCGTCACCACCGAGCGCGTAATCTGCCCACGGGAGGCGCCGAGTGCACGCAGGAGTGCGAACTCCTTGGTGCGCTGAGCCACGATCATCGAGAAGGTATTCGCAATGATAAACGTGCCCACCAACAGCGCGATGAGGCCGAAAGCGATAAGGAAGTAGTTGACGAATTTCAGGGCAGAGGAAATCTGATCCGAAATCTCATCGGCCAGTTTCTGGCCAGATTCCGCCTTGACCTCGAAGGTCTCGTTGAGGTGATCCACGAGTTTATCGGCACTCACTCCCTCGGCCGCCGCGACCTTCAACTGGGCAGAATTGCCATAGCGCTCGACGAAGGCCTCGTGGTCCATGAGCAGTGTCAGGCTGGGGCCTTGGTCCACCACAGGCTTGACGACGCCCACGACCTTAACCTCATCACGCTGGTCCGGGTGGACTACGAGAAGGCTGTCGCCGATCGTGATATCGAATTTTTCCGCAGCCGAGTCATTGATGAGAACCTCGCCGGTCCCGTGAGGCGCGGAGCCTTCGACAAGCGTGGCGGGCTCACCGACGGATTGCTCCTCCGGGTAGTAGGGCTGCACGCTGGAGGTGCCCCCACCGGTTTGAAAGGCCTCGGCGTCCTTGTTTGCCACCACGACCGTCTGGCTGCTTTGCATGTTCACCGCGCGCACATCGGGGTCGGCGGCGATGTCATCGCGCATCTTCTGATCGAGGTTGGGGCCGCCCTCCTTCTGGCTCACGGCCGCATCCACGCCAGTAAACGCGGTAGATACCGCGGAGTCGAAGGTGCTCGAGAGCGAATTGGTGAACATGAAGGAACCCGAGATGAACGCGGTGCCGAGCACCACCGCCAGCAGGGTCAGGGCAAGACGCAGCTTATGCGCGAGAATGTTACGCACGGACACCGTGCGCATGGTGTTCTTTGTGGCCATGCTCTAGCCCTCAATTTCTGCCATCACGGCGTGGATGGACTCCATGGTTGGGTTGGTCAGTTCATTCACGAGGCGGCCATCAGCAAGGAAAACCACGCGGTCTGCGTAGGAGGCGGCCTTGGCATCGTGCGTGACGATAACGACGGTCTGACCATCCTTGTCAACGGCGGTGCGCAAAATGTCGAGCACCTCGGCGGAGGAGTTCGAATCCAGGTTGCCGGTCGGCTCATCGCCGAAGATGATCTCGGGGCGCGAAACCAGGGCCCGCGCGCAGGCCACGCGCTGTTGCTGGCCGCCGGAGAGCTCTGCTGGGCGGTGATTCAAGCGCTCGGACAAGCCTAGGCGGGAAGTGACCTCATCGAACCACTCTTTATCCACCTTGTTGCCAGCGATATCGGTGGGCAGCGTGATGTTTTCTGCCGCGGTCAGCGTGGGCACCAGATTGAAGGACTGAAAGATGAAGCCCAGTCGGTCGCGGCGCAGGGCCGTAATATCTTTGTCACTGAGCTTCGACATGTCGGTGTCACCGATGAAGGCCGAACCGGACGTCGCCGAATCGAGCCCCGCCATGGTGTGCATAAGGGTGGACTTGCCGGAGCCCGACGGGCCCATGATGGCGGTGAAGGTGTTGCGCGCGAACTCAACGTCGACGTGGTCCAACGCGGTAACTGCGGTGTCTCCCTGACCGTATTGTTTGAACAGGTCAACGGCGCGAGCCGCAGCAGTCATCGTTGGGGTGGTCATGGACGTGTTCTCCTTATAGATGGGGAAAGTAACGTCACTACCCTATCTTGCCTCGGGTTAAATGTGTGACGCGTGTGGTCTAAAATATGCCCCATGCGCGCATCTCTTTCCGCTCTGGAACACTATGACCGCTGTGCCGAAGCAGCCGCGGCTCAGATCATGCGCCACTACTCCACCAGTTTTTCCCTGGCCACAAGGCTTCTTCAGCCGCGAGTGCGCGTGGACATCCGAAATTTATATGCCATGGTGCGCACCGCCGATGAAATCGTCGACGCCGGGCTCGATCCCCAGGACGCGGCCGCGCTTCTCGACGCCTACGAAACCACCGTCCGCAACGCCCCCTCCCAACGTTTTCACGCCGACCCAGTCGTGCACGCCTACGCGCTCTCCGCGCGGCGCTGCGGGTTCCAGGAAGAACACATTGCAGAGTTCTTTGCCTCCATGCGTTGCGACCTCACGCGCACCTCCCACACAGCGGAGTCTTTTAAGACCTACGTTCGGGGCTCTGCAGAAGTCATTGGGCTGCTATGCCTGGATACTTTTTATGCCGGTGCACCTCGGCCTGATGGCGTCGAAGAAGGAGCGGAGCGCCTGGGTGCCGCGTTTCAGAAGATCAACTTTTTGCGGGACCTGCACGAAGACTCTACTGAGCTGGGTCGAGCTTATTTTCCTACGCTGCGTGAGCCAGACAAACTCGATGAGGAAACGAAGGCCGCGATCATTTCTGATATCCGCGAAGACTTAGCCCATGCCCGCACGGCCATGGACCTGCTTCCCCTTGGCTCCAGGGTGGGGGTAGCCGCAGCGGCGGCTCTTTTCACGGAGCTTACGGATCTCCTCGAAGCCACTCCTGCGCACGAGATCATGACTACCCGCGTCAGTGTGTCCGCTGCGCGGAAAGCTGTCCTCATCAGCCGCGCTGCAGCGCACGCGGCACGAAATAAAGGTTAAAGAACATGAGCAAACATGTTGTTGTCATCGGCGCTGGTATTGCAGGCCTAGCCACCGCTGCCTTGCTGTTGCGGGAGGGGATGCGGGTGACGGTCGTCGACAAGCAACGCAGCGTTGGTGGGCGCGCGGGAAGCCTGGCCGTGGATGGCTTCCGTTTCGATACCGGCCCCTCGTGGTACCTCATGCCGGAGGCCTTCGATGAGTTTTTCCGCGCCTGCGGCACCAGTACCGAGCGCGAGCTGGACCTAGTGGACCTCTCCCCTGCCTACCGTGTTATCAACGAAGACGGCGCGACCCTCGATATAGAAACGGGCGTGGATAACGTAGCAGAGCTTTTTGAATCCTTGGAGCCGGGCGCTGGCGACAAGGTGCGCGGGTACCTCTCCAAGGCCTCCGACGTATACGCCATTGCCCTGCGCAACTTCTTATACACCACCTTCTCGCGCCCCACGCAGCTTCTCAACAAAGACGTCCTCACCCGGCTGGGCTCGCTCGCGCTGCTGCTGACTCGCTCACTAGATGCGCTGGTGGCCGCCCAGTTTAAGGATTACCGCCTGCGCCAGGTCCTGACTTACCCCGCAGTGTTTCTCTCCACCGAACCGCAGGCCGCGCCGGCACTGTATTCCTTGATGAGCCACACCGACCTGGTGGAGGGCGTGCGCTACCCCTTAGGAGGCTTCGCGGCCGTTGTCGACGCTATCGCGAGGCAAGCAGCCGGCGCCACCTTCGAGCTTGGCACGGCGGTGGTAGCGATCAACCACGCGCACGGGCGCGCGACGGGCGTCACGCTTGATGACGGCCGCATGATCCCCGCCGACGCCATCGTCTCCGCCGCTGACCTGCACCACACAGAAACCGCTCTGCTTCCCACGGACCTGCAAACGTACCCGGAACGCTACTTTGCCCACCGTGACCCTGGCCTGGGCACCGTCTTAGTCTTCCTCGGTGTGAAGGGTGCCCTTCCGCAGCTGGCACACCATACGCTGCTATTCAGCACAGACTGGACCCCCGATTTTAGGGCCGTCTACCACGGCCCTGAGCCGTTACGGCCGTTGGGTGCCTCGGAGTCGATCTATGTTTCAAAAACCTCTGCCACCGATTCCAGTGTGGCTCCGGAAGGCTACGAGAATCTCTTCATCCTCATTCCTGTTCCGGCAGAAGAATCCTATGGCCATGGTGATGCCTACGGCGCTGTGGAATCTCCCCGCGTGGGCGCCATCGCTCGCGCTGCCGTGGCGCAGCTGGGATCCTGGATGGGGATTGAGGATCTGGAGGAGAGGGTCGTCGTCAAGCGCACGCTCGGCCCCGCCGACTTTGCCGAGCAGTACAATTCCTGGTCCGGCGGCGCCGTGGGCCCTGCCCATACGCTGCGCCAGTCCGCATTTTTTCGAGGTCGGAACCAATCCCGTAAGCTGCCCAACCTGTACTACGCCGGTGGCACCACGGTCCCGGGCGTGGGCGTGCCCATGTGCCTGATTTCGGCCCACAACGTCCTCACGCGGATGCGCGAACAGTATTAAGCGTCGAGCTCAAGGGATGCAGGCTTACCGTTGCGTCTTACCTTCACTGTTACGGGGTGACCGCCAAAAAGATAGCCATCATCAAACTCCACGCTGAGGTTGCCACGTTGAGGAACCTCAACAGCAACGGGAGTAAGTTTGGCGTATACGTCGCTGGTAGTAAGTTCCGGCGCCGGGACGCTGTTGCCCTCGGACACGGCGACGTCGTGGCGCCAACGGTTGGCGGCTCGGAGGGCCTTTGCAGCAGCAAAGCGCTGGGCCTCCTCGAGGAACTCGGAACTGAGCACCTTGTTGATCACAGAGAGCGGTGCCTTCAATTTTCGCTTGAGATTCGTACTCTCCGCGAGAAGAAGCTCCTCCCCTTCATACACGATGCTGATATCAACTCCGAGTTCTTCTGCCTTGCCTTCGAATGTATTTGTACAGCGGTCGAGCACCAACGGACCGAATGTGGAATCAAGCTCTACCGGAACGTCAATCCGAGCAAGAAGTTGCTCCATGGCTGCGTCGGCTACATCTGGAAGAATCTCCCAGATATCGACATAGTGTTCTTTGCTTCTCTCATGGAAATGGTGGCTACCCCGAGCATGAAACACTGTGAAAGGCTTGAGCTCCGCAATTTCGCGCGGGTCCCACAGCGTCTTTCCTGCGACTGTCTGGAAGAGCTGCGGATAGCGCACGGAGACGTCACCAGTAATCAGCTCACCACCGGGCAGCATCTTTAAGGCGACTCCAGGCAAGCTCAGGAGCTGAATGTGAGTTTTGTCCTCAGCATAAGGATCATCGCTCACCCACTTCTTCGGCGCATCTGCCACAACGAAGAGAAACTCTGCTTCTTCGAAGCTCAGTATCGACCTAACAACATCATTGTCCGCGAATTCACGGTAAAGGGAAAGCATGCCGCAATAGTACATCTGCGAAAAGGCCGTGCAGCGCTGCATAGCGTAGTCTGAGGAGGTTGGCGTCGAGTGGAAAGGCGAAGCGATGGCAGAAACTATTGAACAGGCCAGCGAGACCGTAGAGGCATGGCTGAAGCAAGAAGACGCTATCGATCCTAAAAAGGCCCCTCGCCTCCAGGAACTTCTAGCTCGCGTTCCCCGTCAAGAACTCATCGCGATTGTAGAGCGCCAGAATGCGCTCCGCGCTGCGCTAGCCCTCCGCCTGCTGCCGCGGGAAAAGTCCATCGCGATCTTTGATGCGCTCGATGCAAAGCACCAGGCGGACATCATTGATGAGCTGGGGAATGCCGATGTTTATGAATTCTTCGACGAGTTGGATCCCGAAGACCGCGTGGCGCTGTTGGATGAGCTGCCCGCCGAGATTGCGGATCGCCTCCTCCGCTCACTAACCCAAACGCAGCGCGATGTCACCGGAGTAATCCTTGGCTACACGAAGGGCTCCGTCGGCCGTCGTATGTCGCCCGAGGTGCCCGACATTCACCCGGAAATGAGCATGGAAGATGCCCTGCGCACTCTACGCGATACCGCCGATGAACTGGAGACCATCTATACCGTTCCGGTGACGCGCAAGGACCGTCGCCTGGTGGGCGTTGTGAGCCTGCGAGATCTCTTCACGGCGAAGAGGGGCGTGCTCATTGAGGACATCATGAAGGAACCGGTTTATGCGCGGGCGACTGCTGACGCTGAAGAAACCGTGCGGTGGTTCTTGCCCCTCGATATGCTGGCGCTGCCGATTGTGGATGATTCCCACCGCCTCGTTGGTCTTCTTACGTGGGACGATGCCACGGACATCATGGAAGAAGCGGACAGCGAGGACTCGGCGCGCTCCGGTGGTACAGAAGCGCTCCAACAGCCCTACTTGTCGACGCCGTTGCTCAAGCTCGTTCGCTCCCGCATTCTCTGGCTGCTCGTGCTCGCTGTGTCAGCCTTGTTGACCGTGCGGGTTCTCGATTCCTTCGAGGACACCCTGGCCAAGGCGGTCGTACTTTCTCTGTTTATCCCCCTCCTCACAGGTACCGGCGGCAATACAGGAAACCAAGCGGCTACTACTGTGACCCGTGCGCTCGCGCTTGGCGACGTCCGAACGCGCGACCTCCTTTCCGTAATGTGGCGCGAGCTGCGCGTCGGAATGCTGCTCGGCGCCGTACTCGGACTGGCTGGTCTCGTCTTGGCGACGGTGGTCTACGGCCTCGATATCGGTATCGTGATCGGCTCCACCTTGTTCCTTATTTGCTCGATGTCTGCAACAGTAGGCGGGCTCATGCCCATCGTGGCCAAAACAGTAGGCGCGGATCCCGCTGTCTTTTCTAACCCTTTCATCTCCACGTTTTGTGACGCAACGGGCTTGATTATCTACTTCTTCATTGCGAAATCCGTGCTGGGTATCTAGCTCCTCTAAAAACACGATTCCAATGCGCAACACCGGTGCGAAGCGGGTGCTCAAAGCTCCCTGCAATGACCGCCAATAGAAACGAAGCCACACCGTTCCAGACGCACAGGGACGAACGGACTAACTTCCGCTCGCCGCGCGCAACGCCTCAAGTGGCTGTACTGTGTCATGCATGACACAACCACGCTATGAGTACAGCTTCGGTACCCCCGCTGAACAATTCGAAGATGCCGTGCGCCGAGCATTCGCCACGGACCAAAGCTTGCAAGACCAAAACGTCGAATCCATCACCTTTTTCGCCATCTGGAAGAAAGACAACGGCCACCAATACACCAATATCGGAGAGGTCAAAGATGCAGCGCCCTTCGACCGAGTCATTCGCTATCACGATGCCCATGAGCTCATTCACCAAAGACTGCTATTCAATATCTTCCCACCGAATTTCGCTGGTGAACTGCATAGTCCATATGAAAGCCGGACCTCCGCGATGGCCAAATCCATCGGCGCTACCTTGTTAGCGGTGCGCTACGATAAGGCCTTCGACTCGTTTACCTATAGCCGTAGGGACTACAACGAGGACCACGAAGTGCCGAATGCCTTTGATTTCTTCGTCTCGATAGCGGAGAAATTAAAGGACCGCTGCCAGACAAATGCGCAGTCGAGTGTCCGATCATACCCCACCATCGACCATGCGATTCCGCCCGAGGCTTACTCAAACGGTAGCGATGGAGCCTCTGCTGAACTCTTCCACAAGCTCATCGACGATATCAAGCTTGATCTTCAGCTACTGAGCCACGCAATAGATTCTTCGTGGGATGGAATCGTAGTTAGTTTCGTCGTACTCGGCACTCCGGCCGGTGGCGTCCTTCGAAAAGTTGATGCTGTCCTCTGTTGGAAAGACGGCAGCTTCCAGGTCGCCCCCATAGCGCGAAATGCAGTAGAAGAAGCTGCTGTAGCTCTCGTTAAAGAAAGCTCCTACGATCAGAAATATGACCTAGCCGTATTACGCATGCAATACATACACGGCGAGGGCTTCTCGCTGCGCATAGAGTGGAATGCCGAGGCTTACCCCTACGTCGCTTCCCCGCTGACGGCTTCGACCTTTGTGCGTCGTGTGTGGCCCTTTGAACAGTAAACCGGTGCCGATCATCTGCTTACCCCGTAGCCCGATGGTTTTGGGCGCATCGCGCGATTGACCTGTTAGAGCAACAGAACTTCTCGAAGTTGGTAGTGAGGCGTAAAACGTGAAAAAAGGAGACCGTTAAAGCGTCTGTGGCTTTAACGGTCTCCCCTTTTGTTTTTATTGAGTTGTTGTTTTGTTTGGTGTCGGCGGTTTCTTACTCTCCCACAACCTCCCGGTTGCAGTACCATCAGCGTTAGCAGGCTTAGCTTCCGGGTTCGGAATGGGTACCGGGCGTTTCCCTGCTGCTATAGGCCACCGACAAACACTTAGGGCAAGCTGGTTGCTGGTGTTGTGTCAGATACTGTGTAGTGGACGCGAAGCGACAGTGTGTTTCTTGTCTTTATTTGTGTTTATATGTTGACACACTCAATTGTGAGTGTGTGTGTTTGTTTTGGTCTATTAGTACCAGTAGCCTTCACACCTTGCGGTGCGTCCAGGTCTGGCCTATCAACCCCATCGTCTTTGGGGGACCTCAAGTGAAACCTCATCTTAAAACAGGCTTCCCGCTTAGATGCTTTCAGCGGTTATCCCTTCCGTACGTAGCCAACCAGCGATGCTCCTGGCGGAACAACTGGCACACTAGAGGTACGTCCGTCCCGGTCCTCTCGTACTAGGGACAGCCTTCTTCAAGTTTCAACGCGCGCGGCGGATAGAGACCGAACTGTCTCACGACGTTCTGAACCCAGCTCGCGTGCCGCTTTAATGGGCGAACAGCCCAACCCTTGGGACCTACTCCAGCCCCAGGATGCGACGAGCCGACATCGAGGTGCCAAACCATCCCGTCGATATGGACTCTTGGGGAAGATCAGCCTGTTATCCCCGGGGTACCTTTTATCCGTTGAGCGACACCACATCCACAAGTAGGTGCCGGATCACTAGTCCCGACTTTCGTCCCTGTTCGACATGTCTGTCTCACAGTCAAGCTCCCTTGTGCACTTACACTCACCACCTGATTGCCAACCAGGCTGAGGGAACCTTTGGGCGCCTCCGTTACATTTTGGGAGGCAACCGCCCCAGTTAAACTACCCACCAGGCACTGTCCCCAACCCAGATCATGGGCCAAGGTTAGACATCCAATCCGATCAGAGTGGTATTTCAACAACGACTCCACACACACTGGCGTGCATGCATCATAGTCTCCCACCTATCCTACACAAACCGAACCGAACACCAATACCAAGCTATAGTGAAGGTCCCGGGGTCTTTTCGTCCTGCCGCGCGTAACGAGCATCTTTACTCGTAGTGCAATTTCACCGGGCCTGTGGTTGAGACAGCAGAGAAGTCGTTACGCCATTCGTGCAGGTCGGAACTTACCCGACAAGGAATTTCGCTACCTTAGGATGGTTATAGTTACCACCGCCGTTTACTGGGGCTTAAATTCTCAGCTTCGCAGCCAAAAGACTACTAACCGGTCCTCTTAACCTTCCAGCACCGGGCAGGCGTCAGTCCATATACATCAACTTCACGTCTTCGCATGGACCTGTGTTTTTGATAAACAGTCGCTTCCCTCTATTCTCTGCGACCCCACAACCCACCACCAGCGCAAAGACTGGTTTAAGTCATGTGGTCCCCCTTCTCCCGAAGTTACGGGGGCATTTTGCCGAGTTCCTTAACCACAGTTCACCCGAACGCCTTAGTATTTTCAACCTGACCACCTGTGTCGGTTTAGGGTACGGGCCATACATCCACATCGCTAGAGGCTTTTCTCGACAGTACTAGATCACCAACTTCACCCAACAAGGGCTACGCATCACGCCTCAGGCATTACGGTGTGCGGATTTGCCTACACACCACCTCACACGCTTACACCAACAATCCATTAAGCGGCATGGCTACTACACTGTGTCACCCCATCACTTGAACCACACATCAGGCCCCACGACATCAACAACCAACATGTTCAAAGAACACATCAATTATATCCGCGGTGGTTAGTATCAGTGCTTTATCATGGGCGCGGATATACGGGTACCAGAATATCAACTGGTTATCCATCGACTACGCCTGTCGGCCTCGCCTTAGGTCCCGACTCACCCTGGGAAGACGAACTTGACCCAGGAACCCTTAGTCATCCGGCGGGAAGGATTCTCACCTTCCAATTCGTTACTCATGCCTGCATTCTCACTCGCACACACTCCACGCCTCCTTACGGTAACGCTTCAACACATGCACGACGCTCCCCTACCCAAACAAAAAAGTTTGCCGCGGCTTCGGCGGTGTGCTTGAGCCCCACTACATTGTCGGCGCAGGACCACTCGACCAGTGAGCTATTACGCACTCTTTCAAGGATGGCTGCTTCTAAGCCAACCTCCTGGCTGTCTTCGCGATCCCACATCCTTTTCCACTTAGCACACCCTTAGGGGCCTTAACCGGCGATCTGGGCTGTTTCCCTCTCGACTATGAAGCTTATCCCCCACAGTCTCACTGCCGCACAACACAAATTGATGGCATTCGGAGTTTGGCTGACATTGCTAAGATTGTAGTCCCGCTCAACCAACCAGTAGCTCTACCTCCACCAAGCTAATGCGACGCTGCACCTAAATGCATTTCGGGGAGAACCAGCTATCACGGAGTTTGATTGGCCTTTCACCCCTACCCACAGCTCATCCCCGCAGTTTTCAACCTACGTGGGTTCGCGCCTCCACAGCATCTTACTACTGCTTCACACTGGCCATGGGTAGATCACCCCGCTTCGGGTCCAGGACATGCCACTTAAAACACCCCATTAGGATTCGGTTTCCCTACGGCTACCCCACACGGGTTAACCTCGCGACATGCCGCTGACTCGCAGGCTCATTCTTCAAAAGGCACGCCATCACACCATAAAAAGGTGCTCTGACGGATTGTAAGCACATGGTTTCAGGAACTATTTCACTCCCCTCCCGGGGTACTTTTCACCATTCCCTCACGGTACTCATACACTATCGGTCACACTGAGTATTTAGGCTTACCGGGTGGTCCCGGCAGATTCACAGCAGATTCCACGAGCCCGCTGCTACTCGGGCAACCCAACAACCCATGCATTGCAGCCTTCAACTACGGGACTATCACCCTCTACGGTAGGCGTTTCCACACCACTTCACCTAACAACAACACACAAGCAAACCAGTGGTAGCTGATTCACATTGGGGCCCACAACACCGCACACACAACCCCTACCAAGTATCACATGCACACGGTTTAGCCTCATCCACGTTCGTTCGCCACTACTAGCAGAATCATAAATTTTATTTTCTTCTCCTACGGGTACTGAGATGTTTCACTTCCCCGCGTAAACCCCCACAACAGCTATGAATTCACTGAAGGGTAACACCCCATAACAGGTGCCAGGTTTCCCCATTCGGACATCCTCGGATCAACGCTTTATTGACAACTCCCCGAGGCTTAACGCAGCCTTACACGTCCTTCATCGGCTCAGCATGCCAAGGCATCCACCATGCGCCCTAAATAACGAACACACAACCACCACCAACAACCACCACACAACAAGCAGCAATCATCAACAGTGGCGTGAACACACAAAACACAAAAAGAACAAAGAAATCACACAAACCACACACCCACCACAACAACCAACTATAAAAAGCCAGCTGCCACAAGGTAAAAAGCATGCGGTTTAATGCTCGCGTCCACTATACAGTTCTCACACAACACCCCACACAACCCAACAACCACAACCAACAAAGGCCTACACACGGTCATTACCATCATGTGGGTTATACAACCAGGGAACAATGCCCCAGACACCCAACAATGCACCACGTACTTTTAAAAAAAATGTTAGTCAACCATTCTGGTTAAGATGTATCTCCACCCGATTATCATTCGATGGCAGTAGAACAATCGCCTACATCAACCACCACACACATGAGAACAAATACTCACATGCTCATAGCACCAACTGGTGCTTAAAATTAAAGCTCCTTAGAAAGGAGGTGATCCACCCGCACCTTCCGGTACGGGTACCTTGTTACGACTTCGTCCCAATCGCCGATCCCACCTTCGACAGCTCCCTAACAAGTTTAGGCCACTGGCTTCGGGTGTTACCAACTTTCATGACGTGACGGGCGGTGTGTACAAGGCCCGGGAACGTATTCACCGCAGCGTTGCTGATCTGCGATTACTAGCGACTCCGACTTCATGGGGTCGAGTTGCAGACCCCAATCCGAACTAAGGCCGGCTTTCAGCGATTCGCTCCACCTCACAGTGTCGCTGCGCGTTGTACCGACCATTGTAGCATGTGTGAAGCCCTGGACATAAGGGGCATGATGATTTGACGTCATCCCCACCTTCCTCCGAGTTAACCCCGGCAGTCTCTCATGAGTCCCCAACCAAATGCTGGCAACATAAGACAAGGGTTGCGCTCGTTGCGGGACTTAACCCAACATCTCACGACACGAGCTGACGACAACCATGCACCACCTGTACACCAACCACAAGGGACACTACATCTCTGCAGCAATCTGGTGTATGTCAAGCCCAGGTAAGGTTCTTCGCGTTGCATCGAATTAATCCACATGCTCCGCCGCTTGTGCGGGCCCCCGTCAATTCCTTTGAGTTTTAGCCTTGCGGCCGTACTCCCCAGGCGGGGCGCTTAATGCGTTAGCTACGGCACAGAAGACGTGGAAGCCCCCTACACCTAGCGCCCACCGTTTACGGCATGGACTACCAGGGTATCTAATCCTGTTTGCTACCCATGCTTTCGCTCCTCAGCGTCAGTAACTGCCCAGTAACCTGCCTTCGCCATCGGTGTTCCTCCTGATATCTGCGCATTTCACCGCTACACCAGGAATTCCAGTTACCCCTACAGCACTCAAGTTATGCCCGTATCGCCTGCACGCCCGAAGTTAAGCCCCGGAATTTCACAGACGACGCGACAAACCACCTACGAGCTCTTTACGCCCAGTAATTCCGGACAACGCTCGCACCCTACGTATTACCGCGGCTGCTGGCACGTAGTTAGCCGGTGCTTCTTATACAGGTACCGTCACTTGCGCTTCGTCCCTGTCGAAAGGAGTTTACAACCCGAAGGCCGTCATCCCCCACGCGGCGTCGCTGCATCAGGCTTCCGCCCATTGTGCAATATTCCCCACTGCTGCCTCCCGTAGGAGTCTGGGCCGTATCTCAGTCCCAATGTGGCCGTACACCCTCTCAGGCCGGCTACCCGTCGACGCCTTGGTAGGCCATTACCCCACCAACAAGCTGATAGGCCGCGAGCTCATCTTGCACCGAAAAAACTTTCCAACCACCACACTAAAGACGGTTCATATCCGGTATTAGACCCAGTTTCCCAAGCTTATCCCAGAGTGCAAGGCAGATCACCCACGTGTTACTCACCCGTTCGCCACTCGAGTACCAGTGCAAGCACTGGCCTTTCCGTTCGACTTGCATGTGTTAAGCACGCCGCCAGCGTTCGTCCTGAGCCAGGATCAAACTCTCCACAAAAAAGGCCGTGAAAAGCCCAAACCTAACAAAAAGAACAAACCACAACAGACCAAAAGGCCTGAACTGGCTATCCAAAAATTACATAAAGAAAAAATCCATCAACCAACCCCCAACCCGACGGGGATATACAGGGAGCCGGTCACGTTAGAAGATTTTAAACAATACGCCCAAACAACTTATGTTATTTACAATGACGCCGCTTGAAAGAAAAGCGCCATCCGGCATACACCAACCGCAACACACATACAACGCATCACGGCCAGAACAAAAAATCAACCAACAAAAAAGTACATTGGCACACTATTGAGTTCTCAAACATCATCCGCACAC